>NZ_CP092888.1:0-2615721 GCF_026016385.1 Bifidobacterium sp. FKU
ATCCAATTATTTCAACACGCGACACGGTGGATAACTTGTCTAAACCAGAGTAAATATTATCTGTTGTACATATTTCGCCACAGCGACAGAAGGGGCCACCATGGTTAACGCTTCCGGCGACCCCGTAATCGAGGCCGCCCACATCTGGTCAGACACGCTGACGGTGCTCAAACACAGCGCTTCGCTCAGCCCACGAGAAAAAGGCTGGTTGGAAGGCGTTGTTCCTGAAGGCGTCTTCGGTTCGACCATCGTGCTGTGTGTGGACAACAACGACACGCTTCAAGCCATTCAGGGTGATTTGAACGATTCCCTGCTTCAGGCATTGCGTACGGTAACCGGCGAAAATATGTTTCCCGCGTTCAAGGTCGTGCCGAAAACCGAGCCAGAACCGCTTTCGGCGGCAAAGCCGGCGCAGCCATATCCTTCGGAAATTTCTCCGACTGTCGCCGAGTTCGGTAAAGAATCCTATGGCGCAAAGCCGGTAGCCGCACCGCGGGAACCGATGCCCGCCACCGAGTCGCAGTTCCCGGTCGGTCAGCAGAAGATGAATCGCGATCCCGAGACTCATCTCAATAAGAACTTCACGTTTGATTCCTTCGTGCCCGGCGATTCCAACCGTTTTGCCCGTACGGTCGCACTGGCCGTGGCCGAAGGTTCCGGTCAGGATTTCAACCCGTTGTGTATCTATGGCGGATCGGGACTGGGCAAAACCCACTTGCTGAACGCCATCGGCAACTATGCACTGGTCAAGGATCCCGGGCTGAAGGTTCGATACGTCACGTCTGAGGAATTCACGAACGAATTCATCGACGCGCTGCAAAACCCGAACCAAAGCCAAGGTCAGATTGCTGAATTCAACCGTCGATACCGACAGGTTGATGTGTTGCTTATTGACGATATCCAGTTCCTCGGCGGCAAGGAAGCCACCTTGGATCAGTTCTTCCATACGTTCAATGCACTACATCAGGCAAATAAGCGTATTGTCATTGCTTCCGATGTGGCGCCCAAGAATTTGAAGGGTTTCGAGGCTCGACTCATCTCGCGCTTCGAATCCGGCCTGACCGTAGACGTCAAGCCGCCGGATCTGGAGACCCGAATCGCCATTCTTCGCATGATCGCCTCGATGAACGGGTCGAAAATCCCCAGCGATGTGTTGGACCTCATCGCCGAACGCTTCACCGAGAACATTCGTGAACTTGAGGGCGCGCTTACCCGTGTTACGGCCGTGGCCTCGCTGAGTAATCAGCCGGTGACCCGCGCCTTGGCCGAGCAGACGTTGCAGGACTTCTTCACCACCGATGTGGAAATCAAGCCCACGGACATCATCAGTCAGGTGGCGAAGTACTTCCACCTGACGTTTGAGGATCTTGTCGGTAAATCACGAACCAAAAACGTGGCTGTTCCTCGTCAGATCGCCATGTATCTGGCTCGCGAAATGACCAGTATGAGCCTGATGGATATTGGCCAGGTCTTTGGCGGACGCGATCACACCACAGTAATGCATGCCTGCACTCGAATCAGTGACCGAATGCAGCAAAAACAGGAGATCTATAACTACGTTATGGAGCTCACGGTTCGCCTCAAACAAAGCAACACCAACTGACACAACGCTTCTGAGAGACGAAAAACGGCACTTCTTGGACTGACTTTCCGAAAAGTGCCGTTTTTGGTTGCTCAGGCGGATTCTGGTGGATACGTCGAGGCAACGGATTCGAGACATCAGATTCCTCATGGCTCCCCTTTGTGAGGGGAGCTGTCGTCGCAGACGACCGAGGGGAGTTTCGACGGGGAACACGCAAAAACCCATGAAACGAGAGAATCGATTCTGAGGACCGATTTTGCGGGTTTGGGCGAGCGAGACGAAAAAAGTGCCGAAAACGGTCTCCAGAATCGATTCTCCTCGACGAAAAACAGCCTTCAACACGCCGTGCGACAGTACGAAAACCAAAAAAGTTATCCACATAGTTGTGCACAGATGTGGGTAAACTCGGCGGATAACTCGTGGATTACCCACTATTTTGTTGTGGAAAACTCGTGCATAACTGCGGCCTCGATGTGGAAAACCCAAATCCGACGAACTGGCTGTGGAAAACTCGCCCACTTATCCACAAGCCATGCAGAATTTGTCCACAATTTTCGGGGACTTATGAACCGTTGCATTCGTAGGGCTCAACCCTACTTATCCACACTATCCACCGGCCTTATTATGGCGATTACTTACTCAGTTACGTGAAAAGCATCATCGCCACAGTAACAGCCGGTCATCCATCGTACGTAAGTTCGCCACCCAACGGCTAGAATATTTCTCAGCCAATCCGACGAAGGGAACAATCACACATGAAAGTCGAAATCGATACCGCAGCCCTGGCCGACGCCGTAGCCTGGACCTCCCGAGTCATCGACGCACGTCCCTCCAACCCGATTCTCGCTGGCGTCAAGCTGGAAGCCATTGAAGGAACGCTGCAATTCTCCGCCTTCAACTACGAGATTTCCGCTCGCCACCACATCGAAGCCGGCGTTGACGAAGCCGGTTCCGTACTGGTTCAGGGCAAACTGCTGGCCGATATCACCAAATCGCTGCGTTCGGAGAAAACGTACCTGGTTACCGACGGCTCCACGCTGACCATCACGTCCGGCAAGTCGAAGTTCACCTTGCAGCTCATGCCCGACACCGAGTACCCGGATCTGCCTGTGGTACCGGCCATGCTCGGCCAAGTCGATGCCCCGACTTTCGTTCAGGCAGTGAACCAAGCATGCGTTGCCGTCTCCCGCGAAGAAAACCGCCCGGTGCTGACCGGCGTGCGCATGCAGTTCCAAGGCGACAAGGTCGTCATGACCTCCACCGATCGCTTCCGTTTGGCCCGCGCCACCTTCACTTGGACTCCGCAGAACCCGGACGTCGACACCACCACGCTGGTTCGCGGCTCACTACTCAAGGATGTGGCCCGCGCTCTTGATGAGCACCAGAACATCCGCCTTGATTTCGATGCCGATAGCCCGACGCTGCTCGGCTTCGAAAACGCCGGCCGCGTCTCCACCTCCCAGCTCATCGACGGTGAATTCCCGGCGGTCGACCGCCTGTTCGCCGACGAATACCCGATTCAGGCCGTAGTCAACAAGCAGGATCTGCTCGACGCCATCAGCCGTGTGGCTTTGGTCGCCGAACGCAATGCTCCGATTCGCATGACCTTCACCGGTCAGGAAGTGGCGCTGTCCGCCGGATCGGTCGACGAGGCCCAGGCCAACGAAACACTGGACATCGACATGGATGGCGACGACATCACCGTGGCATTCAACCCGTCCTACCTGAAGGAGGGTCTGTCCGCCGTGACCGAACCATTCGTGCGCATCAAGATGACGACCCCGGTCAAGCCGGTCGAGTTCAACGGCCAGCAGGAAGCTGATTCCGACGAGTCCATGGACTACCGATACCTGCTCGTGCCGATGCGCTTTAACAACTGAAGTCCCTGAATTTCCAACGATTCGATAATGCACATCTCCCGTCTCGCACTCGACCACTACCGCTCATGGAGTCAGGTAGTGGTCGATTTCGTACCAGGCGTGAATATCCTGTTCGGCAAGAATGGCTTGGGCAAAACCAATCTGGTGGAAGCCGTCGAAGTGCTGTCCACCGGATCGAGCCATCGCACGTCCAGCACGTTGCCGCTGATCGAACGCGGGCAGACTACGGCCACCATCCGCGCGAACGTCGCTGATGATGCCGGTCAAACCACTACGTATGAAGCGTCGATTCATGCGCGTGGTGCCAACCGAGCCCGCATCAACTCGGGGTCGTCGCTGTATGTGCGCGATATCATCGGCAAGATTCCCAGCGTTTCCTTCACTCCCGAAGATCAGCGATTGGTGTCCGGCGATCCGGGAGCACGCCGCACCATGATGAATCAGGCTGCGGCTCTGCTCGAGCCCGGATACATGCAGACGTTGCAACAGTTCACGCGCATCGCCAAACAGCGTGCCACATTGTTGAAGCAATTGAATGCCAATGCCAACAATGGCCAGCCGATGGATGCGGTTCTGAGCGGTTTGGAAATCTGGACCGGCCAGTTCATCGAAGCCGGTGTGGTGTTGACCCGTATGCGAGCCCATGTGATTAGCCTGCTTGCCGAGCCATTTGCCGCGATTTACGCCGACTTGGCCGGTGCCGGCGAGCAGGTGACGCTCACATATGCGCCTTCATTCGACGAAGTGCTGATGTTCAACGATCCGCATCCGCAGATCAGCGAGCATTTCCAACGCATCTACCCCGGTGAAGTGGCTCGCGGCGTGAACCTTATCGGTCCGCAGCGCGATGACATGAACCTTGAGTTGGCCGGTATTCCCGCCCGCGAGTTCGCTTCGAACGGCGAGATGTGGACGATGGCGTTGGCCTTGAAAATGGCATTGTTCGAAATCGTGCGTGACCGGTTGGGATTGCAGCCGATTGTGATTCTCGATGATGTGTTCGCCCAGCTTGACGACAGCCGGCGCACGCAGATTCTTGATTTCGCCAGAAAACAGGATCAGGTGCTGATTACCGTGGCCGCTGAAGGCGATGTGCCCGACTATGAATCGGCCCATCGCATCGACGTGGCCGCACTGGCCGAACCAGCTTCCGCGATATTGCCAACTCTGGGCAATTTGTCCGATTCACGGGAAAACGAGAGTTTAGGTAAGTATGACGGAAAAACCGCGGTGGACAGCGCGTCCGTAGAACGGAAAGTGTCATGAACCCGCCGATCGCCCGCCAACTCAACCTGGACGAGACCAAACTGCCGGCCGAAATATTCGAGCGGATCTCCCGTCGCGGGGCGACCTTGAAGGACTACAGACGCCGCCGTGAAGAGGCCATCGAAAACTTCGGCAAACCGGGGCGCGATCCGGCTGAACTGGGCAGCGTGATGACCACCATCGCCGGCAATGGCGTCTGGGCGGCGAATATGAAGCTTGCGCAATTGCGCAACCATTGGGACCAAGTGGTGGGGCAGGCCATCGCCAGCCATTCGGCAGTCGCCGATTTCACGGACGGTGTACTGACCATCCGTGCCGAATCGACGGTCTGGGCCACGCAGCTGACCTACCTTATCCCCCAACTCACCGATACCATCCGTCGCAATCTCAGAGGATTGACCATCGCCGAGATTCGCGTGACCGGCCCGGCCGCCGGATACGCGCGCAAATGGGCTCGGCGGCGGTAGCCAAGATACCAAACAAATTCGCAGAAGCCTCGCTATGGCGCTCGTCGGGTTAGACGAGTAAAATCACATGCAGTATGGTCAAATGGCTAGAAGAGTCCTTTACGGGCCTCGTAAGCCATATCACCTCCGTGAATGACCTTCATGACGGAGGTTGACCCTGTAGTCACGGAAGGAAGCCTGTTGGCAGACGAAACCAGCAAAGAGGAGCAGCTGAAGGCGGCTGCGGAACGCATCAACAATGCGGAATTGACCGAAGGCGAACTTGACGAATCCATGGCTCCCGAGCATTATGAGGCCTCTGATCTGAGGGTGCTCGAAGGACTTGAGGCCGTGCGTATCCGCCCCGGTATGTACATCGGTTCCACCGGGCCGCGCGGTTTGCACCACCTGGTCTATGAGATCGTCGACAACTCGGTCGACGAGGCGCTGGCCGGATACGCCAGCCATATCGAGGTCTCCATTCTGCCGGACAACGGCATCCGTGTGGTGGACGATGGTCGAGGCATCCCGGTCGATGAGGTGCCCGGCGAGGGCGTCTCCGGTGTGGAGACCGTGATGACCAAGCTGCACGCCGGCGGCAAGTTCGGCGGCGGCGGTTATGCAGTGTCCGGCGGTCTGCACGGCGTGGGCATCTCCGTGGTCAACGCACTCTCCACCCGCGTGGACATCGAAGTGCGCCGTCAGGGCTTCCACTGGACCCAGACGTACATCGACCAGCACCCCACCGCGCCCTTGAAGCAGGGCGAGCCGATGGCCGAAGGCGAGTCCACCGGTACGTCCGTGACTTTCTGGGCCGACCCGAAGATTTTCGAGACCACCGTCTACGACTTCGAGACGCTGCGTTCCCGCTTCCAGCAGATGGCCTTCCTGAACAAGGGCCTCAAGATCAGCCTGACCGACGAACGCGAGAACGACCAGGCCGGCGACGAGGTGGCCGGCGACGCGGCGGACGAGCCGGGCGCGAAGCACCAGACCGTCACCTACCAGTACCTCAACGGCATCAAGGACTATGTCGACTACCTGGTCAAGGTGCGCAAGGCCACGCCGGTGGAAGAGGACGTCATCAGCTTCGAGGCCGAAGACCTGAAGCTCGGCATCTCCGCCGAACTCGCCATGCAGTGGACCACCGCCTACTCCGAGGCCGTGCACACCTTCGCGAACACGATCTCCACCACCGAGGGCGGCACTCACGAGGAGGGCTTCCGCGCCGCGCTGACCTCGCTGGTCAACCGTTACGCGCGTGACAAGGGCATCCTCAAGGACAAGGACGAGAACCTCTCCGGCGACGACGTGCGCGAGGGCCTGACCGCCGTGATCTCCGTCAAGCTCACCAACCCGCAGTTCGAAGGTCAGACCAAGACTAAGCTCGGCAACTCCGAGGCCAAGACCTTCGTGCAGCGCGTGATGACCGACAAGCTCGGCGACTGGCTCGACGCCCACCCGAACGAGGCCAAGAACATCATCCAGAAGGCCATCGAGGCATCCCGCGCCCGTCTGGCCGCCAAGAAAGCCCGCGAGAACACCCGCCGCAAGTCCATCTTCGAGTCCGCCGGCATGCCCGACAAGCTCAAGGACTGCCAATCCTCCAACCCGGAAGAGTGCGAGCTGTTCATCGTGGAGGGCGATTCCGCAGGCGGCTCCGCCATCCAGGGTCGTAACCCGATCACGCAGGCCATCCTGCCGCTGCGAGGCAAGATCCTCAACACCGAGCGTGCCAGCCTGGACCGCATGATGAAGTCTGACACCATCGAATCGCTGATCACCGCGGTCGGCGGCGGCTACGGCGAGGACTTCGACATCTCCAAGGTCCGCTACCACAAGGTCATCATCATGGCCGATGCCGATGTGGACGGTGCGCATATCGCCACCCTGAACCTGACGCTGTTCTTCCGCTACATGCGCCCGATGATCACCGCCGGCTACGTGTACGTGGCCATGCCGCCGCTGTACCGCCTGAAGTGGACCAAGGGCCCGCACGACTTCGTGTACACCGACGCCGAGCGCGACCGCGTGCTCGCCGAAGGCAAGGCCAACGGACGCCAGCTGCCCAAGGGCGAAGGCATCCAGCGCTACAAGGGTTTGGGCGAGATGAGCTACCAGGAGCTGTGGGAGACCACCATGGACCCCGAGCACCGCATTCTGAAGCAGGTGCACATCGAGGACGCCGCCGCGGCCGACGAGACCTTCTCGATGCTGATGGGCGATGAGGTCGAACCCCGCCGCCTCTTCATCCAGCGCAACGCCAAGAACGTGCGTTGGATCGATGCGTAACGGAATCCTCCAACCTCCCTCGTCAGAGGGAGGTACACAACGGACTTAGACAACTAAAGGAACAACAGTGGCAGATGAAAACAACACCGGCGACGAGCAGTTCACGCCGGACGGCTCGATGGAGCCGTTGAGCCCGCAGGAGGCGGACACCACCGACTACGGCCTGATGGACACCGGCGAACGCATCCAGCGCAAGGACCTGCAGCAGGAGATGCGCGAGTCCTATCTGGCGTATGCCCTCTCCGTGATCGTCGAGCGTGCCCTGCCGGACGTGCGCGACGGCATGAAGCCCGTGCATCGCCGTGTGATCTACGCGATGTACGACGGCGGCTACCGCCCCGATCGCGGCTACAACAAGTGCTCCCGCGTGGTCGGCGACGTGATGGGTAAGTACCACCCGCACGGCGATTCCGCCATCTACGACACCTTGGTGCGTATGGCCCAGTCCTGGTCGATGCGCAACATGCTCGTCGACGGCCAGGGCAACTTCGGCTCCCCCGGCGACGACCCGGCCGCCGCCATGCGTTACACCGAATGCCGCATGGCCCCGCTGGCCATGGAAATGGTGCGCGACATCGACAAGGACACCGTCGACTTCGTGCCCAACTACGACGGCAAGACCCAGGAGCCGACCGTGCTGCCGGCCCGCTTCCCGAACCTGCTCGTCAACGGTTCCGCCGGCATCGCCGTCGGCATGGCCACCAACATCCCGCCGCACAACATGCGCGAGGTGGCGGACGGCGTCCACTGGGCGCTCGACCATCCGGACGCCAGCCGCGAGGAACTGCTGGAAAACCTGATCCGCATCATCAAGGGACCGGACTTCCCCACCGGCGCCACCATCCTCGGCCACAAGGGCATCGAACAGGCCTACCGCACCGGCCGTGGCCTGATCACCATGCGCGCCGTGGTCAACACCGAGGAGATCAACGGCCGTATGTGCCTGGTGGTCACCGAACTGCCGTACCAGGTCAATCCGGATCGTCTCGTCGTCTCCATCCGCGAAGCCGTGCGCGACGGCAAGATCCAAGGCATCGCCGACATGCGAGACGAAACCTCCGGCCGCACCGGGCAGCGTCTCGTGCTGGTCCTGAAGCGCGACGCCGTGCCGAAGGTGGTGCTGAACAACCTGTACAAGCACTCCCAGCTGCAGCAGACCTTCGGCGCCAACATGCTGGCCCTGGTCGACGGCGTGCCTCGCACGCTGAGCCTGGACGCCTTCATCCGCCACTGGGTGAACCACCAGCTCGACGTGATCGCCCGACGCACCGCGTACCTGAAGCGCGAGGCCGAGGAGCGCGACCACATCCTGCAGGGGTATCTCAAGGCCCTGGACATGCTGGACGAGGTCATTGCCCTCATCCGCGCCTCCGAGGACACCGATACCGCCCGTACCGGCCTTATGGAGCTGCTGGACATCGACCAGGTGCAGGCGGACGCCATCCTGGCCATGCAGCTGCGCACGCTGACCCGCATGAACCGCGACAAGATCGTGGCCGAGCATAAGGAACTGCAGCGCAAGATCGCCGACTACATCGACATCCTCGCCAAACCGGAACGCCAGCGCAAGATCATCGGCGACGAACTCGACGAGATCGTGGCCAAGTACGGCGACGAACGCCGCACCCGAATCCTGCCGTTCTCCGGCGAAATGAACGTCGAAGACCTGATCGCCGAAGAGAACGTGGTGGTCACCGTGACCCACTCCGGTTTCATCAAGCGCACCAAGGCCGACGAATACCGCGCCCAGCATCGTGGCGGCAAGGGCATCAAGGGCACCAAGCTGCGCGAGGACGACGTGGTGGATCACTTCTTCCTGACCTCCACGCACAACTGGCTGCTGTTCTTCACCAACAAGGGGCGCGTGTACCGCATCAAAGCCTACGAGCTGCCCGAAGGCTCGCGCGATTCCAAGGGCCAGCACGTGGCTAACCTGCTGCAGTTCGCGCCCGACGAGACCATCCAGACCGTGCTGTCCATCCCGAACTATGAGGTGGCCAGATATCTGGTGCTCGCCACCCGATCCGGCAAGGTCAAGAAGACCCCGCTGGCCGAGTACGATTCCCCGCGTCAGGGCGGTCTGATCGCCGTGCGACTCATGGCCGACGAGAACGGCGAGAACGCCGACGAGCTCATCGGCGCCGCGCTGTGCAACGCGCAGGACGACATCATCCTGGTGTCCAGGCTTGGCATGAGTCTCAAGTTCCAGGCCGACGACGAGCAGCTGCGCCCGATGGGCCGTCAGACCGCCGGCGTGCAGGGCATGAAGTTCCGTGCGGACGACAGCCTGCTGGCGATGGATGTGGTGCCGAGCGACTCCGACAAGGACCTGTTCGTGGTGACCAACGAAGGCTTCGCCAAGCGCACCGCCATCGGCGAGTACCGTCTGCAGGGGCGCAATGGTCTGGGTGTCAAGGCCGTGCAACTGGTCGAAGGCCGCGGCGCGCTGGTGGGTGCGCTCGTGGTGTCCGAAGACGATCAGGTCATGGCCATCATGAAGTCCGGCAAGGTGATCCGCTCCAATGTGGACGAGGTCAAGCGCACCGGGCGAAACACCCAGGGCGTGACCTTCGCCAAGCCCGACAAGGGCGACATGATCCTCTCCATCGCCCGTAACGAGGAGAAGGACGAGCCCGAGGAAGACGGCGGTACGGCAGCGAACGGAGCTGGTGATACGGCGGCGAACGGAGCCGGTGAGACCGTGCAATCCGACAAGAATGTGAACAACCCGGACGAGGCGTGAGCAGCGTCCCGAAAAGCTGGTAGCCTCGCATACAACAGAGGCTGCCGTCCAGCCTGGTAAGGAGAAACGATGAGCGAGAATCTCGAAGACAACGAGACCCGGATCATTCCGTCGGAAGACGGCAATACACAGAACGATTATGCCGAGCCGCTGATCGGCGCCGACCGCGCTCCCCGTGTGGCCCGCTCCGTGTCCAGTGATCCGGAGGAGTCCGCGTTGCCTTCGGGAGGTGCCGCCACTCCTGTGCGTCCGGCACCTCGCCGTAGCGCCCCCAGGGCTCGCCGCATGAGCTTGTCGCTGACCCGCGTGGATGCTTGGTCCGTGGCCAAGGTGACGTTCATGCTGTCCATCGCCGTGGCGATTATTCAGGTCGTTGCCTCCGCGATCGTATGGGTGCTGCTTGATGTGGTCGGTGTATTCAGCCAGATTACGCAGATTGTGTCTTCCACCGGTCTTGATGCAGGCGGTTTCGATCTCAAGAATGTGTTGTCCCTTACCACCGTGGTGTCCGGCGTCACCATCTTCTCGATTGTTGAAGTGGTGATCTTCACCCTGCTGGCCACCATTGCGGCACTGATCTACAACGTGGTCAGCTCGCTGGTCGGCGGCGTGCACGTCACGCTCGGCGACGACTGATATAGCGATACTGACGGAACTCCCCTCAGTGAACCGCACCCCGGTTGTTGGACTGAAGTAATTCAGATTCGATGATCGGAGGTGCGGTTTCTTATATGTGGGGATCGCAGGCGTCGTTGCTGGGCCGAGACTTGGGACTCCGGCGACGCTGGGGGTGGCATGCGTCGGTGTTGGGACAGATTTTGTATCTCTGACGACGCTGTGGAGGGCTTACCGTCGTCAGCGGTACAGATCTTGGAGTTCTGCCGACGCTGAGGGTGTGTTCTGTGTCGTTTGCGTCCAATTATTGGCCCTCTGCCGACGCTGGGCACAGCAAGCGTCGTTGCTGGGCCAAGTTTTGGACTGCCGCCGACGCAGAGAATGCACACAGCGGTGTTGGTCTGCCAGCGTGTGGCAGCTTGGCGCCGTTGAGGAAGGTCTATGTGGTGTGGTTCCACCAAAGGACTGGCAGGCTGGCTGGCGTCAGCGGTTGATCTGCCGATGTTGTTGCTCGTCAGTCTGGACTGTTGGGCTTTCGTTTTGACAGCGGAAGGAAGATCCTCCTCGCGGTAGGGCAACAATTATCAGTATCGTAATTAAGGTAATCGTGATTACATTAACCATGATACTCTTATTATTGGGCGGTAGGCGGATCGGAGGGCTGCAATGTTTGTCGCACGAGAGCACGAGTTACAAGTGCTGGAAAAGCTGTTTACCAGTGATTCATTCGAAATGGTGGTGCTGTACGGTAGGCGGCGTGTAGGGAAAACGGCGTTGATCGACGAATTTGTCAAAGATAAACGCGTGCTGTACTTCACGGCCATACAGCAAAGCGCCAAGATGAATCTTGAAGATTTCTCAAGAGCGGCATTGTCGTTCTTTGGTATGCCGGATTCCACCCCGTCGTTTGGCAGGTGGTCTGATGCATTATCGTTTGTTGCTGAACGTGCTGCACAGACTGACGAACGTATGGTGTTCGTATTCGATGAGTTCCCTTATGCGGCTGCCGCCGAGCCAGCATTACCCTCCATGTTGCAGATAGCAATTGACCATGGATTCCTCGCCACAAAAGTGACGATGATTCTATCCGGTAGTAACGAGGGATTCATGGAAAACGACGTATTGGGGCGTAAAAGCCCGCTATACGGGCGTCGTACAGCACAGATTCGACTCCTGCCATTCGACTATGCGGATGCGGCAAAATTTCTAACGAACACATCTCCGCAAGAACTGGTCCAATACTATGCGACTTTCGGCGGTACGCCATATTATCTGGCCCGTATACAGGAAGCCGATGGCTTTGAATCCAATGTGCTGCGCTTGATGTTCGACAACTTGGGCGTACTGCGTGAGGAACCTATGATGCTGTTGCGTCAGGAGCTTCGTGAACCGGCATCGTATTATTCGATATTGCAATCTATTGCGGGTGGTAATTCCTCGCCAAAGCTTATCGCTGAACATGCGGGTGTCGAATCTGATTCGATTGGAGCATATCTGAAAACGCTGGTCGATTTGCGCTTAATTGAGCGAAAAGTGCCGTTTGGTGAAGATCCGAGTAAATCGCGCAAGGGAATGTATGTGGTGAGCGATCCCTTCTTTGCATATTGGTTCCGCTTTGTGGGGCGCAACATGAGCATTTTGGATGGTAATATCAGCGAGGAGGTTACGAGCAGACTCGCTTTTGGACCATCGTTTGATACCTATGTTGGGCAACAATTTGAGACGATTTGCCTGCAATGGCTTATTCGAAACAACGCTATGGGCAACCTCCCCTTTGTTGCCACTCAATTCGGAAAATGGTGGGGCAATGATCCGATTGCTCACGAGCAAACCGATATCGATGTGATTGCTGCGGATTCGCTCGATAAAACGATTCTGTTCGGTGAATGCAAATGGCGTAATTCATTCAACGAAACGGAGGCTATTGAAAAGCTCCATCAGCGTGTTGGCTTAGTCCGCGGCTATCAGGCAGGTAATGCGTGGCTTATGCTGTTCACCAAGAATCCGGTGAGTGAGTCCACGCGAACCCGCTACATGGATGATGAACGAATGGTATTCGTTTCTGCGGAAGAGTTATACACTGCGTGATGCATTACTGGGTGATTGTGACGCGGGATATCCAGAGTCCTGCCGACAGCCACGTGGCAATTACGCCGACTCACGCACCACCAAATCGGTGTTCAGGTGCATCACGCGCGGTGAAGAGACTCCGTTGATGGCTTTGATGACCACGTCGGCCATGGTCCAGCCGCACTGATCCATGTGCTGATCGACGGTGGTGAGTTCCGGGGTTATGGAGGTGGAAGCTGAGCTGTTATCTGCAGAAGGCCGAATGTACCCCTCTGAAAGCAGATAGATTGGATTGATGATCATATCCAAGAATTCACTCGTATAGTGGTGCGTAATGCTTACGTATTTGGGGATAGCACTTGTTGCTCGTTGTACATATAGCAATGCCCTTGCCTCCTCACGGGGAAGCAAGGGCATTACGCTACTGCTTAGTACTGCTTAGCGGCAAGCGTCACAGCACGCCCTGGGCAACCATGGCGTTGGCAACCTTGACGAAGCCGGCGATGTTGGCGCCGGCCATCAGATCGCCTTCCTCGCCGTACTCCTTGGCGGCGGCCAGGGAGTTGGCGACGATGGATTCCATGATGGACTTAAGCTTGGCGTCGACCTCCTCGAAGGTCCAGCTCAGACGGTAGCTGTTCTGGCTCATCTCCAGACCGGAGACGGCCACGCCACCGGCGTTGGCGGCCTTGGCCGGGCCGTACAGCAGCTTATTGGACTTGTAGACCTCGATGGCTTCGGGGGTGGAAGGCATGTTGGCGCCCTCGCACACCACCTTGCAGCCGTTGGCTACAAGAGCCTTGGCGGATTCCTCGTCGATTTCGTTCTGAGTGGCGCACGGCAGCGCGATGTCGCACGGCACGGTCCACACGCCGGAGCAACCCTCGTGGTATTCGGCGGACGGAACGCGCTCGGCGTACTCCTTGATACGGCCGCGCTCGACCTCCTTGATCTGCTTGACCACGGCGACGTCGATGCCGTTCGGATCGTAGACATAGCCGTTGGAATCGGACACGGTCACGACCTTGGCGCCCAGCTCCTCGGCCTTCTGCGCGGCGTAGATGGCCACGTTGCCGGCACCGGAGATCACGACGGTCTTGCCCTTGAAGGAGTCGTTGCGCAGCACGCGCAGGGCTTCCTGGGTGTAGTAGCACACGCCGTAACCGGTGGCCTCGGTGCGGGCCAGGGAGCCGCCGAATTCCAGACCCTTGCCGGTCAGGACGCCGGAGTACTCGTCGCGGATGCGCTTGTACTGGCCGAACAGGTAGCCGATCTCACGGCCACCGACGTTGATGTCGCCGGCGGGAACGTCGGTGAACTGGCCGATGTGACGGCACAGCTCGGTCATGAAGGCCTGGCAGAAGCGCATGACTTCCGCGTCGGACTTGCCCTTCGGGTTGAAGTCGGAGCCGCCCTTGCCGCCGCCCATCGGCAGCGTGGTCAGGGAGTTCTTCAGGATCTGCTCGAAACCGAGGAACTTGATGACGCTCTCGTTGACGGTCGGGTGGAAGCGCAGGCCGCCCTTGTACGGGCCGATGGCGGAATTGAACTGCACGCGGTAACCACGGTTGACCTGCACCTTGCCTTCGTCGTCGGTCCAGGCGACGCGGAACTTCACCACGCGCTCAGGTTCGACGATGCGCTCGAGCACACCGTTCTTCTCGTATTCCGGGTGCTTTGCGACGACCGGCTGAAGGGTGTCGAGCACTTCGTAGACGGCTTGCAGAAATTCGGGCTGATCGCCATCGCGGGCCACGACCTGGTTGTAGACGCGCTTGACGTACTCGTCAGTGAGCATTGTTCTCCTCGATTCGATAGATAGATAAGACGTTCTTATTCTATGCACCCGACCCTGTGTTGCATAGAGGGCGCTCGGATAACGGGAAAGCGTTCAGCGCAGCGCGCAAGAGGCGTCATGGCGCAGGTTGAGTGCGATGCGCAATCGCATGGTTGTGGACCGGACGCCGGCACGATTGACGGAACCTTGGTGTTGCTGGATCTTGGCATGAAAAAGGGCTTTCGGACTCCGCCGAAAACCCTGACCGTGGAGCCAGGGATTCCCGGTGTTTGTTGCTATTTCGCCGTTTTCTCGGTGTATCACGACATTGGGTGCCTTGTGCTGCCCACCCTGCCTTGGTCGGGCCCCTGTCCCGGCTTTCCTTTGTCCGTATCCCGTTATTTTCCGAAAAGATCACTATGGGTGCCCGTTCGGGTCAGAGTGAGCACCAGCACGTCCTTCTCTATGAGATAGACCAACAGCAGGTCTGGTGTGATATGGCACTCCCTGAAGCCGGTCATATTGCCTGTAAGCGCATGGTCATGATATCGGTCGGGCAGTGTGCCGCCCTCGGACAGAATGGATACAACCTGTTTGAAAAGGCCGGCGTCCAGTCCGCGTCGTCTGGCGAGTTTGAAGTCCTTCCTGAATCTGGACGTGGTCTTGACCGTGTACTGGATGCCGCTCATGCGTCCAAGTCCTTGAACAAGGCGTTCAGGTCCCGGTAGCCCTTCACGTTCCCGTCCCTTGCGATTCGCTTCGCCTCCAACATGGCGGAGACGGTCTCCCTGTTCGGCTCATCCAACGAGACGTTGAACGGTATGCCGCCCTGTCGCAGGGATTGGCGGATGAATATGTTGACTGCGGTGGTCAGGTTCATGCCCAGCTCCTCGAACAGTTCCTCGGCTTGTTTTTTCAGCTCAGCGTTCATTCGGACGTTAACGGTGGTTGTCGTTCCGCTCATCTTTGGCTCCTTCCTTGGAAGACGTTCATATCATATATCCCTTGTCTATAGAAAACAACACATCATGTATATAGCGTTTTACATCGTATGTAAAACGCTGGTTTCTGTTAGGCTCTGTTGCGCCAGAATTGGTATGACGGAGTCGAAAGATTTCTTTCCTGTGCGTATGGTTCCAGTGTCGTTCATCGGGTACCCATTTTGAGTATCTCGGTGGATACCCAAAACGCCGACATTTACGGACTTCCGTATGTTCGCCGTTCTCACCGTATACTTTGAAATCATTGGTACTTCGCCGTTTTGATATGAGAAAGGGCTTTCGGACTCCGCCGAAAACCCTGACCGTGGAGCCAGGGATTCCCGGTGTTTGTTGCTATTTCGCCGTTTTCTCGGTGTATCACGACATTGGGTGCCTTGTGCTGCCCACCCTGCCTTGGTCGGGCCCCTGTCCCGGCTTTCCTTTGTCCGTATCCCGTTATTTTCCGAAAAGATCACTATGGGTGCCCGTTCGGGTCAGAGTGAGCACCAGCACGTCCTTCTCTATGAGATAGACCAACAGCAGGTCTGGTGTGATATGGCACTGCCACACGCCCCCGCGAGTGCCCATGGCCAGGTGCCGTTGCACCAGGGGACGCAACTCCAATCCGTCCAGGCCGAGCAACACCCATCCGTCGAACGTGCTAAACTCAATGCCAAGCCGCATGGTATCCTTCACTTTTTCTTTCACACAACGAATGAAACCGCACGGCCCTTACACACCAAAATCGGAAGAGCCGGGTAAATCAACGATTCAAGGAAGAATCAAATGAAAAAAGTAAGGAAATACCTCGCACGAATCATCGCCTGTATCTTGTCGATGGCGACATTGTTGGTGGTGGCTCCCGTTGCGAATGCAAGTGTCCCGGATGCTCAGTCCGATGGCTACGTTCCTTGTGCAGTACCGTCAGTGGATACGGAACTTGAGAACCTGCTCTGGAAAATCGTTGATGTCGGTGAATATTTCAGCTTTGAAGGTGATCGTCTCACCGTCTCGCTGTCAGAGGAGCAACTGAAGACCGATTACGGTTTCTCCGATGCAGAATATGTGTTCCTGGTCGATAACGTCCTCAATCCACCCACGGAGGACATCCAAGACATAGAGTCGCTTCCAACGACCTATGCCAGTTGCAGCGGCGTATACATCTCCTACATAGATTTCACCGTAGGATTCGCGGCAGCGCTTTTCGCGGCTTCCTCGGTTAGCCCGGCGGCTCTTGCCGCAGCATTCACCGCAGTTGCCTCGGCAATCAGTGGGCCCGTCGGTACCATAATCGCTGGAGGCGTCGCTGTCTTGGGCATCGGATTCTTTGCTGATCTCGCCACAAAAATCATCGGCGCAGTTGCTCAAGGAAAGGGAGTATGCCTCACACTGGCTTGGGAATTCCCACCGTTGAAATCTGAAATCATGTGATGCAGTTGTAAGGCATTACTGTGATGAAAAAGTGGGATTGGAAGTCATGGCTCTGTGCATGGCTGTTCGCTTCTTGCTCAATTAGTGGAGCAACGGAGATCAAGCGCGGGGCCATGACCCCATTCGCGGTCGCGTATCTGATTACTGCCGTTGTGGCATTGATATTGTTTGTGTGGTCGTGCCTTAAAACACAGAACATAAAGCTTTCGGTTATTCTTACGACAGCGCTTATAGTGCCAGTAGCCGTTATGTTGATATTCAACGGGTCTCTCAGCAGATTTCTCGTCTACATCTATTTCGTAGCAATACTTTTGGCCGCGTTAGTGCACAAGTATGGCAGACCACAGAAAAAGCAGTAGCGGCCATGCACTTGCAAACAAGAAAGGCCCGTCCGGGTGTTGAAACTCGGACGGGCTGGCCGTTATCGACGGCTGGGTGTCATCGCCCAGATGGCGATTGCCATCACGACGATGTCGGCCGCGATGGAGTGCATCGCGGGTGCGAGGCTGATGACGATGACCGCCATCAGCCACACGTGCAGGCTGACCACTTCTCCGATTCGTAGGCCAAGGATGGCCCCCAGCCATACGGAGATTCGTGTCGTGTCGGGCATGGCGGCATAGATGGTTTGAAGTTCCTCGGCTGTGGCCGGTGGTATTTGAGCTTGCCGGGATTTTGGGATTGCGGGGCTTTCATGGTGACGGGTGATTTGTCTACGGCTCCCTCGGCCACTGCCTTCGCGTACACGGCTTTCAAGAGGTGGAACGTTTTCTTGCGGGGCGTCGCTCCCCCGAAATTGTCTAAATTGGCTAGCCACCGGTTTATGTCTTCGGTGGTTATTTTTGTTAGGGGATATTTCCAGAAGAATGCGTGGGACAGATGCGCAAGGTATTCCCGATGCTTTCTTTTGCTTCCTGCGGTTAGTTCGGCTCCGTCGGAAGAATAGTTGAGCCATGTGGGTGCGAATTCTTCCATGACGTAATCGCATAATAGCGTTCTACGCTACCTTACGGCCTCTTCCTGCCGTTTACGGTCGGCTGGGCTACTCCACGTTGGATTCCAGCCCTATCGGCCTCTACGAGGGCTTTTTCGGCGCTCAGCCACGCCTGTGCCGAACGTTCGTCCTTGAACGTTTTCGTGATGACCTCACCGTTGTGGGTG
The DNA here is from genome assembly GCF_026016385.1 of Bifidobacterium sp. FKU. Taxonomy (NCBI): domain Bacteria; kingdom Bacillati; phylum Actinomycetota; class Actinomycetes; order Bifidobacteriales; family Bifidobacteriaceae; genus Bifidobacterium; species Bifidobacterium sp. FKU. The sequence continues at coordinate 18,244 of NZ_CP092888.1, forward strand.
TATCTGGCCCTGTAGGAATCCCGGTCGGTCCGGTGGGTGACTGACCCAAATGTTTTTTCTTTTCGGTGCGCATGGTTACAGTATCGTTCGTTGGGTACCCATTCCGGGTACCTCGTCGGGTACCTGAAATGTTGACGTTGGCGTACTTTTTCGTACATTCTCTGTTTGCGCTGTATGCCCTGAAATCGTTGGTATTCCGCCGTTTTCGCATGAAAAAAAAGGTTTCCAGATTTCTCTGAAAACCCTGACCGTGGAGCTAGCCGGGTTCGAACCGGCGACCCTCTGCTTGCAAAGCAGATGCGCTACCAGCTGCGCTATAGCCCCGTGAGAAAAAAAGAGCGGCTCGCGGCCGCTTCATTTTTCCTGTGGGCCCGGGAGGACTTGAACCTCCGACCTCATCCTTATCAGGGATGCGCTCTAACCAGCTGAGCTACGGGCCCGATCCATACGCTTCAAAAGCGCACAAGTGATTACAATACCATTGAACGGCGGTATGTCAATAACGGCGTGTCGTGATTGTCGCTTGCGCCATGATTGCCGGCGCGGCGGTCAATGTCCAGCAACACAGCGGTCAATGTTCAGCAACGCCACAGCCAATGCCCAGCTACGTAACCTTGCGTTCTCACACCGTAATGCTGCGGTTACACCTCCCGCCCTGCACAGAGATGTCCAATACACAGCCAAAAACCCAACTAGTGTAAACACACTCTAGAAAAGGGATACGGGGTTGCGGACCCTATATTTCTATGATCAGGGCGAGCCACCAAAGAATCACCGCATGTGACCGGCACTGCGAATCCAGGATTACATGCGGCGCGTAGGCTCATGGCCCATAGCGCTGTTCGACATGATCGTCGCGTGCATACGTCATATGAAACTGAGGTTTAGGGAGAAGAAGCCGGAGCACGACTTATCTCCCCAAACCCTTATTGCTCCAGCCAGTGTAGGTATTCGTCGAAGAGGTTGTCCACTGTTCGGCTTTCCAGTCGGTATGTGGGGAATGCCTCGGGTGTGTTGGTGATGACTTGGTATCCGCCCAACGGTGCTTCCGTTGCGGGGATCATGTCGGCTTGTATCAGGCCTTGGTCAGTGCAGGTCCGGAGTTCTTCCCAGGTCAGGCGGAACACGGATACGGTGTAGGGTTTGGGGAAGCTGTGGTGGAATTCGCGGATGGTCGTGGTTCCGTCGCTGGTTTTCCGCCAGATGAATCGTTGGAGTCTGATGCCGGTTTTCAGCGTGATGTATTCACCGAACCGTCCGGTGTCGATGGGCTGGTCCAGCCAGGTCCTGTATTCGTCCAGCTTGAGGTTCATCGTCGTCGGATCCAATGGTTCCAGCTTGTCAGTGGTCGGGTGCAGCATCGCGGTCTCGTGCCGGCTGATTCGCCTTTCCTTGAACTGGTAGGAGATGAATCCGACGGAGTTTCCCTGGTATCCGGGTTGCACGTAGGGGATGCCGCGGCATTCGCCGTGGTTGGTGCGGTGTTGGTGTCCGCAGATCAGCCCGTCGATGCCGGGGATGGTGGAGAGGATGCGGTATGCCTGGTCCTCGCCGGTGTCGTATTGCGTGGGTCGTCCGCTGGCCATGTCGCATTCGATGCCGCCGTGGTAGGCGACGATGAGCAGGTCCACGTCCGCGCGTATCCGGTTGACGGTGGTCCTGATGCTTTCGACCGCGTCCAGGACGTGGATGTGCTGTGTGTTGCGGAACGCGGTGAGTTGGGGCAGGGCTCCGGTAACCGCGCCCACGATGCCCACACGGATGCCCCGGGCTTGGACGAGTCGGTATGGATGGAAGATCGGGTGGCCTTCCTCGTCCGTCACGTTGCAGCACAGGAGCCGTTCGTGCAGGTGGGGGTTCTGGCTTGCGGGCAGTGCGGTGCCGTGGTCGAAGTCGTGGTTGCCCAGGGCCATGGCGGTGTAGCCGCAGGCGGAGGCGACGCGGGTGAGCGGGGATTCCCTCTCGGCAGATCGGGCGGTGAAGGTGGCGTAGGCGCTTCCTAGCAGGTAGTCGCCGGCGTCGATGAGCAGCGTGGCGTCGTCCACGCCCGTCATCCGCTTGGCGGCGTGTGCGGCGAGTATGCCGGCCGCGTGGGCGTTCGCGGCGGACGGGTCGCCGGGCACGTCCGCGAGGGTGTCGGGCAGGAAGCCGTGCAGGTCGCTGGTGGCGAGGATTGTGATCGTGGTCATGTGGCAGGCCTTTTAGAGGAGTTTCTTGCGTAGCCATCCGGTCGCCGCGTCGATGAGCGCGACCACGATGATGATGCCCAGCAGGATGATGCTGACCCTGCTCCATTGGCGGCTTTGGATGGCGAAGATCAGGGGTGCGCCGATGCCGCCGGCGCCGACCAGGCCGAGGGTGGCGGCGCTGCGCACCGCAATCTCGAAGTGGTTGAGGGACAGTGACGCGAAGATGGGCATGAGCAGGGGGATGCGTCCGAAGAACGTGGTCTTCCAGAAGTTGGCGCCGACCGATTCCATGGCTTCGGCGGGCCCGTTGTCCATGGATTCGATGTTCTCGGCGTACAATTTGCCCAGCATGCCGACCATGTGGACGCCCAGGGCGAGGACGCCGGCCGCGGGGCCGGGGCCCACCACCTTGACGAAGATGATGGCGTACACGAGTTCGGGGAACGCCCTGAGCAGGTCGGTCACGAACTTCGCCGCGCCGGCGACGGCGGGGGTGTGCCGCCACAGGGTGGTCGCGCTGATGAAGGACCAGGGGAACGCGATGACCGTGGCGATGACCATGCTCAGGAAGGCGATGCAGATGGTCTGGAGCATGAGGCTGACTAGGTCCTCGCCGCTGCCGTCGTAGACGTACGACCAGTCGGGGTGGAACAGTTGGCTGATGGTGTCCGACAGGGAGGTCCAGGACATGGGGGCCTTGTCGGACCAGTTGGTGGTCGCGAAGCAGACGATGACCGCGATGCCTATGAGGGCGGCCATGAGGTGGTGTGCGGTGAGACGGATACGCATCAGCGGAGCCTCTTTCTGATGATCTCGCTGACCCAGTCGACGATGACGACGAGCACGAGAACGGTGAGTATGACGAGCGACACGCGGTCGTAGCGCATCAGGCTGAGTGAGGAGTTCAGCAGGACGCCCACGCCGCCGGCTCCCACGTATCCGAGGATCACGGAGGCGCGGATGTTGATCTCGAAGGCGTACATGGCGTAGCTGGCGATGTCCTGCCCGATCTGCGGGAGGATCGACCATGTGGCGATCTGCATGCGGTTGGCGCCCACGGAGCGGGCGGCCTCGACGGGGCCGGGGTCGGAGATCTCGATCGACTGGTAGATCAGCTGGCCGACGATGCCGAAGGTGAACACGGCGATGGTGATGATGCCGCTGACCTGTCCGATGCCCATGAACGCGACGACCAGGGCGGCGAGCAGCAGCGTGGGGATCGTGCGGATGATGTCCATGACCACGCGGGCGACCATGGCGACCACGCGGTTGCCCGTCACGTTGCTGGTGCACAGGAACGCGAACGGCACGCCGAACAGGAGTCCCAGCGACGTGCCCACCACGGACATGCGGATCGTCTGGACGAGGGGCATCCACACCTTGGCGAAATACGCCCAGTCGGGCGACAGGAGGTTCGAGAAGAAATCCGCGGCCTGCCCCATGTTGGCGATCGCCTCGCCGAAGTCGGTCTCGGTCGCGTCCTTCGCGGCGAGGAAGCAGACGACGAACACTATAACGGTGGCGAGCCGTTTCCACAGGTTCCGGTGCACCGTGTCCTTCAGGGGGCGGCCGGCCGACGGTGTGCGGGTCATGATCGCTCACCCGTCTTCCCGGCGTCGTCGCCCTCGTAGATGTGGCGGAACATGTCGTCGGTGAGTTGGGCGGGGGTGCCGTCGAACACCACCGTTCCCCGGCGCATGCCGATGATCCGGTCGGCGTATTTCTTGGCGAAGCCGACGGAGTGGATGCTGATGAGCACCGTGGTCCCGTCGTCCTGGTTCATGCGTTTGAGGTCGGTGAGGATCGTCTCGGAGGTGACCGGGTCCAGGGAGGCGACCGGCTCGTCGGCGAGCACGATCCTGGCCTGTTGGACGCGGGTGCGGGCGATGGCGACGCGCTGCTGCTGGCCGCCGCTGAGCTGGTCGCTTCTCGTCTGGGCCTTGTCCGCGAGGCCCACGGTCTTCAACGCGTCGTCGATCAGCTGGTAGTCGGACTCCGGGAAGAGGCCGAGCAGTGACTTGAGGGTCCCGTACCGGCCCAGCCGGCCGGACAGCACGTTCTTCTGGACGGTGCTGTTGCCCACGAGGTTGAATTGCTGGAAGATCATGCCGATCGAGCAGCGCATCGCCCTCAGTTGTCTGCGGCTGGCCTTGGTAATCGACTGGCCGTCGATCATGATGTCGCCGCCGGTGATGTCGTTGAGTCGGTTGATGGAGCGCAGCAGCGTGCTCTTGCCCGCGCCGCTGGGGCCGATGATGGCGACGAACTCGCCGTCCCGGATGGTCAGGTTGACGTCGTTGAGGCCCAGCACGCCGTTGCCGTATTCCTTGGTCACGCCACGTATCTCGATCATGGGTTTTCCTTTCCCCGTAACGGGCAAAGGGACGGCCGCCGGCGTCGCGTGGACGGGCGGCCGCCCCCGTCAACGGTCAGTTGGCCGCTTCCTTGATGTATTCCTCGATGGTGTCGTAGTTCTTCTCCTCGGCCTGCGTGTAGCCCTTGTGGCCCCACATGGCCATGGCGGTCTTGCCCTCCTCGTCGTTGGGCATGTCGAGGAACGCCTGCTTGATCTTGTCCTGCAGGGCCTGGTCCATCGACGGTTGGACGGCGATGGCGTCGTTCGGGATGTCGCCCTCGGTCAGGTAGAGGACGCGCAGCTCCTTGAACAGGTCCTTGCCGGCGAACTTGGAGGCGAACACGTTGCGCGCGCCCTCGAACACGAAGCAGGCGTCCTGCTGGCCCTCGAGCACGGAGGTGATCTCGCTGGGGATGTCGTTGACCGTGGTGAGCGTGGACTGCGTGGTCGGGTCGACGCCGGCCTTCTTCAATTCGACCACCGGGTAGATGTAGCCGCTGGCGGAGGAGGGGCTCAGCGTGGCGATCTTCCTGCCCTTGAGGTCGGTCAGCTTCTTCAGGTCGCTGTCGGCGCGCACGAGCACCTCGCCCTTGAACGATCCGGACAACTTGCCCTCGACCGGCTTGCCGGTGGTGCGGTCGTAGGCACCCAGCTCGGAGGTGAGGATGGCCTTGGCGGCCTGCTTGTCGCGCGCCTGCACGTAGGCGGCGGGCGGCATGATGCCGATGTCGACCTTGTGCGAGGACATGGCCTCCACGATGGTCGTGTAGTCGGTGGCGAGGGTCACATCGACCTTGCGTCCGAGCTTCTTCGACAGGTAGTCCGCGAAGGGCTTGGCCTTGGCCTGCATGCTGCCGTCGTTGTTGGTGGGCACGAACTGGAGTTCCAGCGCCTTGTCGGCGGAGTCGGAACCCTTCGACGAGCCGCAGGCGGCCATCGTGGCGCACAACGCGACCGTGGTGGCGGCGACCGCGATGGTCCTCAGCATCTTGTTCTGGATGGAAAAAGGCATGGTTCGACCTTCCTCAATGGGTTTTCGTTGTGAAAAAAGGATTTCCGTGTGATGATGGATGATGCGCGGGCCCACGGCGGGACCCGCGGCGGATGATGAAAGGAAGACTGGCGTCCGGCCGATGCCGGCGCCGGATGATGGGTGAGGTGTGGTGTTGCGGCTCCTATCTGTCCAGGTGTTCGGAAATCTGTGAGATGACCCCCGGGTCCTCCTCGCCCCTGCCCAGCTGCCCGGTCAGGGATTCGATGACGATGTCCAGGGGAAGACGCGACGTGTCGATGAGCTCGTCGTTGAACGTGGTGGCCGGCGTGGACGCGACCAGGGTCGTCGTGGCCCGCGTGGCCAGGGAGGAGTTCGCGAAGCTGGTGATCGCCAACGCGTCGGCCCCGTTCGCCGTGGCGACCTCGACCGCGTGGACGGTGTGCCTGTTCTCCCCGGAACCGGAGATCGCGATGATCAGGTCGCCCGGTTTGAGCAGGGAGGCGCTGATGTCCTGGCCCAGCGGGTCCCGGACGAAGGTTACGAGACGGCCGTACCGCAGGAGACGGCTTTCAAGGTTCGCCGCGACCCCGCTGGACAGGCCCGATGCCACGATGACGATGCCCCGCGCGTCGCGGATCATCTCCAACGCCCGGTTGAACGCCCCGGCGTCGAGGCAGTCGGGCAGCTCCCGCAGCATGTCGAGCATGCCCCGGATCCTGGCGATGATCCGCTCGCCCTCCGAGCCGGCCTCCCCGTCGGCCCGCGCGTGCCCGCGCTGCTCCAGCAGGCTTCTGATCGCGTTGTCGCGTGCGATGAGGATCCTCATCTCCCGGTACCCGTGGCACCCCAGATCGGCGCAGGTCCTCACCACCGTGCCCGCCGACACGCCCGTCTCGCGCGCGACCGTCGCGATGGGCAGGTCCCCGATGACGTCGGAGTTCTCCAGGAAGAAGCGCGCGACCTTGCGCTGCGCCGGATCCAACGCGTCCAACGCAAGCCGGATGCGGGCGAGGATCGATTCGGCCGGCCCGTTCGCGTTCACCTGTCCCATGACGCGCATCCCTCCAATATCGCCCCGTACATGTCGGGAAGGAGCGCCGTCCGGTACGTCGCGCCGCCATGCCGGCCCGTGCCGCCGATGTACGCGGCCTCGCGGCCCGCGGCGAGCACCGGGGCGATGTCGTTGTCCCAATGGTCGCCGATGCTCAACAGGCGCCCACGTCCCGCGAGACGGTCGAACGCGGCGATATGATCGCCCCAGCGTCCGGGTTTGCCCGCCCCGTCGACGATCAGGTCGAAACGACCCTCCAGCCCGAACCGTCCGACGGTCTCGCGCACCCCATGCAGCGGCGAATTGGTCAACAGCACGCGAACGCAGCCCAACGAACCCAGATCGTCCAGGAAACCGGGAAGACCCTGCGGCATGTCCACATGGACAAGACCCCGGGCCAGCTCGTCCCGGCTGGAAAGATACGCCTGCTGCAACCCATCCGCCGGCACATGGCCCGCGCACGTGTCGCTCACCACATCGTAACCGTCGTTCCAATGCCGGCCATCATCCGTGACGGCGCCGCCAAGATAGAGATCCAGCGTCCTGACGGCCCGTTCGCGCAACCCCGCGGGCAACCGGGCGAAGGCATGGCGCGCGTAGGAACGCACAGGCCCGTCGCCCAGGCTGATCGTCCCATCGAAATCGAAGACGACCGTGCCGACCGGCTGGCGTCTGGCGGTCCGTGACCGCTGCTCTTCATTGCTCATGCCTCCATTAAAACACGAAATGAAAAACGTTCAATGACTTTTGAACATAATTCCGACATGGTTGGCCTACTGTTCATCTTCCTCTGCTTGACGTGGCGCGGATCGAATGGCGGGATGATTCTCGGTGCCTTGCGATTCCGAAGTGCGGCCGGGCACCCCGATGTGACTTGGTATCTTGCCATGTGCCACTTGAGTGTTTGAGGTTTGCGGCGGACCGGGCGGATACGTGATGATGCCAAGCCCCGATAAGGGGGTCTGCGTTCCGGGGCATTTGCCGACCGGCCGGCGTCACATCGTCAGGCTGTCCGGGTCGAGGAGGAAATCGTAGACGCTCATCGTGAGGATGCCGTGCTCGTCGCGGACGGGTTTGACCACGTCGCATACGAGGACGATCTTCTGGAAGCTGTCGTCGATCTCGAGCAGCGAGGCCTTCTCCTGCGCGACCTTCTCCGGTGTGGGCAGTTGGTACGCGGATTGGATGTAGCAGCGCCGGTTGCCGAGGTTCGCCACGAAATCGACCTCGAGGCGTTTGCGGTACGGCACACCTTCGCGGGCGCCGCGCCGGTCGACCACGCCCACATCGACGTTGTAGCCGCGTGTTCGCAGCTCGTTGTACACGATGTTCTCCATGATGTGCGTCTGCTCGATCTGGCGGAACCCCAGTCGCGCGTTGCGCAGCCCCATGTCCTCGAAATAGTATTTCTTCGGGCTGCCGATGTACTTGCGTCCCTTGACGTCGAACCGTCTCGCCTCCTCGATGACGAACGCGTCCTCGAGATGGCCGATGTATTGCATGATGGTGTTCGTGCTGATGCCGGAATGCAGCACGCTGGCGAACGTGGCCTTGATCTTGGGCGGATTGGTCAGGGCGCCGATGGAGGAGGCCAGCACGTCGACCAGGTCGTCGAGCTCCTGCGACCTGCGCAGCCTGTTGCGCGAGACGATGTCCTTGAGATAGGTCTCCTCGAACAGGTTCTTCAGATAGAGGGACTTCTGCTCGTCGCTTCTCATGGACAAGGTGAGCGGCATGCCGCCGAACGTCACGTATTCGGCCCAGCCGTGTTGGACGTCGCCGTCGTACGCCTGCATGAACTCGACGAACGACAGGGGGCGGACGCGGACCTCGTCGCCGCGGCCGCGGAACTCGGTCATCACGTCGGTGGACAGCATCTTCGAGTTGCTGCCCGTCACGTACACGTCCACGTTGCGCATGCGCAGCAGCCCGTTGAGCACCCCGTACAGACGGGGCGGTTCCTCGCCGCGCATCTCCTCGTCCGAGATCGCGTACTGCACCTCGTCCAGCAGCACGTAGTACGGTTCCTCGCGATTCGTGATACGGGATCTCACATAGTCGTACAGGGCGAGCGGGTCGCGGTAGCGCTCGTACATCAGATCGTCCAGTGCGATCTCGATGATGTGGTCGTCGTTCACGCCCTGCGCGCGCAGATGGTCCTCGAACAGGTCGAACAGGAGATAGGTCTTGCCGCAGCGCCTCGCGCCCGTGACGACCTTGACCATGCCGTTGCCTTTGCGGGCGACGAGATCGTTCAGGTACTTATCCCTGGAGATGCGCATCGTATTCTCCGATCAATGTCCTGTTCCCATGCCGCTATCGCGTGGATTTGACATTTATGTCAGTTTCACTCAATAGGAACTCATTCTATTGCGTGATTTTGACATAGATGTCACTTTCGCTCAATGGGATGGGTGAATCATGGGAGGACAGGGCGTGCGCGTGGGGGGGTAAGTGGCGGTTGCCGATTCGTGAGGGGCGGCATTGTGTGCCGCTTGTTGTCCGCCGTTGTGCGAGAATGACTTGCATGCCTTATCGCCGTCGTCAATCCACCGCTCCGAAGTCCGGTGCGCCGAAATCCGTTCGGTCCGCTGCCGCCGAGCAGTCGTTGGATATTGATGGCATCCATCTGCACCTGACGCGCAAACCCATCAAAAACCTGTATCTGCGCATCAAACCGCCGAGCGGCCGCGTCGAAATCTCCGCACCGATGCGGATGAGCGAGAGTCGTATCGCGGATTTCGTCAAAGAGCGACATTCGTGGATTCTTGCCCAGCAGCAGCGCATGGCTGAGGCGCAACGGCGCTCCATCATGGCATTGAACGAGGGTGCCGGCTTCGAGAACGGAGGTCGTGGCGTAGCTGGTGTCAGCGGCCATGATGGAGGCGTTGCCGGTCGTCCGAAAACCGGTGATATCAGTCGTCCGGGAATTGGTGACGCCGGGCCAGGCCAAGCCGGTACGAATGTCCAACCGTATTTTGACCGCTCCCAAATCTGGACCGACGAACGCAAACGACAAGCGGCGGCCGCGATCAACGCCGCGTTGCCACAGCTGCTGGCCAAGTGGGGGCCGGTTATTGGCCGGCAGCCCACGCATATCACGCTACGGGTCATGACCTCGCGCTGGGGATCGTGTACGCCGCGAACCGGCCGCATCCGTCTGAACCTTCAATTGGGAGTGATGGAACCGCAATTCCTGGAATACGTCTTGGTCCATGAGATGACGCATCTGTGGGAAAGCGGCCACGGCGCCGGATTCCAACGCCGCATGACCGCCTACCTACCCGGCTGGAAGACGCTACGCCGCGACCTCAACCGCCGCGTGGTGCTGTGACGATGACAGGTCAGGCTTCAGTGCCGGCGATGTGGCTGATGGCCTGATCGGATTCGTTCGCATGGTCCGAATGCGCCACCATCTCGATGGCCGCCGGACACCCGCTCACCGATGAACTCGAACGGCGCATCAGCGAACTTCAGCTGGAGCTGAAGCAGTGTGAAGGCCAGCAAGGGCGAACCGATCGGTCCAGCCGAGCTACTCAGACCAACCAATCCAGCCAGTCCGATCAGACCGACCTAACTGATCAGAACGGGCCTTCTGACCAGTCCGAACCATCTAACCGGCCTGTACTTGTTGACTAAGTGTGCGGCCCGTCATTCGTTATGGAACATGCCGGCCATGTATACAGGCAGGTAGGTTACATTCCCTTCGACTGAGACGTTGCACGGGCCAAGCACATAGCCTGTATTGAGATGGTATTCAGGGTGGGCGAGCACGTTGTCCATTGCGCGATGGCGTTTGTAGGATTTGCCGGACTTCACCTCAATCGGCAGCACGTGATCGTTGCGGTCTTGGATGAGGAAATCGAGCTCGCCAAGCTTCTTACTGTTGTAGTAGTACAGGTCAAATCCGTGAGCGCGTAGCTCTTGGGCCACCGCATTTTCATAGATTGAACCGTAGTTGATATCAGGGTTGCCGTCGAGTACGTCGAGCGCGGTTTTCTTGAGAAACGAGCCGGTAAGCAGACCCACGTCGTTGTAAAAGAGTTTGAAGAGGTTACGTTCCTTGCTCATCTCCAACGGTGTGCACGGTTCGTCCACGTTGTACGCGGCGACGGCTACATCCGCATTGACCAGCCAATCGAAATCGGAAGCAACCGATTGGAATCTCATGTTCTTTTCGATTTTGGCGAAGGTGAAGCGCTTGTTTGGGTTATTTAACTCGCTGGGCACCAAATCGTAGATAGCGCGGATATGCAGCCGGTCTTCTTTGCGCGCGTATTGGCTGATATCGCGGCGATATTCACGCTTTATGTTCTCTTGTATAGTGCGCACGTCCGCAACGCTGCCGTTTGCCACGAACGAGTCGACCGCGGCAGGCATGCCGCCGATGACCAGATATTTGGAGTACAGCTCCATGAGCTGTTGATGGATGAACTCATCCACTTCCTGGTGCTTGGCAAAGCATTCGGCAAGCATGTTGAATACGTCGTTGCCGATATGCTGCGACCAGCAGAACTCTTGGAAATCCAGTGGATACATATCCAGCTCGGTCAGGTACCCGACCGGTACCGAGCGTATATCTTCGAGCTCGACTCCAAGTAGCGAGCCGGAAAGCGCGTAATCGAACCGACCATCATCTACAAGGAACTTAATTGCGGTGACCATTTCCTTGCAACGCTGGACCTCGTCAAAGAAAATCAGGGTTTTGCCGGGTACTAATGGCGTATTTACGGCCAGTTCCAGCCTCATCAGTAGGTTTTTGGCATCGCGGGGCCGGTCGAATAATGCAACGAGGCCGGGGTTCTCGATGAAATTGAGCTCGGCGATATGGTCGTAATGCTGTTGGGCAAAGTGCCTGATGATATAGGTTTTGCCAATCTGACGGGCTCCGGTGACCAGCAGTGCAGTGCGTTTCGGCGCGGATCTCCAAGCTTCCAGCTGTGTCTCGATTTTTCTTCGCAGCATGAGAATCTCCAGTCATTTGTAGGCCTTGCATCTATGCTGGGCACGTTTTCCAACTGTTTATAGAGCATATTTTACACTTTTCCAACCATAAGAATGCGGTTTTGGCTACGTTTTCCAACCTCAAAATGGGGAGTTTTATACACTTTTCCAACTTATGTATGTGGAGACTCTCTATTTCACGTGAGACGAAAGTGGCTCCCCTCTTTGAGGGGAGCCACGGAATACAGCTTTTACTTATGCCAGGTGAGAGCGCATGAACCACTGGAACTTTTCGAGTTCCTGCACGTGATCCTGGATGACGTTGGAGCTGATGACGTCCAGCTCATCCAGCTCAGCGATGGCCTTGCGGTCGTCGGCGATGAAGGCGTCGTAGTACTCGATCAGCGCCTTGAGGTACTCCTCGGTGCCTACGCGGCCCTCGGCGTCGAACGACTTCCATGTGCGGTTGCGCACGATGGCGTCCGCGCGGCCGTCCGGGGTGCCGCCCAGAGTGGCGATGCGCTCGGCGGTCTCGTCGGCCTGAGCCAGCACGGCCTCGACCTCGGGGTCAAGCATCTCGTGAACGGCGATGAAGTTCGGGCCGGTCACGTTCCAGTGTGCGTGCTTCAGGACCAGAGCGGCCTCCTGCTCCTGGCTCAGTCGGTTCTGCAGGATGGCGATGGCCTTCTCACTGGCCGCTTCATCAAGGCCCGGCATAACAAATGCAAGTGTCATAATGTTCCTTCTTTCTATCGGTGGAACGTTGCTCTTCAATTCTACGATCTGCGGTTCTGCCCCGGGCCGAACAAATAGGTGGTGAATATCACGTGACTATTAGGACCAATTGCAAAAAACTCTCACTGGCAGCGGCTCAGTGAGAGTTTTTGCAAAACGCGGTTAGTTGGCGTCGTCGGTTTGGGGTTCCTCCGGCAGTGGCGCATGGTCCGGGGCACCGGCTTTGCGGACTTCGATGGTTTCGATGCGGCGGCCATCCACCTTGGTGATGACCATGTTGTAGCCGTCGTCGGAATGCAGCACGTCGCCCATCGCACCCATCTTGCCGGTCTTGGACAGGAAGTAGCCGGCGACCGTCTCGTACGGGCCGTCCTCCAATTCGATGCCGGTCAGATCGGCGAAGTCCTCAATGGTCATGCTGGCCTCGATCGTGGCCACACCATTGACGAACGCGGTGCGGGTGGTGCGTTCGCCGCCCTTCTCGCTGGGCAGATCGTACTCATCGCGAATATCGCCCACAAGCTCCTCAGTCATATCCTCAAGCGTCACGATGCCGTCCGTGCCGCCGTACTCGTCGATGACCACGGCCAGATGGATGCCGCGCTTACGCAGCAGTTCCAGGCTCGGCAGCAGCTTGGAGGTGCCGGGCAGGGAGATGCCTTCGCGCACCACATCGCGCACGATCTTGGCGTTCGGATCGCGCACGTCCAGCAGATCGCGCACATGCACGAAGCCGATCACGTCGTCGAAATCCTTGCCGGTCACCGGGTAACGGGAGTACGGCTGGTCGCGTACGAACGCGGCGGCCTCGGCCAGGGGCTGGTCGCCCTCGATGAAGACCACGTCGGCACGCGGGCGCATCACCTCGGCGACGATGGTTTCGGACGCATCGAACACATCGTCCAGAATCGTGCGTTCGTCCTTGGAGAGGTTGGTGTTGGAGCTGACCAGCACGCGCAGCTCGTCGTCGGACACCTCGGACTCGGTCTGCTGCGGGTCGAAGCCGAGCAGGCGGACGATGCCGTTCGTGTTCTTGCCGATGAGCCAGATGATCGGGCGGCAGACGGCGGCGAAGGCGTCGATGGCGGGCACCACGGCGCGCGCGATCTGCTCGGTGCGCTGCATGGCGATGCGCTTGGGCACCATCTCGGAGATAACGATGGAGCAGTAGGAGATGATGAGGGTCAGGATGATGTTCACCAGGCCGCCGGCGATGCCGGGGTGCACACCCCAGCTTTCGACCACCGGAATCAGGTAGGGGGCGATGGAAGAGGCGCCGAACGAGGCGGACAGGAAGCCGGAGAGCGTCACGCCGATCTGCACGGTGGAGAGGAAGGTGTTCGGGTCACGTGCGATTTTGGCGACTTTGGCGCCGCGAGCGTCCTCCTGCTCCATTTGCTCGATCTGCGAGCCGCGCAGAGAGACCAATGCCAACTCGGTGCCGGAGAACACGGAACCGATAACGAGAAATACAAAAATCAGGAGGATGTTCAAACCAAGTGACATGCCTTTAACTCTAGGGGAGTGGCACGTCAAATTGGGGTGTGCTGGCTGGGCAGGGTTTGCTAGCTGCGCTGGCTATGTGAGGCGTGATGTGTGTTGACGTGTGTGATGGTGTGAAAGAGTACGCAATGATACGCAATCGTGTCATATGGTGTAATTTCGTGTAATTTGGTACGCAATCGTGTAATATGGTACGCAATCGTGGCAGATGGTATGTGTTGTGGGCAGGAGTGTGGTCATGGCAGTCAATCCCTTCAAACCAACCGCCGGTAAAATGCCGCCGATTCTTATTGGCCGGCACTCCATTATCGAAGATTTTTCCGAGGCGCTGACCAACGGGGTAGGGGCTCCTGGGCGCATCATGCTGGTCACCGGGCAGCGCGGCTTCGGAAAGACGGTTATGCTCACCGAATTTCGGCGCATCGCCAAAGCGCAGCATTGGGAAGTCATTGGAGAGACGGCGTCCGCAGGACTGGTCACGAGACTCATAGCGGCATTATCGCCTTCGGGATTGCGTCTGGATCAGGCCAATATCAGTCCTTCCATTGGAATTTCCGGCATTGCCACGGCGAGTCTCGGGCAAGCGTACTTTTCCGCGGAATCCAATCCGCTGACGTTGCGCAACGCGTTGAACAAGCGGCTGGGCAGTAAGAAACTCGGCAAAGGGAAGGGCATTCTCATCACCATCGATGAGACGCAAGCGGCCTCACACGATGATTTGGTTGCCATTGCTACAGCCGTGCAGCACGTCATTACGGATGCCGATGAAAGTGATACGCCTGATGAGGATAAGAAGGGCGTTGCCATCGTATTTGCCGGCTTGCCGTATATGGTCAACGATTTGCTGGATAACGAGGTAACCACATTCCTGCGCCGTGCGCTACGCCGCGAATTGGATAACGTGCCGCTTCCAGACGTCAAGAATGCGTTCCTGGAAACAGTTGCGGATTCCGGCAAGACCATCAGTGGGGAAGATGCGCTTGAAGCCGCTCGCCAGTCTGAAGGATACCCGTACATGGTGCAGCTTGTTGGCTACTACATGTGGCAATCTGCGCAGCGTCGAGGTTCAGATGTCATTACCGCGGACGACGTGTCGACCGGTGTTTCCGATGCGTTGCTCGCCTTCGACGATGCCGTATGCGCTCCAGCGCTGGATGGCACCACCAGTGCAGAGAGGCTGTTCCTCGCGGCCATGGCCAAGGATTCGCCAAATCCCACGCAGGTGGGTGATATTGCGGATCGTGCGCGCAGAAGTCGAAGCTGGGTGAGCAAGTACCGGGCGGTTCTTATCAAGGATAACCTCATTCGCCCGGCAGGTCATGGGCAGCTGGAATTTGCGGTGCCGCATTTGGGGCAGTATTTGCAGTCGTTGTAGCACCAAATATCGGGTTGGGTTCATTCATTAGGTCAATTATGCGTTCATTTGGTGGGTTGCCGGCATGGTGAGGTGTTGGAATGGCAGCATTTCAATAGTCGGTATCGGGGTCCAGCGACCAAATGAACGCATAATTGACCTAATGAATGAAGTAAGCCGGTTGCAGGCGAGTTGCAATCCGGTTCTACGAATGCCGACGCATCTTGGCCACGGCATTGCTGACGCAAATACGCAGCACAATGGTGAAGACGACCACCATAATCCCCAGAATGCCAATGTTGAACCAGAACTGATCCGTGGGTGCGCTCCCACAGATCATCCTTTTTTTGAACATCGGCACCTTGGTGGGGCCATACAGCAGATCGTTGAGCCCGATATCCGAGGCGGCGGCGGAGAAGCCCCAACGCCCGGGGAAGATCATGCTGACCAATTCGAGACTGTCGCGGCCAGTGACCGTAATCATGCCGCTGGAGAACACCAACTGGGCCATAACCAGCACCACCAGCAATGGCACCGTCTGTTCTCCTGACTTCACCAACGCCGAGCCGACCTCGCCCAACAATGCGGAAGTCCACGCAGTCAGCCAGATCGCCAACACCAGTTCGGGTATGCCGGAATCAGTGACCACACCGTGGTCCGGGCCGGGCTTGCCGAGGCTGACCGCAGTGGTCAGAATCGCCGCCTGCAACAAGGTTTGCAAACCCATCACGATGAGTTTCGAGGCGGTGTATGACGTGGGCGCCAAGCCCACCGCGCGCTCGCGGTCGTAAATCGCTCGCTCGAAGACGATGTCTCGCACGGACAAAGCCGATCCCATAGAACAGGCGCCCAGTATGACGAGCACAAGCAGTTGACGAATCACCAGAGTGATGGTCTGTTTGATGCGGAATGGCTTTGCCGGTTACTCATGCTCGGTGTGCCGCGTGATGGTGGATTCGGCCTGCATCCGCCAGCTGGCGCAACATGGTCATCACCGTAAGATCCAGCGCCGGGTCGAGGCCCGAGGTCGGTTCGTCGAGAATCAGCAGTTCGGGGCTGAAGGACCCGTGCACGCGGTTGGTTGTGAGCTGGGACTCGAGCCTTACCGCTTGCGTGCTGCCTGCCAGAACAGTGCCGACGGCATCCGATGGGGAAGGGGATGCGGAGGAAGATGCGGGTGACGGGGATACGGGTGATACTGGCACTGGCGATACTGTCGTCGTTGCCACTGCTGCTGGGCGGGGTTGCTGTTGCAGATGTGCGAGGGCCGGGTTGGCGGTACATGTGGCAGATCCATAATGGATAGTAAGGGTAGGCGGCATTGGTTCAGATTTCCGTGTACTTCAATCTCTCTTAACACAGATGTACCGCGAACACATTGCACCCGGCAAACAAGTCCTGACTGATGGTCAGAAACTCAGCACCTCGACCTTGCCGGTGCTGAGCTGGTAACGGGCGCCGACGATCATCAACTGGTCGGCGGCCAATGCCTGCTGGATAATGGGGGATTGTTCCACCAGCGTCTCAATGGTGTGGGCCACATGCACACGCTCGATATCTTCATGCGCGTCGAGCTCGGCTTCGCGCGCCTGCCAGACGGACATGCCGGCCTGGCGCAGAATAATCGATTCGGCGGCGGCGATGTGCTCGTCGAGGTCGTCCATCGCGTCCGCGGCCTCCAGTGAGCCGTCGGCTTCGGAAGTGATGGTGTGCATCAGGTCATCCAGCTCCTGCTCGGCGGCCTCGATTGCGCCGCAGTGCTCGTGACCGAGCACACAGATCAGGCTGACATGCAGTTTCTTGACCGCGTACTCCAGCGAGGCGATAACTGCACTATCGATGAGTTGCCCAGCGGTGCGCACGGTGAACAGATCGCCCAGGCCCTGATCAAAAATGATTTCCGGAGGCACGCGCGAGTCCGAGCAGGAAAGCACCGCGGCATCCGGGTTCTGGCCATCAAGCAACGTTTGACGGGTCTCCTGATCCTGCCATGGATGGTCGGGCTTGCCCTCGGCAAAGCGCCGGTTGCCTTGCAGCATGCGACTCCACGTTGCGTTTGCGGTCGATTCCTGTTCAAAGTCTGACTGAGCCATGAAACCTCCATTATCAGCGGGCTGCTGATTGCCATATTAGCGAGTATTCGCGCATAGTCGTGATTGGGGCAACGGCCATTTGGGCACAAGGGTTGCGGGTGGTGTGATAAGGCTCATACGTTACACCCGCGCGAGCCGTGGCTCACCACATTACGATAGGTGATGGTAAACGCTTGAAGATTAACAATTCCCGAAAGGACCGATGATGACTCTTCTGCAGCATGAACTGACCGATTTCAAGGTGAACGCATTCCAGAACAACGAGTTCCACGAAGTGACCAAGGACGATGTGCTCGGCCACTGGTCCCTGTTCTTCTTCTACCCGGCCGACTTCACCTTCGTGTGCCCCACCGAGCTTGAAGACCTGGCCAAGAACTACGCCAAGTTCAAGGAAATTGGCTGCGAGATCTACTCCGTCTCCTGCGACACCCACTTCGTGCACAAGGCCTGGCACGACGCCAACGAGAAGATCGCCAAGATCGAGTACCCGATGCTTGCCGACCCGACCGCCCTGCTGGCCAAGGATCTCGACACCTACAACGAGGCCGATGGCATGGCCGAGCGCGGCGACTTCATCGTGAGCCCCGAGGGCAAGGTCGTGGCCTACGAGGTCATCTCCTCCAACGTGGGCCGCAACGCCGAGGAGCTGCTGCGCCGCGTGCAGGCCTCCCAGTTCGTCTACGAGCACGGCGACCAGGTCTGCCCCGCCAACTGGACCCCTGGCGAGGAAACCATCGAGCCCAGCCTCGACCTCGTCGGCCAGCTGTGATCGACACTGAATAGGCGGTAACCTTGGCTCCCCTCTCTGAGGGGAGCTGTCGCTGAAAGCGACTGGGGGGAGTGCTCGCGAGAGCTAGCCTGATCCGATATGCTCCCCTCAGTCTCACTACGACAGCTCCCCTCAGAGAGGGGAGCCAGTGTATGTAAGGGAGTTTTCATGACTCAGACCAACAATCTCTATGACGTCGTCGTCATTGGTGGCGGGCCGGCTGGCCTGACGGCCGGCCTGTACTTGGCCCGCGCTCGCTACCGTGTGCTGATTCTTGAAAAAGATGATTTCGGCGGCCAGATCACCATCACCAACGAAGTCGTCAATTATCCGGGCGTGGGCCGCACCACGGGCCGCGCGCTCACCCAAACCATGCGTCAGCAGGCTCAGGACTTTGGTGCCGAATTCCTCTCCGCCGAAGCCACCGGTCTCGACGTGGATGGTGACATCAAAACCGTGCACACCTCACGCGGCGACCTCAAGACGTTCGGCATCCTCATCGCCGCCGGCGCCAGCCCGCGCAAGCTGGGCTTCGAGGGCGAGGCCGAATACGCCGGCCGTGGCGTGGCCTACTGTGCCACCTGCGACGGCGAGTTCTTCACCGGCAAGGAAGTACTGGTGGTCGGCGGCGGATTCGCCGCAGCCGAGGAATCCGTGTTCCTGACCAAATACGCCTCCAAAGTCACCGTGCTCGTGCGCGAACCGGACTTCACATGCGACGCCGCAGTGGCCGCCGAAGCCAAGAACAACCCGAAGATCGACGTGCGTTATCAGGTCGAGCTGAAGGGCGTCACCGCCGGCCAAGGCGGCCTGCGAGAAGCCTCGATCCTGAACCTTGCCACCGGCCAGACCGAAACGTGGAAGCCCGCCGACGCCGGCACCTTCGGCGTCTTCGTGTTCGCCGGCTATGTGCCCGCCACCGATTTGGTGCGCGGCGTGGTGGAGCTCGACGACCACGGTTACGTGGTCACGCACGACTACCTCAGAACCTCGGTGCCGGGCGTGTACGCGGCCGGCGATCTGCGCGTCAAGAACCTGCGCCAAGTGGTCACCGCCACCGCCGACGGCGCGATTGCCGCCGTGGAACTGGAGCGTTATGCCAAGCAGATGAGCGAGAAAACCGGCTTGCTGCCGCCGCGTCCCACTGCTTCCGCTTATGAGGAGTCCGAGGCCAAGGCCGCCTCCGCAGCCTCGGCCGCTGGCACGACGCCCGCCCCGGCTCCCGCCAAACGCAGCGCCGATGCCGCATCCAACGCCGCCAAGAAGTCCGGCGAACTGTTCTCCGCCGCCATCAAGCAGCAGCTTGGCGTGGTCTTCGGCCGCATGACCCGCCCGGTCACCCTTGCCCTTGAGCTGGACAGCACCCCGCTTTCGGCGGAATTGCAGGGCTTCATCGGCGAGATAGTCGCGTTGTCGAATGGCAAGCTGAACTCGGTCGCCGTCGATGCCGCAGGGCTGATCACGGCGGTGGATGGTGCTTCTGCGCCTACTTCTTTGGTGGTTGGCGAGCCATTGGCCGTCACTTTGCCGGACGGCACCGAACTGCCCACTTATGGTTCGTTGGACGATTCCGGCCGCGCCACATTCGACGTCGCCGGCGTCCTGCCGCTCGCCCGCCCAACTGTACGCATCTGCGTGCCGGCTGAGGGCGACGGCAAGGCCGGCAAGGACGGCAATGGTTCACTGGTCTTCACCGGTCTGGCCTTCCACGGCGTACCTTCCGGCCACGAGTTCAACTCGTTCGTGCTTGGCCTGTACAACGCGGCCGGTCCCGGCCAGCCGCTGGGCGATGACCTGGTCGAACGCGCGAAGTCCATCACGGACCCGCTGAACATCATGATCCTCGTCTCGCTCACCTGCACGATGTGCCCGGAAACCGTGCTTGCTTCCCAGCGCATTGCCTCCCTGAGCCCGGCCGTGCGCGCCGAAGCCTACGACGTCTCGCACTTCCCCGAACTTAAGGACCAGTACGGCGCGATGAGCGTGCCCTGCATCGTCATCACCCACGCCAACGGCACCCAGCAAGTCGAATTCGGCAAAAAGAGCATCCCCCAAATGCTCGAACTGGTCGGCGCGTAAGCCGCACGACCTCAGGTACTCAACAGTAACAACAACAATTCTGCCAAAATCGTGACGTACATCGATTGATGCGATCGATGCGCCCGACTCCGGCAGAATCGTTGTTTTGCGGCAGCTCAGCCTCGGTCTTCGACGGCCTTCGTGACGTTTCTGTCGCCGAGGTACTTGACCAAGCTGATGCTGATCAGGGCCACAACGAACAGTCCGGTGAGCACCGGGATGAGTGCGGCGTAGCGGTGGGCCTGATCAGGCGCGTGGGCAACTACGAACGAGGCCAACTGGTTGCCGGACAGACCAGCGAACGCCCAGGCGCTCAGCGTCAGACCGTGCGTGGTGGAGACGGTTTTGGTGCCGAAGTGCTGATCAAGCAGCACGGGCAGCGTCGAAAAACCGCCACCATAGCCCGCGTTGACGAGGAACAGCATGGCCAGCACGGCCCACAGCAGAGCGTTGTCGATGCTGTTGGTGAAGATCTGCAGCAAGCACACGGCAATCGACATGATGAAGATTACCTGATAGACGGTCTCGCGGCGCTTCAGGTGGTCGGAGAGTGTGGAGAAGCCCACGCGGCCAGCCGTGTTGAACACGGAGTCCACGGCGAGCACCAGTCCGATGATGCCGGAGATGGCGGCGGCAAACTTGGCGGGGCTCAGGTTGGCATACTGCGGGAAGGCCTTGAGCACATCGTGCAGGATGTCCTTCTCTTGGCTGATGAGGGCCAGGCCGCAGGTGATGTTGATATAGAAGGCTATCCAGATGCCCCAGAACACGGGCTTCTTGAGGATTGTCTTGCGGCTGACGTGTGAGGTCGCGGGATCGTACACCCAGCCGGCCGGACGCTTGATGATCAGGAAGCCGACGAACATCATCACCGCGTAGACCGCGGCGAGGATGAAGAACATGCTGACCAGGCCAACCGTGCCGATGAGATATTCCATCAGTGGGCTGGCAATGGCCTTGGCCAGGCCGAAGCCGGCGACGGCGATGCCGGTGGCGAGGCCCTTGTTGTCGGCGAACCAAAGCATCAGGTTCTTGACCGGAGTCAGATAACCGACGCCCAGGCCGATGCCCATGATCGCGCCATAACAGATGAACACGCCCGGCAGGAAGTTCAGGGCGATGCTCACGCCCGTGCCGGCGAAGCCGACCACGAAGCAGACCATGGAGACGAGTGCGGATTTCTTGATGTTTTTCTCCACCATTGGCCCGGCAAACGCGGCGGACATGCCGAGGAAGAAGATGGCGAGTGAGAAGCCCCATTCCACGGAGGCGGGGCTGGCGTGGAGACGGTCAGCGATAAGCTGCTTGAACACGCTCCAGCAATAGACGGTACCGATTGGGATATGAATCAGCAGTGCGGGAATAATCGCGCTGGTCCAACGATTCTCGGTAAACCTTGCCATATATGGACGGATCCTTTCGTAACTGGTGTACGATGACCTGCCGACCCGAACGAGAGTCGCACCGCCCATATCCACGCACATCACGACGGCATGCCCCCGTGAACCATCCGGGCTGCACGAATCGAATCAAATCGAATCGTGCGAACTGCGAACAATTCGCTAAACATCCTTGGTGTGCATTTCATCGGCGCTGCTGGCTCTTGTCGACGCCGACAAACAGAACTATAACGCTGTTATGGGGTTGCTGTGGCTGGTTTCTGCGGTTGGAGACCGTGAGCTTTCTCACATCGAAAACAGTTATATGAGGGTATTGATGTGGTCGATACACGACGTCTGCTCGTGGACGCGGCATATCCCTTGGAACACAACGGTTCTGCCAAAATCACGGCGTGCATCGATTGACACGCCCGATTTTGGCAGAACCGTTGTTTCACCCCTGGCAATGCTATGGTCTAAGCGTTCTGATGGGGGCCACCATGACACCGTCTCGGCGGGTGAAACTGTATTCACCTGTGCCTGTCGCCACCATAAGGAAACTGGGTTTTGACATGGTGGTGGTGTCGATTTTGTCGGCGAGCTTTATTAGGTTGGCAGCACCTTCTTCGATGAGTCGGTTCCCTCCCAGCTTGACTTCGATGAGCCCGTATCGGCCATCCCGCAGGTGAAGGACCGCATCGCACTCAAGCCCAGTTCTGTCGCGGAAGTGGAACACATCGCCATCGAGGGCGTCTGCGTATACGCGGAAGTCTCGTACGCACATACTTTCAAACAACAGTCCAAAAGTCTCGAGATCTTTGATGAGGCCGGCTGGCCCGATTCCTAATGCTGCCGCTGCGATGGAGGGATCGACAAAATGTCTGGTATCTGAAGTGCGTATTGCACTCTTGGAGCGCAAATTTGGATTCCACGCAGGCATATCCGATAAGGGGCTGCGGACATTTTCTTGGAGATGGTCACGCAGCCATTCCCTGGCTTTGACGGTATTGTACAGGACTCATCCAACCAAGCGACCGTTTGATGCGCTCGTGGTTGTACCAGCGGATGTAATCGTCGATCAGGATGAGCACCTCGTCGCGTGTGCGTTTCTCCCAATGCTCGGGATAGACGGATTCCGTCTTCATTCGACCGAAGAACCCCTCCGCGGCGGCGTTGTCCGGGGAACAGCCCTTCGCGCTCATTGACCGCGTCAGGCCGTACCGTTCCATGAGGTCCAGCCATCCGGGCCACCGGTAATGGCAGCCGCGATCGGAATGCACCAGGGGCTTCACCCCCTCCGGCAGCGTTTCCGCGGCCTTGACGAGCATCCTGTTGGCGAGCTCCGCGTTGGGACTGAAACCGGCCGTGTACGCGACGATCTTGCCATCGTGACAGTCGATCATCGGCGAGAGGTACACCTTCCCGTCCCTGGCCTTGATCTCGCTGATGTCCGTCAGCCACTTCTCATTCGGCCGTTCGGCCGTAAATTCGCGGTTGACGAGGTTGTCGGGAGCCGGCGTCGTCTCGCCCTCGTAGGAACTATACCTGCGCCGTTTGGGCGCGTGCGCCACGAGCCCGTCCTCGGCCATGATCCGGCGGATCACCTTCTCCGAGACGCCGGTCCTGAGCATGGCCTTGATGCGGCGGTACCCGTACCTGCCCTTGGAAGCGGCGAACGCCTCGGCCACCCTGACGCGCACACCGGCGTATTTGTCAATGGCGAGCCGGGCGTGGTGGTAGTGGTAGCTGCTGGGCGCGATGGCGAGCAAGCATGTCATCGAGCTGAGCGAATACGCCGGCCTCAACCGGTCGATCAGCAGCGTCTTCTCCCTGTTCGACAGGCGCCGCAGGTCGGCGCCTGGGTCTTTTTTTACGACCTCAACCACCTCCCGCATCAACGCGTTCTCCAGTTCCAGTTCCTCGACCCTGCGGCGCAACGCCTCCACGTCATCGTTGCCGTCCCCGGCATTCCGGCTTCGTCGCGGCGCGGGCTTGTTGGTCTGGCTGGCGTTCCTGTTCCTGGGCTGCAGCGCGGCCATGCCGCCCTCACGATACGCCTTGACCCAGTTGTGGACAGCTCCGACGCTCACGCCGAGCCGTTCGGCGGCCTGCTTCTGCTGTATGCCGCCCAGCACCAGCTCGATCGCCTTGGTCCTCGTTTCCAGCGGGATGATCGGTTTCGCCATATGGCCAGCATACCGGGAATCCATCGCCGGCCAACGCTCCAGACACTGCCTGGTCGGATAACCCAGATGCTCCACCACCTGGGCCGTCGTCATCGGCGTGGTGAAATACAACCCCACCGCACGCTCTCGTTCCTCAAGACCGGACATACGAAAATCTTTCCGTTCGGTCTCCAAGAAAATGTCCGCAGCCCCTTGTCCCACTGTTCCCCATTTATGGAAGCGTAATTTACTAAATCATGATTCCATAAACCGAACGATGGCTGTATTCATCTTCGAGAGCGGTTGAAACCACGTCGACACGCCGAAGGGGTGCTCGCAGAACCGCTGTTGCCGAAAAGCAACTATTGGAATTCCGCCATTGTGCGAAACCTATCCGCCGTTCTGTGAGCACCCCTTCGGCGTGTCGTCGTATCCGGCGCGTTCCTACGAGCAGAGCCAATCCATGACGTTGGTGATATGGATGCCTTCGTCGGTCATGCCCTCGCTATGCCAGTCGAGGGTGAGCACCGTGCGGGGGAATGCGTCGCCCAATCGCCGCAGCGGGGCTAATTCCCGCTCCCGGGTCTGCTCCTCGGTCATGTTCAACGTGACCTGAATGTACTGCTTGTCGTTTCCGCGCTTCGCGATGAAATCGATCTCGCCGTCGGGCAGCGATCCGATGGTGACATCGTAACCGCGTCGCTGCAGTTCCATGAAGACGATGCCTTCGAGCTGGGCTCCGCGATCCGAGCCGTTGAAACCCGTGGCGAGATTGCGAAAACCGTTGTCGACGGGGTAGAACTTGCGTTGCGGGCGCAGCAGTTCCTTGCCTCGCATGCGTTCCTGTTGCGCGCTGTAGACGATGAACGAGCGTTCGAGCGCGCTGATCTGGTTGTCGACGGTGGCGTAGGAGGCGTTCGCGCCGGCGCTTGTGAGCGTGTTGGCGACCTTGTTGACGGAGAACAGGTTCCCCGACGTTGAGAACAGATATCGGCTGAGTTTTTCCAATGTGGCGATGTCGCGGATGCCGTACCTTCCCGCCACGTCCTTCATCACAATGGATTCGTAGATTGAGGTGAGTATCTCGGTCGCCTTGTCCTGATCCGGCTGGCCGGTGACGAACAGGCCGGGCATGCCGCCGAACATCATGTATTCGGAGAACAGCTGGTCCGTGGAATCCGTGGTTCCCTGAGCCCGATGATGGCGTTGGTATTCGTCGAAGGAGAGCGGATATACGGGGATGGTGATGTAGCGACCCGTCAGATGGGTCGCCAGTTCGCCGGATAGCAGCCTTGCGTTCGATCCGGTGATATACACGTCGGTGTCGTCACGGGAATGCAGCCGGCGAACCACTTCCTCCCATCCGGGAACGTCCTGTATTTCATCAAGGAAAACGTAGAAGGGCCCGGGTTGGGCTTCTTGCGTGGCTTGCATCAGGTCGGCGTGCAGGTCGGTCGCCGAATATCCGATGGGCGTGTCGAAGGAATCGAAGCGACGGGTGAAGATATTGCTCGCGGGAACGCCGTCGTCGAGCAGTGATTGCGCATAATGTTCCAGCAGCGTGCTTTTCCCGCACCGTCGGACGCCGGTAAGGACCTTGATCTCCGGGGTGTTCCGGTGGCTGCGCAGCGTGTCGGTGAGCTTGTCTCGTGCGATATATCCCGTCATCTCCACGCCTCCGATTTCTAGTGTATTGCAAAACAGTCGTTAAATCGACGTTGATTTTCAGTATACTTGAAATTGTGCGTTCTGGGGTAATGGTTCTATAGTGTACTCGAAATCGTGTGGTGGGTGTCGTCCGTCGCTGTCGGCTGGCGGATGCTGTGATATCAGGGTTCCGTTACTGTTTGAGCGGCGCTGCCACTGCCGACTCACACATTTCTTGTACGTAAAATGTGTTTTACTCGCACATTTTCTGTAGGAGATTGGGATTGGTCATGGATCGTACGGCTATGAAGCAGCTTGAGGCTTGGAAGACGTCTCGAAAATAGAAAGCCGCTCATTATCCGAGGCGCCCGTCAGACGGGCAAAATGTGTCTGTCGGAGGAGTTCGGGCGTACACGATATGAGGCAGTGGCGCGTATCGACCTCATGAACAATGAGCGTGCGAGGAGTTTCTTTGACGGCGATCTAGATGTGAGCAGGATATTGCGTAACATCAGCCTCGAAATAGGTGTTCCTATCACGACAGATACCTTGGTGCTCCTTGATGATTATGACGGGGACTTCTCGAAACACGCGCCGCTACGTATCCTTGAGAGAATTCGTATAGTTTGGGCTTCTCTACCATCGCAGCTGGCAAAGGAGAATCGAAAGTTCGTAAGCCTGCGTGTGGCTGTTGGTCATTTCGACCTGCATAAAGCAGTGCGCACCAGTCTTGCTGGGTATCGTGACGATGACTGGCTGCTGAATGTGCCATTATGGGCGATTGGTCGGCTTGCCGCATTGCCGCTATAGAAGCCCAAGCAAAAAGGGGCCTCCGGCGCGAAGCGGAGGTAATCAGCTAGGGGCAATCGTGTATAGGCTTATATCTCGGCTTCATACTTGCCGGCTATCGGCCATCGGCTGATAGTGGATATGTCGAAAGCGGCGATGATTAGATTTACGTTACTGGATATGGCAGTATGGGTGTCTCTTTGTCCCTTTCATCACCTTTCAATAATTCTTTCATGTAAGAACTCTCTGTTAACATGTAAGAATTATTGCAAGATGGTGAAAGGGGATGCTCATGTTGCCGACTAAAGAAAGTTTGACAGTTGAGTTCAAGAGCGAGCAGAAGCGTCCTCAATCGCATGATGAAATTGTTGACAACGTAGTGGCTCTAGCCAATACTGAAGGCGGCACACTGTATCTCGGTATTGAAGACGATGGCACTGTGACCGGCGTATGTGACGAGCATCGCAATATCAATGGACTTGCGGCACTAATTTTCAATAAGACTGTTCCGCAGCTTCCCGCTCGCGTGGCGCTCTTGTATGAGAACGAGGTGCCGATAGTCAGTATTGAGGTGGGTAACAGTCAGCAAATCGTGTCTACTAGTCAAGGGAAGACACTACAGCGCCGGCTGAAAGCAGACGGCTCGCCTGAGGTCGTTCCGCTGTTTGTTTCCCAATTCATTAGCCGTTTATCTCAGCAACGGTTCTACGATTTCAGTGCGCAACCTGCCCCAGAGTCTCGGTTGGATGATTTGAATCCAGACTCAAGGAACAAGTTGAGAAGCCGTATTCGCAGTGCCAATGCGCAAAACTCGTTGTTGTCTTTTACTGATGAGGATTTCGATCGGGCACTTGAGCTGGTTGTTGATGGCCCGTATGGATTGCAGCCATCTGTTGCTGGTCTGCTCACCATTGGTTCGGTTGATGCTATTCATCGATCGGTTCCAGCCGCATCGGCTGTTTTTCAAGTGATGAAAGGCATGTCTCCAAAGGTCAATATGGATCCGTTCGTGTTGCCCTTGGTGGATATGTTTGATCGTGTAGGCGAGCTGATGGAGCCGTGGAATCCCAGCCACGAAGTCATGAGCGGCTTGATTCGTGTCGATCTGCCAGACTTCGATCGAGGGGCATTCCGTGAGGCAATGATTAACGCTTTCTGCCATCGCGATTATGCGCGAATGGGTTCGGTGAGATTCCTGGTTGATGATGATGGGTTGACCATAGCTAATCCCGGAGGATTCATAGAGGGTGTTTCCGAAGATAACCTGCTTACTGCACAACCGCGTTCCCGTAATCCGCAGCTTGCTCTGATTTTGAAAGCTGCCGGATATGTTGAACGTACCGGGCGAGGTGTGGATACCATCTATGCCGGGTCGATTGCGGCAGGCGGTTCTTTCCCGGATTATTCACAGTCCAGTGCTGAGGAAGTTATCTTGTTCTTGCGCCGCGTGGTACCTGACGAGGCATTCGTGACCATGATTGGCGACGAGGAACGTCGACGTGGGGCTCCATTGCCGGTCTGGTCACTGATTGTGCTCTCGCTGCTGCGTGAGCATCGTAGGCTTACTATGGTCCAGTTGTGCGATTTCTCCCATTTGGAGCATCGACGCATCGTGTCCGCTGTTGAGAATCTGGTGGAAGCTGGTTTGGTAGAGGGGGTCGGTAGCGGGAGCTCTCGTTCGTATATGCTGAGTGCCCGAGTGTACAAACGTTCAGAGGGGCTGGCGTCTTACGTGCGCCAGCGTGACATCGATGCCACCCGGCGCAGTGGCCTTGTTCTGGAGTTCGCCGAAAAAAATGATGGTGTCGTCACTACGGCGGATGTCATGGATTTGTTTGGCCTGAGCTATATCAGTGCATACCGGTTGTTGAAGAAGCTCGAAGATGTGGGCAAGTTGCGCCGCGAGGGGAATGGGCCGTCATCCCGATACGTGTTGGGATGATTGGTGCGCGTGAAAGTAAGTTCTTTCATCACCTTTCAATAATTCTTTCATGTAAGAACTCTCTGTTTACATGTAAGAATTATTGCAAGATGATGAAAGATGCACACAAAACGGGGAAGCCCCGCTCGATGTGAGCGGGGCTTCCCCATATGCGCTGGTGTGTAGATCAGCCCGTGTTCTGCAGGCCGGCAGCAACACCTGAAACGGTGCAGAGGATCAGATAGATGAATCCTGCCTGCTGGCTTTGCGAGAGCTCTTCCTTGTCCACCTTCTTGCGCAGCGACTTGAGCGCCAGCACCTGAGTGACGGACAGCGCGTCCACGTATGGGGAGCGGATGCGGATGGCCTGGCCGAGCACGTGACGGTGCTGCAGCGGCCACTTGTCACCCACGATGGCCAGAACCCACTTGCGGGTGAGCTCCATCTCGTTGAGCACCTTCTCATTGAGGTCCTCGCGGTCGCCGAGGGCAAGGTACATCCTGGCGATGCGCTCATCCGTCTTGGCGATGGACATCTCGATGTTGTCGATGAACGTGGAGAACAGCGGCCATTCCTCGTAAGCCTGACGCATGGTCTCCAGATCGCCGAACTTCTCGCATGCGGTGCCGAGACCGTACCAAGCGGCCAGGTTGATGCGGGCCTGGGCCCAGGAGAAGATCCACGGAATCGTACGCAGGTCGTCGAGCGACTTGGCGCCGAGGCCACGCTTGGCCGGGCGGGAGCCGATCGGCAGCAGGCCGATTTCGGTCAGTGGCGTAACGATCGAGAACCACGGAGCGAAGCCATCGGTGTTCAACAGGTCGAGGAAACGGTTGTGCGCGGCCTCGTCGAGCTGAGCGGCCATGTCGGCGTACCTCTCGGTCATCTCGGTGTTGCGCTTCTCCACACTTGGCGCGGACTGCAGCAAGGTCGCCGCAGCCACGGACTCGACGTGGCGGATGGCCAGCACCGGGTTGCCGTAACGGGCGAAGATGACCTCGCCCTGCTCGGTGAGCTTGAAGCGGCACTTGACGGAACCGACCGGCTGGGCGAGCACCGCGCGGTTGGCGGGGCCGCCGCCACGACCGACGGCACCGCCGCGGCCATGGAACAGGGTCAGGTCGATGTCGTGCGACTCAGCCCATTTGGCGATGCGCTCCTGAGCGGAGTGCAGGGCCAGCGTGGCGGAGGTCGGGCCGGCGTCCTTCGAGGAGTCGGAGTAGCCGAGCATGACCTCGAGCTTGTTGCCGGTGGCCTTCAGACGAGCCTGAACCTCGGGGATCTTGATCATTTCCTCGAGCACGTCCACCGAGTTCTGCAGATCCTCAAGCTGCTCGAACAGCGGGATCACGTCGATGGTGGGCACGTCCTCCGGGTGGGAGAAGGCCAAGCGGTTGAGCTCGTAGACATCCTTGATGTTCTGGGCGCTCTTGGTGAAGGAGATGATGTAGCGGCGGGCGGCCTTGAGGCCGTTGCGCTTCTGGATGGCACCGAGGGCGCGGAAGGTGTCGAGCACCTCGTGCGTCATCGGCTGCAGTTCGCCGCGCTCGCCGTGCAGGCCGTGCTCGCGGATATCCGCAAGGGCGCGGGCGTGCACCACGGAGTGCTGACGGAACTCCATCTCCACCATGTGGAAGCCG
This sequence comes from Bifidobacterium sp. FKU, assembly GCF_026016385.1. Lineage (NCBI taxonomy): Bacteria > Bacillati > Actinomycetota > Actinomycetes > Bifidobacteriales > Bifidobacteriaceae > Bifidobacterium > Bifidobacterium sp. FKU. Next base: position 47,852 of record NZ_CP092888.1, read on the forward strand.
AAGGTCTCGGTCTGCCAGATCAGATCCTGCAGCGGGCCGTAGGCGGAACGCTTGGCACCGGCGGCGGCCAGCGAACGCTGGACCACCTTGAGGTCGGCGAGGAAGTCGTCGCAGGAGTGGTACATGAGGTCGGCATCGCGCTCGATGGTGTAGTGCAGACGATCGGCCATCACCAGCATGACCGCGCGGTGCATCTCCTTGGTGGAGATCAGGGCGGCCTTGTCGGTCAGGCGCTCGCTCATTTCCTTCTGGTGGCTCCAGAGGCTCTTGAGCTCGGCGCTTGGTGGCGTGGTCTCGGCTTCCATCGTGAGGTTGCGGCCCACGGTGCGGGTGGCTTGCTCAAGGGCGGCGATCACGTGATCGGAGAACTTGCGGGCCACGGCGCGGCTCACCTTGGCGGTGACGTTCGGGTTACCGTCGCGGTCGGAGCCGATCCAGCTGCCCGGGTGGAAGAACGCGGGGCAAGCGGGCTCGACGAGACCGGCCTTATCGCCCAGGACCCAGTCGTCGAAGCGACGGTAAACCTTGGGGATGGTGTTGAACAGCGTGTTGTCGAAGATGTCGAGAATCGTGTCCGCTTCCTCAACCGGGGTCGGCTTCTTCAGCGCGATTGGAGAAGTGCGGAACAGGGCGTCGATCTCGTTGTAGAGACGGCGCAGGCATTCCTTCTTATCCGAGCCGCCGAGGCGCTTGTACTCCTCAAGCAATTCGGAAACGCGGCGAATCTTGCCTTCCACGGCCTTGCGACGGGCCTCAGTGGGGTGCGCCGTGAAGACGGGGTGGAATTCGAGCTGGTTGAGCAGTTCCTTGGCCTTGGCCGGGCCAGTCTCATTGATGAGCTGGTGGTAGGCGACGGTGAGCTCGTTGATCGGGTCGACCGCCTGGTCAACGGACACGTTGTTCTCGCGCTCGTGGAGCACGGAAACGCGGTAGTTCTCCTCGGACAGGTTTGCCAGATGGAAATACGTGGCGAACGCGCGGGCCAGCAGCTGGGCGTCGTGCAGCGTCATGTTGTCGATGACGTTCACGGCCTCCTTCAGGCCATCCTGGTCGGGGTTCGGATCCTTCAGCTCGGCGAAATGCTCGGCGCTGGCCTCCACCGCGTAATGACGCACGGTGTCGAACGTAGACAGCAGTTCGGGGTTGTATTCGCCCAGTACGTTACGCAGGATCTCAAGACACAGATCCATGTCGTACTTCAGGCTTTCGGGAAGATCATGCTCCTCCGGGCCCTTTCGGCCGGTCCCGGTAGTGACGATGGCGGCGTCAGCGGGAGTGATCTGTTCTTCAGGTGTTGCCATATAACCTCCTTTGCCGAATAACAGGTTGCTCGGTCTACCGGTCGTCTGCGGCTCCTCCGCAGTTGTTGAGGCCAGTCGTTGCGAGCCCACAGCCCATATTCAACGTGGTTGTTGTGTGGGCAATAGTGTATCCCTGCGAAATCGCTATTTGCGTTACGAAGTCCATATAGTGCTCCAAGTTGTCCACCTAAAGAGACCGAATATCGGACAGCATATGAGACGCTGTCCGATTCGCGGAAGATTTGAGCACCTTACGATTGCTGGCGGGGAAGGCAGGGAGTAGTAATGAAGGATGTGAGCGAACAGAAGAAAAAAAGTGCGCCCGAAGCGAAAGGCGCAACGGCTGTACGTAAATTCCACACCCACTCCATTCCGCTGGACATGGAAGATATTGCACGCGATTGGGAAAAACCGGTGGTGGACGCCGGTATCGCCGCCAAAGCCAGCGTGATTGTACGGGTCGGCATGCTGGACTTGGGAGCCGGCACCGGCTCCTTCCGTGTGCGTGAAATGATGCACCGCATCGCCTACCCGCTGGGCGTGCACGTACGCGCCGACGTGAACCTGACGGATATCGAGGCCACCTGCACGGATGGTCGTAACCGCATCACCGAAGTCGTGGATTTGCCGACCACCGGCGTGAACACCGAACGTATCTGGCTGCTGGAACATTTCGCCGACTGGTTCTCCGTGAATCTCGGCAAGGGGTCGATGTATCACGTCGATTCGCAACTGTCCGATGGCGTGGTCAAGCATTTGGACGAACGTGACGCTTCGCAGTATTCTGCTGATCTGGCCAAGCGCCTGCGCGAACGTGCCAAGGCCGAGGCTGAGGCGGCCAACGGCAGCGTGGGCGAGGCGCTGGATCTTGCGTTGAAAACCAAGGTACTCGTGACCTCCGTGGCCAAGTCCTTGGATGATGACAATGAAGAAGCCCACCGACTTTTGGCGGACAGCGCGAAAGTCACTCCGGTCGAAGACAAAGCGGCTGAAGAGAAGGCCTACGACGATGCCGAAGTGTTTACCGGTGACTCCAATGAGTCGGTTGAATCGGCGAACGCGGCGAATGCCAAGGCGGGCGCTGAGGGCGCGGCGGCGAACGGCGCAACCGCCGAAAGCCCTGCTGCAGGCAGTACGAAGCGCAAGAATCGCGTGCCCAAGGAATACGCCGAACACTTCAACGAGCGCTCCGACGAAGAGAAGGCCAAGGGCGGTATCACCGTGCGGCAGGCGCACGAGCGGCTCGATCTGATTGAGCGTCGCAAGCCGCTGTACAAGCCGTGGTTCTCCGGTCTGGCCTCCGCCTTGGCCTGCGCGGCCTTCGTGTTCCTGCTCGGTGGCGGCCCATACGACATGATCGGTGCGTTCGTGGGAGCGGGCCTTGGCCAGTGGATGCGTCGCCGGCTGTTTGCATACCATCTGAACCAGTTCTTCGTCACCTTTGTGTGCGTGGCCGCGGCGGCGCTCGCCTGCACCGGCACCTTGCGACTCATCGGCATTTTCGACCCAGTCGCGCTCTCGCACGATACGGCCTACATCGGCGCCATGCTGTTCGTGATCCCCGGTTTCCCGCTCATCACCGGCGGACTCGACATGGCGAAAATCGACTTCCCTTCGGGCATCCAGCGCGTGGCGTACGTGCTGTGCATCATCCTGATGGCCACGCTGGCAGGCTGGGCCGTGGCCGTGATGGTGCACCTGCACCCGGAAGGCTTTGAGCCACTGGGGCTTGACCCGTGGGTCAACGGATTGCTGCGGTTCGTGGCGGCGTTCGTCGGCGTGTGGGGCTTCTCCGTGCTGTTCAATTCGCCGCAGCGCATGTGCCTGACCGCCGCCCTAATCGGTGCGATCACGGACACGCTGCGCTTGGAATTGCAGGACTTCAACGTGGCACCCGAGATGGCTACCTTCATCGGCGCGTTTCTGGCGGGCATTCTGGCATCGGCGTGGCGTTCATCCGTGCGACGTGGCTGGCTACCGCCGCACCTCGGCTACCCGCGCATCTGCCTGACCGTGCCGTCGATCGTGATCATGGTGCCCGGTCTGTATATGTATCGTGCCATGTGGTACCTCGGCAGCTTCCAGACCATGAATGCGCTGGACTGGGCGTTCCGTGCGTTCATGGTGATCATCTGCCTGCCGATCGGCTTGGCGATGGCCCGCGTGGTGACCGACAAGTCCTGGCGCTACGACGTGTGACGTTTTGGCGCGCGTGGCGTGCGTTGAGTCATTGAATGGGCGGTCTGATCGGCCGTTCAATGACTCAATATATCTACAACTCGCATTGTGCAACCATCGTTGCATGATGTGTGATTATGGGACAGAACATCGATCGCACCAAGGCGAAAGCCGAAGAAGTTACTGAGATTGCCAGGGAATCCGTCCTTCTGGCGATTTCAAATTCTCAGCGGATGAGGGTGTTGGGTTTGCTGAGAGTGAACGGGCCGATGACCGTCGGCATGATTAGCGATGTCACCGGCATGGCTCCGGGCAGTGTGAGTTTTCATTTAAAAAAACTTTTCGATGCCGGTATGGCAGAGAAGACAGATTCTGCAGATGGTGATAAACGAAAAAGCTGGTGGAAAGCCAATCATCGTTCTATGCGTCCTGCTCCTCGTGATGATGGGCGTATAAGTGATGCGGAATACACTTATTTCCAATCCGTTGCCGTGACTTATGAGTCGTTGTATGAGCGATATTTGGACTCTGTCAATGACCTTCCTCAGGAGTGGAGAGAAGTGGGTCTATGCGAAGATCGCACATTTGATTTGACCCCCGAAGAGACAGAGCAAATGTGTCTGGAATTGGATGCGGTGGCTCAAAAATGGCAGCAACATTCATCCGGGGAGCAGCGGAATACAGCCAGACATAATATGCGGAAAGTGCAGATTGTCATGCAGGCTTTTCCGTGGATTCCGTGATTCCGATAAGTTCTATGGCGTTGACAGGCAAAGTTTTCAGCGGATGTGAAATTGACGATGAAGATTGAATGTTGGCCGAGAACGAGGCCAATGATGGGGAGGATGGGTGAAAGATGTCAACTAATCTGTGGAGAACGCCGGGATATCCGTCATGGTTCACCTCGGACACGGCCAGTGCTATAGGTGCCGCGATGCAGGGCTTCGGCGTATCGCTTGTAGCCTATAAGATATCCAGCTCCCTGATTGCGGCCGGATGGGTACCTACATTAACCGGTATCGTACGGCAGCTTGCAAATGTATTAGGCGGTACGGTCGTTGATCGTCATGATCGCAAGCATTTGGTTATAGCCAATTGCATAACCGGTGTTCTATTGTGGGGGACCACGGGGATATTGCTGCTTTCCGGGTCGCTGACGTTCTCCGTGTTCCTTGCCATTATGTTTACTTCGTCATTGTTTACGGGCTGTTTGGGTGGGGCGACTGATGCGATGTTGCGGTCCATTATCGATATCCGCGAATATCCGAAGGCGAGAAGCGTCAATGAGGGCAGAGATGCGACCATCACCATGATTGGCAACCCCGTTGGCGGAATGCTGTATTCATTTGGCGCATGGGTGCCATTTATTATTTCGGCAATTCTGTATATGATTGCTGGAATTTCTGCTTCCCAGATACGGATCAGTAAAAAATTGACCATGAGAAGCAAATTATCCTCTGAGGATGAACACATTGGGAAAGGGGCTATTGCGTCATTCTGTACTGACTTTGTTGATGGGTGGCGTTTTGTTCTTACCAGTAGACTCATGCTGATTTTTATAATCACCACAGCATTGGTGAATTTCGGGATGAACAGCGCGCAATACAGCATAGAACTGTCCTTGGTTGGCAAGGGGATCAATCCGGTGCTGCTCGGCTTAGTGGGACCTGCAACTTGCGTTGGATTGCTTGCCGGATCGTTCTTCTCGGGGCATTATGGAGACAGAATGCCAGCAGGCTTATGCATATGCGCTACCGGAATCATTTCGGCTGTCGCATATATCCCGCTATGTTTCACGGATTCTTATTATGCGATTGTACTTTGCTCGATGATAATTGGACTCCCTTTCCCCTTGTATAACGCGATGATTATGGGTTTTGTGTTCTCTAAGACTCCTGATGAGTTACAAGGAAGGGTTAAATCAGTGATGTCTGTGGGAGTCCAACTGTTGTCCATGTTCAGCGGCTCTGCAGCTGGGTATGCAGTTACGCATTTGGGCTTCATTGCTACGATTAGGTTGTTTGTCATGGTTCTTTTCGTTGCGGCGGTGATTGTACTTGCTTCGAAGCGGGTTCGTCGTATTCCTGTGAGTTCCTCATGGGCCGAAATCGATCTTCATGCCTAAACGTTTGTGTTGTCTTGCCTGAAATCTCCATATACGTCAGGTTGATGCTCTCCTTTCATGGGATATCCGCGTATTTGTTCGGCCATTCCGGTTATGGTGATGCTGTGCTTGCCCCGTGACGCGCATGGCTGTCGATATGTTCGGTGTCGGGCATCAGAGCTCAGTGATACGCGAGAACATGAGGAAAGGGATTACGTGGTTTCCAAAGACATCTGGGTGCTCATGGCGATGGGCATCTACTTCGTGGCCATGCTGACCATCGGCTTCGTCTACTCCAGGAGGTCCAACTCCTCCACCAAACAGTACTTCGCGGGCGGCCGCGGCGTCGGACCATGGTTGACGGCATTGAGCGCGGAAGCCTCTGACATGAGCGGCTGGCTGCTCATGGGCCTGCCCGGTGTCGCCTACTTCACCGGCGCGGCCGACCCGATGTGGACCGCGATCGGACTGGCGCTCGGCACGTACCTCAACTGGAAACTCGTCGCGCGCCGGCTGCGCCGCTATTCGGTGGTTGCCGGTGACGCGATCACCATTCCGGATTTCTTCTCGAAACGCTTCCATGACGATCGCAATATCGTCTCCACCATCGCGGCGCTCATCATCCTCGTATTCTTCTGCGTGTACGTGGGCAGCTGCTTCGTGACCGTCGGCAAACTGTTCGCCACGCTGTTCGGCTGGGACTACCACCTGACCATGGTGATCGGCGCGGCCATCGTGTTCGCCTACACCATCATCGGCGGCTACCTGTCCGTGGTCGTGACCGACTTCATCCAGGGTCTGCTCATGTTCTTCGCGCTGGCGGTGGTGTTCGTAGGCTCCGTGGCATCCGCCGGCGGCATCGACCACACCGTCGCCTTCCTGAAGGGCATCCCGGGTTTTCTCGACGGCACGCATGTGGCCACGCCGATCCTCAACGACGCCGGCGAACAGGCCATCAAGGCCGGGCGGGCCATGTTCGGCGCGCCCGCCGACTACGGCATCATCACCATCATCTCGATGCTCGCGTGGGGTCTGGGCTATTTCGGCATGCCGCAGGTGCTTGTAAGGTTCCTGTCCATCCGCAGTTCCGAGGAAATCAGGAAGTCCCGTATCATCGCCACCACATGGTGCGTGATTTCGCTGGCGTGCGGCGTGTGCATCGGGCTGGTCGGGCGTGCCATGATGCCGACGCAGTTCGTCACGCAATCCGCGGCGGAGAACATCTTCATCGTGGTGTCGCAGGCTCTGCTGCCGAGCTTCATGTGTGGCATCGTGGTGTCGGGCATTTTCGCCGCGTCCATGAGTTCGTCATCGTCATACCTGATTATCGGCGCTTCCGCGGTCGGCGAGAATATTTTCCGCGGATTGCTGCATCGCAAGGCCACCGACCGTCAGGTGATGATGGTGGCGCGCATCACGCTGCTGGTCATGTTCATTTTCGGCATTGTGGTTGCGTTCGACCAGAATTCGTCGATTTTCCAGGTGGTCTCATATGCGTGGGCCGGTCTTGGCGCCTCCTTCGGCCCGCTGATGCTCGCCTCGCTGTATTGGCGCCGCACCAACAAGTACGGTGCGGTCACGGGCATGCTGTCCGGCACGGCGGCTGTGCTCGTCTGGCACAACTTCGTCAAACCGCTCGGAGGTGTCTTCGCCATCTACGAACTGTTGCCGGCGTTCCTCATCTCACTGCTGTTCATTGTGGTGGTGTCACTGCTGACTCCGGCTCCCGATACTGAAGTGCTGCACGAGTTCGATCATTATCTTGATGATCCCGATGACCGCAAGGTGGATGACGATTTGGTCGCAGCGGAAATCGCTTCCGGCGAAAAGCGCGCGCAAATCTAATCAAACATAATGTGGCACATGCCACTCAGACGCGACAAAGGCCGGATTGCACAATACGCAATCCGGCCTTTGTTGATGCTGAATTCTCATTGCCGTTGCAAGACCTCACTATACGTGAATAGTGACTTTACACACTATTCACGTATACTTATAAAGTATGAAGCAAAGTGAGGCAGTCAAAGTATTGAACCAGTGGGATCTGCATGGCAAATATGTGTATCTCAAACGAGATTTGCGTAAACTGTTCCGCGACGAACCCAAGGAAACGTTCGATGATTCGTTGTCTCGATTGGTCAAGTCGGAAATCCTCGTACGAGCGGCGCGCGGCGTGTATGTGTACGGGCTGACCCGCAATTTCAGTGATGCCACCATTGATCTGATTGCACGTAATCTTCGACGCGGATACGCTACTTACGAGTCTTTGGAAAGTATGCTCAGCGCTTATGGCGTGATCAGTCAGATTCCAGTGGATCGGCGTACTTACATGACCACAGGTCGTTCTGGCGAATATCAGACTCCGTACGGTGCGATCGAGTTTACGCATACGGCACGGCCAATTACGCAGACCATTCCCGAACTGTTGCACCCTGAAGGGCGTGGCGTTCCGCTGGCGTCGAAGCAGCTCGCGCTTCGTGATCTCAAAGCCACCCGCCGTAATCTTGATCTTGTGGATTATGAGCTAATGGAGGAAACCTATGAGTGACATTGACGAGTTGCACCAGTATGCGATTCGCCTCGCGCAGGAGCAGAATAGTTCCGGCATGGTCATGACCATTGAGAAGGAGCTTCTGCATTACGAAATCCTCAATGCGATGGACGAAGGTGGATTACTTGACCGTCTCGTATTCCAGGGCGGCACGAGCCTCCGCCTGTGCTATGGCGCAGAACGCTACAGCGAGGATCTCGATTTTTCTGGCGGTCGTGACTTCGGCAGAAAAGGATTGGACACGCTTAAGGATTGCGTTGAGCATGCGGTGGGCGATCGCTATCACGTCTCCATCAATGTGAAGGAACCTCGTCAGGCGGAATCTCTGGTCAGTGCGTGGACTGTCATTGTGGACACGACGCCCCAGTACAAGGACGTTCCGCGGCAGCGTATCAAAATCGAGGTTGCGTCAATCGATGCGCACGATCCGGTCATTCGCCCTCTGAAGGTAAATTATGAGGGGTTGGGTGACTATGCCGATATCATGCTGGTCGTGGAAAGTAAAGAGGAGATTCTTGCGGATAAGATCGAATCTTTCGTTTGCTCGGACCATGTGAGATACCGAGATTTATGGGATCTCGCGTGGCTGTCCAAGCAGCCGGGTGTTCAGCAGAACAAAGTTCAGGACCTCAGAAAACAGAAGGCTTCGGACTATGGCGAGATAAACAAATACATGGAACGTTATCCACTTGTGCAGGAGAAGATCGCGAATGCATTCGATTCGGATAAATTCGTTCGGGAGATGAGTCGTTTTTTGCCTGCATCGCGGGTTAACCGTACTGTTGCTAAGCCGTTGTGGCTTCTCGGTACAAAGCAGCAGCTTGCCGACTTGTTTGTCGCATACGCTCCTGATCTTGCTTGATGAGTTTTTAAAGGCCGGATTGCACAATACGCAATCCGGCCTTTGCTGATGCTGAAACGCTGTTTAAAGCGTGATTATGGCGTTTCTGGAGCTTTAGTAGCGCATGCCCATGGCGTCGCGCACCTGGTCAAGCGTCTCGTTGGCGATGGCGTTGGCCTTCCTGTTGCCTTCGGCGAGCACGTCGCGCACGTAATCCATGTCCTTGGCCAGCTCGGCGCGGCGCTCGCGGTGCGGGGCCAGGAACTCGTTGACTGATTCGATGACGTATGCCTTGAGTGCGCCGGCGCCGGAATCACCGATCTCCTCGGCGATGTCCTTCGGGTCGCGGCCGGTCACCAGACCGGCGGTGGTCAGCAGGGCGGAGACCTGCGGGCGGACAACCGGGTCGAAGGTGATGCGGCGCTCGGAATCGGTCGGGCTCTTCTTGATAAGCTTGGCGGTCTCCTCGGCGGTGGCGCCCAGCATGATGGAGTTGCCGTACGACTTGCTCATCTTGCGGCCGTCGAGACCCGGAATCTCCGGTGCCTCAGACAGAATGGCGGCCGGCTCCGGGAACACTGGGTTCTTCTTGGCGTAACGCTCGTTGAAACGGCGGGCGATGGTGCGCGTGATTTCCACGTGCGGCAGGTTGTCCTTACCGATTGGCACGACGTTGGCCTTGCAGAAGAGGATGTCGCACGCCTGATGCACCGGGTAGGTGAGCAGCAGACCGGTCAGCGCGTGGCCGGACGCCTCCATCTCGGACTTCACGGTCGGGTTGCGGTGCAGCTCAGCCTCGGTGACCAGGGACAGGAACGGCAGCAGCAGCTGGTTCTCGGCCGGCACGGCGGAGTGGGTGAACATCATGGTCTTGTTCGGATCGATGCCGGCGGCCATGTAGTCGAGCACCAGGTTCAGCACGTTGTCTTGGATGTGCTCGGTGGTGTCGCGGTCGGTGATCACCTGGTAGTCGGCGATGATGATGTTCGTGTTGACGCCGCGCTCCTGCATGGCGACACGCTCACGGATCGAGCCGAAGTAGTGGCCGAGGTGCAGCCGGCCGGTCGGACGGTCGCCGGTCAACATGGTGAAGGACGACGGCTTGGCCTCCAGCTTGGCGAGCGTTTCGTCCGAACGCTTTTTGGCCGCGAGGAAGCTCGCGCTTATCTCATTGCCTGCCGCTGTCAGTTGCTGCTCGTCGGTCATGCGAAAATCCTTTAAATAGGGCTCAGATAAACGCTTTTTATGGTAAAAGTGTGAGCCGACAACGAACAAGCCACTATTAGTGGTACTCTCTATTGTTGATGAATCGAACAGCACAGTAATCGCAGGGGGTCAGATGGGCCGCGGACGTCAAAAAGCAAAACAGCAGAAAATTGCCCGAAAGCTCAAGTACCTGACCACCGATACCGATTACGATGAGCTGGCAAAAGAGCTGAGCGAGCAGGAGCCGGGAACGGGCTCTCCTGACCCGTTCGCCGATATTGATGATCAGTATGCGGACAAGGATGTGGATTCTGCTGCTGACGCCGACGCCGCCAAGGTCTCGCCCGCCGCGCAGGAGGACGACCTCGACGAGTACGCCAAGTGGGCAGCCGAAGCCGCCGCAAAGGCGACCAGCGGCGAGTTCCCGGCCTCCGCGCCGGCTGCGCCCAAGCCGAAGCCGGCCCCGCGCAAGCCGATTCCGATGCCCATGCCCTCAGCGCTGAAGCCGAAGAAGAGCTGAGCGCACGTAGGCATATGTCGGATATCAGCGGGCGGGATGGATCGAAGCCCACCATGCTCATCATGGACAACGACCGCATGGCCTTGATGGCATTGCAGTCGATTCTGGCGAAGGCCCTGCCAGACTTCGAATTGTTGCCGCCGGTGAGCGAAGGCAGCAAAGCCATTCAGCTGTGCACGGCCACCAAACGCCCGCCTGCTGTGCTATTGGCCGATATCGCGATGAACGACATCAACGGCCCGGATGTGGTGCGTGCAATCCGCAGGGAAAACGCGACCACGGCGATACTGGCCATTACCGCCTCGATTGTGGGCCGACATGCCAAAGAGATGGCCCGGGCCGGCGCGCAAGGCATCATGAGCAAGAACGATGATGTGCGGTTGCAGGCCGTGGCGATTCGTCAGGTACAGGCCGGCAAAACATGGGGCGATGGTGGCGACGTGCGGTTCGAGACCGCGACCGTTGCGTCCGCGCGCATCAAGGCCGAGAAGGACAACCGGCTGAGCGCGCGTGAGATGGAGGTTGCGGAACTGTGGTCCCGCGGCCGGACCATGCCGCAGATCGCCGCCGAACTGTCCATCACCGAAACCACCGTGCGCACGCATTTGATGCGTGCGGCCGACAAGCTTGGCGCCGGCAATCTCAAGGAACTTATCGGCGCATGGATTCGCATGAACCTGCACTGATGAAGGCGCCGATGGGCGTGTGGGGACACGGTAGAAGAAGCGCAAGACGCATAAGGGGAGCGGCCCGGTGAAACGTCCGATTATCATTTCGCAGCATTCGTCGTATTCGTATGGTCACGCCGACGGCAAGAAGCATCATCAGATTGATATCGATATAGAACTCAAGCATCCGCTGGCGATGTTCGGCCCGATCGGTGTGCTTGCGGTGGCGGCAATCGTCTATGCGGTGACCGGGTCGTGGCTGGTTACGGCGTCGGCGGCGCTGACGGCAAGCGTGCTGCTGGTATTACTGGGCATTGCGTTGCGCTGGCGCAAGCGCGTGGTGAATCAGGAGAACGAAAACGAGCAGATGGAATCGGCGCTGGCCGATCTGCGCCACGGCAACCAGCTCGCGATCGAACTGCACGACACGCTGTCCAATGATATGACGTATATCTCGACCATCGCCCGGAATAATCTGGCCGCGCCAGCCGGCATCGATGGTGGCGACTGGCAGCGCGTGCTGGATCGCAGCCAACGTGCCTTTGCGGAAGTGCATGGCATCATCGATTTTCTGACCGAGCAGAGCGGAATGGACGCCGGCTTCCGGGACGAGTCCTTGCCGGTCGGTGGCACCGGGACATCTGAGGTGGCGACTGCAGAATCAGGGCAGGTTGATTCGCCGACGAAAGAATCCGCCCTGGCTCGTGACCCGGTAGGCACCGGGAGCTGTCCAGCGATTGCGAATGAGGTGGTTGACAATGCCGTGCCCGAGAACGCCGGTGGCGATGACCGTACGCAATCCACAGCGGGCATGCCGCAATCCTTCGTCACGCGTGTGAAGGCGCAGATCACCGATACCGAGGAGTTTCTGGAGGCGCAGGGCTATCGGGGGACGGCCGCGGTCAACGGCATCGCCATGGTCGTGGACCCCGAGGCGGCGGCCGAGGCGCTGTCGCTGATGACGGAGATCGGCACGAATATCCGCCGCCATGCACCGGCGGGAGATGATTCCTATCTGCTGTTCGTCACGCTGTCTCCCGAATGGATTGAGATTCGTGAGACCAACGATATCCGTGACGATGCCGACGCGCAGAGTGGCCTGTCCGCGCAGGAGCGGTCGGGGCGTGGGCTGGCCATGCATCGCACCCGTGTGCAGGAGTTGGGTGGCGAACTGACCGCCCGTTCGGACGATGGCGTATGGATGATTTACGTGCGCATTCCATGCGTGCGGGGTTGATTGTCGCATGTACTCACAAGTGAGGACGACTACCAAGTCTAAGTCCTCGTATCTGAGGACTTTCGTCGTCCGATTCTGTCGATTGCCATCTATGGTGGTGGATGTCCGTAAGGACAAGTCTAGGAGGCAAATATGCAAATTGGAACAGATCCAATGATTAGTACGGGAGTCATTGACATTCACATCCGTATTAAGTGGTGATGTTTCATTATGTCGACGTGGATACGATAGTTGGAATCTGTCGTATCCACGCTGTTATTCTTTGTCAAATTTGCGATAAGGTAATGGGCGCTAGATGGGACGAAATATGAATATAGATTTATGGCGGGGAACTGATTACGGATGGTGGCTGGCTGCGGACACGTCCGGTGCGGTCGGTGCCAGTCTGATCGCGTTCGCGGTGCCGCTGATGATGCTCGCCACGACAGGATCCTCTGCCGCCGCCACCACGACGGAAAGCATCTGCGTGGTGGTGCAGACGGTGCTGGGCCTTGCCGGCGGCGTGATTCAGGACCGGTATGATCGCCGTACGCTCATGCTGATCTGGGGTGCGTCCGGTGTGGTGCTCTCGGCGGTGGCGGCGGCAGCGGTGATGCTGTTCGGCAATGCGCCGAAGACGAGCGGCCATGGGGTCAACGGGGCAAACGCTCCGGCATTCGGCGGACCGTATGCCCACGTGCTTCCGATCGCGCTGCTGTGTATCGTCGTGCTGTTTTCGGTGCGCGATGGGCTGTTGGAGAATACGTCGAATGCCATGCTGCGTGGCGTGGTGCCGGATGAGCAGCTGCCGCACGCGATGGCGTTGAATGATGCTCGTGATTCGACGGTCACGTTGGTGGGCGGTCCGTTGGGCGGTCTGCTGATGACCGTGGGACATGCGGTGCCGTTCCTGACCAGCGCGGTGCTGAGCGTGCTGGGCATGGTGTCCGCATGGCGTATCCGCCGCTATTGGAAACGTGCGACTGTGAGCGATAGCGGCCGTCCGGGCAATGTTGATACCGGTTCGGAGGTCGGGGCCGTCTCGGACGCCGATGATGCCGATGACTCCGCCCCACGCTGGCGCGACGCACTGGACGGCATGATCTGGCTGCTGCGCGACCGGTTCCAACGCCATCTCATCATCGCAGCGGCCATGGTGACCGGTGCCAGCAATGCCTTCCTACTGCTGACCGCGCTGGACATCTCCCAAGGTGGCAGCCAGCTGATATCCGCCGGATTCATCAACGCCGCCTCCGCCGTTGGCATGTTGCTGGGCGCACTGATGGCCTCGCAACTGGTCAACCGTGTGCCCGGCGGCGTACTGGTGGGCGTGATGTTCGTCTTGCTGGCTGTAGGATTCACCGGTGCCGCGTTGGTGCCCTCCATGGTTGGCAAGGCCATATTTGTGGCCTGCTCGGTACTGGCATTGCCCGCGGGCAACGCGGTGCTTGGAGGCCTCAGCAATACCTTGGTGGGCAAGGACAAGCTCGGCCGCGTTGGAGCGGGCAGCATGGTGTTGCAGTACGGTGCCTATGGCGTGGCCGTGGCACTCGCCGGCTGGGGTATGCAGACCATCGGCTACGGGCCGACCTGCCTGATTCTGGCCGCCGTGCTGGTGGCTGCCGCCCTCTATGCGCTGACGATGCGCAGCCTCGTCACCCTGCCCACGCCGGACCGCTGGGCCGAGCATATCCAGCGCTGGGGCATCGCCCAGTTCTGATGGGCGGCCTGCGGCGGCGATTACAGCGGCAGCAGGTCGCTTAGGTCGTCGCGCTCGCCGACCGCGCTGATGTGGCCGGCGTCCTTTTCCTCTGCCCACGTGGTGATGCCGCAGGCCAGTCGCAGCCAGACTTCCGGGTCCAGTTCGATGACGTCCGGTGGGGTCAGGTTATGCGGGTCCGATTCCGGGCCGTCCAGGATCTTGACCGCACCCCACGGCGCAACGCGCACCTCCACGCCCGGCCCGGGCGCACGCCGTTCCAGCAGGAACAGCGAGTAGCGCACGGCCATCGCCCATACCGGGCGAGGCAGAATGGGGGAGGCGGTCAGGCGATGTGGCGTGTTGTCGGCCAGTTCCAGGGCTGCGGCACGCCATTGCACCAGTGCGTCGTGCCCTCGTTTCAAGTCTTTTTCGAGAATTACTGCCATATGCTCCATCATGGCACCGGATCCGGAAGATCTTCCGTAATGCAAACGATGGCATACGGTGTGATGCGGAACTGTGAGACATGTGATACGCTTCTCAATGAGAACGTATGCAAGAGCGCTCCGCCATCGTCGTTACGGAGAGTTCATGCTTACGTTTGTGAGACGATACCTATCGCGCGGCATAATAATTACGGGCACTTATCCCGGAAGGAAAGTCAGAATGACCGAAATCACCGCACCGAAGTCTCCCGTCACGGCGGAACAATTCGCCGACGAGATTCGTGAACAACTGAAATACACTCAAAACGTCACCGCCGAGCAGGCCACCCCTGCTGACGTGTATGTCGCCGCATCCAAGGCCGTACGCAATCACCTTGCCGACTCCTGGTTCAAGACCCAGGCCGACACCGTCAACGGCAACACCAAGGCCGTCGGCTACCTGTCCGCCGAGTTCTTGATGGGCAAGCAGCTGGAGAACGCACTGCTGAACGCTGGCCTGACCGACCAGTTCGACAAGGCTGTGGAAGCCCTTGGCTTCAAGCCGAAGGACATCGTGGACGCCGAATACGAGCCGGGCCTCGGCAACGGTGGCCTCGGCCGTCTGGCCGCCTGCTTCATCGACTCTCTCGCCTCCCTCGGTGTGCCGGCCTTCGGTTACGGCATCCAGTACAAGTACGGCATCTTCAAGCAGAAGTTCGACGAGAACGGCAAGCAGGTCGAAACCCCGGACTACTGGCTGGCCAACGAAGAGCCGTGGGGTCACACCGACTACAACCGTGATCAGAAGGTCTCCTTCGGTGGCAAGGTCGTCGAAAACGCCGACGGCACCAAGACCTGGGAACCGGCCTGGTCCGTGCGCGCCGTGCCGGTGGACTACATGGTCCCTGGCTACAAGTCCCAGCGTGTGAACACCCTGCGCCTGTGGACCGCCAAGAGCTACGACGAGTTCGATCTGCTCGCCTTCAACCGCTCCGAGTACATGGACGCCGTGGCCCCGCAGGTCAAGGCCGAGAACATCTCCAAGATTCTCTACCCGGAAGACTCCACCAAGGTCGGTAAGGAACTGCGCCTCGAGCAGCAGTACTTCTTCGTCTCCGCATCCCTGCACGACGCCATCCGCGTCTTCTACCCGGGCCAGGACAAGCCGGACCTGACGACCTTCCCGAACAAGATCGTCTTCCAGCTCAACGACACCCACCCGGTGATCGGCATCCCCGAGCTCATGCGCATCCTCATCGATGAGTACGGCTACGACTGGGATACCGCGTGGTCCATCACCACCAAGACCTTCAACTACACCTGCCACACCCTGCTGCCGGAGGCCCTTGAGGTCTGGCCGGCCAGCCTGATCGGCGAGCTGCTGCCGCGTCACCTCGAGATCATCGAGAAGATCAACGAGCAGTTCGAGGCCGAGCTCAAGGCCAAGGGCGTTGCCGCCGACACCATCAAGGACATGGCCATCTACACTGGCGACGCCGTGCGCATGGCCTACCTGGCCACCTACGGCGGCTCCCACGTCAACGGCGTGGCCGAGCTGCACTCCCAGCTGCTGAAGGACGTCACCCTCAAGAACTTCTCCGACGTCTACCCGGACAAGTTCACCAACGTGACCAACGGCGTGACCCCGCGTCGCTTCGTCAAGCTCGCCAACCCGCGCCTGTCCGACCTCATCACCGAGGGCCTGGGCACCGACAAGTGGGTCGCCGATCTGGAACTGCTCAAGGGTCTCGAGCCGCTGGCCAAGGACGATGAATTCGTCAAGAAGTTCGCCGCAGTCAAGAAGGCCAACAAGCACGCATTCGTGGGCTTCGCCAAGGACCACTACGGCATCGATATCGACGAGAACACCCTGTTCAACACCATGGTCAAGCGTCTGCACGAGTACAAGCGCCAGTCTCTGAAGATTCTCGCCGTGATCTCCAACTACGCCGACATCAAGTCCGGCAAGGTCAAGGCCGAGGACATCACTCCGCGCACCGTGTTCTTCGGTGCCAAGGCCGCTCCGGGCTACTACCTGGCCAAGATGACCATCGAGCTGATCAACAACGTTTCCCGCGTGATCAGCAGCGATCCGGCCGTCAAGGGCAAGCTCGCCGTCCACATGCTGCCGAACTACAACGTCGAGATGGCCCAGAACCTCATCCCGGCCACCGAGCTTGACGAGCAGATCTCCCAGGCCGGCAAGGAAGCTTCCGGTACCGGCAACATGAAGTTCGCTCTGAACGGCGCCCTGACCGTGGGTACGCTGGACGGCGCGAACGTCGAGATTCGTGAGCGCGTCGGCGCCGAGAACTTCTTCCTGTTCGGCATGACCGTCGACGAGGTCGAGAAGAAGTACGCCGAGGGCTACGATCCCGCCTCCTACTACGAGGCCGATCCGCGCCTGAAGCAGGCCATCGATCTGGTGGCCGACGGCACCTTCTCCAACGGCGACCGCAACGCCTACTCCCCGCTCGTGGCCGACTGGCTGACCAAGGACTGGTTCATGACCCTGGCCGACTTCTCCGCCTACATGGGCATCCAGTCTGAGATCGAGGCCCTCTACGCCGATGAGCTCGAATGGAACCGCAAGGCCCTGCTCAACGTGGCCAACTCCGGCTACTTCAGCTCCGACCGCTCCATGGAAGACTATTTGGAACGTATCTGGCACACTGCTCCTCTGGCCTGACGGCCGCCGGAGCAGCGCGCCGGCTACGTGCTGGTTTCTACCTCGCGGCTGTCGCCGCTCGGCGTCGCCTACGGGAAGCCCACCGGGCTTCCTGCTTAACGGCTCCGCATATCTGGCACACTGCTCCTCTGGCTGACTGAGTCGGTGGGGCGGCTCCCCTCGGAGAGGGGAACCAGAACATAAGAAGCCCCGCAACCGACATCCATCGGTTGCGGGGCTTCTTGCGTTGAAAGACCGCCCTATCAGGCTTCGGCCGGGGCGGCTTCCGCCTCGCCATCGGCCTCATCCTCGGCCTTGTTCAGACCCAGGTCGACCGGCGAGGAGCTGTTCTCCCACGGCTCCTCCCACGGATCGTAATCCGGGTTCTGCTGCTTGTAGATGTACAAACCAACAAGCGCGGCGAGCAATCCGCCGAACAGCAGCGCGAAGAACTTCCAACCGTTAGAAGACTTGTTCTCCATGACGGCTCCTTTCCCTAGGGATCGTCTGGTCGGTATGCCCATTCAGACCGACTCTGCTCCCTATTCTAGGCCGCTGTTTGTGACGATTGGGTGGAATGACATTCGTGAGCGATTCATCCACACCCGTCTGCCCTCGGCCGGCTCAGCATCTTCGCGGCGCGTGAAACGCATCCGAGACCTTCGATACAGTGGATTGCATGCATATTCCTACACAACGGGAGATTCGATACCAGTGGGAGCGCGGTGGTCCGGTGATGACCTGGGCGCTGATTGTTGCGTGCGTGGCAGTGTGGCTACTGGAGGTATTGCTGGGATTTATTGCCCCGGGCCTGAGGACCTGGTTGATGTACCTCGGCATGGCGGCTCCGGTCAGACTGGTGGCTGAGCCGTGGACGCTCATCACTTCGATGTTCCTGCATGCGCCGAACTCGCTATTGCATATCCTGTTCAACATGATTGCCCTGTATTCCGTGGGCCCAGTGCTGGAACGAATGATCGGCCACTGGCGGTTCTTGGGACTGTATGTGATTTCCGGCCTTGGCGGCTCTCTGGGACTTATGGTGTGGGCTGCGGTGGCTCCGGGAGGCATCGGCTGGCAGATGGCAGCCTATGGGGCTTCTGGAGCCTTATTTGGCCTGTTTGCATCATTGCTGGTGGTATATCGCCGTATCGGCGCCGATATCCGCTCCATGTTGATCTGGATGGCGGTGAACTTCGCCTTGCCGTTCGTGGTCGGTGGCGTGGCGTGGCAGGCGCATGTCGGCGGCTTTGTAGTGGGTGGAATACTCACATGGCTGCTGGTGGGTGGTGTGCCGGCGTGGCGCGGTAAAAGCCTGAAATGGCGCATGCAAGTGTACGGCTGGGTCATGGTGGTGCTGGTCATTGCGTTGATTCTGTTGTGCAATATGGCCAATCCTTATGGGTGGATGAGTTTCGGCTCCCTGCACTGATATGGCTTGATATGGCTGTAAAAAACGATTGATGCCGGGTATTGCGGAACATGCAGTGCCCGGCATCAGTGTATGTGCGGAAAGCGGCGATGTGGATATTAGCGATGTGGATATCGTCGTTCGGTGAGTGGGTGTGTGCCGTATGAAGATATCCACAGTAATGAGATGCGCGCAATGACGAGTTATCCACGATAATGAGTTATCCACAATGGTGACTTGTGCACAAGTGTGTAGAAAAGTGCATAAGATTGTGGATAACTTATGTGGATAAGTTAGGAATGCCGCGTCATTGCTGGGTTTGTTGCAGTGGATAACTCGGGTGTATAACTGTTCCCTCGCTGTGGCGATGTATGCCAAGCCAAAGTTATGCACGAGATATACACCGAGAAACGCCGCTTATCCACCACTTATCCACATGGTTTTCCACATTCGGTGGAAAACTACATGGGTGTAATTCATCCACAGGCTGTGGATAACGTAGTGGATAAGTCGTGGATAAGTGGTGGATAGCTGTGGATGAACAGGTGAAGGCACGAAAAAGGCCGGCCTCCGCATACGGGAGGTCGGCCTTTCGCATAAGAACTAAGAACAACCTAACGATAGAAAAACGATCTACCGATAGATAAGCGCAACGAGTCGGAACTCAGCGCCATCCCATCGTCATCAGGAATCCGATCATGATCAGGGCGAAGCCGATGCCCAGGTTCCACGCGCCGATGTTCGGAATCGGCCAGGAGCCGGACGGGGAGAGGTAGTACACCACACACCAAATCAGGCCGATGATCATAAACGCGCAGAACAGCGGCACGAACCAACGCGGGTTCGACTTGGTGCCCTTAATGGTTTCTTCAACACGCTTGGTGTTCTCCGCCTGACGGTTCATCATGCGCTGCATCTGCGGGGTCAGCGTGGCCTTATCGGCAGTGGCGTTGAGCACGGCCTGCACCTGCTCCATATTCACGCCGTAAGCCGCGCCTTCCTCGGCAGAAGCGTTCTCTGCGTTCTGCTCGGTGTCTTTGTTGGCGGTCTCGGCCGCAGCGGTGCTGGATGAGGTCTCGCTCTGCCAGTCCTTCTGGTTGTTCGAGTCGGTCTCGTGCAGCTCTTCGTCAGCCATCAGCATAGTCTCCATTCAATAGGCTAAAAGTCATAATAGTGGCTACACTCGAAAGCGGCGACCAGAGTCGGCAAGAAGACAGGAAATTCATGGCCAGACATGTAGGTAAGCACGGCGCACGGCACTCCCTATGGGGTGGTGTCGCAGTATTCGTCGTCGTTGCCTTGACCGGTTTTCTGCTGAGCACCAACGTGAGGGTCAACCGCACGGCCGACGTCACCAGCGATACGGCCGGTCTGGTGGAGCAGGGCGTGGACGAGGCCAACCAGCTGCAGCAGGACGTCAGCGACCTGACCGAACAGGTCGCCAATCTTACGGACGCGCTCAAGGCCGATGGCAGCGGTGCCACGCGGCGTCAGGACAAGAACTCCAGCAATGTGGATTCCAGCCTGATGCTGCCCGCGCTCAGCGGCAGCGGCGTAACGGTAACGCTGGATGATTCTCCGTTATGGGAGAACGCCGTCAACAACAATGGCACGACCGCCAATATCAACGATTACGTGATTCATCAGCAGGACGTCGAATCGGTGGTGAATGCCTTGTGGGCCGGCGGTGCCGATGCGCTGATGATTATGGATCAGCGGGTGCTGTTCAATTCGGCGGTCATCTGTTCCGGCAACGTGCTGTCGTTGCACGGTAAGAAATACTCGCCGCCATTCACCATTTCCGCGATTGGTGACCCGCAAAGACTTCGCGCAGCGTTGAACGACTCCGAAGCCATTACCATTCTTAAGCAATATGTGACCGCGTTTGGCATTGGCTACAAGGTGGAGAATGCCGAGGGCCTTCAGTTCCCCGCTACCGCCGCCTTGCTGCAGCAGTTGAAATATGCCACGGTCGATACGTCAAAGACCACAGATGAGGAGCAGACTCAGCAATGAGACACGGCAGGCACGACAGCTGCGCACCGGCGCCCATTGATCTCGCGTCCGTGTCGGACGTACAGCCCTTCCCCGAGGACGACGCCGCACGAATGGCGGCAGACCCAGCCAATGCCAGCAGGGCAAGGTCCCGTCGTGCCGCAGTACGCGGCGCGTCTTCGCCCCAGCGGAGCCTGATCTGGCAGGCACTCGGCATCTGCGCCGAACTGCTGATTACCGCTGCCGTGATTTGCGCCCTGTACATCGTCTGGCAGATGTGGTGGACCGGTGTCGAGGCGGAGCGAGCCCAGAACGAAACCACCCAGTCCGTCGACTGGAGCGACCCCAGCAACAACGGGGGAACGGTCACCATCGCCAAAGCCCAGGAGGGCGATGCTCCAGTACAGCCGAAAGACGCGAAATATGGCGACTTGATCGCGCAGATCTACATTCCGCGCTTCGGCTCCCAATGGCATCGCAACATCGTGGAAGGCACCACGCTCGAGCAGCTCAATCGCCACGGTCTGGGCCATTACGACACCACCCAGATGCCGGGGCAGGTCGGCAACTTCGCCGTCGCCGGCCACCGCAACGGCTACGGGCAGCCGTTGGGCGATGTGGACAAGTTGCAGGAAGGCGATCCCATCATCGTTCGTACCAAGGATTACTGGTACGTCTACCACTACACCCGGCACGAGATTGTGCTGCCCACGGACGTGTATGTGATCGCCCCCAATCCGGGAGACTCCACTGCCAATCCCACCAAACGCATGATCACACTGACCACCTGTGAGCCGAAATACTCCACCCCCACCCAACGATGGATCAGCTATGGTGAGTTGGCGTACTGGGCCAAAGTGTCTGATGGCGTGCCCAAAGAGCTGGCTACTACTGATTCGTCCGGTGCAGTGAAGTTCTCCACCACCGAAACCCCCTCTATCGCTTCCCGCATTGGCTCGCTGGACAAGGTGGTATTCGGCGCGCTGGTAGTGTGGCTGGTTCTGTTCATCGCCGCTGCGGTGGCATGGCGCTGGCCGGTGCTGCGCGAGATTCGCACGGGTGAGCGTCGCCGCCCGGATGCCAGCATCTATGGCGGACTGTTGCGTCTGCAGCCCGGCGTGGCACCGATTCGATGGCTGCTGCTGGCTCTGCTGTTGTTCGCAGCCGCCGCGGCGCTGTTCCAGTGGGGATTCCCTTGGGCCGCCGCCGATATCCCATTCCTACAGCAGATGTCGAACTTCGTGGCAGTGAGCTGACGGCAGCCTAGTACTATGTCTTGCAGTACACGTCCCTCAAGGAGAGCCCTATGACCGATTCCGCGCATATTTTGGTGGTGGATAACTACGATTCCTTCGTCTACACGATCGTAGGCTATCTGCAAACCCTTGGCGCCACTGTTGATGTGGTGCGTAACGACGCCATCGACCCAGCCGCGCCGGGTGTACTGGACGGTTACGATGGCGTGCTGATTTCTCCCGGCCCGGGCGCTCCGGCCGAATCCGGTGCCAGTGAGGATATGATTCGCCTGTGCGCGGCCACCGGCATGCCGATGTTCGGCGTATGCCTGGGCTTGCAGGCGCTCGCCGAGGTGTACGGCTGCACGGTGGGCCACGCGCCCACCATCATGCACGGCAAGACCAGCCCGGTGGAGCATGCCGATGACGAGATCTTCGAGGGCGTGGCCAATCCCATGACCGCCACCCGCTACCATTCATTGGCCGTTGAGCCCGATTCGGTGCCGGATACGCTGGTGGTCACCGCGTGGACGCAGGATGACCACACCATTCAGGGCATCAAGGTCAAGGACAAGCCGATGTATGCCGTCCAGTTCCATCCCGAGTCGGTGATGACCCAGGACGGCTACCGTCTATTGGCCAACTGGCTGAGCGTGTGCGGCCAAGGCAACGCCGTGGCCAAGTCGGCCGGCCTTCAGCCCAAGGTCACGAAGTAGCAGTCGTCTACTTGTTGCCGCCTGGGCCGGTGCTACCGCTGCCGCCAGCGTTGTCTCCTGTGTTGCCGTTGTTGTCGCCTGTGTCGGCGGCCTTCGTGGTGATGGTGACGGTCGAGCCCACGTCGACCTGGGCGCCGGCGACGGGATCGATGCCGACCACCACGGCGGTGGGGTCGGCCGGACCGTTGGCCTGGGCCTTGAGGCCGACGGCCTTCAGCATGAGTTCGGCGGTGGCATATTTAGTGCCTGCGGCGATATTCGGTACAGCGACCTTCTCCTTGCCCGTGGACACCCAAATGGTGATGGACCCGCCCTGTGCGATAGAAGAGCCCGAATCAGGGCTTACACGGGTAATCAGACCGGCCTCCACCGTATCGGAGCTCTCCTGCTCCACAGTGAAGCTGAACCTGCCCTCATACTGCTGTAGCACGCTGTCCTTCGACTGACCGACCAAATTGCTCGGTACGGTGGTCATGCCGGAAGAAACATATATGGTGATGGTGGTGCCCTTGGGAACCGACTGGCCGGCGGCAGGATCGGTTTTCGTCACCATATCCTTGGCGATGTCGGCGCTGTCTTCGGTTCTGACGGTGGCATTCACCTTGAATCCGGCGCTTTCCAGAATGCTGCGCGCCTCTTCCTGGCTGCGTTCCTTGACATCCGGAACCTGAGTGGACTGCGGGCCTGCGGAGAACCATACCTTCACGGCAGATCCCTTGGCCACCTTGGCGCCGGCATCCGGGCTCATCTTGGTGCAGGTGCCCTCCGGCTCGGTGGAGTCGGTGTCCTGCTTGCCGACCATGGTCAGGCCCAACGCCTCGAGCTTGAGCTTGATATTGTCCTTGGAGGTGGAGGCGTTGCACACCTCGGGTATGGTGACCTTGTCTTCGGCGGACTTGTTGGGCGCGCCGTTCATGGCGAACACGATGCCCGCAATGACAAGCACCGCGACAATAGCCGCGATCACCGAACCGATAATGATCTTCTTGCGCTTCTTGGCCTTGGCCGCCGCCGCACGCTGCTGCGCACGGGACTGCAACGCCGCTGAGTTGGCACCATTGGCCGGTGGAATCTGCTCGAACTGACCGGTCACCGGGTTGAATGCCTGGGTGGGCTGCTGCTGCGGTTCCACCGGCGTGGTGGGCAAATCACGTTCGGCTTCCTTGCGGGCCTTCATATTCGACAGGTCCGTCAATGGGTTGAACGCGGCCGCCACCGGTACGCCGCCGTTCATGTAGGTCAGGATGTCGGTCTTGAACTCGGAGGCCGTGGCATAGCGATTCTGGCGGTCCTTGGCCATGGCCTTGGCGCAGATCGAATCCCACATCTTCGGCAGCCCCGGCACCACGGCGGATGGCGGCGTGGCGACTTCGGAAACATGCTGGTAGGCGATGGCCACGGCGGAATCGCCGGTAAACGGCGGGCGGCCGGTGAGCATCTCGTAGAGCACGCAGCCAGCGGAATACAGGTCGGAACGCATGTCGACGGTCTCGCCGCGCGCCTGCTCGGGAGAAAGGTACTGTGCGGTGCCCACCACGCCCTGCGACTGGGTCATGGTGGCTGCGGAATCGTCCAGAGCGCGGGCGATGCCGAAGTCCATGACCTTGACCACGCCCTGCTCGGAAATCATGATGTTGCCGGGCTTGATATCGCGGTGGATAATGCCCATGCGATGCGAATAGTCGAGCGCGTTAAGCACGCCCAACAGCACCTGTTCGCAGTCGCGCTGGCTGAGTGCGCCGTTGACCTTGATGATGTCGCGCAGGGTTTGGCCCTTGACGTATTCCATGACGATGTACGGCAGACGCTCGGTATCGCCGCTTTCGGAAGAAACCAGTTCTTCGCCCGAATCGTAGATGTTCACGATGTTCGGGTTGTTCATCTGGGCCACGGCGTGTGCTTCCCGGCGGAAACGGGCCAGGAAGATGTCGTCGTTGGCCAGATCGGCGCGCATGATTTTCACGGCCACGGTACGGCCCAGACGGGTGTCAAGGGCCACGTGGACCTCGGCCATGCCGCCACGACCGATGAGCTGGCCAAGCTGGTAGCGTCCGCCGGCCAATGCGGTGGGCATACTGGTGCTCATTGCTTATTCCCTCCCAATCTTGAGGCCGGGGCCTCCAAAACAATGCGTGGCGTGCTGGTCACTCGGCGCGGCAGTCGATTGCCGGACGTGACCATGGCGGTGTCGGCCATTTCGGTCTGCTGATCCAGCAGACGGCGTTCGATGCGTGCCAGCGTGCGGGACACCACCAGCGCGTCATTCGGGCGATCCAACGGGTCCTTGGCCAGCATTGACATGACAAATTCGCGTAACTGGACGTCCACCGAGTCCGGCAGTGGAGGCACGGGATTGTTCACGTGCGCTGCGGCGATATCGACCGGAGTGGTGCCGGTGAACGGACGCTGCCCGGCAAGGCCCTCGTACGCCACCACGCCCAGTGAATAGATGTCCGATTGCGGCGTGGCCTGCTGGCCCTGCGCCTGCTCGGGGGAGATGTATTGTGCGGTGCCCACCACCATGCCGTCCTGGGTGATCTGGCCTTGGCCGGTGGAGTAGCTCACGCCGAAATCGGTGATCTTCACTTCGCCGGTGTCGGAGACCATGATGTTGGCCGGCTTGACGTCACGATGAATCACGCCGTGCGAGTGGGCCACGAATAGGCCTCGCGCGGTCTGAATCAGAATGGGCAGCAGTTCGACGGGATCCATCGCGCCCTTGCTGTGGAACAGATCCGCCAACGATTTCGAGGGGACGTATTCCATAATCAGAAAGCCGATGCCGTCATGCTCGTAGTATTCGAACAACGCAGCGATATTCGGGTGCGCCAGATTGGCGGAATTATGGGCTTCGGCACGCAGGCGGCGCAGCTTGGCCTCGGCGTTGGTCACGTCCGAGCGCAGCGCCTTGATGGCCACTTCACGGCCGAGCTGAATATCGTAGCCTTTCCAGACCTCGCCCATACCGCCTTGCGCAAGACGCGAATCAAGACGATATCGGCGGTGAATAAGCTGTCCTTCGATAAGTTTCACTGCTGCAAAGCCTCCTGCATCATCGCGCGCATGATCGGGCCAGCGGCGAGCGAACCGTATACATCTGTGTTATGCACCAGCACCGCGATGGCGATCTGCGGATCGTCCGCCGGCGCGAAACCGATCACCCAGCCGTCGATGGCAGAGTTGTCGGTACCGATTTGTGCGGTACCGGTTTTGGCCGCCACCTTGATGCCGTTGATGGCCAGCTGCGGATTGGCCTCGGTCACCACGCTTTCCATCATCGTGGTGAGCTTGTCTGCGGAATCCTTGTTGAACGCATTGGCCATGGTTTGCGGTTTGGTCTGCGAAAGTACGGTGAGATCGGCGGCGCGCACACGATCGACCAGCGTGGGCTGCATCAGTTTGCCATTGTTGGCGATTGCCTGCGCGACCATCGCCATCTGCAACGGCGTGGCCGTGGTGTCGCCTTGGCCGATGGATGCCAGCGCAAGCTTGTCGTCGGTCGGATCAGAGGGGAATGTGGACGCGGTGGCCGTCATCGGGGTGCCCGTGGATTCGGTGCCGTCAATGGTGATGGTGCTGCCAAACTCGAGCTTGGTGGCCATGTCCGAAACCTTGCTCGCGCCGAGTTTCACGCCAAGCTGGGCGAACGCGGTGTTGGACGACCACGCGACGGCCTCTTGCAGGGAGATCTGCCCGTTGACGCCGTCGGCCTGATGCTCGGCGTTCGGCAGCTGTGTGGCGGTGCCGGGCAGCGTGTAGCCGGCGCCTGCAGGAATCTTCGTGTCCGTCTGATATTCGCCGGTTTCCAGCGCAGCCGAGGCGACGATGGTCTTGAACGTGGACCCTGGTGGGTACAGCTGCGAGGTGGCACGGTTGATTAGTGGGCTATTTTGGCCCGCAGAAAGTTCGTTGTAGGCCTGAGACGCGGCTTTGGTGTCATGGGTCGCCAGTTTGTTCGGATCATAACTGGGCGTGCTCACCATGGCGAGGATACGACCGGTGCTGACTTCGATGGCCACCGCCGCACCATCGCGCGTACCGAGCTGATCGTAGGCAACCTGCTGCAGCTTGGGGTCGATGGAGGTTTCGATGGACGCGCCCTGATTCGTAGCGCCGGTGAGCATGGCCTTGGCCCGCTGCCAGATCAATGAATCGGCCTCACCGTTGAGCAGCATGCTGCGGGAGGCTTCCAGGCCGCGATCGGCGGTCTGGTTGATGGAGAAGAAGCCGGTGACCGGAGCATACAGCGGACCGTTGGAATAGGTACGCAGGTATTTGAATGCGTCGTTGACCGGCTCGGATTTGGCCATGACCGTGCCGTCCGAGGCCAGGATGGCACCGCGGTAGGCACCGAGCTGGTGGTACAGCGAACGGGCGTTGCGCGGATCGTTGTTCAGCGCGTTGGCCCGTACCGCCATGATGATGGTGGACGACAGGCCGAGAATCACGAACAGCGCGACCACGGCGGTGAAAAGCTGACGAAGATATTTGTTCATACGCGAGTGCCTCCGTTAACGGGAGGAAGCGGGGGAATCGTGCCGGTAGGCGTGTACGGTTCATCGGCGTCGGCATACGACGGAGTGGTGGTATCCGCAATGGGGTCGTCAAACGATTCCGACTCGGACTGCGACGCCGTAGCCGACGCGCTGCGAGGCTGAACGATCGGCTCAGTGGCGCGGGCCCTGGCCTCAAGTTCCTTGTTGCGCAGCACGGCCAAAGCCTCGTACTGGAACGTATCCGAGGTCAGCTCCGGCTCGGGCGCATTGGCCGAGTTCGAGATGATGATGAGCAGGGTCGCGAGAATATAGTTGGCGATCAGGCTGGACCCGCCGGCCGCCATATAAGGCAGGGTCAGGCCCGTCAGGGGAATCACCAGCGTGATGCCGCCGACCACGGTGAACACTTGGAACGCCATGGTGAACACCAGTCCCGAAGCCAGCAGTTTGCCGAAACCATCCTTGATTTTCATGGCCGTGATGAAGCCGGAGGCGATGATGAGCAGGTACAGCATCAGCATGGCCAGCACGCCCATCAGGCCGAGTTCCTCGCCGAGCGAGGCGTAGATGAAATCGGAGTTCGCGAACGTGACGAGCGAGGGATGCCCCTGGCCCAGGCCGGTGCCGAGCATGCCGCCCGCCGCCAGTCCGAATATGCCGGTGACCAGTTGCCAGGAGCCGCCGGGGGTCTTGTTGTATTGCTCATTGCTGAACGGGTGCAGCCAGGCGTCGATGCGCTGACCCACGTGGCTGAACGCGCCGGCGGCCAGCACGGCGCCCGCGGCGAACGCGATCAGACCGATGATGATCCAGCTTTTCCGGCCGGTGGCCGTGTACAGCATGGCCACGAACATGGCGAAGAACATGAGCGAAGTGCCCAGGTCACGCTGGATGACCAGCACGCCCATCGAAGCGATCCACACCACGATGATGGGGCCGAGGTCCTTGATGCGGGGCAGTTGCAGCCCCAGCACCTTCCTGCCGCCCACGGCCAGCCGGTCGCGGTGATCGAACAGGTATGCGGCGAAGAAGAACGCGAGGAACAGTTTGGCGAACTCGCCCGGCTGGAACTGGCCCAATCCCGGAATCCTGATCCAGATGCGCGCGCCGTTCACCTCCATGCCGATGAACGGCAGCATCGGGGCGAGCAGCAGCACTAGGCCCACCACCATCGACACATAGGAGAAGCGTCGCAGCACGCGGTAGTCCTTCAGGAAGATGATGAGCAGCGCGGAAAGCACGATGGCGATGCACAGCCACACCAGCTGGCGTTGGGCCACCGCCCAACCTTCGCTCTGGTCGATGCGGGCGATCATGGTCACGCCGGTGGCGGTCAGCAGTAGCACGCAAGGCAGAATCGACTGGCTGGCGTACGGCTGGAAGCGCACAATCAGCCCCCACAGCACCAGAAACAGCACTACGACCAATGCCAGCATGCCGGCGTATTGCATAGGGAATTCGCCGGCGGTGCGTTGGAACATCTGGATGAACGCCAACGCACTGATTGCCATGGCAATCAGCAACAAGGAAATCTGACGTAGACGGGTAGCGATCATCGTGCATCCCCCGTGGCCGCGTTGTCGGCCGCTCCGATACCGGATTTATCTGAGGAATCGGATGAGCTTGACGAACCGGACTTGTCTGACGAGGAGCCGGACTGGCTGGACGAATCCTTGGTGCTGTCCTTGGAATCGCTCTGGGAACTGTCTTTGGAACTGTCCGGGGAATTGGACGCCTCAGCCTTCTTGGCGACGTCGGCCGCCTGCTGCTTGGCCAGTTTGCGCATTTCGGTGCGGATGATGCTCACATGCGACTGCGCTTCGTCCAGCGAACCGACCGTGATGCCTTGGCTCAGTTGGTCGCGCCATGATTGCGGCAGCTGCGCGATGGCGATGTCGGTGGTCTCGACTTCGTGCGAAAGCTCAAGCCCGAAAAGATTGGTCGGCACGCCACGGTAGATGGCCACCGTGCCGTTGGCGTTGCCCACGTAATAATGCGCCTGGCTCCACGTGTACGCGCCCCAGCCGGCACCGGCCAACGCCAGTGCGGCAAGAATGCAGGCGACGATCACGGCGAGCCTGTTGCGGCGTTTCCTGGTGCGTGTGACCTTCTTCTGCTCGATCTGCTCGTCGCGGATGGCCTTGGCCACGTCCGGGTCGTTCGGATCGGCGGACAAGCGCCCGTCCGGCTTCTGCACCACCGGAATCTCACCGGTATCGGGATTGGCCCGCTCGCCGGTCTCCTCGCGGACCGTGGATGGCTGGACCACGCGCGCGGACGACGGTTCGGCCGTGGTCTGCGCGGGCTCCGCCTCATGCGCGCTGGCTGGCTGGATCAGCGCCGCGGCGCGTTGTGCGGGCGAATCGTCCTCGCGCAGTGCGGGAGCGGTGGCCACCGGCGCGTTGACGATGTCCGCGATCGGCTCGAGATTGCGGCTGGCGGCGCCGCCGACCAACGGCGTTTGGTGGGGCAGGTCGAACGCGTCGGCGTCCAGCGCCAACGTGGCGTCCGCGATGACGGCCGTGACGTTATCGGTGCTGCCCGCCCGCAGCGCCATCTGCACCAGACGCTGCGCGCATTCGCCCTGATCGGACAGCGCGGTCATCGTCTCCGCGATGGTGGAGTCCTCCAGCACGCCGCACAGGCCGTCCGAACACAGCAGCCAGCGGTCGGCGGGATGGGCGCGGCGTATGGAGATGTCCGGGTGCGGGTCGATGTCGAAGTCGCCGAGCACACGCATCACGACGTTGCGCTGCGGGTGGTTCTTGGCTTCGGATGGGGTGATGCGGCCGGTGTTGATGAGATGCTGCACGTAGCTGTGGTCGCAGGTGACGCGGCCCAGATGACCATCGCGCAGCAGATAGGCGCGCGAATCGCCGATGTGGGCGATGATCCAGTAGCCGGCCACCAACGCCACCGCGGTGACGGTGGTGCCCATGCCGGCGAGTTTGCGTTCGCGCTTGGCCTTGCCGACGATGGCGTCATGCGCAGCCATGACGGAGGTCTCCATCATATGGGCGATCGCCGCGACATCGCCGTCGGTGTCGTCCCGTTCGATGTGGGCCAGCGACCGGATGGCGATGGAGGATGCCGTGTCGCCGCCGGCGTGACCGCCCATGCCGTCGCAGATGGCGATGAGATGCTCGCCGGCGAAGGAGGAATCCTGGTTGTTCGCGCGCACGGTGCCCACATCGGACACCGTGGTGGAATACAGGAACAGCGGTTGTGAAGCGGCGGATTTTGGCATGCGGCTACCTCAGTTCGAAGGTGGTGGCGCCGATGCGCACAGGGATACGGGCGGGCAGGATGGTGGGACGGTTGATGCGCTGCTGGTTGACCACGGTCCCGTTGGTGGAGTTCAGGTCCTCGATGGCCCACTGCCCGGAACGGATGTCACGGTACACGCGGGCGTGACGGGAGGAGACGAACTCATCGTCCAGCACCACGGTGTTCGAGGCGGCGCGCCCGAGCGTGATGTCGGCGTCGGACAACGGCACGGAACTGCCGGCGAGCGGGCCGTCGATGATGACGAGCAGGGTGGGCTGCGCCGGAGCGGCGGATGCCGCGCCCGCATGGGAACCGCGATGCGGGCGCGGCGCCTGCGGCGGCTCGGTCTGGGTTTTGTGCGCTTCACGTTCACGGCGGCGGCGTGCACGCGAGGGCCGCGGACTGAACGTCTCGATGTCCTTGCGCAGCGAACGCACGGCCAGCCAGATGAATATCCACAGCAGGATCAGGAATCCATACTTGAGCAGGGCGAATGTCAGTTCAGTCATGGGTGGACGGCTTTCGGGCGTGTGCTCGACTACTCCTGGGCTTGGGCGGAGGCCCAATACAGGATGCGGGTGCGGCCGATGGTGATGGTGTTGCCGTCGAGCAGCGTGGCGGCGGGCACTTGGTGGCCCTCCACGTACGTGCCGTTGGTCGATCCCAGGTCGCGGGCGATAACGCCGTTGTCGGTGATGTCGATTTCCAGGTGCTTGCGGGAGATGCCCGGATCGTCAATGACGATATCGCAACCGGAACCGCGGCCGATTACCGTCTTGTCTTTGGTGAGCAGGTACTGGTTGCCGTTCACCTCGAGCACTGGGCTGTCCTCGGTCTGCGCATCGGTGGTGACCGGCACGGCATTGCCCTGCACGGATTCGGAGGTGAGGTTGAAGTTGCCCTTGGACAGGTCAAGGTCTTCCTCGAAGATCACAATCACCGGGCCCACGAAGGCGTAATGCTGGCTCTTCGCGTACTCGGTGAGGTTATCGGCCAGTTCGTTGGCCAGGGTCTCGCTACCCCATGCCTCGATACGGTCGAAGTCAGGAGTACTGAGCTTGAAACGGTATTCATTCGGGGCCACCGTGCGGTCGCGGCCCACGGGCATGGCCTCGGCGTCAATCTCGCGCTCCAAGGCGCTGGAAAGATCGACAGGCTGCAGGTCTTTGGAGCCAAACTTGGCGAATACTCCGTTGACTGCACCCTCCACGCTTTTTTCAAAACGGTCGAGAACGCTCATAGTCCTCCCTTTCTAATCCTCACCCATCCTACGCGGTGATGGGAATATGAGGCAAAAAACCGGTCTTTTGTGTGGCGATGAGTGCAAAATATCCAAAAATATCCAAGAATTCAGGGCGGAAATGGGTGCGGCGCACCACCTGCGCCATTTTTCCGCATGCCGTGCGGGTGCGGGCCCCGGGCGTGCCGCGGACGTCACGGCCCACGGCACGCCCGGGGCCGGTCAGGCCAGGGCGTCGCGCAGGAAGTCGCGCTGGAGGGTGAGCAGGTTTTCGGCCACGGTCTCGTCGTTGGTCATGTGGGTGATGCCCGTCAACGGCAGGAAGGTGTGCGGGCGACCCGCCGCCATCAGGGCCTGCGAGAGGCGCAGGCTGTGGGCGATGGTGACGTTATCGTCGGCGAAGCCGTGGATCAGCATAAGCGGGCGGACGAGTCCCGGCGCATCCTGCACGATGCCGTTGCGGCGGTACACATCCGGGTCGAGGCCCAGATAGCGCTCGGTGTAGTGCGTGTCGTACAGCGTCCAGTCGGTCGGCGGGGCGCCGGCGCATGCGGCCTTGAACACGTCTGGCGCGTCCAGCACGGCCAGTGCGGACAGGAAGCCGCCGTAGGACCAGCCGATCATGCACACCTTGTCGAGGTCCGGCATGGGAACGCCGGGCCTGCACCCGTCGGCATTGAGCCTGGAGACGGCCTCGGGAAGGGCGTTGACGGCTTCGATCTGATCGGCCAGCGTTACGTCCTTCATATCCTCGAAGATCTCGCGGTCCCATGCCGGGCCGCGGCCGGTGGTGCCACGGCCGTCCGCCGTGACCACCAGGAAGCCCTGGTCGGCCCACCACTGGCCCTCCCAGTAGAAGGACTGCGAGGCGACGACCTGCTGGAACCCGGGGCCGCCGTAAGGCTTCATCAGCACCGGCAGTTTGTCGGAGTGCGCGTACGGGCTGGACGGGCTCGGCGCGATGATCGCCGTGTACAACCGGTGCTCGCCCAGTCGCGTAAACGTGACGTTCGGTGCAAAGCCGGGTTCCGCCGCAGTGGACGAGATAGTGGCGCTTTGTTCTCCCAGAATATGCCGCATCTGGGCGCGGGCGGAACGCATATCGCGGCCGGAGACCACGATGCCGCGCTCGCCGCGCGAGGCGGTCCACTGGCCGGGATCGGTCGTGACCGGCGTGATCGTGCCGTTGTAATCGATACTCACCACATCGAAACTGCGGGCGTCATGGCCGCCGAACAGAGACTCGGCATCCGAATCGGCGTCCGAGCCGGCCCAGGCGCGCGGCACCTCGGTCGCGATCTCGGGCGCACGCTGCACCACGGCCAGCACGTCGTCGTCGGTCACGTCGAGCACCGCGCGCACGTTCCACCCGGCCGGCGTGAACGGGCGGCCGTCCACCGTCAGACGGTTGGTGTCCGCGGCCATGTCGTTGAGCGGGCACACCAGCCGGCCATCCGGCGTGTAGGCGGGCGTGCCGTGAATCAGGTCGATCCACTGGTCGTTCGCATGCTCCTCGAGCACGCGCGTGGCACCCAGCGCGGCCCCATCCGCCGCGACCGCCACCTCGAGCACCTGGTCGCGGGTCTGGCGGCGGTTCTGCACCAGCACCAGCGGATCGTGGCCGCGACGCCAGTTCACGGCGGCCACATACTCATACGCCTCACGATCCCAATCCACATCGGCGTTGCCGGTGATGCCCGCGTACCGGTCGTTCTCATCGAACGCCAGCGTGATCACGGTCAGATACACGTCGGCGTTGCGGGTCAGCGCGCGCGGATAGCGGCGGCCGTCCGCGCGCTTCTCGGGGTCGGCCGGATCGCTGATGTACCAGGTCGGCTCGTCGGCGGTGTCGAAGGACTCGAACAGCACGTGCTGCGAATCCGGGGCCCACCAGAAGCCGTCGTACCGGTCCATCTCCTCGCCGGCCACGAACTCGGCCAGACCGATTTTCCACGTGTTTTCGGCCGGATTGCCGTCCTCATCCTCCACGCTCACGCCGTAGACGGCGGTGATGCGGTCACCTAGCTCGCCGCCGATATCGACCAGCATCAGGTAGCTGCCCGTGGTGTACAGCACATGTTCGCCATCCGGGGCGATGCGCGGGTTCAGCACCGGCGTGTACATCGCCGGGTCCTCATCGCGCCATTCGCCGGCCAGTTCACGGGTGTGCGGCTCGGGTGCGCCGGTCTCGTCATTCCAATCGATGTCGGTCAGGAACAGGCGGCCGTTGATGGTGAACACGATGCGATTGCCGTCGTCATCTGACGAATAGCCGACGATGCCGGTGCCGCCTTCGCGTGCGCGTTCGCGGCGGGCCTTCTCCTCGGCCGGCACGTCCTCGCTGTCGGCGGTTGCGCCCAACAGTTCGCGCGGGTCGGCCAGCTTGGTCTCATGGTGTTCGCCGGACTCGTCGAACCAGCTCAGCCACAGTGCCGTCACCAGATCCTGCGGCCCATCGGAGCGCAGGAACAGGGCCCGCGAACCGTCGCCCACAACCTGTGCGGAGCGCGGCGCGCCGCAGCCGAAGCGCAGCGTGCGCGCCCTCAGACGGGGGAATTGCTTGATTGCGTCATTGACATCATTGGTTTCGCTCATACTCACAACCTACGCGCTCGTACGGTCAGTGGCGTGACACATCAGCCGGGGCCACGGCGCGGGACTTGGCCTAAGATGGGGAGCATGCAGGTGACGATGATCGACGAGAACAAGTACGCCGAAACGATGGCCGACGTGGTGTTGCCCGCGCTTGAGCAGTGCCGCGAGGAAGGCTGGTTCGATCCGTCCGCCGCCGAACGTTCGGCCGGCATCGAGCCGTTGTCCGGCATCATGGACACCGGCGGACGTTCGGGACAGCTGCACTACCTGTGCTATGACGCCGCCAGGTTCGACGCGATCCGCGAACAAGGCGCCACCGCCGTCTTCCGCGGGGCCATCGTCATCAGCCACGGCTTCACCGAGTTCGCCGAGAAGTACGACGAGCTGGTCTGGTACTTCCTGCTCGCCGGCTATTCGGTGTGCGTGCTCGAACATCGCGGCCACGGCAAGTCCGCGCGCGACGTGGACAACCGCTGCATGGTGTGGATTGATGACTGGCAGCGCTACGTGGCCGATCTGGCCGGCTTCGCCGAAACCATCGGCCAGCAGTATGCGGCCGGCATGCCGCTGAACCTGTTCTGCCATTCGATGGGCGGCGGCATCGGCGCGGCCTTGCTCGAACGCTACCCCGCCCTGTTCGACAAGGCAGTGCTCTCCGCCCCGATGATCGCCCCCGCCACCGGCATGCCGTTGGTCTTGGCCCGTGTGCTGGTCGGCGCGCTGTGCGGACTCGGCTTCGGCAAGAAGCGCGTGTTCGGGCAGTCGGACTTCACGCCGGAATTCTCCATGAAAGGCAACGAGGGCGCGTCCGAGGCGCGTGAACGCTGGTACTTCAAGCTGCGTTGCGAGAATCGCGAATACCAGACCTACTGCGCGGCGTTCGAATGGGTGCGTCAGGCGCTCAAGCTCAACCGGGCCGTGCTGCGCCCGTCCGCCTGCGCCGAAGTGGAGACGCCGGTGATGCTCTTCCAGGCCGGCCGAGACGTGTGGGTGCTCAACAAACCGCAGAACCGTTTCATCCAACTGGTCAAGGACGGCGGCGGCGAGGCCGATCTCGTGCGGTTCCCCGAATCACGCCACGAGATCTTCTCCATGCCCAACAGCACCTACAAGCCCTACCTCGAAAAGATCCTTGGCTTCTACGACGATCCGACGATCGCCAGCGCCACGTACTGAGCGCCGCTGTACCCATCCGATGGGTAGAGTGGCTTGCGAGACAAGGCGAGAGAGGCGGACCCATGGCGAACGGCGTACGGCACACGAAAGGCGCACCGGCACCGCAGACCGGTCGGCGAGGCGGGCACGTCATATCCGCGCGCGCCACGACCATCGGTCTGATGGCCATCCTGTTGTGGAGCGTCATGGCCGCCGCCGTGCGCATCGTCGCCGAGGATTTCGGCGCCACACTCGGCTCGGCGCTCATCTACACGGTGGGCGGCATCCTGCTGCTGGTGTTCCGGCGGCCTGCGCCGATCCGAGAGTTTCCACGGCAATACCTGATCGTCGGCGGCCTGCTGTTCGTCTTCTACGAATCGTCGATATCCCTGTCGCTGGGCCTGGCCCCCACCGCCGAAGCCTCGGTGGAGGTGAGTCTGGTCAACTACCTGTGGCCCACGATGATGGTGCTGATGTCGGCCGCCATGTCCCATCGTCGGCGCGCGGTCCGCGCCGTGCTGCCGGGGGCGGTCGTGGCCACGGCCGGCGTGATGCTGGCGGTCGGCGGCAATTCCGGGCTTGACTGGCAGGCCGCCGTGCGGCACATCGCCGCCGACTCCCTGCCGTACGCGCTGGCGTTCGCGGGGACGCTCGCATGGTCGGTGTATGCGGTGTTCACGCCCGCCATGAGTCATGGCGTGGACGGCACCTCGCTGTTCTTTCCGTGGGTGGCCGTGGCGTTGTGGATCATCCACGCCGCATCCGGTCAGGGATGGCCGTCCACGCCGCCGCGCCCGTCCGCCTGGCTGTTCGTGGTGATCGCCGCGGTGGCGATCGGCGGCGGCTACGCCTGTTGGGGCTATGGCATTCTGCATGGTTCGATGGAACGGCTGGCCATCGCCTCATACGCCACGCCGGTGCTGTCCACCGGGGCCAGCGCGGTGCTGCTGGGCCTGTCGTTGTCGCTGCCGTTCTGGTGCGGCGCGCTGCTGGTGGCCGCCGGCTCGGTGCTCAACTATCTGGTCAGCGCACGCGAATAACCCGGTGCCGGGCATACCGGGCGTATCGCCCGTGGGACGCTGGGCGAAGCCTGTGGAAATCATGAAAACTCGTGGCAGGTTCCGTGAAACTCGTCGATGCTCCATGAATCACGGGTTAGTGTGGCGTGAGCCTGCAAGTGATGGCCTGAAGCGCGAAGGTGAGGAATGGAAGACTCCGTTTGGAAGACGGTCATGGGATTGTCGCTGGTCCGGGGGATCGTGCCCCGGACCTTGTTCGGACTGACCGCGGTCGCGGCGATCATACTGATCGGCATACTGGCATTCGGCGGCAGACGACGCCGCCCGCATCCGCTGGTCGCCTCACTGGTTGCCGCCACGCTCGCCGGCGCGGGCGGACTACTGGCCACATGGCTGATGTCCGACGTGTTCATGGTGTTCGGCGTATCGCTGGGCTGGCCGGTGATCCTCACCGTCGCGGGAGGCTTCGCGGGCCTCGGCTTCGTGCTAGCCGCCGCCGTGACGTTACGGGGAGCCCGTCGCGTGCTGGCCGTCGTGCTGGTGCCGCTGGTGCTGGCGTCCACCGCGCTTGGCGTGGACTCGATCTACGGCGAATACCGGACCATCGGCAATCTCGTCGGCTATACGCCATACCCCCCGCTCGGTTCGGTCACCGTGCGCAAAGCCTCGATGAGCGTCGGCGAGTGGCGCGACAAGGCGCGCAAGGACGCTCTGCCATCCATGCCCGACTCGGGCAAGGTGTTCGCCGTCGACATCCCGAACACCGAATCCAAGTTCAAGGCGCGCAAGGCGATGGTCTACCTTCCGCCCGCCGCGCTGTCCGACCGCCCGCCGGCCCTGCCGGTGATGGAGCTGCTCGCCGGTCAGCCGGGCAGTCCCGGTCGCCTCATCGACGCCGGCAACATCGCCGCCACGATGAACGCTTACGCCGCCGAACACGACGGGCTGGCGCCGATCGTGCTCGCACCCGACCAAAACGGTTCGGCCATGCACAACAGCCTGTGCGCCGACACCACCCGAGGCAACGCCGAAACCTACCTCACCAAAGACGTGGTGAACTGGGCCAGGGCGACGCTGCCGGTAGCCAAGTCGGCCCGTATGTGGGCGATGGGCGGATTCTCACAAGGCGGCACCTGCACCACGCAGCTGGTGCCGCGCCACCCTGACATCTACGGTGCGATGCTGCCGGTGGATGGTGAGCTCGAGCCGACCGACGGCAGCGTCGAGACGATGGTCCGGCGATATTTCGCCGGCGACCGCAAGGCCTACGACAGGCAGGTGCCGGTCAACGCCATCGCCGCCACCGGCACGGCCGGCCAGGCGCTGTTCGCCGGCGCCGGCAAAGGGGATCGGAAGTCGGTCGCCAACATGCGCACCATCGCCGCGGCCGCCCGCGCGGCCGGCATGCAGACCACCGAACTGGTCGTGCCCGGCGCCGACCATGACTGGCATGCGGTGCAGGCGGTCTGGACCCCCGGTCTCGACTGGTTCGGCGCGCGAACCGGGCTGGGCGAAATGACGAAATCGTTGGAGGAATACCCACAAGTGGAGGTGTTGCAATGAGCGAAGAACAACAGCATGGGAACGCGCAGCCGGCGGCCATGCCGCAGACGCGGCGGCCTCTGCGGGACGCGGAACCCTCGCGGACGAAGCCCACCACGACCTCCCGAGCCACCAAACCGCATACGGCAAGATCCAGCCATGCGGCGGAAAGCTGGCGTGAACTGGCCGGCGACGTGCGGCAGTGGGCGGACGACCACCGGTTGGCCGTCACCGCCACGGCGGCGCTGGTGACGCTGAATCTGGCGGCGTGGCTGGTGGCCGCGATGGCCGGATTCGCGTTTCCGCTGCGGCTCAGCACCAGCATGGCCACATTCAACGCCGGCAAACTCATCTGCTCGCTGTTCCTGGCGCGCGGCGTCATCCAACTTATGGTCGACGCCGTCCTGTGGCTCGTCATGCTGTCGATAGCCGAACCATGGCTCGGCCGTGTGCGCACCGTCGTCACCGCGCTCGCCTGCGCGGCCGGCGGCGTGCTGGCGGGCCTGACCCTGTGCGCGGCGGCCGGATGGATGTTCCAGGACTCCCTGTTCGTCTCCCGCATGCGGTTCGCATTGAGCCCGCTGGTGTTGCCGGTCGGCGCGCTCATGGCGGCCAGCGCGTTCTGCAGCCACCTACGGCGCAGGCGCATCCGACTCGTCGGCTATGTGGCGATCCTGGTCACGTTGCTCTACAGCGGCAACCCCAGCGGCTACTGCATCCTCGCCGCCGCGCTGATCGGCCATGCCGCCGGCCGTGTGATGGCCGGGCCGCCCGCGCACGTCGAAGCCGAATGGCACTGGCTGCGCAGCACCTCCTTCGAGGCACGACGCATATTCGCGGCCATCGCCGTGGTACTGGCCCTGGGGCCGGTCATCGCCATCACCTCCCATAACCATGCGGGCCCGCTCAGCACGATCGGCCTGCTCATGAGCCCGGTTTCCGTCGACAACGGCATGCTGGCCAAATGCCTGGCTGGTGACACGCACGGCGGATGCTTCCTGCAGTTCAATCTGCTGCGGGCCTCGATGCCCGGCGCGGTGCTGCGCTCGCTGCTGCCCACTGCCGTGACCTTGGTGCTGGCGTGGGGCCTGTATCGCGGACGTCGGTTCGCGGCCATCTGCACCGTGGCCATCAACCTGTTCACGGTGGCCATCGCCGTCGCCTACTATCTGGTCGTGCCGCTGAGCTTCGCGCCGGACGGCATGGCCTCCCTGCTGCAGCACGGCGCGATCGTGGCCTGCGTGGCGAACGTCCTGCCCCCGCTGCTGTTCGCCGTCGCCCTGCTGGCGGCAATGAAACACTTCCCGATTCGCATCGGCTGGCGCAGGCTGGTCGGCGGCATCGGCGCCATCGTGCTGGCCTGGCTGGCGTGCGCCGCCATATACCTGATATACGGTATTGCCCAACCCGCCACCTTCTCGCCACGCGCCACCGCCTCGTCGCTGCTGGCCGAACTGCCGGGCCGGTTCCTGCCCATCGGCTTCCTGAGCCATATGAAGCTGTCGTTCGTGCCGCGCACTCCAATGGCTTCGATCGTGTACCAAGGCGTCGGCCTGGTGTTCTGGATCGTGGTGCTGGCCGTGGTGATCCACTGGATGGGCGACGTGAGCGAATCGAACGAGCTGGCCCGTGCGCGCGCCGAACGTCTGGTCGAAACCGGCGGCGAATCGATGAGCTTCATGACCACATGGGAAGGCAACAGCTACTGGCTGTCCCCCACGGGCAGATCGGCCGTGGCGTATCGCGTGCTCAACGGCATCGCCCTGACCTGCACCGGACCATTCGGCGATCCAGCGGAATGGATGGACGATCTGAACGGTTTCACCCAGTACTGCGTGGAACGTTCGCTGTCGCCGGTGTTCTACGGCGTGCATCGGGAACAGCGCGACGCGTTGCTGGAAGCCGGCTGGAACTCCATCGAGGTCGGCAGCGAGATGGTGGTCGACCCGCGCAACTGGAAGACGACCGGCAAGAAGTGGCAGGATGTGCGCACCGCCATCAACAAGGCCAAACGCGATGGCGTGAGCGACGTGCAGTCCACCTTCCTGGAAGCGTCGCTTGACGTGCGCGAGCAGATCGAGGACATTTCCGAGGAATGGGCGCAACTCAAGGCGTTGCCGGAGATGAGGTTCACGCTCGGCGGCGTCGAGGAGCTCCGCGACCCGCGTGTGCGGCTGCTGTACGCCGTCGACGCGGACGGGCGCGTGTTGGGCGTCACCAGTTGGCTGCCGACCTGGCGCGAAGGGCGCATTGTCGGCTGGACGTTGGATTTCATGCGCCATCGCACCGACAGCCCCAACGGCATCATGGAGTTCCTGATCGCGCGCATGGCCGAGCGTCTGCGCGACGAGGGCGAAGCCGATCCCGCGCACGCCGTGGAGTTCATGAGCCTGTCCGCGGCGCCCCTGGCCGGCATGAATCCCGATCGGGACAACGCCGGGGAGGACGGGGCACCGGCCAGCGAAGGCACGCAGGTGCTCCAGCACGCGCTGCAGATTGTGGCCGACTGGATGGAACCCGCCTACGGCTTCCACTCGTTGTTCAACTTCAAACGCAAATTCCAGCCCACCGAGGCGCCGGTCTACGTGTGCTATCCCGATCCGGCCGCGTTGCCGAAGATCGGACTCGCCGTGGTGCGCGCCTATGTGCCCAGCGTGACGGCCGCCGAAGTGGCCGGCATGCTCAGCACGCTGCGGTCGTGAACGGCGCGCGCCGTCATGGCGTAGTAACGTGGGACGCATGAACGAACGAAACAACGAGCGCGGCGACGGCACCGCGCAGGTCGCATACTTCGCCGGCGGCTGCTTCTGGGGGCTGGAGCGCTACTTCCAGAACGTCGACGGCGTCACGGACACCACGGTCGGCTACGCGCAATCCACCGTCGAATCGCCGACCTACGAGCAGGTATGCGCGGGCGGCACCGATGCGGCCGAAACCGTGAAAGTCGAGTTCGACCCGTCGCGGGTCAGCCTGCGGACGCTGACATTGCTGTTCCTGGAGGTCATCGACCCGTTCTCCGTGGACCAGCAGGGCGAGGACCGCGGCCGGCAGTACCGCACCGGCATGTTCTACACGGACGAGACGCAGCGCGCCGTGTATGTGGCGGCTCTGGAGCAGCTGGTCGACCGCCAGCCGCAGCGCCCGGCCGTACTGGTCGAACCGCTGCGCAACTTCTACCCGGCCGAGGCACACCATCAGGACT
Source organism: Bifidobacterium sp. FKU (assembly GCF_026016385.1). Lineage (NCBI taxonomy): Bacteria > Bacillati > Actinomycetota > Actinomycetes > Bifidobacteriales > Bifidobacteriaceae > Bifidobacterium > Bifidobacterium sp. FKU. The sequence continues at coordinate 89,105 of NZ_CP092888.1, forward strand.
ATCTGGTGAACAATCCGTCGGGGTATTGCCACGTGCCGGTCGCGGCGATTGCGAACGTGAAACGCCGCCAGAAGTATGTGGAGCGCATCTGGGACCTGACGCTCGAACAGTTCGCCGTCACGCAGAACGCCGCCACCGAGCGCCCGTTCGTCAACGAGTACGACGAGAAATTCGAGCCCGGCATCTACGTGGACATCGTCAGCGGCGAGCCGCTGTTCTCATCGCGCGACAAGTTCGATTCCGGCTGCGGCTGGCCCGCGTTCTCCCGCCCGATTGCCGGTGACTTGCTGACCGAGCATGAGGACCACCGCATTCCGGGCCGCGACCGCATCGAAGTGCGCACGTCGGACACACAGATTCACTTGGGCCACGTGTTCACCGACGGCCCGGCCGACTGCGGCGGCCTGCGCTACTGCATGAATTCCGCCGCCCTGCGCTTCGTGCCGCGCTCGCGCATGGCCGAGGAAGGCTACGGCGACTGGATTGCGGTTGTGGATGGGGATGATCAGGCATGAGCATGGAGAATATCGCGGGCGCTCGCAAGCCCGCCAAGCGTGAGGATGAGCACACGGTCGCCGGCGAGCATCGCATGATGCGCCGTGCGGACCGTGAGGTGACCGACCCCGAGCAGATCGCCGCGATTATCGCCGCTTGCGACATCGTCGAAGTGGCATATGCGGATGCTGAGGGCCTGGCCATCGTGCCGCTGAATTTCGGATTTGATTATGAGTATGACGAGGCCGATGGTGTTGCCGCAACAGCCTTGGTGAACGGTGCTGAGACGGTCGGCAGCACGGGAGTCGTGGCAGCCGATGAGGTGGGGTGCCCCGGCAAACTGACGCTCTGGTTCCACTCCGCGCCGCGCGGCCGCAAGCTCGACGCGATTCGCGCCGCCGCCGGTGGCCGACTGCCCGTGGCTTTCACCATGCAGACCGACTGCGAGGTGGTGGCGGGCCGCACCACGTGCAATTGGGGTGAGGCGTTCAAGTCGATCGTCGGCAATGGCACGGCGTCACTGGTCGAGGATCTGGATGAATGCCGCCACGGCTTGCAGACGCTGATGGCGCAGCAGGCGCATATGCCGAATGTGGAATTCACTGATGCGCAGGTCCGCAGCGTCACGGTGTGGAAGATTGAGTCCGACTACTTCACCACCAAAGTCCGCACCAAACCCGTGCCCGCACACATGCATCAGCGTTAGCCGGGGATAGCGCGCCACCTCCCCACTGGCGGGAGGCAGCGCGCAGCGCCGGTGGATGGCCCACGTCCGGACCCGATAGACTTGCCGCCATGGCAGCAGTGACAGTGGTAATTACCAGCTACAATCAGGGCCCGTTGATTCACGAGGCAGTCGAGTCGTCATTTTTTAGTGGCATTCGCAGCTATCGAATTATCGATGATATCGGCTATCGCAGTATTCAAGTCATACCCAACAGAACGCATGGACTCCAGCAGGTTGGGATTTGGCGCACATGTTCGTTCTCTCACAGTGATACCTCGATGTGCTTAAAGTTGCTTGCAAAATCTAATGTAACGGACGTTAAGAACGGTTTTCGGATAATCAATTAAGATTGGCGGCTAGTATAAGCATCTTTCTAATTACTGTACTCAATACGCAAGCTGGGGTCTGTCTCGTATGTGTCAATAATCTTGTTGTAAGAGGTGACCAAATCAGTGAGCATTGTTTTGCGTCCATCTTGGCTAAAATGACCATGCTCATGGACATTGGTTGACAGGAATGACTGAATATCCCAGACCTCCAATCGTTCAGCGAAGCCCATATCCGCTGCCAAATACCAAGCAGTTTTCACTCGGTCTTTCACCGTGATAATGATTGGATGAAGGCCATTCTTGATATTGCGCTGGCATTTCTCCATAAGCAACGTGGCTGGAGCGGTAGTGCAGTGTATGGCGGTATCTCCGATATTGAAGTCGCCGCCTCGCCCGGTGGGGTCATCTGCTACTGAAGCTCCGTTGATTTCCACTTCCGGCATGATAATAGACAGCTTTGCTGCCACGAGCTGCTGCAGCACCGTGCCCTCGTACATGGTACCGGGATTCTCTTTTTGCCGCTTCTTGGCCTGCTCTAACAGATTGCCTACTGCTGCGGTGATTGAGAGTGACTCATCGGCCTCTAGCCTGAATGGCTTACTATTGAAGAACTTGCGTATACGATCAATCCAAAAACGCTCTATCTCGCTGAAATCTTTGCTGGACGGCCGCTCTTCATTAATGAGCGCTGCAAATCTTTCATTATGCCCATAAGGCCGCGGCTAGTTCGACCACCTTCGGACGCGAGCACCCTCTTGATGTGGTACTCCTCTAAAATGCTTTGGCAGTTCGCACCACTCAGTCCTTTGACCTGTCCTTCTTTACCCGTGAGATAATCATCGGGATTGATTGGCAATGTATCTTTCGAGAAGGCGCGGTTGAGCTGCAGTATGCCGGCTAGGTTGCCTTTGGTGTTAATGCCGTGGCTCTTTCGAAACTCCTCGATGGCGTCAATACCCATGCTCGCTCTCCTTCGACGACTATCAAGCTGACCGTAGCTCGTGTTGCTGCTTTGCCTTGTCCAATGTACCGCGAAGTGCTGGCATGAAGTAGTGCTCGCCAAGCCATTCGACTACAGGTACTGCCACTGCGTCACCGAAGCCGAACAAGGCTTGGTTGGTGCGCAGACCATTAAGGTTGTAATGAGATGCGCCCATAAGTGCCGCGTACTCCTTTGGAGTCATCCAGCGCACTGCCGTCGACCCCTTGCCGAGTCGTACCACGGCTTGTCTTGAAGAACCCCCGCGAGCTGTTCGTAGACATCCCGAAATGTCATCCGCTCGGACTTCCCACGTGGGTTTCCCGTTCCGAGTGCGCCTGTATGCCGTTCGATAAGAGATGAACGGATTGTCCTTCAGCTTCATCACTCTCTCTGATTGCACAGCGGACAGTGAGTCAAGAAATGCCGTTAGCTTGCCCTTAGGCCACCATCGGGAATCATCGTCTGACATCTCTTCGGCGTACATGCCAAAGCCCGCCATAAGTGGTTCCGGCGGTTCCGGCAGAACTGCCCTGTGCATACGCAGGGAGGTATCGGCAAACACCTGTTGCAACCAATCTGGCCGTAGTGGGGAATTGGCTTGCGAGCCCTCAGGAGGATTGGTTAGGCCGACCAAGAACAGTCTGGGGCGGGACTGGGGCACAAAACGCCGAGCGTCGATTGACAGCGCGTCAACTGAATATCCCAGTTGGTTGAATGCGCTTACTGCTGCTGCTATATCCTCGCCTGAGTGAGACGTAGCAAGACCTGCGACATTCTCAAGTACGGCTACAGGTGGCCTATTGTTGCCCATCTCTTCCAGGAGGCGGATATACTGCCAGAAAGCGCTGGACTGTTTGCCGTTCAACCCTGTACGGGTTCCAGCCAGAGATATATCGGTACAAGGGGAGGAGCCCCAAGCAATGGAGATATTGTGAGGCAAGTCAGAGCCATGTAGCTCACCCATGTCCCCCTCGATCAGGGTATGTTCCTGCTCATTGTTGCCGAACTGGTTCCTATACATCTGGCATTTGGCGTGATCTATATCGTTCGACCACGCCACGTGGAAGCCAGCCTCTTCGAGGCCTAGGCGGGCAAGCCCTATGCCGGCAAAGAACTCAAGCGCTTGTGGTGCGGTTGAGCCGATACGGGTAGCCCCGCTGGATGCACCAGTCATGCCCTGTTCCTTTCCGATTTCTGACATTCACTGGTACTAGTGTACGTGCTGCTTGCTATGAAATCGTATGCGTATTCGCTGTGGCGCGCTCCTCCTATGACATCTACCAGCATTTTTTGGCGGCGAAACGCGCATTTGATTACGCAATCGCGTGGATTGAAGATGTCGGGAAAGGCGCTCTCGACTATTGTGGTAGCCAAGAGAAGCGATCCGTTTCCGAGGTGAGATTCGGGAACGGTCCGACTCTCGGCAGTGATTTATCTACGCAGACAAGCCAAAGGAGCCTCGCCATGATTCTCGTCACCACCACCCCGTCCGTCGACGGATACACCATCACCAACTACCAGGGCATCGTCTTCGGCGAAGTGGTATCCGGTGTGAACATGTTCAAGGATCTTGGCGCGGGCCTGCGTAACATGTTCGGCGGGCGCAGCCAGGGCTATGAGGAAGAGCTGATGCGCGCCCGCAACGAGGCCATCGCCGAGATGCAGCGGCGCGCGGAGGCTCTAGGCGCACACGCCGTGGTCGGCGTGGACATTGATTACGAAGTGCTCGGCGCCGACAACGGCATGCTTATGGTCACCGCATCCGGCACCGCCGTGCAGATTTCACGGCGTGCCTGAGGATTTGAGCGGGCTGCGCGGAGGTCGCGCGGATTATAACGCGCAGACGATCAGGTAGATCGCCACGATGTGGCAGGCGTACCCGATGACCGTGCCCAAGTGGAACACTTCATGGAACTCGAACCAGCCGGGCACGGGGTTGGGTCTGCGCAACGCGAAGCACACGGCGCCGGCGATGTATGCGGCCCCTCCGCATGCGATGAGTATGGTTGGCGCGGGGCCGACCGCGGGAGCCGTCCAAAGCTGCGGGATAAGCGTCACCGGTGCCAGTCCGAGCACGATGTACACGGTGGTGAACACCCAATTCGGGGTTCGCAGCCAGACGATATGCAGTATCGTGCCGATGGCCGCGGTCACCCAGATCACCGTGAGGTATGGGCGGCGCGTGCCCGGGTCGAGCGCGAAAAGCACGGGTGTGTTGGTGCCTGCGATAATGAGGAAGATATTCGAATAGTCGATGCCGCACAGCACACGGGTCACCGCCGTGCTTCGCCACGGCACGACGTGCAGGAGCGAGCTGTTGCCGAACAGCAGCATGGCCGATGCACCGTACACCGCGCACGCCGCTTTGACGGGGCCGGACGGTGCGATGCAGATCAGCACGATGGACGCCGCGATGCACAACGGTAGGGTGGCGAGGTGCAGCCATCCACGCAGTCGGGGTTTGCGATTGCCGAATGCGTCCACGGGGACGATGCGGCGTCTGACCGTTTTCAGTGCTGCCTTGGCTTGGCGGTAGTGCGACTGCGCGGCCCGGTATCGCGCCGACGCGCGATTCAGTGCGGCGACGGCATCGTCCATCCGGTCGCCGGTGTGCGGAGGCGTGGTCGTCGCGGCGGGGGACGCCGCCCGTGCCGTGCCGGTGGGAGCGCTCATATCGATCACCTCGCTGTGGCCGGCGCGTTTCCGGCCGCTAACTTACGTTACCGTAACGTAGTACGGGGCGGCGCGGCAGTCAAGGTCGGCAACGGCAATCCGGTGCATGTTCGATTATCCCGATTCGGTCGCGCCGCGGACGAAGGTGCACGGAGCGCTTCACCGTGAGCGTAATTACGGAATGAGAGCCGCCGGCAAGGGTTGGGTGGAGCGAAAGGTCAAGGTCGGGAGCCCGGAACGGTGCCGGATGCGGCAACGAACCCGGTCGCCGGCGTCGCTGGATGGTGACATCGCGGCGGCGGTCGCACGGTCGGCTGCCAAGCCGCATTACTCCGCGCGTGCAACGCGTTGATTGAAGGAGTACCGATTATGGCGATGTTTCCGTCTCTGATGAATGACACGATGTTCTCCGACCTGTTCGACGATCCGTTCTTCGAAGGTTGGCGCAACGTGGATCATGCCGTTGCGGACGGTCCGACCATGCAGACGGGCATGATGAACACTGATGTTCGGGAGACCGATAAGGACTACATCGTCGACATCGACATGCCCGGCTTCAGGAAGGACGATGTCTCGCTGAATCTGCAGAACGGCTATCTGACCGTTTCCGCGCGTCGCGACGACTCCCACGAAGACAAGGACTGCAATGGCCGTTGGCTGCGTCGTGAACGCTATGCCGGCTCCTGCTCGCGCAGCTTCTTCGTTGGCGAGGACGTGAAGGATTCCGACATTCACGCCAGCTACAAGGATGGCACGTTGTGCTTGGAAATGCCGATGCCGGATATGCGATAACCCTTTCCGTCGATCTTCAGGGGAATATCAGCCTTTCGTGTTATGTTTTCTCCCTATGAAAAAGGTGTATGTATATGTATTGAACGACATGGCGGAATGTGAAATAGGTTATATTCTACAAGCGTTCAGTATGGAAAAACTATTAAAAAATGGAACAAAAGAATTTGAAGTAGAAACGGTTGCTTGTAATAAGAAACCCATCCTAACTTTGGGCGGGTTGACCATTATTCCGGATCGCGCTATATCGGAAGTCGATTTCAGCAATATCGCGGCTCTGCTTTTGCCGGGTTCTTCCGCTTGGGGCAGTGAAGACAATCAGGAGATATTGAAAAAGGCGCAGGAGTGTCTACGTAATGATATTCTGGTTGGTGCTATTTGCGGGGCAACTCTTGCGCTTGCCGATTATGGTATATTGGATAGATTCAAACATACAAGCAACTCTCTGGAATATCTGAATTTCTTCTCAAAGAACTATGCAGGGCAGGACTTGTATGTTTGTTCTAATTCTGTTTCGGACAGGAACCTGGTGACGGCAAATTTGGCAGGTTCATTGGAATGGACAAAAGATATTTTAAAGAATCTTAATGTGTATTCCGATAAGAAGATTGATGCATTTTATAATTACTATTCAACAGGCGATGCGAAGTATTATGATGAGCTCCTACAATAGAGGGTGGTCACGGGTCGTTGGCTTTCCCGCGGGAGCCGGATTACATGCATGATTTGTTCGCAGTGAGCCGTATGCACTACGATATGGCTGGTTATCGTAGTGCTCGCCCTCCCATGGGGTGAGCCGACTCCTTTTGGCTGTTGCTGCTCGATCTACACGGGCCGATTCTCGCAATCGCACTTGTCCTGATTTGGTGGCGATGACTCTTTACTCTATACTCGGCATAAAGACCCAGCAAAGGAGCATGCGACATGAACGCCGTTAAACATATCCTTATGACGGTCTGCACAGGCATTGTCCTCTGGCTCATGACATTGGTGGGAGGACTCGCCTGGGCGATGTTCTCCACCCCGGGCAGCCGGCAGCGCACAGAGGCGCTCTGGGGAGCCGTCTACTTCGAGACAAGCCCCTCCAAGAACGGGGTTCTGATGCAATTCGGATTGGAGAACATGCGATCGGTCCTGCTGTTGCTGCTCGCTTGCCTTGCGGCGTGCGCTGCAATCAGTCTGATCGCGAAGGCCTGCATCAAAGGCCATGCGGCAATGTGCAAGCCGAAGCGAATCACCCGCTAGCAGGCGCTTGCATGTGCCGTACTTGGACCATGCGCCGATGCCACGGCCGCCATATGCCTGACAGGATTATACGGCCCTCCCTTCGGCTGGCTGGTCGTCGTGCAACAGATGAGTGGGATATGAATTCTATCTGGTGCGCTTGTAGGGCAACGAGTCGCTGGTCAATTCCAAGCCGTCGGCGACTTTGGCCGCGTCACTATTGGACAGCGAACCAAACCACTTGTATAGATCACCGGGCAGGAACTCGTAACGCTGCCCGCAACGGACGAGCGATGGCTTCAACAAACCGGCCTGCTGCCAGTCGGCAAGAACAATGTCGCCCGGCTCGTTCCAGTTGATGTTGCCAGTGACTTTGACGATCACGCCCGATACACCGTCGTCGCCGACTTCGGTGACGACCACCGGCCGGACTTTGCCGACGCCCGGATGGTCGGGGAACTCGACCCACATCAGCCACACGTCATAGGGCTTCACATCAGAGGTTGTCATAGATGTCATCTTCCGGGTCGTCCCAATCGGCCGGCATGATCGCACGCCCCGATGCGGAACGCTCGAACCTGCGCACCGTGTTCACCTTGACCACGCGTCGCGGACCATAGCCTCCGGCGACATAGCCGGCCAAGTACGCGCCGATGAGCGACGTGAGATTGTCGCCACGGCTTTCCGCAACCTCTTCGGCGGTCTTGTACACAGGCAAAGACTCAACAGCTGTCATCACACACCACCTTTCCTGATTGCTCCAATTATATCGATTGCGCTTGGCGGTTTACGAGCGTCATGCGACGGACTTACGCAAGAGACCACATAACCCAGCCGGACAGGGAACGTCAGTCGTCGTCATCGTCCCATCCGCGCGGATATAGTCCGACTCCATCCCCGCGATACGCAACTGGCCTGATGATGCAGTCGGCGTCGTGATTGACCTTAAGTTCCGGATATCCATCCGCGTCGCGGCGGATGTCATCATGCACAGCATCAACGGGATGGATCGGGCCGCGCATGACAGGCCCCCGGCTTCCGCCGTAATCACCACGCTCGGCGGATTCGCTCCACTGTTCAAACTTTTCGTCTGGAATATTCATAGCACGCCTCCATCGTCACCCAACTTGTATGGAAGAATTTAGGGTGTGTTTACACTAGTTGTTTTTGCTGGTGTTTTTGAGTTGGATGGCGATGAGGGCGAGTTGGAGGTTGGCGAGGAAGGTAGCGTCGAGCCTGTCGTAGCGGGTGGCGGCCTCGCGGTAGTGCTTCATACGGTTGAAGATGCGTTCCACGACGTTCCGCCCCTTGTGCGCCTGCCTGTCATAGTCCCATGACTCCGCGCGGTTTCTCTTGGGCGGCACGACCGGCGTCAGGCCATATCAAAATGTGTTGTCACGAAGCTGGCTGTTGTCAAAACAAAAGGGCTGGAATCGTTGGTATTTCAACGATTCCAGCCCTTTACTTGCTGGTGCGAGTGGGGGGAGTTGAACCCCCACGAGCATACACTCACTGCCACCTGAAGACAGCGCGTCTACCATTCCGCCACACTCGCAGACAATCGACTAACTTACACCCAGATGCGCAATCATACAATCTTCGGCGTGTCGCGGTTGGCGGTTGGCGGTTGCCGTTCGGCGATCCGCAGGTGGCGGCATGATGCCGCGGCCGTCGGCGCGCGACGGCTACGGCATCACAGTCCCGGCTTGCGTTCGCCGTTGCCGTAGAAGTGAGCCATCGCGTCGTCGCGGAACTCATCGAAGTATCCGCCGTCGATGGCGGCGCGGATGTCGTCCAGCAGCTTCACGAAGAAATGTTCGTTGTGAATCGTGGCCAACGTGAAACCGTTGAATTCGCGTGCGCGAAGCAGGTGATCGACGTATGCGCGCGAGTAGTGACGGCACGTGTAGCAGTCGCATCCTTCCTCCAGCGGGCCGAAATCGAACTTGTGCTGGGCGCGTTTGATGTTGTATCGGCCCGACCTCGTGTAGATCGCGCCGTTGCGGGCGCAACGTGCGGGGGCCACGCAGTCGAAGGTGTCGCCGCCGTTCTCCACGCAGGCGAAGATGTCATCCACGGAGGCGATGCCGAGCACATGACGTGGACGGTTCTCCGGCATCGCGTCGCAGATCCATGCGCAGGTGTCGCCGATGAGACGCTTCTCGATCGCGCCGCCGATGCCCACGCCGTCGAAGTCCAGAGAGGCGATCTGCGCGGCCGCGCGCCGGCGCAGGTCCTCATAGTTCGCGCCCTGCACCACGCCGTACAAGGCCTGATACGGCCTGCCCAGGCGTTCCGCCGTCAGCCGCTGGTGCTCGTCCACGCAGCGACGGGCCCAGCGGAAGGTGCGCTCCACCGAGTCTTCCTGGTAGGAGCGGGTGTTCATCAGCGTGGTGAGTTCGTCGAACGCGAACATGATGTCTGCGCCGATTTTGTGCTGGATGCCCATCGAAATCTCAGCGGAGAAACGATGTGCGTCACCATTCAGAGGCGACTTGAATGTCACGCCGTCCTCGTCCACCCAGGCCATGCGTTCCTTGCCCTTGGCGATGATGTCGTCCGACTTCATGCCGGTCACGTCCATCGCCAGCGTCTTTTTGAACCCGACTCCTAGGGACATGACCTGGAATCCGCCGGAATCGGTGAACGTGGGCCCGTCCCAGTTCATGAAGTTCGCCAGCCCGCCGGCCGCGTCCAGCACGGCCTCGCCCGGGCGTTCGAACAGGTGGAAGGCGTTGGCCAGCAGACACTGCGCGCCGAGCTCCTTCATTTGCTCGGGCAGCACGGCCTTCATGGCGGCTTGCGTGCTCACCGGCACGAACGCGGGTGTGCGAATATCGCCGTGGGGCGTGTGGATGATGCCGGTGCGTCCGTATCGGGCACCGTCTCGCCCAAGCCCGCTGGCCGTGGATGGCAGGCGGGTGATTGTTTCGAAATGGAAGGCGCTGCGGTCGCCGGGCTGGCCGGGCTGCGCGCCCAACGGATGTTCAAGAAGGCTGATCGTCATATGTTCACTTTAGGCAGAAGGGCCAGAAAAGGGCTGGAAATTGTGAAGAACTCGGTTTCGAGGGGCGGATTTCGCCGCTCTCGAACGTCTACTTCCGCTTCAAGGGGCTCCTGGCCAAGTAGGCCGTCTGCAAAAATGGCGGAATGGCGTTAAATGAGGGCTCTTGATACTCGGAATTGACCGCGCGAACAGCCCCTTGAAGTGCAAGTAGATGTTCCCGAAACAGGAAATCAGCCCCTCGAAGCCGAGATGTCCATAAGACTCTGCGATGATTACGCATAGACTTTCAATCAACGTTCAGAAAACCCTCAGATTAACTGCCTTTACTAATGAGGTAGCACACGAGAAGCGGCAATGAGCAAGCGCCCGAATAGCCGCCGAACAGACGTGATAAGAATTTAGGAAAAGGAGTAGCAATGGCTGACGAATTCAACCCGCAGGGCGTCGACCAGACCCCGCGGAATAACGAAACCCCCAATGATACTGCCGATGCCGGCAGCGCCGAGCCGAAGAACCCGTTTGTAGGCGGCGACTCGGTCGATGCCGGCAACGCCAGCGATTCCAACGAGCAGCAAGCCCCGGTTTCCCCGTCCGCCCCCGCTGCCGATCAGCAGCCTACGCAAGCCGCTACTGACACCGCCGCCACCGAGCCCATCCCGGACTACGCCTCCGCCAAGGGCGAGAGCACGGTGGTCTCCTCCTCGCCGGCTTCTCCGGCAGCGCCGGCCGCAGACCAGACCTCGGCCACAACTCCGCTGTACCGCCCGGCCCCGGAATACGGCGCTTATGGTCCGACCCCGACTCAGGCACAGGGCCAGCAGGGCGGCCAGGCCGGCAACAATGCCCAGCCCACGCAGCAATTCCCGTTCGGTCAGTCTGCACAGCAAACCCCACAGGGCCAGCAAGGCAACCGCAATCCCTACTACACCAATAACCCGCAGCCGCAGGGCAACGGCAATCCGTTCAATCCGCCCACGCAGCCGCAGCAGAACATCGGCAACCCATTCGCCAGCCAGTCCGGCCAGAATGGCCAGAATGGCCAGCAGCCCCAGCAGGGCGGTCTGTTCGGTTTCGGCACTCCCGGTACCGGTACGCCGAACGGTCAAGGTCCGACCCAGCCGGGACAGCCCGGTCAGCCCGGCCCCGCCAAGCAGGGCATGTCCAAGACGGCGAGCAACATCCTCATCGCCGTGGTCGCCGCCGTCGTGTCCGCGGCCCTGTGCCGGGGCCTCGGCTACGGTGCCCTCACCAGCGGCCTGATCACCTTGCCGACCAGCAATTCGCTGTCCAACGTCAGCTCGAATAAGTCCGGCTCCGGGTCCGCCACCGCCAAGAGCGGCGAAGCCCCCGACTGGCAGACCGTCGCCAGCGATGTCTCCGGCTCCGTGGTCTCCATCCAGACCGCGTTGAGCAACGGCACCGCCAAGGGATCCGGCGCCATCCTCGACACCGAAGGCCACATCATCACCAACAACCACGTGATCTCCGGGGCCCAGCAGATCCAAGTGACGCTCGCCAACGGCAACATGTATTCCGCCACGCTCGTCGGCACCGACACCACCACCGATCTTGCGGTCATCAAGCTCGACAACCCGCCGAGCGACCTCAAGGCCGTGAAATTCGCCGATTCCGACAAGCTCGCCGTCGGCGAGAACGTGATGGCCATCGGCAACCCGCTCGGCTACGACGACACCGCCACCACCGGCATCGTCTCCGCCCTGAACCGCCCGGTGACCGTGACCGACGACAACAACAACGAGATCGTCACCAACGCCGTCCAGATCGACGCGGCCATCAACCCCGGCAACTCCGGCGGCCCGACCTTCAACGCGGCCGGCCAGGTGATCGGCATCAACTCGTCCATCGCCTCGACCGCCACCTCATCCGACTCCGCCGGTTCGATCGGCATCGGCTTCGCCATCCCGTCCAACCTCGTCAAGCGTGTGGCCGACGAGATCATCAAGGACGGCAAGGTCAAGCACGTTGCCCTCGGCGTGGTCATCAAGTCCGACACGGTTGAAGCCGACGGCGTGACCCGCGGCGGCGCGACCATCACCAAGTCCAGCGCCACCGGCAGCGCGGTCGTCTCCGGCGGCCCGGCCGACAAGGCCGGCCTCAAGGAGGGCGACACCATCGTGGCCTTCAACGGCAACGCGGTGAACAACAACTACTCGCTGCTCGGCTACGTGCGTGCCGCGGCTTTGGGAGACAAGGTGACGCTGACCATCGTGCGCGATGGCAAGACCATGGATGTGGACGTGACGCTCGATCAGGAGGAGTCGTCGGTGAACGGTTCGTCCGGCGCCAACGGCAACAGCAACGGCCAGAACAACAAGCGCAACCGGAACGGCGACGGCAACAACGGCGGCGACGATGGCAACGGCCAGAACGGCAACGGCCGCAACGATGGAGGCACCGGTGACGGCGGCGGCTTCACCGATCCGTTCGGCCTGTGGTAAAGGCCTGCGGTAAAGCGGATGGCGCGTCGCGCGACGGTGGACGATAGTCGCTGAACGCGCGTCGGGCCGGTCAGGGGCCGTGGCGGTGAGCGAGTCTGCCGCCTCGGCCCTTTCGCATATCCGATGCGTTCGGCGTGCCGCGCAGACTCGGCCATGCGGCGGATTGGGGGGCGCGCGATGCGCGGGGCAGGATGTCCCGAGCGATACCCATAATTATGGATACACATAACTGAATACGAACATCTTTACGCCGTGTATCGGAAGGTCACGCGGGAGCTGAGCGATGCGAGGCCCCAGGCATGGACGCCGGTGGGTTAACAAGGCGTGACCGCAGCGCCGATTGCGCGGGCCACGCTTGCCGCAATCGACTCCGTATACGAGCGTAAGGAGCAATGATGAGCAAACTCATCAGATTCTTCACCAAAATCCTCGACATCTGCAAGCTTGTGCCGATGCTTCCGGTCGTCGTCATCGCCGCGATTCCGTTGGCTTTACTGGGCGATTGGCGCCCGTGGGGCAATGCGATGGCGATTCCGGTACTCGGCAATCCGGGCTTCGGCCAGTGGCTGGTTATCGCACTGGTGCTGATTATCGTGATTGACACTGTGCGCGGCATGATTGACGATTTGCGTCATGGGCAGGTTGGAGTCGATGTGCTGGCCGTGGTCGCGATCCTCTCCACCGTGGCCGTCGCCGAATACTGGGCAAGTTGGGCGGTGACGCTGATGATCACGTCTGGCGAGGCCATTGAGGAATACGCTCAAGCCAAGGCCGAGCGCAGTCTGACCGCGCTGATGGCGGCCGCGCCGCAGACCGCGCACGTCGTCAACTTGCCCGGTGTGGGGCGTGGGTCTGCTGCCGATAAGGGCGATTCGTCCGATGGCTTCCGGCGTGTGGGCTCGGCTTCGGCTGCGGCCGCCGCGCACCGCTTCGACACGGTGCCGGTCGAGCAGGTGCAGCTGGGCGACGTACTCATGGTGCTGCCGGGCGAAACCGTGCCGGTTGACGGCGAGCTGCTGTCCGGCACGGCCACGCTCGACCTGAGCAATATCAACGGTGAACCGGTGCCGCGTGAAGTGTTCGCCGGCGCCCGCGTGATGTCCGGCGCGGTGAACGGCTCGACTGCATTGACCATGCGGGCCACCCAAGTGGCCGCCGATTCGCAGTACCAGCGCATCCTCGAGCTCGTGGCGTCCGCGCAGGAATCGCGGCCAGCCGTGGTGAAAACCGCTGACCGCTTGGCCGTGCCCTTCACCGTGCTTTCGTTGGTGATTGCCGGCGTCGCATGGGCGGTGTCCGGGGTGCCGACGCGATTCGCCCAGGTGCTGGTGTTGGCCACGCCCTGCCCGCTGCTCATCGCCGCACCGGTGGCATACATCGCCGGAACCGGACGTCTCGCCGCAGCCGGCGTGCTTATCAAAGCACAGGACGTGCTGGAAAACCTCGGCCGCGTCACGCAGGTGTTCTTCGACAAAACCGGTACGCTCACCGTCAAGCAGCCTCAGGTGGTGCGCGTCGAGATGTTGCCCGGCGCGGCGGCCCAGCTCGACGGGGACCATGTGCTGATGATGGCCGGCGTGGTGGAAAGCTATTCGGTGCATATCCTGTCCAAAGGCATCGCCAAGGCCGGAACGGAGGCGATGGCCAGACTGCGCCGGCAGTCCGAGAACGATGGGCGGCCATACCCCGAGTCGGACGCCGTCTGGTTCGGCGTCGGCCGCGAGCATCCGGTCGTCAAGGGCATCAACGAGGAGGCCGGCAAAGGCGTTTCCGGCGAAGTGAACGGGCACGTGGTGCGTGTGGGCCGGCTGTCTTTCGCCGCCGCCGGGAAGGACGGATTCCTGACGGCCGGCAACGCCGACCCCACTGGCCCGCGTCACGACCTGCGGCCCGGAACGGAGGCTGCCGGTGGAACGGAAGAGGATATCCTCACGCGCTTCGGCCTGCTGCAGCCGGACGAGATGGCGTCCTACGTGTCCATCGACGGCCAATTGATCGCACGCATCGTGCTGCGTGATGTGCCGCGCGCCAACGCCAGGACGGCGCTCGCCAAACTGCATGCGCTGGGCGTCGCCAGACTCGCCATGCTCACCGGCGACAAGCGCGCTTCGGCCGACATCATCGCGAACGAGGTCGGCATTGACGAGGTCCACGCCGAACTCTTCCCCGAAGACAAGGTCGCCGCCGTCAAGTCCGCCGCGGAAGACGGCAACGCCGTCACGATGATGGTCGGTGACGGCGTGAACGACGCCCCGGTGCTCGCCGTCGCCGACATCGGTGTGGCCATGACCGACGGCACCTCCACCGCCGCCTCCGAAAGCGCCCAGGTGGTCATCATGACCGATGACATCGCGGCCGTGCCGCGCGCCATCGCCATCGCCCGCCGCACCAAGCGTGTGATGCTGCAAGCCGTTATCGTCGGTCTTGCACTCGCCGTGATCGGCATGATCGTCGCCGCGTTCGATCTCATTCCGGTCGTCGTCGGCGCATTCCTCCAGGAGGCCATCGACGTGGTGAGCATCCTCTGGGCCCTCACCGCCCTGATCGATCGAGATTAGGGGACACGGCCCGCCGCGTACCGCGACATGGAGCCGGCCGTCGCACCGATCGCATATCGGTGCGACGGCCGGCTTGTTTTTGTCGTCGCTCTTCTTGCGTTCATGCCGTAAGGCCCGTTCCGGGCGATGCCGATGCCGCCCGTCTCGAAGCGCGGAACCGCGCCCGTCGGCATCCGGGCGAAATCCATCCCCGTATGTTCCCTTGTGAACACAGGGTTTTCGGCGTCTCGTTAACGAAGACGTCATACGTGAGACGTTTTGGAAACACAAGGGCAACACGACGCGCGAAAGGGGTTGGGATAAATGGGCATGTAACTGCTTGAGCGTCGTGCGAGAGAGGAACAAGCGTATGGCGAAGTTGGGAATGATGCGACCGGTCGCGGCCGCTATGGTGCTCGCCGCGGTGGTCGCCTTGACCAGCGGCTGTGGCTGGGGCCGCACCGTGGCCGACAGAAAGGCCATGGAATCCGATGGCTCCGGCACTCCTGCGCAAAGCTGTGTGGATACCAGCGCAAAGAGCATCGCCATCGGTTTCGTGAACTCGCTGAGCGGCACCATGGCCCTCTCCGAGAAGACCGTGTCCGATTCGCTGCATATGGCGGTCGATGAGATCAACGCCAAGGGTGGTGTGCTCGGCAAGAAATTGGAAGTCGTGCAACAGGACGGCAAGTCCGAACCGGCGGTGTTCGCGGAGAAAGCCAAGACCTTGATCGAAAAGAACTGCGTGGCGGCGGTGTTCGGCGGATGGACCTCCGCGTCCCGCAAAGCCATGAAGCCGGTGTTCGAAGCAGACGACGCGCTGCTGTTCTATCCGCTGCAGTATGAAGGCATGGAGGCCAGCCCCAATATCTTCTATACGGGTGCGGCGCCGAACCAGCAGATCGTTCCCGCTCTCGACTATCTCAAGGAGCAAGGCCGCAGAAGGCTGTTCCTTGTGGGATCCGATTATGTGTTCCCCCAAACCGCGAACCGCATCGTGCGCGCCTATGCGAAACACAATGGCATGCAGATCGTCGGAGAGGAATACACGCCGATGGGTGCCACGGACTTCAGCACCATCGTCAATAAGCTCAAGGCCTCGGGGGCTGACGCCGTGGTCAACACGCTGAACGGTGATTCCAACGTCGCGTTCTTCAAGGAATACAAGGCGTCGGGTCTGCAGGCGGACAGTCTTCCCGTCATCTCCATGTCCATCGCGGAAGAAGAAGTCGCCTCGATCGGCTCGGACAACGTCAAAGGCCAGTTGACCGCATGGAACTACTACCAGACTTTGGGCGACGAGGAAAACAGGACTTTCGTGAAGGATTTCAAAGCCAGGTACGGGCATGACAGACCGACCTCGGACCCGATGGAATCCGCCTACACCTCCGTGTACCTGTGGAAGGAGATGGTCGAGAAGGCGAAGAGTTTCGCCGTGGATGACGTCAAACGCGCCGCCGACGGCATCACGTTCGATGCCCCCGAAGGCAAGGTCACCGTCGATGGCGAAAACCACCACATTTACAAGACGTCGTATATCGGCCGGATCGGCGATGATCGCCTGATCCACACCGTGTGGAAGTCCGATGGCCCCATCAGGCCCGATCCGTATCTCAAGGCGTATGCGTGGGCCGGGAGCCTGCAGAGCCCGGGTTCGGATTCGTCCAAGTGAGTGAAGGGAGAAGGAGGGATGAACATGCTTGCACCGCGGATTGTCGAGGGACTACCAAGCGGCTCGATATGGTCCCAGCAGGCCCGATTCGTATCTCAAGGCGTATGCGTGGGCCGGGAGCCTGCAGAGCCCGGGTTCGGATTCGTCCAAGTGAATAAAAGGAGATAGAGGGATGAACATGCTTGTACCGCAGCTGGTCGCGGGATTGTCCAATGGCTCGATACTGCTTCTGGCGGCGCTCGGTCTGTCGTTGACCTTCGGGCAGATGGGCGTGATCAACAACGCGCATGGCGAATTCATGATGGCCGGTGCGTACACGGCGTACGTCATGAGCACGGTCTTCGCCAGCAAGACGCTTGCACTGGGCCTCGCGCTGGTCGCCGGTTTCGTGGTCGCGGGTCTGCTCGGCCTGCTGCTGGACGTGCTGCTGCTTTCGCGTATGCGCACCCGTCCTTTGGACACGTTGCTGGTCACATTCGGCGTTTCGCTGGTGCTGCAGCAGGTGGCGCGAGACATCTTCGGCTCCACGGGCGTCTATGCCCAAGCGCCGGAAGCGCTGACCGAGCCGGTCACGTTGTTCGGGTACGATTTCCCGGCATCGAGGCTGTTCATCTTCGTGGTGTCGGTGGTGTGCGTGGCCGCATTGTACGCGGTGCTGAAGTTCACGCCGCTGGGACGCCGTATCCGTGCGACCGCCGAAAACCGCGATCTTGCCGAGGTCTCCGGAATCTCCACCGCAACGGTGGATCACCTGACCTTCTTCATCGGATCCGGTATCGCCGGTATCGCCGGTGTGGCTTTGAGCCTGCTCAACTCCATCAGCTATAACTTCGGCACCTCGTTCATCGTGCAGGCGTTCCTTGTGGTCGTCGCCGGAGGCGTCGGACAGCTCAAGGGCGCCGTCATCGCATCCTTCGCGCTTGGCCTGTGCCAGTCCGCGATCGAGTTGCCGACCTCGTCGTCCATCGCGCAGATGTCCATTTTCCTGATCGTGGTGATCTTCCTGCAGTTCCGTCCTCAAGGTCTGGTCTCGGTCCGTTCCAGGAATCTGGCATAAGGCAAGAAGGGAGTGCATGTTATGGGATCTGTTGCCGCATTCGTCACCAAGTACCGTTCATGGATCGGTTCCATCGCCGCCGTCGCGTTGATCATCCTCGCGCCGACGGTCATGAGCGCGTACAGTCTGGGGCTGTTGTCCAAATACCTGTGTTACGCGATGGTCGCGGTCGGCATTGGCCTGGCATGGGGGCAGGGAGGCATGCTGACCTTGGGCCAGGGACTGTTCTTCGGACTCGGCGCCTATGTGATGGCCATCCACCTGAAGATCGAAGAACTCGGTCCAGACGCGGTTCCCGACTTCATGGCACAGTACGGCATCGACAGACTTCCCGGATTCTGGGAGCTTTTCCGCAATCCGGTCGTCACCATCATCGGCGTCGCCGTGGTGCCGGGCGCCGTTGCGGCGGCCCTCGGTTGGGCCGTGTTCGGCAGAGGCGTGCGTGGCGCCTACTTCGCGATCCTTTCCCAAGCGTTGGTCGCCGCGTTCGCCGTGCTGCTTGTTGGCCAGTCCAAGACCACGGGCGGCACCAATGGCCTGAACGACTTCTCCGGTTTCTTCGGCTACGATTTGACCGACCCGGCCAACAAAAGGATGATCTACTACATTTGCGCGTTCTGCGTGCTGGGCATGGTGCTCATCGCCGATTGGATTCGTCATTCATTCATGGGCGAGCTCATCATCGGCGTGCGGGACCAGGAGAACCGCATGAAGTTCCTCGGCTACAATCCCGCTTCCATCAAAGTGTTCACGTTCTCCCTCGCGGCCGTGTTCGCGGGCATCGGCGGCGCCATGTTCGTACCGGTCGTCGGCATCATCTCCCCCTCCGACATCGATGTGATTCCATCCATCATGATGCTTGCCGGCGTGGTGATCGGGGGAAGAAGCACCCTGCTTGGTCCGGTCATCGGCACGCTGATCATTCGATTCGCCGAAACGCAGCTCTCCGAGGCCTGCCCGTCCGTTTGGACGTACGTCGAAGGCGCGATCTTCATCCTGGTCATCGCCTTCGCCCCGATGGGCCTTGGCCAGATCAGGAACTTCCGTCCATGGCTGGCCGGAAGGCTCGGCCATGATAGCGTGAAGGCCACGGTGCCGAACGAGGCGGCAACAACCACAAAGGCGGTGAACGCATGAGCGACGAAAACAAGACCGAGGGTGCCGAGCTGGATCAGCTGCGCGATGAGATGCGCCGGATGCGCGATGAAGCCAGACGCTTCCGCGATGAGGCCGCCAGGATGAAGGCCGAGATCGCCAGAGAGCGCCAGGAGCTTGCGAGCCAGCTCGCGACTTTGGACGCTCAGGGCGGCCAATGGAACGACTACCTCGAAATCCGTGGATTGCATGTTGAATTCGACGGGTTCGTGGCGGTCAAGGATATCGACCTGACCGTCATGCACGGTGATCTGAGGTTCCTGATCGGTCCGAACGGCGCCGGGAAAACCACGATCATCGATGCCATCACCGGACTGGTGCCGGCCACAGGCTCGGCCATGTTCGGAGGGGAGGAGCTTATCGGACGCAAGCCGAACGACATCGTCCGGCTGGGGGTCGGCCGCACCTTCCAGACGGCCTCCGTCGTGGAAGAGCTGTCCGTGCTGCAGAATCTGCAGCTCGCCGAAGGCCTGCACAAGAAGACGTCGGAATTATTCAGAAGAACCGAGGGAGCGTCGCGCAACATCCAGAGCATCATGGAAGTGTGCGGTCTCGTCGGCGATGCGGATAAGACGGCGGGTATTCTGCCGCACGGCAAGAAGCAGTGGCTGGAGATCGGCATGCTGCTCGTGCAGGACGCGCGTCTGCTTCTTCTCGATGAACCGGTCGCCGGCATGACGCCGGCGGAACGTCAGGCCACCGGTGAACTGCTCACGCGCATCAGCCGCAATCGCACGGTCGTCATCGTCGAACACGATATGGATTTCATGCGTCAATTCGCCGACTCGGTCACCGTGCTCAATCAGGGGCGGATCCTCGCCGAAGGCAGCGTCGAGGACATCCAGAACAACGAGGAAGTGGTCAGAATCTACCTTGGCGGAGGAGAAGATCGATGATGGCAGAGAACATGTTGGAGATCAGGGGATTGCGAACGGGCTATGGCAAGGTGTCCGTGGTCAACGACATCGATGTGTCCGTCCGCCCCGGTGAGTGGGTGAGCATCGTCGGCAACAACGGCGCCGGGAAGACCACCCTGTTGAAATCGGTGGTCGGTCTGCTCCCGGCGACCGGTGGGTCGATCACCTTCGATGGCGTGGATGTCACTCGCGTCGCGCCGAACAAACGCATCCGCATGGGCATGGCGTTTGTTCCGCAAGGCCAGCAATCCTTTGGGCAAATGACCGTGGACGAGAATCTGCGCGTGGTCGCCGACCGTTACGGCGCCGAAGCACAGAGCCGGTATGACGAAGCGATGGAGGCGTTCCCCGTGCTGAGGGAGTTCGCCGACCGTCGTGCCGGTCTTCTCTCCGGCGGCCAGCGCCAGCAGCTATCCATTGCCAGGGCGTTGATCACCAGACCGAAACTGATGATTCTGGACGAACCCACGGAAGGCATCCAGCCGAATATCGTGGCGGAAATCCAACGGTCCATCCGTTCGATGGCCGAAGACAAGGGCATCGCCGTGATGCTCGTCGAACAGAAAGTGCAATTCGCGGTCGAACGTGCGGATCGCTACTATGTTCTCGCCGCAGGCCGATTCATCGGCGCCGGAGATGGCGGCGTCGGCGCGGTCGGGGAGGCGAAGGACGTCATGCGCGTCTGACGTGCCGGTCGCGGCTTCGGCCATGATTCGCGGAAACATGGCCGTAGCCGTGCCGTAATACGCGATCCCTATGGTTGCGCCCATAACGGATTCACGGATGGACGGGTCGGCGCGCGGTGCCCGATTCCGGTTCCCATGACCTGCAAGGAGAGTGTTGGTGAAAGGTCTGCGACGAATCGTGAAGGCGGGATTGCCGTACTATATGGGAACGGCGATGCTGCATATTCTGGGCATCGGCATGCTGCTCATGGCGGCCGGAACGGCTCCCGTGCTGTTTGGGCTGGGAATGCTCGCCTACACGTTGGGTTTGCGCCACGCGTTCGATGCGGATCACATCGCGGCGATCGACAATACCGTGCGCAAGCTTATCCAGCTGAAAAGAAACCCGAACGGCGTCGGATTCTTCTTCTCTTTGGGTCATTCGACCATCGTGTTCCTCATGGCGTTGCTTCTGGGATTGTCGTCCAAGTGGGCTCAGGCGCATATGGCCGTGTTCCAGCAGATCGGCGGATACGTCGGCGCCACGGTTTCCGGGATGTTCCTGATTCTCACCGCGGTGTTCAACGCGGTCGTGCTTGTGGACATGGTCCGGGTCTTCCGCTCCATGAAAGGCCATCGCAAGGATTACGACGACAACGCGTTCAGCGCGATGCTCGACTCGCGAGGTTTCATCAACAGAATCTTCGGCAGGCTTTTCGCCTTCGTGACCAGAAGCTGGCATGTGTATCCGATAGGGTTGCTCTTCGGACTCGGATTCGACACCGCCACCGAAGTCGCGTTGCTGGCCATGTCGGCCGGCGCCACGCAGTCGAACATCCCGCTGTACGGCACGCTTTGCCTTCCGATACTGTTCGCTGCGGGCATGAATCTCATGGACACCACGGATTCGGTGATGATGTCCAGCGCATACGAGTGGGCCTTCGACACGCCGGTGCGCAAGGTCTACTACAACCTGACCATCACCTCCGCTTCGGTGCTTGCCGCGGTGATGATCGGCGTGGTCGAACTGTTGCAGGTCATCGCCACGGCCATGAATCTTCGGAGCGGATTCTGGAACTGGGTGCAGGGAATCGACTTCAATTACCTCGGTTATGCGATGGTCGTGCTGTTCATCGGTTTCTGGCTCGTCTCGGTACTGATCTGGAAATACGGCAAGGTCGAGCAGCATTGGGCGTGACCATCGCTGCCACGCGATCCGCGGCATCATCGACGTGCGGGCGAGGGGAATCCTCCCGCGCACACGCAACGGCAACACTGTGAGGCAATCAACGACAAGGGGTCGAATATGAGACTGACGCCAAGGGAAACCGACAAGCTGCTCCTCCATCTGGCGGGGGAGTTGGCCAAGGAGCGAAGGGGCAGGGGAGTGAAGCTCAACTACGCCGAGGCGATAGCGCTCATCAGTTCGGAGGTGATGGAACGCGCCCGCGAAGGCAGGACCGTGGCGGAGCTCATGCACTATGGGCGCACCATCGTATCCGCGGATGACGTCATGCCCGGTGTCGCCGAGATGATCTCCGAAGTGGAGGTGGAGGCCACCTTCCCGGACGGCACCAAACTGGTCTCCATCCATGACCCCATCGAGACGACCGAGGAGCTCAAGCCGGGTGAATATATTCTCGCCGATGACGATATCGAGCTCAATCCAGACAGCGAGCCCATCGCGCTTGATGTGACCAATACCGCGGATCGCCCGATTCAGGTCGGTTCCCACTTCCACTTCTTCGAGGTCAACAAGTATCTGAGATTCGATCGCAAGGCCGCATACGGGAAGCATCTTGACATCGCGGCCGGCACCGCCGTGCGCTTCGAACCCGGTGAATCCCACAGGGTCGAACTCGTCGATTTCAGGGGCAGCCGTGAAATGCACGGCTTCAACGCGCTGACCGAAGGAAGGCTCGACGATCCCAAGGTGCGCGAGGCGGCGTTCGCCAGAGCCAAGGAGCAGGGTTTCCTCGGCTTCGATGAGGAAACGGAGGACTGAACATGAGAACCATCACCAGAAGCGACTATGCGGGCATGTTCGGGCCGACCACCGGCGATCGGGTGCGCTTGGGGGATACGGGTCTGTTGATCGAGGTCGAGAAGGATTACGCGCGTTATGGCGACGAATTGAAATTCGGCGGCGGAAAATCCTTCCGGGACGGCATGGGGCAGTCATCCGTCCAGAAGGACTCCGAATCGCCGGACACGGTCATCACCAACGCGCTCGTCGTCGATTACACCGGCATCTACAAAGCGGATATCGGCATCAAGGATGGGAAGATCAGCGCGATCGGCAAGGCCGGCAACCCGCAGACCATGGACGGGGTGACCCCGGGTCTTGCAGTCGGCGCGTGCACGGAGGCAATCGCCGGTGAAGGGCTCATCCTCACCGCCGGCGGCATCGACACCCATATTCACTTCATCGCGCCGCAACAAGTCCGCACGGCTCTTGCCGGCGGCGTCACCACCATGGTCGGCGGCGGCACCGGGCCGGCTGACGGCACCAACGCCACCACATGCTCGCCGGGCGCGTTCCACATCGCCCGCATGATCGAAGCCGCCGAAGCCATGCCGGTGAACGTCGCGTATCTGGGCAAAGGCAACGGGTCGTCGCCGGAACCATTGCGCGAGCAGATTCGTGCGGGAGCGGCCGGATTGAAGATCCACGAGGATTGGGGCGCGACCCCGGCCGTCATCGACACATGCCTCGGTGTCGCCGACGACATGGACGTGCAGGTGGCCATCCATACGGACACCCTGAATGAGGGAGGATGCGTCGAAGACACCATCGCCGCATTCAAGGGCCGGACCATCCACACCTATCACACCGAAGGGGCGGGCGGCGGCCACGCGCCCGACATCATCCGCGCGGCCAGTTTCCCCAACGTGCTCCCGAGCTCCACAAACCCGACCATGCCGTTCACCCGTAACACCATCGATGAACATCTCGACATGATGATGGTCACGCATCATCTTGACCGCAATGTGCCGGAAGACATCGCCTTCGCCGATTCGCGTATTCGCCCCGAGACCATCGGGGCCGAGGATGTGCTTCATGACCTTGGGCTGATCTCCATGATGAGTTCGGACTCGCAGGCCATGGGACGGGTCGGTGAGGTCATCACCCGTACCTGGCAGACGGCCGACAAGATGAAAAAGCAACGCGGCCCGCTCCCCGAGGATGCGCACGACGACAACCGCAACGACAATTTCCGTGTGAAGCGGTACGTGTCGAAATACACCATCAATCCGGCCATCACGCACGGCATCTCCGACTACGTCGGTTCCGTCGAAGTCGGGAAAATGGCCGATCTGGTGCTTTGGCAGCCGGCGCTGTTCGGCGCCAAACCGGAGATGATCATCAAGGGAGGATCGATCCTCCATGCGCGTATGGGCGACGCGAATGCGTCCATACCTACTCCCGAGCCGGTGCTGTACCGCGACATGTTCGGCGCGATGGGCAAGGCCTTGGGCTCCTCATGCGCCACATTCGTCTCGCAGGCCGCCCATGACGACGACATCGCCGGCCGGCTCGGTCTCGAACGGCAGGTGCTTCCGGTGCGCCACTGCCGTGGCATCGGTAAGAAGGATCTGAAGTTCAATGACACCATCGCGGATATTCAGGTCAACCCCGAGACGTTCCAAGTGAGCGTCGACGGCGAGCCGATCCACAGCGAACCGGTGGCGGAACTGCCGTTGGCGCAGCGGTACTTCCTGTTCTAGACGCCGAAGAACGGGTGCCCGCGCCGCCATGCGTGAGGGCGCGGGCACCCGCCCACCGGAAAGGAGGGCCTCGTTGCCGAATCGTTTCCCCGTGTTTACATGCCCGCCCTTTTCAGCGTCTAGCGTTCTGCGTGACCATCACAGGCAATGCAAACGAAAGGCGGCAGCAGGCTCATGATCGCCAACCGCATCTCCGGCAACATCATTTCGGACACATTCTCCGACGGCAAGCTGAACGTTCCGATCGAATTCGAATGGTTCGAGGCCGATAAGAAGCGCATGCGCAAAGTCGCCGCCGACGGCACCGAGTTCGGCGTCGCGGTCGGCGCCACCATCGCAGACGGCGATGTGCTCGCCGAAACCGCCGACAAACGCTATTTCGCCCGTATCCGCACCGCGCAGCTCATCGAGATTCCGGTGCATTCCATGAAGGAGATGGGGCGTCTGTGCTTCGAACTGGGCAACCGCCATCTCAGCCTGAAGGTGGAGGACGACCGCGTGCTGGTGCCATACGACCATCCGACCATGGAATACACGAAGAAGATCGGATTCGATCCGCGCGTCATCGAGGGCGGATTCGACGGATTCCTCATCGTCAAAGCGCATGCCGGCGCCGGCACCATCGTTCCGGGCACGAACAAAACCACCGGCGATCTGGCCGAAGAAGAGCAGGAGGCCGAACGGCATGAGCCCCACGCCCATGCCGTCGGCGAACATCACCACGAGAACAGCGAATACGAAGTCAACGGCGTATTGCATCGCGCCGACGGCATGCATTCGCACGATCACGGCCAAACCTGGCATATGCACTGATGCCGTCCGTACACATGAAGGAACACACGATGCCCCATGCCGGCTCCCCGGCTGATGAATGCGCCCTGCGTCATCTTGCGATGCTGCAGGTGTGCGACAGTGTTTTTCCCGTCGGCGCATTCGCCTTGTCGAACGGCATGGAGACCTTCGTGCAACGCGACCTGCTGCGGTCCTCGGCTGATTTCGAGCAATATCTGAAAGACTATGTGGAGGTTGCCGCATACCGCGAGATCGGGCAGATGGTGATCGCGGGCAAGATGGCCGCGGGCCGCGACCCCGATGACGCCGGTTTCGTGAACGGACTCGCCGAGCTCGACGCATTGTGCGTGGCCTTGCAGTCGGCGAGGGAGATTCGTGAGGGGCAGAACCGCATGTGCATGCGCATGATCAAACTCGTCGATCAGATGGAGGCCCAACCGTTGCAGCCCGTCGATTCAAGGCGCGGGCATGGCGTCGACCGCGGGGAGGCGTCCAAACGGGGAGGCGCCGCCCGTCCGCGCACCATTCCACACGTCGACCGGTACAAGCGACTCGTGGATTCGGGAACCTGTTTCGGCATGCACTCGATAGCCATGGGTCTGTATGCCGCCGACAAGGCGGCGTCGCTGCGGGACGCGGCCGTCACCTATTGCTACTCGCTGCTCAGCGCACTCACCGTCTGCGCGGTCAAAGCCGTGCCGATCAGCCAATATGCAGGGCAGGTGGCGCTCAGTCGTGCGTTTCCCGAAATCGTCGCCGCGGTCGATCTGGCGTTCACGCTCACTCCCGATGACCTGGGTGTATCCGGGGCGTACATCGACATCGCGGCCATGCAGCACGAAACGTTGTACTCACGGTTGTACATGAGCTGAGCAGACGGAACACGATACCACAGTGTTGAAAGAAAGGAACATCATGAGTTATGTGAGAATCGGCGTGGCGGGACCCGTTGGCTCCGGCAAGACCGCTCTGATCGAGCGGCTGACCCGCAAGATGGCCGACGATTATTCGATATGCGTCGTGACGAACGACATCTACACGAAGGAAGACGCCGAATTCCTGATCGCCAATTCGCGCCTGCCCGAGGACCGGATCGTGGGTGTGGAGACCGGGGGATGCCCGCACACCGCCATTCGCGAGGACTGCTCGATGAATCTGGAGGCGTGCGAGGCGATGGCCATGTCTCACCCGGACGTGGACATCATCTTCGTGGAATCCGGCGGAGACAATCTGTCCGCGACGTTCAGCCCCGATCTGGCGGATGCGACGATCTATGTGATCGCCACCGATGAGGGAGACAAGATCCCCCGCAAAGGAGGGCCGGGCGTGACGCGTTCCGATCTGCTGGTCATCAACAAGACCGATATCGCGGATCTGGTGCACGCCGATCTGAATGTGATGGCGCGCGATTCCGAGAGGATGCGTAACGGCCGACCGTACCTCTTCACCGATCTGATGAACGACAAAGGCGTGGACGACGTCATCGCATGGATCCGGAAATCGGTCTTGTTCGAGGACATGCGGTGACTGCATGAATCACGCCATCGCACGACCACGCACCGCACGACCGTAAGAGGGGCGTATGCCGGAAAGCACATTCCGCATGTCCACGGCGTTCCGTCATGGGCGCACCAAAGTGGACGACCTGTATTTCGAGGCGCCATTCAAGCTGATGACGCCGTTTCATGACGGCGCGCACACGGATTGCATGGTCATGCTCGCATCCCCCGGTTTCCTTGGCGGCGATGTGGCGCATATCGAGTGCACGTTCGGAGCCGATACCGATACGACGATGCGCACGCAGAGCTACGAGAAAGTACTCGACACGGCTGACGGCGAGGCGAAACGAACCATCGACCTGACGGTGCTGGACAACGCGAAAGCCGTGTTCCTGCCGTTCCCGGTCATCCCGTTCGCGCACTCGGTGTTCTCGAACGTCACGAACGCCCATATCGGTGCGCAATCGTCATTCATGTATGCGGATGTGGTCACCTGTGGTCGTGTGGGCATGGGGGAGCGGTGGAAAATGCGGCGGTTCAGCAGCTCCACTCGCGTCTATGTGGACGAGGCGAGCGAGGAGGGCGGTCCCCGGTCTCGCCCCCGTGGCGACGGGGAGGAATCCGCCCCGCGTCTGGTCTTCGCCGACCGCCTGCTGCTGGAACCGGACCGCTTCACGTATACGGATACGGCCATGTGGCGGGAGTTCACCCACTGCGGCATGGCCTATCTGCACGTTCCCCGCCGGGAATCAAGGCGGACGCAGATGACGGCGGAGGACGAGCTCGTCGAACGGATTCGTGCGCTGGCGCACGATCGTGGGCCGAGAGGCGAGATCGGCGTGAGCCGCCAGAACGAGGGGATCGCGGTGCGTCTGCTCACCGACCGTGGGGACGACGCCTTCGGGTTCTTTGCCGAAGTCGCGCAATTGCTGCGGTAGATAACCGAACACTCGTGCACGGCGTGTCGACATGCTCCTTGACGAGACCCGGAAACTGGTCGATGACCTCTCCGCCGCACTGTTGCGCGTCGAACGCATCATCGACATGCTCAAGCGCGAACACGACCAAGAGGCGAACCGGCCGGGCGGCGAGATGCGCCCGCATCCCCACGAATGATCCCTATCGCAACGGAAGGCTTTGCGCTAGGCTAGAGCGCGTGACTGAATCCGTGAATACTGAACTCCGCATTGCTGTAATCGGCGCCGGGCCGGCCGGCGTCTATTCCTCCGACATCTTCCTGCGCCAGCTCAAGAAGTTGGGTGAGGGACTCGGCCTTGGCACCGAAGCGCGCATCGACCTGTTCGAAAAACTGCCGGTACCTTTCGGGCTGGTGCGTTACGGCGTGGCTCCGGACCACCCGTCCATCAAGTTCATCGCCTCCGCGCTTGAGAAGACGCTCGACAACCCGAATATCCACCTGTACTGCGATGTGGAATTCGGCAAGGACGTGACCCTCGACGAACTGCTGGCCCGCTATGACGCCGTGCTGTTCGCCACCGGCGCGGTCAAGGACAAGCCGCTGAACCTGCCCGGCGCCGACCTTGAAGGCGTGTACGGCGCCGCCAAGTTCGTCGAATGGTACGACGGTTACCCCACCGGTGCCCGCGAATGGCCGCTTACGGCCGAGAACGTCGCCGTGATCGGCGGCGGCAACGTGGCCATGGATGTGGCCCGCGAGCTCATGCGCGACGCCGACGACCTCAAGGCCAGAACCGACATTCCCGACAACGTGTACGAGGGCATCGGCCAGAACAAGGCCAAGGTGCTCCACCTGTTCATCCGCCGTGGCGTGGCCCAGGCCAAGTTCAGCGTGCAGGAACTGCGCGAGATGGAGAAGTTGCCCGGCGTGCAGCTCATCATCAACGAAGACGACTTTGACCTGGACGACGAGACCATCGAGGTGGCTGGCAAGGACAAGCTCACCCGCCAGATGGTCGAGGAGCTGTTCGCCATCCGCGAGATGGCCGAAGACATGGAAGATGATGGCGACGTCGACTTCGAAGGCAATCCGGCCGACCGCAGGTATTATGTGCACTTCAACTCCGCCCCCACCGAGATTCTCGGCGAGGACGGCAAGGTCAAGGCCATCCGCGTGGAACGTACCGAGACCGGCGCCGATGGCAGGATGCGCCGCACTGGCGAGTTCACGGACTACCCGGTCGAGGCCGTCTACCATGCCATCGGCTACCGGCCCGCCGAAGCCCCCGGCATCGCCTACGACGAACATGGCGCCCACCTGGCCAACGCCAACGGCGACGGCCGCATCACCGCCGATGCCGACGGCGGCGACGTGCGCGAACGGTTGTACGCCACCGGTTGGGCCAAGCGCGGCCCGGTCGGTCTGATCGGCTCCACCAAGTCCGACGCGCTCGCCATCGTGACCAACATGCTCGAGGATCTGGCCAAGGCCGCTGAAGGTGGCCGTGTGGCAGCCGACCGCGACCCCGAATCCATCGACCGACTGCTGGCCGAGCGCGGCGTCCGCCCGATCGACTTCGCCGGCTGGAAGAAGGTCGATGCCTTCGAGCGTGCCGAGGGCGCCAAGGAAGGCCGCGAACACAAGAAGGTCATCGATCCCGAGCAGATGCGCGAGCTCGCCCACGCCTGACGGTTCGCCCGCGCCGTCCGGCACCCGTCCGTACCCGCGCCCCGTGTGGGCGCGGCCGGGCGGACCGGGCGAATATTCGACATTGCGCTTGGCGCATATCCAGCAATCATTCAGCCTGCGACTTTAGTGTGTGCAGTATGGATGCCAAAGTACGGGTGCACGGCCACTTCAACGGCCTGAAAACGACGTTGCTCTTTACCCTGATGTGGGCCGTCATCATGCTCATCTGGTGGGCCACGGGCGGCAGCAGGCAGACGTTGGGCGTCTATATCGTCATCGGACTGGTCACCACGTTCGGCACCTACTGGTTCTCCGACAAACTCGCCATCGCCTCCATGGGCGCGCGGGAAGTCAGCGAACAGGAAGCCCCGGAAATCTACCAGATCGTGCGTGAACTGAGCGCCAAGGCCGGCAAGCCCATGCCGCGCATCTACATCGCCCCCACCATGAGTCCGAACGCCTTCGCCACCGGACGCAACGAACGGCATGCGGCCGTATGCTGCACCCAAGGCATCCTGCAGATTCTCAACGCCCGTGAACTGCGTGGTGTGCTGGGCCACGAACTTATGCACGTGTACAACCGTGACATCCTGACCTCCGCCATCGCCTCCGCCATGGCCACCGTCATCTCCTACCTGGGCTACTCCCTGATGTACTTCGGCGACAACCGGAGCGATGATCGCAACGATTCCGGCGGACTCGGCCTGATCGGCGCGTTGTTGAGCATGATTCTCGCGCCGATCGCCGCCTCCCTGATTCAGATGGCCATCTCCCGCACGCGTGAATACGACGCCGACGAGGACGGCAGCCTGCTGACCGGAGACCCCGAAGCCCTCGCCTCGGCGCTGAACAAGATCTCCTATGGCGCGCAGGCCGAGCCGATGCGCAAGACCGCGGGCACCCAGTCCGTTTCCGCGATGATGATCGCCAATCCGTTCTCCATGGCCGGCTTCTCACGCCTGTTCTCCACGCATCCGCCGACCGAGGACCGCATCGCGCGTCTCATGCAGATGGCCAACGAAATGAACGGCACGCCGATCGCTCCGCCCACCTACTCCACACGAACTATTCGCTAAGTGCCTCCTACGTAGGTCTCCATCATTGTTTTTTCGTTGTTCATGGGTGAGCCACGTCTTTGTCGGGCAACTGTAATCGCTGTTTTCTAGCGTGTACTCGCTGATGTCGCTGAACCATGGAAACACGTGAGCGCATGAGCGTGAACACAAGGAGAAAACAATGAAAAGACATTACGCTGTACCTGTGGTGCCAGCTATGGTTATGGTGCTAGCTAGCGTTCTGGCAGCTCCGTCCGCGCATGCCGAGCAGTCTGCAACATGGGATTTGCCGCGAGATAAGGATGTCGTGGCGCGATTCGGTTTCGGCAGTGATATTCACGTGGGGCGCGACAGCGGCAAATATGGTTCTGCTGTAGACAAGCTCAAGAATGCGTTGAGCGCTTACCGCCAATCGGGCGTAGATGCGGTCGGTTTTTCCGGCGATCTTACTGATTCCGGTCAAGTCGGCCAGTACCAGACCTTGATGGACACGTTGAACGCCGGCACGGATGATTCCGAACAGGTCATTCTGGCTATGGGCAATCATGAAACACTTGATGCGGGTGTGTCAGATTCGCCGCAACGTTTCAAGAAGTACACCGGGCAAGATATGAACAAACTGGTCGAAGTCAACGGCGTCGATGTCATCACGATGGGACCGCAGAACGAGGATGACGATTATCGGGCGGATTGCGATTTCCTGAAGACTACGCTTGACCGCATCACCTCTCGGGCGAACTACGATCCGAACCGCCCGATTTTCGTGCTGACCCATCACGGCGTGCAGAATACCGCCTATGTGACCAACGAATGGTACGGCGAGTACGGTGCCGGTACCGACCACGACCTGGTGAAACTCATGCAACAGTATCCTCAGATCATTCAGGTTTCCGGACACTCCCACGCCACGTTGGAAGACGCGCGCTCAATTGATCAGAGCTTGGGATACACCAGCATCCAAGACGGTACGATTGGCGCCTATTTCGAGAATGAAAGCGGCAAGGTGGATCCTATTACCGGTACTGCCGCCACTCGGCCGGCCGATTCCGAGCTGGCCTCGCAGGGGTTGTTGGTCGATGTGTATCGGGACGGCACGGTGAAAGTGCATAGGATGAATTTCGCAACCGGCACGTGGATATATCCTGACGAACCATGGACCATTACCGCCGATGGAGCCAAGGCTAACGTGTATGGCAAGAATCGTCCAAGTACCCCGGCCATGTTCCCGGACGGCGCGTCGGTAGGCTTTGACACTGCGAAGACCACCGGGAACAGTGCTGCTGTCACCTTCCCGGCAGCCAAGCCCGCTGACGGCACGAACAACAATATGATTCACTCATATCGCATCACGATGACGCCTAAGAACGGCGGCGAGACGGTATACAAATCCGTGTTCAACGATTATTACTATGCCAAGGCTGGGGTCGGGGCTGCTGGAGCCGTGCCGACCCAGAAAAGCAGGTGGTCCGTTACCGTTAAAGGCCTGACGCCG
Organism: Bifidobacterium sp. FKU; assembly: GCF_026016385.1. Classification (NCBI taxonomy): domain Bacteria; kingdom Bacillati; phylum Actinomycetota; class Actinomycetes; order Bifidobacteriales; family Bifidobacteriaceae; genus Bifidobacterium; species Bifidobacterium sp. FKU. The sequence continues at coordinate 120,968 of NZ_CP092888.1, forward strand.
CAGACGGAATACACAGCCACGGTCGAGGCGCTGACCTCGTTTGAAGAGGAGAACGGGGCTGCCGGTGCCGTGATCGCCAGCGGCCAGACAAGTGTGACCACCAATGAGGCCCCTGCTCCCAGCCCGATGTTCAATGTTGATTTTGGCAGTGGCTCGGCCGATGACTACTACGCTCACCAGTCCGTTAAGCAGGGTGGCGTTTCCGCAATCGAGGATAACGCCGAGCTCGGCCAGCAAGTGCTGCATGTGCGTGGCGGAGATGGTGGATACCGGTACACGATGGAAGACGAGGACTACAACGCCATCGCCAACGGATTCACCACGGATGTCGTATTCTCGATTGCGGATGTGCAGAAGGACCAGTGTGTCTTTTCCAATCAGCAAAATGCGGGATTCGGCTTTGAAGTCGAGAACGGCAAACTGGAATTCTGGCTGAATGCCGGGAGTGGCCGAGCCAAGCCAGCAGTGGCTATTCAGCCCGATACTTGGTATCACGCCAGTGCCGTATACGATGGCAACACCGTAACGCTGTATTTGAACGGCGAGAAGGTTGATTCGGCGTCGGCTAAGAGCGGCTTGGTGATTCCGCCCAACGGCGCAAAATACTTCTTCATCGGTGCGGATACCAGCGGCTCTGGCGCTCCGGAATACCAGATGAAGGAAGGGTATGTTGCTCTTGCGCGCATCTCCAGCCAAGTGTTCTCTGACGATGAAGTTGCCGCATCATATACCAACGCGATGGGCGGCGGCCCGGCCGCCAAGCAAACGGTGCGCCAGGCCTTGACTGCGGCTAAGCGTGTGGTTGAAGCTGGCCAGGGAAACTATAGCGATGCAACGTGGTCTGCGTTCGCCGATGCCTATACCACTGCGCTGGTGCGGGTCGAAGACTTCCGTGCCGCCCCGGCCGACCTCAATGCCGCTGCGGTCGCCCTGCGTTCAGCACAGCAGGCATTGCAGGAAACGAATAGCGGAGATGACGGGAATGGCGGCAATGGCGGGGACGGTGGATCAGACGCTGGTGGCCAGGATGCTAATCAGCCAGGCGGTTCGCACGATTCCGATTCCGGCGCGGACAAGTCCTCCGCCAGTCAGGAAGCCAATGCTGCTGACCGTTTGAGCGCAACAGGTGTGAACACGGCTGGATTGTTGGCCGTAACACTGGTACTTGTTGGTGCGGCGCTGACGCTGAAAGTCGTTCGGCGTAGATAGGCCCGGAAAGGCAATTCGGGCATTGTCTAGATGTGAATAACACCAAAGGCGTGTGGTGGAGCATTGTTCAAGTTCCGGCACACGCCTTTTCCAGGTAGAGAAGTCATGCTACAGTGACTCTTCGTGCAATACGCCAAGAGTGTTGGCAGCGCACGTGCGGACATAGTTCATCGGTAGAATGAAAGCTTCCCAAGCTTTAGAGGCGGGTTCGACTCCCGTTGTCCGCTCCACTTGTCTCAAATGGTGAGACCATCCAATCATTCCAACGTTTTTTTTTAATCTTGTAGACACCTGCTCAATCACTTGGTCTTTTGATGAGATAGTGATTCCTGCGGACATGAGGGGAGGCTTCTAATGCGTGGTCAACAGCGCGCCATTAGGGTTTTGTTTGTTGCGCAGGGACTGAGTCTCGCTGCGATGAGCGTTGACCTAACGGTCACTGCGCTCGTGGGCAGTGAGCTGGCCCCGTTCGCGTGGATGGCGACGATACCGATCGCCTTGATCGCGTTGGGGACGGTGTTCGCCAATACCTTCGTCAATCGCCTCATCGCCCGCATCGGGCACAAGCATGTGTTCGAGGCCGGGGCGGTCATCGCCATATGCGGCGGAATCAGCTCGTTCTGCGCGGTATGGTTCCACAATTTCCCGCTTCTATGCGTCGGCACGTTCGCGGTCGGCATCTATCAGGCGGCCTCCAACTACTACCGTTACGCGGCGGCCGATCTCAACCCCGATACAAAGGACCGGGCCGTGTCCGTGGTGCTGTCGGCAGGCGTCATCGCCGCGATTGTCGGCCCGTTGCTGGCGACGTGGGCCGAGGGACTGTTCCCCGTCCACTACGCAGGCTCCTATCTCATCGTAAGCGTCCTCGGCATACTCGCTCTGGCGACGGTGGCGATGTTCCCGGCAGACCAGCAGATCGGAAACACGCGGCAGCCCGTTGGTTCGGCGCAGAAGGTCGGCCTGCTTGAGCTTCTGCGCCGCCCGCGCTTTCTGCTCGGCATCGCCTTGGGATTCACCGTGTGCTGCGCCATGACCATGATCATGGCCGGCGCCCCGCTGGTGATGGAACATGTGCTGCACGAATCCGACGGCACGCGCATGCAGGCCATGCAACTGCACATGCTCGGCATGTATCTGCCTATGGCATTGATTCCACTGCTCAACTCCAAGAAACGCTCTCACACGGTCTTTGTATCTCTTGCTCTAGGGCTAGGCCTTGTCAGCTGTCTGTTGGGTCTAGGTCAGAACGCTCCGCTCGTCGCGATGGCATTGCTGGGCATCGCCGTCGCCTGGGCACTCGGCTACAACGAGGGCACGGTGTTGCTGGTGAGCTCGTATTCCGCCGACGAAGTGGCGTCGGCCAGAGGCAAGGGCGAGTTCTTCCTCGTATGCGGACAGGTCATCGGCAGTCTGTTGGCCGGCTCCGTCATCGAATTCCTCGGATGGCGGACCATGCTGGCGATCCTGACTCTGCTGTTTGTGCTGACATCCGGTATCGCCATCAACAGTCGAAAGGCTATCGTCTAGCTTTAAATCGAAAAACCAATAGGAATCGGCGAAAGGTCTTGGAACGGGAATTCCAAGACCTTTCGCCGACTTTGCTTCTCAGTAGCTTGTATTCTTGCGATGATCAGCGGCTTTTCGGCATCGGCCAGGTAGGGTTCGACTCCCGTCGTCCGCTCCATTCGCTTCAACGCTGAGGCTGCAAAACCTAATCATTCCAATGATTCTCAATTATGTAGGCACTTGCTCGATCACACGATTTTTGCCGAATTGTTGTCATCGTGTTGTCACGAGAGAGCTTGACTGTTCAGGTTGGATGATTTCTCTTGGTAACCTATTTTTTGAATGGTTATGAGTAATTCTGGGATCTAAGAGAATTCGTGTCGCGAGACATCATCGCATTACCATCTGGTATGGTAAACAATTTTGGCCTAGGCAGGAAAGGAGTGCATTATGGCTGAAATAACCGTTTATCCAGCCACGCTCCGTTGGGCCGTTAAAACAAGTAATGCTGATCCTGCTGCTGTGGCTGCCAGACGAGGTTTGGCAGATTTTCCGGAATGGCTGAGTTCTAGTGAACCGCTTCGTCTCTCCTTCAGTAAGCTGTCGGATATAGGAAAGGCGCTGCAAATGCCATTCGGCAGTCTTGTGCGTTCCTCCGTTCCTGAGCAGCATGAGGATGAGTTGGTTCAGTACCGTACCATTAAGAATCACGGAGTCGAGCCGAGTAGAGATTTGCGAGACGTGATCCGTCTAATGCGTAACCGTCAAGATTGGGCTAAAGATGAGCTCTCTGCACGGGGGCTTGATGAGAACCAGCTTGTCGGCAGCGTTGCTTCTGACATATCCGCTGAAGAGCTTGGGAAGGCGATTCGTGAGAAACTTCAGCTGGATGATGCATGGTATGCGCGCAAAACTGTGGAGGAGCAGTTCCGATACATTAGGCAGCGAGCCAGCGAAAATGGTCTGATTGTGATGGTTGATTCCAAAGTGGGGACTTCTCACAGGCGCTTAAGCGTACAGGAATTTCGTGCATTTGTTCTCTTGGACCCGACGGCCCCATTGATTTTTATCAATCGCAATGATTCCTATTCTGCGATGCTTTTTTCGTTGCTTCATGAGATTGGTCATGTCCTGCTCGGAAGTAACGAAATCTTTAATGATGATTTTGCAATGGGTGAAACGCGGGTTGAGAGGCTTATTAACCGGGCTGTCGTTCAATCTGTCGTGGATAATCAAGATTTTTGTAGCTACTGGAAAGAGTCCAGCCGCAGAAGTAACGATATATTGATGATTGCTAATGAATGTGCGAGGCGCTATGGCCTTAGTGCGTTAGCGCTCACCATTCATGCCAGGTACTTGGGGTTGGCTGCTGATGAAGATGTGCAGACTGTGTCTGAAGAGATGCGGGAGCGTCTTAGTAAAACACGCAGTAGTGATGCAAAAGGCGGCAATCAGAACAACACGAATGCATTCCATCTAGATAGCGGTTTCGTTGGATTAGTGAAGAGCAGCATTGACCGTGGTTCTCTGAGTTACTCTGATGGTTTTTCTTTGCTGGGTGTGAAATCCATCCAGGCTTATGATGGCCTACTCCAGGTGAAGGGGATGGCGAATGAGTGATTTATTTTTGCTTGATTCAGATATTTTTATTAGCTCATTTCGTACCCATCATCCTTTTTCATATAAAGAATTTCATTCTTTCTGGCGTTGGCTAGAGAAATTGGCTTCTGAGGGGAAGGTGCTTCTACTTGATTCCGTTTATAAGGAAATAACGCATAAGAATAGTAAAGGCCAAATCGATGAATTAGGGCAGTGGGCTGAAGCTATTTTTAGTGAACGCCAAATTAGTCATAAGACCGATGAGATTGGTGCGGCTTATGCCCAGGTGCAAGATTATTTGGCTACATGTGGCTGTTATCGTTCTGCCTCGTATGCGCAGTGGGAGCCTGAAGATAAAGCTGATCCTTGGCTCATTGCTGCTGCCAAAGTCCTTCATGCCACCGTCGTGACAAATGAGCAGGCGGTAAAGCCGACGCGTAATCAGCCTTTAAAAAGGGAGCCTAAAATTCCCGATGTGGCTGAAGCTTTGGGCGTGCATACCATGGGTTTGCGTGAATTTTATGACGCAAGTGGCGGTCTCACCCATAGTGCTTATCCGATACAACCGGCATTCTAGTTAAGGTCTGATTGACTTACATAGTTCCTGCGGTTGCGATCTTGTTGCTGATAGATGTTGCCACGTCGTCAAGATCGGTGTCGAATAGGTCTGCATAAGTATCCAGCGTCATGGCCGCGTTCTTATGACCCAACATACGTTGTACGGCCTTGACATTGGCTCCGGAGCTGATGGCGATAGATGCCGCTGGGTGGCGAAGGTCATGGCAGGTTAGCATGGGAACGCCGGAATCGCGCAATGCTCTTGAGTACCAACTGTGGTTTTCGCGGATTGCTCGCGCAGGTGGCCGCCAGAAGGTGAGGTGAACACCAAATCCTCGGCATCCTTACCTTCGCGTTGCTTTTTGAGGGCCTCCATTACTTGCTTTGGAACGGGAACGTCCCGTATCTCCCATGTTTTCGGAGCTCCCTCAAAATGTTTTCTGCCAGAACGCACCCAACTTAGGCGCACCTTAAGTCGGTTGTTCTGGACATCCACATGCTTGACGCGCAATGCAGCCGCCTCGCCCCATCAGAGGCCGCAGAAGCCCAGCGTCAAGATTAAAGCCCGGTAATTGCCGGATGCATTGGCAAGACTAACGTCGGTAATGGAAATGGTAGCATCGGCAAACCCGGCTGCTCTTCGGAATCGTAGCAGGGCAAACCCAATCAGCGGCACGTCAATGCCGATACATCGGGCAACCTACCGAATACCGGTGTTTCGGTGGTAGGTGTGCTATCGGTGATGGCGTTACTGTCCACTGCTGCCGTCGCCATCGGTCGTAAGGCGTCATTCCATGAACGCAATTAGCATTCGATTGGCTCGAGGGTAGGAGCATTCCGTACACAACGAGCAGGCTGTGCTTTGCAGGCGCGTCTGCCCGTTTTTCCATCGGCGGAGGTGTTGCCACATATTCGATATTCGCACTGATCCGTATCATAATGACTAATCGGTGAGGTAGGCACGGCTCATCGCGGCGTATGTCGGGTGCAGATAGATTACAAGTGAGGCGAAGAAGAAGGTCGCGGATGACGATGTTCGGTCCGTCGCCGGACGTCGCGTGCGTCGGCGTCACGCACGACGATGGCACCGTGTTCGCCCGCGCGCCCGATCGTGCGATGAGCCGACCATGGCCATGTACTTCTGATCCGTGCTCCAGCCGTCGGCGGGGAGGTGACGAGAACCGTAACGGCATGATCCGCCGGTACCTGTCCAGGCGCTGCGAGATCAGGATGGACGTGGCGAAGAAAATCAGGGAGATTGTTGACGAGACCGACAGCCGTCCCATGCGCGTGCCGGACTACCTGACACCCAATGAGGCGTTCGTCGACGAATTGCTGGAATTACAGGACCAATAGAGGCGTTGCAGTTCTAAACAGACAACGAGGATGACGCAACTTGTACAAACCTGTGTTATCCTGTATACAGTTGTTCAATGTCAATGCCGATTGTATCAGCATTGTTCTGGAGGTCGAAGATGACTGCTTACACCCGGACGGAACATCTGCGGCACGAGCTCGCCTCGCAGATTAGGAATGGCACACTCAAGCCAGGGAACAGAATCATGTCCGAAACGCGCCTGGCCGAGGAGTACCAGGTCTCCCGCGGCACCGTGCGCAGGGCCTTGGAACAATTGAAGAAGGCGGAACTAATCGAAACCCGTATGGGATCGGGCAGTTATGTGGCGTTCAATGGCGGTAGCATGAGCGGGCCGGACGGATGGACTTCGGCCTCGTTGCGTTCAGGAGCGCCGACCACAACAGAACTGCTGTCCATCGCGTTGGTTGATCGTCCTTCGTCGCTGGAAGGGGAGAGTGAGTGTGAACGCTTCTATAAAATTGCCCGCCGTCGGCTTTTCAGGTCGGCACCGGTCTCGTACGAGGTCTCATACTTACCTGCCATCCCGGCGTTATGTGGAGTAATCGAACGTGCGGGGGGTCTTATCGACGGTTCCATTTTGAAAACCATGGAACAGGCCGGGCTTCGGACAGCCTCCGGATATATGAACGTATCCGCCGATAGGCTCGGCCCGATTGCCGAAACGCTGGAAAAGACCCCGGGAACGGTGTTTCTGTTGTCCGAACGGCACAACTTCGGAGATGACGGCGCGCTGGTCGAATACGTGCGTTCGTTCCTCGATCCGGGCCACTTCACGCTGCATGTCACCACAGGAGAAACTGGAGGAAACCATGGTGATCGATGAACATCTGACCGAACGTGCCCGTGGCGCAATGATAGGTCTCGCCGTCGGCGACGCGCTTGGGATGCCTACCCAAAGTATGTCAGCCACGCAAATCGTCGAATATTACGGCGGTCTAATCCATTCGCTGATGGACGCTGTGCCGCAGCAGCCAATCGCGCCGAATATGCCGGCTGGGTCGGTGACCGACGATACGGAACAGGCATTCGTACTGGCCAATCGCCTTATCGAGGATGACGGTCGAATCGACAACGACGCGTACGCCCAAGATCTCCTGCGCTGGGAGATGAAAATGAAGGCGCGAGGCTCGCTCGATTTACTTGGCCCGTCCACCAGAGCCGCGTTGCAAGCACTGACGGATGGCGTCGAACCGGAACATACTGGTCGATTCGGCACCACGAACGGTGGCGCTATGCGCGCCACCCCAGTAGGCATAGCTTTTAGACCGGGGAAGACTTTGGCCGAGGAAGCCTGGCGATCTTGCGTGGTGACTCACAACACGGTCCAGGGCATCGAATCGACCATGCTTGTATCTGCCGCCGTGAGCTTCGCAGTTGAAGGGAGACGTGATTTCCTTCAGAAGGCGTTGGAGTTCGTGGAATCGCAGCCGACGCGCGGCAACTGGTCGGCCAAAGCGTCCGTCGTGGCTCGCGTGAAGATGTTCATGGAACGGGTCATCAGCGAAGGCGTCACCATATCCGATGATGAATTCGCCGTCATCCTCCGGCGCGACTGTGGCACCAGCGTGGAGGCCAACGAATCCGTAGCTGCGGCGTTCGCCATCGCAACCCGTTTCTTCGACAGACCCACCGAGGCACTGTGCTTTGCGGCCTCCCTCGGCGGCGACACAGACACCATCGCCGCGATTACGGGCGCGATGCTCGGTGCGTGGCATGGGGTGGATGGTTTCGACCAAGCTATTGTCGGCCAGGTGCTACGCCGGCTCAAGGACGACAACCGGCTTGACGTGAGCCGAACGGTGGCGGGACTACTCGCCTTGAGGGAACGGGAAGGCTGAACCATGGGACGTGGAGCCGTTATCTCGCTGGGGCAGGTGATTGTCGATCTGACCATGAGCGTCGGTAAAATCCCCCAACCAGGCGAGGATGTATTCGCCGACAAGGTCGGAATCTGCGTCGGAGCGAGTTACAATACCTTGCATGCGGTACGTCAGATGGGCGTCGCAGCATGCCACGCCGGCGTCCTTGGCATTGGTCCTTGGGCGGACATGATTCGTGAAGTCTTCAAAAATGAAGGAATTCGTCACATCGGTTCCGATGATGTGGACAGGGATTCCGGATTCTGCGTAGCACTGACCGACGCCGCAGCCGAACGAACCTTCATCTCGACGCGCGGTGCCGAAGCCTACGGCGACGAAGACACCTTCCATAACATCGATCCGTCTGACGGTGATGTCGTACATATCAGTGGATACACCTTCGCGCATCATACTGGTGAAGGATTACGGGCTTTCATACGGCGGACCTCGGTAGGACGGAACTTCACTGCGTTGTTCGACCCGTCGCCGGTGGTGGCTCATATCAACGACGAGACGTTTGACGAAGTGGTCAGATACCGTCCGATTTGGTCATGCAATGAACGGGAGGCGACTATTGTCGCGAAGCGTCTGGGATTGCCGGGCGACCGGTTCACGTCCCGTGCCCTAATCGAACAGATGGCGCGGTTGCTGGACTCCACGTTGATCGTCCGTATCGGCAGGGGCGGCGCATGGCTGGCTCGGCCGGACATGGATGCTGAACTCGTTCCAGGATGCCCGGTCCATGCCATCGACACCAATGGTGCTGGTGACTGCCACGCTGGTGTACTGTGTGCCGAACTGAGCTGTGGAATAGTGCTCCATGAGGCGGTCAGAACTGCAAATGCGGCGGCCTCCATTGCAGTGACACGACGGGGGCCGGCCACATGCCCTACAAGAAAGGAGGTGAGGGAAATGCTCTCGTCATGAGAGCGTTTGGTCAGTTTGACCATAAGATGATGTGCCCGCACGGTGTGAGAGCATGAGGGAAGGACGTTCTCACCGGTCTGGGCGCTTTCTGCAAAGTGCAACGAAGCAAAGGAGACCTTACGAAATGAGTAAGGATAGAGGAGCCCTCACTGTCGAGGAGCAGGGCATTGACACAATTTCCGAAGACGAGCGCAAAGGCACACCGGGCAGCTTGTTCTGGCCTTGGTTCGCGGCGAACATCTCCATGTTTGCCATGTCATACGGCGCATGGGCTCTGGGATTCGGTATCTCCCTCTGGCAGGCCACCATCATGGCCATCATCGGCGTGGTCGTATCATTCCTGCTGGTAGGCGTTATATCCATAGCGGGCAAGCGCGGCAACGCGCCGACCATGGTGCTTACCCGTGCCACCTTCGGAGTGGAAGGTGCCAAAGTGCCGGCTGCGTTGAGCTGGATTGCTACACTGGGCTGGGAAATTTCCCTGACCACCACTGCGGTGCTTGCTCTGTCTTCCACCATCACCAAACTCGGCTGGGGTTCTGGTGACGCGCCGAAGCTCATCTCCGCCATCGTGGTGGTCGGTCTGGTGGTGGTCGCCGGCATCTTCGGCTATGACTTGATCATGCACTGCCAGCAGGTCATCACTATCGTGACCGGTGTGATCACCGTCGGATTCTTCATCCTCGGCTGGGGACACATTGACTTCGCAGCCATCGGACGGATTCCGTCTGGCAGCCTGCCGGCCATGCTCGGCTGCTGCTTCTTCGTCATGACTGGCTTTGGCTTGGGGTGGGTGAACATCGCGGCAGACTATTCGCGCTATCTGCCGCGCAAGGCGTCTAATGGTGGCATCGTCTTCTGGACTACGTTCGGCGCATCCATCGCCAATGTGTTCCTCATCTTCTACGGTCTGCTGCTGGCTGGGTCGAACGCCAAACTCGCTGAAAACGTCGGCAACGACCCGATTGGGGCCATGGCGTCCATTCTGCCCACTTGGTACCTCATCCCATACACCCTTGTGGCTGTGCTGGGCCTCATGTCCGGATCTATCATGGACAACTACTCCAATGGATTGGCACTCCTGAGCTTTGGCGTCAAACTACCCCGTACGGCGGCCGCTGGGCTGACCGCCGCGCTCACCGTGGCGGGCGTGGTCTACGTGACCTTCTTCTCCGATACCTTTATTGGCCCGTTCCAAGGTTTCCTAACCACCCTAGGTGTGCCCATGGCCGTGTGGGCAGGCATGTTTGTGGCCGATGTGATTCTTCGCAAGAAGGACTACAGCACTCCCGACCTGTATGATCCGAACGGTCGCTACGGCAAGTGGAACGTTAAGTCGTTCATCATCCTCGCCGTCGGTACCATCCTCGGTTGGGGCCTCGTGATTAACACCGCCGCAGATTGGTTGACCTGGCAAGGTTATCTTCTCTTCCTGATCGGAGGCAAGGATGGCAGCTGGGCTTCAGCTAACCTTGGCGTAATCGTAGCGCTGCTGGTTGGTCTGCTCGGTGCATTGATCTTCCAGCGTGAGGACATCGCCAAGCAGGAGGCGGACCTATCAGAGTTTGAAACGACTCTGTCTGAAGCCAACTGACAAGCGGCGTAACTGTAGGAAAGGAGCGCATGATGATCGCAGAAGACGAGTGGCTGGTTGTCATCGACCGCCAGAAAGTATTTGCCGAAAGCAAATGGTCCACTTGGGCCTGTGCTGGAGGAAGCTACTACAGTACCGACGAACCGTTCGGAAGACTGGCCAAGGCGTTTGGCGACCGCGTGGTCTACACTCGCTACATCGCGCCGATTCCGCCAAAGGACGCCTGGGTTGACTACTTCAAGAACTGGCCGCAATTCCTGGTACCGCCGGACGATCCGATGTACGATTTCACCGATGAGACCGCGGCGCTCGCTGAAGGACACCAAGTGGTGGACCGCACCACATTCGGCAAGTGGGGTTCGCAGTTGATTGGAGCAATCGGCGGAGCTAAGAAGATCACGGTCTGCGGCGTGGCCACTGACTGCTGTGTGCTCACCACCGTGCTCGCCGCCGCCGATAGTGGTGTGGCAGTACGCGTGCCAGCTGATGCCTGTGCCGGCAGCACTCCGGAGAACCAGGAGTTGGCACTCAACACAATGCGCTTGTTCGAGCCACTGGTCACGGTGACCGATACTGAATCAATTCTGGCATAGCAGCATTCGACACACATTCACGGGCGAATGGGCCTTGCGTTGTTCCTCGAACCAACATATTGCGGAACAACGCGGGGTCTTCTTGTTTTGCTGCACCCCGTTGTCTAAATGAAAGTGCAACACCCGTTAGATTGGTAACTGTCTAGGAAACCAGCCCGAAGGGATGTTGCATCTATGGGAGAAGCATGTTCGCACCTGTCGGAAGAGGAGTGCAGGATTGCCTAGGGTGTGTTTACACTAGTTGGGTTTTTGGCTGTGTTTTTCAGGTAGATGGCGATGAGGATGGGCCGGGGGTTGGCGAGGAGGGTCTCGTCGAGCCTGTCGTGGCGGGTGGCGGCCTTGCGGTGGTGCTTCATGCGGTTGAAGACGCGTTCGACCATGTTCCGCCCCTTGTGCGCCTCCCTGTCGCGATTCCATGGGGCCGCACGGTTCCCCTTGGGCGGTGCGGCCGGCGTCAGGCCGAACGACTCGGCCGGCAGCCGGGTGGAACCCCCGTACGCGCGGTCCATGAGCGGGCGCGTGCCCATGGACCGCGTCGCGCTCGTTGCCCGGGCTCAGACGGATCTCGACGACCGCGCTCCCGCCGTCGGATGGCACGTGAACTTTGGTATTCCACCCTCCCCGGGAGACGCCGACGGACCGGGAGCCCCTTTTTCGGCGCCCCGGCCGTGTGCCGGTGGACCTTCACGCCCGTGGGGTTCATGGTGGGCACATACGACAATTATCACGCAAAACTTAAATCGTTAACAATGTCTGGCTCCCCTCAGAGAGGGGAGCCGGAATTAACAAACGAATCAACGGTGTGGGATACTAGCGCGCGGCGGCGAGATCCAGACCGGCCGCGTCGGCGACCCTGCGCCACCAGTCGACCAGCACCGGCATGGTGGCGTGCGCGTTCAACCCGCTGGGCTGGGGAATCACCCACAGCTGCGCGCCTCCGAACCGGTCGGTCTCTTCCGCGGTGAGGTCCTGCAGCCCCAGCGCGGCGGACTTATCGGCGAACGCCTGTCGGTACGCCGTGATGCCCAGTATCGCAATGGCCCGGGGATGGACCCTCGCGCACAGCTCCCGCAGCCGATCGGCGCCCTGACGCAGCTCGGCGGTGTTCAGCTCGTTCGCTTTCGCGGTGGCGCGATTGACGAGATTGGTAAGCCCGATGCCGCGGTCGATCATCATGCGCTCATCGCGAAGGCGCAGGCCGTAACTGGCGTCCACCTGCCACGGCGTGAGCCCCGAGGCGAAAAGCGACGGCCAGAATCGGTTGCCGGGATAGGCGAAGGGTGCGTTGACCGCGGCCGTCCATAACCCGGGGTTGATGCCTACGATAAGCAGTTTGGGGTGTGGGCAGCGGATGTCGTCGACCGTGCCGTCGACGAAACCGGCGAGCTCGGTGCGCTTCGGCCGCCGGCCTTCCAGCGGAGAATGTCGAATATCGCTCACGGGTTCCATGGTAGTCGTGCCCCGCTTACGGCGGTTTGCGGCGTAGGTTCGAGTTGTCGGTGAGCTCCGCGCCTCGCGGGCAAGGTGATCTTGCGCACATTCGCCGCCGAGGCCTCCCCGACAATGCGATTCGTCACTCGGCGGCGGGATAATGGAAGCCATGACTATCGCAACTGCCGAACGCTATGCCGAAATGCTGGATGCCGCCCGCCACGGCGGATACGCCTATCCCGCGATCAACGTGACCAGCACGCAGACGCTCAACGCCGCGCTGCAGGGATTCGCCGAGGCCGAGTCCGACGGCATCATCCAGGTGTCGGTCGGCGGCTCCTCCTACTTCTCCGGCCAAAGCGTGAACGACCGCGTGGTCGGGTCGCTCGCGTTCGCCGCATTCGCGCACGAGGTGGCGAAGCGCTACCCGAACATCACGGTCGCGCTGCACACCGACCATTGCGCCAAGCAGTACCTGGACGGCTGGGTCCGCCCGCTGCTCGCGCACGAGGCCGAACAGGTCAAGCGCGGCGAAGAGCCGACGTTCCAGTCGCATATGTGGGACGGCTCAACTGTGCCGCTGGAGGAGAACCTGGACATCGCCGCGGAGCTGCTCGAGAAATCCGTCCGCGCGCATACGGTGCTGGAGATCGAGATCGGCGCGGTCGGCGGCGAGGAGGACGGCCATTCCGCGGAGATCAACGAAAAGCTGTATTCCACGCCGACCGACGGCGTGCGCGTGGCGGAGCGGCTCGGCCTCGGCGAGCACGGCCGCTATATGGCCGCTTTCACCTTCGGCAACGTGCATGGCGCATACAAGCCGGGTGTGGTCAAGCTCCGCCCGGAACTGCTGCGCGACATCCAGTCCGAAGTGTGGGACGCGGCCCTCGACGGCCGTCTTGGGTCGCTGGGCGCGTCGGCGGTGTCCACGTGCGCGCTGCCGGACATGCCCGAGCGCAAGCCCTTCGCGCTGGTGTTCCACGGCGGTTCCGGCTCCACGCCCGACGAGATCGCCCGCGCGGTGAGCTACGGCGTGGTCAAGATGAACATCGACACGGACACGCAGTACGCCTTCACGCGCGCGGTCGCCGGCCACATGTTCGCGCATTACGACGCCGTGCTCAAGATCGACGGCGAGGTCGGCAACAAGAAGCTGTACGATCCGCGCTCCTGGGGCCGCGAGGCCGAATCGGCCATGGCTGCCCGCGTGGTCGAGGCGTGCCGGCAGCTCGGCTCGGCCGGCAAGGCATTGAAGTAGCGAAGCGGCGGGCGGCACCGCTGACGGGCTGCGGTCATGTGATGAGATCAGGACATTGATGGATTGTTCGCCAGACGGATGGGGACTGCAATGAGCGCACCGACGGAGGATGATCGTATCATGAGGCCGGATGTAATGTGCCTGCGGCAGTTGTCCCTGCATAATTGCAGGGAGGCAATCGTTTCGATGGATATGATGGCTGCTTGAGTTCCGAGGTCAGCATCAAGAAGATGTCGGTCTGGTTCGAAAAAATGACTGCGCGGGAGTACCGCAAGGGAACCGTGATACCGGAATTCCGGGCGGTGCGGCGCGTGGTCACGGATTGCCTTCGCCTGTTGACCGGCTTCGACGACGCCAGCATCGCCTACGACGGCGGTTTCGTGGTCAGTTACACGGCATCCGACGGAACATACATGGAGGATCAGCCGTTCGAAACTCTGAGCGACGGCTATCGCGTAGTCATCGGGTTGGTGGCCGACATAGCGCGGCGTATGGCACAGCTCAACCCCTTCCTCGCCGAACAGGCTGTTGCGCGAACTCCCGGAGTGGTGCTTATCGACGAGGTGGATCTGCATCTGCACCCCAAATGGCAGGGGGAAGATCCTGGGCGTTTTGCATGAATTGTTCCCCTTGGTGCAATTCATCGTCACCACGCATGCCCCGATGGTGATCTCCTCGGTACAATCCAAGAATCTACGGGTGATCGAGCCGGTCGATGGCGGTGACGGCAAGTACGTCGCCGTCTCTCCGGACGACGAAACGTACGGTGTCAACGCCGGGGCGATACTGCGCGAAGTCATGGGGACCCCGGATAAGCCGGCGGCGGTTCAGGATAAACTGGATGAATTCGGCCAGTATCTGAACGACAAAGAATACGGCAGGGCTCAAGCGACGCTACGAGCGTTGCAGAACGAGGTAGGGGAAGACAACCCAGATCTGAGCAACGCGTGGGCCGCGTATTATTTCGCCGTGCCGGCGCCGGACGCGTGAGGGCGCGCGGGTAGCTTGGACAGGCCGGCGGCTGCATATGGCGTGGCAGCGGTAGAGGCTGTACGGTAGTCTGTGTTCGGCGGAAAAGGCGATGTTGCGGAGGTGTGTTATGCCTGGAATTGTTCTTATTGGTGCTCAGTGGGGCGACGAGGGTAAAGGCAAGGCTACCGATCTGATCGGCACCAAGGTCGATTACGTCGCGCGCTTCAACGGCGGCAACAACGCGGGCCATAGCGTGGTGGTCGGCGATGAGTCGTACGCCCTGCACCTGCTGCCCTCCGGTATTATCAACCCGAACCTGACCCCGGTGATCGGCAACGGCGTGGTCGTGGACCCGGAAGTGCTCTTCGAGGAGATTGACGGCCTGGAATCCCGCGGCATCGATTGCTCCCACCTCAAGGTGAGCGAGGCCGCACACATCATCGCGCCCTACCATCGCACCCTCGACAAGGTGACTGAACGCTTCCTTGGCAAGCACAAGATCGGCACCACCGGCCGTGGCATCGGCCCAGCCTACGCGGACAAGATCAACCGTGTCGGCATCCGCGTGCATGACCTGTTCAACGCCGACCATCTGCACGACAAGGTGGAGGCCAGTCTGCACCAGAAGAACCAGATGCTGGTCAAGCTCTACAACCGTCGTCCGATCGACGTGGACCAGACCACCGAGGAGCTGCTGAAGCTCGGCGAACGCCTCAAGCCGTACGTGGCCAACACCGGCCTGATTCTCAACAAGGCGCTTGACGAAGGCAAGACCGTACTGTTTGAAGGCGCTCAGGCCACCATGCTCGATGTGGATCACGGCACCTACCCGTTCGTCACCTCTTCCAACCCGACCGCCGGCGGCGCCTGCACCGGCACCGGCGTGGGCCCTACCAAGATCACCCGCGTAATCGGCGTCTCCAAGGCCTACGTCACCCGCGTGGGCGAAGGCCCATTCCCCACCGAACTGCTGGACGAGTCCGGCGAATGGCTGCGTCAGCAGGGCCACGAGTTCGGCGTGACCACCGGCCGCCCGCGTCGCTGTGGTTGGTTCGATGCGGTCGTCAACCGTTACGCCTCCCAGGTCAACGGCCTGACCGACATCGTGCTCACCAAGCTCGACGTGCTCACCGGCCTGAAGGAGATTCCGATCTGCGTGGCCTACGACGTGGACGGCGAACATCACGACGATATGCCGACCGATCAGGCCGCTTTCGCCGCCGCCAAGCCGATTTACGAGACCATGCCCGGCTGGGACGAAGACATCTCCGACTGCCACTCCTTCGACGAGCTGCCCGCCACCTGCCAGGCCTACGTCAAGCGTTTGGAAGAGCTGAGCGGCTGCCGTATCTCCGCGATCGGCACCGGTCCGCAGCGCGATCATGTCATCCAGATCAATTCGCTGGTCGACTGACCGTCTGCAACGAATTTCCCGGCTTGACTGGTAACGACGCGGCACATGATATCCGCCGGCTGATTCCGCGATTCGACCACTTGAAGTGGAAGATGGCGGCGGCCGGCATAGTCATTGGTCTGGTTTCAGGATTGCTGGTTGTCGTATACCGTCTCGGCATCGAATACGGCACGGATGCGTCCCGTTGGATATATGCGCGGATTCGCGAGACCCCGTGGCTGATTGCGCCGTGGGCGGTTGCCGCGGTGGCGGCCGCGCTGGCGATCGCGTGGATGGTCGGCAAGGAGCCGATGGCTGGTGGCAGCGGCATCCCGCAGACCAACGGCGTGGTGATATGCGGCTTGAAGATGCGTTGGCAGACGATTCTGTCAGTCCGTTTCGTCGGTGGACTGTTGGGCGCGTTGTTTGGTCTGTCGCTCGGCCGTGAGGGGCCGTCCATTCAGATTGGTGCGTCGGGCGCGCAGTGTGTATCCCACCGTTTGCGCGGCCGCCGCCGTGAGGACATGCAGGAGCATTATCTGGTCACCGCCGGTGCCGCGGCCGGCTTGTCCGCCGCGTTCAGCGCGCCGCTGTCCGGCATGATGTTCGCTTTGGAAGGGGTGCATCGGAGTTTTTCCCCTGCGATTCTGATGGGCGCCACCGCCGCATCGCTGACCGCCGATTTCGTCTCGAAATACTGTTTCGGTCTGCGTCCGGTTTTGGATTTCGGTGATATCGGTCAGCTGTCGTTGGAAGAGTATGTGTGGCTGATTCCGTTGGGATTGGTGGCCGGTTTGGTTGGTTCGCTGATGAACCGCTCGTTGCTTGGCTTCCAGACGCTGTACGGCAAACTGCCGGCATGGAGCCGCCCGATGATTGCGATTGCGATCGCGTTGCCTGTCGGCATCTGGTTGCCCGATGTGCTCGGCGGCGGCTCGAATCTGATTGATACCGCCGAACATGCGCGCGTCGGCTTGGGAATGCTGTGTCTGCTGTTCGTGGCGAAGATGCTGTTCACATCTACGAGTTTCGGCTCAGGCGCGCCTGGCGGTATTTTCATGCCGATTCTTGCGGTCGGTTCGTTGGCCGGCGGCATCTGCGGTGAAGTGTTGCATCGATTCGGTGATCTGCCATCCGACGCAGTGGCGGTGTTTGCGGTGTGCGTGATGACGGGCACGCTCGCCGCGTCCGTGAAAACGCCGATCACGTCGATTCTGTTGGCTGTGGAGATGTCTGGAACGTTGACGCACATGCTGCCGGTCGCGGCCGTCGCTTTCATCGCGCTGTTGGTGTCCGATTTGCTGCGCACCAAACCGATCTATGGGGAGTTGCTGGAGCGGTACGTGCGCGCGCAAGGCATGCAGATGGCGATCGCAAGCCATGTGGGCAGCGGCATTATGGAACTGCCATTGGAAATGGGGGCGATTGCGGACGGCAAGCGGGTGCGTGACGTGCGTTGGCCGTCTGGGTGTCTGATCATCGGCCTGCGTCGCGGCGAAAGCGAGATCGTGCCGCGCGGCGATACACGGCTGCGTGCCGGCGACTATCTGGTGGTGCTGTTCAGTGGCGAGGAGGAGCGCGAGGTGCGACCTGCGATGCGGCGGCTGTGTGATGCCCGGCTTGACTGAGCCTGGCTGAATTCGGCTGGACTCTGGATGTACGAATCTGCGGAATCGGACATCCAGGGTGCATACGTTGGCGCTCCGTGTAAACTCATATGCGTTAGGAAGGCAGCAATCGCGGCCCAGCTCGTTGTTGCACGGCCTATGGGCGGAACAACGCTGTCCGCGGAAGGCCAGTACAGGGGGAGCGCAATGGAATCGCAAGAACAATCGCCGGGAGACGTGGTGACTGCGGGTGAGGACTCGCATCCCATCACGCAGGCAATCGACGCTGTTGAGGTGACGCATGCTGGTGCAACCGCGCCCGCCGCTAACACCATGGATCCGCCTACGATTCCCCTGGCACCGATGAAACGTATGCAGGCGCGGTTCAATCCGCTCGCCGACGGACTGATGTATGTTGTGGTGTTCGTCGGTGGATTTGTTGGAGTCGGCTGTCGGCATGCGTTGGATATGCTTCTGCCGTCGGTCAGCGGGACGCCGTTCGTTGTGGGCACGTTTGTGTCGAATATGGTCGCCTGCTTCCTGTTCGCGATGCTGACCGAATTCATGGCGACCGCTTCGTGGCTGCGTCGCCGGGTGCGGCAGGTTGTCAGCCGTGGCGTTGGGCTCGGCTTGCTCGGCGGGCTTTCGACGATGTCCGGCGTGATGCTGGAAACGATGGAAGGTTTGCACGAGCGGCATATCGCCAGTGCGCTTGGCTATCTTGCGGGAAATTTTGCAGGCGGTTTGCTCACTGCCGCCGCCGGCGTGGTTCTGATGCAGGCACTGCTGTCACGGAGTACTCGAAAGCGGGTTCGGGGTGCGTTTTCAGCTGTTTCCGTTTCCGATTCTGCCGAATCGGACACGCAGGGCGTACGCCATGTGAAAGTGGCCGACGTGGCGCGTTCTGCCGCGCAGGCCGCAATGGAAGCCGCGCAGGCGGCGCAGCAGGCCGCGCAGACGGCCCAGCAGATTGCACAGACGGGACAGGTTCCGCGAGTCGAAACGCCAACCGTGCCGCCGCCAGCCAGCCAGCCTATGCAGACAGGCCGCGTTCCGCAGGTTCCTCCGCTGGTCGTTCCTCAGCTGGCACAGTCATCGCAGCCGTTGTTGTGCGAGCCGGATACTCCAGACTTGGGGCAGCTGCCCGAGATTCAGCAGTCGCAGCCGATCCAGCAGCCGGCCAACCCGCTTCCACCCAGCTTCGAGCCCAAACCGATCACTGCGGAGATTTCGCTTGTCGCCGACCCGACTACCGGGGAGGTGCGCTGATGATGTGGATGATCTGTCTGTTCGGCGGTCTGGGCGCCATGGCCCGTTACGTGCTCGACGTGTCAATTCAACGAGGCTGGAACCGCGAGAATCGGAGAACGAACCGCAACTTCCCGCTATCCACGCTCGTCATCAACGGCGTCGCCTCGCTATGCGCGGGCATCGCCATGATGTCCTACTATTCGCAATCCGTGGATATGGACACGGTCATGATGTTCGTTGTCGGATTTCTCGGTGGTTTCTCGACATTCTCCACGGCGCTCAACGAAGTGGTTTCATTGATTCGCCAGCGTCGTTTTACGCTGGCTCTGGGCTATGGAATAGCAACCGTCGCGGTGCCTCTCATTTGCGTGGCCACCGGTTTCGGCATTGCGCTGCTTGCCAATCCGGCGTAATTTTCACGTTACACGGACGGTCGCTGAGTAACGTGAAAGAAATCTGAGTACAACCGCCATCAAGGCCGCCAGTCCGGATGCAACGCTGGTGATTGCATTCGACCAGACCAAGCCGCTGCTGAAGGCCTTCGCCTCCGCGGGAGTCGACACTAAGAAGCTGTATTTCGTTGCCGGACTGTCGAACAGGTTCGAGAGAATGTAAATGAATGTAATATTAGCGGTAAACACGTGAGAATACGGCGATAGAACAGTGATGACGGGGAAGGTGCGATCATGGTCGGCATGCGCGATGTGGCGAAGAAGGCCGGGGTGTCTCTGAGCACCGTCTCGCTGGTGGTGAACGGCAACGGGTACGTGTCTGATGACATGCGCGAACGTGTGCGCAAAGCCATGCAACTGCTCAATTATGTGCCGAACGAGCTTGCCCGCAATCTGTATCATGATCGTACGAATCTGGTCGGCGTCATCGTGCCCACCATCCGCCACCCGTTCTTTGCAACGTTTACCGCACATCTGCAGCATGCGCTCGCCGCGCAAGGATTACGCACTATGTTGTGCTCTACCGCAGATGAGGCGGACGGCGAAATCCAGTATGTCGACATGTTGCGTCGGCACATGATGGACGGCATCGTCATGTGTGCGCACACTTCGCATCCCGGCAATTATTGGACGTCGATTCATCGCCCGATCGTCGCGTTCGACCGTGTGCTTGGAGACGGTATTTCGTCGATTGGATCCGACCACGAGCAGGGTGGGCGATTGATTGCGCAGATGCTGATCCGCAATGGTACCAAACATGTGGTGATGATTGGCGGTCCGCGAGAGCAATTCTTCGATTTGGCTGCGCGCGGAGAAGTCGAGGAAGGACCGTTCGATTTGGGAAAGACCACGTTCCCGACGGTGCGCTATTACCTCACGTTGGAACAGGAATTGACCTCCGCAGGCGTGAAATACGAGTACGTTGAAGCTGGCGAAGTGATGGATTTTGCCGGCTATCATCGTGCGGTCAGCAATGCGCTCGACAAGGTGACGACCGACGGCGTCGATGCCGTGGTCAGTTCCGATATTGGCGCGTCGTTCTGCGTGCGCGAAGCGTTGAGCCGCGGAATTTCCATTCCTGACGAGCTGCAGATCGTTGCCTACGATGGTACGTATTTGACTGATTTGGCCGGCATGAAGCTGACCGCGGTCGCGCAGGATTTCTCGGCGATCGCACAGTCGACGGCCGACCATATCGTGCAGGCTATTGCCAATGAGGAAGTGGCCGCGGCTAACGCTTCACGCAGGGACATCCCCAAGCCGTTCGAGCCGAACGTGCTTATTCCCATGACGCTGGTGCCAGGCGATACCACGCGTTGATGCTGCGCGTTGGAACGCTGGGTTGTGTAGAACACCGCATCAAACCGGTTCGACACGCGCATTTTGCGGTATTACTGGACATCGACGTCCCTTTCGAGGTAATATCAAACCGGTTCGATACGTATAAGTATGTAAAAGCACGCATACACTGCGTACACATTGCACCTGCATCCATGAACCAAGGGGGGTCCCATGAAAAACAAAGTGCAGCTCATCGCTTACGCCGATCGTCTCGGCGATGGCACTCTTAGCTCGATGACCGACATCCTGCGCACCCACTTCGACGGCGTGTATGACGGCGTGCATATCCTGCCGTTCTTCACTCCGTTCGATGGTGCGGATGCAGGCTTCGACCCGATCGACCACACCAAAGTCGACCCGCGTCTCGGCAGCTGGGACGACGTCGCTGAACTTTCCAAGACCCACGGCATCATGGTCGATGCCATCGTCAACCACATGAGCTGGGAATCCAAGCAGTTCCAAGACGTGCTTGAAAAAGGTGAGGAATCCGAGTATTACCCGATGTTTCTGACCATGAGCTCCGTCTTCCCGAACGGCGCCACCGAAGAGGAACTGGCCGGCATCTACCGCCCGCGCCCGGGCCTGCCGTTCACCCACTACAAGTTCGCCGGCAAGACCCGCCTGGTCTGGGTCAGCTTCACTCCGCAGCAGGTTGATATTGACACCGATTCCGACAAGGGCTGGGAATACCTCATGTCCATCTTCGATCAGATGGCCGCATCCCACGTCAGCTACATTCGTCTCGACGCCGTCGGCTACGGCGCTAAGGAAGCTGGCACGAGCTGCTTTATGACTCCGAAGACATTCAAGCTCATCTCCCGCCTACGCGAGGAAGGCGTCAAGCGAGGCCTCGAAATTCTCATTGAGGTGCATAGCTACTACAAGAAGCAGGTTGAAATCGCCTCCAAGGTGGACCGCGTCTACGACTTCGCCCTGCCTCCGCTGCTCCTGCACTCGCTGTTCACCGGTCACGTGGAACCCGTGGTCCACTGGACCGAAATCCGCCCGAACAACGCCGTCACCGTGCTCGATACGCACGACGGCATCGGCGTGATCGACATCGGCTCCGATCAGCTCGACCGCAGCCTCAAGGGCCTCGTGCCCGACGAGGACGTCGATAATCTGGTCAACACCATCCACGCCAACACCCACGGCGAATCCCAGGCCGCCACCGGTGCCGCCGCCAGCAACCTCGACCTCTATCAGGTCAACAGCACGTACTACTCCGCGCTCGGCTGCAACGACCAGCACTATCTGGCCGCCCGCGCAGTCCAGTTCTTCCTGCCCGGAGTGCCGCAGGTCTACTACGTGGGCGCGCTCGCCGGCCGCAACGACATGGAACTGCTGCGCAAGACCAACAACGGCCGTGACATCAATCGCCATTACTACTCCACCGCCGAAATCGACGAAAACCTCGAGCGCCCGGTGGTGAAGGCCCTGAACGCCCTGGCCAAGTTCCGCAACGAACTGCCTGCATTCAATGGCGAGTTCAGCTACGAAGCCGACGGCGACACATCCATCACCTTCCGCTGGATCGCTGCCGACGGCAAGACCAAGGCCGCTCTCATCTTCGAGCCCGGCCGCGGACTCGGCACGGATAACACCACTCCGGTCGCCAGCCTCGCCTGGACCGATGCCGCCGGTGACCACGAGACTGATGATCTGCTGAGCAACCCGCCGATTGCCGATATCGACTAACCGTTGGCTCATAAACGCCACTCCGCTGTGCGCGCTCCAAGTAGTGCGTCCGGCGTAAGCTGGGTCCATGGAAAACAAACCGCCCGCAGTGCACTGAAGCTAGTGCGCTCGGGCGGTTTTGCATGTGGCGGGGTTGCGGGTCATGCTCAGTCGGAGCTGGCCGGTACCTCCTGCCGGTGATGAGAGCAAAGAAAGAGCAGCAACATGTTGGAACCGTACGTGCGCCCGGGTATTGACGACCGCCCGGATCTCGACAAGGCATTGAGTCCCGAAGACAAGGATGCCGTGGCCCGACTGGCCATCAAAGATCGTCGGCGTCCTCCCGAGGCATCCGCCGATCAGCCCGAGGCCCAGGCCGTGCGTCTGGCGGCCGCCGGTTCGTCGGCTGCTGCCGCTGCCGCGGCCAGCGTGGATGCCCCTGCGCCTGATCTGTCGTCTGCATATCTCGATATGCGCGATCCGATGGTCGCCGCCAATGGTCAGCGACCCACCGCTGTTCAGATTTCCCGTCTTAATTGGGGTTTTTTCGTGGCTTCGATTCTGGCCGGCGCGCCTTGGGCGGCGTTGAACACCATCGCCATGCCCAACGCGGTGGCTCGTCTGTTCGGCTACGACACCGCTTCTGCCATATCGGTCACCATCAATCCGTCCACCGGCCGTCCGCTGCCCGTCGCCACTGACTTGGTGGTGCCTCTGGCCGTGCTGGTGGTCGTTGGCGTGGTGGCCTCCATGTTCGCGATGCCCTTGGTCTCCGCGCTGTCCGACCGCACACGTATTCCTCTGGGCCGCCGTACCCCGTGGATGGTGGCGGGTGGCGTGCTGTGCGCGCTGATCACGCTGGTTCTGGGGCAGAACACAGGCCTCGTAGTGCTGTGTTTCTTCTGGGCGCTCATGCAGTTTGCCTATGCGATGATTTCCGTGCCGTTGGCCAGCGCCATCAGCGAACGGGTTCCGGACAAATTCCGTCCGCGCATTGAGCGCTGGCACGGTATCGGCGTGATGCTTGGCCAAGCGCTTGGTGTATGCATGGGTGCGCTCGGCGTGATGTTCGACTCCTTCACGCCGTTTGCCTACACCGCCGTGCTGTTTGCGGTTTCCGGCATCCTGACCGTGATCATGCTGCCCAAGGAGCCTTCCAGCCAGGAGCAGCCACATCAACGATTCGAGTCGGGCCAGGTGTTTGACCAGCTGCGTCCGCCGGCACATGCGCCTGCATTCGCCCGTGTGTTCGCCGCTCGCGTGTGCATGATGACGGGCGTTGGACTGACCGGGGTCTTTCTGTGGTATCTCGTGCGCTTTTGGGTGTATGGCAAGGCTGTGGTGTTCACTTCCGCGCCATTGACCATTCCCGCGGGCCTCCTCATCGCCGGCATGGCCGCGGCAACGCTCATCGGTGCTGCGCTCGCGTCCTGGGCCGCTGGGCCGATCTCCGAGAAGATCGAGGAACGGAACATCGCCACCACTGCAGTGGTGGCGGCATCCTGCCTGCTGTATGCCATCGGCGTGGCGGTGGCATGGGGGCTCGGCGTCTGGTCCACCGGCACGGCACGCGAAAACGGCATGCTGCTCTTCGCGCTGATCTCCGGATTCGCCTTCGGCATTTACGATTCGCTCGGCCTTGAACTGGTGATGGACTCTTTGCCCGACCCGCGCCGAGCCGGCCACGACCTCGGCATTTATGCGCTCGCCAACTCGGCCGGTCTGGCGCTCGCCGCCATCATCGGAGCCGTGCTGGTCAGCGCATTTGCGAGCAGCTTCGGCTACTACCTGCTGTTCCCCTCCGCCGTCGTCATGGTGTTCCTCGCCGGAATCATCACCCTCACCGCCGAGTCCGCGCAATGACGGGCCGGTCCGGCTCCCCGGCCGCCGGCGGCGTTCCTCCCCGCGGCGGGGGCGTTCGTCTCGGCGACGTGGCGTCCACAATGTGAACCCTTGCTGGATTGGCAAGACAGCCAGACCTATGTTTACATTCCAGTTCAGGTCGAACGGCCTGAGGAAATACTGAAAGGAGGCCACGCGATGACTGGATTCAATGCTTCTGCGTTTGTATCCGCACGAATTATTAGCCCGTCTTCGCTGGCGGACTAATTCGGCATTGATGCTTGAAGCCCCGTCAACGAAGGCAGGGCCAATCAAGCTGACACAATCGGTAAGGCCCTGCATGATGCGGGGCTTTTTTGTTGCGCTCACAAGGCTTACGGCAGAATCCCGCAGACGGAAACGGTAGCGGACAGTACACGGCAACAACACAGCAACAGAACAACAACCTCCCTGTGAGACGAAATAATCGCCCGCCAATGAGAGTGAACGAGAGCAAAACAGGAGTAACAATGACTGCAGCAGTCGAAGAGACTGGCTTAGGGCAGGCGGCAGGTAAAGCCGCTACCTTGGTACGCGATTCGGTCAAGACCGTGATCGCTGCATCGATGGTCGGTACCGCCATCGAATTCTATGACTTCTACGCCTACGGCACCGCCGCGGCAAACTACTTCCCGCACATCTTCTTCTCCGCGAAGGACAACCCCACCGTCGCACTGCTGATGAGCTTGCTGACCTTCGCCATCGCCTTCATCGCCCGCCCGCTGGGCTCACTGATCTTCGGCCACTTCGGTGACCGCATGGGCCGCAAGACCACGCTGGTCGTCAGCCTGATGACCATGGGTGTCGGCACCTTCCTGATTGGCTGCCTGCCCACCTACGATCAGGTCGGCGTTGGCGCAGTCGCCATCCTCTGCCTGCTGCGCTTCATCCAGGGCATCGGCCTGGGCGGCGAATGGTCCGGTGCGGCACTGGTCGCCACCGAGAACGCGCCTGAAGACAAGCGCGCGCTGTACGGCTCCTTCCCGGAGCTGGGCGCGCCGATCGGCTTCTTCCTGTCCAACGGCACCTACTTCGTGCTCGAATCCTTCAACAATCAGGACGCGATGCTGGCCTGGGGCTGGCGTGTGCCGTTCCTGCTGTCCGCCATCCTGGTGATCGTCGGCCTCGTGGTCCGCGTTCACATGGAGGAGACCCCGATCTTCCGTATGGCTCAGGAGCAGAAGAAGGTCGTCAAGTCCCCGCTGACCGAGGTCTTCCGCAAGTCCTGGCGTCAGGTGCTGCAGGCCACCTTCCTCGTGGCTGTGACCTACACGCTGTTCTACACGCTGGCCACCTGGTCGCTCGCGTGGGGCACCAAGAGCTCCGCCGACGGCGGCGGCGACCTCGGCTTCAGCAACCAGCAGTATCTGCTGATGCTCATGGCCGCCGTATGCGTGTTCGCGCTGTTCATCGTGCTGTCCTGCGTGTACGCCGACCGGATCGGCCGTCGCCGTGTGATCGTCTTCTCGTCCTGCGCGCTGGTGGTGTTCGCCTTCGCCTTCCCGTTCCTGCTGGACGGCGGTCTGGTGGGCCAGCGCAACTTCGTGGCCACGATGGCGTTCCTGTGCGTCGGCTTCATGCTGATGGGCATCGCGTTCGGCCCGATCGGCGCGTTCCTGCCCGAGCTGTTCGAGGCCAATGTGCGCTATTCCGGCTCCGGCATCGGCTACAACCTCGCCGCGATCGTCGGCGCCGCGTTCGTGCCGACCATCGCCACCTGGCTGTCCGCCAACTGGGGCGTGCACTCGGTCGGCCTCTACCTCGCCGTGATGGCCGTCTGCTGCCTGATCGCCGTACTGTCCTGCAAGGAGACCAAGGACGTCGATTTCACCAAGTGATACCGGCGGTTGATCGACACCCCTCACGCGGTTCCGACTCCGTTCGGGTGCCGCCGGGGGGGGGCACATTGCGCCAACCCCCGTCTGTATTCGGGGGTGGGCCATTGGCGCGCGGCGGCGCACCGTGGTGCGTAATGGCGCGCAGTGGCGGCCGGCGGACATCTATCTGCGGTAGGAGGGGCGCCGAATACAGAGGGGCTGACGGTGCTTACCCCAACCGACAAATCAGTCTATGAAAATAGCGAAAGCTTCACAAAACCGGGCCATCAGGGAATACGTGTCCAACGTGTGATGATGTGATATTTTTGCATTGGCGGGATGTTGATTAAATTAGGGCGCTTATCTGCTTCCGGACATGATGATTAGACAACAATGAATAGTGTATGAATGGTGAATGATATTGGCTGTTGTTGCTGATGTATGCTGCCTTGATGGGGTAAGATTATCGTGTCTGTAGAAATGGGGTGCGCTAGGCGTATGAAAGCAATGAGTATGGTCTTCTGTGCCCTTTTCGTCATCGGAGCATTGGGCGCGACGCCTTCCGCATTCGCTTTAGATGGCCGCGCCGAGGTGAGTAATGCTTTTGCATATTTATTGTCAACCTTGGCTGACGTAGAGAGTGTGCTTTCAGAGAACGTTGAGATTTCCAATTCGATTTTTGTGACGTTGAAGGTGACGCCGTGACTCATATGTTTGGTGGAACATTGAGGCGAACGGTTGGGTTTGTGGCGGTGATCGTGGCGGTAGCTTCGGGATGTTCGGGATGCGTCGCGCGTTCGAATGACGCATGCGGATATTTGGCGTCGAATATATCGGTGCGTGATGCAGTGAATACGTTCGTGCGCGGCATCGCCGATCGCGACGTGGAGACAATCTGTTCGGTCGTCACCGGCAGTGAAGGCCAGTCGCCGTCCCGAGAAAGTATCCGTGAAGCCCTTCCGGACGTCGCCGATAATCTGGCGGACATCAGCGGAGGTACGTTCGCGTTTGGGGTGTCGGTGGAGCATGGGTTCGACGAGTTGTATAACGTGGGCCTTTCGTATAACGGGCGAAGACTGGTGATTGCCTGTGAGGGAGATAGCGCGGCGTGCGATTCCGGGCAGCAGCAGTTGACGTTGCTGGTTCAGGCTGATGGATATGCGCGTGCGATTGCGCGGGGAGAGCAGTCGGGCATGGACGTGAGGCGCGTGGTAACGGATGACGGTGCCCCATTCGCGGTGATATGGCGGCCGGAATCGTTGGCGCAGTGCACTCTGGGTGACGGATAGCCGATTCGGGATGGGGTGCCAGTTGTCGCCGGATGAATCATGTGGGTCTGCTGCGTGCTGCGCGATCGGCCGGTGCATGCCGGCGCCAAAGGAAAATCGGCCGGTCACAATGTGGACATGGGGGACGTCCGTGGGTCGGGGAGGACTAGAACAATACCCCAGAAGGGGATGACTTTCCCGCGGGGACACAATCCGCCACGTCGGAAGCCGTCCGCAATCAACGGATTGCCGGACGCATCATGCGCTCGACAGCATCGTCAAGACATCAAAGGAGCGCCAATCATGGCAGCAACTATCTGGTACGAAAAGGACGCCGACCTCGCCGCGTTCGAAGGCAAGAAGGTCGCCATCCTCGGCTACGGCTCGCAGGGCCACGCGCATGCGCTGAACCTGCGCGACTCGGGCGTCGACGTGGTGGTCGGCCTGCGTCCGACCTCGAAGTCGGTCGAGTTCGCCAAGGAGCAGGGCCTGGAGGTCAAGCCGGTCGGCGAGGCCGTCGCCGAGGCCGACGTGGTGATGATCCTGCTGCCCGACCAGTACCAGGCCAAGGTCTATCAGGAGGAGGTCGAGCCGAACCTGAAGCCGGGCGCCGCGCTGGCCTTCGCCCACGGCTTCAACATCCACTACGGCTACATCAAGCCGTCTGAGGATCACCCGGTGTTCATGGTCGCGCCGAAGGGCCCGGGCCACATCGTGCGCCGCGAGTACGCGGCCGGCCGTGGCGTCCCGGTCGTCGTTGCTGTTGAGCAGGATCCGGACGGCAAGACCTGGCCGCTGTGCCTGGCTTACGCCAAGGCTCTGGGCGCTCTGCGTGCGGGTGCCATCAAGACCACCTTCACCGAGGAGACCGAGACCGATCTGTTCGGTGAGCAGGATGTCCTCATGGGTGGCATCAACCACCTGTGCGACCTCGGTTTCGACGTGCTGACCGAGGCTGGCTACCAGCCGGAGATCGCCTACTTCGAGGTCTTCCACGAGCTGAAGATGCTGGTCGACCTGGCTAACGAGGGTGGTCTGAACAAGGCTCGCTGGTCCTGCTCCGACACCGCTCAGTACGGCGACTACACCTCCACGGTCATCACCGAGGAGACCAAGAAGCGCATGCAGTACCAGCTCAAGCGCATTCAGGACGGCTCCTTCGCCAAGGAGTTCATGGATGATCAGGCTGCTGGCGCCCCGAAGTTCAAGAAGCTGCAGGAAGAGTTCTCTCACCCGCACCTCGAGACCGTCGGCCCGAAGCTGCGCGCCATGTTTTCCTGGAACAACGCCGAGGCCAAGGACAAGGACGAGGCTGAGTCCTTCAACGGCAAGATCGCTCGTACCCAGGTTCAGTGACCTATGACCTCCTTCTGATGAGGGAGGTGGCATCGCGTAGCGATGGCGGAGGGAGAGATCGTTAGGATTAAATCCCTTTGTACAAGCAAGAAACCGCCGTTCCCGTTCATACGGGAGCGGCGGTTTCTTGTGTTCAGTCGAATCAGCTACAGCCCACGACTATCGAGCGCATCGGCCAGCTCGTCGGACTGCTTCAGGATAAGCACCAGCAGAGGCACCGCCCATGCGGTCACGCCACCGTGACCTCCACGGGCCTGATTCGCTTCCCGCACAATTCGCACATTGCGATTAATCAGTGGAATCGCTGAGATGGTCAATGCGCACAGTAGCCCAATGCGGTCCGGATTGACGCCGAATCGTCGCAATGGCCGCAATGCTGCCAGCACGGTATCCAGCATGTCTTCAGTGCGGGTGGTGAGTGTTACCAGATTTGCGATCATGACCAGTTCAAGTACGCGCACCGCATTGAACGCCGTGGTTTGCCATGGCACAAAGAACACCTGCACCACCACGGTGAATGCCACCACCCACCACGCGCTCCACAATTGACGAGCAAAAACGTGCGGACCAAGGCCGGACATGGCATACCATATTGCGCATAGCGCGCCGCAGACGGCTATCGCCCACCACGATAG
This sequence comes from Bifidobacterium sp. FKU, assembly GCF_026016385.1. Lineage (NCBI taxonomy): Bacteria > Bacillati > Actinomycetota > Actinomycetes > Bifidobacteriales > Bifidobacteriaceae > Bifidobacterium > Bifidobacterium sp. FKU. The sequence continues at coordinate 150,533 of NZ_CP092888.1, forward strand.
GTGCGGAATCACCAATACCGTTGCCATCACCAGTGACACGATGAGTTTCACTGCGGCAGGGCATCGATGCAGCACGCTATCGCCTGCGATATACAGCGAAATCATAGGGACGCCTCGGCTTCTTCGTTGTCCGCGACGCCGCAGTCGGCAAGATATCGCGCGATAACGTGGCGTGGCTCGCCGGTTTCGATAATGTGCCCATCGGCAAAGCGAACTGCCATATCGCAGCGTGCGGCAAGCCGAAGATTATGGGTGGAAACAATCAGCGGGCAGGCGATATCGTGTATCAGCAGATTTTCGATGCGCGTCGCGTTGGGCAAATCGAGCATGGTGGTCGGCTCGTCGGCAAGCACCAGCTCCGGGTTGCGCACGAGCACGGCGGCAAGGGCCAGCATTTGTTTCTGCCCGCCAGACAGGCTGTGCGCCGGAGTGCCAGCGTGAGGCGTTAGGCCGAATGATTGCAGCTGACGGTCAACCAGTGCCGAAGACTCGGATTTGCTCAGCCCCATGCCCCGCAGCGAAAAGGCCACGTCTTCGGCTGGCGTGGGCATGATGATTTGCGTGTCAGGGTCGGTGAACACGAACCCCACTTTGCGGTGCAGCTGCTTGGCTTGCCGTGTGGGGTCGAAGCCCATGACACGTATGGTGCCCGATGTGGGCTTGGCCAGACCGTCGATCAGACGGAGAAAAGTGGATTTACCTGAGCCGTTGACGCCAATGACGGCAATACGACGAGGGCCTGAGCCCCCAGCAAGACCAAGGTCAAGCTGGCAACTCAGGTCATCAATAATACGTTTGCCTTCTGCCTCGACGCTCACATGGTCGAAGACGATCATTTGCTAGCGCGCAACGATTCGGGGAATGCGGCCGGGTATGCGCGCATCAGCGCGGTGGCAATCAACGTGGCAATCACCACTTTGGCGATATCACCGGGAACAAAGATCATGCCGGAGATAATAACACCCTTGAGAGGAGCGCCCATAACCAATGCCTGAACCGGGAATCCGATGGCATACGGAATCAGTACGCCGCCAACCAGGCTTGCCAGCGCACTCTTCCACCACACCAGACGATGGCCCTGATGTGCGATAAGTCCGATCACCAAGGCTCCAAGAATCCAGCCGTACAGATATCCAGCGCTTACACCCACGAAAATCGCTGGACCGCCGTTGCCGCCAAGCAGGGGAATGCCGACGAAGGTGAGTACGAGCATCAGCAACACCGACAGCATTCCATTCACCGGTCCCAGAATCAGACCCGCTAACATCACAGCAAGGGTTTGCAGAGTAATCGGTACCGGACCAACAGGAATGCGGATAAAGCTGAACACACTGAGCAACGCGGCGAACATGGCAATGCGCACCAAGTCGCGGCTCGTGAAATGAACATGCGAAGCCATAATAAATACAGTCCCTTCATAGTAGTTGCCATGTGCTTTCGGCCGAATCTGTCCCTCCGCCCGATGCTCCCCATGGAGCTCGTGCGGCATATTGCTTGCACGAGTGTGGGTCGCAGACCGCTGCACATGACGAGTTGTAATAACGAGCACTCATGCTAACGATGATGAGCGGCGTGCGATTGGTTGGCCTGTACAAAAAATAGTGCATCTACTTGTGCAACACTGAATATTGGTCATAGCCGGAAAGGGGAGGCATAGTGAACGGCGTGAGTGACGGATCGCAGGACAAAGGCTGGAATCCAGCCATTCGCGGGCGTCTCGTGGATGGTCAGGGGCGATGTGTTCACTGGCATTCGCCATTGGATGTTGTTGCGAATCGTTTCGCCTGCTGTGACGAATATTACGCTTGCTACCGGTGCCATGATGAACTGGCTGGACATGATCGCATCGCGTGGCGAGACATGGATTCGCTCGCTGTGATGTGCGGTGTCTGCCGGCACCAGATGACGCCTCGCGAATACGGGCGGGCGATGGAGTCTGTTACTCCGTGCTGCCCTTGCTGCGGCGCACGGTTCAATCCTGGATGTGCCCTTCACCACGATATTTATTTCAGTGATTGATGGAGGCGGACGCTGGCGCAACTCTTGTTTTGGAATTGCTATGCGGGGGTGGCAAGTCTATTTCTCATGCTCTGGCGTGAAATAGCTCACGTTGTGGACTCTGACCGGGCTGTGGCCACGTTGTCGGTAGTATTGAACTCGGTTTGAGGGACACAATCCTTGCAAAACAGGACTCATCTGCACACCGTAGATACCCCGGCGCCCGTGGCGCCACACCCCACTACTGAAAAGGAGTGCCAATAATGGCAGCACAGATCTGGTATGAGAACGACGGTGATCTTTCTGTTCTCGAAGGCAAGAAGGTCGCAATCATCGGCTACGGCTCCCAGGGCCACGCCCACGCGCTGAACCTTCGCGATTCCGGTGTCGACGTGGTCGTCGGCCTGCGTCCGACCTCCAAGTCGGTCGACTTCGCCAAGGAGCAGGGCCTCGAGGTCAAGTCCGTGGCCGAGGCTTCCGCCGAGGCCGACGTGATCATGATCCTGGCCCCCGACCAGTACCAGCGCACCATCTGGGCCAACGACATCGAGCCCAACATCAAGCCGGGTGCTGCTGTTGCGTTCGCTCATGGCTTCAACATTCACTACGGCTACATCAAGCCGTCTGAGGATCACCCGGTGTTCATGGTTGCCCCGAAGGGCCCGGGTCACATCGTTCGTCGTGAGTACGCCGCTGGCCGTGGCGTGCCGGTCGTCGTGGCCGTCGAGCAGGATCCGCGTGGCGATGGTTGGGCTCTGACCCTGGCCTACGCCAAGGCCCTCGGTGCTCTGCGCGCCGGTGCCATCAAGACCACCTTCAAGGAAGAGACCGAGACCGATCTCTTCGGCGAGCAGAACGTGCTCATGGGTGGCGTGAACAAGCTCGTCGAGATGGGCTTCGAAGTCCTGACCGACGCCGGCTACCAGCCGGAGATCGCCTACTTCGAGGTCTGCCACGAGCTCAAGATGCTCGTCGATCTGATGAACGAGGGCGGCCTGAACAAGGCTCGTTGGTCCTGCTCCGACACCGCCCAGTACGGCGACTACGTCAACACCGTCATCAACGAGGACTGCCGCAAGCGCATGGAATACCACCTGCAGCGCATCCAGGACGGCTCCTTCGCCAAGGAGTTCATCGACGATCAGGATGCCGGCGCCCCGCACTTCAAGGAACTGCAGGAGAAGTACTCCAACGAGCGCATCGAGACCGTCGGCCCGAAGCTGCGCGCCATGTTCTCCTGGAACAAGGATGGCGTCAAGGATGCCGACGAGGCCAACTCCTTCACCGGCAAGATCGCCCGCGCCCAGGTTCAGTGAGCCCCTGTAGCTCCCGCTGGCGCATAAGCGCCTGAGGAGAGTACCCAGCACGTACCAAAAGGCCGCCGCTCCGATTCATTCGGAGCGGCGGCCTTTCGCATGGTCCCACCATATAGTCAAACCTCCACCACGTAGTAAAATCCCCACGACGTAGCAAACTACCCACCACGTGGTGACGCAAAACGGCTTTATTCCGCGGAATACAAAATTACGCTGACATCGTGGTAGAAGATTCATCGCGTGGTGGGATAGACAGTTGATATACGCCGGCTATCAAATCAATGATGTCTTGCTGTGTTCCCCGTATGCCGAGCTGCTTCATCGGAAGCGTTTCATGGGATATTTCCCCAAGAAAATCAGCGAGATCATGGTAGGCCTCGTCGTTGAGAGACACGCGATCCTCTGGAGCAAGTAGTTGAGCCAAACGGAATACATCATATTTGTGCTTCTTGAGATCTTTTCCGTCTACGTGCTCGCCATGTTGTTCTCGGGCGTTGAGATCCAACCATGCTTTCGCCTTGAAAGGAATGAGATATTTCTCGTTAAGCACGCTGATGCCTTGTATTGATTCGCGGCCTTGCTGCAGTAGCCGATAGTAGCTGTCGTTCAGCATGATGGCTGACAGGCTGGAAACGTCGTTTGCAATATGCAATGGCGTCAGGAACGAGTTCGGCACAATAGGGAAGTCAGGGTGACGTGAAAATAGCTCGATCATAGTGGGATACCCGTACGTACTGGGGTGCATGAAACGGTACAGGTGAGGCTGTGCGGAGTTCTTCGTGATAGAGGTGTATCCGCCATCGCGAATGAAAGACCACAATCGTTGTGCAAACTCGCGAAGATGTCCCTCGGCAATCAGCACCATGTCAATATCTTTGGTGGCTCGGAAGTCCAGGTCGTTGTCGGTCATGATGATGGCACAAGCGGTGCCGCCGATGATTACGTAAGAATCTTCGTAGCCGGCAAAGGCCGTTCTGATGAGCTGCAGGCCTTGTGTCATATTGTCGCTCCTGAGAAAGTATTGCGGATGGATTCTTGTATGGCGTCTTCCAAACGTTCGTCGGCAATCTCACCAAGAGTCAGGGCCGTGGAAATGGGGTCGGCAAGGTAGTCTTCCTGCGTATATTGAGCAAGCAGGCGGGGATCGTACCTCCACAGCTCCAGAATATATGCATTATCTGGCACCTTTTCCAAAGCGGGGTCGATAATGCATAGTTCCTTGTTGTGCTGCTTGAGCCAATGACGTTCAACGGCATAGATTCGCAGTTTTGGGGTGGACAGTTGCGTCCTGCGCGAAAGAGCAAATTCGCCGGCCGGAATCAGCTCGTCGGCAATCATCTGGCGATTGCGATTCGTGACGGTATATTTGCTGAATATTGGTGACTTCAGGAGATGCCAAGATGATTTCAGTAAATCAAGTCGGCTGGTCTGCCTTGAAGTCAGTAGTTCGACGCTATTGCTGCGGCCTTGCTTGGTGCGGTGCACGAATGCCAGCTGTTCTAACAGCGTCACGGCAACGCTGACCTGAGCTTCGGTAAACTGAAGCGCTCGGGCAATATCTGATTGGACTTTGCTCTCGTTGGAGTAGAGCAAATACAGCCAGACCAGCTGTGTTGCGGGGGAGAAGGGTCGCACCTCGATATCCTGTGCGTTCTCCAGCGGCCGTGAGGAGATGCGCTGGGTGAACACCATGCCCAGTGCAGGGATATACAGTTGGGTACCGGGCACGATGAAAGGAACGTGATTCTGAATCAGGGCTTTTCGCTGGTATGCAGAAAGCCGGGGAAACTGAAAGACAATAGGCAGATCCGTCCGCTGCTCAAGCCTGCTGGCGTCGGCGGTGACGCGTGTGATGCTGAATGGGTGAGCCTCTCCGCTCGCGATTAGCATGCTCGTGTTGTCGATGGTGAGTTTGCTGAATGTCCGTCCGTTGGCCAGAAATAGCGGCAGTGAGGCAGTGCCATCCCAAGAAGTGATTTGGCAGGGCAGACCAAGTGTCTCGCGAATGTAATGCTCGGCATCCATGTCGACCTCAATCCTTAACGAAAATCTGTAAGATTCACATCTCTTGTTAAGTATATAGAATATTATTAAGTATTTCGGGGTTGGCATGTCGCGAATGGAAAGAAAGGGCAGTCATCCCCGAAATGGAGACAGCTTAGCCGGGAAAAAGGACGACGCCAGCATCCGGAGAAGATGGATGACTGGCGTCGGGTAAGCTCGCAAAAGCACTACTGAACAACCCACGCAGAAGTGTCGGTGGGGAGCTGTCCTTCGGGGGTCAGCGGGCCGGACGCCAGCGCCACGGAGCCATCGGGCAGCGCGACCGGGGCATTGCCGAAGTTGGTGATTGAGGTGAACACCCGCCCGCCAACCGCCGCGCGGGTGTACGCCACCACATCGTCGCCCATGTCCACCTGCTCGGCCGTGGTGTCGCGCGTGGCGGTCAGCGACTCCTGGCGAATCGCCAGTGCGGCGCGATACAGCGCGAGCATCGAGTCCGGGTCGGCTTGCTCCACGTCCACCGCGTAATCCTTGAACCACAGCGGTTGCGGCAGGTGCGGGTCGGCGGCCGGCGTCACGCCCTCAGCGCGCGTAGCCGGCGAGAAGCCGAAGGAAGCGCCCGTGCCGAACTGGCCGGCGGCGCACAGCGGCACATGGTTCTCGCCGGTACCGTCATCGGCCGGAGTCGGACGGCTGAAATCGGCCAAGGCCGGCTCATCGGCGGCGGTCCACGGCAGCGGCACGTGGCAGCCGTCGCGGCCCTTGTCCATCGTGGCCTGAGCAGTGTGGAAAGCGGTCGGATCCTCCAAATGATCCCACGGAATATCGGCCACCTCAAACAGGCCCAGCTCCTCGCCCTGATAGATATAGGCGGCGCCGGGCAGGCCGAGTTCCATCAAAGCGGCGGCGCGGGCGCGGCGAGTGCCAAGCTCGCGATCCTCGGGATAGGTAGTGCCGTTGCGCAGCAGCCAGTCGTGCGGCAGCTGGTGGTAGGGCGCGCCCTTGATCTGCGGCAGGCCGTAACGGGAGGGGCTGCGCGGCACGTCGTGATTGTTCATGACCCACGTGGTGGTGGAACCGCCGGTTTCGGCCGCCGCCTTGAGTCCGGCGGCGATGGCCTCGCGAAACTCGTCGGCATACCAGTTGGCTTGCGCGAAGTCGAAGTTGAAGGACTGGCCCAGCTCGTCCATCGAAGCGTACAGGTGCTGGTGCTCGGGCACCACCCACGCCTCGGCCACGGCAAAGCGCGGCGGGTCGTACTCGTTGAACACCTTGCGCCATTCGCGGTAGATATCGTGCACCTCGCGACGGTCGAACAGCGGGTGGCTGAAGTCATGATTCAGCACGCCGACCACGCTGTATTCGCGGCCGAGCTCTTCCAACGGCTTGGATTCGAGGTCCTTGGCCAGGCCGTGCGCCACGTCGATGCGGAAGCCGTCGGTGCCGTGGTCGGACCAGAAACGCAGGGTCTTCTTGAACTCCTCGTGGGTGTCCGGATTCTTCCAGTTGACGTCCGGCTGCGCCTTATCGAACAGGTGCAGATACCACTGGCCGTCGGCCACGCGCGCCCAGGCCGGGCCGCCGAAGAAGGATTACCAGTCGTTCGGGGGCAGTTCGCCATGCTCGCCGCGGCCGTCGCGGAAGATGTAGCGGTCGCGCGCCGGGGAGCCAGGCTCGGCGGCGAGGGCCTCCTGGAAGAACACGTGCTTGTCAGCGGTGTGGTTGGGCACGATGTCCACGATCACCTTGATGCCGGCCTCGTGCGCGGCCTTGGCCATCGCGTCGAAGTCTTCCATGGTGCCTAGGCGCGGGTCGACGTTGCGGTAGTCGATCACGTCGTAGCCGCCGTCCGCCAGATCGGAGGGGTAGAACGGGGAGAGCCAGATTGCGTCGACGCCGAGGTTCTTCAGGTAGTCCATCTTCTCGGTGACGCCGGCGATGTCGCCGAGTCCGTCGCCGGTGACGTCCTTGAAGCTGCGCGGGTAGATCTGGTAGACGACGGCCTGCTTCCACCAGTCGTCATTGAGGTTGTTGGCGGTCATGCCGATTCCCTCCTGTTACGGGTGCGTTGTGGTTGGGTTGTTCCGGTCGCGCCCGAACTGCTGTGTGAAGGCCCAACCGTTGTATTAATGATGACAACGATATCATGTGAATTACGCATGCAACAATCGATTTATCGGCGTTTTGCGGTGGCAACGTGCTCACGCCTGCGCGGGCGCTGCTGTCGCGGCAGGCGGCGCGGTGGTTTCGCGCAGTATTAGCGGAGTGTCCGGCCGTGCGAATGCCGGTTCGATTGACTTGCCGGCAATGGCATCCAATACCATGTGCCCGGCAGTCGCGCCCATTGCGAACGGGTCCTGATGCAGCGTGGTCAGTCCCACGGCGGCGGACAGGGCGGAATCGTCGAAGCCGATGATGGAAATGTCCTGAGGTACCCGCCGCCCGTATTGACGCAGGCGATACAGCACGGGCGCGGCCATTTCATCATCCTCAAAACAGAAGGCGGTGATGCTGGGGGAGGCGTTCAGTACGGCGTTCAATGCCGCGTTGCTTTCGCCAAGACCGCGTTGAATGCTCAGGGGCGTTAGCTCGATCCCCGGATGGGCGGCAGCGGCATCAATGACGCCCTGCAAACGAGCCTCGGCACTGTAGCGCATATTGGTTTCGGTCGGTGCGCTGCCGACGAACGCGATATGCCGGTGGCCGAGTGCAATCAGGTGCTCGATAGCCGAACGTGTGGCGGCGTAATCATCAATGCTCACGCCTGCGTCGAACCCATCGGTGGAGGGGATGTTGATGCCGACAATCGGCACGTGCATATGCTTCAGTCGCTCCACCTCAGCCGGTTCGATGTCGAAGGAGCTGACAATCACCGCATCCGCATTGCGCCGCACGGGCAAATCCGCAAAGAAGTCGTGGCGCTCGGCGGCGTTGCGCATGGGGTAGGGCACAGTGTCGTAGCCGGAGGGGCGCAGCGCCGAGTCAAGACCGGCGAAGATGTTCGAATTGAACCAACTGGCGATGGTCTCGCTGGCAAGTAGTGCGATACGGAACGATTGGCCGGATTTTAGGGCGGCGGCCGAGCGTGAGACTGAGTAGTCGAGCTTTTCGGCCGCGGCCATCACTCGGTCTCGAGTCTCGGGAAGCACCAGATCCGGCTTGGCGAAGGTTCGGGACACCGTGGATACGGAAACGCCGGCCTCGCGGGCCACTGCCTGAATGCTTGCCTTGGTCATATGCCGTCGCTCCTTCGCCGTCGCGAACAATCATTGTCATGACAACGATAACATGCCCATAACAAGTCGTCGTCTTCGGCTATCTCGATTACGAGGGGCTGATTTAGGGTGTCCCGGACATCTACTTCCGTTTCAAGGGGCTCCTTGCCGGTGAAACCACAAGTGCAAACGACTTTGTGCCAACGTCATTCCGCCGTTCTCGCGTTGGGTCTACTTGGGCACCAGCCCCTTGAAACGGAAGTAGATGTCCGGGAAAGGCCAAATCAGCCCCTCGAAGCCGATTTAGGCCAATTCCCCATTGCCGGAATCGATCACCGCTTCTCTCGGCGCATCACGGCGGCTAGGGACTGCACGCGTGGCAGGTCGAAGACCTCGTCGGTATGCACCACGTGGCCTGAGCTGTCCGCCAGCGGCACGCGCCAGTTCGAATACTCGCTGGAAGTGCCCGGCTGATTCTGGGAACGGCATTCGCCCACGCCGTCCACCAACGCTGCCTGCAGCAGCAGCGACGGCGTATCGGTGAGCATGGCGTGCATCGCCTCCACGATCTCCTGCACATGGCCTTCCACATCATCCGCCACGGTCTGCGAGATATAGCCGTTCTCCACCAGACGGTTCATCATGGCCGTGCGTTCGGCCATCGCCGAGGCGGCGAACGCCTCCACCGGCTCGCTCAGGAGATGCAGCTCCTCGCGCAGCTTGACGTGTTCGAAGTTCAGGTAGCCGGCGGTGGGTGGCAGATCGTGCGTGGTCACCGAGGCCAAGGCCTGCTTGCGGTAGTCCTCGGGTGCGCGGTACGGGTCGCCGGCGTTCGGCGAATCGTCCACGCGGTTGAACCATTCCACGTCAGTGCCGAGTACGCCGTGATCGGCCAGAATGCGGCGCACGTAATCCGGCACGGTGCCCAGATCCTCGCCAACCACCATGCCTCCGGCGCGCGTGGCTTCGATGGCCAGTACTCCCAGCATCGCTTCGTGGTTGTACGTTACGTATGCGCCGTTGAGGGCGCCGAGCCCCTGCGGAATCCACCACAGGCGGAACAGGCCCAGCACATGGTCGATGCGCACCGCGCCCGCGTGCTCGTACATCGAATGCACCATCTCGCGGTACACCTGGTAGCCGGTGGCCTCCAGATAGCGTGGGCTGAACGGCGGCTGGCCCCAATCCTGGCCCTGCTGGTTATAGAAGTCCGGCGGGCAGCCGACCGTGACGCCGCCGGAGGCGAAGCGTTCCGGATTGGCCCAGGCATCCGCGCCGAGCCCGTGCACGCCCACGGCCATGTCTTGCATCAGACCCAGTGTCATGCCGTGGTCCAGCGCCTCCTGCTGCGCGGCGTTCACCTGCTCGGCGGCAATCCACTGCAGCCAGCGGTTGAACTCGAACAGGTCGTGGTGCTCCTCGACGAGCTGGCGCACGGCCGGGTCGTCGATGGTCTTCTCGAAGAACCAACGGTTCTCGCCCCACGGCGCGCCCCATACCTCGAAGCACAGGCACCAGGTGGCGAAGGAATCGAGGTCTGGGCCGGCGGTGGTCTTGAAATGCTCGAATTCGAGCTCGCGCTTGTTGTTGCGGCCCGCGTCGAAGATCAGGCGCAGCGCCGGGCGTTTGGCCGCCCACGCCGCGTTGATGTCCATCGGGTTCGATTCGTCGTTGCGTGCGGCCACTGAATCATGCAGCGCATCCACCTGCGCTCGGATATCGGCCGGCAGCGTGCCGTATTCGGGGATGTCCTGCGGGCGGATGTACGTCACGTTGAGGAATCGGCGCGATTCCGGTAGATACGGCGATGGCTCAAGCGGCGGAATCGGCGCGCCGGCGTGAATCGGGTTGATGAGCATGAAGTCGGCTTTGGACTTGTCGGCCGCGTCCGCCAGCAGCAGCTTCAGATCGCCGTAATCGCCGATGCCCCACGATTCGCGAGACCGCACGGAATACATCTGCGTCATCCAGCCCCACCGTTGGTGCTCGGCGACCGCCTCCGGCACGGGAATGCGCGCGGGGGCGGCGATGATGGCCGCCTTGCCCTCGCGCCCGTCCACCGTGACGGTCAGTGTGTGGTAGCCCATCGGCAGATCGGGAGCGATGGTCAAGTCCGGCTTGCCGGAATTGAGGTGCGGCAGCAGGGCAAAGTGGCCAAACGCGGTGCCGTCCTCCAGTTCGATGGAGACGGTGATGTCCGCGTCCGACGAACAGTTCAGGGTGATGCCGGTCGGTTTGCCGGTGGTGGCAACGATGGTGGAGGGGAGCAAACGTTTGCTGTTTTCCACCTCAAGTTGGGTCATGGAGCGTGCGATGGCCTCGTCGCTGGATGCGTCCACGTCGAGGGCGTTGAGTACGGCGACCAAGGCCGCGTCGCTGATTTCGGTGTAGGTGCCGAGCTGGTCGATGAATGAGGTGGCAAGCCCGCAGGTTTTGGCCAGCTTGACCAGCGGACGGGTGAGTCGTTCAGCGCTTTCCGTACGCTGCGAGGCACCGGAAGCGGCGTCGTTGGTGGCGTCTGCGATGGTGCCGGTGCTGGTCGCTGCGTCGTTGCCGTGCGCGTCGGTCATGATGACTCCTTGCTTGCAAATCGGGTACTGCTAGTCGTTTGCATTGCTGTTCGAGGGCCGCTCTGCGTTGAGGTTCCGGCAATCTGGCAGACCAATGTCCGAGTTGTTCTGTCTTTACCGTAACTCATATTGACAACGATTGCAATATATTCGGTGAGTTGGGCAATTAGCGGGCTATCCGAGCATGACGAACGACTGCGGGGAGAGCGTCGGGTGGCCGTCCCAGCGCCAGTCGAGGTAGAAGTTCATGTCGAATCCGGCCTGCATCGATTCGTTCGGTCGGCCCACATTCGGCGACGAACGCCGCCTCGGGGAATTCGGGGCGGATTTTCGAGAACATGTACTGCCAGGTGCGGATCGTGTATGGCTTTGCCGGTTCATGCGGCGATGATGCCTCGGCCGATTCGACGAAGAATGTTCACCCGGCGTTCTTCCGGCGGTATCCGGACGTTGGCTTGTGAGGCCTACCGTGAAATCCGGAATCGAAAGATCCAAGCAATGCAGGTGCGGAACGGTTCCGCAAAGCTGGAAGGCGTGACGACGACGGACGCGGCCGAACGGGTGCGGCCGGAGGAGTGCGGGCCGGACGGCGCAGATGACACTGCATGGAAGAAGGAAGAACAATGGGCAATCACAAGGCTTTGACGAGCGCCGTAGCGGCGATCGCCTCCATTGCGACGCTCGGCGCGCTCGCCGCTCCGGCGTTTGCTGTCGATGCCGCAAACGGCACCTACAGCCCCAACGGCAAGTCGGTCGCCGAGCTCGCCAAGCACGGCGCGGCGCAGCGCATCGCCGCCATCGGCAACAAGAGCGCGAAGAACGTCGTGCTGTTCATCGGCGACGGCATGGGCGATTCGGAAATCACCGTCGCCCGCGACTATCTGAAGGGCGCCAACGGCCACTTCGATGGTCTGGACGCGGTCGGTCAGCCCGGCGCGCTTGACGACGTGCAGGCGGGCACCGGCCAGTACACGACCTTCTCGCTCGGCGACGGCAGCAAGGACAGCGCCGTCGGCAAGGATGCCGCCGGCAAGCTGGTCGCCAACCCCAACCCGGGCAAGCTCACCCCCGTCACCGATTCCTCCGCGTCCGGCTCCGCATGGGCGACCGGCACCAAGACCTACAACAACGCCGTCGACGTCGACATCTACGGCAACCCGCAGCTGAACCTCTTCGAGCTGGCCAAGGCCGCCGGCAAGGCCACCGGCAACGTGTCCACCGCGGAAATCCAGGACGCCACCCCGGCCGTACTGGAATCGCACTCCACCGAGCGTGCCTGCTACGGCCCGCAGGGCAAGACCGACGGCACTTCCAACAACGCCTCCAAGCAGTGCCTCGCCAACCAGCTCAAGGAGAACGGCGGCATCGGCTCTATCTCCGAGCAGCTGCTCGACACCCGCGCCGATGTGACCATCGGCGGTGGCTCCAAGTACTTCCGCCAGACCGTGCAGGGTGGCGAATACAAGGGCAAGACCGTGTGGGAGCAGGCCAAGGACATGGGCTTCCAGACCGTTGAGAACGACCCGGCCGCGATGAACGCCCTGCAGTACAAGGATGGCCAGCCGGTGCTCGCCCTGATGAGCGACGGCAACATGCCGACCAAGTTCAACCCGTCCAAGGCCACCGCCAAGGATCCAGCCAAGGACGCCAACCCGACCGTGTGCACCCCGAATGACGCCTGGCTCGGCAACCGTGGCGCCTCGCTCAAGGACATGACCAAGAAGGCGCTCGATCTGCTCAACGCCAACCCGAACGGTCAGAAGAACGGCTTCCTCCTGCAGGTCGAAGGCGCTTCGATCGATAAGCAGGACCACAACGCCAACGCCTGCGGCCAGATCGGCGAGACCGACGACTTCGACCAGGCCATCGCCTACGCCATCAAGAACGTGGACCTCACGAACACGCTGGTGATCGTCACCGCCGATCATGCGCACACCTCCCAGGTCCTCAACGCCCAGCCGGCCTACGCGCTGTCCACCGTGCTCAAGTCCGCCGACGGCAACAACATGGTCGTCTCCTACGGCACCGCCCAGGAAGCCTCCACCGACGCCGAAGGCGGCTACAACGGCGGCGACATGGAGCACACCGGCACCCAGCTGCGCATCGCCGCTTCCGGCCCCGGCGCCCAGCGCGTCATCGGCCTGACCGATCAGACCGATAACTTCTACACCATCGCCGGCGCCCTGGGCCTGGCCACTTCCCCCGACGAGCAGAACGCGCTCTCCAAGGACGGCACCGTGAAGGTCGCCCGCACGCAGGCCGGCTACGTCGCCAATGTCGACGGTTTCAACGGCGACGCGCTGCTCAGCTACGAACTGAAGGACAAGAACGGCGCCGTGGTGTCCAAGTCCGATTCCAGCACCCCGCTGTCCGGCGTGCGCGTCAAGCCCGCGCAGACCACTTCGATCGCGCTCGACAAGATGTCGGAAGGTGCCGAGTACACGCTCACCGTCACCGGTCGCCAGTCCGGCAAGGTCGCGACCGTCGCCATCCAGGCGCCGGCCGCCGGCTCCGCCGACAAGAAGCCGGGCACCGACAAGAACGGCGTGATCGCTTCGGGCAAGGTGCCGAACGATTCCGCGGTCTCCGGCCCGCTGGGCGCCACCGGTACCGCCGTCATGGCCATCGCCATCGCGGCTGTGATGCTGGTTGCGATCGCGATGCTCATCAAGGCCGCGCGTAACGCCAGGAACAACTGATTCGGCCTTGGCCGACCGGTAATCCCGAGTCGTCCAGCCGCCGGAAAACGATCGCCCGCCGAGCCGATGCCCGGCGGGCGATCGTTTTCCGGCGGCTTTTGGCTGTGACGCGATACGTGCCGCGTGCCGCGCTTCGCAGAAACCTGAGTGAGAATCGCTCAAGTTTTTTGCCGAATCCGGGAATATGCACTTGCGGTTTAAAGTTGAGTGGTGTAGGCTCAAGTTTCGGAAGCACGGGAATGGGCGGTTGCGAATGCAAACCCCACAACCGAGAGGAACCGCACAAGGAACCGACCGAAACCCGGGCGAAGAACGAAAGAACGAACACGTGCGAGACGGCTCGTGCACACCGCGCGTCACAACCCGAACAGGTCGTGGCGAACGGCGGCGCCGGCCGGGCAATCGCAAGTCCCACAAAGGAGCACACATTATGGCACGCGCAGTTGGTATCGATCTGGGAACCACGAATTCCTGCATCGCAACTCTTGAAGGTGGCGAGCCCACCGTTATCGTCAACGCTGAAGGCGCGCGCACCACGCCGTCCGTGGTGGCCTTCTCCAAGTCCGGCGAGATCCTCGTCGGCGAAGTGGCCAAACGTCAGGCCGTGACCAACGTTGACCGCACCATCTCCTCCGTCAAGCGCCACATGGGCACCGACTGGACCGTCGACATCGACGGCAAGAAGTGGACCCCGCAGGAGATTTCCGCGCAGATCCTGATGAAGCTGAAGAGGGACGCCGAGGCCTACCTTGGCGAGCCCGTCACCGATGCCGTCATCACCTGCCCGGCATACTTCAACGATGCCCAGCGTCAGGCCACCAAGGACGCCGGCAAGATCGCCGGCCTGAACGTCCTGCGTATCATCAACGAGCCGACCGCAGCCGCTCTGGCCTACGGCCTCGAGAAGGGCAAGGAGGACGAGCGCATCCTGGTCTTCGACCTCGGTGGCGGCACCTTCGACGTTTCCCTGCTGGAGATCGGCAAGGACGACGACGGCTTCTCCACCATCCAGGTCCAGGCCACCAACGGCGACAACCACCTCGGTGGCGATGACTGGGATCAGAAGATCATCGATTGGCTGGTCTCCGAAGTCAAGAACAAGTACGGCGTCGACCTGTCCAAGGACAAGATCGCGCTGCAGCGCCTGAAGGAAGCCGCCGAGCAGGCGAAGAAGGAACTCTCCTCCTCCTCTTCCGCCAGCATCTCCATGCAGTACCTGGCCATGACCCCCGACGGCACCCCGGTGCACCTGGACGAGACCCTGACCCGCGCGCACTTCGAGGAAATGACCTCCGACCTGCTGGGCCGCTGCCGCACGCCGTTCAACAACGTGCTGCACGATGCCGGCATCTCGGTGAGCGACATCGACCACGTGGTGCTCGTCGGCGGCTCCACCCGTATGCCCGCCGTCAAGGATCTGGTCAAGGAGCTTACCGGCGGTAAGGAAGCGAACCAGTCCGTGAACCCGGATGAGGTTGTGGCAGTCGGCGCCGCCGTGCAGTCCGGCGTCATCAAGGGCGACCGTAAGGACGTTCTGCTTATCGACGTGACCCCGCTGTCCCTCGGTATCGAGACCAAGGGTGGCATCATGACCAAGCTCATCGATCGCAACACGGCCATCCCGACCAAGCGCTCCGAGGTCTTCTCCACCGCCGAAGACAACCAGCCGTCCGTGCTGATTCAGGTCTACCAGGGCGAGCGTGAGTTCGCTCGCGACAACAAGCCGCTGGGCACCTTCGAACTGACCGGCATCGCTCCGGCTCCGCGTGGCGTCCCGCAGATCGAGGTCACCTTCGACATCGACGCCAACGGCATCGTGCACGTGTCCGCCAAGGACAAGGGCACCGGCAAGGAGCAGTCCATGACCATCACCGGTGGCTCCGGCCTGCCGAAGGACGAGATCGACCGCATGGTCAAGGAAGCCGAGGCGCACGAGGCCGAAGACAAGCAGCGCAAGGAGGACGCCGAGACCCGCAACCAGGCCGAGGCCTTCGCCTACTCCACTGAGAAGCTCGTCAACGACAACAAGGACAAGCTCTCCGACGACATCGTCAAGGAGGTCACCGACAAGGTCAACGCCCTGAAGGAGGCCCTGAAGGGTGACGACACCGAGAAGGTCAAGACCGCTCAGACCGAGCTGATGACCGCCGCTCAGAAGATCGGCCAGGTCCTCTACGCCCAGCAGGGTGCCGAGGGTGCCGCGGCTGGTGCCGGTGCGGCTGGCGCTGCCGGCGCTGGCGCTTCCGCTGGCTCCGCCTCCGGTTCCGACGACGACACCGTCGAGGCCGAGGTCGTGGACGACGATGACGACAAGGACAACAAGTGATGTCCGAGTTCAACAAGGACGACTACCTGAACGACCTGCCGGATCCCGACCAGGCCGCTGAGGGTGCCGCTTCCGCCGCGCCGCAGGACTCGGCCAAAGCCGAGACCGCATCCCAAGCTTCCTCTGACGAGGGAGCTGGTGCGGCGAAGTCCGCGACTGAGGGAGAGACCCCGGCGAACGCCGGAGCGGAACAGCCGAGCGATAGCTCGTCCGATTCCGCTCCCTCCGATTCCGAAGACACCCTCACCCCCCTCGGCAAGGCCAAGAAGGAAGCCGCAGACTACCTCGAAGCCCTGCAGCGCGAACGTGCGGAGTTCATCAACTACCGCAATCGCACGCAGAAGGAGCAGGAGCGCTTCCGCCAGCACGGCATCATCGACGTGCTGACCGCGCTGCTGCCCGCCCTCGACGATATCGACCGCATTCGCGAACACAGCGAGATGGACGACTCGTTCAAGGCCGTTGCCACCAAGATCGACAAAGCCTTCGAGAAGTTCGGCGTCGAGAAGTTCGGCGAAAAGGGCGAGGACTTCGACCCCACCAAGCATGACGCGATCCTGCACAAGCCGGACGCGAATGCCGAAAAGGAAACGGTTGACACCGTGGTTGAGGCCGGCTACCGCATCGGCGACCGCGTAATCCGTGCCGCCCGAGTAGTAGTAGCCTCCCCACAAAACTGACGACCAGTTCGCTGCAATGAGTTGACAGTGCCTTAGCTCCCTCTGATGAGGGAGCTGATATTTACCTCGGCTCCCCTCTCTGAGGGGAGCTGTCAGCGAAGCTGACTGAGGGGAGCTTAACGGATGCCGTAACTCCCCTCAGTCGCCTATGACGACAGCTCCCCTCAAGGAGGGGAGCCAATCATAAAGACTTTTCTAGAAAGGAGACATGAATGGCTGAAAACGAATGGCTCAGCAAAGACTTCTACAAAGTCCTTGGTGTCTCCAAGGACGCTTCGGACGACGACATCAAGAAGGCGTACCGCAAGCTCGCCCGCAAATACCATCCTGACGTCAACAAGACCAAGGAAGCCGAGGAGAAGTTCAAGGACATCTCCGAAGCCTATGACGTGCTGAGCAAGAAGGAAGATCGCCAGAAGTACGACGCGATTCGTCAGTTCGGCATGGGCGGCGCCCGCTTCGCCGGCGGTTCCGGCGCCGGCGGCTTCGATGCTTCCGGTTTCTCCGACATCTTTGGTTCCATGTTCGGCCAGGGTGCCGGCGGCAATGGCTCGCGCATCCGCTTCTCCACTTCGGGCGGCGGCCCCAACAACATCAACGACATCTTCTCGATGTTCGGCGGTGCTGCAGGCCAAGGCGGCTACAGCCAGCAGGCGTACGGCAATGCCGGCGGCTATGGCTATGAGGAGGCCCCGCGCCCCGAAAACGGCGAGGACCGCAACTCCAAGATCAGCCTGACCCTGCGTCAGGCGGTCAAGGGCGCTACCGTGTCCCTGTCCGTGGACGGCAAGAAGTTCAAGGCCCACGTGCCTGCGGGCGTCAAGGACGGCCAGAAAATCAAGCTTGCCGGCAAGGGCAAGCCGGGCATCAATGGCGGCAAGGCCGGTGACCTGTACCTGCACGTCACCGTCAAGCCCGATGCCGCGTTCTCGATGCGCGGCCACGACATCGTCATGGACCTGCCCGTCACCGTGGGCCAGGCCGTGGCCGGTGGCAAGGTCGAGGCCAAGGACATCGACGGCAATCCCGTCACCTTCAAGGTGCCGGCCGGTTCCAGCTCCGGCGCGGAGGTCAAGCTCGCGGGACTCGGTGTCCAGCGCGGCAACCAGCCGGGCGACCTGATCGGCCGCGTGCAGATCATGGTCCCCGCCAAGCCGGGTCTGGCGGTCAAGCACGCCGCCAAAGAATTCGACGAAAAAGCCGGCGACTATCTCAGCCTGTAATCAGGAGGTGAACAATGGCGCGGTTAGCCAACCAAATGAAGCAGTTGTACGCAATGTGCGCAACCGCGCTGGTGATGGGCAGGGCCGATCTCGACGGAGCCGATGATGTCGGCTTCGATATCGAACTGCCCATCTTCACCGTCGGCCAGGCCGCCGAACTGGCCAACATCCACCCCCAGACCCTTCGCCAGTACGACCGGCTGGGTCTGGTCCGTCCGCAGCGCACCGATGGCGGCGCACGCCGCTACTGTCTGCGCGACATTGCCCGCCTGACCCGAGCTCAGCGCCTAAGTCAGGATGAGGGCATCAATCTTTCCGGTATCGCGCGCATCCTCGAGCTCGAAGAAGAGAATCGACAGTTGCGCCGTGAAGTCAAGCGCATGCAAACCGGCGACCAGGAAAGCGTCTTCGCCGCTGGCCGAGACGGCAACATCGTGGAGGTGCAACGCTCCAACCGCGCCCGCCTCTGGCGCAACGCCATCCGCCGCGAAACCCGCGAACTGCCCGGTCGCGATACCGCCGCCGATACCGCTGCCTGCACCACCGGCGACTCCAACTTCACTCCCGCCGGCTCCAAGTCCATGGTCCTGTGGGGTTGGTGAGTCTGGCCGCATTGCTTCGATTCCTTCTCCATTCGTAAAACTGTTTGTTATCTCACATCGGGCAGCTGCCGAAAAAAGCACGATTTTTCTTGACGGAGATGTCAAGGTTTGTTACGGTGACGTGCGAAAACCGATTCGTAAGGGGTGCTTTAGGCTGAGACGGTATGTGCCGAACCCTTCGAACCTGTGAGCTAACACTCGCGTAGGGAATACGACGGTTGAACTCCTCTGTTCGGCTCGGCATCCCATATGCGCGTTGAGAGAGAGGAAGCGTATGTCAATACGCAAGGAGCTGACCGCCCAGAACGTACTGCTGGGTTTCCAGCATGTGTTCGTTTCCAATGTTTGGCTTGATCCGGTATTCGTGGCCGGAGCAATCGGCTTATCTATTGCCCTATCGTCGAACATGATTAACGCCATCTTCATCGTCTCCGGCCTGGTTACTCTGATCCAGGCCACTCGGCTGGTTCGCCTGCCGGTGGTGCAGGGGCCGTCAGCCGCGTTTGACGCGTTGATGATCGCGGCAGGTACGGCTGGCATGCTGGGGGCGGCGAGTTCGTCCATTCTCATCGCTTCGCTTGTGTTCCTGTTGCTGTGCCTGACCGGTGCGATAGAGCGGATGAGGTTCCTGTTCTCTCCGATGATCTCGGGCGTGGTCATCTTCATGGTCGGTGTCTCGCTGTCCGGATTCACGCTGAGCGAGTTTCTTGGTGGGGCTCCCGGTGACAAAACGTTTGCCGATCCGCACATCCTGACCGTGTCGATCCTGACCACGGCGATTGTGCTTGTCCTGTCGCTGCTCGGCAAGGGTCTGCTTAAGTCGTTCTCATTCCTCATCGCGCTTGTCGTCGGCACCGTGGTCGCCGCGGCGTTTGGCATGGTGGACTTCTCTCCTGTGGCTTCCAAGGGATGGTTGGGCCTGCCGACCTTCATGCCTTACGGGCCGTTTACGTTTGACTGGAAGATCTTCATTCCGTTCTTCATCGCCTATATGGTTGCCGTCATGGAGGCTCTCGGCGTCTATCAGGCGGCTTCCGAGATTCAAGGCACGACCCTCGAACGCAAGCAGGTGCGCTACGGCCTCGCCGGCGAGGCGGCAGGTTCGGCCATTTCCTCGCTGATTGGTGGATTCACCACCACCGCATACCCGCAAAATGTCGGCCTGCTCAACCTGACCGGCGAAGGCAAGCTGCGCACGCGCACGCCTGTGACAATCGCCGCCATTCTGTTGCTGATTCTGGGCTTCGTGCCAAAGGCGGGCGCGCTGCTGTCCGTCATTCCCTCGGCAGTCGTCGGAGGCATCTTCCTGCCGGCTGCGGCCAGCCTGATCGTGACCGGTCTGCGAGCCTTGCGCAAGGTCGCTGATGACGAGCGCCGTCAAACGGTCATCGGCATGTCTCTGCTGCTCGGCATCGCCCTGCCCAAGGCGCTCTCCGGCCTGACCGGCGGCGCAAGCGTGTTCTTTGGCAACAACATCATGGTCGGTGTATTCAGCGCCATCATTCTCAATGCGCTGTTCGTCGCTCTTCCGGATTTGGTGGCGAAGCATCGTGCGCCGGCGTCCGTGGATGTTCCAGCAGCCGATCCGGCGGATGGGACTGGCGCTGCGGCGCACGATGAACGATAATGCTGGTTGATATTGGATATTGACAGGAGCGATGCAATGACTGATGTGATGGATGACGCGCGTCGTATCAAGCGCGGGATTCTGGATTTTATCCATACCTATGGCTGTGAGCAGGCCCCGGAAGAGGCGTTTGGTGCGTTGGCGCGCGACGTGTTCATCTATCAGTACACGTATGATCTGCCGTACCGTCGTTACTGCGCGGCTAAACGCGTCACCCCCGCAACGCTCAAGGATTGGCGGGAGATTCCGCCGATGCCGGTGGACGGGTTCAAGCACCTTGACCTTTCGACCATACCGACCGAGCAGTGCAAAGCCGTATTCATGACGAGCGGAACCACGCATGGCGGCAAGATGCGTGGGCGCAACTTCCACCCTGATCTTGAGGTGTGGGATGAATCGATGATTGTGCCGTTCCGTCATTTCATCATGCCGGATCGTGAACGCATTCGCATTGCTGTGATCTCTCCGGCGTGGGACATGAACCAGAACTCCTCACTGTCGCGGTATCTCACCAAGGCCGTGGAACTCTGTGGCAGCGAAGGCAGCGGCGTGTTCTTCGATGAACATGGGCTCAAATTCGATGGCATCATCGATTTCCTCAATCGTGCGGTGTCCGACGGCGAACCGGTGATGCTGATGGGTGTCTCGTCATCCTACCTGTATCTGCTCGATTACCTGCATGAGCATGATCTGACGTTCGCGCTGGCCCCCGATAGCCGCTTGTTCGACACTGGCGGCTTCAAGAGCACTAAGCGCGACATCACCGAAGACCAGATGCTTGACGAACTGGAACAGACACTGGGGGTGCCGCGCCACCACTGCGTCAACATGTATGGCATGACCGAGTTGAGCTCGCAGATCTATGACCAAAATATTCTGTCGTGGTATACGGATGGCACCAGCAACTATCTCAAGGCGAACCCCGCCTGGGTGCGCACGGTCTTCCTTGATCCGGAAACGCTGGCTCCCGTCAAGGATGGTGAGACCGGTGTGATAGCCCATTACGACCTTGCCAATTGGAATTCATGCATCGGTATTCTGACCGAGGATCTTGGCTACCGGACTCCGGACGGATTCCTGCTGCAGGGCCGGGCGAAGGGAGCCGAGGCCCGTGGTTGCTCAATCGCAGTGGACGAGGTCATCAGTGCCAACCGCTGACGAATCTGTGAGTCAGGCCATTGATGTCTTCCACCTGCCTTCGGGAGCGGATGTTTCGGATTACGAAATCTATGATGTCGCCACATCGGATGGGGTGAAGCGTTTGCGCTATCCGCGACTGGATGGCCCAAAGGTGACTTCCCTTGCCAAGCAGCTTGCCGATGTTCGCAACCGCACGCTTGCCGCGATGAGTGTCAACGATATTCTCGACATCGTGGCCGACGCGGCCCAACTATGGGCCGATCCGGATTTTGAGCTGCGGCGTCAGGCTGAACTGCTGATTCCCGCAATCACCGGATATGAGCCTGACATGGTGCGGATTGAGCTCAAACGGTATATGCGCCAGTTCAGGCGTCGTGAACTGCTCCGGTTCCTGGACTCCGAAATCGGTCAGCCGTCCATGCTCGACGAATTCCGGCCGAACAAGGCGGGGGGATACTCTAAATATGTGGGCCCGGCGCTCACCTATCAGGTGTTCTCCAGCAATGTGCCGGGGATTCCCGTGTGGAGCATGGCGATGACCCTGCTGGTCAAAGGCGCGATTCTTGGCAAATCTTCATTTTCCGAACCGGTGATGCCTGCGTTCTTTGCTCGCAGCATTGCGATGGTCAATTCCGACCTCGCTGATGCCATTGCGGTGGTTCCATGGAAGGGCGGCTCGCAGCAGCTCGAGGATTCAGCCATCGATGTGGCCGATGCCGTGATTGTTTACGGTTCTTCGCAGACTACCAAATTGATTGCGGGCAAAGTCGCCGGATCAAAGCCCTGTCTAGGTTACGGAGCAAAAGTCGGGTTGGCGTTCATTGGCCGAGAGGCTTTGCGCCCTGATACCTATGCCGATACCGTGCATCGTGTGGCTGTTGACATCGCCACATATGACCAGCAAAGCTGCCTGGCTCCGCAGACCGTGTTCGTGGAGACTGATGGAGCCCTCACCGCTCGTGAAGTGGCTCAGCTGCTCGGTGGCGAGCTTGAGAATCAGCAGCGCAAATATCCGCGCTCCGTATTGAGTGACGCCGAGAACGTGGCCATTCAGCGGGCGCGCACCGACGCTGAGATGAGAGCCTTGATGGGCGGGAAGGCCGCAGTGTTCGCCAGTGGCCATAGCACGGCATGGTCGGTGCTGTATCGAGAACTTGACGGTAGCGGTGCCGACGAGGATGTTGCTTCGCTGATGTCGCCGTTGAACCGCACCGTCAACGTGGTGGCGGTGCCAGATTTGTTGGACGCTGCCAGAGGATTGACTTCCTGCCGTGGCTGGCTGCAGAGCTGCGGTGTCGCTGTGGATTCGACCAGACTGTTTGGTCTTGCAGATACATTGGCCGAGGTCGGTGTGAATCGCATCTGTCCGCTCGGTGAGATGGATCGGGCGAAATCCGGCTGGCATCATGATGGGGGCTTCAATCTCATCGATCTGTTGCGCGCGGTGGATGTCGAACGCGGCAGCGACGCGTACGGCGATTCGTTCGATATGGATATGGAATAGGCCTGTGCTGTTGCGGGCAGCAGGGGCTGGTAGCGGGGCGAAAGGCAAGGGTAATGACAGAGCAAAGCGATATGGCACGGCGTCCAATGGTGAATCTGGATGGCAGAACAGCGATCATCACCGGTTCCGGCAAGGGCATAGGAGCGGCCGTGGCGAAATGCCTGGCATCGCACGGAGCCGCTGTCGTCATCAATTACGTACATGACGCCGCCAGCGCGCAGCGCACTGTTGAAGACATCCACTCGCTGGGAGGCTTGGCTATAGCTGTACAGGCGGATGTTTGCGATGAATCGCAATCTTCCAAGCTGGTGGGTGCCGCTGTCGACTCATTCGGCGGCGTGGACATCTTAGTGAATAATGCTTTCGGACGCTTCTCCTTTGACCCGCGTCGCCGTTCCACTTTTGCTGGAGGCGATTGGAATGAGTTTAGCGCACAGATCGAGGGATGCCTGCATGGTGCATATCTGATGTGCTCACATGTGGTGCCGCTGATGCGAGCCCAGACCTCCGGGCGTATCATCAACATCTCCAGCAATCTGGTCGATTCGCCCATCGTGCCCTACCATTCGTATCTCACTGCCAAAGGCGGCTGGTCGGCATGACCCGCTCTCTGGCCCAGGAGCTGGGCGGCTTCGGCATTACCGTTAATGCCATTGCCGCAGGTTTGACGGCCGGAACCGCATCCAGCGCAGCCACCACCGAGGATGTTCGTGAACGAATCATTGCCATGACGCCTCTTGGCCGCCTTGCCCGTCCCGATGACATCGCCGGAGGGGTCGCGTTGTTGGCGTCCGACATGGCCGGCTTCATTACCGGGCAATGTCTGCACGTCGATGGTGGTTTGACCATGCGCTGAGGCGCAGGGGCGGTGTGCTGACGCGCTATGGTTGTCGCATCCGGTTGGTGCAATGGAATGCAGCAAGAGTAAAGGCGCCAATTGGCGTGCGGGCATGCGAACGGAGGTAACCATGTTGCTCAAGGCCGTGTTTTGGGATTTGGATGGAACGCTTATCGATTCGGAACCGCTTTGGCATGACGGCGAAATCGAAATCGCGCACAACAATGGCGGCGAGTGGAACGAGGACCTCGGTTGGGCGTGCTCCGGTACTCCGGTGGCTCACGTGGCAGAGGTCATGATTGCGCATGGCTGCACATTGAGCGTTCCCGAAATCGACAAGCAGCTCAAGGATTATGTGTTCAAGGCGGAGGTCGAACGTCTGCCGTGGATTCCTGGTGTGCAAGACGTGTTGCGCTCGCTCAATGAGGCCGGCATCCCATCCATGCTGGTCACTACTTCGCCGCGCCGTATGGCGGAGAACATCATGAAACAGTCCGAGGGACTGTTCGCCGGCTACGTCTGTGGCGACGATCCGTACGAACACAAGCCGAACCCCGCGCCCTACCTGGCCGCAGCCGACAAGCTTGGCATCGCCCGTGAAGACATGGCCAAGTGCGTGGTGCTCGAGGATTCTTCGGTTGGACTTCAGGCCGGTGCGGCATCGGGCGCGACTCTGATTGCGCAGACCGGCTGGATTCGCACGGATACTTCCGGCCTGGGCCAGTTCGCGTCCATAGAATCGTATGACGGTATCGATGCGGCCGCGCTGGACGGTTTCGTGCACCAGCGTCTTGGTGAGTAATTGATTACATCACCGCGCATGCAGTTCTCCTCATGAGCGGTGGAATGTGTTGACGATATACCAGCGAAGCACGCCATATTTGTAAGGAAGATGGCAGTAATGGCTGCTATGAGGTTCCGGTGGCCCCCTCTTGTATCGGGGCGACTGGTAGAGTGGTTGACGGTTTTCAGACGAATGTCTGGTTATTGGACAGATTGTTCACACATATAGACGTATAGGACTCATAGGAATCACATGGGCTTCGTTAATTTCATCCTCGAACTGCTGAAGGATCCGCGTGCCGCGATTGCCGGTTGGATTGCCATGGGCGTGGCGCCGACCCTCGGATTCATCTTCCTCATCGTATTCATCGAAACGGGCGTGGTGTTCTTCCCGTTCCTGCCCGGTGATTCGCTGTTGTTCGCGGCCGGCGTGTTCGCAGCCCCGGATGCTGCGACCGGCAAGGCCGCGCTGCCGCTGTTCTGGTTGCTGCCGGTGGTTTGGTGCGCGCCGATTATCGGCGACCAGTGCAACTACTTCATCGGTCATTTCTTTGGCCGCCGTATCATCCAGTCCGGCAAGGTGAAGGCCTTGACCCCGGAGCGTTTGGCCAAAACCGAGCACATGATTGAGAAGTGGGGCCCGCTGGCTGTGTTCCTAGGCCGCTTCTTCCCGTTCATTCGTACGTTCATGCCGTTCATTTCCGGTATTTCCGGTATGCGTTGGAGTCGTTTCACGCCGTTCTCAGTGCTCGGCGGCCTGTGCTGGTCCACGCTGTTCACGTTGCTGGGCTACTTCTTCGGCAACATTCCGGCCGTGCAGGATCACTTCGAGCTGGTGATCGTGCTGATTCTGCTGGTCTCGCTCGCCCCGACCATCATCGGTCTGTTCAAGGCCAAGTTCGGCAAGAAGAAGCCTGCCAAGGTGACCGATGCTCAGCTGGACGTCATGGAAGACGGCATCAAGAACCTCGATAAGTGATCAAGAAATGTAGATTACCGCATAAGGAATCGTCGTGAAAAATGAAGGCCCTGACCGTGCATATGAGGTCAGGGCCTTTTGCATGAGATGGGCGTGAAACAGCACCGTGGTTATCCACATTTGTCGTGGACGACATGCCGGGGTGTGGATAACTCGGCAAGCTAGAACCACAATGGTCGATTCGTGTTGAGCATTGAACTCGGACACGTTTCAATCGGCTTATGAATAGCAATACCTCACCCCGCGTGGCGCGTAGGATCACTTCGCCAGCGGTAGCACCTCCGGGCATTCCGCTGCCCACGGACGATGCGCCGATTCCAGCGCATCGCTACTACACTCCGCCGCCCAGGCCGTTGGCCTCATGCGAACGGCAGAGATCGGGCGAGGCTCCGGCACTCGCCCTAACTACAGACACCAGCTTTCATAACATTGTGACGATGACGTCAGGCCATGGAGGCGTGGGGTTGAGTGTCATGGCTTCCATGCTTGCATGGACATTGGCGAGACGTGAACACAGCTGCGTTCTCATAGACGCTGATTTCGTGGCCGGATGCCTTGATCTGCTACTTGGCGTAGAACGAGAGCCGGGCTTACGGTTCAGCCAAGTCGACGCGCCCCTCGGCCGTATCGAGGGTGAGGCGATGAACCATGAGCTGATGACGTGGGAGGGTGTGCGAGTACTTCCCTACGATCCTTGGAGCGCGCGCCAGCCTGACTGGTGGGAAGTTCAAGCGGCCATCCGGGCTTTGGCGGAAGCGAACGACGTCGTCATCGTGGACGCCGGGCAAGGGGGACTCATTGAGACCGTGCCTGATTTACGCAGTGGCATGCAGGTGATTGCCGCGGAATTGTCGGTAATGGGATTGGCTAGGGCCAAAGCGCACCGGTCCAGACTGGATTCTTGGGGCTGTGAAGCGCCACATATCGTCGGCGTGGAACCACGTGGCGCTCCACGTGGGAGAGGGCACGTGGGTATTGGCGAGGCGCAGGATTACTTGACTGCCACGGTATTGGGTCCTGTCAAGCCAAGTGTCAATCTGTGCGGAGACGTACTGGAAGGCCTCGGCATCAGATCGGTGACCAAAGGCAGTCGCAAAGCCATGAACTTGCTTGCCGATCTCGTAGAACAGGCCATTCGCCCGGTTTCGGGAACTTCTCACAAGGACCAGTGATGCTATGGCTGCCGTAATCACTCGGGCTGACGAGCCCGGCGCAGTGCCCAGAACTGTGTTCTTCGGTCTATTGAATGATGTGGCATCCGACCCGCAGGTTACCGATTTGGCGGTGACCTGTGATGGCCGCGTTTGGGCGGACCGCGGCAATGGCATGCGCGAAACAGTATTGCATGTGCCGTTCCGCTCGCCGCAAGTAGTTCGAGAATACGCCGTCCAACTGTGCGCGCAGCTTGGGCGCAGACTGGATGATGCCTGCCCGATAGCGGACGCCGCCAGTCCAGATGGCATCCGCGTGCATGCGGTGATTGCCCCATTGGTGCCACAAGGTGCCGCGATTTCCATACGATTCCCTGACCGAACCATGGCATCGCTACAGCACCTGAGCAAATTAGGCGTATTCCCGGCTGCTTGGCTGCCGACGTTCGTGGGATTGGTGCGCAAACATGCCACAGTGCTAATTACCGGCGGAACAGGCGTGGGCAAGACCACCTTGCTCAAGGCGCTGCTGGCGCAATGCGACGTGAACGAGCGCATCGTCACCGTAGAGGAAGTTCGTGAACTGGGGGAACTGGGACGCGGCGATCATGTCTCGTTGGTAACACGCGAGGCGAATGTGGAGGGCGTCGGAGCCATAAGCCTGGCGGACTTGGTCAAAGCGACATTGCGAATGCGCCCCGACCGCGTGGTGCTGGGCGAATGCCGTGGTGCGGAAATCGTTGACCTACTGCGCGCGTTCAATTCCGGTCACCACGGCGGCATGACCACCGTGCATGCGGACGGCGTGGACCGAGTGCCGTCCAGGTTGATTTCGCTTGGATTGCTTGCCGGAGTCAGTCCACAGGCGTTGGCCATGCTGGCGGCAGGTGCTTTCGACGCGGTGGTGCATTTGGAGCGAGTGAACGGACAGCGGCGTATCACGCAGATCGGCGAACTGCGCGTAGCACATGGTGAACTGGCAGGAACACCGCTGGCGGTATGGAATGGCCGCCATCCTCCTCGGTATGCCGCCGAATGGGGGCACTTCATTGAACGATGGGGCATCGTTCCCGGGCCGAATGGTGGTGGGTGATGATGTGGTGTGCTGTTCTGGCGGCGCTCGCGGTGCTGATATGGCCGGGGAAGAAGTCCGGAAGATTGCGCCAGCTGGCTGGTAAAGAGCGCACGGTCGATTCCGCAGCCATAAACGAACCTCGATATGCCGACTCACCTCGCGTGGGCGTTGCACAGGTGATTACGTCCGCCATCGCGCGATTGCGAGGTGGTGGCACATTGGTTGAAGCATTCGAGGAACAATCCAGCAGACGCTTCGCCACTCATCGCATTACTGTGGAACGGCTCATAGCGATGTTCGAACAGCGGCGTCTGCCCGACGAATCACCAGCGCAGGTACTTGAAGCTGCACGCGGGGTCACCGCCGCAGCGGTTTTGAGCGATGAGCTCGGTTGCCAAGCGGTGCCATGTCTGGAAGCGGTATTGACTGCTTACCGGCAGATGAGGCTGATGCAGAACCTGCGATCGCAAGCATGTGCCGTGCCTAAAGCCACTGTGGGGCTGCTGAGCGCGCTTCCGGCCGTCACTGTGGCATTGGGCGAGCTTCTGGGAGCTAGACCATTGGCGTTCTTGATTGGATCGCCGCGCGGTGTGGTCTGCCTGACATTGGGAGGATGTTGTTATGCTGCCGGCTTGGCATGGATGCGGGCATTGTTGAAAGGCAGCGGATTATGAGTACGGTGTGGGTACACGCCGCGGCAGGCTGTGCGGCGATTGCTAGTTGGCTGTATAAGGTTCCGGTTCGTCATGACAGCCGCTTGCCGTGTGAGGAGCCGGCTGCAGCGCATGATTGCGGGTCGTCATGGACCATACTCATATTGCGCATGTTGCAGGTGTCATTGCGGCAAGGCTCTTCGATTCCCCGGGCGCTTGACATGGTGGGCAAAGCCGTCGGCGACGACTGCGGTGTTCGCATGAGCGAGGTCGGGAGCTCCCTGACCAGAGGGGTTCCCTGGGCTGATGCGTGGCATGCCGCTATGGCTGTTCAGCATGAGGGTGCGCCAGCTGATAGTCCATCCGGGGAAGATACGAATACCACGCAACGAGATCTTGGACTGCTGCAATCGGCCTTGGAATCGTCATGGACGCATGGCGATATGCCTGGCGTGCGCCTCGAATCCGCCATTGAACAGCTGGACCGTGACGAGCGTGCTGCCATCGAACGGAATGCCGCGAAGCTGTCGGTAAAGCTACTGATGCCTACAGGGCTATGTTTTCTGCCGGCATTCGTGCTGGTAGGAGTCATTCCGGCGATTGCGTCCTTCATGATGTGAATGTAGGCGTGAACCGAGTGCGCTTGGGCTGAATTTTGTTGTATCGCTCGGTATTGCACTTGGCTGCGTTTGGTTATCCACATTTGTGGTGGACGACACGTCGGGGTGTGGATAACTCGGCAAGCTAGAACCACATCCCCCGTTTTTCCTGGTGCATGAAGCGTTGATAGTCCACAGTGGTATGCACCCCGCGTCAACCCGGCGCGGGGGCCAACCACTCACACACGCATGGGGAAGGTGCGAAGCCACTGCGCAGCTTCCCCTCCTTACCGAAAGGAACGCCAATGAATACCCCTATCCCCGTCATCGTCGACGGGCAGGCCGGCATCTTCGCACACAGCAAGGCTCGTGTGGCCACGCTGAACGCCAAGGCAAAAGAACGGCTATGCCTCATGGACGCACGCTTCCGCACCCTCATGGCTGAGCCCGAAGAAGGCGCAGCCACTGCGGAATACGCAGTCGTGCTCGTTGCGGCTACAGGCTTTGCGGCAGTGCTGGTCGCCATCCTGAAATCGGACGCCATCAAGACGTTGCTGACCAACATCATCAAACAGGCTCTGAAAGTCGGGTGACAGCCATGAAGACCATGACATGCCGATGGCGGCTCGCCAGACTGCCGCCAGACCTATGCACAGGATCGGCCACCGCCGAATTCGCGATCGTATTGCCCAGCGTTATCGCCATCGCCGGGCTGATACTGGCAATAGGACGTGTGGTCATCGTTTCCATGGACTGCCAAAGTGCCGCGGCAGCGGCTACACGCGAGTTTGTGGTTACCGGTGACGAATCATCCGCGCGCAGCATAGCTGCGGACGTTGCCGGGGGAGATCCCCGCGTCAGCATTGCCCACAACGGCCAATCGACGAGCGTGATGGTCGAATGTTCGGTACTGCCCGGTCCACTGGATGTCACTCCAACGCAGGTTACCGGCAACGCTACGGCGATAAGACAATAACTGGTCGGCTGCTGGCTGGGCGGCCGCAATAGAAAGGAATTGCGGTGCAGGGAATGCGTTATGAGGAGGGGTCGGGCACGATGGCCGGAGCCATGCTGGTTATGGCGGTGAGCATTGCGCTCGCGGTGGCGGCAAGTGTGGGCAACCTCATGATCTGCCAGAATCGAGCGCGTTCCCTCGCCGACCTTATTGCCGTTGACGCCGCGTATGCGCTGTGGCATGTGGATATCGGTGATCCATGCGCGCTTGCCGCAAACATGGCTGAAGCGAATGGCGTCACGCTGGGCTCCTGCTCCGTGCGGGATGAAGACGTGTTGGTAACCATCAAGGTGGAAACCATGGTTCCGGTGGCATCATCCGTGGAGCGGACGGCTCGGGCCGGACCGGTGAATTGTACGGAAGGAGACAATTATCACAATAATGGACCGTAAGCACTGATGCTCTGGCGGGCTTCTGGACCTTTGGTTAAGGTGAGAGCATGAGCGAGAGTGAACGCACAGAACGCCGTCGCGTGGTGGCCATGGTGGGCAATCCCACTTCCGATAAGGGTCGTGGTGCCAAGGTGGATGCGCGAGTATTGGGACTGCTGGAGGACGCCGGCCGTGCCCATAACTTCGACGTCATCGACATCACCGGCACGAGTTTCGACGATTCCCTGAACCAGGCGCGTGAACGCGCGCACGAGTACGACTATCTGGTGGTGGTCGGCGGCGACGGCATGATCGCACTCGGTGCCAATGCCGTGGGTTGCGGCGGTAAGCCGTTGGGCATCGTGGCCATGGGATCGGGCAATGATTTCGCTCGGGGACTTAAGCTGCCGGTCAATCGCATCGAAACCGCAGTGGAAGGTATCGTCGGCGCTATCGTGCGCGGATCACACATTGATGTGGACATGGGACGCGTGACCTCTTTAGACGGTGGCTATGCCGTGAACCCATCCACCGGCGAGGAATACGAGTACCAGGAGAGCAAGTCTGCCGAGCATCCGATTGACCGGTACTATGCGGGCATGCTGTCCTGTGGTCTCGACGCGAGCATCAACGATCGTGCGAATCATTCGCATCTGCCGACCGGCACCATGCGCTACTTCGTGGCGGTGCTGGTGGAGCTGACGCATATGAAGCGTTATGGGTACCACATCAAAGCCACGCTGGCGGACGGTACCACGGATGAACGGGACATCGTCACGCCGTTGCTGACGATTGCGAATTCGCGTCATATCGGTGGCGGCATCGAGGTCTCGCCGTACTCCTGCTTCTCCGACGGGCTGTTGGACCTGGTGTGGATGAATCACGTGCCGAACTTCGGCGAATGTGCGGTGGCCATCTCGAACGCCTATAATGGCAAGCTGCTCGCCTCAAAGGTGTTCGGGTGGAAGCGCATACGCGAGATCGAAGTCACGCGGGCAGCGGAAGGAGACGAGCCACCGGTGCTGATGGCGGACGGCGAATACATCGGGCATCTGCCCTTCAGGGTGATGGCCGAGGACTGCGCACTGCGCGTGCTGGTGCCGCCGGCCGTAGCCGCCCGTGAGGTGGACTCCCGACAGGAAGTGCTTGACGCCATCGCCCGAGACGGTCGCGACCCCGTAACCGGCCAGTTCGCCTGACCTGATTATATTGGCTCCCCTCATTAGGCTGAGCCGTAAAGCAAACAGTCCAGTGCTGTTTGTAGGCGAGGGTTCGACGATAGTCGAACCAGAAGAGAGTCAGCCGTAGGCTGTTCGCAATTGCGGACGAGCTGGCCGCGAAGCGGACTGAGGGGAGTACGGGAGAGCGGTACCAGAGCCAATGGCCGTCAGACTTCAGACGACATAGCTTTCGATATGCAGCGTCTGCGCCATGACCTCTTTGATGGTTCGGTCGCTGATGTTCGGATGCGAGCGAACCAGCGAGATAAGCCCCACGATTAGCGTGAAGAATGTCTCATGGACGTTGGTGATTGGCAGACCATGCATCTGCTCGAAATCACGTACGGTGGTCTGGGCAATGTAGTCGGCAATACGGTCCGCCGCGCGGTCAATGAACTTGATATACAGTTCGGCGTTGCCATCTTGGATCATACGGTTCGAAAAGGGGCTCTCGTCGGCGATCAGGGAACGGAGCACGCGCACGATGTCGTCTAATGCCTTGTTCACGTTGCCTGTTTCGCGCGCTTGGTTCCACTGCTTCAATGTGGTGAGGATTTCGTCGATGACGTCGTCGAGTACTGCGTCGGCTACGGCTTCCTTGTCTTCGAAGTAATGGTAGAACAGTGAACGCGTCATACCGACTTCGCTTGCGATGTCGGAAACGGTGATTTTGGAGAAGCCTTTTTCCAGACACACTTTGCGCGCGGCTTGCACGATGGCGTCGCGCCGGGCATCGCCACGGGTAGGGCGTTTCTCGTCGAGGATATCGCTCATGGGTGCCTCCTGACTACAACCGTTATTGACACTATGTTAATACAAAGAAAGCGGTTAATAACAATAAAAATGCGGTAACCGTTGTCAGATGAATGTCGTTGGAATATAAAGAGTTTTCCTGATTCGGCAACTATGAGCCCGGTTTATCTTGACTTTTTATCGGTTAATTCTGAGGGCAAAGGTAGGTTAGTAGCTATGGCACTTGCATTGTATCGTCGCTATCGTCCGGACACCTTCGAAGGGGTCATCGGTCAGGACCAAGTCACGGTCCCGCTGATGCGCGCCTTGGACGAGGGCAAGCTTACGCATGCCTATCTGTTCTCAGGGCCGCGAGGATGCGGTAAAACCAGCTCCGCGCGTATCCTGGCCCGTTGCGTCAACTGTGCCAAAGGGCCGACTTCCCACCCCTGCGGCGAATGCGAAAGCTGCAAGGACCTGGCCACCGGCGGTCCGGGTTCCATCGACGTGGTCGAAATCGATGCGGCCTCGCACAACGGTGTGGATGATGCTCGAGAATTGCGAGAACGCGCTGGGTTCGCCCCTGCGCGCGACCGCTATAAGATTTTCATTCTCGATGAGGCCCATATGGTCACGCAGCAGGGCTTCAATGCGCTGCTCAAAATCGTTGAAGAGCCGCCTGAACATGTGATGTTCATCTTCGCCACCACCGAACCAGACAAGGTGATCGGCACCATCCGTTCGCGCACCCACCACTATCCGTTCCGTCTGGTGCCGCAGGAAGTCATGGGTCCCTACTTGGAGACGATCTGCGACAAGGAAGGCATCAAGCCCGAGCCCGGTGTGCTGAAACTGGCGATGCGCGCCGGTGGCGGCTCCATGCGAGATACCCTGTCTGTGCTTGACCAGCTGATGGTTGGTTCGGTCGAAGGCGTTATCACCCATGATGCCGCTGTAGCCCTGCTCGGCTTCACGCCAGAGGCGCTGATCGGTGAGGCCGTGGATGCGGTAATCAATCACAACGGCGAAGCCCTGTACGGCGTTATCCAGAAAGTCGTGGTCGGCGGATTCGATCCGAGACGATTCGTCGAAGACCTGTTGGCTCGTGTGCGTGATCTGCTGGTGCTTACGTTGGCTGGGGACCGTGCGGAATCCGTGCTGTCTGACACGGCCGAGGCCGAGGATATGGACGACTTGCACCGTCAGGCCAAGGCGTTGGGCCTGGGAGCCCTGACCGCCATGGCAGACATCATCAACACTACGTTGGGTGCCATGACCGGAGCCATTTCTCCGCGTATGCGCTTGGAACTGCTGGCCGCGCGATTGTTGGCCGGCAGTGAATCAGGCTTTGCGA
Source organism: Bifidobacterium sp. FKU (assembly GCF_026016385.1). NCBI lineage: Bacteria > Bacillati > Actinomycetota > Actinomycetes > Bifidobacteriales > Bifidobacteriaceae > Bifidobacterium > Bifidobacterium sp. FKU. Next base: position 184,207 of record NZ_CP092888.1, read on the forward strand.
CAGCCGCTCCCGCGCCAGTCGCTTCTGGTATGCCGCCTGCGGCTGCTTCTTCGACTACGTCAGCCGCTTCCGGTGCGGGTGCCAGTGGTTTTGCCGGCTCATCGCGAGGCGGGTTTGCCGGAGCCTCACATGGCGGATTCTCCGGTGCTGCACGCAACCAGCAAGCAGCCGCGCCTCAGAGCACCGCTTCCCATGAATCTGTTGGAGGCAATGGCCCTGTCAACGGCCCGGTCAGCGACCGACCCGCGGGCTCTCCGTCTGTGCAACCTGCTGTAGCAACTACTGCTGCCAATGCCGGGTGGGGCGCTCCCGCCGCGTCGCCGGCCGCCCCGGCCCAACCGGTGGCCTCGCCTGCGGCATCGGATAATCGGTCCATCGACGAGAAGTGGGATGCAGCCGTCGCCGCTTTGCCGGAAACCATTCGTGAATATGTGTCACGAGACAAGGTGCCGACCGTAAAATTCGGTCCCAACCGTAAGGGTCTGCCTTGCCTGTCGATGACGTTCGACAAGTCGCTGAGCCAGCACGCTTTCGCCTTGGCCGTGGATAACAGCGGTAAGAAGGCGGCGGCCGTGGTGATGGATGCCGTGCGCAACGAGTTCGGTGCCAATGCAGTTATTGCACCTTCTGCGGTCGCGGCGAATGGCGAGCGAGTCGAATCCGTCAAACGTATGAGCCCGGAGCAATTGGCCAAGGTCAAGCAGCAGATTGCCATGGCCAAGGCCGGATTGGCCGCGTCGAGTTTGGGCGCGGGCCTGGGCATTCATATGGGGAGCGAGCCGAAAGCTCCGAAGCTGGCTGCAACAGGCCAAGCCGAGGATACGGACGACAGCCATCGAGCCGATCAATCCGGTGCATCCACGGCGGCGAAGAGCTGGAGTAACGATGACCCTTGGGCCAAGCCGGCCGTAAGCAACGCTTCGCCGCAATCTGCAGACGGGTTCGCACCTAACGAGCCCGCTACTACGCCTGCGCCCGAAGAACATCACAAGAAGCATGTTGCGGTTCCGGACATCAGTGATGGTGTTGATCCGTGGGCCGCTCCGGCCGCTCCTGTTGCTCCTGCTGCACCCGCTGCGTCCGCTGGACCCACTGAACAGTCCACGGGGCAGCCAGCCACCGCATCTTCCGCTACGGCAGCTGCCGGCGCAAGCGATGATCCGTGGAATCAGACGCAGTCTCAGGCCGCGGTCTCACCGGCGTCGCAACCGGCCGAAGCCGACCCGTGGAACCAGCCATATCAGCAGTCTCCTCACGATGATCCGTGGAATCAGCCGCAGGGGAACCATGCTCAGGCGGCTCCGCAGGCCACCCCGCACGGTGATCCGTGGAATCAACCGCAACCCGCACAGCCGACGCCGAATGCCGACCCGTGGAATAGCCAGCCGCAGCCCCAGCCGAAACCACAACCGCAAGTCGCGGCCGAGGATGACGAATACTCGATGAACGACCAGTCGCTCGGCGAGGCGACGGCCATGAATCTCGACGATCTGAAAAAGCTATTCGAGGTCAAAAAAGTCGAGCAATTCGCGGCAGATGATCCGAAGAACCCCAAGAACATCCAGCCTGCCAAGAAGCACTCGGATGAATAATGAGGACGAATAACGAGGAATACCCATGGCACTTGCTTATGACGGCGCAATACAGCGACTGATCGACGCTTTCGGGCGGCTGCCCGGCATCGGGCCGAAGGGCGCGCAGCGTATCGCCTTCTACATGCTGTCCGCGCCCGAAGATGAAGCGCGCGATCTGGCCGAGGCCATCGAGGAGGTCAAGGCCAAGATCCGCTTCTGTGATATTTGCGGCAACGTGTGCGAATCCAGCCCCTGCCCGGTATGCGCCGACCCGAGACGTGACCGTTCGGTGATCTGCGTGGTCGAAGAGCCCAAGGATGTGATGAGCATCGAGCGCACGCGCGAATACCACGGCCTATACCATGTGCTCGGCGGCGCAATCAACCCAATGGCCAACGTTGGCCCTGCCGACCTGCGTATTCCCGGTCTGCTCAAACGCTTAGAAGGCGATGAGGTCAAGGAAGTGATTATGGCGCTCGACCCGAATATTGAAGGCGAGGCCACCACCAGCTACTTGACCCAGCTATTGCGACCCGTAGGTGTCAAGGTCACCCGACTTGCCAGCGGCCTGCCGGTGGGCTCCGACTTGGAGTACGCCGACGAAATCACGCTGGGCAGGGCGCTGGCCGGTCGGCGTGAGGCCTAGGCCAGCGTATCATTGGCGCTTTCGCCCTTGCGGCGCATCCACGGCCAGAATGCGCCGTGGCGGATGATGCGCGCGGCCTTGTGCCGTCGTGCCAACCAGATAATGAACAGTCCTGCCGCCAGTATGCCCAGACCAACACCAAGGGCGATATTGCGCGCGTCAAGCACGTCATTCGGCTCGGGGGCCGGCATCGGAATTGCCACGCGGTGCCCGGAGATAAGCAGTCGATGCGTGTTCACGCCGTATGGCGTACAGGTCATCAAGGTGACACGGTCCTCACCCGGCACAATCTTGAGCTTCGACGTGTCATCCGGCAAAATCACCGAAATGCGGTCCACTTTGTAGCCCAAAGTTTCGCCCATGACTTCGATGTAGAAGAAGTCGCCCTCTTTCACCTCGTCCAAACGGGTGAACATCAGCGCTTCAACCAACCCGCGGTGCCCGGTAATGACCGAATGGGTGGATTTACCTCCCACCGGCAGCGACGTGCCGTACAAGTGGCCGGCACCAGAAGCCAGTGCTTCCTCGGAAGTGCCGTGATAAATCGGCAGATTGATGGACTGTTTGGGCACCTTGATTGCGCCCATCACGCCGTTGCCGGTATTAAGCAGTGACTGGTATTCCTTGTCTTTCTTTGAGGCGGAATCCTCGCCGCTGGCTTGGGATCCTCCTTGGGCGGCGGAGAACGGATCGACGGCTTCACCCAAGATGGGCTGGCCGGATTCAGCGAGTTTCTTGTTGTATGTGCGGGCCGCCGTGAGCTTGTCTTCCGCCTGCGGATAAGGCCAGCCGGCTACTTCTTTGGCTGTGGTGGCGGTGGTGGCGGCCAAGTTGCGGTCGGACTCGAATTGCAACGCTAGCGGGAAGCAGGCCACGGCGATTGCGGCGATCAGCAACACAATGGTGATGATGCGCATCGCCCACAGGTTGCGTTGCAGGCGTCGGCGCTTGGCCACGAGATCGCTGATATCGATGACTTCGTCAAATGGTGTTGGAGCGAATGCTGCGGGCTCGGGACACGCTGAGGAAACGTTGTCATTTGCAGATGTGGCATCCGGCATGGCCGCGTTGTTTTCCCGCATTTCCTGTGAGGCACGCTTACTCGTCGAACGTCGATGCAGCAATGCCATAGTCGCCTGTTCCTTCGCTTGATCTGCTCATGATTTGCTTATACAAGACGGCCGGCCCGTCTTAGTCGTGGTTGGCATAGGTGCTGCCGCAAATGGCAACGCCGCACGTGCCACACTGCGAGACGTTACTCCGCACCAAGCCTTTCATGCAACATGCCGACGAGGGCCATAGGGGGCAATGTAGGGGGCATAAGAAGTCCGAAAAATGCGATATGAACAACGTTGCTACGGCTGTAAGTGATGTGGCTTACTTTGGGCAAGCCGTTGAGATGCAAGGGACCGCAAAGGATTGCAAAGTATGGCAACATGATAAGCCGCGGTGCCGGCAATATTTGACAGAGCTTTCAAATAGGGGGGGTATGAATGCATAAAGAGGGAATATATTGCCCCGATAAAAATCAGTTCATATCATTACGTTCTAAGACTGCAGTGAGAACGAGCCCAACCAGACACTTCAGCGACCCGTCGATAGCTTGTGCGGTACTGCACGCGACCCCGGAGAAACTCCTTAATGATTTCGAGACCTTTGGCTTGCTGTTTGAGTCCATGTGTATTCGCGACCTGCGTGTGTATGCTGATGCGCTTGGCGGAGATGTGTTCCATTATCGGGATAAGACGGGATTGGAATCTGATGCGGTCATTGGCCTGCATGATGGACGATGGGCTCTCATTGAGGTCAAGCTCGGAGAAAAGCAGGTTGATATTGCGGCGGCCCATTTGAAAAAGTTGGCTGACAGAATTGATCAAGATCACGAAGGCCGTCCGTCATTCTTGATGGTGCTGACCGCTACGGCTGCCGCTTATCGCCGGGATGATGGGGTATTGGTAGTGCCGTTGGCCACGCTTGCTCCGTGAGCTCGTATCGTGCGTTTGACCGATCGTTCTCAACCCAAAAGGAAAAGGCCCGGGCTGCGGAACCGGGCCTTGAAAAGGAGAGAGGAAGAAGAAGGTATTCAGTTATGGGGGTTCTGCGGAAACCTCGCCGGTTTGCTTTCGTTTGCCGGTAATTGATAGTTAACCGCTCGAATCTCAAAGGATGGATGCGGCTGCCTTAAAGAACCACCGGTGAAAACTTGAATATTTGCTGAACAACGTAGGCCATGCCCGTGTCCACATGCCGGCGCGGGGTCGCGGGGTGAACGCGGCAACCTTTATAATCGTTGCGTTTGCGTAGAATATCGACCAAACAAATCTCTAAGAGAAGAACAAAAGGACAGCAGTGGCTCTCATCGTGCAGAAGTACGGCGGCTCGTCGGTCGCCGATACCGAATCGATCAAACGTGTGGCCAAGCGCGTTGTTGAGACGGAAAAGAAGGGCAACAAGGTGGCCGTGGTGGTCTCCGCCATGGGCGACACCACCGATGACCTTATCGATCAGGCGCTGAGCATCGACTCCAACCCGCCCGAGCGCGAGATGGACATGCTGATGACCGCAGGCGAGCGAATTTCCATGAGCCTGCTGGCCGTGGCCATTCACGCCGAAGGCAGCCGCGCCCACTCCTTCACCGGTCAGCAGGCCGGCTTCTTCACCGACGCCCGTTACGGCGCGGCCCACATCAAGGCCGTGAGACCGGACCGCGTGAAGAACGCGCTCTCATTGGGAGACATCGCCATCGTTGCCGGCTTCCAGGGCATCAACGCCAAGGGTGACGCCACCACGCTCGGTCGCGGTGGTTCGGACACGTCCGCCGTGGCACTCGCTGTGGCCCTTGGTGCCGACATCTGCGAGATTTACACCGACGTGGACGGCATCTTTACCGCTGATCCGCGCATCGTGCCTTCTGCCCGCCGCATTCCGTCCATCGATTATGAGTCGATTCTGGAGATGGCCTCCTGCGGCTCCAAGGTGCTGGCACTGCGCTGCGTAGAGTACGCTCAGCGTTTCAACATGCCGTTGCACGTGCGCTCTTCGTTCTCCCGTCGCCCCGGCACGCTGGTTGTGCCTGACGGCATTGACCCGCGCACGCTGCCGAACCTCGACTGAGCGCGGCTATAGCGAACAAGAATCGTAAGTAACTTCAACCAAGACAAGGCAAGACATGACTGAAGAAGAAGCGAAATCCATGGGCGACCTGTTCCCTGACCTAGGCCCCGAGGCGCCGGTGATTTCCGGCATTGCCCACGACCGTTCCGAGGCGCTGGCCACCGTGCGTGGCGTGCCGAACGAGCCGGGTATGGCCGCCAAGGTGTTCACCGAGCTGGCCACCGCCGGCGTGAACGTGGACATGATCGTGCAGGCCGGCGCATCCGTTGGCACTGCGGACATCTCCTTCACCGTGCCCGAATCGGCCGTCAAGCAGGTGCAGAACACGCTGCTCGACAAGCAGGAAGTGCTGGGTTACCACTCCTTTGATGTGAACACCAACGTCGGCAAGGTAGCCGTGGTGGGTGTTGGCATGAAGACCCACGCCGGTCTGGCTGCCAAGTTCTTCCAGGCTCTGAGCGATGAGGGCATCAACGTGCTGATGATTTCCACTTCCGAGATTCGCATCGCCGCACTCGTGCCGCTCGATCAGCTCAACGATGCCGTCAAGGCGCTGCACACCGCATACGGTCTCGATGCCGATCAGATCGAAGCCGTGGTGTACGGCGGTACTGGCCGCTGAGCCGCTGAGCCGCGTTTGCGGTATATACGACGAAAGCCCTCCTCACGGAGGGCTTTTGCGATTTTAACGAGTTTCAACTACTTCTTGGTGATGTAGCCGAGAGCCTTAAGCATTTCGGCGCATTCAAGGGCACCGCCGGCTGCACCGCGCAGAGTGTTGTGGGCCAGACCCACGAACTTCCAGTCAAAGATGGAGTCCTCGCGCAGACGGCCGATGGAGACGCCCATGCCACCCTCGTAATCCACATCGAGCTTGACCTGCGGGCGGTCATCCTCGGTGAGGTACTGGATGAAGTGCTTTGGTGCGTGCGGCAGCTCCAGCTCGGAAGCTTTGGACGTGTAGTTCACCAGACGGTCGATAAGCTCTTCCTTGGTGGCCTTCTTGCCGAAGTTCAGGAACACGGTGGCGGTGTGGCCGTTGAGCACGGGCACGCGGATGCACTGGGAAGTGATCTTGAGGTCGCCGTCGAACGGCACGATCTCGCCCTTCTCGGCGTCCACATGACCGAACACCTTGAGCGGTTCCTTCTCGGACTTCGCTTCTTCACCGGAGATGAACGGGATGATGTTGCCCACCATCTCAGGCCAATCCTTGAAGGTCTTGCCTGCGCCGGAAATCGCCTGATAGGTGCTCACAACCACCTCACGCGGTTCAAATTCCTTCCACGCGGCCAGTGCCGGCGTGTAGGCCTGAATCGAGCAGTTCGGCTTGACGGCGATGAAACCACGAGTAGTGCCCAGGCGCTTGCGCTGGTGCTCGATCACCTCGAAGTGCTCCGGGTTGATCTCCGGCACCACCATCGGCACGTCCGGGGTCCAGCGGTGGGCGCTGTTGTTGGAGACCACCGGGGTCTCGGTCTTGGCATAACGCTCTTCAATGGCGCGAATCTGGTCCTTCGGCATGTTTACCGCGGAGAACATGAAGTCCACGTTCGCGGCCACGGACTCGGCATCGTCTCCATCGACGACCACCATGTTCTTGACGTATTCGGGCATCGGGGTTTCCATCTTCCAACGGTCTCCGACCGCCTCGGCATACGTCTTGCCGGCGCTGTGCGCGGAAGCGGCAAGGGTGACCACCTCGAACCACGGGTGATTCTCAAGCAGCGTGATAAAACGCTGACCGACCATACCGGTGGCACCAAGGATGCCGACCTTTATCTTTTCGGGCATGATGACCTCTATGACCTTCGGGTTTCGATGGGCTGATACGTTCAAGCGACCGTCTTGCAATGGCCGCAAATACACGGTAATTGTACGAAACATGCAGAACAACAGTGGCCGTCTTCCCATATGGTGGCTCGGCGGTGCACCCCATGGCGTACCCCGCGCCGCGCAGCCCGATATCCTCTCCATAACTGGCAAAGTGACTAGCGAAGAGACGGCAGTGTTCTACACTGGTAGCCATGTCTATCGCATCAGTAGAGGCGCAAAAGCAACTCGATCGTATCGTGGCCCTCGGCTACCCGGACGTGGCGGATATGAGTGCCGCCGCATTCCGCGCGCTTGCCGAGCCGCTCATCGGCGCGCTCGAGCATTCCGATCTCGGCTCGAACATCCTACTGGTGCCTACGCGCGAGCTAGTCTCGCCCGAATCGCTGATTGCGCGAACCTCCATCAACCGCATGGCCGGCTTTACCACCATGCCTCCGCGAGACATCGCCAGCTTCCTGCCGCAAGACGGATTCATGCCGCCGGAAGGCCCGTTCTATCTGGTCGTCAATCCACACACCGGCACGTGCTATATCAATCGCGAGCCGGATGTGGCCCGCAAGCTTATCGACTCCGATGAGCGCCTGCCGCTCACCCTCGAGGAAGGCTTGGCCATCGCCACCCAGCACCCGGAGTGGCTGCTGGAAAAGAACGGCTTCAATCTGCTCGGCTCACGCTCCGCAGACGGCCGTGTGCCGAGCATCTGGATGAGCCAGAACGCACCGCGACTGGGAGCCGTCTGGCCCAATTCCCGCCATACCTGGCTGGGCAACGCGTATTGCACGGCCCGTCGCGGGGTGAGCCTGTTTAAGTAGGTTTAGCGCGCGGCCTTGATCAGCGAACGGATGATGGCTATAAAGCCAAGGCTCATCGCGCCGGCCACCACGGCGAACACCTGCGGGCGGCGCAGCTCGTTGCGCGCGCTGACCGCTCCGGTAACGCAATGATCCTCGAACCAGACGCGCAGCTCGTTGCTGGAGTAGCGGCCGACCAGATTACCCCATGTGAGCATGCGGGTCACATAGCCCGCCGGATTGCTCTCATGGAATTCAAACAGGCGAATGCCGCGGTACCGCGACTTGGGACCATAGCATTCGAACCCACACGTGGGCGCATAGCCCAGATCGATATCATGCACATGACCAACGAAAGAGTTCTTATGGTCATGCCCGCAGAACAGCGCGAAATAGCCGCCAGCCTCGCGCAAGGCATCCACCTCGCCCACATTCTCGTCCGCGCAGCCGATCGCCTCGCCGAGCCGCGAGCCGGGGCGGCAGACCTCATGGTTGAGCACATAGCAACGCCCGGCGTGCGTGCGCGCGCCTTCCACGGCGTTCGGCGTCCATGCGGGCACTTCCTTCAGACAATCGTAGAATTCCTGCGGCGGAATGTGCTGGAAGGCGATGGCCGGCACGGGCTTGCCGTCGCCATTGCGCTCGCCCAACTCGGTTTGGACGGACCCCAGCCATTCGATGGCCTTGGGGGTGGGGGTGCCGTACCCGTCGGCGTCGGCTAGGTCAAGTCCTCGCGGATTGACCACATACGCCGGGTATTGGGCGTCGTTTTCTTCGGGTTTGCCGGCATAATCGCCTGAATTGACCATCATAACGGACATGGCCACGCGGCCGGAACCATCGGAGGACTCGACGGGCAGCGCGAACGTGCCGGGCTCGAGACTGTCGTCGGGGTTCAGGCAGCCGGGGTATTCGCGGTAGATGTCATCCTGTTCGTCGGCCAGAATGCCGCATTGGAAGTCGTGGTTGCCGTAGGTGGCGGCAAAGGGCACGCCGGCCTCGACGACCGGACCAAGGAAACCGGAGAACGTGCGGCGGACCTTTTCGCGGGTCTCATTCATGAGTTCGTCGAGGGTCGCCGGCGTCTCGTGTGCGGGGCTGGCCTTGCCGGATTGCGTTGAATATACGAGGGTGGAAACCGTCTCGGGCGTGGGGCTGGTCTCAACGGAATCGCCTACTTCGGAAGTCGTGATCACGTCGGTCGAATCGGCGCCGGCAGCGGCGACGGCGTTCGTCACGGTATCGGGGTCAAGCAGCGCGGCTGGAACAGGCTTGCCGGCTTCGGTGAGACGATCGGCCACGCGATCGGATACTTTGCGAATTACGGGGTGACGCTTGATCCCGCGGATTTTGGCCTCGATCTCGGTGACCGCGCGCACGCGAGCGCCCGGCTCCTCGCCGCGGCGGCGCAGGAACGTGTCGATGTAGGCGGGATCATAGCCGCGGATCTGGTCGCCGGTGAACACCACAAGATCCGGATCGGCTTCGCGGATGGCCTCGCGGATGAGGCGGATGGTGTCGGGCAACACATCGGGGCCGTCCTGTACGTCGGCCATTTGCAGCACGCGGAAGCTGCCGTCTTCGCGGAATCGCAAGCTCGTCATAGCTCTTCAGTCTATGTTGCCGGGCGGCGGATCGCCCGCGCGTTCACAGGACTGGCACAGCAAGGGACGGGGCAGGGCGGGGTGCCGCAGCCGTGTTGTTGCTTGATGGTGCCGCGATTTTGTCATGCAGCGTCGGTGGAGATCCAGACAGCGTCCCTATGCTGACGTTCTGAGACCATTGGCGTCGTTACTGATTCATGGAATGGCCCGGCGCCGACGCTCAAAGAGGCTAGCGTCGGCGGTGGGCCAATATTTGTCGCGTTGCCGATGGTTGTGGGCCTCGTAGTGTCGGTAGTGTGCCATAGCCTGGCAGTTTGCCGACGATAAGCTTTCCCAGAGTCGGTATTTCGCCATAAGTTGGTCCGCTGACGACGCTGAGCCGTTTGGCTGTCGGTGCAGTACCAATATTTGGCCCGCCGCCGACGTATGGAGGGCCATCTGGTGGGGTATCGCAGGCGGGGTGTTGTGCCGGAGTCAAAGCGTGGCCCGGCGCCGACGCTGAGTGCCCTCATGCCAGCCAGGTGCATAAGCAAATGCCACGATACGGCATTTCCCGCGGGTTTGCCCGAACCGGCCTGTAGGATGTTACGTGCGTATTGACAAATCCGCGTGGCCCGGCGCCGCCCTGGCACAACGCCGCAGTCGCGTCCGCAAGAGGGCCCGCGCAATAACCAGTAAAGGAGGAACAATGGGTCAGGATCAATCATCCGTTTTTGATCTCGCAGCGGTAGCCGCAGCGTCCAATGGGGGGAACAACGACCCGCTGCTGCCTCCGGCGCGATTCATCGGCGATCCGCAGAAGCCGAGTCGTATGCCGTACAACAAGTACGCCTCATACAGCGAGCAGATCCCGTTTGATTACCCGGAGCGCACGTGGCCGGGCAAGCGACTGCAGCGCGCGCCGCGCTGGTGCTCCGTCGATCTTCGCGACGGCAATCAGGCCCTCGTCAACCCGATGGATTCCGAACGCAAGCTGCGTTTCTGGAACCTGCTCGTCTCCATGGGATTCAAGGAGATCGAGGTGGGCTTCCCGTCCGCTTCCGAGACCGATTTCGACTTCATCCGTATGCTCATCGAGCGTGAGCTTATCCCGGACGACGTGACCATCGTGGTGCTCACCCAATGCCGCGAGCACCTCATCCGCCGCACATACGAGGCGCTGAAGGGTGCCAAGCGCGCCATCGTGCACTTCTACAACTCCGTGTCTGTGCTGCAGCGCGAGGTCGTGTTCCGCAAGAACAAGGAAGAGATCAAGAAGCTCGCCACCGACGCCGCCGAACTGTGCAAGGACCTCGAGAACGAGGCCAAGGGCATCGACCTGTACTATGAGTACTCGCCGGAATCCTTCACCGGCACCGAGCCGGAGTACGCCGTTGAGGTGTGCAACGCCGTGATCGGTGTTATCAAGCCGACTCCCGAGCACCCGATGATCATCAACCTGCCCGCCACCGTGGAAATGACCACGCCGAACGTGTTCGCCGACGAAGTGGAGTACGTCTCCACCCACCTTGACGATCGTGATTCCGTGGTGCTCTCCCTGCACCCGCACAACGACGAAGGCATGGGCGTGGCTGCCACCGAGCTGGCCGTGTTGGCCGGCGCCGACCGCGTGGAAGGCTGCCTGCTGGGCAACGGCGAGCGTACCGGCAACGTCGACTTGGTCACGCTGGGCCTCAACTGGCTCACCCAAGGCATCGACCCGCAGCTTGACCTGTCCAACGTGCCCGAGATCCGCAAGACGGTCGAATACTGCAACCAGATCAAGATCTCCGAGCGTCACCCGTACGCCGGCAACTTCGTGTTCACCGCGTTCTCCGGTTCGCATCAGGATGCCATCAAGAAGGGTCTCGAGGCTCGTCAGGTGGCCGCCGAGCGCGCTGGCGCTGATCTTGACAGCTTCGTGTGGCTCGTGCCGTACCTGCCGATCGACCCGAAGGACATCGGCCGCACGTACGAGGCCATCATTCGCGTCAATTCGCAGTCCGGCAAGGGCGGCATGGCCTACCTGCTCAAGACCAACCACAATCTTGACCTGCCCAAGCGTCTGCAGATCGAATTCGACAAGATCGTGCAGAACTACGCTGACACGACCAAGAAGGAAGTCAAGGACGGGGATATCTGGCGTCTGTTCAAGGACGAGTATCTGCCGGTCGAACAGTCCGGCATGACCGCCGCCGGTGTGGTTGTGGGCGATACGCATGACGCCTCGCTTGAGCCGTGGGGTCGGCTGAAGCTGCTCAAGGTGGCCGTCAGCTCCGGGGAGGATGGTTCCGATACCGTGCTCAAGGCCCGCCTGCTCGACCGCGGCGTGAACGTCGGGGACGATGAGCCCGTGGAGCGCGAGGCGTCCGGCATAGGCAACGGTCCGATCGCCGCCTTCCTGAACGCCATTTCCAACTTCGGCGTGGAAGCCTCGATCATGGATTACGTGGAGCACACCATGTCCGTCGGCACCGACGCCATGGCAGCCTCGTACGTGGAATGCCAGATCGGCGAGGCCGATGACGCGCAGATCGTGTGGGGCGTAGGCATCGACTCGTCGATTACCACCAGCGCCCTGAAGGCGATTATCTCCGCCATCAACCGTTCTCAGCGTCAGCGCTGAGCGCTAACAGAGCAAAACGAAGCTCCCTCTGATTGCATCAGAGGGAGCTTCGTTGTCTGTGTCTACTTACTACTTGACGCCGTTGGTGTCGGTGTTCCCGCCGGTGCCTCCGGAATTACCCATTATCGTTACCGTTTGTTCTCGTTGTCTCCGTCGGTAGTGGTGCCGGGATAATTCGGGCACTCGGTGGAATAGCTCGGATTGGCGAGGCACTGCTGGGCGAACTCCTGGGCCTGCTGTCGCTTCTTGGCTTCCTCTTCGGCCGCCTTCTGCTGTGCGTCCTGCTCAGCCTGCTTCTGCGCGTCTTCGGTGGACTGCCTGTTGGCGTTGGACTGGTTGTTGGCGTAGGGTTGGACGCCGCTCTGCCCCCTGGCCAGGCCCCAAGTGCCATCGGGGCCGCCGATCTTGCCGTTGTCTTTGGCCGTCGGGAACTGCTCCACCGCCGTGCCCTGCAGGGCCTGGGCCATGAATTCCTGGAACAGGTGCGCCGGATATCCGGTGGAGGAGATGCCATATCCCGAGAAGGCTGGCACCACTTGAGGATTGCCGTTGCCATCCGGGTTCCAGATGGCCCAGACATTCATCATGCTTGGGGTGTACCCCACGAACGATGATGCCAGTTCGTCGTTGGCGGTGCCGGACTTGCCGGCGATGGGACGGCCCAGCTTGGCCGATGTGCCGGCCGCGGTGCCGTAGGTGGTCGTGCCCTGCATGGCTTCCTGTACCAGGGCGCAATCATTGGCGTCGAACACCTTGGTGCCTTCGCTGGGTGCGTTGTACATGTCCTTGTTGTGGGAGTCGAGCACTTTGGACACCATATGCAAGGTGTTTTTCACACCATTGTTGGCGATGGTCGAATGGCCCTGCGCCAGATCCCATACGGTCAGGGCGTTGATGCCGAGCACGTTGTACATGGAGGCCTCGTCGATGTCGCCCTGGATGCCAGCCTCATGGGCGATATCGGCCGTGCGTTTCGGCGTCAGATGCTCATTGACGTTCATGAACACCGTGTTCACCGAGTTCGCGGTGGCCTGATACAGATTGATGCTGCCCCAGTTGTTCTCCAGAGCGTTATTCACCTCTTGATCCAAGCCGGTGAAGTGCTGGTGGGAATTGCCGTTGAACAACGTATCGAAGCTGACGCCGGATTGCGCGGCCCCCCAGCAAAGCGAACGGCTTCATAGTCGAACCCGGTTCGAACAGGGCCTGATCGGCGTTGTTGAGCTGCTTGGACAGATAATCCGAACCGGCGTATACGGACAATACTTCACCGGTCTTCGGGTCCAGCGCTATGCCGCCGATCTGCAGGGATTCAGGCATGTCGCCCAGGCGGGTGTCGCCGATGGACTGCATGAGATCCTGCTTGCCCTTGTCGATGGTGCTGATGATCTTGTATCCGCCGGTATCCAAATCCTCTTTGGTAAAGGCCTTGGACTGCACCAGCTCACGGCGCACCATATCCAGCAGATAACCGTTCGGCCCCGCGTACTCGTTCTGCTGCGCCACCGCGGCGGTCTGCGGGAACTTGGCATCAGTGTACTGCCTGGCGGTGATGTAACCATCCTCCTGCATGATGTTCAGCACACGCTTGAAGCGCGATTTGGCCATATCGGCGTTATCGGCTGGATCCCACGTGGACGGTGACGGAATAATGCCGGCGATCATCGCCGCCTCAGACAGCGTCAGATCCTTGGCGTCCTTATTGAAGTATGCCTTGGCTGCTTCCTGGATACCGTAGGAGTTGCGGCCCAGATAGATGGTGTTCATGTAGTTGCACAGCACCTCGTCCTTGGACTCGGTCCGTGCGATCTTGAGGGCCATGATGGCCTCGCGCGCCTTGCCCGCATAGGATGTGGTTTCGCCCATGTAATACCGCTCGGCATACTGCTGGGTGATGGTGGAACCACCTTGGCGCGTGCCCTTGGTCACATTATTAATGAATGCGCGGGCGATGCCCTTCAGATCAAGACCTTTATCCGTGTAGAACGTACGGTTTTCGGACGCCACAATCGCGTTGCCGATGTAGTCCGGCAACCCCTCGCAAGAAATGATTGAACGATTCTGCTCCGCGTAGGAGCCGATCGCGGTGGTGCCGTCCGCGTAATACACGGTGGTTTTCTCGGCCAACGCGAACTTTTCGGGTTGCGGGACCTCAGTGGTGGTGTACAGATATGCGAATACTGCGATACCGGCCAGCACGCCCAGCCCAATCAGGGAGAAGAAGATGCCCAGCACCCATTTCAGTACACGGTGCTTGCCTTTTCCCGTGTTCTTCTTCCTGTTCGGAGCTCGATGGCTATTGGAAGCCTTGTGGCTTGCGTGGCGGGAACGGCTCTCCTGGGGCGTATAGGGGCCCTCCTGCGCGGAGTGGTCGGCTCTGCTTTGCGCGGTGCGCGGTTGCCTCAGAGCGGGGCCATTGCCTCCCGAATGTGCACGACGAGTATAAGAAGCCATGGTGTCCACCGTAACTGTTGGCCTTGAACAATCGTTTGACGTGAGCGTAACCACACGCGTTGATACCGGTATTTTTCCGGAATTCTTACAATTGGGAACGCTCCTTGATACGGCGTGAATATTGCCTGAATGCGCTGGTTGGCCTGCCGCGCGACCCGGCACGCACGTTTCGTGTCGTTGCGCTGGTCCATACGTCTCCATAGACTTATCCCCAGCCTCCACGCGGCGCTATGTCACCCAACTCCCCCAGGGCAGGAATGCAGCAAGGGTAAGTGGCCTCTGGCGGGTGCGTGGAGGTTTTCTTTATGTGCGGATTTGGCTGTGAGCTGGCACTAGCGTGGTCCCCTGTCCGGGGCGCGGCCGTACAGTCGAACGTATGAATGACGCACAGACCCCTAGAATTCGTGACCCGCATGCGGCGGTCAATCTGGTCGGCTCAGGCGCAGCGCAGCCTGACTCGTCGTCGAACGTTGTTGACCCATTGGCTGCGCTCGGCCCGGTCTCCGGTTCAGATGCATCGGCATCCACATCAGGCTCCTTACGGGATTTCAGGCCGCTGGACATGAACGATGCGGATGGGGCATCTGATATCGACCGTGGCTTGGCCCGGCTTGACCCGCTCACCGTGCGCCCGCGAATCTCCAGCCGCGTACTGTGCGTGGTATTCGGTCTGCTCCTGATCGCTGTCGGCTTCGGCGTGTGGTGGGGGTGCGTGTTTACCGAAAACGGACAATCGTATGACGAACTGGTTTGGAAAAACCTGCACAACGATGTACCGTCCTGGACCACCGGCGTGATGAACGCCGTCGCACAATCCTGGCTGGTTATCGCTGTCAGCTGCACAATTGCCGCAATCGGCATTATTACGGCGCTGATTCGACGCCGCTGGTGGTTGGCCGGGCAAATCGCCGTGTTCGCCGTGGTCTGCTTGGCCGTCACCCGTATCAAGGGTCTGTTGCCGCGTCCGTTCATCATCAACACTGAATCGCCTGCCGCTAATTCCGCGCCTTCCGGGCATGCGATGCTGGCCGCAGCCTGTGCTGTGATTCTGCTGCTTGCCGTGCCTCGTGCGGTTCGAGCTTTGGCGGGCGTCATCGGCGTGGTTTGGGCGGTGACCGTGGGCGTTTCCGTGATATACGGACAATGGCATCGCCCTTCGGATGTGGCGATGTCCATCCTGCTGGTGGCGGGATTGGCCCTGCTCGCTCTGGCAGTTACACGCAAGTCCGGCATGGACGAGCCGGGCCACCGCGTCTCCTCAGTGAGCGTGCAAATCGTCGGCAGCGTGCTGATTACCGGGGGCCTGCTGTTGCTCGTCTACAGCGGTTATGTGATCTGGCAGGTGGTGCCGGGGCTCAACGTCAGCGCCAGCTGGGCGGTTCAGGGAGCGAATGTCAGCGCTGTTGTAGGCATTATGGGCGTGGCCATGCTCGCATTCGGACTGTTGCTGGCCCTGCGTCAGATCACCGCCGCGCCCTTAAGCCGGCTGGGGCTGATCGGCGCTCCGCCGGCACCGCCCAAATGATAAAACATGGGGTGCGAACGGCCGAATTTGTCCGGCGCAACGGCGGAATTTGGCAGTTGGACATGATTCATGAGTATTATGACGCCAGAAACGTCGTGTGTTTCGCGCAATACATAAGGAGTGGGTATGGCTACCAAACTGGTGATTGTGGAGTCTCCGACCAAGGCCCACAAAATCGGTGACTACCTGGGCAAGGGGTATACCGTCATGGCGTCGGTCGGTCATATCCGCGACCTCGCGCAGCCCAGCCAGGTGCCCGTGGCAGACAAGGCCAAGTTCGGCAAGTTCGGCGTGGACGTCAACGACGGGTTCAAGCCCTACTACATCGTGGACGGCGATAAGAAGCGTACGGTCAGCGAACTCAAATCGGCCCTGAAGAACGCCGACGAACTCTATCTGGCGACTGATGAGGATCGCGAGGGCGAGGCCATCGCGTGGCACTTGGTGCAGACCTTGAAACCCAAGGTGCCGGTCAAGCGCATGGTGTTCCACGAGATCACCAAGAACGCCATCAACGCCTCGCTGGGCAAAACGCGCGATGTCGACAGCCATATGGTCGACGCTCAGGAGACTCGCCGTATTCTCGACCGTCTGTACGGCTATGAGCTGTCGCCGGTGCTGTGGCGCAAGGTGGGACCGGGCCTGTCCGCCGGCCGCGTGCAGTCCGTGGCCACCCGACTGATCGTGGAACGCGAGCGCGAGCGTATGGCGTTCAGGCGCGCGCCGTACTGGGATATCGTCGCCACGCTGTCCGCGCCTGACGCGCTGGGGGAGCGTGGCGAATTCTCCGCCCGCATGATCGCGCTCGGCGGCAAGCGACTCGCCGGCTCCAAGGATTTCGGTGCCGACGGCCAGCTGACCCCGGACGGGTTCGCGGCGAACGTTCGCCAGCTTGATGAGGCTGGTGCCACCGCCGTGGCTTCGGCACTGAAGACCGCCGATTTCACTGTGATGTCGATGGAAACCAAGCCGTACCGCCGCCGCCCGCAGCCGCCGTTCACCACCTCGACCCTGCAGCAGACCGCCGGCAATCGCCTCGGCATGGGTGCTCGCGCCGTGATGCGTGCAGCACAGAGCTTGTACGAGAACGGCTACATCACCTATATGCGAACCGATTCGGTGACGCTGTCGCAGGAGGCCATCGCCGCCGCCCGCAACGCCGTCTCCTATCATTTTGGCGACGCATTCCTCTCTGACGAGCCCAAGCAATACGCCACCAAGACCGCCGGCGCGCAGGAAGCCCACGAGTGTATTCGCCCGGCGGGCTCGCGCTTCCACGACCCGGATGAGCTGGCTTCCAAACTTCCCGGCGACCAGCTGCGCCTATACACGCTGATCTGGCAGCGCACGCTTGCCTGCCAGATGGCTGACGCCACCGGTTCCACCGCCACCGTGCGCCTGTCTGCGCCGGCTGGCCCCACCGAGGGCGAGGCCGTGTTCCAGGCGTCCGGCACAGTCATCGAATTCCCCGGCTTTATGAAGGCCACGGGGGAGGGACGCAAGCCCAAGGCCGCCGCTCCCGGTGCCGGGGCTGGCTCGGACCAGGCTGCTGCTGCCGCCGGCAAGACGGACGCCAAGGCCGTCAGGGGTGACGCATCCGAATCCAACACCTCCCTGCCGCCGATGAGCGTCGGCCAGCAGGTCGAGGCAAGCGACATCGAACCGGACGGCCATGAAACCCAGCCACCGGCCCGCTACACCGAGGCCACGCTGGTCAAGACGCTGGAGGCTAAGGAGATCGGCCGCCCGTCCACCTACGCGAGCATCATCTCCACGATTATGGATCGCGGCTATGTGTATGAGCGTGGCCGTGCGCTGATCCCCAGCTGGCTGGCATTCTCCGTGACCAAGCTGCTGGAAACGAACTTCCCCAAGCTGGTCGACTACCAGTTCACCGCCGAGATGGAAAACGGCCTTGACCGCATCGCCCACGGCGAGGAATCCGGCCGCGACTGGCTCACCCACTTCTACTTCGGCTCCGGCGAGGGTGCCGCCCGCAACGCCGACGAGGCGCACGAAGGCCTGCAGCAGCAGGTCGCGCAGCTCGGCGAGATCGACGCGCGCGCCATCAACACCATCGACATCGGCGACGGCCTGCACGTGCGCGTCGGCCGTTACGGCCCGTATCTGGAAGATATGGAGCATCTGGACGCCGAAGGCAACCCGAAGCGCGCCTCCCTGCCGGACACCATCGCGCCGGATGAGCTGACGGTGGCCGTGGCCCGCGATTTGATCGACAACCACTCCGGTGGACCGCGCGAGCTGGGCGTTGACCCGGTATCCGGCGGTACCGTCGAGGTGCGCAATGGCCGGTTCGGGCCGTATGTGGCGTTGGTGCCGCCGGCTGAGGCTTCGGCTGGCGCTGCTGGTGATACTGCTGGTGCTTCTGCGGCCAAGAAGGGTTCGAAGAAGGCCGCGGCCGCCGCCGCGTCGCGCCCGAAGATGGCCTCGTTGTTCAAGACGATGAGCCCTGAATCACTGTCGCTGGAAGACGCGCTAAAGCTGCTGAGCCTGCCGCGCGAAGTGGGCACATACGAGGAAACCAACGCCGAAACCGGCGAGGTATCCGAATGCACGGTGGCCGCCAACAACGGTCGCTACGGCCCCTACCTGACCAAGACGGGTGCCGACGGCAAGTCGGAGACCCGCTCGCTGGCCTCGGAAGACGAGATCTTCACGGTCGATATCGACAAGGCCAAAGAACTGTTCTCGCAGCCCAAGTACGGCCGCGGGCGTGGCCGTGGTGCCGCCAAGCCGCCGCTGCGTGATTTGGGCAAGGACCCGAACACCGGCAAGAACGTGACCATCAAGGACGGCCGTTTCGGCGCGTACATCACCGATGGCGAGACCAACCGCACGGTGCCGCGCCAGTACACGCCTGAATCCATCACCCCTGATGACGCCTTCCGACTGCTCGCCGAAAAGCGTGCGGCTGGTCCCTCCACCCGTGGCCGTCGCGGTGCTGGGCGTGCCGGTGGCGCCAAGGCCGTTGCCGGCAAGGGCAAGAAGGGCGCTGCTTCGGCTGCGGTTTCGGCGCAGGAGGCCAGGCGCGCCGAACGCCGTGCCGAGGTGAAGAAGCTGGCGAACAAGGGCTGGTCCAACCAACGCATCGCCGAAAAGCTCAGCTCCACCGCCGCCACCGTCAAGAAGGATGTCGACTGGCTGACCGCCAACGAGGGCTACGAGCGCCCCGCCGTAATTCCCAAGCGTGGCTGAGCGGAATTATTGCTCTACTTGCGTTTCAAGGGGCTGATTTCTCGTTTTGAGAATATCTACTTCCGCTTCAAGGGGCTGGTCATCTGCTGAACCACGAGTATGAACGGCTCCGCGCCAACGTCATTCCGCCGTTTTGGAACGTTGTCTACTTGGGCAACAGCCCCTCGAAACGGAAGTAGACCTTCAGAAAAGACCAAATCAGCCCCTTGAAACGGAGGTAGAGCTGGTTTAACTGCCTGTTGGGCGCAACTCTGCGCCTAACGCTAAGGTCAATAGCATGAGCGGTCTGTTTGTTTCGTTTGAAGGTGTCGATGGCGTGGGCAAGACCACGCAAGTCGAGCGGCTGCGTGCGTATCTTGAGGCTCAGGGGCGTACCGTGGTCGTTACCCGTGAGCCGGGAGGCACTGCGTTAGGCAAGGCCATTCGCCAACTGCTGTTGCACGGTGTGGATGGGGGCGCCGTCGACATTGCACCGCGCGCCGAGGCGCTGCTATTCGCTGCAGACCGAGCCCAGCACGTTGCCGAAACCATCCGCCCGGCATTGGAGCGCGGTGAAGTGGTGATCACCGACCGCTATATAGACTCTTCCTTGGCCTATCAGGCCGGTGGCCGCGAACTCACGCCAGAAGAGATTCGATCCTTAAGCATGTGGGCCACCAACAACCTGCTGCCCGACCGCACATATCTGCTGGACATGGATCCGGCGCTTTCCCACAATCGTCTTGAGCATGCCGAAGATCGCATGGAGTCGGCCGGCAGCGACTTCCAGTCCCGCACCCGTCAGGCGTTCCTCGACTTGGCCGCGGCCGAGCCGAATCGTTTCCACGTGATCGATGCCAGCCAGTCCATCGAACAGGTGTGGTCCGCCATCGAAGCGGACATTCAGACACTGCTGCGGGACAATGTTGCAGATGTGGATACGGTGATGGCGCGATCCGGGGCGTCTACAGGAGCCGTGACGATGGGCGGTGTCCGATGAGCGTATGGGATTCACTAGTCGGTCAGCAGCCGGTAATCGACATGCTCAGTCGCATCGCGCAGGGCGACCCGGGGCAGATCACCCAGTCGTGGCTGATTTGCGGGCCTCCCGGCTCCGGCCGTTCCAATATGGCCCGAGCATTCGCGGCGGCGCTGGAAAGCCCCGACCACGGCATGAACGATGAGCCCACGCGCGTCACCCAACAGGTGCTCGCCGGCACCCACCCGGATGTCACGGTGCTGACCACCAACAAAGTGACCATCGGCATCGACCAGGTGCGCGAGATCATCACCACCTCCGAGCAAATGCCTGCCACGGCACCATGGCGCATCATCATTATCGAGGATGTGGACCGCATGCTGGAGCGCACCACCAATGTGCTGCTGAAGGAGATCGAGGAGCCGGCCGAACACTGCATCTGGCTGCTATGCGCGCCCAGCGCCCAGGACGTGCTGCCCACCATCCGCTCGCGCACGCGCATTGTGAATCTCGCCGTGCCCTCCGCATCGGCGGTGGCTGAATTCTTGACCTCCACTACCAATGTTGAGCCGAAAATCGCCCAGCGTGCGGCCCGTCTGGCCGAGGGACACATCGGCATCGCCAAGTTGTACGCCACTGACAAGCAGGTGATGACGGATCGCGACGAATTGGTGGTGGGTGTACTGAACCTCGCTCGCGCCTCGGACGCGGTGCTGCTGGCCGGCAACCTCATCGACAACGCCAAGGCCCAGGCCGAGGTGGACGCAAGCCGCACCGCGGCCGATCAAGAGGCGGAATTCCGCCGTATCAACGGTCTTGAGCCGGGGGAGCGGATTCCGCCGAAACTGCGCGGCGCGTTCAATCAGATCGCTAAGAAGGACGATCTCAAGCGGCTGACCACACGTCGCACGCGCGATGTACTTGACCGCGCGCTCAATTCCATCGCCTCCATCTACCGTGACGTGGCGGTATTGCAGAACAACGCGGAAGATTCGGTCGGGCTTATCAACCTGGAGAATCGGTCGGCCATCACCGAGCTATCGGTACGACTGAACCGTGCCGGGGCAGTGGCCCGTCTGGACGAAGTGGCGCACACCCGCAAGCGGCTTGCCGGCAATGGCAACCCGTTGCTGGTGTTTGAATCGCTGTTCTGCGCGCTGATTCCGTAAGGTTCTTCCCGCCGCCCGATTTATTCGGCGTCCTGCGAGTCCGGAGCAATCAGGCGCGAAGGCAAGTTGACATGTACTGGGGTGCTGGATTGATCGGCAAGCAGCCGCAGCAGCTCGTCGGCAATCTGTTGCAGGCCGGGCTGAACCGGCTCGGAGTCAGGCGTGAACGTGGTGTGCTGCAACCCTCCGATTTGCACGGCAGGAATCTCCTGCGCATATTGCGCCAGCACATCGCCCAAATCAATGCCGGGCAGTGGCACGACAATCAGTCCATCCACATGGCGCGCGGCCATCAACACAATGCGTTCCTTCTGCACTTCCGGCGTTCTGCCGACGCTCAGCGCTAATTGCCGGCCGCTCCTGTTGACCAGCGGCTCAAGCGTATCGATGAGCCGTGCGCTGAACGGATCCTGAACGCTCGGCACAATCAGGCCGATGGTTCTCGTCACAGTGGAACGCAGCGCACTGGCCGCAAAATTCACCGAATAATTGAGGCTGTGAGCCGCGGCTCGCACGCGGCGGGCGATGTCGTCGTCCTTGGTGCGTTTGCCGGAAAGCACACGGGATACCGTGGCCGTGGAAACATTCGCGATGGCGGCAACATTGACGATTGAGGCGGATGATGATGATTCCGCTGGCTCGTTCGCGGTCATGTGTGCCTCCTCTCCCAGAAAGCAAGCCGGCTCGGTGAAATTACCGGCAATCACTATAGAACAAAAGACGGCCGCCCGGACAGGCGGGGCGGCCGTTTGGCAAGTGAGAGAAGTTTCGCCCGTTTACTCGGCGGCGAGCAGGGTCTCGGTCAGGGAGTCGGCAACGGTCTCGGCGTTGTCTCCCTCAACGGTGATCTGCACGGTGTCGCCCTGCTGAACGCCCAGTCCCATGACGGACAGAATCGAGCCTGCGGGGACGGCCGCGCCGCCTTCCTTGGCGATGGTGACGTTGCAGCCGGAGGCCGCCACGGCCTGAGCAAACTGTGCTGCAGGACGTGCGTGAATGCCGACCGGATCAGTGATGGTGATGTTGCGGGTAACCATAAGGACACTCCTTTGCGTCTGTCTGAAATGGAAGTCATGCGGCCAATTGCGGCAGCTGCTTGATATCGAGTATACCGAGACGTAAAATAAAATCCAGAAAACGATTACCGTTGGCGTGTTGCAGATGATAGACCACCATAATAGGGGAACTAACAAGGAAGAACTTGCCGGCAATGGCTGCGGCTGCATACTCCGAAGTAGGCATCGAGGCCACTGCTCCAAAGAACTACTACCCTACGAACAAAGGAGAACCATTATGGAAATCAAGGGTGTTGGCATTGGCCGCGGCGTGGCGGTCGGCTCGGTTATTCGTATGGCGGTCCCTCTGCCGGAGCCTTCCGACGCGCCCCGTGCCGATACCGTGCCGGCGCAGAAAGAGATCGACCGCGTCACTAAGTCGCTGGCCGTGGTGAATGCCGACCTGAGCCGTCGTGCCGAAGAAGCGGCCAACGGCGACGAAGGCGCCAAGCAGGCCGCCCCGATTCTGCAGGCCATCTCCATGTTCGCGTCCGACCCCTCGCTGGCGGCCAGCATCACCTCGCTGATCAACGGCGGCAAAACCGCAGAGCGCGCCGTACTGGAAGGCTTCGCCGCAGTTGAGGATATGTTCCGCGCCATCGGCGGATACCAGGCCGAGCGTGCCGCCGATCTGCACGATGTGGGCCAGCGCGTGATCGCTGACCTGATGGGCGTGCCTGCTCCCGGCATTCCGGAAAGCGAGACCCCGTTCGTGCTGGTGGCCGAGGATCTTTCCCCCGCGGACACCGCCGCAATCGACCTGAACAAGGTGCTGGCCATCGTCACTTCGCAGGGCGGCCCAACCTCGCACACCGCCATTCTGGCCCGCGCTCGCGGCATCGTGGCCGTGGTCTCCGCCGCCGAAGCCGAGAACCTGGCCAATGGTGAGCAGGTCATCGTCAACGCCGCCAAGGGCGTGGTGGTTACCAACCCGACCGCTGCTGAGATCGAGGATGCCGAGGCCGCCAAGGCTCACGCCGCCAAGGCCAAGGAGCTGCGCGGCAAGCCGGGCTCCACCAAGGACGGCCACCACATTCCGCTGCTCGCCAACGTGGGCAAGCCCGCTGATGCCGACCCGGCCCTGGAGTATGGCGCCGAAGGCGTGGGCCTGTTCCGCTCCGAGTTCCTGTTTATCGGCAACTCCGAGCCGCCGAGCGTGGAAGAGCAGACCAAGGCCTACGCCGAGCTGCTGAGCCGCTTCCCCGGCAAGAAGGTCGTGATCCGTATGCTGGACGCCGGCGCAGATAAACCGCTGCCGTTCCTCACCCCGGAAGACGAGCCGAACCCCGCCCTCGGCCTGCGTGGTCTGCGCACGCTGAAGGCTCACATGAACGTGCTCGAAGGCCAGCTCAAGGCGCTCGCCGCCGCCGATGCCCAGACCGAGGCCGACCTGTGGGTCATGGCCCCGATGGTCGCTGACGAGCATGAGGCCGATTACTTCGTCAAGCTCGGCAAGTCCTTCGGGCTGAAGAAGGTCGGTGTGATGGCCGAGGTGCCGTCCATCGCGCTTATGGCAGACAAGGTGGCCGAGGTGGCCGACTTCGTTTCGATCGGCACCAACGATCTGACCCAGTACACGCTGGCCGCCGACCGTACGCTCGGCTCGGTCGCCAACTACCAGACCGCATGGCACCCGGCGGTGCTGCGCGCCATCAAGCTCATCGCCGACGCCGGCAACGCGCACGGCATGCCGGTGGGCGTGTGCGGTGAGGCTGCCGCCGATCCGGATTTGGCCGTGGTGCTTGCAGGCATCGGCGTCAACTCGCTGTCCATGACCCCGGTGGCTCTGGACGATGTGCGCGCCGAGCTGGCCAGCTGGACGCTAGAAGAAGCGCAGGAGAAGGCCGCCAAGGCCCTCAACGGCGACTTCTACACTCCGGCTGAGTGACTGTGGCCGAGCAATCGGCTGAATAATTGGGATGATGCCTTGTTTTCTATCTCTTTGAGAATGGGAAGCAAGGCATTTTCGGTATTCCAGGGCTTCCCTTCCGTCGAGGGGAGGCCCTCAGTCGTGTTTGGATATCACCATGTATTGTGATGGCGTTTTGAGTTGCCGCAGACTGAAATCTGCAACATGGCTCGCGATACACTGGTGGGTATGAAGATTTCCGCCGATTTCACCGTCATTCCGGACGATTTCGCCAAGGCCGCGGCCCCTGAATATTTCAATGGTGGCGTGCCTGTGGTCTCCTTCCCGTTCTACATCGATGATGTGAACCCCGAAGCTCGTTACCTGCACTGGGAGTTCGTGGATCCGGATTCGATTCCGGTCTGCGGTTTCGAGTGGATTCACTGGTCCGTGGCCAACCTGCCCATCGGCGCGCTGATGTACGACTTCAACGACTCACATGCGCTGGCCATCCCGCCGGACTTCTCCCGCCAGCTGCCAGCCATGATTCCGGAGACCGTGCAAGGCCGCAATTCTTCGGCCTCCAAGTTCCTTGGTCGTAGCACTGACCCGGCCGTGATTATGCGGTACAACGGACCGCAGCCGCCGGACAAGGATCATGAGTATTACCTGCAGGTGTGGGCCACCAAGAAGCCGCTTCCCGGATTGAACCAGGGATTCTGGCTCAACGAACTGCTGCACGCGCTGCGTGCCAGCGGCGAGACTCCCGACACCGACGGCGTCTTCCTGACCGGCAAGGCGTGAGCCACATGAGCCCCCGCAGGCGGGGGCTGTCAGCATCACTGACTGAGGGGTGGGTCAGTACAAAACCTCCTTCAGTCCGACTTCGTCGTTCAGCTCCCGCCAGCGGGAGCGTGACCACAACAAAGAAAGGACACCATCACACTATGGCCTGCACCACGATTCTGGTAGGCAAAGACGCGAGCTATGACGGCTCGACCATCATCGCCCGCAACGAGGATTCCGCCAACGGCGAGTTCAATCCGAAGCGCTTCATCGTCGTCAAACCAAGCGAGCAGCCGCGTGAGTATAAGTCGGTGATCTCCCACCTGACCATCACCCTGCCGGACGACCCGCTGCAGTACACCGCCGTGCCGAACGCGGACCTCAAGGAAGGTATTTGGGGCGAGGCCGGCGTCAACGAGGCGAACGTGGCGATGAGCGCCACCGAAACCCTGACCACCAACGAGCGCGTGCTCGGCGCCGACCCGTTCGTGGAATACACGCCGGCCAAGGGCGATGAGCCCGAGGTGCCCGGCGGCATCGGCGAAGAGGACTTCCTGACCATTGTGCTGCCGTATGTCAAGACCGCGCGCGAGGGCGTCCAGCGCCTCGGCTCACTGCTCGAGGAGTTCGGCACCTACGAGATGAACGGCGTCGCCTTCTCTGACTCCAACGAAATCTGGTGGCTGGAAACCGTGGGCGGCCATCACTGGATTGCCAAGCGAGTGCCGGACGAGGCCTACGTGACCATGCCGAACCAGCTCGGTATCGACGAATTCGACCTTGAGGACGCCCTGGGTGACCAGGAAGCGCACATGTGTTCCGAAGACCTTGCCGAATTCATCGAAACCAACCATTTGGACCTCGCGGTGGAGAACACCACCCCGTTCAACCCGCGCGACGCCTTCGGCTCCCACTCCGACTCCGACCACGTGTACAACACCCCGCGCGCCTGGTACATGCAGCGCTTCCTCAACCCGTACGACGAGGTGTGGGACGGCCCGGACGCCGACCACAAGCCCACCTCCGACGACATCCCGTGGGCCCGCCAGCCGGAGCGCAAGGTGACCATCGAAGACATCAAGTACGTGCTGAGCTCCCACTACCAGGGCACTCCGTTCGATCCGTACGGCCAGCTGGGCGATGAGCGCACACGCCACATGTACCGTCCGATCGGCATCAACCGCCAGAGCCAGCTTGCGGTGATGCAGATTCGCCCGTACCGCCCGCAGGCTTCCCGAGCTATTCAGTGGATGGCATACGGGTCCAACCCGTTCAACACGCTGGTACCGTTCTTCCCGAACGTGGACGCCACGCCCGCCTACCTCGAAGACACCACCACCCGCGTGACTTCCGAGAACTTCTACTGGGCCAACCGCATCATCGCAGCCCTATGCGATGGCGCCTTCCGCTCCACGTCCAACGCCGTCGAGCGCTACCAGGAGAAGACCGGCGCGATGGGTCACCGTTTGGTGTCTGCCACCGATGAGCAGGTGGCACGCCTTGGCTTGACGGCCGCCGAGGAAGCCTCGCAGTCTGCTGCCGAAGAGGAATTCGAGGCGGATAACGTAGACGGTGATGTGCAGCCGATGACCCCGGACGAGACCATCGCCGCGCTGCGTAACCCCGAAGTGCGCGAGATTCTCGCCACCGCCAACCAGACCATGGCCGACCAGCTCAAGGAGGAAACCGACAAGCTGCTTGACTCCGTGCTGTACGCTCGCAGCATGGAGATGAAGAACGGCTTCCACATGTCCGACTTTTAGTCCGTATTGAGCTCCCCTCCCTGAGGGGAACTGACCGCGAAGCGGACTGAGGGGCTAAGCTGTTAAGAAACAGCCCAGTGGGCTGTTTCTAGGCGAAGAGGCGGCGGCGGCCGCCCCACCACCCCGCTCCGCCATCATCAACACAGAAAGGCATTAAATGACCACCATCGAAGACTTCACCAGCCAGTACGGCCTGGTCCAGAAGATCGACGCATTCGGCTACATGAAGTACCTGGCCGAGAACCCGGACGCCCCGTGCAAGCACGGCAAGGTGGTGCTCGTCACCGCCGATACGCCACTCAAGGCATCGCGCGGCGAAGGCAAGACCACCACGACCATCGCCTTGATCGACGCCCTGAACAAGCGTGGCATTGATGCGGCCGCCGTGCTGCGTCAGCCGAGCATGGGCATCACCGCAGCCGGTTCCAAGGGCGGTGCCTCCGGCGGCGGCAAGGCATCCCTGACCCACCCCGAGCTCATCGACTGGGGTCTGTGCGGCGAAATGGGCGCCATCGAGGCGGCCCAGAACCTGCTCGTCTCCTTCGCCGAGAAGGCCATCGATGAAGGCAAGCTTGACACGATTCTCGTGCCGCGTGTCTCCGAGGTGCCGAGCCGCTCCCTGCGCTCCACCGCCGTGGACTACGGCAAGGGCAACGTGCCGGAGAAGGTCGTGCTCACGCCGACCTGCGAGCTCATGCAGATCATGGTGCTCTCCCGCTCGATGGATGAGATTTCCGAGCGTGTATCCAAGATGATCGCCGGCACCAAGGACGGCAAGGCCGTGACCTTCGGCGAGTTCGTGGACCTGTGGCGCATCACCGGCATTCTGGCCGACGCGGTCAAGCCGGCCAAGACCGAGACCGTGAACGGCTCCCCGGTCTACGTGCACGGTGGCCCGTTCGCCAACGTGTCCATCGGCATTCCGACGCTGGTTTCCGTGGAAATGGCCTGCGCTCTGCATGATGTGGTTGTCGTCGAAGCCGGTTACGGCACCGACGCCGGTGCCCAGAAGTGGCTGGACATCGCCTGTCGCGAGTATGGCGCGCAGTGGCCGTCCGCCGCCATCGTGGTGACCCGCGCCTCCACCTGGCGCGACGATCCCGAGCTGGCCTGGCGCTACCCGTTCCACGTGCAGCGCCTGGAGAACCTGGACATTCCGACCTTCCCGCTCATCAACCTGTGGGAAGGCGAGGACGATCAGGTCCCGTCCCTGCAGGCCACCGCCGATGAGCTAGGCTTCCGCACGCCGATCGTCGGCAATCTGTTCCGCGACGGCGGCGAGGCGCTGGTCCCGCAGCTTGACGGTTTCGTCGATGCGTTGCAGAACGGCTCCATGCCGGCCAAACCGCATTCGCACAAGGGCATGGCCCTGACCGAGAACGCCAAGTGGGTGGCCGAGAACGCCTACGGCGTACCGGCCGAGCGCGTGATCTACAAGCCGGGCTTCACCGAGTCTGTGTCCGAGGCCATGGAACTGTGCCAGAGCGCAGGCATCTCGCTGGACAATCTGACGTTCGTGGCGGTCAAGTCCCCGGCGACCATGACCGACAACGACCGTGCCCCCGAAGAAGAGCGCACCGTGACCCTGAAGAAGGTCGAGGTGCATGCCGGTGCCGGTCTGGTCCACGTCAACCTGACCACCAGCCTCACCACCCCTATGCCCAAGATCGTCTGATGACAGGCACGAGGTGAGGTAACTCGCTTTCGAGGGGCGGATTTCCGGTTTTCCGGAGGTCCATCTGCGTTTCGAGGGGCTCTTCGATTGCGAAACCCGGAGTATGATCATTGAAACTGCAATGTTTATACTCCGGGTTTCTTGTTTTAGAAGCCCCTTGAAACGCTAGTAGAGCTTCTGAATGTTGGAAATCAGCCCCTTGAAACGTAGAAAGCCCGCCACCGGCGGGCTTTCTATATCTGAGCTTCCCTCTTTGAGGGGAGCTGTCAGCGAAGCTGACTGAGGGGAGCCAGAATACGCGAACTAGAAGTTGCCGCCATTCCAGCCCCAGTCGGTGGTGGCGGTGTAACGGATGTAGGTGCGGTCCTCGGGAATGCCGAGCGTGGAGTTCAGCGCGGCCATAATGCTCTCGGTCAGCTTTTCCCAAGCAGAGCCCGGCACGGAGCGGCCGAACACGTTGACCTCCACATAGGCGGCGGGCTGGTCATCGCTACCACCGAAGTAGATCGGCATATTGTCTTCGAACGGGCACATCAGCCAGCCCTCGGACTTGCCCGGCACGGCGGTAATCGCCTTGCCATAGGCGGCCTTCAACGCCTCGCGCTGCTCAGGGGTGGTGGACACGGACACATGAGTGTGAATAACGGGCATAATTCCTCCTTGATTCGGTTCACTTCCAGTCTAGCCTCAGCGGCTGCTGTTGAACATGGCATGCGGACGTAGGAAGCTGCTCGCAGAGCGGACCGGGGCAAGGCCAATTGGGGAGATTATTGGCCTTTTCAGCCAATATATGTTCCGCAGTCAGCCCAATAGTGTTGAATACCCTTGTGAGAAAATTGATTGAACAGCTGATGAAGTTCGGCATTGTGGGCGTCATCGCCTTTGTTATCGACTGGGGTATCCTCAACCTATTGGTTGGCATATTCCACATGCACAACGTGCTGGCTGCCACCATCTCTTTCATCATCTCGCTGATTTTCAACTATCTGGCGAGCATGAAATTCGTATTCAAGCATCGTGATGACATGGCGCGCTGGATGGAGATCCTTATCTTCGTGGTGGGCGCTGTAGTCGGTCTGTTCATGAATGACGCGATTATCTGGATTTCCACCTATGGCATGAACCACGATGCCTATGTATCGCAGCATGCCGAATATCTGTTGCGTACCAATATCGGCAAGTTGGTGGCCACTGCCGTGGTGATGATCTGGAACTTCTTGATTCGCAAGTGGCTGCTCGACGATACGCACACCAATGCGATGAACCGTCTGAAGTCCGCTGAAAATCGACTGAATGCTGAGGAGCTTGAAGCCAAGTGGCAGAACAGCTTCTCCCACAAGCTCGGCATCTGGTCCCTGGAACACACGCCCAAAGGCTGGTCGAAGTAGCGTTTTGACGTATAGCTAAGCCCCCTCGTCAGAGGGGGCTTAGCTTTTGTCTCACACGCTCACTTCGGTAAGGGCCGGCTGCTCGGTGGAGCCCTTGATCTGTTTGAAGCCAATCAGCGCAATCACCAGCGAGGCCAGTGCTAAAGTGGTCACCACCATGAAGCCGCCATGCGAGCCCATGCGGTCAATGAACTGGCCGGCAATCGCCGAACCGGCGGAGGAGCCGATGGAGTTCATCGCACCCATCCACGCCATGCCCTCGGTCAAGCGAGAGGGCGGCACCAGATGCAACATGAGCTGGTTGCCGTTGATCCACGTCGGGGCCTGGCATACGCCAATAATCAAGTAGATGATCATGATTACCCACAGATGCTTGGCGAACAGGAACGTACTGATGCCGATGTTCACCACGGCCAGGCAGAAGTAGAAGCGCTTCCACAGGGCAATTGACCAGTTCTTCGCGCCATACACCAATGCGCCCATCAGCGAGCTGAAGGAGAAGCAGGCAAACACAAAGCCCGTGTACTGCTTCATATTCGCTTCGGTGGCGAACGCAATAATCGAGATGCCCGTGGCCGACTGGAACGCGCCCAAACCGAACCAGGTGACGCACACCGCAATCAGACCCGGACCCCAAATGGACGCCTTCTTGCCCGAACGCGCATCGGCGACCGCCTGCTTAATGGCTGCGTTAATCGTGGCCTCATCGGTCACGCCTTCACGCTCAAGACGGCGGCGGGTCTCCTCGGCGGCGGTTTCCACCTTCAGCGCCTCAGCTTTGGCGGCCTCGCGCTCACGGTATTCCTTGCGGGAGATGCCCTCGGCGCGCGCCAGCGCGGTCTGCGATGGCGGCTCGGTGGTCAGCTCGGTCAGGAACATCAGCGCACCGATCACCACGCACATGCCAGTGAACGAGAACGCCAGCAAACCGGAGATCACGGCCAGCGTGGAGGCCAGCGGATTGCCGATCACCCACATGCATTCGTCGAGCACGCCGCACAGCGACAGCGCGCGGTTCGTGCGCTCCCGGTCACCCTTAAGAATCTTGGTCCAGCGCGCGCGGCTCATCGCGCCCCACGGCGGAATGGCGGCCAGGAACGGCGTCAGACAGTACAGCACCCATTCCGGCGCGCGGTTGGTAATCGCCGTCACCAGCGCGATGGCGGCCACAATCCAAACGATAATCGTCGGAATCGAGACCTGCCTCTGGCCGAACTTGTCGGTCAGCTTGCCCAGCAGCGGCGTGGCCACGGCCAGCGCAATCGCCTGAATGGCGGTGAGCATGCCGGCCAGCGAATAGTTGCCGTAATAATGCTGTACGGAAATGGTGATGGTCATGCCGACCATCGGGAATGGCATGCAGGCGATGACCGAGCCGATGGAATAACGGGCGGTATGCGGAATGCGCAGTAGTTCCGCATACCCACCAAAGACTTTGTGGCCTACTTCCTTGATGCCGGCCAGAATGGTGCTCGAGTTCGAGTTGGACGAGTTATTGGACATAACAGCACTACGCTCCTTTCCGCTCCCGATTGGATGTCCCCCGCTGGCGTGGCGTGGCCGGCGAAGCCCTCATCGAATGATGTGTTGTCCATGGTCGCGCAAAGTTTGCGTCGGATTTTCCCATCCGCATATTTGCGTCACGGATACTCTACGGGTGTCCACTCCGCGACACGCGGTAGATTGGAGATATTAAGACAACGTTCTCATGCCCTTCAGGGCGGGAAGCAGAAAGGCGACTCATGAGCGCTACCACCATCCATTTCGTCCGGCATGGCAAGGTATACAACCCCGGCCATCTGCTCTATGAGCGACTGCCCGACTTCCATCTTTCCGACCTTGGCCGTCGCATGGCCCAAGCCACCGCCGCGTACTTGGCCAAGAATCCCCAAACCAATACGATTGCAGCCGTCTACTCCTCGCCGCTCGACCGTACGCGCGAGACCGCCGGCGCGATTCTCGATGCGCTGAACCCCGTGCGCGAGGCTCGTGGCGAGGCTCCGCTCACGCTCACCACTGATGAACGGGTGATTGAGGCCGGCAACGAGTTCCGTGGCAAGCGCATCGGCCATGGCGAGGGCGCGCTGTGGAAGAACGGCAACTGGAAGCTCGTCACCAACCTGTACAAGCCGAGCTGGGGCGAGTCCTATCAGCACATCGCGGCGCGTATGGACGACTTCGCCCGCGAGAAGGTGGCCCAGCACCCCGGCGAGCAGATTGTGGTGGTCAGCCACGAATCGCCGATTTTCAGTTATCGACATTATCTGGAGACCGGCCACCCCGAGCACTGGATGTTCCTGCGGCACACGGCGCTCGCCTCCGTGACCTCGGTGACGTATGACAACGAAACCGGCCGTGTGATGTCAATCACGTATGTCGACCCAGCAGCCAACGTCAAGTAACGGCACACTGGTGTTAGGACATTGGCTCCCCTCGGAGAGGGGAGCCGAGACGCACTACAATCGAGTGGTGGACGCGAAGGAGCATAGATGACCATTGAACTCAATCGTGAGGCAATCGCACAGGTCGCGGCATTGCCGGCGGTAACTGAGGCCGCCGAAGCCGGCTCGGCGCTTATCGGCCTATGGCCGCTGACCGAAGCCATGCAAATGGACAATGACGCCAAGTACGCGGAGAATCTGCAGGTGCGCCTCACCCGCGCGTTCGCCCGCGTACTGACCGGCGAGGACGTCACCGTGCCCGACGCCGAATTCGTGTATGAGGGTGCCGATGAGATTCCCGGCCGTCCGCAGAACATCGTTGATGCGCTGCTTGCCGCCAATGACGCCTACGATACGATGGCCGGGTATTGCACATCCGGTGATGCGCGGCTGGTCTTCGACGCCGCCGCGACGCTGGGCGTCCATTGGAGCGACTCCGTCGCGCACGCCGTCCGCGCCACGATAGCCGACGTGGAGTCGCAGATCGAGGCCGACGCCGTTCAGGGCCGCCTGGCCGCGTCCGGCGAGCCTGAGGACGTCGCCGACCGTTTCGCCACCGCGCTCGCCGTATGCGATGCGTTGCTGGGCGTGGTGGCCGAAGACGCCGGCGCCGACGCCCGGGCTCGGGCGACCGCCGTGCTGCCGATTCTGCTGTACGTCAATGAGTTGCGCGAACAGTGCTCGATTCCGCGTATCTGCCTGACCGATCGGCAGATTTCCGAGCTTCTCGATGCCCGTGCCGGGTCCGGGGACGCCGGGACCCTGGCCGCCACCGCCGCATACATCGCCCCTTTGGCCCGCGACGAATGGACCAAGCATCATGACGATGTGCTTTGGGATCCGGGCGAGGCCAAGAGGAGGGCCAAGGAGGAGGACGAGAAGCGCAACAAGGAGGCTCTGGCCGCCAAGTTCGCCCACATCAAGGACGATCCGGGCAAGGAGGCCGTGGAGCTGTAGCCGGTGCCGGACGACGTGGGCGGCGTCGCGCGCCGCCGGTTTGCGATCGTCTTGCCATCGTTTTCGCCGCGGCGGTATCCTATGGGGTGAACAGTATCGTCCGTGCAATGGAAGTGGAAGGTCTATGGACAACGATGTCAATCTGCGCACGCTTGTCAACGATGGCGGCAGCGCGGTAATCAGCGATTACGGAGCGCATCTGCTGCGCTGGGCCCCGACAGGACAGCCGGATGTGGTGTGGACGCCGAGCACGTGGCGCATCGAACCCGGCAAGCCGCTCGGCGGCGGGGTTCCGATCTGCTTTCCGTGGTTCGGGCCCGGATTCGCGCATGGCCGGCAGCTGGCGATCACGCCATCCCACGGATTCGCAAGGGTGCGCCGGTGGACGCTGGATGAGGAGGGGTTCACCGATGACCGGGTGCGGTATGTGATGGATTCCGAGCGTCTGACGGATGGCGAAGTGCCGTGGCTTGACGACGAGCCGGAGGCGCGCTTCCGCGCCACATACGACGTGCATGCCGCTGACACGCTGACGATGAGCCTGACCGTCGTCAATACCGGTGATGTTCCGATGTCGTATGAGGCCGCGCTGCATTCCTATCTGCATGTGGGAGATGTATCCGACGCCGGTCTGGTGGGTCTGCGGGGGGCGACGTATCTGGACGCCACCGCGACCGGTTTCCCGTCGCGATTGCAGGAGCCGGAGGCGGTGACGTTCAGCGAACGGCCGGTGGATCGCGTGTATTATTCGGATTCGTCCGTGCAGTTGCGCGACGCCGTTCTGGGCCGCGTGGTGCATATCGTCAAATCCGGCTCGCCGCAGACCGTGGTATGGAACCCGGGCAAGGAAGGGGACCATATGCGTTGCGCCAGACCGGGCGAATGGCGTGGTTTCGTGGCGGTGGAGGCGGCGGCATGCCGCGACCGCGGTGTGACGTTGGCGCCGGGGGAGTCGCATACGCTTTCCCAGACGTTGTCGGTGGAGACGCTTGACGTGTGATGATGCACGGCGGCGCGGCATGCCGCCGCCGATTACGGTGAGGTCCCGTTCGTCTCGAGCGGGGCCTCACCGTTGATGCACGTCGCTTCAGCGGGTTTCGCCGGAGTCCGGGCCGGCGTTCTCGTGTTCGGGCGGCACCTGGCCGTATTGCGGGGCCGGTGCGTATTGTGGAGTCTGCCCGTATTGCTGCTGGTTCTGCCCATACGTGGGGACGGTCTGGCCGAAGTCTTGGGCGGGGGTGCCGGGAGCCGGGAATCCCGGGGCGGCGGAGGCACCGTGCGGCATACCGTAGGCGTTTTGGGGTGCGGTGCCGATCGCCGCGTCGTCGTCGAACCGTGCGCCTTCCGGCTTGGAGGGCAGGGCCATGAACACAATGCCGGTGACCGCGCTGGCCAGCATGATCAATCCGCCGATGGCCAACGCGCCGAAGCCGCCGGTTGCCAGAGCCTCATAGCCGTAGCCATAACCGTAAGCGTAATTGTGGCCGATGGCGCCGATGGCGCCGTACAACGCCGCGCCGCCGCCGACGATCATGATGAGCAGTCCCAGAGTCATCATGCCGCAGAAGACGGCGACCCACCAGCCGGGCTTGTTCGTATCGTGCAGGCGGCGGACGGCGAGCGCCAGGCCGGGGACGACGATGGCCAGGTTCCACAGGCTGGTGAGGAAGTCCAGCCTGCCGTCCGTGACGTCGCCGAGCAGGGACAGCAGGGCGTTGATGATGACGGCGGCCAGCGTCCACCACCAGAATTCACTGCGGGAGGCGCGTCCCCTGAACACCGTGTATTTCTGCCAGAAGCGGAGGAAGGCTTCGGAGAAGGGGCATCCGTAGTACGGCTTGTTCAGCGGCACCGCGCCGGTGGGGGCCGCGTACTGGTTGTAGGTGGGGGGAACCTGGCCGTAGACGGGGGACGGCTGGGCATAGGGATTGGCGTTCGGAGCGGACTGGCCGTAGGACTGGCCATACTCCTGCTGGCCATACTCCTGCTGGCCGTAGATGGGCTGGCCGTAGGGTTGCTGCTGCGCCGCTGACGCCGGGGCGGCGAAACGACCGTGATCCTGCCCCGCAGGCGTCGCGGTGGGGGCTCCATATTCGGGCGTGCCTGAGTGGTGTTGGATGGGGCCGCCGTTAGGCGTGGGCGTGGGCGTGGGTGGTGCGGGCGCGTTGCTGGGATCGGTCATTGATTCCCCTTTCATAAGACGATTGCGTCCCTCCATTCTCTCATTGAGCGGGCGCGGCGTTCAACATCCACGCCGAGTGGCGTTCCGCAACGGTTTCGGCCCCGCCGCCGTGGGCCGTCGCGTCCGGCGCGCGCGGCACAATAGGGGACTATGACTGATGCTGAAAACACCAAACCCGAACTGCCCAAGAACGTTCGTGTTCGCTTCTGCCCGTCGCCGACCGGAACCCCGCATGTCGGCATGATTCGTACCGCCCTGTTCAACTGGGCGGAAGCTCGCGCCACCGGCGGCACGCTGATCTTCCGTATCGAAGACACCGACGCCGTGCGCGACTCCGAAGAAAGCTACAACCAGATTCTCGAATCCCTGCGTTGGCTGGGCATCGACTGGGACGAGGGCATCGACGTGGGCGGTCCGCACGGCCCGTACCGTCAGTCCGAGCGTACCGCCATCTACAAGGATGTTGCCGCAAAGCTGCTCGAAGCCGGCTACGCCTACGAGTCCTTCTCCACTCCTGAGGAAATCAAGGAGCGCAACCTTGCCGCCGGCCGTCCGGCTGAGTTCGGCTACGACGGTTACGATCGCAACCTGACCGATGAGCAGAAGGCCGCCTTCCGCGCCGAAGGCCGCAAGCCGGCGCTGCGTTTGCGCATGCCCGATGAAGACATCGCCTTCGACGATTTGATTCGCGGCACCATCGAGTTCAAAGCCGGCAGCGTGCCGGACTACGTGATCGTGCGCCCGAACGGCGACCCGCTGTACACGCTGACCAATCCGGTCGATGACGCGATGATGGAAATCAACGTCGTGCTGCGTGGCGAGGACCTGCTGAGTTCCACGCCGCGTCAGATCGTGCTTTACCGTTACCTTATGGAACTCGGCATCGCCAAGGAGATGCCGCTGTTCGGCCACATGCCGTACGTGATGGGCCAGGGCAACAAGAAGCTCTCCAAGCGCGATCCGGAATCCAACCTGTTCAACCATCGCGACAATGGCTTCATCCGCGAGGGTCTGCTCAACTACCTGGCGCTGCTCGGCTGGTCGATCGCCCCCGACCGCGACGTGTTCTCCATGGACGAGATGGTCGAGAAGTTCGATGTGCGTGATGTCAAGGCCAACCCGGCCCGTTTTGACATCGACAAGGCCATCTCCATCAACGCCGAGCACATCCGTATGCTCAAGCCCGAGGACTTCCTGCGCCGCTCGGTGCCGTACCTGCACCGCGACGGTGTGGTTTCCGCCGATTCTTGGGATGCCCTGACCGATCGTGAGCGTGAGGTGCTGACCGCCGCCGCGCCGTTGGTCCAGCCGCGTGTACGCCTGCTTGGCGAGGTCGCCGGCATGGTCGGCGCGCTGCTGTCCACCGAGGAGTATCTGGAGCCTGCGGATGACGCCAAGAAGCAGCTTAAGGATTCCGCCGGCGAAGTGCTGGACGCCGCCATCGCCGCCCTCGAGGGTGTGGATGAGGCCGATTGGAAGACCGACAACCTGCATGAGACCCTGAACAAGGCTCTGGTTGAGGAGGGCGGCTACAAGCCGCGCCTCGCTTTCGGCCCGGTCCGTGTGGCCATGTCCGGCCGCCGCGTCTCCCCGCCGCTGTTCGAGTCCATGGAGATCGTTGGCAAGCCGATCACCGTCGCCCGTCTCAAGGGCCTGCGGGCGCATCTGTGATGCGTCGTCCACCGCACGCCGGCGGATGATGGGAGCGTGACGCATGGCGGGCATCCGTACATACGGATGCCCGCTTTCGCGTTGCATGGGGTGTTCCCGCAGAACGGCGGAAAATGGCGCGACACGCCGGGATTTGCGTGAGAGCAGGGTAGCGCGTAATATATCTACCTGTTGCGCGGTTCGCCTCGCAGCCGGTTGAAAAACTGAATATGCCCCCATCGTCTAGCGGTCTAGGACTACGCCCTCTCACGGCGCCAACACCGGTTCAAATCCGGTTGGGGGTACGACGAACAACTCTTCGGAGTTGCTACGCCAAGCCAAATTGGGGTGTGGTGTAATTGGCAACACAGCTGATTCTGGTTCAGCCATTCTTGGTTCGAGTCCAGGCACCCCAGCCAATAACCCTCGCGGATTAGCGAGGGTTTTTTGTTTTTACACGTCCTGCTCATGAGATACGGCCGAGAGGGTAATCCTGAATAGACAACTCTGGGGCAAAGACTGGGCTATAGTCCCAATCCGTGACTCAGAAACGGCAGAAATCCCGCGTCCGAACGTAAGGGGCGCGGGATTTCTGCCGTTTCGGGCCGTGCAGGACCGGCCGACATCGCGCGTTGCCGCGACTTGAGCGCTGT
Organism: Bifidobacterium sp. FKU; assembly: GCF_026016385.1. Taxonomy (NCBI): domain Bacteria; kingdom Bacillati; phylum Actinomycetota; class Actinomycetes; order Bifidobacteriales; family Bifidobacteriaceae; genus Bifidobacterium; species Bifidobacterium sp. FKU. The sequence goes on from NZ_CP092888.1 coordinate 222,098, forward strand.
CCGATCCTGAAAACGTGAGGGAAGACCGCCCTCGTCTTACTTCTTGACCGCGTTGACGGCGTCAACAGCCTTCTGCAGCGACGTGGTGTGCTCGTGGTACCACGTGACCTGCTGTTCGAGTTTCTTGGTCGCGGCCTGGTAGCCCTTGGTGTCGTCGGCCACGCAGCCTTCGTACGTCGGCAGTTCCACGGTCAGTTCCTTGGACAGCGCGTCGAGAGCGGAGGCGTCCGAGACGCCTGCCTCGGTCAGAGCGGCGGCTTCTGCAGCATCGCCATTGACCAAGTTGTTGTAGTCGTTGGTGGCGTTACGTACGTCTTCCGAGGCGGCGGCGCAGGCGGCCACTGCGCTATCGTACTGAGACGCGCTGTATGCGCGGGTGCCGAACACCGCGACCGCGGCGATAATCGCCACCGCCACGATGGCAATCACTATAGCGACCCACTTCGTCACTCGCTTGTTGTGCGGCTGTGCCGTCGCTTCTGCTTGGTTCTGGGATTCGTGCTGGTTGCCGTTCGCCTGCTGTGCGTCAGTCATATCTACCTCTCCTTCTCACTGCCCCTGTTTGTATCTTGCGGAGGGCCTGTTTCAAACAACGGGTATCCAACATATCGAGGAGAGCCGAGATTGCCGGGCGTTTCCTACTGGTTGCGCTGTGGCGTGGCCGTTTTTGTCTCATATGGCGAAAGTATGCGCCAGAGGCTATTGCCGGCCGGTGACCCACGGCGCATCCGAATGGACGTGCGGAATCATCATCGCGATGACCGCCAGCAGACACCCGAGCATCACCATCAAGATGATGTTCTCGTGTCCGTGCGCCTGCAGAAGCGCGCCGGTCAGCGCGCCAGACGCCAGCGCCAGCATTACGACCGCACGCCGCCCGAGCTTCGACTGCTGGTGGCCGTGTGCCGAAGCGTCTGCGACGACGCCGGTCAGCGTCATCGTGAGCACGGTGGTGGGCAGGTCCGGCACCGACAGCTTGCGGGCGGTGGAGTTCTGGATGCCCATTGCCGGGGCGAGCAGCACGATCAGCAGGATGATGTGCAGGTCGATGTGCCGTGCGGTGGGGAAGTTCAGGCTCGGCTGTGAGGCCTGTGAGGCCTGGGTGGTCTGTGCAAGCCGTGCAATCGAGGAGACGCCGGACGCATCGTCTGCGGGGCCGGTGATGAGCTGGTTCAAAAGATAGACACCGATTAGCGCGGCGAGTACGAACGACGCCTGCACGCAGGTAGAAACCAACAGATGCTTGGCCCGGTTCTCCTCGAATCGCCGGATGATGCGCCCGCCGATAAGCGCGCCGACCATGAAGGAGACGAGCGTCAGCGCCGACGTCCACCAGACGAAGCCTTGGGCATGGGCGATCGAAAACCCAAGAAACACGATGTTGCCGGTCACGTTGGCCACGAACACATGCCCCAGCGACAGGTAGCTCAGCGCGTCCACCAGCCCGGCGACGAACGTCAGCACCACCAAGGCGGGGGAGAGCAGACCGTATCTGTCTTCCTTGCGGGGAACCAACGTGCGTCCTGCTTCGGCAAGATGTGATGTCATGGTTGCGACGAGGCTCCTTTTCGGGATTGAAATTATGGCGAGAACATGCGTCGGTCGACGCCGCCACTCTACTCCCTACTCCCGTACGGTGACGGTGAACTATCGACGCTTTGGCCAATCAGATGCATCGGCATACCAGTGGTGCACTGGTGATTACGCATTTTTGAACTTCGCTAACTGAATGGTCACTCAATCCGGATAATATCTTTCGAAGAGTTCGTTGCAGGTGCGATGGCAATGGGCAAAATGTGCATCCACGGTTTCCCAGTTGTGCTTCCATCCCGTCCCGCCGCGCATTCGGCCAATCGACGCGAGAAGGGAGTCCATGAAGAAAAGTGAGGCTTCTGCTGTCAATCCGGTGATGCAGATCGATGTGCCGAAATCCCGCAGCGTGGTCTCGACCAAGTCGGGCAAGGTGTTGCGACGCCGTATGAAGGTGGATGGTACGCCGGAGAGCGTGCCGATGTACCCGTACGAGATCGCCACGCGCCTGTCCGATTTGGGACGTTTGGACTTTTCCGCGCAGCCGGTGCCGGATGCGACCCGTGATGATTTCGATCCCCTTGAACGCGACCGTCTGCGCCGGATTATCGGCACCTACCAATCCAGTGACCGTAATTTGTTGGAACTGACCGATGAGGAGCTGGAGAAATCCCTGCAAGCGGATGTCATGGAACTGCTGCATGTCGATGCGAACCAGGCGTACTACCAGCTGTCCAAGCTCGTTAAGGGTGGGAAGCTGAGGGTCATTGGCCGTGGCAAGGGGGCGCGCTATACGATCGGTGGCTTTACCGGGCGAAAGTGATGTGCTGGCGGATGTGCCTGTATGGATGCTTTGTGCTGGGCATCGTCCGAACTTGGGAAGTCGTTTCGGTACTTAGGAAGGTACCTAGGAACCTAGGAAGTGGTGTGGGTAAGGTTCCTAGGTTCAGGTATGCGTTCGTGTGGCGTTCATCGGAGGGGGTCAGGGGGAACCTTCGCGCTGGGCCGACCGGTATTCGCTGCGATGCGCTTGCGATACGGAGGCTGGGATTGTTGCGAACCAAAACGAAAAAAACTGCGCGGAGAACATGAAGGGATTCGAATCGGCCCACTGACGGGACACATGGGGCGCGGTCGGACTTCGATGACGAACACACGGCAGGCGAAGGCTCGAAGGCGTTTTCAGAATCGTCGGTTCCGATATGTGACACACGCGGCAGGTCGGGGCCAAAGGTGTCGAAACGGAGGGAACCTGGAGGGAACCGACAATCGGAAGGAACCAAAGCAAAACCCCGGAAACCGAATGATTTTAACGGTTTCCGGGGCTTCAATACGGGCGGAGGATACGAGATTCGAACTCGTGAGGCTGTTACACCAACACGCTTTCCAAGCGTGCGCCATAGACCACTAGGCGAATCCTCCATGCTTTGCAGCGCGCAATTGAACTGTGTTCCGCAGGCAACTCGAATAAGTTACCACAGGTTTCGGATAAGTGCACGCTTCGGCGTGGCGCGTGTCGCGACGCGGATGTGAAGAATGATCACTGCGAGTGAAAGGCTCACTGGAAAGTCCCGCGCAACACCCGCACAAGGACCGCATGCTTGTGCAGGGCCCACACACCCGCGCGCACCTACACAACCCCCGGTAAAGAAATCACCGTATCCGGGTGAATTTTCGATGTTCGCCCGGCGCGCGCCCGCAATCGCGCCTAGGCTGTTGAGTCATGAACGAGGGGACAGCGGCCGACGTAACCGCAGCACATGGTGGCCGGTCGCGCCAATCGAAGAAACACTCAAAGACGTACCGCAGCATATCCGCGATCCTTAGTTGGCTCACGGCCCGCCGCCCGACCACGTTATCCACATCGCTGCGCGCGCGATTCCTCTCTTACCTGCTCACGATCGCTATCGCCTGGCTACCGTGGCTCATACTCACCTGGCCGGGCTCGATGCGCGACGATACGCTTGCCCAATATCTGCAATCGTCCGGTCTGCACCACTACTACACTCAGCATCCGCTGTTTGATACTCTCACGTTCGGCTTGTTCTGGCATATCGGCAGCGCACTCGGCTCCCCTCTGATCGGGCAGGCCCTGTACACCGTGACCCAAGCGGTTCTACTCGCCGCCGGGTGCGCGTTTCTGCTGTGCTACATCCGCAAAATCGGCTCGCCGCGCTGGCTCATCGGTCTAGGCCTCGTCTATCTTGCCACCAACTATGTGGTGGTCGGCGCAATCACCACGATGGGTAAGGACTCGTTGCACGCCGTGTTCTATCTGCCGTTGGCCGTGCTGTTCGTGGAGGCTTGTCTGACGCGCGGCTCGGTACTGGCTCGCCGCCCGGTGGCATTCGCGTTCGTCATCCTGTTGTTCGCCACCATCGTCTCCAAGCGGACGGCGCTCATAATCGTGCTATGCGCCGGCTGCTGTTTGCTCGTTGTCTGTACGCCCAAAGGCGCGCGGCGTCGTGCGTTTGCGTGTCTTGCGGTTGCCATCGTTGTGGCGCAGGGCGTGTGGACGCCATTAAGCGCGGCCGCCACGCATGCGAATCGATCGCCCGGACGTGAGGTGTGGGGCCTGGTCACCCAGCCCGTGGCCCGGCTCGCGCACGATGATCCCAGTGCGATAGACAAGGTTCAGCGGCGGCGACTGAACGCGATCATGGATCTCGACTGGGCCGCCGCCGGCATCAACCCGCACCGCACCGATGAGACCTTCCGCACTCTGCGCGAGCACCCTAGGCCAACCGCGGCGCAACAACTCGCGGCCCTGCAGGTCTGGGCGCAGCTCGGCCTCGCGCATCCGACTGAATATGCCACGGCCTATGCCGGGGTGACTCGCGGATGGTGGGACCCGCGCGTCAATTTCGCGTACCCCACTGATTCCGACTACCTGTTCACGCCTAGCTATCTCAGGCAATGGGCATCTTTCCTGACTGAAGGTGCTTGGAAGCATACTTCCGACGGCGATGCCGATACCGTGGCAGCCGAACGGCTTGCCGCCATCGAACATGACCTTGCGCCGCTGAGGGGTACCTCCGATAAGCCGCAATGGCAGAAAAATATATTGCGGGCGATTCATCGGTGGGCGCGTTCGGATGGTCGCGTCGGTGTTCGTAAAGGCAATCTGCTGACTTCGATGGCCCTGTACGTCACGTGGATTCCGCTGGCTGCGGGTCTTGCGCTGGTGGTGCGGCCTGCGCGACGACGCTACGGCCCCGCACTGGCCGCTTACGGTTTGTTGGCATTCACGGTGCTGTCGCTGTATGCCTCACCCATGGCACTATTTTGGTATCCGATTCCGGTATTCCTCGCGTTGCCGCTTTTTGTGGTGTTACCGTTCACATTCCGGGATAGCCATCCTCTCTGAGCATAGTTATCTCAGATGGTGAAATAATTACGGGGTTAAAAAGCACTAAAACGCCTCTTCTATTACCTCTCACCCGTCAGAAAATCAAGACTGTTGTTCAAGAATTTTTTTCTATAGAGTTCATAGTTGGTTTTGGACCATTCGAGTACTTGAAGTGAGAGGAATTCAGCATGGTTCGTCGCGCCTGCGCACAGTCCGCTGAAATGAACACGATTCGGGAACGTGATACGCGCGTTGCCGTTTCTCGCGTGCGCGCGAAGTCGGGCAGCACCGGTCGTCTGCAGTCGGCCACGGTCTCGGCTCGTGCATTTGCGGCCATCGTTTTTCTGTTTGCGATGATCGCCGTGACCTTCCTCCCCTCCGCCATCATTCCGCAGTCCGCGTTCGCCGTGACGCCGGCAACCACTGCCACTGCTGCCACCTTCAAGAGCGACGACACCACCAGCGTCGATTACGCGACCTGGGCCGACGTTGCCAAGGCCGTCGAAGCGCAGTTGCAGGAAGGCCTTAAGGAATACAAGGACGGCAACCCAATGGGTGCCAAGTCCGATTTCGGGGCTGCATACACCACCGTCTACGTGACGTCCAACTTCAACAAAGTGGTGAGCGACACCATCGGCACAGATAAGCAGACCGCGCAGCAGCAGGCCTTCCAGGACCTGCAAAGCCAGGTGTTCACGTCAGGCCAGGACGATCAGCTCACCCAGAAGGTCAACGACCTGACCGCCGACCTCGACGCCACGGCCCAGCAGCTCGACGCCAACACCAACCTCGCCAACCCGAAGCAGTACTCCGAAGACCTCCAGAAGCAGATCGCCAAGGAGCGCAAGGAGCTCGACGCCAAGAAGAAGCGCACCAAGGAAACGGCCAAGACCTGGAAGGAAGTCGCGGACGCGATGCTTCCGATCTTGGACAACGCCTACAAGGCCTACGAGGGTGGCGACGCTGCCAAGGGCACCACGCTCGTGAACGACGCCTACTACCAGCACTACGAGAAGCTCGGCTTCGAGAAGACCGTGCTGAGCGCCATCAGCGGCAACCGCGTCTCCCAGGTGGAATACCAGTTCAAGCTGTGCCGCTCCTCGATGAACACCGGCAAGCCTGCGTCCGAAGTCAAGAAGTACGTCGACGACCTGAAGAACATGCTGACCACCGATGCCGCCAAGCTCGACGGCGGCGCGGCCGATGAGGAGGGTGGCTTCCTCAAGTTCATCACCAGCTCGGTCGGCCAGGCGTTCCTGATTCTGATTCGCGAGGGTCTTGAGGCCCTGCTCGTGGTCGCCGCTGTGGTGGCCTACCTCGTCAAGTCCGGCAACAAGCGTTTCACCAAGTGGATCTACGTGGGCGTGCTCGCTGGTCTGGCCGGTGCCGGCATCGTGGCGGTCATCTTCATGCTCGCATTCGGCGGCTCCAGCCCGCTGCAGGAGATCATGGAAGGCGTGTGCGCGCTCGTCGCCATGTGCATGCTGTTGTGGACCAGCAACTGGATGCTCAACAAGTCCTCGGTGGAAGCGTGGAACCGCTACATCAGGGAAAAGACCGAAGCCGCGGTGGCCTCCGTCTCCTCGCAGGTCGAATCCGGCGAGAAGGTGGCTTCCCGCACGGTGATTTCGCTCGCCATGCTGAGCTTCCTCGCCGTGTTCCGTGAGGGCGCTGAAACCGTGATCTTCTACCAGTCAATCTACACGATGAGCCAGGATACGCATGGCATGGTGGTCGGCGCACTCGCCGCCGCCGTGGTGCTCGTGATCATCTTCCTGGTGATTCGCTTTACCTCCGTGAAGATTCCGATTGGCCCGTTCTTCCTGGTCACCTCGATCCTCATGTCCGTGCTGGTGGTTGTCTTCGCCGGCGGCGGCGTGCACGCGCTCATCGAGGGCGACCTGCTGCCCGCCAACTACCTGCCGGGCGTTCCCACCAACGACTGGCTCGGATTCTACCCGTACGTCGAATGCATCATCGCCCAGGTACTGGCAGCCATCGCCGTCATCGCGCTGTTCGTGGTCGGCTTTGCCAAACAGCGTAAGGCCAAGGCCCGGCTTGCGGCCGGTGCGAGCAAGTCGGACGCGAAGGCTGACGAGGAGAGCGCGCAGGCGTAGCACAATGCCCGGTGCGACCATCTTGCGCAACACAACTTGCGACATGGCAACGGAAGCGATTCCAGCCCACGCCGCCACAACTAAAAACAGATAATAAATAATCCATTCACCACAACAAAAGGAATAAGAGAAATGATGAAGGACAAGAAGCTTGCCGCTCTGCTCGGCGTGCTGCTCGCCGGCTCCATGGCTGTTTCGATGGCTGCTTGCGGTTCCACCAACAACGCTTCCGATACCAAGTCCGCGACCAGCTCCTCCGACACCGCCAAGAAGGACGACTCCAAGAAGGCCGACGCCCCGACTGAGACCTCCGGCTTCGAAGAGGTCCCGGTCGGTCCCTCCGGCACCGCCGAGGAGCAGGACAAGGCCGCTGGCCCGCTGACCGTGGGCGCCGTCTACTTCCAGCCCATCGACATGTACCCTGCTTCCATGGGTCTGAAGGCTGCTGACGCTTCCTTCCACCTGGAAGCCGACATCCACGCCTCCCAGGAAGGCACTGACTACGGCTACGGCAAGGGCGACTTCGTCCCTGACCTTACTGTGAACTACACCATCATCGACAAGTCCACCGGCAAGGAAGTCGAGGGCGGCCAGGCCACCTCCGGTACCTTCATGCAGATGAACGCCTCCGACGGCCCGCACTACGGCGCCAACGTCAAGCTCGACAAGGCCGGCACCTACCAGCTCAAGCTCTCCATCGAGTCCCCTGAGAAGAACGGCTGGATGCTCCACGTTGACCCGGAGACCGGTGTCAAGAACCACAAGTTCTGGACCGAGCCCATCGAGGTCACCTTCGACAACTGGGACTACACCCCGCGTCAGTGGTGATTGCCTAAGCAGAAAGCCCCTTCGTCAGAGGGGGCTTTACGCCGCTTTAGGGAGATAATTCTTAGGACGGTCTAAAAACTCCCCTCAGTCCGCTTTGCGGACAGCTCCCCTCAGGGGTGGGGGAGCCTAAGGTGAACAGAGAAAGGACGCGAATGCTTGAACAATTCGTGGCAGTGATGCCGGGCACCTTGGCCCCCGCATTGCTGGTGATGAGCCTGAGCGTGATGCTCACGGTCGGCGAGGGGCGAGATAAGCCGATAAGCTCGCATTGGCGTCTCATCGGCCTGACTGTTGGCCTGATCGCCGCTACCATATTCGCCGGCCTGCGTGCCTCGGCCGTGATCAACCAGCGCACGTTCGTCAACTATCCGGTGCTGTGGTGCGCGATCATTGCCGACATCCTCACCATCGTCGTGGTGGTGTTCGCACGCCGCATCACCACCAATTGGCAGCAGCACAAGGTGTTCATGCACATTGCGAACGCCGTGGCCGCCATCGACATCGCGCTCACCCTGTTCTACGCGCTGCCGGACGTGATCCTGCAGCTGACCATCTGGGTGGAGCCCGGCGACCCGATCTTCACGTCCGACATGTTGCTGCGCGCGCTCGGCTTCGCGCTGGGCCTGGCCATGTCGATTATCGTGGCCGCGATCTTCCGTACGATGCGTTCGACCGCGGTGCGTGTCTCGTTCACCGCCGCCGTGCTCGCGGTGCTGGCGATTCTGTTCGTCCGGCACCTGACCGGTGTCATGCAGATCCTGCAGGCACGCGGTTTCCCGATGGGCCACACGGGATTCGTGGCCCTCGCCTGGTCGATCAACCACAACGACTGGATGATCATGGCCCAGGCGTTCGTGTTCCTGATTCCGGCCATCGCCTCCGTGGCGGCCGGCTTCCGTATGCCGCTGACCGGCGCGAACGAAGCCATCGGCCGCAAGCACAAGGCGTTCCGCCGTCGCGCCGTGGCCTCCGCTGTCTGGAGCCTCGTGGCCATGATCGGCGTCACGCTGACCCTCACCGTCGGCGTCGCCGCGACCCATCAGACCATCACTCTTTCGCCGCCGGAAGCCTACTCGCTCAAGGACGGCGTGGCCACCATCCCCTTCAGCCAGGTCGAGGACGGCCACCTGCACCGCTTCGAATACAAGGCCAAGGACGGCACCGTCATGCGCTTCATCATCATCCGAAAGAACGGTGGCGCGTACGGCATCGGCCTGGACGCCTGCGAGAACTGCGGTGACGCCGGCTACTACGAGAAGGACGGCAAGATCATCTGCAAGAAGTGCGAGGTGGCCATCAACCTGGCGACCATCGGCTTCAAGGGTGGCTGCAACCCGATACCATTCCCGTACAAGACCGGCCACGGCAAGATCACCATTCAAACTACGGATCTGGACGCGCTGAGCGCCCACTTCCAGTGAGTCAGGCAGGAGGCAAGAATCATGTTCTTTCTGCGTATGATTACTCGCTCGTTCACCCGACAGCTGCGCCGGCGCCTGCTTATCGCGCTGACCGTATGCCTGTCGGCGACCGTGTCCGTATCGATGCTGGGCGTCGTGTTCGACGTGGGCGACAAGCTCAACGCCGAGCTGTCCACCTACGGTTCGAACATCACCGTGCAGCCCAAGGCGGACGCGGTCGTTTCCGACCTGTACAACACCGAGTCGGGCGGTGCGGCGTCCACCAGCGACCCGACCGCTTTTCTGAAGGAGTCGGACGCGGCCAAGATCAAGACGATCTTCTGGTCGTTCAACATCACCAACTTCGCGCCGCAGCTCAACATCCGCGCCATGGTGAACGGCACCAACGTGCCGGTTGTCGGCACGTGGTTCAACAAGGACCTCAAGATTTCCACCGGCGAGACCACCGTCGTGGGCGTGGAAGGCATGCGCTCGTGGTGGCAGCTGAACGGCAAGTGGCCCAAGGACGATTCCGATCAGGGCGTGATCGGCAAGACGCTGGCCTCCGAACTCGGTGTGACCACCGGCGACACCATCACCCTCAACAAGACCACCGCCTCGGGCAAGAAGAACGAGCAGAAAATCAAGCTCACCGGCGTCTACGATTCCGGCGACGAGGACAACGGCTCGCTCTACATCGCCTCCTCCACGGCCCAGGTGTTCGCCGACCTGCCCGATTCGGTCGACAAAATCGAGGTCAAGGCCCTGACCACGCCGGAGAACGACCTGGCCCGTAAGGCCGCCGCGAATCCGGCCGCGCTGAGCCAGGAGGAATGGGAGACCTGGTACTGCACCGCCTACCCGAGCTCGATCGCCTACCAGATCGAAGAGGTGATTCCGGGCGCGGTGGCCAAGCAGGTGCGCCAGGTAGCCGCGTTGCAGGGCAATGTGCTGCAGAAGACGCAGGCCGTGATGATTCTGATGACCGTGCTGAGCCTGATCGCCGCAGCCGTGGCCGTGGCCAACCTGATGGTCGCCTCGATCGGCGAACGGTCGGGCGAGCTGGCGTTGCTCAAGGCGCTTGGTGCCACCGATGCCGCGGTATCCCGTCTGATGCTGGCCGAAACGGCGGCAATCTCGCTGCTGGGCGCGATTGTGGGCGCGCTGCTCGGTTCCGGCGTGGCCCAGCTGATAGGCCGGGTGGTGTTCGGTTCCGGCATTACGATGCGGCCGATGGTGTTCGCGCTGGTGTTCGTGCTGCTGGCCGTCACCGTGCTGCTGGCGTCCGCCTCATCGATTCGTTCGATTCTGAACCTCAAGCCTGCGGAGGTGCTCCATGGTCGCTGAGTCTATCTACGTAGGTGTGGAAGGAGGAAACCGATGACCAACACCGGTATGTTCTTCAGAATGCTGTTCAGCGCCGTGTTCCGCCGGCGTTCGCGCGCGGTGATGGCTGTGGTGGCGTCGCTGGTCGGCGCGGCCACACTGTTCTGCCTGGCGATGATCTGCCTCGCCGTGCCGCATCAGATGAACGAGGAGATGCGCGCGTACGGCGCGAACCTGATTGTCACGCCCACCGAATCGACCAATGCCGACGGCAAGGCCGGCATCGACAAGGCGATGGTGCAGCACACCACTGAAATGGTCAAGGCCAAGGGTTCCGCGAAATACGCCACCTACCGCTACGAGAACGTGCGTGTCAACGCCTCGCCGTACGTGATGGCCGGCGTGAACGCGGCGCAGGTCAAGAACCTCAACCATCACTGGGTGGTCGATGGCTCGTGGCCGACCGACGGCAAGGTGCTGGTCGGACGTGACATCGCCGACGCCATCGGCCTGAGAATCGGCTCCGCCATCACCATCGGCTACCGTGCATCCGATAACGCCAGCGCCAACGGCACTTCGTCGAAATCCTCGATCGACCAGCAAACCAAAGACGGCCGTGTCTCCAGTGACATCATGGACACCTCCGGCACCGAATTCCGCGTTGCCGGTATCGTGGACACCGGCGGCAGCGAAGACTCGATCATCTACGCCACCAACGCCGACGTCAACAAGCTCACCGGCATCACGCGCGGCGTGGACGTCATCGAGTATTCGGCCGGCGCCAGCGATCTCGCGGGCCTGGTGTCCAGCATCAACGACATGACCTCCATGCACGTCAAGGCGCAGCAGGTCACCAAGATCACCGCCTCCGACACCCGCATCATCACCATGCTGCAGACGCTGTTCTGGATCGTCTCGTTGGTGGTGCTGGTGCTGACGCTCGTCGGCGTCGGCACCACAATCAGCTCGATCGTCTCGCAGCGACGCAACGAGATCGGCCTGCGCAAGGCCCTCGGTGCCAGCTCGCGTGCCATCGGCACCGAGTTCTACATCGAATCATCGCTCTACGGCCTGATTGGCGGCCTCATCGGCACCGCAATCGGCTACGGACTCGCCAGTTGGCTGTGCGTGGCGGTGTTCGAACGCTCCATCGGATTCAACTGGTGGCTGGCGCTGATCTCCGTGCTGTTCAGCGCGCTGGTCGCCATCGTCGCCTCCATCCCGCCCGTCCACCGCGCCACCCGCATCGACCCCGCCGTCGTGCTTCGCGAAGAATAAAGAAAGAGGAACGTCATGCTACTTGAACTCGACCACATCTCGAAGATCTACGGCGACCTGCATGCCGTGGACGACCTCAATTTGACCGTGCCGGAAGGCGAATGGCTCGCCATCGTCGGCTCCTCCGGCTCAGGCAAGACCACGCTGATGAACATGATCGGCTGCATGGACACGCCCTCCAAGGGCTCCGTGAAGCTGGAAGGCCGCAAGCTGGAGGACCTGAACGCCACGCAGCTGGCCGACGTGCGCAAGAACCTCATCGGACTGGTGTTCCAGAAGTTCTATCTGGTGCCGCACCTGACCGCCGTGGAAAACGTGATGGTGGCCCAGTACTACCATTCGGTGGTCGATGAGAAGCAGGCCATGGAGGCGCTGGAAAAGGTCGGCCTGAAGGATCGCGCCCACCACCTGCCCGGCCAGCTCTCCGGCGGCGAGCAGCAGCGCGTGTGCGTGGCCCGCGCGCTGATCAACGACCCGAAGCTGATTCTGGCCGATGAGCCCACCGGCAACCTCGACGAGAAGAACGAGAAAATCGTGCTCGACCTGTTCCGCAAGCTTCACGAGCAGGGCACCACGATTATCGTGGTCACCCACGATGCGCTTGTCGCCAGCTGCGCGCAGCGCGAGATCATGCTCAACCATGGCGTGCTCGTCGGTGAGAAGTGGAATGACGAGGATGCGCGCAAGGTCTACGAGGCGGCCGGCGGCAAGCCCGCCTCCACGGGTGCACAGGTCGAGGGCGCGCAGAACGGCGAGACCGCCATTGGTTTCGCTGACCCCACCAAGGCCGCGAAAACCGGCGGCGAGGAGTAGGGCCGTCAGGGGCATCGAGCAGTATGTGAGGAATACATGGCAAGCTGATGGTCTCTCCCCCAGTCAGCTTCGCTGACAGCCCCCTCGTCAGAGGGGGCTTAAGGAGCGTGAATATGACCGAAAAGAATACGTTGAAGAAATCCGCGACATTGGCGGCGGCCGGACTGGTCGTGGCTGGCGCGCTGCTGGCCGGGTGCGGCGAATCCAAGGCCACGCCGATGGACGATGCGTACGCCGGCAACTCGGGCGAGACCGAGAAGTCGCAGGAAGAGCAGTCGCAATCCCAGTCGAACGGCTCCGATAGCTCCGACGGCTCCGATTCCGGCTCATCGCACAACGACCCGTCCACCACCACGTCCGACAAGAAGGACACCGGCAACTACAAGGACGGCAACTACTCGATCAACGGCCAGTACGGCCCGGTCGGCGAGGATTCCATCGACGTCCATCTGACCATCAAGGACGGCAACGTCGAGACCGTCAAAATCATTGGGCACCCGTTCACCGCGATTTCCAAGAACCATCAGGACGACTTCGCCAAAGCCATCAACGGCGTAGTGGACGGCAAGCCCCTGAAGGGACTCAAAGTGGACAAGGTCGCCGGTGCCAGTTGGACCTCCGACGCCTTCAACAAAGCCCTCGAAGTCGCCCGCCAGGAGGCTTCGATTCAGGAGTAAGACCGCTACTTCAGCAATGCTGGCCACAGCAGATCGGCCATGCGCGAGGCCCAGGCGGTGTCGTCGTCCATCGCTTTGCCCTCGATGGCCTCATACGCCACCAAAGACCCGATAATCGTGGACAACAGCAACTTCTCGTCAACGTCCTCGCGAAACACGCCCTGCGCGACTCCCTGCTTGAGGAACGCCCCCACATGCTCCAGCCACGGGGTCACCACCTGGTCGACGATGTGCTGGAAGAACTCGGCCTCGCTGGACAATACAATGCCCACGCGCTTGACGTCGATGTCGTTGTCGCGCACCCAATCGACCAATCGCTGCAATAGTTGCGTGAAATGCTCACGCGTGGGGCTGGGCACTGGGCCGGAATCCGGGATGGCCAGATACATCGCGCTGATCTCGCGCAGCAGCTCGTCGGCATTATGGTATCGACGGTAAATCGTGGTTTTGGCCACACCGGAGCGCCGGGCCACCTCCTCGATGGTCACGCCGCTGATGCCGCGGTCCACCGCAATCTGCAGCGTGGCTCGCATGAGCTTGCGATCCGTCGCCTCGCGCGTGCGCTCACCGCGCGGTGTCGCCGTCGTACCTGTCATCTCCGTCATCTCTTCTCTTCGAAATATGCTCCCGTACGCTCCCGCTGGCGGGAGCTGGCTGGCAAAGCCAGACTGAGGGTGGTAAGTCCATGCCGTTTGTAGGCAACTCCCGGATAATACCTACTAGCCCAGCACTTTAGTGCTCTCGACTTTGGCCACATACCACTGGTTGAACCGCACCAGTGGCTTCCTGAGCAACAGCCCAAGCAACAGTAGCGGCGGCACGAATGCCAGCAGCATTCCGGCGGCCCGCCAGTAATCCATGTCGTAGATGCCGGCGATGGCCGCACGCATCATCGTCACCGCATGGGTGAGCGGCAAGAACGGACTGACTTTGGCGATGAAGTCGGGCAACATCTGCACCAGGTAGGCAGCGTTCGCACCCGAAATCTGCACGATGAGCATAAGCACGCCGATTGCCTTACCCACATTGCCGAAACTCACCACCATCGTATAGGTGAAGAACGAGAACACCAACGAGGCCAGCCATCCAGACAACATAAACAGCAGCGGATGCACGGCCTGCACGCGCAGGAACAGCAGATCGCCACCGAGCGACACCGTGGATTGCAGCAGCGCAATCAGTGCGAACACCCCGTAATGTCCAAGGAAGAGCCGATGCGGCCGTGGATCGCCCAATGCTTTGCGCGTTCGGCGAGACACGGTGGTTTTCAGCGTCACCACCATCAGCAGCGCGCCCACCCACAACGGCAGCAGCGTGTAGAACGGCGCCATCGACGAACCAAAATTCGCCACCGGGAATACGGCCTTGCGCCTGAGCTGCACCGGCGCGGCCAACGTACTGGCCAGCGTTTCGGGATCATTGCCCAGCACCTCTTTGACCATGCTCATATCGCCACTGTTTAGTGCGTCGCTCAGTGTACTGTTGAACGAAGCCAGTTCGGCACCGGCGGAACGCAGTTTGCCGGACACCTTGCCCAAGGTGGTGCGAGCGTCGCCGAGCATATCGCTGGCGTCGTCGGAAGTCCTTTTCAGGTCGCCGAGCGTGGAGTCCAACTGGGTGGCGCCGGAACTCAGTATGCCGGAGGCGTCAGAGACGGTGGACGACAGGGAGTCGATCTGCGGTTTCACCGTGGCCGTGAAATCCGACTTGATATTGGCGATACTGTTCTGCGCTTGATCGGCCAGATCCTTGACCTGCGCATGCTGATCCTGCGCGTCCTGATTACCTTGGCGAATATTGGTCGCCGCTGTATTCAGCGCTTGCCGCAGCCTGTTCTGCCGTGCGATTGAACGGTCAATCGCCGTGATGATGGATGAGTCGTTGCCCAGTATGCCGGCCAACGTGTTGCGAATTTCAGTGTATTTCTCCGTCTGCTTGCCAATGGCCGTGGCTTGACGGTCCAATTCGTCGGCGGCCGTGGTGGCACCATCATTCGCGTCGGAATACAGCTTGTCTATGGAATCGGACACCGCGCCGAAACTGGAGGCGCTCGCGTCCAGTGAGCTGCTCATCGCGTCAGCGGTGGTGCCCAGGGCTCCGACCACGTCGGTGACTCCCTGCTTGGCGCTGGCGAGATCCTTGCCTCCTTGTTTGGCGGCAGAGGAAACCTGCGTGATCAGCGAGTTCGAGGTGTCGAGCAAGGCGCCGGCCGTATCGGTCAATGCGCTGTATGTGCCAAGCAAATCCGCCGTATCGTCAAGCCGTGTGGCGAAATCGGCGATATTGGCGTTGAAGGTATTCAGTTGCTCTTTGGCTTCGGGCTTGGACAGCTGATCGGCCAGCGAAGACGCGATTTCCAGCCCTGCCGAAGTGATGGTCTTGGCGAACGTGGTGTTGATTTCCGCCGCCACCTCGTCCGTGCCCTCGTTGAGCAGATTCGGTGCCAGCGCGTTCTTCTTCTCGTTGCGGTAATAGGTCAGTTCGGCATGCTGCACATCGTCGGAGAAGAAGGTCATCATGTCTTTGCTGAACGACTTCGGAATTACGATGGCCGCGTAGTATTTGCCGGATCGTGCGCCCTCGACGGCATCGGCTTTGGACGTGATCGTCCAATCGAGCTGACTGTTGGCGCGCAGCGCGTTCACCACCTGATCACCGACCGTGACTTTCATCGGGATCAGGTCGGAACGATACCCCTCATCCACATTCGCCACCGCGAATTTCAGGTTCTTCATATTCGAGAACGGGTCCCAGCATGCGGCCACGTTGAACCAGGTGAACAGGCCGGGAATCATCACCAAGCCGATCACGATGATGATGGAGACCACGTTGCTGGTCAGGCGTTTGATGTCGCCGGTAAACAGTTTCCACATGGTGTTCATCGTGCGTGCCTGCCTTCCTTGGTCGGCGGAATAGTGGGGATGATTGCGGTAACGGCGGCGCTCGGGTCCGCTTCTTCGTGGCGTTCGGCGGAGGTGTCGCGACGCTTGGCCTTATGCCCGTACAGCATGGCGCGGATCGACTCGTCGGAGAGGTTGCCGAGCTCGGTTTGGCGGCGGATGGAATCGCGCATGAATTCCACGACCATCAGGAAGCCCATGATGATGAGCACCCATGCCAGCCATGTGCCCATGACCACGATTTTCTCGCTGGTGGTCAGCACAAACACGATAATGAGCGCGGCCGGCACCACGAATCCGGCGATAAGCGCACCCAGCAGCAGCCGGGGATAACGGTAGGCGAATTTGGCGGCCCGACGTTCGATGGCATGACGGTATTCGTCGCGGTCGGCCAGTGCCGCAATGGCCTGAGTGACACGGTATTCGCTGCCAGGCAGGTGCACCGGCTCGCCGATAATCATGTCGCTTTCCTTGATTTCCCGCGCGAACAGGCGGTTGAGATTGGCCAGTTTCGGCCGGGCACCGAGGCCAAGCGCAAAGGCCAGAACCGCGAAAACCAGCAATTTGCCGATATAGGCGAACCAGTGGCCGTCGTAGAAGCCGCCGATGGTTTCACGCATTGCGTCAATCGAATAGGTGAACGGCAGCAGCGGGTAGATGGCGCGGAAGAACGCGGGCATCATTTCAATCGGGTACAGGCCGGAGGCGCCCGGCACCTGCAGAATGACCAGCGCCACGCACACGCCTTTGCCCACGTGCATGAACGTGGTGGAGAGGGCGAAAATCACCGACATATACACCAGTGAGGTGATGACGCAGGTGAGCAGAAACACCGGGGCGCTCGCGCATTGAATGCCGATGACAAGATCGCCGATGGCCGTGACCAGGCCTTGGACGGCGGCCAGCGTGGCCAGCAGCAGGAAACGGCCGAGATAGCCTTGGGTTGGCGTGAGATCGTCGATGCCCTCGTCGTCGGTTTCGAGTTTGGGAATGACCACGAGCACGAACGCGCCCACCCACAAAGACAGGGTGGTGAACAGCGGTGCCATGCCGGAACCATAGGAGGCGACCGGGTAGACGGCCCGTTCGCTGATAACAGTGGGGGAGAGCATGAAGTCGGCGATTGTGGCGGCATCCAGTTTGCCGTCGGTGCCGATCAGGGAACTGAGTGAACTGGAGATGCTCAGGGCTTTGATGTCGGTGGTCAGCGTATCGAGCTTGGTTTGCACGCCGGCCAGCGCCTTATCGGTGTCGCGTAGCGCGGTCACCGTGGTGGAGGCGGCTTTGTCGAGTTGATCGAGGGTGCTCTTCGACTGATCGATGAGTGAGCCTTGCGACGTGATGCCGGTCGACAGAGTGTTGGCGGTCGAGCTGAGGGTGTTGAGGCCGGTGTTGAGCTGAGGAATGGCGCCGGAGGTGATGGTGCCGCGAGCGGTATTGGCCTCGCGCACCGTGGTTTGGGTGGCGGTATTGAGATGCTGCGCCAATCCGGCGGTGTCTGTGGAGGCGTTGCCGATAGTGGTGTTCAGGCTATCGAGGTTGCCCAGTGCGCCGGCAAGCTCGCTATTGCGGCTTTCCAGTGTGGCAATGGCGGATTGCAGCGGTTCTCGATCGGCGTTCGGCAGCCCTTTGAGTTGGCCGATGATGTCGGCGTTCGCTTGGTTGATGTCTTCCGCCGTATTGATCAGTCCGTCTACCTGCTGATTGGCGGCGCTGATGGTTCCGGCTACCGTGCCCACGCTTTGGTTGGCCTGTGCTGCGGCTTGGCTCAGCAGGCTTGAGCCTTGGTCAAGCGCTTCGGACGTGGAGGTGACGAAGCCGTTCAGGCTGGTCTGGGTAGTGCCGATCAGGGTGGAGACGCCGGCCAGGCCTTCCGCGGTGTCGATGCCAAGTGTGCGCGCGTCGTCCAGCGCCTGACGTGCGGTGCGTGTCTGCTCTGGGGTATCGGTGAGTTTGGTGGTGAGCTTGGCGATGGTGCTGCGTGTGTGCTGCACGTCGCCGGAGGCCTCGGCAAGGGCCGTGAGGGCCTTGGCTTTGGTGGTGTCTTCGGTGCTGATGACTTTGCCGCCAACCGTATTGATGACTTCGGTAAGTACTTTGGATACGGTGGAGACGAATGTGGAATTGACCGTGCGGTCCACAGTGGACGCGCCGACGTCGGTGACTTTGGGGGCGATGGCGCTGGCTTTTTCGTTGACGTAATACTCCAGAGTGGGCCGACTCTTGCCGCCGGTCACCACGCCGGCGAGATCGTCGGAAAAGTCTTTGGGGATGATGATGGCTGCGTATGCCTTGCCGGATTCCACCTGGTCCATGGCCTCGGCTTCGGTGACGAAGGTCCAGCCGAGCTGGTCGTTGCTTTTCAGCTGCTTGACGATTTGATCGCCGAGGTTTTGCTTGCCGATGAGCGCGTTGTCGGTGCCGTCGTCATTGTTGGCGATGGCGACGGTGATGCCTTTGGTATTGCCGTACGGGTCCCAGAAGCCGACGATGTTGTACCACGAATACAGTGGCGGGATAAACACCATGCCGAACAGGATCACCCATGCGGCCGGCACCTTGAACAGGCGCAGGAAGTCGCGTTTGAGGACCTTGAAGATATTGCCCACTGATACCTCCGGAGCTTGGTGTTGCTTGGTTGCTACGTTTTCCGTAGCGATACGTTAATCGTAGCGCTACGGTTGTAGTAGCGTAATACGGCTGCCGGAGATCAATGGGGTGATTGATGATGTCTTTGGCGGAATAACGCCGCTGCCCAGCGGCTTATCGTGCGTCGCTGGGCATTATGCCTAATTTTTGTGGCTGGGGTGCTGTGGGCTGGGGTGCTGTGTGTGTTGGTGTGAGGCTGCCCTCCATGGGGCGGTAAAACCTTCATCGGGCGGTAAGTGGCCCATGGGGCGGTGAAATCCCCATGGGGCGGTGGCTTAAAATGGCTTTATTCCGCGGAATGCGGTTTTGGGCTAACCGCCCCATGGGGTAATTACCGCCTCATGAGAGAGCTACCGCCCCATGGATAAACCGTTGTATCAGCTTTCGATGGTGCCGGATTGGCCATCGATGGCCGACTGCTCGTTCTGGCTGGATGACTGGTCGGAGCTGGAGTTGCCGGAAGTGTCAGAACCTGTGCCGGAGCTGTTGCCGGTGCCGGACTGGCCGTCAGTGCCTTGGCTGGAGCGAAAGGCGTTCCGGAACTTATTGACAAGATTTCTGGATGGTTTTTGGATGCTTTCTGAAAGCGATAGCGGGCTCGGTGTCCGGCAATGTAGACAGACATGTACCGGCCGTCCATCAAGTTCGGCAAAACTGCAATCGGGTGATAGTGTAAGGGGACGCTATGTGGGGAGGAAACCATGGTTGAATTCAAGGACGATGGCACGGCCGCTACCCTTGGCAAGACGCGAGAGAACCGTGACGCCGAGTCCGCAGTCGTGGCCGATCTGGTGGCCGTCGAATTGGACGACGCCGGCTTGAACCTGAACGCCAAGCGATTACCGATTCTGGCGCGCATCTATGGCGCGGTCGTGCTGCTGGACGGACTCGCCACATTGCCGATTATGGTGATTTCCATCCTCTATGCCGTGCGCGAGATTCTGGATGGTCATGTGCACGTCGATGCGATGAGCCTGACCTTCATCCTGTCCGCGGTCCGCGCGGTGGTGCTGGTGGTCAGCGCCGTCTGCCTGATCGTGTTCGGCGTGATGCTGCTGCGCAACCATCGCCGGTATGCCGCGCGCTGGACCTACGTGCTGATGCCGTTGACGTTGGCCGACGGCATGCTGTCGCTGGCCCTGACCGGCCTTGGCTTCAACCTGCTGCTGCCGCTGATTCAGATGATTATTCTCGTCGTGATTTCGGTGACCGCCGACCCCTCCCTGAGCGAGGAACGGCGCCTGCAGCGCGCACTCAAACGCATGGACGATCGCGATGATTATGAATCGGCGGTGGCGGCCGGCATGCTGGGCCGCGACCAGTCCGGCAAAGGCTACATCGCACTGGACTTCTTCAACATCTTCTGGCTGTTCACCATCGCCTCGGTATTCGGTCTGATCATGGAGACGATCTATCACATGGCGTTGTACAACGGCGAACTTCAGGACCGTGCAGGCCTGCTGTGGGGGCCGTTCTCGCCGATCTACGGCTGTGGCGCGGTGCTGGTGACCGTATGCCTGAACCGCCTGTGGAAAGCGAACCCGTTCCTGATCTTCTGTGTCTCGGCGGTGATTGGCGGCGCGTTCGAATACTGCACGAGCTGGTTCATGGAGGCGGCCTTCGGCATCACCGCGTGGGACTACACCGGCCGATGGCTGTCGATCGACGGGCGCACCTCGGGCCTGTTCATGTTCTTCTGGGGTCTGATCGGCGTGGCGTGGGTCAAATGGCTGCTGCCGCGACTGCTCGCCCTGATCAACCGCATTCCCTGGAAGGTGCGGTATTCGCTGACCGCCGTATGCGCGGTGCTGATGGTGATCGACATCGCCTTCACGCTGATGGCCTTGGACTGCTGGTACGGGCGCATGGCCGGCCAACCGCAGAATTCACCGGTCGCGGTGTGGTTCAGTGAACGGTATGGCGATGCGTACATGGCCAACCGTTTCCAGACCATGCACATCGATCCCTCCAAGGCCGGGCGCATGTGAGCGCGCCCGGCATGCGCCCGAGCGCTGCGTGCCATGAGTGCGTGGTGCGTGGGCGGCCTTCGTAAGATGGGCCTCGCGTGCGGACGGCAGCCGGGATAGACTTTCAAACATCGCGGGAATGACTTCCCGCTTCGCCGCGCCGGTCCGTGACGCGCGTGATGACGATGGGACAACCAAACGAAAGAAACGAAAGGCAAGGCACATGGCCGAAGCTGCAGCAAACATTGGTGTGATCGGACTGGCCGCGATGGGCTCCAATCTGGCGCGTAATCTGGCGCACCATGGCAATACGGTGGCGTTGTTCAACCGTCACTACTCGCGTACCGAGAAGCTCATGGACGAGCATGGCGCCGAAGGCAACTTTGTACCGGCCGAGACGCTCGAGGAATTCGCCGCGTCCCTGAAGCGTCCGCGTACCGCCATCATCATGGTCAAGGCCGGTGCTCCGACCGACGCGACCATCGCGCAGCTGGAAGAGGTGTTCGAACCGGGCGACATCATCGTCGACGGTGGCAACTCCTTCTTCAAGGACACCATCAAGCGTGAGAAGGAAGTACGTGCTAAGGGCTTCCACTTCGTGGGCTGCGGCGTGTCCGGCGGCGAGGAGGGCGCGCTCAACGGCCCGTCCCTGATGCCCGGCGGCACCGTGGAATCCTGGAAGACCCTGGGGCCGATTCTGGAATCCATCGCCGCCAAGGTGAACGGCGAGCCGTGCGTGACCCACATCGGTGCCGATGGCGCCGGCCACTTCGTCAAGATGGTGCATAACGGCATCGAATACGCCGACATGCAGGTGATCGGCGAGGCGTATGACATTCTGCGCCGTGGACTCGGCATGGATGCCGAAGAGATCGGCGACGTGTTCGAGGAGTGGAACAAGGGCGATCTCGACTCCTACCTGATCGAGATCACCGCCCAGATCCTGCACCACAAGGATGCCGAGACCGGCAAGCCGTTCGTGGACGTGGTCGTGGATCATGCCGGCATGAAGGGTACTGGTACGTGGACCGTGCAGACTGGTCTGGAATTTGGTTCTCCTGTGGCTGCCATCGGTGAAGCCGTGTTCGCTCGTGCACTGTCTTCGCACGGCGAGCTGCGTGAAGACGCTCAGAAGGAAGGTCTGGCTGGCCCGAACAAGACCATCGATCTGGCCGGAGAAGACAAGGCCGCGTTCGTCGATGACGTGCGCAAAGCCCTGTTCGCTTCCAAGGTCGTGGCCTATGCTCAGGGCCTGAACGAGATTCAGGACGGTGCCAAGGAATACGGCTGGGATATCAACCTGTCCGAAGTGGCCCGCATTTGGCGTGGCGGCTGCATTATTCGCGCCCAGTTCCTGCTCGACCGCATCACCGAGGCCTTCAAGGGCGATAACCCGCCGGCTTCCCTGCTGTTCGATCCGTACTTCGAGAAGATCATCGGCGAATCGCAGGACGCATGGCGTCGCGTGATCGTTCGCGCGGTGGAGGCCGGC
The DNA here is from genome assembly GCF_026016385.1 of Bifidobacterium sp. FKU. Classification (NCBI taxonomy): domain Bacteria; kingdom Bacillati; phylum Actinomycetota; class Actinomycetes; order Bifidobacteriales; family Bifidobacteriaceae; genus Bifidobacterium; species Bifidobacterium sp. FKU. The sequence continues at coordinate 244,424 of NZ_CP092888.1, forward strand.
ATCCCGACCCCGGTGTTCTCCAGCTCCCTGGCTTACTACGATGGTCTGCGCTCCAAGCGTCTGCCCACCGCGCTGACCCAATCCCAGCGTGATCTCTTCGGTGCCCACACCTACGGCCGCGTAGACAAGCCCGGCGTGTTCCACACGTTGTGGGCGCAGGAAGGCCAGCCCGAGGAACAGCAGGCTTGAGCGTTTGCGACAATCTGTGGGCCGGGCCCCTCATTCAGGGTCCGGCCCACAGGAGGCGCCATCACAATGCGGTGACGGTTTCTTCGGTGGAGAACCAGGTGAACTCGTCCACTCCGTTGGCGTAGGAGGACGGGTAATCCGGGTTGTTGGGCTGCTCGAAGACATGGGCCAGCGATTCGGCTTTGCCGGCACCGGCGGCGAAGAACCACGTATGGCGTGAACGTGCGATGAGCGGCGCGGTCAATGAAACACGCAGCGGCGGCATCTTGGGGGAGTGGTTCACACCCACGGTGAGCCTATCGGTAACCTTGACCTCATCATGACCAGGGAACAGCGACGCATAGTGACCGTCCGGTCCCATGCCGAGAATCATCAGATCGATTACCGGTTCCGGACCAAGCTCACGGATGAGTTCGGCCCCATAATCGCGGGCGGCGGCGTCCAGCAATGCATCATTCGCGGCATCGGCGGCGGCGCGAACGGAATCGTCGGCGCTGTCGGCATCGGACATAACATCGGCGATCTCGTCGGCGGAACGAACGTCGGCCGCCATCTCATGGATATTTGATTCCGGCAGCTTGCCGTTGGCCACGAGCTGGTCAAGCAGCAGGCGACGGGCCTCCAAAGCATTGCGATCGGTGTCGTAAGCCGGCACGAAGCGTTCGTCGCTCCACCAGAAATGCACGCGCGACCAATCAATCGCATCAGCCAGCGGATCGCTCAGCACCAAGCCCAACGGCTGCGCGGCCGAACCGCCAGACAGCGCCACATCCACGCGCGTGCGGTGCGTGCCATCAGGCAATCGTTCGGCGAGCAAATCGAGTAGCGCCAAGACAAAACGTTGCGCGCCAGCCTGAATCATCAGATCTTTATTCGGATACACAATGAGTTTTCGAGTTGCCATGTATGGTCCTTATATGGGGTATGTGTCGTACTTTGCAATGTGGATTGTGTTGTCAGTTGACAACGCATAATACGGGTGGCATGCCGGGAATCCAGCCATTTGCAGCAATGAAATGTGTTGTCAGTTGACAACACAATGTACATTGTGCGACATCGCATATGTCACTTTATTACTCCGCGGTCATGAGCTTCGGCATCGCATGAGGTAGGAAACGATGAGCAACGGCGTTGGCATGGCTCGACCACAATTGCCGAACTCATGTCAACGCCGCTGTGGCAACGGTTCTACCGACTTCAGTGACGAATCAGATCCCAGCCTTCGTTGATGACCTCGGCGTAGATCTCATCGGGATCGATGCGGCGCAGTTCCTCGGTCAGGCAATCCTCAATGGTGCGCATCGGCACGGATACTTCCTGCGGAGTCTGGCCGGGCATCGAGATCAGCGCTTGGTCCTCATACGGGCGTTCCAGCGAGATCACACCGTCCTCACGGGTCAGGTACACGCCGGTCACAGCCTCGGCATCGGGTACGAATTCGGTTTCGACTGGCACTCCGAGCTTGAGGTGCAGCCATGCGCACAGCAGTTCCATCGGCAGGAAGTCGGCCTTGCCGGTCACCTTGGCAGCAGTGATGGGCAGGTGCGGTGGCTGGTCGAGCATCGAGGCAAGCATCGCGCGCCAGACGGTCAGTCTGGTCCACGACAAGTCGATGTCTTCCGGCGTCCAATTGCGGCGCAGACGTTCGATCGTGGCCTCAGGGTTGTTGGAATGCAACGCATCGGTGATGCGGCTTCGGGCCATCGCCCCCATCAGATCCTTGGCTGGGTTCGACGGCGGCGTGGTCGGCCACCACGCCACTACGGGCGCGTCCGGCACGAGCAGCGGGATGACCAGCGTATCCGGATGGTTGATCAGGCCGCCGCGCGGGCGCAGGATGATGATCTCTCCCGCGCCGGCGTCCGCGCCGAACCGCACCTGGGCGTTCAGGTTGGAGCCGCTCGGGGCGTTCGGCCCATCGGTCAGGTCGACGGCCGGATTGTCGCGATCCGCGCTCACCTCGGCGGCCGCGTCCGGCTCGCCATCGGCGGACCGGGCGACGGGATCGGTGTCCGGCACCACGGCGATCACGCGGCACGGATGCTCGCGGCTGGCCGAATTCGCGATCTCCAGCGCATGCTCCAGATCGGCGTCCTCGGTGGCGATCAGCAGCGTCAGTACGCGGCCGGTCGCCGATTCGCCGCGCTCCTCATGCAGTTGTTCGATCTTGTGCGCGATTTCGCGGGTGCGGGTATTCGGCATGTCGATGATCATGGCATCCTCCAATGGCGTCCGTCGCGTGCCAGCATGTCGTCGGCTTGGGTTGGGCCCCATGTGCCGGAGCGATAGGCTTGCGGCTGGCCGAGCGTGGACCAGAATCGTTCAATCGGGTCGAGAATCTCCCAGCTGAGGTTCACCTCTTCGGTGGTGGGGAACAGCGGCGGGTCGCCGAGCAGCACGTCCAGAATCAGTCGTTCGTAGGCTTCCGGCGAGTTCTCGGTGAAGGAGCGACCATAGCTGAAATCCATGTTCACGTCTCGGACCTCCATGGTGGAGCCGCCCGGCACCTTGGCGCCGAAACGCATGGTGACGCCTTCGTCGGGCTGAACGCGAATCACGATGGCGTTCTTGCCGAGTTCGCGCACAGCGGTCTGTTCGAACGGCAGGTGCGGGGCGCGTTTGAACATCACGGCGATCTCGGTGACACGCTTACCCAGACGCTTGCCGCAACGCAGGTAGAACGGCACGCCAGCCCATCGGCGGGTGTCGATGTCAAGACGGATGGCGGCATACGTCTCGGTGGTGCTTCGGGGGTCGATGCCCTTCTCCTCCAGATAGCCGACCACCTCATGCGATCCCTGCCATCCTCTGGCATACTGGCCGCGCGCGGTGTTGGCGGCAAGATCCTTGGGTAGACGCACGGCGGAAAGCACTTTGGTCTTCTCGGCGGTCAGATCCTTGGCGGTGAAGCTCACCGGCTCCTCCATGGCGGTCAGGGCCATGAGCTGAAGCAGGTGGTTCTGGATGACGTCGCGTGCGGCGCCGATGCCGTCGTAATAGCCGGCGCGGCCGCCGATGCCGATGTCCTCGGCCATCGTGATCTGCACATGGTCCACATAGTTGGCGTTCCAGATCGGCTCGTACATGGCGTTGGCGAAGCGCAGGGCCAGCAGGTTCTGCACGGTCTCCTTGCCGAGGTAGTGGTCGATGCGGAACACGGAACTCGGGTCGAACACCTCGGACACCACGCTGTCGAGTTCCTTGGCGCTGGCCAGATCATGGCCGAACGGCTTCTCGATGATCACGCGGCGCCAGGCGCCCTCGGACGAGCGCGACAGGCCGGAGGCGGCCAACTGCTTGGCAACCTGCGGGAAGGCGCGCGGCGGCACCGACATGTAGAAGGCATGGTTACCCTGCGTGCCGCGGTCGCGGTCAAGCTCCTGCACGGTGGCGCTCAGACGCTCGAAGGCCTCCGGGTCGTCGAACGTACCCTGCACGAAGCGGATTCCGGCGGCCAGATTGCGCCAAGTCGACTCCTTGAACGGCGTACGGCAATGCGCCTGGATAGCGGCCTTGACGAATTCGATGAACCGTTCCTGTGTCCAGTCGCGGCGGGCGAAGCCGGTCAGACCGAAGCTTGGCGGCAACAGACCGCGGTTGGCCAGGTCGTAGACGGCCGGCAGCAGTTTCTTCTGCGCCAAGTCACCCGTGACGCCGAAAATGACAAGGCTGCACGGGCCGGCGATGCGGGGCAGTCTGAGATCGCGCGAGTCGCGCAGTGGATTGCTCCAGTTGGGGGATTCACTCATATGGCCAAGGGTAGTCGTTCATGGCCGTGCATGGCCAGAGGGCGCGTGCGATGTGGGCGTGATATGGGCCATATGCGCGGACGGGCCGACGATCGTCGCGGCAAATCGCCGATTTGGTTTGTCGGATGAGCGCGTGTATCCTAGTAGAGTTGCCCCTCTAGCTCAACGGTTAGAGCAGCGTCCTTTTAAGTCGTGGGTTGTGGGTTCGAATCCCACGGGGGGCACCGAAAACCTTTGGAAACACTGAGTTCCAAGGGTTTTGTTTTACCCGGCGATATGGTTTCCAGACGCAATTAGACACAATGACCGCACTACCTATGCCCTCCGTTGGGCTGTAGCCGTCAGGCAAAGACCTGTCTAACCGCTAGTATCGAAACCCTTGGCGGATTACATAATCGGAGGGATGGTTCGATGGCCACGGCATGGGGCGACGAGAGCGTTCGCAAGTCGAACGTGCCCGAGTCCATGTATCTCATGGGGGCGTGCGTCTGCGACCTCGACGAGGATTTCACCCGCTCTCGGCTCAATACCGTCAAACCCAGAAACGCAAGCAAGCTCCATTGGCGGGACATGCAGCCCAAGCTGCGATTCAAAGCCATCGACGCCATCTCCGGCCTCGGGCTCACTCACGTCATCGTCGCGGCGATTCCCCTAGGCGATTGGAACACTGCCGAACGTGCGAGAAGGAAGTGCCTGGAAACCCTGCTACCGGTGCTGGAACGCGAGTATTCGGTTGATCGCCTCGTGCTGGAGCGGCGCGACAAGGCCCAGGACGCCAGGGACATCCGTTTCATCGACGCGTTGAGAAGCCGGCGCTTCATCGACTCCATCCGGGTCGATCTCGTGGCAGGTGCCGCCGATGCCAGGCTGTGGCTGCCCGACCAGCTGCTCGGCTCCTACGGCGACTGGCGGGCCGGCGAGCACCAATATGATGGATTCCTTGCCTCCGTGCGCACCATCGTTATCAGCGCCGGGTGAACGTCTTTGAAAGGCGTTACACTGTAACCAAGCCAACCCCGCTGGGGAAATGGAAGTGAGAGCCGGACGCCCCGAGTATCTTGGGGGCCGGCTCTTGCGTTACTTGCCGCCGTTCGTTGCCTGTCTCCCGATTCAGCCCACGGGCGCGGCGAGCTTGCGGCGCATGTATTCGCTGCGGCTGATGTGGTAGCGCCTGGCCGTTTCGGTCAGCTCGTGGACTTGGGCACGCGGATGCTGACGCTGATCATCTCCTCGTCCGGCTGGTCAAGATGCAGCCCATAGTGGACGCGCCCGGTCAGCCCGTCGGGCTCGGTCTCCGACTCGGCCATCCTCTCGTCACGCTCCACCTGCTCCTCGGTCATGCCGAACTTCGCCAGCAGCGCCTTATCGCGTTCGCTGAAGTCGCTCATTGCCGCCTCCTCAAGTGGTCGATTTCGTTCATGAACTTCTTGGTCGGCGGCCAATAGGGGCCGGCAGACCAAGCTCCAAAGGCATCGTCATGAGAGCGGGGCGCGTCGGCCGCGTCGCCTGCCGACCAGTCCGGCTCCTACCATGGTGTTCCATGTCATGCACCACGATCCTTGTCGGCAAAAACGCAAGCTACGACGGCTCCACCATCATCGCCCGCGACGACGATTCCGGTTCCGGTCGTTACGATCCCAAACGATTCATCGCGGTCGCCCCCGCCGATCAGCCGCGCCACTACCGCAGCGTGCTGAGCCATGTCGAAATCGACCTGCCGGACGATCCTTGCCGGTACACCATCGCCCCCAACGTTCTGAACAATCGTGGCATTCTGGCCGAAGCCGGAGCCAACGAACACAACGTGGCGATGAGCGCGACCGAAACCATCGCCGTCAACGAGCGCGTGCTCGGCGCGGATCCGATGGTCGAGCTCAAGCCGGCCCACGGCGAGCCCGGCGACGTCGACCATCGCAACGAACGGCCGGGCGGCATCGGCGAGGAAGACATCATCACCCTCGTGCTGCCATACGTCGCCACCGCGCGCGAGGGCGTCATCCGTCTGGGCGAACTGCTCGAAACCTACGGCACGTACGAGTCGAACGGCGTGATCATCTCCGACGTGGACGAAATCTGGTACGTCGAGACCATCGGCGGGCATCATTGGATCGCCCGCCGGGTTCCCGACGACTGCTACGCCACAATCCCCAACCAGCTAGGCATCGACGATTTCGATCTCGCCGACGCGTTCGGCGAACGGCGCGAATACCTGTGCAGCGCCGATCTGCGCGAGTTCATGGCCGCGCATCATCTCGACCGCACCATGGACGCCGCGCCGGGCCATTTCAACCCGCGCAAGGCGTTCGGCACGGCGACGCCGAAGGATCACATCTACAACACGCCCCGCGCCTGGTACATGCAGCGCCATCTCAACCCCAGCGAGGATTGGGATTCGCCGGCCGCCCGCCACACGCCGGAGTCCGACGACATTCCCTGGTGTCGCGTGCCGGAAGCCAAGATAAGCCTCGAAGACGTCGATTTCCTGCTGTCCTCGCATTTCGAAGGCACGCCATATGATCCGTACGGCACGCTCGGAACGGCGGAAAGCCGCCATCGCTACCGTCCGATCGGCATCAACCGCACCGGGCATATGGTGGCGATTCAGGTGCGCCCGTATGCGCCGGCCGTCAACCGCACGGTGATGTGGGTGTCGTTCGGTTCCGGCCCGTTCACCGCCGCGACGCCGTTCTACGCGAACGTCAACGATACGCCCGCCTACCTGCGCGACACCACGCCGGAAGTCTCGACCGGCAACCTGTACTGGGCGAACCGTCTGATCGCCGCGCTCGCCGACGCGCATTTCTACGAAACCAGCAATGCGATCGAAGAATTTGCGGAATCGGCCCGCGCGTACGGCCATCGTCTGGTGGAACGTACCGATGCCGAATCGCGTGAGATGACCGCGCAAACGAGCGCGTCCGAATCGCAAGAGAGTGCAGGGGCCGCGGATATTACGGAAAACGCAGGTAGTGCAACCATCGCCAGACTGCAGCAGTCCAACGAGGAAATGGCGGAATACTTGCGCACTCACGTTACGAAACTGCTCAACGACGTGCTCTACACGTCCAGCAACCTCATGCACAACAGTTTCGCCATGTCCGACCGCTGGAACTGAGCATAAAGCCCCGAAATCCGGCAAAACCCGTCCCAATGAGCCAGGTTTCCGCGCTCGGGGAAGTTCCGCATGAACGTAGGCTGTTGGAAGCGCCAGTGCTGCTTCCAACAGCCTCACGACTGCATCCTCGCCCCCGTACGTCAGTTCTGCCATATATAAGGCAGATAGTGCCATCCAGACCGTCGATTGACCATCAAATCGTCGGAAATCGCGATCAGTTGAACCCGACGACGTGTTCCGCCACGAAATATCCCTTGCGAATCACGAAATGACCGATCGACCCGCGCAAGTTCAGCGCGCGAGACATGGCCTTCTTGCGCACATCCTTGTAAATAGTGGGGGAGTGCGCCTTGATGTCGTCCCACATATCCTTCTTCTTCTCATAATTTTCCGGATCGCGAGACAAAATCATGAACACGCTTGCCACGGAACTTTCAATCGCCAGGAAGTGGATCATATAACGGTACAGGCCGTCCGGCACCGTGTCGCGTTCCGGGGTGGCACGCACCATGCACTGGTTGACGAGGCGTAGCTGGTCGACGCGGCGGATCATCACATCGGTCTGCACGCTTTGCCCGTCGCGCCCGATGAAATAGTGGTAGAACGGCGTATCCAAATATTTCATGGCCTTCACCCACGGGAACGGCTGGTACGCGTAAATGAAGTCCACGTAGAACGTGTGCTCCGGCAGTTGCATGCCGGACTCTCGCACCACGGCGGTGCGGTACGTCAGCGCGTGCATGAGAATGTATTCAGCCAAGCCGAAATGCCCAAGATCGTTCCAGGTCAGGCGCTCGCCGGCCTTCATGGCATGGCGGAAGTTCACCACATGCTTGTTGCGTTTGCCAACCTTGTCATACACATAATTGGTGACGAGCATGTCGATCGGCTCGGTGGAATCGGCCTCTTCGCGCAGCACGGTCATGACCTGTTCGAGCGATTCGGGGTCCACCCAATCGTCGGCGTCCACAACCTTCACATACATGCCGTTCGCCGCCGCGATGCCGGTGTTGACGGCCCCTCCGTGGCCCTTGTTCTCCTGGTGGATGGCGCGCACGATGCCTGGATAGCGGACCTCGAATTTCTGTGCCATTTCCAGCGTGCCGTCTTGCGATCCGTCGTCGACGACCAGCACTTCGATGTCGTCGGTGTTCGTCGCCGAAAGCAGCGAGCTTACGCAGCGATCGAGATAGGATTCCATATTGTATGCGGGGATCACAAAGGTGAGCGTCTTTGCCGTGCGGGCCATGAAAGTCTTTCGTCCTCACATATTCAGTCGTTGCGTTCAGTTTCCTGTTCAAACCGTAGCACTTCGTCTCCCGGCCCGGCGGGGCGGTGTGCGGTCTGCGCCGCCGAACCCGCGTCTCGCGATTCCGAATCCTCGCCGGTACCCTGACCGGGATCCGTCCGGACTTCATTCGACCGGCCCTGGTCGGCGCCGTCGGAATCGGCCAGGCGTTTGGCCCGGTGCCTGGCCTCCTTGCGTGCCTTGGCACCTTCGAAGAGCAGTTGGGGTTTGGAGTCGAGCCGGCTCAGCCCATGCCATGCCAGATCCACGATATATGCGGCCAACTGCTCCTTGTTCACCTTCGGGCGGTCCGCCCAGTATTGGCCGGTGAACACGGTCATGCCCACCAGCATCTGCGCATAGTACGGCACGCCTTTGGTGGAGAGTTTCTGCCGTTTGAACGTTTCGGAAAGGATGTCTTCGACGCGCACGGCGATGTCTCCCAGCAGTGAGCTGAACGAGCCGGACGGTTCGGTGCTGGGCGAGTCGCGCGCCAGTACCTGGAATCCCTCGGCGTCCTCTTCGATATAGGTGAGCAGTGCGAGTGCGGTGCGTTCCACGATCTGGCGTGGGTGCACGGTCGGATCATCCAACGCGCTGGTGAGCGTGCCGGTCAATGCGCGCATTTCGCGGTCCACCACCACGGCGTACAGGCCCTCCTTGCCTCCGAAATGCTCGTAGACGATGGGTTTCGACACTTTTGCGGTGGCGGCGATCTCCTCCACGCTCACTGCTTCAAAACCCTTCGACGCGAACAGCGAACGACCGATTTCGATGAGCTGCTCGCGCCGCTGATACGACGTCATTCTGGATGTATTGGCCATGCTGTCCAGTTTTTCACGCCCCGTGGATAGCTCCTTGACCGTCCGCCTCCACGTATCGTCCGATTCTGGTGAATCGGGCATGTGTGTCATATTGACAATGCTTCATTGCAGCTTTAATATATTCAATAAATAATAAATTTTATTAAAGGGGGTGATGTGGACCGTCTACCAGAATGGTTGGCCAACCTTGCGGAGGAGGATTTGGCCTTCATCAAGAACTTCGTGCTATCGTCAGGATCTCTGAAGCAAATGTCCCAGCTGTATCAAGTCTCCTACCCGACCATGAGGATCCGGCTTGACAGGCTTATCGAAAAAATACGGTTGAACGACAACGAGACGGAGGATCCATTCATCCTCTTGGTGAAGAGTCTCGCCATTGACGATAGATACGACGTCGACACGGCTCGAATACTCATAGACGAGTACAGAAAGAGAAAGGATGAATCATGAGCTGGACATGGATCGCAGTATTGATCGTATTATTGATTAAGATCCTAGGCGTAATCGCCGTATTCGTTCTGGTCTTCCTCATCGCGAGGAGTCTGATTCGCTACACAAATTCCCTAAAGAAAGGAAGCGGTCCTTCAAAGCAGACAGCGGAAGACAAAAGAATCACTCTTCATGATCTATAAAAACGTCACCAGATGTATCGAAGTCAAAATCGCATTATCGATGCCTTGCATGGCAGAGCACCTTATCCCCCTGGCGAATCGGACATTCGTGGTGCGTCCGCGGGGCGGAGCCGGTGTGTCCGTTGCGCTTCTTAGGCTGGAGCCATGGATACGAATGTGATTATTGCGATTGTCGCCGTCGCCGTCATCGCGGCAATTCTGGTGATCGGCGGATGGTGGTTCGGCAAGAGCCGCAAGGCTGCCGTGGCCAAGTCCACCGAAGCCGCGAAAGCCAAGGCCGATGCCCGTCTTGCTGCGGAAGCGGAGTCGGCCGCATCTGATTCTTCCACGGTGAAGCCGTCCGTTGATTCCAATGTTGATGCAGCTGAAAAAGCTCCGGCTGAAAGTCAGCAGAAGTCCTCAGCTCAAGCTTCCTCTTCCGAAACGGCGGCTCCTGCACCAGCCACCGAAGCCAAGCCCGAACCGGTTCATGACACCCCCGAATCCGCCGGCACACGCATGCAGCGTCTTAAGGCGCGGCTGTCGAAATCCGGCAATCCGTTCGGCAAGGCCCTGTTCAACATTCTTGCGAAGGATCAGCTCTCCGCAGCCGATTGGGAAGACGTCGAAGACACCCTTCTGCTTGCCGATGTTGGCGCGGAAGCCAGCGAACAGCTCGTCGAGGAACTACGCAACGACGCCCGAATCGCAGGCCAGTCCGATCCGGCCGAAGTGCGTGCCGCGCTGAAAGACAAACTGTTGAAGCTCGTCGGCACTGACGTCGACCGCCGGCTCAACGCCGACAAGGACGGCGCAAACAAGCCGAGCGTCGTCATCATGGTCGGTGTGAACGGCACCGGCAAAACCACCACCGCGGGCAAGCTTTCCCGCCTGCTTGTTTCCGAAGGCAAGCAGGTCATGTTGGGCGCCGCCGATACCTTCCGCGCGGCGGCCGCCGACCAGTTGGAAACCTGGGGCGCACGCGTCAATGTGCCTGTCGTCCGCTCCGACAAGGACGGCGCCGATCCGGCGTCCGTCGCATTCGAGGCCAGTGCCAAGGCCAAGGAAGCGAACGCGGACGTGCTCATCATCGACACCGCCGGCCGACTGCAGAACAAGTCGAACCTGATGGATGAGCTCGGCAAGATTCGCCGCGTCACCGAAAAGAACCTGCCGGTGGACGAGGTGCTGCTCGTGCTCGACGCCACCACCGGCCAAAACGGCATGGCCCAGGCCAAGGTGTTCGCCGAAGCCATCGGCATTACCGGTGTGGTGCTTTCCAAGCTCGATGGCTCCGCCAAGGGCGGCATCGTGATCAGCGTGCAGAAGGAGCTCGGCGTGCCGGTCAAGCTCGTCGGTCTGGGCGAAGGTCCGGACGATTTGGCACCTTTCGATCCTGAAGGTTTCGTGGACGGCATTCTCGCGTAAGCCAACGTCCACGTTGTGAGAGCGCAAAACGCGCGACTTACCTATAAACCAAGCCCCGAATCATGCTCGAAACATGGTCGTGGCTTCGTCATATCCGTTGGAATCGCGCCAAAATTTCCTCGAGCGGTCGCACGTACGCTTCCAGCCACGCTTAACAATCGCGTAACTTGGCGTAACGAAACCAAAACGAGACCGGCTTTAACTGACAAACTGTTAGCCCCCATAAGGGGGACGGCATTGTAGAGACAAATAAGACGCCGGCCGCACAAAGCCCCCGGTGCCATGAACGAAAGAGAGGGAGGTAGACATGGGAGCGATTGATTCCGGTAACACCGCATGGATTCTGACATCCGCGTCCTTGGTTTTCCTCATGACGCCTGGTGTGGCGTTCTTCTACGGTGGTATGGTTCGCGCCAAGGCCGTACTGAACATGCTGATGCTTGAGGCGGCCGCGCTGTCGGTCACTATGATTATCTGGACTTTGTGGGGTTGGTCCATCGCATACGCCGGTTCCGACATCGGAGGCATCTTCGGCGACCCGGCCAGCGGCTTCCTGCTGAAGGACTCCATGGTCGCGCAGGACGGCGTGTTCACCGCCACCGGTCTGAACGGCAACAACTACCCGGTTTCTGTGGACGTCGCCTTCCAGGTCGCCTTCGCGATGATTACCGTAGGCCTGATCTGTGGCGCCATCGCCGAGCGTGTGAAGTACAGCACCTGGATGATCTTCGTGGCGCTGTGGGTTACCTTCGACTACGCTCCTATGGCCCACATGGTCTGGAACGGTGGTCTGCTGTCTGCTGACGGCGCCATCTCCAAGGCCATCGGCGCGGCCGCCCACGATTTCGCAGGTGGTACCGTGGTGCACATCAACGCCGCAGTCGCCGCCCTGATTATCGTTCTCATCATCGGCAAGCGTAAGGGCTTCGGCACTCAGCCGTTCCGCCCGCACAACGTGCCGTTCGTGATGCTCGGCGCCTTCCTGCTGTGGTTCGGCTGGTTCGGCTTCAACGCTGGTTCCGCCTTCGCCGCCAACGGTACCGCTGGTTATGCTTGGGTTTCCACTTCCGCCGCTACCGCCGCCGCAATGCTTTCGTGGGGCTTCACCGAGAAGATTCGCTCCGGCCACTACACCGCAATGGGTGCCGCTTCGGGTATGGTCGCCGGCCTGGTCGCCATCACCCCGGCCGCCGATGTGGTTTCTCCGCTGTGGGCCATCGTGATGGGTGCCATCGCGGGTGTTCTGACCTGCCTGGCTTGCGGTCTCAAGTTCAAGTTCGGTTACGATGACTCCCTCGACGTCGTCGGCGTACATGGCGTGGGTGGTTTCACCGGCACCATTCTCGTTGGCTTCTTCGGCGAAGGCACCGGTCTGCTGGCTGGTGGCGACTGGCGTCAGCTCGTCGTCCAGCTGGTCATCGCTCTCGTCGCCATCCTCTACTCCGCGGTGATCACCGCGATCATCGCCTTCGCTCTGGAGAAGACCATTGGTTGGCGCGTCACCGAGGCCCAGGAAGTCGGCGGCATCGACCTTGCCGACCAGGGCGAACGTGCTTACGATTTTGCTGGTACTGCCAGCTCCGTCCTCAAGGAGGTGAAGTGAAATGAAGCTGATCACCGCTATCATTCAGCCTCATAAGCTCGACGATGTCAAGGAGGCCCTCGCGGCCGCCGGCGTGCACGGTCTGACCGTGTCCGAGGCCAACGGCTACGGCCGCCAGCGCGGCCACACCGAGGTCTACCGTGGCGCTGAGTACACCGTGGACCTGATTCCGAAGATTCGCGTTGAAGTGCTGTCCGATGACGCGGATGCCGAGACGCTGGTCGGTGTGATCATCAAGTCCGCCGGCACCGGCACCATCGGTGACGGCAAGGTGTGGGTCGCTCCGCTGGACTCCGTGGCCCGTGTGCGTACCGGTGAGACCGGTTCCGCCGCGATCTGATAACACAGACGTCCATGCCTAGAAGGGGATGGACTGCATAGGAAAGGTCCCCGCTCGCCGCGAATTGACGCCGTGCGGGGACCTTTTTGGCAATGAAAGATGAAGCAATGACTTCAGCAGTCGATGGCTTGAAACAACGATTCATGGATATGAGCCAGCCGGATGACGACGGCGTCTACCGGAATGGTGCGACCAAGCGCAAAGCTCGCACGGAATTGGCCATGCAATGCCTCACGGAGCTGTGGAATGCGGCCTGCAAGGATGTCTCTTTCCCTGTGCCCGACTCCGGCATCGGCTTCGCCGCGGTAGGCTCGCTGGCACGTGGCCAACTGGGCCCCAGCTCCGACCTCGACCTGGTCATCATCTACGAGCCTCGCACGTTGAACGACCAGCAGCTCAACGAGTTGGCCAACAAACTCTGGTACCCGCTATGGGACAGCGGTCTGGACCTCGACCACTCCATCCGCACGCGCGCCCAATGCGAGGAAGTCACCGACCATGACCTTCCCGCCGCCATGGGCTGGCTGGACGTGAAGCCCATCGCCGGCGACACCGCTCTGATCACCACCACCGCCACATCCATCCTCGAACGCTGGCGCAAGGCCGCCCGCAAGCGCCTGCCAGAACTGCTCGACTCCGCCAAAGCCCGACTCGACGAATTCGGCCGGCTCCAATACGTCAATCAGCCCGACATCAAGGAGGCCCGTGGGGGTTTGCGCGATGCGGTGCTCGTCTCCGCGCTCGCCGCCTCATGGCTGGCCGACCGCCCGCACGGCATCTACGACGAAGCCGTGGAACGTCTGCTCGACGTACGCGACTGCATCCATCTGGTGGCCGGCAAGGACACCAACCTGATGCTGACGCCCTATCAGGCCAAAGTAGCTGTCATGCTTGGCCTCGCCGATCCGACTTGGCCCGAAAACGAGCGTGCCGCCTACTCGATCGACGATTTGCAGACACTGCTTGCCCGTATCGGCCGGCGCATCTCCTTCTCGCTTGATTCCACCGCATCCCGCGCCGAACATTCGCTGACCCACGAAAAGCCGCGATTCGCGTTCTTCCAGATGTTCTCTCAGCGTTCTGGCGGCAAGCGCGAAGCCCCGCAATTCGACGTGGTGGCTCCCGGCGTGGCCAAGCACGAAGGCGAATTGGTGTTGGCGCCCGGTGCCGAGCCTGCCAAGGATGCCAAGCTGGCATCGCGTATGGCCGTGGCGGCCGGCGAATTCGGTTTGCCCATCAACCCGTCTACCTTGGTTAATCTGAAGCACTGCCCGATTCACGACAACCAGTGGGATGACGAATCGCGCGAGCTGTTTATTCGTCTGCTTGCATGCGGGCCGAATCTTATGGAAGTGTGGGAGAGCATCGACTTCGTGGACATTCCGGGTCGATGGATGCCGGAATGGCTCGGCGTCCGCAACCGTCCGTCCGCCTCGGCCGCCCACCGATACACCATCGATCGGCATATGGTGGAGGTCACGTCGCGTCTGGGGCGCGAGACACCGTCCGGTGGACGGTACGATGACGATCATTTCAAGGCGTTGCTGTTGGCCGGTATTACCCATGACATCGGCAAGCGCGCGTTCGTGGCCGATCACGCCGCCGAGGGTGCCCGCCATGTGCCGGTGATTCTCAAGCGTATGGGCTACGCGCCGGACATCGTCGACTGGGCCGCCGTGCTGGTGCGTGAGCATCTGACGCTATCCGAATTTGCCACGGGTAAGGACCCTTATGATCCGGCCGTGGCGGAGGAGTTGGCCGACCGTTTGCACCACGACAAGATGCTGTTGGATATGCTGTTCGACCTGACCCGGGCCGACGGCTCCTCGCTCGGTGCCACCGCCGGTGAGACCATCACCAAGCAATACGGCTGGTCCAAGTGGCGCGAACAAATCGTGCGCGGCATGTATTCCGCCGCCCGCGCCGCGATGTAAACGGAATCGCCCAGCGCTTTGCGCGGCCGATACCTACTTCATCCATGCGTCCGAACGCATGCGCAGCCCGTTGGACAGGCCGCGCCCGCCCATGAGCACCACGTTGAACGCGGCCCAGAGTACGGCGGTACGCATCAGGTCGCTCGTCAGCGCCGGCGTCACCATATTGGCCAGTATGAGTATGAGCGTCACATACACCACGGCGGTCAGCGTGCATGTGACGGCCAGATAGCGGTAGTCGCGCGCGCCGATAAGAACGCCGTCGATTGCCATCATCCAGCCTTGTAGCGGGAAGAAGATGCCCATCGTCACCATGCCGATGGCAATCAGCGTCTGAATATGTGGCGTAGGGGAGAAGAAGTGCCCGGCGAACAGGCCGACTACCGCAAAAGCCGTGCCGATTACCGCGCCGGTGACCAGTCCCGCACGCCCGGTCGCCCGCGTCAGCCGCCGCGCCTGCTGCACGCTGCCAGCGCCCAGCGTTGTGGCCACCAGCGTCTGGCCGGCGATGCCCACGGAATCCAGCATGTTCATCGCAAAATTCCAAGAGGAGTTCACAGCCTGAAACCCGGCCAACACGGCAGTACCCATGCGCGCGGCACAGGCGACCGTAGTCACCATGGCCGCACGAATCGCCAATGTGCGAATGAACAATGGCAGTCCGTCGCCCCCGGCTGCCGCAATACCGGCCAAACGAGGCCGCAGACTCGCACCATCCGCCCGGGACCACAGAATGGCGGGGATTACCAGGAACAGCCCCATGAACCACTGAGCCACCAGCGTCGCCACTCCGGAGCCGGCAATGCCCCAATTCAGCACAATAACGAACAACACATCAAGCACCGTGTTCACCACCGCGCCGCCCACCGCAGCGATCAGCGTGATACGAACCTTCTGCAAACCTCGGAAAATGCCGTTCGCCGCATATACCATCAGCATGCCTGGCGCGCCCAGCACGATTGCGCGCGTATAGGTCACGGCTTGTTCCAATACTTCGCCCTGACCGCCCAGTGCTCGGCATAATGGCTCGGCAGCCGCGAACAATCCCAATCCCAGCACGGTGCCGATACTCAAGGCCAGCCACAGGCCGTCAATGCCTGCCTGCAGTCCCTCGCGACGACGACCAGCTCCCAGCAGGTGCGCCACCTGCGCAGTGGTCGAGTAGGCCAGGAATATGCATAGTCCGACTGCCGTGAGGATGATGGTGGAGCCGATTGACAGGCCGGCCAACGCCGCATCCCCGATATGGCCGACGATGGCTGTGTCGATAAGGATGAAGGTCGGTTCGGCGATGAGCTGGCCGAAGGTCGGCAGGGCCAGCGCCACGATCCGGCGGTTGATGGAGCGGGCGTCGGTCGGGCCGTTGCTGACGTTTGTGTTTGCGCCGGCATGCGGGGTGCCGAAGCCATCGCGGCGTGTAGTATCGCCGGAACTGGTGGCTTTGGCGTCGGAAGAGTCTATGTGCACGCTCACACGCATATCACGCCTGACCACGTTGCGCAAGCACCTGTTGTGGGCGCGGAATGTTATCCCCAGACTATCCACTAAGTTATCCCCAGTATGTGGATAACTTAGTGGATTATCCCCAGAATTATCCCCAAAATGTGGATAACTTATTTTTCTATCCACATTTTGCTTTCTGCGTGTCGCGGCGCTGACTCATAGGTGAATGAGAAATGAACCGATGCGGGCAGCCGTTTCGTTTCCACGCGATATCGTTCACCTGCCACGCCACATCCTATACTTGAAAGCTATGGCAGAAGGAAGTGAACACTCGTATCAGAATGGGTTCGGCGGTGGCTTGGATCGTGGCGATCGTGGCGACCGCGCGGGCCGGGGCGGCGCACAGACGTCGGCGGCGGCCGGCGACCCGATTTTCGACCGTGTGCCCCCGCATGATGACGACGCGGAAATGGCCGTGCTCGGCGGCATGCTGATGAGTAAGGATGCCATCGGCGAGGTCTCGCAGACCATTGACGTCACCGATTTCTACCAGCCCAAGCATCAGACGATCTATAACGCGATCATCGATCTGTTTTCCGCCAGTCAGCCGGTGGACGTGGTGCTCGTGGCCAACCAGCTGTTGGCGGATGGCAACCTCGACAAGGTCGGCGGCGCGGACTATCTGCACAGCCTCGTCGCATCCGTACCGACCGCCGCCAATGCCATGTACTACGCGGAAATCGTCCATCAGCGGGCCATTTTGCGCAATGTGATCGCCGCCGGCACCAAAATCGCCCAGCTCGGTTATTCCGCCGAGGGGTCGCAGGCCGAGGACGTGGTTAACCTCGCCCAGTCCGAGATCTACGAGATGTCGATGGGCAAGGTGCGTCAGGACTATGCCGCCATCGGCCCGGTGGTCCACGATGCGCTCGACCAGCTGGACAAACTGCAGCAGGGTCTCGTCAACAAGGGCGTGCCGACCGGATTCCGCGACATCGACGACGTGACCCAGGGCCTGCAGCCCGGACAGATGGTTGTCGTCGCAGGACGTCCGGCCATGGGCAAGTCCACACTCGGCATCGACTTCGCCCGAGCCGCCGCGTTGCACCACAACATGACTTCCGTGGTCTTCAGCTTGGAGATGAGCAAGGTGGAACTCGCCCAGCGCATCATTTCCGCCGAAACCAATATTCCGATGGCCGCCCTGCGCCGCGCCGACGACATCACCCCCGAACGCTGGAACACCCTGAACCAGTTCTGGACCAAGATGCAGAACGCGCCACTGTTCATTGACGACAGCCCGAACATGAGCCTCATGGAGATCCGCGCGAAATGCCGTCGCCTGAAGCAGACCAACGATCTGAAGCTCGTGGTCATCGACTACCTGCAGCTCATGACCTCGGGCAAGGCCGTGGAATCCCGCCAGCAAGAGGTATCCGAATTCTCCCGTGCCCTGAAGCTCTTGGCCAAGGAACTCGAAGTGCCGGTTGTGGCCTTGTCCCAGCTGAACCGTGGCCCGGAAATGCGTAACGACAAGAAGCCGCAGCTCTCCGATTTGCGTGAATCCGGCTCAATCGAACAGGACGCCGACGTGGTGTTCCTGGTCCACCGCCCGGACTTCTACGACAAGGAGGACCGCCCCGGCGAGGCCGACATCATCATGGCCAAGCACCGTAACGGCCCGACCGAAACCTTCCACCTCGCCTTCCTCGGTGCCACGTCCAAATTCAAGGACATGCCGCAGGACTACAACAGCAATCAGGGGGTGTGAGGATGGCAAACAACGTTTCACGCGATGTTCCGCAAGACCAATCGTCCGTGGCACAGGCCCGCAAACCGTGGTATGCGTTCGCCACCGTGGCCGCAGGCCGCTTCGTGCGGTTTGCATCCCGCGTCACCAAACATGGCGGTTCGGCTTTGCCCGGCAAAGTCGTAGAAAAGATTGACCCTGGCTTCCTGACCCGTACGCTCGGGCAGTTGCCGCTTGGCGTGGTATTGGTGTCCGGCACGAACGGCAAGACCACCACCACCCGCATGGTCGCCTCGATGCTCTCCGATCTGGGATTGAAGGTGTTCACCAATCCGACCGGCTCGAACTTCGTGCGCGGCGTGGTTTCCGCACTGCTTACCGAAGTCACGCTCGGCGGCAAATTGGACGCGGACATCGCCGTACTTGAGCTCGATGAGGCGTACGCCGTCCACTTCGTCAAGCAGGTCAAGCCCCGTTATACCCTATTGCTCAACGTGATGCGCGATCAGCTTGACCGATTCGGTGAAATCGACACCACGGCCAAACTGCTCAGCCATGTGGCTGCGGCGACTACCGGCACTGTGGTACTGAACCGTGAGGACCCGCGTATCGCCGCGCTCGCCGCAAAGGCCCCGGCTGGCACCACAGTGCGATACTTCGGCCTCGCCGACGATTTGCGCCACTATTTCCCGTCCGATGACGATATGGCCACGACCGTGTCGGTGGAAGGTGTGGCCGGGCCGCTCCCTTCAGTCAGTACTCCCCTCAGTCCGCTTCGCGGACAGCTCCCCTCGGAGAGGGAAGCTGCCGCAGACACGGCAGAACTCCCCGCTGACGTGACACTTACCGCCGTGGGCGACCACAAGGCCACCTTCCAGATGGACGGCCAGGACTACGCCACCGACGTCAAACTTGAAGGCGTCTACAACTTGTACAACGCGGCCGCCGCGCTCGCCGTGGTACGTGCGGTGATGCAGGACAATGCCGCCGCATCCAAGGCCACCGCCGCAGCCAACGCCTGCGCCGTGTCCGCCGACGAGCTCATCGCCGCCGTTTCCCGCGTCACGCCGGCTTTCGGCCGTGGCGAGGTCATCGACGTCAACGGTTCCCCGGTCGAACTGCTGCTGGTCAAGAACCCGATGGGCTTCCGCCTCTCGCTCGCCAGCTTCGACCCGGCCAACGCGGACACCATGATCGCCATCAACGACGAATATGCCGACGGCCGCGACATGAGCTGGCTATGGGACGTGGACTTCACCTCTTTGCGCGCGTCCGGTGTCGCCATGGTCTCCGGCGTGCGCGCCTGGGACATGGCACTGCGCTTGGGATATGACCAAGTGCCAGTCGCCGATACGAACACCGACCTCGAACAGGCCGTCACCGCATTCGTCAACGCCAATCCCGGCACACGCAAGCACATCTACTGCACCTACACCGCCATGCTCAAAACCCGCGCCGTACTGGGCCGCATCACCGAAGTACGGGACGCTGGCGTGGGCAAGTAACTATCCTCTAGCGCCCGCGCGCCACCTCCCGCCTGCGGGAGGACATGGTGAGGAATAAGACTTCCCCTTAGCGGGAAGACATCGACAAGGAGAACGTGACATGGCCAGAATAATCGATGTGGTGTCCCTGTATCCCAAAGACATGAACATCTACGGCGATTCCGGCAACGTGCTGACTATCCGCCGCCGGCTGGAACTGTACGGTTACGAACCGGTCGTCCACCAGTACAATCAAGGCGACGACTGGCCCGACCAGGTGGACCTTATTCTGGGAGGCGGCGGCCAAGACACCGGCCAGAAGAAAATCATCGACGACTTCTACCATCGCGCCGACCTGCTGCGCTCGCTTGCCGCAGACGGTACGCCGATGCTGATGATCTGCGGCCTGTACCAGCTGTTCGGCGAGTATTTCGAGACCGTGGACGGCACCCGTCTGGATGGCATCGGCGTTATCGGTGCTTATACCGTGGGCCAGAACGTGCGTATGATCGGCAATCTTGTTGAGCATTCCGACCAGTTCGGCGATGTGATTGGCTACGAGAACCACTCCGGCCAGACCTTCCTGCGCGAAGGCGTTCAGCCACTCGGCACCGTCGATCAGGACAGCCGAGGCAACAATGGCGAAGATCATACCGAGGGCGCGCGCGTGCACAACGTGATCGGCACCTACATGCACGGCTCGTTGCTGCCTAAAAACCCCGCCATCAGCGATTTCCTTATCGAAACCGCCGTGACTCGTCGTTACGGTACGTTCGATACGTCCGATCAGGCCCCCGAACAAGCCAAGGAGCTCGCCCGGATCGATCAAGTAGCCACCAACGCGCGCAAGGCTGCCGCCGAACGTCCTCGGTGAATTCTCGGTGAGTCCTCGGTAAGTACCAATCAGCGAAAAATCAGTCGAAATCAGTCTGAGGGTCTAGTACATTGCCCTGTTGTTTGCGCTAGGCTTGGTGGTACGAGACATGGCACCAGGCCATGTCGGACCTCGAAGGAGGGGTATCATGGCTGATTTTAATCTTTTGGGTGATGGCCTGCGCAAGGTCCTGCTGGCGGGCATCGGAGCCCTTGCTACCGGATATGAGAAGAGCAGCGAGCTCGTCGACGAACTCGTCAAGAAGGGTGAGATTACGGTCGAGCAGGGCAAGGCGCTGAACACCGAGCTCAAGCGCAAGGTGAGCGAGACGGTGGATGACGTCAAGAAGGCCGCCGCCGAAGCCGGCGACAAAGCTGCTGCCGCAGCCGACACCAGTGCCGCCGACAAGCCCGCTGACGAGGGCAAGGCCGAGTGACCAAGCCCACACGCACTACGCCGGAATCAGAGTCGACCCCGCTTTCCAGCAGGGTCGACCCTATTCTGACGCCTGCGAAAGCCGAACGTGAGGCGGCGGCGAACCGGTCCGTCGACACGTCGGACACGCTCAAGCAGACCGTTACCAAGGCGACTCCGAGCGTATCCGACGAAACGCTGGCACTGTTCGGACGCAGGAACGATTTCGCCACGCGCTACCATCTGACGCGCCGTGGCAAGATCAAACGACTGGGGCAGATCACCAGAATCGTCAAGCAATTCGACGTGCTGCACGGCCTGACTCCGGTCAAGATGCGCCTCATGTTCGAGGCGCTCGGTCCCACGTTCGTCAAAGTGGGCCAGATTCTGTCGATGCGCTCCGAGATTCTGCCGCAAAGCTTCTGCGACGAACTCGCCAAACTGCGCGCCGACGCCGACCCAATGCCGTATTCCACGGTGTTGGATGTGCTTGCCGCCGAATACGGGCGTCCCGCCGACGAGGTGTTCGCGCATATCGACCCCAAGCCGTTGGGCTCTGCTTCACTGGCGCAAGTGCATCGCGCCACGCTGAAAACCGGCGAAGATGTGGCCATTAAAGTGCAGCGCCCGGGTGTGCGCGAAATCATGGCCCAGGACGTCTCCATCATGCGCTCCATAGCCAAGGCCGCCACTAAGGTGATTCGCACCTCACAGATCGTGGACTTGAAGGGCGTGGTCGAGGAGCTGTGGGACACCTTCGAATCGGAGACTGACTTTCTGATCGAGGCCCGCAATCTCGCCGAATTCAAGCGTTTCGCCGCCCGATTCAAATACATGGACTGCCCGACGGTGTACGCCGAACTGTGCACCGAGCATGTGGTGGTCATGGAGTACATCGACGGCATCTCCGTCTCCCACCCGGGCCAGCTCATCGACGCCGGTTATGACTTGAAGGAGATCGGCACCAAGCTCGTCGACAATTACGCCACACAGATTCTCGACGACGGCTTCTTCCACGCCGACCCACATCCCGGCAATATCCTCATCCGGGGCGGCCAGATCATACTTATCGACCTCGGTATGACCGGTCGGCTCGACCAGCGCACCCGTGCAGTCCTCAAAGAAATGATTTTCGCCGTCGCCAAACAGGATTCGCCCGCTCTGGCCGAGGGGCTGCTGCGATTTGCCGGCACCGAGGCCGATCCGGAGGACTATCCCGCGCTATTGGCCGATCTGGACGTGATCGTCAAGGAATTCGGCACCGTGGATCTGGCCGAACTGGACATTGCCGCTTTCCTGACCGCACTGACGCAGATGGCCGGCCGCCACAACATCGAGGTGCCCAGTACGGTGACCACCGTCGGCCGCGCGTTGGTTACGCTCGAAGGCTTACTGGACGAGTTCATTCCTGATGTGAATATGATCGAAATCATTTCCGACCATATCGCCACGTCGAAATCGCTGAAGAACGCCACCAAAGACGAGATCAAGTCGCTGGGCGTTGAGGGGCATCAGGCTTTGCATGCCACGCTCGGCACCATGACCGAACTCAAGACCGTGGCCCGTATGCTGACCCGTGGTCAGTTGCGCGTCAACATGGAACTGGTCGGCTCCGAAGAGCCGTTCCAGCTGCTTTCGGATATGGTGAATCGTCTGACGATGGCCCTGATTGTGGTCGGTTTGTTCGTTGGCTCGTCGATTGTCTACTACGCCGGCATGAAGCCGATTATCTTCGGCATTCCGGTCATCGGCTTCATGGGCTACGTCGTGGCCTTCGCCCTCGGCGTATGGATCGTCATCGACATCTACTTAAAGGGCCGCAAGACCAGGAAGCGATGAGGCGCCGGCGCAACGCCTTCCCGTATGGGTATGATGGAATGTCGATTCACCGGGGAGAACAGCAATGACGGCATACATGGAGCATAAGGACCTGACGAACGAGGTCATCGAGCGCGGGCGCGCGAATGAGATCGCCGATGGCGTGCATCGGGTGCTCGACCGTATCGCCGAGGCCGAGGCCGTCGCCGGTCGCAGGAGCGGGTCGGTGCGGCTGCTGGCCGCCACCAAGACCCGTGACGTGGGTGAGATCCTGGCCGCGATCGACGCCGGCGTGCGCTGCATCGGCGAGAACCGTCCCCAGGAGGTCACCGTCAAGGCCCCGGGCCTGGCGAAGCGTCTGGCCGAACGAGGGTATGCGCTAGGCGTGGTCCGCGACGCCGCTTCGGGCGATGACACCTTGGCCGGGGCCGGACGACATGTCCCGTTCCATCTCATCGGCCAGTTGCAAGCCAATAAAATCGGCAAGGTGTTGCCGGCGGTGGACACCATCGAATCCGTGGATTCCATCGAACTGGCGGAGAAGATCGCCCGCCGCGCCACCATGCGCGGCATCACGGTCGGCGTGTTGCTGGAGGTGAACGAATCCGGCGAGGAATCGAAGTCCGGCTGCGCACCCAGCCACGCCATCGACTTGGCTCAGCGCATCGGTGCGATGGGCGGACTGCGCTTGCAGGGATTGATGACTATTGGTGCCCATGTGGATGATGAGCGCACGATTCGTGCGGGCTTCGCGCATCTGCGCCGCACTCGTGACCAGATTCTTGCCTCCGGTGCCGAAGGCACGGCCGACTGCACCGAACTGTCAATGGGCATGACCCACGACATGGCCTACGCCATCGAAGAAGGCTCCACCATCGTGCGCGTCGGCACCGCCATCTTCGGCGAGCGCGCTTTCATCTGATTGGAGCTATACGAAAAAAACGCCGCTTGACCAATAGTCAAGCGGCGTTTTTTTCGTAAGGATTTTCGGCGTATCAATCACGCATAGATATTGCGCGGGCGCATGTCTTCGGGCAGGCCGTCGAGCAGAATCGCCACAGAACCTTCCTCGAACACGGAGCGAATACCCGCGGCCAGCAGCGGTGCGCAAGACAGCACGGTCATATTCGGCAGGCGCTTCTCTTCAGGAATCGGCACGGTGTCCATAAACACGATTTCATGCGCGCCACAGTTGGCCAGTCGTTCCACGGCCGGGCCGGAAAGCAAGCCATGAGTGGCGACCAAGGTCACCGACTTGGCGCCGGATTCGTTCAGTGTGCGCACGGCTTCGCAGATAGTACCGGCGGTATCGACCATGTCGTCGATGACCACGCAGTCGCGGCCGTCGACATCGCCGATAATGCCATGTGCCTCGGCATGGTTCGGGCGGGTGATATCACGCTGTTTGTGGATGAACGCCAGCGGCAGATTGCCTAGCTTGGCGGCCCACTGTTCGGACACCTTGATACGGCCGGCATCCGGGGACACGATGGTGGTGTTGCCCAGATCAAGGGTGGAACGCACGTAATCGAGCAGCACCGGCATGGCGGTTAGATGATCGACCGGACCATCGAAGAAACCCTGCTCCTGAGCGGCGTGCAGATCGACCGTCATAATGCGGTCGGCACCGGCGGCGTGGAACAGATCGAAAATCAGACGGGCGGTGATGGGCTCACGACCGCGGTGCTTCTTATCCTGGCGCGAGTAGCCGAGGAAGGGCACCACCACGGTAATCGACTTGGCGGAGGCGCGCTTCAAAGCGTCGATCATGATGAGCTGTTCCATGATCCACTTGTTGATATCGCCCGAATGACACTGCAGCACGAACACGTCCGCACCACGCACCGGTTCGGTGAAACGCACGTACATCTCGCCATTGGCAAAGTCATAGGACGTGGTTTCGAGGATTTCGGTTCCCAAGCATTCGGCCACCTTCTCAGCTAGCTCGGGGTAGGCGCGGCCCGTGACCAATACGAGTCGTTTATCCGGAGTGCCTTCAAGAATCGCCGACATGCTTTCGCATCCTTTTGTGTTGCAGTGTTTTTAGCCTTAACCAGTGTACTAGCACCCCACCGCAGCGCGTGCCGTGAAGTGGGGCTGTGTTGTAAGAGTGCTGCAATCGTTGATGAACATGCGGCACTGTCCCGCCCTGACCATAAGATGGGTAAGTTGCTCACAGGGTGAAGTGCATCTGCATCGCCCTATGATTAACACGCATACACACTCCTGCCACGGAACGTCCGTGGCCGAATAGTCCGAAGGAGGTGGGTGATGTCTGCGCACAAGTACGAACTGATGTTCATCGCCGATCCTGAGCTGGATGAGCGCGGTCTGAAGAAGCTGACCGAGCAGTATCTGGAACTCGTCACCAAGGAAGGCGGCTCTTTCGATGAGCCCGATTACTGGGGCCGTCGCAAGCTCGCCTATGAGATTGCCGGTAAGACCGAAGGCAACTACGTCGTGGTGAAGTACACCGCCGAGCCCGCTACCAGCGATGAGCTCGACCGTGTTCTGAACCTCAACGAATCCGTGATCCGTACGAAGATCCTTCGTAAGGGCTGAATCAAGCGTTTAGCCAGCTGAACAGCTGGTATTCAAGGTAAGTAAGAAGGACCGTTATGGCAGGCGAAACCGTCATCACCATCGTGGGCAACCTCACTGCGGACCCCGAGCTGCGCACTATTGGCAGCGGCGCGACCGTGGCGAGCTTCACGATTGCTTCTACCCCGCGAACCTGGAATCGTCAGACCAACCAGTTCGAGGATGGTCAGGCGCTGTTCATGAGGTGCTCCGCTTGGCGTGATCTGGCCGACCACTGCGTCCAGTCCCTGAAGAAGGGCATGCGCGTGATTGCCACCGGCCGCCTCCAGCAGCGTTCCTATCAGGCACAGGATGGTTCCCAGCGAACCGTCGTGGAGATGCAGCTCGATGAAATCGGGCCCTCCCTGCGTTATGCCACCGCACAGGTGACCCGCCAGTCGTCCGGTCAGGGCGGCTTCCAGGGTCGTTCCGGTGGTCTCCAGGGTGGTCAGCAGCCCAATCAGGGCTATGGCAACCAGGGTGGCCAAGGTGGTTATGCCGGTGGCCAGGGCGGTTACAACGGTGGCTATCAGGGTGGTGGCGCTGGATACTCCCAGCAGCCTGCCGCTCCCGCCAACCCGTCCGCTCCTGCGGCCGACCCGTGGAGCAATGCCGGTGCATCTGATGCCGGTAGCTTCTCCACGTTCGGCGCTTCCTCCGATTTCGGCGGCGGCGACGATTCCGACCCGGAGTTCTGATCAGTACTTACCTCCCCGCTGCCAGCAGCAATCAATATCAAGATTTATAAGGAGAACATCATGTCACGTAAGAGGCCGCAACCGCCGGTCAAGCCGTTCAAGAAGAAGCCGAACCCGCTGAAGGCCGCCAAGGTCACCGAGATCGATTACAAGGACGTCGCGCTGCTGCGCAAGTTCATTTCCGATCGCGGCAAGATTCGTTCCCGTCGTATCACCGGCGTGACCGTGCAGGAGCAGCGTGAGCTGTCCAAGGCGATCAAGAACGCCCGCGAGATGGCCCTGCTGCCGTACGCCACCTCGGGTCGCTGAGTTAGGGAGGCTTTGAACAATGGCTGAAACCAAGGTTATTCTCACCAAGACCGTGGCCAACCTGGGCCACTCCGGTGACGTTGTCGACGTGAAGGCCGGCTACGCCCGCAACTACCTGTTCCCGCAGGGCCTCGCTTTCGCGTGGACCAAGGGTGCTGAGGCTCAGATCACCGCTATGAAGCGCGCTCGTCTGGCCAAGGCCGTCGCCACCCGCGAGGACGCCGTCGCCGCCAAGGCCGCCATCGAGGGCACCACCGTCGAGATCGCCGCCAAGGTGTCCGAGTCCGGCAAGCTGTTCGGTGGTATCTCCAACGAGGCCATCGCCATCGCTCTGTCCGACAAGGCCGCGGTGAACCCGAAGGCCATCGAGGTCGAGACCATCAAGACCACCGGCGATTTCCCCGCCAAGGTGGCCCTCCACCCGGAGATCACCGCTTCCTTCTTCGTGAAGGTCGTGGCCGAGTGAGTCATTCCGGCCTAGTGCTGGAATCACACAGACCAAGAGTCTGAGCTTAAGCATCATCCCCCGTGCGGTTCGCGCCGCATGGGGGATTTTTGTATTGGTGTTTAAAAACGCTGGAAATAGGCGCGACACGCCGAGAGTTGCATCCGCTTCAAATCTGAGTATATTTAACACCTGTTGCAAGGAACACTTCAACATCTAACCAAGCCCCTGTAGCTCAGTTGGTTAGAGCAGCTGACTCTTAATCAGCGTGTCCAGGGTTCGAATCCCTGCGGGGGCACAGTTCGGAAGGCTCCGGTCGATTATCGGCCGGGGTCTTTTTGTTTTCCGGCTTAATTCTGCTGATGAAATCCTCGTCCTGGCGATAGTAGGTATCGTCGGTCAGATCGCTAATGGTTACGCCGAGTTCTTTAGCGGCGAGATACATCTTCTTCGGTCGAATTTCTGATCCCCCGTTGGGCCGTTGGCGGCACCGGGATCTCGGCTGCTGGAGGGTGGGGCCGGCCGCCATGATGCCGCGCGTCGACTGCCCCATGTGCGGCGTGGTCGTCGCATCGGCGCCGGGGGGCGGAGCCCGGCGGCCGGTTCACCCGGGCTGTTCGAACGCGGGGCTCGAGGCGTTCAACAACGGGATCAAGGTCGCCATCCGCATGGCCTACGGCTTCCACCACGTCACCAACCTCATCGGCCTGGTCATGCTCAGATGCGGCGGACTCGACATCCGACTGCCACAACCCGCAATCTAACCCACGAAAACAGCATAAGCCTTACTTTTTCTGGGGATGTGCATTGGTCAAATTACGTCTTCTTTCGTGATATGTCGAGCTTTGTTGATTGTTGAGCAGAGCGCCGTAATCGCAAAAACGAGGCAGGTTCCGATTTCGATGACAACCGTCCAGCCTTTGGCGTCGCTGTTGGCAAAGCCGTTGGCGGCTATGGAGCCGAGGATGATTGCCGCTACGATTGCGGTGACGCCCGAGCCTCGCAGCAGTCCAATCAGCCCGCTGATGACGCTTACGCTGGCGGATAGTATGGCAACGCCGAGAGCTTCGACCATCATGCTTGCCAATGCGGGGAGACGGGAACCGTCTCCGGTCAATAGTGCGTAGGGAATCAGGGGCGCCGACATGCCTGCCCATGTGGCGAGGAACGTGCCGGACCAGATCATCGCGTTTTTCACCAAGAACAATGGGGCTCTGCCGCAGGGCCATGCATAGGTGATTACGCGGCCCGTGCCGGAGTAGGCCGGAATGATGATACGGGCGTAGTGGGCAGTTGAGGCGATGGAGCAGCCGGCGGTGGCGACCGCGCAGGTCACGGCCACCGTTAAGTCGGAAACCAGGAAACCGAGATGATCGACTCGGGCGATACCCACGATCCTGAAGAACAGCAGCGACAGCGAGCTGCCGATAAGAGTGGCGGCCAGTAGAAACAGGTAGAACCTATACGAGGTGTATTGTCGTTCGATGCGGTAGACATCCAGCATGGGACATGCTCCTTGGTTGTTTGTGTTAGTCCTGAGTGTGGCGGAAATAGTAGGATTCCAGATCGCTGATGTCGCTCATGGCATGTTGCGCTTTGACGGAACCGTGATTGATGACGATGACCTGGTCTCCGATGGTTTCGAGTTGGGCGAGCATGTGCGCACTGATGATGGCCGTGACTCCTCGTTTGTTCTCTTCCCGGATGATGCGGCAAAACAGCTTCATACCCGTGGGGTCTAACCCGTTCATCGGCTCATCCAGGAGCAGGAGCGTGGGATGATGCGCCAGGGCCGTTGCCAGTGCAAGGCGCATGCGGTTGCCCATGGACAAGGTATCGGCCGGTAAATCCCCCATGGAGGCCAAGCCGACCCGTTCCATTGTTTCGTCGGGGGACCAGTCGCATCGCATGAACGCTAGATGCTTGTGGAGGATGGCCCGTACGCTCATGCCTCGCTCGAAGACGGGAATGCCGATCAGCATGCCGACCTGTCTCAATAGCATGTCGCGGTTCTCGGGGTTCATGATACGGCCGCGGATATTAGTTTCACCTTGGTCGGGGGCGATCAGGCCACCCAAGGTTTTGAGCAGCGTGGTCTTACCGGCCCCGTTCGGGCCGATCAGGGCGATGGTTTCTCCGGGATACGCGCTGAATGATATGTCGTTCAGGACCGGTTTCCCGTCGATAGTTTTCGACACCCTGTTGCAGTAGAGAGTTGCCGACAGTGATTTCATTTCATCTCCTTTTGGATAATCCCGCAAGGCAACCGGCCACGCCGGTAAGACACCATGCGAAGACTACGAATAAATCAATCGAATGGCTTATGTTGCTGCCGGGGAATGCGGCATCGGTGAGCATTCGGTGCATCGGTACGAAGGGCATCCAATCATGAATGGTAAGAATTATTGATGGTAATTTGTCGGACGGGTATAGAATCGGTGCGAACAGCATTGTTGCTAGCATGATTAGCTGACCGACAACCGTTACTCCACCGCAAGGTAGCCATATAGCCAACATGTACCCCAATGACAGGTTCCCCAATGCACAGAGAAGTAACATCATGACTAAATTTGAGGTCGCCATCTGTATGAGTCCAAATTTCATTGTTGAGGCAACGAATCCGGCAACGACACCCGGAATGGACACCGCAATCCAGATAATGAAGTCAGCTATCAGGAGACAAATCCTCGGTACCGGCAAATTACGCTGATATTCAAGTAATCCTTCGGAAATGGATTCCGATAATAGCTGCGGAGCAATAGTGCACCCCACCGCCACCAGACCAAGCTGCCATACACCTGCAGAGAGTTGCTCAGCCTGACTGGTGGTGAGACTTCCCATCATCAGAGTAAGACCGTATACGATTGCTAGCGCAAATACTGTCTGTACCATGGTGAAAGCGATAAATAGATATCTATGCCGTACAAAGCTCCATTTTAATAGAGATGTGAGCATTCGCGCACCGCATATAAGCCGCGATTTATTCAGTCCACTCTCACTTATCATCGGACGTCGATTATCCTTTCATATGCTTCGCGCAACGTGCCGTGTTGCACCGAGAACGACAGTTCTGGCTCATCGCCCATCAGCATGTTCAGCCGGCTCAGTAGCATTTTGGCTTGTTCCGACGAGCAGACATAGCGTAGCCGACCGTCCTCAGCCAGTACCGGAGTTGCAGCTAATTCCGTCAAAACCAAAGAGGGATCCGCAGTGTTGACTTCGATCCGTATAAGTTCGTCAATAGAAGTGAGTTGGCGTGGTGACGCATTACATACGAGGCGACCGCAGTCGAAGATCAACAAATTGTCGGCCACCGAACCTATCTCATCTAGATTGTGAGTCACTACAAGTATTGTTTTGCCTTGGTCGGCTTCCTGCCGGAGTATTTTCCATACTCTGCTTCGACGAATCGGATCCACATCGTTGGTCGGTTCGTCCAGCAGTATTACGGAAGCCTCCTGAACGAGAGCCATCCCCAAAGAGACTAGGCGTCTGCAGCCACCAGATAGATTCTCTCCTGCGACATGCGAATATTGCTCAATGTCCAGACGACCCAAGAAGTCATTCGTTAGGCGAACCGCACGACGACGAGATATGCCACGCATGCCGGCTGCGCAGCATAAAGCCTCGACAGGAGTGACCCCGCGCAAAGGGACATGTGGCTGCGGCATATACGCGCATAGACGTCTCAGCTCGGCTGCATGGGATATTTCTCTTCCGGAAAAAAGTATGGTTCCAGAAGTCGGTTTCACTGATCCGCAAAGCGACCCGAGTAACGTGGTCTTACCTGCACCATTATGTCCGAGAACTCCTGTAAGTGTCCCTTTGGGCAATGAAAAACTGACATCCCGCAGCGCCCATACGTCGGAAGAGAATCTCCCGAACCGCTTATTTAAATCTCGCACGGATAAACTACAGTATTGCTCCATTTCCACCTTCCTATCGTTTACACTTCAAGTAAGCCAATAGTCAAAGCAATGGGCCTTTGCTCTGCTCCCCGGACTGTTGTTCCCGTCCATTTGAGCGGGTATTCGTTAGGTTACGGAGAGTCTCGCCATGAGCCAAGGTCTCATCCTCGAAAATGAGGATTATCCGCTGCTGACAGGCCGTCGATGTACCTTGCAGGCCTTGGCAGATGATGGGATGGCAGGCGTGGCCTTGCTATCTGCATCGATGTCAACAGCCATCTGTGGTGTTTCTAGGGGGGCATATCGGGCGTCAACGTGTTTTGAGCCTGCGTCCTTCTCGCTTTAGCACATGTGCCGATTCCCGGATGGGGAACCGCACTACGAAATTTGGCCTACACATCAAGAGGCGCCGTGAAATCGGCCGCCGGCTTAGACCGAACTCGTGTAGCTGTCGAGGCGGCCATTGGAGAGAACATGTATCATATGCGTGTCAGACTTCCGATGACCCTTGGATGTCCGTTCCTGTTTCGCCACATTTTAGGGGGATTCATGAGATCTTCACCGACACTCTTGATCATGGATAACGACCGGCTGGCATTGCGATTGCTTTCAGCCAGTCTCAAACGCCTACTTCCCGGCTGTACGGTTCTTGCACCAGTCGATACTGGCGCTGAGGCCATAGCCGTCTGTACTTCGCATCACTGTCCGGATCTGTTGTTGGCGGATGTCTCCATGTCTGATATCAACGGATTGGTGGTGTGCCGGACGATTAGAAAAGAGAATTGGAAGACATCCGTACTCATGATGACATCATTCAGCGTCGCCGAATATGCTGCAGAAGCGGTGGCTTCGGGAGCCCAGGGAATCATACATAAGGACAATCCGAAAACAATCGCCGAGGCTTTGCTGCAGATAAAGGAAACAGGAATCTGTTCTGATCGTTTTCTGAATGCCCACGATTCGTTTTTGCGGCTGAAGTCAGAGAAGAACAAGGATCTGTCCCCTCGTGAAATGGAAATCGTTGATCGATGGGCGCGAGGGAGATCGATGTCCGACATAGCGGAGGAATTATCGATCGGTCAGACCACGGTGCGGACCCATCTTGAACATGCCGCGTCCAAGCTGGGGGTAGCGAACAACCGTGCATTGATTTCCGCCTGGATGCATCTCAATCGCTGATGAGGATTTCCATGAATACGGCGTTTACGTTTCCGTCAAAAATAATTCGGCGCTATGTGGCACATCCCTGCTTGTCCCTTCTGTCGCTGCTGGGGCTGTCTCTTGCCCTGATGGAGATAATCCAGATTGGTCCCATGCCTCTTCTGCCGGCAATGCTCTATGGAGTGCTTGCGGTTTCCTTTGTCCTTCTTCCTGCCATTGGAGGCCAAGCATGTTGGGCCATCATTGTTGCAGGTTCCGTGATCTCCATCTCCCTCACTCAGGA
This sequence comes from Bifidobacterium sp. FKU, assembly GCF_026016385.1. Taxonomy (NCBI): domain Bacteria; kingdom Bacillati; phylum Actinomycetota; class Actinomycetes; order Bifidobacteriales; family Bifidobacteriaceae; genus Bifidobacterium; species Bifidobacterium sp. FKU. The sequence continues at coordinate 276,672 of NZ_CP092888.1, forward strand.
CAGTCCCTTCGTTATCAGCGGCATGCTCATCGCTCTCGGCATTCTTGCGTTCTCCGGAACCGTGCCTGAATGGCTGATCGCAATGCTGATTTGTTCCTGTACGTATATAGCGCGAAGCGTTATGGTGGAGAACTTCAATGTTTTCGTTTCCGTGTCGGTCACGGTCATGTTCTTGGCCAGCTTGCTTGCCGGCAGATTGGTAGCGCTTCGCCAACAGGCTTTTATCAGAGAAGAGCAAAGGCTGAAATTGCAGATTGAGCTTCAGCAGCTTGATTATATGAGGCAAAAGAATCGTCTTGCGATACAGATACATGATTCCTTGACCAATAATCTTTCGGATATCTCATTAATGGCCCGGGTTCATATCGATGAAAACATACCTGACAGCGATGATTGGGCAATCGTTCTTGAACATAGTCAAGAGGCGTTCACGCAAGTGCACGACATCATAGACATCCTTTCCTCGGAAGACAAGGACGCGAAATCAGAAACGACGTTCATGGTTGAACTGCGTAATCTGCTGGATGAAAGATGCAGCCATCTTCATGCGCTGGGGTATGACGGAAATACGGCCATCGACGGATGCTGCATCAAAGCTTCGCCGGAAGAAAAGGAAGAAGCGTTATCCCTGATAAGAGAACTCTGCAACAACATACAGCGTCACGGTTCCCCACGCAATGGCTCGTTCGAGTTGCTGGTCAAGCTATCACCATCGTCAATGGAAATTAGCGAGATGAATGATATTGCAGCCGGATCGGCGCTGACTGCATTCGAACAATCGGGAAGGGGCCTTTCACTGCACTCAAAACGAATACAGGAAATGGGAGGCGAACTTAACTATAGAAGCGATGATGGATTGTGGGTGCTCTACGCCAAAATTCCGCTGAGTCATATGGAGACAACAAAAACTTGAAACCAAGTACAGCGAGAACTTTTAAAAAACAACAAATAATCCATCACAGATTAATACTCCAGTATGACGAATACAACAATCAAAACGCGGAAATATCATTTTATTTTGTATTACTCGGAGGAGGAGCCAGGTAATGATTCAGCGCTATAGTCAAGGGACGTCAGCAAGAAGAATCTTCCCCATATTGCTGATTGCGGAAGGATTATGCCTATCGGGCATGAGCGTGGATCTGACAATCACCTCACTGACCGGTTCGTCCCTCGCGCCAGCACCATGGATGGCAACATTCCCGATAGCGTGCATATTCATCGGTACGGTGATCGGCACACCGGCAATGGGACGCTTGGTGGGGCGATTCGGCTATCGGCAAGTATTCGTCTTCGGCGCCCTTCTAGCCGTCTTGGGTGGAATATCCTCAGCCACGGCTTTGCGATTCCACCAGTTCCCATTGCTCTGTATAGGGACGTTCTGTGTGGGCATATACCAGTCGGGGACGAACTACTACCGGTATGCCGCAGCCGATTCCATGCCCGGCAAAGAAAGCAAGGCAATCAACGGAATCCTATCGGCAGGAGCCATAGCAAGCATCATCGGCCCGGTTCTGGCGACATTCTTCGGCACTGCGACCAACATCGAATACGAGGGATCATATTACGTCGTCAGCGTGCTCGCCGCCTGCGCGGTAATCGTGCTGCTGGCGCTCCCGAAAATTCAGTCGCCAACTCCCGCGCATATGCGCGACAAAGCTACCGCGAGCACAACCCCCAATTATCCGGCATTGCTGACCCGACCCCGGTTCGTGCTGGGCGCGACCATCAGCTTCGTCGCATCATTCGTCATGGTGCTCGTGATGAGCGGCGCACCCATAGTCTTGGAGAGCACGTTCTCCCAAAACGCGCAAACCAGAATGGTCGCCATGCAACTGCACATGGTCGGCATGTACCTGCCAACCCTGTTCGCCATCTTCATTTTCCACAAGAAAAACAGCGAAATGGCGCAGGCGTTGACGGGGTTGATCATCGGCATGCTCGGCACAGTCGTCGCACTCGCCGCGTCGGCTTCGTATGCCGTCACTCTGGATCTGCTGCTGATCGGAATATCCTGGTCGCTGTGCTACGCCGCAGGCAGCGCCCTGTTGACAAAATCCTATACGGAGTCGGAACGTTCGTGGGCGCGAGGCGTCGGCGAACTCGCTCCCGTATTGGGACAGGTGCTGGGAAGTGTGCTCGCTGGCGTGCTGCTGGCCGCGGGGTGGAAAACCGTATTCGTCACCGTGCTGGCGATGATCGTATGCGCGCTCATCGCCATGGCAGGATATCGCAATAAAATCAAGTCATGAGCGCAAATGACATGTCCTTAGACGACATAGCCTAAGGACGTATATTGTATACCGTTGCAAACTAGAACAAACTAGCTTGCAACGGCGAGCGAGGAACCAACCCTAGTCCCAGGTCAGCGAGTTCCTCGGGAGCTTGAGCAGGTATTGCATTTTCCGGATGACGGCCTGCTGGACGTGTTCGGCGTCGTGCCCGTCGGACGGGTGCAGGAGGATCGTGAATCGTGTCGAGCGTTCCACGAGCGTGCCGATCGCGCTTTTGTTGGCCGCGCCGCGCACATCTCGCCACGCGTCGCGTACTCCACACCCTCGAACACCCACCTGTTCACTTGGCCCTCCCGTCAGTCAGCCAGGCGTTGCGACGATCGCTGGAACCCGCCACGAAAGTTTTTTGTCGGGCGGGGGGTAGCTTTTCCTAGTGACGGCAGCCGGATGGCGTGCAGTCGGCAAGATACAGAGAAGTATGTGCAATATACGGAGAAGTATATGAATGCGATAAGTATTGCGCTTCCATTCAGACAGTGGAATTACTTGCGTTGTATGGCGAAAGACGACGCCGTCTTCCGCCGAATAAAAATAGAAAGAAACGAGTCTGACAATGGCATTAGATGTTGGCAAAGCGTTGAAATCCAAGACCTTGGTGGTCGGCGTCTTGTCGATGTCGTTGCTGATGTCCGCCAGCAATGCAGTCAGCGGTACCATACCGGCGATGAAGGAGGCGTTCTCCGACTATTCCGCGGCGAACGTCGAACTGCTGACCACGGTGCCGACGATCGGCTCGATGGTCGGCACGGCATTGACCGGCCTATTCGCCAATGCCATCGGCAGGAAGAAAATCGCGATGGCGGGATTCCTCATATCCGCCGTCACAGGCGTGATTCCGGCGTTCTTCCCGTACTATTGGCCGATTCTCATATCGCGTATGTTCTTCGGCTTCGGGTCGGCGCTGTTCGTCACCTTGAGTGTGTCGTACATCACCGACCTGTATGACGGCGATATGCAACGCAAGCTGCTTGGATGGAGACAGGCGGTCGGCAATCTTGGCGACGTCGTGCTGCTGTTCGTCGCCAGTCTGCTGATCACCATCAACTGGCAATCCACGTACCTCATCTTCTTCCTGTTGTTCGTCCCCATGGTGCTCGTGGGCATGTTCATTCCGAAGGAGTTCGATAACTTCAGCATTCGCAGCGCGCTCGTCGACGATGAGGGCCACGTCGTCGACAAGAGCGCCTCGCAGAAGCAGACGACGAACTGGCAGGTGCTGTGGCTGGCGTTCATCTTCCTGATGGTCTCCATGCTTTACAACGTCATGTCCATCAAGCTCGCCAGCTACGTGGTCGATGAAGGCATCGGTTCAGCATCGCTCGCCACATTGATCTTCAGCTTCCTCGTCGTCGCCACCATCCTCTCCGGCGTGTTGTTCGACAAGGTCGCCAAGGTCACCAAGCGCCTGACGGTGACCATCTCCGAAGTGGTCATCGGCATCTGTTTCATCGCCACTGCGCTGACGAAGAACGTGCCGCTGATGTTCGCCCTGGTGCTGATTGCCGGCTTCGCATGGGGCATCATCAACCCCGCGCTGACCGCACGATTCGTGGACTACTCGCCCGCGCACTCGATGAACCTGACCACGTCCATCGTGATTATCGGCATCAACATCGGCTGTCTGATCTCCCCGTACTTCTTCGCGCTGACGGCAAGCGTCTTCGGCAATTCCTCGGCCGGATTCGCCATCATCGTCGGTGGTGCGCTCTACCTCGTGATGGTGGTCATCGAGCTGATCACCCTCAAGGTGGACAAGAAGCTCACGGTGTGATTCCCGCGGCGACGGAGCCGTACCGGAACCGGACGACGGCAACCAACAACCAGCAACCAATCAGACACACAGACAACGAACAAAGGAGTTTCAACATGGTGTTGTTCATGGCCGATCCGCAGCGTCCCAAGATGTATGAGAAGTTCGTGCACGATACACCCGAATGGTTCAAGGGCGCCGGTCTCGGCATCTTCGCCCACTGGGGTTCGTATTCGGTGCCGGCATGGGCGGAGCCGATCGGTGCGCTTGGCACCTTTGACGATCCGGTGTACTGGAACACCCACTGCCCGTATGCGGAATGGTATTGGAACACGATGAGCATCAAGGGCTCGCCGGCGGCCGAGCATCAGAAGGAAGTCTACGGTGACATGCCGTATGAGGACTTCATCGACATGTGGAGGGCCGAGGCGTTCGACCCCGCGGACATGGCCGACCTGTTCGCACGCGCCGGTGCCCGGTACTTCGTGCCGACCACGAAGCATCACGAAGGCATCACGCTGTGGAAGGCCCCCGACAACGATGGGTGGAATACCGTGGACCGTGGTCCGCATCGCGATCTGGTCAAGGAATTCGCCGACGCCATGCGCGACAAGGGACTGAAGTTCGGCGTGTACTACTCCTCGGGCCTCGACTGGCACAAGGAGCCCAACATGCCGATTCTCGGCGACGGGGAATACGGGCCGCAGAGCGAGGACTACGCCCGCTATATGTACTCGCATGTGATGGACCTCATCGACAAATACCAGCCGTCCATCCTGTGGGGAGATATCGACGTGCCGAAGATCTCGGAGGAGGACAACGATTTCAGCGTGGCCCGACTGTTCGAGCATTACTACGACGTGGTGCCGGATGGTGTGGTCAACGACCGCTGGGGCCTGACCCATTGGGACTTCCGCACCGTCGAATACGAACAGGGCAAGGAGCTCATGGGCAAGGGCATGTGGGAGATGACCCGAGGCATCGGCTACTCCTTCGGCTACAACCAGATGGAGGACGCCGACTCCTACATGACCGGTCCGGAGGCGGTGAAGTTGCTCGCCGACGTGGTCTCCATGGGCGGCAACCTGCTGCTCGACATCGGCCCCGACGCCGCCGGACGCATCCCCGAACTGCAGCGTCAGTGCCTCGAGGGCATGGCCGACTGGATGGACGTGAACTCGCCGAGTATCCATGATGTCGAACCGGTGCCGGAAGCCTCGCCTTCCGGAGAGGGGGACGGCGAGCCATGGGTCCGTTGGACCGGAGACGGCAAGAGCGTCTATGCCGTCGTCGATGCTGCGGGCAGGGTTCCGCTGCGCATAGCCGCCGATGCTGTGGACGCGGATTCCGCCGTGACGCTTGGCGGATCCGCAGTCGCCGTGGACGCCGACGGCGACGTGCTGACCGCCGATGTTCCGGCCTCGGAAGTGGCGGGGCCGCAGGTCGTGCACTTCGTCCGTCGCTGACGGATTGCGCTGAAGGTGCCGTATTCGATATACAGCTATATTATCGGATGCGGCACCTTGTCATATGCGCGCGTACAGGGTAGAAAATGGGCATCGTTCCTCCTTGGAAAGGTATCGAGGATTTCCCCTCCCGAAAACATAATTAGACAATATGTCTAATAAAAAATTATCCGTCCGGACGCAAGTTTTCAAGTCGTCGTCGGGCGTGCGATTCCGTTTCCTGGGACATGAAAAAACATTCACGGAGATCCCGGTTCAAACACTTCCTTCCCTGATCGCGGTCCATCATGGAAGCCGTCATGCGCGGCGACCACGGAAGGAAGAATCATGACGGCAAGCAAACCAACGAACGTCCTCGAAGGCAATCTCGCGTCGGAACCGAAATACCGGCAGGCCAATAGCGAGAAACAGGCGCGAATCGTATTCCGAGTCGTCCACAACGAACGATACTTCGACCGGCAATCGCAGCAATGGCTCGACGGCCGCAAGACCACGGTCGATGTCAGCTTCTACGGCCCAGCCGCCGACGGAATCGCCAAGAAGATGAATGACCATCCGGACATATTCGTCAAAGGCGCGAAGGTCATCGCATTCGGCGAAGTCGCGGAACCCGGCGCTTATCTGTCAGATGACGGTCAGCCACGCAGCCGCATGGCCATGCTTGGCCGGCGAATCGTCCCTGACCAGATCGCCAACGCGGAACGCGCGCTGAATGCCCAGCGAAAAGACGCGATGCAATGGATGACTGCCGCTCCGGCTGTAACTCCCGTCGCTCAGGCGGCTCCCGGCCAGACGTATGTGGGCGGCTTCGCGGCTCCGCTGATGTGACGCTGCGTCGCCAAAAGCCGAAATGCCGTCCGTTGTGGACGACTCGGAATACGATCCGCCGAAGAACAATAAAAGAGGTGAAGCCCGTATCTCGCAACCACTGAGATTCGAGGTCGCTTCGGCTGATTCCGGTGGCTTTCTGGGCATTGCATTCGGCTGGACATTCGACATCGCATCCTGCCGGCATTTCGTCGTGGGGCAAAGTGTACAATCGCCACGTTTGCTTTCGCGCCCAGCGTAAATCGCGTCGCCGGCTCCGCGAACGGATTTCCAATCACACAGAATGCCGTGAACAGTCAGCCATGCCTGTTGCGCGGCGAAGAGAAAAGAAGAAGCAGTGGATTATCCTCTCTTTACCAAGCTGGCCGCCGAGTTCTTCGGCACCGCCATTCTGATGATCTTCGGCAACGGCTCCGTGGCCAACGTCGAGCTCAAGAACACCAAGGGCCACCACGCCGGCTGGCTGAACATCGCCATGGGCTATGGCTTCGGCGTCATGTTCCCGGTGCTCATGTTCGGTGGCGTATCCGGCGCTCATATCAACCCGGCCATGACCCTTGCTCAGGCCATCAACGGCCTGTTCCCCTGGAATGAAGTGCTGCCGTACATCGTCGCCCAGCTGCTCGGCGCCCTGCTTGGCCAGCTCATCGTCTACATCACTTACTACCCGCACTACCAGGAGACCGAGGACGCCGAGGCGATTCTGGGCACCTTCTGCACCACTGACGCGGACAACCAGAAGGTCAACTACTTCCTCAACGAGATGTTCGGCACGCTCGTGCTGGTGTTCGGCGCACTGTGCTGCCTGACGCTGCCGTGGGGCAAGGCCGACGACGCCGCATCCTCCATCGTGGTCGGCTTCATTGTGTGGGGCCTCGTGACCTCCATGGGTGGCCCGACCGGCCCTGGCCTGAACCCGGCCCGTGATCTCATGCCGCGACTGCTGCACGCCATCCTGCCGATTCCGAACAAGGGTACGTCCCGCTGGGGCGAAGCCTGGATCCCGGTTGTGGCCCCGATTGTCGGTGCCATTATCGGTGTCTGGCTGTACGTGTTCTTCTTCGCCAGCTGATTCGTTGATTGATTCATGCATGCAAATGGCCTCCGCTCGTTTTGGGCGGAGGCCATTGTCGTTGAATCAGGTAAACGCAGAGACTACTGCTCCAGGAACACCTGCGGGGCCTTCATGAAGTTCGTGGCGCAGTGTTCGCCGCAGAAGTAATAGGGCTTGCCCTCATACTCGCGCGTGATCGCGTCGGCATTCACCGCCACGGTCATGCCGCACACCGGGTCGGTGGCGGTTTCGCCGTCGGTCGGGGTGACGTGGTGCATGTGCATTCCCATATCCATAGTGTTCTCCTTGTTGGTTGGATTATTGGATTGGTCGGATACGTGATTGGTTGGATTCAGCGTGGTGCGATCGTCGATGATGATGGTCGGCTCGTGAGGCGCGTTGGATGTGGTGGAGCCGGTGATGTTGGCGGCGTTGGCTGATTCGGCCGATCCGGCTGATTCGATATCCGCCGTGCTGTTGCCCGAGCCAGCGGTGCTATCGGCAGCACCCACGTTGATATTCGCCCCATGCAGCCTGTTCGCGTTCAGCACCAGGCACACCGAGCTCAACGCCATCGCCAGACCCGCGATCATCGGGCTCAACAGCCAGCCGGTGAACGGGTAGAGTGCGCCGGCGGCCACCGGAATGCCGATGACGTTGTAGCCGAACGCCCACCCCAGATTCTCGCGGATGTTGCGCATCGTGGCGTTGGACAGGTTGATGGTCTTGATGATGCCGCGCAAGTCGCCGCTCATCAAGGTCACGTCCGCCGACTGCATCGCCACGTCCGTGCCGGTGCCGATGGCGATGCCGAGATCCGCCTGGGCCAGCGCGGGGGCGTCGTTGATGCCGTCGCCCACCATCGCAATCAGAGTGCGGGATTGCGCGGCCGTGCGGGAGGCGCCATCCGCGGACTTGGCGGCGGCCTCGTCGCGTTCGCGCTGCAGTTTGGCGATCCAGTAGGCCTTGCCGTCCGGCTTGACCTCGCAGATCACCGTATCGATGCCGACTTCGCGGGCGATGCGCCTGGCTACCTCGGCCTTGTCGCCCGATAGCATCACCGTGCGGATGCCTCGTGCGCGCAACGCCGCGATGGCCTCGCGCGAGCCTTCCTTGACTGTGTCCTGCTCGTAGCTCGGCTTGTCCCAGTCGGCGGCCGCGTCCACCACGCCGCGCGTGATGGTGCCGGTCTTGTCGAACACCACGGTGCCGATGCGACGCGCCTGTTCCAGCGCCTTGGCGCTGGTGACCAGCACGCCGTTGGTGGCGCCCAAGCCCAGTGAGACCGTCACCGACAGCGGCGTGGCCAGTCCCAGCGCGCACGGGCAGGCGATGATCAGCACGCTGACCGCGGTGACCAGCGCATGCGCCAGTTGCGGCACCGGGCCCAGTGACACCCAGATGGCGAACGTCCAGATGGCGATGATCATCACCGCCGGCACGAAATACCGGGCGATCTTATCGGCCAGCTGCTGCACCGGCGCCTTGGTCGCCTGGGCGCGGGCCACCATCGCCGCGATCTGCGAGAGTACCGTGTCCGCGCCGACCTGGGTGGCGCGCATCACGCAGTCGCCCTTGAGCAGCACGGTGGCCCCGGTCACCGGGTCGCCTGCGGTTTTGGAGACCGGCTTGGATTCGCCGGTGATCATCGATTCGTCGATATGCGCCTCGCCGGCCACGATGATGCCGTCTGTGGGCACGCGCTCGCCGTTCTTGACGACCAGCAGGTCGCCGGTGGCGATGGCGTCGATGTCGGTGTCCGTGAAATACGCCGGATTGCGCCATTCGATGCCGTCCACATTGTCTGCGGAAGTGGCGTTGAGTTTGTGCGCGGTGCGCGGGCGCAGTTTGATGAGCGACTGCACCGCCTTGCCGGTGCCTTCGCGGGCCTTGGTTTCCAGAAGGCGGCCGACCAGCACCAAGGTGATGACCACGCCAACCGATTCGAAATACGGTTCGCGCGAGCCTTCCGGGAACACCCACGGGGCGATGCAGGTCACCAGCGAATACAGGTAGGCGGCCAAAGTGCCCAGTGAGACCAGCGAGTTCATGTCGGGGGAGTGATGCGCCAACGCGGGGAAGCCGACCGTGTGGATCGGACGCCCGCAGTAGAACATCACCGGCGTGATCAGGATGGCCTGCAACCACGGGTTCACCATCCAATGCGGCACCAGCGTGGGATTGGCCATATGCAGCATGGTGACGGCGAATACCGGCAACGTCAGTACCGCGCCCACAATCACCAGCTTCGTCAGCGCCTTGATCTCATTGGCACGTTCAGTCGCCTCTCGTCGATCGGCCTCCGCCGCATCCACGGCGGTAGGTGCCGTATACGAAGCATCAGGATGAGGAAGGGGCGTGTTCTCATCCGAGCCGTCCTCTCCCTCAACCTTCAACATCCCATGCACCATATTCATGCCGCACGCAAACGGATACTCGCCCGGCGGCAACGCCGGCAGTTCCACGTCGGTGGTGGCGTTGCCCGGCAGCATGGCGTCAAGTCCCAGATCAGCAAACACCACATGCGAGGTGCATTCGCCGGTCTCCTGCCGGTCGAAGGCTAGTGTGATCGGCGTACCCGCACGCATGCTCACCACGGCGGGGGAGTACCCGCCCTTGACGGTGATTGTTGCGGATTGGCGTTCGCCGGAAGCGTCCATGGCCCCGGCCGTTGCCTTCTGCGTTCCGAAGAAGAATCGCAGGACCAGCCATGTCAATGCGGCCGCCACTATCAGCGCCGCGACGGTCGAGAAAATGCTGAACTCCATAACTGTTCCTTCCCACTCCTGATGTACTGAACAACAGTGTATACCCTATACCCCTAGAGGGTATATAATGGGGTGTGTTCAGCTGACGGATAAGTATCAGGGGGTTTGCGATGCATGGTTATGACGAAGACAAGGCCAAGGTCATCGCACGATTACGCCGTATCGAAGGGCAGGTGCGCGCCATCACGCAGATGGTGGAGGATGACAAATACTGCATCGATATTCTGACGCAGATTTCGGCGTCGAATTCGGCGCTGAAATCCGTGGCGTTATTGCTGCTGGACGATCATCTCAACCATTGCGTGCGGCAGGCGTCGGTCCAGGGCGGCGAGGTGGCCGATGAAAAACTTGCGGAGGCTTCCGCGGCCATTGCGCGTCTCGTCAAATCGTGACGAGTTCTGCCGCATGATGACGCGCGCTGGCAAATCATGAAAGGCCGTCTGACGCTCGGATACGACACGGCATAATAACGGTTGATGCTCGACTGCGATAAGGCCAAGCGTCCAATGTGGGCTGCTGAGCGTCCGTTTAACGGCTTGAAATCGTCGAGTTCGGTAAAAATTTACCGTCATTCACCATCGATGACATACTGGGTACCATGTTTGAGCAAATAGGAACCGTGATTATCGTCATCGTCGTGCTAGTGGTTGGTGCAGGGCTTGGCCTCTTCGCCGGCTTCGTGCTGGGGCGCCATAAGGGTCAGGAGATGGCTCGAGGCGTCAAAAGCGAGGAGCTGGAGGAGGCCAAGACCTCGCTGGAGAATGCGCGATTCGAGAATGCTGAGCTCAGTGCTCGCAATGCTGCCGCACAGGCTCAGATTGAAGGCGTGAACCAGCAATTGGCTTTCGCCAAGTCACAACTTGCCCAGGCGCAGCAGGCTGAGCAGATTCGCATTCAGCAGGAACGTGAGCGTGCGGCTGCGGAGGCGGAACGGAAGCGTCAGGCGGATGCTCGGGACGCCGAGGCCAAGCGTGCTGAACAGGAAGCACGTTTGAAAGAACAGAGCAAGGTGCTCGAGGCGCTTGCGCCAGTGGCCAAAAATCTTGATACCTTGCAGAACAAGGTCACGCAGATCGAAGAGGGCCGCAAGAGGGAAATGGGCGCATTGGGAGCCCAACTCAAGGGGCTCAACGACCAGCAGGCCCGTTTGGACAAGGAGACCAGCTCCCTGTCCGCCGCATTGCGCAATAACAAGGTGCGTGGCGCGTGGGGCGAGGCCCAGCTCAAGAACATTGTCGAATCCGCCGGATTGCTGGAACATGTCGATTTCGATACCCAGGTGGTGGTCACGGATGCCGATGGGCGTATGTTGCGCCCGGATATGATCGTGCATCTGCCGGGAGGCAAGACCATTCCGATTGATGCCAAAGTGCCTTATGCCGATTACCAGCGTGCCTGCGAAATCCCGGACACCGCCAGCCCCGAGGATATTGCCCGCCGCGATGATTTGCTGCGGTCCCATGCCAAGGCGTTGCGCGAGCATGTACGTGCTCTCGGCGAAAAGGCCTATTGGAATGCCTTTGATGTGGCACCCGATTTTGTGGTGGCCTTCATCCCCAATGAGGCACTATTGCAGGCCGCGCTCGAAGCCGATCCCACACTGATGGATGATGCGTTCTCTCGCAAAGTGGCGCTCACCTCGCCGGTCACGCTGTGGGCCGTGCTGAAATCCGTCGCCTATGCCTGGCAGCAGCAGTCGCTCACCGATGACGCCAAGCAGCTGTTCGATCTGTCCCGAGAACTGTACGAACGGTTCTCCACGTTGGGTGATTATGCCATCAAATTGGGCACCCAGATTACTAAGACGGTCAGCGCCTACAACAAGTTCGCGTCCAGCTTGGAACGCCGTGTGTTGCCCACCGCTCGCAAGCTGCAAAAAATCGAACCGACCAAGATCATCGAGGAAGTACCGATCATCGAATCAGATAAAGGCAATGTGAGCGAACTGTCCGCCCCTGAAGTGGTGCCGGCCGATGAGGGTGATACTCATCTGACTGCCTCAGGCGATAGTCTGGAGTCATGACTGAATCTGGATTCCGCCCCACTGGTACCCCGGACCTCGCCGTCGCGAAGAGCCATAATGACTTTGCCATGCTGGAGCCGCGTGAGCAGCTAGCCACCTTGCTGAGGGAGCATGTGGTGGGCCGTCCGTTCTCCGAACTTGCCGCGGTGACTTTCGACCACCATGCCGCCACCGTCATGGGCCATGTGCTGATTGACGCTTTGGAAGATGCGGGCTATTCGGTTGATGACTTCGATGCTGTTGGTGCCTTGACCGCAGCATCTGTGCCCATGGTGTCCGCCATGATCCAGGCCGCCTCCTCTCGTGGCGAGGACCTAGATGGATTCGTGATGGACTTCGTCTACCCGTCCATCAAGGGCCCCTCCATCGAAGGCCGCCGTGTGGTGCTGTTGGATGCTTGGCTGTCCGAAAAGTCGTACGTGCAGACCAGCTCGCTGGTCACCCTGCGCAACGGCAATGAGCTGAGCCTCGACTTTGGCATAGTGGAGCAGCTGGGTGCCAAGGTCGTGGCCATCGCCTCGCTGGTCGGTGGCGGTGCCAAAGACATCAATGTGGTCAACCCCTCCACCGGCGACGAGCAAACGCTCCCCTTCATCCAGGTCTTCGACGAATCCGAACTGCGGTAAATCCACCTTTGACTTCCCTCGCATAAAGTCAGCCGGGCTGAGCAGCGAAGCTGACTAAGAGGAACCGGTGAATAGCGTTATCGAGGAGAAAGATTGCACGCACCCAACCAGATTTCTTTGGCTGCCAAGGCTTCAGGTGAACCGGAATTCCGTGAAATCGGCCTTGGGCCGTGGTCTGAGACCCATCCCGGCGAGCCTCGTCCTGACGATCCGACTTCTCCGAATTATGACGGTCGTTTCGACTCGGTGCTGTTGAACGACGGCGACCGCCGCAACGTATTGGACCGTTACCGCTACTGGACCGTCGCTGCCATTAAGGCCGATCTTGACGCTCGAGGGCGTCACGACTTCGAAGTTGCGGTGGAAAACTGGACCCACGATTTCAACATCGGTTCCATGGTCCGCACCGCCAACGCCTTCCAGGCCAAGCGCGTACACATTGTCGGTCCACATAAGTGGAATCGCAAGGGAGCGTTGATGACCGAACTGTACCAGCACGTCGAACACCACCCCTCCATCGCCGAACTGGTGGAAAGCTGGCATCATCGCATCGCCGGTGAAATCGCCTATGAACGAGCCAAGGCCGGTGCCGCCGCCATCCATGCGCATGATGTGGCTGTGGATGGAAACAACAAGCACCTTCATGAGCTGCTGGCCGAAATCGATGCTTGTGATGCGCGCATCAAGGAGCTTCAAGCCGCCCGCGTCATCGCCCTCGACATTATTCCCGGCGCAGTGCCGATGGAAGCCTATACCTTCCCCAAGCGGTGCCTGCTGCTCTTCGGTGCAGAAGGCCCCGGATTGAGCGACAAGTCTCTCGCATTGGCCGACGATGTGGTCTACATCTCTCAATTCGGTTCCGTGCGCTCCATTAATGCAGGCGCTGCGGCGGCCGTGGCCATGCACGCATGGATTGCCCAACACGCCGTATCAGGCGTGTAGCCATGCGCCGACAATCCCGCCGCATCTGCCCAATATGGGCCACATTAGAGGCATGATCTACGCCACCAAATCCATCGCCGCGGCATTAATTCGCATTTGCCGCCGGCATCGTCGGCATCCTGCTCGCCGCAGGCATCAGCAGCTCCGCGCAGTCCACACTGGCCGAAGCCGTTAAACCGGACTACTGGATTCCCGAATGGTGGCAGTCCGGCCTGATTCTCATCGCCTGGGCTGCCGCCGCATGGATCGGCGGTCTCATCATCACCGGAAAAGCGGATATCAGATATCAAATAACGCGGGTTACTGCTTTGGCAGTTCTGCCGGTTCGGCCATGGTCCTGGCAGTTTGTCATGGCTATGGCTTTGGCGGTTCTGCAGTGACCATGGTTCTGGTGACTCTGACCCCATGGATTTGACCACCGTGGTTCACTGCGCTTAACCAGCTCCCATCACTGTTCCAGCATGAGGTATGCCGGCTGCCCGCAGCTTATTGAGTAAAGGATGTTGTTGCATCACCTCCTCATAGGTGAATCGGACAATGGTGTCGACTTTGGCCCGGTACAGTGCCGTCTCCCGTTCTTTCTCCGCCTGAACTGCACCACGAACGCCCTTGCGGTCATTCATATCCGGGTTCACATATTTTTCATAGCCATCGAATTCGCCCACGATAAGCCGATTCTCAGGTAGCCGCCAGAGGAAATCCACGCGATACAGAGCACCGGTTTGCGGGTCGGTGATGTTTTGTTGCAGTTCTGGGGCTAATAGGCCGCCTGCGATGATGGTGCCTCGTCCAAGTGACTCGCCACCATTCTCACTCGCCGGATTGGCATAATGCAGTAGGCGGAATATCGGCGTGCAATCACGTCGCATAGTGCTGCACACATTCAGAATGTCCGTGATGGCGACGCCGTTGCGCAGCGCCGAATCGATAATGGGCAGTGCAAATCGGAAGTCGACGGACAGCCCGCAATCCACCACCGTTCTGGCTTTGCTGGTCACCGGGAGTCCATTGGCATATTCTGGCGTGCTGCTTGACGTGAAGATGCGTTTGACCTTTGCACTGCTGGCGTTGGGACCTCGTGATGTTGTGGCGAGAGTGATGGTGCCAGCATGAAGATGCCATTGGTGTTCAAAATCGTGGATGGCCGCTGCCGTGACCCCGGCGAACACCCAATCCGGATGTCTGTTATGAAGAGTTCGTGCAATATGTCTGATACGTTCGTCGGGTTGTAGCGAATCCCAGTATTCCGAAGCGGCGTACATGTTGGGGAATACACGTTTGAGTTCGCGCGCCTGCACGCGCCGAGCCAGCGCCGAGCGGTGTGCCTTGGTTGTTCCATAAGCGCACTGTTGCGTTGCTTCAGCCTTCGTGATGAGTATGTCCACTGCTTTGTGATGTTTCATGATTCGACGGTATGCCAATGGTGAACACGGTGTCTATCTGTCTGGGGTTATGTGGTTCTAGCTTCGGTGCCTAGATGTGTGTTTTTGCCTGATTATCAGGCATCTGACCGTATTGGACTGATTATGTGGATTCTTTTGGGTGGGTATGCAAAATGTGGATAACTGGCGAGGTGCGCAGGGCGATTGTCGTTCATATGTTCGATGTAGGTGTGTTTGGGCTCATTGTGAGCTTATTAGGGTGGCCATGCAGATACTTCAGTGGGGCACATTTGCGGTTGGGCCGTGGCGTTGCCTCGCTGCGGGGCGTCTCAGCGGGGCGTTCTATTGGTTGGACCGCGGTTTTGTTTTGCTGGGATGGCTGAGCGGGGCGTTTCATCGGTCAGCTCGCGGTTTTGCTCTGCTGCGAGTCGTCTCAGTAAGGTGAACTTGCGGTCCGGCAACGGTTTTGCCCCGCCGAAGAAGCCAGCAGCGGGGCAAATGCTCGACCGGCTTGAGCTTCTGATTCGCTGAAGGGCTCCAGTAGGTAGGAAAATGAGGATTCCCGACAACTGCGTGTCACATACGGCTCATATAGTTATGGCCATGCCAACATTTTCACGCGAAGAAATCGTGCATTTGGGCGATCTGGCCCGAATCGCGCTCACCGATGAGGAAATCACCCGTCTGCAGGGCGAACTGAACGTCATCGCAGACTCCATCAACAAGGTCCAGGAAGTCGCCTCCGACGATGTGCCGCCGACCGCCAACCCGGTTCCGCTGGAAGCCTACCTGCGCCCGGACGTCGCCGAAACCCCGCTCACGCAGCAGGAGGCGATCGCCGGTGGCCCGAAGACCGAGGCCGGAATGTTCGTGGCACCGCGAATCCTGGGAAGCGAGGAGTAATCGATGAGCAACGAAACCGCAACTCTTGTCAAACTGTCTGCTGCCGAGCAGGCCGCTGCCATCAAGAAGGGCGACGTCACCTCTCGCGAGCTCGTCGAAGCCCACCTCAAGGTGATCGAAGCCGCTGAGCCGTCTATCAAGGCCTTCCTGAAGGTTTCCGGCGATGTGGCTCTCGAGCAGGCCGACGCCTTCGACGCCAAGTCCGCCGAAGACAAGGCCGCCCTGCCCGAGCTGGCCGGTGTGCCGATCGCCATCAAGGACATGATCGTCACCAAGGGCATCGAAACCACCGCCGCCTCCAAGATCCTCGAGGGCTGGGTGCCGCCGTACGACGCCACCGTCATCGAAAAGCTCAAGGCCGCCGGCATGCCGATTCTCGGCAAGACGAACCTCGACGAATTCGCCCAAGGCTCCTCCACCGAACATTCCGCCTACCAGACCACCCACAACCCGTGGGATACCGAGCGTGTGCCCGGCGGTTCCGGTGGTGGCTCCGCCTCCGCGGTCGCCGCATTCGAAGCCCCGCTCGCCCTCGGCACCGACACCGGCGGTTCGATCCGTCAGCCCGGCGCCCTGACCGGCACCGTGGGCGTCAAACCCACCTACGGCGGCGTCTCCCGTTTCGGGGCCATCGCCATGGCCTCCTCGCTCGACCAGATCGGCCCGGTCTCCCGCACCGTGCTCGACTCCGCACTGCTGCAGGAGATCATCGGTGGCCACGACAAGCGTGACTCCACCTCCATCCCCGAAGGCCCGCGTCCGATGGTCGCCGCCGCCCGCGAAGGCGCCAAGCGCGATCTGAAGGGCATGAAGGTCGGCCTCATCAAGGAACTCGGCGGCGACGGCTTCCAGCCCGGCGTCGAGGCCCGCTTCAACGAGGCCGTCGACAAGCTCAAGGACATGGGCGCCGAAGTCGTTGAGGTCTCCTGCCCGCACATCGGATACTCGCTGGGCGCCTACTACATCATCATGCCGTCCGAGGTCAGCTCCAACCTGGCCCGTTACGATGGCATGCGCTACGGTCTGCGCGTCATGCCGCCGGCCGGCGTGCCCCAGACCGCCGCCAACATGATGGCCTACACCCGTGAGGCCGGCTTCGGCGACGAGGTCAAGCGCCGCATCATCCTTGGCACCTACGCCCTGTCCGCCGGCTACTATGACGCCTGGTACGGCTCGGCCCAAAAGGTTCGCACGCTCATCATCGAGGACTTCAAGAAGGCCTTCGAACAGGTCGATGTGCTGATCTCGCCCACCAGCCCGTCCACCGCCTTCAAGTTCGGCGAGAAGATGGACGATCCGCTGGCCATGTACGTCAACGACATCGCCACGATTCCGGCCAACCTTGCCGGCATGCCCGCCATGTCCATCCCGGCCGGCCTGTCCGACGACGGCCTGCCCGTCGGCTTCCAGTTCATCGCCCCGCAGCAGCGCGACGAAGTCATGTACAAGCCGGCTGCGGCCCTCGAAGCCGCGCTGGAAGACAGCTGGAACGGCCCGATCTGGAACGACCTCAAGACCCCGTGGCTTGACGGTCTAGGCAAGTGAGCATCGGAAGGAAAGAAACAACATCATGGCTGAAAAACTGATGAAATACGCCGATGCCACCAAGAAGTACGATGTGGTCTTCGGTCTGGAAACCCACGTGGAGCTGTCCACGAACACCAAGCTGTTCTGCCCGGCCCACATCGAGTTCGGCGGCGAGCCGAACACCGAACTGACCCCGGTGAGCCTCGGCCTGCCGGGCTCCCTGCCGGTGATCAACAAGACCGCCGTCGATTACGCGATCAAGCTGGGCCTGGCCCTGCACTGCGAAATCGCCGAGTGGAGCCAGTTCGCCCGCAAGAACTACTTCTACCCGGACATGCCGCGCGACTATCAGATCTCGCAGTACGACAAGCCCACCAACGGCAATGGCTACCTGGATGTCGAACTGGAGGACGGCACCGTCTTCCGTGTGCCGATCGAGCGCGCCCACATCGAGGACGACGCCGGCAAGAACACCCACGTGGGTGGTGCCGACGGCCGTATCGAAGGCGCCGATCACTCGCTGGTCGACTACAATCGTGCCGGCGTGCCGCTGATCGAGATCGTCACCAAGCCGATCGAGGGTGCGGGCGATCGCGCTCCCGAAATCGCCGGCGCCTACATGCGCGCCATCCGCGACATCGTGCGCGCGTTGAACATCTCCCACGCCCGCATGGAGCAGGGCAACATGCGCGCCGACGTGAACGTCTCGCTGCGTCCGAGCCCGGACGCCCCCTACGGCACCCGTTCCGAAACCAAGAACGTGAACTCGTTCCGCGGCATCGAGAAGACCATCCAGTACGAGATCCGCCGTCAGGCCGCCCGTCTGGACGACGGCAAGGAGATTCTGCAGGAGACCCGCCACTGGGATGAGGCTTCGCAGACCACCGCCGGCGGCCGTCTGAAGTCCGATGCCGACGACTACCGCTACTTCCCGGACCCCGACCTCGTCATGCTCCACATCACCAAGGAGCACATCGAGGAGATGAAGGCCCAGATGCCGGAAATGCCGCGCGAGCGCCGCAACCGTCTGAAGTCCGAATGGGGCCTGAGCGACCTTCAGATGCGCGACATCCTCAACGCCGACGCCCTCGACCTGATCGAGGAAACCGTCAAGGCCGGTGCCAAGGCCGCCGGTGCCCGCAAGTGGTGGTTGGGCGAGCTTTCCCGCGAAGCCAACGCCAAGGGCGTGTCCCTCGAAGAGCTGCCGATCACCCCGGCCGACGTGGCCGAAGTCGAGAAGCTCATCGCCTCCGGCAAGCTCAACGACAAGCTCGCCAAGCAGACCGTCGAAGGCGTGCTGAAGGGCGAAGGCACCCCGGATGAAGTCGTCAAGAAGCACGACTACAAGATCGTCGAAGACAACGGCGCCATCGAGGCGGCCGTCGACGCGGCGTTCGAAGCCAACCCGGATGTCGTCGAGAAGCTCAAGAGCGGCAACATGAAGCCGATGGGCGTGATCATCGGCGCCGTGATGAAGGCCACGCGCGGCCAGGCCGACGCCAAGGCCGTCACCAAGGTCGTCATGGGCAAGATCAAGGGCTGATTAGATTCACTGGCTCCCGCTGGCGGGAGCTGTCGAACGGAGTAAGACTGAGGGTAGTCGCCATGGTCGGATGACCACCCTCAGTCCGCTTCGCGGACAGCTCCCGCCAGTGGGAGCACTTATTTGTAGGGAAATCCTCCAGTTCAAATTCGTTAGACAGCTCCCGCCAGCGGGAGCCTTTATTGATTCTGTAAGAAAGTCGACTCAGAGCATTTCCAGCGTTCACCCAGTCGAGTAAGATATGCTCGGCACTGGACCGTGAGCCGAAACAAGCCGAACCGGGGGATGTATACCGATGACCGCAACCAACGAGACGCTGAGCATGGCTACCGAAGTGCAACTGAAGCGCGATCTGCCACAGAGCATCGTCATTCCGCCAATTCGTGGCGAAATGGTGCACCTGCGCCCCGCCACCGCCGAGGATCTGCCTCGTTTGGATGAACTAGATGCCTTCTATGGCGCATCCAAGATCACCGGCAAGGATGCGGTCACCGAACGCGCCATTGTACACACGTGGGTCCGCCGCTCCCAAGCCTGGGAAGCCGGTCAGGCGCCCGCCGAATCCGGCGTGGGCGACCCGGAATCCCGCCGCACCATCGCATGGGCTGTATTGACTGACGCCGACCATGACGATGACGGTCAGCTCGATGCGGCCAGCACCGATAATGTCATCGGCATGATTTTCCTTATCGACATCGACGGCTGGTCCAAGTCCGCCCGCATCCAGATCATCTTGGGCCGTGAATACCGTGGCCGCGGCTACTCCCGTGACGCCATGCCGCGTGTGATGACTTACGGCTTTGCGCCCGAACCGGCCGGCCTGGGCATGCACCGCATCTGGGTGAGCGTGCCGGAAAAGAACAGCCGTTCGATTTCGGTCTACCAGTCGCTCGGATTCGTGCCGTCCGGCACCTCGCGCGACGCGTTGTGGGATGTCGAGAACAACAAATATCAGGACCTTATCGTCATGGACACGTTGGTCGACGAGTACGATCCGATTCGTTCGCTTGACGCTTTTGGCATGCACTTGATTGAGGACAACCCGGGTGTCAAGGAAGCGCTGTCCGCGCGTGAGCATTCCATCGCCATCCAGCAGAACAAGCCGGAACCCGAGCCGGCACAGCGTGGTGAGGCAGCCGCCGTCACGACGAGTGACGTGCAGTCCCAGGCCCAGACGCCGGCGGCCGCACAGCCAGTCGAGCCACAGGCCGGGCACCACGACGATACGCAGAAGAACGCGCGCCACAGTCTCGAAGAGGAAAGCAACTGGCCGTACGATCAGGCAGAACGCAAGCCCTCAAAGGAAGCATGGTGGCGTACGCTGGGCCGCGGCCGCAAACGCGATACGGAAAGTGAGTGAGTAAACAAGCATGAGTGCCGAGGATCTCGACAATTACGAAACCGACGCCGAACTCGCGCTGTATAGGGAATACCGTGACGTCATCAAGCTGTTCACCTATGTGGTGGAGACCGAACGTCGCTTCTACTTGGCGAATAAGGTCGATTTCAACGTGCGTTCCGCTGGCCAGGACGTGTATTTCGATGTGCAGCTGACTGACGCATGGGTATGGGATGTCTACCGTTCCAGCCGTTTCGTCAAGTCCGTGCGCATCGTGACTTTCAAGGACGTGAACGTCGAAGAAGTCCAGAAAACCGATATCGACATCCCCGACGACATCCACTGATCCGGTGTCACGCCACGGCGGTCGCCTATTCACCGATTATGCGACCACGGTTTGCCGGGATGTCACTTGATACGTGTGTCGTGTTCGATTCATGCTCATACCATACTCATGGCGCGCTCGGGTCGCGGGCCCGTCTTTTTCCGTTGATGAGATGAGAGTGAATAATCGATGTCAACACGAGTGATGAAGAGGATAGTCGGTTCCGTCGCATGCCTCGTCGCGTCTGCCATGTTGTTGCCGGGAACAATCCGGCCGGCTCAGGCTCTGGAGGCCGACGGCCGGTACTACAGCAGCAAACAGCCGTATGTGGCCCCGAATGACGCGACCGCGTCGTCCTATAGCAAGGCTCCGAAAGGATACGGACCGATTTATACCGAGAGCATGGCCCGTCACGGATCACGTGGCCTGTCCAGCTACAAGTACGATGCGTTGCTGATGAGGATGGCCGAGACCGCCGCTCGGGATGGCGGGTTCAAGTCGGAGGCCATCAAAACCGAGTTCGTGAAAAACCTGAGCGGCATCACCGCGGCCAATGTCGAGAACGGCTATGGCATGCTGACCGGTCAGGGCGCACAGCAGCATTACGGTATCGGAGAACGTGCGTACCAGCGTAATCGGTCGCTGTTTGATCAGGCCGCAGCGGATGGCGGGACGATTGCCTACCAGTCCTCCGGCGAAGCGCGTGCCACTGAGTCCGGCGAGAACTTCGAGAAAGGTTTCAACGAGGCTTCGGGAGGCAGGCTCATCGGCAATGTCAGCGCGCCGACGAATCCCGCCGATTCCGGCAATGGCAAGGATTTCCAGAAGAATCCCGACACCCTGTACTTCCACAAGGTGCAGAATCCCGATGGCACAAGCAAGGTGCCGGGTACCAAGGCATACGACATCGCGAACAACTACCAGAATTTCGTTGCCAATGATGCGACCATCGCCGGTGCTGAGAAGACCATAGGTGACAACGTCGACGTCAAACGGGCCTCACATGACCTGTTGTCCCAGATTTTCACCGAAGAATTCCTCGCCAAACTCGAGAATGGCGAATATAAGTGGTACAACACCACAGACGGCACCAAGAAAGGCGGCAAGAACTGCGCGCCAGGTGCCGATGCGTCCAAAGATCCCGACGCATGCGGCGAAGTCTCCAAGAAGATCAAGAGTGAGTATGACGCCGCGATGGATTTGTACAACCTGTACATCATCGCCGCCGACATGCACAATGAGAACACCGGTGACCACACCTTCGCCTTCGACCAGTATTTCCAGGGAGCATATGCGGATGATGCCAGACTGTTCGCATGGGCGCTTGATACCGAGGACTTTTATGAGAAGGGGCCGAGCTACGCCGGTCAGAACGAGACCTATTCCATCGCGCAGCCTCTGTTGGATGATTTCCTCAATACCATTGATGCGCGGGTGAACGGAGGATCCACTGTGGCGACGTTCCGGTTCGCCCATGCGGAAACCATGATGCCGTTTGCCGCATTGCTGGGATTGCCGGGCTCCACGCAGCAGGCACCGGCCTCCACCACGGACGTGTACACTTACGACAACAATGAGTGGCGTGGCGAATCGGTGACGCCGATGGCCGCGAATGTGCAATGGGATGTGTACGCCAGGAAGGGTGAGGACCCCGCCACCGGACAACGGTACACGCCCATCGTGCGCATGTTGTACAACGAGAACGAGGTTCCGTTCCGTTCCGAATGCACGCCGGTCGCCGATGGTTCGACATGGTACAAGCTGACCGAACTGAAAAGCTGTCTGGCCGCCGATCATAAGACGCTCGGTCAGGATGCCCGCATCGCGGAACAGGCCGATGCGACCCCGTCGCCGCAGCCATCCGGCAAGCCCGCGACCGATCCCGATGCGGCGACGCATGGCGCCGGCAAGGGAACCGGTGCCGGTCAGGCATCATCCACCACGAATGCCCGTCCGACGTCACTGGCACGTACCGGAAGTTCGGTCACGGTGTTTGTCGTGCTGACGGTCGGATTGATGCTGATAGGCGTCTCGCTGAATGTGTGGCGTATGCGTCGCTGATGCCGACTGTCCGCTCATAATCATCCGGCGCCGTCTTCCACATGAAGTGAAGGACGGCGCCGCCTATTCGACGCGAATGAAAGCCGCATGCCGGGCACGGGTCGAGCCTTCGCGCGACA
This sequence comes from Bifidobacterium sp. FKU, assembly GCF_026016385.1. Classification (NCBI taxonomy): domain Bacteria; kingdom Bacillati; phylum Actinomycetota; class Actinomycetes; order Bifidobacteriales; family Bifidobacteriaceae; genus Bifidobacterium; species Bifidobacterium sp. FKU. Next base: position 299,622 of record NZ_CP092888.1, read on the forward strand.
AAGCCGCACGCCGGGACCATGCACGATTGCAAGCATCGTCTTCCCTACCTTCGGGTAGACTGCTTGAGATCTTGTTTTATAAGGAGACCTCAAAGTGACGCAAAAGCAATCCGTGGTGATTATCGGCGGCGGTCCGGCTGGACTGACCGCCGCATGGGAACTCGTCAAGGACGGCGGCGCGGAAAACTATGACGTGACCGTGCTGGAAGCGACCCGCGAATTCGGCGGTATCTCGCGCACCGTAAAGCACAACGGCAACCGCATGGATATCGGCGGCCACCGTTTCTTCTCCAAAGACGAACGCATCATGGATTGGTGGAAGACCGTTCTGCCGTTGCAGGGCGCACCCTCCTATGATGACAAGAAGCTCGGCCGCGACCACGACATGGAGCCGGGAGGCCCCGATCCGGAGACGGAGGACAAGGTGATGCTCAAGCGCCACCGCGTGTCCCGTATCTTCTGGAACCGCCACTTCTTCGATTACCCGATTTCGCTGAGCCCCAACACGTTGAAGGCCATGGGCTTCAAGCTCACCATGGTGGCCGGTTTCAGCTACCTGAAGTCCATGTTCCACAAGCTGCCGGAAGACAACCTGGAGAACTTCTACATCAACCGTTTCGGCCGCAAGCTGTATTCGATGTTCTTCGAGGGCTACACGGAGAAGCTGTGGGGCCGCCACCCCTCCCAGATCTCCGCCGACTGGGGTGCCCAGCGCGTCAAGGGCCTGTCCATCATGGGCGTGCTCAAGAACGCCTTCCAGAAACTTAGCCCTAGGAAGCGCTCCAACGCGGAGGTCGAGACCTCGCTGATCGAGGAGTTCTGGTATCCGAAGTACGGTCCCGGCCAGCTGTGGGAGACCGTCGAGTCCAATTGCGAGGCCGCCGGCGTCAAGGTGCTGACCGACGCCAGGGTGGTCGAGGTCCGCCAGACCGATGGTGCCGTGTCTTCCGTGGTGTACGAGGATTCCGAGGGCAACCGCACCGAGCTTTCCGGCGACCAGTTCATCTCCTCGATGCCGGTCAAGGACCTGGTCAACGCCATCGACGCGGCCGGCGACGATCCCGAGGCCGCTGATTCCAAGCCCGCCCCGGCCGATATGACCGAGGTGGCCAACGGCCTGCCGTACCGCGACTTCGTGACCGTGGGCCTGCTGGTCAAGCACCTGAAGCTCAAGAACACCACCAACATCCCCACCCTCGGCAACCCGCCGATTGTGCCGGACTGCTGGATCTACGTGCAGGACCCGGGCTACAAGGTCGGCCGTCTGCAGATCTTCAACAACTGGAGCCCGTATCTGGTCAAGGACGTGGACGACACCGTGTGGGTCGGCCTCGAGTACTTCTGCGAGGAGGGCGACCCGTTCTGGAACATGAGCGAGGAGGACGTCACCAAGTTCGCGATCTCCGAGCTCACCCGCATGCGTGTGATCAACGGTCCGGACGAGGTCATCGACTCCCATCGTGAGCGCGTCAGGAAGGCGTACCCCGCCTACTTCGACACCTATGAGCACATGGACGAGCTCATCGAGTACCTCGACGGCTTCGGCAACCTGTACTGCGTGGGCCGTAACGGCCAGCACCGCTACAACAACATGGACCACTCCATGGCCACCGCCATGGAGGCCGTCGGCAACATCAAGACCGGCAAGACGTCCAAGAAGAACGTGTGGTCCGTCAACACCGAAAAGTCCTACCACGAGAAAAAGTGAGTAAACCTTGTTGAGCTCCCTCGTCACAGAGGGAGTTTTTTTGGTTTTCGGCGGGCCGTTTTGCGTTGGTCGAGTTGGCGTTGTACAGTAAACGAAGTTCGCGAAGACTCAGAGACGCAGCGAACATTCATGAGCGGTACGACCGCAATAATCACTCTTAACGCCTGGATAGGCATGGGCCTGTTCGGTATGGAAAGGGCAACCAGTGGCAAATAGCCAGAATCTTGAGGATATGAAGCTGCCTGAGCTCAAAGAGCTCGCTAAACAGATGGGCCTGCGCGGCACGTCGACCATGCGCAAGCCCGAGCTGCTCGCCACCCTGCAGGCGGCGCGCAATGGTGGAGAGCCGCCGGCCGGTGTGACCGTGCGCGCCCCCAAGGCCGCCAAAACCGCCAAGGTCGTCAAGGCTCCGCAGTCCGATGCCGCTGAGGCCAGCACCACAGACAATGCTGACGTGGCCACCCAGTCGCTGGCTCCGGCTCCGGCTGCCACGGAACCGCAGCTCGATTTGCCGCTTCCCGTGGCCGACGATGCCAAGAAAGACGAGACCGAACCGCGACGCACCCGTCGTAAGGCCGCCGATGATGCCGCATTCGAACCGCGTGCGGCCCGTCGTCGTCGCGATGACGACCAGTCCGATTTCGCTCGCCGCAAGCCGCGCAAGAAGGCCGATGAGGCCGGCGGTCTGCTGGCCACGCTCGATTTGGGAGATGCAGCGCCTACCGAGCGTCGCCGCGAGCGCCATGAGGACGTGGAAGTTCCTCTGATTCGCCGAGTCCGTGATGATGAGGACGAGCAGCCTCGCCGCCGCCGTCGCACTGCGGAAAACAGCGAAGAAACCGTGCGTGACCTCGACGATATCCTGGCCACGCTGCCCACGCAGAAGCACGAGGAAACGTCCGAAGACGGCGAGCAAAACGACGATCACGAGTTTGTGCGTCGTAACCGCCGCGACCGTAGCGATCGTAACGATCGCGATAACCGTAATGATCGCAACGATCGCCGTAACCGCCGCATGCGTGGCCGTGATCGCGACAACGCCGATGATGATCGTCGCTATGATGATCGCGATAATCGTAGCGATCGCAATGACCGTGATAGCCGCCGCGAAGAGCCGCAGGAGGATCTGGTGCCGGTGGCCGGCATCGTCGACGTGCTCGACTCCTACGCTTTTGTGCGCACTTCCGGCTACCTGCCAGGCCCGAACGACGTGTACGTTTCCATGGGCCAGGTCAAGAAGTACGGCCTGCGCAAGGGCGATGCCGTCCATGGTTCGATTCGCGCCCCGCGCGAAGGCGACCGTCGCAACCAGCGCCAGAAGTTCGTGCCGCTGCAGGCCATCGATTCCATCAACGGCCAAAGCGTCGAGGATGCGCTCAACCGTCCGCAGTTCTCCAAGCTCACGCCGCTGTACCCGCAGGAGCGTTTGAAGCAGGAGACCGCCCCGAACAAGCTCACCGGCCGTATCATGGATATCGTTTCCCCGATCGGCAAGGGCCAGCGTGGTCTGATTGTCTCCCCGCCGAAGGCCGGTAAGACCATCACCCTGCAGAACATCGCCAACTCCATCGCCGCCAACAACCCCGAGGTCCACCTTATGGTGGTGCTCGTGGACGAGCGCCCCGAAGAGGTCACCGATATGGAGCGCACGGTCCAGGGCGAGGTCATTTCCTCCACCTTCGACCGTCCGGCCTCCGATCACACCACGGTTGCCGAACTGGCCATCGAACGCGCCAAGCGTCTTGTGGAGCTCGGCCAGGACGTGGTCGTACTGCTCGATTCCATGACCCGACTGGCTCGCGCTTACAACATCGCAGCCCCTGCCTCCGGCCGCATCCTGTCCGGTGGTGTGGACGCGCAGGCCCTCTACCCGCCGAAGAAGTTCTTCGGTGCGGCCCGCAACATCGAGAACGGCGGCTCCCTGACCATCATCTCCTCTGCGCTGGTGGAAACCGGCTCCAAGATGGACGAGGTGATTTTCGAGGAGTTCAAGGGCACCGGCAACATGGAGCTGCGCCTGTCCCGCGAGCTGGCGGACAAGCGACTGTTCCCGGCCATCGACATCAACGCTTCCGGCACCCGCCGCGAGGAGCTCATCACCAATCCGCAGGAACTGCCGGTCATCTACCGTCTGCGTCGTCTGCTGGGAGGCATGGAGCCCGAGCAGGCCTACCAGACGCTGGTGCCGCGCCTCAAGAAGACCGCCACCAACCGCGACTTCCTCGCCGCCATCGTGCAGCAGGCCAACACCGGCAACGCGGTCAACGGCAACTGATCAGACCGCTGAACAATAGTGTAAGGGCTGCACCCCGATTGATACGGGGTGCAGCCCTTGTCGTATATGATGCAAATACATCAACTATCACATTGCAGTTGTAGTATTGCCGTCAACGTTCACATGCACGCTGACGATATATGAGATGAAAGAGGCATCCATGTGTTCGATTGTTCTGGGAGTGGGCAATGGTGCGGCCATATTCGGCGATGCGGATGCCAGCCATATCCCCACCGGCGACTATGACATCTGAGATATCTGACTTTGCGCATCGTGCAAAGCCGTAATCGGGAGTATCCTCGAATCTATGAGCGAAACGAGCAGCGACTGGCAAAGGACCACCATCGACTCCGCCCAGGCGGCGGCCCACCCGGAAACCGCACAAGCGGTGGCGCGCATCAAAGCGCTGCGCCAAACCATCGATAACATCGATTCGGCGGCCATCGCATTACTGGCCGAGCGGTTCAAGACCACCTCGCAGGTCGGCGTGCTCAAAGCCAACGCCGGATTCGCACCCGAAGACACCAAGCGTGAGGACTATCAGATCGAGCGCCTCCACCGCATCGCCATCGATGCCGGGCTTGATCCGGAAATTGCCGAGATGTACCGTGAATTCGTGGTTACCGAAGCCAAGAAGCGCCACCAACGCATAGCCGATGCCGGTGGCGACCCGGGCGTACTCGACGTATTCGCCTGATTCGCCCGCAGCGAATGGGCACCTTTCGGATATTCGTCTATAGGGCAAGTTGCCTGCAGCGACTACATTAATACGGGAATGGAATGCCCATAGTGGCCGACTGTATGAATGGGATACGTAGATGAGATGTGGCACCGCACTGGTCAGTTGCGCATTGTGCGTGGCTTCGATTCTCGGCGGTGCTTGGATGTCTCGTCCGACTCCGGTTGATTACGGTCCGGTGCTCGCTACGGCAAGTGATATGTACGCTGTCACCGATGCCGAGGGGGAGCCGGTCCGTTGGTATGTGGTAGGGAAGGGCGGCGCCGGCAATGGCGCCAGTGCCGATTCCGGCAATAGCGGTTCCACTGATACCGATTCCGCCAATAGTGATTCCGGCACGTCCAAGGTTTCTCGTATCCCCGCTTCCGCCGCCACCCTGCCATGGAAAGTCAGCGTCACCTACTCGCTTGACGGTCCGAACGTCGAGGCAAACGAGGTTGCCGGCGCGTCTGGACTGATCGGCGTGTATATCGATATTAAACCGCAAACCAAGGAGGCCAACCGTACGATCCCGGTTGTCGCCTTTACCGTGCCTACGCAGGTAGCCGATGATGTTTCCGCTGACAACTCCATTACGGTAACCACGCAAGGTTCCAATACCGTAGTCGCCGCAGCTGGAAAAGCCGCAACCGGCTTGGAATTCAGCTGCTATATGAACGCCAAAGACTTCTCCATGAGTTCCGTGGCGCTCGCCGTATTGCCTGCCAATTCCAGCAGTCCGGCAGTTGGTGCTAATCCCGATGCCGCGAATGCTGCCGCACAGCCTGCTGCCGATACGGATGTCGCCCAACTCACCGCCTCTGCCGACACACTGGTTGATGCACTGACCGACGCCGGTTCCGGTGAACAGCAACAGCTCATCGAGCAGCTTCAAACCCTGCGCGATAACGAGCGTGCATTGAACAAGTCTGTAGTGGCCGAACGCGAAACCGCCCATAAGCGGACGTTTGAAGACTATATGGCCGCGTATGTGGGCGCATATACCACGCACCTGTCTGGATCGATTGGCACCTCCACCCAGTTGCCGGCGTTGATGGGCACGGCCGGCGAACTGTCCGGGGACACGCCTTTGGCTCAAGCCGTACTCGACTTGGCCAACGCGGTGAACAACGTCAGTGCCGCACATCAGCATGCCGGTGCGGTCGATGCGTTGGACGAGGTGATTCGCCGCATCCAGCAGCAAGGCACCACCGGACTGGTGGATGATCTGACCGCCGAGGCTTCGGAGGAAGCCACTCGAGGCTCCAAACAATACGCCGATGGACAGAGCCAGCTCTCCGCCGCAATGATTCCGTATTCGATGAAATACACGGACGTCTATACGGCCAATTTGAGCGCCCTGACCGGTGGCACGTCCTCGGGCGCCACCGCTTACGAGAGCCAAGCCATCGCCGAAACCAACGGTAGCGATGAACTCGCCGACGCTCAATCCAAGGTCGATGCCGCGATGAGCACGCTTGCCACCGCCTCCGAGCATACGGGCAAAGCCACGGCCTTGCGCCAGATTGTATTGCGATTCTCCGATCAGTTCGAAGGCGGCGCGTCCTCGGCTTCCGGCAGTGATGGTGATGGCTCGTCCGGTGATGTCTCTTCCGGTCCGGTGACCGAGGCTCAGGCACTGACTAGCCTGGTCGATTCGCAATCGCAATCGTTCTACGGTAAGACCCGGGCCACCCAAGCCAAGCGTAAGGCTGATGCTGCCCGTAAGCAGGCCAAAGCCGTGCAACAGCAGCAGTCGCAGCATTCCAAGGCCTCACTGGTCGATGACACCATGTCCATGTCTGCTGGCGATGTGATGAACTATGCGGGTGGTCTTACTTCGGCCATCGGTGGTGGTGATAAGTCCGACTCGTCTAAGAGCGCTGGTTCGGGAACGAACGACTCAGCCAAGTCGAGCGATACTGGCGATTCCGGCAACAATCTTGACACCGCTCCAGTACTGTTCGGTTTTGGCACTGGCGGCACGCTGCTCAAGCACGATATGAACGCGCTGATTAATGAGACCGTGGAGATCAGCGATGCTGGCACGCTCTTGGCGCAGGCCGTCGCGCAGCTCGATAGCCCCAATACGCAACAGAAAACCGCCGAAACCCGATATCTCATCGTGATTCCGACGGTGTGATGGTGTATGCGGGAAAATCCGCATGTGACAGGTGCCCAATACGCGTAAAGTGCGTTATCGGTGTGGGACGCCGCGTCAAAAACTGGCTTTTTCGATGCGGCGTCCCACACCCTCTTGTAAGTCAGAGCTAACTATAGTTTGAAGAATGGCTAAATTCCAAGGATTTGTTGATTTGGTCTGTGGGACGCCGCGTATATAAAACGTTTGACACGCGTGGTGGCCCACGCTATTGTGGGCCGCCAGCTTACAATGCGGGATATTTGCGTGCCGTCCCACAGTCGTGTCATCCGAACGTCAAAAAACAAAAGAGGGGAACCTCAATAGGAGGTTCCCCTCTTTTGCTGCTGCGCGCAACGCTCAGTGCTTTGGCTTCTTAGCTGGCCGAGCCGTTAAGCGGGAAGCCCGGTGGGCTTCCCGTAGGCTCGGAACGAGCGGCATTGCCGTGAGACCTACTGTTGTTGTGCGCAACGCTCAGTGCTTTGGCTTCTTGGCTGGCGGCTCACCGAGCTCGCTGGCTTCGACGGCGACCTCGGTTTCGGGCGCGTCTTCGGCGGCGGATTCCTCAGCGTGCTTGGCCACCAAGTCGAACTTGCCGACCACGCGACCGGCCTGCGCGATATCGCCCAAGGCGGCGTGAATCGCATCCACGCCATCCGCCGCCGCGGACAGCGCCACGGACAGGATCGGGGTCTTCATGGAGACCTTGGCCTCGGACTTGATCTTACGCAACTGCTCCACGGCCTTGCCGGCCCAAGTCAGCAGCTCGGGGGAAGCACCGGTGGCGGCCTCGACATACGGGTCCACGACCGGCCAGGCGGCGCGATGCACGGAACCGGAACCGGCGTGCATCCAGCTCCACACTTCCTCGGTGGCGTACGGCAGATACGGGGCCAGCAGACGGGCGAAGGCGTCAAGGCCCAGACCCAGTGCGGTGCGTGCGGACTTCACGGCCTTCTCGGACGGTACGTGGCCCTGCTCATCCGGGGTGCCATAGGCGCGGTTCTTGACCAGCTCGATGTAGTCGTCGCAGAACTGCCAGAAGTAGGACTCGATGGTCTCCAGCGCCTTGGAATGCTCGTAGGATTCCAGCGCCTCGGTGGCCTGACGCACCACCAAAGCCAGCTTGGCCATAGCGGCGCGATCCAGCGGCTCGGTCACGTCGGCCGGGTTCCATGCGGCCTGGGCGGCGGCACCCACATGATGGTTCTCGTCCTCGCGGCCGATGGCCAGCGCGAACTTGGTGGCGTTCAGCAGCTTGATGGCCAGTCGACGGCCGATCTTCATCTGGCCGATGTCGTACGTGGCGTCCAGGCCGAGGCGAGCGGCGGCGGCCCAGTAACGCACGGCGTCCGCGCCGAACTTCTCGATCGGCTCGTTCGGCACCACGACGTTGCCCTTGGACTTCGACATCTTCTTATGGTCGGGATCCAGAATCCAGCCGGACAGCGTGGCGTGAGCCCACGGCAGGCACTTGTTCTCCAGATGCGCGCGGTCCACAGTCGAGAACAGCCAGGTGCGGATGATGTCCTGACCCTGCGGGCGCAGGTCCATCGGGAAGGTGGAAGCGAACAGGGCCTTGGAGGCCTCATCCGGCTCGGCCCAGTGGGCCACGATCTGCGGGGTCAGCGAAGAGGTGGCCCAGGTGTCCATGATGTCCTTTTCGGCGGTGAAACCACCGGGCACATCACGCTGGGACTCGTCGTAGCCCTCCGGCACGTCGATGGTCGGATCGATCGGCAGACGATCCTCGGACGGAGTGATCGGGTGATCGTAATCCGGCTCGCCGGAAGCGTTCACCGGGTACCACAGCGGGAACGGGACGCCGAAGAAGCGCTGACGGGAGATCAGCCAGTCGCCGTTGAGGCCGTGGACCCAGTTCTCATAACGCACGCGCATGAAGTCGGGGTGGAACTCGAGTTCCTTGCCGCGCTCGATAAGCTCGGCGTTCAGCTTGGCGTCGGTACCGCCGTTCTTCAAATACCACTGGCGGGAGGTGACGATCTCGAGCGGCTTGTCGCCCTTCTCGTAGAAGTTCGTCATACGCTTGGTCGGGGTCGGCTCGCCGTCCAGATCTCCGGACTCGCGCAGCTTGTCGACGATGATCTTGCGGGCGGAGAACGTGGTCTTACCCGCGGTTTCGGCAAAGACCTCGCGGCCGGCCGGGTCCTCGATCCAGTCCGGGGTATCCATCACGATACGGCCGTTGCGCTGGATGATCGGGCGGGTGGGCAGCTTCAGGTCGCGCCACCACTCGACGTCGGTCACATCACCGAACGTACAGCACATGGCGATACCGGCACCCTTGTCCATTTCGGCGGCCGGGTGCGCCAGAATCGACACCTTGACCTTGAACAGAGGGGAGTAGACGTACTGGCCGAAGTACTGCTTGTAGCGCTCGTCGTTCGGGTTGGCGATCAGCGAGGTGCAGGCCGCCAGCAGTTCGGGGCGGGTGGTCTCGATGTAGATCGGGGTGCCGTCCTCAAAGCGGAAGGCCACCTTGTGGTAGAAGCCGGGGTATTCGCGGGACTCGAGCTCGGCCTGGGCCACGGCGGTCTGGAAGGTCACGTCCCACAGGCCGGGGGCGTCCTGCTGGTAGGCCTCGCCACGGGCGAGGTTGCGCAGGAAGGCCTTCTGGGCCACGCGCTGCGGGTGCTGGCCGATGGTGTGGTAGGTCTGCGACCAGTCGATCGACAGGCCCAGCTTGCGCCACAGGGCCTCAAACAGTTTCTCGTCCTGAGCAGTCAGACGCTCGCACAGCTCGATGAAGTTCTTGCGGGAAATCGGCACCTGATCCTTGGCGTCAATCTTCTTGCCATCGGTGCCCTCGAACGGCGGCTTGAAGTCCGGGTCGTAAGGCAGAGACACGTCCACGCGCACGCCATAGTAGTTCTGCACACGGCGCTCGGTAGGCAGGCCGTTGTCATCCCAACCCATCGGGTAGAACACGTCGTAGCCGCGCATGCGCTTGTAGCGTGCGATCACATCGGTATGCGTGTAGGAGAACACGTGGCCCACGTGCAGCGAACCGGAGACGGTGGGCGGCGGGGTGTCGATGGAGTAGACGGCCTTGCGGTCGCGGGTGTTGCGGAATTTGTAGGTGCCGTCTTCATCCCAGACGGCGCGCCACTTGTCCTCAAGTCCGTCCACACCGACCTTGTCGGGCAGCGGGGTGAGGTTGGCGTTGATGATGGATTTGCCTTCAGTCATAAAGCCAAAGTTTATGCACGTTGCATGACAAGCCGAACTGTACAGTAAACAGCCCAGTAGGCTGTTCGCAGGCGAGGTACGAACGATCGAACGATAGTGAGCCAAGGACTATCGGGCGTAGTCCGTCCGTGACTGAAGGTTGCCTATTTCACCGTCAACCCGGCCAGCGGCATGCGGCGATTGATCATCGAGGTCGGGTAGCCGGAGACCTTGGTGGACGCCACAGTGAAGCATTTGCGGGTATACAGCCAATCACTGGCCGCATCCTCGCTGATCAGCCGGGCGTACGCCTTCATTCGTGCCTCATAATCGGCGTCATTAGTGGCGGCGCGAGCATCCGCATAGGCCTGTTGCGCTTCGGTATGGTCGTAATGGAACATGGAATCAGGGTCGGCGAATATGCCGGCATCATCCGTGCCGTCCATGCTCATCACGGTCAGTTCCCATTTGCCGTCCTTGATTCGTTTGGCATAATCCTCATCGGAGAGCACTTCAAGGTTCACCGTGGGGCGCGGCTGCCGCTCGATCTGCTGCTTGATGGTTTCGGCCAACGACCGGTATTCTTCGGGAACCACCAGATTCACCGTAGTCAGATATTGCGCGCCGAAGTAGGAGAACATCTGCCCGGCTTGGTTTTCGTCATGCGGGTACAGTCCGGTCAGATCTTCGTATCCGGGTTCCAGCGGGCTGATGGGGCCGCCCAATGCTCCGGCAGCGTCGGGTTGGGCGGAGGCGATGCCGGCTGCGTCGATTTGATAGCGGAAGGCTTTACGCGCCTGTTCGTCGGAGAGCAGCGAATCGGTACCGTTGTTGTAGGCCAGCAGCACCTTATCCGTAGTGGCCCCCTCCTTGACGGTCAGGCCATCCTTGTCGTTCAAACCGGTGGCCGTCGAAGCCGAAACCGGTGCCGCCATATCGAGACTGCCGTCGGTCAGGGCCTTGCTGAGCGCATCGGCGTCGGAGTATTGCATAAATTCAACGACATTGCTGGCCGTTTTGGTGCCATGGTAGGTATCGCTGCGCGCCAGCTTCAGGGAATGGCCAGGCTGGAAATCGGCCACGATGAATGGTCCGGAACCTATGGCCTTGCGTTGATAATCGGCACTGGACGACTCGGAATCGTAGACAATGCCGAGTCTGCCGGACAGCGCTCGCAACAGCGTCGGATTGGGTTTGGCAAGCGTGATGACCACCGTGGTGGCGTTCGGATTGGTGACCGACGCCAGATCGCCCAATTCGTCGAAGTCCGCCACCTTGTTGGTCACGTTCTGTTGCAACGACCACACGGCGTCCGAGGCGTCCAACGTATGACCGTTCGAGAAGGTGACGCCCGATTGCAGTGTCAGGGTGACGGTCAGTCCGTCATCGGAAGTCTTCCAGCTTGTCGCCAGTCCCGGCTGAAGCTTGTTGTCTTGATCGACGGTCACTAATGTCTCATACACATTGTCGATGAGCAGACGTTCGGCTGCTGCAGAGGAATCGGACCGAATATCCAAGGATTGCGGCATATCGCCGATGCCAATGGTCACATCGGCATCGAGAGGCGATCCCGGCTGGAACCGGTTTTGCATGAACGTCCATCCCACAACCACGAGTGCGCCGAGTGCCACGGCGACTCCGAAAAAAATCCCCCACTCGGACCATGTATTGTTCCGCTTGCTGTGCTGCATGGTCTTCAGTCTAGCGGTGGACTCAGCCTAGAATCCGCAATTCACCATGATGAGGCATGAGCTAGTGCTTGGACGTGCTCTTGCCGGCTGGCGGCGCATAGCTAGGGCAGGTGTCGGACAGCGGGCAGTTGGCGCAGTCAGGGGTACGTGCATGGCATGTGGCTCGGCCGAACAGAATCAGTCGGTGGCTGAGATTCGTCCACTCTTCGGGCGGAAAACAGGCGGTGATTTCCTTCTCGATTTTCACGGGATCAGGGTGCGCGGACCGCCAATCCGACCGCCAACGCAGTCGTCCGGTTACGCGCATCACATGCGTATCGACCGGGAATCCGGGGATATCGAATGCGTTGCCGAGCACGACGTTCGCGGTTTTGCGGCCGACCCCCGGCAAGCTGGTCAGTCCATCCATCGTGCGCGGCACCACGCCGCCGAACCGTTCGTCCAGTGCCGTGGCCAGTCCGATGAGATGCTGGGTTTTCGAACGATAGAACCCCAGTGGATGAATGATGTCTTCGACTTGGGCCGGATTCGCGGCCGCCAAGTCACGAGCGGTGGGGAAGGTGGCGAAGAGTTCGGGGGTGACCGTGTTGACACGCTTGTCGGTGGTCTGGGCGCTGAGCACGGTGGCGATCAGCAGTTCGAACGGATTCGAGAAATGCAGTGCGCAAGCTGGCGCCGGAATCACCTGGCGCAGAATGTCGTATTCGTCATGCATGCGCGTGAGACGCGCGGATTTGGTTTCTCTCATCGTATGGATCTAAGCGGCGTAGTGTCGATGATTGGTAGTTTGCAGCGCTGCTGGTCTGTCAGGCGGCGGTGTTGAGATCGGGAGTATCGTCATCGGCGTCGATGGCGGCAGAGGATGCTTTGGCGGCCTGCTGTGCGGCGGCAGTTTCCTTATCCGTCTCCGGCGGGTCGAATCGGTAGCCCACGTTGCGCACGGTGCCGATGAGGTGTTCGTATTCACCGCCGAGCTTGGCGCGCAGACGACGGATATGCACGTCGACCGTACGAGTGCCACCGTAGTAGTCGTAGCCCCATACTTCCTGCAGCAACTGGGCGCGCGTGAACACGCGGCCGGGGTGCTGGACCAAGTACTTGAGGAGTTCGAACTCCTTGTATGCCAGATCGATGGGGCGTCCATGCAGGGAGGCGGTATAGCCGTTGGTGTCCACGATGAGGTCGCCGGAGCGAATCTGGCCATCTTCCACCGTGGTGGTGGATTCGGCGGGAGAACCGGCTGCTGCGGCTGTGGGAGCGTTGCCGCGCTCGGAGACCAATCGCAATCGGCCCTCGACTTCAGCCGGGGAAGCGGTGGTGACCACCACATCCGCAATACCCCACTGGGAGTTGACCACGGTGAAGCCGCCTTCAGTCAGCACCAGTACGATCGGCGTGGATAGGCCGGAAGCGTGGATGAGGCGGCACAAGGTTTTGGCGGTCGCCAGATCATCGCGTGCATCCAGAAACAGAATGGTGTTCTCCGGCATCTTCACCAAGCTGGCTGCATCCATCGGCAGTACACGGACGCGATGAGAAAGCAGGGCGAGTGATGGCAAAACGGTGGCGGGGTCGCTGGCGAAAGTCATCAACGTAAGATCCGTCACGCTAATCCCCCTTTATCCTGCAATGTGTTACGCAATTGCTTAGTGTGGCCGTACGAGTCGTCAGCGGCGTTATGCCGCTTTCGCAAAGTTTTCATTATTCTACGCGCTTGTAGTGGACACATAGGTTACAAGTTTGCGGAATATGGAACGGCGGACGTCCATCAACCGATGATACGGCCGAGCACCAGTGCGGTTGCGGCGATGGTCACGCCCATCAGCATTACCGACATCAGGCCGGTGCCGATCCACGGATAGCGGATATCCGGGTCCGGATCGGCGTCGCGCACCCACAACGTGGAGGCCACGGCCAAGGCCAGTCCCAAAACGATGAGGATGATCAGGGCAACAGTTCCCGCAACGGTGCCCTTGGCAAGCATTGCGCCCAAATCAGGCAGGAAGCACCAGCCGGCCACGGCGAGAGCCGCCACACCGGAAGTCACGGCGTGGGACAGGGCGCGGATGAGATGGTCCCGCTTCTCGCGGGCCATCTGACGTCCGAACGAGAAGACCACCAACATGACCAGCAGCAGGCCCATGGCCAACGCCCACGAATACCACGGAAGCGTCGAACCATCCGCGGCGGTCTGGTCCGGCGGCACCTTGCCGGCGGGGAACGGCACGGTGACGAACATCAGGGAGGCCGCGCCGAACAGCAAGGTGACGACGCGATCCAGCATCGTGCCGCGCAACGGCCAGAAAACAAGGAACACGACCAGCGTCAGGCAGGCGACGACCCGGGGGGCGGTGGGGTCGGCGCCGGGCAGGGTGACGGCCGCGGCCGCGATGAGCAATGCGTAGGCCGACAGCTGGACCAGCAGCATGCGCAGAACCTTGTTCTTGCATTCCTTCCAGGTGATTTCTGCCATGGTACGCCTCTCAGATAATCGAATCGCTACGTCAATCCTACGTCGGGCGTTGGAACGGTGCCGTCGAGCATTGATGGCCATCCGTGGCGACGAGATGCGTGACGGCAAGTCAGAACGCGATGACGCCCAGATGCTCCAACAGCACTTTGACGCCGATCAGAATCAACACCACACCGCCTGCGATCTGCGCGGGTTTCTGCCAGTGAGCGCCGAAGGCGCGCCCGATGTACAGGCCCGCCGCGGAGAAGAGGCCGGTCACCACGCTGATGCAGAGGATGGCGAACGGCACGCTGGTTGCCATGAACGCCAGACTCACGCCCACGGCGAAGGCGTCGATGCTGCACGCCACGGCGAGCGGCAGCATGTGCTTCCAGTCGAATTGCGCGGTCTCCTTGGCGTTCTCCGCGTCCTCCTCGTATGCCTCATGCACCATGTTGCCGCCGATGAACGCCAGCAAACCGAAGATGATCCAATGATCGAATGCGGTTACATACGCGCTGAATGCGGAGGCCGCGTAATGCCCCAGTATGAGGAAGAGGGCCTGGGAGCCGCCGAACCAGAGCGCCGATCTGACGGCATCCCCGGGTCTTACGCGGGAGACGGTGAGTCCCTTGCCGATGGAGACGGCGAACGCATCCATGGCGACGGAGACGGAAATGAGCAGGGTCTGAACGATTATCGCAATCATGATGTGATGGAAGGTTCATCGCCCGAACTCCAGACGATGGGCCTCGACCAGCGTTCCCACACGCCGCCTACGCCTAGCTGAAAAATACATCAGCACTATATCACGCGATGCGCGTCGAATCAAAAAGGCGGGAGGCCTCCGGAGAGGTCTCCCGCCGACGATTCGGAATCGAATCACTTGCCTTCGTTGGCGAGGCGTTCGCGTGCCGCGATGATTTCCTTCTCGGCATGCAATTACGGACGGCCTGCGGCCGGCTCAATGCTGGCTCAGCCGCTGTCGCGTCTTCGTACGCCGCCGCCGGAAAGCCCACCGGGCTTTCCTAAAGGAAATCACTTGCCTTCGTTGGCGAGGCGTTCGCGTGCCGCGATGATTTCCTTCTCGGCGGCGTCAGCACCGGTCCAGTAGTCTCCGGGCAGGACTTCCTTGCCCGGCTCCAGAGCCTTGTACTGTTCGAAGAAGTGCTTGATTTCGGCCTTGTGGTACTCGTTGACGTCGTCGATGTCCTTGATGTCGTCGAAACGAACGTCGGCGGGCACGCACAGCACCTTGTCGTCGCCGCCGGCCTCGTCGACCATGTGGTACAGGCCCACGGCGCGGCACTCGACCACGCAGCCCGGGAACACGGAGTTCGGAATCATCACGAGAGCGTCCAGCGGATCGCCGTCCTCGCCCAGGGTGCCGTCGATGTAGCCGTAGTCATCCGGGTAACCCATTGCGGTGAACAGGGTACGGTCCAGGAAGACGCGACCGGTATCGTGATCGACTTCGTACTTGTTCTTGGAGCCGCGCGGAATTTCCACAACGACGTTGAAGGTCTCTGCCATGTCAGTTCTCCTTGAAAATCGACGGTTACGTTATCGTCTCACCACAATACCCTGTTTGCGCCTGCAAAACAGGTGCGGAACTCAAGAAACCGTGCTGAGATTATGCCGACACTATGCCTAAACAGACGAAATCCTCCCGTTGAGGGGAGGATTTCTAGCGGTTTACGCGCACGATATACCCGTGCGCGTAAGCGGCATCACTGTTGCATTACCGTTGCAGTACCGCATCACTGCACGGACAGGATGTGGGCCACATCCGCCCAAGGAGCCAGAGACACGTAGTTGTCCCAACCCCACTGGAATTCGCGGCCGGTCAGCTCGTCGCGCACGTTGAGCGGGCGGTCGGTGGGCAGACCCAGCTCGCCGAGTTCCAGGTGAATCATCGACTGGTGTGCGTTGTGTCCATCGAGGTTCACGACCACAATCAGCGTGTCCGCTTGGCCGGTACCGGTCAGTTCGGCCGGCGTGTGGCGTGCGAAAGCCAGAATATTCGGGTCGGACGTAGGCAGCACGGTGAGGTTGTGGTAGCTCAACGCGGCCGGGTGGGCGCGACGAATCTTGTTGAGCGCGGTGAGCATCTCGGCCACGCCGTACTGCTTGGCCTTGCTCCAATCGCGAACCTTGACCTCGTACTTCTCGTTGTCGATCTGCTCTTCGAAGCCGGGGCGCTGCTTGTTCTCGATGAGTTCGTAACCGTTGTAGATACCCCAGGACGGCGAGCCCATGGCTGCCAGCACCGCACGCACGCAGTGGCCGGCTACGCCGTTGTCTCGCATGTAAGCGGTGAGAATATCCGGCGTGGTGGGCCAGAAGGTGTTGTGCTGGTAGTAGCCGTCGTCGCCATTGGTGACCGGCAGATACTCTTCCAGTTCGTCCTTGGTGTTGCGCCACGGGAAGTAGCAGTGGGACTGGGTGAAGCCCACGTAGCTCAGGGCGCGCATCATGCCTGGGCGGGTGAATGCCTCGGCCAGGAACAGGATCTCCGGGTGCTTCTTGGTCACGGCGGCAATCACGTCCTGCCAGAAACGCACCGGCTTGGTGTGCGGATTATCGACCCGGAAGATCGTCACGCCCGCCTTGATCCACAGGTCCATGACGCGCTCGACTTCCTTTTCGATGCCCGCCATGTCGGCGTTGAAGTCGATCGGATAGATATCCTGATACTTCTTCGGCGGGTTCTCGGCGAACGCGATGGAGCCGTCCGGCTTGTGACGGAACCAGTTCGGATGAGCCCTGACCCACGGGTGATCGGGCGAGCACTGCAGTGCGAAATCAAGCGCTACCTCCAGTCCGAGTTCGTGCGCACGCCGGCATAGGGCCTTGAAATCGTCCATGGTGCCGAGCAGCGGATCCACGGTGTCGTGGCCACCCAGCTCGGAGCCGATGCCGAACGGTGAGCCCGGGTCGTCGGGGCCGGCGACCAGCGTGTTGTTGCGGCCCTTGCGGTTGGTCACGCCAATCGGGAAGACCGGCGGCAGGTAGACGATGTCGAAGCCCTCGGCAGCGGCGCGTTCGAGACCAGCCATCGAGGTCTTCAGCGTACCCTGAATGATCTTGCCGGTGTTCGGATCGATGGTGGCGCCTTCGGAACGCGGGAAGAACTGGTACCAAGCCGCGAAGCTGGACTTCGGGCGTTCCACCTTGAAACGCTGGGGCTGACTGGGGGAGATGCCGTCTCGCAGCGGGTGAGTCTCGTGCAGGGCGGCGATGGTCGGGTTGTCGCCGGCGGCGAGACGATCCTCGGCGCTCAGCGTCTGATCGGCCATGGTCTCAGCGGCCTTCTCCAAGGTCTTGCGATCGCGTGCGGTCAGGCCGGCGTCCGGGGTTGCGGCCCAACGGGCCAGCAGCTCGGCACCGGAATTGAGTGCGTTGTCCACGTCGTCCATCACACGCACCTTGATACGGGTGTCGTGCAGCCAAGAAACGTACGTGTCTTCCCAACCTTCGATGGTCACGGTCCATTCGCCGAGCTGACGCTTGACGGCCGCGTAGCCATCCTCCCAAGGCTTCAGATCGCTGTGCTCGCCGCACTTGACCATCACGGTCCAACGATCGAGGCCGGGATTTATACAGGTCATGGCCTGGCGCATGGTTTCCTTGCCGCGCGGGTTGCGCACGATGGCGGTGGCACCCACCTTGGTGCGGCCTTCGATGAACACTTGGGCGGTCATCTCAAACGGTTCGCCGAGTTCCACACGGGCGGGGAAGATGCCACGCTCCTCGGCGGGAGTGATGTCCATGACATTGATGCGGCCGAACTGGCCGGGCTCGTTTGCTTCGATGGACGGTGCGGGGGCTTCGACAGCCAGGCCTTTCAGCGCTGCTGCGACGCGTGCCGTTTCGGCGCTGACTCTCTTGCTCTTGGTTGCGGGGCTCTTTCGGGCAGAAGTCGCCTTTGACTTCGTCTTCGTGGTGTTGTTATCGGTATTACTAGTGCGCGTGGTCGCGCGATGTTGTACTGCTGCCATAAGGCCCCATTCTAGAGGCTTTTGAACATATGTTGCACATTGTGGATAACTTTCAGGTAAACGTTCGGTCAACCGCATGAGGTGGATAACTCGGCGGAAGAGTTATCCACAACTCGCCGGCAAACGGCAAGCTCGGACCACATAGGCCGAAAAACCGGCTGTAGTGAATGAAAATCTGCCATGATCGTGGCCTACCCGTACACAGTGCAGTATGCGGGGAACGTACCAGGAAAGGACGAATGATGATAACGACATGGCGGCAACGGGGCATGGCCATCGTAGCGATGCTGACCGGTCTGATAATAATGGTGGGAGTGGTGTTCGGCTCGGCGAATACGGCGTATGCCGCGACGTTGACGCCCGCCGACGAAAGATATCACGTGACGTTTCCATACAACGATATGGAATATTACGTCGGTGTCGCGGGGCTGGACGCTTCGGGCAACAAATACTACTGCATCGAAGCGGGGAAGCTGAGCGACTATGTGATAGGCCCCACCACGGTGCTTGCCTCCGATGAGAACGCCCGGCGTATGGCATGGATCCTTGACCGGTACCGCGACACGGATGCCGCCACCCATGCGGCGATCGGCATCATCGTGCAGGATCACTTCGGGCGCGATCGGGACGAGTGGGCGAGACAGATGGCGGTCATTCAAGGCCGGTATCCCGAGATCGTGGCGAAGGCGGCCCAGATCTGGGATCAATCGGCCGGCAAGACGCCTGCGGGCACGACGGTGGAACGCACCGATGCCGAGGCTTTGCGCAGCGGTTCCATCTTGGTGAAAGTGGTGAACCGCGCCGGCGACGCGATCGCGGGAGTGCCGTTCACCGTCACCTTGCAGGGGCCGGCGCGGTTCGTCCAAGGCGGCAACACGTTCTCGGGGGTGTCGACGAGCGCCGGATCCTCGATCGCGTGGGAGGCGACCGGTGCCGGCGAGGTGACGGCGAACACCACATACGAGTATGGGCGGATGCACGTCATGGACAGCACTCAGGACATGCTGGCCTTCGATTCGATGGCTTCCGTCGGCGGTTCGTCGTCGACGTTCCAGGTGCGCAAGGATTTCGTTCCGTCGGTGTCCACGCAGGTGTCCGATAAGGTGCTTGATGCGGCTTCGCCGGTGTTCGATGATGTGACCAGCGGCGTGGGGGACGAGGGCAGTCATTGGGTGCCCGGTCTGAAGCTGCAGGCGCGTGGATACTATTTCGACGGGCTCGGCAAGGACGATTTGGGCAAGGTCATCGCGCCGAACGCACGGGAGAGCGCGGACGCTTTTCTCGCCCGGTTGGCGTCCTCGGGTCATAAGCCGGGTGCTTATGGCAAGGCGTCCTTCACCGGTGTGGGGCAGCGGGTTCGTGTGCAGGCCATGACCAAGCCGGACGGTGACGCCGCCTATCTGACTCCGAAGACCGGCGGCTTTGGCACCTGGGTGTGGGTGTTCCGGCGGAGCGAGCAAAGCAAACGGGCGCAGGAATACCTTACCGGCGACTGGGTGAGCCCGTTCATGGAGGCTTCGGAAAGCAACGTGGGGCGCGGGAAGGTCGAAGTCATGTCGACGGTCACCGAACATTCGGCGGATATCGGCGCCGAACTCAGCGACACCATCACCGTATCGGGGTTCCCGGCGGACCACGGCCAGTTCACGGGCGATGAAACCTATGGTTTCGCGGCGGATCAGCCGTATGCGACGGTGAGCGTATGGTGGTCCGGCGATCCCGACAACCCCTCCAACGATGAGGCATACAAGCCATCCGGGGGAGAGGTTCCCACGGAGGACGACAACCACCGACTGCTGGCCACCTGGGAGATTCCTGCGATGAATGGCACGTTCAAAATCGGCGCCGGGGCGTTGGACGCGCATGGCGCTCCCATGCATCTGACCGCCGATCGGCATGGGTGGTACGTGTTCGTCTGGCGGTTCGAGGGGGATGACCGTGTCTCCCCGGCGTCCAGCCGGTATGACGATGCCTGGGAGCGTGTGCGGGTGCTTCCCCCATGCGAGCCGGAGAAACCGTGCGAACCGGAGAAACCCGAGACGCCGCCGGCGCCGGCGGAGGCAACCACGCCCAACCCTCGCCCGTCACTGCCCGTCACGGGTGGCGATGTGTCGCTTGCCTCGGTTCTGGCCGTGTCGGTCCTGGCGATAGGCGCCATACTGTCCATCGTCGTTCGGTGGCGTCGTCGCTATGACCGATTCAACTGATTTTGCCGAGGATTCCCCCGCCTCTTAGCGGAAGCGTGGGCGGGGGATGAATCGGCTTTCCTTTTATGCTATACCGGCATTCAGTCGTACCTATCGGAAGCGAGGTGTTTGCTGTGAAACTCGAATCGAATCATCATTCGGTGTTCCTCATGCATTATCATCTCATACTCGTCGTGAAATATCGGCGCGAAGTGTTCGACGACACCATAAATAACATTATATTGTAGTGCTTACTTTTGCAATAATACTATTTCCAAGGAGATGCTATATGGAAAGAAATTTAATTTTGATTGATTCTATACCAACTGTCGTTTGGGGCAAAGAATCAGAGAAAATATATATCTATGTTCATGGAAAAAACGGGAACAAAGAAGAAGCTCTTTTTTTCGCCAATATTGCTGAAAGAAAAGGTTATCAAACTATTAGTTTTGATTTACCATCTCATGGTGAGAGAAAAAATAAAGATAATGAGTGCAATATATGGAATGGAATACATGACTTAGAATGTATCTGGAAATATGTTCAACGTAACTGGGATAAAATTTATTTATATGCTTGCAGCATAGGCGCATATTTCAGTCTGCACGCTTATAAGAGCAGAAATATTGAAAAATGTCTTTTTCTTTCGCCGATACTAGATATGGATTATTTAATACATAATATGTTTTCATGGTTTGATGTAAGCGAGAATGAATTAAAGGAAAGACAAAAAATCGAAACACCGATTGAAACTTTATCATGGAAATACTACCAATATGTAAAAGAGAATCCTGTTCAACACTGGGATATACCAACAGCTATTATGTATGGCAGCAAAGATATATTGCAATCAATAGAAATTGTTCGTCATTTTTCAATGAAATTTAATTGCCAATTATACATATCAAAAGAAAGCGAACATTCATTTATGAGTGATTCTGATAGAAAAATTGTAACTGATTGGATAGAGGGAAGTATTTGAATCTCTTATTTTGTATAAATCTAAACCAATCTAATGCAGTCTAAGGTAAATATGGAGCTATCATCATCTATCAAGACAACGCTCGCCGATGGTCTTTGCCGTTCATGCGGTCAGCGCGGTGGCTTGCACGGCGGCCCTGAGCCGGTCCTCGGGCATGGCTTCGGCCGCGCCGCCCAAGGGGAACTGTGCGGCCCCATGGGATCGCGACAGGGAGGCGTGCAAGGGTCGGAAACATGGTCGAACGCGTCTTCAACCGCATGAAGCACTACAGCAAGGCCGCCACCCGCCACGACGGGCTCGACGAGGCCTTTCTCGCCGGCCCCCGGCTCATCCTCATCGCCATCTACCTGAAAAAACGCGGCCAAAAACCCAACTAGTGTAAACATAGGGGAGAAGCCCGTCATTTCTCATAGGCAATTCCCTCCATTTCCCGTTGTAGCTGCCGCAGGGTACGCCGGATATGGTAGCCTGCTGTGGTTCTGGATCGTCCGTAATGTCTGCCGATTTCTTCATGTGTGTACTTCTTAAAAAATACAGGTAAATCATTTCCCGTTTCTTCTCTGGCAACCGGAACATGGCAGCAACAAGGGAAGCGTTACAAAAGGTTACTGTCTGCCCGCAGATTGTGACGGGATATTCCGTGTCCGGTTCCGGGGAGGGAAAATATTCATCATCTGTGCTTAAAGGATAGTGCTTTTCATCAATGAAATATTCAAGGAATATTTCTTTTCCCGTCTTTTGCACCTTTGCCGTCCTGCGTCAATTGCTGCATGGCGTATGACAATCTTACAGTAGGCGTTGAACGTATACTCGATATATTCCCGGTATGCTTCTGTATCGGTCGTGGAAATTCCCTCCCCTTCCTCCTAAAAGGGTGGTACTTGGTTTAAAAGTTTTTGTATGATAGAGAGAGACGGCAGCACTTTTTGCTGTCGCCCCTTGACTACCCATAAGCGAAAACAGGCGAGACTGTCAACGGCGGCTCGCAGAGCCGTTTATCTTGACCGTTGACTGGCTCGACTGGTTTTGCTAACCGTTCGACAAACTGGAAATTATCAAACAGGGGCTGTCAATTCAATATGATTCCCCTCTGAATCAATAAACTCTACTACCCAATTAGTGTTTATTTGCGTCAACGGAAAACATAGTTCTAAATCTTTAATTTTATTTTTAAGAATTTCTAAATCTGCAACATCAATACTGGGTAAGCAATTACTCCCAAAGCTGTGATTTTCATTCATTTTTTCAAAAGCAAATAAACCAAAACGAAATCCGTTTATATCAAAAACACTATAAATTTCGTTTTTTATAGTCACTTCTTTTTCGAAGAAATTCTCATAAAAACGGATTGCTCTCTCCATGTTCTTAACGCATAGATATAGTGACTTAATATGACAGTCCAATATTTTCTCCTCCCAGAATCCTTATTTGTCTTTTAGTTTCTGGTTTTATTTTATCGCATAAATATTAACTTCTCTATGAATTTTCCCTTATATTTTTCGGAATAGAGGGATAGCTGCCTATCAGATTTTAGTGTGTTACTTTATCGCACATGAGCATTGGAACCTGGGTTGTCCGATCCATAGCCCTCCAGCGGATTGACAACGCCCCACACGCCAAGTCCAGCGCCGAGGGCTACAACAAGAGTCTGCGAAGTATCAATAGCGGAAGTGAAAAACTGCATAGAACCTCCTTTTCTCCGGGATATTCCCGGCCATGAAAAAAGCCGCCATTTGTGGCGGCAGGTTACATACTTCGGCTGTGATGTCTTGGGACATAGTTGACGGGTATCCTGAGGCATGCTTCACATCTGTCGTGGGGCATCGTTGACATCGTTCGCCGGCTTGCGGTATCGATGTTCGCGGGTGGCGTCGAGCGTCTGGCCGGCGAGGATCTCGCCGGTCTCCGGGTCGGCGGCGACGGCCTTGTCGCGCGGGTGCTCGCCGCGTTGCGCTCAGGACGTGGTCTGATTGTCGCCGGCCGTGCCGGACCGCCGCCGTGCATCCATGACGCCACAACGGCCGCCAACCCCATCGTTGTCAACCATGCCCCGGAACACCTGTCAGCCATGCCCCAGGACATGCGTCAACCATCCGCTCGAACTAGACACTCCGAAAAGCCTTGTACTTACAGCGTTCCTAATAGGAAACAATCATACGTATTGGGGTGATTTCCATTCGTTGAAGAACGAGGACGCGATGGAATACGAGTGCTTCCAGATGCTGACGATGGGCGCCGGCTGCTCCATCGGGGACCAGCTCCATCCGAGAGGCGGGTTGTCCGACGCCACCTACGATCTGATCGGACGGGTCTACTCCTAGGTGGAGGCCCTCGAACCGTACACGCTGGATACCGACACGATGGCGGACATGGCGGTCATGACGCCGGAACGCGAATGGAACATGGACAGCGCGCTGTCCGATTCGTTGATCGGCGCCAACCGGATGCTCACGGAACTGGGATGCCAGTTCGACATCATCGATCCGGGCATGGACTTCACGCGGTACGGCGACGTCGTCTATTTCTCCCACCCGTTGTTCCGCATCTACAAGGATTTCGCCCCGTCGTGGGTCAAGGCGGTCTTCGCCGACGTCCTCGATCTGCTGATGCCGAGGCAGCTGGTGCGCAAGGATGACGGGCATACGGTCAGCGGGCTGGAGGTGCAGCTGCGCCGTTCGGGTTCGCGCAATTCGTTGATGCTGCATTGCCTGTATTATCCCTGCAAGAAGTCGGCCGCCAACCTGTACACGATCGACGAGAAGGTTCCGCTGTTCGACCAGCGCGTGCGCGTGTACGCGGGCGACGCCGAGATCGAGTCGGTCCATGCGATCCGTCAGGGCGAGGTGATCTCCGAACGGGACTACACCGTGGCCGACGGGTATGTTGATCTGAACATTCCCAAGATCGACGGGTACGAGATCATCGAGTTGTCGCTGAAATGACGCACTGACTCAAAATCTCACCACGGACTAACGGCCAATACGGGTGTCCGATCGTCTCTGAGCCCTTGTCTCACAAGGGTTCAGAGACATTGAATGTGACTGCAAGGGTGCGGGAGTTCCCTTGATTCCTTTGTACCATGGAACGCAAGAGGCCGCCAGCCTTGTTGGCTGGCGACCTCTTGCGTTATTGGTAGCGGGGCATGGATTTGAACCATGGACCTCTGGGTTATGAGCCCACGTTTTCTTATATTGTTCTAGTTTGTTATTGTCTATTGTATAGTGCGACAATGGTTCGAAATACGGCGTTTTGTTTGTTTCATATTGGTTGTGATTGGCGAGTTTGTCCAACTTTTGTCCAGATTATTTGTGTCCAGATTTGTCCAAATCTGGTAGCATATAACCAACTGTTGAAGGAGTAGCTGATATGACGAAGCGGGAAACGTCCGGACAGATCACCGAACTGGAGCGAGGACGGAAGTATTCGATTCGCGTCCGTCTCGCTCCAGACAATGAACATAAGTCTTGGCATTGGTCAAAGTCGCGTAAGGTCTACGGGAACAAAGCCGAGGCCACGGCAGCGATGGTTGCCTACAAACAAGAACTCGAGGATGAGCGTTCCGGCAAGAACGTGACGGTGGCGGAATACGCTGACATGTTCCAATCCAACCGCAAGGCTCTCGGCACGGTTTCCGTGCTCACCATTGAGCGGGACCAACATGAGATTGACCACATCAAGAAATATCTTGGAGAGACAAGAGTAATCGACCTTACCTCGCAGCAGATCGAGAACGCCTATTTACGCATGTCGGAACAGGATGGAGCTTCGCCAGATGCCATTCACAAGGTCCATATGAAATTATCCCAGATCATGCGCAAGGCTTTCTTGGATGAGCTGATTAACCGCAACCCATGTGATGCGGTGGAAGGCGTCAGGCGCCCAAAGGTGAGCCAACAGAAGCGCAGGGAAACACGAATCACAAAGGAACAGGCACTCGCATTCGTTCACAAGATACGGCAGGAACCTCAAGACGGGCGAATTGTAGCGGTCTGGTTGGGCGTGGCCACGGGTCTTCGCCGTGGCGAAGCACTGGCGCTGGTGTGGGAAGACGTGGACCTAGACAACGCGCGATTGCGCATTCGTAAGCAGCTCGGCAAGGAGAAGATTCTGAAGGATCCCAAGACCGCCAAGTCTCGACGCACCATTTCCATCGACAGGCAGACAGTTGAATTTCTGAAGCAGTGGAAAACTCGCCAACATAATCTATTCCGCGCCGCAGGTGTTGAACAGCAAGATGATTCACCAGTATGCAGCAACGAATTATGCGGATTCTTGGACCCCGACAACTTCAGCCGTTGGCGTCGAAAGTTTTACGTCAAAGAAGGTCTGGCGCACTATACCAATGAGACTCGGTACGTTGATAAGCGCGGAGTCGAAAGGGCGAAACAGACTGGCTACGTCGGTCCTAATTTCCATGCGCTTCGTCATGCTCAGGCCACACTACTCGTTGCTGGAGGCGTGGATCCTAAAACGGTTCAGGCTCGTCTTGGACACGAGAGCCTGAACACGACGTTGAATATCTATGCTGAGGAGGTAGGAGAAAACGACCGCAAGGCAGCTGACTTTATGGGAGAGCTGCTTCGCAGCTAATGTTAGTGGCCTATTCTCCGTATGGTCCCATGAAACGGGATCCGTTGAAGTGCATCATATGATCTGGTGTGTCGGCGCACCATGCTTCGGTTTCCCATGCTAGTAGGGCGAGGTATTTTTGCATGGTCTTGCGATCAGGAAAGCATGAGACCAATACGATTTTGTCCCACTGCTCGGAGAACAGTTCGTGCAGTTCATTCTTTCTGGTCACGTCAACCGGGCCGTGAGTACTTGCAGCTTCCATGAGAAATAGCCAGCCACGTTTTGCATCCCAAGCGATGACGTCTGGCACCTTCTCGCGAGCCTTAAGACTGATTCCAAGTTCATCCAACAATGCGGGGTCTACGGCACCATGCTTATGGTCAGTATCGTCGATATAAGCGACTTGGCATCCGGGAGCAAAGCGTGGCAGCATTTCCTCCACCATTGCTTTAATCAGAAGAGACTGACCACTTGGAGATAGACTCAGGGCAGCACCTGAAGGAAGAATCACAGGTGTTTTTGGCATATTCTTCCGTTCCTCTGCAAGAGATTGATAGGATTCATGCTGCTCGAGGAATCTCTTGAGAATCAATTCGAACTCGGACTCGCCGCGATGCAGCAGCATATTCAACGTGTCATTTGTTATACGGTAGTTCCATTTTGGAGAATTGATTGGGCGATCGGGTCGATCGGCATTCTCCTCCACTAATTCGGCGATTACGAATTGATGGAGCGTAAACCTGCGGATGGTTTCACGGGTATTTGGTTTGTAGTCCACTTCATAGTAGTCTCTAATCCAATCCATGATGGCGCGGGTTCCCAACATGGGATTGGTAGCCTGCTGCCAGTTGTCTCCGGGCTTGAGCTGAAGTAAGGCGAGCAATGTCATTGCGCTACGCTCATTTTGTTGGTCCTTGCCAACTCCAAGTTCGCGCAATGTGTCAATGGCATCAGCAATCAGCTGGCTTTTGTCCATGAAAAACAGATACTAAATTGAGAAAAGCCGCGTAAATACAGTATCTATCAGCAAAAAACCAAAAAGAAAATAAGGAAAATTACAACGAAATTACAACAAATGAAAGAGCCTGATGTAACGACTTATGCAAAGAAATACAGAGTTATGAAAAAATAACATTTGAAAAAGAGTGTCTTTTTCTATGCAGTGTAACAGCAGACTATTTCATTTCTGCTTGATTACTCTAAAACTTATTAGTCTATGGTTTGTCAAGGGCTTGTTGCGTAAGCAATGCTGAACAGCACCCTTTACAAAATATAGGCTAATAAGTAGTTTTTCAAAAGCAGAAAAGAAATGACAACGCTTATAACAGCATGATTTAATGCAGATAAAGGCAAAATTGAAAGTTATGGAGGTAACGGAAATGAAAATGAAAAATCCTATGCTGGTGGTAACAGATATAGAGAAATCAGTTGAGTTTTATAAAAAGGTTTTTGGGCTTCATGTGATTATGGATTTCGGAGCAAATAAAACTTTAACTGGCGGTTTGGCTTTGCAGACAGTTGAAACATATAAAGACTTTATTGGGAAAAGCGATATTTCTTTTGGTGGCAATAACTTTGAAATTTATTTTGAAGAAGATAATTTTGATGAATTTGCGGATAAGCTGAAAGAATGTGATGTTGAATATGTCCACCCTATTGTAGAACATTCATGGGGACAGCGTGTTGTTCGTTTTTATGACCCAGATAAACATATTATCGAAGTTGGAGAGAATATGAAAATAGTATGCAAGCGTTTCTTAAACAGTGGAATGACGCCGGAACAAGTAGCGGAACGCATGGACGTACCTATGAAATTTGTCAATGCTTGTATGCGATAAATTAGAATTTGTGGAGATGATAGAATGGAATTTAACAAACTAATACCAGAATTAACAGTTAAAGATATAAAAAGAACGAGGGAATTTTACCTTAATATATTACAATTTAAAATTGAATATGAACGAGTAGAAGATAAGTTCATGTTTCTATCATTTGAAGATTCACAGTTTATGTTTGAAGAATTACGAGATGATGGCTGGAATGTTGCTGAAATGGCATATCCTTTTGGTAGAGGAGTTAATTTTTCTATTGAAGTAAATGATATTGATAAAGTATATCAACAGCTTATTCGCTCTCAATATCCGTTGTTTAGAGAAATGATGTTGAATAAATACGAATCTAATGGAGAACTTATTGAACAAAAAGAGTTTTTAGTGCAAGATCCAGATGGTTATTTATTAAGATTTACACACGAATAATACAAATCCCAGTTTGTTTGGGAGATACGCTCCAAATCTCGCAAACCGACGGAGTGATCCGCCAGCGGTGGCAGTCGTAAGACATAGCGCCACGCCAGCTTGCTGGCGAGCGGGCGGTTCACTTCGGCGGTTTGGCGAGCGCAGCGAGCCTTAGAAAGCCCCCGTTATCTAACAAGGGGGGCACAAAAAACAAGAAACAATATACACTACTAAGCGGAAAACGCTGTATTTATAAGGTAAAACCGCTTATGACAAGGTGTTAACTAAAAAAGCACTCATTTAACACATAAAAATTGAATAAGGCATAGGAAAGACAGTTGATTTCAAATAAGGAATTGATTGTCTTTTTCTTTTAGGAAAAATTTAAGTAGAGGCAATTATCAGTAAATGGTAGTTGTTTTTTTGATTGGAGGAATTAAAGAATGAATGATAAAAATTTTATTGAAGAATTAAAACATAAACGGAATGAATATGGGGTATCTCAAAGAAGATTTGCCGTTGCCTGTGGTATCAGTCGTACATATTTTAATCAAATAGAGAACGGTAGTGTTGTTCCCTCTGATGAACTAAAACAAACAATGCAAAAACAGATTGAGCGTTTTAATCCGCAAGAACCATTATTCTTATTGATTGATTACTTTCGTGTCCGCTTTCCTACTACGGACGCATTAAAGATTATTCGTGATGTGTTGCAATTAAAATCTGATTATATGCTTTATGAAGATTTTGGCAAGTACGGATATGAAAGCAAATATGTTTTAGGCGACATCAACATCATGTGTTCCATGCAAGAGCATTTAGGTGTTTTATTAGAACTAAAAGGCAGAGGGTGTCGGCAAATGGAAAGTTATCTATTGGCACAGGAACGCTCATGGTATGACTTTATGCTTGATTGTTTAACGGCAGGTGGTAAGATGAAACGGCTTGACTTGGCAATCAATGATAAAGCAGGAATATTAGATATTCCAAAATTAATGGATGACCTTTGTCCTATCGCAAACTTGGGCGAGAGAGAGCTCGGAAGCAGAGGCGAGCTTGTCGTCCTGTTCAATGGCTAAGACGCTGCTGCCGGGGGCTGCTTGACGTGCAGTCACCGCTCCTAAGATGCCGGTGCCGGAACCAAGATCGAGTATGTGAACGGGCTTATCAGAGTGAGTGAAGAGACTCGTGGCTTGTTCGGCAACTGGCATGGGAGTAAGAAACTGTTCCCATTGCTGCTGCTGTTCTGGAGAAAGCAGAGTGGCGGCTTTGTTGCGTATTTCGGCGATGGTTTCACTCATGTGGTTAAGAATAACCGGTCCCGTCGTCGTGCGCAGAAAGGCCCGGCCTCCTTCTGGCTATTTGCCTTAGAAGAAAACCGGGCCGAAGTTTTATCGGCGGCGCTTGGGCCAGCTGATGGGAATGCCGCCATTGGCGGTGAGGTAGCCGTTCAGGGCCTTCTGACTGATGTAGTCCTTGTTTCCCACTCGGATTGATGGCAGCGCGTCCATCATTAGACGAGCTTTGGAACGGCCAACTTTGAACATGCTTTGGAGAGCTGCGACATCGAGGAACTGGAGCTGAGTGTCTGGTTCAGGCTTTTCCATGACGTTCCTCCTTCGGCAAAGCGAAATACGAATTCCAGTAGCTCCAAATGACTTCTCGACAGAAAGTGACTTGTTTAGTCGCGAATTCGAGAAGGTCGGGGTGGTCAGCCTCACAGGCCTTCAGAAGATCGAAATATCCGTGAATGCGCTCTTCCTCCACCAGTTTGACAATGGACATGGCGTCGGATTGATTGCCTTCAACCAGTGCGATTTTTTTCCAGTCCGCACCGTTGAACTCGAGCACGTCTTCGGGACTGTATGGAGCCTTATCCGGATCATCCATGTGGATCAGGTATCGAGCCATGCCACGGGGATTCTCCAATCGCAGGATCATCTTTGGGCCGCCGAATTGCTCAAAGAAACGCTCGGCGTTCTGGCGTGTGGTCGTGTTGGCCCACATTGCGATTACATGGCGGTGTGGCTTCTTCAGTTCGCCAGTGGTGATGTCGGCAATGTCCTGATCGTGTACGGGAGAAACAAGGATTTCCAGACCGCTGATCTTCATTCGGTCTTTCCAATCGTCGGGACAACTATCGGGATAGATTAGGCCAGCCCAGTACCTGCCTTTTTCGTTCGTAGCTTTTCTCTGATGAGTCATGTCCCTCATCTCTCATCCCTTGCGGGGGCGTCGTAGTAGCCCCCACAACTTGTTTGTCGGGTGTGAACGGGCTCCCGCTGTCGCTTCGCCCGCTTCGTCGTCAGTGCCGGGGCGTCGCAGTGAGTGGATGTCCTGATCCGTCATGAACGGCACATGGATATACCGCACGGTATTGGACTCGCTATCCCACAAATAGCCATCACCGGGACGGTTGAAACTGATCTGCCATGGGCGGGCACCACGCTGCACGGCGTCCTCGCCAAGGGCCATCACAGCCTCGCTCTTGGAATTCAGACGCAACGCTAACGTGGTAAGCAGCAGACTGCGATAGGGGAGACTGGTGCTCACGCGCGGGTTCTGCGTGGACACGACCACGGTACAGTTCAATGCTCTAGACCGAGACAGTGCCGATCTAATGGACTCCACGCACGCGTCCGAAGTCTTCTTATCAGAACCGGAACGGATGAGATCGGCGGCCTCATCAATGACGAGCAGGCGGTGCCGCTCATGCTGATCATCGACGGTGCGGACTTGCCCACGCCAACGTTCGGCTCGTGTGTCCACGTCCATGTTGAAAGCGGAGAGAAGATCTTTCGCTTCTTGCAAGGAGTAAGCCTTGTTATCGAGCACGGCGGCGTAGTTTTCGGCCTCCATGCCGGACTTCAAATCAATGAACCAGACTTCCCCGCCAGCCTCCACTTCTTGCCTGATGATGTTTGCGATGACGCTGCCCTTGCCGGAATTGGATTCACCGATGATGGCGAGGTGGGCGGTGCGGGGTATCGAGGCCATTTGCTTTGGCCTCGATACCTCTGCACCTAGCTCATACCGTTGAACGGCATTTTGTTTCTTAAGAAGCATTATCGGAGCTCCTTCAGTTTTGCGAAGGTGACCTTGTATTGCGCTGATCGGAAGAGCCTGCGTGGAATGATCCGGACCTCGGTAGGCTGGAATCTCATTCCCAATCGTGGAGCTACTTCGTCCGCCCACTTGTTGATTCCCTCGTCGCTCGTGTAAGCGGCTGGAATTGTGAAAGTGATTCGTGAGGGGTTCCAGCGCCATTCCACGGAGCAGCATTTGATCTGTTCTTTCGTGAGGGACATCGGCTTAGCAGATAGTGCGGATGCCATGAGACTATTGCGTAGAGCGAATACCACGTATGCTGCGACCCCGATAACTGCAATAGCGCAAGCGATTGCAAGAATGGCAGCCGGATGTTGATGTACTAAGGTGATGAGTGCGTCCATTTGTCCTCCTTGTGGACTTAAGGGTTTGGATTGTGGATGTGGCTGGAGGGCGTCCGACAACGTCCTCCAGCGCTATATGTCAGATGCCGAGGGTCTGCTTGATCATGGCCATTTCGAGCTTGCTGGGGAAGATTCTGCCGATCGACATTCCGTCGAGCAGGACTTCGATGCACTCGTAGCGGTTACCGGCTTTGCTGATACCCTGCACGATTTCCGCGTGCAGCCGTGGTGTCTGTTCGTCTGCCATGTTGCCCACCTCCTTTCTGGGTTTCGTCGATGGTTCCATCCAATCGCGTATCCGAAAACTTGTTTTTATTGAGGTGTAAAATTTACACTAAACAGTATTGAAGAGGATTGTTTTTCGTTGGAATCCCGGCGTTTCTAAGGATCTGATAAAAATATGAAAATTGACTGCGATAATCTGATTCGTGCCTTGAAAACGTTGGCTATGTCGGAGGGCTTGAGTCAGAAAGAGCTGGGTGCGAGTCTAGGTTTTAGCCTTAATCGAACGAAGAACCTTTTCTCCGGACGGTCAAAACTCAGCGGTGAGGAAGTGCTCCGGATTCTTACCAGTCGAGAGCATCCATTACCGAAATTGAAGCGTTACCTACCGCTCTGCCAACTGCAACAAGATCTATGGGCTATCGAGTCCGAAAACCGTGGCGCGTCTGAAGAGAGCGAACTGGCTGTTGCGGATGCACAAGCAATACAGGGTTCCCTCATGACGGTGAATGTCAATAAACCACTTTCGGAGATGGCTCGTGATGTCATGCATGACAAGAAATGGCGAGTGCTTCCGACCGGTTGGATCTGTTCGGTGACAATCGTGGGTGACCAATGTACGTATGATCCGATTGCTCCGGACTTTGTTACGGCAGTATCGGCGATGAAGAAGATGGGGTGGATTTGGAAGCGAGGAAGTGGCGTATTCGCAAATTGGAACAAGATAAACGGCGGCATGTCGGGGGAAGAAGCAGCTGGATATTGTGAGAACGCCTTACGGTCGTTCATTCTTGATCCTGAAAATGATGTAAGTATGAGTGACTCGTTTCGCCGGGCCGTACAGAAATATTGGGTGGGGGCGTCCGATACCGAAGAAATCGACAGGCTTCGGAATGTTGTGGAAAATGTTCGGCGGATGGCGGAGCATTGGGTAGATTGGGAATTGTCTGACGAGCCCAATGAATATGGTGTGTCACCAAAACAGATTTATGCGAACAAGTTCGACTACTTCGAGCAAGAGGTTCTCGGAATGCGGCAGCTTCATTTTGATTTGCTCAATGATGGAACTGAAATTCCGTCCGACTTAGAAACTAGATATCGTGAGACCTTCTCGGAAGACGGCAAGCCTTACAAATATTCCTACCGTATTGACCTTATCCTCAAAGTCAACGATGGTCCGGGACCCCTTGTAGACGCCTCTCCAGAGGACTGGAAGCGGTACCATGCAATCCGTGATGGTTCGTGAATTTGTTGATTCATGTTGGTACTGCTTGGCGGATTTGTCCAGAATTTGTCCAGATTCACGGTGTGTAGACGGATGTTGGAATACGAGAAAAGGCTAGGAATCAAATAATTCCTAGCCTTTTCACTGGTAGCGGGGCATGGATTTGAACCATGGACCTCTGGGTTATGAGCCCAGCGAGCTACCGAGCTGCTCCACCCCGCGTCGGCACGTCCTGTATTTGGACAGCTCGCTCAACAATACCCGACTAATCAGGAGTGTCAAGATTCTCGGGCGTGTCGGCCATGGGATGGGGCACGGCTCAGGCGGCCGGCTGGCCGGGCGCTGACCTGACGGTGACCGTGCTCAACGCGCTCGGCCTGTTGGTCGGCGCGTTCATCGGCGCGTCCACGTCCACGGCCAAGCTCACGGCCTGATATGCGAAATATTTCGCCCGGTGGATTCGGTGGAATATTTCGCGCCCCGGACAAACAACCCCCGCCCAAGATCGCGGACCATGCGCATGGCGTGGATGCCGCGACTTGGGCGGGGGTTTCGTCGTTTCAGACCGTCAGAAGCCGTTGTTCCTTCCTGCGTTCGGCGATCTTCTCGGCGAGCCATGTGTTGACCACGGCGTTGCGGCTGACCGCCAGCTCGTCCGCTTCGGCGTCGAGGCTTTCGACCATCCAGTCGGGCAGGGTGAGATTGACCTTGCGGGTCTTGGTCTTCGCGGGGCGGATGACGCGGGGCTTCGTCATGTCGAAGTACCGGCGCACGTCGTCGCCGCGTTCGAAGGCCTCGTCGATGTCCGAGGCCTTGACCGTCTCAATCGTCCTTGTGCTGCTCATAGGTGTCCTCCTCGTAGTCGCGTGAGTGCCGCACTGAGATGATGCGGACGATGTCCTTGTGTTCTCCCCGGTAGGTGACGATGGCCGTCCAGTGCTTGCCGTCGATGACGCCGAGCTCAAGGTAGCGGGCGTCGTCGCTGCGCGGGTCGGCGTCGAATTCAAGCACGACGTCGTCCCGCATGCGTTGGGCCTGCTCGAAGTCGATGCCGTGCTTGGCGAGGTTCTTCGCGCTTTTGGCCGGGTCATACTCGAATTCCACGTCCTACCTCCTACTGAATACCTATCATACACTTAACGAATACCATTGCAATACCTGTGGTGTTCATGAGGTGAGTATGCTCGCTGACACCGTCTTCCCGGGCCTTGAATCGGGCATGGGTGCGGATGCGGCTGAGGGACGTCAACTGGCAGCGCCTCGTGCTGATTGTGTTGCGAAAGAACCCCCGACCGGATGGTCAGGGGCTATGCAAAGTATGGAATTGACGAGGTGAAAACCTCTGGGTCATGAGCCCAGCGAGCTACCGAGCTGCTCCACCCCGTGTCGCGCCGGTGTCCCGTGAACCGCCCGCCGGACGGATGCCTTGAACCGTTATCCCGAATGTTGACATAATGGGAGCATGCCTATCAAGATCCCCAGCGGCCTGCCGGCCAGAGCCATCCTCGATTCGGAGCGCATCTTCGCTCTGGAGAAACCCGAAGCGGAGCGTCAGCGCGTCCGTCCTCTCAAACTGGTGATCCTGAACCTGATGCCCAAGAAGATCGAAACCGAAACGCAGCTGCTGAGACTGATCTCCAAATCGCCGCTGCAGGTCGAAATCGACTTCATGAAGACCTCCACGCATGAGGCCACGCACGTTTCCGCCGATCATCTCGTCAAGTTCTACGAAAACCTCGATGCGCTCAAAGACAACTACTATGACGGTTTTGTGGTCACCGGCGCGCCTGTAGAGCATATGCCGTTCGAAGATGTGGACTACTGGGACGAGTTCAAGACGATTCTCGACTGGGCCTCCACCCATGTGTTCTCCACCATGTACCTGTGCTGGGGTGCGATGGGCGCACTGTACTACCGCTACGGCATCCACAAGGTGGATTACCCCGAGAAGATTTTCGGCGTATTCCCGCAGTACCTGCAGGACGAATACTGCTTCCTGACCAATGGTTTCGACGAGATTAATCTGCAGCCGCACTCCCGCCTCGCCGGCGTGAACGAAAACGAGGTACGTGCCAACCATGACCTTCAGATTTTGACTTGGGGGCCACAGTCCGGCCCGGGCCTGATCGCCACACGTGACTTCTCCGAAGTGTTCGCGCTCGGCCATTGGGAGTACGGCAAGTACACGCTCGCCGAGGAATACGAGCGCGATATGGCCAAGGGCATGACCAACGTGCCCTTCCCGAAGAACTACTTCCCGCATGACGATTCGAAGCTGGAACCGTTGTTCGCCTGGCGCGCCCACGCCAATCTGCTGTGGCGCAACTGGCTCAACTGGGTGTACCAGACCACGCCGTATGACCTGACCGAGGTGCCGCAGCTCAGGGCTGAGAAGAAGCTCGGTACTGATCGTTCGATTCGGCATGAGCCGGGCGGGCCGCGCCAGGATGATTTCGAGCCGTTCGCCCACGACGGATATGGAGTGATCAGAGGGTAGCGCAAATGCCGCACATCCTCGTATTGTGACTAATAGCGCGCAACGCTTGCGCAACATCCGAATAACCTTGCGCCGCCGCCGATTCCAGAAGACGCGCCGGTGTAGTATTGACATTGTCTAGACGCAGGCAAATAATCACTCTTCAGTCATTCGGAGCCGAATGCCAGCGCAGACTCCGTGTCCGCGCCCGGCAGACTCCACACCGAGGAGACGAAAGTAACGAGCACGTCACATTTGCCTGCCCGGTGGGTTTAAACTGACACCTGACATTGAAGAAGCAGGAGGCGTGATATGGTCGGTTCGCTCAGCGCAGGATTGCTGTTGGCTGACGAGGCAGGCGCTCATCTGCCCTCGGTTGATGACTTCCTTCCCCCGGAGATTCTGTTCCAGGGAACTCCGTTTGCCATCAACCGCATTATTCTGATTCGTATCGTGGCAACCATCGTGCTGTTGGTGGTGCTCGGCGTGACCGCAAAGCGCGCCAAGCTCATCCCCGGCCGTTGGCAGGGCGTAGTCGAGTACGGTCTCGACTTCGTGCGCGACAAGGTCGTGTATGACGTGATGGGTGAGGCCCGCGGCAAGCGTTACGTGCCGATGATCACCACCCTGTTCTTCACGATTTTCATCTTCAACCTGTGCGGCATCATTCCTGGTATGAACATGGCGGCCAACGCCACGGTGGTAATGCCGCTCGTGTTCGCCGTCTGGACGTTGGTCCAGTACTGGGTCGCCGCCGTCCGCTCGCAGGGCCTCGGCCACTATCTGCGCCACGAGCTGTTCACCCCCGGTGTGCCGTGGCCGGTCTACATCCTGCTGGCTCCGATCAACCTGCTTGAGTTGTTGATCATCCGCCCGGCCTCTCTGACCATCCGTCTGTTCGCCAACATGGTTTCCGGCCACCTTATGGTCGCCACCTGCCTGGCGTTCGCACAGTTCTGGATGGTTGACGCGGCCAACAAGCTGCAGGGCATCCCGGTGGGTGCGCTGTGGTTCGCCGGTGGTTTCGCCATGACCTGCTTCGAGGCGTTCGTCGCCTTCCTGCAAGCCTACGTCTTCGCGATTCTTTCCACCGTGTACATCAACCTGAGCTTCCCGGAAGAGTGACGGGCGACTAACCCGCCGCTTCCGGTCCCCGGTCTGGGAAAATCGCAGACCGACCAAACCCCAAGATTTATAACGTCGCCAAGTACGTTAGAAAGGAAACACAATGGATATCATCACCCTCGCAGAGGTCGCCGGCAACCTGTCCGTCATCGGTTACGGTATCGGTACTCTTGGCCCTGGCATTGGTCTGGGCATCCTCTTCGGCAAGGCCATGGAATCCACCGCTCGTCAGCCTGAGATGTCCGGCAAGATCCAGACCATCATGTTCATCGGCCTGGCTCTGGTCGAGGTGCTGGCACTGATCGGCTTCGTCGCCGCCCTGATCATCCGCTGATCAACAGACGAAAACCGATTATGTCCATCACTGAAAGGAGGGCTTGATGACACAAGCAGCAAGCGGGATTGACCTGTTCATTCCTGAGGTTTATGACATCGTATGGTCGCTGATCATTCTTGTCATCGTTGCGGTGTTTTTCTACAAGTTCTTCATGCCGAAGTTCAATGCGATCTTCGACGAGCGTGCCGCCAAGATTCAAGGCAACATCGCCAAGGCGGAGCAGGCTAAGAAGGACGCCGACGAGGCCAAGGCCAAGTATGAGGCCCAGCTGAGCGCCGCCCGTGTGGACGCCGCCAAGATCCGCGACGACGCCCGTGCCGAAGCGTCTCACATCATCGCCGACGCCCGTTCGCGCGCCGAGTCCGATGCGGCCCAGATCGCCGC
The DNA here is from genome assembly GCF_026016385.1 of Bifidobacterium sp. FKU. Lineage (NCBI taxonomy): Bacteria > Bacillati > Actinomycetota > Actinomycetes > Bifidobacteriales > Bifidobacteriaceae > Bifidobacterium > Bifidobacterium sp. FKU. The sequence continues at coordinate 336,994 of NZ_CP092888.1, forward strand.
ATCCGCACAGCGCTCGATCGAATCCCAGCACCAGCAGGCCATCGTCTCGCTCAAGGGCGAGGTCGGTGCGCTTGCCACCGCTCTGGCCGGCAAGATCCTTGGCGCCAAGCTGGAAGACAACGACGTGCAGTCCTCGATGATCGATTCGATGATCGACGATCTGGCCGTCAAGAAGTGACCGTGACCATCCGTAACCAGAAAGGGAGGTGACCATGCGAGGAGAGGCATCACGTATTGCAGACCGCGAGTCGCGTGATTCGCTGGCCCCGAAACTGCGCGACACCCGTGAGGACGCGTGGCGGATCGGCAACGAACTGTTCACGATCACCAAGGTGCTCGACGACAGCATCCAGCTCGAACGCGCGTTGACCGACCCGTCCCGCCCGGTTGCCGACAAGGTGGCCGTGCTGACGGAACTGCTCGGCGACAACGTGCATCCGATGACCATGGAGATCATGACCGATTTGGTCTCCCGTCACTGGAGCCGTGCGCGGGACATCGCCAACGCGGTGGAGGATTTCGGCGTGGACGCCATGATGTACTACGCGGACGCCACCGGCGCCACGCTGCAGGTCTCCGTCGAGCTGTCCGAACTGCATTCCGCGTTGCTGAACCTGCCGGTTGTGCGCGCCAAGCTGTACGACTACCAGGCCACCAGCGAAGCCCGTGTGAAGCTGTTCCACGAGGTGTTCTCCGGCAAGACCCTGAACAAGGTCACCATGAGGCTCGCCGAGCACGCCACCTGCAACCTGCGCCGCCGCCGATACCTGGAAACCATCCAGTGGCTGATCAACAAGCTCTCCCGCCATATGGGCGAATCGATGGTCACCGTGACCACCGCCACCCCGTTGAAGCCGGAACAGATCAAGCGACTGGTCGAGGTCTACTCCGCCAAGGTGGGCCGCCAGGTGCACATCAACTCGGTGGTCGATCCGACCGTGCTGGGTGGTATGCGCATTCAGGTGGGCGACGAAGTCACGGACAACACCGTGGTCGCACAGCTGCAGAACCTTCATCGCAAGGTGCAGACGGAGGCGACTCCGGCCTGACCGGCCGATCCAATCCGTCCAACACCACACACAAGCAAAGACTTGACTGAACAATAACCAATAGAAGGAGTGATCATGGCAGAACTGACCATCGATCCCGCCTCGATTCGCAAGGCCCTCGACGACTTCGTGTCGTCGTACAAGCCGAGCGACACCCCCACCCAAGAGGTGGGATATGTCGCCACGGCCGGTGACGGCATTGCGCATGTGACGGGATTGCCTGGTTGCATGGCCAATGAGCTGCTGACGTTCGAAGACGGCACGCTCGGCCTGGCGTTCAACCTTGACGCCCGTGAGATCGGCGTGGTGATCCTCGGCGATTTCGCTGGAATCGAGGAAGGCCAGGAAGTGCGCCGCACCGGCGAAGTGCTCTCCGTGCCCGTCGGCGACGGCTACCTCGGTCGCGTCGTGGACCCGCTGGGCAAGCCGATCGACGGCCTCGGTGAGATTCAGAACATCGAAGGCCGGCGTATCCTCGAAGCCCAGGCCCCCGACGTGATGCACCGCCACCCGGTCGACGAGCCGCTGTCCACCGGCCTCAAGGCCATCGACGCGATGACCCCGATCGGCCGCGGCCAGCGCCAGCTCATCATCGGCGACCGCCAGACCGGTAAGACCGCCATTGCGATCGATACCATCATCAACCAGAAGGCCAACTGGGAATCCGGCGACCCGAAGAAGCAGGTCCGCTGCATCTACGTGGCCATCGGCCAGAAGGGCTCCACTATCGCCTCGGTGAAGCAGAGCTTGGAAGACGCCGGTGCCATGGAGTACACCACCATCGTGGCCTCCCCGGCAGCCGATTCCGCTGGCTTCAAGTACATCGCCCCGTACACCGGCTCGGCCATCGGCCAGCACTGGATGTACAACGGCAAGCATGTGCTCATCGTCTTCGATGACTTGTCCAAGCAGGCAGAGGCCTATCGTTCGATTTCCCTGCTGCTGCGCCGCCCGCCGGGGCGTGAGGCATACCCGGGTGATGTGTTCTACCTGCACTCCCGCCTGCTCGAACGTTGCGCCAAGGTCTCCGATGACCTGGGCGGCGGTTCGATGACGGGTCTGCCGATCGTCGAGACCAAGGCGAACGATGTGTCCGCCTATATCCCGACCAACGTGATCTCCATCACCGACGGCCAGATCTTCCTGCAGTCCGATCTGTTCAACGCCAACCAGCGCCCCGCCGTGGACGTCGGTATCTCCGTCTCCCGAGTCGGTGGCGCCGCACAGACCAAGGCTCTGAAGAAGGTCTCCGGTACGCTGAAGATCTCCCTGGCGCAGTACCGTTCGCTGGAATCCTTCGCCATGTTCGCTTCCGATCTGGATGCGGCTTCCAAGGCCCAGCTGACCCGTGGTGCCCATCTGACCGAGCTGTTGAAGCAGCCGCAGTTCCACCCGTACTCGCCGGAACAGGAAGTCGTGTCCGTATGGACCGGCACCCACGGCAAGCTCGACGACCTCGACCTGAAGGACGTCCTTCCGTTCGAGCAGGGACTGCTGGACTACATCGACCACAACACCGATATCCTCAAGACCATTCGCGAGACCGAGGAATTCACCGCCGACACCGAGGCTGCCCTCGATAAGGCCGTGGATGAGTTCCGTTCGACGTTCGTCTCTTCCGCCGGCAAGCCGCTGGTCGAGAAGAAGCCGGACGTTGACAAGGCCGCGCCGGTCGATCAGGAAAAGATCGTGGCGGGAGAAAAGTAAGCCATGGGCTCGCAACTCGCATTGAAATCACGCATCCACTCCACCGAGTCGTTGGCGAAGATCTTCAACGCTCAGGAGATGATCGCGTCTTCGCATATCGCCAAGGCCCGTGATGTGGCCCTGAACGCGAAGCCGTACTCCGATGCGATTTTCGATGCCGTGCAAGCGTTGGTGGCCCACACCCATATCACGCATCCGATTGCGGTGAAGGACGAGAACAACCCGCGTGTGGCCGTTCTCGCCCTCACCTCGGATCGTGGCATGGCCGGCCCGTACACCTCTTCGATTATCCGTGAAACGGAGTCGCTGCTGTCCCGCCTTGATGCGGCAGGCAAGCAGCCGGAGCTGTTCGTGTACGGGCGTCGCGGTTCGACGTACTACAAGTACCGCAATCGTGACATCGCGGCGACGTGGGAAGGAAACACCGACCAGCCCGGCGTGGAAATCGCTGAAACGATCTCCGACACCCTGATGGACGCCTACATGAAACCGGCCGAGAAGGGTGGAGTCTCCGAACTCTACATCGTCTACACCGAGTTCATCAACATGGTGGTGCAGAAGGTGCGCGTGCTGCGCATGCTGCCGGTCGAGATCGTGCAGAACGAGACCAAGGTGCCGTCGCCCGATGAAGCGGCCCCGTCCACTGCGGACATCGCCCCGCTGTACACGTTCGAGCCCAGTCTCGAAAAGGTGTTGAACGCGATTCTGCCGAAGTACATCAAGTCCCGAATCCACGAGTGCCTGCTGACCGCAGCCGCGTCGGAAACCGCAAGCCGCCAGAACGCCATGCACACGGCGACCGACAACGCGCGAAACCTGATCGATGACCTTACCCGCAAGCTCAACGCTTCCCGTCAGGCCTCGATCACCCAGGAACTTACCGAAATCATCGGCAGCGCCGACGCGCTGACCAAGAAGGAAGAGTAGGAACGCATATGGCTGACAACCAGACCACTGCGGCCGAGCCTACCAACGGTCGCGTCACCCGCGTCCAGGGCTCGGTTATCGACGTTGAATTCCCGGTGGGTCATCTGCCCGACATCTACAACGCCCTGAAAGTAACGATCGTCAACACCGGCGCCAAGGAAGAAGGCGAGGCGAAGGAGACCGAGATCACCCTCGAGGTCGAACAGCACCTCGGTGATTCCACGGTCCGTTGCGTCGCTCTGAAGCCCACCGACGGCCTGGTCCGTGGTGCCTCCGTCTCCGACACCGGCGTCCCGATCTCCGTGCCTGTCGGCGACGTGACCAAGGGCCACGTCTTCGATGTGTCCGGTAACATCCTCAACAAGAAGCCGGATGAGACCATCACCGTCTCCGAGCGTTGGCCAATCCACCGCAACCCGCCGGCCTTCGACCAGCTGGAGTCCAAGACCCAGATGTTCGAAACGGGCATCAAGGTCATCGACCTGCTGACCCCGTACGTGCAGGGCGGCAAGATCGGTCTGTTCGGTGGTGCAGGTGTGGGCAAGACCGTGCTGATTCAGGAAATGATTCAGCGCGTGGCCCAGAACCACGGTGGTGTGTCCGTGTTCGCTGGCGTCGGCGAGCGTACCCGTGAGGGTAACGATCTGATCGGCGAAATGGCCGAGGCCGGCGTGCTTGAGAAGACCGCACTGGTCTTTGGCCAGATGGATGAGCAGCCGGGTACCCGTCTGCGTGTCCCGCTGACCGCACTGACCATGGCAGAGTACTTCCGTGACGTGCAGAACCAGGACGTGCTGCTGTTCATCGACAACATCTTCCGCTTCACCCAGGCCGGTTCCGAGGTGTCCACCCTGCTGGGTCGTATGCCTTCCGCCGTGGGTTACCAGCCGAACCTGGCCGATGAGATGGGTTCCCTTCAGGAGCGCATCACCTCGACCCGTGGTCACTCGATCACCTCGTTGCAGGCCATTTACGTGCCGGCCGATGATTACACCGACCCGGCCCCGGCCACGACCTTCGCCCACCTGGATGCGACCACCGAGCTTTCCCGTGACATCGCCTCCAAGGGCATCTACCCGGCCGTGGATCCGCTGAGCTCCACTTCGCGAATCCTCGATCCGCGTTACGTGGGCCAGGCCCACTACGACTGCGCCAACCGCGTCAAGGCGATTCTGCAGCGCAACAAGGAACTGCAGGACATCATCGCCCTGATCGGTATCGACGAGCTCAGCGAGGAAGACAAGACCACTGTGAACCGCGCCCGCAAGATCGAGCAGTTCCTCGGCCAGAACTTCTACGTGGCCGAGAAGTTCACCGGTCGCCCCGGCTCCTACGTGCCGGCCGACGAGACCATCGAAGCCTTCACCCGCATCTGCGACGGCGTGTACGACGACGTCCCGGAGCAGGCGTTCTCCGGCATCGGCGGCATCGACGACCTCGAAGAGAAGTGGCACAACATGCAGAAGGAACTGGGTGCGTGATGGCTGCGGAAAAAACCACGATGAAGGTCAACATCGTCGCCGCTGACCACCCTGTGTGGCACGGCGAGGCGACGAGTGTGACCATTCCCGCCTCTGAGGGCGGCATGGGCATCCTGCCCGACCATGAGCCTGTGCTCACAGTGATCAAGCAGGGTACGCTCACCGTGGTTGAGCCCGATGGCGATCGTCACATGTTCGAGGTGACCGACGGATTCATTTCCTTCGACTCGAACAAACTCACCGTGGCGGTCGAGCGCGGCCACGACGTCCAGTACTCCGGCATCGCCGAGTGATCTGAACCAACTCCTTAAGGGGCTCTCTGGTTTTCCAGAGAGCCCCTTTTGCTATGTATGCCATGTGTTGCGCTACAGTGGTGGCCTATGCGAGTTATTGTTGCCGACTGTTCGGCCGAGTATTCGGGCCGCCTCAACGCCTCACTGCCCCTGGCCAAACGTGTATTGCTGATCAAGGCCGATTCCAGCCTGTTGATTTTCTCCGAATTGGGCTCCTACAAGCCGCTGAACTGGATGACCGCGCCCTGCACGATTCGTGAGATCGACCCAGCCGCCAAATCTGCGCAACATTCCCGGGAAAGTGTCGCTGGTGGGGCTGTGGATGGTGATTCCGCGACGCATTCCCCGGAAAGTGTCGCCGCTGGTGAGCCGGAAAAGGTGTTACGTGTCAGCGCCGACAAGGGCTCGGACATTCTTGAAGTGACGCTGCAACACATCTATTCCGACCAAACCTATGATCTGGGCGAAGATCCGGGTCTCATCAAGGATGGCGTGGAAGACCATCTGCAGCGCTATCTGGCCGAGCAGATCGAGCGTATCGGCAAGGGAGCCAAGCTGGTGCGTCGCGAATACCCGACCGCCATTGGCCCAGTGGATATTATGGCCGTGAATGCCGAAGGCGAGCATGTGGCTGTGGAAATCAAACGTCACGGCGGCATTGATGGCGTCGAGCAGCTGACTCGCTACTGCGAACTGCTCAATCGTGATCCGCTGCTGGCCCCGGTGCACGGCATCTTCGCCGCACAAACCATCACGCCTCAAGCCCAGGTCTTGGCCAAGGACCGCGGCTTCACCTGCCTCATTCTCGATTACGACGATATGAAAGGCACCGAGGACGACAGTCTCAGGCTGTTCTAGATATAGCAGGGGCTCCCTCATCAGAGGGAGCCCCTGCTATATCTTTTAGTACGCGGCGAGAATATCGATTACGAAGACCAACGTGGAGTTGGCGGGAATCGAACCTTGCTCCTTATCTCCATAGGCCTGATCCGGCGGAATCACCAGCAGAACCTGAGAGCCGACGGTCTGGCCGACCAGACCCTTCTGCCAGCCCTCGATAACCTGATGCTGGCCGCTGGAATCGCTGAACAGATCGGCGTCGATTGTGGAATCGCGATCCCAGGACGAATCGAACTGCTTGCCATTCGTAAGCCAACCGGTGTACTTGACTACCACGGTGTTCTTGTCGGTCAGCTTGGCGCCGTTACCCTTGATCAGCGTCTGCGAGATCAGCGAATCAACCGAACCCTGACCGTTCATGTCAATGGACGGCTTGCCATTCTTGGCTCGCGTCACCTTCGGCAGATTGGCCGGCACATTCTTGACTTCCTCGCCAGTGGCCTTCTTCAGGTCCTTGGACTTGGAGACAAATGTCATCGCCAGAATGTAAGAGTATCCGGACGAATCCTGAGCGTTGACGCCAAAGCCGATCGTGGTGTTGATCTTGGCGCCCTTGATCTGGTTGTAGTAGGTCGAGGAGAGGGTCTTGGAATCCACCTTCAGCGAGCAATCCGGCGTGTTCTTGGTCCAGGTGTCCATGAGCTCGGTGCCGTCTTTAACGTTGAGCGCGATGCCTTGGGCACAGACGCGGTCGCCCTCCTCGATCACGTCGCCATCGCCCTTTTGCAGCACCACATAGGAGCCGTCGGACACGGTCATCGGCGTATTAAAGGAGATGGTCGGCTTCTCGCCGAGCTTGCCCTTGGCGGTCACGCCGGCAATTTGGCCCTTCTTGTCAGAAGAGTCGGAAGATGAAGAGGAATCGGAAGAAGAGGATTTCGAGTCCGAGTTCGAACTGGAGCAGGCAGCCAGCGACACGCACATCGCCAGTGAACAGGCAAGAGCAACGGCCTTGCCGAGGGGGGATAACATAGACTTAACAGACTTACGCATGGCACACCACCCTACTGGTAAACCTTGATTTTCTGCGCTCCTAGGTAATAAACAGGTGAAGATTGTAGAATGGTTGAGTTATGAGTGCTGAAGAACAGACTACAAGACCGGATAAGGGCGCCAAGCGTCCATCTCGTCATGCCAAGATCATGCGTGGAGTGGTGACGCCTATCTTCGGCCTATTGGCCGTGGCGGCTGTGGTGTTGGGGTACATGAATGCCACGATATGGAAGCCTTCCACCGAAATCACCGCTTCCGCAACCATGAGCGGCTCCCGGTATGCCGTCACTGATCCGAATGTGCTGACCTTGTTGGATCAGAACGCCACGATAACCGTGGACTCGGGATCCTCTCAGGACGAGGCGTGCGTGGCGTTGGGTCCGGCCAAGGATGTTGCCGGATGGGTCGCGTCCGAGAAGTCCTATACCCGCATCACCGGATTGGCATCATGGAGCGAGCTGAGCACCCGGAAGGGAAGCAGCACGAGTCAGGGAGCGCCTACCAGTGCCGATGACGCGGTGTCGTTCAAGGATTCCGATATGTGGACTGACGTGAGATGCGGCACTGGGTCCGTTTCGCTGGAGAGCAAGAAGACCGGCGCCTCGACGGTAGCCATTGTGGATCTGGGCGAAAATGCCACCAACGCCAAGGTGCAGCTGCACTGGGTGCGCTCCGAAGTGCCGGACTTTGCGATGCCGTTCTATCTGTCCGGCGGATTGCTGGCCGTGCTGGCCGTACTGTGCGCCTCCGTGTTCGCCATGCCGCCGCATAAGCGCCGCAAGCGCATGGTGGAAGGCACGGCAAGCGCCGTAATTGAGGAAGAGGCGCCCGCCAGCATCGCAGTGTCCGGGAAGCCGGATGGGGCAAGTCGACGTAATCGTCGCCGCCACGCCACGCATCAGCGTTCGGGCCGTGCGTCCTCGCAATCTGAAGCCACCGAAACACCGGTTATCATCGACCCAAGTTCGCGTAACCTGGTCGCCGACCAGCAGACCGGTGCCGAGAGCGGCGCTGAGACCGGCTTCAGCGCCGGCGATAACGAAGCGACTTCGGTAATCACCCCTGACGAACTGCAGGCCTACTTCTCCCGCTTGGCCCAAGAGGTCAATACCGGAGACGACTCGGCCGATGCCGGACAGGAGGAAAGCTGATGAACAAGCGATGGAACAAACTGTGTGTGGCCGCCCTCGCCTGCGTGGCGTTGGTCGTGCCGTTGACCGCCTGTGAAGGCCGGCTGCCGACGCCGGCTGCCGATACCTCCACCAAGGTTGCGCCGGATTTGACCGAGACGCAGGAGAAGAAGATTCGCCTGAAGATTCTCAAGACGATCGATGAAGCCGATCAGGCCAAGAATCCCGATGGATATGCGGCCGTTATGGGCGGGCCCCAGCTGGACATTCGCATCAGCCAGACCACGATCAATCAGCGTGGCGGCGGTATGTCCCAATATGCGACCATTCCCAAGGACATCGCCCAGACGGTGATTCCTACGGACGACGGATGGCCTCGCTCGGTGTTCACCATCACGACCACCACCGAAGATCAGCAGTCCAAGCGTTTGCTGGTCTTCGATCAGGAATCCGCCCAGCAGAATTACAAGCTGATGGCCATGGCTCGACTGTTTGAGGGAGCCAAGCTGCCAAAGTTCGAGATTCCGACTCTTGGCTCGCAGATGGGCACCGCAAAGGATGAGAAGCTGGTGGCCACTCCCGCCGATGCCTTGACCCAATACGCCGATGTGCTGCAGAACGGTTCCAAGAGCCAATACGCTTCCAAGTTCGCAGACGATCTGCTGCGCCAGGAACTGGCCAATACCACGGCCAAGGTGCAGGAAGGTATGCAACGCAACAACGGTACGCAAGAGCAGAAATTCACCGCTGTGCCTGAACAGATGTGGGTGATGCGTGCTGCAGACGGTGCCGGTGATTTGGTGGTTGGCCGTATTAACGGCGAATGGACTCGCAAGGCAGGGGATGGCCGCGAATCGCAGCCGGCTTCCGACGACGAGAAGGCGCTGTTCAATAGCGACAAGTACACCAGCACCATGAAGGTCACGTATGTGAACGTGGTGGCCTTGTACATTCCGTTGGCAAGCTCCGGTGCGCAAATCACCGCCGTGGGCGCCGACCGTCAGCCGGTAAAGGTCGAAGCGCTGTAATTGTTGCCGCCACCCACCGCGCGGTTAACGCCCCACCACGATGTGATTCGTCCACCACGATGTCGATAAAATCTTACCTTTCGCATAATGATGCCGTTTGGGGTCACATCGTGGTGGGCGTTTTGCTACGTGGTGGGAATTTCACCGCGTAGTGGAAGAATCCCTACGTGGTGGGAATCGGCATTACAATCAATGTCAGCAAATGTGATTGTTGTTGTACGCGAATCGCGTGGAATCGGGAGGCATTATGGCAGAACAGCAGTTCAATCCGGGAGTCTCATTGGCGGGCGCCGTCGATTTGGAGGCGCTGAAGCATCAGGTCAAGGCCGAGCCCGGCCAAGCGGGCGGCGCGCCTGCCGCTGGTGGGTACGTGATCGACACCACCGAAAACACCTTCCAGGCAATGGTGCAGACTTCTGCGACCTTCCCGATCCTGCTGCTCCTGTGGGTGCCGACCGATGACCGCCTGTTCCCGATGGCCCGTGTACTGGGCGACGCGGTGAATGCCCTGAACGGCCAGATTCAGCTCTCCCGTATCGATATCTCGTCCAATCCCTCGATTGCCCAAGCGCTGCAAGTACAGGGCGCGCCCGCACTGTTTGCGTTGATTGCCGGCCGTCCGATGCCGCTGTTGCAGGGCCTTCCGGGTGACGACGAGCTCAAGCAACTTACCGACGAGGTGATTCCGAAGATCATTCAGGCCGCCGCACAGTCTGGTGTGAACGGTACCGCGCCGTACTCGGGTGATCCTGATTCCGATGCCGCCAAGAGCGCTGGTGCCACCGGTGCCGGCGCGGGTGCTGAGCAGGTGCCGCCGGAGCATGCCGAAGCCCATCGTTTGGCCGAGGAGGGCGATTACGCCGGTGCCGCCGCCGAATACGAGCGCGTGCTCGAATCCGACCCGTCCGATGCACTGGCCGCCCGCGAACGTGCGAAGGCGCTGTTGCTGGCCCGCTCCAGGGCCGCTGATGTACGTGACGTACGTGCCGCTGCCGCCGCAGCGCCGGACGATGTGGAATCGCAGTTGGCCGTGGCTGATATCGACATGATCGGTGGCCAGATTCAAGACGCTTTCGATCGTTTGCTGGACTTTTTGGCCGCCGGGCACAAGGCCGATATCGAGCAGGTTCGCAAGCGTCTGCTCGAATACTTCGCCATCCCCGAACCCACCGACCCGCGTCTGGCCCGCGCCCGCCGTCGCCTAGCCACCCTCATGTACTGATTGGTTTTGGCTCCCCTCTTTGAGAGGAGCTGTCAGGCGTAGATGACTGAGAGGAGCGCGCGAGCGTACTTGATTGCTTCCCCTAAACCATCCGATTCTTCCCGAAATACTGCTGGAATCTTGGCCCCTCCAGCGCCAGCTCCTCCTCGAAATCGTCCGCCCACTTACAGAACGGACGGTTGGCGAGACCATCGTTATTGAATCGCGCCTGATCGGTGATTTCGGTGATGCAGAATTTCGGAATCGTCAGATTGGTAACCGGCCCGGATCGTTCGGCCTCGGCTACGATGAGCGGCGCGTTCGGCCCGCCGAACACGTCCACGCTCCAGCCGTCTTCCGCAATCCACACGGAATACCGGTTCTTGATGATTACCGAGCCGCCGCGCTTGATGAGTTCGGCGGCGATGCGCGTGTCGATCTCGCGCTCGACCTCGTAGCGCGTGCCACCCACGGACGGACCTTTGACGGTGACATACGCTTCCGAGAACCGGTCGCGGTATTCGTCCAGCACGGCCACCGGATTTACGTCGGACGTCATGTCGACGTGAACCTTGTGCGAGACCAGCCGCACGCGCAAGGCGTAATTGTCGGCATGCACGTAGTAGCTTTGAATGATGAGGGTCGGGGCGTCGCCGTCGTCGTATTCCGCCGGCAGCTCGCGGCAGAAGAAGCGGCGTTCGTATTCGAAGTCATCTGTAGGTTCCGACATAACCCCATTGTAGAGCCGATGATGGCGATTTTCTCGTTATTTTGGCGACGTATGTGCCTCATGCAGCGTGATGTGGTGTACAGTAAAGAAGTTACTCGGGTTTGTAGCTCAGTGGATAGAGCGTCTGTCTCCGGAACAGAAGGTTCCGGGTGCACTCTCTGTCGGAGTTACCGGCCAGCCCTACTGCTGACTGGGTTTGTGAACTTGAGCAATAATTGAAAAAACAGTCTCAGTAACGATTAGTAACGATGACTGCAGCACCTCGCCACCTCTGAAAGTGGTGTAGAATTAGTTAGGTTTGGGTTCGTAGCTCAGCTGGATAGAGCGTTCGCCTCCGGAGCGAAAGGTCGAGAGTTCGAATCTCTTCGAGCCCACAAACAGAAAAGCGTCTTCATTGAAGGCGCTTTTCTAATTACGGCGGTTGCGGGGACGGCTACGTTCCCGGGTGAGTTCAACCAGTCGTTTGACAGGCATACGACCATCGTTTCTTGCATGGATTAGTCCTCTGTGTGACCATCCACGGATGGTGCTGGTCGGGATCCGGATACCTTCTCTTGCAAGATGGTCGCGGTATTCGGATGCCGTCATCCAACCGGTGGCTTTATTAAGCCGTGCTAGGAGTCTGTCCGCCACTTCATGGCGTTGCACGAGGGAGCCGCATGCGGAGCATCTGCCCATCGGAGCTCCCTCCTCTGCCCACACGACGCCATGTGCACAGTGCGGGCATGCGCCCATAGCTTGCCGTGGTGCTGGTGGGTTGAGCATGCGTCGAATCTTTTCGTCCAAATCAGCCAGTTCTTCAAGCCAGCCTGCGGCATTGATAAGCAACAGTAGGCGATCGACATGGAGAAGAATAAGTTTGCATAGGAACGGCACATCGTCGTCGGTCCGGGGAAGCGCGCGTAATCCTGCGGCGATAGCAGCGATACGGAGCTCATGTTCGGTATGACAGTACAGATCCCAAGCGCCGAAGCGCAGCATGGCAGGAGCAGTACCTGGCTGTGGTGTTTTTACCGGCCTTGGAAGAAAGATGATGGAACCATGATTTCTGACCAAGATGCAAAGACAGACATGGATCAAAAAGTTGTCAGGTTACTTTCCACCTATGGTTCAACTATGGACAACAAAGCTCATGGTGGTAACCTCATACACAAGCTTCTCATTGAAGGTAGGCTTAGCGTCAAAAGAATCTAGGCATCGTTCAAATTGCGGGAGAGCGACGTGTGCATATAGCGAGCTAAGTCCTAGGAATGAGAGTAGATAAAGTCCCCATAGGAAAGGCAGCTTCTTGGAAAGTGAGGACATTTTCTTCTAATCCAAGGCGAAATGCTGCACGTCTTTTGAATCAGAATATATTTCTGAGGAAAGGTGAAAGAGAAATGAATGCTTTTGCTAAAGCAGTGCGTCGATCAATCGAACACGATAGCGATATGGCCCCAATCATTGCCAATGTCCCCTACTTCAAGCTGCCGAAAGACGCAGGGGAAGAAGATTCTCCGACTAACGAAGCGAACGAAGCAAAACTGAAGACTCCTGAGTACGAGAACACGTTCAGGGAATGTTTGGATCCATCCAATGGCGGGGGCTATTTTCTAACCGACGATAATCAGTCAATGTCGGATGATGAAGTCAGGCGCAAGATTGATCTACTATTGCACGAACCGACTGTTTATATCGTGTATTTCCATGAGCCCAAAGGCGGTTACAAGGGTTACAACAAAGGCGATAACCGTCGCGACTGGACCGTGTATGTGGGAGAGACCAACCATATCGCTCAACGAACTGTCCAGCATGTTCTTCACGTCGAGGACGACGAAGACCATGTCGATGATGCAGGGAATGAGAGTGAGGCTCATAAGTGGGCAAGGGAGAAGCAAACAATAGCTGATAAAACCATCTCTTATGCATTGAAAAACAATGTCGAAGTGCGTCAGTTTGTAATTCATCAAGGACTGTTCAATAAATCATTGACTCTTGATATCGAAAACAAGCTCATCGATTATATGCAATCGGTCGCTAACGTCCACTGCCTCAATGGTCGACCCAATGCCCAAGGACGCTATTTTACCGCTGAGGCAATGCCGTATGTCGTTTCGGCAATCTGGAATCGTCTCTGCGGTGATAACGATCGAATACTTGATGTTCAAAGTAAGCATGATGCCGCCCAATCCTCCCATAAAAAGGCGAAAAAGCAGAAAACGCTTAGCACACTTTTCGAGCTCGAAGAGAACATTTGGAATTTGTCCACTTACAAGCTCTCGCCATTCCACAGCCTTGGTGATGGTCAGAAGAAGGCAATAGATGAGGTTCGTGCTATCGCTGATCGGGTGGTGTCGGAATGGCCGGCAAATCCCAGGCATCGGCTCTTCCTGCTCGAAGGCAGCGCCGGAACAGGCAAATCAATCGTGCTGAGCTCGTTATTCTATCGTTTGTGCACTGAATACGACATGAAGACCCCGCCGTTGGTGAAACTGCTCGTACATAACGAGGAATTGTTAAAGCAGTATAGGGAAGTTGCCAAACTTCAGAATATTTTAAAATCGCGTCGTGCAGGGGCTTTGGCTGAATCCGATAATGTTCTGAAGGCTGGCACATTCGCTGAAAAAAATACTCACGATGTAGCGGATATCGTACTTGTGGATGAGGCTCATCTCTTGTTCACGGCCAAGGGATTCATGACGCATAAGAATTATCTCTCGAGGATTGTGCGGAGGGCGAAGGTCGTTATCGCGGTGTTCGATCCCCATCAGATAATGAATTCAAGAATGCAATGGGATCGGCAGCTTTTGGAAAAGCTGTTCGAGGGGAAATACCCCGAGAAGAATCCAGGGGAACACGAGGAGCGCCTGCTACGAAGCGAACCTTATGAGATGAATCTGCCATCCACTGAAACGACTGCGCAACAACCGATTCCAGTCACGGTGCAACGACTGAGGCTCAACCAGCAATTCCGCATTTGCGGCAGCGATGCTATGGTCCACTGGATCCAGGCGCTGACAGGAGCTGATGAAGACGAGATGTTCATTACAGCCAAGTCGGCGTCAAGTGGCATCTCGGCATCCCGTATTATCAAGCCAATTCCCGACGAGGAATCTCAGGGCACTGATGATGGCGCTTACATTCCTTTCGATGAAAAGCAATATAGCGTCAAGGTCTATAGTTCTCCTCTGGCCATGCTCAAGGCGTTGGATAATAGACGCAAATCATTCAGAGAGGAGCTTGAGGATATGCGGAAGAAGAGTAAGCTGTCTTCCGCGTATCCGATAACAGACCTTTGTCGTATAACTGCAACATACGACTGGCCTTTTAGTTCTTCCAAGCATCGAGGATCTGTGACGCTCTACCGCATTCAGAAACTTGATGGACATGCCGAATGGAGAATGCCGAAGTGGGAGAAGGACGGTCTTACCCCTGTGCCGGATCTCAAGGAAGGCGAACGACTGCTTGATTCTTTCGATATGCCATGGAATGATGGCCAATCCATGCTTAAGTCTGCGGAGTCTGTGGATCTAGATGGAACCAGCTTTGGCGATAATGCGGATAAGAATGATCACTGGGTTTCAAGGCGTAACACGGAGCAGGAGGTAGGCTCTTATTTCACCGTGCAGGGCGCTGATCTCAATGTCGCCGCCGTCATCATTGGCCCATCGGTGACCTGCGGCCATATCAGTGACAATGACGAAGGCAAGTGGATAAAGCGCGGGGTCGATGGGCATGAAGAGGAAGTGCAATACATTCAATTTGAACCGGAATACTCCAAAGATCCAGCTATCAAAGTCATCAAAGAGGGCGACGACTCGAATGCCAATGATTCAAGCGCCAATGATTCAAGCGTAACAAAGGACGTTATTGTCCAAGACGCCATTGACTTCAACAGAACGTTTATCCGTAATCAGCTGAATGTCCTGCTTACCCGTGGCGTTCGGGAGCTGTACATCTACGCGGTAGATGAAGGGCTGCGCGCGGCTTTGAAGGATGCCGTCGGTGGATATGCCAAAGACTAAGACAAAGCTGCTTGCCGCTGATCGGAGACGGATGGTCCTGGGCAGTTAACGCCTTATGACAAATCAGCCATTGCCACTGTTTCGCTCATGCTGGTTGCTTTGCATGGCTAAGTGACATGCGGCAAATATTCTGTTCCTCCAGTAACGATTCAGTAACGATGACCTCCCGATTCAGCGAGTTTTGGGCCCTCCAACGAGAAAACAACTAAAGGCAGAAATGGCGGAATTCCAGCGATTATAGCCCCAATCAGTGTTGTCTGATACACTCAGTTTCTGGCCAAGCGGAACAGAAGGTCGTGGGTTCGAT
Organism: Bifidobacterium sp. FKU; assembly: GCF_026016385.1. Lineage (NCBI taxonomy): Bacteria > Bacillati > Actinomycetota > Actinomycetes > Bifidobacteriales > Bifidobacteriaceae > Bifidobacterium > Bifidobacterium sp. FKU. Next base: position 352,744 of record NZ_CP092888.1, read on the forward strand.
CCCCATCAAGCCCACCAGCATGGCTTTCGGCTAGCCGCCGGAAGCCTTTTGCATATTCGGCGCGTGATATTAAGCGCGTGCAAAGCTGGTGCTGGTGCTGGTGCTGGTGCTGGTGCTGGTGCTGGTGCTGGTGCTGGTGTCGGGGTCGGTGATGCCGGCTCGCTTGGGTCGTGGAAAAACCGCCCGGTTTGGCGAGAACGGTAGTCGAATCGTCTGGAATCGTCTGGAATAGCAAGGAATAGTCTGTTGATGGCCGTATGCCGGGCATCATGCGCGCTAAACGCGACTTCGCTCAGTAGACTGCTACGTAATCGGCATTGCCAATCGTTGCTGATCGTGCGATTGGTCGTAGCCGGTGGTGATGTGTACCGGCGCCGGCCGCAGCAGGTGGGCGCCCCAAGATGAGAAGGAGCACAATATGAGCGAAAAGATGGAAGCCGTAGCCACTTCCGAGGCGCCGGCCGCGCTGGGCGCATACAGCCAGGCGGTGAAGGCCAATGGCTTCGTGTTCGTATCCGGCCAGCTGGGCATTGATCCGGCCACCGGCGAACTGGCGGGCGAGACCGCTGGAGAGCAGGCTGCACAGGCGCTGAAGAATATTAAGCACATTCTCGACACTGCCGGTACCGGCATTGAGCATGTGTGCCGTGCCACCATCTACCTGAAGAACGTCGAGGACTTCAAGGAAGTGGACGCACGTTACGCTGAGGCGTTCATCGGCTCCGTCAAGCCCGCCCGCGTGGCCTTTGGCAACAACATGATTCCCAAGGGCGCGCTCGTGGAGATCGACGCCATCGCGGTGGAGTGATTCGAACGTTTCCCCGGCGGCCCGTCTGCGCGCATGGTGTGTGCAGACGGGCCGCCGCGTATTGTGCGACGCATTCCGGGGAATGTTTCGCTGGGCGGGGGGTGCGAGGTGTGGTTCCGCGACACGTTCCCGGGAACGTTGCGCTGGAATCGTTGGGCGGTGGTCCGTGCCACAATAGAGACCATGGCATCCAAAGGAAAACCGTCGCCGCGTTCGGCCGTAAGCCCGCTGAGTGATGAGCAGGTCAAGCGTCTGGCCGCCCGCCACACGCTTGTGGACTCGACACAGTATTACCCGACCGGCCCTCGCACGCCCAATCAGCCGGAGATCGACGCGCAGAATCCCAAGGCCACGAAACGGTTGCTGGCCGGCGTGTCCGGGGTGTTCCGCGCCAGCTGCAAGACCAAGGCCTGGGGCTTGGAACAGGTGCCGGAAACCGGACCGTTCATCACCGCCGCCAGTCATATCACCATGTTTGATGTGTTCGTGCCGATGATGAGCCTGTTCCACATGGGCCGCCGCCCCCGTTACATGGCCAAGGCCGAGATGGCGAAGTGGCCATTGATCGGCAAATGGTTCCAGTTGGTCGGCATGCAGCCGGTGCAGCGTCATTCGGGCAAGGCCAAGCAGATCGAAGAGACCTCGATTGATATTCTGACGTCCGGCCGTCCGCTGACGGTCTGGCCGGAAGGCACCGTGACCCGCGACCCGAAAAAGTGGGTGATGAGCATTAAGGAGGGCGTGGGATATATCGCCCTTGAATCCTCGCGCAGACTGGGGCATCAGGTGCCGCTGTACCCGGCGGTGACGTGGGGTGCCGCCTCCATCAACCACTGGTGGCCATGGCCGCGCAAAAACGTGGTGATGTGCTATGACCATGCGCTCGATTACTCCGATCTGCTTGCCGACATGGACTCATGGGGTGAAGAACCGCCTGCCGAGGCCGTGAACGAGCTGATGTGGCGCGTGCTCAAACGCATGAACACAGTACTGGAGGAAATTCGTGGCGAACAGTTCCCCGCTGAAGGCTACTGGGACTACCGCAGCATGAGTCGCAAGCCTTGGCCTGAAGCCGGCGGCCCGTTCCCGGCTGAGAAGTAGCCGCACAAGTTCCCGTACGGGGAGCCTAGGCGAGTAGCATGGCACAAGATTGTACCGATGAAGTTGCGCGACAAGCGAAGGTAGGAATTTGATATGGGTAAAAATATAACGGTTCTCGGTGCAGGAGCATGGGGTACCGCTTTCGGCCAAGTGCTGGCGGACGCCGGCAACACGGTGACCATGTGGGCCAAGGAGCAGCGGATTGTCGAGGACATTCGCGATCGCCACCACAACACCGTGCGCCTGCCGTCCGTCGAAAAGTTGCCGGACAACATGACCGCCACCGGGGATCGCGCCGAAGCCGTCAAGAACGCGGACATCGTGGTTGTGGCCATCGCCGCGCAGTTCGCGCGAGTGGCACTCGTCGAATTCAAGGGACTGATTCCCGATCACGCCATCGTCGTCAGCCTGATGAAGGGCATCGAGCGTGGCACCAACAAGCGTATGGACGAAGTCGTCCGCGAATCCCTTGACCTGCCGGCCGACCGGTTCGCCGCCATTTCCGGACCGAACCTGTCCAAGGAAATCGCCGATCGTCATCCTGCCGCCACCGTGGTGGCTTGTACGAACCTCGATAATGCCACGAAGGTGGCTGAGGCATGTACCACCTCCTATTTCAAGCCGTTCGTGACTACCGACGTCATCGGCCTGGAAATGTGCGGCAGCCTGAAGAACGTGACCGCGCTGGCCGTGGGCATGGCCCGCGGTGCCGGCTATGGTGAGAACACCGCAGCCATGATCGAAACTCGTGGACTGGCCGAACTGACCGCGCTGGGCGCAGCTGCTGGCGCCGATCCCAAGACCTTCTTCGGCTTGGCCGGTGTGGGTGATCTCATCGCCACCTGTGGCTCTCCGCTGTCTCGTAACTATACGTTCGGCGCGAATCTCGGCAAGGGATTGACGGTCGAGGAGGCCACCAAGGTCAGCAACGGTGTGGCCGAAGGCGTGCCCACCACGGATGCGGTGGTGGCTCTTGGCGAGCAGTTTGATGTGCCGACCCCATTGGCATATCAGATGAGCCGTGTGCTGAACGAAGGCATTTCCTGCTCGGAGATGCTTGCCGGACTGTTCGGGCACGAAGTTACCGGCGAATAACGAGAGAAGCGACGTATACGTGGCGTATACGTTGTACGTGCAAAGTCGTGTGGCGTATACGTCGTTGACGTGCGCGAGTAGACTGGTGTGTGTCTCTTGTGCGCGGCGGTCCGAGCGCGGTTCGGTCCGGTTGGCGGTGCAAAGCATAGGCTTGAAAACGGTTGTAGTTTCAATAAAAGGATGGTTATGGCCAAGAAGCGTGTTGTGGTGCTCTATGGTGGGCGTGCAGACGAGCATTCAATTTCCTGCATCTCCACTGCCGGTGTGCTGGGGGCCATGGACACTGAACGGTTCGAGCCGATTCCGGTCGGCATCACCAAGGACGGCAAGTGGATCATCAACGGCGAAGATCCTCGTGGCTGGAATCTGGATGGCGGCGAGCTGCCGACCGTAAAGATCACCCCGGAATCGCGCCCGGTGATGCTTGACCCCTCTCGCGGCCAGGACGGTTTCTTCATCGGCGAGCCCAGCCACATCAATTCCGCCGATTCCGGCTTCGGCACCAGCTTCGTCAGCATGCCCGACCCGGAAATGCACCATGCGCTGACCTCCCTTGGCCATGTGGACGCGGTACTGCCAGTGCTGCACGGTCCCTATGGCGAGGACGGTACGGTTCAAGGCCTGCTGGAAATGATGGGTGTGCCGTACGTGGGGTGCGGAGTGTTTGCTTCCGCCGCCTGCATGGATAAGCATTACACCAAGGTGGTGCTGGGTGCCGCCGGCATTCCCACCGCGCCGGGTGTGACGGTCGATGCGCGCAACTTCACCGCCGCCGATGTGCTTGCCAAGATCGAGGACGCCGGTCTTACCTATCCGCTGTTCATCAAGCCTTCACGCGCCGGCTCCAGCTTCGGTGTGACCAAGGTCGAGAAAACCGATGACCGCGAGACCCAGCAGGATCGTCTGGCCGCCGCCATCGCCACCGCCGGCGAGCACGATTGGAAGGTGCTCGTTGAGCAGGGGATTGATGGCCGCGAAATCGAATGTGCCGTGCTGTGTCCGAAGGCCGGTGACGAGCCTGAAGCCAGCTGGCCCGGCGAAATCGTGCTCGATCATCAGAACGACGACCAGTTCTACGATTTCGACTCCAAGTACATGGATGCCTCCGCCAGCCACGTGGAAGTGCCTGCCAATCTGCCAGTCAGCGTGCTTGAGGACGTGCGTGACGTGGCCCGGCGTGCGTTCAAGGCCGTGGATGGTGCCGGCTTGAGCCGTGTGGACACCTTCGTGACGCCTGATGGCACGGTGATGGTCAACGAAATCAACACCATGCCCGGCTTCACGCCGATTTCTATGTATCCCAAGGCTTGGGATGCCACCGGAGTGAGCTACACCGAACTCATCACGCGATTGATTGAGGGTGTGCTGAGGTAGGCGCTGCGCGGCGGGCGGATGACGTGGGTCGGCCGGTGGTCGGCCCACGGCCGACACGTCGTCCGTTGTCGTTGCCGTGCCCGTTCCCGTCGTTCGTTCATGCCGGGTTTCCCTAAGTTCAGCGGACGGACACCAAATGGCGAACGCAGTTCATCGTCGCGCCACCGTCAGGACAGGTTGGGCGCTTAGTTTCTTCTCTTGGATTTGCAGGCCGTGCGGATGCCGCGCATCACGGGCCTGATTCCCCAGACCATCGTCTGGATGATGTTGAGAAAAGGAACAGTATGAACAACCTGCGTAAGATCGCGGCCGGCTCCCTTGCCGCCGTACTCGCGTTTTCGATGGCCGCCTGCGGTTCGAGCAACGCCTCCGACGGCAACGCCAAGACCTCCGGCAAGGCCGTCACCGTGAACGAGAAGTCCGCCAAGGCCACCTCCCTCGCCGATTTCGGCACCATGGAGGACCTTGAGAAGGCCGCCAAGGAAGAGGGCGCGCTGAACGTCATCGCCCTTCCGCACGACTGGTCCAACTACGGCGAGGTCATCGAGGGCTTCAAGAAGAAGTACCCGGAGATCAAGGTCACCGAGCTCAACCCGAACGCCTCATCCAAGGAAGAGCTCGACGCCGCTAAGACCAACAAGGGCACCGACGCCGCCCCCGACGTCTTCGATGTCGGCCAGGCCATCGCCGCCACCTCCACCGACTACTTCGCCCCGTACAAGGTGCAGGCCTGGAACAAGATCCCTGATGCTGCCAAGAACGCCGACGGCGCCTACTACGCCGACTACACCGGCATCATGTCCGTGGGCTGGAACGCCGACAAGTACGGCGATGTCGCCTCCCTGAACGACCTGATCGATCCGAAGTTCGCCGGCACCGTGTCCCTGAACGGCAAGCCTACCGAGGCCGGCGCGGCCTTCAACGGCTATCTGATGGTCAACCAGCTCGCCGGCGGCGACATCAACAACCTGCAGCCCGGTCTCGACTTCTTCAAGAAGCTCAAGGAAGCCGGCAACCTGAACACCATCGATGTGACCAACGGCACCATCGACTCTGGCCAGACCGGCGTGGTCTTCGACTGGACCTACAACCAGGCCTCCTACAAGAAGGAACTCAAGTCCAAGGGCGTGAACTGGAAGTACAAGACCTTCCCGAAGGCCCAGGTCGTCAGCTACTACAACCAGGCCATCAACAAGGACGCGCCGCACCCCGCCGCCGCACGCCTGTGGGAGGAATACCTGTACACCGCCGAAACCCAGAACCTGTGGTTCAAGGGCGGTGCCAACCCGGTGCTGCTCGACTCCATGAAGGCCGACGGCACCGTCGACCAGGCCACCCTGAAAGACGCCATCACCATCGAAGGCCAGCCGGTCACCTACAGCAACGATGACTCCACCCGCATCACCGAGTGGCTTCAAAACAACTGGGACAAGACGATCGGCAACTGAGAGTCCACGATGACCGCCGCAATCGCACCCATCGCGCCGGACGGACCCGTCGCCTCCAAGGCCGCGGGTCCGTCCGCCGCATCGTCCCCCGCTTCGTCCGCACTGGCGAAGCACCGTCAGGAGCTTGGCACGCTCGCCACCACGCTCCCGTTCTTCGCCTACACCGCCTGCTTCCTGCTGGCACCCACCGTGATCGTGATCATCGGCGCGTTCCAGGATCGCAGCGGCGGTTTCACGCTTGCGAACTTCCACAAGATGTTCGAAGCCAACACCATCGCCGCATTCGGCACCTCGATTCTGGTGTCTTTAGCATCCTCTCTGATCGGCGCAGTGGTGGGCGCGCTCGCTTCCTACGCACTGGTCATCGGTGCCAAGCCGAACGGCCTGCTGCGTCGTATGGTCTCCGCCATCTCCTCCGTGCTCGCCCAATTCGGCGGCGTGATGCTCGCGTTCGCGTTCATCGCCACCCTCGGCATCAACGGCATCGGCACCATGCTCATCAAAACCCTGACCGGCTATACCGTGAACCCGAACTGGCTCAGCTCCCTGCCGGGGCTGGTGACCGTCTACTGCTACTTCCAGATTCCGCTGATGATCATCATCTTCCTGCCCGCGGTCGATTCGATTCGCCCGCAGTGGCGCGAGGCATGCGAATCCCTCGGTGGCAATACGTTCCAGTACTGGACGCGTGTGGCCTGTCCGATTCTGGCACCCCGCTTCATCTCGGCGTTCCTGCTGTTGTTCGCCTCCGCGTTCTCCGCCTATGCGACCGCCGCAGCCCTGTTCTCGCAGCGCTCGATTCTGGTGCCGTTGATGATCCAAGGTGCCATGCGCAATGAGATGGACCCCAACCAGCAAGGCTTTGCCCAGGTGCTGGCATTCGCAATGATCATCGTCGTGGCCATCGTCATGCTGCTGAGCCACGCCGTGGAGAAGAGGGCCGGACGTTGGCAATGACTTCCCGAACCATACGCACCGTCGAAACCGTCGGCACCGGCGAAACCGTCGGCACCGGCGTCAAGCCGCCGCAGCTGCGTGCCGCCCGCGTGCGCAGGCAGAGCATCATCAAATTCGTGATCCTGTTCGCCACCCTGTCGTTCCTGTTCGTGCCGCTGCTGGCCATGTTCATCTTCACGCTGCGGCACCCGTTGTCCGGTCGCTGGTCGGCCGCGCCGTGGACGGCGATTTTCACCGGCAACGGCGAATCGTTGGGCGCCGATCTGAGCGTGCTATGGCAGGGCGTCGGCATCTCGCTGTCGTTGAGCGCCGTCACCGTCGCGATCATGCTCATCCTGCTGGTGCCCACCATGGTCATCGTGCATATTCGGTCCAAAGCCCTAGAGCGTGCGATCGAATGGGTGGCCACCTTGCCGCTGACCATTCCGGCCATCGTACTGGTGGTGGGTTTGGGCCCGATCTACCGCTGGCTGTCCGCCGACGTGTTGAGCACCAACCCAATCTGGCTGTGCTTCGCCTACGTGATTCTCGTGATGCCGTTCGCCTTCCGCGCGATCGCCGTGGGGCTTAACTCCATCGACGTCAAGACGCTGGTCGAGGCATCCCGCTCGCTCGGTGCCTCCTGGCCCAAGGTGTTCCTCAAGGTGATCATCCCGAACCTATGGCAGTCGATTCTCTCGGCATCCTTTATCTCCATCGCCGTGGTGCTGGGCGAATACACCGTCGCCTCGCTGCTCGGCCGTATGAACCTGCAGGTCGCGCTCTACCAGCTCGGCCAGTCCAATTCTCAAATCTCCACTGCCATGTCGCTGCTGGCTTTGCTCTTCGGCGTGGTGCTCCTCGTTGCGCTCGACCTGATCTCCGACGCAATGCGTAAGTCAAGGGAAGGTAAGTGACCCGATGAACAACGATTCAACTCCCACCCGTCAGGAAACCGGTACCGCAGTGGACGCCGCCCCGGCGTCCCCGGCCATCCCGGCAGCCGTGTCCTCTACCGCCGAAGACGCCTTCAAGAACGATCCCACCGCTACCCTCGAGGGCGTGCGCGGCAAGGACGTGACCAAGGCCGCCAAGGCCCTGCTCAAAGACACCGTCAAGCGCGGCGGTGGTTCCATTCAGATGCAGAACGTCGTCAAGATCTATCCCGGCTCCACCGTTCACGCGCTCGACGACTTCAACCTGGACATTAAGCCCGGCGAAATGGTCGTGCTGCTCGGTGGATCCGGTTGCGGCAAATCCACCGCGCTGCGTTCGCTTGCCGGTCTCGAAGACATCCAAGGCGGACGCATCATGGTCGGCGGACAGGACGTCACCGGTGTGCCGGTGAACAAGCGCGAGATGGCCATGGTGTTCCAGGCGTACTCGCTGTTCCCGCACATGACCGCCCTTGAGAACGTGGAATTCGGCCTCGAAGTGCGCGGCATGGGCAAGGCCGAACGCCGCAAGATCGCCATGGAACAGCTGGAGCTCGTGGGGCTTGCCGATCAGGCCAAGAAGTACACGCAGCAGATGTCCGGCGGCCAGCAACAGCGCGTGGCCCTGGCCCGCGCGCTGGCCGTCAAGCCGCGCGTGCTCCTGCTCGACGAGCCTCTTTCCGCCCTCGACGCCAAGGTGCGTGTGCAGCTGCGCGACCAGATTCGCCGCATCCAACTCACCACCGGCACCACAACCGTCTTCGTGACCCACGATCAGGAGGAGGCGCTGGCCGTGGCCGACCGCATCGGCGTGATGAACAAGGGCAAGATCGAGCAGATCGCCGCCCCGCAGGACCTGTACCAGCGCCCTGCCACCGAGTACGTGGCCACGTTCATCGGTCTCACCAACCGTCTGCCCGGCGCATCCAATGGCGACGAGGCCGTGGTCTTCGGCCAGCGCGTGCCGCTGCTCGCCGGCTCCGCCAAGGGCGATTCCGTGGCCGTGCTCGTGCGCCCGGAGAATCTGACCCTGACCCCGGCCGGCGACAACGATTCCCATGTGGGCGAACGCGCTCGCGTGGAGGTCATTCACTTCCTTGGCTCTTTGGTTCGTGTGGACACGGTCATCACCTCCGGCGAATACCAGCGCTGGAACAAGGGTGAACAGCTCAAGGCCACCGTGCAGCTGCCCGCCAGCGAGCTGCCGGCCGGTCTGGCGGTGGGCGATGACGTGATTGTCGCCCCGCGTCCGGTCGCCGTGCTCGCCTGCTGAATGGCGCTGCGATGATCGTGCGGTTCTGTTCTGTTTTTTGTGACTGTACGATCGTCGAATGGCTTATCGGCAATGATGTGTGTGGGACGGCGGCGATTTTTGGGCGATTATCGCGTGCCGTCCCACGCCGGTGCGGGATGGCATGAACGTCAAACGATGTACATTCGTGCCGTCCCACAGAATGTATTGGGGAATCGTTGCAATGACGCCATTTCTTCGTGCGGCGTCATCAGTCATATGTGGAGTGGTGTGGGCCGCCGCGAAAAAATCGGGTAAAATCGCGTGGCATCCCACAGTAATCTTGCAGAGTAGGGGACTTTCTCGTCATTGGGAATGATTGACGTTGATCATTCCTTGCCCATTGATGATTTCGGGTATTCGGATTTTATGGTGGAAAAGGGCTTATAAATCACCCTTCTCCAAATTCTTAATAAGTGTGGAAAAATCGACACCTAAGTTGTCTGTAATGTCGTGATCATTCACTTCATGCCAATTGAAAGTATCGTATAACATAGCTTTATTGAAAGCACTTGAATTAAATCGTGGCTTACGCTTTTTATGGAGCTTCTCATTGAAAAGGATTTTGGCTCGTAAGGCATCAAACGAGTAACCTCTACCCATTCGCTCTACCTGCCTAATAATGCTGTTAATTGACTCCGTATAAGCATTAGTGAGCCTTTTATCAAAGTAGTTGAATATTTCAACATGCCAGTTGTCTACGGCTCTCACGAGGTCTTTATATGCGTCTTTAGAGTTGCTGGACATACAACGGTGTCTCCATTGACTATAACGAAGATGACCTTCATCTGGATCAGGAGTATCCCATATCCAGTAAAACTCTTCTTTGAGTTCATAGGCTTCTTTTAAAGCAGGAAGATTACCTAACCAAGTATCTAAGAGGAATGATTCACGTTCATTTAGATCGTGTTTACGCTTTAGAAGGATAAACCTTTCACGCATAAGGGTACGTCTTTCTTTTTGGCTCATATGGGCTTTCAAAGACTTTCTGACGTTATCTAAGGCTTGATTAGCCATTCTAACTACATGAAACTTATCTACGACAACTTTAGCTTGTGGAAGGATAGTGTTCACTGCGTCTTTGTAGGGCTTCCACATATCCATTGTGACGTACTCAATGTAAGTCCTGTCACTGATTTCTGAAAGACGTTGGATGACTGTTTCCTTGTTACGGTTAGGCTTGATGTCATAAATAGTCCTGCGTTCAATATTAGTCAATACAAGCCGAGGTCTACGGATAATATGTATCTCGTCTATCCCAAGCCACTTAGGAGTTTCAAACTGGTATTCACGTTCTTTGAGTGCCACATAGTCCTTAAAAACGTTCCTAATGGTTTTCTCGTCAACACCAACGCTTTCTGCGACTTCTACAAAGGTCTTAGACATGGATTGCTCTTGAATGGACTTTAAAAGCCTTTTGGTCATACTACGCTTTTCATCTACAGATATTAGGCGTTCCCAGAAGGTAGATCCGCATTCACGACACTTGTATCGTCTACGGTTCAATTGTAAGCCCACTCGCTTTAAACGAATGGGCAAATCCATAATTAGTTGATTTCTTGAACTGTGTTTGTACAACTTGTCAAAACCACATTTAGGACAACGTTCAGGTGGTCCGACTGCTTCAACTTTAAACATCATATCGGTTTCATTTTCTTGTGGCGGTTCTATTGTTTTAATGTCTGGTAGGGATAATAAGTCTGACATATTATTCATCCTTTATTACTCTGCGGTGTTAAGGTATCAATTATAGATTTGATGTCGAAATCATCAGTGTTAAATTATTTTTGTGACCACAAATGCACTTAGAAAATCCCTTAAAGCATTAGCTGGTTCACTTGAATAGGGAGTTGTAAAAAAGTTCCCTTAGCCTGCACAACAAGATAATTTCGAAATATCTTTATCGAACGTAAGTGCAACTAATTTTAGCCCTTCAGCCATTGTTAAATATGGTGCTAGGGTTTCTGTTAAATCTTCTATCGTTAAGCCAAATTTAACAGCTAATGATGCTGCATAGATGACATCTCCTGCATTTTCAGATACAATATGAACCCCTAATACTTTTAGTGTTTCTGCATCTGCTACTAGTTTAAATACACCGGTTGTTTCACGGTTTACAATTGCTCTTGGAACAGCATCTAAAGGTAATACAGATGTCTTCACATCATACCCTTTCTCTTTTGCTTGTTCTTCTGTTAAACCAACCGTTGCAACCGTCGGATTCGTAAACGTAACAGCAGGAACTACCGATAAATCTATTTTTTTGTTTAATCCACCAATAGCATTATCAGTAATAATTCCACCTTCATAGGCTGCTACATATACAAATTGTGGTCCTAAAGTCACATCTCCTGCTGCATAAATCTTTTCATTACTTGTTTGACCAAAATCATTGATCAGGATTTCATTATCTTTTCCAGTTTCAACACCTGCTGCACTTAAATTTAAAGAATCCGTATTTGGTTTTCTTCCAGTGGCAACAAGTAACTGATCTGATTCAATGACTTCTCTACTGCCATTTACTGTTACGTAAACCCTTTTTATCTCTCCACTTTGTTCAACACGCTCAAAAGTCGCCCCTTTGACAAGGTTTATACCCTGTTCAATTAACGCTTTTTCAACTGACTCTGAAATCTCAGGATCATACTCCTTTAAAAGTCGCTCACTTCTTTGCATAAGCGTTATTTCTGAACCTAAATGATGAAATAGTTGTCCAAGCTCCATTCCAATGTATCCTGAACCAATTACAGTTAATCGTTTTGGTATTTTCTTTAACTCAAGAAGTGTTGTACTAGTTAAATAGTCCATTTTTTCAAGTCCTGAAATTTGGGGCAACGAAGGCGATGCACCTGTTGCAATTAAAAAGCGTTTTGCAGATAACTTTGTCCCATTGACCTCAACCGTACTAGCATCAACGAATTTTGCTTCACCTTTAATTAAATCAAAATTATATTCATCAATTAAATCCATATATTTTTGATTCCGAAGTTCGCTCACCAATTTATCCTTTTGCGTGATTAAACTAGCTAAATCCACTTCTCCAGCGGATGTTTGTAAACCTATAAACGGATTGTCTTTTGATAAATGATTGATTTCCCCTGCCCTAAGAAGAGTTTTTGACGGAACACAGCCAATATTCACACAGGTTCCCCCAACCGTTCCACGCTCAATCATTCCAACTTTTGCACCGTATTCTATAGCTTTAATTGCCGAAGAAAAGGCAGCAGCACCAGAACCAATAATAAGAAGGTCATAATTGTCTTCATTAATTAACGCCACGTTTTCTAGTGATGATACTTCTTCAATTTCTCCGGCTTGGTAATTTGCTTCATCAATCGCCTTTATTGCACTTTCAACCTCAATATCATCGGGCAGTTCAAATACTGCTTCACCACGACGATAACTAGACTCAATATTTTTAGCACCTATCTTTTCAAGTGCTGATTCTACGTGTTTTTCACAACCCGTACAAGTCATTCCTGAAATGTTTACCTTAAATTTATTCATAAAAAAGCTCCTTTCGTTAATTAATCTCTCATGTTATAATGTTTCTATTATTGGACACGAATGTAATTTCTTTTCATCTGGACATCGTTGTTTTAAGTCGTCTAACATAGTTTCAATTCGTTTTAAATCCTCTATTTGTTTTTGCACTTCCTTTTGTTTTTTAGAAACAAATTCGAACATATCTTGACAACGAACTTCATCTTTATCTACAACACCAAGTAATTTATAAATCTCGCTTAAAGAGAAACCAAGTTCCTGTATTCGTTTAATAACCCCAACACGCTTAACGTCATCATATGAATATATCCGATAACCAGCTTCCGTTCGGTGAGGTTCTTGTAATAAATTTTTTCGCTCGTAATATCTGATCGTTTCTTTATTAACTCCACATTTATCTGCAAACTCACTAATGCGATAAATCATCTTATTTCACCCCCTGAATATTATAAACCATGTACCATAGTACACGGTCAAGTAAATTGGACTATTTTATTTTTTTCCCAAAGTATCACTCGTATGTGATTGATACTTTTATATAATACTATTGATTTTCCTAACATCCCACCAGAAAATCCGATTTAAACACCAGTTGTTTTTAAACTATTAAGAAAGTAATTCCACTATATATTCCGAAGACCCATGATTTCTTCCCCCATTCCCAATGCAATCGAAACGCCGTGCCGTATTCTTGAAGAGTATTGCACGTGTGATCGGTCCGTTTGCGGCCAGTAACTATGGGGGATAAGTATGAGCAAACCAATGCCGCCGGCGCAGCAGCCGCAGGTACCTGAGCAACCACAGCATCCGCAACAAACCCCGCGCGATTGGTGGTTCACGGCCCATCGCCGGTTTTCGACAATCGGCTCGGCGCTCGCCATTATGATGGTGTTCTGGATCGGACTGAATACTCTGGCCACTGAAGCACTACGAACGCTGCTTGGCGCCGATGTGCCCGCTTGGGCTGTGTTGCTCGCCTCCTCCGGGCCGCTGTATGTGGTGGCCATGCCGCTGAGTATGTTGGCTTTCACTCGCGTACCGGTTATTCGCACCCGGCAGTACCCCATGAAGGCGGGGGAGTTCATTCAGATTTTCGTCATGTGCATTCCGGTAATGCTCTTGGGCAATATGATTGGCAATATATTGTCTGCCGGAGCCACTGATGGTCAGGCCACCAATCGCATCAACGACATGATTCTTGGCAGCGACTGGCGGGTGAACGCATTGTTCATAGGCCTGTTGGCACCGGTTTGCGAAGAATGGATTTTTCGCAAGGAGATTATCTCCCGCCTGCGCCGGTACGGAGAAAAGACCGCAATCATGTTCTCCGCATTGGCATTCGCGCTATTCCATATGAACGTGTTCCAGTTCTTCTACGCCTTTGGCCTAGGACTGATGTTCGGATATGTATACACACGCACCTCCCGACTGCGGTATTCAGTGGCTATGCACATGCTGATCAACCTGAACGGGTCAGTACTCGCCCCATTGGTGATACAACAGATCGATCCCCGCATCCTCGACGGCACAATCAGCGAGGCCGAAATCATGCGTATGGCTGAAACCGGCAACATGGGCGGCATGGGCATCATGATGTTGTACGGCACAATGATGTTGGGCCTCTGCATTGCCGGTATCGTGCTGCTTATCACCAAGCGCAAGAGCTGGGAGTTCTATCTTGCGCCAGAGGAGTTGCCTGCGGGGCTTAAAATACGCACCGCTTATGCCAATCCCGGCGTTATCTCGTACCTACTGTTGACTGTGATTCTTACCGGTTGGATGCTGTTCGCATGACTGTCATAGCCGGACCCAGAGAGGCGAGCCGGGAGATATCACAGATTGTCTGACGAGCCGCCATCTTCAACAAGGTATTTAGTGCCCGAACCGGCGATGGCGCGCGCGGCCATATCCCTCACGGTGGAGGGCAGCACGCCCTCGCGGGCGAACACCAGCACCTGACCGGTCATGCCGTACGGGGAGAAGCCGGTGAACTTGACCAGCGGCGGCTGGCCCTCCAACGTCACGTCGGCGGTGGCTTTGGTTACGCGGTCGAGAATATCCCTGCTGATCGCGGACGGATCGCCAGAGGCCTTGGCCGTGAATTCAAGCGTGGCCATGCCTTCGCTGGCCGGCGTGAGCTTGGTCAAGGCGGCCGTGTTGAGCACCGAATTGGGAATGACCATCATGTCCCCGGAGCGGGTGCGCACCACGGTCTGCCGCCAGGTGATGTCATGCACGGTGCCCGTGACGCCTTGAATGGTCACCAGGTCGCCGGGCTGGATCACGCGGCCCAGCATCAGGCCGAAACCGCCGATGACGTTGGCGATCGTATCCTTCAAACCCAGTGAGATCGCCACGCCTCCGACGCCGAGGGCGGTGACCAGGGTGGTCGGATTGATGCCGAACACCGGTTGCAGCACCATCGCCGTACCGGTGACCCAGATGGTCACGCGCGTGAGATTCACGAAAATCGAGGCGCTGGGAATCTGCGAACTATCCAGAACCCTGCGCAGCACGCGGCTGATCACGCGATCGGCCGCGAACACGACGGCCAGCACGACGGCCAGCCAGATGAGCTTGCCCGCATTGACCTGGAACCAGTGTGCGATATCTTGTGCATATTCGGTCATATGCCCTACTGTATCGACCATTTCTGGTGAAGTCGTAAACATGCGGGCCCACGTCGGGTTTTGGCCGTTGCGGTGGTGCCGGTGGTGCGATACCGGTGGCGTGCCGTCGGCACCACCGGCACCACCGCGGCACCGCGGTGCAGCATCGTCGTGACGATGACGTCGCGGTGACGCCTAGTCCCGATGCTCGCGGCAGGTCTGTCCGAGACCCCTGGCCAAACGAATCGGGTCGAGAATCTCATCCAGTTGCTCGGCGGGCAGGTCGGTGCGTTCGCCGGCCACCTCACGCACGGTGCGACCGGTGCGCACGGCTTCGGCGGCGATGTCGGCCGCATGCTCATAGCCGATGTAGTGGTTGAGTGCGGCGGCGATCGACGGCGAGGACTGGGCATACGAGCGTCCCAGACCGACGTGGATCTCGATGCCCTCCACGCAATTGACGCGGAATGTCTCCATGGCCCGCGTCAACAGGGCCATGCCGGTCAACAGCTCGTGCACCATCACCGGGTCGAAGGCGTTCAGCTGCAACTGTCCCTCGGCCACGGCCCAATTCACGGTCACATCCATGCCGAAGATCGTGAAGCAGCACTGGTTGACGCATTCGGGGATCACCGGGTTCACCTTGGCCGGCATAATCGACGAGCCGGCCTGACGCGCCGGCACGTTGAGATCGTTGAAACCGCAGCGCGGCCCGGAATTGAGCAGTCGCAAATCGTCGGCGGCCTTCTTCAGGTGCACGGCGAGGCTCTTGATGGCAGCCGACGTGGCCACGTACGCGCCCATATCCGTCATGGCGGCCACGGGGTCGGGGGCGGCGGTGACCGGCAACCCGGTGATGTGCGCCAGATGCCTGATGGCGGACTTGCGGAATCGCAGATCCGCGCAAATGCCGGTACCGATGGCGGTGGCACCGAGGTTGAGCTGGGCCAGCAGCGGCACCACGCGATCGAATGCAGCCAAATCAGACTTCAACAGCGTGGCAAACGCATGAAATTCCTGACCATAGGTCATTGGTACGGCGTCCTGCAGCTGCGTGCGGCCAATCGTCACGTCATTGATATGTTTGTCGGCCAGATCGTGGAAGGCCTTGGCGAGTTTCTTGGTGGACTCGGCGAGCGGCCCGATCGCGTCGATAAGCGCGAGTTTGCAGGCGGCCGGGTAGGTGTCGTTCGTGGACTGCGACTCGTTGACGTCGTCGTTCGGATGGATGTATGTGTAATCGCCGCGCTGGTGGCCGGCGATTTCCAGCGCACGGTTGGCGATCACCTCGTTCATGTTCATGTTCGACGAGGTGCCGGCACCGCCCTGCATCACATCGACCGGGAACTGATCGGCCAGTTTGCCGGCCTCGATTTCCAGGCAGGCGGCGCGAATGGCCTCGGCCTTGGCCGGGTCGATCAGGCCTAATTCCTCATTGGCGATGGCGCAGGCGCGCTTGACCGTGGCATAGGCGCGAATCAGCTCGGGATGTTGGCTATCGGTGATGCCGGAGACCGGGAAGTTGCCGATAGCGCGCTGGGTGTGAATGCCCCAGTAGACGTTCGCCGGCACCTCCATCTGGCCGATGCAGTCATGTTCCAGACGGGTTTTGTTCGATGTTTCGCTCATGCTTCCATCTTCCTGTGTGAGGGCTGGAAACGCCAGCATGAGAGGCTGATTGCGCCTTGTGAGAAACCTCACGCAGGGTTCAATTCGACGGAAACAATCCAGACTCACTGGTTTTCGGTCAAGCGGTGTACCCGGGGAATCCTGCGGGGCCGTTCGACGGTGAGATGGGGGATGGCGCGGCATGCGTGGCGGCGGCCGGCATGCCGGGGGCGGCCGAATCCTGCGCATTGTGCACGAAGATGCGATTCCAGTAATTGAGCATGTCCTTTTGGCTCATGGCCAGGTATATGCCCATGGCCAGCACGGCCACATCTTCTTTAAGCAGGTCTTTGATTTCGATGGCGTCGCTCAATTCGGGCCAACGTTGCAGCACGGCGAGCATGCCGCCCACGGTGAACTCGACCATGAGATCGGTTTTCAGGTCAAGGTTCTTGGGGTCGCGTTGCAATGTGCTGAGCATTTGCAGACGGCAGAAGTCGCGCAGCGATTCGGTCAGTTCAAGCGTGCTGTGCGGGCCTGCCAACAGGGCCAGGCGGTCGAGGCGTTGCCGTTGCTCTGGATCGGAGAGCGTGGCGGTGACGCGGTCTCGCCATTGTTCCTCGGGATTGCCATTTGGGTCGGGGGTGCGGTTGATCGGAATCGATTCGACCTGATGCAGGATGGCTGAATCGGCCAATTCGGGCAGGCTGGAGAAGTGATAATAGAACGAATTACGGTTCACGCCAGCCTCACGCACCACATCGGTGACGGTGATCTTGCGGTAGTCGCGGTCGGCGAGCAATTCCCAGAAAGCGTTCTCTAGGCGTTCTTTGGCGGGCAGCACCTCGGAATCATGGCGTGGACGTGGCATCTCTTCCTCCTGATGCACCAGCGTGATATGGTCACGCTGTCTAATAACTTATTGGGCAGTATAACTATTATTTGTGGACATGTCTATGAGCTAATCGGCGATTTCAGTTGCGTCCTCCGCTGAGGGCGAAGCTGCGGTGCCGGTATCGGTATCGGTATCGGCTCTGGCCGGGGCCGCTCTATCTGTTCCTGTCACGGTTCCTGCTGGGGTCTCGGCTGTTCCTTTGGCGGTCGCAGAACTTGGTGCGGAAGCTGGGGCGGGCGTCGGCCTGTGTTTGGCCGTGGACGCCTTGAACAGTATCGCCAGGGCCTCAACCAAATGACGCCGGTCTGCGGGGGTCAGCCCTACATACGCGCCAAGCATCGCCGGAATCGAAGCGGGGAAGTTGCTCATCACCTCGCTGAAACTGGTGGCGCCGTTGGCGTGCAGCACGGTGAACAGCGCGTCCACCGCACGCTTGCGCTGTTCGGGCGTAAGCGTGGCGATCCAATGGTTCAGCTCCTCGTTAAACAACTGCGAACTGGAACTCAAATCCGGCTCGGTGATGAACTGGTCGCCATCCAATAGCCAGGTGAAGGCGGAATGCTGCATGATGCCATCCGAATCGGAAGAGACCACGCGGCAAGGCTCCGGGGTCTCGAAAATCATGCCCACAATCGACGAACTTGGCACAATTTTCGTCACCTTCGGCTGGATGGTGCGGTAGGCGGGGCTGGTCACAATCTCCGGCGGGAAACCGGGGCCGTCCAGTGAATAGACATGCTGAATGCGCTTGCGCACCTTGGGGTCGGCGTTCATGGCCGCGTAAATCGCCAGATTGCCTCCCTTGGAATGGCCGACCAGAATAATCGGACCCTCCCACAGTCGCGCCACCGTATCCAGATAGGCGCTGGCTGAACGTTGCGCCGGCACCGGATACTGGAAAGCCATATTGAAATCTTCCTTCCATCCGATGAGCGAATCATCGGTACCGCGGAAGGAAATAACCAACGTGCCTTTGTAGGTCGGCTTCCGGCGCTTGTGGCCGTCGGGCAGTTGGAAGGTGGCGGCGGCGAATTGGGTTTGCTCGCCCTGATTGATGTGCTCGACCACCGCGCCCAGGCGAACGTTGGCGTAGCGGGGGTTCTCGCCTGCGGCCTGGAACAGGTCGTGGGTCAGGTCCGGATTGACCACTGAAACCATTTGGGCTTCGTGCGGCTTGTCGTCGGCATGCGTTTTCGGCGAACGATGCAGCTCGCGGTTGGCCTCGTCAAGGCTTACCGATTCAAGCTCGGGATGCCAGATACCCTTCAGCCAGATCAGTGGATGCTTGGGCTCGAAAGCGCGAATGCGTGCGGCGAACGAGCCTGACCGCGTCTCATCCAGCATCAACGTCGGGCAGATACTGGCCACATCCTCATAGATGAGCGTGGAGATGATCAAGGCGTCGATTTCGTTGAACGGCAAGTCGGCGAAGGAGCGCGTTTCGGTGTGCGCGTAATCGATAATGCCGGTCATACGCACCTCCTGCTTCCGTTGATATTGCATATCCCCTTGGGTCATGTGGTCTTGCGATCGCGTGCGGCCGTGCGGCTGCGCGCAGCAATTAACCATATGCATTCCATTGTAGGGATTGTACGGTTTTGGCCGGCGCGATCGAGCAAGACTGCACCGACGGCGAACAATTCGTGGAAGGATTCCCGTCAGCTTGTCGAAAATTGTCGGGTAGCGGGGGTTGCGATGCCAGCCAGCCGACCACCCTCCGGCGTTACGTGCCACTTCCCGCCAGCGGGAGGGGTAACCACTCAATCCTTTTGACGAGGCGGACCGCTGGGCCGGTCAAGGGTTCGGTAGATCGAAGCACGCCAGATCCACGCCCTCGAGTTCAAGCAACTCGGCCTTGATATCGAGTCGGTCGCCGTAGCCGCCAAACGCGCGGCCCGAGCCGACTACGCGGTGACAGGGCACGATGATGGTAACCGGATTGCGCTTCACTGCGCCTCCGACCGCCTGCGCGGCCATGCGGCCGCCGCCGCGTCGTTCGGCCAATTCGGCGGCGAGTTCGCCGTAACTTACCGTCATGCCATAGGGAATCTCGGCCACCAGATTCCACACTTCATGTTGGAATGGCGTGCCGGCGGGATGCAACGGCGGCACCTGATCCGAGCCGGGGCGTTCGCCGGCGAAATAGGCGGTCAGCCATTCGCGGGTTATACGGAATACGTCGGGTTCACGATCGGGTTCGCGATTCGAGTCGAGAACGGCTTGGTGGTCGGTGGCCCACCACCAGTCTTCAAGACAGAGTTCGGTAAGTCTCTCGCCGTCCGAGGCCATCATCATCCTGCCGATGGGCGTTTCGACTGTGGCCCGCATCAGTTGTCGTTGCGTCATACCGCCATTATCGCGCGTTGAGGGATGAAGCCCATACCGTGCCTGATTTCATGAAGGACGGGTCGTGCTGTACGGTCAGTATTGCGTGCTGGGCAGCGATATCTGACATAGTGGGGGTTCTTGGGCCGGCGTGAGTGTTCTTTCCGACATCCCAACCGTCTAACTCCGTTTCGAGGGGCTGATTTGGGTTATTCCGGAGGTCTATCTCCGTTTCGAGGGGCTCCTCATCCGGGAAACCGCAAGTATAAACGGCTTCGGGCTAACGTCATTACGCCGTTTTTGGCCCGTGTCTACTCAGCCACCAGCCCCTTGAAACGGGAGTAGACCTCCGGAGAAGGCCAAATCAGCCCCTTGAAACGCAGCGACCCCGCTGATTGGAGTCAATCAGAGGGGTTCAGCACATTGCTGATGCAGCTGGTCCGCCTTGAGGCGGAACGTAACCAAGATTCAGGCGGGATTACTCCGCAACGAGCGCCAGGAAGGCGGCGGCCACGGCGGCTGTCGGGTTCGGGAATTCCTCGTCCTGGTTGAAGAACGGCACGTCGGCGTAGTTCAGGAACTTCACTTCGGCACGGTCGCCGATCAAGGCCTTGGCCTCTTCGGCCAGCTGATCGGTTATCGTCATGCGTTCCTGATTTCCACGGCCATGGCCGTGCAATGTGCCCATCGCTTGGTTCTACCCGCTGTTTATGCTGGCCATGCCCATCGCTTGGCTGCTGTATACGGTCACCGCGAGTTATGTGCACGGCGGCCCCCGATAATCGTTGGAAAACCGGTGGGACACGCGGGGGCTTGGCTTTTTCCTGAGATTGGCGTATCTTTGTCACCTGTTGCCCGTGAAGGTAACACATGCGGACATAGCTTAGTTGGTAAAGCGCAACCTTGCCAAGGTTGAGACCGCGGGTTCGAGTCCCGTTGTCCGCTCTCGGATGGCTGGTTCAGGATGATTGATTCAGCCTGAGGATGACCCGGGCGGTTGGCGCAGTGGTAGCGCACTTCCCTGACACGGAAGGGGTCACAAGTTCGAATCTTGTATCGCCCACTCGATGAATCGCCGGCAGAATGTTGCCGGTTTTTTCATCACAAGCTCGGGCGATTGGCGCAGCGGCTAGCGCACTTCGTTCACACCGAAGGGGTCGTAGGTTCGATTCCTACATCGCCCACCCGATATCACGCTCGTCAGTCTATGATGGCGGGCATTTTCTATATCTGCCGTGCCACGGTTCCTTATATGGCGTCCGGCCTCGGGTGGCATTTGGCTGTGAGCGGTTTCCGATTATGAGTGGCGTCCGGCCGTCGTGCAATCCCGCTGCGCACGGTGCCGTTTGGGCTGTAATACGGGTGCTTTGAACCGGCCATAACTTCTTCATATGTCCCGGGGCTTGTGTCGTGTGCCGCGGCGTGCTTCCATAGTGGATATGGCGGTGCGGAAGGGGAGCCGCCATACTTACTTACACAAGGACGTCTTGGTCCGCCAGGGCAACGCGCATGGAAAGGGGTTTGCGATGGTGTGCACCACGCTGAATTTCGCGGAGAAATACCTGCTGAAAAC
Source organism: Bifidobacterium sp. FKU (assembly GCF_026016385.1). Classification (NCBI taxonomy): domain Bacteria; kingdom Bacillati; phylum Actinomycetota; class Actinomycetes; order Bifidobacteriales; family Bifidobacteriaceae; genus Bifidobacterium; species Bifidobacterium sp. FKU. Next base: position 374,246 of record NZ_CP092888.1, read on the forward strand.
CGAAGTCAGGTCCGTTGCCGGTATGTCCGGCGGTACTTCCGATGCTGGTACTGATTTCGATGTCGATTTCGGTGGCGAGGGCGACCTCAGAAGCGATCATGCCACCGGTTTCAATCGCTCGCTATCGGCCGACGATTATTGGGCTGCAGCCGGATATGCCGATGAGTCATTGTATTGATGGACGTGATGACGCGATAAGGGCGCATCGATAAGTGCGGCTGGTGTCGTGGCTGATGCTGCATCTGGTGCTCGTTCGGTGGTCGCGGCTGATGTTCCGTACGGACCGCCTGCAATGGTTTTGCATCGGTGGTGCGTCATAATCCGGACCGTCGCCGACGCTGTGGACGTTTGGCGGCGTTGAAAGGACAGATAATGGATTGTCAACGCCGCTGAGAACGATTGGCGACGGTGGTGGGACAGCGGATGCCCCACCACCGTCGCCAAGAGTGGTACTTGTGTCGGTGGCGTCCAAAACATGGCCCGGCACCGACATCAGATACTCTGAACGTCGGCGGATTCCCGTTCTGTGCCCCAGCGCCGACGTTTGATTCCTGCTTATGCGAGCTGGCGTCGGTAAAAAGGCAGAACTTGGTTCACCGGCGATGTCTCAGCACGTTTGCGCGCGTCGGATCCTTCTGGAGCAGCAGGAAAACGAGAGCCACAACGAGCAGGACGGCGATGGAGAGCACGCCGAACGAAGCGTTGCCGGTCAGGGACGTGGTGGTGGCCACCAGGAAGGTGCCGATGATTGAGGCCGTTTTAGGGAAGAAACAATAGTGAGACCGGGGAACCCTTGAAATCATTGGGGAATCATGGTGGCGATGCATGCGATTAACACATGTTGTTAACACAGATGTGGAATGAGGAGGCGCGTGAGGCTCGTGGTCTGCGACGCATGAGTGTGACCGTGAGCTCCCCAGCTGATGAGTGCAAAGGCAGAGATTGGTTTCACGCGGGACTTGTCTGCCGAAGAGCGGCGATTGATGCAGGGTCTGTGCGATGCTCTGCAGCAGTTGCTGAACAAGCAGTACCAGCGGCACATGTGGGACTGTTCGATAGCCTGAAAAATTTTGCCGCAGACAATCTAGGCAATGTGCTTGGCGGGGATTTCAATCTCGGTTCGATTGGTGATTTGCCGGCGGTAATCGGTGAGCATTTCAATGCCGATCAGTTGGGTGAAATCAACAGGTCGTTGGCGACCATTTGAACGCCGACCGACTTGACGAGCTGCAGGCGCTGGCGGAGGAAAACATCTCCGCCGACCAGATCAGTCAGGTCGCTGGCGCAATTCAGGAGCAGGGTGCCAATCTGGACCTCGGATCCATTGCCGAACAAGCAGGACTGCCCGCTGACATCATCAGCCAGATTTCCGGACTATTGGGCAAGTAGTCGCCTTAAGCTTTAACGCTGACGGTGTTGTCTCGGCTATTGCGTGTTTTGCGGTCGCTCAGCAAATCATATGGGTCGTAGGTAACCGATTGCGAGCGCTGCTGTACACAGATGTGTACGTGGGTCGAAGCGGATTCGTGGTGGCAGGTGAGACAAGCTGCCCTCGCATGGCTGGAAAAGCTTCGGTCTCGTGGAGTGCGATGTTAAAGCTGCTCAGGTCAACGGAATGGCGGAATTCCGCCGATGCAACTTGTGGTTGCGCTCGAATAACCGGCGATTGCAACCCAAAGATGGTGGCGGGTGACATGGACGGCATGCCATAGTGAGCCCATCGGCCGAACATGACATGATAAAGATTACGTATGAAGGGACATTCCAATGAGTTTTCGCGCTAACCTGCAGTACCTACGTGCGCAACGCAACCTGACCCAGGAACGATTGGCCATGTTGCTTGGCGTCTCGCGTCAGGCCATTTCGAAATGGGAATCCGAAAAGGCCTATCCCGAGATGGACAAGCTGCTTATGATCTGCGACCTGTTCGGCTGCACGCTTGATGATCTGGTACTTGGCGATGTGAGTCGGCCTGCCGCGTCGGCTTCTGCGGCCGGTTCGTCGAATGTTGACTCCTCGGCTGAGACGGCATCGCCTTTAGCCGCTTCTTCCAAAACGGCGGGCATAATCGCTCCTATCGCGGAGCTTGCGCAGGATATCACTGGCTATGATGAACATCGCCGCCGATTCGCGCTGCTGATTGCCGGCGGTGTTGCTGTGATTGTCGCCGGGGTTGGCATCGGCAACCTGTTCGATTCCAGCAATTCCATTCTCGGAGCGACGCCGCTCAACGATTTTCTGACGTTTCTGTGCGTCTGTGTGGGTGTGATTGCGGGGCTGGCGATGCTGATTCCAGGAGGTCTGTCGCGTATTGACTTCAAACGGCGTCACCCATACGTAGAAGATTTCTACACCGGGGAGGACCGCAGCCGAGAATTGCGGCTGCTGGTAATCGGCATCGTCGGTGGCATCTCGGCTATTCTGATTGGCATTGCGGTGACGGTGTATGCCGATGACATGCTCGGCGTCTCCGATGGCTGGCCCAACGCAATTTTTCTGCTGCTCTGTGCGCCCGGTGTTTTCGGGTTTGTCTACTGCGGCATGAGATACAGTCTGCTCAATATCAACGCATACAACAAAGCGGCCGAGGACGACCGCAAGGAGCATGCGGGCGAGCAGGATTTCTACGCCAAACTGACCGGCGCGGTATGCGGCATTATCATGATGATAGCCACGCTGATTGGCCTGTGCTTGCTGTTCCTGAGCCCAGCTGCTCTGCGCGGTGATTGGTCGACCGGCGTTACAAGCATGTTCTGGGTCGCATGGCCTATCGGCGGCGTGCTGTGCGGAATCGCGGCCACCGCCATCCAACTGTTCAAGGATTATCGCGAGCGCTGATTGCGCGTCGCAAATTAGTTAGTTTCGCGTCGGGTCTTTCTGCAGCAGCAGGAAAACGAGCGCCACAATGAGCAGGACGGCGATGGACAGCACGCCGAACGAGGCGTTGCCGGTCAGGGACGTGGTGGTGGCTACCAGGAAGGTGCCGATGATTGAGGCTGTTTTGCCGAAGATATCGTAGAAGCCGTAGTATTCGTTGGCGTGATCCTTGGGGATGATTTTGCCGTAGTATGAGCGGGACAGCGCCTGAATGCCGCCTTGGAACATGCCGACCAGAATCGCCAGAATCCAGAACTCCACGGCCGATTTCATGAAGAACGCGGCGAAGAGCACGATGCACATGTATGCTACGACCGCCGCCGTGATCATCACTTTGCAGCCGAACCGGCCGGCCAGACGGCCGTAGAGAATCGCGCAGGGGAAGGCCACGAACTGCGTGACGAGCAGTGCCACCACCAGCTGGGTGGAGTCGATGCCAAGCTCGGCACCGTAGGAGGTACTCATCGAAATCACCGTGTTCACGGCATCGATGTAGAAGAAGAACGCGATCATGAACATCCACAACGGCTTGTTCTTCACGATCTTGCCGAACGTGCCCGCCAGTTCGCTGAACGTGCCGCGCATGGCCGAGCCCAGCTGGTCACGGGTGGCGCGATAGTGCACTTGGCGGTAGCTGGTAAGCAGCGGGATGGTGAATGCCACCCACCAGATGGCGGTGATGATGAATGAGGCGCGCGTGCAAGCCACCGTGGACCAGCCGAAGAGCGACGGGCCGCCGAAGATCAGCGCGATGCAGAAGATGAACGGCACGGTGGAGCCGATGTAGCCCCAGCCGTAGCCGTGCGAGGAGACCTTGTCCATGCGCTCATTCGAGGTGGTGTCGATGAGCATCGAATCATAGAACGTCAGCGAACCGTTAAGGCCGATGGTCGCCAGAATGTAGACGATGAGGAACGGCAGCCAGGTCATCGGCAAGGCCATTGCGCAGCAGGTGACCACGCCGGTGCCGAAGAAGCCCAGGAAGAACTTGATTTTCATGCCTTGCACGTCGGCGATGGAGCCGAGCAACGGCATGAGCAGCGCTATGACCAAGGAGGCAATGGTTTGCGCGTAGCCCCAGGCGGACACGATGTTGCCGTCCGCCGGCATCAGTGATTTGGCGTAGATGGGGATGACGGCGGTGGACAGCAGCACGAATGCCGAGTTGCCGACGTCGTAGATGATCCACTTCTTTTCGCGGGCGGTCAGTTTGGCGCTTTGCGGCACCGGTTCGTGGACATTCGTGGGATCAGTCATATGCACTCCTCGACGGTATTCAACTCAATCTATCGTAGAAGCGCGGACTAGGGTAGGGGGACCATTCCGGTTGAACGGCGGGTGAATAATGCCGGGGCCCCTTTCTAAGGGGAGCCAGGGCAGAAAAATAGCTCCCCTCGCTGAGGGGAGCTGGCCGCGAAGCGGACTGAAGGGAGCCGATCGTGGATTCCCCCAGATGAGGAAATCCACTCAATCGTCCGGAAACTATTCGCCGATCAGCGCGATGGCCTCGTCGTAATCGGGGCATTGCGGCACGCCGTTGAGGCTACGCTGGATGGCGATGGATGCCGCCGCGTTGGCGATCTTTACCGATTCGGCCAGACTATGGCCCTTTGCCAGCATCGCGCACATCACGCCGGTGTGGCAACCGCCCGCCGAACGGGTGTGTACGGCCTTGGTCGGGTATCCCTCGATATGAATCGTCTCGCCACCTGGCTCACGAATCCAAGCGCCGCGGGCGCCGACACGCACCACCAGCGGCGCGCGCAGTGTAGTGCCCAAGCCGTCACACAACTGGTGCATGAAGTCGTCGAGTCCACCGCCGATGGTGACCTTGCTGTCGTCGATCGGCGCGCCTAGGCGCTCGGCCAGCGTCATGGCCTCCTGACGGTTGCAGGACCAGACCGGGCGTGCAAGCACCAGGTCCTCAAGCATATGGTCGTTGACCAGACGCAACGTATTGGTGGGATTAATCACCAGCGTGTAGTCGCGTGCAGCCGGGTCGGTACCGGCCTTGAGTAGGAATCCGTCCACGCCGGTGGCCGTATGGTCCATCAGTGTGTTGCCGCTGATGTGCACCACGTCTTTGGGCTGCGGCTCCAGCGTGTTGAACGTGTCCGCGTCGCCATGAGCCTCGGCGCCATAGGAAGCGATGAACGTCTTCTTCGGCGCGCCGGAGCTCAGCACCACGCGGAAACCGGAATCCTCATCAAGACGATCCTGGCCGATATGCGTAATGCCGTTGTCTTGGAATGACTGGCGGATGAAATGCGCCCACAGGCCGTTGCCCAGAATGCCGGCGTGCTCGGTCGGCACGCCCATGCGGCTGGCCGCCTGCAGCACGCGATAGCTGCCGCCAATGGAAGGCTTCGGATGATCGGCCACGGCGAATCCGCCCTGTGCCGGCACCTCGTCCACATTGAGCATAATGTCCACCCAGACTTGCCCCAGTGAAATCACGCTGGGCTCGTGAGTGCCGATACCTCGCCTGAGATTCAACATGACAGCCTCCTTCGTCGTAAGTTGCACGAGGACCCCTTCGTCCCTTGCTATCTCTTATACCGAGATTATATGAGAGTTTGCTGGATGCGGAATAGGCAGGCCGGCGTGTTTTATCAGGTAAACGCTACGATTTGCGGCGTAATTCGCCGATGGCGAACCAATGCCGAGCCGCTCGCGAACCGCTGATGGCCCACTCGCAAGTTACGCTCGAACCGCGCGTGAACCGCCGAAGTTCGCCCATGATACACGCAAGAGTTGCGGTTGTCGGTATTGGGCTATATATTTGTGAAGTTGTGTGTTCGGCATGTCGGGTGAAACCGGCGGTCGAATGCGCGAAAGACTTGACACATCAAGGTTAAGGGAGTCCATCATGGCAGCTCGTTGCGCAGTGTGCGGCAAGGGACCGCAGACCGGTTTCACCGTTTCCCATTCGCACCGTCGTACCAAGCGTAGCTTCCGCCCGAACCTGCAGTCTGTGCGCACCACGATTGATGGCGAGAACACTCGCCTGCGCGTGTGCGTCAAGTGCCTCAAGGCCGGCAAGGTTCAGCGCGTGGCCGCGTGAATCGCGTACTAACGTGGAGCAAAACCCGTTTGAGCTTCGGCTCAGCGGGTTTTGTTGTTTCTGCGGCCTAAAGGGGCCGTGCGAATAGAATAGGCCAATATGAGCATCACTATGGACACCACTCTCGCTTCGCTGGTCACCAACAAGCGTCGCGTGTCCGCGCTCAAATCGCTGGGAATCGTCACTGTCGGCGACGCCCTGACCTACTATCCCTTCCGCGTCACCGAACCGGTGCCGCTTCGCGCCATCCGCGAGGCCGCACCCGGCCAGCAGATGGCATTTGCCGCCGTGATACGAGACATGCGCGTGGTGCCGATGAACGCTCGCCGCGGCTACCGACTCGAGGCGGCGGTTGACGACGCCGACTTTGCCCGTTCGCGTCGCGTACCCGGCAGCACGGCTCGGCTCACGTTCTTTTCGTATCGTAAATCGTATGTGGATTGGGTCAGCATGCGGCTGCGCGCCGGCACGTCTGTGGTGGTCTCCGGTATGCCCAGCGAATACATGGGTCAGCTGCAATTCACGCACCCCGAAATCCTCACTGTCGCGCCCGGGTCGGCCGGAACAGGAGCGGGGCTTGAGGGTTACGCTCGGGGCGCGGCATCCGGCAATGGCGCGTTTGCGGGAAGTACCGATCCGTATGCCAGTGCGCAGTCCGCGTATCCGCCGGCCGCGGCTGCCCCTTCCGGGGCCGCGCTGAAATACGACGCCGATACCGTGCAAGAGGCGCTTACCCGCGTCTGCCGGCCCCGCCCGGTATATCACGCCAGTTCGCGTATTTCATCCGAACATATTCATGAGACGATTCTGGGATTGCTGTGGATGATGGGGGCCCGCACGTCATCCACGCCTGACGGGCAACTCGCTGGCGCTGGGTCAGCCGACATCGTGGCTCCCACGACCGACACCATCGCCGTCCAAAACGGGGAAGAGAAGTCCGGCACGACCGCCGAATCCGGTGCTGAGGCGCTCTCCCAATCCATCCCAGATGTGCTGCCCGAATCGGTGCGCAAGGCCAAGAACCTCATGCATCGGGCTGAGGCGTTCCTGGCCATTCATGATCCGTCCTCCACGTCCCGGTTCAAGGAAGCCATCGAAACCCTGCGCTATGAGGAGGCTTTCGTTTCGCAGACCTCGCTGCTTAAAGCCAGGTCGCACGCCCATAAATCCGCGGCTCACTCTTGCCCGTTGGTAACCGACAGTCTGCGCGATCAGTTCATCGCATCCCTGCCGTTCTCCCTCACTGCAGGGCAGCAGCAGGTTATTCATGATATTGCCGCCGATTTGGCTCATGACTGGCCAATGCAGCGTCTGCTGCAAGGCGAGGTGGGCTCCGGCAAAACCGTAGTGGCGCTCGCTGCCATGCTCCAAGCCGTAGACGCCGGCTATCAGGCCGTGCTTGTTGCCCCGACTCAGGTGCTGGCCGAGCAGCATGCCGAAACCATTGGCCGGATGGTGGAGCAACTCAAGCCAGCGATTCCAGTCACGTTGTTGACGGGCGGCATGAAGCTTGCTGCGCGACGTAAGGCGCTCGCTGCGGCCGCCAGTGGCGAGCCGGGCATTATCGTGGCCACGCACGCGGCATTTTCCAAGACCTTCCAAGCCCCGCACTTGGCCTTGGTGGTAATCGACGAGCAGCACCGGTTCGGTGTGGAACAGCGCGAAAGTCTCAACGCCAAAACCGACGACGGCACCACGCCGCATCTACTGGTGATGACCGCCACGCCCATCCCGCGCACCGCCGCCATGACTTGGTTCGGTGATCTCGATATTTCCTGGCTCACCGAATTGCCCGGCGGCCGCAAACCGATTCGCACCGTGGTGGTTAATGAGGCCGACGCCGCCACCATGGGGCGTATGTTCGCGCACATTCGCGCGCGAGTCGACGCGGGGGAGCAGGCCTATATCGTGTGCCCGCGCATTGATGCGGATGATGAGGAGAACGAAGGCGGTTCCGGCGTTTCGTCAGCAGCCGGTTCTGCCCGCGGACGCGCCGCAGCATCTGGTTCCAGCGCCCGCACAGCTGCGGGCGGCCGTGCAACGCGCGCGGCGGCCGACGCCATCGGCATCGACGATCCCTACGAAACCTTCGACGAGAACGGCGAAACCGTGGCTCGCCCGCCATTGCATGCGGTGGCCGAAATCGCCGACCGGTTGCAGAAACTCCCGCAATTCCAAGGCATTCGGTTTGCGACTCTGACCGGCCGCGACAAGGATGACGTCAAAACCCAGGTCATGGCCGATTTTGCCGGCGGCGAGACTCCGATCCTGGTGTCCACCACGGTGATCGAAGTCGGCGTGGACGTCAAGCAGGCCAGCTGCATCGTCATCTTTGATGCCGACCGATACGGCCTCTCTCAGTTGCATCAGCTGCGCGGCCGCGTGGGGCGTGGCGGCACCAACTCGTGGGCGTTCCTTATTTCCCGTGCGGAACCCGGCTCCCCGGCCGAGCAACGGCTCGAAGTGATTCACCACTCGCTCGACGGTGCCGAAATCGCCCAAGCCGACTTGGAATTCCGCGGTGCCGGCGATGTACTCGGCGACGCCCAATCCGGCGGCAAGTCCAGCCTGAAGCTCCTGCGCGTGGTCAAGGATGCCGACATGATCGCCGACGCCCGCACCCGTGCCGAGCAGCTTCTGGCCGCCGACCCCGAACTGGCAGGCGAGGTCCAACTCGCCGGTGCCGTCCTCGACTTCACCCGAGGCAACGAAACCTTCCTGACCTCCAGCTGAGGCACCTCCAGCTAAGGCCGAGGCCGCACGCCGTGATCGCACGATATAGATTTTCCGTATGCCGATCGTGAGGAAATCACGGTCGGGAAGCCCCCGAATGTGCTTCAGTGGAGGCAAGACCATTCGTACATGAGGGGGTTGCGATGAATCGGAGTCAGGATGCGGCGTTGGGAACCGGGCATCTGGTGGCGTTGGCAACAGGCGGTGTGATTGGACTGGGTGTGATGTCAATGCCCGGCATAGGCATTGGCATTATTGGTACGGGATTATGGATCGCGGCGTTGGTCGGCTTGGGATTCTCCGTCATCGCACTTGTTCCGCAGCTCTTGCTCAACAGCTCAGGTGAGTGCCCCGGTGGCCAATATCAGCAGTTGCGCGATACCGTGGGGCGATATGTGGGCGGAGTAGGCGCGTATCTCTTGTGTTTTCTCGTATTTGACATAGCGGCTTATGCGCTGTCGGCGGCCCAACTCCTGCCGGTGCCGCCGTTGGTGGCACGTGGCGTGGCGATACTGATTATTGCGGTATTCGTGGCGCTCCATGCATGGGGTGCGCGGGCAGCGTCGGCGGTACAAGTATTGCTGATACTGCTGTTGGCCGTGGTGTTCGGTCTCTATGCAGGGGCCTTGATACCGCATGTGCAGGCACGGTATCTCACGCAGGATGTGATTATCGGTTCGCCTACGGTATTCGTGTTCGCGTGTCTGTACATGACGTTCATGATGAACGGTGTGGCATTGGTGTCGAACTATGCTGCGGCTGCCCGTGCACCGAGGCGTACGGTGCCGCGCGCGATGCTTGTGTCTTTGCTCGTGGTGGCGCTGGCGTATGTGCTGCTGTGCGTGGTGGATGCCGGGGTGCTTCCCATAGCGCGCGTGGCGAATCAAGACATATCAGTGAGCGCGCGCATTGCCGTGCCTGGCAATGTGGTGCGAGCGTTCACCGTTGGTGGGTCGGCGCTGGCCCTGCTCACCACACTGAATGCAGCTATTGGCTGGATGGTATACCCGCTGCATGCGGCATGTCAGGATGGTTGGCTGCCGCGCGAATTGTCTGGCCTGTCGCCGCGTACCGGTACGCCCGTGCGATTGCTGGCAGTGATATTGGTGGCGGGGGTGGTCCCGCTCATTGTGGGAGTGTCTACCACAACGGTGTCGTCTAGTGTCACGATTCTGATACTGGTGTTGCAGCTTGCGCTTGCCGCCGGGGCATACCGATCATTGGCACGAGATCGAATGCTCCCGCGCGTCGGCTGTGTCGCGGCGATTGTGGTCGATGTATTGGTTATTGCATGGCTGTTGTACACCATGAATACGTTGCTGATTGCCGGCAATGCACTGTTGCTGGTGGTCGCTGGTGTGGGGGCCCGGGTGCGGGGCAAGCGCTTGACGTCGGTGTCGAATGCCTGAGTGCCTGGCCGCCGAATCCCCGAATATGTGCGAAAACTTGAGGGAAAACACAGTGCCAAGGTACCTGCGATATGCGGTCATAAGAAGTCCATATAACAAACGGGCCTTGTTGCCGTCAATGCCGTTCTAAGATGTGGCTAACGTTCACAGAGCGATTGCGATAAGGTTCCTGAGAATCGCAACACCGCAGCTGCCGATGTGAAAAGTTCCGCTCAACGGCATCAGGGGGATGCTTGGCGGAGCGGGCATCCTGGTCAGATGCTTGAACCGAGCAAGGAGAGCCGCATCATGAATATTCTGGTGCAGTCACAAAGTCGACGTTCGCCGGGGGTATCGCGTGCGTCTGCCGTTCTATCTGTTGTTTCGTTATCGGTGTCATTGATGCCTATGCGGCTACGGTAGCCGCTGCTATTGGTGTGGTGCGTTGCCTTTTGTATTCAGACAACACACATATCGCCCATGTCTCCAACCACAATGTGATTGCCGCAATCGCGTGAAGGCGCAGCTGTATGCGTCTTCCGCAACATAGGTCGACGGTATCGATTCGTTGGCTTCTTGCGTCGTCATGCATGGAGTTGGGCGAAGCCATACCTGTTTGCGCCCCTGTAGCCGCGCGCCTCGTCATTCATAGTCACTTTCATCATCGAAAAAAGAAGGGAAACTCATGTCAACCTCATCACAACACTCACAGCGTGCGCCGCTGACCAAACGAGGCAAGGCGTTGCGCATAGTCCTCAGCTCGGCCGCGGTGAGTGCTTTGGCGGTGGCAGGATTGCAGTTCGCGCTGGGCACCGCATACGCTGTCGGCGACGTATGCGACCTCTGTTCGGCCAACTATAATCCGGTAGCTTGCTGCTCCAGCGGTGGTTCTGCATACGATTCCAACCCCGGCGGCGGCATCGATGTATCAGCGCAGAAAGCCAGTTTCGACAGCTATTGCGCCAATTACAAGGCGCAGCAGGCTGCACGGAAGGAACAGCAGCAGACTCAGCAGCCGGCGCAACAGCAGGCACCTGCCCAGCAGCCGGCTCAACAACAGGCACCCGCCCAGCAGCCGTCACAGCAACAGGCACCCGCTCAGCAGCAAGCCGCACCCCAGGCCACGCAACAGAACGGCGGTGCCGCTTACCAGGAAACCAGTGGTTCCAACGATACGGCCGTGAACACCGATGCCGGTCAGCAGACCGAAGCCGGAAAATCGGAAGACAAGGGTGCCTCGCATAGCGCTGACAAGAACTCAACAACCGATAAGAAGACCTCCGACACCAGTGCGAGCAAGGACGAAGCCAAGATTAAGAAGTCCAAGAGCAACAAGGCTTCTGCCGCCTCAGATACCGAGGCCGACACCAGCGCAAACCCGGTAATCGACAAGCCCGAACCCACCAATCCTGTGGTGCGCGTACTTGCCATCGTGGTGATTGCCGCAGCAGTGGTTGGCACCGTGGTTGCTTCGGCGATTGTTCAGCAGCGCCGTAAGCACGCGCTCGCCGTGAGCGATGCCGGGAATGTGGCTGATGACGGTGGTGACTTCGATGCGGACCAGCAACCCACTGCAGTATTCGATTTCAATCTTGACGGTCAGTCTGCCGACAACACCGGCAATAAGCAGTAATTCAGAGGAGGGAACAATAATGAACAACATCGCAAACGAGAACGGCGCTAAACGGGGCCGCTGGGCAGGCAAGGCCATTGCCTGGGTGGCAGCCGCAACGCTCGGCCTGACCGGACTGGCGTTGCCGTCCAGCGCCAATGCTGTCGAGGCGGGCAACGGTACTGCTGTCAATGGCGCAAACCAGGAGGATACGCCGTTTGACTACTATTCGGATGTGACCAATCTACCGGTCGGCCATGTGTTTGAGAACATCACGCTGGAACGTTTGGAGGATATCCTCAAGAACGGATCGGGCAATTACGCCATCCTGATTGGTGGCACGTGGGACGCCAACGTGACCAAGGCATTACCGGTGATCAACAAGGTGGCACAGGCCAAGGGCATCACCAAGGTGTATAACTTCGATCCGCATCTGGATAACGCCGGTGACTCCACGCTGGTGAACATCAACGACAAGAACAACAAGGTCGCGTCGTTCGCCAAGCGTTTCCAGCAGACCGTCGATGATTTCGGCCTGAAGGACATCCAAAGCAAAGACGCCTCTCAGGTGGTGGATCTGCCTACGTTGTTCACCTACAACAAGGATGCTTCTGGAGACAAAGTACTGAGCGTTGCCGCCGGTGCCGACAGCGTTGCCAATGAAGCTACGGTGGGCACTGCGTTGTCTGCGATTGCCAACAACGCTGCCGTGCGTACGAATGGTGATTTTTATGTTGACTATTATCTGACCCATAATTCGCAGGGACAGGCGAGCGTGTTCAAATCCGGCGAACAGAAGGATGTCAAATTGGTTTCCGTCACTTATGGCGAGCTTGAGAAGATCCTCCAGTCTGAAGGCAACCACTATATCTTCTTTGGTGCCACATGGTGCGGCAATACGTACGCGACCATTCGTTATGTGAATCAGGAGGCCTCCAAGTATGGCGTTGACCACGTCTACACCTTCGACACCATTCTTGATAATACTTCCGGCAAGAATTCACCGTTCCATATTCGTGATAACTACAGCAAGAGTGCTACGGGAGATCATCCGCTGGCCGATTTGTATACGCACCTTGTGAACACCTATCTGCCGAACCTTGTCACTGAAGATGGCAGCCACGGTGTGATTGACTCGACCGGAACTGGTGCAACCCGTCTGCAGGTGCCGTTGCTGTTGCATTACAACAGGGACAATACAGCACAACTTGCAGGTACCGATCAGCCGGCCGGTCCGATTACTGACGAAGTGGTGGATTATCATGGCGCGAGGAACAACGTGGACACTAAGCCTCAGCCCACGGCCCGTGAATACATGCTTGCTTGGGCAGGCACGACTTACGACGACAGCCAAATCATTCCTGGCGGTTACTCCATTACAGGTGACGATCTGAACGCCGCCCACAACTTCGGCCGTACCGTGACCAATGATCGTGACGCCTACATCGCCCAGCTCGACCACTTCTACTCGCTGACCAGCCTGCGCGGCACCATTGGTGCCGCCAAGAGCGTGCCGCTGGACGGCTACGCCCAGGCCAACGTCGATGCGTTCAACACCGCCATCGCCAACGCGCAGAAGACGGTCTCCAACAAGACGGCCACCATTGATGCCACGGACGGTGCCATTACGGCCATCGCCAACGCGCAGAAGGGTCTGGCTGGCGGCAACACCGGCAACAACGGGAACACCGGGAACAACACCAACAATGGTGCCAACAAGGGCACCAATACTGGTAAAACCAACACCACTGGTACCAAGAACGGCGCATCCAAGAACGCTGCTGGTGTCAAGTCCCTGTCGAACACCGGTTCCGCCATCGTCCCGGCCACCGTGGCCACGCTGGTATTGCTGCTGGTCGGCGTGACGGGTGCAGCCGCTCGCCGCCGCGTGTATGCCCGGCATGCTTCAGGTTCTGCCAAGCACTGAGCACGGCATCGAATTCAAGGATTGATTTATGGGAGTGCTGTCTAACATCGATCCCACCGCAGTGACGGTCTGGGTGGCAACCATCGTGTTGTTTGCCCTGATCGCCCTGCTGCGTGCGGTATTCAAACTCAATTTCAGCGTACTGACCATCCTTGCGTTGATGCTGGGCATCGCGCTGAGTCTGGCGTTCAACGGGAATGTCGATTCACTGAATCTACTGGGAAACATCTACATCAATCTCATTACCGCCTTGGTGGCACCGCTGATTTTCGTGTCCATCATTTCCAGCATCACGTATGTGGGCAGCCTGCATAGACTGCGCAGCATCGGATTGCGCTCGGTCGGTTGGCTGTTGCTCACCAATCTCATCGCCATCGTGCTGACCTTGTCAGTGGCGATCCCGCTGCACATCGGTTCCGGCGTTACGCTGGTCAATGACAAGTCCACGGCCGGCTTCCTGACCTCGCAGACTGCGCCGTTCGATCAGGTGGTGCTCAACTTCTTCCCGAAGAACATCATCGGTGACTTGTCCGGTAACCGCGTGGTGCCGATTATCATCACTGCATCGGTATTGGCAATTGCGATTGTGTCGGTCAGCAAGCAGAAGAGTGTGGATGTTATCACGAGGTTCTTCGAGCAGACCAAGGACGTGATTTACAAAGCAGTCGGTTACGTAGTGGAACTGACGCCGTACGCGGTGGTGGTGCTTGGCGCTACCTCCACTGCTGCAACCACCTCCAAAGCCGATGCGTTGCTTTCGTTGCTCGGCATACTGCTGTTGGGCTTTGCACTGAACCTTGTTCAGGCGTTCCTGGTGAATGGCGCGCTGGTGAAACTGGTGGCCAAGGTACCGGCGCTGACGTTCTTCAAAGCCGTGTTGCCTGCGCAGACCACTGCATTCACTACACAATCCAGTGTTGCCACGCTGCCGTTGAGCATTCGCCAGATCGGCACCATCGGTGTAGGGGCTGACATCGCGAACTTCACCACGCCCATTGGCACCACCATTGGTATGCCGGGATGTGCCGGCGTGTGGCCGATGCTGTCCGCCGTGTTCACCATCAACGCTCTTGGACTCGATTACGGACCAGGGGAGTATGTGGCGCTTGCCGTGATCGGATTGTTTGCTTCGATCGGTACGGCAGGCGTGCCGGGAACCGCCATCGTCACCGCTACTACGGTGTTTACCGCCGTTGGCTTGCCGGTGCAACTGCTGGTGCCATTGGTGCCGGTGAGCAATATCGTCGGCATGCCCAGCACCATGGCCAATGTGTCTGCGGCCGTTACTTGTGCCACGATTGTGGCTCGGCAGACCGGCGAGCTGGATGACGATGTGTTGGCTGGTGCGCGAGCCCGTGCCCACTCCCGTTCCCGTGCCCGTTCGCGTTCCGCCACGGCACCGGCAGGAGTGCCGGTTGGTCTAGCTGGTGTGGCTGCAGCTGCGTCGACTGCCGGAGCTGGGGCGGTGAGACCTTCAGCGGCAGATGCAGCGATCGGCAAAGTCAGGGGCGGCAGGCATCGCGCGGATACGGTGTCTCAGCCGGTGCTTGCTCCGGTCGCGACGCCAGTGGCTTCGGCTTCCGGAGCTTCTGTAGTCGCTTCATCGGGTGTTCCTTCGCTTTCTGCGCCGGTTGCGTCCCCGCTGGCTCATCCGCTTGCCGGAGGTGTGTCCTCAATTCCGCGTGCGTCGTTGTTGCACCTTGGCTCGGACGGTGATGATCGTCCCGTGCCGGTCGGCGCATGCGGCGTGGCAAGCACCGTTGCAGCATAAGTGCCGCATAAGTATGGAGTAAGGAAGGTGATGCTATAGCACAGACCAGCGCAGACATACATCGACATTGACATAAAAGGCGGCCTGCATTAGATCATTGCGCAGGCCGCCCAGAGCATCCGAGCAAGGGGCACTCGAAGTGCACTATATCATTGGTGCGCTTCGAGCACCCCATTGTTGTTCATGATTGGTATGCGTAGATGAGCCTGTACAGTGAAAGCTATGCGTGTAATTTCTGGACGATTCAAGGGCGTGGCGCTTGCTACGCCGAAAACGGGTACCCGGCCTACCACGGATCGCACCAAAGAGGCGATTTTCTCGCACCTCGACTCATGGGGAGTGCTGGATGACGCCCGCGTACTGGACCTGTTCGCCGGTACTGGTGCGTTGGGCATCGAAGCGCTGAGCCGTGGCGCGCGAGAACTCGTGGCCGTGGAAAGTTCCCGGCCTGCGGCGGCGCTGATTACCAAGACCTTGTCGCAGTTACAGAAGAATCGTTCGTGGGATGCTTCGCTCAAGGCCCGTGTGCTGGTCAAAAAAACCGAGCAAGTGGCTGGCGGCTTTGGTGAATCCTTTGACGTGATATTCATTGATCCGCCCTACGCCTATGAGACCGCTGAATGCAATCAGTTGTTGGCCAATCTGGCGGTGGGCAGCGCCACCAACGAGAACACCGTGATTATGCTCGAACGCTCGGTACGCTCCAACACCCCCACCGCCCCCGAAGGCTGGCAAATCACTGAAAGCCGCAACTACGGCGAAACCGCCGTCTTCTACATCGAATCCGCGGATGACGACTCGGATATAGAGCGTTCCGACGATTCCGCCGCGTAGTGAATCTCCCACCGTGTGGTGAATTAATCGGCGAGCCGGCGCGGATGGGCGGCGGAGACCTCCCAGCCCAAGGCCATCAGGGTCTTGCGGTCGGCCTTATCCAGCGCCTTGCAATCCAGTGCCGCGATAAGGTCTGGCCGAATCTCGGCGGTGCGGGCCAGCGCTTCGTCGCGGCGAAAACGGTCCACCTTGCCGTGGTCGCCGGACAACAGCACGTCCGGCACCGCAATACCACGCCACACGGCGGGCTTGGTGTACTGGCGATGTTCAAGCAGTGCGCCCTCGCCGGTATAGGACTCCTCCACGATCGAATCGGGATTGCCCATGAACCCGGGCATCAGGCGGGTGATGGCCTCAAGCATCACCGATACCGCTACTTCGCCACCGTTCAGCACATAGTCGCCAATCGAATATTCGCGTACATCGACGCCCTGGGAGCGGTAGTAGTCCGGGATGCGCGCATCGTAGCCCTCATACCGGCCGCAGCCGAACAGCAGATGGTCGGCATGGCTGAGCTCGGTGGCGTCGCGCTGGGTAAACAACGGGGCCGATGGGTTCGGGAAGATGAGCACCGGTGTGCCGGATGGGGCGGAGGAGTCAGACGGCCGCGAGAATCCCAGCAGTTCGTCCAGGCATTCGCTCCACACTTCGGGCTTCATCACCATGCCGGCACCGCCGCCGACTGGCGTGTCATCCACCGAATGATGCACATCGTGGGTCCAGTCGCGCAGGTTATGCGCCTTGATCTCCAACAATCCCTTGGCCTGGGCTTTGCCCATCAGGCTGAGGTTCATCACCTCAAAGTATTCGGGGAACACGCTCACGATATCGATCTTCATGTTATCCAGCCTAACGGTAGCCCCGCCCGCATTACACGGCCACCACTACACTATTGCGGTGATGAATACGACGATGAGAATCCCCACCCGCAAAAAGCCCGAAGTGTTGTCCCCGGCCGGCAACCTGAGGGGTCTGAAAACCGCGGTCGATTATGGTGCCGACGCCGTCTACTGCGGCGGCAAAGCCTTCGGCATGCGATCGGCTCCCAAAAACCTTAGCCTTGAGGATTTCGAGGAAGGATCGCGCTACGCCCATGAACGCGGCGCTCGCGTGTACGTGACCTGCAACGTGCTGCCGCGCAACAACGAGATCGAAGCCATGCGCGAGTACGTCGGCCAGCTCAAAGACACCGGCGTGGACGCGCTGATCGTCTCCGATATTGGCGTGATGATGATGGCCCGTCAGGTGGCTCCGAATCTGGAACTGCACGTCTCCACCCAGGCCGGCGTGACTAATTATCAGGCTGCGAACGCCTTCTACGAGCTTGGTGCTCGCCGTGTGGTGTTGGCCCGCGAGATGGACTTGCAGGCCGTGCGTGATATTCGCGCCAACATTCCCGATGACCTCGACATCGAATGCTTCGTCCACGGTGCTATGTGCATGGCCTTCTCCGGCCGCTGCCTGTTCTCCAACTATCTGACCGGCCGCGATGGCAATCACGGCGAATGCGCCCAGCCATGCCGCTGGAAGTATTCGATCGTGGAAGAGAAGCGCCCCGGCCAGTACTTCCCGATCGAGCAGACCGAGAACGGCGCCTATCTGTTCAATTCGCAGGACATGAATATGCTGGGGCACTTGGATGATTTGATTGACTCCGGTGCCACCAGCCTCAAAATCGAAGGCCGCGCGAAAAGCGCCTACTATATCGCCGCCATGACCAACGCCTACAAAACCGCGGTTAATGAATACATGATTCAACGCGGTTTTGAAGACGCTGATGGCAATGTTTTGAAGCCTTTCCATGACCGTGTGATTCGCCCGGGCGACCCCGATTTTGGCCAAGGAACCGAAGATCAAGTGATGCGCAATGCTGATGCCGCGTTCGCCGGTGTGGCCGATGAGGGATATGACCGTGGCTCTGATACTGCGGTTGCCGATTCGGTCACCGGCTCGGTTGCCGCAGAACGTGACCGCGTGACGGTTGCTGATGCCGTCGACTCAACTGCCTCTGGTACGCCGGCCGGCACCGCCGTCGAACCCGACGGCATGAGCTCTCACGCCCGTTCCACGCGCCGCAAGTCCAACACCGCGGTCGAACAGATTGAGACCGATTGGAAACATGCGGCCGTTCGCCCGGCCCCACACGTCGAACTGCCCGAATGGCTGCTCGAGGAAACCGACAAGGTGGCCCACCGCGACTACTCCACCGGCTTCTATTACCCGGAGCACAAGGTCACACAGAACACCGACCGCTCCGCCTACTTCCGCTCATGGCTGGTAGTGGGCGAAGTGCTGAGCTGGAGCGCGGACGAAGACGGACGTGTCACGCTGATGAGCCGTAACAAGATTGAGCCCGGTCAACAGGTCGAATTCCTGCTGCCTGGCGAGAGACCATTGGTCTTTACCGTGCCGGAAACCGGCCTGCGCGATGCCGATGGCGCGCCAGTACCCGCCATCAATAATCCGGCGCACGTGTTCTCGATGCCCTGCCCGCACCAGGTGCCCATCAACGCCGCCATCCGCTCGCGCACCAAAAAGCCCACCCTCAAAGCCGAATAACCTACCACTCCGCCCCCGCTGACTGGGGTGGTCAGCCGTAGGCTGACTGGGGTGGTCATGGGAATCATGAACACCGCCCGCACCCAAGAAAGAATGCCTTATGCCTGAATACAGCGAAGAAATCCTCGATTCCAACAGCATCAGCTCTACCGATAAAGCCGGTCGCCCTATTCCGGTGACCATCCCCATCGCACTGGCCCCCGGCATCAAGGTGGTGTACACCACGCGACTGGGCGGCCTGAGCGCCGGCGATTACGGCAACCTGAACCTCGGCGGCAAGTCCGGCGACGAACCTGAGGCCGTGCTGTCGAACCGCATCGCACTCGCCGAAGCGGTGCAAGCCCGCCTATCGCTGGTCTCCCAAGTACATTCCGGCGTGGCTGTGGACGTGGACGACTCGTTCGTCATCAACACCCCCTTCGGCTTCGACGTGTCCGGCACACACGGTGAGACTGACACTCCGCGCGTCATCGAGGCGGACGGCCAGGTCACCGCACAATCCGGCATCGCCCTGGGCATGTTCGCGGCCGACTGCCTGCCGGTGCTGCTGGGCGACCCGGTCACCGGTATCATTGGTGCGGCCCACTGCGGCCGTCGTGGTTTGGAGCGTGGTGTGATCGGCGCCACGGTAGACCTGATGAAGAGCAAGGGTGCCGACCCGGCGAACATCGTCGCCACACTCGGCCCGCGCATCTGTGGCGACTGCTATGAAGTGGGCGACGAGATCGCCGATCGGTTCATCAAGCGCTTCCCGCTGACCAAGACGAAGACCCGCTTCGGTGGTGCCGGCATCGACATCGCCGAGGCGGCAATGATCGACCTCGCTTTCGCCGGCGTACATCAGGTGGTCGATTCTATGCCGCGCGTGCACGCCGCCACCCAGTACCTTGAGGAAGACCCGGAACTCGCCGAACTGTGCCGCACGGACGGCGAAGGCCCGGCCGAGCTCGCGGAGCGCATCGACAACATCAGCCACAGCATGTGCACGCTCGAAAACCCACTGTGGTACTCGCACCGCCGCGCCGCGCTCGCCAACAAAACACACGAAGGCCGCCTCCTCGCCCTCATCGTGCGTGACTAAACGGAGAATGCGAGCACATTCCGTGGAGAAGATGTGATGCAGTTCACGGACGGCCAGCCCTCACCCTACGGTGGTGCCTATGACTGAGAGAGATTTCGATACCCCCGTCGAGACGCCTACCGTCCAGCCGGCCCCCGCTCAGGGCACCAAACCGGCACAAACCGTGCCGGTGGTAGCCGTAGTGCTGGCCGCCGGCTTCGGTACGCGCTTCGACCCCGATAATCCCAAGCAGCTTGTCTCCGTGGGCGGCAAGCCCATCGTGTGCTGGAGCATTGATGCCTTTGAACATTGCGATCGCGTCAGCGACATCGTGGTGGTGGTCAATCCCAAGGTGCGCGGTGAAGTGGAAACGTTGGTTGGCGAGATGGGCTACACCAAGGTCCGCGTCATCATTGACGGCGGTGACGAACGTGTGGACAGTACCGCCGCCGCGCTCGACATGCTGGCTACGGCTGGCATTCCGGACGATGCCAAGATTCTGATCCATGACGCCGTCCGTCCGTTCGTGGAACAGTCCGCCATCGACGGTTCGATTGATGCGCTCGACCAGTTCACGGCCGCGACCGTGGCCTACGCCTCAACCGACACCGTGCTGTTGACCGAGGATCTGGGCGATTTGAAAGTGGTCAAGTCGGTGCCGGACCGCCCGAACACCTTCCGCGCGCAGACCCCGCAATCCTTCCGCTTCGCGACGATTCGTCACGCTTACGATTTGGCTGCCGCCGACCCGGACTTCCATCCCACCGACGACACGCGCGTAGTGGTCGATTATCTGCCTGATGAACCCGTCGCCATTGTCTCCGGTGCGGAAACCAACCTGAAGATCACCACGTTGGAAGATATTCCCACAGCTGAGCGTATCGCCGAGGAGATTCTCGGTCGTGATCCCAAGGAAGAGGCTCGCGCCCGCATGCACGCCCTGCTGGCCCAAGCGGCCGGCCAGATGCATCGCTAGACTGGCATTATGCGTGAACTCAATGTTGTGATCTCCGGCTTCGACCACTATGACGGCGTGGAGGTCAATCCCGCCGTCGAAGTGCCCAAGGCCATCGCCGAGCAGGGACTGGGCGTCTCCTCTGCTCCGGACGATCCGTTGGAGCAGATCGCCGTCACCGTTCATGCCGTCAGCATCCCGGTGAGCTTCGCCAAAGCCTGGCCCACGCTGAAAGAGACTATTGAGGCCACCAAGCCCAATATCGTCATCGCCACCGGGCTCAAGCACGCAGCCCGAGGCGTGATGCTTGAACGATGCGCCACCAACCTGATGGACGCGATCAGGCCGGACGCGGACAACGTGACCCCACGCCGCGAACCCATCGACCCCAATGGCCCGGCCGCCTATTGGACCCGCCTGCCGTTGCGCTCGATCCTGAATGATTTCACGGACGATTCGATTCCGGCCACCCTGAGTTCGGACGCAGGTACGTTCGTATGTAATTCGCTGTTCTACAACTTGCTCAACTGGACCGCCACCCAGGAGCGGGTGCTGGGCGGATTCGTCAGCTTCCCTCCGGTCGTTCCGGCGCATTCCAGCCAGCATGGTCTACCACTCGACCAGCAGACCGCCGCTGGCCGTGATGTGGTGCGCGAAGCCGTACGCTACTATCTCAAGCCCTCCAGCTCCGGCATCCTCATCGCCTAGCACGCTGTGCGCCACGCCGGAATAGAACATGGTTCGCACGCATTGTAACGATTGCGCGTCGCTCAACGCTCAGCGCTAGTGCGATGCGCTACAGTGCTTCAAGGATGTGCCAAGAGCTTTATGCGTGTGCGAAAGGAATAAACAGCGATGGTGGATCGTTTCCCGGTGGTGCTGCGAGGATATGACAAGGAGAAGGTCGATGCTGCCTTCGACGCTACTCAGGAGAGTGTGAAGCGTGCGCAGCAGACGTTGGCCAGCATGCGTGAGCAGATTGCGGCGGATGACGACCGTATTCTGCAGCTGCAGGCCCAACTTCAGGAAGAGAAGAACAAGAAGCCGGAAGGCAACAGCTTCGCTTCCTTGGGAGCGAACGCCCAGCAGATGCTTGCCTCCGCCGAACAGACGAGTACCGAACTGCTGGAACGCGCCAAGCAGGACGCGTCCTCCATCCGTACCACGGCTCAGGCGCAGGCCGAAACACTGATCAACAATGCCAAGCTGGATGCCCAGCATATTGTTGACGACGCCAATGCCAAGGCCGCCTCGATTCTGACGAACGCCAACAATCAGGCCGAATCAGTGACCACCTCCGCCAACGAGGACGCCGCACAACTGCGCTCCGAAACCGCCAAGACCATCACCGAACAGCGTCAGACCGTCGAGCTTGAGCTCAGCAACGCGCGCGAAGAGCACACCAAGAAGATGGCTTCCGAGCGCTCCACTCAAGAGCGCGAAATCGCCGACATGAAGGCGGAAGCGACCCAGCAGGTTGCCGCAATGCGCAAAAGCGCCAATGAGGAGATCACCAAGCTTAAGTCTGATTCCAACGATCAGATTGAGGCGGCGCTCGCCGAGGCCAACAAGAAGCTCGCCGACGTGCGCGAGCAAGTGTCCAAGATGATGACCGAAGCCCAGCGCAAGGCCAGCGAAATCATTGATGCGGCCAAGACCAAGGGTCAGGAAATCACTGATGAGGCCGAGGTCAAGCGCACCAGCACGATGAGCCAGGTCAACGCCGAGGTCGAGCAGATCCGTCACGACATCGCCGCTCAGCAGGATGAGGCCACGAAGAAGGTCAACGAACTGCTGCAGCACCTCGAAGAGCGTCGCGTGGCGGCCAAGCGGGAAGCCGATGAGTTGGTCGGCCAGGCCAAGAACACTCGCGACCAAGCCGATTCATATGCCGCGTCCAAGCGCGAGGAGGCGGACATCCAGGCCGCCGCAATCGTGCATAAGGCGGGCGAGGAAGCCGATGCGCAGATCGAGGAGCGTCGCGCCGCCGCCCAAAGCGAGCTTGACGGTCTGTCCAAGCGCATCGCCGATCTGCAGGAACGCGAGTCCGTCATCACCCAGCGTGTTTCGGAACTGCGTTCTATGTTCTCGCAGGCGTTCTCCGGATTTGCTTTCGGTGGTAATGCGGCGGCCTCTGGTCAGAGTCAGGAAGCCGCTGCCGTGGCGTCATTGCCGGTGGTCGCGCCCGTCCCGGAAGTCAAGCCTGTGCACAACGAGGCCGATGATCAGCCGGGTGAGTTGAGCGGAAACGAGTCGGCTGCCGACGATCACAATGAGACAGATGCGGCACCGGCTGATTCGGCTGCGCAGAATGAGCAGTCCGAATCGTCTGAGCCGTCCGAGCACCAGACACAGGGCGAACCGGAGGCCCCGACTCAGGAGAATACAGCCGTATCTGAGCAGAACGGCGAATGACAGGCCTTCGATTAGACTACTAGCGGTAAGAATTACGGCACCTGCGCTTTCGAGCCAGGTGCCGTATTCGTTTGGATCTGCGCCGCAAGCGCACCATCACAGAAGGAGTATGACATGAGTGAATTGACGCCTCTGACCGGCGAAGCATTGAATACCCTGCGCGGCGATTTCGCACAGAGTGGCACCAACCGTCTGGCCATGAACGCGGTGACCGCCGCCGGCATCGACAAGGTGGCTCGCAATTATGACCGCGCTCGTCTGATGCAGCGCCGTTTCTCCACCATCGTTGACAATGGCGAAGCCACCCATCAGGATCGCTCCGGCCGCTGCTGGCTGTTCAGCTCCCTGAACGTGGCCCGTTTCGTGGCCAAGAAGAACATGAACTTGAAGGAGTTCGAGTTCTCCCAGAACTACGCGATGTACTACGACAAGCTGGAGCGCGTCAACTACTTCCTTAAGGATGTGGCCGCTCTGGTGGCTGCCGGGGAGCCGTCCGACTCCCGCCTGATGCAGCACCTGCTCGCCGACGTGATGGGCGATGGCGGCCAGTGGACCATGGCCATGAACGTGTACAAGAAGTACGGCGCTGTGCCCAAGGACCTGTTCCCGGAGACCGAATCCTCCAAGAACACCGGTGAGATGAACACCCAGCTGCGCCACATGCTGCACACCGCCGTGGCGCACATGTACGCCGCTGACGGCGATGCCTCCAAGGTCGAGGCGATTATTGCCGACGCCACTGCTGCCGGCCACCGTATTCTGACCATCCACCTGGGCGAGCCGCCGGTCTCCTTCGACTGGGAATGGACCGACAAGGATGGCGAATTCCACCGCGACGGCGAGATTACGCCGGTTGAGTTCTGGAAGAAGTACGTGGGTCCGGCTGGTCTTGAGGACTACGTGTGCCTGGTGGATGATCCGCGCACCGAGCACGCCAAGGGCAAGAAGATCGGCATCGAGCACCTCGGCAATGTGGCTGGCGGCGACGCCACCGAGTACCTCAACGTGCCAAACCAGTTCATGAAGGACTGTGTCAAGCAGATTCTCGTTGAGCAGGGCATCCCGGTATGGTTCGGTGCCGACTGCCACCCGTTCATGGACCGTGAGAACGGCGCTTGGGCCACCGACCTGTTCGAGTACGGCCGCGTGTACGACGTGGACTTCGATTTGGACAAGGAAGCCCGCGTGCGCTTCGGTGACTCCGCCATGAACCACGCCATGGCTTTCGCCGGCGTTGACGTGGCCGACGACGGCACCACCCGCCGCTGGCGAGTGGAGAACTCTTGGGGCACCAAGATCGCCGACAAGGGCTACTTCACCATGTCCGACGACTGGTTCACCGAATACGTCTACGAGGTCGCCGTCCCCAAGGCCATGCTTCCCGAAGAGTACCGCAAGGCCTTGGAATCCCCGGCCACCATGCTCCCCGCATGGGATCCGATGGGCGCGCTCGCATAAGAGGGCGTATGGGCTTGACGGGTGGGTGCCGCCCGTCAAGCCCGGTGCCGCCGTGGACGGTCCATAATCGCCGGTCCCGCCAGCGGTGCCGGCGGCGAACTGCTATAGTGGGGCCTTCGCATCCACGGCGGCATGCCCGCGGTGCGCGGATTACGGGAAAGGAGTCGAGCATTGGCAGCGTTACGTGGCCCGGATAGTTCCGAGGATGAACGTCGGTTGGGGGAGCAGGCCGTCTTTCCCGAGACCGTCGACGTCAATATCCGCCAGCTCGACCCGATTCCCGCGCCGCGCGCCTTTCTCAAGGAGCAGCCGCTCACCGATGAGATGAGCGAGTTGGTGCTCCATTCACGCCAGGAGATCCGCGACGTGCTCAATGGCCGTGACGATCGATTGCTCGTCATCGTGGGTCCGTGCTCGATCCATGATCCGAAGGCCGCGCACGAATACGCCGAGAAACTGGCCGCCGTCAAGCGTGAGCTTGAAGACCGTCTCGTGATCGTGATGCGCGTGTATTTCGAGAAGCCGCGCACCACGATCGGCTGGAAGGGGTTGATCAACGACCCCGATCTGGACGGTCGCTTCAATATCCGCAAGGGCATGTGGCTGGCGCGCAAGGTGCTCACCGATGTGCTGAGCCTTGGCCTGCCCGCCGCCACCGAATGGCTTGACCCCATCACCCCGCAGTACATCTGCGACGCGATCAGCTGGGGCGCCATCGGCGCGCGCAACACCGAATCCCAGGTGCACCGCGAGCTGGCCAGCGGCCTGTCCATGCCGGTGGGCTTCAAGAACTCCACCGACGGCTCCGTCAAGGCCGCCGCCGACTCCTGCTACGCCTCCGGTTTCGAACATCATTTCCTGTCCATCAACTTGGACGGTCGCGTGATTTCCGCCGAAACCAAAGGCAACCCGGATTGCCATCTGGTGCTGCGCGGCTCCGGCCACGGCCCGAACTACGATGCCGAATCCGTGCGCCGGGCTTTGGGAGATCTCAAGGCCTCGCAGGCGACGGGGCCGAGCCGGCACGGGCTCGTCATCGACGCCGCCCACGGCAATTGCGGCAAGGACGAGCGCCGCGAAGCCGAAGTCATCGAAGAGATAGCCGAGCGTCTGGCGCATGGCGAGCAGGGCATCACCGGCGTGATGATGGAGAGCTTCCTGGTGGGCGGCCATCAGAAGCCGGCCCCGCTCGACCAGCTGGTCTACGGCCAGTCCGTCACCGATGCCTGCGTGCCGTGGGATCGCACCAACGAACTGTTGCACACCCTGGCCGGCGCCGTCACCGCTCGCCGCTCGGCTAAATAGCTTTGTCTTTGTAGAAATGCTCACTGAGACCCACTCAGTGAGCATTCTTTGCCAATAACGGTGGTCATGTCAGTTTGTTCCCGTGACACCTTATCCTTGGGAAAGATACTGACCCAAGGAGAGATGTTATGCAGCAGCAGGAGGAAGCAGCGCATTCGCTGCGTCCGTTGCAAGTCGGTCCGCAGCCGTTGAACACCCCGGAAGAGCTTCGCGCCATTCGTCAGGCGATGGGGGAGGGGAAGAATCCGCTCGTCGTCACCGATGTGCCTCGTTGGGAGGATCAGGTGGGTGTCAGTCGCATCATCAACCGCCGCGTATTGGAGTTGGAGCCGCTGCCCACGCCCGCGCAAGTGCTCGCTGAGCTCCCGCTGACCGATCAGGCTCAGGAAATCGTCGCCTACTCGCGTGATGAGATTCGCGCGTGCCTGTACGGCCAAGATGACAGGTTGTTGGTCATCGTCGGCCCCTGTTCGGTTCATGACCCGAAGGCCGCGCTGGACTACGCGCATCGATTGGCCAAGCTGAAAGACGAGCTCGGCGAGCAGCTGCTCATCGTCATGCGCGTGTACTTCGAGAAGCCGCGCACCACCATCGGCTGGAAGGGCCTGATCAACGACCCGGATATTGATGGCAGCCACAATATCCGCAAGGGCCTGTTGCTTGCCCGCAAAACCTTGCTTGGTGTGCTGAAGGAAGGATTGGCGGCCGCCACGGAATTCCTGGAGCCCACCAGTCCGCAGTTCATCTCGGATGCGGTGAGTTGGGGCGCCATTGGTGCGCGCAACACGGAAAGCCAGATTCACCGCCAATTGGCCAGCGGGCTTTCCATGCCGGTCGGCTTTAAGAACGCCACCGACGGTTCGGTGAAGGCGGCGGTCAACGGTTGCTTCGCCGCTGCCCAGCAGCACACGTTCTTCGGCATTGACCATCTGGGGCGTGCCTGCGCAGTCGAGACCCTTGGCAACCCGGACTGCCATGTGGTGTTGCGCGGCTCGATTCACGGCCCGAACTACGATGCCGAATCCGTGGCCAAAGCCATGGAAGACGTACGCGCCGAAATGCCCGCTGAATCCGCCGCCTCGCATGGTCTGATTGTTGATTGCTCGCACGGTAACTCCGGCAAGGACGAACATCGTCAGGCCGAAGTCGTGCGCAATATTGCCAGCAGAATTGCAGCTGGCGAACAGGGCATCACCGGCATCATGATGGAAAGCTTTATTGAAGGAGGCAATCAGAAGGCCGCGCCGCTTGATCAGCTGGTCTATGGCAAGTCGATTACTGACAAGTGCATCAGCTGGGAAGAAACCGAGGCCTTGCTGCGCGAGCTTGCGGAAGCCGTGGCCACGCGGCGTTGGCACTGAGTTGCGTCATCGGCTCTCTCGCAGGAGCAATGCAACGAAACGTCTCTACCCCTCAGCCTGCCATTCGGCGGCCACCTCCCCTGACATGGGAGTCGAAAGCGTTGTGAAAGGAACTTACGTATGGGTATGAAAACTGTAGCTATTATTGGCGCATTGGATGAGGAAGTGGCGCTGATCGCCAAATCGCTCACGCATGTGACGCACACCGCCAAGGGCAGCCTTGACATCGTGTCCGGCACGGTCGACTCCTTTGGTTCTGACGTCATCAAGGTTGCCGCAACGGTAGGCGGCATGGGACTGGTCAATGCGGCCGCCACCACGCAGCTGCTGATTGACGAGTTCGCCCCGGACGCCGTGATTTTCAGCGGCATCGCCGGCAACCTCAACACCCACCTGCACATCAACGACGTGGTGCTCGGCGGCACCCTGCGCTACCTCGACACTGACATGCGGCTCGTAGGCCAGTGGAAGCCCGGCACTGCGGACGCTCCGGTGGAGGAATTCCACTCTGATGACCGTCTGCTGGAAGTTGCCGACGAGGCGCTTGCCAATGCGGGCATTACCCACATCACCGGCATCATCGCCTCCGGCAACTACTTCGTGGACACGCCCCAAAAGGTCGAGGAGGTCATCCGACTCACCGGGGCTGACGCCGTGGAGATGGAAGGAGCCGCCGTGGCACAGGTCGCCGCCCGCAATGACGTGCCGGCACTGGTGATTCGTGCCCTTTCCGACAACGCCGACACTGATTACGAGGTATTCAAGAAGTTCGACATCTCCGACTACGCCGATACCGCCGCCCGTCTGGCCGTCGACATCGTCAAGCGCCTGTAATCGGCGGGCTGGCCCATCTCACCATCCACGCTTTGGATATGATGACCACTATATGAGCGCTTTCAAACTATTGCTTATAACCTGAGTCATACTCGGTGTTCGGCACGGCGATGTGCGGGAGCTCATCGCTGGGGCCACAAGCCGTGCCAGTCCTTCTCCCGTATCCCGGTCGCTGTGCTTGATTCGTCCGTCATCGCGAACACGTGATGCGCACGCCGCACCGGGGTTTATCCGCAAGAGGAGAAAGAAGAAGGACAATGTCTGCAAGCGCATCCGCGACTGTGGCCAAACCGGTGAAGAAGGATTCCGTTCCCGAGATCATCGCCGCCTCGATGGTGGGCACCGCCATCGAATTCTACGACAACTACTGCTATTCCATCGCCGCCGCCAGCTATTTCGGCGCGATTTTCTTCACGGACGTCGCCAAGTCCAACCAGGCCCTGGCCACGCTGATGGCTTTCGTGACCTTCGCCGTATCGTTCCTCGCCCGCCCGTTCGGTTCCATGTTGTTCGGCCACTTCGGCGACAAGCTCGGCCGCAAGAAGACGCTGGTCATCGCCCTGATGACCATGGGCATCGCCACCTTCCTGGTCGGATGCCTGCCCGGCTATGAGCAGATCGGCGCATGGTCCATCGTGATCCTGTGCATCTGCCGCGCCTGCCAGGGCGTGGGGCTCGCCGGTGAATGGTCCGGCGCGGCCTTGGTCGCCACCGAGAACGCCCCGGCCGACAAGCGCGCCCTGTATGGCTCCTTCCCGAACCTGGGCGCCCCGATCGGCTTCTTCTGCGCCTATGGTCTGAACCTGGTGCTTGAGGCCAACCTGAGCCAGGAGCAGATGCTCGCCTTCGGCTGGCGCATCCCCTTCCTGTGCTCCGCCGTGCTGGTGGCCATCGGCCTGTACGTGCGTGCCCGCATGTCCGAGACCCCGGTGTTCAAGAAGGCCTCCGAGGAGAAGCGCACCTCCAAGCACCCGCTGCGTGACCTGCTGCCGTACTGGAAGGAGGTCCTGCTCGGCACCGTGGCCATGGGCATCACCTACACCCTGTTCTACGTGCTCGGCACCTGGTCGTTGGCCTACGGCGTCAAGGGCCTGAAGTTCACCCAAAGCGAGTACCTGCTTATGCAGATGTGCTCCGTGGTGTTCTTCGCCATCTTCATCGTGGTCTCGTGCGTGTATGCCGACAAGGTGGGTCGCAAGAAGGTCATGATCACCGTGACCGCCGCCGCCTTGGTGTTCAGCTTCTTCGTGCCGATACTGCTGGTGCACTCCGTCTCCCACATCATGATCTTCCTGTGCGTCGGCTTCGTGATCATGGGCGGCCTGTTCGGCCCCTGCGGCGCGTACCTGCCCGAGCTGTTCCCGGTGCACGTGCGCTACTCCGGCGCCGGCCTGAGCTACAACCTCGCCGCTATCTTCGGCGGCGCGTTCGCCCCGACCATCGCCCAGGCGCTGGTCTCCTCCGAGTTCGGCGTGGCCGGCGTGGGCTGGTACATGGCCATCATGGCCGCGCTCGCCCTGCTCGCCTTGTTCCTGATCAAGGAAAGCAAGGACAAGGACTACGAGCTCTGATCCCCGCTCGTCCGCGGCGGTCCGCGACAAGGAGCATCACCCGGCAAGGGTGGTGCTCCTTTCGTATGCCGGCCGATAAGATGAACAGTAGGCGAACTTACGTAGTCTATGCAGGGCACTACGCCTCGGGCGTTTTACTCTGGGAGTCATGGATATCTCGCAGATCGTCGTGACCGTGGTGCTCGCCGTGCTGGCGTTGGCATGGGTCGCCGTCATCGCCTACAACAAGGGCCGTGTTTCGGGTCGCCTTGCCGCCGAACAGGACCTGTCCGGCGATGAGGACGCGCGTTCCCTGTTCGGCGTCGATGTGCCCGTGCGCCCCACCGAGCGGCGTCTGATCGAAGCGCTGCCCGAAGCCCTGATCGTCACCGATCGCAATGGTCTGGTCCAATACGCAAGCCCTGGTTCGGAGCCGTTCGCCCTGGTGTCCGGGGGGCGGCTCAATTCGCGTGAGATCGAGGACATTCTCACCCAGGTCGCCAACGATGGCGGTGTGCGCGAGCGCGAGGTCCGGCTGCCGGTCAACCACGGCGCCTATCCATCCTCGAACGGCCGCGGGCTTGAGGCCGGTCAGTCGCGCCCGTCCAACACGATGTACCTGCGTGTGCGCATCGGCGACATCGGCGACGACCTGTATGCCATCTTCATCAACGACATGTCCGAACAGCGTCGTTTCGAGGCCGTCCGCCGCGACTTCGTGACCAACGTCTCGCATGAACTCAAGACTCCGGCCGGCGCGATCTCGCTGCTCGCCGAAACCGTGACCGACGCGGCCGACGATCCGGACGCCGTGCGGTACTTCTCCGGCCGCATCTCCAAGGAATCCGCGCGCCTGACCGAGCTGGTGCATCATCTCATCGACCTGCAGAGGGCCCAGAGCCCACAGGGCATGATCAACGCGCGGCGCATCTGCGCGCTGGATGTGGCCCGTGCCGCCATCGCCGACAATCAGGTCAAAGCCGACTCGCGCCATGTGGACATCTGCCTGAGCGTCAACGGCAAGCCGGTGCCGACCAGGCTTGCGGACGATGCCGTGGCCCCGCAGGTGGCGGTGCCCATGATCAAGGCCGATCGGGAGGCGATGCAGACCGCGGTCAAGAACCTCGTCGAAAACGCCATCCACTATTCGCCCGAGCACACCACGGTGGCCGTCGGCGTGGCGGAGCGTGACGGCAAGGTCACCATCCGTGTGGTCGATCAGGGCATCGGCATCCCCGCCAAGTCGCTGGACCGTATTTTCGAACGGTTCTACCGGGTCGATCCGGCCCGTTCCCGTGAAACCGGAGGGTCGGGACTTGGTCTGGCCATCACCAAGCACTGCGTTCAGGAGAACGGCGGACGCATTTCGGTATGGTCGCGCAAGGGGGAGGGCTCCACGTTCACCATCGAACTGCCGGCCGCCGCGGATGAGGATGATGAATCAGCGCAGGACGGGGACGGTGCGGACACGCCGAGCGCGGCGGTGACGGACGGTGCGCCGGATGGCGGCCATGGCGGCACGCCGAACGGCTCGGCGGCGCGGGAGTAGCGCCGGCGGCGCCGATGCGGCGTCGGACGATCGCATGGCGGGCTGGTTTCGCCCGTGGCGTGTAGCCTCATTGAGCAATTACGTACTTTCGGGAAACGGCAGGCTAACGGAGAACAAATGGTTACGATGGTGTCGGAAAACTTTGCGCCTATGCGCACGGGAACATACCCAAGAAAGGCTACTATGGCACGCATTCTTATCGTCGAAGACGAGGAATCCTATCGCGAGCCGCTGGTATACCAGCTCACACGCGAGGGGTACGACGTGTCCGCCGCCGCCACTGGCGAGGAAGGTCTGGAACTGTTCACCAAGGGCGGCATCGATTTGGTGCTGCTTGATTTGATGCTGCCGGGCATTGACGGCACTGCGCTGTGCCGTCGCATTCGTGAGCAGAGCCGTGTGCCGATTATTATGCTCACCGCCAAGAGCGCCGAAATCGATAAGGTCGTCGGCCTTGAGATTGGCGCGGACGATTATGTGACCAAGCCGTACTCCTTCCGTGAGCTTCTGGCGCGCATCCGGGCCGTGATGCGTCGCAACCAGGCCACCGCCCAGGCCTCCGGCACCGTGGACGACGACATTCCGCTGGTGTGCGGCGACATCGCCATGCAGGTGGGCCAGCATCAGGTCACCGTGCGCGGCGAGACCGTGTTCTTCCCGCTCAAGGAATTCGAGCTGCTCGAATATCTCATGCAGAACAAGGGCCGCGTGATGACCCGTCATCAGCTGATCGACCGCATCTGGGGCTCGGATTACGTGGGCGACACCAAGACGCTCGATGTGCATGTCAAGCGCGTGCGCTCCAAGATCGAGGAGGATCCGGCGCACCCCAAGTATCTGACTACCGTGCGCGGTCTCGGATACAAGATCGATACTCCCGCGGAGTAAATGGAAGGCGGCCTTCGGGTCGCTTTTTTGTTGTGGATTGTGGGCTCGCCGCAGGCGAGTCCGCTCCAAAAACTACGTAGCCTCAACGTAGCCCATAAACATCCAAGTGTTCATCTTCTGTTTACTGATTTCGGTTCCGCCTTTTCGAAACCGCTAATAGTCTTGTAGTTGTCAAGAATTGACCGGGCGGTTTCGCTCCGCCCGCGAATAGTTGATAGAGGGATTAGGTAATAATCATGCAGAAGAACATCCTCGTTCGCTCCATTGCCGCGCTGTCCGGCATTGTGATGCTTGCTTCCGTGGTTGCCTGCGGCGACAACAGCGCCGCGAAGACCGACAACAACGCTTCCTCCGACTCCACCGCCAAGGCCGCTCCGGTCTCCGGCGACTTCCAGGGCGCCGGCGCCTCCTCCCAGCAGGCCGCCGTCGAAGCTTGGATCGCCGGCTTCCAGGGCTCCAACCCGGACGCCAAGATCGCCTACAACCCGTCCGGTTCCGGCGCCGGCGTGCAGACCTTCCTGACCGGCGCCACCGCATGGGCCGGCTCCGACAAGGCCCTCGCCGATAACGAGGTCGAGCAGTCCAAGTCCGTGTGCGCCTCCGGCTCCGCCTTCGACGTTCCGGTCTACATCTCCCCGATCGCCGTGGTCTTCAACCTCAAGGGCGTTTCCGATGCCGGCAAGCACATCAACATGGACGCCGCCACCATCGCCAAGATCTTCGACGGCAAGATCACCAAGTGGAACGACCCGGCCATCGCCGAGCAGAACAAGGACCTGAAGCTGCCCGACACCGACATCACCGTCGTGCACCGCTCCGATAAGTCCGGCACCACCCAGAACTTCGTCTCCTACTTCAAGGACGTCACCCCGGACAACTGGAACTACGACCTCTCCGAGAACTGGCCGAACGAGGTCGGCCAGGGCGCCAAGGGCACTTCCGGCGTGATCTCCACCGTCAAGCAGGCCGACGGCACCATCGGCTACGCCGACTTCTCCCAGGTCGGCGATCTGGGCACCGTGGCCGTCAAGGTCGGCGAGAAGTACAACGTGATCTCCGCCAAGGCCGGCTCCAAGGTCATCGAGGACTCCAAGCAGGACACCACCGTCACCGGTGACAACCGCGTCGTCATCAAGATCAACCACGCCACCAAGGCCGACGGCGCCTACCCGATCGTCCTGGTC
This sequence comes from Bifidobacterium sp. FKU, assembly GCF_026016385.1. Lineage (NCBI taxonomy): Bacteria > Bacillati > Actinomycetota > Actinomycetes > Bifidobacteriales > Bifidobacteriaceae > Bifidobacterium > Bifidobacterium sp. FKU. Next base: position 407,570 of record NZ_CP092888.1, read on the forward strand.
TCCTACGATGTCGTCTGCCCGGCCTACAAGGACGCCAAGCAGGCCGAGTTCGCCAAGGCATGGCTGACCTACGTGACCTCCGACGAAGGCCAGAAGGCCGCTCAGGATGCCGCCGGCACCGCTCCGCTGCCCGCCTCCCTGAAGACCAAGGTCGCCAAGTCCATCGAGGCCATCAAGACCAAGTGATGCCGTCGGCCCACAGGGTCGCATGGACTGGGCCTGACCTCTGAACGCCGAACTGTGAATGCACAGTCGCCAGCATGAAGCCGCAGTCGTAAACCATACGGCTGCGGCTTCAGTCGGGTCAGGACCCCAACGGTTTGACAACGTCGCCGACGGGCAACCGCACCACTCGAATACTTGATAACCACCCTATATAAGGAGAATCCGTGAGTTCGCAAGACAAAACGGTTGTACAGCCGGTTGGCGGCAAGACCGCCGACAAGGTGTTCCGCGGTGTGGCATACGCCTGCGGCATCCTGATCCTGGTTGTGCTCGCCGCTGTGTTCCTGTTCCTGTTCTTCCGCGCATGGCCGTTGATCGGCGGCGATCAGGCCGCCAACAGCAAAACCGTGTCCAGCTTCACCGGCGGCAAGGCCGACAACTTCTGGAGCTATGTGCTCCCGCTGCTGTTCGGCACCGTGCTGGTGTCGCTGCTGGCGCTGCTGATCGCCTTCTTCGTGTCCATCGGCATCGCGCTGTTCATCTCTCATTACGCACCCAAGAAGCTCGCCACCGCGCTGAGCTATGTGGTCGATCTGCTCGCCGCCATCCCCTCCGTCATCTACGGCCTGTGGGGCGGCCTGATTCTGGTGCCCGCCATCTACCCGTTCTGGAACTGGGTGGCCAACCATCTGGGCTGGATCCCGCTGTTCGAGGGCCCGGCGGCCAACCCGTCGCGTACCGTGGCCACCGTGGCCGTGGTGCTCGCCGTCATGATCCTGCCGATCATCACCTCCATGTCGCGCGATATCTTCATGCAGACCCCGCGCCTGCATGAGGAGGCCGCGCTGGCGCTTGGCGCCACCAAGTGGGAGATGATTCGTCTTGCCGTGCTGCCCTTCGGCAAGTCGGGTATCGTGTCCGCCTCCATGCTGGCTCTCGGCCGCGCGCTTGGCGAAACGATGGCCGTGTTGATGATCCTGTCCCCGGGCCTCAACTACTCCATCAAACTGCTGCAGGCCTCGCAGAACCAGACCATCGCCGCGAACATCGCCGCACAGTACCCTGAAGCCAACGATCTGGGCGTCTCCACGCTGATCGGAACCGGTCTGATTCTGTTCCTGATCACCTTCGTGGTCAACTTCATCGCCCGTAAGCTTACCGAGAAAGCGACTGCGTGATGACTGCTGCCGAGAACACTGAAAAGACCCCGATGTCCGGTGCGCCCAAGATCGATTTCGATCGTTTCCGCCCGACCCGTTCCGCCATCCAGCGCCGTAACGTCATGGACCGCTTCATGTGGGTCCTGATCGCGGTGGCGTTCGTGATCGCCTGCATCCCGCTGGTCTCCCTGCTGTGGACCACCATCGTCAACGGCGCCAAGCGGCTGAACCTGAACTTCCTGAGCTACAACATGACCGGCGTGGTCGGCGGCAGCCAGACCCCGTCCGGAGGCTACGGCGGCGTGCTCCACGCCATCATCGGCACGCTCGAGATCACCGCCGGCGCCATGATCATCTCCATCCCGATCGGTCTGATGTGCGCCGTGTACCTGGTCGAATACTCGAACCGCGGCAAGCTCGCCACCACGATTTCCCTGCTCGTCGACGTGATGAGCGGCATTCCCTCCATCGTGGCCGGCCTGTTCGCCTTCTCGATGTTCACGATTCTGCTGGGCCCCGGCACCATCAACGGTTTCGAAGGCTCCGTGGCCCTCTCCCTGCTGATGCTGCCCACCGTGGTCAAATCCTGCGAGGAGATGCTGAAGATCGTGCCGAACGACCTTCGTGAGGCCTCCTTGGCGTTGGGCGTCACCAAGCAGCGCACCATCACCAAGATCGTGCTGCGCACCGCCCTGCCCGGCATCGTCTCCGGCGCCATCCTGGCCATCGCCCGCGTGATCGGCGAGACCGCCCCGCTGCTCATGACCGCCGGCTTCATCGCCAGCACCAATGTGAACCTGTTCTCCGGCCAGATGACCACCCTGCCGGTGTACGTCTACCAGGAGTACTCGAAGCTCAACGCGAACTGCCCGCCCAACGCCGACGCCACCTGCGTGACCACGATCCCGATGGAGCGCGCCTGGGCCGCCGCCCTCGTGCTGATCGTCATCGTGCTGCTGCTGAACCTCATCGGACGAATCGTGGCGAAGGTCTTCGCCGTCAAGACCGAACGCTAAGCCCAGCCGCTCAGCCTAAGCCTTAAGAACACAAGGAAACATAAGGAAACATCATGGGACAACGTATTGACGTCAACCACGAGAACATCTACTACGGCGACTTCCTGGCCGTCGAGGATGTGAACATCAACATCGAGCCGAACAAGGTCACCGCCTTCATCGGCCCGTCCGGCTGCGGCAAGTCCACCGTGCTGCGCACCCTGGACCGCATGCACGAGATCATCCCCGGCGCGCACGTCGAGGGCGAGGTGCTGCTCGAGGGCAAGAACCTGTACGACAAGGACGTGGATCCGGTGGCCGTGCGCCGCGATGTCGGCATGGTCTTCCAGCGCCCGAACCCGTTCCCGACCATGTCCATCCGCGAGAACGTGCTGGCCGGCGTGCGCCTGAACAACCACCATCTGGCCAAGTCCGACGCCGACGATCTGGTCGAATGGGCCCTGCGCGGCGCCAACCTCTGGGAAGAGGTCAAGGATCGTCTCGACAACCCCGGCATCGGCCTGTCCGGTGGCCAGCAGCAGCGTCTGTGCATCGCCCGCGCCGTGGCCGTCCATCCGCAGGTGCTGCTCATGGACGAGCCCTGCTCCGCTTTGGACCCGATTTCGACCCTGGCCGTCGAGGATCTGATCAACGAGCTCAAGAGCGACTACACCATCGTGATCGTGACCCACAACATGCAGCAGGCCGCCCGTATCGCCGACTACACCGCCTTCTTCAACCTGAAGGCCGTGGGCCAGCCCGGTCACCTCGAGTACTTCGCGGACACCATCACGATGTTCAACAACCCGCAAAACGAAGAAGCCGAGCGCTACATCTCCGGTCGCTTCGGCTGATCGTTTCCTGCGCGCGGCGTAATGATTTGTGCGTAGGAGAAACGGCAAAGCCCGCCGCAAGGCGGGCTTTCGCATATTGAGGGCGAGTATTGCCGAGTATTACCGTTCTCGCAACGGAGCGAGCTGGAATACTTCGTCGGACTGGGCGGCGACTTCCCGCTTCGGTCGATCGACGGGAGAACGGCGGGTAAAGCGGTACAAGACAAGTCCGCACGATGAATACTCTGTGATGAATCTTCTGTTTACGGTGCGAGTGTGGAAGAATGGTCACAGCAAGGTCCAGCAAAGGAGCATAGGTGAGTACTGGTCTGATCGTCGGCATTGTCGTTGTCGTTATTATCGTTGTCTTGATTGGTTGGGGCGTCAGCGCCTATAACAACTTGGTGACGCTGAAGAACCGTGTGAAGAACGGTTGGGCGCAAATCGACGTGCAGTTGAAGCAGCGCGCCGACCTCATCCCGAACCTGGTGAATACCGTCAAGGGGTACGCATCCCACGAGTCTGAAGTCTTCACTCAGGTGACCGCCGCCCGCGCCGGCGTAGTGGCTGCGGCCAGCAACCCGAGCACGACCACTGCTCAGCGCGCCGCCGCCGAAAACCAGCTGTCCCGCGCCCTGTTCAACCTGCAAGCCACGGCTGAGGCATATCCGCAGCTGCAAGCCAACCAGAACTTCATGGATCTGCAGAACCAGCTCAAGGAACTGGAGAACAAGATCGCCTACGCCCGTCAGTTCTACAACGACGTGGTCCTGAAGCTCAACACCGCCATCGAAACCGTGCCGACGAACATCATCGCCGGTCTGTTCCACTTTGAGCAGGCGCAATACTTCGAGGCCGATGAGGCTTCCCGTCAGGTGCCACAGGTCCAGTTCTGACCCGCTTCAGGCCCGTCCGGTAAGCCGCCGGCCGGGCCCGTATTGTCTTAAGAGAGGGAAGATATGCGGATACGATTCATTCGCGCCGGAATCATCAGCATTGTTGCCACGGTGGTGTTGGCAGTTATCACCTTGGCGATAATCGGGACTTCCGCGTTCGGCGATTCGGCCGACCTCAGCTACCGCACGCTGGACTATGACGTGACCGCCACCGCGAACGGTGATTTGAAGGTCACGCAGCATATCGACGTCAAGATGCGTGAGCGTACCGACAGTGACGACAACACCAAGCCGTGGAAGCAGCTGTTCCAGCAATACACGCTGAACTCCGGCACCTTGACTGATATCAGCGATATCAGCGTGCGCAACGTCACCGACGGCATCGACTACGCACAACAGAGCGAGCCCAAGCTGCCCAGTGACGTCTCTTCCGACAAGGAATGGAACAGCGACTACGCCAACCATTGGTATGTCGCCGATGTGAGCGATGGCAGCGACCATCCAAAGGCATACACGCCCGGTACCGATGGCCTCAAGCCCAGCGCCTCCGCCACCGAAGATGACACAACCGTGGAGATCGGCTGGAATATTCCGGTCACCACCGAGGCCGACAGCATGAAGTTCGATGTAAGCTTCACCATGCACGATGTGGCCACCAAATGGAAAGACGTGGCCTCCTTCCAATGGGAGCCGTTCGGCAAGAAGAACCAAGTGCCTATCGGCACGGTCACCGGCACCGTCCATTTCCCCAACGGCATCACCGGCAAAACCTCATGGACATGGCTGCACACCGAGCGCACCTCGGAAACCAAGCGCAACAGCGACGGCAGCTACACGTTCACGGCCTACAACATCCACAATGGCGACTACCTCGATGTGGTCGCGGCGTTCGATGCCGCCAAAGCCAAGGGCATCGCCCGCAAGGGAACCGGCAATCATCTCAAGGACCTGAAACAGGACGAATATAAGCAACAGCAGCGCTGGCTCGACAAGCAACGATTCGCTGCCAGAGCTCGTCTCGTGTTCTGGATTGTCAGCATCGTGCTCGGCATCGCGTTGTGCGCGTGGGGTATCTGGGCTGTGATCTCCAGCAACCGGCGTGCGCAATACAGTGGCAGCGTCGAATACTGGCGCGACCAGCCCGGCATCAGTCCGGCTTCCGCAGCCCGTCTGATTCGCGTGGTCGATCCGTCGACGCGCCAATCCGATGAAGACCGCCAGCTGACCGCCACCATGCTGTCGCTCGCCGTCAAGAAGGCCATCGCCATTTATCCGGGGCCGTCGGACATGTATCGCGGCATCGACATGAGCCAGGCCACGCCGGTGGGCTTGAGCCAAATGATTGCCGCCGACCAAGGCAAGCAGTATGCGGCAGGCATCACCAGCACCATCGTGATTCTGCCGCTCGCCATTGATGAGGCACCCAACGCGCAACAGTTGGGATTGAGCGAATCGGAAGATGCGCTGCTGAACCTGCTCATCGTCATTTCTCAGCGCGTGGGCAGCCCGGTATTCGACCTGAACCAGATGAAGGCGACCTGCCAGAACTGGCAAGACGGCTATATTGAGCTCGGCAAATTCACCGGTGCATGCAGCATGGAATACCAGCGGCTGGGTGCCACGCGCTCTGTGGACTGGCAATGGATCCTACCCGGCGTATTGGCCGCCGTGCTGGGATTTGGTTCGCTGCTGGCCAACAGCTTTATCGGATACCCGGTGGCTGGTCTTATCGGGCTGCCGATATTCCTGGTCGGACTGTTCTGCTCGATGGCCGGCGCGATGACCGTGCTCACTGATCAAGGGCAGGATATCGCCGGCCGGACTCTGGGCCTTAAGCGTTATATGGAAGACTTCTCCAACTTCACCGACCGGGGTACCGCCGATTTGGCCTTGTGGGATTGGTATATGGTCTACGCCGCCGCGTTTGGCATTTCCGATCGCGTGATGCGTGAACTGGCCAAAGCATATCCTCAGGTCAACGACCCGGCTTGGCTGGATGCCAATGCCTCCAACTCGTTGTTCTACTGGAACTACCGCCCGTATGGCTGGTACAGCCACCGTCATAATGGTCCATTCGACCACGATGCTGCCGGGCAGATGGACCTAGGCGTTGGCGGCCCAGCTCCGGCTTACGGAGGCACGTCGTTTGCCGGCGGATTCTCCGACCTCGGCTCGCAGCTGAACTCCGGTCTGGCGGACATCAGTTCGACCATCAGCGCGGCAGCACCATCCGCCGATTCCGGTGGCGATTTCTCCAGCTTCGGTTCGGGCGGCGGCTCCGGTTTCGGCGGCTCGTTCGGTGGCTCAGGTGGCGGCTCGTTCGGCGGGCGGTAGCGCATGCCTATGCCGAAACGCATTGTTCGTGCCCTGGGCTTAAGCCTTGTCGGTGCGCTGATTCTTGCCGCACTCTGTGCCGGTGCCTTGATTCTCGGCACAGATGGTGCCGACCTGAGCTACCGCACGCTTGATTACGATGTGACCGCCACCGCCGACGGCGATCTTAAAGTCACGGAGCATATCGATATCAAGTTGCGCAAACGCAAGGATGACGATGGCAAGACCAAACCGTGGAGATCGGCTGGAATATTCCCACCACCGTAAAAACCAACAGCATCAAGTTCACGGTGAGCTTCACCATGCATGACGTGGCCACCAAGTGGAAGGACGTGGCGACCTTCCAATGGGAGCCATTCGGTGAGAACAATCAGGTGCCGATTGGTACGGTCACCGGCACGGTGCATTTCCCCAAAGGTGTGACCGCGAGCAACTCGTGGACTTGGCTGCACACTGAACAAACCTCGGAAACCGGCCGAACCAAGGATGGCAGCTTCACCTTCACCGTAAATGATGTGAAAAGCGGCGAGTACCTAGACGTGGTGGCCGCTTTCGACGCGGCCAAGGCGGGAGATATGGCTCGTGTCGAGACCGACGATCATCTGCAGGAGTTGAAGGAAGACGAAGCCGACGACGAACGGTTCTGGCGCAATCTGGAACGCCAACGCTCCACAAGGCGCCTGAACAACTGGATGACCACCATATCGGCCGGCCTGATATTCGGGATTATTGGTGTTGTTGCAGCCTTACGCTCCTCCGGACGTTCACGTTACCGTGGCTCCATCGAATATTGGCGCGATCGCCCCGAGCTGAGCCCCGCATCGGCGGCCAAACTCATCGATATCGTGACTTCCGGCGACAAACCCGACATTTCCGAGCGCCAACTCGTCGCGACCTTGCTTTCTCTGGCCGTGAAGAAAGTCATTGCTGTGTTCCCCGGTTCGGCGGACCTGTATATCGGCGTGGATCTGAAACAAGTTTCTCCGGTGGAGCTCAGTCAGCGAATCGGGTCCGATCCATACAAGCGCAATAATGCGCGTACCAATAGCACGATTGTGATGCTGTGGCAGTCCGATTACGGCGTATCTGAGGGATTTGATGAATCAGTATTCGTCGAATCCGTATTTGATGGATCTGGATCTGGCGGATCTGGATCTGCCGCATCTAGCGTGTCCGATGCACACCAGCCCGATCTCAGTGCTTCTGAGCGGGCATTGCTCTATCTGCTCACCGTGATTTCCGAGCGCGTAGGTCGTACGGCATTTGACATGGATGACATCAAAGACGCCTGCAAGGATTGGAAAGACGGCTACAAGGAACTCGAAAAGTTCACCAATGCGTGCAAGACCGAATTCGCGGCGGCGGATATCGCGCCGAAAACCGAGAACGGATGGCTCATTCCCGGGGCAATCACCGTGCTGATCGGTGGCGCCAGCATATTCATCAACGGTTTGGCCGGATATCTGGTGGCCGGGGCCCTCATCGGCATTCCCCTGATGACGGTCGGCATATTCTGCTTCCTGATGGGGAATTCCTACGTGCTGACCGATCATGGTCAGCAGATGGCCGGGCAATGCTTGGGTCTCAAACGATATATGCAAGGCTTCTCGAACTTCAAGTACCGTGGAGTCGCGGATTTGACGCTGTGGGATTGGTATATGGTCTACGCTGCCGCATTTGGCATATCCGACCGGGTGATGCGGGAGCTGGCCATGGCCTATCCGCAAGTATCCGATCCGGAATGGCTTGATGCCAATGCCTCCGACACGGTGTTCTATTGGAATTATCGTCCGTACGACTGGTATGGGTTGCGTTTCTACAATGGCTCGGCGTTCGCGGATTCCGTGGCTGACAGCGGATTGGCCGGAGCGGTGCCAGCGTTCGGGGGCACGTCGTTCGCGGCTGGGTTCTCTGACCTCGGCACGCAATTGTCGTACGGATTTGCGGATATCACCGCGACAATCAATGCGGCCTCGCCATCCGGTGGCTCAGGCGGCTTTGGCGGTAGCAGCGGCGGTTCCGGCGGCGGTTCGTTCGGTGGGCGGTAAGCGATGTGCTTCTGAAAGTCCCTATAGCTTTGAAAGTAAAAGGCCCGGTGTCATAAGACATCGGGCCTTTCTCTCAAAATCGAGGTGAGGAGACCTCAACAGTCAGGTCCAACGGGGCGAAAGTCTGTGGCGCCGCCGAGAAGATTGCCTCGAAGCTAGCGTGACCTTTCTGCTACAACACAGCATACCAGCCTCCACCGAAGCTCACCAGTACACTGGACTGACCAAACCAAGGTCTACTAGCGTGCCACTTTGGCGCGGTGTCGTTGTGTCAACCGGCATAATGACGTCTCAAAATTCAAGAGGAGGTTCTCATGGTAGGCAACGACCATGACAACCGTCCGAGACAAGACCGGCAATACCGGGAAGGTCTGATGACCGGCCTGTTGATCGCCCTGGCCAATCAAGTTGGACAGGGATGGTCGACGGCCATCATCATTGCCGCACTGGTATTGCTGGGAATGAGTCTCAGACGAGGCCACTGATTTATCAGCGGAACAGCCGGAATCCATGGGGTTCCGGCCCCTCGTTTTCGCTGAACTGGGTATGAGTAAGTTGCGTTTTCTATTCCGTGAAGTTGCGGAAATTTCATAGATTGATTGTGCGGGCAGGCCGAGAGTGTGAAATCCAACGGGATGCTTAGGCTTGATTGTGGATATCGAGTTTCCATAAGTTTCACGAAGGGAATCACCATGGCATTGTTCCGCACTCTCGGATCAGTCTCCACCACCGCCATCGGCCACGGCGAAATGCCGCTGACCATCGAAAACAACCGCGGCCATGAGGTCGGCATCGAAACCCTGCACGCCTCGCTGGACGCCGGCTGCCGCCACATCGACACCGCTTGGGCCTACTACTGCTCCGGCGGTGAAGAACAGACCGGTGAAAAGCTGGTGCGCGAGGCCCTTGAGACTTGGAAGGGGCCGAAGGACGAGGTGCTGGTGGCCACCAAGGTGGGCCACTTCCGCAACTTCACCGACGGCCGCCCCACGTGGGATGTGGACGGTCGTCCGGAGAACCTGATTCGGCGCGGCAAGGAGAGCGCACTGGCGCTCGGCGTGGACGCCATTGACCTGCTGTACTTCCACCGCCCGGACCCGAAGGTGCCGTACAACGAGTCCGTCGAAGCCATCAAGCAGCTGGTGGACGAGGGCGTGGCGCAGGAGGCCGGTATCTCCAACGCCTCTATAGAGCAAATCGACATTGCGCGCGGCATTCTGGGCGACAAGCTCGTGGCCGTGCAGAACCAGTACTCGCCGATTCACCTGGAGACCCAGGGCACGCTCGACTACTGCGCCAAGGTCGGTCTGGCCTTCGTGTGCTGGAGCCCGCTCGGCGGCTACCGTCACCCCTATGATGAGACCAAGTTCGACCCGTTCCGCGAGGTCGCGGCGGCCCATGGCGTGAGCTACCAGCAGGTCGTGCTGGCATGGGAGCTCGCCAAGGGAGATCACGTGTTCGTGATTCCCGGCGCCCACCGTCCCGAAACCATTCTCGACTCCCTGAAGGCCGACCGGCTCGAGCTCACCCCCGAAGAGCTCGCCAAGCTCGGCTGATTGCCCATTCCCCATCCTCCCGAATTTGTGCCGCTGACGTTGGCTTAACGTCACAAATTCGGGAGGATTGATTCGTCTTGAAGGAACCGCCATGCGCAAAAAACTCATCCTCGACCTCGATACCGGCATCGATGACGCGCTCGCCATCGCATATGCCCTAGGCAGTGCCGACGAGATCGATCTGATCGGTATCACGGCCACCTACGGCAATGTCGCGGTGCCGCTGGCCGCGCGCAACGCGCTGGCGGTGGTGCACTTGTTCGGCCGTGACGACGTTCCGGTCTATCCCGGAGTCGACCATCCCATCGCCCCGGCAACATTGCCGAAAATGCGTGGCACCACACCAGACGAGCGGACCCAGGCCTACGCGCGCTGGCAGAACGGCGGCGCGGACGGCTGGCAAACGGACGCTTCGTGGGCACCAACTCCCGGCTCGGTGGCGGTCCACCATCCCAACGGCATCGGCGGCGCAATCATCCCCGACTCCCCGCGCGCTCCGGAAGCACCAGGCTCGGCGGTCGATTTCATCATCGCCGCCGCGCGCGAATACGGCCCGGACCTGACCATCGTACCTACGGGCGCGATGACCACCATGGCCACCGTATTCCGCAACGCTCCGGACCTGAAGGATTCCGGCGTGAACGTGACGTTGATGGGCGGTGCGTTGACGCTGCCCGGCAATGTAAGCCCGGCCGCCGAAGCGAACATCTCCCAAGACCCAGAGTCAGCAGACTATCTGTTCAAGTGTGGCGCACGCACCACCATGATCGGCCTCGACGTGACCCACCAGACCGCGCTCACCCGTGAGAAAGCCCATGAATGGGCGTCTCTGGGGACGCCGGCCGGCGACTTCCTCGTCACCATGACCGACTACTACATCGACTTCTACCTGAAGAACCAGCCGGAGATTCGCGGATGTGGACTGCACGACCCGCTGGCCGTGGCCGCCGCGCTCGACCCATCGCTGGTCACGACCTTCGGGTTCAACTTGCAAGTCGATCTCGAGGGCCCGTTCCGAGGCCGTACCATCGGCGATCGCTCACGGCTCCAGGACCCCGACAAACACACCCAAGTCGCATTGGGTGTCGACGTGTCGGAATTCCTCGACCGCTTTATGGCTCGCGTCACCGCCGCGGCTCGTGGGTAAATGCTTATGCTTTGGCGGTCGTGTCGGTTGCTGAAGCGTCGGTTAGTAGTGCGGACAATGCGGTTCTAGCTTCCGGGGTGATCCACATGGTGTGTGGACAACCCTGTGGATAACTAGCGGTACGATTCGTCGTCGTGTATATGCGGGATGGCATCGGTCGGTGTCATCGGTGTGCTGGTGCATATGGATGAGAATACCGATTTGGCCGAGCTTCGCCCGTTCCTGGTGGTAATCATGGAGGAGGCGAGAAAGCGGGGGACTAGTGTGATGCTCGTTCCGGCCGACGAGGGGATTGAGGGACTGTGCCGTATGGTGCGTCAGGGCTTCTCTGCGCTCTGAGCCCAGCGGCTCTCTATTCGGGGCACGCCATTGCAGCGGTGGCGTGCCCTTTTGGGGATGCTCGAATAGGGAAGTAGGCAAGGATTTTTCATTTGGTGCCGTCCGAGCTAATTGGCTATAAACGTATCGAACGTGCCTGTAACCGATGGAGAAAACGTAAGGAAAGAGTTCTCGGAACTTTGTCATCTGCCTGAACTGACCTTTAGCAGTCGGATGCCAATCAGCTGCCGTATGACGTGTCGGCCACGCAGTCATCGCAATCGTTGCTCTCCGGTGTGAGGACCGCCGCGACTTTTTAAGCGATACCAGAGACATACCGAGGCCGGAGCCACGAGACGAGTAACAGTTTGCGGTAGATCCCCATCGCTCTACTGCAGAGCATGAACCGCCTTATCAAAACGTTCGGCCATCAGATTGATGGAATGCATGTCAATGCGGCGCATCGCTGCTCGAGATAATGCCTGAGATAAGGCTGATCGCAATGTCGGCAACCAATGATCCGCATATTTACGGCTTACACCGAACAAAGACAGACTCTCATCGGACATCAATTTATCTATATCGACTTCGGTGTCACCTAATAATGACATCTGGTGTGAGTCGGGTAGCGACGGATCGAATGGTTCAGGATTCATGTCAAAAGCGGGTGCCAATTGCCAGGAATTATTCTTACGCAAATACCCGTGGTTTCGTAGATGGTCATCAGTGTTGCCGATGGCCGCGCCAAACATTGCTCTCCGCCATAGCTCTATGGTGTCTCCTCCTGCCCTACGCGTAAATTCTGCTAGATCCAACCAGTCTCCGCCGTCCCCATCTCTTGCTTCCAGCGCGGTCATTGCGGATATATAAGGTAATCGCTCCATTCGCTCAACTGATGGTGCAGACACGCGATCAAAACGGTGAGTCAATAGCACGGTCCGGCTTCTCTCCTCCGAATCCTTTATTGCAATGACGCGATGTTCGGGCACTTTGATGCCGGCCATGTTCGCGATTTCCAAGGTGACGGCTTCCCAGCCGATAACATCCCAATCATCGCCGTTCGGTTTCGGAAATTTGGCCAGCCACAGCGCATTACGATCCGACACCGAAGCTTTAGGTCGTGCGCCTCCGAGTGAGCCGGTTGCCCGATACAACCTGCGTAAGGAGACATCACTTACCTCGCGGTTCTGTTCCACCGCATCCGCAGTGTCCAATAACTCCGGCAGCTTTGACAGTACGGGTACTCCTTCATCTCCTGCCGCTGGCTTGCCATCAACAATGAATCGAATGGCACCCTGTCTTGTCAGATCGTTGACGCCGAACAAATATTCCGACTCGCTGACACGCGTCCGTTTAAGACTGCGGGAAAACACCTTTCTGCCCCAACGGTCTGGGGCGGAATCCGAAAATGGACCAAGTCCAGAGAAGAAGAATGGGGCCAACGAGCGGGGCATAGATGGGAAGAGGTCGAAGGAATCGCTGCTGATTGTGTACGTCGAATCATAGCGGAACGATAGGTCGTCGCCAGTCGCATACAATGTGCCGGCAGGAGCTTCCATTCCAGGCCCTAGCGTAATCAGTACAGTTGATTCGATAGTTTTTGCCATCAGGGATTCACCTCCGAACGCGCTTCGGGAGTTGTTGGCCAGCGCGGAGACGCCCAAGATCGGTGGAATAGGGGTCGCATGCGGCTACGAGTGTGTCAGCAAGTTGCAACACGCGCGCGATGGTTAACAGCGAATCTGACCGGACAGCCTTGCCTTGCTCCAGATTTGACACTGTGGTCGGGCTGACACCAGAGCGGTGTGCTACATCCGCAACCGTCAACATCAGTAGTTTGCGCTGTTGCGAGAACTGTTCGCCTAGGATGCGTAAGTCGCGTTTGGTGGTGGTGGGCACATACTTCATTGCGATACTCCGAGTGTTATAACATATAGTTTTCCATGAATAAAATCATTTATTCACTAGTATACTATTGATTATCTGCTATGCGATACCGGAATGAGGAAGGTTTAGCGTCTCGATGTTTCTGCTCATGCGCAAAAGGACTTTCTGCCAACAAATAGCCAGAAAGTCCTTTGGTCTCACGTGTATATGAGGTTTACAATCCCGGAATCAAACCACCGGGTGGGTCGAGCGTGAGGTATTGCTCCTCCAGATCGATGTCGGGCACCAGTTCCTCCACGAACGGCACCAACGCGGTCTTCTCGACCACATCCTCGCCCTTGGAATTCTGGCCGGTTACCACCGGCTCGGTCAAACGAATCTTGAGCAGTGACTGAGCGGGGGAGTCGACCACATCCACCACTTTGCCGACCACTTGGCCGGCGGGCAGTCCCAGACCGTTGCCCTCGACTAGACGGGCCTCAAGGCCAATAAGATCCTTGGGATACCATTCGTCGGCTTCGAGCATATCTTCTGCGTCGTCGACCTCGCCGTAGAGTTCGACACCGTTTAGGGCCTCGGCGGCATTGCGGTCGTCGACGCCCTCAAGCTTGAGAATCCAACGATCCTTGAACGTGCGTGAGCCCTCGACGATGTACTCGGTCTCGCCATCCTGGCTGTAGAGCACGGAGTCCGGCTCGAAGCGCCACTCGGGATCATCGGTGTACAGGCGCACGGTGACTTCGCCCTTCAGGCCCTGTGCGCGGCCAATACGAGCGACCCTCAGCAACTCGAGCTGCTGAGGGTCGTCGTGCATGTCTTGCTGTGCCATGCTGTGAATCGTTCCTTATCGGTTATCGACGGACGTCCATGATGTCAACGCGGACCTTGTGGTCAGACAGTGCCTGAATCACGGTGCGAATCGCGTTGGCGGTGCGGCCGCCACGGCCGATCACACGGCCGATGTCTTCCGGGTTCACGCGTACACGAAGCAGTTCGCCGCGCGCGTTCTCATGAGACTTGACGGAAACATCGTCGGGAAAATCAACGATGTTCTTGATGAGGTGTTCCACAGCCTGTGCGAGCATAGCTAGCCTTTCGTTTCCGCTCAGGCCTCAGCCGGAGCTTCTTCGGCGGCCTCTTCAGCCGGGGCTTCCTCAGCGGCGGCAGCGGCTTCGGCTTCAGCCTTAGCCTTGGCAGCAGCTTCGGACTTGGCGGCCTTCAGCTTCTGAGCCTGGTTCTCAACGGCCGCGATGCGGGCCTCGGCGTCCGGGCCAGCCTCAACGGTCTTCAGGGTGCCTTCGGCACCTTCAAGGCCCTTGTACTTCTGCCAGTCGCCGGTGATGTTCAGCAGCTTGAAGACGGGCTCGGACGGCTGAGCGCCGACGCCGAGCCAGTACTGAGCGCGGTCAGACTTGATCTGGATGGTCGAGGGCTGGGTGTTGGGGTTGTAGGTACCGATCTCCTCGATGACCTTGCCGTCACGCTTCTTGCGGGAATCGACGACCACCACACGGTAGAAGGCGTAGAACTTCTTGCCCTGTCGCTTCAGACGAATCTTGGTTGCCAAAATGGCTCTCCTTGTAATGCTAGGTGTGCGGGTTCTCGGTTTGCCATGTGGGGCATGACCGGCCGGAATCCACGTGTCCTCGCGGCTCGGGGTGTAGAGGGCGCCACGCGCGCGCGAATAACCGTACTAGTGTAACGCGGAAGCCGGATATTGCGCATCGGTCCGGTCGTGACGCACGGAATCGCCGGACGGACGGCGTGTCGGCGGCGCGCCTGCCGTCTTCATGGCTGATAGCCTGATTGATGGCAGTGCGAGACGGGAAAGGGGGCGCTGATCGATGGGTGAGTGCGTGATCGGCCCCGGTGCCCGGGCGCGTGTGGATGCGGATGACGGATTCTTCTTCGGCATGGGGGCCTTCGAGACCATCGCGGTATCCGGCGGCGCGCCCGTGTTTCTGGACGACCATCTGACGCGTTTGGGTGAGACGTTGCGATACCTCGGCATCGAGGCGCGTCGCGCCGATCTGGAGACGATGGTGCTCCGCGCATGCGCCGGACTCGGCGTATCGGACGATTCGGCCCTCAAGCTCACGGTCACCGAGCGCAACCGCGTCGTCTCGTTGAGACGCAACCCGTATGCCGCGCCGGGGGCGAAGCGCGTCTTCCGCTGCGACTTCGCCGATGTGCGCAGGAACGAATCCTCCCCCCTCGCGCGCATGAAGACGCTGGCGTATGCCGAAAACATCATGGAGAAGCGTCGCGCCCGCGGCCGCGCCGTCGACGAGCCGTTGTTCCTCAATACGCGGGGCGAGGTCGCCGAAGGGGCCGTCTCCAATGTCTTCGCCGTCATCGGGGGAGACGTCGTGACGCCTCCCGTCTCCTGCGGTCTGCTGCCCGGGGTCATGCGCCATGCCGTGATCGGGTTCACGGGGGCCGTCGAACGCCCGATCATGCCCGATGAGCTGCTTCGGGCCGACGAGGTGTTCCTCACCAACTCCCTGATGGGTGCCATGCCCGTGGCCGGTATCGGCGGCGTGGAATTCGAACCGGGGAGCGTGTCGCGCGACGTGAACGACACCTACGCCCGCATGGTGGCGCGGACGCGGGCCCGGGCGCAGACGAAGGAGTTCCGGTGAGCGCGCAGGTGTTCAAGCTCAGGACGTTCCGACCGCTTGCCGACATCGTGGAGTGCGTGCGCGGCGAGGAACGCTTCGCGTTCCTGGACTCCTCGATGCCGGGGGCGCAGGGGCGCTACTCGATCCTGGGACTCTTCCCCTATCTTGTGATCGAACATGGGCGGGGCGGATGCCTCGTCGACGGCGTTGCCGTGGAGGGTGATTTCTTCGATGTCGTGAAGAAGCGGCTTGGACCCTGCGATGGCGCGCGCGATCCGCGTCTGCCCCTCACGGGAGGCGCGATCGGGTATCTGGGATACGATTTCGGCCGCGAATCGTGCGGCGTGCCGACCAGGCACGATCCCGTCGCGGCCACACCGGAGGCGAGCATGGTCTTCTACGACCTGCTACTCATCGAGGACGTCCGGTCGCGGGCGTTGTTCTGTTGCTGCCAGGGGCGGACGATGACGGCCGCCCACGCCCTGACACGGGCGCAGGACCTGGTGGATTCATGCCCGCCCGCCCCTCATCCCGCGCGCCGACGTTCGCTCGCCCCATGCTCCTCCGATTTCACGCGGGCCGGGTACGGCGACGCCCTGGCCCGTCTCGTCGACCATCTGCGCGCCGGCGACGCCTACGTCGTCAACATGGCGCAGCGCCTGCGCCTGGAGACGTCCGAGAGCCCCTATGCCATCTACCGTTATCTGCGCACCCACAACCCGGCCCCGTTTTCCGCCTATCTGCGCGCACCGGGTCTCGACGTGTGCTGTTCGAGCATGGAACGGTTCATGGAGATTCGCTCGGGGCATGTGGTGACGCGGCCCATCAAGGGAACCCGGCCACGCGGCGGCACGCCGGACGAGGATCGGGCGAACCGCGAGGAACTCGCCCGCAGCGAGAAGGACCACAGCGAACTGCTGATGGTCGTGGACCTCGAACGCAACGACCTGTCGATCGTCTGCGAACCGGGTTCCGTCGGCACGGACCCCGACTTTGCCATCGAGACGTATCCTTCCGTATTCCATCTCGTCGCGACCGTCGAGGGGACGCTGCGCAAGGATCGTTGCGCCGTGGACGCGGTTCGCGCCGCGTTCCCCACCGGTTCGATCACCGGCGCCCCGAAGGTTCGCGCCATGCAGATCATCGACGAGCTCGAACGCGCGCCCCGGGGATTGTACACGGGCAGCATCGGGTATTTCTCCGATACGGGCGATTGCGATTTCAACGTCGTGATTCGCACCATCGTGCGGGAGGGAGGCGAGACGTCGCTCGGCGTGGGCGGAGGCATCACCGTGGAATCCGATTTCGACTTCGAGTACGACGAGACGATGCAGAAGGCCCGGGCGCTGCGTGAGGCCGCTTCCGTTGACAGGGGGAGCGTCGGCGAGTACAATCGTGGGCAAAACGAATAACTATCTTCAGGGCAGGGTGCGATTCCCTACCGGTGGTACAGCCCACGAGCCGCAAGGCATGATTTGGTGAGATTCCAAAGCCGACAGTACAGTCTGGATGAGAGAAGATGAAAGTACGTTTATGCTTCGTCGTACGCCCTGAAATGATGCCATATCATTTCAGGGCGTTTTCGTGTTCGCATGAACCTTCTTTTGTATGCCTTGGATAGCGTATGGGCGCAACATGCTTGGAGGCGTACATGGACGATGCGCGGTACATGGGACTCGCGATCGAGCTGGCGAAGCGAGGGGCCGGATACGTGAACCCCAATCCCATGGTCGGCGCGGTGATCGTCAAGGACGATCGGATCATCGGGCAGGGGTATCACGAGATGTTCGGCGGATTGCACGCCGAGAGGAACGCGTTGCGGCATTGCACGCAGTCGCCCGCCGGGGCGACGTTGTACGTCACGCTTGAGCCGTGCTGCCATTACGGCAAAACGCCGCCATGCACGGAGGCGATCGTGGAAAGCGGCATCGCAAGGGTCGTCGTCGGAACCTTGGACTGCAATCCCGTGGTGTCCGGCAAGGGCGTGCGCATGCTCGAAGACCACGGCATACGGGTCGATGTGGGGGTGCTGGCCGACGAGTGCCGGCATCTGATACGGGTGTTCAGCAAATACATCACCACGCATACGCCGTATGTCATCATGAAATACGCCATGACGATGGACGGGAAGATAGCGACCCATACCAATCGGTCTCAGTGGATCAGCGGCGAGGAGTCGAGGCGTCGGGTCCATCAGCTCCGTCGATCCGTCGCGGCGGTCATGGTGGGGGTGAACACGGTGATCGAGGACGACCCGTTGCTGACATGCCGCATGGCACACGGAAGGAACCCGGTTCGCGTCGTCTGCGATACGCGATTGAGGACGCCCCTCACCTCGCGGATCGTGCAGACGGCGAATGACGTCAGGACCTATATCGCCACCGCCTGCGATGACGAACGCAAGGCGGAGGACTACCGGCGGCACGGCTGCGAAATACTCGCCGTCGGAAGGAAGGGCGACCACGTCGATCTGGCGGACGTGGTGCGGCGCCTGGGGGATATGCAGATGGACAGCGTGCTGCTGGAAGGCGGGAGCGCGATGAATTGGAGCGCCCTCGAACAGCGGATCGTCGATGAGGCGCACGTGTACATCGCGCCGAAGATATTCGGCGGCGCCGCGAAAAGCCCGGTGGGTGGCCAAGGGGTCGCCCTGCCCTCCGACGCCGTCATGCTCCGGCCCCGCGCCTGCTCCCGGGTGGGAGAGGATTATCTGGTGGAAAGCGAGGTGGTGTATTCATGTTCACGGGAATAGTGGAGGAAGTCGGAACGGTGGCGGACATACGGAGGAGCGCCACCAACTGCACGCTGTCGGTCGACGCCACGAACGTTATGGAAGACCTCCATATCGGCGACAGCATGGCGGTGAACGGCATCTGTCTGACGGTCGTCGATTTCGACCGGCGACGCTTCACCGTCGACGTGATGAATGAGACGTGGCGCAGAACCTCGCTTGGCGTATTGCGCCACGGGAGCGGCGTCAACCTGGAACGGGCCCTGCCGGTGAACGGAAGGTTCGGCGGCCATATCGTCACCGGGCACATCGACGGCACGGGCAGCATATCCTCCGTGCGACGCGAAGGCAATGCCGTGTGGTACCGGATCGCGGCGCGAAACGAGATACTCGAAGGCATCGTCGAGAAAGGCTCAATCGCCGTCGACGGCATCAGCCTGACGGTCGCGGAGGTCACGGGAAGGGACTTCTCGGTATCGATCATCCCGCACACCTTGGCGCAGACGGTGCTGGGCGAGAAACGGGTCGGCGGCGTGGTCAATCTCGAAAACGACGTATTGGGAAAATACGTGCGGAACATGATGACGACCCGGACGGGACTGACGCAGGATCTGCTGTCCCGGTGCGGGTTCTGAGAAAGGATGCATGAATCATGAACCATCAGTCGGTGCAAGCGGCGTTGCAGGCGCTGCGGGAAGGAAAACTCGTTCTGGTCATCGATGACGAGGACCGGGAGAACGAGGGGGATCTCATCTGTGCCGCGCAGTCGGCCACCACATGGAACGTCAATTTCATGGCAACCCACGCCAAGGGATTGATCTGCATGCCCATGAGCGAGCAACTGGCCCACAAGCTGATGCTTCCGCCCATGGTCGAGCACAACACCGATAACCATGAAACCGCTTTTACGGTGTCCATCGATTACCGTGGCACCACGACCGGCATCTCCGCCGAAGAGCGGGGATTGACGGCTCGCATGTGCGTCTCCGATGACGTGGAACCCCTCGATTTCCGCAGACCGGGGCACATGTTCCCCCTGGTGGCGAAGAAGGGCGGCGTTCTGGAACGGAACGGGCACACGGAGGCGACCATCGACCTCATGCGGCTGGCGGGATTGCGCGAATGCGGCCTGTGCTGCGAGATCATGGACGACGATGGCCGGATGATGAGGACCCCCGACCTGACCCGGTTCGCCCAGAAGCATCAGATCCCGCTCCTGACCATCAAGGAACTGCAGGAATACAGGAAAGCGCACGATACGCTCGTCGAATGCGTCTCGACCGTGGCGATGCCCACGCGATACGGGGAATTCACGGCGCACTGCTATGTGAACAGGTTGAACGGCGAGCATCATGTCGCGCTGGTCATGGGGGATCTGGGCGATGGGACCGATGTGTTATGCCGGGTGCATTCGGAATGTCTGACCGGTGACGTCTTCGGCTCGTTGCGTTGCGATTGCGGTCAGCAGTTGGACGCGGCGATGAGGATGATCGCGGAGCATGGTTCGGGCGTGCTGCTGTACATGCGTCAGGAAGGGCGGGGCATCGGTCTGGTCAACAAGCTGAAGGCCTACCGTCTGCAGGACGAGGGCATGGACACGCTCGACGCCAATCTCGCGTTGGGATTCCCCGGTGACGCGAGGGAGTACTACATCGGAGCGCAGATTCTCAGGGATCTGGGGATACGGTCTATGCTCCTGCTGACCAACAATCCCGACAAAGTGTATCAATTGGAAGACTATGGAATGGAGATCCGCGACAGAATACCAATCGAAATCGAAGCCAATGCTTACGACAGTTTCTATCTCAAAACCAAGAAAAACCGCATGGGACATATCCTGAACATGGAGGAGGAATAAATGCACACGTTCGAAGGCGATCTGGTAGCCGAAAACATCACGATAGGCATCGTTGTGGCGAGGTTCAACGAGTTCATCACCTCAAAACTGCTGGCAGGGGCGCTGGACACCCTGAAAAGGGAGAATGTCCGCGAACAGGACATAGCGGTGGCCTGGGTTCCGGGCGCCTTTGAGATACCCCTGATCGCGTCGAGGATGGCCAAGAGCAAGCGCTACGATGCGATCATCTGCCTGGGCGCGGTCATTCGGGGCAGCACCAGCCACTACGATTACGTGTGCAACGAGGTCTCGAAGGGAATCGCGCAGACCAGCCTCGACACCGGTGTGCCGGTGCTGTTCGGCGTGCTGACGACGGATTCCATCGAACAGGCAATCGAACGGGCCGGCACCAAAGCGGGGAACAAGGGTTCCGAGTGCGCGCAGGGCGCGATCGAAATGGTGAATCTGATCCGCTCCATGGACCTCTGACGGCGAACCACCCGGCTGCGGGCGGGGGTCTTCCAGACGTTCCCGCCCGCTTCGCGCCACACGGCCAAGGCCCGATCGATCGCCGCGCCCGCTACCGCAGGGTGAGCGTTGCGGCCAAAGCCAGATGGTCGGTGTCCGGCACTTCGAAGGACGTCACACCGGACGGCCTGAGCCCTTGGGTGAACAGGATATGGTCCAGTTCGATGCGCGGCCACTTGAGCCAGCGCGGGAAGGTGAGATTCGGGCCGGCGGCTTGAGTCAGACTTGCGTCCTTGAACCCGGACTTGAGCAACGCGCGGAAGCTCGGGTGGTCGGTGCTCGAGTTAAGATCGCCCATAACGACGACGATATTGCGATTGCTGACGGATTGTGCACGGGCGAGTTCTCGCAGACCCAGAATGCCGGCCGACCAATCCGCGCAGCCGCGCATCGGCGATTTCGGGTGAGCCGAACAAAGCGTCACTGTGCGATTACCGGAGGTTTTGAGGGTGATGGCGGGAACGTCGGCGGCAGGGATGGAGACCACGTTGGGCACCGCTGCGCTCGGCTCGTAGCGGGAATAGATCACGTTGAATCCGCCATTATCGGTCTCTTTGGCGTCTCCGAACTGATGGTAGGGGAGGAGTTCGTTGATGTCGGCTTCGGTAAGACGTGTGATGAGGTCGTCGGTGACTTCCTGCAAGGCCAATACGCTGATATTGCGTTCGCGAATATTGCGAATGATTTCAGCGGCGTCGGCGCGTCCGTATCGACAATTCATCGTCATAACCGAGAACTGGGGCGAGAGTGTTTCACGCGTTGTTTCACGGTGCCCATCGGAGATTGTTTCGGGCCCTTCCTTCGGAGTGTTTGAGGTACCCGATGTATTGCTGTTATGGCTTTTTGACAGCGTCGGCGAAGTTGTTTCACGGGCTGTTTCACGGTGGGATTCTCTGCGTTTGCCGGCTGGGTCGATTGACGTACCCCAGTAGCTGATGCGCTGTGAGCTGGCAATCAGCGCGACCATAATAAGCAACGACATCGCAGTCCATTCATGTTGCCATGCGGCGACCGCGGCCAGAATCATCAAAGGAACCCACAACAGCGGAGTCAGGGCAATCATGTACGGAAGCGGCATGCGGGCCTCGAGACCGGCGGGCAGCGCGCTTAAGGCCGTCCATAACAGTGCGATGATTGCCACCGCGCCGAGGATTGTCGTCATGGAAGTTCCTTTCGAAATACAAATTGAACCGAGATATAACTTGGCTCCCCTCTGCGAGGGGAGCCAAGTTATGAGATCAGCGACCGAACAGTCCGCCAAGGCCTCCGCCGAGGTTCGGCGGCAGTTCAGTGCCACCGTCGACGTTGCCCATCATCTGCTCAAGGCCGGCGGGCAGGGCCGGGTTCTGTGGCTTCTTGGCGAAGGCGGAACCGCCGGTCGAACCGGAGGACTTGCCGGCCAGCTTGTCGCGCAATGCCTTTTCCTCGGCCTCGCGCTTCATCGGATTGCCGGACTTGCCGCCCTTCTTCTTGTTCTTGCCCTTCTTCTTGCCGCCGCCCATAGCCGGGCCGCCGAAGCCGGGGATGCCGCCGCCCATGCCGCCACGATTGGACATGCGCTTCATCATCTTTGCGGCCTGCTCGAAACGCTGCAGCAAAGCGTTCACCTGAGAAACCGTCACGCCGGAACCATAGGCGATACGGGCGCGGCGGGAACCATTGATGATCGACGGATCGCGGCGCTCGGCCGGGGTCATCGAGCGAATAATCGCCTCGGTGCGGTCGATTTCCTTCTCATCGAACTGCTCGAGTTCCTTGCGGTGCTGGGCCATGCCCGGAATCATGCCGAGCAGCGACTTCATCGAGCCCAGCTTGCGCACCTGCTGCAGCTGATCGAGGAAGTCGTCCAGGCCGAAGGAGCCATCGGAGATCTTCGCGGCGGCCTTGCGGGCCTCCTCCTCGTCGAACTGCTTCTGCGCCTGCTCGATGAGCGTCATGATGTCGCCCATGTCGAGGATGCGCGAAGCCATGCGGTCCGGGTGGAAGACCTCGAAGTCCTTCAACCCCTCGCCATTGGATGCGAACAGGATCGGCTTGCCGGTCACGGACGCCACGGACAACGCGGCACCGCCACGGGCGTCGCCATCGAGCTTGGAGAGCACCACGCCGGTGAAATCCACACCCTCGTCAAAGGCCTTGGCGGTCCTGACGGCATCCTGGCCGATCATCGCGTCGATGACGAACAGGATTTCGTTGGGGTGCACGGCATCGCGGATGTCGCGAGCCTGCTTCATCAGCTCCTCGTCCACGCCCAGACGACCGGCGGTATCGATGATCACCGTGTCGTAGAGCTTCTGCTTGGCGAGTTCGATGGAATCGCGGGCCACCTTCACCGGGTCGCCGGAGGTCTGGCCCGGAGCTGCGACGGCCTCGCCGCCATCGGATTGGACGCCCTTTTCGGGAGCATAGACGGGCACGCCGGCGCGTTCGCCGACCACCTGCAGCTGCGTCACCGCGTTCGGACGCTGCAAATCGGCCGCCACCAGCAGCGGCGTGTGGCCGGAATCCTTGAGCCAGTAGCCGAGCTTGCCGGCCAGCGTGGTCTTACCGGCACCCTGAAGGCCGGCGAGCATGATGATCGTCGGCGGGTTCTTCGCGAAGTTCAGCGGACGATCGACGCCTTGGCCGAGCACGTCGGTGAGCTCCTCGTTGACGATCTTCACCACCTGCTGGGCGGGGTTGAGCGCGTCGGACACCTCGGTGCCCAGTGCACGCTCACGCACCTTGCCGGTGAAGGAACGCACCACGTCGAGCGCCACGTCGGCGTCGAGCAGCGCGCGGCGGATTTCACGGATCGTACCGTCGATATCCGCCTCGGAAAGCTTGCCCTTGCTCTTGAGATGCTTGAACGCATTCGAGAGTCTGTCTGTCAAAGATGAAAAAGCTGCCATAATGGGCAACAGTCTAGCCGCCACGCGGGAAATTGCGGTGTTGGGGACGACGCTTTCCGGGGAATGTGTCGCGTAGTAGTCAGGGATGTTGGGCATCCAGACGGCAAATGCCGTGCCGTCCGCTCGTGGCGAAGCCAATCGAGTGCTTCCGATACCATGGAAACCGTAAAGAATCCTGTGTTTTTTGGAATGCTTACGCTGTTTTGAAAATCGCTGGACACCGCTTATACGCAGACTGCCGTGCGCTCCGAACCATGACGTTCGGGCCAACGCAGACATGCCGTGCAATAAGGAAGGCCCACTGATGCCCACTCAAAAACTACTCGAACGCAAAGCTCTGATCGTTGGCATCGTCATCAACGTGCTGCAGGTCTTAGCCGGCGTGGCCGTGTTCTTCATGACCGGCCTCAAGGCCATGTTCCTCGACTTCTCCTTCACCGCGATTTCCGTCCTGTCCGGAATGGTGGCGGTGTATCTCTCGTCGCGCACGGTGCGAACCACCGAGCGCTTCCCCAATGGCATGTTCGCACTGGAACCCATCTACGCGATCTGCAAGGCCATTTTCACCATGTCGTTGTTGGTGTATTCGCTGATTGACGTGTGCCGAGTAGCGTACGACTACTTCGTGTTCGGGTCCGGCGAACGCATTGAAACCGGCCCGGTGGTCATCTACGAGATCCTGACCGTAATCGTGTGCTTCAGCCTATACATGTATTACCGGCGCTCCAACCGCTCCATCGGCGATTCCAGCACCATGCTCACCGCCGAGTGCAAGAGCACGTTGGTCGACGGATCAATGTCGTTCGGCATCGGCGTGGTTGCCATCTTCCTGATGCTGCTACCGGCCGGCGGTCCGCTTGACTTCCTGCACTACACCGGCGATTTCTTCATCACCGTGGCTTTGGTGGCATTGACCATCAAGGAGCCGTTCAGCGTGCTCAAAGAGGCGTTCGTGGAATTGGTCGGCGGCGTGCATGACGACGATGAGACCAACGCCTACGTGGAGGCCGAGGCACAGCGCCATCTGCCTGCCAACACCGACTACGAGCAGACGCTGATCTTCAAGACCGGCATGAACTACACCGTTGACGTGTATCTGAGCGGCATCGGCGAAACCATTGATGTAGCTGACCTCATCGAATGCAAGCGCTCGCTGGAGAAGGAGCTCATCAAGCGCCTGCATATCGTGGACGTGGACTTCGTGTTTGACTGATTGATGGGTTTGAAGCGGCTACTTCAGGCTCCAAATGGAACCCTGCGGGCCGTCTTCGATAGCGATGCCGGCCTCGGTTAGGGCGTCGCGAATCTGGTCGGCCTTGGCGAAGTCCTTGGCCTTGCGGGCCTCGGCGCGGGCGTTGAGCTGCTCGGCGATCAGTGCCTCCAGCGCCGCATGTTCGGGCGACTCGGCCGTGCCATCAGCGGCACCGCCGGCAACGCCGGCGGACACCCACGGTTCGGCCAGCGGGTCGAGACCCAAGGTGTCGAGCATGGCACGCACGGCGAGCAGCGCCTCACGCACCTCGGCCTTGGCGGTTTCGGAATCGGCGCGGTCAGCCAGCTGTGAAAGCAACGTGTTGCCGGAACGGATAGCAGTGAAGATTGCGGCGGTGGCTCCGGACACGTTGACATCGTCATTCATGGCAGCCACGAAATCAGCGGGCAGGTCGTCGGCGGGCACTGCGGTGATTTCATCGCGGTTCGGCTTGAGATCGCCCAACGCAACGCCGGCGCGCTCGATGAAGTTCGAGACACGGTCGTATGCAGCCTGCGCCTCGACCAACGCCTGATCGGACCATTCGAGCATCGACCGGTACTGCACGGAGCCCAAAGCGTAACGCACCACCCAAGCGGAATGCTCGGCCAGCACGCTCGGCACGGACAGGCCGGTGCCCAGCGACTTCGACATCTTCTCGCCCTTGGCGGTCACCCATGCCGAATGCATCCAGCGCGCAGCAGAGGGGTAGCCGGCCGCGCAGGTCTGCGCCATCTCGTTTTCGTGGTGGGGGAAGCGCAGATCCAAACCGCCGCCGTGAATGTCGAAGCCATCGCCCAGGTAACGGTGGGACATGGCGGAGCATTCGATGTGCCAGCCAGGGCGACCCACGCCGAACGGCGTCGACCAACGGGCGTCCTCGGGATCGGTGTCCTTGGGGGCCTTCCACAGGGCGAAATCACGCGGGTCGTGCTTGTCGGGGGAGGCGTCGGCCGGGTCGACCGGATTGTACTTGTCGGCACCGGTGGCGTCCACGGACGGGCCCATGCGGTCGGCCACGGCAGCGGCCTCATCGACTTCGGAAGTCTGCTTCTGGTGGGTGAGTTCGCCGTAATGCGGCCAGGATGCCACATCGAAGTACACGTTGCCGGTGGGCTTGCCGTCCGCATCCGTGACCACATAGCCGTGGCCGTTGTCGAGAATGCGCTGAATCAGGTCGATCATGTCCGACATGTGGCCGGTGGCGCGAGGTTCCACGGTGGGCGGCAGCACGCCGAGCGTGTTGTACGCCTCGGTGAATTCGCGCTCGTAGTAATAGGCGCGGGCCCACCAACGCTGGCCGGCGGCCGCGGCCTTATCGAGAATCTTATCGTCGATATCGGTCACATTACGCACAAAAGTGACTTTGTAACCGAGCTTCAAAAACCAGCGGCGCACGATGTCGAACGCCACGGCGGCACGGATATGGCCGATATGCGGTGACGACTGCACGGTGGCGCCACACACATAAATGCCGACTTCGCCCGGCTTGAGCGGCACGAAATGGCTGACCTGGTGCGAGGCGGTGTCATACAGATTCAGGCCTTCTGCGGCCTTGGCGACATGCACCGGCGTCAGGCTTGAAGGCATGACGGAAATGTTGAAATCCTGCGGTTCTTGGCTGTTTCCCATAACGCTCAAGCGTAGGGTCCGAACCAGACATGCTGAATCGTTACTCGAAGAGCTTGATGAACGCTTCACAGGCGGTGCCCGAACGAGGTGACAGACGGATGAGAAGCGGGACAACAGTCTCGCGAGAACACGTCTTTGACCGCTGCGGAAACTGCGAGATTCATGGATTTGCCCTGCCTGTTACGCAAACGGGGAACGCTCGTGCCACAATAGAAGTCATGGCCACACCACAAGTGCTCATTTTGCAACATGTCCCATGGGAACGTCCGGGACGCATATTGTCGAACCTCGAGGACATCGGTCTTGAGACGGTGACGATGAATATCGTCGACAAAAAGAAACCGGACTTGCCTGATTTCGGCGAACTGGCTGGCGTGGTAATCATGGGTGGACCTATGGGAGCGCTTGATTACGACAAGTATCCGGGGCTGAAGGCGGAAGCCAAGTTGGCACGTGCCGCCGTGGCTTCAGGCAAGCCGATTCTCGGTGTATGCCTGGGGCATCAGATTATCGCCACTGCGCTTGGTGCGCAGCTGCGCAAGGGCGATGCGCCGGAGATTGGGTTCGCGCCGATCAAGCGTGTGGACAAGCATGACTTCTTCTCCATGTGGGATAAGCAGCTGACGGTGCTGCACTGGCATAACGACGTGGTGGGTTTGCCCGAGGGAAGCCAGCTGCTGGCGCGTTCGTCTTCCACCAAGGTGCAGGCGTTCCGACTGGGATCCGCGCTGGGCATGCAGTTCCATCTTGAGGTGTGCGGCTCGCTGCTGGACGAATGGCTGGATGAGCCGAGCATGGTCAAGGATCTCAAGGCCGCGGGTGGGTCCAAGTCCCGATTGCGCGAGCAGTTCGCCCAATACGATCAGCTACTGCATCCGCTCGCCGAGCAAGTGTTCTCCGGTTTTGCGGCCCGCTGCAACTCCTACGCTCAGACGCTGAACAAATAACGTTTGTGGGCCGCCGCTGGGCAAGCGTGGCGCTACATTGGTGAGTCATGCCGACTTATGACATTGGACTGGAACACGTTTCGCTTGCCTTCGCTACCAAAACCATCTTCACTGATGTGACGCAGGGTGTTTTCGAGGGCGACCGCATCGGCATCGTCGGCAAGAACGGCGACGGCAAATCCACGTTGCTGCACCTCTTCCGCGGCACCCAGGAGCCGGATTCCGGCCGCGTGACGAAGCGCGGCGGACTCACGTTCGGCATGCTTGACCAGCGCGATCCGCTCGACGACAACGCCACCATCCGTCAGGCCGCGCTCGAAGGCCGCGCCGACTACGAATGGGCGTCCGATAACACTTCCCGTGAAATCGTCGAGGCATTGCTCGGCGGCATGAGTCTGGATGCCAAGGTCGGCTCCTTGTCCGGCGGCCAGCGTCGCCGCGCCGATTTGGCCCGACTTCTGCTCAAGGATTGGGATATTCTCGCGCTTGACGAGCCCACTAACCATCTCGACGTGGTCACTATCCACTGGCTTGCCGAGCATTTGAAGAACCGCTGGTCCAAAGGCCAGGGCGCTCTGTTGCTCGTGACCCACGATCGCTGGTTCTTGGACGAGGTCTGCGAATCGATGTGGGAAGTCCACGATGGCGTGATCGAGCCGTTCGAGGGCGGGTATTCGGCGTATATGCTGCAGCGCGTCGAACGCGACCGCCAGGCTGATGTGCGTGAAACGAAGCGCCGCAATCTGGCCCGCAAGGAGCTCGCATGGCTTTCCCGCGGTGCCCGTGCCCGTTCCACCAAGCAGAAGTTCCACGTCAAGGCCGCACGCGAATTGATTGCCGATGTGCCGCCGATGCGTAACACACTTGAACTGAAGCAAATGGCCACCTCCCGTCTCGGCAAACAGGTGGTCGATTTGGTCGACGTGACGCAGATTTTCGAAAAACCGCAGGGCATGGCCGATATCGACCCGGATGTGGCGGCGCTCTCCGCGTCCGCTTCCCGCGTGGATGTGGTCAACGCCATGTACGCCGAGCCGCAGCTGCACGGTTCCGTTGAGGTGGCGGTCACCGACCTGACTGACCCGCGCCTGGTGGACGCCGGCGTGCCGGAAGCCGTCGAGGCCGCTGAGGAAGCGCGTAAGAAGGCCGAGGCTGAGAGCGGCAATCCGCAGCTTGCTGACGATCGCGAGGTTCGTCGCATGAACACGGGTGGTGAAACCATCGGCGGTGACGCTGCTGCAACGGATTCGGATGATGACACTGCTGCAGCCGGTGTCACCTCGGCTGCACGCAAGGTGACGGTTTCCGGCCGCGAGATTTTGGATGATGTGACATGGCTGATTGGCCCCGGCGATCGTTTCGGCATCGTCGGTGCGAACGGTGCCGGCAAGTCCACATTGCTGAAGTTGATTGACGGTTCGATTACTCCGACCGTGGGCCATGTGAACATCGGCAAAACCGTGAAGTTCGCCGTACTCTCGCAGCGTCTTGATGAGCTGGAGAAACTGGGCCGGTACAAGATCAAGGAAGTGCTTTCCCGCTATAAGCCGAGCTACATTGTGGATGGCAAGGAAGTAACGCCGGGACAGTTGATGGAGCGTCTCGGCTTTGAATCCGCCCAGTTGATGACGCCGATTCGCGACCTCTCCGGCGGACAGAAGCGCCGCATGCAGTTGCTGCTCATC
The DNA here is from genome assembly GCF_026016385.1 of Bifidobacterium sp. FKU. NCBI lineage: Bacteria > Bacillati > Actinomycetota > Actinomycetes > Bifidobacteriales > Bifidobacteriaceae > Bifidobacterium > Bifidobacterium sp. FKU. The sequence continues at coordinate 437,033 of NZ_CP092888.1, forward strand.
CTGCTCGACGAGCCGAACGTGCTCATCATGGACGAGCCCGGCAACGATCTGGACACTGATATGCTCGCCGTCATGGAGGATTTGCTCGATACTTGGCCGGGCACGTTGATCGTCGTATCCCACGACCGGTACCTGCTGGAGCGCGTCACCGATCAGCAGTTCGCGCTGATTGGCGGCAAGGTACGCCATCTGCCCGGTGGTGTGCAGGATTACCTCGATATGGTTGAGGCTATTAAGAACGGCAAGGGATTGCCGGCTGACACGCCTGGCTTCGCGGGCACCGGTAGCAGCTCGGCGAAGTCTGGTAGGGGTAAGGCGGCCGCCGTCAATGCTGCTGCATCTCTCCCTCAGTCCGCTTCGCGGACAGCTCCCTCGTCAGAGGGAGCCAATAACGGTGAGGACTCCACCTCGAAGCTCACCGGCAAGGCCTTCCACGAGGCATCCAAGCGCGTGAATGCCATCGAGCGCAAGCTTGCCAAACTGGAAGAGCGGAAGACCGAACTTGAGGCACAGATGGCCGCCCATGACCCGAGCGACTACGAGGGTCTCAACAAGCTCAATGAACAACTCACCGCCGTCAATACTGAAAGCGATAATCTCGAAGCCGAATGGCTCGAACTCTCCGAACAATTGGAGTAGCGGGAGAAACCGTAACGTTCACAAGGCCTCGGTAGTTTGCCGGGGCCTACCGCTATGCAAACTCCCACGGATTAATCAATTCCACGTCGGTACCTTCGAAGTCCTTGATATTGCGCGTGGCTATGGCCGCATCCCAGGAACAGGCAATTGCCGCAATCATGGCGTCTTGAATACTGGTAGGTGTGCCCCTGCGTTCGCGTTCGACAAGGATATGGGCATAATCCGCAGCTGCCTGGGTGTCAAATGCGAACGTCCTGTCCTCTAATGTCATAAGCGCCAGCTTGACGGTCGTATCTGTGTACTTTCGTCGTTTGCCTTCAGGCATGCGACATATTCCGACCAACAACTCGGCGACGGTGATGGCGGTGGTTGCCAGATTGCTTGTATCTTGGTTCCTCAGCCAATTGGCAACGTGTTCGTCTGGCTGTTTCTTGATGATTTCGCTGATGACGTTGGTGTCCAGAATAATCATGGCCGATTCCTATTCAAAAGATACTGGCGGTCGGGAATCGGCGGAATTTCGCTCGGATAGTGGGAGTTCCCCCTTGTCGAGTCCCTCAAAATCCATGTTCTTCATGAATTCGCGGATCTCGTCGTAGAAATTGGTCTTTCGTGTGATTTCATGCGCCACCGTGCCGGCCAGCCATTCTTCAAGAATGGATCGCACCTGAGATTCCATGGAGCGGTTGTTTTTCTCAGCCACTTCTTTGAGCTGTTGAATCTGCTCATCGGGTATTTTTCGGATGGTCAATGTTGCCATGATGCACCTCCTTGTTGCTGTCATAATGCTAGCATAAGGTGCTGTCATTTTGCTTGCAGCACGGGTGATGAGGTATGCACGCATGAAAAAGGCGGATATGCATCATGCACATCCGCCCTTTGAGCTTGGACTGGGTCTCCCCGCAGTCGCCGAATCAGCGCCCGGTAACCTCGGAACCGACGACCTTTTCGCTCAGGGCGCGCGGGCCGCGGGTCACGGCTACGGCACCGGAGCGCACCAGCTCAATCACACCGTAATGCTCCAAAAGCCCCAGCAGCGCATCGATCTTACCTTCGGCACCGGTGGCCTCAATGGTTAGGGACTCGGGGTGTACGTCCACCACACGCACGCGGAAGAGGCGCACGATCTCCAGCACGTCGGAACGGTTGGATTCGTCGGCGGCCACCTTGATGAGCACCAGTTCGCGTTCCACGGTGGAGTTCGGGTCGAGCTCCACGATCTTCAGCACGTGCAGCAGCTTGTTGAGCTGCTTGATGATCTGCTCCAGTGGCACGGCCTCCACGTCGGCGGTCACCGTGACGCGTGAGATGTCCGGACGCTCGGTGGGGGAGACGGACAGTGAGTTGATGTTGAACGCACGACGGGCGAACAGGCCGGCGATACGCGCCAGCACACCCGGGCGGTTTTCGACGAGCACGGACAGCGTATGACGCTGGGAGCCGGGCTGGGATGCGGGATAATTGGCCATGAGTACGCTCCTTTCCTCAGCGCTCGTTCGCGGCGCCGTCATCGGGGCCGGTTCCCGGAGCCGGGGTGCCGCCGGTCAGCGGCTTGATGCCGGGCTTGTACGTCACCTCGTCGTTGGAAGCGCCGGCGGCTACCATTGGCCACACCATCGCATCCTTCCACACGCGGAAATCAATCAGTACCGGGCGGTCGTTGATCTGGTTCGCCTTTTCGATGGCGGCAATCGCCTCTTCCTCGGTGAACGCGCGGATACCCACGCAGCCGTATGCCTCGGCCAACTTGATGAAATCAGGCACTTCGAGCGGCGCATCGCCGTCGACCAGTGCCGCCGCACCATCGGCACCGTGCGCCTCGCCATCGAGCAGGTTGGTCTGCGAGTAGTGGTGCTCGTAGAACAGCGTCTGCCACTGACGGACCATGCCGTACACGGAGTTGTTCAGAATCGCGATCTTCACCGGAGCGTGGTCCAGGAACGCGGCGGCCAGCTCCTCAGAGGTCATCTGGAAGGAACCGTCACCATCGATCAGCCACACCGGCTTCTTGCCCTCGAACTCGCGGGCCGAGCCCACGGATGCGCCGATGGCGGCTGGCAGACCGTAGCCCATCGTGCCGAGGCCTCCGGAGGAGATCCAAGCGTGCTGGTTCTCGAAATCGATGAACTGCGAAGCCCACATCTGGTGCTGTCCCACACCGGTCACCCAGATGGTGGACGGATCGGCCATCTCAGAGAGCTTTTTGAGGACCCACTGCGGGGCCAGCGAGCCGTCGGTCGGCTCATCCCACGTCATCGGGTATTCCTCGCGCCAGCCGTCGATCGCCTTCCACCAGGGGGCCAGATTCGGCTTGCCCTGAATGGCCTGCGTGTGCTGAATCTCGGGAATCAAGTCGTCGAGCACGGTAGCCACATCGCCCACGATCGGCACGTCGGGCTGACGGTTCTTGCCGATTTCAGCCGGGTCGATGTCAATGTGAATCACGCGGGCGGTCGGTGCGAAGGCGTCGAGCTTGCCGGTCACGCGGTCGTCGAAACGTGCACCGATGGCCACAAGCAGGTCAGCGCGCTGCACGGCGCCGGTTGCGGCAATCGTACCGTGCATGCCCAGCATGCCGAGGTTCTTCGGGTCGGAGTCGGGAATGATGCCGCGTGCGGGCAGGGTCGTGACCACGGGAGCGCCGGTCAGGTCGGCCAGAGCCTTGACCTGTGCGCCGGCGTTGGAGCGGGCGGCGCCGCCACCCACATACAGCACCGGGCGGTACGACTGAGAGAACAGCTTCGCCGCGTCGGACAGCACATGGCCGTGCGCCTTGGTGGTGGGGTTGTAGCCGGGCAGAATCATGCGCTGCGGCCATGAGTAGTACATGTCGCCGGTCTGTGCGGTCTTGGTCAGATCCACGACCACCGGGCCGGGGCGGCCGGTGTTGGCGATGTAGTACGCCTCGGAAAGCACGCGAGGAATGTCCTGCGCGCGGGTCACGAGGAAGGAGTGCTTGGACACCGGGTAGGTGATGCCCACGATATCCGCCTCCTGGAAGGCATCAGTGCCGATGGCCTGCACGCCCACCTGACCGGTAATCACGACCATGGGCACGGAGTCCATGTTCGCGTCCGCAATGGCCGTGACCACGTTCGTGGCACCCGGGCCGGAAGTCACGATGCACACGCCCACCTTGCCAGTGGCCAGTGCGTAGCCTTCGGCGGCGTGGCCGGCGGCCTGCTCGTGGCGCATAAGCACGAAGCGGAACTTCGTGTTGTCTTTGATCTCGTGGTAGACGGGCAGAATCGCGCCGCCAGGAATGCCGAAGACGTCCTCGACGCCGAGATCCTCCAGCGAACGCACCAGCGCCTGAGCGCCGGTCATCTTCTCTCCATCGACGATGGTCTGCTGGTCGGGCGCCGCGTTGATTTTCGGCACACCGCTGAATGCCTGCAAAGGCGTGGGTAAAGCCATGATTCCTCTCACCTCATAGGTTTTGTCGCGAACCTGCCCGACCTTGGGATGGGGCCGGGTGCCCGCGTGTCTGATTCCAGTCGCTTCCCCGAGACTTGTGGCCCCGACACGACTCGTCGCTCATGTTGGTATCAGTCTATTCGCAAATCCGACAGCGGGCTTACTTAGTCCGCGTCTTGAGCGAGTCCAGTGACTTCCAGCCCGCTTCGGCGGCCGCCAGCTGCGCCTTACGCTTGCTGGAGCCCTTACCGATGCCGATGATGTCGCCGTTCTCGCCCAACGAGACGCGCGCGGTGAAGATCTGCGCGTATTCCGGGCCGGAGACCTCCATATGGTAGACAGGCTCCTCCTTGCCGAGACCGTGCGCCTTGACGGTCAGCGAGGTCTTCCAGTCGAGTGCCGGGCCCTCGGTGGCCACTTCGGCGAGCGTGTCGTCAATAAGCCGGTGAATCACCTTGCGTGCCTCGTCGATGCCGTGTTCCAGGAAAGTCGCGCCGATGAGCGATTCCACGATGTCGCACAGAATGGAGTTCTTCTCCGCGCCGCCCTGCTCGGCTTCCCCGTGACCCAGCAGAATGTAGGGGCCCACCTTGAGCTTGGTTTTGGCGATGGCACTCAGCGCGTCTTCGGAGACGGCCTTGGCGCGCATCTTGGCCAGTTGCCCCTCGGTCATATCCGGGTGAATAGTGAACAGCGTTTCAGTGGAGACCAGTTCGAGCACCGCATCTCCCAGGAATTCGAGGCGTTCGTAATTGGCCACGCCGGGGTGCTCATGCGAGAAGGAGCGGTGGGTGAGTGCCTGCACGAGCAGATCCGGGCTAAGAGTGGTGCCCAACGCTTCAAGAAGCTCGTTGGCCGGCGTCGGCTGCTGTGGGGTTTCATTACTCATGATTGTTGTATGGTCCTTCACGCGATGGTGGTGTGTTGTGTTGTGTTGTGTTGTGTTGTGTTGTGTTGTGTTGTGTGCGATGCGATGGTGTACGTAATGGTGCACTTATGCGAAGACCCCGCCACCCGTCGATGGCAGGGCCTTCATTCAAGCCGTTATCGCAGGACTCACTTGGTGTGAGCCGGCTGGATGGCGGAGCGGTAGGTGCGGCCGCGGTAGTTACCGCAGCTCGGGCAAGCCATGTGCGGCAGGGCCGGAGCACCACAGTTCGGGCAATTCACGGTCGCAGCAGCGGTGGCCTTCCAGTTCGCGCGACGCGAGTGCGTGTTGGCGCGCGAGGTCTTGTACTTAGGCAGTGCCATTTGAGTATCCTCTATTTCGTTCGAACAATTGAGCTTAAGCGTCCGTTATCTTAACGCACGGCTCGTACAAACTCCGTTCAGGCGCGCGTCACTCGGCCTGCTCGCCGTTCTGCTCGGCCTCGAGCTGGGCTTTGAGCCCCGCCAATCCGGCGAAACGGATATCCGTCACATCGTGATGATGATCGGGATCCTCGTTCAGATCGGCACCGCACTGCGAGCACAGACCCTTGCAATCCGGTCGGCACAGTGGCTGCAACGGCAGCGATTCGACCAGCGTGTCGCGGATCATCGCCTCGATGTCCGCGAATGCGCCGTTCTCCAGCAGCGGATACGTGTCTTCCGACTCGTCCTCGCCGGCGATGATGTCGATCTCGTCGTCCTTCTTGTTCTTGCCGCCCTTGCCGTTGGCCTTGTCCTGACCCGACTCATACGGGAAGAACACCGTCACATCAACCGGCCAGTCCTCGTCAATCGGCTTCAGGCAGCGTGTGCACTCGCTGACGAATGGCGCGACCAGGCGGCCGGTGAAGATCAGGCCGTCCACAATCGAATCGAACTGCCCGCTCACGTGTACGGGCTCACCTTCCTTGATGCCGACAATGCTGTCGCCAATGCCGGAAGGTGCTGGGAAATCGGCGTCAATCGGCTTGGATTGACCGGCGCGCGAAGCAATCTGCGCTACCGGAATGGCCCACGGGGAATCTTCAACTCGTGCCATGGTATGTTCTTGGTGCCTTTCGTATGTTGGCTGGAGTTATTCGTTACTGGCGTTATTCGCGTTACTGATGTTGCCGGCGTTGCTGGTGTTACTGGGCTTCGGGATAGTCGTTCAGCGTCAGATGCGGCATCCGTTCTCCGGCCGCGCGCTGGCGCTCTTCCAGCACGTTAAGACCGGCCTGCACATCCTGACTGAGTTTGCCGAGCTGCTGGGACAGCCCTTCCATCACCGTAGTGCAGTACTGGTCCGCGCCTTGGGTCAGATGGTCGGCTCTGGTCTGTGCCTGGTCAAGAATCGCGCGCGCTTTCTGCCGTGCAAGCTCGGTGACGTTCTCCTGGCCGGCCAGGAACTGTGCCTGTTCGTTGGCGTCCTTGATCATGTCGGCTGCGCGGCTTTGTGCGGAGGCGACGATGGCGTTGGACTGGGTCTGTGCCGATTCCAGACGGCGCTCGGCCTCGCGCATGAGGGCGGAGGCGCGCTCCAACTGCACCGGCAGCATTTTCTTCAACTCGGAAAGCTGGTCGGTGAATTCGTCTCGGTCAACCTTCACCATGCCGGGGGCGAATATGCTGGACTTCGCTTCGCCCAGTGCCACCTCGAGCTGGTCGATGATGTCATACACCGTGGTGAATTCCTCGCGGCTCTTGACCGTGGCCGGGTCGTCGTCCGTGGTTTCTCGCAGGTCGGGCATTTCGTTCATGAACGAGGGGCGAGTGCCGGCGGCCTGAGCGGTCTGAGCTTGTGCCCGGGTCTGCTGAGCTGCTTGGGCCTGCATCTGTGCCGGAGTAGGGGTAGGCGCGGCGGGCGGCGATCCGGCGAGAACATCGGCCTCTTCGGTGGGTGCCGGCGCGGCTTGCGTAGACGCGGGTGGTTCCGGGGCGGACGGCTCCGGAGTGGACGATGCGGTGTCCGCATTCGGTGTGGTCAGATCGACGTATCCAGTGGGGTGGTCATCGCTCATAGTCATTAGTGCATCAGTCCTTCCGCTGACGTTCCTCGGCCAGGGCATCGGCCAGCATCGGCACGACGCAATCGGGCACCATGCCGGTCACGTCGCCTCCATGGCGGGCCACGTCCTTGACGATGGAACTGGAGATGTGTTCAAGAATCGGATCGGCCGGCAAAAACAGGGTTTCGATGCCGGCGAGCTTGCGATTGACCAGCGCCATGCCGAGCTCGGCTTCATAGTCGCCGTTCTGGCGCAGACCCTTGACGATAACGGTGGCGCCGACCTTCTTGCAGTAGTCGGTGATCAGGCCGTCGGTGGAAGAAACAGTGACGTTCTTGCAACCGGCTTTGTCAAGGGCACGGCGGATCACGTCGACTCTGGTGGCTTCGGAAAACATCGGTGTTTTCGCGGCGTTGATGGCCACCACCACATGCACCTCGTCGAAAAACCGCGCCGAGCGCTCGATTACATCCAAGTGTCCGGCGGTAACGGGGTCATACGAGCCGGGGCATACTGCGATAGTCATGCCTTATAGCCTACCGCGAATGGTGTGCTTCGTGCTGCCGAGCGTGCATTGTTGTCGCGTCGGCGTATGAGGCAGTGTGTGCGGTGCCGTATGTGGCGTCGTGCGCGGCATTGTATGTGGCGGGGTGGCGTGATGCGCGACATGGGTGTGTGGAGGTGTGCGGATTACGCGCCAATGGGTTTCGCGGGTAACGACGGGAATCTATGATGGAGTGCAGTCGAATCGTTGAATACGAGGAAAGAAGTGCACCATGACTTTTGCCGAGATGTTCGTTGATGATGCCGAACCGCTGCGCAACCCGGACCAAGGTGCCGGCACGTCGGTGCTGGAACGCCCGGAAACCAAGGAGTCTCCGGTTCGTGACGATGGCGGCGACGCGGATCGATTCGCACATTATGTTTCTAAGGACCGTATCGCCGAATCACGCGCGACCGGTCGTCCGGTGGTCGCCCTGTGCGGCAAGGTCTGGGTGCCCAAGCACGATCCGTCCAAGTACCCGGTTTGCCCCGATTGCAAGCGCATCTACGAAGAGATGACGCGCTAAAGGTGGTACTTGGCTCCCCTCAGCGAAGGGAGCCGAAATGGTCACCGAGCCGAAATCTCGTCGATCAGCTTGAGCTCTTCAACGGTGAAGCGGGTGTTCTTGAGGGCGTCGATGTTGTCGAGAATCTGCTGCGGCTTGGAGGCTCCGGTCAGCACGGAGATCACCTTACCATCGTGCAGCAGCCATGCCAGGCTCATCTCGGCCAGCGTCTGGCCGCGTTCGGCGGCCAGATTGTTCAGGTCCACGACCTGCTTGTGTAGTTTCTCGGTCAGAGCGGAATCGTTGAGGAATCGCGGATCGTGAGCCATGCGGCTGTCGGCCGGAATGCCGTTCAGATAACGGTTGGTCAGCAGGCCCTGAGCCAGCGGGCAGAAGGTGATAAGGCCCTTGCCCAGCTTGTAAGCCGTCTCCTTCAGACCGTTCTTTTCCACGGTGCGGTCGAGGATGTTGTACTTGTTCTGGTTGATGATGAACGGCACGTGCAGGTCGGCGAGAATCGCGGCGGCCTTCTCCATCGTCGGACCATCGTAGTTGGACAGACCCACGTACAGGGCCTTGCCGGAGTTCACGGCCTGAGCCAGCGCGCCCATCGTCTCCTCAAGCGGGGTTTCCGGGTCCGGGTGGTGATGGTAGAAGATGTCCACATAATCCAAGCCCAAGCGTTCGAGCGACTGGTCGAGGCTGGCGAGCAGGTACTTGCGGCTGCCGAGGTCGCCATACGGGCCTGCCCACATTTCATAGCCGGCCTTGGTGGAGATGACGAGTTCGTCGCGGTGGTGCTTGAAGTACTTGGCGAGCAGCAGGCCGCAGTTCTTCTCGGCCTGGCCGGGCTCGGGACCGTAGTTGTTGGCCAGATCGAAGTGGGTGATGCCGTTGTCGAAGGCGGTGAAGACCAGGGACTTCATCTGGTCGAATGGCGTGATGTCGCCGAAGTTGTGCCAGAAGCCGAGTGAGACGGCCGGCAACTTGAGGCCGGAGGTGCCGGCACGGTTGTAGGTCATCGTGTCGTAACGGTGCGGGTTGGGAGCGTAGGTGGTGGTTGGCTCGAACATTGAGTCTCCTTACAATGTCATTTTTGTTCTTACGAATGCTGGTCTGCGATGGGCAAACCGACGCCGATCGAGTGGTATTCGTAAGTGTTCTTAGATACTAAGGTTCCAGTTCAAGTGAACTTGAATGCAAACGGCTGCGACGCTTCGGCGTGTCGCCGCAGTAAGGAGTCATGATGTCCTACACCATTCGTCAGGTGGCCACGCAGTTCCATATGCAGCCCTCTACGCTGCGCTATTACGAGGATCAGGGATTGCTGACCAACGTGGAGCGCACCGAAACCGGCCAGCGTATATACGAAGACTGCCATATCGACCGTCTGCGCGCGATCTGCTGCTTCAAGAACGCCGGCATGACCATTGACGATCTTAAAAAGTTCTTCGTGTATGAGTCCAATGAGCCCGAGCATATCGACGAAATCCTTGATCTGCTGGAATCTCGCCGCGAATCCTTGGACGAGCAGCGCCGAGCCCTCAACGAGGCGGCCATGCACGTGCAGCGCAAGCTTCATTACTATGGCGACATCAAGCGTGCCATCGACGCCGGTGGAGACTGGCCGGATTGGCGCGAGTACAAAAACCGCGCCTATTCCATTGAATGTTGAGGCCATCGAGTGCTGAGCTGGATGCCGGCTGGGCACAAAGACCGATGCGCGTCGATCGTGGGCGCGTCTATCCGAGTAAGGCCTTGCTCGGCAGTGCGCGGTCGAGCAGCCAGACAACGAGCGATATCACGAAGAACGCCATGGCCAGCTTGCCGCAGCTAATGCCGAACCCTTGCCAGCCGAGTGCGTCGAGGTCGATGAAGTCGTACGGATACGGACTGCCGCCGGCCGCCGGTCCGGAACCCGGCCAAATCGCCGCACGGGCCAGCACGAAGACCAAGTATGCAGGGAAATACGCCAGCCACGAGAACATGTAATGCCAGCGGAAACGCCGGTGCGGATCGAATAGCACGAAATCGATAACCGCCATAATCGGGGCGATTTTGTGCAGCATCGTATTGGTCATGATGCCAATAACCTGTGGCACGTATGCCGGGTCGTCCGGAGGCATCAGGAAGAACGCCACCAGTGCGGTGACTGTGGCGTACACAGTCAGACACCCCTTAAGCCATGCGGGCGGCTGAATGCCTTTGAGCAGTGTGGCCGCGCCGGACCACAGCATCACGATGCCCAGCACGAAACCGGTCTGGAACGTGAAATACACCCAGAACTGTGGTTTGGACCATGCCTCATATGTGCCCACGAAGCAGAAACCGGCGATCGCAAAGCGCCACAACACCACGATGAATCTCATGCATCGAGTCTACCGCTTCGCCAGTGGGCTGTATGGCTTTGCCCGGACTACACTTAGGTGCAACTTCACCACTTATGTAGGAAAGGCCTTGCAATGGTCGATTATTCGCCGGCTCTGATGACCGACATGTATGAATACACGATGCTCGACGCCGCCCTGAAAGACGGTACCGCCGACCGCAAGTGCGTCTTCGAGGTGTTCACGCGTCGCCTGCCCGAAGGCCGTCGCTATGGCGTGGTGGCCGGCACCGGCCGCATTCTGGATGCGCTGGAACATTTCCACTTGGACGAAACGGACCTGAAGTTCCTGGCCGACCGTCACGTGGTAAGCCCCGAGACCATCAAGTGGCTGGAGAACTTCCACTTCTCCGGTACGATTCGCGGTTACCGCGAAGGTGAGATGTTCTTCCCGAACTCCCCGATTTTGCAGGTCGAAGGCACGTTCGGCGAATGCACGCTACTGGAGACGTTGATTCTATCCGTGCTGAACTACGATTCCGCAGTGGCCTCCGCCGCCTCACGTATGGCGTCGGCAGCCAAGGATCGCCCTTGCATGGATATGGGCGGACGCCGCACTAACGAGTGGGCCGCCGTGGCCGCCGCTCGAGCCGCCGTAGTGGGCGGATTCAAGGGTACCGCCAATCTGCTGGCCGCCCAGCTGTATGGTCTGAAGGCCATTGGCACCGCCGCGCATTGCTTCACGTTGGTGCATGATTCCGAGCGTGACGCCTTCGAATCGCAGATCGAGGCTTTGGGCAAGAACACCACGCTGCTGGTGGACACCTACAACATCGAGGAAGCCGTGAAAACCGCCGTCGAAGTGGCCGGTCCCGAACTGGGTGGCGTGCGCATCGACTCCGGCGACCTAGCCGCCATGGCCCAGCGTGTGCGCAACCAGTTGGACGCCCTGGGTGCCACGAACACCACCATTACCGTGACCAACGATTTGGATGAGTACGCGCTCGCCGCATTGCAGACCGCGCCGGTCGACTCCTATGGCGTGGGCACCATGCTGGTCACCGGCTCCGGTGCTCCCACTTGTGCGATGGTGTACAAGCTCACCGAACGTGAAGGCGCTGACGGCACGATGGTTCCGGTCATGAAGAAGTCCAAGGACAAGGCCACAGTGCCCGGTCGCAAGTTGGCATTCCGCTCCTACGAATACGCGCTAGCCGAAGCCGAACACGTGATTTCCGGCTCGGAAGAGAAGCTGGACGGTTTCACGCCCGAACCGACATGGAAGAACCTGCTGGTCGATTTCGTGGACCACGGCCATATCGATGCGCAATGGCAGGGCCATGACGCCATCATGGCCGCCCACGACTACCGCGCCAAGGCGTTGTCCGAACTGCCCATCACCGCACAAAGCCTGATGAAGGGCGAGCCCGTGATTCCTACGGAGACTCAGGTTCTCTGACGAGAACTTCCGTCTCCATAGGAATCCGTCGCAGCATAGCTGCTCCCCTTACCTACGGACGGCCCACTGGGCTGTCCGCTTAACGGTTCGACCACAGAGACCAAAGTCCTCTGACCGTATCTCACTGGCCGCATCCCTTTGGTTACATTGGCTACTCTTCCCTCTGTCTGTGCCCCTCTGTGTGTTGGCCGCACTCCTGTGGTCGCCGCCGAGGCGGGGAGATCCAACCCCGGTCGCACCCCCGTGTTTGCACCCCCCCCCCTGTGGCTGTGTCCCGGGGCTGTATTGGCCGCGTCCCCTCGGCTGAACTGCGTCCCGGTTCGCCGGACGTGGTTCCAGCTGAGGGTGGCCCCCTTGTTTTTTTTGGGGGGGGGCTACTGCTCACCGGGGAAATATGTATATGTGCATGCTGTTGCAATGTACATTTTGTTGTCAGTTGACAACGTCTTGATTCAGATGAATTGGCGGGAAATGGCCATTTGTCTTATCCAATTGATTTGAAGAACGTTGTCAGTTGACAACGTTTTGTACATGGTGCGGAACGACACATATTCCTATCCTGGTCAGGATGCCGACGAGGTGGAGTGAAAAACCAAACCATTTCAGAGGATATTGCACCGAGACGTTGTGGGATTGCCGTGTTGTCGGTGATGTTACAGAGATGGCGCAGTGTTGCGTGAGGGGGTATTGCGTGTGATGTTGCGTGTGATGTTGCGTGTGATGTTGCGTTGGGCTGATTGGGAGGAATATTCTGCCGGTAGAATGCCGTGATGCGTGCGGAGCAATCGTTTGCGGAGCAATCGTTGAAGAATCGTGTGAACTGATGCGATACGAATCATACCGTCTCTGAATTGTGGGATATGACGAATCGTATCGTCATGGGATTGTGGGATATGATGATTGCGGTTTGATGAAATGACCGGGAAATCGGCCGAGGCAAGGTGACTTCGATGAGTGAAACTCTCAATGATGAGAACGCGGCGGGCAACGATGACGTATCAGAGCGGCGCGCTGTAGAGCATCGAGCGTTAGAACAGTACGATGTCGTGCATCACGGTGTGGTATCTGGTTGCCCTGTTAATTCGTGTGCGGCTGTGCTGAATGAAGTGATGTCGCAGACTGGTTGGAATGCCTATGAGCTTGCACAGCGCACTGGTTTGGATCGGTCTGCAATTGGTCGCGTATTGCGTGGGCAAAGAGGTATGTTGTTTGATGTTTTGGCCGAGGGGCTTGAGCGGGCTGGTTTTGGTCTTCACCTAGAAGCCGTGGCCCCCTCGCAAACGATTCCGGAAGACGAATTGCACATGTTGTTGGCGCAACTGCGTAGGCCTCCTGATTTCGATGCAATAGAAAGCGGAGCGACCTGGTCTACGTTGAAGATGCTCTGCGTCAATCTGATTCATGCTCGAAATGTTCAACATCAACGTATATCGTTCGTCCGAGCGGTTGCACGGGTGAACGATGCGTGCTGGATTGCGTTTCTCGCTGGTTTATACCATTTTCTGCGTTGGGATATCAACCCAAGGAACAGACGCTTGACATTGGTTCCTCCGTACCGGTATGGCTTGGATGGATGGTGGTCCCCACTGCCGAGCGCGGCAATTATGCACGTGCTTCATCGATATGAAGAGCCGTTGCCTGACATGGACTATACATATTTGCCGTTAATCGATTACGAACTCAACGCTATGCAGCGCAAGCAATTCAACCAAGATTTCATGGAATATGGCATTCTTATTCCAGCGGACGATCTCTCCCGATCCTCATCAGGTACGCAGGCATTGACTCTGTAAGCGAGTGGTGCATAAGAAAATAGTGGCGTGCATCCAAGTGTCATGGGATGGATATGTAAGCAGGGAATGACATTGCGCTGGAGTTTGATGATGGTTGACGAGTTGCTATCCAGGCATAGAGCGGATGGCGTATGCTGGGGCGCATGGTTGAAATCAAAGACATGCTTGGCAATCACCAAATAATTCGTGCCGACGGCCGCAAGGTCGACGAACTGCGCCCCGTGCGCATCACCCGCCACTTCACCGACGCCCCCGAAGGCTCCGTGCTCATCGAATGCGGTAACACGCGCGTGATGTGCACCGCCACTTTTACCCCCGGTGTGCCGCGTTGGCGCAAGGACTCCGGCCTCGGCTGGGTCACCGCCGAATACTCGATGCTGCCGCGTGCCACCGCCGAACGCACCGACCGTGAATCCGTACGTGGCAAAATCGGTGGCCGTACCCACGAAATCAGCCGACTGATTGGCCGCTGCCTGCGTGGCGTCATCGATATGAAGGCGCTCGGCGAAAATCAGATTCAGCTTGACTGCGATGTGCTTCAGGCCGATGGCGGCACTCGCACGGCTTCCGTAACCGGTGCGTACGTGGCTTTGGTCGACGCAGTCAATTGGGCGGAGAAGCACCGCCATATCAAGTCCGCCAGCCGCGTGCTTAAGGACTATGTGTCCGCCGTATCGGTGGGCGTGATTAACGGCACTCCGATGCTTGACCTGCCATACATTGAAGACAGTCAGGCCATGACCGACATGAACGTGGCCATGACCGGTTCCGGCACCTTCATCGAGATTCAGGGCACCGCAGAACACCGTCCGTTCAACCGTGCCGAACTCGGCACCCTGCTTGACTTGGCCGAAAAGGGCAACAAGGAACTGCAAGCCGCCCAGCGTGCCGCTCTGTCTTTAGACTAAGCCAGCTCCCCTGCCAAGGGGAGCCTTCTTAAAGGAGAATCCATGCAAATCGTCGTCGCAACCCATAACGAAGGCAAGCTTGTGGAAATCCGCCGCATTCTCGAAGAGAATCTTGGCGTGGATGCCGAAAACATCGAACTGGTGTCCGCTGGCAGCCTTCACCTGCCGGACCCGGTGGAAACCGGCGTCACCTTCCAGGAGAACGCGCTGCTCAAGGCCCGCGCCGTGGCCATCCGTACCGGTCTGCCCGCTGTCGCGGATGATTCAGGTCTCATCGTCGATGTGATGGGTAACGCTCCGGGCATTCTGTCTGCTCGCTGGGCGGGTGCTCACGGCCACGACAAGGCCAATAATGCGCTGCTGCTCGCCCAAATCGGAGATATTCCGGATGACAAGCGTACCGCGCGCTTCCGTTGCGCCGCCGCGCTGGTGGTCCCGGACACCGAGGCCGGTGCCGACGTGACCGGTGGAGTGGCTGCCGGCGGCATCACCGTTCACACCACGGCTGCCGATGGGAGCCCTGCCCCGGTGCATGCCCGGTACGCCATCAAGTCGGAGACAGTGGAACTCGGCGACATGCCAGGTCGTATCATCCGTGAGGCTCGTGGCGAACACGGTTTCGGTTACGATCCGCTGTTCGTCCCGGACGACCAGCCTGCCGGTCGCGTCAGCACTGAGCCTGACCATGAAGGCGAGCCGCTGACCAGCGCCGAAATGACTCCGGCCGAGAAGAATGCGATTTCCCACCGAGGCAAGGCGCTGAAAGCCTTGGTCCCCGCTATCGAGGCACTGCTGCACTAAGTCGCGACTAAGCCACAGTTGAGTCGCGGCTCAGCACTCAGCCCCCGAATCGGGCGAGTGTCTAGCAAGCGCCTATGACCGAGCAAGGGCGATACGAAAAAAGGCCGGCGCTTAGTGCATCGGCCTTCTTGATGAACAAGAGCCACCCGATAGAATCGAACTACCGACCTTCCCACGAACGAGGGGGATGCTCTACCACTGAGCTAAGGTGGCGTGGCTTCAAGAGCTAAGTAGAGAATATAGCACTGCGTTTGATTCAGTGCAAGCCAGACGTTCATCATCTTTGGGCCATTGTTCTTTGGACCATCGTGGCGGCAATAGTGCGAACGATGTGCACACCTCATCTGCTCGGACGCCATTCGTCGTGTGCGCGTTATGCTAGCATGGTGAGCCTGATCGACTCGGAGGCAAAGGGAAGCATGCGTGATTTTGTGCTGGTGAAGTTGACAGACGAAGAGTTCGATGATTTCTCCGCCAGGCATCCACAAGGCAATTTCCAACAAACCTCGGCGATGGGACGCCTTCGCGCCGCGCACGGGATCGACGTCGAATATCTGGCCCTCAAGGAGGGCGAGAAGATCGTCGCGGCGGCACTGTTCGAAACTCACCGCTCTCGATTCTCTATATTTGCGGCCATCCATGATGGCCCGATGTGCGACTATCACGACACCGAAGCATTGACCTTCTTCATGGATGCGCTGAAACGCCATGCCAAGGCAGAGGGTGCTTCACAGCTGGAGATCACCCCTGAATCCCCATATCGGCTTCGCGACACCAATGGAGCTTCTTTGCCGGATGACCAGAATGGCGCTCCCGATAATAAGCTGATAGAACAGCTCGAGGCGATCGGCTTCACTCATGGCGGTTTCACCGTGGGCTACACGGCGGTTCCGCGTTGGCGCTACCTCAAGGATCTGACTGGTATTACCGATGAGAAAAGTCTGCTGAAGTCCTATGATAAGCGCACCCAGTGGAGCGTGAAGCGTGCCCAATCGATGGGTGTGCACGTGCGTGAGCTGTCGGACGACGAGCTGGGGGTATTCGCACGAATCGAGCGGCAAACCGCCGAACGCCGTAGCTTCGAATACCGTGGCGAAGCGTATTTCCACCGTTTCAAGGAAGCGTTCGGCAGCAAAGCGCATTTTATGGTTGCCGAGATCCGCATCGACGAATACATGGCGGACATGACGGCCAAGCGTGAAGCGCTTTTGGCCAAGGTGGCGGCATTGACCGCCAAAAACGCCGAACGTCCCACCACCAAAACCGAACGTCAGCTGGGGGAGGAAACCCGCAATCTGGCGGCAGCCGAAAAACGCCTGAACGAGGCGGCCGAGTTCGCCAAAGACGGGGATGTACTGCCGGCTGCGGCATCACTATTCGTGGAGCATCCGCGCGAGGTCATCTACCTGTTCTCCGGTAGCGTCGAGCGGTACAAGCCCTTCTACGCCTCCGCGCTGATTCAGCATGACGCGATGCTGCATTTCTGCGTGGAACACGGGCTGTCTCGCTACAACTTCTACGGCATCGACGGCGTCTTTGATGATCCCGATGACGAGGGTCGTGGTGTACTGGAGTTCAAGCAGGGCTTCAACGGATATGTCGAGGAACTTCCGGGCGAGTTCGTACTGCCGGTCAAACCGGTCGCCTATGTCATGAAGCAATTTGCGCACAAGCTGCTGTCGCGGTAAACGGACGCAGCACGCAGGCCGTTCCAGAGCCCAGAGTAACGATCAGAGTAACGACAAGTAAGAAGGTTCGATTATGACGCAATCCGATGCAGGCGTCGCCTCGCTCACCCCTACCAAGATCACTCCTGCCGAGCTGGATGCGTTCTCCGCAGCTCAAGTGCAAGGTAGTTTCCAGCAGACCTCGCAGATGGCCGCCATGGGTGCGTTCAACGGTCCGGTGGACTATGTGGGTGTCAAGCGCGGTGACAAGCTGATTGCCGCCTGCTACGTGGTGTACACGCGGTCCCGTTTCGGTTTGGAAGGCTCGGTCTGGTGCGGACCGCTGTGCGATTATGACAATCCACAAGTGGTTGAGGCGATGACCGAAGCCCTGCGTCGTTCGGCCAAGGCCCATCACGCCATCAGCGTATCCTGCTGGCCGGCCGCAGTCTACCGTCTGCATGATCTGGACGGCAAGCCGACCAGCGACCCGGACACCACGATGATGGACAACATGGCCCGATTCGGTTGGAAACATGGCGGCTTCACCGTGGGCTACGAATCCGTGGTGAACCGCTGGAACTTCGTCAAGGGGCTTGACGGCATTCATAACGAGAAGGAACTGCTGGCCTCGTTCTCCAAGTACCGCCGTAAGAACATCCGCATCGCCCAGGATTCCGGTCTGCGCGTGCGCCGACTGGAACGCGGCGAACTGAGCACTTTCGTCAAGCTGTGCGATATGAGCGCCGCACGTCAAGGCTTCAAGAGCCGCGATCTGGCCTACTATGAGCGTCTGTTCGATACCTTCGGCGACCTGATCGAGTTCAAGGTGGTCGAAACCCATTTCGACGAATATCTGGACACCCTGCAATCCAAGCTGAATGCGGCCTCCAAAGACAAGCGCAACCTCGAACGCCTGCTCCAGCGCGCGCAACAGCAGCCGGAAGGTACGGCCAAGAAGGGTGCCTCCGACCCGGCAACGCTGGAAAAGCGCATCGCCACCGCAGACAAGAAGATTGCGGCGCTGGAAAAGACCATCGGCGAAGTCAATGGCATCATCGCCTCGGACGGCCCGGTCATTCCGGTGGAAGCCGGTGTCTACTTCTGGCATCCGAACGAGGTCGTCTGCCTGTCCAGCGGCGAGGACGATCGTTTCATGGATTACTACCCGTCTTCCCTAATCCACTTCGAGGCGATGCTTGACTGCATCGCCCGTGGCGTGGAGCGCTTCAACTTCTATGGCATTTCCGGCATTTTCGACGCCAACGATCCTTCCTACGGCGTCTGGCAGTTCAAGACTCGCTTCGGCGGATTCGTGGAAGAGCTTCCGGGCAAGTTCACGCTGCCGGTGGACGGACTGCGCTTCGGTGTATCCGAAGCCGCACACAAGCTGCTGCATCGCTGACAAACAGTGGCGAGCACGGACACAGAAATAAGGCACAGGTGACGACGAGATGAGCGCGACTGTGAATCGAACAGATACGACGTATACGTTTGGCGTGATTACGCCCGAAGAGCTCGACCGGCTTTCCGAAGCTACAAGCCAGGGCAGCTTCCAGCAATGGTCCGGGCAGGTCCGTCTTGCCAAGATTCGTGGGCATGAAGCCGAATGCGTTGGCGTGTTCGACGCATCCGGCAATCTGGTAACCGGCTGCGTGATTCTGTACCTCAATGGTCGTTTCGGTGCAGATGGCTCCGTATATTTCGGCCCCATCGGCATTAGCGATGATCCGGCTCTGCTATGGACCATGACCGAGGCGATTCGTGAATCGGCCCGTCGCCACCATGCTGTTTCCGTGGCATGCTGGCCTAACGTCGCCTACCGTCTGTATTCCTCGGACGGACAGCCCGACGGCGAGCCGAACGATGCACTGCTGACCGGATTCGCCGATGCAGGCTGGGCGCATGGCGGATTCCATACCGGTTATGACGTGGTTTGCCAGTGGATGTACGTCAAGGATCTCACCGGCATCACCAACGGCAAGGAACTGCTGGCATCATTCGGCAAACGCGCTCAATGGAGCGTCAAGCGGGCGCAGTCGATGGGTGTGCACGTTCGCGAAATCGGCCCCGACGAGTTCGACGTGTTCGCCGATATCGAACGGCGGACCGGTGAACGCCGCGGGTTCGCGACGCGCGGCGCGGACTATTTCCGCCAGTTCAAGCAGGCGTATGGCGCGGATGCGCATTTCATGCTCGCGGAAATCCACATCGCCGAATATGTGGCGGATATGACCGCCAAGCGCGAGGCATTGCAGACTAAGGTCGCGCAGCTGCAGGCGAAATACGATGAACGTCCGACCACGCGCATCGAACGTCAGCTGGGGGAGGAATCGCGCAATCTCGCGGCCGCCGACAAGCGTCTGGCTGAGGTGGAGGGATATGCCAAGAAGGGCGATGTGCTGCCGGCAGCGGCTTCAATGTTCGTCAGTCACCCTAATGAGGTGGTCTATCAGTATTCCGGTTCGTTGGAGGAGTACAAGCCGTTCTATGCCTCGGCGCTGATTCAGTACGAAGCGATGCTGCACCTGTGTGTGGAACAGGGTGTGAGCCGCTACAACTTCTACGGCATTTCCGGCGTGTTCGACGATCCGAACGACGAGGGCCGCGGCGTGCTGGAATTCAAGCAGGGCTTTAACGGCTACGTCGAGCAGATGGTAGGCAAATTCACGTTGCCGGTGGATAAGTTCCGCTTCGGCGTGAGCAATCTGGCGCACAAGCTGCTGCATCGGTAGCAACTGGCGGTCGGGGGACGAACCTATGTGGGCTGCGTCTCGTCTGACCGTGCGCCCGCCGTGTGCCTACTTGCGCATTTGCTCACACGCCCATCAGCGCATGAGCCACAGCCATCATCGCCAGTGAAATCATCGCGGTGATTGCCAGTGAGAAGCCAGCCAGTTTGGCGTTGCCGAGTACTTTGTCGGTGAACAGCGTGGAGAAAATGGCGATTGGAGACAACGCGCAAATCACCATCACGGCGCGAATCGAAGCCGAGAACGGCAGCAGGAACCACGAGATCAACGCGAAGGCGACGCTGAACGGTATACGCCAAGCGATGACGGCCATGACTTCCTTCACGTCATGCTTGGATTGAGGCAGGTCCATGAGCATACCCACCATCAGCATCGACACCAGCGCGTTGGCACCGCTCAACGGTTGGGTCATAGAGGCGATCCAATTGGGAATCTTCACGTTGGCGACGGTCAACGCAATCATGAGCAGATACGTGTCGAACGGCACCGAGCCGAAGAAGCTCTTGCCGATGGTGCGCAGCAATGCGCGGCGGGCAGGCCGTTTGGCGTCGCGATCCTTGGGCTTTTCGTACGGCAAGGTGGGCGCCGAATCGGCGTGTTGCTCGGCAAGTGTTTTGCCGGGCTGAATATGCAGCAGTTGCTGGGTGAGCACATTGGTGCCGGCGGCCACCATCACGCAGTTGCCGATATCGAACATCGCAGCCGGCACCACCGCGCCCGCACCCCAGAATGACTGGACGACCGGAAAAGAAAAACAGCCGAGATTGAAGCCGGCGCCGTTGAGCATCAGGAAGGCTCGGTCGGTCACATTGCGCTTGCGGGTGGCCAGAAAGATGAACATGATCGGGATAAAGGCAAACAGGAATGCGAATACCGAAATAAGCAGCAGTGAGATGTCATGAGGATTGGTGGCGAACGAGTATACGATGGCACCGGGCAGCACGATATTGAATTCCGCGGTCTGCAACACACGATAATCCTTCTGCCCGAACAGGCCAAACCGCTTGAACAGATAACCGGCGAGAACGATCAGCAACAGACCAACCGGCGTAAGAATGGCGGACATACACTTCTCTCCTTGGCTCACACAGGCTCATGGCGCACAGGCTCAGACCCACAATGCTGTGACCATTATATTTGCCGCCTTGGCATTGCCATATGTAGAGGCGTCCGCAAGGGCTTGCAATTGCCTCACGCATATACGAAGAGCCTCCCGGAATCATTGGCGATTCAATGCTTCCAGGAGGCTCAAGCCGGTGCGCGAGATGGGACTTGAACCCACACGTCAAAGACACAGGAACCTAAATCCTGCGCGTCTACCAATTCCGCCACTCGCGCGTGCATATCCGCGTTTCCACAGGTGTGGAAGATATGCAAAACCCTAGGCCGGACAGCCATTACAGACCAGCCAGCCTAGGGCATCCGAGCCACTTGTCAGAATCGAACTGACGACCTGCTCATTACGAGTGAGCCGCTCTACCGACTGAGCTAAAGTGGCTTGGCTCGCGAAAGGCATTTCGCCAGCCGCGCACAAGAAATTAAGTATAAGACATCTCCGCGAAAAGTCCAATCGGCGGCTTGGCGGTTGTGTCGCGACCGCTCGGTTGAAGATGACGGTTGTGCCGCGCCACGAACTGTTCGATAATGCAAACGATGGCAATCCGACATCGCTGACTGATTTTTGTTCTGTTCATGTCCGAATTTGTGAGTATTCTGTTTGGTGATACGGAGCGCATCCGAGCCGTGAGCGAAGGCGCTCCAGTCACTGATGAAAGGAATGGAATCCTATGGCCATCAATCCGCCCGTTGACGCCACCCAGACCCCTGAGTGGGCTGCCCTGCAGAAGCACTATGACGAGCTTCAGGCCGAAGGCGTGAGCCTCAAGAAGTGGTTCGCCGAGGACGCCGAGCGCGTCGAGAAGCTGTCCTTCGACGCCGGCGACCTGCACTTCGATCTGTCCAAGAACCTGATCAAGCCGGAAACCCTCCAGCTGTTTGCCGACCTTGCCAAGGCCGTCAAGCTCGATGAGCGCACCAAGGCTATGTACACCGGTGTGCACATCAACAACACCGAAGATCGCGCCGTGCTGCACACCGCGCTGCGTCGCCCGGTCGAGGATGAAGGCAAGTACATCGTCGACGGTCAGGACACCGTCAAAGACGTGCGCGAGGTGCTCGACCGCATCTACGCCTTCGCCGACAAGGTCCGTTCCGGCGAGTGGACCGGTGTAACCGGCAAGAAGATCGAGACCGTGGTCAACATCGGCATCGGCGGCTCCGACCTGGGCCCCGTCATGGTGTACGAAGCCCTCAAGCCGTACGCTGACGCCGGCATCTCCGCCCGCTACATCTCCAACATCGACCCGAACGACCTGGCCGAGAAGACCAAGGGCCTCGACCCGGAGACCACCCTGTTCATCATCGTTTCCAAGACCTTCACCACCCTGGAAACCCTGACCAACGCCCGTGAAGCCCGCACCTGGCTGCTCGAAGAGCTCAAGGCCAAGGGCGCCATCGA
Source organism: Bifidobacterium sp. FKU (assembly GCF_026016385.1). NCBI lineage: Bacteria > Bacillati > Actinomycetota > Actinomycetes > Bifidobacteriales > Bifidobacteriaceae > Bifidobacterium > Bifidobacterium sp. FKU. The sequence goes on from NZ_CP092888.1 coordinate 459,281, forward strand.
CGGCTCCGACGAGAAGAACGCCGAAGCCATCAAGAAGCACTTCGTCGCCGTCTCCACCAACCTGGAGAAGGTCGCCGAATTCGGCATCGACCCGAACAACGCGTTCGGCTTCTGGAACTGGGTCGGCGGCCGTTACTCCGTCGACTCCGCCGTCGGCACCTCTCTGGCCGTCGTCTTCGGCCCGGCTCGTTTCGAGGAGTTCCTGCACGGCTTCCACGAGATCGATGAATACTTCGCCAACACCCCGTTCGAGAAGAACGTCGTGGTGCTGCTCGGTATGCTGAACGTCTGGTACCGCAACTTCTTCAAGGTCGCCTCCCACGCCGTGCTGCCGTACGACCAGTACCTGCACCGCTTCCCGGCCTACCTGCAGCAGCTGACCATGGAGTCCAACGGCAAGTCCGTGCGTTGGGACGGCACCCCCGTCACCTCCGAGACCGGCGAGATCTTCTGGGGCGAGCCTGGCACCAACGGCCAGCACGCCTTCTACCAGCTGATCCACCAGGGCACCCAGCTCATCCCGGCCGACTTCATCGCGTTCGTCAACACCCCGAACCCGACCAAGGACAGCGACCAGGACGTGCACGAGCTGTTCCTGGGCAACTACTTCGCTCAGACCAAGGCTCTGGCATTCGGCAAGACCGCCGACGAAGTGCGCGCCGAAGGCACCCCGGAGGAGATCGTCCCGGCCCGCGTGTTCACCGGTAACCGTCCGACCACCTCCATCTTCGGCGTGGCCCTGACCCCATTCGCCGTCGGCGAGCTGATCGCCCTGTACGAGCACATCACCTTCGTTGAAGGCACCGTCTGGGGCCTCGACTCCTACGATCAGTGGGGCGTCGAGCTCGGCAAGCAGCTGGCCAAGCAGATCACCCCGGCCATCTCCCAGGACGACGACGCCCTCGCCGCCCAGGACGCCTCCACCCAGAGCCTGATCAAGTTCTACCGCGCCAACCGCGAATTCTGATCTCCGCTCCTGCGTCGCTTCAATCAGAACTCGCGGTTGGCGCGCCGCGCTGTGTTGTTTGATGGTCGGTCTGGCGACCGTCCATGGCGCGAGTTCTGATTCGCTTTGCTCGGTCAGAATTTGCGATTCGCGCGACTGCAGCTGTGCTGTCGGGTGAATGGTCTGGCGACCATTCACGGCGCGAGTTCTGATTCATTCCTCTGGCTCCCCTCGGGTGAGAGGAGCTGTCAGTGTAGCTGACTGAGGGGAGTCTCTCTCACGACTAGTGCCCGACATCTTCGGATGCCGGGCACTTTGCATATACGGATTGCTGTCGGTCAGATGAGTCGAATGGTCATATTCCGCTTCGGCATCTGTTTGCAGACATAAAGGCGCTTTCTAGCCAACTCACGTGGCTGATTCGCTTATTCGCCCTTATTCGCCTCATCCAAGCTCAGCAGATCGTCATCGGCATCGTAATCGAAGAGTTCGCCGTAACGGCCCCACTCCACGGCGATGGCGAACTGCTGATGCGCCTCGTCGTTGGCGTAACGGGCGCGCAGCAGGTCCAGCATGAGCTCGCCGCGGAGCTTGCCTTCCGCAGACTTCCGCAGTGCATGCTCAATGTTGTGCACCAGCGGCGCGTGTTCCATCGCCAGTGAGGCGAACACCTGCTTGGCGCGCAGAATGTCCGCCTTATGCCAGGAGTCGCCCGCCTCGGTGATCTGCACATGGCCGTCGCGTACCACGATGACGCGCAGCATCGTACCGGCATCCACCAGCGGGAACAGGTCGTCCACCTCGAACGAAAGAGCCGAGGCCAAATCTGCCAAGTCGATGCCGTGAGGATGCTCGGCAACCACATCCAGCAGACCGGCAAGCCCGCCCGGCGTGGCGTTGGGCAGCGGATGCTCCTTGATTTTCTCGATGGTCTTGGCGGGCTGAAGGTCTGATGCGTCCGTGACAGATGCGTCCGTGACGGGTGCGTTCGTGAGCGATGCCGATGGCGATAAAGCCTCGGCTTGTTGCGTAGGCTGCGAGGCCTGTCCGGTCAAAATCGCGTACAGTCGGTCCACCATCGCCTCGAATTCGACACTGTGACGGTCGCGCGGGCGCTGCAGATCAACCCGCACATCGGCAATCAGATGCCCCGGGTGCGAGCCCAACACCACCACTCGGTCGGCCATCTCCACGGCTTCCTCGATGTTATGCGTGACCATAAGCACCGACTTGATGCTGCGCTGTTCGCTCGACCACAGCTTGAGCACTTCCTGACGCAGGTTTTCGGCGGTCAGCACGTCCAGAGCGGAGAACGGCTCATCCATGAACAGCGCGTCCGGCCGCAGCACCAAGGCGCGTGCAATGCCCACGCGCTGCCTCATGCCGCCAGACAGTTCCTTCGGATACGCCGATTCGAAGCCGTCCAGGCCGATCATGTCGATGGCATCCAGAGCCAGTTTGGTGCGTTCCGCACGTGGTACGCCGCGCGCCTTCAGACCGAGTTCCACATTGTCTTGCACGGTGAGCCACGGCATCAGCGCGAAGGTCTGGAACACGAGTGCGATGCCGGGATTCGGGCCGGTCAGGGCCTTGCCGCGATACTTGACCGTGCCGCTGGTCGGCTTGACCAGTCCGGCCAGCGCACGCAGGAATGTGGACTTGCCGGCACCCGAACGGCCCAGAATGGCCACGATCTCGCCCTCGTACAGGTTGAACGATATGTTGTCGAACACGGTGAGTTCGGTGCCGTTGTCGGCCGTGAAGCGCTGGCCGACGTGCTGGGCTTCGATGATGGTGTTCTGCGGGGTCACCGCCCGCAGCGAACGAATGGTTTCCAGTGCAACAGTCATATTATTCTCCTTAAGTCTTTAGTTCAGTGTGAAACGGCGCTCGGCCATGCGCTGCAGCGGGTTCCAGAACAAGCGGTTGACGGCCACCACGAACACGCTCATCACGGTCACGCCGATGATGGTCTTCACGGTGTTGCCGCTTTCGGTGGCCTCGGCGATATACGCGCCCAGGCCGGAGGCGGTCAGCGTATGCCGCCCATAACTTACGATTTCCGAGACAATCGAGGCATTCCACGCCCCACCGGCAGCCGTAATGCCGCCCGTGGCCCACGAGCCGAATACCGCCGGCAAAATCAAATCGCGCCACCGCTGCCAGCGCCCCAGCTGGAAGCTGCGCGTCATCTCACGCAAATCGTCGGGAATCTGGCTGGCCCCGGCGATCACATTGAACAGGATGTACCATTGCGTGCCCAACGCCATCAGCAGGATACTGCCCCAGTTGATATCCACACTGCACGCCACGAACCACAGCGTGACGAACGGGAACGTGAAGTTCGAGGGGAAGCTGGCCAGCACCTGCACAATCGGCTGCATAAACCGCGAAACGCGCGGATTCATGCCAATCATCGCGCCAATCGGCACCCAAATCACCGAGCAGGCGAGCGTGAGCAGCGCCACGCGCAGGAACGTCACCATGCCCAACACGAACGCCTGCCCGAGCTCGCCGAATCCCGCATCGCGATGAATCACCAGCATAAGCTGCACCAGTCCGAACGCACACGCTGCCAACACCAGTACTGTGAATACCACGTCAAGCGCGCGGCTGCGTGCGGACTTCACGTCCGCCGCCCAACGTCCACCGGTCCGACCCAACGGGCGGGTCAGCGTGTCGAACAGGTCGCCGACAGGCCTGAGCAGCCAGACCACTATCTCATCGATATGTGACTGACGAATGATGGTCAGCACCACACTGGTCTTGCGCACCGCCGACTCGCTTTGCGTAATGCGGAACTTCTCCGCCCACGCGGTCAACGGCTTCCACAGCAGTACGTCGATAAGCAGCACCACCAGCACCATCGTCACGATGGCCCAGCAGATGGACGCGAGATTCTCCTCGGCCGCCGCCTGTGCCACGAAGCTGCCGATGCCGGGCAACGCATAGGTGCGATTGTTCACCGAGATCATCTCGGAGGCGGTCAGGAAGAACCATCCGCCGCCTACGCTCATCATGCAGTTCCACAGCAGCGGAATCATCGCGTTCGGCACGTCCAGTGTCCAGAATCGTTGCCAGCGTGTGAGCTGTAATGAGCGGGCCGCCTCGTCAAGTTCAGTTGGTTCGCTGGTCAGGGACCGGGTGAACGAGAACGCCATGTTCCAGGCCTGACTGGTGAAGATTGCGAAAATCGACGCGGCCTCCACGCCCAGCATCGAGCCGGGGAACAGCACCATCCAGATGGTGATGGTGGCCGAAAGAAAGCCCAGAATCGGTACCGACTGCAGAATATCCAACAGAGGAATCAGCACGCGGCTCAGGCGGCGGCAGCGCGCGGCTGCCGTGCCGTAGATGAACGTGAACACCAGTGAGAAGAACAGTGCCACGAACATACGGAACACCGAGCGCAGCGCGTAATACGGCAGGTCGGCGAGATTCGTACTGACTTGTGATGGCACTCCTTTCGGGCCGATCGGTTCGCCGATCGCCGGCAGAATCCAAGCGATCAGACCGAACAGCGCCAGAATACCGGCCACGACCAGTACGTCGGAGGCCAGGCGCACGGCGAATGGCTGGCGGTCGGACGCGGCGGTGGAGGGGTTGCGGGCCGACGCATCTGGACGCGCGCCGACGCGATTGAATGAAAACATGGTCATGAAAAGACCTCCCTATGCATAGGAAAGACGAATTATGCAAGGGTTATCCGGGGGCCAAGGAACACTACAGGCGAGAGCCCGACTTCCGGATAACGGAATATAAGAAAACATGGTCATCACCACCGCAACTATGACTGTTGCCGGCGGCGGAACTACTGGAATAATCACCGTCCATCGGACTCTCACCTCCTTCAAGCCGTGCGCTGAAACGCCAGATCAATACCATCGTCGGTATCCATGCGACCAGCAGGAGGGGCGGAAAGTATTCGAATCCGCCGATTCGAGCCATCGTTCAAGCTTCAGCATCGCAGGGCGGTGGAATTGCGTTAGTTCATGCCTTGATCCGACAAGAACAGCTGACCTGCGTGCAGTGTCTCCACTGTTAGCGGCAGCAACCCATATCCCTGCGGTAGCCTCGCCTACCGACGCTCCCAAGATAAAGCCCGCCCGCAGGTCTGTCAACTACGTCGCAGTGCCTTGGTGTTGGAATGCAATCAGGCAGCCATTCTGTCCGCAATAATCCGTAGAATAATCGATTGCTGTGTCGAGAAGTGGGCCGCCGCATAAGCCCACGTCTCCATGGGTCCAGTCCGAACGGCCGCAAGGCCTGACTTTCGGCGGATTGGCAGGCTTCCCAAGGGCAAACCCGAGGGATAACGAGAACAGGCCAATGCACGCGATGCGCAATCGCGTGGATGGCCCCAGATCTGTGGCTGATATGCGGCAGCACTGAAGGAAAACAATGGTTAACGCTGTTGAGGCTTTTGACGCCAAGCACATGAAGCCGGCCGAGGAAATCCCGGCCTTCCGTCCCGGCGACACCGTCGACGTGAACGTGAAGATCCAGGAAGGCAACAACTCCCGTATCCAGACCTTCACCGGCGTGGTGATCGCTCGTAAGGGCGCTGGCGTGCGTGAGACCTTCGTGGTCCGCAAGATCAGCTTCGGCACTGGTGTGGAGCGTCGCTTCCCGGTGCACTCCCCGTCCATCGACTCCATCAAGCTCGTGCGTAAGGGCCGTGTGCGCCGCGCCAAGCTGTACTACCTGCGCGCTCTGCGCGGTAAGGCCGCTCGTATTGCCGAGCGCCGCGACAACTCCGCTAAGTGAGTCGATTCGCGGGTGCAATCGTGGGCCTGATGATGCAGGTGCGCGAATAAACCGTGAAATTCAGCCCGGAACCGTTTCGGTTTCGGGCTGTTTCCGTATTTTCCACGTATGATGGACGGGCGCCGGCACCCCTCATATCCGGCAGCATGAATCGCGAGGAGATGGTATGCAGGACGATCAGGATAACGGCGAATTCCCGGTTTCCGACAATCCGGAGAGCAACCAGACCTCGTATGATGACGAGGCCGATGCCCGCGATTCCCGCACGTTCCAAGTCGCCGACCACGGCATCGCCCTGTCCCCGGTTCCCCCGGCACCGGCGCGCCCGGCGCACGCCGCTTCTTCCGCTGGCGCGAATGCCGCGGCAGCATCATCGATGGATGATGACCACTTCACCCTACGCGACTTTTTCCTGTGGTGCGGCGTTCCCGTGCTTATCGTGCTGCTGATTCGCATTTTCGCCGTCGGCTTTTACGAGATTCCTTCGCGCTCGATGATGGACACCATGGTGCCCGGCGATCGCGTGGCGACCAGCAAGCTCACCCCCAAGATCTTCGATCTGCAGCGCGGCGACGTCGTGGTATTCAAAGATCCCAACAACTGGTTGAACGAGGAGCAGAGCAGCGCTCTCGGTGGCGGGTACCTCATCAAGCGACTGATCGGCCTGCCCGGTGACGTGGTCGAATGCAAGGGCGCGGGCCAGCCGGTGACCATCAACGGCGTGGCCATCAATGAGACCTCCTACATTCGCCCCGGCGTGGATCCGAGCGCCTTCCCGTTCTCGGTAACCGTGACCGAGGACCACGTGTTCGTCATGGGCGACAATCGCGCCAATTCCGCCGACTCCCGCTATCATCAGGATGACGGCGATCGCGGCTTGGTTCCCATCTCCGATGTGGTCGGAGTCGGAATCGCGAGATACTGGCCGCTTGACCGGCTTGGTGCGATTGATGACCACCACGAAGTCTTCAAGGACGTGCCTGACGCTTCCGGCTCGAATTCCTGAGTCTTTTTTTGAACCGTGTGAGTCTTTGAACTGATTGAGTTCCGGGCCGTCTGAATCCTGAACCATATGAATCCTAACCATTGTGAGACGATGGGAGCCGCGCATGATTACCCCGACACTTGACTTGGAACGCAGCCTTGCGGCCCAGGGCTATGACCTTATTACTGGATTCGATGAAGTCGGCCGCGGCGCGCTCGCCGGCCCGGTGATGGTCGGGTGCGCCGCCATCTGGGCCCGTGATTTGGCGCCGCTTGACGGCGATGATTCCGCCGAACTGTCCGGGCGGACCTACCGCGGCGTACCGGACGGCGTGGCCGACTCCAAGATGCTCACCGAACATAGGCGCGAGGCGATTTTCGACGAACTGCGCGACTGGTGCGCGGCCTACGCCGTAGGCCAGGCCAGCAACACCGAGATCGACGAATGGGGCATCACCTATGCGCTCGGCGTGGCCGCCCTGCGCGCGCTCAGCCAAGTCGAACGCGAACTTGGCTTACGGCTTGGAGAGGGATTGACGGCAAAAAAGGCTGCGGGGGAGATTGTGGAAGGTCGTCCGGGAGACTCCGTAGGGGAATCCATTGGAAATTGTGGGGAAAGCGTTCGCGCCCTGCCCAAAGTCGCCGGAATTCTCGACGGGCCGAGCGATTACATCACCAAGGCGCTCAACACGTTCGACGCGCCGGACGTGCCGATTCCAGCCGATATAACGACCAAAGTCAAAGGCGACCAGCATTGCGCCACCATCGCCACCGCGGCGGTCATCGCCAAAGTGACCCGAGACCGGCTGATGGTCGACCTCGCGCAAAGCAACCCACGTTACGCCGCCTACGAATGGGCTCATAACAAGGGCTATGGTTCCGCCGCACACCGTACCGCCATCGCCGAACACGGGCCGACTCCGCTCCACCGTGTCTCATGGCACCTGACCTGAGCCGCCTGCGACACGACAGTGTGAGCGCTAACGCAAAACTGTTGTGGACGCGCTAAAGTCAGTATTGATTAAGGTACAAGACTGGCCGCGCATGGGTGCCGGCCGCCAGCGGGGAGGTTAGGCAGCATGGTGACCGGCCGCAAGCCAAGCAAACGTCCGTCCATGTTCGAAGTGGCCAAGCTCGCCGGAGTCAGCCACCAAACCGTCTCCCGTGTGATCAATGACTCGCCGGACGTTTCCGACGCCACCCGTGCGCGAGTCCAGGCCGCCATTGACCAACTCGGCTATCGCCCATCCAATTCCGCGCGCGCACTGGCTTCCCGCCGTTCGCGCACCATAGGCCTGATTGCCGGAGGCCTCAAATTCTTCGGCCTGATTTCCTCCATCTCCTCCATCGAATCCATGGCCCGCGAACACGGTCTGTTCATGAGCGTGATGATGGTCCACGAGGCTTTGTGCATGCAGTCCGAATTCGACAACCTGTGCTACACCTTCAACGAGCAGAACGTCGACGCCTTCATCTTCCTGACTCCGACCGACGTGATGTTCGCCGCCGCCTGCCGTGCGCGAGTCACTCAGCCACGCGTCATCGTCACCGCCACCCACGGCCAAATGACCGTGCGTGAGGGATTGGGCCTTATCTCCACCGAAAACAAGCGTCGCACTGCACTGGTCGGTATCGACCAGTGGGGTGCAATGGCCAAAGTGGTGGCCTTGCTGGGCGAATACGGGCACAAATCGGCTCTGTATTTTGCCGGTCCCAACGAATGGCGCGACGCCCACACCCGACTGGATGCGTGGCGCAAGCTCGCCGCCTCCCGATCCATCGATTCACAGATTGTGCGCTGCCATACGTGGGATGCCTCTGAGGCATATGCGCACATGAATCATCTCATTGATGAGTATGGGCGTCGGGGCATGGCGTTACCCACTGCGGTCGTCGCCGCGAACGACAATCAGGCCGTCGGCGTCATGCGCGCGTTGCATGAGCATGGGCTTCGGATTCCGCAAGACATCAGCGTGGTCGGATTCGACGACATGTCTGGCGTGGATAACATGTACCCACCGCTGACCACCGTGCATCCCGATTTCGAGGGGCTTGGCGTGGCCGCCATGCGCGAGACGCTGCGTTTGCTGGGGGAGGGCGGCGAGCCGACCTTCCTGACCACCCAGCACGGCGTGGGCCTGATCCCTGCCGAAGTGCGTGCTCGGCGGTCCTTGGGACCGGCTCCCCGGCGGTAAGGCCGGGTTTAGCGGGGCGCTTCTTCGGATGATTCGAGGGTTTGCTTCGCTCCCCGGTCAAGATTGGCATGGACGTGATGACCAAGCAGGAGCACGTGCAGGTCGACTCTCTCGTGGGCCATGGCGGCATCTTCACCACTCCGAAGGTGGCGCTTGGGGTATGGCCGTGCTCGCCAACTACCTGTGGAACACCAACGAGGATCACAGCAACCTCGCTGATAAGTAAGCCTTTCTGACCTCCCTTTATTGAGGGAGGTCCTTGAGATTTTGGAAAAACGTCCATCCATCACAGTGGAAAGGTCAAAAAATTTCTAACACGGGTTTGCATATTTCTTATTCCGGTGTTTATAATGCATTCAACGTCCATTACATTAAAGAACTGAGGCGATGGGGAACGTCACCGCAGACGTGCACCGGTTGTTGTTGCCACGGGCAACAACCATAGTGACTCGGTCCTTGTCCTTCGTCCACGTTCCAACCGACCCTATACGCCCATGGAGGAGTGAATTCCCGCTGCCCGTGTAATCGATAACGATTGCGCGTTGTATGGCGAAAGACGACGCCGTCTTCCGCCGAATAAAAATAGAAAGAAACGAGTCTGACAATGGCATTAGATGTTGGCAAAGCGTTGAAATCCAAGACCTTGGTGGTCGGCGTCTTGTCGATGTCGTTGCTGATGTCCGCCAGCAATGCAGTCAGCGGTACCATACCGGCGATGAAGGAGGCGTTCTCCGACTATTCCGCGGCGAACGTCGAACTGCTGACCACGGTGCCGACGATCGGCTCGATGGTCGGCACGGCATTGACCGGCCTATTCGCCAATGCCATCGGCAGGAAGAAAATCGCGATGGCGGGATTCCTCATATCCGCCGTCACAGGCGTGATTCCGGCGTTCTTCCCGTACTATTGGCCGATTCTCATATCGCGTATGTTCTTCGGCTTCGGGTCGGCGCTGTTCGTCACCTTGAGTGTGTCGTACATCACCGACCTGTATGACGGCGATATGCAACGCAAGCTGCTTGGATGGAGACAGGCGGTCGGCAATCTTGGCGACGTCGTGCTGCTGTTCGTCGCCAGTCTGCTGATCACCATCAACTGGCAATCCACGTACCTCATCTTCTTCCTGTTGTTCGTCCCCATGGTGCTCGTGGGCATGTTCATTCCGAAGGAGTTCGATAACTTCAGCATTCGCAGCGCGCTCGTCGACGATGAGGGCCACGTCGTCGACAAGAGCGCCTCGCAGAAGCAGACGACGAACTGGCAGGTGCTGTGGCTGGCGTTCATCTTCCTGATGGTCTCCATGCTTTACAACGTCATGTCCATCAAGCTCGCCAGCTACGTGGTCGATGAAGGCATCGGTTCAGCATCGCTCGCCACATTGATCTTCAGCTTCCTCGTCGTCGCCACCATCCTCTCCGGCGTGTTGTTCGACAAGGTCGCCAAGGTCACCAAGCGCCTGACGGTGACCATCTCCGAAGTGGTCATCGGCATCTGTTTCATCGCCACTGCGCTGACGAAGAACGTGCCGCTGATGTTCGCCCTGGTGCTGATTGCCGGCTTCGCATGGGGCATCATCAACCCCGCGCTGACCGCACGATTCGTGGACTACTCGCCCGCGCACTCGATGAACCTGACCACGTCCATCGTGATTATCGGCATCAACATCGGCTGTCTGATCTCCCCGTACTTCTTCGCGCTGACGGCAAGCGTCTTCGGCAATTCCTCGGCCGGATTCGCCATCATCGTCGGTGGTGCGCTCTACCTCGTGATGGTGGTCATCGAGCTGATCACCCTCAAGGTGGACAAGAAGCTCACGGTGTGATTCCCGCGGCGACGGAGCCGTACCGGAACCGGACGACGGCAACCAACAACCAGCAACCAATCAGACACACAGACAACGAACAAAGGAGTTTCAACATGGTGTTGTTCATGGCCGATCCGCAGCGTCCCAAGATGTATGAGAAGTTCGTGCACGATACACCCGAATGGTTCAAGGGCGCCGGTCTCGGCATCTTCGCCCACTGGGGTTCGTATTCGGTGCCGGCATGGGCGGAGCCGATCGGTGCGCTTGGCACCTTTGACGATCCGGTGTACTGGAACACCCACTGCCCGTATGCGGAATGGTATTGGAACACGATGAGCATCAAGGGCTCGCCGGCGGCCGAGCATCAGAAGGAAGTCTACGGTGACATGCCGTATGAGGACTTCATCGACATGTGGAGGGCCGAGGCGTTCGACCCCGCGGACATGGCCGACCTGTTCGCACGCGCCGGTGCCCGGTACTTCGTGCCGACCACGAAGCATCACGAAGGCATCACGCTGTGGAAGGCCCCCGACAACGATGGGTGGAATACCGTGGACCGTGGTCCGCATCGCGATCTGGTCAAGGAATTCGCCGACGCCATGCGCGACAAGGGACTGAAGTTCGGCGTGTACTACTCCTCGGGCCTCGACTGGCACAAGGAGCCCAACATGCCGATTCTCGGCGACGGGGAATACGGGCCGCAGAGCGAGGACTACGCCCGCTATATGTACTCGCATGTGATGGACCTCATCGACAAATACCAGCCGTCCATCCTGTGGGGAGATATCGACGTGCCGAAGATCTCGGAGGAGGACAACGATTTCAGCGTGGCCCGACTGTTCGAGCATTACTACGACGTGGTGCCGGATGGTGTGGTCAACGACCGCTGGGGCCTGACCCATTGGGACTTCCGCACCGTCGAATACGAACAGGGCAAGGAGCTCATGGGCAAGGGCATGTGGGAGATGACCCGAGGCATCGGCTACTCCTTCGGCTACAACCAGATGGAGGACGCCGACTCCTACATGACCGGTCCGGAGGCGGTGAAGTTGCTCGCCGACGTGGTCTCCATGGGCGGCAACCTGCTGCTCGACATCGGCCCCGACGCCGCCGGACGCATCCCCGAACTGCAGCGTCAGTGCCTCGAGGGCATGGCCGACTGGATGGACGTGAACTCGCCGAGTATCCATGATGTCGAACCGGTGCCGGAAGCCTCGCCTTCCGGAGAGGGGGACGGCGAGCCATGGGTCCGTTGGACCGGAGACGGCAAGAGCGTCTATGCCGTCGTCGATGCTGCGGGCAGGGTTCCGCTGCGCATAGATGCGGGTGCGGTCGATGTGGATTCCGCAACCATTCTTGGCGGTGGCAACGTTGTCGTGGAGGCGGACGGCGATATGCTGACCGTGGAGATTCCCGCGACAGACGTCGCCGGCCCTCAGGTCGTGCGTTTTGCTCGACACTAATCAGCCCTTATCCATGAAGGCGGTCGCAGTCCGGTCGGTGCATTCCCGGCCGGCGCGGCCGCCTCGCTCATGAGTGGAAAAATTCTAAAACAATATTGAAAAATTTCCTTACCGTATATTATCCCTTACTGTAAGAACCTATTGCAAGGCGAAGGAGCCTATCATGAGTCGTTTTACCAAGTGATCCCTTCCTACGACGAAGTGCTCGTGTATTACGGCGAATAGTGCATGACCAAAAGCGTCAGTCAAAAAAGAGAGGGCCCACAGAAAGGCCCTCTCTTCATGTCGGATTACGAACCGCGCGTCTCACCGCTTGCCGTTGTAGATCTCGTTGTCGATCACATCGGCGAACACGCGATTGACGGCCGGGCGCACCACTTTCAGCGACGGCGTCAGGCACTTGTTCTCCTGCGTGAACTGCGTATCCAGCACGGCGAACTTGCGCACGGACTCGGCGCGCGAAACCGTCGCATTCGCCTTGTCCACGTACTGCTGGATCTCCTCGCGCACCGCCGCGTTCGTGGCGAGCCGGTCCACCGGCGTCTCCGTGGACAGTCCATGCGCGGGCAGCCACAATGCCAGCGACTCCGGATCGAGCGTCACCAGCGCGCCGATGAACGGGCGCTGGTCGCCCACCACCACGCAGTGCTCCACGATCGGGCATTTGGCGATCTCTTCCTCCAGCGGAATGGGGGAGACGTTCTTGCCGCCGGCGGTGATGATGATGTCCTTGATGCGTCCGGTGATGGTGATGCGGCCTTCGTCGTCGATGGACGCGAGGTCGCCGGTCCTGAGCCAGCCGTCGGCGGTGAACGCCTCGGCCGTCTTCTCCGGCAGATTGTGGTAGCCGCGGAACACGTTCGGGCCCTTGACCTGCAGTTCGCCTTCGTCGGAAATGCGAATCGAGGAGCCGGGCGCGGGCTGGCCTACGGTGCCGATCACGTTGTCGGTCACGCGCGTGGCGGTGAACGGGGCGGCGGTTTCGGTCATGCCATAACCCTGAATCATCGGCAGTCCGATGCCGTTGTAGAAATGCGCCAGATCAAGCGACAGTGGTGCGCCGCCGCAGGCCACGTACTTGATCTTCGGGCCCAGAGCACCGCGCACCGTGCGGTAGACGAGCGTTTCGTACTTGGCGCGCTCGGCGATTTCGGCAAACGTGTGCTGCTCGCCGGCCTGCTCCTTGCGACTCCAGACGCGCGCGGCCTCGGCGGCCTTGACAAACAGGCGGCCCTTCCAGCCGGCACCGGCCTTGTGCGAGGCGGCGTTGTACACCTTCTCGAACACGCGCGGCACGCCCAGCAGGTAGGTCGGTTCAAACGAACGCAGGTCCGGCAGCAGGGACTTGGTATCCGGCAGATAACCGACCACGCCGTCATCGGAGGCGATGGAGGCGTACTGGATAAATCGTGCGAAGCAGTGGGCCAGCGGCAGGAAGAGCAGCAGGCGTGGATGGTCGTCAAGCACCACTTCATGAAGCGCCTGCGAAGCGGTGATGGTGATGGACACGAAGTTCTTATGGGTCAGTTCGGCACCCTTCGGGTTGCCGGTGGAGCCCGAGGTGTAGACGATGGTGGCCAGATCGTCGGCGCGCACGGTGGCCACGCGCTCGTTCAGTTCCTCGTCCGAAACAGCCACGCCCAGACCTTCGAGTGCGCCCAGTGCGTTGCCCTCGAGCATGAGAATCTGCTTCAAGGCAGGGCAGTGGTCCTTGACCGAGTCGAGCCGGTCGAAGCGCTCGCGGTTGTCGGCAAAGGCCAGCTTGACCGCCGAATCGTTCATGATGCGCTGGGCTTGCGGGGCGGAGTCGGTGTCGTAGATCGGCACGCTTACCGCACCCACAGCGGCCAGTGCGAAATCGAGAATGCCCCATTCGAGACGAGTGGAGGAGAAGATGGTTACCGCGTCGCCCTTGGCGATGCCGAGCGCGATCAGGCCCTTGGCGGCTGAGACCACGCGCTCGTGGAATTCGCCGGTGGTGACGTTCTGCCAGTGGCCGGGGCCGATTTTCTTGGCGGCGATTGCCGTGTCCGCGCCGGTGCGGGCAAGGCGATCGGTGAGCAGTGAATAGATAGTTTGGTCATCGCGGATCTCGATGGATTCGCCGGGCGTGGTGTAGTGGTCAAGCATAAGCGGGCCGTGTTCTTACGTGCGTTGCGTGATGGCTGTTGACAAATCGAGCCATCCTGACAAGTTAGGCTACGCTGGCGTAAGGTTGCGCGCGTTGTGGGCAATGGAGAAGTTGTCTGTCTGGTTTTGTGGATTGTATACAACGCCGTGTCTAACCGGTTTGCTCTACGGTTATGACCGTGTCCATTTCGGGAGCCATCGACTTCCTGCAGGACAAGTACGCGCTGAGCCCGGCCCTGCAGGGTCTGGTCATCAGCTCCATCATGATCGGCGCCGGCTTCTCCGGCTTCCTGTCCGATAAGTACGGCCGCCGCCGAAGCACTGGTCGCCGCGCAGAAGCAGCACTAGGCCGCGTTTGCTGCGTCTATTGGCGAATTGATCATATGGGTCGTCTGCGTGCAGACGACCCTTTTGCGTTCCGTCGGCTTCTGACACCGTAGAGACGTGCTTTCTCGGCTTCGAGGGGCTGATTTTGCCTTATCCGGAAGTCTACTTCCACTTCGAGGGGCTGATGCCCAAGTAGACGCGGCCCTAAAACGGCGGAATGACGTTGACGTGTAGCCGTTTATACTTCCGATTACATGGATGAGGAGCCCCTCGAAGCGGAGATAGACTTCCGGCAAATGCGAAATCAGCCCCTTGAAACGGAAGTAGACCTCCGGCAAACGCAAAAATTAGCTTCTTCGAAACGGATAAATGCACGTATTGGGTGTAGTTGATGCTTCAGCCCCTGATATCGAAGCATATTTTTTCTGGTTGGCGCGTCTAGCATGCGCACTCCGCAATCGAAAATTCTGTGGCCTCTCTCACTTTAAAAGTCTGGCATGTGCGAGGGCGTTCGCTTAAGGTGAATGGGATTGCGCGGAATGTGGAGCGCAGGGTCATGACCATGCGCGTGCTGCAGATCCAGCTGCGCTCGCTGACCGCCATGGATATCGTAGCCTACGGCGGTGCGGCGGCCGGCATTGGTGTGGCTCTATGGCAGTATGCGCATACCACCGCAGCCGCCGCAGGAGCCAGCGCCGCCGGCTGGTCGCCGATCATGCTCGCCGCCCACCTGCCCGGCGCATTCGCCTACCTGGCCTACGGCCTGCAATACCTGATGCCGTTCGGTGCGGGCTTCCCGCTCACCCTCGCCGGACTGCTGCTGATAGTGCTGCTGTCCGCCGAATTCTTCATCCCCATGCGCCAACTCGGCTCCTACTTCCACGTGGCGATGAACGGCATGACCTCCACCAAACGTATCTTCGCCCTGCTGGACACCCCCGAGCCCGCCCATGGCACTGCCATGCTGCCGGCCACCACTGGTACTGATGTTGGGACTGATACCGGTACCAAGGCCGGGACCGAGGCCGATGGCGGAATCACCGTCAGCTTCGACCACGTCGGCTATTCCTATGACAGCGCCGATTCCGGTGCCGCCGTTCAGCAAATGAATTCCGCGCCTGCACCTGCGCTCACCGGCCTCACCTTCACTGCCTACCCCGGTCAACTCACCGCCATCGTCGGCATCTCCGGTTCCGGCAAATCCACGGCTGCCGCGCTGCTTGCCGGCACGCTGACCGGATACCAAGGCTCGCTTACGCTGAACGACGTCAAGGTATCCGACCCGTCCGGAGAGACGCTCGCCCGAACCATCACCCTGATCGGTGCCAGTAGCCATCTGTTTGCCGGTACTCTGCGTGAGAACCTTCTGATGGCTTTGCCTGATGACGGCCAGAACGGTGACGTTGCGTCCGACGCCGCCAACCTGTCCAGTGGCCAGCTCCGGCTGCAGCGCCGGCCGAGATGAGCACGTTCCAAGTCATCAAGCGGTTACTCGGGGAGGCCAAGCCGCTGGCCGGGCTTATGGTCGCGGCTTCCACGGCCGGCACCATCGGCCACCTTGCCGCAACCTTCCTACCGGTGTTCGGCACCATCGCCGGATTCGCACTCGCCGGCAACCCCGTGACCACCACCATCGTCTACGCCATCGTGGCGGCCACGCTGAGCCCCTGGATGGTGTTGGCGCTGATCGCCGCCTTCACGCTGCTCGCCAGCTCGTTCGGGCCGACGCTGGCGCTCGCCGCCCTGCCCGCGAACCTCACCCAGACCTTCACCTCCGCCCGTCGTCTGTTCGGTCTGATGGACGAAGCGCCGGGCGTGGTAGAAACTGGCACTGCGAACTCGGATTATGAGGGCATGCGCCTTGACCACGTCACTTTCGCGTACCCGGGGGAGGAGAGCGAGGCGATTCTCGCCGACTTCTCGCTCGATGTGCCGCAGCACGGCATCCTCGGTATCCAAGGCCCATCCGGCAGGGGCAAGTCCACTATGCTGAAGCTGCTGATGCGCTATTGGGACCCGCAGCGTGGCCAAGTGACGCTGTCCGGCACGCCGCTACCGCAAATCGATGTGCATGCCCGCCGCCGTATTCAGGCCATGATGAGTCAGGAGACCCACCTGTTCGACGGCACGATTCGAGAGAATCTGCTTATCGCCTTGCCTGAATCGGAGATTCGCAATGGGGGAGCGGCCGGTGTTCTTGACGCCCGACTCCGCGAAGCCCTCGCCAAGGCATCCGTGCTTGACTTGATTGATTCGTTGCCGGATGGGCTCGACACCCAGGTGGGTGAGCTGGGCGACCGACTGTCTGAAGGCGAACGCCAGCGCATCGGATTGGCTCGCGTATTCCTACGCAATGCCGACTTGGTGCTCTTTGACGAGCCGACCAGTCGTCTGGATGCCTTGAATGAAGCCATCATTCTGCGTTCCATTCATGAGCTGTCCAAGAGCGAGCAGAATGCGGATAAGGGGCAAGACGTGGCTGTAGTGCTGGTCTCTCGCCGTGAATCCGCCATGCGCGTTGCCGATGCGGTGCTGAATCTGTAAAGTCACACAGTCACAGGCCGCAATACTCTGCAATACAGGATTCCCGCCTTGCGCAGCCGAAACGCACCGACGCGCAAGGCGGGAATCCTGTATTTCCTTATATATCAGCCTCTGATAAGGGCATCCAGAGAGTCGAGGGCCGCGTCGATGGCCTGAGCCTCGCGGTCATCATCCGTCTCGGCGAAGGAATGCTCGCTGTAGGAATCCTCGTCGGCACTGGGCAGTAATACCCCGCGAGGCGTATCGGCACTGTGCGCGTGCTCAATAGAGGCCATATGTGCCGGCTGCACGGCATTTGTCTGCTTGCGGTTTCGATTCGCGTCATTCGCGGAATCAACGGCATCTGCGGCATCAACGCTATCCGTATCATCCGCACCACTGCGCGTAGTCGGCCGATTCGCCAGCGTGCATGGGTCGTCGGGCAACGAATCGGCCAAGGCCGCGACTGCTGCGCTGGCCGCTGCCTCGGCCGCCGCGCCGTCCAGCATCGCACCGGCCGCAGAGCCAGTCACGGAGCCATCCGCAGGGCCATCCGCAGGGCCGCCCGTATACTCGCCGTCGTGCCGTCTACTGGATGACTTACCAACCAGAACAGCGCCCCTCGTACGCCGCACAAGCGACGGCACGTTCTCATCCGTCGTGACTTCCGAGACGGTCGCTGCCGTGTCTTCTTCTGCAGCCATATTCGCCGATGCCTTGGCGGCTTCCTCGGCAGCGCGCTGCGCCGTCAGCCGTTCTGTCTCGGCCCTTTTGGCGGTCTCTATGGCGAAAATCTTCTGCTGTGCCGCAGCGCGAGCCCGCTCAGCCGCATCCATAATGCCCAATGCCTGCTGACGTTCGTTTTCAATACGACGCAGCGTGGCTTCCGCGTGGCGGATATTCGCATCAGCCGTGCTCAGCGAGTATTTTGCAGAGGCCAAATCGGTTTTCGGCTGCCATAGATGCTCGATTTCCTCCAGCGTGCGTCCCATTGTCTCCGGCACCAACGCCACGATGCCGAACAGGCAAATCAGATCCAGAAACGCGAAAATCGCGAACGATATGCCGCCGCCCAATCCATCGATCATCATCGGCGTGAATTGTGCGATGATCCAGTTGGCGAACAGCAGACACATCACACACAATCCGGTGGCGCGACCGCGCAGATACGTGGGGAAGAGCTCGGGAATCACAATCCAAGGAATCGGCCCCATCGAAAAGGCGAACGATATGGTGAACGCCATGACGAATATAAGCGTCAGCAGCGAATTGCCCATGAAATACGAGCCCGAAATGCATAGCGCGAACGCGCACATCATGCCGGTGCCTATTTCCATAAGACGTTTACGGCCGAACGTGTCGATCAGGTACATGCCTACCACGGTGGCCACCAGCTCCACGCCGCCTACGCTGGCGGCCACGAGGAACTGAGTGTCCCCGCCGAACCCGAGATCCGAGAACATCACCGGCCCATAGTAGGAGATGGCGTTCATGCCGATGAACTGGTTGAACACGGCGAGAAAGATGCCGATGACGAGTGCCCGTCGCAGGCCTGGACGGAACAAATCATGGAATTCGTGCGACATCTCGGTTTCCAGTTTGACCGAGGCTTGGATGTCATCGGTGCGCAGGCGTGCGCGTTCGGTGCCGAGGATGTGCTCGAGCACCGCGAAACCTTCATCGGTTCTGCCTACCTGAATGAGGAATCGCGGGCTTTCCGGTGCCCTCCGCATAGCCAGCAGGAAAGCGGCGGCCGGAATCGCGCCTAATCCCAGCATCCAGCGCCATCCAATGGCGATATCCCAGTCGTTTGATCCGTAGGAGGCGATGATGTAGTTGATGACGTTAGTCAGGAAGAGGCCGCAAACCGCAAGCAACTGATAAGAGAAGGCGAGCAGACCACGGATGTTGGCCGGAGCCGATTCGGTGATATATGTGACGGCCAGCGCGGCGGTCAGGCCGATGCCGTAGCCGCCGGCCACGCGCGCCACGATAAGCGCTATGGGACCTATCGTCAGCGCACTCCATACAGCCGCAACGAGGAAGAACGCGCCGCCGATAATAAGGATACGTTTTCTGCCGAATCGGTCGGAAAGGAATCCGGCGGTGGCCGCTCCGATGACGGCACCGAGCATGATGGAGGAGATGACGAGGCCCTCCATGAGAGTACTGAGCCCATATCTGGCGCGCAGGAATTCGATGGCACCGGAGATGGAGACGGTGTCGTAGCCGTACAGTAATCCGGCAAGACCAGCACTCAAAGCCAGTCCGAATGTATATTTTCCTGATCCGCGGGTGCGTATGGCTGTCCCTAAAGGATTGGGCTGCTTGGAGGCAGTCCGAAACAGTCCCGCCATGTGCTCTTCCTCTCAATACAGCTATGGGGGTGCCTATTCATACTAGCCGAACTGGCTCCGTCTGGCGCTGGTCCCGGCCCGTCACGCAAGACAATCCATCCTGGGATGTGAATCAGAGGAATTCGCCAGTCTTTCCGAATGCACTTTAAAGCAATTCGCCAGTTTGCAGTCAGCAAGGGTGTTATTGCCATCGTATAGAAAGACGGAAAATGCTCTCCTTGCCACTATTATCCTTTGATAATGTCCCATTTATGTCCTTGGCTTTTATTCTAAGCTGAGATAGTCCTCTACCGCCTGTCATAGCTCGTGCGGTATAATATGAGGACTTGGTATTACACGTATTGCTTGATATGACTGTTATATCTGCTGCTGTGATATTGACGATAAGACTGCATTCTTTTATCGGATCAGCGTACTTGATCATATTGCTGGTGAATTCATCTATGCCCGTATGGACTATATCCAGCACTTTGGGATCGTAGCTGAGTGGCATAGTGCCCAGAAGTTGTGTGTTCACAGCAAAACCAAGTTCACGCATCTCTTCCTTGGCCTGTGTAAGATGTGCATCAAGCATTTCCTGCTCAGTCTCAGGGGCGGGAGACATTCTGGACTTAGGAAGCTCGACTCTATCGTGTGATTCATTGTCTGCGATGGTTTCGGAACCGAGTACATCGATTGTCGCCCGTATTTTTTCGAGCAGATCTTGAGATATGTCAAGTAGTTCAGAGATTTCGGCTTGGTACTGTTCAGATTGCGGTGGTTGCTCACACCAAGTCCGTATGTCGTGCTGCATGCGAAGTATCTGGTAGGCGAGTCGGTTGGTCACTTGGTCGTGGAGTGTTGCAGCAATTAACTCGCGGCGGCGACGTTCCTCGTTAATCTCCCTCTGACGATCCAGCTCATGGCGGATCTGCTGCATGCGCATGAGCCTAATGCGCCATTGCATGCCGACGCCGATACATGAAGCAGCGGGGAGCGCTACTACGGCAATCATGTCAAAAATAGGCGATGGACTCGCGCCGGACATTCCCAGCATAGCGTGGGAGACGACAGTTACGGATGATTGGACTATGCCTAAGCCGATGCCTAGTCCTGTATATCGAAATGAGACCAGCATTAGAGTGGCGGCAAATGAGAGGAACAACGCCCAAGATAATTCAGATAATGCGGGAACCATACAAATGCACGCCCAAAGCAGAGTTTGCATTATCGCCGCCACAAGTGGAAAACGTATGGAGATGATGGACAGAACCATCGCTACCACGCCAATCGCGAACGCAATCCATCCAATTACACCCGAGACAAGACTGGCGACCAGCAGTATACTTCCGTATCCGCATCCTGCCATGACCGCGATTGCGCGCATGTACATCCAACTGCTGGTACCTATTTCGTCGTTCTGATCCTGTGCAAGTCCATTCCGTTTGGTGTTTTCATGGTTCATAGCAGTCCGCGTTTCTCGCACATGATGATGGCGTGGATTCTGTTCCGTGCATGCAATTTGGCGACCGCACGTTTGACATACGTGCCGATGGTGAACTTGCTTAGGGACAAAGACCTCGTAATCTCCTCAGTTTCCAGTCCTTCGGAGTACATGCGCAGGATTTCAACCTCCCGTGCGGACAGTCGATCTCCGTTCATCCAACGCTTATCTGAAGCCTTAGTAAAGTCTGGAATAAGGTTGGAAGCAGTGTCTGGCACATCAGTGAAACGTGCTGATTCATCAGCAGCGCATTGCGTCGCCGAGCCCATCGATGCGCGTCGTACGGCGCTGGACAAGATGCGTAAGTCCGTTTTGGAGATCAACGCCTGAGCTCCGGCTTCGGCGGCTGCGCGAGCATAGCTTCCCAGCGAAAATGAGGTCATGCATACTACTCCGATGGGTAGCGAATGACGGCGTAAGGTCCTGCATACCATGGCACCGCTCGTGTTCTCCATGGACATATCGACCAATATCACTTGCGGACGCGTTCTCGGGGACAAGCAGTTGTCAATCGCATCGTCGCCTGAGATTGTCGTCCATAGGATGTGCAGCCAAGGCAGACTGCGCAGGATGCTCGACAATGCCGCCAACGTCAGCTGGTCGTTGTCCACAATGCCCAATGTCACTTTTCCTTCGCCTTGTTGGTTCATGTCTTGATGATATTGCGGATGGTCGCCAGCTTCCCACAATGTCACTTATGAAGTGACATCGGTGGATTGTCCCGGAAGAAGGCGATACCTTGAAGACGTTCCGTAAAGATTCCGGAACGGCGAACGCGGGTTCCGGTCAGTGTTGACGGAATTCATGGGTAACGGAACGATCGGATACGAGAATGGAGCACACCATGTCCGTTCAAACAGGAAAACAGTCCAAGCTGAAGATGATGGCGATTGCATTGGTGACCTGCGCATCGATGACAATCATCCCTGTGGCATCCGCCTCTGCTGCTGAGGCCGACGTCATTGCGCCGACCACGGAAAGCGGAGAGTATGGGATTCGGCCCATGTGGCTCAACCCGGAGGGTAAGCATACGCAGTACCCTGCTCAGGGCGGTATCTGGGAATGGGGCTTCTGGAACGTCAAGATTCGTTCCTATTACACGCATGACACACGGACGCATGGCTCTTCGGTCTCGTTGAACGGGGATACCGTGCGCAGCATCGATACAGTCGCAAAGAAGCAGTCCATTGCAGAGAAATACGCTGTGAACTATTGGGGCAATAACGACGCCTACTACTATCGGGTGTCCTGAAAGGTAATGATGAACGGCCGATGGCATATGGCATTCCCGTGTGGTATCGGCCTCTCCTGATGATTGGAGTGTACCATGCATCGTCGCCTGTTCTTCATGGTATCCACGTTGGTATTTCTGCTCGCCACGTTATTGTCAGTCATGGCCAGCGACCTACATGACAGAGCTTTACCCCAAGGAATTCATCCTACAATCTCGATGACACTGGATTTTCAATCACCTAACGTGGATGACGCTCAAATGCTGCGAGAGCTTGCTGATATCGGAGAACAGCAACAACTCGGCATCGTCAAGGTTATGCCTGACCTTGACGGGGATGCATCCGCTCAAGTATTTGTCGCGCTAGATTCCACTGCAAGTGAAAGACTGCCCGAGGGAACTTCAGTCCGTCGATTTGGAAACATGCCGAGTTCTAAGGTGGCAGGACAGTCGCGTCTGTCGGCGGCCTCTGCGAGCGGTCAATACTATCTACTGCAAGGCAACCAGTCTGATAAAGCACTGCGCGATTGGACGGTACGCAATGGGGTAATGGTGGCGTGGGGTGCGGATTCGTTGCGTGATGACGTGCGCTTGCTAGCCTCACAGTCAAGTTTCGTGATGTCGATGGCCGCGGCTCTTGCCCTGATGGTGACGATGGTTCTGTATTGGATGGCATCTAAAGTTCGTTCAAGGGCGTTGCGGGTATTAGCTGGCGTCTCGGTATGGCGCATACAGAAAGACGACATGATGGGCATTCTGACCCCATCGCTGTGTGCGGCATGCCTAATCGACATCGTCTCAGTCACGGTGGTTGGTGCGGTTAGAGGCGCGGTGTTCATACCATACTTCTCTCGCATACTACTGGTACTTGAAGGGACCGTGTTGGCAGGACTGTTTGTGGCGATGCTGATTGTCGGCATGCTGTCATGGCCTTCAGCAACGATGATCATGCGTCGCGCATCCGGCAATATCGGACTACGCCGATCTGCTTTGGCAATGAAAGCGATGGTATTCGTAGCGGTGCTGGCGGTGACTGCGCCCGCAATGTCGGCGATAGCATCGGCTGATTCATCGGCCCGCGAGCAACGTGTATGGGAGCGTTTGTCTAATCAGGTCTCAATAGCGCTGTCGTATGAAAATAACCCCCAACTGGATGCGAAGGTCGCGAACGTGATGCGTGAAATAGAAGATGACGGGAGAGGAGCTCTCTCCTACACGTTCACGCCAGAAATGACCGGAGCCCCAAGTGCTGAACCAGTAGCGTTAGTCACTCAGCAATGGCTCAATATGGTACAGGTCGACCCGGCTCACATGGAGCACTCAGTCCGCGTCACGTTCGATTACCTACCCGCGGAGGCGAAAGACATAGTTTCTCAGATACCAGCATGGAGTGCAGATTCCCAGACCAGTGTGAATATGCTCGAAAGAGCCTTGTATTATAGCGTTTCCGGCGATGCAATACCCGTGCTCAAAGGCGGCTCTGACACTATGCTTTTCCCGAAAAGGCTCACGCTCATAGTTCTCCCTGACTACTCGGGATTCTCCGACTCAGGATTTCTAGTGCCGGCGGCCACCACACGCAACATCGTGTTGACGGGTCTTCAGGATGTACGAGCAAGATTGCGACAAGCAGGGTTGTCAAGACAGGTCAAAGTGCGATACATCGCTGAAGAGCAGATTCTGCAGGCCCAGTTCTCTGCATATTTCGCTTGGCTGCAAGCCGCTGCATTTGTAATGCTTATTGTTGCGTTTGCCTTAACCGTTATGGTGCATGCGATGGTCCGCGCTGCGCTGCGCGCAAGACACGACTATCCGCTCATGCTCAACGGTAGCCCCGCAAGACGATTGGCGGAGTCCACGATACTTGTGGAGAGCAGTACGGCGTTAGTAGGAGGAATTATCTTCGCTGCAATAGCACTTCGCTCTACAGGCATCTCAGCTGCAGTAATGACCGGAGCGCTGGGTTTGCTGGCAATCTTCATTTCCGCACTTTCGCACATTCTGTCCGTACAGCGCATGTTTGTGGGCATCAATAATCGCACTCTTTAATCAACCGAGCCCAGCAGAAAGGACATGTTTATGACCACTATAGAATGCGACAACCTGACGGTACGCATTGCCGGGCGAACAATTTTCGAACACGTCGACCTACATATCTCCGAAGGTGGTATGGTCGCCCTCACTGGCCCCAGCGGATGCGGAAAGACCACGCTGTTGCACACACTCGGTCTTCTACAGGAAGCGGATGGTGGACGACTTATGATCGATCGCGAAAATGTCACGCACGCGACAGCCAGAAGACGTAGACGATTCTGGCATGACACGGCCTCGTTCATCCTTCAGGACTACGGCATTATGGACGAGGAAAGCGTGGCTTTCAATGTCTCCATGCAGCTTGGACCATTTGGACAACGTGCGGGAGGGGACCGCAAACAGATACGAGAGGCTCTCAGAGCTACTGGACTGGCAAAAAGAACTCAGGAACCCGCGTCTCATCTCAGTGGAGGAGAAAAACAACGTCTTGGAATTGCGCGCGCTATATACAAGAACGCGTCTGTAATTTTCGCAGATGAACCCACCGCTTCTCTCGATGCGCATAACAGGCAAATCGTTATTGATTTGTTGCGGCACCGAGCTGATCAAGGGGCAATTGTGGTTCTTGCCACGCATGATCCCATTTTAGTCTCTGCATGTGACCAAAACTACCAAGTAGGCAATCATAACTAATCATTGATTGCTATACCTCGTGAAGTGGAATAGTGAAAACGCAAGGAGGAATGATGGTCCAGATAAACGCTGACGGTATGACGAAGCGCAAATCGCTGGCTAGGCGGGTGCTGTTATACGCTATCATCGCATTTATAACGTCGGCGCTCATTGCGGCTGTCTTGATCATGATTGGTCTCATTCCGCTGAAAAGAAATGGCACAAGTTTGCCGTGCAACGATTTGGCATCCTACCAAACAACGAAGCAGATATATGTCGAGAGCAGCGCAGCCATTGACAAACTCAAATCAGTAGGGAAAAGCGTTAAAGTGAACATTAAACACGCCGATTGCCCCTCCCGGATACAGGACAAAGGATATGTCGAAATTACATATGGAAACGATATCGAACGTGACAAAATCATGAAGATTCTTAATGATGATGGTTTGGGAATATATACTGTGCTTGTTCGACAGTAATTTTTAGTGAGGATATGAAAAAGGAATACTGAAGAATCAGTCACTATGCGCGCCAATTGACTTTTGCCTTGATTGGTAGTGTTTTTTCGGTTATTCGCTGTTTGTGGTGAGTGGTGGTCAGGCGGTGGTGACGGCTTTGAGGTCGAGTTTGCCGCAGGTCAGGTAGATCATGGTGGCGAAGTAGTCCGTGTTGCGGAAGCCGCGGGCCCGTCTCTTCACGTTCCGGATGACGCTGTCGGCGTCCTCGAGGACGGCGTTGGTGTACGGGTGCTCGAAGTATGCGACGATCTCGGCGAAGTGGCGGCGGATCGGACGGGCCGCCTCGTTCTTGGGCCACAGGCGTTCTGGTCCCAGCACGTCAACAGCTTTGCCGAGGTGCTGCTGCCACGCCACATGGGCGGCGACAGCATGGTCAACCCGCCCCAGCGGTTGGGTTACAAACGGTTCGGCAACGACATGCTGCTCGACTTCTACAAGGCCGAACGCGACGCCATCGAAGCAATCTGCCCCGGCAAGCCGTGGTACATGATGGAGCACTCCACCTCCGCCGTACAATGGAAGCCGTTGAACACGCGCAAGCGCGCCGGTGAACTTTGGGAGCTCGACGGCGTCCCCGCCATCACCAGTCACCCCCCCACGGCCAAGGCGCTGCCATCTACGTGGGCTGCGACCTTGGCCGCCACGACATCACCCACTTGCTCACAGAACTCAACACAACAGCCCCCTCCGACGAAAGGGCTCCCGACCAAAGGCCGGGTGGGGGAGAGATCAACGCCGCAACCACGACCGCAGCAGCCACGACTCATGACCCCCCGCATCCTGCACACCATCCGCCAATCCTCAGACGGCACCATCCGCTTCGTTTTCTCTCTGAACCGTTCGAAGCAGCCCGTTGCCGTCAACGGCATTGAGTAAGAGCCAATCATCGCCTGCCGGTGCGAACCCGGTCTAGACGATTTCATTGCCGGGAACGCCGGCCCCACCGGCTACGAGCTGGCCCGCAACGCCATTCTCATCACCAAAACCACGCTCTAGATGAGTGTCCAACCGGCTATCTCCGTTTCAAGGGGCTGATACACCGGTTGGGCAAATGTCTATCTCCGTTTCAAGGGGCTGTTGCCAAAGTAGACGCGGCCCCAAAATGGCTTAATGGCGTTGAAGCAAAGCCGTTTATACTTCCTCTTTCGCGGATGAAGAGCCCCTTGAAACGGAGGTAGATGTCCGGAAAGCCTCAGATCAGCCCCTTGAAGGCCGGATATGGCTCGAAAATGGTGCCATGTGGTCCTAAAATAGGTGAGTCGATGGTCTTTCAGAGATGAAAACGAGGTATGCACAGTGGGGAAAGCCGAATCGAACACAAGTCGTACGGTCGGCGCGGTCAAGGCTGCTTCCACTGCATCCCCTGCCTCCGCCAAGCGTCGAGTCACCCTGCGCGATGTGGCTCAAACCGCTGGAGTGTCTCTCAAAACCGCTTCAAACGTCATTAACGGTTCCGGCCGCATGACCGATGAAACCCGTGCAAAGGTCGAAGCAGTCATTAAGGACCTCGGCTACCGCGTCAATGTGGCCGCCCGCAACCTGAATCGCGACCACACCGGTTTTATTACTCTTGCGGTGCCATCGCTCACTCCGCCGTATCTCGCTGAACTGGCCAATCGCACCATTGACGCCGCCCGTCAGCGCGACTACTCCGTATACGTCACCACGTATGCAGAGGGCTCGGCCAAAGGAGCGCGTGACCTGCTCAAGAACTTCAACTCCACCGTGTCAGACGGCATGATTCTCTCCATGAGCGAGGTGGAGGATATTTCGCCCGAAGACCTGAAGGTCGATTTCCCGCTGGTTATTGTCGGTGCCCGAACCACATGGGGTGTTGCCGACCACGTGACTCCGGACGATGTTGCCGCCGCAGCAACAGCGGCAGGCTACCTATACGATCGAGGTTCTTCTCGTCTCGCCGTAGTGGGCGCACGAGGCGATTATGATACGGCCGCTTTGTTGCAGGCTGTGGAAGGCAGCGCACAACTGCGTTTGCGTGGTGTCATTGAAGAAACGCGCCGCCGTGGGCTTGAGCTGGATCCTCATCTGATTGGTAATACCGCTCAGGATTGGTCCATCGGCGCTGGCGCTCGTGTGACTCAGCGACTGATTGATTCCGGCGTGCCGTTCGACGGCGTGGTTGCCTTTAATGATCAGCTGGCCATTGGCGCATTGACCGCACTACGCACTGCCAGCTATGAGGTTCCCGCGCAGGTGCAGGTCATCGGCTTCGACAACAACGAGGAAGCCCCATACCTGCAAATTCCGCTTACCACCATGGATTCCAGGCTCGACTGGACCGCGCCCACCGCCGTGGACCGCATCCTCGGCCGTATCGCTGGAGACATTTCCAAGCCCGAACTGCTCACCACCGAATCGCAAGTAATTGCCCGCGCCTCCACGCGCTAAACAACATTGCTGTAA
This sequence comes from Bifidobacterium sp. FKU, assembly GCF_026016385.1. NCBI lineage: Bacteria > Bacillati > Actinomycetota > Actinomycetes > Bifidobacteriales > Bifidobacteriaceae > Bifidobacterium > Bifidobacterium sp. FKU. Next base: position 487,139 of record NZ_CP092888.1, read on the forward strand.
TGCTGGTGCTGTTGCACGAAGTCGTTGTTGTATAAATGTCCCATGGGGCGGTGATTTCCTCATGGGGCGGTAGCTGAGAATGGCTCTATTCTGCGGAAGGTGAAATTTTACCGACCGCCCCATGGGCAAGTTACCGCCCCATGGGTGTAAGGGTAAAGGCGGCCGAATCGCCTCGTGCCGCCCCCGTGGATATGCAAGTTAAAGAGCACCGGCAGCATGACTTAATGCACATAGAGCGTCCCCCGCATGGTTGTGCCACTGATGCCGGCCTGTACTGGGTCGGCTCAGGTGTCGATAACCAAGCTTTGTTCGATTTCGATGGCAAGGCGCTCGCCTCTCTGCCGACGTTCAAGTACATTCACACCGGTGCCGTCACCGATCATGTGTTCACCAAGATAGATCCAGTGGAGATTACCGCGACTGACTCGGATTCCATCGACGTGATCAAAGCGCAATTGCCGAGTGAGGCGGCTGCACACTATCAGGATGGGGTGGACGAGACCGAAACCGTGACCTGGCAATCCGCTGCGCTTGACTGGATTCGTGGCGCGGGCACATACACCATCACGGGCAACCTGCCTGCCGACGCATGGGGCAATGTGGACAAGGTCTCACTCGTCAAAAAGACCGAAACTCCGGTGAAGCCATCCACGGAGAACTTGGACAAGGCCGTGGCCGAATCCGGGGAAATCAATCGCGATGAGTACACCAACGAGTCGCTCGCCAAACTCGATCAGGCGCTTGCCGCCGACCAGTTCATGCTCGATTACGATTTCTCCGCTCCCGCTGATGCGGCGAAGGTTACCGTAACGCTCAAGTCGAATCCGAATGTTACTGAAACCTATACGGTTGCTGTTGCCTCTCGGGCCGAAGGTGGTTCCGGCAGCGGCTCGGACGGTGCGGGTAATGGCGGGGCTACTATCAATCCCGATACGGGCGAGGGTGATAAGACCAACGGTGCGAATGGCGACGAGATTACTGGTGTGCTGAGCAATACCGGTAGCGCGGTGACTGCCGTGGGTCTTGCGGTTGTCGTTCTCGGCGTGGCCGGTGGGGTCTCGCTTGCTTTGCGTCGTAAGTGCTCCTGATAGAGACTGATACGGCATTATGATGCGGTTGCCGGCAACTGGCTGCCAGATGCCATCTGTCGGTTTTCGTCTGCTGGATGCCATCTGTCGGCTGTCGTTTATCGGTTGTTGGCTGTCAGATGCGTCTGTCTCGGCGCAGCGATGCGATTCTGTCCCGGTTCGTGCATCAATCGTTTGATGTGGGTGCCAGGACAGAAATCACTGTCCTGGTTTGCGAAAACGGGTGTTTTTCGCGTACCGGGACAATTCCCGTTGCCCCGGTTTGCGCGTCAATCGTTCTACGTGAGAACCGGGACAGTATGTTGATTTCGGGATTGGCTGTATTCTGCCGATTCTGTTTGTCGGGGTATGTGGACTTTGGGGATTGGCTTGTCCTGGTTCTCGAAAATGGCCCGAAATTGCGTACCGGGACAACGATTTCTGCTCCGGTGTAAACGTCAATCGATTGACGCCTGTACCGGGGCAAATTCGCGCCCGGGAACAATAGGGCGAGGGCCGGTCGCAGGAGTAGAGCGTGATGTTGTCATGATTGCGCCCGGCTCTCCCACACGGAAGGCCGGGCACAATCATGCCGTTTGGTTGCAGCACCCGCACATCGCCTGCATAACCGTGTACAGTGGCGTGTAGTTGCAGTACATGAAGGAGCATCGCACATCATGACCAACGGGCACATCAACCCCGCCAACGTGCCGGACATCGCCTTGAAAGACGGCCATTCCATTCCGCAGGTCGGCCTTGGCGTCCTACGCATCGACGACGAGGGTGTGGTCCCCGTCGTCGAATCCGCGCTGGAAGCCGGCTACCGCCACATCGACGGTGCGGCCGGCTACAACAACGAGGCCGGCGTGGGTCGTGCGCTCGCCGCTTCCGGATACAACACCGGTGCCAAGCGCGAGACCCTGTGGGTCACCGCCAAGCTGCGCGACGAAGGCATGGCACGTACGCTCGGCGTATGCAACTTCATGCCCGCCGATTTGAAGCGTCTGCACGAGGAGACCGGTGCATGGCCGGCCGTCAATCAGATTGAGCTGCATCCCACGTGGCAGCAGCGTGAAGTGGTGGCGTTCTGCAAGGAGCACGGCATCGCCGTGGAGGCCTACTCGCCGATGGCGCGTGGCTCCGACCTCAACGCCGGCGACGGCACCATCGAGAAGATCGCCGCCGCCCATGAGGTCAGCCCGGCCCAGGTGATTCTGCGTTGGCACATCGAAAACGGCACGATCATCATCCCCAAGTCCGTGCATGCCGACCGCCAGAAGGAGAATCTCAACCTGTTCGGCTTCGCCCTGACCGCCGACGAACATGCCGCCATCGACGCCCTTGACGGCCCCGCCCGCGCCGGCCACGACCCCCTCACCTTCACCTATGCGTGATTGATGGCACGCCGTAACGCCCACTTTCGCTGTCGTTTCAACGCCTCCGGGCCGCTGGAGCGCATGCTGATTCTCATCGTTCTCGCCGCAGCAATCGGCGTGACCATTGGCCTGCTACTGCCGCAGGTCAGCTCCGACGCGGCCAAAATCACCGGTGGCTACACTGCCACCGGTTCAGCCGCCGACACCTTGAACGCGCTCGCCGTAGACGACAATCAAAGCTCCTCCGGCTACGACCGCGATTCCTTCGGTTTCCGCACCACCGACGCCGACGGCAATGGCTGCGACGTACGCGACGACGTGCTCGCCCGCGATCTCACGGACATCACCTACAAATACGCCGGTTCCTGTGTGGTCGAGTCCGGCACACTGGCCGATCCGTACACCGCTCAGACCATCCATTTTGTACGTGGCCGCGCCACCAGCGCCAAAGTGCAGATCGACCATGTGGTGGCCCTTGAAAACGCTTGGCAATCCGGTGCGCACGACTGGTCCACTGCCAAACGCCATGAATTCGGCAATGACCCCTACAACCTGCTGGCCGTCGACGGCCCGGCCAATCAGGAGAAGGGTTCGGCTTCCGCCGCCTACTGGCTACCCACCAACGCCGACTACCGTTGCGACTATGTGGCCCGCCAGATTGGCGTCAAAGACAAGTACCAGCTCACCGTCACCTCCCAAGAAAAGGACGCCATGCTCGCCGTCCTCCACACCTGCCCGGGCCAGGCCGTGCCCGCAGACGAATAGGGGCTACCGCTCAGGATTGTTGAGCATAGGTGCCTGCCCCTCGTCATAAGCGCGCAGGAGCCGTCGGAGCAAAAATGTGGTGAAGTATGGTGCGGTGAACACGTGTTCGCTGCTACCGATATTGCCGGCGGATAGTTTCACGCCGAACTGAATTTCCGGATAAGAATCCGAAGCGATTAGCGTCCGCATGGATTTGGCGGTGCCTTTTTTCGATTTCACCTCCACCGGCACCAGCCATTCGCGCGTGCGGACGAAGAAATCCTGTTCCAGTGTGGAATCCTCTTTTTTGTAGTAGTACAGGTCATAGCCGGATTTCCGTAGCGCTTCAGAGACGATGCTCTCGTACATAGCACCCTTATAGACACCAAGATTACGATTGGCCCGCAGATCATCACTGGCCTCGTCGTCAAGCATCGCTACGAACAGACCGGTATCGCCGAAATATATCTTGAACTTGTTTTCGTCATAATTGCCTTTCAACGGCAGTTCAGGATAGGACATACATCGGCAGATATTCACCATTCCCGAGGTTTCAAGCCATTCCACGCATCCTCGATAGTCTTTGAAACGCGCTCCGCTGGCAACCTTGCTGATTTGGAACTTCTTGTTTTCCTTGGCGAGTTGCACGGGAATATGGTTGAACACGTTGAGAATTCGTGCCTGATCGAGTCCTTGCGCGTATTTGCGGATATCCTCCTGGTAGTCCAAAATAAGCTGGCGCTGCAATTGCAGTGTTCCCTCGAACGTGCCAGTGCGTATATGGGAGGCGACAACCGCAGGCATGCCGCCAAGCACGCAGTAATCCATAAATGCCGTGGAGAAGACGTTCATTTCCACTTCAGAGAATGGCGTAGCATTACACAGGTGGGTGAACATGCTTTCGATGACGGCCTCATCGTATCCGCGAGCCCACAGAAATTCCTCGAAGTCCAACGATCGCATTTCGTAGTCGGTCTTATATCCCACGCTATTGCTTTCGATTTGCTTATAGCTGATGCCCAACATTGAACCGCTGCAAATCACATCATATTTGCCGTCGATTTTAAAGAACTTCAGTGCAGTGGCGATATCAGGATGGGCCTGGATTTCGTCGAAAAAGATGAGCGTATCGCCCGGAATGAACTTTTTGGCTGGGTCGATCAGGGAAATATTGCGGACGATGGTATTCGCGCCATAACCGTCCGCAGTGATTGCACGATATTTCGGTTCCTCAACGAAGTTGATTTCCACTACCGAACGGTAGTTGTGTGCGGCAAAGTAATCGATAGTCTCTGTCTTGCCTACTTGACGAGGGCCCTTGATGATTAGCGGGGAGCGATTCGGGTCGGATTTCCATGCATTGAGATAGGCATCGGCTTTGCGTTTGAGATACATGAGGAGCCCCTTTCCGAATTACTGCGATATCAATGATATTACACTTTCATGAGCGAGTTTTCTACCGTCTTGCACATTTTATGAGCGAGTTTTCCGGTTATTTCCTCATTTCATGAGCGAGTTTTCGGTGGTTTGTCACATTTCATGAGCGAGATGGCGGGGGATGCCAGCTGCCAGTCCGCCAGTCATCCATCAATCGTCCGCAGATTGTCCGTCTGTTGACTCGGGAAACATGCCTGCGCTATAACTGTGCGCGGTATGAAGGGAACAGGTACAAACAATATGGCAGTAACACACACCGAAGCAGATGCCACTGCGGCAACCACTATGACGAACGCTGTGGCAGACATCGAACAGGAAACACCGGAAATCGAGAAGGAACGCCAGCTTGCCGGAGCCGGAGCAGGGACGAACAACAAGGAAAAGCCGCATGACCATGCGCTGGCCAGCATCCTTGGCCCCGCGTTCGTGGCGGCCGTGGCCTACGTCGATCCTGGTAATGTGGCGGCCAACATCACCTCCGGCGCACGATACGGCTACCTGTTGGTGTGGGTGCTGGTGCTCGCCAACGCCATGAGCGTGCTCATCCAGTATCAGTCCGCCAAACTCGGCATCGTGACCAACAAATCCCTGCCGGAACTGCTGGGCGAGCGTATGAGCGATGCCGGCCGCTTCATGTTCTTCATACAGGCCGAGGTCATCGCCATCGCCACCGATCTGGCCGAGGTGATCGGCGGCGCCATCGCCCTGAACCTGCTGTTCGGATTTCCACTGTTCATCGGCGGTTTGGCGATTGGCGTAATCTCCACGGTGATGCTGTGGTTCCAAGGCGGCAAGACACAGACCACATTCGAGCGCATCATCATCGTGATGCTGCTGATTATCACATTCGGCTTCATCGCAGGCCTGTTCGTAGCCCCGCCGAACCCCGGCGAAGTGGTCAAAGGCATGATTCCACGCTTCCAAGGCGCCGACTCGGTGTTGATGGCCGCCTCGATTCTGGGCGCCACCGTGATGCCGCACGCCATCTACCTGCACTCCACGCTGGTGAACGACCATTACGCAGGCGGCGAAAAGCCGTCAATCAAAACGCAGCTGAGAGGCTCGAAAATCGATGTGGCCTGGGCGCTGTTGCTGGCCGGCACCGTGAATCTGGCGATGCTGGTGCTCGCCGCCAACTCGCTGCATGGCATGTCTGGCACGGACTCCATCGACGGCGCACAGCGGGCGATCACGCAGGTGCTCGGCCCGGTGATCGGCACGATCTTTTCCATCGGCCTGCTGGCTTCGTCGCTGAGCTCCACATCGGTCGGCACGTACGCCGGCTCGGAAATCATGCACGGTCTGCTGCACGTTAACGCCCCGATGTGGGCCTGCCGCGTGGTCACGCTGGTGCCGGCACTGATTGTGCTGTGGTTCGCCAATGACCCGACTCAGGCGCTGGTCATCGGCCAGGTGGTGCTTTCCATCGGCATCCCGTTCGCCGTGATTCCGCTGATGCGGTACACGCATGACAAGGAACTCATGGGCAAGTGGGCTGATGGAACCGTCAAGCACGTGATCTTTATGATCGTCGTGGCGCTGATTGTGGCGTTGAACGTGCTGCTGATTGTCCTGACGCTAATGGGCAGGGCGTAATAGACTCCAGCTGAAATCCTGCGATAGCACAACATAATAAGAAGCCCCGGTGTTGGAAACCGGGGCTTCTTATTATGTTGAGAATGGTTGAATCTGCCGTCAGTTCGCAGCCATACGCCGCGCACGCCGTTCACGCAGCGAACGCAGGGAAATAATGTCTCGCGTACGACCGGCACCGTCGCCCTTGACGCCGAAGAACACCATCAACACCATTACCAGGCAGATCATTGCGGAGATGCGCAGCGCCCATTGAATGCCAAAAATCGAAGCGGCGACGGCGGAGGCGCCGCCCTGCTTATGCAAAGTGGCAAACGTTTCCATCAGAATCACCAACACGGGTGCGCCCACAGCGCCCGCAATCTGACGCGCGGTATTCGTCACCGATGATCCGGCGGACACTTCGCTCGGCCCGTTCAGGCAATTCAGGGACCACGTGGTAATCGGCATCAGCAGGAAACCCATGCCGATCTGACGGATGAACTGGCAGATCGATACCCACCAGATCCACGTATCCATCGCCACCAGCGACATGCCCAAGGTGCCAAGGGTCAACACAATCGAACCGAACAAAGCCACGGGTCGTGCGCCGAATCGATCCATCGCACGGCCGCCGAAGAACTGGGAGATGCACTGACCGATAGCGCCCGGCAGCATGATCAGACCACTCATCGTGGCAGAATACCCACGGTCGGTCTGGATATAGAGCGGCATGATGACCAGAATCGAACTGAACGCGAAAAATGCCAGCGACGCGGTAATGGTGCCGATGGTGAACGAACGGTTCTTCAGCACTTCCAAGTCCAGCAGCGGCGGCTGGGGGAGTGCCGACTTGTCCCCGGCTACGGCCTCGCGATACCGCTTGCCAGCACGCAGGTTACGCAGCACGAACCAGACAATGCCAATCAGGCCCACTGCCATGGGCCCCCACGTTACCGGTGCGGCGAACCCGTAGGCCTCCGAATTGGTGAAGCCGAACATCAGTCCGCCAAAGCCAATCACCGACAGGCTCACCGAGAAAAAGTCCGCGCGGGCAGACGGGTCATGCGAGCCGAAATTATGTAGTCCGAACATGGCCGCCACCAGCGAGACCACGCCAATCACGGTCATGGTCAGGAAGATGGAACGCCAGCCATTGGCGTCGGTCTGCCAGCCGCCCAAGGTGGGGCCGATTGCCGGAGCCACGCTCATGGCCATGCCCACGGTGCCCATAGCAAAGCCGCGTCGGGACAGCGGGTAGATCGAGAACACCGTGATCTGCAGCACCGGCCACATCACGCCCGTGCCGGCCGCCTCCAGCACGCGGCCGAGCAGCACGAAGAGGAAGTTCGGGCCCAGCCAGGCCAGCAGGGAGCCGATCGTGAACACCGCCATCGAGCAGATTACGATCTGTCGGGTGGAGAAACGACGGGTCAGGAACGCGGTCAGCGGCACCATAACGCCCATGACCAGCTGGAACACGGAGGTCAGCCACTGGCCCGTGGTTACGGAAATATGGAATTCCGAAACGATGATCGGCAGCGCCGAGCTCAGCTGCAGCTGCGTAAAGTTGCCGACGAAGGTAATAAAGGTCAGGATTGCGATGGAAACAAACGCGGCATGACTCAGCTTGCCGTCAACGTATGATTCCTCTTGGCTCAGCACTCGTTGCAGTTCGCCACGACGGTTCTTGATTCCGTTCTTTCCAGCCACGCACACACTCCACTTCCGTTGCTCGGCCTGATGGCTTTGGGCGGTGTCGGTTGGCATGTTCGGCACTGGTTGTGCCTGCGGCGCATGCCGGTATGCTGGTTTCGTCTTTTCTTCTTTTTCGCATACCGACTTACGTGCCGACGTGAGGCAAATGTATTCGGCGACCGTCGTTATTTTCTTGTGCTTGGCCGGGCAGCCTGACAAAAGCACCCCAATACGCTATACCTAGGGGTGGTCCAGGCGGCTGGGTGGCTCAGTAAGGACTGTTGCCAGCTGAATTCTAAAACAATCTAAAACAATCTAAAAAGTTCTAAAAGAGCTTCATCATTCCGAGATATCCAATGTCATCGAATATATGCCGCATGTTCTCTGAGGTATTCACGAAGGTACGGGATGGCGAAATCGACTTTCCCGTATCCACGATCCTCGATTACCTGCGCCTCAATGAGGCGCGTGCGGTAGATGCTGGCGTATTTCACGTCCTTGCCCATGCGTTCGGCAACGGTGGAGGTGGAAGAAGGTCCGTCATCTTGCGCCATTGCCAGAAGATAGGTTTTATCGATGGGCGAAAGCCCATCCAGTTCCGGTCCGTGGACTGTGTCTCCCAGACGACTGAGCGCATCTTGGACCCCGGCTTCAGCATCTTCCACTGAGACGGTAATGGCTGTGTCGTGCTTGTGATTCCGAGCGGTGATTCGCCAAATATGATAGCCGACAAGCTGAATCATGAAAGGATAGCCTGCAGTTGCTTGTGTAGCGATCCGCAAGGGTTCCCCTTCTAGAATCATTCCGGTTTCCTGGAATGTGTCCGCCAACGCATGAGAGACTTCGGCCAGATCGACGTCGCTCAACCGCTCCGGTTGTGCACGTCGTAGGAAGGTCATTACGTTATCATTAAGCCATCTTGAGGACATGGAAGGCAACCCGGCAAACACAAAAGCCAGATTTCTGTCTTCACTGGTCAGATGTTGTACTGCGGTGGCGATGGCGACCATGTCTGCCCGAGTGGCGGCTTGGGCCTCGTCCATGGTCACCAGAAGACCGTTGCCATGCTTTTCCAGCTCGTCGAGCCGCAGACTCATGGTTTCGCGGAGTGTCAATGGCATTCGGTTCTTTTCATAATGGACTCCACCAAGACTGCCTCCCACGTTCTTGACACTGATAGATGGTTCGAACGAGAAACTGAAACTCCCCTTTCGCGGCTGCAGCTTGTCCACTAACCGTTGCGCCATGCCGTCTGATGCGGTTTCGCTGATGGTTTGCCATCCTCGTTTTTCTGCGATTCTCCGAAATTCAGCGAGCATTACGGTTTTGCCTACGCCCCTAGCCCCGGTGATCCTCATCAAACGTCCAGGTGCGCCTGATCCGTTGTCTAGACCTTCTTCGAAGTCGGCGAGCACCATATCTCTTCCAATGAGAACGGGTGGAAGATGCCCGGCGCTGGGCTTAAACGGATTGATTCTGGTGCTGAGCATGTATCCTCAATTCTCAAGAATCTCAGGGTTCATGAATTATAGCAAAGTCACATACGAAAGAGAACGCTCATGAATTGTTTGCGGTGGTGGTGGACGTGGACTATGTAGGCAAACAGCAGTTAAAGAACCTGTTGAAGCAGTTTGGGAATGGTGTGCAGCTTCGTCCGACTTATCTTGTCAGCTCCGGCAAGGGGGTACATCTTTATTATTTCTTGCAGGAGCCGGTTCAGTTGTATCGAAACCGGGAAGAAGTGCTTGCGGAGCTGAAAGAAGCTCTTATCCGGCGGCTATGGAATGATACCAGCTCTATCCGTCCGGACAGCCCGGATATAATCGGAATTTATCAAGGTTTCCGGTGTGTGGGGAGTCAGTCGAAGCTGGGTGTAGATTTCCCAGTAAAAGCCTATAAGCTGTCAGAGAACCGTTACACGCTGGAGGATATAAAAGCCAGCATACCGAGCTGTAAGGTAGACCTTGCTCCGTTGTACGAGAAGCCGAGAAGAAAAAGTACCGTTACGCTGGAAGAAGCAAAGGAGCTGTACCCGGAATGGTATGAGAAGCGGATCGTGCAAGGAGAGCCGAAGCAGAAAAGTAAGAAGCAGGGTGGTACGTGGGTATGTAACGAAGCTTTATATGAGTGGTGGAAACGGAAAATAACCGAAGAAGTGAAAGCCGGAGGGCGTTATTTTTCTATTATGGCGTTGTGCTCTTATGGCTTAAAGTGCGGCATATCCGAGCAGAAGATACGGAGAGACGCCTATGCGTTCCTGGATCATTTAGAGAGCCTTACTGAGGACGAGGACAACCATTTCAGCCGGGCAGATGTGAAAGACGCTCTCCGGGCATTGAAAGGGGACAGAAAAAGGCTGTCAACGATAGCAAGCCGGGAATGGATAGAGGATAACACAAAGGTTACGATACCAGCAAATAAGCGAAATTACAGAAAACAAGAGGCTCATTTATATCTTGCAAGGCGAAAAAAGAGGATATGAAAGTTATAGGTGAAGTAGTAAAAGAGGGCAGACCAACAGCAGAGCGGACAGTCAGAGAATGGCAGGAGAGCCACCCGGCAGGAAAGAAAGCGGACTGCATCCGAGAGACAGGACTTGCAAAGCATACTGTTTATAAGTGGTGGAAAGATATAAACAATGAAAATATATAGGGAAAAAGGAGTTATTAAATAACTCTTTTTTCCCTATTGTCTATTTCTGAAGATTTGAGGAAAAATGAAGGAATTTTGATAAAAAAAGATAATTTATCAAATATATTAAAGCCAAGGTTATTATTCCAATAATGATGCTAATAGGCAATATTTTTTTTATAAATAGTGTTGCAAGAGACGTTCCTAAAAGAAACGCAGATCCATATGGAATAACAATATTCAACATAAAAATTTTATTATGTTTTTTCCGTAAGGTTGATTGATTATAAATTGATTTTAGAATGTGGATAAATAAATACAAACATAGTATATTTAGTAAAATAAAAATAATCAAAAAACCAATGATGAAAAGTATATGATGCTTTTGTATAAATAAAAGTAATTCTATATGTTGTATTTGAAAGTTATCAATACCAACTAAAGAAAAGTCTGAAAATCCAGTTTCGTCAGATATAGACTTTATATTTTTTAAAATTTGTGATTCCTCAACAAATGGTAGTAAATCACAATTTATCATAGCAAAGTATAATAATGATTCAAATTGAAAATTAGTTTTGCCCACTTCCCAAAGAGTGGAAGGGTAAGGAATAAGCATATAAGTATTCAAAGTGATATTAGAGGTATTTTTATAATTTATAGAACAATCTGTTTCTATAAATCCGATAACTTCAAAATTAGTATTTTTACTATAATAATTTCCAGTAATTATGTCTCCGATTTTATAAAAAGATTTATATTCAGAACCCAATAGAACAGGAATCGAGTCATCTTTATATGAAATACTATTCCATGCAATTCCGGAATTTCCCTCAACTTTTATATTATAAAACTCATAGGCTTTTTGATTAAGTTGTAACGCTTTTATATTTATTGTAGGAGACTGACTATTATCAATAAATTCATCAGAATTATAATAAAAGCGTTGGTCTCCATTAAAGTCATCTATATCTACAGCGATAGCCTGATTGAATGAGGTTAAAACATCGAAGTTACTTGATGCATTTAATGTGTTATAGAAGTTTGCTAATATATTTATGTTTTGATTGTCTGTTCTAAAATTATAAAATTCATCTGAATCATAAAAATTGTCAACCATTTTGTAAAAATCATTTTGTGATGAAAGTGTTTTAAATCCACCATTGCTTTGCGGAATAGAAGCAATGAAAGGAACAAATATACCTGACAAAGTAAAATATATAGAGAAAATAATAAAAGAAAATAATGTTATAAAATATTTTTTAGTGTTCATAGAAGACTCCTTAAAAAGAATATAGTAAAAAAGCAAAGGATTTTACAATCCTTTGCTTTTTTGTTTGTGAAGAATCAACTTCCGTAATAGGTTCTAGCAGATCCTAAAGTATCACCGTTAAAACTCCACCAAGGAGATATTGCTTCTGTTTCGTCAGTTCCCCATTGACGTCCAGAATCGGGAAGTTTCCGGTTCAGCAGCAAAAGTGGTTACTGGATTAAGTGCTAGTACAAGACCTAAACTTAAAATAGAAACACCGAAACGCTTGAATTTGTTCATAAAAAAATACTCACTTTCTTTGTAAGTTTTTTAGAAAGCTTATCATAGGAAACATATAAAAGTCAATACCCGTTGTCTAAATGAAAGTGCAACACCCGTTAGATTGGAAATTGCCTAGAAAACCAGTCCGAAGGGATGTCGCACCTATGGGAGAAGTATATTCGCACCTGTCGGAAGAGGAACGCCAGGTCATCCAGATCGAGGCAGGCAACGGCGCCAGCATACGCGGGATCGGCGCGATGCCGGGCCGCAGCCCGTCCAGCATCAGCCGGGAGATCAAGCGCAACACATGGTTCCCGTCCAACGAGAACGAGTCGTACCGCCCGTACCGGCCGAAAAGACCGAAGGCGGAGCCATGGACCGGCCGCTACCACATCGCCGGGCCCGCGCAGCGCAAGGCCGACCGCAGGAGATCCAAGCCACGAAAGCCCTACCGGCTGTCGCACGACCGCCTGTGGGCGCAGGTGGCCGAACGGCTGGGCCGCGGCTGGTCGCCGCCGCCCGTCAGCGGCAGGCTGCGCGTCCTGTGGCCGGACGATGCTCTCATGCGCGTGTGCCCGGAGACCATCTACCGATGGGTCTACTCCAGCAGGCCGCTTCGGGAACGCTGGGCGCGGTGCCTGCCGCGAGGGCACAGGCGGCACCGCAGGCACGGCGGCAGGAGGACGTCGCGCTTCCCGATCCCCGGCCGAGCGCCCATCTCCGAACGCCCGCCGGAGGCCGACGGCAGGAGCGCGTTCGGCCATTGGGAGGCCGACAGCGTCATCGGAGTGGGATGCAACCTGCACACCGAGGTGGAGAGGAGGACCAGGTTCCTCATGGCCCGCGTCGTTCCGGACAAGACCGCCGGCGAGAGCGTCGGGGCGCAGCTGGACATGTTCTCGCCGCTGCCGGCCGGCGCGCGCGTCAGCGTCACGCACGACAACGGCACCGAGTTCGCCCACCACGAAAGGCTGCGCGACGGGCTGGGCATGGCCACGTACTTCGCCGACCCGTACTCCAGCCGGCGGCGGGGAAGCAACGAGAACAGGAACGGCATGATCCGCCGGCATCCGCCCGAACGCAGCGAGATCCGGATGGACATGGCCGGGGAACTGCGGGAGATTGTCGACGAGGCCGACAACCGCCCCATGCGCGTGCTCGGCTACCGCACGCCCGCCGAGGCGTTCGCCGACGAACTGTTAGAATTACAGGACCAACAAGGGTGTTGCACTTCTAAATAGACATCGGGCAATCTAAAAGGTTCTAAAAGGCTTCGGGACAAACCTCGCATTTCCGAAGCGCCCATGCATGTCGTCGATTATGGATTCAGTAAGGAGCATCATCGTATCCGCAAGGACGAAGAAGGACAGTACGGGACCGTCGTCGGAGCGGCGGAGCAGGTTCGGCACCGTGACGCCGCGCTACGATACCGCGGGCAATCTCGTCGCCTGGCAGGTGCGCTACCCGGACCCGAAGCGTCCGGGCAAGAAGGTCCAGCGTCAGTTCAAGCCGGACATGGAGCACGAAGCGCACCAGTGGCTTGAGGGGGAACGGCACCTGCTCGAACTGGACCGCAAGAACATCCAGGAATGGGTTCACCCGTCCGAACGCCGTCGCAGGAAGCGCACCAGCCTTATCTCGTTCGAGGATTACGTGATCCGGTGGGCGGAGGAATACCGGCTGCCGAACGGCGAGAGGATAGCCGGCGGCACGCGCCGGAACCTCTATCTCGACATCGCGCACTTCATGCCGGGCTTCAAAGGCAAGCTCCTGACCGTGCGCCACTCCGTCAACAGAGGATATTCGGATCGCGGCTCGACGCGCATCGCCAGGACCAAGACCGACTCCAGCCGGCGCACCGTGCCTATCCCCGACGAGCTCGGCCGCGTCGGCGAGAAGGTCGCCATCAAGCACTACCAGCGCATCGTCGCCCAGCACCGCAACCAGATCGTCAACCAACTCGCCGAAGACTTCATCAAAGCGGCTGTCGTATATGAAGAGCATAAATAAGACAACAGTGATACTGTTTAAAATACTATTAATAATCGAAATTCATTAACAAATATATGGATGCCGACGATGTGATGGGCATTTCGCGAATATTAAAATTACCTCACTAAATTCGAAGTCTTCATAACTACTTTTGTTTTGAATTTGCGGTTGGTCTTCTTTTGAAAGGTCAACCGCAAATTCTAATCATATTCAATTCAATTCGATAACAGTATCTATTGCTGGTCTTTTTATAAGATTCTCTTATTTATCTCCCTGTATTATCTCCTTATCTTGTAATTTATGCACGCTTGCAATACTATATAAAACAAGTGCAACTAGCGCCATAAATCGAGTCCAGTTGGTATTGCAGATGATCAGCGCGAGAAGGATAAGAGCACAATATATTGTGGATCTAATCCAACGATAGTGATGCTTGTCGTTGATTTTAAGAGACTGTATTACCACCCAAATAAACGCACCGACTATAATTGCACCATTCAACCATAGGAGGAGTGATCTTCCTGTAGGGTCGGGGGTGTCTGAGACTGCAAAATTGCCGAACCAGCATATACATGCACCTGTAAACAGTGCTTCGGGTGCCATCAGCATTTTTTGCGAAAACATCTCACGATGTCCTTTCTACTGGACACTGACTCCGGGCGGAATGGCTATCGTTAAGCAGATTCCCTTTCCGGTGGCTACGGCACGGGTGATTTGCAGAGCGAGATTCGCAAGATATGCGGCTCCTACAGCGGAAACAAGTATGCCGGCAATTGTTCCAGCGGGTCCTCCGACCATGGTGCCCAACGCAGTCAAGGCTGCTGCCAGCGCCTCGGGTCCTATGCCGGCCGCGACAGTTACTGCGGTAGCAATGCCTATAGTGAGATCCGAGTAGGAAATATACCATTCATCGCATTTCGCCATTGCTCCGGATGGAGAAGCGGGGACTCTCGCAGGTGAAGTGTTATCGGCATGAGTGACTCCTAGAACGGCATCTTGCAAGAATGTATATTGAGATTACGAAAAACCGTATGCATTCTTAAGTTCGCTCTCATTCAAGGTAATGGTTAACTGATTGTTTACATATTTAAAATACGGTCCAACAGATACAATTTTATTCAAAGTATCTTGTTGTTCGTTGGTCAATTCAATAGGATTGGTTTGACATGTCGTTACATCGATAGGAGGTGAATTATCCTCGGCGGCCGTTGCGGTGCTCGTGAAGGCTGACATGCACAAAAAGATTGCAATAATACTGCTTAGTATGCGCCTAAAGTATTTCATGATAATCTCCTTTGATTATTGTTTTAGGGAACCTTGTCCCAATTTAATTAAAGCATATAGTGCACATTCCAGGGCTCTATCATTGGTGGTTTTGTCATCTGAAGATGACAAAACCACCACAGCTTCCGTCATTTCTGGTATTGCCAATCTTCAATCGTATGCTCTCTCGGAATGCGAACGGTGCTACATACCCAATGTCTGATATATCAGAGGAAAAGCATGAAACGACCCTGCTCGTGCTCAAGGACGGCGCCCTAAGGAGATCTCATGGACAAGCTCGGCCACGTCAGTGAGAAGGTCGCCATCAAGCACTACCAGCGCATCGTCGCCCAGCATCGCAACCAGATCGTCAACCAACTCGCCGAAGACTTCATCAAAGCAGCGAACTAGTGTGCTCTTTTTAGGGTATCGTGTATAGATTATAGATTTCGTTTTGTGACAGCGGCTTGCGGTAAACTTGTCTCAAGTTTACCGCAAGCCGCTGTACTCAGAATCTAAAATTAAGTACATAAAAGCTTCAATTATCCATATTAGAGTATATTTAAACTGTTTAATAAATGTCACACAATGCCAATTGTGTCGAATTAACAGTTCGCATATATACGAATGATATATCCTTTTCGACCATTGCCTCCCAAAAGTGTTGGATTGAATAAAAGACAGATACTTAATACAAATTCACTAGTGTATTCATTAGCCACGGTATGAAGAGAACGAAGAAACATCCTATAACGGAAACAATAACAATCTTCATTATCTTTTTGAAATTCTGCTTATCCATGGTGACTCCTCAGAGAAGACCGAAACAGGCTATAACACCACCGACGTTGGCGGCTCCCATCGCAGCAACTGCTCCAATGCAGGCAGCGCAAGCAGGTGCGGCAATAGGTTGTGCAGCACATGCAGTCGTGCAGGTACCAAGAATGATCCAGGCAACAGCCACATCGACCCCTAAAACAGCAGTCAGACAAGTGGCTGCCTCTCCCCATCCCTGAGTTTGCGGAAGACTGGCGTACTCATCTAACTTTTTTTGAATGTCTTCATTGGAGATGAAATCGAAGTCGCTGACTTGCTGATTAACCAAATCGCCGTTCATGTAAACCTGCATTAAAAACTTATTATTATCGGTTTTTGAAAGCAACTGCTCTGCGTAGTTGCTGATGTTCCAGCTAGAGTCAAAGACGGCGGTAATATTACTCAATATAGAGTAACGAGGATCCTGGATTTGAAGAGTTATTGAACGAAAAGTTCCGTTATCGGTGTCGAACTCTAGCAATGAAGGTTCGCTCCAGTTGAGTTTGACATCTTGATAATGTGTCTTTATATGCGCTGATTTCAATAGGGCTTTCGTGTTTGTGACTAGTTTTGACCTTACCTCGACATCATGAATATTTTTGCTTGACTTATTGTAGTTTCCGCTAATTCGCATTCAACATTGCACTGTGTTCTCGCTTCCGTTGCTGGCGAAGCGTAGGCAAAAGAAGCAAAATTAAATGACATAATAATGGTGCAAAGTGATGCAGCAACTCGTTTAGCTATAGTTTTCATTTTTCCTCCGTTAACACCTTTGTTGACAAAAGAGACATTATAAAAATGTCTCTTTTATTTTATGATGATGGGGTGGACGCCTTTAATGCAGAAGCTTCCCCGTGAATCTAGGTTCTTTCCGTATATTGTATACAGAACTATTCCATTTTGGGAATAGTTCTGTATACAATGAGTCCGTGACCATTAGAACAAATCGAACGCTGCTCACACGGCGGGAAGCCGCTCTCCGGCTCGGAGTGAGCGAACGGCGAGTCAGTGCGCTCTGCGCTGCCGGCCAGCTCGAATCATTCTCCGCGGGGAATGGCATTCTGATTACGGAGGATTCCGTGCACCACCAGGCACGGCGGCAGGGTGCGGGCGGACGCCCGTATTCGCCGGGCATGGCGTTTGCCGCGTTGTACATGCTTAGCGGACTCGACGTACCGTGGCTGGGTCGGCAGCAGCGGTACCGGCTCAGGGGTTACCTGAGACGGGTAGATGCGGAGAATCTGACTCGTCTTACCCGACGGCGCGCGACGATGGTCGAATACTGGTGCAGGGACTCCAACCTCGCCAAGGTCGAAACCCTCATCCGTCCCTCCGCCGCCACCGGCACATTGGCGGACTCATTCCAGCTGGCCGCCACAGACGTGGTGGAAGGCTACGTCACCGCCAGCGCTCTGGATGACATCGTCCGTCAATGTCGGCTGAAGCAAGGCGTGACACCCGTCCGGGTGCGACTCCACGTCACCGACAATCTCCCCGCCGGCGAGAGGACTATGCCTCTCGGCGTATGCGCGGCCGACCTGGCCGAATCCAACGACCCGAGGGAACGACGCGCCGGCCTGGAAACCCTCCAACAGCTGATCGACGACCACCACCGCAAGGAGCATCAGGAATGACCCCCACAATCCACATCCCCAACACGGGTCATCCATGGAGCACCGTATACGCGGTCGCCGCAGCAGACATGTCGGAATCATGGCTGCTTACTGGCGGGCTCATGGTCCAGTTGCACGCCATCATGGGCGGATTGACCGCGCGCCCCACCACCGACGCCGACCTGCTCGCCGATCTCATGGCCGACCGACGCGGCATCGCCAGACTGCGCGGTGTTCTCGCCGCCTGCGGGTTCGAGACGCAGCCGGGCATGCTGACCGGATACACGACCCGCATGAGCGCACCAAACGGCGACACTGTGGACCTGCTGGTCGCTGACCACCTGCCCAAGTTCCTCGGAAAAGACGCGACCATCGCCGGCACGCCGGTGCTGTCCATGCCGGGCGGCACTCAGGCCGTGGAACGCAGCATGCAGGTCCGACTCATCGACGACCAGAGCAATGCCGATGCCGTGATTCGCATCCCGGACCTGCTCGGCGCACTGATACTCAAAAGCGCGGCATACAGCGCCGATCACGCCGGCTACAGCGACCGTCACCTCTATGATGCAGCCATGCTCGCATCTCTCATCCCAGATCCCGATGCGGAGCTCGCACGCCTGCACAGCGGTACCGACCGCAAACACATCAAACTCCTGCACGAGCTGCTCACCGAGGATTCACCTTACTGGGACAACCTCGACGAACCACACCGTCAGGACGGATTGGACACCATCGAAACACTCGCCACATGGTGACGGGCCTGTAGACAAGTTGTATATATATGAGGACATGAAATTCTGAATTATGTAGCTCAAAATGGGCCTTTCGCTGTTTGTGGTGGGTGGTTTGGGTGCGGGGTGATGCCGGTCGGGTAGGTTGGAGGCATGGATGCCTCTCACCTGTTCACCGCCGCGCTTCGGTTGCAGTCACCTTGGAAGGTGGGGTCCGTGGACTTCCGTGACGCCGACGGCGGCCGGCAGGAGCTGCGCATCATGATCGGCTTCGAGCCCGGCGCCCGCTTCCATTGTCCCGAGACGGGCTGCCGGGAAGGCGCCTGCCCGGTGCATGACAGGCGGGGGCGTGTGTGGCGGCATCCGGACTTCTTCCGGTGCAAGGCGTTCATCCACGCCGCCATGCCCCGCGTCACGTGTCCCGAGCACGGGGTGAGGACGGTGCCCGCCCCGTGGGCGAGGCCGGGCGGCGGGTTCACGCTCCTGTTCGAGGCGTGGGCCGTGGAGATGGCCCGCCGCCTGCCCGCCGGCACGCTCGCCGGGCAATTGGACGAGACCGATACCCGTTTGTGGCGGTCCGTCGCCCGTTACGTCGACGAGGCGAGGAGGCTGGAGGGCTACATGGGTGTGGAGGCCGTCGGCATCGACGGGACCGGCCGCGGGGGCCGCGATTGCATCACCGTGGTCGCCGGTCTCGTGGAGCACGATGTCGTCAACGTGACGCCGGGCAGGGACCCGGCCACGGTCGAACGGTTCTCGCGTGGTTTCATGGGCCACAACGGGGTCCCGGAGTATGTGCGTCTGGTCGCCTGCGACATGAGCCCGGGCTCCCCGGAAGGGCATCCGTGGGCATCTGCCCCATGCGCGGCGGATCGTCGACAGGTTCCATGTGGCCAGGCACGCCAATGGGGCCGTCGACAAGGCCGGGAAGACGGAGGGCCGCTCCGACCCGCTGCTCAAACGGGCCGAGTACCTGTGGCTCAGGAACGGGGAAAGCCTGGCCGAACTGCAGGTGGAGGCCAGGCGCAACCTGACGGGGCGACGGTTGAGGACCGGCCGCGCCTGCCGGATGCGCGAGGTCCTGCAGGACGTCTACGCGGACGGCCGCACCCCGTCCGAGGCGTGGGTGCGCCTGCATCGCCTGTGCTCGTGGGTGATGCACTCGGGGCTCGAGCCGATGAAGGACTTCGCCCGCATGGTCCGACGCCGCTTCGCCGAGATCGTCGCCTGCTTCGGGCACCCGTACGCCAACGCCGTGCTCGAGGGCGCCGACGGCGTCATCCGGAACGTCAAACGACGGGCGAGAGGCTTCCGCGACATGGACCACTCCGCCGCCATGATCTACCTGGCCTGCGGCGGACTCGACCTCAAAGCCGTCACCACCACTTGACCATCACCCACCACAAACAGCGAATAGCCCTAAGAAATTATGCCGCTGACCAAGAATTTAGTGTTCAATGATGGAATAGAGTGGCTGACAGGAAGCATTTGTTCTTGCCGGCCACTTGTGCCCGTCTTACGCTTTATCGGCTGTCCATACGAGCAGGGCGCCGGCGATGGAGACGACGATGACGCCGAGTACGGCCATCGGCGTAATGGTCTGGCGCAGAATCAGGGCGGCGATGATCACGCTCATGGCTGGGTCGATGGAGAACAGCGTGCTGACCACGCGCGCCGACGTGATGCGTCCGGACAGCGTATCCATCGTGTAGGGAATCGCCACGCCCAGCACGGCCGAAGCGGCGATGACGCCCCACTGGACGGCAGTGGCGTGCGTGGCATGGCCGACGGATATCGGCAGCGTGGCGAGCGCGGCGACCGTGACCGACAGGGCGAGTCCGTCCAGCCCGGTGCCCGCCTTGCCGACCTTGTCCGCGAACAGCGTGTACAGACCGAAACAGAAGGCCGAGCCCAGCGCGAACAGGTAGCCCGCTGGGTTGAAGTAGCCTCCCGGTGTGAACGAGATCAATCCCACACCCGCCAGCGCGACCACCGCGCACAGTCCCTCGCGCCAGTGACGAGATCCGGCCAGGGCGACCACGCATGGGCCGAGGAATTCCAGGGTGACGGCCACGCCCATCGGGATGCGGTCGATGGCCGAGTACAGGCAGATGTTCATCGCCGCCATCGCCAGTCCGTAGACCACGATGCCCAGCCATTCGCCTTTCGACCTGCCCGTGAGTTTCGGACGGATGAGCACGAGCATGACGATCGCGGCGATGAGCATACGCATCGAACTGACCGGAATCGGCCCCAACGCATCGAACAACGACGCCGACAAGGACGACGAGGTCTGGATACCCAACGAGCCGACCATAACCATGCCCGTTGCGAGCAGTATTTTGTCTCGAGTATTTAAAGATTTCATCATCTGATCCGCCTGAGGATATCCTGTTCGGTCAGCAGCATGGACGCCTCGATATTATCGTCGCCTAGGAAGAACTGTGGCAATTCCGGAGCGTTACCGTGTTCTCCTAAGGCCGGGGACATCGGGATTGTATCATATTGTGCAATACGTTCACGGATACCCGGATTCAATTTGTAAGCGCAACGCTTGTGCTCGGGCTGGCTGCCTTCGATTGTAGCCTGGCGATCTCCTCGTCCCATACCTCGTTGGGCGTTTTGTAGCCGAGGAGCTTCATGGGGGTGTCGTTGATCTCCCCGACGATCGCGTCGAGGTCCTCCTGGGCCAAGTCCTCGAAACTGGTTCCCTTGGGCAGGTAGCGGCGGATCCTGCCGTTCCTGTTCTCGTTGCTGCCACGCTGCCAGGAACTGTACGGGTCGGCGAAGTACGTGAGCATGCCCAGCGCCTCGTCCACCAGCATGTGCAGGCTCGCCTCCGTGCCGTTGTCCCACGTGCGGTCGACGCGCGCGGCCGGCGGGATGTCCTTGAAGATCTCGTATTCGGCCCTGGCCGTGGCGGACGCGCTCTTGTCGTCGACGAGCCGGGCGAACAGCCTGCGGCTCCTGCGCTCCACCTGCGTGTTCACGCAGCGCCTCGACGGCGCGGCGCCGACCACCGTGTCCGACTCGAAATGGCCGAACCCCTTCCTGGATCCGACCGCCTCGGGCCGGTCCGCGATGGGCACGCGCATCGGGATGCGCGGCCCCTTCGCCTTCCTGCCCTTTCTCCTCGTCCGGCGTTTCCTGCCGCGCGCCAGATACTGGCGCAGGTCCAGCGCCCGCTGCGGCTTGGCGTAGATCCACTGGTAAAGGCACTCGTGGCTGATCCGCATCGACGGGTCGCCGGCGCACTGGGCCTTCAACCGTCCCTCGATCAGTTCCGGGCTCCACCCCCTGCGCAGCGCGTCCAGCACCCAGGCGCGCAACGGGCCCGAATCCATGCGACGCGGTTTCCTGGACTCGCGCCGACGCCGGTCGGCCTTCCTCTGCGCGGCCAGCGCCGAATAGAACGGACCCGAGGTCCACGGCCCGGTCTTCAGCCGTTTCGGCCGGTAGGGCCGGTACGACCCGTTCTCGTTGGACGCGAACCACAGGCCGCGCCTCAGCTCGCGGCTCACCGTGGACTTGTCCCGGCCGATCCTCTCCGCGGTCCGCCGAATGCCCGGATGCTGTTCGCAATGCAGCTTCTCGATCAGGATCCTCTCCTCGGACGACAGGTGCGAATACTGTTGACCCATGAGTGCAACACCTTCTTAAGTTAGAAACTGAACACTTCCAACCCTAGACAAGGTGTTGCACTTCTATTTAGAACTCAGGTAGAAGGGCCGGAACGAGACTATCTATTAGGATCAGGGAATGACGTCTTCTCCGGAATGCTTATTCCCAATCGTGCAGGTGTCGTCAGTCTAATCAATGACTCTCACTCTATTCAGAGACAGAGGGCGACCTTTTGTCATGAAATTGCCCATTTTGTTCTGGAACATCCTTTTGAAATATCCTTTTCCGCGGATCGTAGCTGCGGGCTGGGAGGCGAGTATGAGGAGGAAGCCGTTTGACTTGGAGCCAGCATGCTCATTCCAAAAGACGCCGCGTTTGAACTCGCTTATAGAAATTGCTCCGATGACGAGGTCGCCAGTCGATATAATGTCAGCATTGAACTAGCTCGTTGGAGAATGAACATCACCGGAGCGCGTATACGCGCCAGAATGATTCATAAACGATATATGCGGGAATCAGAATGATTCTTGGCCTTGCTCGTTGCTCGAAAAGCACTCGGCCCGCTTCCAATATAGGAAACGGGCCGGTGAAAGCAACCGATAGGTCAAGCCTATCGAACATCACACAGTATATCATTGATTGGCATGGACATGAAATCAACCAGGAGTGAACAAGAGCGTCAGGAGGTGGCCGAACGCTTTCTGGGCCAAGCGCGACTGGATCGCTACCGTCGCGAGCTGCCAGATTTGGAGAAAGCCTTGGCGCTGCACTCTTGGAATCAGGAGTATGCAGGGGCCTTGCACGTTATCCTCAGCTACGCGGAAATCGCACTACGCAACAGCATCGACCACGCTCTATCCCAGCTCAGCACGTCTGAGCTCGGCACGCCGTATTGGAGCGGAGTGGACTCTTATCATTACAACGGGGAGAAGAAACCCTTCGAGCGCATGCGTATCCCTTCGGCAATCAGCCCGCTGATTCGCACGGATATCTTCAAGGCGCACCAGCATGCTCAGGAAGCCTCTCTAGAGCGTATCGTCAGGCGCAAAAGCCCAAGGACGGATCGTGGATACGGACATCAAGATGTTCTGGCCCAGTTAATGTTCGGCACTTGGTGCCGTCTAATAGGCGAACCACACACCTCGCATAAAACCGAAAGAACACAACGCCTGTGGACGAGCACACTGCATGAGGCATTTCCACAGGTCTCTGCCGACGAAAACGGTCGAATTCAAATCGCTAGGAAACTAATGCAACTACGCGAAATCCGGAACCGCGAGGCGCATCATGAAAACCTGTTGTACGTGGACCCGGAGAACGTCATTGACGCGGTGATGTCCTTACTTGCTTCCATCGATCCGCGATACACGCATGGTTGGGTAAATCCCGATGCCGTCCGTCAAATTGCATATCGGGATCCGCGTCGTGATGAACCTATTCGCGCTGCCGCGTTTAAGCTGACGAGCTTAGACATCTGTGGCAGACATCTTACCGCCCGTGAGGTGTTGGAAGAACTGATTCGATATTCAGATACACACAACGGGAAAGTACTATTCTGCAATTCCGTTCGCGTGAGAAATCAGTATTTCGGCAAGCTTCGTGAAATCGTTCTTTATGCCGACAACGAGCATATCGCAGTTGGCGTGATAGCCGCACAAGGCCTAGTTGAGGAAAGCATCAGTCCTGATAGTGAATTGCCCGGGTATTGCCGTCCTACTGAATTTACGCAATCCGGTTCATTGGCAGGTACTAGATGGTATGCCATAAATAACTTGAGCATGACTAATCAGACTGCTGATAATTTCCAGATGCTGGAACGCGATAAAACTCTTCGCGAAGCCTTTGAATCAACAAGAGCAAACTTCATCTACCTTAAATAGTAGGGGGCCTTTCGCTGTTTGTGGTGGGTGGTTTGGGTGCGGGGTGATGCCGGTCGGGTAGGTTGGAGGCATGGATGCCTCT
This sequence comes from Bifidobacterium sp. FKU, assembly GCF_026016385.1. Lineage (NCBI taxonomy): Bacteria > Bacillati > Actinomycetota > Actinomycetes > Bifidobacteriales > Bifidobacteriaceae > Bifidobacterium > Bifidobacterium sp. FKU. The sequence continues at coordinate 511,193 of NZ_CP092888.1, forward strand.
CACCTGTTCACCGCCGCGCTTCGGTTGCAGTCACCTTGGAAGGTGGGGTCCGTGGACTTCCGTGACGCCGACGGCGGCCGGCGGGAGCTGCGCATCATGATCGGCTTCGAGCCCGGCGCCCGCTTCCATTGTCCCGGGACGGGCTGCCGGGAAGGCGCCTGCCCGGTGCATGACAGGCGGGGGCGTGTGTGGCGGCATCCGGACTTCTTCCGGTGCAAGGCGTTCATCCACGCCGCCATGCCCCGCGTCACGTGTCCCGAGCACGGGGTGGGGACGGTGCCCGCCCCGTGGGCGAGGCCGGGCGGCGGGTTCACGCTCCTGTTCGAGGCGTGGGCCGTGGAGATGGCCCGCCGCCTGCCCGCCGGCACGCTCGCCGGGCAATTGGACGAGACCGATACCCGTTTGTGGCGGTCCGTCGCCCGTTACGTCGACGAGGCGAGGAGGCTGGAGGGCTACATGGGTGTGGAGGCCGTCGGCATCGACGGGACCGGCCGCGGGGGCCGCGATTGCATCACCGTGGTCGCCGGTCTCGTGGAGCACGATGTCGTCAACGTGACGCCGGGCAGGGACCCGGCCACGGTCGAACGGTTCTCGCGTGGTTTCATGGGCCACAACGGGGTCCCGGAGTATGTGCGTCTGGTCGCCTGCGACATGAGCCCGGGCTCCCCGGAAGGGCATCCGTGGGCATCTGCCCCATGCGCGGCGGATCGTCGACAGGTTCCATGTGGCCAGGCACGCCAATGGGGCCGTCGACAAGGCCGGGAAGACGGAGGGCCGCTCCGACCCGCTGCTCAAACGGGCCGAGTACCTGTGGCTCAGGAACGGGGAAAGCCTGGCCGAACTGCAGGTGGAGGCCAGGCGCAACCTGACGGGGCGACGGTTGAGGACCGGCCGCGCCTGCCGGATGCGCGAGGTCCTGCAGGACGTCTACGCGGACGGCCGCACCCCGTCCGAGGCGTGGGTGCGCCTGCATCGCCTGTGCTCGTGGGTGATGCACTCGGGGCTCGAGCCGATGAAGGACTTCGCCCGCATGGTCCGACGCCGCTTCGCCGAGATCGTCGCCTGCTTCGGGCACCCGTACGCCAACGCCGTGCTCGAGGGCGCCGACGGCGTCATCCGGAACGTCAAACGACGGGCGAGAGGCTTCCGCGACATGGACCACTCCGCCGCCATGATCTACCTGGCCTGCGGCGGACTCGACCTCAAAGCCGTCACCACCACTTGACCATCACCCACCACAAACAGCGAATAGCCTTCTTAGTTATTTTAGGGTCTTAGGATGCTGGACAGTTTGCGGTGACGTCTTGTTGGATGCCGGAGGGATCGCCGAGTTTGGCTTTGTCGATGTTGTCTTTGAAGAATCGTCGGGTCGCGTCATCGGCTCGGTCAGGGCTCATGAATCCCATCTCGGGGACTTTCTCCAGTTCCTTGAGCGCTTCTTCGCTGCGTTCCGGTTGAGAGGAATAGGTGTTGAGCCATTCCTTCTCCCACGCGCACTGGAAGAGATTGGATGCCTGGGTGTCTCCCCATCCTTGTTGGAAGGACGTGCCGGAATCCGACGGCATGGATTCAGGCGGGGTGTAGTCCTGGGGCCAGGAGAGTTTGCCGATGGATTCCCGGTATTCCTTGTTGATCTCGTCGTAGCCGACGATTTTCCTGGAGTCGCCCGCATTCGAGACGTCGCCGTTGGAGCAGCTGGCGAGGCTCAGGGCGAGGATGCCGACGCATGCCGTCGCCAGCGCTTTCTTGCCTGCGTTTGTGAGGGTGGATTTCATCTTGGTTGCATCTCCTTGTTGGTGATGTGTGTGGTGTTTGGACTACCGCAATGCCAGTGCCGGTTGGAGCCTGGCCGCGCGTATGGCGGGGACGAGGCTCCCGATGATCGAGGTCGCCAGCGCCGCCGAGACGGCTGCGATGGCGGCGGCGACGGGGAACGCAGGGGGCTGCAGAGGCGAGTATGACGGCAGGAACGCCGGGAGCGCGCCTACCGCGCATGCCGATATGGCGACGGCCAATAGCGACACCGAAAGACCGATGATGAGCTGGCTTCCGATCACCAGGCCTATGAGGGATGCCCGCGTGGCGCCGAGCGCGCGTCTGACGAGGAGCTCGCGTGTTCTGGATTCCAATGACGCCAGGCCGATGTTGACGATGCCGATGGCCGAGACGAAGAGCAGCAGGATGGCGCAGACGCCGAACGCGATTTGCATGACCGCGATCACCGATTCGTAGCTTTGCGCGTTGTCGATTGTCTGAACGCCGGACACGGAGCCTCCTATGGAGTCGAACAGGATGTCCTCGACAACGGTCCTGACCCGTTGCTTGCCGAGTTGCGGGAAATCCAGCCAGAGGATGGTAGCGCTTCGCGAAACGATCCTCATGTATTGGGTCAGCGCTTGGGCGTTGACGTAGATGGTCGGGTCCGTGCGTCCGTCGTTGACGACGCCGGTCACGGTGAACGGGGTCGCGATCGTGGTTTGGTTTGTCTTCGCGTATGCGGTGGAGTCCTTGGGAAGGTTCTGCTCCGCGGCGAGATTGACGACGATCGATGCGGTCGATCGTTCGCCGCCGGCGTACCAGCGTCCGGATTTCATCGGAAGGTTGTAGATGCTCGAATATCCGGGAGTGGTCGCCACGACGTCTCCCTTGATGCCTCCGTTTGACTGCGTTCCGGGAGAGAACGTGATGTCGGTATCGAGGTTGAGGACGATCGCCGTCTCATGGTTCTTGGCCGCGATTGCGTCGGCGAGGCGCGAGAAATCATCCGCGTCGCTCAGTCTCGGGCTGTTCATGGAAACGGTGACCAGCGGGGTGCGCCCGTAGAGTTGTTCGTTGATCGCCACCAGGTAGTCCTTGCCGATGGTTCCCGCGAGGACGGCGAGTATGACCGCCACGATCCCTATGAGCATCGACAGACCGGTGAGTACGGATCGCAAGGGGGCGAGCCGTAGATCCTTAATCAATTGACGGAGCATGGAGCTCGCCTCCGGACATGGTGTACGTGATGTCGCAGGTGGCGGCGAGATCATCGTCATGGGTGACGAGCAGCAAGGTCGTGGCATGCTCGCGCACTGCGTCCCGCAGCACCGAAAGCACCTCGCCGCTGGTCTTGGTGTCGAGTGCTCCGGTCGGCTCGTCGCAGATGAGAAGCTCGGGCTGGTTGACCAGGGCGCGGGCGATCGCGACCCGTTGCTGTTCGCCGCCCGAGAGTCTTTTCGGCAGTTCCCTCGCCTTGTCCCTGAGACCGACCGAAGCGAGCGCGGCAAGGCACCTGCGCCTGCGGGCCGAGGCGGAAGCGCCCGTGGCGCGGGGACGGCGGGCATGCTGGCCGTACCACAATGCCAGCTCGACGTTTTCGAGCGCCGATAGATGACCGATCAGCGAATAGTTCTGGAACACGAAGCCGATGTGCCCGGCCCTCATGAACGAGAGCCGCCTGTCGGACAACGCGCCGACGTCTTGGCCTTTGTACAGGTAACGGCCGCTGAACTGCGTGTTCAGCATCCCGATGATGCTTATCAGGCTGGTCTTGCCGGCTCCCGACTTGCCCACTATCGAGTATGTCATGCCGGCGAACAGCTCCAGGGAGACGTCGTTCACCGTCGTGAGCCTGTCCTTGTTGCCCAGGGTCACGACGGCCGACACTCCCTGCAGGGCCACGAGCGGCTTCGTTGATTCAGACATGCGGTGCCGCCCTACTTGGATTGCGGATCCAGATCGGGAGGAGTGGCCGACACGGCGTCTCCCGCCTTCAGTCCCGAGGTGATTTCGATGTGGGCGCCGTCCGTGGCGCCCAGGCCGACGTCGACAACCGTGCCGTCGGGACGGCGGACCTGTCCCTTCTGCAGTCTGCCGGCCACGGCGGTGACCGGCAGCGACGCGACGTCGTTGCGTGCCTGTGCCGTCACGACCAGTATCGCCGACTGTCCCGCCCTCACCAAGGAATCGGTGGGAATGAGGCAGGCGTAGGAATCGGAGACCGAAATCGTGGAGGACTGTCCCTCCGCTCCGGAGGATGCGTCCGAGGCCAATGGCACGACGCCCGAGCAGTCCGTCGGGCCGACGCCATCCGTGACCTGGAATTTCCCGGCGAAAGGAGCGTTGCCGACGGTTGCCACGAGATTGGATAGATCCCCGGTCAGGCCGAAGCCGTCGAAACGCAGGGTCACGACCGGATAGTTGGCGGGGACGGTCGTTCGCGCAGCGATCACGCTCACGACGGTCGCGCCCACGGGGGAAACCAATTGCCGGTCTTCGACACTTCCCAACACAGTCCCTTGCTCGACCCGCTGGCCGGATTCCACCGACGGGACGAAGACGCCGACTTTGTTCGCCAGCACGGCGAAATCAACGCCAGCGCCGACCTGCGTTTTCAAAGAACGCGTGGGAACGATGTCGCCGGTCTCGACCCGCACCGTTTGCGCGGTCCGATTACTTAACGCACTTGCAGGTTGCCCTCCATACTGCTTGTTCTCAGTCGAGGAGCAACCTACAAGTGCAAGAGGTATCAGCAAGATGACAATCGCCCGCTGCATACGTCGAATATTCATCTTGACCTCTTCTCGTATGTCAATATGAAGGCTAAGCCATCTGTGCCTTAACTCTTCCAATATTAGAGAATACCGTATCTTCTGCACAGATGTCGAACCATGAGCTTTAACGTCTGTGATTTAGAGGGGATACGATCATGCGAGCCGTTCCTTCCTGTTTGGGGCAGTTGAAGGCGTCCTCCGTGGTTGGAGGAAGAAGATAGCTGATAAGAACAGCACAAGAGCATGCAAATGCATGAGAGAGGATTCGCTGATGGCAAAGGATGGCGCTGCGACGAAGCCAGTGTCGTTATGGAGGGGCACGGATTACGGCCAATGGTTAGTGGCGGGCACATGCACATCGCTGTCAAACAGCATCCAGGACTTCAGCCTGCCGATCATCGCGCTGTCGATCACTGAATCGCCGGCTCTGGCCACACTTATTGATTCTGCCATCGGGTTCGTTCGTGGCGCGCTGGAGCTACCGGGCGGTCTGCTCCAGGACAGCGTGGATCGGCGTAGGCTCATGACAATCTTCGGCGCCACGGGGTTCGTTATCTTCCTGACCGCTGCTGCATGTGCGCACGTGGGCGTACTGGGATACGCGGCGCTGGTCGTTGTCGCTGTGCTGTTGGGCATCCGCGGAGGCCTGCTTGGGGGGGCACCTCCAACACGATGCTCAGGGGTAAGGAGAATCTGGGGAAGGCCGCTGCCGGCATTGACGTTGAAGGGATTGATTACGCTGCCCAGACCTGACCAGTGGCAACAGCACATCAAACGTTGTGGCCTGACCACGTTTTGAATTCACGCTTCGTATTCTCACCCATCGGCGCATGAAATCAAACGAGGTGACGACATCTCCTAAACCTGGAGGATTCGGGAGGTGGCTATCTATGGATATTTCAGGACGCAGCATGGCAGGACTGCAGATTTGTATCCAAGGCGAGTACTGCATCGCAGGGTCAAAGACAGTGTGACATCGAGCCTGAACTTGACCGGTTTGACAGTAATGATTGAGCTCAGCTGTTCATGCTCACAGTTCACATCAGGTATCACTTCAGCATTGTCTCGAACGCGTCAATGTGATTGCCGAGCAGGAATGCGATGGCGCATTGGTCATGGCGGATAAGGTGGCAGATCAGGCAACCCAAGCAGGCCGGATCGCCCGTTACCAACTGATCGGAAATATCGAAGGATATTTTCCCTCTGACTTGGCGCGCATCACGATGTTTTTCCAGTGGGAGGATTCACGCACATTGTACGGTTTGCAGGTGATTGATATTGTTCGAGCAAAAGAACTACAGTAGAACAGATGGAGGTGCGCTATGAATTATATGACTTTGAAAGAGGCAAGTGAGAAATGGGGTGTAACGCCTCGACGGGTAAACTACTATTGCGCCGGTGGCCGTATTCCCGGCGCTGTGAAGATGGCCGGCGTCTGGCTGGTTCCCAAAGATGCAGAAAAACCGTTGGATAAACGATGTAAAGCAGATAAATCTATGGATGGTGATAATACATGAAACGAATCTTCTATGTCGAAGATGATTTGAGCCTAATCAATGGATTATCCTTTGCAATTAAGAAACAGGGATATGAGATTGATATTGCCCGGACAAGTTCAGAAGCGGAAAATCTGTGGATGAATGGGAAATATGATTTAGTTATATTGGATGTATCTCTGCCAGATGGTTCCGGCTGTGATTTATGTAAGAAGATTCGTCAGAATTCAAAGGTGCCGATTATCTTTCTGACCGCAGCAGATGAAGAGACGGATATTATTATGGGCCTTGACATAGGAGGCGACGATTATATTACAAAGCCTTTCAAATTGGCGGTATTTCTGTCAAAGGTCAATGCTCTGCTTCGCAGAAGTGAGAACTTCAATCAGACTGATACAGAATTGAGTTCAAATGGAATAAGAATACAACTACTAGAGCATGAAGTTTACAAAGATGGTGTTCTGATCGACTTGACGGCCAGTGAATATAAATTGCTGTGTCTGTTTATGGAGAACCCAAACATTGTCCTGTCATCGGAGCAAATTTTGAGCAGGCTTTGGGATTGTGAGGAAGACTATATTGACAACAGCACCCTGACGGTATATATCCGAAGATTACGCATAAAAATTGAGGATGATCCCGGCAATCCACAGAAGATCGTCACTGTTCGGCGTTTTGGTTACAAATGGAATAAGACGGAATGAGGTGTGCTATGCGAATACTGGCAAACCGAAAAATCAAACAGCTTTTCATCTGTATCCTGTTGATTGTCGTTGGTTTCTCGTCATTCTCCGTTGCTGCGGTCAGTCTGCAATGGAAGTTTGCAGCACTGTATGTATTGGTGTCTGCAATTTGCATGGGAGCTTTGATCTTTATCTCTTTGTATTTCTATTTTAGAAAGCAGGAGCAGATCATGGAAAACGCCGTGACACAGATACGGAGATATATTTCCGGCAATCACGATGCACGGATCGACTGTAATGACGAGGGCGAATTATATCGGTTGTTCCATGAAGTAAATGCTTTGGTCGCGATCTTAAATGCTCATGCAGAGAATGAGGGAAACGCAAAGATTTTCGGGTATTCGGATTTTATGGTGGAAAAGGGCTTATAAATCACCCTTCTCCAAATTCTTAATAAGTGTGGAAAAATCGACACCTAAGTTGTCTGTAATGTCGTGATCATTCACTTCATGCCAATTGAAAGTATCGTATAACATAGCTTTATTGAAAGCACTTGAATTAAATCGTGGCTTACGCTTTTTATGGAGCTTCTCATTGAAAAGGATTTTGGCTCGTAAGGCATCAAACGAGTAACCTCTACCCATTCGCTCTACCTGCCTAATAATGCTGTTAATTGACTCCGTATAAGCATTAGTGAGCCTTTTATCAAAGTAGTTGAATATTTCAACATGCCAGTTGTCTACGGCTCTCACGAGGTCTTTATATGCGTCTTTAGAGTTGCTGGACATACAACGGTGTCTCCATTGACTATAACGAAGATGACCTTCATCTGGATCAGGAGTATCCCATATCCAGTAAAACTCTTCTTTGAGTTCATAGGCTTCTTTTAAAGCAGGAAGATTACCTAACCAAGTATCTAAGAGGAATGATTCACGTTCATTTAGATCGTGTTTACGCTTTAGAAGGATAAACCTTTCACGCATAAGGGTACGTCTTTCTTTTTGGCTCATATGGGCTTTCAAAGACTTTCTGACGTTATCTAAGGCTTGATTAGCCATTCTAACTACATGAAACTTATCTACGACAACTTTAGCTTGTGGAAGGATAGTGTTCACTGCGTCTTTGTAGGGCTTCCACATATCCATTGTGACGTACTCAATGTAAGTCCTGTCACTGATTTCTGAAAGACGTTGGATGACTGTTTCCTTGTTACGGTTAGGCTTGATGTCATAAATAGTCCTGCGTTCAATATTAGTCAATACAAGCCGAGGTCTACGGATAATATGTATCTCGTCTATCCCAAGCCACTTAGGAGTTTCAAACTGGTATTCACGTTCTTTGAGTGCCACATAGTCCTTAAAAACGTTCCTAATGGTTTTCTCGTCAACACCAACGCTTTCTGCGACTTCTACAAAGGTCTTAGACATGGATTGCTCTTGAATGGACTTTAAAAGCCTTTTGGTCATACTACGCTTTTCATCTACAGATATTAGGCGTTCCCAGAAGGTAGATCCGCATTCACGACACTTGTATCGTCTACGGTTCAATTGTAAGCCCACTCGCTTTAAACGAATGGGCAAATCCATAATTAGTTGATTTCTTGAACTGTGTTTGTACAACTTGTCAAAACCACATTTAGGACAACGTTCAGGTGGTCCGACTGCTTCAACTTTAAACATCATATCGGTTTCATTTTCTTGTGGCGGTTCTATTGTTTTAATGTCTGGTAGGGATAATAAGTCTGACATATTATTCATCCTTTATTACTCTGCGGTGTTAAGGTATCAATTATAGATTTGATGTCGAAATCATCAGTGTTAAATTATTTTTGTGACCACAAATGCACTTAGAAAATCCCTTAAAGCATTAGCTGGTTCACTTGAATAGGGAGTTGTAAAAAAGTTCCCTTAGCCTGCACAACAAGATAATTTCGAAATATCTTTATCGAACGTAAGTGCAACTAATTTTAGCCCTTCAGCCATTGTTAAATATGGTGCTAGGGTTTCTGTTAAATCTTCTATCGTTAAGCCAAATTTAACAGCTAATGATGCTGCATAGATGACATCTCCTGCATTTTCAGATACAATATGAACCCCTAATACTTTTAGTGTTTCTGCATCTGCTACTAGTTTAAATACACCGGTTGTTTCACGGTTTACAATTGCTCTTGGAACAGCATCTAAAGGTAATACAGATGTCTTCACATCATACCCTTTCTCTTTTGCTTGTTCTTCTGTTAAACCAACCGTTGCAACCGTCGGATTCGTAAACGTAACAGCAGGAACTACCGATAAATCTATTTTTTTGTTTAATCCACCAATAGCATTATCAGTAATAATTCCACCTTCATAGGCTGCTACATATACAAATTGTGGTCCTAAAGTCACATCTCCTGCTGCATAAATCTTTTCATTACTTGTTTGACCAAAATCATTGATCAGGATTTCATTATCTTTTCCAGTTTCAACACCTGCTGCACTTAAATTTAAAGAATCCGTATTTGGTTTTCTTCCAGTGGCAACAAGTAACTGATCTGATTCAATGACTTCTCTACTGCCATTTACTGTTACGTAAACCCTTTTTATCTCTCCACTTTGTTCAACACGCTCAAAAGTCGCCCCTTTGACAAGGTTTATACCCTGTTCAATTAACGCTTTTTCAACTGACTCTGAAATCTCAGGATCATACTCCTTTAAAAGTCGCTCACTTCTTTGCATAAGCGTTATTTCTGAACCTAAATGATGAAATAGTTGTCCAAGCTCCATTCCAATGTATCCTGAACCAATTACAGTTAATCGTTTTGGTATTTTCTTTAACTCAAGAAGTGTTGTACTAGTTAAATAGTCCATTTTTTCAAGTCCTGAAATTTGGGGCAACGAAGGCGATGCACCTGTTGCAATTAAAAAGCGTTTTGCAGATAACTTTGTCCCATTGACCTCAACCGTACTAGCATCAACGAATTTTGCTTCACCTTTAATTAAATCAAAATTATATTCATCAATTAAATCCATATATTTTTGATTCCGAAGTTCGCTCACCAATTTATCCTTTTGCGTGATTAAACTAGCTAAATCCACTTCTCCAGCGGATGTTTGTAAACCTATAAACGGATTGTCTTTTGATAAATGATTGATTTCCCCTGCCCTAAGAAGAGTTTTTGACGGAACACAGCCAATATTCACACAGGTTCCCCCAACCGTTCCACGCTCAATCATTCCAACTTTTGCACCGTATTCTATAGCTTTAATTGCCGAAGAAAAGGCAGCAGCACCAGAACCAATAATAAGAAGGTCATAATTGTCTTCATTAATTAACGCCACGTTTTCTAGTGATGATACTTCTTCAATTTCTCCGGCTTGGTAATTTGCTTCATCAATCGCCTTTATTGCACTTTCAACCTCAATATCATCGGGCAGTTCAAATACTGCTTCACCACGACGATAACTAGACTCAATATTTTTAGCACCTATCTTTTCAAGTGCTGATTCTACGTGTTTTTCACAACCCGTACAAGTCATTCCTGAAATGTTTACCTTAAATTTATTCATAAAAAAGCTCCTTTCGTTAATTAATCTCTCATGTTATAATGTTTCTATTATTGGACACGAATGTAATTTCTTTTCATCTGGACATCGTTGTTTTAAGTCGTCTAACATAGTTTCAATTCGTTTTAAATCCTCTATTTGTTTTTGCACTTCCTTTTGTTTTTTAGAAACAAATTCGAACATATCTTGACAACGAACTTCATCTTTATCTACAACACCAAGTAATTTATAAATCTCGCTTAAAGAGAAACCAAGTTCCTGTATTCGTTTAATAACCCCAACACGCTTAACGTCATCATATGAATATATCCGATAACCAGCTTCCGTTCGGTGAGGTTCTTGTAATAAATTTTTTCGCTCGTAATATCTGATCGTTTCTTTATTAACTCCACATTTATCTGCAAACTCACTAATGCGATAAATCATCTTATTTCACCCCCTGAATATTATAAACCATGTACCATAGTACACGGTCAAGTAAATTGGACTATTTTATTTTTTTCCCAAAGTATCACTCGTATGTGATTGATACTTTTATATAATACTATTGATTTTCCTAACATCCCACCAGAAAATCCGATTTAAACACCAGTTGTTTTTAAACTATTAAGAAAGTAATTCCACTATATATTCCGAAGACCCAGATTTTCTTGAAAGACACCATATCGAACATATCCCACCAATTAAAGATGCCTCTTGCGGCTCTGAATATATACAATGGACTTCTGCAAGAAGAAACTGCTAGTTCTCCGGCGATTAAGGAATTTACTGATCTTTCTGAACAAGAACTTGACCGAATAGAAGTCCTTGTCCAAAATCTTCTCACGATTACGAAGTTGGATGCCGGGACGATTGTTCTGAGAAAAAGCGAACACTATGTTGATGATATGATGGCGCAAATCCAAAGGCGATTTGCATTTCAGGCGCAGCAGCGGGAAATAAATTTGAATTTTGCTGGACAAGATACTGTCATGCTGATCTGTGACGCGCATTGGTTTATGGAGGCAATCGGCAACATCATAAAAAATGCTCTGGATCATACGAAAGCAGGAAGTACCATTCAAGTTTCGTGGCGTGAGTTTACATCAATGGTGCAGGTTGTAGTAAAAGATGATGGAAGTGGTATCCACCCGGAAGATCTTCCCCATATCTTCAAGCGGTTTTACCGCAGCCGTTTTTCAAAAGACACACAGGGTGTTGGCTTGGGGCTTCCGCTTGCAGAAGCGATTATTGAAGCCCACAGCGGAACAATAGAAGTAGACAGCGAATTGGGCGTAGGAACGACGTTCACGATCAATTTTCTGATTCCTACAAAATTGTAGGGTGAGTGTCATCTTGCAGTAGGATTCGTATGGTACTTTTTCTATGCCAAAATAGAAAGAGGTATTAGAACAATGAACTTATTAGAGGTGCAAAACCTATCAAAAACCTACGGAAACGGCGAGGCCACTGTCCATGCTTTAAAAGGTGCAACCTTTTCTGTTCCGAAAGGTGAATTTGTTGCCATAGTTGGTGAATCTGGTTCCGGCAAGAGCACGTTGCTGAACATGATCGGTGCATTGGATACTCCGACTTCCGGCAAGGTGTTTATTGACGGCAAAGACATTTTCTCTATGAAAGACCGCAACTTGACGGTATTTCGTCGTAGAAATATTGGCTTCATTTTTCAGAGCTTCAACCTGATCCCGGAGCTGACGGTAGAACAGAATATCATTTTCCCGGTGCTGCTGGATTACCAAGAACCCAATAAGAAGTATCTGGAAGAATTGCTGGCGGTACTGAACCTGACCGCACGGAGGAACCATCTTCCCAGCCAACTTTCTGGCGGCCAGCAGCAGCGTGTCGCTATTGGACGCGCCTTGATTACACGTCCCTCTCTGATCTTGGCAGACGAGCCGACCGGCAATCTGGATACGCAGAACACAAGCGAAGTCATTGCGCTGCTGAAAGAAGCATCCAGAAAATATGAGCAGACCATTGTTATGATTACACATAGCAGAAGCATCGCCCAGACCGCAGACCGTGTTTTAAGGGTATCCGATGGTGTACTGACGGATTTCGGGGGGTGTCGTGAATGAAAAGCTATCTTAGTCTCATTCCCATCTCCGCTAAAGTTCACCGCCGTCAAAATCGTATGACGCTGCTTTGCATTGTGTTTGCTGTGTTTATGGTAACAGCAGTATTCAGTATGGCAGAAATGGGTTTCCGGATGGAACAGGCCCGATTGGTTGGTAAGCATGGAAGTTTCTCTATTGGCGACTTGCTCGGCAGTTCCATGGGGCAAACCCTTCTTTCTGTCGCGGTTGTTCTGTTCCTGCTGATTTTGATTGCCGGCGTTCTGATGATTTCCAGTAGTATGAACAGCAGCGTTGCACAGAGAATCCAATTTTTCGGAATGATGCGCTGCATTGGTATGAGTAAGCAGCAGATCATCCGCTTTGTCCGCTTGGAGGCATTGAACTGGTGCAAGACAGCTATCCCTATCGGTCTTGTTTCAGGGGTTGTTGCTACATGGGGACTCTGCGCGGTACTGCGTTTTGTAGTCAAAGAAGAATTTTCTGATATTCCCCTCTTTGGCATTAGTATCTTTGGTATTGCTGGCGGTATCTTTGTGGGACTGATTACTGTACTGATTGCCGCAAATGCTCCGGCAAAACATGCTGCGAAGGTATCTCCCATCACGGCGGTGTCTGGAAATGCAGGTCACGAAAAGACAATGCGTCATTCGCCGTATGCAGGCTTCGGAAAGATTGAATTCCTTCTTGGTGTCAGGCATGCAATCTCCGGGAAGAAAAATTTATTCCTGATGACAGGTTCTTTTGCACTTAGCATCATCCTGTTTCTGAGCTTCTCTGTTATGGTCAATTTTGTGGATTGCCTGATTCCTCAGTCGGCTGCCACATCAGATATAGATATTGCAAGTGCTGGCGGTAATACGATCCCTCGCGAACTGCTTACATCCATCCGCGGAATGGATGGAGTGAAGGAAGTTTACGGGCGGCGTAATGTGTCTGATGTTTCTGCCAAACTAAACGACGACGCCAACTTCTCTGGCACGGTCGATCTGATTTCTTATGACGATTTTGATTTACAATGTCTGAAAGAAGACAGTGCTTTGAAAAGGGGAAGTGATCTGTCCAAAGTTTCTGGGGACAGCAATTTTGTTTTGGCAACATCCGATCAGGACAGCACATGGAAAATCGGTGACACTGTTCAGATTGAGGATAAAACTCTTACCATAGCCGGACTGTTAAAGAACGACCCATTCAGTGAGAATGGATTGACAAATGGGAAGCTCACATTGATTACCTCTGATGAGACATTTGTCCGTTTGACAGGAGAGGAAGGTTATTCTCTTGTGCAGATACAGACAACGGGAGATGTTACGGACGAGAATGTTCAGGCAATCCAGAATTCCGTAGATCAAACATATAGCTTCCGAGATAAACGCGACGAACGCACTATGGGAACTTATATGGCTTTTGTTTTCTGTGTTTATGCATTTCTGGCAATAATTGCACTGGTAACAGTAATGAACATTGTCAATAGCATTTCCATGAGTGTGTCTGCCAGAATGAAGCAGTACGGGGCTATGCGGGCAGTGGGAATGGATGAACGGCAGATGGCAAAAATGATTGCTTGTGAAGCATTCACTTATGCTGTTCTGGGGTGTGTTGTTGGTTGTGCTATTGGCTTGCCGCTTAGCAAATCGCTGTATGATTTCCTTATTGCGGAGCATTTTCCATCTGCTGTATGGCAGTTCCCAACTACCTCTTTGGGCGTTATTCTTCTGTTTGTCTCGATTGCGGCAATCGCAGCTGTATATACTCCGGCAAAGCGAATTCGCAGTATGTCGATTACTGCAACCATCAATGAATTATAGTTTCATATTTTGATCTGCCGGACGATGGCAAAAGAAAAAGCCGTCGTACAGCAGCACTCTGAAACGCTTGTCCACCCTGCGGCGGCTTTTTAGAGCCGCCGCTTCTTTTTGTCTGAAGGTTCACGAAGACCCTACCCCTTGCAAATTGGCATGGCAGCAATGGGAGGATGCCGCCATGCCAGTTTGATTTTTTTTTGTAGTCCGCATAGCCTGCACCAGTTAAAAAAGCATAGCTCCGCCTCCGGGTTATTCCGGCTATGTATGCGGAATTTGTTGGAACCTTAACTATTATGTCATTTCATGCGTCCGAGTGGCCTTGTGCCGCCCGGGCGCTTCTGCGTTCTTATGGGGTAGCTTCGGGTCATGTTGGCCCGAAGTCATTCCCCCGGTGCCGCTCCCCGCCGCCTTCGTTTCGGTCGCTCGTCAACCACCAACCGAAACGGAGGTCAATATGGCTATTATCAATCTGCGGGACTATTATCCGTTTTATACGTCGGATTGCTTTATGGAAGTATCGGATGAAGTTGCTGAAATGTTCAAAGAATTTGACCGCAAGGAGGCTGACTACCGGCTGTGTACATACCGCCATAAAGCCTACTATTCACTTGATCGGGATGATGGGCTGGAGCATGAGGCTGTGCATAAACCAGCTCGTATTTCGTTAACTCTGATAAAATATGAGTGTATGGTATACATTGAGCCGTTCTACGGTGGTTACTATGTCTGGCGGTTGACAGCGAAGTCGAAGCAAGCGGTGTGCTACGTATTCATAGAACAAAAGGTGGGATGTGCTTCGCAGTTAGATGGCGAGACAATACCGTCGGCATATCGTCGGCTGGTGCCGAGTAATCGTGGAGATGTATATGTATATAGTTGGCATCTCAACTGTACAATGTGGGATGTCGTCAACTAACTATTGTAGGGGGCGAGTGGTTGTCCTCGTAGACATTGGGTGGCAGGCTGAAGAAGGTACATGTTGATATCGACGGGTGACGTGTTCTTTGGGAAGCGAGTGCTCGTATGCGATCGTAGATGGTCTTGTTTCATGTGCTCTTGGGGTGGACGAGTGGAGTACGCGGCGTGTTCGTCGATGTACGCGGCCATCAGGGCCGTGTCGGGTCGGGCCTCGCCGCGAAGGAAGCCGACGCCGTCGTCAGTATCTCGTTCGCCCGACGAATACGACGTCCTTGACTCCGACGGCAGCCTCACGGCCTTCGCCCTGAACTCGGTCGTGTATCTCGTGCCCCTTGCCATGGTTCCATCATCCCCCATCAAGTTAGAGGAAATACGGAACAAAATCAGTTCATATCACCGTAAAAGAAGCTCCAAAAAGTTCGCGATTCATTGAGTGATCTTTTCGTAATTGGTTACAACCAATGTTGCGTGTAGGTCAGAAGCCCGATGAATGCTCCGAGTCCGAGACCTAGCAAAAGCCATGCATTGCTATTCCATATAGAGCGATTCTCGTTTCTGGGTTGGCGCGGTACTAAGTTGTCATTTTTCTTCAACACTGATTCCTCCTTGCTGTCAGTATGTTGTTTCTTTGAAGGTTGACGGGTAGCAGGCTGCGGACGTTTTCTTGGAGGCTGGACGAAAGGATTATCGTATGTCCGGTCCCGAGGAACGAGAGCGTGCGGTGGACTTGTACTACATTTCAGACGTTTGATTGCATTATATAGCACGGTCGCCGGCTGATGCAAGTTCTTGTTTCCCTGACGTTGAATGCCTGCGTTTCATGCCCAACGAAGTATATCCTAGAATTGCGAACAACACATTTGGATCTTCTCCCTGTCTCTAAGAGTGGCAGAGGACACTTGACACCCGTTGCTGTAATACAGCTGACGGCAACTTCATCGAGAGACCTACGACTATGATTCGTGCCAAAACATCTATGCACAAACCACCGTCAATACGTCTGAGAGGTGCAGCCAAAGCGCCGCTCAGAAGCATGGGATATCGACACCCCCAAGGCATGCAGAAGTCCCATGCTTCTGATTCTCAAGTAAGAGCGTCAGCAGGAACGACAAATCGGTTATCCTAACCTCGCCGACATTCGTCGGTTCAGAATCATGTTCATGTGCAGATACGGTGAGGCGAAACTCAGTCATCGTGCATGGTTCGTAATGCAACAAGCCACAATATCATTATCAGGATGAATGACAATACATAGCAGAGAAAAGCTATGATTCCGCAGTATTGGAGAGGAACAATGAATGACAGAACAATGCAGATAATACCGAAAAAGAGTGCAGAAAACCCTGCTGATTGTGAAACGAACGATTCCGCTTTTGCTTGAGACCGCAGTTTGGGGAAGTGCAGGCCAAACCAGCTAGGTATTGATAGAAGGGGCGCGATATTGCCAAAGATGATTAATATGACTCCGGCTCCGGAGGAAATAATTCGATTCATGCTGACTGGATTTGCATGAACTGTTCCGAAAAAAATTATTAATAACACATCGACAATGATTTCCATAAGGATAAAAGACAAATATGCGGAGAATACTCCTTTGCTCCACCCTTTTTTACTGACATGTACAGTTTTTTTATTGTTACTAAGGAAGCTAAGTCGAAGTGCTGTCACAATAGATATAAATAGAACAGCTATTATGACAGCGACAATTATCAGCTCCCACTTAGACCCCCACCGGTCTATCTTCCCGTCAAAACCAATATGAACAGGAACAACTGCGGGTATCGACGACCAAGATATGGCGAGAGTCACTAGGGGTACGAGTGCTAGCAAGTATGATATTATGGATACAATTGATGTTAATACGTTTTTTTTCATCTATTCTTTCTTTTCACTAAAATCGTGAGACTGAGTCCCGTCATTTTTTGACAAATTCACGAAATAAACAATTAGTTCGTCAATTGCAGTGAGGTTAAGCCGATAAATCAATCGATTCCCCTGACGCATTCGGCAAATCAAACCAGAATCATATAAATAACTCAGATGGTATGATACTGCGGAAGGCTTCATTTGCAGCATCGAAGAAATCTCACCGGCTGACATACTTCGTTCCCTGAGCAACTCAAGGATTTCGCGTCGGGTCGGGTCGCTTAGAGCAGACAATATTTCGCTGATGATGGGAGGTTCTCCTCTCCGAATAACGGTCTTTCATATTTAAGGTATAATCCAAGGTGCTTGGTAATTAGTGTCTGAGGATCGCGTCTGGGTTGTTCCGACTTGGCAGATGAAGTCTTCGACTCCCTTTGACAGAAGATACGAATGTGGATCCTCAGAGAAGGCCCTACGCTCATTTTCTGAGGATTCCGCAGCAAGGAGGGCATTGCGGAGCTTGGTCATGTTCACGTCCCGGCTTGCATAGGCTTCTTCGTCGACGCTCATCATTCCATTTCTTCCCTCAATGGATCTTTAGGATCCATCGAATCGTCTGGTTATATTTCAATTAAATTTGAAATACGATTGTATCGTACCACAGGTGTGATGTCTTGGGGCATAGTTGACGGGTCTCCTGAGGCATGCTTTACATCTGTCGTGGGGCATCGTTGACATCGTTCGCCGGCTTGCGGTATCGATGTTCGCGGGTGGCGTCGAGCGTCTGGCCGGCGAGGATCTCGCCGGTCTCCGGGTCGGCGGCGATGGCCTTGTCGCGCGGGTGCTCGCCGCGTTGCGCTCAGGACGTGGTCTGATTGTCGCCGGCCGTGCCGGACCGCCGCCGTGCATCCATGACGCCGCAACGGCCGCCAACCCCATCGTTGTCAACCATGCCCCGAAACACCTGTCAGCCATGCCCAGGACATGCGTCAACCATCCACTCGAACTAGACACTCATTCAAGAAAAGAACATCATTCAATTCGGTATCCGGGGGGCAAGTACGTGCTGATAGTGTTCGATATCTCTACTCGGCTGAGCGCGCAACTGTATCTATGCAGGAATTGATTGACAATGATTTCGATATTCATTCCTATATAATCGTGGACAATATCCCAGGATGATTTGAGTTCTTCAAAACGTCGCAGCAAGCTCGCCATGCCTATGCTCACGGCAAGAGTGTTCAGCATCTTGGAGTAAGAGTCCATCGCTCCCATCGGTTCCCCTTTTCATGTTTTCTTTTGGCCTCGTTTCGAGTTAAGACAGGTGCTGCATACCATCAAAGTCGTTCGATGCTTGTATGCATGCCTCCGCTGTGACTTTGCGCGGTGCGGAGTAATGCGGAGTAATGCGGAGTAATGCGGAGCTACTTGGATGTGTAGTGCTGTTGCGGATCCCTCCGGCTGGTGCCATGCCACGTAAGCAGGCCTCGTTCGGCCAAGGCGGCGAGTGTCTTGGATGCGGTCCTCAGCCCAATGCCGGCCTCCTGAGCCAAAATCCGCGTGCTTACCTTGCCGTCACGCGCAGCGATGTCCAGCGCCGTGCGCTCCACCGGGGTAAGCTCCTGACCATTCACCACAAGGCCGTGATCATCCGTTTTGTTCCTGGCCATATTCGGAACCTCGTCGGCTGCGGCCACGTAGGGCACGCGCCGGGCGATGTCGTTGCGCAACACGAGCTTGACGACCATGCCGTTGGGCTCGCTGAACTCCGGCGCCGGCAGACCCAGTTCGTCCATTTCCTCGTACATGCGGTGCACGCCCTCGTTGAGCTCGCGCACCATTTCGAACGAGGTGAGCACATGGCAGATCTTCGGATTGCGTGCGAACCGGGTGGTGCGCATGTTCTCCAAAGTCACCCTATTGGGCAGCGTACCCGGACTGGTAATCTCCAATCGGTTGTCGAAGATCATCACACGCGTATAGTCACCCTGCAACGAGTAATCGCGGTGCGCCACCGCATTGACCAATCCCTCGAACCACGCGAAACGCGGATATTCGGGCACCGTTTTGAACCTCACGTTGTCATCAAGCACCTGGAAGTCGCGCAGCAGCGCTTCGATCAGCGCTCCGGCTTTCTCGACCACGCTGACCAATGGGCCGGAGAACTCCACGTCTTTGGTGATGTTCAGATTGCGCCCGGTGCGCAGCTCGGTGCCATCCACGCGCAGCACACGTACCCACGCCGAAGGCAGGAACCGCATCGGATCGGCGGCGAACAGAATCACACCGGCGTCCGTCAACCGGCCATCGCGCAGGAAATCACGGGCTACAAGTAAACGTTCGTCGTCCATGTGCTCCGCGCCGATGACCCGCTTATACCGCGCCAGAAACTCACGGTCCACATCGTCGATGCCCGCGCAGCCGCGAGCCAGCTCGTCCTCGAACCACAGCTGGCCCTTGTCGTACTCCAAGGCGCGCACAGTGTGATCGGCAGTTGCTCGAAGGATTCGATCGGCTTGGCATTCTCGCGTCTGAATCCCGTGATCGTGCCATCGTCCTCGATGCCGATGACCAGCTGGCCGCCCGAGGCGTTGGCGAACGCAATGACATGCCGAACCGCATCCTCCGGCTTGATCCGGGCGCTCTTACGGTCGAAATACTGCCCTTCCGGCATATGAGAGAATTGGGTGACCTCATCCAGTTGAACCATCATGCTGTCTCCTCTTGCTCTGTTGATTTCTGAGACCAGCCTACAGGCAAGCAAACCTGATGAAGCACGCTAAAGAAGTTACCAATTCTGATAGTAAGTGACGGCTGTGCGAATTAAGCGTATGCCAGCAGTTGCTCCTTAAATAAAGAAACGTTGGAATACCAATGATTTGTCCGATGACGTTCCTTAAACGAACCTGCAACCTAAATGGCCTTTCGCTGTTTGGTGTGGGTGAAGCGGGTTAGGCGGTGACGACGGTCGGGTAGTTTTGGTGGCCTGGATACCACGATGCTGGCCTATAGGAACTTTTGTGGTGCTTATGATCGAGGTCTGGCCTTGTACGAGTGGGCGTGTCGGCATGTCTTTTCCCCGCGTGGAAAATGATGCGCTCCCGGTGGGGGCTGGATGGTGTGAGAACGCCATCCAACAAAGCGAAGAAACGCCCGGTATGCGGGCGTGCGATGAAGAAGAACGGACGGACTGGCAAGGGCACGCAACGGTGGAGATGCCGGGCCCATCTCAGGCGCTCCGGCGGCGACGGCGCGACGAGCGCGCGGGATGAAGCAACACCGCCAGCAGGTGCGCGCGGGCGATCCGCACGCGCAGCGACGGGATTGGTTTCACGGCTCCCGCCGCACGCGGGACGGAAGCGATGGTAGGATTGGTCATTGCGATAACTCTCTTTCAATGGAGGGCGAATCCCGGGACTCTTGTCACTTGAATCGCCCGGAATCCCGCCCAAGGTTGTCGATCAGCCCCGCACCAAGCGCCAACACGGTGCGGAGCGCTTTCGTTTTCCATGTTTTTCCCGGCCCGGTTCGACCAGACCGAACCGGGGAGGCGGTCGTATTGCGCAACCAAGCGCGCCGCCCATAGCATGGTGCGCACAAGCCACCAAGGGCACGCGAGCGAAAGGAACGGACATGACCGGCAACACCACGGCAAGGACACAGGCCGTCGAACTGGGAGAGCACCTGCGTGAGGTCGCCGCATGGAACGTGCGCCTGCACCTGGCCAAGGAAGAACTCGAACAGCAGGCCCTGTGCGAGGCGGCCGGCGTGACCAAGGCCACCATTACCGAGGAGAAGGAGACCGTGACGGCGAGCAAGAGGGAGGCCGTCGATTTGACCAGTCGATTATTACGCATTGCGATTCTTCTTCTTGGATAGGGAAATTTTTATGGAATATATGATTTCCATGAGTATGAGAATTCCCAACAGGATGGAAACCAAAGGGATATATGAGATATAGAAATCTCTCATATCCATATCTGCTTTTGCTGAATAAGCGACATCGCAATATGTCAGCATTACAAAAACGGCAGAGACGATCGAGATAAGTATCGGCAGGACGAAGAAGCGTGCAGGAATCCACTGAAATCGGTGCCGATCAAGATAATGCAGATAATAGATATTGCATCCAATCATCGAACAATAAAGAAGAAGCGTCCACATCGGAGCCAACTCAATGGTGTTTGATATAGCCATTTCTCTCCTTTGAGTCCGTCTTCCTACACGATTAAGGCATATCGGGGTCAGGCAAATAATTTTCTCAATATGCAGTCAGTCTGTGAATAGCTTCAGGGTCAGCCCCAGAAGATGATTCTCAGACTTAAGGCCACGATATAAAGTATCGAATCCTATGCAGTCGAACTCAAGATACCCTGGACGGTTTGTCATCTCAAGATGACAAAAACAAGCAACGGCTCTTTCAGCATATTCACTTACACTGTTCCTTGGTTTCAATCTCCCCACAAGGCGCACGCGGGGTGCGCCTTTTCGTGATCGAGGGAGATCAATATGCCGAAAATCAGGCATTCCCATGGAAACCATCCGCAGAAGCCTCCGCGAAGCAAGTGGGGAACCGTGCTGGCCCGTTATGACAGAACCGGCATGCTAATCGCATGGCAGGTTCGATATCCGAATCCATTAGAACCCGGCAAACGCGTCCAACGCCAGTTCAAGCCGGATCAGGAGCTCGAAGCCCGTAGATGGCTGGAAGCCGAAAAGTATCTTGTCAGCCTCCATCGTAACGGCATCGCCGAATGGGTTCATCCAACGGAACGAAGCCGACGAAAAGCCGTCGAGGAAAAGAGCCGGACACAACGCAATATGTTGTTCCGTGACTATGTGATGCGATGGGCCGAGGAATACCGGCTGCCCGACGGCAATGGTATCGCCGGTGGCACGCGTCGCAATCTTTACCTGGACATTGGCCATTTTTTGCCAAGTCTTGGGGACCTGCCGCTTAACGAGATCACTCCGTCCATTATCAAGGCTTGGTATGATGCGCCTCACCCGGAAGGACGGTGGGCGTTCCGACGCTCATGCATGCGGCTGAAGGCGGTACTGGAATCAGCCACCCGAGGCGGATTGGACGGTTCGGAGCCATTGCTGTCCTTCAATCCCTTCATATTCCATATTCCGCCAGCGCCACAGCCCGCCCGCATCAATGTACCGCCGGTGACTCCTTCCGAATTAATCCTGCTGGCTGACGCCATGCCCGATTACACCAGACTGTCCGTGTTCCTCTCGACGTTAGTGGGTGGTCTGCGATGCGGTGAACTATGCGGTCTTCAGGTGCAAGACATCGATCTGAATAGGCAGATACTTCACGTCCGACGCTCCGTGAATCGCGGTGACGCTGACAGAGGGGATCTCCAATTCGGTAAGACGAAAACGGAATCCAGTATCAGGAACGTACACATCCCGGATACGCTGATTCCTCTTATTCGACAGCACCTTTCTGATTACTGCGATCTGACCCGACCGGATTCGTCTGTGTTCGTGCCCAAGCGTGCAAGAATCATGTCCCAGACAACGCTGGACGGCCAGTTCGCCAAGGCCCGATTGAAAGCAGGGCGCCCTGATCTGACGTTCCAGGCATTACGAGCCAGTCATGCAACATTACTCATGATTCAGGGTGGAACGTTGCGGGAAGTCATGAATCAATTGGGACACGTCAGCGAGAAGGTGGCTATCCGGTACTATCAGCTCACCGTCGCCTCGCATCAGAGCCAAGTGGTTGACAAGCTCGCTGAATCATTTATAAGCGATATGGCTAGTACTCGAAGTCGTGAATCCTAGACCGCATTGATGCACTGTCGCGATGCGTGATACATCTTCGTATAGGAAATGCCGTGAGGGATCTGAATTGGTCCTTCACGGCATATCGGTATCTGACAGATCGAAGTCTCACAATCGCAGCATCAGATGGATTGGAAGCGCAGGTAGTCCGTTAACTCCCGCACCGTATCTTGCAGCCGACGGAGTCCGGAGCCTTGGCTGACCGTGCTCCATTGCGCCGCATACGCCTCCATCCAGATTTCCAGCGCTTCGGCAAGACGCGCCGTATCGTCATGCTGAGATGCGGCACTCAACTGCAAGGAGTCGACGACTCCGGCATCGGAGCAAGTCGGAGACCGACCTGATTCAGAAGTCGCTGTCCCTCGATGGCTATGCGGAGTGCCGCGGCGTTCGCTGTGGCCTGTAGTCCTGTGGCGGCGACGATCGTGGCGATTTGTCGGGCGCAGACCCGAAGAAGATGGCCCGAGGTCTCGTCGAGCGTGATGTGGTGCTTTAGATAGCGGAGCAGCATCAGTCGGGATTCTGCAAGTGACGGTATCTGGCTTTCGTCCTGGAGGGTGCGGATCGCATCGTCCGGCCGTTCGTTTTCTGGTAGCAGTCCCGGAATGGTTTGCAGGATCTCGGTGCTGACTCCGCCTTGTCCGTCATCGAGCTCCAACCAGGTGATCAGCTGGTTCCATTGGAAGCAGGCCGAATGACTTGCGTGAGTGGGGATATCAAGCAGCTCTCCGCTGGCGTCGTGGTATTCGAGTCGGGAGATGCGGTGGAGCATCTCGGTTTCATCCGGGATGTGTTCGGGGTTCCATGTCTCCTGCGTGCCGATGATTATGCCGGGAATGGCCATGTGCAGGTCGTTGACGTGGTCAAGGTCGCCCCAGTCGGTGACCAGCATGCCTTGCGCATGGTATGCGCGCCGTAGCGGGTCATGTGGGTGATGTTGTTCCTGACGTCATCGATGCGCGGCAGGAGTGCGTTTCCAGCATCATACGGTCGGATAGATGATCTGCTTGGCCCGGCAACGGGCAGATTTTCCCGTCGTCAACCCGCGGGCCGAAATGCCAGTCGAGCAGAGTAACGGTTTCGGGAAGCCTGTCGAGAATATCCGGTTTTTTTTTGGGGGGGGGCGTCCCGCATCATCGGCTGTTTACCCGAGCTTTCGAGGTGGCGGCACAGGCAGGTGACGTAGCCGGCGTACATGGTGACGCCGATGCGGTCGATGAATCCGAACGGCTCGTTGGCGGTTATTTATTACAGGTATATGATATATATACTAAATACGTTTAATCCACCTAATTTCATCGTTTTCGTGATTTGAAGCCTTGAAAACGGAATGGGATGCCCCTATTCTTAGCAATAAATCGACGCTTGCTCCAGTTTTTCTCAATTTGTCAATATATTCTCGAATTTGATAGTTGTTAACATTAACATCAAACTCATTTAAGGCAACAAGGGCGGGGGGATAATGTTTACCCTTAATATTTTCTAAGGGAGATAAATGTCGTAAAATCTGCACATCACGTTTGTTATCCGGATTCCCAAATTCCAACATATCCATTCTCCAACGTGGGTTTTTTACATCTTTGATAGCCGTCAGTGGCGAGATGAACGGAGCAGATATATAAATACCAGCAAAGCTCAATGGATTCTCATTTAGAGCGGAGGCGACAACAAATCCGCCCGCGCTTGCTCCCATCCCAATAACTTTGCATTTTGTTCTATGTACTAATCGGTTAATTCCATTTGCAACGTCTAAATAATCATGAATCGAATTAATTGTATTGATTCCCATACCAGCTTGATGCCATTTCTCTCCCTTCTCCCCTCCGCCTCTGACATGAGCATAAGCAAAGTATATTCCATTATCAATTAAGGATTGAATCAGAGGGCTATAGTTGTAATTAAACTTGATTCCATATGATCCATAAACAGCTAGAACTATCTTGTTTTGTGGATTTCTAATTGGTGAAATGATTGTTACAGGTATCTCTGTCTCTCCATCTCTACTTAGGATGTTATATTGTTGAGTTACATGATTTAAGTTGCCTGATGATGAGTAGTCTATAGATGATTCTTCTTTTGAGAAATTGAGATAATGTATTGAGGGTCTGCAAGCCGGACATTCTATGCTGTAAGGAACGGATTGTTTGTTGACTTCAATCGGTCGGACAAACTTTAATAAACTCATATGCTTTTTCATTTGTATGGTGATATTTTTCCATTCCTGATTATGGTTAAAAACTAATGCTTTAATATCCAGAAATCGTATTTGTATTTTTTGATCAAATTTAACCTGAAGTACAATTTTGTTTTCAAGCAAAAAAAGATCCTCGATTTCATCGACCTTAATTTGCTTTCGTAGCCAAGTATCAGTCTTTTTAATACTATCTTCCCCGTTTATAATTATCAAAAACCAATTATTGAATTTGTCAACAAAGTATCCAAAGAAAAACTCACGAGATTCAATTGTTTTATGCATGATTTTATGGACTGATCCTATTCCATTGCATGCATCAATAACTTTTTCAGCTGCGTTGTTTGATGCGAGTCTTATGATTGTAACCTGAGAACCATGATATACAAGTAAATATTTTCTGTCGTCCGTCGCGTGAACAGTAGGCCAAGCCGTGCTGTCAAATGAGGCAACACAACGGTTTTCTTTAATCGAAGTAAGTGACTGTTTGCGTATTTCCGAAATCGCCCCAGATGATTCATCTGTTTTTGCATAGTATATGCATGAATTATCAGATGAAATTATACTTCCCTTTCCTATGTAATTGAGTTTAATGAAATCAATACCTGTCCGCATATTTATGACCCTCAGATTTGAGTAGGGATATTTTCGATCTTGCACTATTATTGCCGCATATTTTGATTTGTTATCTATTTCAATTGACTGCAGAGACTTATAATCATTCTTATTGATTTTAAAGCATTTAGTCCATTTAAACGCTATGTTGGAATCACGGGAAGGAAAAATATCGCTTTCGGACGCTTTCTTTCCTGAACGACAACACCAGACATCATTTCCGTCATTTAACCAAAAGTATAAATATCCCTTGATTCGTCCTATTGCTTTAAACATTTCAAGCGCTCCTATTGGTGTAAATGAGGGGGTGACCCTAACGAGTCACCCCCTCATTTTTAACCTTTATGAATCAGCAGAAGAAACCGCTGGTGCTGCTCGGGCGACCGAAGCAGAACGAGTAGCTGTAGCCACTGTCATGCACCGCGTCGTCATTCACTTCCTCGATCGACTGCATGTCGATGATTTTATTCATTGTTGTTCCTTTCTACTATTTTGTTCCGCGGACCTTCCGCAGAACAAATCTTTTGCATTTGGGAGCGGGAATAAATCCCAAAGATTATGGGTAAGGACATTTAATGCTGTTAGTATCCCTGCTGATCCGGTTGAATAATCGCTTGAGAGGCGCAAGTATGAATCTCCCGGGAATTGTAGCGTATTTTCCCAAGACAAACTATAGTCGTTTAATTCATCTAAAAGTCTATTATTTGTTTGTGTTGTTTGCGGTGACCATGTTGAGGCAAAATGGTTTGCAACTAATATCCCAGCAATCCCATTGTTTAGTCCGGAAAAAGCATATTGAGATGATGAACATGCCGCAATGAGTGAGTCCCATTCTTTATGGAAAAGAGAATCATCATGTAGTGCAATTCGTGCAATGGAAATTGCCACTATTAGGCCGGCAGAACCATCTGCAAGGTAAGGAAGAGACCTATTGTGCTTATCCTTAATTCCTCGCATTCCATTTGGCTCAATAACGGTATTGTCTAAATCTCTGCATATGCAATTAAGCGCACGCCGAATATAAGCTGGGTTATGTTCGATGTCAATACGACTTAGAGCTAACCAAAACAGTGCGATACCACTCCATCCATGCAGGAGGCCACCTTGTTTTATGCTTGCGATTTGATTGGATTCCATCCATTGCGCTATACGATGTCCAAGTGCAATAGCCTCATGGAAATACCTCTTATCGTCTGTAGCCATTCCGTATGATATCAGGGCTAATCCTTGACCGGCTAGTCCGCCATTAAGGTCAAGATTTCGTGTCTCTTTCCAATGTTCATATGTGCTAAATAATAGTTCGTGAGCAGTTTCTAATTCTCCCAACTCAAAAGCGACTAATCCTATGCCGGATAGCCCTGTATATAATCCAAAGTCCGATTGATTGCTTTGCGCGAAACCGTGGATCATGTCTTTCATCCATTGGACGTCATCCGAATTGATAATTGAGTTGGCCCTATGCAGGCTCATTAGGATTCCCGCCGCGCCGGAGCTTACGTTACTTGCACCCCAAATGGAGCCCCGTGTTACATCACCAGGATATAGTTTTCCTGGCAATTTATGACGGGTATGAAAAATGCCATTAATAATTTCAGTTTTAACTAATGACAAGGAATCAGGGTGTGATAACAGATTAAAGGAAAAACGTGGTGTAAACTGTGTAAGATGTGCATCTGGAGTTAATGGAACATCTGAAACTCCAGATGCACATGGGCAACGTGATTCAACATCCTTTAACAGATTTATATATTCCATGCCAAATTTTTTCGAAATATTATTCTTAACTCTGATCCAATGATCTGGGCTAAGCATGCAAATCGAGGTATTTGCATAGCATAGACATGCGAGTACCCTTGAAACAGCAAACCAATCTGCTTCTTGAGCGGAGCAACCCAATGGGGGATGGAATCCCATAGCATTATGTGCTGATATTTCCTTGGAGTCCAAGGTGCGTCCATCCTCAAAATCTATAAAGTGTATAGACATTGTTTTAGGATTAATCATTATGTTTCCTAAATGAATATCCCCGTGAACATAGCCTGTGCGATGAATAATTTTTACAGCATTGATAATCGATGTTGCGATTGTATTGATATCACTTCTATATTGCATCAACTGATTAGTATGATCATTTTCACATTGATAGGGATAGTTTTCCGACAACCAATGGTTCAGTGTGATTTCATTAAGCCATTCCATTTCAATGTAGCCATGTTCCCAAGCGTTAAACCTTCGATATGGTTTTGGTGCAATGCCGGTATTTTTAAGAAGATTGAGCATCTTCCATTCTATGGATAGTCTCTCAATGGCATCGCGTTGGCGTGCGTCTAGACCGGCATATGGTCTCGCTTCCTTTAAAAGGGCAATCTCATTCTTTTTATTGGTTGCACGATATACCCCACCGGAATTCGAGAAATGTACAGCTTTAATCTCATAGTTATCTAAATCGGTGGGAATATTTTTCATATATTCATTCAGAGATATTTCTACACACTTTGGCTTGTCGATTCCCTCTGCTGGATGTATAAAATGTGGAAGCCTCTTATCGGCGACCAGTATTCCAGATTGGTCTGGGATCATAGAAATATAATCGTTATTTTCATCCTCGCGACGCAGGTCAATGAATCCTCCGTATCGAAAGAAGATTGGACTTTGCTTGTATCTAATGTCACTAAGAATATAAGGGCCTTTTTCATCTTTGATGAGGGGATATAAATCACCGACTATTTTTTCAAGTTCATCATTTGTTGATGGATATATGGTGATGAATTTCCCACTACCTGAACGATTTGCTGCCTTCCCGTTGCAGTTGAGAAAATCTCTATGTGAACTTTGAAATTTGAATGTTGTATTATATTTACAGCAAATTTGTATTACTTCTGCAAGAATCTTTTCTGCGTTCTCTTTTGTTGCGCTTAAATGAA
The DNA here is from genome assembly GCF_026016385.1 of Bifidobacterium sp. FKU. NCBI lineage: Bacteria > Bacillati > Actinomycetota > Actinomycetes > Bifidobacteriales > Bifidobacteriaceae > Bifidobacterium > Bifidobacterium sp. FKU. Next base: position 539,639 of record NZ_CP092888.1, read on the forward strand.
TCTTCCATCCGTTGACTCGCATTTTTCCATTCGGAGAGCTTACATACGTCCACGGTTCTCTTCTTGTTACATACCAAGTATCGGGAATAAGAGATTCCGCAATCCAATGGTCACGCTTCATGGATGGAAGCATAGAAGCGTGATCTACAAAAAATGGAGATTGTTTCGTAATTGATTCGAGGTAATCTTCTTCACCAATCATATTTTTCCTTTTTTCTTGTATGCTTTAATAATTTTTCATTGTTGTATCCTTACTTATTGATTTCAATGTGTTTGGAGCGGATTGTCAGCTGAAGATGACACATATCTTCGTGTTCTTACCATTGACATTGCTTGCTGTGATGCGTGGGACTTGAGCCAGCTGACGGCGATTTGCGTGCGGTCATGCAGTTGCAAGGTGAAGAGGATTCGACTGATGGTTCGTCGTATCGTCGCGGGCTCCAGTACCAGTTTGCGGGCGATTTCCTCGTTGGTCATGCCTTCCGCGATCAGTGTGCATATCTCGCGTTGGCGCGGCGGCAGGGCTGCGAACGAATCCCGCAGCTTCTGTTGTTCGCGGCCTGCTGTGGGTCTGGGCATGCCGTGTTCGAGAATCTGCCGGGTGATGCGTGGCGTGACCACGGCGTCTCCGTTCGCCACCGCATGAATCGCATCCTTGACGGCTGCAGCACTGGCGTCTTTGAGCAGGAATCCGCTGGCTCCCGCATCCAGTCCACCGTATGCGTAGTCGTCCTCGTCGTACGTGGTGAGGATCAGCACGTGAATGGCGGGCCATCGGCGGGTGATTTCACGGGTGGCGGTGATGCCGTCCATCACGGGCATGCGCACGTCCATGAGCACCACGTCCGGCAGCGGGCCTCCTGCCGATTCCAGTCGCTCGATTTCAGCGATAGCCTGTCGGCCATCGCCCGCCTGAGCGACGATCGCGATGTCACTCGCCTTGCCAAGCATGAGTTTGTAGCCGAGCCTCGCGTATTGCAGGTCATCGACCAGCATGATGTTCGTCATCCCACGTCACGCCTTTCTCTTGTCGGACGGACGTCAGCATCGCGGTCACCCGCCAGACACCGGTTTCCGCCCTGTCCGGCCCGTAGCAGAGGAACCCTTCGGTTCGGGCGATGGCGTCCGCGATTCGCGCCAGACCGGTGCCGATGGCACCATCGGAAGGCTTGGGGAGGTTCGTTGATCCGTCGTTGGTGATGGTCGCGATCAGGCTCCCATCCGCCGCGTGATCCCATGTGACGTTCAGATGCGCGAGGCCGGGCGCATGGCGCACCGCGTTGGTGACGGCCTCACGGGTCACCCGGAAGCACAGATCCGCCTGGTCGGGGTCCTCGCTGCGTCGGCCGGTCTCGGTGAATGTGGCGATCACGCCGGAAGCCCGTACGTGTGCGAGCACCGGTCGGATGTCATCCCACATGTATCGCTGCGCCGACTCTTCGATCGCGGTGTCATTCATCTCGTGCGACTGCGTACCGCCTGTGGTCGGCGGAATACCGGGCAGGTTCGCATCGGTGGCGGTCAAGGCCCGCAGGGCGTGCCGGGTGTCCTGCAGGCCGCTTTTGGCGATGTCGCGGATCGCGTCGATGGCCTGTGCGACCTCTGGATCCACATCTTGTCCTTCCACCTGTTCGGCCAGTCCTTGGGCCAATGCGATGATGCTGGTCAGATCGTGGCCGACGCTGTCGTGCATCTCGCCGACGATGCTGCCGCGCCGAACGGCCGCATCCCGCTGTTGGGCGAGCAAGTCCGCGCGCAGACGCTCGTCGCGTTCGCGTTGGAGCGCCAGGGAGGATAGGCGCCGGTTGCGGACCGCATAACCCAGCACGCCGATGACCACTATCGGAAGCATGGCGGGCAGTATGTCAAGCCAGATCGACCATCCGGCCTGCCGCCAGCCGTCTCCGGCGAACGCCTGACTGCCCAGCACCATGCAGGAGGCAAGTCCGAAGCACAGGATCCGCAAATCACTGGAGACGGTCATGATCAACGCCCAATAGGCAATCATCGGCATGATCGGAGCCCATTCACCCACGCCGGCGAGATCCAGCAGCAACGCCAGAGCAAGCTCTCCGCCCATCACCCATTCGGGTCTCACGTACCGCCATGCCAGCGCGACGCCGCCGGCAAAAACGGCGGCCAGCATCAGCATAAACACGCTTGGCGTGTGCGTGGCCCAATACGAGTGATACGACGGGACGGCATCGCGCCTGGTGACCCATAGCATGCGCAGCATGAACAGCGTGGCCACGACCGGCAATCCATAGACCGGCAGGCCGCCCGGTTTCCTCAATCCCAGCGGAGCATCGCCCGTATCCCATATCCTCGACTCACAATCAGACATACTCGCATGCATATCCGCTTGGTGCTTATTCTCCTGCCGCACGAGCGATGACGACCGTCGGCGATGTGCGAATGCCACGTTGCGCGGTGAGCCACGAACCAAGCATCGCCATGGCGGCAAGCAAGAGCACGACCACGAGCCACAGGAGCCACGGCATGCCGAATACCAGCACGTCAAACGACAACCAGATGCCGATGGAGAACGAGACGGATACGAGCAGACTGGGAACGAACGCGATCAGGGACGAGGTGACGACAATCATAAGCCCATCCAAGGCGGCGATGGCGTTGAGCTGGCCTTGGGTTCCACCGCTGACGGCTACTAGCGCGAGGTCAAGCTCCCGTCCACGCTGGGCGATCAGATAGCCCGAGCACACCGCCGCCAGCACCAGGACCAGCGATGTGCCGATCAATGCCAGGATACGGGCGAAACCGGGCACCTCCACCGTCGGCGTCCCCGCGGGAAGCAGCCGCGTCCACGCGGTGATGGTCGAGGTGAGCGACTCATATGACATGAGCAGCGTCAATCCGGCGGCCATGGGAATGATGGTGGACGAGGACGCGCACACCCTGGCCCGAGCCTGCTGGCATGCGATGCGCCACGCCGGCCAGGGAAGACGCACCACCGCCGTCCACATGCGCACCGTCGCCGACAGCACGGCCGGACCGGCAAGGCAGACGGACACGGTGAACAGCAGCATCGCGATCATGTTGCCGTACGCCAGCGGCGACATGGACGAAAACGTGACCTGCACCGACATCCGCGCCATCGATGTCTTCCGCACGTTCAGCAGACCGACCGCCAGCGAGACCAACGCCCCGGCGAACATGATCCAGGCAAGAACAAGACGGGGAACACCGACCGTTTTCGGAGGGTTCGCCGCCTCGCGCAACGCCTCGACCGGCGATATGCCGCCGACCACGCGCACCGTCAACAGCGAGCCGACCAAGGCCATCGCGAATCCGAAGACGATACCGCAACTCCACGCCCGCAGCATGCCCGTCACATCCTGCGGCAGAAACGGCAACCCGTTCGCCTCCAACTGCCGGGTCGCGAACGGATAGAGCCCCCGTGCCAGCGCCGGCGAGACGATAAGCGAGACGAGCGTGGCGGCGACATCCAACAGCAGCACCTGCGCGCAGACGCGCGACGTCAACTGTCCGGGCGTGGCACCCTGCAATGCGATCAAGGCGAGGGCGCGGCGGCGCTGACGGATGGCCGAGGAGACCACCAAAAGCACCATGAGCATGCCCACGACGATCATCGGCACCAGAGGAGGGCCGCTCAGCTCCATCGAGAACATCACCGCCCTGCCATGCAACCCCGGAACCGCCATGGCCATCCTCGCGTTCGACAACATGACCATCACCATGCCCGACACGCACTGCACCACTGCCAGCAGCAGCAATACCGCGCCCCACACGACAGGCGCATCCCTGAAATCACGCAACAGGCCACGCATCAAATCGCCTCCCGCCCATCAAGACCGGACGAATCGGAACCGACCTCGGCCAACACACCGTCACGCATCCGCGCGACGCGATCGCAGCGGACCGCGACCTCGGGACTGTGCGTGACCATGACCACCGCATGACCAGGACGATCCGCGAACGCGCGCAGCTCATCGACCACACGCCCGCCGGACTCGGTGTCCAACGCGCCGGTCGGCTCGTCGGCGAACACGATCTCGGGATCGGCGACGAGCACACGGGCCAACGCCACACGCTGCTGCTCCCCGCCCGACAGCAACGTCACGTTTTGCCTGCGCAACCCGAGAATCCCCAGACGGTCAAGCAGCCCGGCCGCGCGATCCCACGGATATTTCGCACCGCGCAGCGTGAACGGAAGCCTGAGGTTGTCCTCCACGCTCATCGAAGGCACCAGATTATACGACTGGAACACAAACCCCAGATGATCACGCCGGAACCGCGCCGACTGGGCACGGCTCATACGGGTCACCTCCTGTCCCAGCACCCGTACAGAGCCATCGGAGACGGACTCCAACCCCGCCAGACAATACATGAGCGTGGACTTGCCTGAACCAGACGGTCCCACGATCCCCGTCATCTGACCCCAACCGGCTGTGAAATCCACATGCCTCAGCACCGGCACCGTCTCACCCCTACGCAGCTCGAAACTCTTCGACAGCCCCGCGGCCGCGACCGGAGCCGACGCCATTGCATCGCTCCCCGTTCCCCTCAAATGTCGAACCATTATCCACCTTCCTCACCTGCGTATTGGACTTCGATACCCCCACTATCCATCGAAGAGACAATGAGCAGCAAGAAGACGTGCGAAAATGTCATCTAGAGATGACACCCTCAATAGGGGAAAATAATGCCAAAGATGATGGCACCTATAGAGAATGTCTCTTTTTATTGTTTTTAAGGACGGCGCAAGCTGCTGTTTTTGGCAAGCATGTAGTACAAGGGAACGGTTTTGAGAAGGTGGTCGTGTTTCCCTTCTCCAATGACATGGCCATTACTCAGGACATATATCATTTCGGCATTGCGCACGGTAGTGAGTTGGTGGGTGACGATAATGAAAGTGCGGTCTTCGGCTTGTTCCAGTAGTTGGGTAACAAGCTGTTCGTTATCAGCGTCCAGGTTTGCGGTGGCTTCGTCGAGTAGGATGATTTTTGCCGTGGAAAGAAGAGCACGAGCTATGGCGAGTCTTTGGCGTTCTCCGCCTGATAGCATGATTCCGTTTTCTCCTACCTGCATATCAAGACCTTTGTCAGATCGGTCTAGTAGATGGGAGAGGTTCACGGACTCTAGTACTTGTCGGCATTCATCGTCGCTGCGATAGGTTGATCCGAGAAGTAGATTCTCGCGTAGGCTACCGGACAGTGCTGGTGAATCCTGTTCTACGTATGCAATATGGCTGCGTAAATCGTCTCGATCACAAGTTGTTATGTCGTTACCGAGTACATTGATGTTTCCGCTGGAGGGAACATAGAAACGTTCGATAAGTTGTAGGATGGTGCTTTTCCCTGCGCCCGAGGGCCCGACTAGTGCTGTAACGCTTCCCTGGGATATGGAGAGGTTCAGGTCGCGCAAAATTGGTTTGGAGCCATATGAGAAGTAGACGTGTTGGAATTCCACTGCCGGAGGACATGGGCTGCTGTGTACCAGCGGCATATGTTCATTGATTGTTGTGACGACGGTGTCAGGGTCCTTTTCTTCGGGAATATCCAAATTATTTCACGTCGCATACGGTGAAGGCGAAGCTGGTGAGGGTGCCGGTGGATTTGCCGTTGGCGAGGAGCTGATTGATGTCGGGCAGGTCCTTGTTGTCGCTGGTCTGGTTGAGGGCGTATCGGGTGCCGTCGGGCGCGGTGAAGCGCATGACGGGATCGCCTTTGCCGTTGTGCGTGCAGCTGACGGTGCCGTGGTCGACGGTGAGGGGCCATGTGTGGCCGAGCTGGTCGGCGCTGATGTCCTGGGGGTTGCTGGTCGCGGTGATTGTCTTGCTGCCGTCGGTAGGGTAGTTTTCGGGGTGTTCGATGCCGTCCATGCAGGCGGTCAGCCCCAGGGTCATGATGGCGGCGAGGCTTGTGGCGGTGATGGTTCGGATGGCGTGTGTCGTGTTGGTCATGCTGGTTTCCTTTGTCGTGTTCGGTGGTGGTCGGGGTGCTTGTTCGTCTGCCGTCAATGCTGGTCGGGGTGTTCCTCGATGAGGGCCATGTAGCCGTCCTCCAATGTGGGGTCCATGGGGTGCGCGTCGGCGGGCGGGTTGTCGGTGATGACGCGGTAGCGTACGCCGCGTGCGGTGGTGACGGCGTTGGCGACGATCATGCCGTCCGGTGGCGGGGTGTTGGATGGCTGGGTGAGCCAGACATGGCCCGCGGCGTGTCCGGTGAGGTGTTCGGTCGGCCCGTCATAGCGGATGCGGCCTTGGCGCAGGACGAACACGTATGGGCAGGTCTGGGCGATGTCGTCGAGGATGTGGGTGGACAGGATCACGGTGCGGTCGCCGCCGAGGCTGGCGAGCAGCGTGCGGAAGCGCATGCGTTCCTCGGGGTCGAGTCCGGCGGTGGGTTCGTCCACGATGATGAGCCGGGGGTCGCCCATGAGGGCCTGGGCGATGCCGACGCGGCGGCGCATGCCTCCGGAGAAGCCGCCGATGCGCCGGTCGGCCACGTCCGTGAGCCCGACCCGGTCGATGAGCTCGTGCGCCTGGCGCATGCGTTCCCGGGTGTCGTCGATGCCTTTGAGGACGCCCACGTAGTCGAGGAATTCGAGCGGGGTGAGCTGCGGGTAGGGTTCGATGTCCTGCGGCAGGTAGCCGAGCGTGCGTTTGAGCGCGCGGCGGGTCCTCGCGTCCTTCAGATCGTGGCCGTCCATGAGCACCTGGCCCGATGTGGGGCGGATGATGCCGGCGAGGATGCGCATGAGCGTGGTTTTGCCTGCGCCGTTCGGCCCGATCAGGCCGACCATGCCGTGCGGCAGGTCGCAGGTCACGTCGTCCAGTGCGCGGGGCTTCCTCGGGAAGTCCTTGGTCAGGTGGTTGATGGAGATGAACATGACGTCTTCTTTCCGTGTGGTGTTTTTTCGGTGGGGTTCCGCCGGTGCCGTTCAGCGCGTTGTGCGCGGGCGTGCCGAGCACCATCCGCCCAACGCCATGAGCAGGACGGCGATGACGAGCTGCGCGATCAGGGATATGGCCGCGTTGGCGGGCGTGCCGGTGACCGCGAGGATGCCTCCCGTGGCCGGGTAGACGGGGCCGAGCCCGAACCATCCGGCGCCGACGGCGTCGCCGATCACGTTGAGGATGGTGCCGTTGATGGTCGGCGCGGGCAGCATCGGCGAGGAGAACACGAGCGCGAACCATGCGAGCACGCCGGCGATGCGCGCGACGATCATGGGCAGGATCGCGCCGAGCAGCGAGGACAGGCTCATCGCGGTCAGCACGGCCGGCCCGGTGATCGCGAGTCCGGCGGCCAATGCCTGCGGTATGGCCCGCCACGAGCCGTGCAGGGTCTGGATGACGCCGGCGCAGGCCAGCAGCAGGAGCGACGGGGTGATGAGGATCAGGAACGCGCCGAGCGTGCGTGCCGCTGTCAGCAGGGGCACGGGTGTGGGTGTGGAGTCCTCCAGTTGGCCGATGCCGAGTCGGTCGTGGCGTGTGTGGAAGTCGGTGAACGCGGCCATGTAGGCGATCGGCATGAACATGGCCATCGTCTTGGCCATGAATGCCAGATCGCCCGCGCCGTGGTCGTGCGGGCCGGCAGGGGAGATCATGCCCAGCAGAAGCGCGAACAGGGCCAATGGGACGGCCGCGGCCCATAGGGAGCGTTGCCGCCACACGATGATCATGTGGACGCGGATCAATCGCGGGAAGCCGATGTGCATGTTCATATGCTCCTCCTCGCAAGCGTCACGTTGCGTTCCTCGTCGCCCAGCAGATGCCACGCGATCCCGACGGCGATCACGGCGACGGTGAGCGGGATGCCGCGTTGCGCGACCGGGTCGAGCACGTACGGATCCCACAGGAGGGCGAGGAACATCCATACCGCGACCACCGCCATGACCGTGGCCCGCGTGGACGCGGACCACGCGGCGGCCGCGAACCCGGCCGCCCCCACGACCAGCACCGCGCCGGTCGGCGCGATCAGGCTTATCCACCCCGTGTCCTGCGGCCACAGGCCCAGTACGTGCAACGGCGCGAACATGAGCACGGCGCCGGCAAGACCGGACACGGCCGCGAGTGCGAACCGCGTGGCCTGCACGCGCCTCCAACCCACGGGCGTGGACTCGCTCGCCTCGACCAGCGGGTCGCCGGTCAACGCGACCGCCACGCACACGCCCGCGCCGATCACCATCAGCTGGGCGAGCCAGTTCACCACCGTCAGCGTCTGCGTGCGCGACCACACGCCGGATACCATGATGCCGGCGGCCGCCACCGCGATCCCGCAGGCCACGGGCATTGTCAGCAATCCCATGCCGATGCGTCTGGCCTGCGCGCGAATCATTCCCGCCATGCCGTCCCTCCTTGAAGTGCGAAGCTCGACGGCCGTTCCTTATCGTCCGTCACCTGATAGGTAGCGGACGGCAGCCGCATGGTTCACGCGACACGCCGAACGGCCGCCGGAGGCCCGTCGGCTTCAATCCGGTCAGACGGCCGCGGCCGCCATGCGCGCCTCGGACAATCGTCCGGAGAACGCCACCGCCGCCGCGCACGCCATCAGACCCGTGACGGCCAGCAGCGGCTGCCCGAATGGCCGGGTCATATCGATCCAGCCCGCGGCCGGCAGGCCCGTCAGCCCGAGCAGGTCCGTACGGATCACGGCGACCAGCAGCAGGCCGACGCCGAAACCGACGCCCGTGGAGAAACGGATCGCGAGCATCGCGCCCACGCCGGCGACCAGCAGCAGGGGCGACAGCCATCCGACCAGCAGCACGCCGAACGTCCCATACCCCTGCGCGCCCATCACGGCGGTCACCATCAGGCCGAACACGACGTCGCAGGCGAGTATGAACACCAGCCGGACCAGCGTGACCGCCCCCGTACCCAACGGGGTGGCCGACGAGATCATGTCCGCGCGGGAATCCCCGAACGCCATCGTCACGCTCAACAACACGCCGGCCAGCACCATCGAGCAGAACGCGCGGGACACGACCGTCGCACCCCAGCCGACCGCGAAGAACCGCGCCCCCAATCCGGCGAACGCCATCAACGCCAGCGTGGCCGGCACCACCTGCCACGGCACCACCCGCGACTGCCGGCCCAGCAGCAGCATGAACAACCGCAGGCTGCGCGCCCACGACCATGCCGGTCCGTCCAACGGGGAACGCGACGCGCGGATGCGCGCCATCACCGCCGCAGCGGGAGGCGCGTCTTCCGAACGGGATCGTTCCACGGCGTCCAATGCCGCAAGCAGACGCCCGTCGGGCGTCCCGCCCGTCAAGCGGTCGGTCGTTTCGTCGATATGATCGGTCATCGGGATTCACCGTTCCTTTCCATCCGCATCGTTTTGGCGGTCGAGTTGCGCGCGCAGCAGACGGCGCGCACGCGAGATACGGGATTTGACCGTGCCCTCCGGCACGTCCGACAAATCGGCGATCTGCCGGTACGACAGGCCGTGCAGCCACGCCAACGTGGCCGTCTCCACCAGTTCGACGGGCAGCCGGCGCAGCAACGCCGTCAGATCATCCACGCCCGCTTCGGACAGCACGGCCGTCTCCGGACTCGGGCCATCGTCACGCGGTTCGGGCGCATCGTCCAACGCGGTCACATTCGGGCGTACGCGCCGCACGCGCATGTAGATCTGCCGTTTCGCGATGCCCAGCAACCAGGACAGCACCTTCGCGTCACCGCGGAACGCCCTCGCCGACCGCCAGCAACCCAACCACACGTCGGCGCACACCTCCTCGGCCGTGCCGGCATCCGGCACGCGCACGCGCACGAACGCCCGCACCGCCGCAGCGTACCGCCCATACAGGGTCTCGAAGGCACGCTCGTCCCCGGAGGCGACCCGCGCGAGCAGATCCCCGTCACGCGTCGCCGCCCCACCGGGCGAGGTCATGTCATCCTGCGTATGCGGCTCCTTCCACAGCACATCGTAGACGGATGTTCATCGGTATATGTAGCGGGGAACGCGCCGGCGGTTCATGGCACGTGCATCGACATGCCCGGAGGGGCGTCAGATCAGGTCGTAGGGCATGCGCCTGAACGCCATCCAGAACGTCAGGAGCGCAAGGGCGATCACGGGCTGCCAAGGTATGCCGGCAAGCGCCAAACAGGCGAACACCACGAACCGTGCCATATAGAACAGGATCCGACGTACGCCCGAGCGCGGAACCGTCTCACAGGTCATATGCGTGTAGCCGCCTCCCAACGTGCGCCCATCCCGCAGCCAGGGCACCAACACCTCGAAGACGAACAGCATGAGCAGGAACATCAGCCCCGAGAACCCTAACCCGCCCAACACGCGGTCGGCAGCCGCACCGGGCCGGACGCCTGAGACCAATGCGTGGATGACATTCGCCGCGACGGCCAACGGCAGTGCCGCCGACATCACGAGGCCCATGTCCACGAGGAACGCGACCAGACGCCGGACCAGGCCGGGATGGGTCACCGTCGCCGCATCCGACTCACGCATGGGCAGGAGCCGGTCGAATGCCAGCGCGCACCCGTACCCGGCCAGCGCGCCCGACGTGTTCCACACCAGATCATCCACGTCGAACAGGCGATACGCGCACGGGAACACGCCCAACGTTCCCGTCAACTGCATCGTCTCCACCAGCAGCGAGACCAGGAACCCGGCGACGGTGGCCGTGGGAAGCCCGCGATGGAACACACGCCTGACGATGAACCCGAGCGGCAGAAAGAACACGACGTTCATCACGATCTGCAACACAGCATCCAACCCGTCGGTACGTATGTCGGCGACGAACCGGAACAGGTCCAACTGCGGCTTCAGATGGTGGACGGCGCAGAACGCGACGGGATCGGCCGGCAACGGGTACAAAGTGAAGCACAACAAGCCGATTGCATACAGCACCGTGCCATACGCGGACAGGATCGCCGGCAATCCAAGCCGGTTATCGCGGTGATACAGCATCGCCAGCACCGGAACGGTCAACGCCACGGACACCACCGGCCACAACGCCAACGCAAACAGGAACGGAACCGTAAACGCCGATAAATAAAGCATATCATTCCTGCCTTGATGGTAGGGGGCTGCGGACATTTTCTTGGAGATGGTCACGCAGCCATTCCCTGGCTTTGACGGTATTGTACAGGACTCATCCAACCAAGCGACCGTTTGATGCGCTCGTGGTTGTACCAGCGGATGTAATCGTCGATCAGGATGAGCACCTCGTCGCGTGTGCGTTTCTCCCAATGCTCGGGATAGACGGATTCCGTCTTCATTCGACCGAAGAACCCCTCCGCGGCGGCGTTGTCCGGGGAACAGCCCTTCGCGCTCATTGACCGCGTCAGGCCGTACCGTTCCATGAGGTCCAGCCATCCGGGCCACCGGTAATGGCAGCCGCGATCGGAATGCACCAGGGGCTTCACCCCCTCCGGCAGCGTTTCCGCGGCCTTGACGAGCATCCTGTTGGCGAGCTCCGCGTTGGGACTGAAACCGGCCGTGTACGCGACGATCTTGCCATCGTGACAGTCGATCATCGGCGAGAGGTACACCTTCCCGTCCCTGGCCTTGATCTCGCTGATGTCCGTCAGCCACTTCTCATTCGGCCGTTCGGCCGTAAATTCGCGGTTGACGAGGTTGTCGGGAGCCGGCGTCGTCTCGCCCTCGTAGGAACTATACCTGCGCCGTTTGGGCGCGTGCGCCACGAGCCCGTCCTCGGCCATGATCCGGCGGATCACCTTCTCCGAGACGCCGGTCCTGAGCATGGCCTTGATGCGGCGGTACCCGTACCTGCCCTTGGAAGCGGCGAACGCCTCGGCCACCCTGACGCGCACACCGGCGTATTTGTCAATGGCGAGCCGGGCGTGGTGGTAGTGGTAGCTGCTGGGCGCGATGGCGAGCAAGCATGTCATCGAGCTGAGCGAATACGCCGGCCTCAACCGGTCGATCAGCAGCGTCTTCTCCCTGTTCGACAGGCGCCGCAGGTCGGCGCCTGGGTCTTTTTTTACGACCTCAACCACCTCCCGCATCAACGCGTTCTCCAGTTCCAGTTCCTCGACCCTGCGGCGCAACGCCTCCACGTCATCGTTGCCGTCCCCGGCATTCCGGCTTCGTCGCGGCGCGGGCTTGTTGGTCTGGCTGGCGTTCCTGTTCCTGGGCTGCAGCGCGGCCATGCCGCCCTCACGATACGCCTTGACCCAGTTGTGGACAGCTCCGACGCTCACGCCGAGCCGTTCGGCGGCCTGCTTCTGCTGCATGCCGCCCAGCACCAGCTCGATCGCCTTGGTCCTCGTTTCCAGCGGGATGATCGGTTTCGCCATATGGCCAGCATACCGGGGATCCTTTGCCAGCCAGCGTTCCAGGCACTGCCTGGTCGGATAGCCCAGATGCCTCACCACCTGGGCCGTTGTCATCGGCGTGGTGAAGTACAGCTCCACCACGCGCTGTCGTTCCTCGGGACTGAACATATGATAATCCTTTCGTTCAGTCTCCAAGAAAATGTCCGCAGCCCCTTATCAATTAGATGAATACTTCGCGTTAAGCATATTTCATAAATGTGTGGAATATTGACATGGGCCTATGTTTGAATTGATGTCACTATTTCAGTTGTGTAAAGACACTCAATTTAATCCAATTGATTGCAATTTGGGTGCGGTTTGAAAGATGGAGCTTCGATAGAATTCGACTAACATAGCGTTTGACTGATTTGGTTTCCAGAAATAGTTTTTTTGCTATGTCGTCATTACTGAGTCCTTGTGCAATTAAGGCACATATGTCACGCTCTCTAGTAGTAAGACTCTTGAATGATTCAATAAATATATTTTGCTGGTCTTGAAAAATGAATTTGCTTTGTTGATATTCTACTAGTTTCTTTGTTATTCGTGGAGTAAGAATTTTACCATTTTCAAAAACAGCTTTTATCGATTCCATTAATTGTGATTTACTTATGTCTTTCAGTAGGAAGCCGCTGGCTCCGGCGTCGAGTCCGCCGAAGGCGTAGTCGTCTTCGTCGTAGGTGGTGAGGATGAGGATTCTGATGGCGGGCCAGTGTCTGGCGATGTGTCGGGTTGCTTCGATGCCGTCCATGCCGGGCATGCGCACGTCCATGAGGATCACGTCGGGCAACGGCCGGTGATCGGCGTCCAACTGGTTGAGTGTGTCGATGGCGGTTTGCCCGTTCTCCGCCGAGGCGATGACGGTGATGTCGGTCACGTCGTCGAGCATGAGCTGGAAGCCGAGTCGTGCCAGTCTCTGGTCGTCCACGAGCATCACACGGATCATGGTCGGACCTTCCTTTCAGTCGGTTGTTTCCCGGTCGGGGGAATGACCGCTTTGACCTGCCATTCGGTGCCATTGACCGGCCCATAGGCGAACGTGCCGCCAACGTCCCGTACGCGCCGTGACAGTCTGTCCAGTCCGGTGCCGTCATCGGGTGCGATAGCTTGCGCCGCACCGGTGGCTCCGTCGTTGCGGACGATGACGGTGACTCCGTTGGGCTGGTGGTTCCATGAGACGTTGAGATGCGTGACGTGTCTGCAGTGGCGGATGGCGTTGGTTATGGCCTCGCGGGTCACGTCGAAGCAGAGGTCCGCCTGGGGTTCGTCGTCGTTGCGGACGCCGGTTTCGGTGAATATGGTGATGATGTCGAGCGTGCGGGCGTGTGCGAGGATCGGACGGATGTCATCCCATGAACGCATGCTCCGGGAGCCTGGTTCGGCGGGATCCTCGTCTTCGTCGGTCGTGTCGGTTTCGGTCAGTGCGCGCACGGCCTTGCGCGTGTCCTCCAGGCTTTCCCGTGCGATCTCGTTGATGCCCTTCAGAGCCTCCTCCACGCGCGAGTCGCCGGTCTTACCGGTCAATCCTTCGGATAGGGCGATGATCGCGGTCAACCCGTGCCCCACGCTGTCGTGCAATTGTCCGGCGATGCGCGAACGACGCACGGCGGCGTCACGCTGCTTGGCGGCGGTCTGCGCGCGCCGGTGTTCCAGGCCGGCGGCGGCCGTGGCGTTCCTGGCTTGGACCATGCCGCGGCGTGCCAGGGCGATCGCGCCGGCGAGGGCGAGCAGGAGGATGCGGCCGGGCCATTCGCCGAGGAACCGGCTGGCGGGCCATGACATGAACGTCGCCAAAGTCACGGTCAACGTCGTCACGAGGGACCCGATGTACATGCGGCGTTCCCCGGCCGTACGCATGAACGCGTAGAACGCCGCGACCAGTTGGACCAGCAGGATCGAGTCCGCATGCCAGAAGGACAGGACCAGGGTCAGGATGAGCTGCGATGCCAACGTGGCGGACGGGGCCCGGTAACGGAACACCAATGCCAGGCATGACAGGAGCTGGAACAGCAGCAGCATTATGAATCCGCCGGTCTGCTTGGCGAGCGTGTACATCGGATCCAATGGGGCGCCGATCATGCGCTCCCACGTGAGCATCGCCATCTCGACCGCGAGCACGCATAATGGCATGGCTATGGCAGTGACCCTGCCGACGTTCACCGTTTGCCGCTCCATACGATCCACTGTGCCACCTCGCAGGGTCATCGGCGTGTTCACTGGGCGAGGCAGTCCGCGCCGGGCATCAGGCAGCCGAGCATCGTGACCGAACCGGTGAACAGCACAGTGAACACGATGATGATGGCCAGCCATACGAACGGCGAGAGCAGCGCCCCGATCCATGCGGCGACACGGCCGCCATGCTCCCATCCGTGCCCGTCGCGGCCGGTGATCCACGCGATCAGCACGCCGGGCAGGGACAGGAACAGGCCAAGCAACAGGAACCCGACGATCGAATCGTTCGGCGCGGTCGCGGCTGGCAATGGTCGGGGCGGATTCGGCCGGCCGGGCTCCGGGACGGGCGATGGCGCCGGCAGGGGCTTGCCGGGTGACGGTTCGTGATGTGCGGGAATGTCCATGAGTGCCGATCCTTTTGAATGTCATTGGAGCTTGTTGATGTTGATGGCGCCGTTGTCGCCGGGCAATGCGCTGATGGAGACCTTGACGGTGCCGTCGTCGGCCGTGTAGTCGTATACGCCGGCCTGTTCCTCCTCGGTGGCGTTGCGGGTGAAGCCCGCGTCCTTGATCTTTCGCGCGTAGTCCTTCGCTTCGGCGATGGTCCATGACACGTCGATCAGGTAGCCGTTGTCGGTCTCGTCCCTGATGCGGGTCGTCACCCGGTCGGGTTCGGGCACCCGGCCGGCATACTGGCCGTCAGGCCAGGAGCCTTGGACGGAGCCACACGCCGCCAGCCCGAACAAGGCCGTCAAAATCAGCAAGAACGCGAGCAGCATGGATGCCGGGGCGCGCCTCGGCATTGCCGTGTATCGGACAGGCATGATCATCCTCCTTTTCCGAATCTGATGCCGTCAACGGCTTCTGATCGCGTCGGCCACGCTGCGGCGCAACGCGGGCCGGATCTGCATGTACTGGATGAGGAACAACGCCAGCCAGCAGGCCGCTCCCGCGCCGATCACACCAGCCCACGGGATCCCGGCCACTGGAACGCCGACGAGCGTGATAGAGCGTGTTGCGAGCACGAGCGAGCTGACGGCGACCGGGATGAGCGCGAGGACGACCGCGCCGGCGGCCAGGTGCAGGCTCTGCCACAGGATCATGCGCGTCACCCGGCGCGGCGACATGCCGATGCTGCGCAGCAGCGCCTGATCGGCGACCATGCCACGGTTCGACAACGCGATGACGGCCAGACTCGTGGCCAGGGACACGATGCACAGCATCGCGATCATCAGCAGCGAGTCCGCGTAGTTCAGGCTCGTCGGATGGCCGCCCAGGGCCAGTATCCGCCCGTAGGACCGCGCGCAGGTCAGCAGGGTCGTGGACAATCCCAAGGCCAGTGCGAGCGGGGCGATGGTGTTCATACTGGACACGGCCTTCGCCTTGGCGGCACGGGCCGCGAGCACGCCGGTCGCCGACCCGCACAGGCGGCACACGGCGCGTCCCGCATCCAGCAGGATTGGGACCAGCACGCCAGTGAGGACGTACATGCCGAACGACGCGATGATCCCGGCCCATAATGCGCCGTTGAACGTCTGGCCGGCCTCCTGCCCGAACGCGTGGGCGCGCGGCATGCCCATGCCGGAGAACGCCAATGCCAATGCCGCCGCCATGACGACCAGTCCCAGCGCGCAACGCGCCCAATACCGCCATCCATGCCGCCCGATCGGCGCGTCCCTGCCACGGATCGCCTCGATGGGACGAACCTTCGCCGCACGCATCGAGGGCACGAACGCGCCCAGCATGCACGTGGCCACGCCCAGCAGCAGCGAGCCGAGCCATGCCGTCGCGGACGGCGCGAATGCGGGAGGGACGAACGAGCCGAGCCCGCCGGCGAAGCTCTCCGCGGCCATCGCGTTGAACTCGGGAACCGCGAGCAGACTGGCCGGCATCGCGAGCAGTGAGCCGAGCAGCGAGCCGGTGAGGCTAGCCACGCCCACGAGCATCCACGTGCCCGCGCGCACCTGGCTCGGACTGGCGCCCATGAGACGCCATTGCGCGAACGTGCCGCGGATGCGGTCAACCGTGGCCGAACCGACCACCGTCAGCGAGAAGAACGCAAGCAACGCCACCACGACATAGATCGTGGCCGACACCATGCCGAACTCGGCCGGGTCCAGACCCGCCAGCCGGGCGGCCGATGCGAACGACGGCGACGAGGTCCACACGAACTGGTTCATGCACACGCCCACCAGCGTGGTCACCACCGCGACCACCATGATCGTGGGCACCCAACCCGCGAGATTATCGCGGAACACGCGAAGCACATACCTACCCACGACGGGCCTCCTGACCGTGCTGCGGCATGGCCGGCTCGAACGTGCGGCGCATGCCCTCGACGATCTGCCCAGCGGTCAGTCTGCCCGCGATGTGGGTGATTCCGCCGTCACGCAGGAAGACCACGCGGTCGGCCAGGGCGGCGGCGTCCGTGTCATGCGTGACCATGACCACGTTGGAACCCGAATCCGCCAGCTCGCGCAGCACCTGCAGCACGAGCTCGCTGTTCGCGGTGTCGAGCGCGCCGGTGGGCTCGTCGGCGAACACCACCGCCGGGCGCAAGAGCAGGGCCCGGCACAGGGCCACGCGCTGCTGCTCGCCGCCGGACAGGGCGCTCACCACGGTCCTCGCCCTCCGGCGCAGGCCGAACCGGGACAACAGCTGCGTGACCCGAATGTAGTCGGCCTTGCGATGGGCGAGCGAGAGCGGCAGCATCACGTTCTCCTCGACCGTCAGATACGGCACGAGGTTGTACTGCTGGAACACGAAACCGATATGCCCGCGGATGAACCGCGAACGACGCTCCTCGTCCAACGCGTAGATGTCGGTGCCGCCGATGACGACCCGACCCGAGTCGGGCCTGTCCAAACCGGACAACACGTACAACAAAGAGGTCTTACCCGCACCCGAAGGCCCGACGATCGCTGTCAACCCGGCACCGGGAATATCCAACGAGACATCATTGAGAATCACACTCGGACTGGAACCATCAGCGGAAACCACACGCTTGACCAACCCACGCGCCTGAACCGATAAATATGTATTTACCCCAATGAAGTCATTTGGTTATTTTTTCATGGACGAGAATCCTTCCTACGAGAGTGCTACTGCCGACAGTATCCATAAAGACAAGTCAATCGTCTATGCCGGAGAGACGATTGACATCAAAAGATGTCAATCTGTGTCGAAGAGAGAGTCGAGTAACCATATAGTTGATAAACAGCCACCAGTCAAAGAATCATCAGAATTGTGATGTCCTTCATCTAACAGTTGCAAAAACACCGAATTATGTGCGGACGGAACAATAGCCGAATATGAATTCAACCATTGTTCCGTATATAAGAGAGGCGCCTTTATATCATTCTTGCCGGCAGTAATCCAAATGTCAGGAGCCTGATTAGAAAAATCAGCTGGAAGACGCCGCAATTGCGCCAAAGGTGAAAACGAGTCATAGCAAGAAGATGATGAGGGATATCCGAATTCATCCCAATCGCTAATTGTAAGTGGATTGTCGGGGTTTGTGAGAATCAATTCCGGTGTTAAAAAAGGGTGCGATAATTGAACAATTTTGAAATAATCCGGGCGGCGCAATGCGGCAGAAAGAACAACCAAAGCGCCGGCGCTTGAACCCGCTGCTCCAATGCGTTTGGCGTCACATAAGTTATTTGCAATCAATCCTTTAGTGCAATCGAGAAAATCATTGATAGATATGAACTTATTGTTTTTTATCGCTTGCCTATGCCATTCCTCTCCATACTCGCCCCCACCTCGAATATGGCAGAAGGCAACAGTTATGCCGGACTGTATGACATATGAAATCAAACGGTCATAGGCTCCCTCAAGTGCGATTCCATAACATCCGTATGCCATCAATAGAATAGGAGACTGCTCGAGAATACTGTCAAGTCTATAAAAAAGTGTAATGGGAATATTTGTTTGATCTCTACTCCGGATAATAATTTTGCGACAGTGAATATTAGGTGTGGACGATACAGCCTCTAAGAATCCTTCCCTATTTCCTGTTACAATTTGCGTTTGATGGATTGGAGATGATATGCAGAAAACAGGGAATCTATCCCGAAATCCAAGAAAACTAATAACTCCACAAGGAGGAGCTTTCCATATCCCATTTTGTCCGAGAGAAGGAATCCAGATGGCGGAGTCGCCCGATAGGCGTCCTATCACATAAACAATCCCATTACGCTTTTGCAATGATTTAGGAATAAATCCATGGGGGGACTGAATCATTTGCCTATCATGTATATCGGTAAAAAAGTTAATAATTAGAAGTTGGCTATTGACGATAGCATATAGAAGAGTATTTGTAATCTCCATCGAATCAATGGCAAGTGATGAAGTAATTTCCTTAAAGCGTGTGTCTCTTTCGCCGAAATCATCGAAAAACAGCAGACGAGAATTGTCTCCGTGCGTCATTTTTATAACAATAACCGCATCATTACTGCAAACGAAAGATAATATATCATATCCACTATTTGTGCCGCATACTTCAATGATGCCACACTTGTTTGCCATCATTAGTTTATACGGGCGATTTGATTTGCTTTTATTAATCCAATAGATAGAATGATATGTCGTTCTTATCTGAGGTACAACATTGTTGCGCCTCAGAAGAATATTGGCGGATTGCTTTTTCAATTCATATAATGAAATAGTATAAAAAACGGCATCACGTTTCCCTATCCTGATACAGCTAGGGATCATCAATATATGCAGGGTTTCGGTCAGTTCGATCCCCAAATGAATGGACACTTGGCTCCGCCGATATCGACATATTTGCCGAACCATACGCCATTGGTTGCTTCCTTGAATGATGCGATGACCTCAACGGCCGGGGGTACATAATCCTTCATCTTCGTTCTCCTCATGCTCTGTATATGGGACCGGATTGCATGCCGGTGCATGCCATTCCAGTTAACCTGATTTGGATGGTACATCCAAGAATGTGTTTGGTGTTTGTCATCTTCGGATGACAAACACCAAACACATGGACCTTAGGGAAGCGGGTGATCCGCTGGCGTTTTTCAGTCTTCCTTCCAAAGCTGGCCGCGGGAGCCCTCTTTTACCACGGTGCCTTTATCCAGTACCACAACGTCATCGGTAATCGGCCTCAGCCTGCTGTCCGGTTCGGATGCGATGAGCACCGCAACGCCACGATTCGCCTGCTTCCGTATCTGCTCGCAGATCCAATTCGTGCCCGATCGATCGAGTGTCTGGAGCGGTTCGTCCATGATCAGGGCTTTGGGGTTGGGAAGCAGAGCTATGGCGAATCGCATTTTGAGGACATCGATCGGAGCGAGATCGTGGAGCCTGACGGTGAGAAGATTCTGCAGTTCGGTCATGTGAATGATCCCGTCAAGAAGCGGATCAGGCGTCCCGGCCCAGAGCGCCTTCCAACGAAGATAGGTTCCGGCCGAGTAATACGGGGACAGTGAAATGGCTTCGGGCATTGCACTCACAACGTTTTTTGGTATACGGGATGTGCCATAGGGTTTGCCACAGGTGGATATGCATCCGGAATCCGGGATATCCAGTCCCAACAGCATCCGGAGAACAGTTGTTTTGCCAGCGTCATGCGCTCCCATCAGAACGGTGACTCGACCTGCATAGGCGGCAAATGAGATCCCATGCAATTCGCGGCCGGCATGGCTGAATGAGACATTCTCAAACGCGATGATGGGTGAAGCCGAATCGGGCAGCTGGCACATCGTTTTCCTTTCTTCGATTGACCCGGCCGCAATACAGTTAACCAGTTCGCTCTATTCTCCAGTAAAACGATTGTGCTGTTTGTCATCTGAAGATGACAAACAGCACAATCGTTGAGATGAATATCGTGATCTTTATGCTGGTTTGCCGCCTGTTATTTGGTCCAGCCCCGATTGATACCAGGCTATGGCGATTTGGACTCGGTCCCGCATGTGCATTCTGGCCAATATGCGGCTTACCGTGCGCCGTACCGATGTCGTTTCGATGAATAGGCGCTCCGCGATTTCCTGATTGGACAAACCTGCCGCCACGAGTTCCGCGACTTCACGTTCCCGCTTGGAAAGTCCGTCGAATAGGCTTCGTAGCAGTTTGATGCGGGTGTTGTCCGATATGGGCCGAACCCCGCGATTGAGTACTTCACCGGTGATTCTCGGTGTCAATACTGCATCTCCGTTATGCACGGCGTGTACGGCGTCACGTAGCTGTTTGGGGGTCGCATCCTTGAGCAGGAATCCGGATGCCCCTCGCGCCAATCCGTCGAAGGCGTAATCGTCCTCATCGTATGTGGTCAGGATCAGTATCTGGATTTGGGGGAATTGCTCCTTGATGATGCCCGTCGCCTCTATGCCGTCCATGACGGGCATGCGCACGTCCATCAGAATCACGTCAGGCAGTTGCTGCGGTGATTGCCGTAGGAATTCGATTGCTTGGGCGCCGTCCGCGGCCTGTGAGCTGACGATGATGTTCGGATCGTTGTTCAGCATCATCATGAAGCCGGTGCGCGCCCCTCGCATGTCATCGACCAGCATGACCTTGATGATGTCGTCTCTTGCATCCTTCATGGTTCTTCCGTTTCTTTCAGGGGATTAGTGCCTTGACCGCCCAGCCATTGCCGTATGGCCCATAGGACAGGGTGCCGCCCATTTTCGCAAGGCGTTGGGAGAGTCGTTGCAGTCCGGTTCCACCTGTCGGCTTCCCGCTTTGACCGGATGCCTCGCCGGTGGTGCCGTGTCCGGAGACGTGTCCATCGTTGCGGATCGTGATTGCTGTTCCGCCATCACGGTAATGATTCCAGGAGACGGCAATGCGGGTCAGTCCCGCGCCGTGCCGAAGGGCATTGGTCAGTGCCTCGCGAGTGACGGCGAAGCATAAATCCGAACGGCGGGGATCCTCGACGCGTCTTCCCGTTTCGGTGAACACGACGATGATTCCGGTTGAGCGTATGTGTTCCAGTACGGGTCTGATATCGTCCCAATCCCGTAAACGAAGGATGTCATCCTGATTCACTGGTTCAAGACCGACCTGTTCCAAAGATGGCTGCGATTCCTCTTCATTGAAGACCTTTAAGATGCGGCGCGTATCACCCAGACTGTCCTTCGCAATCGATGTGATCTCCGCTAAGGCATCGGCCAGTTGCGAGTCGGAATAGCCGCCGTTCCTTATGCAGTCCTCGCCTCCTTGCGATAACGCTATGATCGAGGTCAATCCATGACCGACGCTGTCATGCAGTTCGTTGGCCATGCGAAGGCGCCGTTCCGTACGATTCTTCTCCTCCGCCAGTATTGCGGTCTTTCGCCGTGCTTCGGACAGTAGCCTATTCGCCGTTCGACGGTCCCGCGCTATGGACAACAGTGAGGATGCGATGCCGGCCAAAGCGACGGAATACAGTAACGCCAAATACTGAGGCTGCAGAGAGGCGGGATGCATGTATTGCACTGCGATCATGCAGATCATGGCCAGATCGCACATGGCCTGAGCATACAGGGGAAGCCGGATGCACAGATAAAGCACCAGGATAACCGCGACCTGCGTGTATGAGTGCAGGCCAACGCCGAACAGGACGCTCAGGGAGAGCTCAATGAATTCCAAGGCCAGCAACGCCACGGGGCTTCTGAACCTTAACGTCACGTTTATGGCTCCTAAAACCAGCAGTATGAGGAAGTACCATATTCCCGCTCCCTCGTTGAGGAACCGGATAAACGAATATCCTGTGCCGATTGCCATCCGCTCTTCCACATAATCGCGGATCAGCACGCCCATCGTGCCGACGATGCAGATCAGAGTCGTCGTGAAACGAAGCAGGCGTTCCCCTTTGAGCTGCCGAAACCATAGGATCAATCGATCGCGCGGGGTGACGGCCAGCGTTTGTCCCTCATCTGATGATTTACCCCGACGTGAGCCCATAATGAGGCGGTTCCTCGCAACCTGCACCTTACGCCTTCTTCGTTGTCCGAGAATACAGCTCTCCCATTATCTACGATTCACGGCTCACCCGTCCATGACTTGGCTCCTGTTTGACATCTACGGATGACAGTGACCTATCGCAGACTTCCGCTCTGATTTCGGAGAGAATGATTCAGGCGAGGCTGCTCGACATACTTTCCTTCATCGGCGCGGGAACACGGCCCCTGGCCATGCGCCGTGCGAATGACCGTATTGCCTGGCCGCTCGCATGCTCGCGGCGGTGCGCCGGGCGGACCGCAAGACCCGACGCAACGAACTGCCCGACCGCACCTGCATCAGCGACCGGCTCGGAGACCAAACCATCGACGTCATCGAAACCAACGAAACCAAAGGCCTCAACGGCAGCTGGACACGCAGCACCCGCAAAAATGCTCGCAAACTCCTCACCCCGGACGAACTCGGACGCATCCCCTCGGCCGATGCATCTACCTACTCAGAGGCATACCGCCATTTTCAGCCAGAGGCGGTAATTGATGATACATAGTTCCAAAAAATCCTGAGGTATTGTCATCCCGGAATGACAGTTGACAATTTGGAGCTTGTAAGTCCACCTTCAATTTGAGAAGCTGACAATGCAAATGGAACGAGAGAATTGCGAATGAGACTCTTGTCGATGTCTTATAGCAATAAAATGGCAACATTATAATACTGAGATTTTATAAGGAGCCCTATGATAAAAGAGTTTACGAATGCAGCACGATCACCTCCATTAAGTGCGACCAATAGCAGGCTACAAAATAATGCTGATGTATTACTCAAGGAAACTAATGCAATTAACTAATGAAGTTACATAGTGTTTGTTAACATTATTCAAAGGAGACAATGATGTCTAAGCATGAAAATGGTATCCGCCTCACGTCTTGCGATAAGGGAAAGCGTCAAATGGCAAGTGCGGCAGTTGCTCTTGCGGCAGTGTTCGTCACTCCTTTTGTTGTTCCACTTGTCGCTTCTCTAATGGTAGTGCTAGGAATTGGAAGCGCAGCAGCCACCGCAATTGTCGCTGTAGCTTGGCTTGGATCTGCTGCGGTGGGAATGATCTTCCCCGCGGCGGCGCCACTCACTTCTGCCATTCAATCCATGATTGGCATCTTGGGAACATCAGGTGCCGCAGCATGGTGATTTATTAATTAGATATTATGGCCTTGCAGGAAAGGAATAATGTGGGATTCCTGAAGTTGCTCTTTATTAAGACGTGTTGTATCCTAATGATTTCCTTAATGGCGTTTCTGGGTGGTGGACTTTTGGCCAGACTACGTCCGTACCCTTTGAGCAAGGCCATAATTCCAAACGTGTATCTTAATGAACTGCTGTGGAATAATACTAAAGTATGGCTAACACTATTATTAGGGGGATTTCTTTTTTCTATTCCTACAACTATCGTATTGGTTATTAACTATGGCATCTTTGGTTGGAGTGCGGCTCAGTATTTGTTCCAAGGCTTTGGTAATAAATTATTAACAGCGGTTATTCCGCATCTTTTCTTTGAATGCTTTTCCTTGATTACTGCTGCAGGCATTGCACTAACTATTACACATTATGAATTATGTTTCTTACAAAACAGTCAGAAACGAAATGTTGATACAGGTAATGTCGTTTTATTGACCCTGTCAATGGCTTTTATTTCATGGATTTCGCTTGTCCTTGCTGCAATTATAGAAACATACGTATCTCATATTTAAGGAGCATCATGATTCGCCTTTCGGTCTGGTTTGAGTCCTTGAAGTGGCGTATTTCCAACGGGCGTCGCCATACTTTGAACTGGTGGTATCTGGTATTGGCCGGCGTGCTGATCGTGTGGCTTGGTGTGGCAGAGGCCGTGGCGTTGCCTGCGTATGGCAGGTACGCGCATGAGGTGTTCTCGAATTTGCTGGCCGGGGTGCCGTCCACGCCGCCCGCGGTCGTGCAGGTGACGGTGTTCCAATGGTCGTGTTCGGCGGTCTGGCTGGTGTTGGCGTATCGGCAGTGGGCTCGCCGCCAGTTCAAATGGATGATTGTGTTGATGGTGTGCAGCCTGCTGTATATGCCATTTGTGGTTTATCTGATGCATGAGGTGGTGGATCAGCGCAGAGGAGTCGTTCGGTTGGAGGAAAAGCCTCCGGAACCGAGTATTGTCGCTGACGATGAAATGATCGGAGATGAGCTAGGACAGATAGATTCCAGTATCGCGGCATCAGTAAACGCCGGCGATCCGGTATCTCATCGCGGCAAGACTCGCCATGGACGCCACTGTTGAGGTTCGCGGCCTGGTCAAGCGGTATGCGTCCGGGCCGACGATAGGCCCGATCGATTTCGAGGCGCAGCCGGGTCAGGTGGTGGCGGTGGCCGGGTCGAATGGTGCGGGAAAGTCCACCACGCTGCGCATGACGCTTGGCCTGTCCGCTCCCAGCCGGGGACATGCGCTGGTCATGGGCCGCCCGTACGGGCAGTTGGAGCGACCGGGTCTGCAGGTGGGCGTGTTTCTGGGCGGCCGGTTGGGCGATGAGTCGATGACGGGCCGTGAGTATCTGACGTTCATGGCCGGCATGATGGAATTGCCCAACGTGCGCCGCCGCGTGCGCCGCGTGCTGCGCGACTGCGGTTTGGAGCGTTGGCCGAAGACACGGATCAAGGGGTATTCCACGGGTATGCGGCAACGGCTGGGCGTGGCCGGCGCGATCATCGCCGACGCGCCGGTTCTCGTGTTGGACGAGCCGTTCAACGGATTGGACATCGCCGGCAGACTCTGGCTGCACGACTCGATGCGCCAATGGTCCGCCGCCGGCAAGACCGTCATCCTCGCGGCCCATGAGATCGACGAACTGCAACGCATCGCCACCCACGTACTGATCATCATGCACGGCAGACAGATGGCCTATGGGCCGCTCGAACAGGTCATCGCCGACAACGGCGGCAAGTCCGGGACCGTGTTCCGGTTCACGCCCGATGTGGATGAGACTCGAAAGGCCATGGTCATCGGCGAATTGGCCATAACCGGAGCCGATCTTCACCTCTCGGATGACGGCTCCTATCTGGCACGACAGACGGACGAGGCCGCCGTGTTCGCCATTGCGGCGAGGCATGACGCCACACTGGTCCGTCTGGACCATGCCGAGCCGACATTACGTGACGTGATGACCGGCATGATCCGGCAAACCCCGGAAAAGGAACGCGCATCATGAACAGGACGGGACGATGCCTACGACGTTTGATGCTGCTCATGCGCTACGCGGTCTGCCGGCCGGCACCGCTGACTGCTTGGCTTGGTCTGCCGGTGGCGTTCATCGCGTTCTCCGCACTGACCAGCGCCTCCGTGCGGCTCATGTTCTCCGCCGATTCCAAGCTCGACGGCCTGGCCACGCTTGCGGGCATGGGGCCGAGCATCGCCGGAGCCGTCATGCCCATGACCGAGCCCGTGGCGATCGTCGCCGCGCTGCTCACCATCCGCATCCTGACCAACACGGCCACCGCCGTGCCGTTGTTTCTGGTCGAGCCGAAACGGACGCGACTGTTCCTGGCCCTGTGCGCCGACATCGCCATCATCGGCACCACCGTGACGGCAGCCGGCGCGCTTGCCGCGACCGGGGTCTCCCGTCTCATCCTCAATCCCGTCGTGCCCGAACAGGCATGGCCCGCGCCGCTGTCCACGGCATTGCTGCTGTGCCTGCCCGTGGCGTTGATACTCGCCGGACGAATGTTGGTCGCCGCCGCGTTATGCGTGACCCTCGACTCGGCGGGCAAAGGCGCGGCCGCCTACATAGCCCTGTATTATCTCCTGCCCATCGTCGTGACCAATCTGCAGGCACCCCAAACGTTGCACGAATGGCTGCCCTCCATAGCCGGCACCGCCATACTGGAACCCAAACCAGGCATCAGCCCGATGCTCAGCGGCGCGATTGCCCTCGCGTATGCCATGACCGCAATCGGCATCGCCTGCATCGCCCAAAAGCAGAGAGATATCAGATGATCAATCTTTGTGGAATTTGTCGAGAAGCTATTGTAAGCAGCCGCGGTGGCTGCTTCCCGTCAGTGGGAATAACGTAGCATCGTCGATGCACAGTGACGTGCTCGGTAAACATATTGATGTCATTGATACAGGAACTTCAATAATGTCATGATTGGAATCATTACATCCAGAGCTTCCTGTGGCTCGTAATCGATAGCGCAGGAGCCGGCCCCCATGATGCACAGGGAATCCGGCTCCTACTTCCATTTCCTCCTCAGAGGCTGGCTTATCTCATAATATATCGTTCACCAGCAACCAGTGATATCTGATTCGTTTCGGGAAGAGTCAACTTGTGCGAAGATCCACGGTCCGAAAATCCAAGGAGGCGACCATCAGGCTGAAATCCAGCGGACCGTTCCCTGCGTTCTGACGCTTTCATCGCTCCATGCGACCGGATCACTCATTGGCTTTCACCTCCGTTATGTCTCTTCTTCTGCGGGACGAGTTCAGCGATTCCCGGTCGAACGGCGGTAGCACGGTGTAAGTGTTCACCTTGGAGAACCCTGTCTCCGTTCCTGACGAACCGGGCAAGCACACTGTTGCGCTCTTCGTTGCCGCGTGGAAGCTGCACGAAGGATTTGTCAATCGGCACGAATGACCGTTTCGAGCGGGCAAGAAGTGCCTCTACGGTCTCACGCCAGTCAATCTGATTATCATCCATATGCCTTTCGCATGAACATCATTGCCATTGCCCGCAATGCTACCATGCAAGCCGAAGAGAGCGAATGTTTCATTATCGCAGATGACATACACTACAGCGGGTTTGCGATGCGGGGAATTGTGCGGACTGCAGGTTGGGGATATCGATCTTAAGTCGAGAACGCTGCGTGTCAGGCATTCCGTCAATCGAGGGCGAACAGATCGTGGTCACGTGCGAATCGCCGATACCAAGACGCGTTCCAGCATACGCAGTGTGCTCATTCCGGACGGGCTCATCCCCGTGATTGGTGATCATCTGCGTCAGCACTGTGACTGGACTGATCCCGATGCCATGGTGTTCCCGCCAAGACGGGTGAAGATTATGAGTCAAACAACGCTGGAAGGTCAGTTCCGCAAAGCCAGAGAAAAAGCGGGAAGACCTGATCTAACCTTTAAATCGTTGCGTGCCAGCCATGCGACACTGCTGATGCTCAGGGGCGGCACGTTGCGTGAAGTTATGGACGAGCTGGGGCACTCCAGCGAGAAGGTCGCCATCAAGCACTACCAGCGCATCGTCGATCAGCACCGGAGTCAAGTTGTCAACCAACTCGTAGATGAATTCATACATAGCCAGTATGAGTCAACTATAGATGACAAAAAACTAGTAAACAGAATGAGAAGAAAACCAAAGTGCAATAATACAGACACTCGATAGAGGTGAGGTGAGAAGAATGAGTTCTGATTGGGTCGATGCGAATGACTTCTATGAATGGTTGGAACATGAAAAACTTTCTTCATTGACTTTTGGTGTATGTGGTTCAGGAGATACATTTTATGAGGATTTCTGTACCGCAGTCGATAATTTCGACTCAAGGCTAGAGAATACCGGAGCCATACGAGGAGCCGACCCCGTAAAAGTTGAGTTGTACCCAGAAGCTGAAGACGAGCAGAGATTGGGTAATTTTGTTTTGTCGATTTTAAACACAAAAAAAGGACATGATGAAAATCAAAATGTTTAAAGGCAATAAATCTGTCATATTATTTATATTTGGAACATTTATTTCAAATATAGGTAATGGAATGTTCTCGCTAATCGTGGGGCAGATGCTATATGCTGCTACAGGATCTGTCGGAGCTTTTGGCCTGATACTGATTATTCAGAATTTATCATCGCTTTTGTTGAATATAATAGCGGGATATGTCGCTGATTTGATTGATGCAAAGAAAGTCTCTGTTTACATTAATCTAATTCAAGGTGTGATTCTTTTAGGAGGTGTATTTTCATGTTTAATGTTCGCAAAAAATATTGTAATAATACTTATGGTAATAAATACTATATTAAGTATTTGCAGCCCCTTTTTCAGAGCTGCTAACTTTAAGTTGATCCCTGAAGTTGAACGCCATAATATAACTCTGCTTTCATTTAATGGAATTCGGAGTTCGGCAAACCAAAGTGGACAGCTAATTGGTGTTGCGCTTGCGGCACCTTTGCTTTTGACAAACAATCCAGTTTATGCTTTAGGAATTAATTCTGGCTGTTTTCTCATAACTAGTTTTATGATGAACAGAATTATTTTAGTGAGAAGTTCTGATTCTATCAATACAACAAACGATAAAAATGTGTTGAGATCGATGTATCTTGCGTGGTTTTCCATGATAAAAAATATTTTGGAAAACAAAAAACTTACATTACTGATCGTTTTCTCTATTTTTGATTATATATCGGTTAGCTTTGTAAATCTTATCGAACCAAAGTTTGCAACTGAAGTATTGGCGAATAGTGCTTACATATCGATATTGGATGGAGGCTTTGCCCTGGGGGCGATCTCTTCATTTCTATTAGTGGAGAGAGTATTAAACCGATGGTCCTTCAGCGGGGTCGCTCCGCTGTTGATGCTCCTTCAAGCAATATGTTATTGCATCCTAGGTTCTTTCCCATCTCCATTTTTTTCGTCTTTAGTAATGTTTCTAATCGGTTTGATTAATGGATCAAGTATTGCTGTTTTTCAGACGGAATTGCAAAAGACTGCAGAAAACACGGTGCATGGAAAACTATCAAGTTTGCGAGATATTTTTGTTGCATTTTCAACTTTAGTATTTATACCTATATTTACACATATAGTTGATAACAGCATATTCGTTGGCATTGATGTATTTGTTGGTGTATTGGCCATTATGTCATTGCTTTTATATTTTTCTCGTTTTGCCGGTGCTAATAAGGATTGAAG
Organism: Bifidobacterium sp. FKU; assembly: GCF_026016385.1. NCBI lineage: Bacteria > Bacillati > Actinomycetota > Actinomycetes > Bifidobacteriales > Bifidobacteriaceae > Bifidobacterium > Bifidobacterium sp. FKU. The sequence goes on from NZ_CP092888.1 coordinate 568,902, forward strand.
ATCATGATGAATTTTTTAATGATTGGAGAAAGCGCTGTTATAGCAAAATGCATTTCTGAATCAGATCCTGATTCTGTTATATATATTCTGCATCAAAAAGACAGTGTGGATAATACCGTAATTGATATTTCAAATGATATACATTTCTTCCAATATGGGAATAGAGAAGAATTGGATTCTATCATTTGTTTATTGGTGCAAACTGTAAAATTTGATGCAGTTATTCCGTGTTTTGAAAATTCAGTTGAGGATGCAAACTATTGTGCGAAGAAACTATGCGTGCCGCGTATTGGCGATATCGGCGCACATATTTTTAGAAATAAACTTGAGCTAAGGAATTTTTGTAAGAAATATGATATTCCTCAGCCTGATTACATATTTGCGTCAAGTAGAGTAGATGTAAAAAAGTTTTATGCAAATCGTCAGCAATCATCAGTAGTGATCAAGCCTAGAACACTTTCTGCTAGCGAAGGTGTTGTACGTATTAATCAGGCATCAGAGATCGATGAGAAGTGGGAATTCTGCGAGTCTATAGCAAGTCTACATAATGAGAAGGATGGTCTACTCGTTGAAGAATTTATCCCTGGTGCCGAGTATTCCTGTGAATATATTGTAGATGATAAACAAATAGTTTTTCGAAATATAACAAAGAAATTCAAATACGAAAATGGTTTTTTTGTTGAATCTGGACATCAAGTTCCAGGAATAATTAGTGAAAAAGCAAAGGTGAATATATATCATTTTATGGATCTGCTTGTAAAAAAGGCAAAGATAGAAACTGCTGCATTACATGCTGAATGGATTATCTCTTCTGATGACAATCCTTTTTTGGTTGAATGTGCGGGTCGACGTCCTGGTGACAGGATTGTAGATCTCATATCCATAAGCTATGAAATGAATTTTTTATGGATGTATTGCATGCTATTATGCGGTTTGCATCCTGTTTTTCCTTCAATAAGTTCACGCTTTTCTCAACAGAATTACTTCGATTTTCAGCCGGGCATTGTTACTGGTTTCAGTCATCCTGAAGCATTAAAAGGATTCCAACATGAATTAACCTGTTCAATAGGCGACTATTTAAGTGAAATATCTGATAGCAGCAAACGACGAGGTTATATCATAATTGATGATATAGATTATTTTTCGCTTGAACGTCAGATGAATTGTGTACTTAGTTTATTTCATATAAACACATCTAAGGAGTGAACATGCATGTATGCATGATTAATCGTGTGCCCTGGGTTCGCGCCTCTGTAACTTCGTGGCTTGAGCACTCAGAAATGGAAGACACAGATGTAGTTTTAATTTCTCGATACGATATACCAGACTCTGAAAAAAGAGGATTGAGCAAATTTGTTTACTTCGAATCTTATGATGATGATTTAGCGCTTGAACAACTTGTGATAGAGCTGCATGGCGAAAGACTTTTTGACAGAATCATTGCCTTGTCAGAGCTGGACATTCTGAGGGCCGCTAAGCTAAGAAGCTTGCTCGATATTCCTGGTCAATCTTATTTCAGCGCATTTCTCTATCGAGATAAAATTGCTATGAAAGAATGGGCGAGTCTTGCGGGAATCTCGGTGCCTTCGTTCACGGTTGCTTTTGATCAAGAAGATATTTATTCTTTCGTGGCGAGACATGGATTCCCTATCATAATAAAGCCGAAGAATGAATATGGATCTAAGAATGTTTCACTCATTTCAGATAAGGGTGAGCTTCAATCCTTTTGCCGAGTTTTAGATTTTAATGATGGACTAGATGTCGAGTCTTTCATTCAGGGAAATCTTTACCATGTAGATGGAATAATATCCAATGGACGGCTTGTGTTCACATCAGTATCGATGTATTTGAACTCCTCTGGAAAAAGTACAACTTTGTTTAACGAGGATATTAAACCTCAATTTCCATTGAGCACAGTTGCAGATCTACAGATATCTCCATTTTCTACTCCTTTTAAGGTTCTGACAAATGAAACGCGCAAATTGCTTGCGGACCCAAAGTTTGATAATGGATCTATTCATGCAGAATGGATCCTTGATGAATCAATGAAACCTTATTTCATAGAAATAGCAAGTCGTACTGGTGGTTTGCTCATAAGCGATGCCATACAGCGAAAATATGGTTTTATAATGAACGAAGAGTCTTTTCGCGTACAGCTTGGTTTACCGTTCTGTGCATCATGTGTTACGGATAAATTGTATGGTTACTTGTCGATTCTGCCAAAAAGAGGCAGAATCGACAAGTATGATATTAATACAATTGCTAATAATTCTAACGTAATATCATTTTCTACTTCATATAAAAGTGGAGATTATATCGATGCTCAATCTGAATCTACTGATAATATTGGACTTCTTTTATTTGAAATAGATCAACGAAAGACATTATTGGAACAAGTAGAATATTGGACTCTTTTTTTGAATTCTAAAATTCATGTTTTAAGTGACTAAGTCTTCTGCTCCTGCTCGCTCATCCTGAAAGTTGTTTAGAATTGTGAACGAGATGAGTGCTTGAACCGCCATTGAGTATGGTCGATTGCGGATATGTATATAGTTTCCTCTTGTTTCACGGATTATATCATGTAGAAATATCATATTCCTTACAATCTTACCTTAGCGCACCAAGGATTTTTTTAGTTCAGAAAGGTGCGCTAAGGTTTTTTGTTGCTGCTTCGGGAACAGTCAAGATCGTCCGTGTTTATAATGGGTTGATTTCAGTATTCATCTTAGAGCAGCAAGTCATTGATTTGATGTCTAATTTATCTTCTCCCTGATATATGTGCATGATTTTCTAGTGAGATTCTATACCCGTCGTGCAGTCATCATTAAGATGACAACAATTCAGCAAAAATGCTGGTTATCAGGAATTCTTGGTTTCAATCTCTCACAAGAGGCATATATTCAGTGCACCTCTTTGATTTACGGAGATGTTATGCACCAGAACAGGTATTCCCAGAAAAAGCAATCGCGTAAAGCTCGCAGTAAGTGGGGAACGGTTATAGCTCGATACAGCAAAGATGGTGAAATCGTGGCTTGGCAGGTTCGCTATCCTCATCCTACGGAATCAGGGAAACGTGTTCAAAGACAGTTCAAACCTTGGCAAGAGTTGGAAGCTCGAAAATGGCTTGAGGAAGAAAAATACTTGGTTGATCTTCAACATAAGGGAATTCTCACTTGGACTCATCCGACACTGAGAAAAAGAGAAGCAATGCAAGAAGATGACAAGACGAAGCGAGATAAAGTCAAATTCTGCGATTATGTGAATTGGTGGGAAAAGAATTATCGACTACCGAACGGCGAAGATGTAGCAGGAGGAACTAGGCGCAACCTTCATGTGGATATAGGACATTTTATGCCTTTTTTCGAGAACTTGCTTCTCACTGAGATTACGCCAATGATAATCAAAGAATGGTATGATGCTCCTCACTGCGAGGGACCCTGGGCATTTCGTCGTTCTTGCATGAGGTTGAAAGCGGTACTGGAATCTGCGACAAAGGCCGGATTAGACGGATCTGCGTCATTGCTGCAATTCAATCCTTTTATATTCCATATTCCTCCAGCCCCTCGATCATCTCGAATTGATATTCCTCCAGTTACGCCGCATGAGCTTCGGATTTTAGCCGAGTCAATGCCGACGTACACGCGGTTATCGGTATTTCTTTCCACTTTAGTGGGAGGTTTGCGATGCGGTGAGCTATGCGGTCTTCAAATTAGAGATATTGACCTGGACAAACAAACGCTGCACGTGCGGCATTCAGTGAACCGAGGTAAAACAGATAGAGGTACGGTCCAATACGGCAAGACTAAAACAGAATCTAGTGTGAGGAACGTGCATATACCGGATGCGATTATGCCGATGCTGCGACAGCATTTATGCGACTATTGCGATATATCTACTCCTGACTCTCCGGTATTTGTTCCTAAACGATCGAAGATAATGTCGCAGACCACGTTAGAACGCCAGTTTGCTAAAGCGCGAATAAAGGCGAATCGACCCGATCTGACTTTTCAGGGATTGCGTGCGAGTCATGCGACTCTATTGATGTTACAAGGGGGAACTCTGCGTGAAGTTATGAATGAACTGGGGCATGTCAGCGAAAAAGTTGCTGTTAGATATTATCAGTTGACGGTTGCTGAGCATCAAAGTCATATTGTAGATACTTTGGCACGAGATTTTATATTTGAAAGCAGCAGGTAAAATAGACTTTATAAAGAAATTGTATTAGACGATCCGTCTACGTTTCAGAGAGAGTTTATCTAATGCACGACGCCTGACGGTAATCAAGCCGTATGCGGAGACATTGGTGTCAAGTAATTGTTTCCGCAAGATGCGGCTACCGAGAAGTGTAAGCATGTTGTCTTTCGATGTCATACGAAAGTTGACATCGAAAGATTGATTTGAGATGCAACTACCGTATTTATGGCATACTTCACCGGAGTAAGAAAGTGGTGGATATGAATATTATTGCTGCACTAATGATTTTCTCTCTGACGGCTTCGGGGAGTCCAATGGAATCTGTCAATTATGCAGTTCCATATGCATCTAATGCGTCAGAGCCTTCTTTGATGTTGAATCAACATTGCCCGCCATTTCTGCTATGGCTTTGCCGTCACTGATTTGTGCGTACTGGTATTGACGCATGGAACTGCCATGTTCCATCTTCGGATGAGGTTTTCACGGCTCCTCCCTCGGACTGAATTCGTTCGGTGTGCAGTCTCAGCCCGTTGTTCGAAGCCGGCTTGTCTGGAAGCAGTGTGCTATCTGAGATTTCGTTGACCTGATCGATAATCATCGCTCCGTCTTTATAGGTGATGCGAATGAAATACTCGCTGTTCGGCGATGTATGAACGGCAATGTTTGTATACAATTCAGGCAGCAGTGAGGATATTTCAATCAGGCAACGGGAATCCGCGTGGTTCAGGGACCGAACTGACAGTTCGGTTTTGCCGGAGAATCCGAGTCTCATTAACGATTCGTCGCCACTGTTGATGATTGATTGTATTTTCGCGGCGGCTGTCGTGCTGTCTCCGGTCTGATGGGGAATTTCCTCGCCTTGCATCAGATTGATGGCTGTTCTAACGTCTTTAAGAGTGTCCATTATTTTCCCGTGCAGTTCGCTGATTTCACGTTCCGTAAATTCATATTCGTTCTGGATCATCTTGTCGTCCAGCAGCATTGCGGCATAGGTCAGGTTCGCGGCGACCGAATCATGGATATGGATGGCGGCCTCGTTTTCCTTGCGTAGCGTGTCCAAACGTTGCCGTAGCTGATTGCGTTCCAGTCTGTTTGTTTCGGCCTGATGCTTCATGTTCCTCCATCCGAGGGCTCGTCCAATGTAATAAGCGAAGAACATGATGAATAGCAATGTGAAAGATTCCCGAAATGGTGTCCCTGCTTCGTTGAAGCTCCACATGCGTGCGACCGAGACGATCAGCGGGTACATAAACCCAATCGGTGACTTAATCGATAATCCTATATACGCCAACGAAAGCCAAGTGCCCCAGAGCAGGGTGGGTCCTCCGTCATCGGGTATGAAGCAGCATATGATAAACGATGCTAGTGCCAGGTTGCTCCCTAATAGTGGTCGGCTCGGAAGCATCATTACCGCGATCATATGGATGATACAGAATACCAGCGTCCATATTGTATTGGGGGGCAATATCATAGTTTCCGCCATAGTGAGTGCGACGCTAACTATGGAAAGTAGGTATCCGATGTACGTGGGATGGTTGAGCACAAAGGAAACAAGAGGAGATTTCCGAATCCTCATGATTCCCTCTCTTTGAGCCAACATATCACCGCTTGAGTTCGATTTTTAACGTCCATTTTTTCGGTCACGCGTTTGATGTAGGTCTTGACAGTTGATTCGCCTATGCCCAAGTAATCGCCTATCTCCTGGGAGGTGTATCCACGTGCGCACAGACTCATGACCTCCGTTTCCCTTCTGGTGAGGTTTTTGTGATACTGACCAGCGTCTTCGGGCGAAAGCTTGGAGTACGCTTCCTGAGCAGTCTCGGAAGATTCATATTGAGTGCCGGGCTGTTGCCCGTTCGCAAGCCGATATGATGCCCGGCATATATCTCTCATCTGGACTTTGGGAATCAGGCAATTGGCCCCATTGGACAGTGCATCAGCATAGTAACGCTCAGGAGAGAAGGCAGTCACCCCTATGAGTGCGATTTTGGGGGTCCGGGAACGGATCCTTCGACACACTTCGAATCCACTCATGCCTTCTAGTGACATATCCACTATTAGTACGTCGGGCTGTGTCTTGTCGAAGAGACTTTTGCTGACGGCCTCCTCACCTGTGAATGCGGTCCAGCATATGTCCGCTGACGGGAGGAGATGCCCAATCAGTAGTCTCATCATACCGATGGCAAGTTTGTCATTGTCTACAATTGCGATTCTGATTCTTTTTCCTGAGTACATTGCCTTGCCGTGTGGACCCGATAACGAATTTATTTGAATAATTTGGTGCCATACAGTGGCATGCAAATTACTTGTGCAGAGACAATATTTGCAGTATCGCCCCGTGTCTAGATTAAAATTACTCACCTCAGTTCTAGGTTCTAAAGAATGTCATATGATAACACAAAGTATCTGTGTCTCATGCATGAGACACAGATAGAGTTGCTATCACTCCTTACTCTCGAGCATCTGATTATAGCAAAGCTGCAACATTGGAATGTCCATATTGTTTCATGCGACGGTTTTGTCATCTAAAGAGGACAGTGCGTCATTCATGTCGATTCAGAAGAGAATGCTTCCGGGCAAAGCCCGTTCGACATACTCTCCTTCATCGGCGTGGGAACGCAGCCTTAGGCCATGCGCTGCGCGCATGACGGTGTTGTCTGGCCGCTCGCATGCTCGCGGCGGGTGGGCCGCGTGGAATCTGACGAGGGGTTTGCGGCCACCACCAGCATGCCATGCGCTCCGTCTTCGCTTCCTGCGCCGTGTCCCGTGCCGCTCCGCCTGCGCGCATGGCAGGCGGGTGGTGTCCGAAATGGAAACCACACGGAAAGGACCGATGGACATGAACGACATGGTGGACACCCGCACTACGGGAACAGGATTGGCGGAGCGCGTATGCGGCGGGTTCCGTAAGGACCGGCGGGAGCTTGGCCCCGAGAAGGCGGCCGACAAGTGGTTCGCGCCCCTGATGGACAGGTGGAACGGCCTGCTGTCGCGCGACGGGGGCGGTTTCTCCCATGAGGAGCGCGTCACGCTGGCGGTGCTGGCGACCGAGTACCTGAGCATGCGGGACGCGCTGATACTCGCCGCGTTGCGCGAAATGGGCGGCGGCGAACTGCACATGCTGTACGCCCGGCCGCATTCGATGGAGTCGGCGGCCGTGGTCACGTGCGAACTGTCACGGGCGTTCAAGGACGCCGACTGTCAGCCGGACATGCGGCGCTGGGGGCGGGCGACGGCGTTGCTGGAATCGGTGACGGCCGACGCGCCGGACGGGTACGAGGCACAGCCGATGGCGGCGTGCGCGTACCTGATGTGGATGGCCGACCGTTCGACCGTGGCCGCGGTGCGCGCGCTCAAGGCCTTGGCCTTGGACGATGACTGTTCGCTGGCGACCCTCGTGCTCGCGGCCGGCGAGCACGGCATCCGCCCCGCATGGGCGGGACGACGACGCTGAGCGTCGGGCGTCCCCGCGGATTCACCCGGCCGGGGCGAACGGCCGGCGAGACGCCGGCGCACATTGCGGTTGAAGTCCCCGCGCAATCCATCCAACGCATCGCCCTGCAGGGGCATGGCGATGCTGCGCGTCACCTCCTCGGGATCCAGCATGCGCGTGGCGACCGTGATCCGCACGCCCATGTTCTTGCCCGCCGAGTTCCAGGAAACGGCCCCACCGGTCCACGACGTCCAGCTGCTGGTCCTGGGTCGCGACCTGATAGTTGATGTCGCTGATCCGCAGCGACACGTTCCACCGGTCGCCGCCCAGATACGCGATCCCGTTGGACAGCATCGAATCATAGCCAATCAGTTCCTTCGACGAACGAGGAATGCGACGGTTCTTCGACCGGCTTGTCCCGGTCATCTTCCCATGCCGCAATCCACTGCTTTTGATCGTCTTATCGTTTTTTGACATCAGACATGGCGACGCACGTTCCTTCCCCCTGACCCGACTGTGGCTCTTCTCCTTCAACGACGGTTTGCCGGGAAACCTCGCGGGAACATAGGACTCAAGCAGGTAGACCCTCGGACCGAAACGCTGGCGCAGCATGTATCCCAGATACCGTTCAGGCTTCAGCCCCTTCGGACGCCACCAGCCCCACAACGCGAACGGCAGGCACACCGCGTTCGCCGACGTGCGCGCATGCGACTTGAAGAACCCCACGCCGATCGGCTTGGTGTCCTCATGCACCAGGAACGCGAACGGCAACGACTGGAACGCCGTCAACGCATACAATTCGATGAACCGCACATACAGCACCACCGTGAACACCACCGACGTCAAAGGCTTGACCGCCACATCATGCACGTTCACCGCCAGCTGGTAGAGGGCGGGATTCCATGTCTCCGGCGCCTGGGACAGCAATCCGGCCGTGACCGAGCCGGCGCCAACGCCGCCGATCATGTTGAGCATGGCTACGATGAAGTCCTCCACATGTGACGGCACCCCACACCAGCCACAGGCCGCCGCCGATAGTGGCGAACCTGACGAACAACTGAAGCACCTGATTCAACAAATCCACGACGGCCTCCTCTGACGACGATCAAGGAGCCCGACAGGCAACGGCCTCCGTTGACACTCATCGTCAGGGAAAACCGGCGGAATAGCGGCGGACAACCATGTCGATCACTGCAGAGACAGCAGACAGGCTGTCATCTAAAGATGACAATTGAGCGGGAACAGGAACCGCTCAACCTGAGAACTGCAATACTGAGAATGTACGTTTGCGGAAGGTGCTTCTTTCCGTACTATATCCCGCGTCGAAGCGGGTGGTCCTATCTATCGTCATTTCCTAATGAACGCTAAGGACTAACTATGAAAACCCTCAAAGCGACACTCGCCGTATTTCTGAGCTTGTCAATTTTTATTGCGACTCCGGGAATCGCATTCGCTGCCAACACTTCTCCACATCCCGATATTCCTACCGATTCTCGATATGCGAAAGCGTATCAGGAAGATCAGGAAACGATTGCTGAAATCAATCGCAACCTACCACAGCTTCTTGCTGAAGGTCAAGAAGCTGCACAACACGATGCAAAAGCTGGGGAGCCAGTTCTGCTTGCTAACAGTCTTGGAACGTATGGAGACATCCTAGTAAGCACTCTTATAGATTCCGGCAGCGTGGCGTTTACCGGGCATGCCGCAATAGTCTCATCGTCCAGCTCGACGACTATCGAATCCTACGCCCAAAACTGGAGCCCGATCAACAAGGACGGCGTCCAAAAGTATAGCAACAACTGGGGCTCTAAAAGTGGTGCCTTTCTAGTGCGACCCTACGGCGCATCCTCTGCTCAGTTTTCCAGTGCGGCAGGATATGCAGCCAGTCAAGTTGGAAAAGGCTATAACTGGAATTTCTTCGACAAAAACAGAACCGACAAGTTCTATTGCAGTCAGCTGGTATGGAGAGCCTGGCTCAATGCCGGAATTAACACGGAAACGGGTTCTGTCCCTAACGGTGTCATAGCGCCTGCAGACCTTGTAAATTCCTCGAATACCTACGTGGTAAGAAGAGTGTAACTTAGAATACTCCTGCCCTCATTTCCTATATGAGAGCAGGAGTCACTATATACGATGAGGTGAAAAATGAGAAACGGAAAACGTGCCACACTAGTAGTGACGACGACCCTTTTAATTATAGCACTTCTAGCTATGTGCCTATTACTGCGTTTCCTATTTAACGGACGATATAAGAAATCCAATCTTCCTGCGGCTTATGAAATTATTTACTCGGATATGTTTTCGTCAAATAAAGGCGGAATGATTACAATTGATGATCAAGGGGGAATTATTGGCAGCAAGCCCCTAGATGACTTGCAAGATGCGTTTAAGTACTCATATGAAGATGGCGTGTTCGTTGCGGGGGGACATCGTCATAATACACATTTGATTGTAGGGAAAAACAGCGAATCAAAACTTGTTCATCTTCTTTCGGATTCCAATTACTCCGGAGTTATGTCCATTGAACCTCATAACGGAGGAATTGCTGCAGTAATGAATGGCAACGACTCTCCTGAGCATGATTCCTATCTCAATTTATTGGTCGTCGAAGATTCTCATGGCAAAGTTTTGGAGAAGCGTGTACTTAAAATTTATACTGAAGATCAAGTCTCCACAGATGAGGATATGTTTATCGTCGGTCACGAACTTACGCTGAGTTCTAATCGATATCAGGGTAATATAATCAGATATAACTTCTCGACAAAGAATATTGACGAGAATGTCACAGATGACAATTTACTTTATAATCAAACAGTCCTGTGGGGTGGCCGACTTCTAGCTGTTGGAACCGATCTTAATGGATCACCAAAACAGATAGATGTATTTGATGCCAATACCTTAGGCAGAGTAGCAAGTATGCGAGTGGAATCAAACTTTCAATCTCTTCTTTCTGTAGGAGAAAGGCCGTGGATTATTAGTTCTACCCAAGCATGCCAAATTTCTGATGGCTCATACGATATCGATCATTCTGAATGTCTTGATATTCCAGTCATAAAGGACACTCAATATGTCGCACAAGCTATTGCTTCTCGAGATAAAGCTCTTATTCTTGTAAGGGATAAAACTATGTCAGAGGCGAAGGGAATCAAAACCATCGGAAGCATTCTCGCAATAGATACCAAAACAGGAGATAGCGTCATCACGCCTGTCCGTATTCCTTCAAGCAAAAGCGCTGACAGTATTCTCTTTCTGCCGTATTCTTCTCGATGAACAATGCATGTGTGGCAGTGGAGCGCAGGAGCCGCAGGCTGTTCGCCCGGCTCGTCGACGACAAGAGCGCGTCCGCCACGGCCAGGGCCGAGTACGAGATATTCAAGGGCATGCCGCCGGCCGCGCGCGTCGACCGCACGTGGGACAACGGCACGGAGGCGTCCCTGCACGTGCTGGTGGACGAGGCGCTGGGCATGCTCACGTACTTCGCCGACCCGTACGGTTCCTGGCAGCGTGGCAGCAACGAGAACAGGAACGGCAGGATCCGCCGCTACCTGCCCAAGGGAACCAGTTTCGAGGATCTCACGCAGGACGAGCTCGACGCGATCGTCGGGGAGATCAACGACACCCCCATGAAGCTCCTCGGCTACAAAACGCCCAACGAGGTATGGGACGAGGAGATGGCCAAGCTATAATCAAAACAAGCCGACCCGAAACCAGCCGTTGCACTTACAAGTTGAATCCGGGGAAGCAAGCATTAGCAACGTCGTCGTAGCATCGTGCGTTCCTAGAGGCAAGCCTTGTCTCTAGGAACGCCTTTTTGGAAGGTGGATCATGCCAGTTATATTGGCGACCAATCTCTCGATTGGGTACAAGAATTCCCCGATTGTCAGTGACATCAACTTGCGGTTGAATACGGGTAGGATCGTCTGTCTGCTCGGGGCGAACGGCGCGGGTAAGACCACGTTGATGAAGACGCTGCTCGGGCGGATCAGGCCCGTGAGCGGGGAGGTCACATACACCGGGACGAACATCAACGAGATGTCCGCGGCGATAGACCATCCCAGTTTCTTTCCCTACCTGTCTGGTAGGGAGAACGTCGAGGTGGTCTCCGCGTTCTGGGGTCTGGACGTGGACCCGGAGACGGCGTTGAACAATGTGGGCATCAACCACGCGGCGCATGGACGGAAGGCGAAGGACTATTCGACGGGTATGAAGGAGCGTCTGGAGCTGTGTCTCGCCCTTGTGCCGCATCCGAGGTTTCTGTTCCTCGATGAGCCGCAGAACGGATTGGATCCCGATGGCATAGCCTCCTTGTCCGAAACGCTTCGCGCCTATCGGGACAGGGGGAACTGCGTCGTCATCTCCACGCATCTGCTTCATGAGATTCAGGGAGTCCCGGATGAATGCATCGTGATTCGACATGGCCGGGCCGCGCAATTCACGGATCTGACCGGGGTAAACCTCGCGGACCTGTATCAGGGGAGGTAAAGGTGAGTGCCGTTTCTCCTGTTCGCGCGTTGGTCGCCTATTACTGGAACGTATGGTATTTTCTCGCCGCGGTGTTCGGAGCCGTGGCGTCCCTTCTGCTGGGTTCGTGGATTTCAGGCGCGGCGAACGGAACCCCGATAGCTGGAGGATACAGCTTCTTCTTCACCGGCACCCAGCCGGTGATTTGTCTTGCGCTGCTCTTTGTGTGCGATGCCAGGGTTGCGAAGGCGCACTATGGAGGTTTGCCCCGCCACGTGTATTCCGCATGGAAGCCGTGCTCGCTCAGAACCATATTCCGGGCTTTGATTCTGGCCGCTGTGAACCTGCTGAGCGTATTATGCTTCGACGTCATCATGGTTCTGATGGGTACCGGGATGCATCCGAATCTGGCCGTCGTCCTGTGCTTCGTCGTGCTGCAAAGCCTTTTGACTGCCCTGATCTATTCGATCGTCGAGATTGCCGTCAATCCCGAAGTCGCCGGGATCGTCTCGGCCATCCTTTGCTATGTATGGGTTCTTCTGCCGGGCGACTTGTCCGACTATGCGACGCCCTACGTCGCGAACGCCCTACGGGTCGTCGGGTTGAATCTGAACGGCACCGTGATGTCGCCGGCGGAAACGGCGAGCCGATCGTCTGTCGGCCCTGTGGTGGTGGTCGTCCCGATTGTGGTGCTCCTGGTTGTCTATGTTTTGTTGAGCTGGTTCCGTCGCGAAGGAGTGGACAGGAAATGAAGTCCCTATTGCGTATTGAGCGCGTGGCATTGATCCGTTGGTCGATGCTCGCCTTTGTGGCCGTGCTGCTGCTTCCGCTGTTCTTTTTGCGTTACGGGAGCATGGGCGCGGTGGCGCAGTCGGCGATGGTGATGGCACTTCCCATAACCACGGCCGGCCTTGTTTTCTCCCATGCGAGGGTGCCCCGCTCATATCGTTCCTTCAGCATCCACGATCGGCTCCTGCTTCGCTTTACCTTGAAGTCACTATTGCTTGGTGTCGCGGTCAGCATCTGCCTGACTCTGCTGTACGGATTTGCCGTCGGATTTATCGTCAATAAGAGACCGCTCTCGTTGCATGTCGCTTTGATGTTTGCGTTCACCGCTGTCGTTCTTTCCCTTGCATGCTTCGTCCTGCGACTCTGGGCCAGTCCTGTTGTCGCTTGGAGCATTGTCGGCTTCTTCATCGTCGCCGGCCTTCCGGTCAGCTCCGGCATGTTCGAGGGCTCGCCGATTCTGCATGCCGTTATACCGACCACATGGATGCTAAGCGGGGCGCGATTTGCCGGTTATGTGATTCCGGTCGGTGTAGTTGTTGCCATGGCAAGTGCATGGCTGCTGCTTAAGGCGGTGAAACGTGTCTAGATATACTCTGCTCGGATCTCCATACGTGAGGATTGCAGCGCTTCCCGTCGACAAGTTTCCTAAGAAAGGCAGTTCCGCGTTATCGGTGTTCGCGGACACCGTCATATCCGAACCCGGTATTCGTGCAGTTCTAGAAAACTCTGCTCCATCATTTTACGCTGCTGTCACAAAAAATCTTGCAGAAGATTCGAAGACTGAGCGAACAAAGGTTTTGAAGGTAGCTCGAAGCGCGCTAAAATACTTATCGCGCCTTACAACTAGAGCGACTCCTTTTTCGACTTTTGCAACCGTTGGAGTGCTTGAGAATGTTGTATCAAATCCCGATGGTCTTGAGTTAGAAGTAGGACAGCGACGTATTCTCGAGCGGATAGCCGTAGGGATTGATGACATTGAAAAGACCTTCACATTTAACCCATCCGCTTATCTTCTTGGTGAACGGCTTTACATTCCATCACCATCAAAGAGCCAAGAGACGATTTCTGTTCGTTACAGCGAAGCCGTACAAGCTGTAAAACAAGTAACAGAAGGTCGCCTAATTGGTCTTGAACAACTTAGCTCAACACTCGCAACCAAATTCGGACCTCTGAGGGCCTAAGTGCTTTTATCGATGGCCTTATCGATTCCGGCATACTCCTTGCCGCACCAATCTCCTATCAAATGAGGGATTGGAAGGAGGATCTAGCATCGTCAGATGTTACCTCAACCGTACAGCTATTTTCGCTGGCACGATTCAGTGGCACGTTTCCAAGTAATCTCATCGACGATACAGGATTGGCAATTGAGTTGATGGGAAGACTGTTCTCATTTTCAACTCAAAATAGGAATATTGAATCCTTTACGGAACGCTATATTTCTAGATATGGTAACTTCCGTTTTCCCGCCAACCAAGTTATCGATAACTATGATGGCATTGGTCTGCTTCCGCCTCTTGGATCGGAAGACCTTCAGCCTGCAGGGCAAGGTAAAGCTCGATTTGATTTGACCAACAAATTTCTATCTGAGGTTATATTTACAAATTCAGATAAGTCAAGTATCGATTTAAGCCGTTATGCTTCTCGCATATTAAGAGAATGGCCGGCAGTGGAATTTGCTTCATCCTATGACGTCATACTGAAAGTCGAAAAAGTAAATTCCCAAACATGCGAGGCTTCGACCAACTTTGTGTTCGATGATATTGGAACAATCCCTTTAGCAGGACGTGCCATGGCTAGGTTTGCTGAGCTCTCTGCCGAGATGAAGAACAATCATCGTGAAATTGTCACCCGAGCATCTGGCCTTGAGCGCACCGAGAGATTACCACTCCTATATCGTTATAATTCCCCGAGGCCGGATTTTCTAAGTGGAAATTCTTCTGTATCCGGGAATGCTCTATCCTTGGGATTTTTGCCTCATGTCGAGCAAGCTGTTTCAATCGTTGGTTTGTCAGACATCTCAGTTTTCGAGAGTTCCAGCAAGATGTACTGCTTCGATGAAAGGCATCAAAAAGTTGCAAATATCCACCTTCCTGGCTTGGTAAATCAAGACTTGCTATCGGGAATAGGTAGATCATTGGTGCAAATCTCTCAAATGAATCAAGCCACACCATATTGGAGCTGGTTGGGTTATGAAAATCACGCTAATCACTTACCGGAGATCCGCCTAGGAGTCACAATACTATCACGAGAGAAATGGAAGTTGACTAATAGGGGAATTGGGACGCTTGATGATTTGAAACGAGTTTTGGCTGATCGAAAAGTTCCTCGATATATCTATGCTGGTGCGTCAGACAACAAGATTCTGCTTGATACTTCAGCTTTCGACCATCTTCGACTCCTAAAGCACGTCATCGAAAACTCTGATGAGGATATCTGGATAGAGAGAGGCGTCGAACCAGAAGATTTAGGTGTTACGAAGTCTGAGTCAGACGATAAAGCTAGGTTTGCTACGGAAATTGTCATTTCGGTTTCTTCGACTGATTGGGCGGAGACGGCGACTCTGCCTGTCGCTCAGATTCCGCCCGTCGGTCTCAATCTAGACTTGTCAAAACGGTCCGTTCTAGAGAGTTCAACCGCTTTTACCTTTGTTGTGCTATGCAACGACTCTAATCAGGAGAGGGTTCTTGCAACTGCCTTTGATGTTCTTGATGACGCTGGTCTCGAAGCATACTTTGTTCGCTACTCTGAGGAAGGTCGCCCAAGTTTACGTATCCGCGTGCGGGGAAGCTTTGACGACACGTTCATTCGGGTGTTTTGCGATTCGGTACTCTCGCTACGCCTCGCGACAGATGTCGAATTCAATCTTAGACTTCCCGAGTATTCACGGTATGGAGGTCCCGAGTGCTTTAAATATTTAGAATCGTTCTGGTGTCTTGAGAGCACCCAACTGGTTAAGATGTTTACCCGCTTATCATCGGATACCCCCGAGCAGGTACAAAAAGCCAAAAGCAATTATATGTGTTTCCTTATCCAGCAACTGGGGTTCACCAGACATTACGTATCTGCCGTAGCAGAAAGCTATGAACATGAGTTTGAAGCAGATCGGCATTCTATTAGAAAAGCCGCCAGAGCTCTGCGAAGTGTTTTTAGTTCCGACGATATGCCCGAAGTGTTTACCGACGAAATGCAAGAGGTTCTTGCGCGTTTTTCATCCTGCCAGCTTCAAAGTAATGCTTCAGCCCAAGACGTTAAGCAATCTATTGCACACATGTCTGCAAATCGCCTTGGGCTTGATCGTAAAGACGAGGCCATATTCTGGCGGGCTCTTCTCAATCATCTAAGATCCGCAGATTTTGGAGGTGAGGAATGAAGACACGTAATGACATTCAACAGGAGGTGACCCTCATTGCAAGTAATCTCGAAGATATCATCCCCATTCGGTATCAAGAGGCTAATCGTACGAAAAGCTTTAACATTAACGGAGGGACTCCTGCCGCAATTCTATATTTAAGTGTCCTTGACGCATTATTTCCCGATGCTGGATATGATGTTCAGGCTCACAACTACGCGACAAGCATGATTTTGGAATATAAACATACCCCAAACATTGGAATTGGACTGTTCGGGGGGACCACACTATTGGCTTGGTGTCTGCAGTCGATTTCCCGTGGAGGAAGCAGATATCAAGGCGCGATTAGAGAACTTGAATCGAGGATCGTCTTTCAGGCAAGACAACAATTGACATTTTTATCAAACGTGAATGCGCCAATATCATCCGAATATTACGACGTTATATCCGGACTCTCTGGCGTGGTTTTGTATGGCATGCGATTCCGGTCCGATGGGCTGCGATTGATTTCTCGGCAGATTTGCAGTAGATTTTGCGAACTATTAGCAACTTCGAATTTCCACGCCTTCGGGTCTTTATCAGCCACTTCGGGACAGGATTCCGTGGCTCAGAAGACGACCACCGACTATGGTTACGCGCATGGTATTTTGGGAGTATTGATGAGTTGCATTCTTTCGGATGTGAACCATGATAATAATATGGAACCATTCGCTGCGATAAGGCAGCTTGTTGATATTTCGAATCACTCGAGAAACTACATACTTCCATACTCTTCCTCAGATTATACTGAAACCGTTAGTAATGGACGGTATGCCTGGTGTTACGGCAACATGCCCTTCTATTTTTTGTCGCTAATGCTGAAACCGGTTGATCCAATAATTGCGGAATCTCTATTGAATGCCGCTATTGCTCCCCTGAAGGTTAATACCAGTCAAGTACATGATCTTGGCGTAATCGGTCTTGTTGATAACTCTATATGCCATGGCCGAGCGGGAATAGTCCTAGGGCTTCACCCCTACTTGAGCCACAAGGATAGTCGGCCTATTCGCGATCAGCTCCTTGAAGAGATCGATTGTTCTGTTGCGAATCCTATTGACAGTGGATTTCTCGAAGGCGACTTGGGCACCTTGGCTGTCCGAGTGGCACTAGAATACACCGACTCTATTGCGCATCTACCGGCTTTCTTTCCTTTTGTTTCTCCTACACTTTGTGAGGGAATATGATTGCTAGAGCATTAAATGTGACACTGATCTATGGAAAATCGAGAAATCCAGTCTTGCATAGTTTGAACCTTGAAATCGATTCAGGGCAAGTTCTTCCAATCCTTGGCGGTAATGGAACAGGAAAAACGACACTGTTGAAAGCACTATCGGGGCTACTTCGCCCACACTTGGGTCGAATCCTAATTGATGATTCGGATCTTTATCAGAAGAGAGGGAGTGCACTGCAAAGGCTCTCGAGCTCGCTCTACTCCGAAAGATCATTTTATTATCGCTTGTCAGCCCGCGAAAATCTCCGCTATTTCTTGTCGCTTCGTGGCATTTATGGCAGGACTGCAATGTCGTCAATTGACATGGCTCTGGACAGATTCGATTTGCTTGGATTGCAGGATATTCCATTCATGCACTTATCCCTAGGGCAACGAAAGCGACTAGGACTTGCGCGAGCGCTCGCTGCGCCAGCCAGTCTCTATATCTTAGATGAACCTACGGCAAACCTAGATGCCAAGTCATGCAGGCTTGTCTATCAAGCCATGACGGACAAGAGCGCCGACGGAGCTAGTATACTATTCTCTACCCACAACGTGGCCGACCTTGCTACCTCCACAGGAAATGTAATATATCTTAAAAATGGGAATGCGACACGTGTTCATCTCGAGACTCGAGACTCCATTACTGCCCGCAAGCGTTTTAGAATAGTCGGATCTCTTGACCCTGAATCCATTGCATCAATTCCCGAAGTGTCTTGTGTGATTTCTCAGTCCGAGGTCGAGGTTGATATACCTGTTGGTAAGTCTCTTGGATCAGTGCTTCAATCCTTTGAACGAATTGGGATCGAGGTCAACGAAGTAATTGATGACCGGAGTAGATAAAATGCATTCTTTTTTAATCGGCCTCTACCTGTATTTGCGGAGAGAATTCCTTGAACTCGTAACTTATAAGCTCTCCTTGATGCTAGGTGTTGTTTCAGCGGTTGTTGGCATAGTTCAGTTTGCTTTCTTGGCTGTTTTTCTCCAGCAGGGAAACAGTTTTCCTTCATTACAGAATTATGGTGGAAGCGTGATGGCGTTTCTGGTCTCTGGAGCGCTTTTTACTGGTTTTATGAGTTCTTCTCTCTCCGGTTTCTCGCAACTAATATCCTCTGAGCAGCGGACAGGTACATTGGAAGCTGTTTTGACTACACCATTTTCTATTGGCCGAGTGATTGCATATGCTGCGGTTAGCTCATTTATTCAATTGGTAATCGGCACGTTTTTAATGATCACTTTTTTTGGGATTGCATTCTCTATCCCCTTCAACGTTAACCCGTGGCAACTCATATTGGTCATGATTCTCGGCTACTTCACACTTGTTGGCCTCGGGCTCGCGGGTGGAGGAGTTCTTTTGGTTACAAAGAAAGGCGACCCGGTGACATGGTTGTTGACAACTTTTACGACATTATTTTCCGGAGTACTTTATCCGGTCGAAATTCTTCCACAGTGGCTTCAATCGATTAGTTGGTATGTGCCAACCACGCGGATATTGAGTTCTCTCCGGGGGGCATTAACCGGCTATACCAGTATGTTTATGCTTGATGTGGTTTACCTTATAGTTGCAAGCATAGTTAGTATGAGTATAGGATTGCTAGTATTTAGATGGGGTCTAAACAGAGCTATATGGGATGGTTCCGCGACAAGTTATTAAATAATCATACATTTGGGATATTGAAGTTTGACAATATGGCATAGAAAAGCGTTTCTTGTCAAATATCATATGAACTTTGGGATTGACATACTCTATTAGAATATTGTACCAGATTAAGGTCATTATTTCAAAAAAATGACTCTATTCTAATAGAATGTTTCCTTCTTTCGTCGCGCCAAAAGAAACATCAATTGTAATCCGTAATAATTTGATGAATACATGATAGTTCTTCCAATCGTAAGATACTCCGACTGGAAGAACTATCATGACGGGAAGCAGGTCCGACGTCCGGGTCAGATCACGGACGATTCGTAAGGAATCTCATCCGTAGTCTCGGCGACATCCTCGTCGGTATCCGCGATATCGCTGGACTGCGCCGATTCTGAGTGACGGCCGCCAGCACTGTTCCCGTGTCTGAACCGGCGGGCGGCGACCAGTCCCACGCCGACGGCGAGCAGGGTGATTGCCGCTGCGATCACGCCCTGGATGGCGGCGCCGGTATGGGCGAGCCCGGTCCGGTAGCCGTTCCAGTCGTCGGTGTTGCTGACCACTTCGGTGTCGGGGCAGACGAGCCTGCCGTCGATCGTGACCGCGTCATCGGGTGCGGACGTCTCGTCCTTGCCGTCGAACGGATCCGGGTCGGAGACGACGCATTCGACCAGCGGCGTGCCGGTGACCGTGGCGCGGTCGGTGTGATGATCGGTCACGCCCTTGAGGATGCCCTTGACCTCGACGCTCTCGCCGGGCTTGAGGACACGGCTGTCCCAATCGGCGGGATATTCGAGATCGGTCACCCGGCCGTCGCCGGCGACCAGCTGGTCCTTGAGGTTCAGGTCCTTGGTTCGGTACCATGCGCCCTGCTTGGTGTCGGGGTCGGTGGTGCTGGTGTTGGTGATGGTGAACACGATGCGCGTGTCGCCCTGCATGGCCAGCGCGTCCTTGACCTGGTCGCGGTCGCCGGCCGGCCAGCCGGAGGCCTCGTCCCATTTCTCGATCTTCAGGCTCGGGGTCATGTCGGGCGTGTGCGTCTCGACCTGGTTGGATGGACGTTTGGTGCCGTTGAGGGTTTCGTCGAACCGGTTGGCGATGTGTTCGCCGGTCTTGACGCGCTTGCACTGGATGAACGCGGTCCATGCCTGCTCGCTTTCGTCGTTGCCGCTGACGAGGTCGAGCATGCGCTGGGTCGCGGTAACGGTGACCACGCCCTTGTCATCCTGCGTAAGGGTGAACAGTTCGCCGCCATACACACTGGCGTCGAAGCCGCTGCCGGCGATCTTCACGCCCTTGCGGGCGATCACCCTGCCCTGCTCGGTCAGGTCGCGCATGGCGTACACGGCCCATTGGCCGGTGTACTGGTCATGCTCGGTGTCGAGCGGGTCGGTGATGCTCCAGTCGGTGACCTTCTGGTAGGCGCGGTGCGCGGGTAGCACGGAGCTGTCGAGGCGGTAGAGGAACAGGCTGTTGAGGTACACGCTGTGCTTGTCGATGGATTCGCCGTCCACCTTCACGACCACGTCCTTGGACGGGTTGACGGGTTTGAGGGGGTTGGCGACCTCGTTGGTGTCCTTGCGGGTGTCGTTGACGACCTGCGTG
This sequence comes from Bifidobacterium sp. FKU, assembly GCF_026016385.1. NCBI lineage: Bacteria > Bacillati > Actinomycetota > Actinomycetes > Bifidobacteriales > Bifidobacteriaceae > Bifidobacterium > Bifidobacterium sp. FKU. The sequence goes on from NZ_CP092888.1 coordinate 589,624, forward strand.
GCCTTGTTCTTCACGATATGTCCGTCGGTGACCTTGATGACGGTCATCGGCAGGCTCACCTCGTAGCTCGTGCCCAGCATCGACTGGTCGATGGCCGGCTCCTTCAACGGGTCGTGGTCCTTCTTTTCGGCGTATTCCTTGAGGTTCTTGGGCTGGGGGTCGCCCTTGATGGTCTCGCCGGTGGCCGGCACCTTCGTGTCCGCGGTCTTGGCGTACACGTAGGCGACGCCGTCGATCGCCGCGATGTTGAACTTCGCGGTCACGTCCTTGCCGGTAGCGGTGTCGGTGACCTCGATGCGCTTGGCGTCGAGGGAGAGGTATTCGTCGTCCCAGTCGTCGGTCATGCCGAGTCTCCAGACCTTGTAGGCCTGGTTGGTCTGCTTGGCGTCGATGGTCACGCGGTAGTAGATTCGGTCGCCCAGCAGCGCGGTCTTGCCGTCGATGCTGATGGACGGGTCGGCCTGGGTGTCCTTCTTCACGGGAGTGAAGTCGGGCGGCTCGTTCCATACCTTGTTGCTCGGGGTGATCATGTTGTTCAGGGTCAGGGCCCACTGGTTGCCGATTTTGGTGTCCGTGGGCGCGTCCTTGGCGACCGTGCCCTCGAAGCGGACGATGATGCGCGGGTTCGCCCCGTTGCGCCAGTTGGTCTTCACGTACCCGTCGGAGAACACGAGGCGCACCGCGTGCTGCGCGTCGTTCCACTGGGTCTCGTACTCGGTCTTCGGGATGAACCTGCCGGTGGACAGGTCGGTGACCTCCAGGGTCTGCTTGTCCACTTCAAGATGCTCGTCATAGGTGTCGGTGACCGCCACCTCGCTGACCGAGTACGCGAGATTGCCGGGCAGGTGGGGCTGGGTCTCCAGACGGTATTCCACGCGCTGGCCCGGGTAGACGACCCTGCCGTCCACGGACGCCTGGTCGCCTCCCTGCGAGGATTCGCCGACCACGTCCTTGACGACGGGCGGTATGTAGCCGCAGATCTTCGGCTCGTTCGTGGGGATGGTGTGCGTGTTGACGGTCTGGGAGCCCTTGTTCGTCAGCGCCTTGCCGTCCGGCGCGGTGCAGAACGACAGTTCGTCGCTCGCCTGCTTGCCGAAGTCGTCGCGCACCTGGCCCGCGCCCTTGCCGTTGGCGTAGGCCGCCTTGCCGGGAATGAGCAGCGTGACCTGCTTCGCGGTCTTCAATCCCTTCAATCCCTCGCGATAGGCCCGGCCTGCGGTGGCGGTCACCGTGGTGCCTTCCATCGTGATCGTCCACTGGTCGGTGACGTCCCTGCCGTGGTTGGCGATGTCGGTGACGCTGGACTCGCGATCGGTGCCGGCATCGGCCTCGTACACCTTGATCTTCGACTTGTCGTCGGCGTCGAACAGGTAGTCGGCGGCCGACCAGTCGTCCGTGAGCGTCAGGGTTTCCGGGGCCTGGATGAGGTTCTTGGCGATGGTGCCGTTGACCACCGAGGCGACCCGGTCCCCGTCCAGAAGCGTCATATCGTCGGCGCCGGTCCGGTTGGTCTCCTTCGGGTCGATGACCGCCTCCCACTGGCCCTTCGCGTTCAGGCGGATCCAGCTCTTGTCGGGATTCGGCCGCCACGTATCGAACTGTTTCTTTCCGGCGTCGGCCTCGGGCTCGTGGTTCCACTGGCCCCACGCATGGTCTTTGACCTGCTGGAAGTCGGAGGGCTTCGACACGGTCACGTCGAAGCTGAACTCGTAGACATGGTCCATGGGCATCTCGCCCTTGTCCGCCGAACGCGCGGCCGACACCGTGTTCGACGCCTTGTCCCAATTGATTTCGAACTCGCCGGAAACGTCGCGATTGTCGTCGGTCCTGTCGATGAGCCTGTAGTTGTCCACGGAGTATTCGACGCCGTTGGGTTCGATCACGTCGCGGAAACGCATCTCGTAGCCGCCGCGGCCGGTGCCGTACGTGATGGTGGTGCGGTTCGTCATCCGGTCGGCGCTCACGCCGTCCTCGATCTTCTTGACCGGGGGTTCGGGCGGCACCGAGCTCACCTTCCAGGATTCGGCCGGATCGCGGTCCGCGGTGTCCACGGCCGCCTGCATGCGGCCCTGCTTGGGTACCTGGATGTCGATCCAGTACGTGCCCTCGGCCCAGTATTTCATGCCGAAATCCTTCGGCGAGGCGAGATCGTCGAGCTGAGTGTCCCCATTGCTGGAGAAGCTGATCGGCTTGCTCACGCTCTTCGCGGGCAGGTAGGGGCCGTTCTCGTAATGGATGATCGCGGTGCCGTTCAACGTCTCCTTGATCGCGGAACCGCCGTTGTCGGCGTGGATGACGTCGCCGACCGGGTCGGTGGAGCCGACCTGCATGTCGGTCTTCTGCTTGTGGCTGGTGGTCACGTTCAGCTTGTAATCGACCGGCGGCTGGTTCTGCGCCAGCACAATCACGCGGAACGAGGCGTTCGGGTTGGAGTTGATCGACTCCTGCGCCAGAGAGTCAACGCTGCGTGTGCCGAGCTTGTCCTTCCACGTGGTCGAGGTCGAGTACTTCTGCCCCTGATACGTGTAGTCGCCCTTCGCCTCGGCCCTCCACTGCGCCTCCCAACGATTCTTCGCATTCGAACTCACATAGCTGCCATTGAACAAGCCGTTCCCGAGCCGGGCGTATCCGACGGCCACCATACGACAGTCCGCGTTTCCCTCACCCGTATAGGAGCGCCGGCACTCATCGATCGCGTCGCTCAAGGTCTTGTTCATGTCCACGTACTCGTTCGCGCCATCAGACAGGTCCGACGACAGCGTGACGTTTGCGTCGCGCAGCGCTGACTTCATGCCATCCAGCGTGGCCGGCCATGAATCCTTGTAGATCCAATGCACGTCGGCGGTCTGAGAAGGACCGCCATGGTCGCCTCCGCCTCCCTCGCCGGAACCGCCACCGCCGTTATCGGCCAACGCAACCGGAACCAGACATGTCAGCAACGCCGCGGCTGCCGTGATTGACGCCACCGCGCCGATACCCTTCTTCCCGAACCTCATACGAAATCCTTTCCCACATGCAATCACAAGCCCCTCTCCGGGAAAGGGAGGAGACGGGGACTCCAGAACCCGCCTCCTCCCGGGTCCCTGGAAGAAAAGCACGCCCGCAAGCCCGACGGCCGGCCGCCGGACCCCGAACGCACCATCAGCATCACCCCGCGTCGGGTTCCTCTGCGGCGGACAAACGTTGCCTCGGTCGAACCACCTCATCGTGGATCGGGGCTGTTGTGTCGCTCCGGTTATGATCTGATTACGAAACGCGGTGGTATGCACACAGGTTACGCTGTATAATAGTCATGTATTTCAATTAAAAATTGATTATTGTGAGTTTTAGAGAATGGCAATGTGATGATTCGTTTGAAAAGACTTGTTCTGGATGACATGAGGAACATATCGCATGGCGTCTTGGATTTCGATGATCTGCCCACCGGCGGCAGCGTCACGGGTATTTACGGGCAGAACGGGTCGGGCAAGACCACCGTCATCGACGCCATCGGGATACTGCGCGCGCTGTTGTCCGGGAATATGCTGCCGGATACCGCCGGTGATGTCGTCAGCGCCAGCGCCGGTTCGGCGACCGTGACGGCGACGTTCCTCATTGGAGATAAGCAGAAGCCGAGCTATCTTGAGTACAGGGTGTCCATGCGCAAGGCGAATCCGGATTCGACGCGGGCGCGCGTCGTCGCCGAATCGGTGCGTATCGGCGACGATCCCTCGCGTTTGGGCCGTGAGGTGCTGGGGCATCGTATGGAGGATTCCGAGGCGGACGGGTTCGTGTCGACCCCGGTCTACGTGTGGCGTTCCATCGAGGCGGTCAGTTCGGTGAAGACCGTGGTCTCGCGCACCGCGGACCGCGCGTACATGGAAGGGCGTTCGTTCCTGTTCTCCCGGTGCGCCACGCTCGACGACCGGCCGGACGCCGAGTTCCTGATCGACTGGGCGGTGGCCCGTGTGCGGGAGACGAATGGCGTGTCCTCCAGGTCGTTGACGTATATCAACGAGCGTTTCGGCGAGTTCGTCCGCCTGCGCGAGACGCTGTGCGGTTACGCGACCAACGACATCTTCGTGTCCACCACCCGTCGTGGCTCCTACGCCGCGTTCGCGATCATCCCGATCATGGAGGAGAACCCGGAAGGCCGCAACACGGAATTCCCGTTCGACCTGCTGCAGCCCAATCCACTGACCCCCGGCCAGGCGAAGCGGCTCGGACAGACCGTGGAGTCCTTCGACCGCATCCTGCCCACCATCGTGCCCGGCCTGCACGTCCTGCTGAAGACCGGCACCGCGCCTTCCGGCAAGGACGGCGAGGACCGGGTCACCGCGGAACTGTTCTCGCGCCGCGGCGACGTCATGGTGCCCTTCCGCTGCGAGAGCGAGGGCATCATACGCATCACCGCGCTGCTCGGCTACCTCAAGCACGCGTACAACGACGAGAACGCGCTGGTCGCCGTGGACGAGTTCGACTCCGGCGTGTTCGAACTGCTGCTCGGCGACATGCTGGACCAGTTGGCGGACGGGTGCGCGGGGCAATTGGTGTTCACCGCCCACAACCTGCGTGCGTTGGAGGTGTTGCCGAACAGCTGCATTCGCACGACGGTGACCGATCCCGACAACCGGTTCGCGACCATCCCCCGTAAGTCCTCCACGAACAACCAGCGCAAACGGTACCTGACAGCCAGCGAGCTCGGATGGAACGGCCCCGACATCTATGATTCGCCCATACCGCGCATGTTCGGCAACAGCCTCTACGCCGCCGGCCACCCCGACGAGGACGACGACATCGACGACGATCTGGCAGCACTCAATGCCGCCGGGACGGAGGCGGACCGTGGCTAAACGCAAGATCGTCCTGCTGGTCGTGGAGGGCACGAGCGACGCCAGCCTGCTCGTGCCGGCGTTCTCGGCGTTGATCGAGAACCGCCTGTTCCAAGGTCAGGAATTCCATTGCGACGTGCTGACCGCGCCGAACCACCGCGAGGAATTCCATCGGCGCAACGGGTTCTACCCCGCGGACAAACCCTCGCAAACGGTGCGCGAACTCGTTGAGTATTATCTCAAGGACCATGATCGCACATGGGGCCAGCTCGGCCATGTCATCCAGATCTGCGATCTGGACGGTGCGTTCGCGCCTGACGACAGCGTGCGGGAGAACCCGTCAGCGGAAGAAACCCTGTATTCGACGACCGACATTGTCACCACGAACCGCGACGCTCTGATCGCGGACCGGACGACCAAGCGAAACGGCGTGGGCTCCCTGCTCAAACTCGACGGATTCAGGAAGAAGCAGGGCGGTCGCACCGTCTTGATTCCATACCGTCTGTTCTATGTCAGCCGCAACCTCGAACACGCGTTCCGCGGCAGGACCGACAACCTGGACGCGCAGCACAAGCAGAGCGGCGCCATCAAACTGGCCGACCGCTTCACACGGGACCCGAACCTGTTCTCGACGACTCTCCAATCCCTGCTACGCATACACGGCAACCCGGCCACTTGGGAGGAATCCTGGCGATACGCCATGCAGGACTTCCACTCACTCGAACGCGGCAGCAACCTCGCCTTCGTGGAAACCATACCTGGCAGGCGAACTGCAATAGGTCATCCGTAGCTGGATAGCCTGGAGTCACATTAGCAATCCTAGGACCATCCGGCTGCGGACACGAATTATGGTTAAGAATATGGACTTAGAGTATTTGTAACATAACGCAGAGGTCGTCTATAACATTGTATTTCGCATCTATTTCAGTTTCGACAAATGCGGGCATGATGTAGATAATGAGGACTATATGGAACGCGGATTCGCAGTCGATAAGACATTGTCGATGAATTGCAGATGATTACGTACAAGGAAGTATACAATATGATAATACATGAAAAACATATCTCCGCACCTTATAAAAGTCCGCTATATCGCAATAATGAATATCATATTTCGGTTGGTAATCAGGGAATCGACCTAGATAGTATATATAATGACAACAAGGTTGAAAACGCTGAATTTTTACGATGGCTTGGATATGAGTCTTTCTGGCTTATTATTGGAATAATATTATCCTCTATTTCGGCCATAGCCCGTCATTATAAGGAATTATCTTTAAATGAGTTGGCAGAAAAATCTTCTTGGGATAAGACGGAATCTATACTAAAAGCTTTCCCCTGTTTTGCAGAAGATGCAGGCCTGTCTATTATCCTCGCTTTATTGGCGATAGTTGCGGGTCTTTCCGTGGGTATCGCAGTTGAGGATCTTTCAAAAAATCATATGTTTAGATTCAGATCTATGGGTAGAACGCTCATACGATTCAGTAATCTTTCCGTCTGCTTTCTCGGCCTGTCATCCGCTAGTCTGATTCTCCGGTATGGGAAAGGACTTGGTGTTCTTCTTATTTTTGGTTTATTGTTTTGTTTCACTATGCTTTACGGCATAGGCGATATATCTGTGAATTATCGTACTCGATTGAAGGAATTATCCAATAGATTGCACGAAGCGGAAAAAGAGCTATGCAATGTCGCCAATAGGAAAAGAAAGCGCTATGTGTTTCGCAGTGTAGGAAGATGGAATAGGACTCTTAATAGTATCGGATTGTCGTTTGTGATTCTGGTCTATGTTTGCTCATCCGTGCATCAGCATAAGTTATTGTTGGCCAATTTGGTGATTTCTTTTACATTGGTTGTTTTTTACTGGTTGTCAGTTTACGTTCTAGGAAGCATCCTTTATGATTCAATAAAGGTGTTTGAAGGATTGACGAAAGAAATTCGTCCACTAAAAATACTTTATCGCATTGCATTGTCAGTTTTCTCATTTACCGCATCAATGTATTTGAGTATGATTTTTATTCTTACGTCTCATCAATGCCTGTATTATGTAAGCTGTGTTTTATTGTTTATCCTATTGCTTTATATCTGCTACTTTTCTTTATCGTCAAAAAATAGGCGGTTTCTGTTTATTGAAACAAGAACCGCAAAACTAAAGAAAAACGTCAGTTTAACTCGGCGACTTATTGGCCTAATGCAATCTGAGGAACAATTGGTTTAATTGGGTTAATTTTCTATATTTATCAAAGTGATTATCGTCCGGGTCATGTATATTTTTGGGTATTCGGATTTTATGGTGGAAAAGGGCTTATAAATCACCCTTCTCCAAATTCTTAATAAGTGTGGAAAAATCGACACCTAAGTTGTCTGTAATGTCGTGATCATTCACTTCATGCCAATTGAAAGTATCGTATAACATAGCTTTATTGAAAGCACTTGAATTAAATCGTGGCTTACGCTTTTTATGGAGCTTCTCATTGAAAAGGATTTTGGCTCGTAAGGCATCAAACGAGTAACCTCTACCCATTCGCTCTACCTGCCTAATAATGCTGTTAATTGACTCCGTATAAGCATTAGTGAGCCTTTTATCAAAGTAGTTGAATATTTCAACATGCCAGTTGTCTACGGCTCTCACGAGGTCTTTATATGCGTCTTTAGAGTTGCTGGACATACAACGGTGTCTCCATTGACTATAACGAAGATGACCTTCATCTGGATCAGGAGTATCCCATATCCAGTAAAACTCTTCTTTGAGTTCATAGGCTTCTTTTAAAGCAGGAAGATTACCTAACCAAGTATCTAAGAGGAATGATTCACGTTCATTTAGATCGTGTTTACGCTTTAGAAGGATAAACCTTTCACGCATAAGGGTACGTCTTTCTTTTTGGCTCATATGGGCTTTCAAAGACTTTCTGACGTTATCTAAGGCTTGATTAGCCATTCTAACTACATGAAACTTATCTACGACAACTTTAGCTTGTGGAAGGATAGTGTTCACTGCGTCTTTGTAGGGCTTCCACATATCCATTGTGACGTACTCAATGTAAGTCCTGTCACTGATTTCTGAAAGACGTTGGATGACTGTTTCCTTGTTACGGTTAGGCTTGATGTCATAAATAGTCCTGCGTTCAATATTAGTCAATACAAGCCGAGGTCTACGGATAATATGTATCTCGTCTATCCCAAGCCACTTAGGAGTTTCAAACTGGTATTCACGTTCTTTGAGTGCCACATAGTCCTTAAAAACGTTCCTAATGGTTTTCTCGTCAACACCAACGCTTTCTGCGACTTCTACAAAGGTCTTAGACATGGATTGCTCTTGAATGGACTTTAAAAGCCTTTTGGTCATACTACGCTTTTCATCTACAGATATTAGGCGTTCCCAGAAGGTAGATCCGCATTCACGACACTTGTATCGTCTACGGTTCAATTGTAAGCCCACTCGCTTTAAACGAATGGGCAAATCCATAATTAGTTGATTTCTTGAACTGTGTTTGTACAACTTGTCAAAACCACATTTAGGACAACGTTCAGGTGGTCCGACTGCTTCAACTTTAAACATCATATCGGTTTCATTTTCTTGTGGCGGTTCTATTGTTTTAATGTCTGGTAGGGATAATAAGTCTGACATATTATTCATCCTTTATTACTCTGCGGTGTTAAGGTATCAATTATAGATTTGATGTCGAAATCATCAGTGTTAAATTATTTTTGTGACCACAAATGCACTTAGAAAATCCCTTAAAGCATTAGCTGGTTCACTTGAATAGGGAGTTGTAAAAAAGTTCCCTTAGCCTGCACAACAAGATAATTTCGAAATATCTTTATCGAACGTAAGTGCAACTAATTTTAGCCCTTCAGCCATTGTTAAATATGGTGCTAGGGTTTCTGTTAAATCTTCTATCGTTAAGCCAAATTTAACAGCTAATGATGCTGCATAGATGACATCTCCTGCATTTTCAGATACAATATGAACCCCTAATACTTTTAGTGTTTCTGCATCTGCTACTAGTTTAAATACACCGGTTGTTTCACGGTTTACAATTGCTCTTGGAACAGCATCTAAAGGTAATACAGATGTCTTCACATCATACCCTTTCTCTTTTGCTTGTTCTTCTGTTAAACCAACCGTTGCAACCGTCGGATTCGTAAACGTAACAGCAGGAACTACCGATAAATCTATTTTTTTGTTTAATCCACCAATAGCATTATCAGTAATAATTCCACCTTCATAGGCTGCTACATATACAAATTGTGGTCCTAAAGTCACATCTCCTGCTGCATAAATCTTTTCATTACTTGTTTGACCAAAATCATTGATCAGGATTTCATTATCTTTTCCAGTTTCAACACCTGCTGCACTTAAATTTAAAGAATCCGTATTTGGTTTTCTTCCAGTGGCAACAAGTAACTGATCTGATTCAATGACTTCTCTACTGCCATTTACTGTTACGTAAACCCTTTTTATCTCTCCACTTTGTTCAACACGCTCAAAAGTCGCCCCTTTGACAAGGTTTATACCCTGTTCAATTAACGCTTTTTCAACTGACTCTGAAATCTCAGGATCATACTCCTTTAAAAGTCGCTCACTTCTTTGCATAAGCGTTATTTCTGAACCTAAATGATGAAATAGTTGTCCAAGCTCCATTCCAATGTATCCTGAACCAATTACAGTTAATCGTTTTGGTATTTTCTTTAACTCAAGAAGTGTTGTACTAGTTAAATAGTCCATTTTTTCAAGTCCTGAAATTTGGGGCAACGAAGGCGATGCACCTGTTGCAATTAAAAAGCGTTTTGCAGATAACTTTGTCCCATTGACCTCAACCGTACTAGCATCAACGAATTTTGCTTCACCTTTAATTAAATCAAAATTATATTCATCAATTAAATCCATATATTTTTGATTCCGAAGTTCGCTCACCAATTTATCCTTTTGCGTGATTAAACTAGCTAAATCCACTTCTCCAGCGGATGTTTGTAAACCTATAAACGGATTGTCTTTTGATAAATGATTGATTTCCCCTGCCCTAAGAAGAGTTTTTGACGGAACACAGCCAATATTCACACAGGTTCCCCCAACCGTTCCACGCTCAATCATTCCAACTTTTGCACCGTATTCTATAGCTTTAATTGCCGAAGAAAAGGCAGCAGCACCAGAACCAATAATAAGAAGGTCATAATTGTCTTCATTAATTAACGCCACGTTTTCTAGTGATGATACTTCTTCAATTTCTCCGGCTTGGTAATTTGCTTCATCAATCGCCTTTATTGCACTTTCAACCTCAATATCATCGGGCAGTTCAAATACTGCTTCACCACGACGATAACTAGACTCAATATTTTTAGCACCTATCTTTTCAAGTGCTGATTCTACGTGTTTTTCACAACCCGTACAAGTCATTCCTGAAATGTTTACCTTAAATTTATTCATAAAAAAGCTCCTTTCGTTAATTAATCTCTCATGTTATAATGTTTCTATTATTGGACACGAATGTAATTTCTTTTCATCTGGACATCGTTGTTTTAAGTCGTCTAACATAGTTTCAATTCGTTTTAAATCCTCTATTTGTTTTTGCACTTCCTTTTGTTTTTTAGAAACAAATTCGAACATATCTTGACAACGAACTTCATCTTTATCTACAACACCAAGTAATTTATAAATCTCGCTTAAAGAGAAACCAAGTTCCTGTATTCGTTTAATAACCCCAACACGCTTAACGTCATCATATGAATATATCCGATAACCAGCTTCCGTTCGGTGAGGTTCTTGTAATAAATTTTTTCGCTCGTAATATCTGATCGTTTCTTTATTAACTCCACATTTATCTGCAAACTCACTAATGCGATAAATCATCTTATTTCACCCCCTGAATATTATAAACCATGTACCATAGTACACGGTCAAGTAAATTGGACTATTTTATTTTTTTCCCAAAGTATCACTCGTATGTGATTGATACTTTTATATAATACTATTGATTTTCCTAACATCCCACCAGAAAATCCGATTTAAACACCAGTTGTTTTTAAACTATTAAGAAAGTAATTCCACTATATATTCCGAAGACCCTATTTTTTTAACGTTTTAATGACGCAGATAGCGAAAGCGCCAATGATAGCGATGGCGGCGAGGATTGCCAGTCGCGTTTCACGGCGTTCCCTGGCCGCCATGTCGGCCTGCCGGTTGGCCAGGGCCTCGGCTTCGGCGGCGACGCCGCTGGCGGCGATGGCCGCGATGTGCGCGCTCATCTGGTCTTCGAGCGTGGAATCCTCGCTCGTGCCATCGAAGGGCGCTTCGTCTTCGTTGTGGTTGTCGTTCATGGTTCTGCTCCGTTCCTGATTGTTGGATTGTTTGTTTTCCTGATTGTTGGCTTGCTTGATTGCTTGCATGTCCGATTGCCTGCATGCAATCAAGTTTGATTGTTTGATTATCTGCATGCGGGCTTGTCTGCTTGTCAGCTTTCGGCTTGTCCGGCGAGGATGGACATGCGGGCGGCGATGAGCGCGTGACGTGCGATCGCCAGATAGAGCTGGTGGCCCTCGCCGTCGCCCCAGAACCGGTCGAACCGTTCGGTCGGCATCATGGTGGCGGGATCGAACCCGTTCCACACGCCGCCGCAGAACACCTTCGCCGCCGCGTTCACCTCCTCGTCGGACGGCATGCCCGGATGCCCCTCCGCAGCGTCCGCAGCCGCGCGCATCTGCGCACCGAACACACGGGCCTGCAACGGCGAAAGCGTGTATGCCAGACCCGCCGTGGAACCCGCGGGAAATCCCGTGCTCACGCCGAGGGTGATGACGTGCGCCTCCTCGCCGATGCTGATCCGGTCGCCGAGCGCGGAGACCTCCATCGAATAGTCCATAGTGGCTCCTTTCCGCAGACGCGGCGCGTCTCATGGAATCGTGTCTGCAGGTTGATTGCTTGAATGCTTGGTCGTTGAGTTGTTTGCTTGCTGGATTGCTTGATTGCTTGATTGTCCGACGGATTACGGCTCGTCGTCGCCGCCGAGCCGGTCGAGCTCGCGCTCGATAGCGGCGCGCAGGAGCTGCTGCATGGGCAGGTCGTGCGCGGCGGCCGTGGTCTTGAGCCGGGTCTTGAGCGACACGGGTATGCGCAATGAAAGCATGACCAACGGTTCGTCCGCGGTCTTGGAGGTCTTGTTCTGTTGGCGCAGCACGTCATCGAATGGTACCGGTCGTGCCAGCGGCTGATAATTGCCCTGCATGGTCTCCTGCTTTCCGGCGATCTGCTGGAGTTCGGTGACGAGGTCGCGGTATTCGCCCAGCTGGTGCGGGTTGGTGCCGAGCGAACGCTTGTAGGACTGGGCCTTCGGCACGATCGTGTCGAACCGGGGCGTGTCCATGGCGTTGAGGGCGTCCATGGTGTCGTGGAACGCCTTCGTGCTGCGTTCGGCCTTGACCAGCAGCAGCGCGGCGGGCGTACTCATCCTGGCCATGTCGAGGGTGCTCCATGCCTGCTGGAGATCCATGGGCGAGTCCGATGCCGGCACGATCACGAAGTCGGCCGCCTTGATGGCCATGTCCAGGGTCGGCCCCTGCGGCGGCGCGTCGATGATCGCCCATTCGTCCGGATCCGATCCCGCGGCGAGCTGGCGGAGCGTGGCCTGGTTGGCGGGCAGCACGTCGAACGTCAGCGGGCCCGCGGTCTGTTCGGCGGCGGAAGCCCACAGGCTCGCGCTGGACTGCGGATCCGCGTCGTACACGACGGCTCTGCCTCCCCTGGACACGATGACCGAGGCGATGTAGATGCTGGACGTGGTCTTCGCGACCCCACCCTTGGCGTTGGCTATGGCGATGCGCATTCGTTCTTCTCCTTTGCGATTGCCTGTAACCATGCAAGCCTGATTGTCTGCTTGCCTGGTTGTTTGGATTACTGCTTGTCTGATTGTCTGATTGTCCGACGTGGTCATGCGAGGCGTGATGGTTGGCCCGTCCGGCGTGCGCGAAGACGCCGTTGCTGGCGTTCGGCGCTGGCCTCGCCGGTGGCCTCGTCGAACACGTTCAGGTGGGAGCGGATCCAGTCCGTGAGCAGCCGCCAGCGCTGTGGCCACGGCAGGCTGCGGTCCCGGCAGGGGACGCCGTCGGCTTCGGCCATGCGCGCGATCCTGCGCCGGTCGGTGCACACCTTGCCTCCGTACACGCCCCATTCGAGTCCGCCGCTGGCGGCGTAGGCCAGGCATTCGGCGCGTACCGGGCACTGTTCGCACACGGCCTTGGCGACCGAATGGAACGCCTTCGCGTCGTCGGGCCGGTGCTCGAACTCCAACGACCACAGGTAGTCGGACCACGGCTGCGGGAAGTCGCGGCATTCGCCGGCCTTCTTCCATTCTTCGAGACGATTCCCGTCCCCGCTCATGACCGTACCGCCTCAGCCGGTGCGGCGGTTTTGGTCCTGCTCCGCCCTGCGACGTCGTGGGTGGCGTGGTTGCGTTTGTCGTACGCGCATACCGGGCACGCCTCCTGCGGAACGGCGCCCTCGATGTGCTCCTGGCATAGCGAGGTGCGCAGCAGCGCCGCCCCGTAGATCGGCACGCGGCTTGCGGACGATGAGCTGACCGGTATCGCCCGGTTGGGATCCTTGACGACCGGCAGCGGAGTGTCGGGTGCCCGTTTGCCCGTCGGGTCGGGATGGGTGAGCATCTCCAGCCGCAGCTGCACGTAGTTCGCGGCGAACCTGGCACCGCTGGCGAGCCGGGGCAGCCAGTAGCGGTTGCGGTACGCCCAGTCCATCGTCGCGACGACCTCGCCGTACGGTCGGTCGATCAGCAGCGAGTGAACGGCCTTGCGGTCGGCCATGGTCGCCGGCACGTCGAACCTCTGGTCCACGGCGAGCATACGTCGGCGGATGCCGTCGAGCACGCGCACCTCCTGGCCGGCGCGTTCCGTGACCGGTTCGGGCAGCTTGCCCGGGTCGGGCACCCACAGCGGGTTCCTGCAACCCCTTGGAGGCAATGCCTTGCCCCAATCGGTCGTCGGAGCGGTTTCGGGATTCGGGCCGGCAGCCGGCTGTGCGCTGGCTTGTTCGTCGTTGAGGGGAGCATCCCCGAAGGGGATGAGGGGAGAATTGTTTATCACTTGTCTATTGGGTGACTTTCTGTCCAAGATTCCGGGACAATTTGTCCGCGGTCCCATGCCCTTCGGCTCGGGTGACGATCCGTCGGGTGACAAATTTTCCTCGTCTGCTTCGGGATTGTTTTCGCGATCGGCCAGCGCGTCCAGGTTCCGGGGCCTCTCCTCGATGTTCTCGACGGGGCGGTCGCCATCCATGATGACATCCCACACGCGCGAACGGTGCCCCTTGGCGATCGGCTTGCGGGTGCGCGGGTTGCGCGCCGACATCTCCTGATCGCCCGGCCTGATATAGCCCTTGCGCTCCAGCTCCTGCAACGAACGGATCACGGTGCGCTCACAGCACCCGCAGTTGAACGCGATGGTCTCCACGCTCGGCCACGCGGCGGCCCCATCGTCGTAGTAGGCGCGGCGGGCCAAATACACCAGCACGAACTTGGTGATGCCCTTGACGTCGTCGCGCTCCCATGCCCAGTTCTCTGCTCTGCTGCTCATCGATCGACCTCCCCGTCGTCATGCGACGGATCCGCTTCACGGCGTTCACGCAGCCTCTCGCCGATGTCGTCGCCCAAACGGGCCGCGCGGCAAAGAGCGTACGAGAGAACGCCGCCGGATACGTACACGGCGACTGCGACCAACCACCACATGGTTCGGCCGGTATCAGGGAAACGGTCCTCGGACGCGCGCCTCAACGGCGCGAGCCCCGGGACGGATGGGCGAGCATGGACAGCACATGCGCCTTCGCGATGCGCAGATCGACGTTCCCGCCGGCCCGTGCTGTCCGCCGCGCTGCGCCGCGCGTACGGATAGGCTCGAAATCATATGCCGGACGAGCGCCGGCGATATTGGTAGAATCGGTCATGGTGATGACCCTCCTTAGGGGAATCGGAACGGCGGGCGTCTGATCTTGGCGGATATGCGCGCCCGCATGCTCCATGGTTGTTGCCGTTCAATCCCCGCGCCGGGTTCCAGCCGGTTCGGGGATTCTCGTTGCGGGTTTCCACCCGCCGTCCGTGAGATAGGCGTCGATGCCGAGCACGTACCCCGGGGACAGGTTTCGGTGAATGGCCAGCCAGACCAGGTCGGACTGCTGCCACGGTATGGAGCCGTTGACCTTCCCGGCGACCGAGGATTTGGATTTGCCCATCTCCCTCGCGAGGGCGCGGCAGCTCAGACCCGCCGCCAACATGTAGCGACGCATCGGAGAATCCATTATTCCTGCTTTCAGTCCATTCACGATAGACAATATATCAAGGAACTTGCGTCGAAGCAAATCGCTGTTGTAGATTATGTCCATCGATATTAGACGACTGCAATATGGAGGAACTTGATATGACGAATGTCGAATCATCGCCCGAGATCAATGGACTCGGCGACTACATGCAGAAGGTGTTCATCTGGAACGTCAACATGCAGCTGACCGGACGTGGGATGAACCAGCAGGCCCTGTGCGCTCCGTTGGGGCTGAAGAAGGGTGCGGTGTCCGCGAAGATGACGGGCAAGACCACCTGGACCATTCAGGACATCGCCGCGGTGGCGGAGTTCCTCAACGTCTCGCCCCTCTATCTTCTGGATGCGACGATGTACGAGCAGATGATGCGCGGAATGAGCGGCGACGGAGGTGCATCTTTGGTGGCAGTGGCCACCGCCGGGTTTCCTGTGCGCCCGTCTGAAGGCCAAGCTGACGGCCTGAAACCGTTGGAAACAAAAGGCTCCGGGCCACGATACCTCGTGGAAACCGGAGCCGGTGGGTACCCCCAGAGAGAGTCGAACTCTCGTTGTCAGATTGAAAGTCTGGTGTCCTAACCGTTAGACGATGGGGGCGAACAACTCGAGTTACTTTACGGGAGGTTGTTCGGTTGTGCAAATCGACGGCATTTCGGCGTGTCGCAATCAGTGCAGGGCGACGGCCTGATAGGTGAAGTCGTGAATCACGCGGCCGGCGGCCAGGCCCTTCTTCTCGAAGTTGGTGAGCACGCGGCCCTCGAACCGCTCGGATTCGGTGAAGTCGGCGTGCGGCATGTCGGCGGCCAGATCGGCGTTGCCCTTGCCCACGTGCTCCAGCGGGAGGCTGACGGTTACGCTGCCCAGGTTTTTCCACCCGTCGAGTCCGTCCATCACCTCGTGCACGTGCAGGGCATAGTCCTCGATGTCGGTGGCGATGCGCCAGACGCCGTCTGCGGACAGTGCGCGATGGATGTCGCCGGCCATGGCCTCCTGCACGATGCGGCGCTTGTGGTGCTTCTTCTTGGGCCAGGGGTCGGGGAAGAAGGTCCATACTTCGGCTGCGGTGCCGGGCGCGGTGACCTTGAGCAGCTCGGGCGCATTGACCTGGGCCACGCGAATGTTGGTCAGCCCCTGCTTGCCGGCGAGCAGCAGCGTGTGGGCCACACCGGGGTCATAGACCTCCAAGGCTAGAAAGTTCGTCTCCGGATGGGCCGCGGCTGCGGCCACCACGTTCTCACCCTGTCCAGTGCCGATTTCCACAATGAGTGGATTGTCGTTGCCCCATGCGGACTCCACGAGCGCGCGGTCGAGCGTGACGCCTTCGCGCACGTCCAGCAGATTGCCGGCCGCAATATCCAACAGATATGTGCCGGCATAGTTGTCCCATGCGCGCTGCAGGCGATCGTCCAAACGTCCGGAGCGGCGTACGAAGGAGAGCACCTTGTGCAAGGGGTGCGCCGGTGCCTCGGTGTGGTCTGTGGCCATCGCGGCGACGGAATCGATTGCTGTGGATTCGGGATCGGTCATATATTCCTCGGATTTTCCTTGTGCGCCGCACCGCTGTTCATTCATTAGGTCGATTTGGCGTTCATTAGGTAGGTGGTGTGCGATACCAACCACCATATCAAGCCATTTACCCGGTGTCCGTGCGGGCCGGCTCCGGGCCGACCTACCTAATGAACGCCAAATCGACCTAATGAATGCAGATATTGCCGGACGACACCACCGTTTTGTGCGATTATGTTCGTGTGATATACTAAAATTGTTTCAAAAGGTAACAAAGCGGACCAAAAGTGAACAGCCGCTGAACTCCCGACGGCCGACACTTGCAACCCGCACAAGGAAAGGTCAACTATGACAGTTCTCGTCACCGGCGGCTGCGGCTACATCGGCGCGCATGTCGTTCACGCACTCCATCAGGCCGGCGAAAAGGTCGTCGTCGTCGACGATCTGAGCTACGGCAAGCCCACTCGCATCGAAGGCTCCCGCCTGTACGGCATGGATATTGCCGCCCCGGGTGCCGGCGAGCGTCTGGCCGAAATCCTCGATGCCGAAGGCGTCGACTCCGTGATCCACTTCGCCGCTCGCAAGCAGGTCGGCGAATCCGTGGAGAAGCCGCTGTGGTACTACCAGCAGAACATCAACGGCATGCTCAACGTGCTCTCCGGCATGACCCAGTCCAAGAACGCCAAGAAGCTCGTCTTCTCCTCCTCCGCCGCCACCTACGGTGTGCCGCCGGTCGACGTGGTGCCCGAGGACGTCGTTCCGATGCTGCCGATCAACCCCTACGGCCAGACCAAGCTGTTCGGCGAATGGATGGCCCGCGCCTGCGAGCAGCCGTTCGGCATCCGCTTCTGCGCGTTGCGCTACTTCAACGTGGCCGGCTGCGGCCCGGTCGAACTCGAAGACCCGGCTATTCTGAACCTCATCCCGATGCTGTTCAACCGCCTCAAGCAGGGCAAGGCCCCCGCCATCTTCGGTGACGACTATCCGACCCCGGACGGCACCTGCGTGCGCGACTACATCCACGTTTCCGATCTGGCCGATGCCCACATCGCCGCCCTCAAGTACCTCGATCGTGACGAGCGCAAGTACGACGCCTTCAATGTCGGCACCGGTGAAGGCACCTCCGTGCGTCAGATCGTCGACGAAGTCAAGAAGGTCACCGGTCTGCCGTTCACCGAGGCCGTCATGGCCCGCCGTGCCGGCGACCCGCCGCACCTGATCGGCTCCCCGAAGCGCATCAACGAGGAGATGGGCTGGCACGCCAAGTACGACGTGGAAGACATCGTCAAGTCCGCGTGGGATGCCTGGCAGGCCAACCCCGAACACCACATCGACGTCGACACCTGGAAGCAGGCTGACTGAGATTGACGATTGCTTTGCGGTGGATGCCGTGAAGCGTTTCCGTCCATAAGGGCGTGGCCGGGGTTCCGGTCGCGCCCTTCGTCGTTTTGTGGATGTTTGTGACAGACGTGTTCGTGTGCTGGTGATAGCAAAAACCTTGAAATTATGCGGAACACGCCGAAGTTTGCGCGACCGGCGAATTTCAGTAATATATACATCTGTTGCCTCACGCAAGTGAGAACAATGGCCCCGTAGCTCAGTTGGTTAGAGCGCCGCCCTGTCACGGCGGAGGTCACCGGTTCAAGTCCGGCCGGGGTCGCTGGAATGGTTATGAAGCCCGGGTTGTCCGGGTTTTTGACCGTTCATGGCTCTGTAGCTCAGTTGGTAGAGCGAGCGACTGAAAATCGCTAGGTCAACGGATCGACGCCGTTCGGAGCCACTACAATGAAGCCCCGCCTTGTGCGGGGCTTTTGCATATCCGTCACGTACCTACTCCGGCGGGCTGGCCGGTCAATGCGAAGGCTCGCGTTCGCCAACAACTGTCTTCCTCACCGCAACTACGCACGCCAACAGCACCAATGCGAACATCGGGTTAGGGTTAAGTAAAGAAACGTGGGTCTTATCCGCGCGTGTCATGGTCGGTGCGATCGTCCGCCTCAGCCGTTTCTGGGGCTGTGGCGCTCATAGAGTCAGTATTGCAGAAAAAGCACCCGCGAGATGCGCGCGCAAAGAGAATCGTGTGGGACGGCACGTGATTTTGCCGATTTTTGACGTGCTGTCCCACAGCGTTCGAAGAACGTCCTCAGAGCTGAGGGTAAAGAACGGCTCTATTCTGCGGTTCTCGGCTTATGTCATGCGGGATAGCAGATGCGTCAACCGATTGACGTATCTGCTATCCCACACTTTTGTGGGACGGCAGATGAACAATGGTAAAAACCGCGTGCCGTCCCACAAAAAGGAATCAGGCCCGCCACCATTGGCGCAGGGGGTACCACTTGCCGTCCGGGTGGCCCACGCGATCCGGCTTGACGGCCAGGAACTGGTGGATCTGGATGCCGTCGAGCTCGAAGTTCAGAGCGCAGGCGGCCATGTACATACCCCATACCTTGGCGCGTTCAAAGCCGACCTGCTTGACCGCGTCGTCCCAATGCTCGGAGAGGTTCTGGTTCCAGTGATGCAGGGTGAGCGCATAGTGCTGGCGCAGGTTCTCCTGATGTACCACGTTGAGGCCGGCGTCATGGATGCACGATTCGATGAAGCCGGGCGCGCCGAGATCACCGTCCGGGAAGATGTAACGGTCGAGGAACTCGTCGGTACCGGGCTTGCCGTGGGGTTTGTCGTGGCTGACGGTGATCTGGTGGTTCAGCAGCCGGCCCATCGGCTTCAGGAGGCGGAACATCTCTTCGAAGTAGCTCTGGTAGTTCTTGACGCCTACGTGCTCCATCATGCCGATCGAGCAGATACCGTCGAAGTCATGCTCGGGCACCTCGCGGTAGTCCTGTACGCGCACTTCGGCCAGATCCTGCAGCCCTTCACGGGCGATCCATTCGTTGGCGTACGCGGCCTGTTCCTTGGAGAGGGTGACGCCGAGCGCCTTGATGCCGCGACGGGCGGCGGTGATGACCATCGAACCCCAGCCGCAGCCGATGTCCAGTAAGTGCTGGCCGGGCTGCAAGTCCAGTTTGTCGAGAATCAGGCGCAGTTTGTTGGCCTGTGCGTCTTCAAGGCTCATGTGCTCGTTGTCGAATACCGCGCAGGTGTACGTCATGGAGGGGCCGAGGAAGTCGGCGTAGAACTCGTTGGACATGTCGTAGTGGAAGCTGACGGTTTCCGAATCGGCCTTTTCGGTGTGCGGCATCAGGCCACGCTTGATGCGGGCGAACTTGCTTGGGCCCTCGGTGGCGGGCACCGGCGGCTTCTTGAAGCCGTGACTCAGAATGCCGGCGGATACGCGGGCAATGGATGCGGGAGTGAGTGGGCGAACGTATTTGGCCAGCGACACCAGCTTGCGCATCGCCGGATACGGGTCGGCGTAGTCAATGTCGTCCACGTCGAAATCGCCCAGAATGTATGCGCGCACGATGCCGATTTCATTCGGGTGCGCGAGCAGCTGGTACATGCAGTTCGGCGCGGCGATTTTGACCTTCAAATCCGCGTCTGCCGGGCCGAAATGCGAGCCGTCAAAAGCGTCGATACGAACGGGAGTGTCGGGGTCGAGAAACAGGGATGCCATCTCGCCGACCGTCATAGCCTTGCCATTTGCCATTATCTGCCTCATTCTCTTATGATGACCACCCCAATTGTCGAGGTATCTTAGTCCTCTTCAAGAGACTGAAACCGTTGAATACACCATCTGGTGAACCAGTTCGCGTTCGGCTGATGAAACACGAATGGAATTAGGCATCTCGCATATTGATTGCGTACGCGCGAAGTAAGCGGATAAGAGACGAGTTTCTCGGAGAGCACCAAGCGACTCCGGAAAATGGTCTTATCGTTGAGATCTCGGGCGATTGAACTGGTTCGGTCAATGGACAATAATTTGACAAGTGCGGAATTCCGCCATTTCTTGCCATTATTTTCAGTGTTGTTCTTTCAGCGTGTTTTCAGGTGAATGCTCATGCGCGGAGTAGACTGGGGAACCGTTGGACCACTCAAAGAGTGAGCGGACCACCAGTTAAGACACTAGCTCAAAAGGAGAGTCCCTATGGTATACCGCATGATTTTCAACCAGACTGCATACTTCGGACGTGGCTCGATCAAGGAAATTCCGGCCGTCGCCAAGCAGCACGGCTTCACCAAGGCATTTATCGTCACTGATCCGGTACTGCTGGAGACCGGCACCGCCGAGAAGGTCACCAAGGTTCTGGATGAGGCCGGCCTGGCGTATGAGGTGTTCTCCAACGTCAAGCCGAACCCGCCGGTAGAGTGCATTAAGGACGGCGTCGCCAAGTTCGCCGAATCCGGCGCGGACTTCCTGATTGGTCTGGGCGGCGGCTCCCCGCAAGACACCTGCAAGGGCATCGGTATCATCACCGCCAACCCGGAGTTCGCCGACGTGCTGTCCCTGGAAGGCGTCGCGGATACCAAGAACCCGTCCGTCCCGATCTTCGGCGTGCCGACCACCGCCGGTACCGCTTCCGAGACGACCATCAACTACGTGGTCACCGATACCGCCAACAAGCGTAAGTTCGTGGCCGTCGACCCGCACGACATCCCGATCGTCGCTTTCGTGGATCCGGACCTGACCGACTCGATGCCGCGCGGCCTGAAGGTCGCCACCGGACTTGACGCCCTGACCCACGCCATCGAGGGTTACATTACCCCGGGTGCTTGGAGCCTGTCCGACTGCCTGTCCATGCAGACCATTCGCATGATTGCCCAGAACCTGGCCAAGTCCGCCGATGGCGACATTCCGGCAGGCGAGCAGATGGCCTACGCCTCCTACATCACCGGCATGGCCTACTCCAACGTCGGTCTCGGTCTGGTGCACGGCATGGCTCACCCGCTGGGCGGGCGTCTGGGGGTGGCCCACGGTGTGGCCAACGGCATTCTGCTGGCCCCGGTCATGGAATACAACAAGGACTTCACCGGCGAGAAGTACCGCGACATCGCCGATGCGTTCGGCGTCGAGGACGCCTACACCGGCGACCTGGAGACCGTGCGCGAAGAGGCCGTGCAGGCCGTCCACAAGCTGACCGTGGATTTGAAGAACCCGACCACGATTTCCGAAGTGGGTGCCACCGAGGGCGACCTTGAGCCGCTGGCTCACGACGCCTTCAACGACGTGTGCACCCCCGGCAACCCGCGTCAGGCAACCGAAGAGGACATCCTCGCCATCTACAAGTCGCTGATGTGATTCGTCGATGACGCCGACGATGCCGGTGGGTTCCCGACGAGGGGAAGCCACCGGCATCGCTATCTCTCGTGCCTTTCGTCGTAGACTTCGTCGGTGGTGGTCTCGTCGTACAGCTGCTTGCCTTGCGCCTCCGCCAGTTCCATCTGCTCGTTGATCCACGCGGCTTCAGCAGGATTGATATCCGCGGAATTCAGTACTTTCTGCCACACCGGGTAGAACATGTGCATCGCCGGATACATGGCGGTGAACAACACCTCTGGCTTATGCGTGCGCGTATGTTGCGGATGTGCATCAAACGTATTCTTAAAACGTCGCATGTAGTTCAGGAATGAACTCAGCGACGTGTCCATCCGTCGCGCGCTCATCGCGGCGATCATGCGCGGCGAGTACACGGTTTTCAGATTCTTGCCCATCAGATGCAGGGAAATATCGATATCCTCATGCATCACATCGGCCTTATCTCGGCAGACCTCATTCGCGATCTGATGCCAAGCCGAAGCGCGCAAGGCCATATTGGAACCGAACAGCAGCGGCTGTCCGCCATCGGCGCGGTAGATTCGCTTGCGCAAGGAATTGTCGCCCTTCAACCCAAAATGGCGTGAGGGCATGTCGTAATACATCACCGGACCAGTGGCACCCATCGCGGCCGGGTCTTCGGTGAAGATGCCGGAGACCACCTCCACCCAGTCGGGCCGAATCATGCAGTCGGCATCAAAACGGCCCAGCACATCGCCGGTCGCGGCGTCCAGGCCAAAGTTGCGGGTGGGAATCAGTCCCTGTTCATCGTTCTGATGCAATAGTTTGATCGGGGCCTCGGGATGTTCGGCGATGAACTGTTCGACAATCGCGCAGGTGTTGTCCGTAGAACGGTTGTCCACCACCAGCACCTCATGCGGCATGATGGTCTGACGGGTGGCGTTCAGCAGGCAGTCGCGGATGCGTTCGGCTTCGTTCCACGCTGGGATGATGATCGAAACGTTGAGCATGACATCAACAATAGAAAAGCGGGTGTACGCCGCCGGCGTATCCGAGCTTCAAACCCCTCGCTACAATGGGGAGCCATGAGTGAACGCGCGCGAAACGTAAACAGCACCGACACGTCGAGAACCGGTGCCGCAGAAGCCGGGACAGACCCGGACGACGAGAATCGTATCGACTTTGGTACTTTGTTCCCCGCCAAGGGAGATTCCCGCAGGCCACCGGAATGGTTCGGCCGCGCGCTGCTGTATGTGGCCCTCGCCGTCATCGTGTTCATGTTCTGCTGGCGCTCGTGGGGCGACATCTCCTATCTGGTGTTCGACATCATCATCTCGCTGTTCCTGGCGCTGGCCGTCGAACCGCTGGTGGTGGCGCTGGTGGCTCATGGCTGGAAGCGTGGCGTGGCTTCCGCCGTCAGTCTGGTGGGCGTGGCCGTGGTCGTGGGTGTGCTGCTCACGCTGTTCGGCAATATGTTCGTACAGCAGATGATTGCCATGGTCCGCGGTTTGCCGGCAATGTATGGGCAGATTCGTGAGTTCGCGGACCAGTACACCACGTTCAAGATGCCGGAAATCAGCAATCTTGGCATGGAAATCTTCAACAATATCCAGACCTCGTGGGTCACCGATTTCGCCGGCACCGCCATGAGTACGGTGGGTGGCCTGTTCTCCTTCCTGCTGAACCTCATGACCGTGGTAATGACCACGTATTACATCTCCGCCGCCGGCCCAAAGCTGCGCCGCTCCTTCTGCCAGTGGCTGGCCCCCAACACGCAGCGTCGATTCCTGCTGGTGTGGACCGTGGCCCAAGGCCAGATTTCGTCCTTCCTGTTCTCCCGTTCGATTCTGGCGTTGATCAACGCCATTTGCACTGCCATCTTCTTGGAGATCCTGCATGTGCCCTACTGGCTGCCGTTGGCCCTGTTCTGCGGCGTGGTATCCCAGTTCATCCCCACGGTCGGTACCTATATCGGCGGTGCGCTGCCGGTGCTGTTCGCTTGGGGCAACCGCGGGTGGACGTACGCCGTGGCGGTGCTGGTGTTCATCATCGTCTACCAGCAGATTGAGAACCTGATTCTCTCGCCGAGAATCTCCCAGCGCACGATGGACATCAACGCGGCCGTCGCCTTCCTCTCGGTGCTGGCGTTCGGCTCGCTGTTCGGCGCGTTCGGCGCGTTCCTGGCGCTGCCGGTCACCGCATCGCTGCAGGCCATTTTCCGTGCGTACACCAAGCGCTATGAGCTGATTGACTCACCGCTGATGAACGATCCGACTCCGGAGAAGAAGTCCAAGATCGTCGAGGCGTCCGAGGCGTTCGGCGAGCACGTATTGCAGCCAATCGGCGAGCACATGCCACGTGCGGCCAAGGGGTCCACCAGCCGTGTGCCGATGAACGAGGAACTGCGTTTGCTGCAGGAACAGATCTATGCGATTCCGCCACACGAGACGAAAGAATCCGATTTGGACGATTCCGCCACCGTGGCGATTCCGAAGAACGTGCTATCCTCCAGCGCTCGCAAGGGATTGCGCGGCACCGAGCCGGAGTCGGATGCCGATGATACCGATAACGCCGATAATACAGTCGGTGCGGATGCAAGCTCTGATGAGCCGGACGCGGCGGCGATTCCGCAGCGTGGTGCCGCGGATACGCAGCAGCCTGAGCAGCCCGAGCAGCCTGAGCGGTCCGCCGAACAGCCTGAGCAGCCCGAGCAACGCAAGCAAACCAAGCAGTCTGATCAATCTGCCTCCAGCAATCCTAGGGCGGGGTGGTGCTGATGACCCTGCTTTCAGTACTCGATATTCTTCTGGTAATCGTCGGTGGTGCCGGCATGATATATCAGGGACTGTGTATCGTGATGTCCCTGTTCGCCAAGCCCGTGCGCTTCCCCGACGCCCCGATGACCAACCGGTATGCCGTGCTGATCTCCGCGCGCAACGAAGAAAAAGTGATCGGCAACCTTATTGGGTCGATTCGCGATCAGACCTACCCGTCCGACCTCATCGACATCTGGCTGGTGGCCGACAACTGCACCGACAACACCGCCGACGTGGTGCGGTCTTTGGGCTGCCATGTGGTGGAACGCCACAACCTCGAACTGATCGGCAAAGGGTATGCGCTGACCCATCTGCTGGGACACATGCTCGACACCGGCGTGGCCGACGACTATGAGGCCTACTTCGTGTTCGATGCCGATAACAAGCTGGACAAGCACTACTTCGAGGAAATGAACAAGGCGTTCTGCTCCGGATTCAAGATTCTGACCAGCTACCGTAATTCGGTGAATCTGGCGGATAACTGGGTGTCTTCTGGTTCTGCGCTGTGGTTCATCCGTGAATCGCGATTCCTGTCTAACTCGCGTATGATTCTCGGCTCCTCTTGCCACGTGGGCGGTACGGGATTCATGTTCTCCCGCGAGGTGATGAAGCGGAACAAGGGATGGAAGTTCCATCTGCTCACTGAAGATCTTGAATTCACTATGGATTCGATTCTGCATGGCGACCGCATCGGCTATTGCGGTACTGCGATTCTCTACGACGAGCAGCCGGTTACCTTCTCGCAAAGTTGGCGTCAGCGTTTGCGTTGGAGCAAGGGATTCCTGCAGGTATTCCGTTATTATGGCTCGGCATTGCTGAAACGCGCGGTTCGCGAACGTGATTTCTCCTGCATCGACTTCACCTTGATGCTGTGTCCGTTTACCGTGTTGGGCGTGATTCGCGCGGTAATGGGCTTGCTGTTCGCCGCGTGTGGCTTCGTGAGTTGGCCGAGCCAGCTGCAATCGCTGGCCAGTTGGTCCAGCGGCATCATCATATCGGTGTTGGGCCTGATGGCATTGGCTGCATTGACCATCATTGTCGAGCGCGACCAGATCGGTGCCACGAACAAGGAGCTGCTCGCCTATGTGCTCAGCTTCCCGATTTACATGCTCAGCTACGTGCCGATCTCCTTCCAGGCCCTCTTCGCCAAAGCCCAGTGGAAGCCCATCGCGCATAAGGGTTGACCGAGTCCGCTAGTCCGGAGCCGCTCAGCGGGGCAATCCAACAGCAACCCGGGGGGTTTGCTTCGCTGAGGGTTGGCTGGTGGGCTAGAGTGGATGTATGAGCTTAGACAATACTCAAAGGAATGTCGGATTTCAGCCGCCGATGATGCCAGCCGCCGCCCCCCGCGCCTGCACAGCCGTCGCAACCGCAGCCACAAGCATGGCCGCCGAATCCGAATGCGGCGGTGTCCATTCGTGGCCTGTTCAAGCACTTCGACCGGAAGATCGCCGTCAACGGACTCGCGCTCGATATTCCGGTCGGCTCGTTCTATGGACTTGTAGGCCCCAACGGCGCCGGCAAAACCACCACGCTCAATATGGTGACCGGTCTATTGGTACCGGACGCCGGCACCGCCATGATTTTGGGCCATGACGTGTGGAGCGACGTGAACACGGCCAAGCGCATGATCGGCGTCATGCCCCAGCCCGACCAGATCTTCGACCGACTGACCGGTTTGCAATTGCTCGTCTACTCCGGCATGCTGCGCGGCATGAGCCGCGATGAGACCACGCGTCGCGCCCAGGACCTGCTCAATGCTTTCGACTTGGCCGGGGCCGCCAACACGATGGTCACCGATTATTCGGCCGGCATGACCAAGAAGATCTGCCTGGCCTCCGCGATGATTCATAGCCCGCGCATTCTGGTCCTGGACGAGCCGTTTGAATCCGTGGACCCGGTGTCCAGCGCCAACCTCAAAGACATCCTCATCGAATACGCGAAGACCGGCGGCACGGTGATTATCTCTTCGCACGTGATGGCATTGGTCGAAAAGATGTGCACGCATGTGGCCGTAATCAACAACGGTCTGGTGTGCGCGGCCGGCACGGTGGACGAGGTCGCCGCCGGCGAAGAACTCGAAGACCGCTTCCTGCAACTGGTCGGCGGCCGCCACAAAGCCGCCCATCTCGCATGGCTCGACGGCGGGCAAGCCCAAGCCCAAGCACCAACTTCGGTCCAGCCGGTCCAGCCCATTCCGCTTACAACCGCCACGCCCGCCACACCCACCGATGAGGCCCGCCGATGATCAGCAGCGCCATCACCCTGGTCCGCCTGCGCTGGACGCTCACGCTCGCCACCCTGCGAAAATCGGCGTGGCAGACCGTCGCCTATGTCTTTTCCGCCGTACTCGCGGCCGGCACCATCATCGGCACCGGCGTGCTCGCATGGTTCATCGGCATACTGCCGCCCTTCACCGTGAACGCGGATGGCTTTCCGCTGAACATCCTTGGTTCCGGAGGCATCGTCAACATAGTCGTCGTGCTGGTCGGCGCGACCATGACCATCTTCATCGGCTTCATCCAGCTCATGATGCTTGGCGAAGGCTCCACCATGAACCCACGCAAATTCGCGCTCTACGGCATCGCCGACCGCAACCTGCAATTCGGCTTGCTGCTTTCCGGCCTGTCCGGCATCCCCGCCCTTACCGGCGTGGCCTCACTGATGCTCTGGACACTGGCCTATCGGCATATGGGACCAGCCGTAATCATCAGTTCCCTCCTCGCCGCAGTGCTGGCCGTCATCACCATGATGAGCATCTCCAAACTGCTCATCGCCCTATTCACCACGCTGGTGACCAGCAAACGCGGCAAAGGCGCGTTCTATATCTTCATCGTGCTGACGTTCGTTATCATCTGTCAGTTGCCGAACATTCTGGTCAACTCCGGCGTGGCCTTCAGCCTCAACACCGAAACCTGGGGCGCGGCGACCACCATCGTCGCATGGACGCCGTTCGGTGCGGCCTTCCAACTACCGTTCGACGCGCTTACCGGAGCCTGGGCGGTGCTGCTCGCCCGCATCGCCATCCTTGCCGTCACATGGATTGTCTGCTTCGCCGTCTGCACCTGGTGTCTGAGACATGAACGGCTCACCATCGGCGCAAACAGTCCGTCCGAGACCGCCAAAGGCATCGGCGCATTCGCATGGATGCCCGATTCGGCATCCGGCGCGGTTTCCGCACGCCTGATCACCTATCTCAAACGAGACCCCCGCCAAGCCATGACCTTCGCCATGCCGGTCCTGTTCCTGATCATCTTCGCCTTCCAGGCACACGGCATCAGCGCGGTCGTCTGGCAGTCGCTGATCTGGTGCGGCTGGTTCATGTCCGTCGTGGAAAGCAACGGGCTCGCATATGACGGCCGCGGCTTCACCATGGAAGTCATCGCCGGCGTGCGTGGCCGGACCGACAGAATCGGCCGCGTACGCGTCTACGTCGGCATCATGGTCGTCTACATGGTGCTGCTCTATCTCGCCGGCATCGTGCTGGTCGGCGCACTGACCGGCCGCTGGGCGCAGCCCGATGACCTCACTACCGGCCTGATCTTCCTCGCCGTGGACATGGGCATCGCCTTGAGCGGACTGGGCGTGGCCGAAGTCACCTCCTGTGTACTGATGTACCCGGTCGCCTCAATGGACAAGCCGTTCTCCGCGCCTCAAGGCCGCGCCATGGCCCAAGGCTTCTTCCCGTTCGTCTACATGCTTGGCAGCCTGCTGCTCATGCTGCCCACTGGCATCGTGGCGCTGGTCATGCTGCTGACAGGAGCCGAAGGCGGCATGTGGCTGGCGATTATTCCGGTCGCGCTGGCCAATGGCATCGGCATTCTGGCACTCGGGACATGGCTGGGCGGTAAGCTGATGGATGCGCGAATGCTCTCGATTGTGGCAACACTCGACTCGTTCGCCTCATTGCAGAAATGATTGCCTTGGCATAAGGAGCACGATGGTATCTACAGCGGTATCACGCCGTCAGCGACGTGAAGCGCAACGGCGGCCCCAACAATCGCATCGCCGAACACTGACCGTCATCATTTCCGCACTGACCACCATCGCCCTGTTCGCGGGGTACTGCACCGCCGACATCACCGACGTGGCCCCCGGATTATTGACGTTGAAGCCCGTCACCGCACCTGTTTTTGCCGATCCAGCCACCGCCAAATCAGGCGGCACCGTCGCCGGCACCTTGAACACGAACAAGGCCATTGATTCCACGGCCGCTTCTGCGCTGGTCAACGAATTGCTGTCCGCGCAAGGCGTGGGAAACGATACGTCGGTGATCATTGAAGACGCCCAAGGCACCGTCGCCGCCGAACACGAGTCGAACACTCCACGCGAGCCTGCATCCACACTGAAAACGCTGACCGCGCTCGCCGCCTCATCCACCCTGAATATGGCATCCACCTTGGATACCCAAGTGTTCCTCACCCAATCCGATGACGGCACCAATACGTTGACCCTCAAAGGCAATGGCGACATGCTGCTGTCTGCAGGCGATTCCGACGCCAACCATACCAACGGACGTGCCGGTCTGAACACCTTGGCCAAGGCCACCGTGGCCGCGCTCACCCAGCGAGGCATCACTTCCGTCAATCTCGAGTACGACGACACCCTATTCGGCGACTCACGCATTCCCGCAGGTCTGTCGGAAGGTGGCGCGGTTTTAAGCGACTACACCGTCTACTTCACGCCGGTCTCATCAATGGCGATTGATGGAGGCCGCCAACACACCGCCGATACGCCTGCGCCGGCCGACCCCGATGATTCGGCCGGCTACCCGGAACTGTCCCAGCACACCGCCAGCGACGTGGCCACGAAATTCGCCGAACTGCTCCAATCGAACGGTGTGGCCGTTACCGGAGACGTGACGGCAAACACCGCTCCATCCGGCGAAACGCCTTTGGCTTCGGTGAGTTCGGCAACACTGTCCGAAATCATGGCATACACGTTACGGCATTCGGACAATACGCTGGCCGAGGAGTTCGGCAGACTCACCGCTTTGGCGAAATCAGCGACAAACAGTCCTGAAGGCGGCACGGAGGCGGTCAAATCCACTCTGAACGATCTCGGTCTCGATACATCCGGTCTGACCATGGCCGATTGCTCCGGTCTGTCTCCCGGCTCCCGGCTCACCGTACGCACGCTGGCGGCCGTCCAACAACGTAATCTGACCACCAAGAGTGGCGCGGCCGGCGCGGAAGGTCTATCCATCGCGGGATTGGTGGGCACGGCGCAGGATCGGTATACGGATGATGCCGTGGCTGGTCTGCTGCGCGTCAAAACCGGCAGCCTCGGCACGGTTGCGTCGATGGCCGGCAATGTGTCCCGCACCAATGGGGGAGCGTTGTCGTTTGCCGTGGTGGTCAACAATCCTGAGGATTATGCCGCCGCGCGTAGCGCCATCGACTCGTTCATCACCAAGCTCGCGGGGCTGTAAAAGACCCATCAAGTGCCATCAAAGGCTACAAAGGCCGTAAACGTCCATAAACGCACGAGTACACATAACCAGAAAAAGGGTGGTGAGTACATGGCATATTCCGCACGATTGCGCAAGGCCGTAGGCGCGGTCCGCGCAACGCTGAGCGCTGTGGAACTATGCGATGTGCAGGCTCCCGAATTCGCGCAGCATGGGGACCATGCCGTTGCCGCCGATGCGCCGCTCGTGCTCGTGGCCTGTTCAGGCGGGCGCGATTCGATGGCACTGGCCGCGGTGAGCCATATCGTATGCACGTCCATGGGCGTGCGTTGCGGTGCCGTGATTGTGGATCACGGCTTGCAGGAGGGTTCCGAACAGGTCGCCGGCGAGGCTGCGAATCGTTGCCGTGCGTTGGGACTGGGCCCGGTCATCGTGCGCAACGCAACCGTGCAGGCACGCGGTGAGGGCCTCGAAGCGGCCGCGCGGCAGGCCCGGTACAACGAGCTGTGCGCCGCGGCGCGTGAATCAGGTGCCATTGCCGTGCTGTTGGCCCACACTATGGACGATCAGGCGGAAACCGTATTGATCGGACTGCTGCGCAGCCGTGGCGTGGATGCGTTGGCCGGCATGCCGCAGGTCTTCACACGCAGTGGCGTGACTTTTGCGCGGCCGCTGCTTACCCTTACTCGAGCCGAAACCACCGGCATCTGTGAAGACTTAGGTGTGGAATATTGGGATGACCCCACCAATGGCGATGCGGTAGACGGCGAGTTACCGAACGACTATCCGTTGCGCTCGCGGGTGCGCCATGACCTGCTGCCGGCCATCGAGCGATTCGCTGGATTCAATGTCGCCCGCCATTTCGCTGAAAGCGCACGGTTGGCCAGAATGGATAAGGAGTATCTGGATCAGCGATCCGACGAGGTGATGGGGGAGGCGGTTACGACAGTTGATTGGCCGGCATCGTCTGCAGCGGTATCGACCGATACGCCACGAGCCTGTGCGGCAGGCGATACCAACGATTCGAGCCATGGTGTCGGCCTGATGATCAGCGTCAGACGTATTGCACGTGAGCCAGAGGCGATTCGGTTGCGGGTCATCGCTCACGCGCTGAGCCAAGCCGGTATGAACGCCAGTGCCGCCCAGATTGCCGCCATCGACCGGCTGGTCGTCGATTGGCATGGCCAAGGCGGCGTCTCACTTCCCAGAGGTTATTCAGCCAATCGCAAGAAACACGTCATTCGCGTGTGCCAAGATGGTGCGCATGCGAATCGCTGACGTTGAGGAAGATATTGACCACGAGCTGGTCAGCAAAGAACAGATCGATGCCAAGATCCACGAGATGGCCGCTCTCGCGAGCGAGGATTACCGCGATAAGAATCCGCTGCTCGTTGCGGTGCTGAAAGGGGCCGTGAATACGCTGGTCGCGTTCACCCAGGCCATGAGCATTCCTGTACAGATCGACTTCATGAGCCTGTCGAGCTATGGCTCGGGCACAGTGTCGAGCGGTGAGGTCACAGTCAGGCAGGATTTGTCCGCCGATGTTCGCGGACGGCACATCTTGATTGTGGAGGATATTGTTGATTCAGGACACACGCTCGCGTGGCTGGTCGCAGAACTGAAACGTCGTGGTGCCGCTTCCGTGGAGGTCTTCGCTTTGCTGAGCAAGCCCTCCCGCCGAGAGGTGGACGTTGATGTGAAGTACGCCGGCTATGAGATTCCGGACGAGTTCGTCGTCGGCTTCGGCCTCGACTTTGACGAACGCTACCGCAATCTCGATTCGATCGCGGTCCTCAAGCCGTCCGTCTACCAAGGAGTGCAAGCATGAGCTTCCCGCAAGGGCCGGGTAACGGCAATAATCCGAACCCGAACAACAACCGTAACAACGGCAACCCGTTCACCAACCCGTTCAACCGTGGCAATAACGGGAACAATGGCAAAGGCAACAACAACGAGAACCGCCCGATATGGCAGTCCCCTTGGCTATGGGGTGCCGTGCTCGTGGTCATGGTCGTGCTGATGTTCCAGATGTTCGCCGGCGGTGGCACCAAAACCATCGACACCAAAGATGGTTTCGCGCTGATCAATCAGGGCAAGGCCACGTACGCCGAGATTACGGACAACAAGCAGGTCGTCCGCCTTAAGCTGAAGAACGACTACACCAAGAAGAATGCCGACACCGGCAAGGTGACCAACTACGGCAAGAACGTGCAGTTCTACTACACCTTCGCGCAGGGCGCCCAAGTGGCCAAGGCCGTGGAGAACGGCAACCTTGAGAAGGGCTGGACCTCGAACATCGAGCAGACCAGCATGCTGAGCTACCTCGTCACCTCGATCCTGCCGTTCATCATCTTCTTCGCCCTGTTCTGGTGGCTGATGAGCCGGATGGGCGGCGCCGGCGGCATGCTCGGCATGGGCGGCAGGAAGAACAGCGGCAAACTGCTCGACGGGCAGACCCCCACCACCAAGTTCGCCGATGTGGCCGGTGAAGACGAGGCCGTGGCCGAAGTCGAGGAGATCAAGGACTTCCTCAAGGATCCGTCCAAGTACAAGGCGCTGGGTGCGCGCATCCCGCGCGGTGTGCTGCTGTACGGCCCTCCCGGCACCGGTAAGACGTTGCTGGCCCGAGCCATCGCAGGCGAGGCCGGCGTGCCGTTCTACTCGATGGCCGGCTCCGACTTCGTCGAAATGTTCGTGGGTCTCGGTGCCTCCCGTGTGCGCGACCTGTTCGATGAGGCCAAGAAGAACGCCCCCGCCATCATCTTCATCGACGAGATCGATGCTGTGGGCCGCAAGCGCGGTTCCGGCATGGGCGGTGGCCACGACGAGCGCGAGCAGACGCTGAACCAGCTGCTCGTCGAGATGGACGGCTTCGACAACGACACCAACCTCATCATCATCGCCGCCACCAACCGTCCCGACGTGCTCGACCCCGCCCTGCTGCGTCCGGGCCGATTCGACCGGCAGGTGGGCGTGGCGGCCCCCGATCTGGAAGGCCGTGAGGCGATCCTGAGGGTGCATGCCAAGGGCAAGCCGTTCGTGCCGGACGTCGACCTGCACATGGTCGCCGTGCGCACGCCGGGCTTCACCGGTGCCGATCTGGCCAACGTGCTCAACGAAGCCGCCCTGCTGTGCGCCCGTGCCGGTGCCCAGTTGATTGACAACCGCGCCATCGACGAGGCCATCGACCGTGTTCAGGCCGGACCGAAGCGTAAGTCCAAGGGCATGGCTCTGGAAGAGCTGCGCAACACCGCATACCACGAGGGTGGTCATGCGCTGGTGGCCGCCGCCCTGAACAACACCGATCCGGTGACCAAGGTGACGATTCTGCCGCGAGGCCGCGCCCTCGGCTACACCGCCGTCATGCCGACCTCCGACCGCTACTCGCAGTCGCGCAACCAGCTGCTCGACCAGATGGCCTACGCGATGGGCGGTCGCACCGCCGAGGAAATCGTCTTCCACGACCCGACCACCGGTGCCTCGAACGATATCGAGAAGGCTACGAGCATCGCCCGTACGATGGTGATCGAATACGGCTTCTCCGACAAGCTCGGCGCCATCAAGTGGGGTTCCGACGACGATCAGACCACCGTGATGGACGGTCTGCAGCCGCGCAAATACTCCGACCGCACCGCCGAAGTGATTGACGACGAGGTGCTGAAGCTGGTGGAAACCGCCCACACCGAGGCGTGGACCATCATCAACGACAACCGCGATATCCTCGACGAGCTGGTCCGCCAGCTGCTGGTCAAGGAAACTCTGAACGAGAAGGAGCTTGCGGAGATTTTCGCGCCGATCAAGAAGGCGCCGGTCCGCCCGGTGTGGCTGTCCAACGACCGCCGCCCCGACTCGGACAAGCCGCCGGTGGAGATTCCCGAAAGCCTCAAGCGCTCGGTCGGCATGAAGCCGGAAGAGTAGACACGATGACGATTCGGCCCGACCTGTTCATGTGGTTTCTCACGTACGCAGGCCGGGCCGACGTCGTTGTGGACAATGACAAGGGAGAGATGAGATGAACGAATATATAGAGTCTTGCCAGCGGGAGAAACGCACATACGACGAGGAAGGCGTGCGCGAAGCCGTACGCCTGTTCCTGAAGTCGATTGGCGAGGATCCCGAGCGCGAGGGACTGGTGGAAACGCCTGACCGTATCGCCCGCGCGTGCCGCGAGCTGTTCGCCGGTCTGCAGGCTTCCCCGGCCGATGTGCTGGAGAAGCACTTCGACGTGGATACCGACGAGCTGGTGCTGGTCAAGGACATCGAACTGTATTCGGTGTGCGAGCATCACCTGCTGCCGTTCCACGGCGTGGCCCATGTGGGCTATATTCCCGCCAAGGACGGGGTGATGGGGCTGAGCAAGCTCGCCCGACTGGTCGAGGTGTATGCTCGCCGGCCGCAGGTGCAGGAGCGACTGACCCAGCAGATCGCCGACGCGCTGGTCGAGTATGCGGGCGCACGTGGTGTGATTGTGGTGACCGAATGCGAGCACCTGTGCATGTCGATGCGCGGCATCAAGAAGTCTTCCGCCCGCACGGTGACCTCTGCGGTGCGCGGCATGCTGCGCAATCCGGCCACCCGAGCCGAAGCCATGAGTCTTATTCTGGGTAAGTAGCGTTCGGCAAGCCCTCTGACAAGGGAGTTCACCTGCATGGAAGGAGAACCAATGACTGATCTGCAAGCGTTGCGCGACTCGTCGCGCACCATGGTGATGGGTGTGCTCAACATCACCGAGGACTCGTTCTCGGACGGCGGCCTGTGGCTGGACCCGGCCAAGGCGGCCCAGCACGGGCGCGACATGATGGCCGCCGGCGCGGACATCATCGACATCGGCGCCGAATCCACGCGCCCCGGCGCCAAGCGCGTTGCCGAGGCCGACGAGCTGGCCCGCATCACCGGTGCCGTCAAGACATTGATTCCGGCCGGTGCCATACTGTCCATCGACACCACGCGCGCATCCGTGGCCGCCGCTGCGCTGAGCGAGGGCACCCAGATCATCAACGACGTCTCCGGTGGCACGCTGGATGCCGAACTGCCGCATGTGGTCGCCGACCACGACTGCCTGTACATCGTGCAGCATTGGCGCGGTTGGCTCGCCGGCTCCAAGGGCGCGAACCCCGATCAAGACACCTCCGTCTACGAGCACGGTGTATTGACCGACGTACACGACGAACTCATGCGCCAAGTCGACGGTGTGCTGGCCGCCGGCGTAAAGCCTGAGCGCATTATCATCGACCCGGGCCTGGGCTTCTCCAAGCCTGGCATCGAGCACAACCTGCCGCTGCTGACCGGACTCGAGACCTTCCGCGCCACTGGATATCCGGTGCTGATCGGCCAGTCCCGCAAACGCTTCATCTCGGCGATGCTTACCGAGGCGGGCGCTGCCGGTGCTGATGGGCCGATCATGGCCCAGCGCGATGACGTGACCGCAGCCTTGTCCGCCCTGTCCGCCGAACATGGCGCATGGGCCGTGCGCGTACACGACGTGGCCAAAAGCCGCGCCGCCGTCATCGCCGGCAACACCTGGCGCGAATACGCATGATTCCCCTGGCTCCCTGTTTTGGTTGCTTCTAGGCCTTGGCTCCCCTCGGGCGAGGGGAGCTGGCGCCGAAGGCGACTGAGGAGAGCATTTGAGCAGAAAGCCTTACCAATGGACACCATCACACTTACCGGCGTACATGCCAACGGCACCCACGGTGTGCTCGCCTTTGAACACGAACGGCCACAAACCTTCGTCGTGGACGTCACCCTGCACCTTGATCTGGCCGCAGCCGGTCAATCCGACGATCTCAACGACACCATCGATTACGGCCGTGTGGCCAAGGACATCACGGCTGTCATCGAAGGCCCTCATGTGGACCTGATCGAGCGTCTGGCCCAACGTATCGCGGATAAGATCCTTGCCGATGCGCCGGCCGTCGCCTCCATCGACGTCACCGTGCACAAGCCTCATGCGCCCATCGTCGTGGCTTTTGCAGATGTATCGGTCTCCATCTCGCGCGTGCGTGCCACCGATAATGGACGCACTGCTGAAGAGCATGCCATCCATAACGCGGTGGTGGCCTTGGGCGGCAATGTGGGCGAGGTGGAATCCACCTTGCGAGCCGCCGTTCGGGAGATTGACGCGCTGCTCGGCACACAGGTGACCGGTATCTCACCGCTTTACCGCACGGCCGCGTGGGGCATGGCCGACGGTACGCCGGATTTCCTGAACGCCGTGGTGGAGCTTGAAACCACAATGGGCAGCCACGAATTGCTCGCCGCGTTGCAAAGCATCGAGGCGAACCATGGGCGAATTCGTGAGAATCATTGGGATTCCAGGCCGTTGGACTTGGACATTATCGACTTTGATGGCATCACCAGCGCGGATCCGGATCTGGCATTGCCCCATCCGCGTGCTTGGCAGCGCGCGTTTGTGCTGGCTCCCTGGGCGGCGCTGAATCCGAACGCCAAACTTGCCGGAGCCCATGAGGGGCCTGTAGCCGATTTGCTGGCCGCCGCACCGGACCGTAACGCCGTGCAGCTCGAGAGCGAAGACTGGATGCTCGGCGGGCATGCAGTCAAGCAAAAATCAGCGTCGGAGTCGGCACCCGTCTCACGCAAGGCGATTATTTCGCTGGATTCCACCTCGCAGGATGTCGAACGGCTGTTCCGCGAAACCATCGTTTCCATCGACAGTGTTCCTGGCAATCAGGTACAGGGCATCTCGCCGCTCTACCATGTCAGCCATTTCGACGGCCCGGACGCGATGAGCGCGGTCATCCAAATCGAAACCAGGTTGCCGCCCGCCGACCTGATTGCCGTATTGGGCAGCATCGAAAGTGTTCATGATCTGGCAGTCGACCTTGACCTTGTCGACATGGAAGGCGTGACTTCCGACGAGCCCAACTGCAGCATTCCTTGGCCGTCGGCCCGTAACCATGCGTCGGTATTGGCACCTTGGCTGGATATGGACCCGAATGCTTCTCTGGGCGGCGACCCGGTGGCCTTCCTTTTGGCCATGGCACCGGATGCCGGACAGGTCGGATTGCTATCGGACAACTGGATACTGTCGAACAGTTGAGCTGATGGCAGAACCAGTTACGAACGGTAGGCTAGAAACCAGACGGTGACGGACCGGTATCTGACCTCGAACAGCCAGGCACGGCAGTGACGAAAACCAAATCAAGATGAGCAGCCTAGGAGCGAGGGCCGTTCGCAAACAGCAACGCAACGATAAGGAGGCCGGACATGAAAACACGGCGAACAGCATGGTGGCAGTATGTGATCGGTGCCGTGCTGGGCCTGTTGGCGGGTATCGGTCTGGCCTCCTACGGCGAAAGCTCGGGACTGTCGCTGATTGGTGCGCCTCGGATTGTGACCGGATTGCTGGCCGTGCTGGGCGTTATCGTGCTGATCTTGGCCCTGCAAGTGCATAAATACGCGAATACCGACCCCAAGAAGCGTCCGCATAGCTTCATCAATCCCACTATCGCGGTGTATACGCTGGTGCTGTCTAAGGCACTGGGATTGGCGGGCGCAACGCTTGCCGGCTGGTATGGCGGTCAGATTGTGATGAGCCTGAGCCATATTGAGGCGGATTTTTATGCACACGCCGTCACCGAGTGTGCAATCGCGGCCGTGGTGTGCATCGCCGACATGATCATCGGCATTATCGGCGAATGGTTGTGCCAGCTACCGCCGAACGAAGGCCCCGAAAACCCGAAAATCAAGGAAGCCAAGCGCCGTAGCGACATAGCCCAGGCCTACAAAAGATAATCCGTATAAGCCCCCTCTGACGAGGGGGCTGTAGGCGTAGCCGACTGGGGGAGAGAAGAAGAAAAAACCACACCATCGGCCAAGCCGATTACCACTATTCCTGCGGCACGCGAACCATAGCTTCCTGAGTGATGGCCGCCACCAAGTCGCCATTCTGCGCATACACTTTGGCGATGCCGAGTCCGCGCCCGTGCGCGGCGATAGGCGTATCCTGCACATACAAATGCCATTCGTTGATATCGATATCCTGATACCACCACATCGAATGGTCGATGGACGCATAGGAAATGCCCGGTGTGGAAATCGACAGTCCGGCGCGGCGCAGCACCGGTTCCATCATCACCTGATCGCAGCCGAGTGCCAGCATCGCACGATGCATGACCTGCGGCACATCGACGTGGCCATCGGCCTTCATCCACACCATCTGCTTGCCGGAATCATGCTCGGCGGAATCCTTGTCCGCGCGCAGCATCACGGTCGGTGTCACGTGGCGGATATCAAACGGCGATTTCTCGGCATAGTAATTGGCGAACGGCGACTGTGCGGCATACGGGCGCATGAGCTCCTTGGCGGAAGTCAACGTTTCGGGATCGGGCAGGTTTTCCGGCATCGGATCGGCAAATTCCACACCCTCCTGACCGGTCTCCTGGAAGGAGGCGATGGCCGTGAGAATCGACCCCTCGGCTTGGGTGACGTTGACCCGACGAGCGGAGAACGAGCGGCCGTCGCGAAGGTTCTCGACGTCAAACAGCAGGTCTTGACGAATATCGCCGGCGGCAATGAAATAGCCATGTACCGAATGCGGCAGGCGTGAAGGGCCTACTGTTTTGGACGCGGCGATCACCGACTGGGCGATGACCTGGCCACCGTAGACGCGGCCGGTGGGAAAGTACATACTCTCGCCATTGATGTATGTGTGATTGCGGTAAGCGGAAGGCTCGCCCAACTCCAGCACCTTCACCAGATGGTCCAATGGAGTTACGGTGGTTGCCTGAGCCATGGCGTTCCTCGATTCCTGTTCTGCTGTGTTCGATATTCGGTTATCGTATTCCAACCTATGGTTGGCAGTCTATCCGGTGGGGGTTAAGAGTTCCGGGAGTGAAATGTAACGAGACTGTTTGGAAGGTAAACGGTTGGTTATGCGGTGCGTTGCCGCTACGTTGCTGCTGCGCTGCCGGTGTGTTGCCGGTGCGCTGCCGTAGGTGACTGTGGGATTTTATGGGATGCGGGGCGGGGCAGCCATGGAGCAATTATGGGAAAGCCGCCCCTGAGGGACGGCTTTCGACGTATAAAGCGC
Organism: Bifidobacterium sp. FKU; assembly: GCF_026016385.1. Lineage (NCBI taxonomy): Bacteria > Bacillati > Actinomycetota > Actinomycetes > Bifidobacteriales > Bifidobacteriaceae > Bifidobacterium > Bifidobacterium sp. FKU. The sequence continues at coordinate 628,703 of NZ_CP092888.1, forward strand.
GTTGTGGCACTAATGCCGGCGTATCTCAGCCGCGCACGAGCTTCTTGTGCAGACGGTGCGGGCGGGCGGCGTCCTCGCCGAGGCGAGCCACCTTGTTCTCCTGGTAGGACTGGAAGTTGCCTTCGAACCAGTACCACTTGGCCGGATTGTCGTCGTCGCCTTCCCACGCGAGGATATGCGTGGCGACACGGTCAAGGAACCAACGGTCGTGGGAAATCACCACGGCGCAGCCCGGAAACTCGAGCAGTGCGTTTTCGAGGGATTCCAAGGTCTCGACGTCCAGATCGTTGGTGGGCTCGTCGAGCAGCAGCAGGTTGCCGCCCTGCTTCAGGGTCAGGGCCAGGTTCAGACGGTTGCGCTCACCGCCGGACAGCACGCCGGTCAGCTTCTGCTGGTCGGCGCCTTTGAATCCGAAGCTGGCCACATAGGCGCGGGTCGGCACCTCCACACCGGCCACCTCGATGAAGTCGAGGCCGTCGGACACGGCTTCCCACAGGTTCTTGTTCGGATCCAGGCCCTCACGGTTCTGATCCACGTAGCTGATTTTGACGGTGTCGCCGATCTTCAGCTCGCCGCTGGTCAGTGGCTCCAGGCCCACGATGGTCTTGAACAGCGTGGACTTACCCACACCGTTCGGGCCGATCACACCGACGATGCCGTTGCGCGGCAGCGTGAAGGACAGGTCGTCGATGAGCACGCGCTCGCCGAAAGCCTTATGGATATGGTTGGCTTCAAGCACGGTGGAGCCCAGGCGCGGGCCGGCCGGAATCTGAATCTCGGAGAAGTCGAGCTTCTTGTTGTTGCGTGCCTCGTTCTCCATCTGGTCGTAACGTTCCAGACGGGCCTTGTTCTTGGCCTGACGGGCCTTGGGGGAGGAGCGCACCCAGTCGAGCTCGTTCTTCAGTCGCTTGGCGAGCTTGGCGTCCTTGGCTCCCTGGATCTCCAGACGCTTGGCCTTGGTCTCCAAGTAGGTGGAGTAGTTGCCCTTGTACGGGTACAGGTGGCCGCGGTCGACCTCGCAGATCCATTCGGCCACATTGTCCATGAAGTAACGATCGTGGGTGACGGCAATGACCGCGCCCTTGTACTGGTGCAGGAACTGTTCCAGCCACAGGATGGACTCGGCGTCCAGGTGGTTGGTGGGCTCGTCGAGCAGCAGCAGGTCCGGGGCCTCAAGCAGCAGCTTGCACAGGGCCACACGGCGGCGCTCGCCACCGGAGCACACGTTGACCGGGGTGTCCGGGTCGGGGCATTGCAGGGCGTCCATCGCCTGCTCAAGCTGGGAGTCGAGGTCCCAGCCGTCGGCGGCGTCGATCTCGGTCTGCAGCTTGCCCATTTCTTCCATCAGGGCGTCGAAGTCGGCGTCCGGGTTGGCCATTTCTTCACCGATCTCGTTGAATCGGGCGACCTTCTCGGCAATCGGGCCGAACGCCATCTTGATGTTCTCGCCCACGGTCTTGGTGTCGTCCAGCGGCGGCTCCTGCTGCAGGATGCCGACCGTGAAGCCCGGGGTCAGCGTGGCCTCGCCGTTGCTCACGGTTTCGAGGCCGGCCATGATCTTGAGCAGGGTGGACTTACCCATGCCGTTCGGGCCCACGACGCCGATCTTCGCGCCGGGCAGGAAGCTCAGGGTCACGTCATCGAGAATCACGCGGTCGCCGTAAGACTTGCGGGCCTTGATCATCTGAAATACGAATTCTGCCATATAAGTGTCTTATCCTGTCTTATCGTTGCAATTTCAACGTTTTGCCGGGCTTGGATTCCGTGATGACACACTGTGGAACGATGCGTCCGGTTTCGGGGGTTTCCGAACGACCCGTTTGATGCCGCCCGTCCCTGGATTTCCGTGTCATCGCGGCGCCTCGGTCCCAAGCAAAAGCACCTTGTGGATTATCCCATATCCCATCGTCATACCGCAACGGGGGATCTCCTGTAAGTACATTTGGTGGCAGTTTGGTCATGCGGCTAGTTTGCGTCGCAATATCTTCGGATAATTCTGTCTGAACGTGCGCCGGTCGCCGCATCTTGTGGTCGGTTTTGGCGCTTTCCCCGGCTTTGAATTTCAGTGCGGTCAGTTCGATGGTGCACATGAGGTCGGCGGTCTGCTCGAGATGATAATCCTTGGGGTCGGCCTTGCGATAGGCGACCGCCTCCTTGGCGAGCGTGTAGCTGGCGGAGGCCTACAATGCGTTGGTGACGACCTGCTGTCCGTTGTCATAATGGATCTTGATGGTGTCGTACGACTGAAACCGGTTGAGATGCGTCAGCAGGTAGTCAGCCAGGATAACGCCCGTCTTCTTGCGTAGATTCGGTTGTGGGTTCCGATGAAAAGGACATGGCCCGGCTTTGGTACGATTTTCAGTCGCTTACACATGAAAACCGCGAATCCGCCGGCGCACCCGGGTCGTGGGCGGCTTCCCCGGCTCCAACAGCTGGCCAACAGCCAATCTGCGCAAAGAAGCGGGCACTATCATTTAACAAATGTGAAATACAAGTAACAATTGACGGAATACCATTGCGGGGAATAATAACCAGCTAGGTGAAGAAAGGAGTTGTTATGGTAGACGTCAAGTTACATGGTATTGCCGAAGGCCGTCTGGGAACTGGTTCAATGTGCTACGATTTGGCAAATGGTAACACAGTCGCAGATGTTGTAAAGCATGTAGCTCTACAAGATGAAGGCCTGACAAGGACCCTAATTGATGAATCTAGACAAAAGCCTCGTCGACTTTGTCGAATCATGATTAATTGTCCTTCTTGTGGAGCAGGTAAATGAATTCTATTGAACAACGGCTGCAACGTGCTGCTTTATTGGCTTCTGGTATTGATGCGTTTGGTACGGGCTTGTTTGTCAGCGCTGCGGCGGTAATTTTTTCTTCATATAATCATGTTTCTGCAGGCATTATTGGTCTTGGACTGACCTTTTCAGCTGTTTCTGGCATGATTGCTTCGATGCCTGCTGCGTATCTCGCCGACCGTATCGGAGGGTTGCGCGTTTTCACTTACTCGTATTTGCTACGAGCGGTAGGAATGCTTGGATGGCTTATTATCTCTGGTGATGCTGCATTTCTTGTCTATATGACGCTGTTCGGTATTATCGACCGCTCAGCAGCATCGCTTACACGAGGACTGATTATCGCACCGCTGAGCCGAGAGCAAGCCACAATACTCTTGGGTCGCATGGCATTACCGACGAATGTCGGTTACGCGCTTGGCGCGGCACTAAGCACAATGATGCTGCTTATCCAGTACGGGAATGTGATCATAGTGGCAGCAAATTCACTCTCGTTCGTTGTCGTAGTTGTGCTATATCGCAGAGCGCTCAAAGGTTGCAATGTAACCGCTGCAAAGGTGAAACGTTCACCGCTAACTTCGTGGACGGTTTTTCGCACTGCACTAACTTCAAGGTCTCGTTCTCGGCTGATTATCGAAAATTTCCTGTTCTCGTTTCATCGTACACTGCTCAATGTGTATCTACCATTACTGATTATTCATTACGCGCCTACCGACACATGGCAGGCGCCAGCCATATTCGTTGCCAATACGGTAGTTATTGCACTAGCCCAAGGTCCTGTCAACCATTGGGCCACGAAAGCACATAATTATGCGCTGGCTTGGCGCTGCAGTGGACTACTGCAGGCAATTGCATTTATTGCTGTAGCCTGCATACCTTTCCTGTCACATGATTTTCCCTTCATGGCACTGGTTATGTTGCTTGCCATGCTGCAGATTATCGCTGAACTGCTCAGCACCGCAGGTATTACCATGTATATGGCATTGCTGAGCAGAAAAGATTATCTGACTACTGACTTAAGCGCTATTAATCTTGGTGGACAATTCCAGAATATTGTAGGGCCATCACTCTTTGCTAGCACGATTACTGCCGCTAATTGTGTGCTTCCTGCTGCTATGGGTATTGCCATTACGCTCGCTGCTGCGCTACCTAGAAAATCCGAATAAAAGCATAACAATCGTGGATACCTCATTGGTAGAAAATCATAATTCGCACAATTCGCCTCTTCCAATCTGTGATTATGTAAGACTGTTTTCTTCTCTTTTGGACAAAGGACTCTACGTAGGATGCGGAAACGGAAGGAATGCGTTTCCACTCCTCTCAGAGGGATGGAACTTATATGCATGCGACGTATCTAATTTCAATATACAAAGAGCCCAAAAGTATTTGCCACAATATTCTGATCGATTTGAGGCTCTTAGCTGTGACCAAGCTTTCTCTTATATACCAGAATTTGATTATGTGATATGTAGTAGAGCCCTAGTATATGGTAGTTTTGAAGAGAGCCTTCAGCGATTTAAAATACTTAGACGGCGGCTTAGGCCTAGCGGAATTCTTTTGTTCCAGCTACCTGCTATTGGAACAGATTTATGGCCTAAATGGGTTAACTATGCGATAACCGAAATGGGGAGTTTGATAGTTGGATACAACTTACATTCCCCGTCAAAAGTATATTTATCGTTTACTGATGTATGTGATTTACGGGTATTCGGATTTTATGGTGGAAAAGGGCTTATAAATCACCCTTCTCCAAATTCTTAATAAGTGTGGAAAAATCGACACCTAAGTTGTCTGTAATGTCGTGATCATTCACTTCATGCCAATTGAAAGTATCGTATAACATAGCTTTATTGAAAGCACTTGAATTAAATCGTGGCTTACGCTTTTTATGGAGCTTCTCATTGAAAAGGATTTTGGCTCGTAAGGCATCAAACGAGTAACCTCTACCCATTCGCTCTACCTGCCTAATAATGCTGTTAATTGACTCCGTATAAGCATTAGTGAGCCTTTTATCAAAGTAGTTGAATATTTCAACATGCCAGTTGTCTACGGCTCTCACGAGGTCTTTATATGCGTCTTTAGAGTTGCTGGACATACAACGGTGTCTCCATTGACTATAACGAAGATGACCTTCATCTGGATCAGGAGTATCCCATATCCAGTAAAACTCTTCTTTGAGTTCATAGGCTTCTTTTAAAGCAGGAAGATTACCTAACCAAGTATCTAAGAGGAATGATTCACGTTCATTTAGATCGTGTTTACGCTTTAGAAGGATAAACCTTTCACGCATAAGGGTACGTCTTTCTTTTTGGCTCATATGGGCTTTCAAAGACTTTCTGACGTTATCTAAGGCTTGATTAGCCATTCTAACTACATGAAACTTATCTACGACAACTTTAGCTTGTGGAAGGATAGTGTTCACTGCGTCTTTGTAGGGCTTCCACATATCCATTGTGACGTACTCAATGTAAGTCCTGTCACTGATTTCTGAAAGACGTTGGATGACTGTTTCCTTGTTACGGTTAGGCTTGATGTCATAAATAGTCCTGCGTTCAATATTAGTCAATACAAGCCGAGGTCTACGGATAATATGTATCTCGTCTATCCCAAGCCACTTAGGAGTTTCAAACTGGTATTCACGTTCTTTGAGTGCCACATAGTCCTTAAAAACGTTCCTAATGGTTTTCTCGTCAACACCAACGCTTTCTGCGACTTCTACAAAGGTCTTAGACATGGATTGCTCTTGAATGGACTTTAAAAGCCTTTTGGTCATACTACGCTTTTCATCTACAGATATTAGGCGTTCCCAGAAGGTAGATCCGCATTCACGACACTTGTATCGTCTACGGTTCAATTGTAAGCCCACTCGCTTTAAACGAATGGGCAAATCCATAATTAGTTGATTTCTTGAACTGTGTTTGTACAACTTGTCAAAACCACATTTAGGACAACGTTCAGGTGGTCCGACTGCTTCAACTTTAAACATCATATCGGTTTCATTTTCTTGTGGCGGTTCTATTGTTTTAATGTCTGGTAGGGATAATAAGTCTGACATATTATTCATCCTTTATTACTCTGCGGTGTTAAGGTATCAATTATAGATTTGATGTCGAAATCATCAGTGTTAAATTATTTTTGTGACCACAAATGCACTTAGAAAATCCCTTAAAGCATTAGCTGGTTCACTTGAATAGGGAGTTGTAAAAAAGTTCCCTTAGCCTGCACAACAAGATAATTTCGAAATATCTTTATCGAACGTAAGTGCAACTAATTTTAGCCCTTCAGCCATTGTTAAATATGGTGCTAGGGTTTCTGTTAAATCTTCTATCGTTAAGCCAAATTTAACAGCTAATGATGCTGCATAGATGACATCTCCTGCATTTTCAGATACAATATGAACCCCTAATACTTTTAGTGTTTCTGCATCTGCTACTAGTTTAAATACACCGGTTGTTTCACGGTTTACAATTGCTCTTGGAACAGCATCTAAAGGTAATACAGATGTCTTCACATCATACCCTTTCTCTTTTGCTTGTTCTTCTGTTAAACCAACCGTTGCAACCGTCGGATTCGTAAACGTAACAGCAGGAACTACCGATAAATCTATTTTTTTGTTTAATCCACCAATAGCATTATCAGTAATAATTCCACCTTCATAGGCTGCTACATATACAAATTGTGGTCCTAAAGTCACATCTCCTGCTGCATAAATCTTTTCATTACTTGTTTGACCAAAATCATTGATCAGGATTTCATTATCTTTTCCAGTTTCAACACCTGCTGCACTTAAATTTAAAGAATCCGTATTTGGTTTTCTTCCAGTGGCAACAAGTAACTGATCTGATTCAATGACTTCTCTACTGCCATTTACTGTTACGTAAACCCTTTTTATCTCTCCACTTTGTTCAACACGCTCAAAAGTCGCCCCTTTGACAAGGTTTATACCCTGTTCAATTAACGCTTTTTCAACTGACTCTGAAATCTCAGGATCATACTCCTTTAAAAGTCGCTCACTTCTTTGCATAAGCGTTATTTCTGAACCTAAATGATGAAATAGTTGTCCAAGCTCCATTCCAATGTATCCTGAACCAATTACAGTTAATCGTTTTGGTATTTTCTTTAACTCAAGAAGTGTTGTACTAGTTAAATAGTCCATTTTTTCAAGTCCTGAAATTTGGGGCAACGAAGGCGATGCACCTGTTGCAATTAAAAAGCGTTTTGCAGATAACTTTGTCCCATTGACCTCAACCGTACTAGCATCAACGAATTTTGCTTCACCTTTAATTAAATCAAAATTATATTCATCAATTAAATCCATATATTTTTGATTCCGAAGTTCGCTCACCAATTTATCCTTTTGCGTGATTAAACTAGCTAAATCCACTTCTCCAGCGGATGTTTGTAAACCTATAAACGGATTGTCTTTTGATAAATGATTGATTTCCCCTGCCCTAAGAAGAGTTTTTGACGGAACACAGCCAATATTCACACAGGTTCCCCCAACCGTTCCACGCTCAATCATTCCAACTTTTGCACCGTATTCTATAGCTTTAATTGCCGAAGAAAAGGCAGCAGCACCAGAACCAATAATAAGAAGGTCATAATTGTCTTCATTAATTAACGCCACGTTTTCTAGTGATGATACTTCTTCAATTTCTCCGGCTTGGTAATTTGCTTCATCAATCGCCTTTATTGCACTTTCAACCTCAATATCATCGGGCAGTTCAAATACTGCTTCACCACGACGATAACTAGACTCAATATTTTTAGCACCTATCTTTTCAAGTGCTGATTCTACGTGTTTTTCACAACCCGTACAAGTCATTCCTGAAATGTTTACCTTAAATTTATTCATAAAAAAGCTCCTTTCGTTAATTAATCTCTCATGTTATAATGTTTCTATTATTGGACACGAATGTAATTTCTTTTCATCTGGACATCGTTGTTTTAAGTCGTCTAACATAGTTTCAATTCGTTTTAAATCCTCTATTTGTTTTTGCACTTCCTTTTGTTTTTTAGAAACAAATTCGAACATATCTTGACAACGAACTTCATCTTTATCTACAACACCAAGTAATTTATAAATCTCGCTTAAAGAGAAACCAAGTTCCTGTATTCGTTTAATAACCCCAACACGCTTAACGTCATCATATGAATATATCCGATAACCAGCTTCCGTTCGGTGAGGTTCTTGTAATAAATTTTTTCGCTCGTAATATCTGATCGTTTCTTTATTAACTCCACATTTATCTGCAAACTCACTAATGCGATAAATCATCTTATTTCACCCCCTGAATATTATAAACCATGTACCATAGTACACGGTCAAGTAAATTGGACTATTTTATTTTTTTCCCAAAGTATCACTCGTATGTGATTGATACTTTTATATAATACTATTGATTATCCTAACATCCCACCAGAAAATCCGATTTAAACACCAGTTGTTTTTAAACTATTAAGAAAGTAATTCCACTATATATTCCGAAGACCCTGATTTACTAGAACGTGCAGGATTTAAAATTTGCAACGGTCCTACGCCATGCGATCTTCCAAGAGGTGAATATCCAGGAGGAATTGTGAGAAATTGGCTTGGTGTAGCAATTAACAATAATTAGCTAACAGTTGTCCGCTGTCGATCGTGTAACGACGATTCATGACTGAAGAACGACTCTCATCGTCAATGCTCCAGATAATAAGCTATCAACCACTGACGATAGTAAAACTCGGAACAATTATAACATATTACAAGCTATCATGATAACCCTCTTCAATTTTGGTGGCACCGTTTACACTTAATTGTATCCAATTTAATTATGGACTGTTCTGATAACAAAAAGCTACTAAGCCGAAAAGTAAAAATCAGATAATCAAATGGCTTAAAAATCCTCACACTGATTCGGCAGAATACAAGATATGGGGTAACGGCGTGGTGTTTCCCTGCGTGTGTTTCGTTCTCAAAAATATCGCTTATTTTCAGGCGAAAGAACGCGTGTAAGACTTGCTAAAAACCTTCTTTAGAGTGATTTTTATATGTACTCGGAAAAATCTAAGATAACGCCCGTCTTCTTGCGCAGATTCGGTTGTGGGTTCCGATGAAAAGGACATGGCCCGGCTTTGGTGCGATTTTCAGTCGCTTACACATGAAAACCGCGATTGGAAAGAAGGCCGGAAGCCATGTCCGATAAAATCATACGGTTCGACGACGCCATGTTCGGGTCGGCGGTGATCGAGCGCTGCCGGAGGCGCGAATCCGGCGTCGAGGGGGGCGCTGATGGAGATGTGCCTCGCGGGCGTGAGCACACGCGGGGTGGACGACACCGGCCGGCTGCTGTGGGGCGAGCGGATGCCGTCCCGGGCATTGAGCGACAAACTCAAGAAGATCCACAAGGAGATCGACGGGTGGCGGAAACGCCCGTTGGGATCCGAGTGCCCGTACGTGTTCGTGGACGGCGTGTGGCGCAAGCGATCCTGGGGCGGGCACGTGGAGAACGTGAGCATCCTCGTCGCCATCGGCGTCAGCAGCCGCCAGATCTCGTTTCAGTTGGGCTTCGAAACGGCTCTTGTCCCCATCGAACTCGCTTCTGCGATGCGCGAACGTCACATACGTGAATGGCGGGTTCCTCGCCAACGTGAAAAATGCGATGAAGAGACGTTTGTGGTCGGTCGTGGACGGGATCTCGTAATCGTCGTGGCCGTTGAACAGTGGGCCGGCATGGAAAGAGATGTCGGGCAGGGGGACATCCGCGAGGTGTTGTTCGTAGCGTTCGATGTGGGGATTGACCGGCTTGGGCTGGTCGTGGAACATCAGGGTGATGAGGTGGTACTTGGACAGTTTGCCCCATCTGCCAGATTCGTCGACCATGGCGTCCAGCTCGTTCATTGCTGACTCCCGGAGAAAAAGAAGTGCCTGGCTCTGCGATACGGGACTCCAGAGCTCGCCGCACTGTCTTGAACCGCCGTCCGCCGACGTGGCGTTGACGCTCCGAACCGATCATGATTCACCGGTGGATCACCTTGACGTTGATGTAGTTACTGAGTAACATCAGCATTACATTACTCAGTAACCATATCGAGAAGAGGTGCTCATGGCCGCCGCAATCAACCGCGCAATGCCGAGCCTTACCTGCCTTGACACCGGGGAACAGGCGATATTGACGATCGTCGACGCGACACGTACGCATGGCGACGGCGCGCGCAGGGTCGTCGCTCTCAGTCATGCGAATCTAATACTTCGCTCCGGGGAGTTCGTGGCCGTAATGGGACCGTCCGGTTCGGGCAAGTCCACGTTGCTCAACCTTGCCGGGGGATTGGACACGCCGTCTTCAGGCAAAGTGCTGGTCGAGGGCCGCGATCTCGCTTCGCTGAACGTTGCCCGGCGTGCCGCGATTCGACGGCGGTCGATTGGCTACGTGTTTCAGGATTTCAATCTGCTGCCGTCGTTGAACGCCATCGAGAACGTCTCGTTCCCGTTGGAACTGGACGGCTGGCCGATCCGCAAGGCGCGTAAGGCCGCATTGGAGGCCCTGCGAGAGACGGGCGTCGCTGAACTGGCGCTCCGTCGGCCTGAGGACATGTCGGGAGGTCAGGCGCAGCGTGTGGCCATCGCCCGAGCTTTGGTGGGCCGACGCCGCCTGCTGCTGGCCGACGAGCCGACCGGCGCATTGGATTCCGCTGCCGGCACGAAGGTCATGGAGGTACTGCGCAGCCGTGCCGACGCGGGCTGTGCCGTGCTGATGGTCACGCATGAACCTCGCTTTGCCGCTTGGGCCGATCGTACGGTGTTCATTCGCGACGGTCGCATCACCGACGAGACAGGAGCGACCGACTTTGACGAACTGTTCACCTGCGATAGTGCGGATGATGACGATGCCGGCGATGCGCGCAACAGCTCGCAACAGAACTTTCGCAACAATCCCGGGGAACAGTGATATCGATGCTCTTCAATTTTCCGCGTCGCCGCGTCGCCGCGCGTCTTGCCTGGCGCGATATGACACGACACAAAGCGCGCAGCATATTCGCCACATTGTTGGTCGCATTGCCTATCGCCGCGCTGGTGGCGGGGCTGGCACTGCTGACAGGCACGCCGAATTCCCGTCAGCGTGCCCTTGCCGCCATTCCTCGGAATGCGCAGGCGGTGCTCACCGCCACCGCGGTGCTCAACACAGGCCAGCCGTTCATGCAGGCGCCCGAGGGGGCTTCGCTGTGGGTGGACAGTCCCTCTCAACAACCCGCGAGCGCGGCGAACATCGCCGCAATCACGCCCGACCAGGACGCCCTGCTGCGGTATTGGGATTCGGAAACGCTAATCGCCACCGCCGGCGGCGACTTGCAGCCGGGCGATCAGATTCAGGTTGATGCCGCCGGCGCCGATACCACTGACTCCGCCGGCTCCTCCGGCGCCGACCTCGACGGCGCGGTACGAGCCAAGCTGCGCGAGACCGAACATGATGCGCTGCCACTGTTAATGCCTCCCGTTGCACAGGGTGCCGCGCCGCAGGATGCCACGCAGGCGGTTATCAGCGCATCGCTCGCTGAGCAGCTGCACCTGAATATCGGAGATACATTGACGCTCACCGCGCCTCCATTTCAAGGTGCGTACAGCACGAACGGACGCATTGGCGCGGTGCTGCAGAACTCGCGGCGCGCGTGGCGCATCAGCGGCATCGCCGATGTCACCTCAACGCTTGACGTATGGACGTATTCCGGCTGGCTCAAAGGCATGGTCGAGGCGGATGGCGGTAATGGGGTGGATGCGCATTATCTGCTGGTCGGCAGCGAGCCATTGACGTGGGCGCAGGTCAAGCGGCTCAACATGCTGCAGGTGATCGCCGTTTCGCGCCATGTGCTGACGGATGGTTATCCGAGTGCGGAAGAGCGATATCCGCGTCAAATCGACGTGCAGCAGCAGTTGATGCGAATGGTATCCGTCACTGTAACGGCTTTTCTTGGGATTGCCTTGACGCTATTCCTGATCACCCCCGCGTTCGCCGTGTCGGCCGATCAGTCTCGTCGCTTATTGGGATTGACCGCCGCATGCGGTGCCGACGGCGGGGATCTTCGACGCACGATGAGCTTCCAAGGCTTGTTTATTGGCATATCAGGCGGCATGATCGGTATCATCGCAGGCATCGGATTGTCATATGCCGCCGCACCGGCTCTGAAAGGCGCCTATGTGCATGAGGTCGCCGGTATGATTCCGTGGACGATGCTGCCCTTGGCCGCGTTAGCGGCAGTGATGATCGGATTGGCTGCCACATGGATGCCGGCGCATCGCGTCAGCCGCATGAATGTGGTGGACGCGTTGAAAGATCGCTCGGACAACGGCGAGCGCAACCGCCGTGAATCTCGGTTGTATCGCGTGGTGACGGCGATTTCCACCGCGGCATTGCTTGGCGCGGCCGTGGCCTGTGCCATGGGCGGCCTTGCCATGCCCATGCCGGAATTCGGTGATGCCGACTACGGTAGTCTGCCGGCCGAGGCAATCGGCGCGCAATTGCTGCTGATCGGAGCCATCGTGTTCTCGTTCGCCGGCCTGATCCAGTTGATTCGTCTGATCGCGCAATTATGCGAACGCCGCGGCACCTTACTGCCTCTGGCGGTACGGATGGGATTGCGTGATGCCGGCGAGCATCACCGTCGATTCGTCCCCGCCGCGGCCGCTATCGCCGTGAGCGTGGCGGTCGCCTCATACGCGCTTACCATGACCGGCTCACTGATTGCCAATGATCGGTCGAATGCCATGGAAGTGGTGCATGGCCATTCGCATGCGGTGGTGTCCCCTGAGGTTCCGATTGACAATGCCGTGGATCGTGCGGTGGTGCGATCGGCGCTGAATGCCATCAGTGATGATCTGCCCGTCACCGCACATCAGCCTGTGTATGCGCTGGCGGAAGTGCCGCCGGAGACCGTCGACAAGTTGAATGTCGCTGAGGCGAATGAGCTTATGCGCCGATTCCCGAATGCCGCTGCCAGACTGGCGACTCCATTGGATTGCATTACGAGCTCCGACCCTGATCGCGGGCAAGACGTGGCTTCGGCGCATAATCCGAACGCCCAGCCATACTGCGTGGGAGCATCGCGTTCCTATCGCCCGTTGTATCGAGGCTTGACTATGATCAACGCAGATTTTTCCGTGCTGATCATGTCCGGCGATGCGATGCGATTGTCGGGATTTGCCAATGCCGACAAGGCGGCGGACATGCTCGACCAGGGCGGCGTGGTGGTCGGCAACGCGGCGACGCTGCGCAAGGACGGCACCGTGGATTTGGAAATCTCGCACTCGCATAAGGCGCACAATCCCGACGGTTCCTCGGCCCCCGATGTGGTCACTGGGTCGGCGAGCAGGCCGGGAGTTTGGGTGGATGGGTTCTTCCCTCTGGCGATGAGCAAGGAAACCGCCCAAAGCCTGGGATTGACCGCATTCAGGTATGTGGGCGATATGGTGCAATTCGCCGACGCCCCCGGCTGGGGGACTCTGGACAAGCTGCGATCGATCATTGACGACAGGCTGCCGCTGGTGAATGGCACCAGTCAGTACTACCGCTACAGCTGGGGTACCGGCGATCCTTCAAGCATGCTTGCGGAGCTGCTGCCGTTCGCATTGCTGATGCTGCTCGCGATAGCCGCCACGGTGATCTCGCTGCTGCTGGCGCGCATCCAAATCATCCGTGATCTGGCCACGATGCATGCCGTGGGCGCATCCCCCGGTTTCCTGCGACGGTTCACGCTGGCGCAGGCCGCCATTATGTTGGCGGCCGGAACACCGACTGGCATGGTTACGGGACTCGCCTTGGGGATATTTCATGTGGCTTGGTACAGACACATCGGCTATGACGGCGCATGGCTTGACACAGTGCCCTGCTGGGGCCTGCAGGCCGCGTTGTTGATCGGCGTTATTGCAATGGGCCTGGGCGTGGCATGGCTGGTCGCACGTCCGTCGCGCAAGCTGACCAGACGAACTTTGGATTGATCGACCGTACGATATCGGATGATATACGAAGGACGAAGGAACATCATGGCGATACGGGAAGCACTGATGGCGCTGTTGGAACAAGGACCGGCAAGCGCCTACCAATTGAAGCGGCGGTTCGAACGCACCACATCAAGCATATGGCCGTTGAACATGGGGCAGGTGTCCACCACGTTGCAGCGACTGCATCGTGATGGTTTGATCGAACAAGTCGACGGCTCGGAACATGACGTTCCCGACGATTCCGATTCCCGCTCCGATTCACCGGTGGCATGGCTGCTCACCGCCGCCGGCCATGCTGAGGTATCGCAATGGTGGCGCACCCCGGTATTGCCCGAGCAGCGCGGCCGCGACGAGCTGGTGATGAAGCTGGCGTTCGCGGTAGTCACGCCAGGCGTGGATGTGTCGACGCTGGTGCAACGGCAGCGAGTGTCCATGCAACAGCTCCTACATGATGTGACTCGCGCACGCCGTCAGACGGACGGTGATGATCTGGCCGCCCGACTGGTGCTTGACCATCGCATCTTCATCACCGAAGCCGAACTGCGTTGGTTGGAGACCCTCGACGAAGCGCAGTTGCGCATCGCGCGCACGCATCGTGCATCCGCGTCGATGTCAGCCGCCACTTCCGTCGAGGAAGATTTCGCCAATGCGAGAACGTAGTTTTGCTTTGCCGGCTGATTCCGTCCCTGGCTCCGCCATGATGCCGTTGCCGTTGCCGTTGCCGTCGGATGGGTTGCGCCCGTCGGATGGGTTGCGCGTGATCGGTTTCTGTTTTCGGATGTTGGCGCGATGCGGCGGATGCACGCCGTCTTTTTTGTAGGGGGGGGCTGGATTGCGGCCTGGCGCGATCCGGCATGACGCGGCCGTCCCCGATAGTGCCGTTGCGGCGATCCGCCGAGGTTACGCCCATGGCTGAACGCCCGGAATGTTCCTTGATATCCAGTGAGACGGTCCGCGCCACGGATGTACTGTGAACGGCGGATAAGCGCATCAGGCGCCTCGATCATGGCAATGAGAGGAAACCCCGTTATGGACTGTTCATCACGATCCCAACGTCAGACTCAAGTCGATGCGTCCCCGACATCCCCGACATCTTCGACAACTATGACATCTTCAACGAATCCGACGGCCTCGTCGCCGCTGCCCACCCAGGCGCCGCCGTGGGGCGCGCTGTGGGTGATGGCCCTGGGATTGGCCATGATCGTGCTCGACAGCTCGATCGTCAACGTCTCCATCCCCACCATCATCGATGATATCGGCATTAACCTGACCGACGCCCAGTGGGTCACCTCGCTCTACAACATCGTGCTTGCCGCGTTGTTGCTGCCTTTCGGCAAGTTGGGCGACGCCAGAGGGCGCAAACTGGTGTTTCAAGTCGGTACCGTGATCTTCGTGGCGAGTTCGATGCTCGCCGCCGCCTCGCAGGGTGCGGGGATGCTGCTTGCCGCCCGTGTGCTGCAGGGCATCGGAGGCGCGATGATCATGCCGAACACCCTGTCCACGGTGTCCGCCTTGTTCCGGGGCAAGTACCGTGCCGCGGCGTTCGGCGTCTGGGGTGCGGTGATGAGTTCGGCCGCCGCCCTCGGTCCGCTGCTCGGTGGCGTGTTCACCGAGACTTTGGGATGGCGTTGGATTTTCCTGGTGAACTTGCCGTTGGGTATCGCGGTCTTTGTGTCGGCCATCTTCCTGGTGCCGCAAACCGGTGGGAACGCCTCGGTCGCCGGTGCCGCGGATGCCGCGCAGGATGCCCGATCCCGTCGCGTCGGTGTGGATATCCCGGGCGTGGTGTTGTCTGCCCTGACCTCGGCCCTGTTGGTGTTCGGTCTTATCGAAGGCGAGACCTACGGTTGGTGGAAGCAGACCTCAACGCAGTTGAAGCTCGGCGGGTTGAGCTGGAATCGTGACTGGTTGTCGCCGGTGCCGATCTGCCTGATCGCCGGCGCGCTTCTGATGGCCGTCTTCATCCTCTTCGAATCAGCGCGGGGCAAAGCCGGTCGGCCGGTCATGCTGGACATGACCCTGTTTCGTATCAGGACGTTCTCGTGGGGCAATCTGGCGGCTGCGGCCATCGCCGCCGGCGAATTCGCGCTGGTGTTCATGCTGCCGCTGTGCCTCATCAACGCCCGCGGGCTCAACACGCTGCAGGCCGGTGCGATGCTGGCTGTGATGGGCTTGGGGTCCATCGTCGCAGGTGCGCAGGCCCATGTCATGGCCGCCAGGCTCACCCCGGCCGGCGTGATTCAACTCGGTCTTGTGATCGAGATCATCGCCGTCGCCCTGGTCGCGGTCCTTATGCCTGTGGGGTTCTCTGTGTGGTGGCAGCTTGTTCCCATGGCCGCGTACGGTCTGGGTCTGGGCTTCGCCTCCGCGCAGCTGACCAGCGTGGTGCTCTCCGAAGTGCCGATCATGCAGTCCGGCGAAGGGTCGGCCACCCAGTCCACGGTTCGACAGCTCGGCACCGCCGTCGGTTCGGCCATCTCCGGCGCGTCGTTGGCCATGGCCGTCAACGGAACATTGCCGGCGCGGCTCGAATCCCTCGGGCTGCCCGCCAAGGTCGGCGACGGTCTGGCCCAAGCGGTCAGTGGTTCGGCGGGTGGAGTGATCGGCGTGTTCCGCAGCGGTGATGGACCGGCGGCCCGATTCGGCGACGAGGCGCCGAAGATTGCCGATGCGATGACTTCAGGGTTCGTCGAAGGCGGCCAGTGGACGCTTCTGGTCGCCGGCATCATGCTGTTCATCGGTTTGCTGGCTTCGGTGGCCGTGCGTCGTGCCGCGTCGTCGCACAACGTGCGTTGACGCATGACGGCTACGGTCTTATGGGGAGTGCGGCCGTGCGCGGTCGAACGGTGTGGTCCGCATACCGTCCACCGCGCCTGCGGTCGGTTCACCAGCCAGACGGCGTGTCGTGATTCGATGATGCTGTAACATATCCTTTTGTGCCTCATTGAGGCACGTACGGCCCCGTAGCTCAGTTGGTTAGAGCGCCGCCCTGTCACGGCGGAGGTCACCGGTTCAAGTCCGGCCGGGGTCGCCACCAAACTCCCGATGCATGTCGGGAGTTTTTTGTTTCCAGCCGTTCTTCGATGCCATCCGCAAGGGCGGCGAAAGTGAACGCATCCGATCCGACACGCCGTCCGCACCGATGCCGGCGTTAAGGGGGACGCCCGTTTGCAGCGGGTGAAATGCATGAGGAAGCGCATCAGCGGAATGTTCGCGACGCATGACGAACCATGGAAAATCCGCGGTGGGAGGTCATGGCGGCTCACTACTATTTTCGCTATCTCGTACGTTACGAAAGTCTTCAAGGAGTAAGCCATGACCACGCTCGCCATTGATATCGGCGGAACCAAGATCGCCGCTGCCGTCTGCGATGCAAACGACAGCATCATCCAGCGTTGGCGCGTCCCCACGCCGATGGACGCCGACGCCATCAACACGCATATCGCCGAGATCTACCGCGAAGCCGTCGCCGCTGGCCACACCGATATCGAGGCCATCGGCATCTCCGCGGCCGGTAATGTGAGCGCGGATCGCAAGACGCTCACCTTCTCCGCCAACATTCCGGCCTGGATCAATTACAATCTGTCCGAGCATGTCGGCGCGTTGATCGACCATGCCGTTCCGGTCGTCGTCGAGAACGATGCCAACTGCGCTGGCTGGGGCGAATTCGTGCACGGTGCCGGCCAGGGCAGCTCCAACATGGTCGCGCTGACCGTGGGCACCGGCCTCGGTGGCGCCATCGTGATCAATGTCCAGCTCTACCGCGGCTCCTTCGGCATGGCCGCAGAGCTCGGCCACCTGCCCATGGTCCCGGACGGAGACCATTGCGGTTGTGGTCTGCGCGGCTGCGCCGAACGTTACACTTCGGGCACGTCGCTGGAGAACTTCGCCAAGTCCGCCGTGCGCCGTCGTCCTCAGGACGCCAAGCGTCTTCTGGAGCTGTGCGGTGGCGACATCACCAAGTTGGAAGGCCCGATGGTGTCCCAAGCGGCTCAGGAAGGCGACGTGCTTGGCCTGTATGCGTTCGGCAAGATCGGCGAATGGCTTGGCCGCACCATGGCCGCCGTCTCCGCCGTGCTTGATCCGGACCTGTTCGTGATCGGCGGTGGTGTAGTGGCCGTGGGCGATATTCTGCTGGAACCGGCCCGCTACAACTACCAGCGTTTCCTGGAAGGCAGCGCCTACCGTGGCCACGCCAAGATCGTCGCCGCAGTCGCGGGCCAGGACGCCGGCCTCATCGGTGCCGCCAATCTGGCTCTTCGCTGACGCAGATGGCGGTGCGTAGATAACGCGCGTGACGCAGATAGCAACGCGTAAATAATCGCAAATAATCG
Organism: Bifidobacterium sp. FKU; assembly: GCF_026016385.1. Classification (NCBI taxonomy): domain Bacteria; kingdom Bacillati; phylum Actinomycetota; class Actinomycetes; order Bifidobacteriales; family Bifidobacteriaceae; genus Bifidobacterium; species Bifidobacterium sp. FKU. Next base: position 646,806 of record NZ_CP092888.1, read on the forward strand.
CAAACAGTACAGTGCGGTGATTCTCGTTATGGGAATCACCGCACTGTTGTTTTTCTTCCGGAAATGGCGAAACCCAATGTGAGCGAATGGGCAAGATACCGGCACCGCGCGCGTGGGCGACGTCAGCATTCCTCGGCGCTGATACGCTGACTCGCGGTCAACTTCCCGATGCTGCTCGCCGCCCGACTGGTCATGTCGCTCGGTACCGGCATCTCCCTGCCGCTTATCACCAACATCATTCTGGAGAAGGCGCCACTTGAACAGCGTGGCGCGATGCTCGGCATAGTCGGCCTGGTCACCTGTGCCGCACCGGCCATCGGCCCGGTATTCGGCGGCATGCTGAAGAACCACTTCCCGCCCAAGTTCATCCTTAGCGGCTTCGCCGGCACCATGATTATGGATGTGGTGTTCGTTGCGCTGTCCGGCAATGTGTGGGTGGTGGCCATCGCCGCGAACGATGGGGCGGACGCGGCCGGTTCGTATACGGCCGCGTTCCCGCGCAGCATGATGGTGTTCACCGGCATGGCCGTGCTTGGCGTGATTCTCGCCGCGCTCATGTTCCGATTCTCCACTCGCCGACCGCCGGAATTGAGAGAAGTCAAATAGTACGCCCGCAGCGGATTGGTTGGCTTTATGATGGAACCGATATTCCATCACAGGAGAAGCAGGGGAACTATCATGCTTGATGAACCACCAGTCACTCCGATCCGCAAGGCCAGTGACGGCCTCGAACTGCCCGCCACCGGCTTCGGTACGTACAAGGTCAACGGCCTAGCCGGTGTGGACGCCATCAAGTCCGCCATCCATCAGGGTTACCGCCTCATCGACTCCGCGTTCAACTATGAGAACGAAGGTGTGGTGGGTCGCGCCATCCGCGAATCCGGCGTGCCGCGCGAAGACATCATCGTCACGTCCAAGCTGCCCGGCCGCCACCATGCTCACGACGAGGCTCTGCTCACCATTGAGGAGAGCGTGTGCCGTATGGGTCTCGACTACATCGATCTCTATCTGATTCACTGGCCGAACCCAAGCCAAGGCCAGTTCGTCGAGGCATGGGAAGCGCTGGTCGAAGCTCGCGAACGCGGCTTGGTCAAGCACATTGGCGTCAGCAACTTCCTGCCCGGCCACATCGACCTGCTCATTCGCGATACAGGTGTGACGCCGGCCGTCAACCAGGTCGAGCTGCACCCGTACTTCCAGCAGCGCGAACAGCTGGCCTACGACAATGCGCACGGCATCATCACCGAGGCATGGAGCCCGCTGGGCCGGGCCAACCAGATGCTGCGCGATCCGGATCTGAAGCGTATCGCCGCCAAGCACGGTATTTCCGTGGTCCAGGCCATTTTGCGCTGGCACCTCCAGTACGGCGACGTGGCCATCCCGAAGTCCTTGAACCCGGAGCGCCAGCGTCAGGACCTCGACCTGACCGCTTTTGAACTCGATGATCAGGACATGGCCGATATCGCCGCGATGGACAACCCCGAAGGCCACACCTTCGGCCAGAACCCCCACTGGCACGAAGAAGCGTGATTCCAACATGCAACGTCCTATTATGACTTCGCGGTCGTTTTTGCGCACGCCGTCCGAAGTGGCCGGACCCGGCGACGAGCAGGTGATCGAAGACCTCGTAGACACGCTGGAGGCCAACCGTTCACGGTGCGTGGGCATGGCCGCCAACATGATTGGCGTAGGCAAACGCATCATCGTCTTCGTGGATGAAGACCTTGGCGGGCGTATCACGGTGATGCTCAACCCCGTGATCACCGCTTCGGACGGTGCCTTCGACACCCAGGAAGGATGCCTGTCCCTGACCGGCGAACGCCGCACACTGCGTTATCGCCGTATCGAGGTCAACTACGAGGACCGTCGGTTCCGCGCCCGCCACGCCACCTTCGCCGGTTGGACCGCGCAGATCATCCAACACGAAGTCGATCACTGCAACGGCATCATTATCTGATTCATATCGGTGCGCGTTGCAGCCCAACCCCCGAGGCTGGTCATCGCGATTACGATGCGATTACATCGCAACCGCTATGACCAGCCTTTTTTTATGTGCACTGGTGGGGGTGTTCTCAGCGGTGTTGGGGTGCCATGCGCTGGCAGGTTGGCTTCGCTGGAGGTTCTAAGCGTCGGTGATGTGCCAAAGAGTGGCGGGCTGGCTTCGCTAAGGAGCGTTACCGTCGGTGGAGAACCAGTGCGTGACCTGCTGCCGACGCTAAGCGTTCATTAAGCGTCGTTAGCGGCCAAAACTTGGATGTGTAACGATGCTGGGCGGTTTTAGCGTCGTTGCTGTGCCAAGTTGTGGGCCTCTGCCGACGCTGCCAGTGCAGTAGCGTCGGCGTTGGGACAGGTGTTGGGCCTTTACCGACTCTATAAGCGGGGAAAAATCATTCTCCGGTGCCTAAGTGGGTCTATTGCCATGCTGAATGCATCTGCTGAGTGTAGCTATGCGTTCGAAGGCGATTTCGGGACCTTTCTCACTAGCAAATATGCCTAATGCGCGGAGTTATACACTTCACCGTGCACTTATACACGCCAAACGAAGCAGAAATCGACTGCTGACAGTGGACGACACGCCAGAGACGATGTGGATAACCCAGAGACGGTGGATAACAGCTGCGCGATCAGTGGATAACCTGCAAGAAAGTGCGGTTATCCACCGACGGTAGCCACTGTTATGCACATTCCATACCCCTTGGAATCATTGGGTTTTCCACTTATCCACCATCTCGCCATGCGGGCTTGCGGGCCACCGCATGAGCGCCATACAGTGTGTCTCACGGCGGGCAACGTAGCCCGCCGTCCACATCACATGAAGGGGGAAACGCCATGAGCACCGCAACCACTACTACTGCCGAAAATGCCGGTTTGCCAGCAATGCTGGACACCAAAGACGTAGCCGAGACGTTCAAACGCTGCAATCTCGCCGTCTATGCCGAAGCGAGACGCATATATTATCGCGAAGTGAATCTGAACCCATGCAAAAAGTATCCGAAGCAGGTGCTGCAAAGGATCGAATGGTGGTTCTGGGATTGGTTTGCCTATGACTGCGCCGTCAGCGGTATTGGACTGACCGGCAATGAATCCGAAGATTTACGTATCGAATTGCAGTACGGTCCGGGCGCAGGTATCTCGCCATTCCTAGCCTTGGCCGAATTCATGTATGACAAGGACGAACGTATCGGCACACGCGAGATACGTGATTTTCGCGAACTTGATGACACCAATTTCGCTTCGATGTTCTGGATTCGCGATGCCAGCGCGGTCAAAGGTCGTCTGACAGTTGAGGACATCATTCATGGTGGTGTCTACGAGGTGGCGGACGTACATGCCGCCTCGCAATACGATGGTGCGCACGGCGGCATGATCGTCAATCGCATCGCACATGTGAGAGGCGTGTGGCGATCCTGTTCCATCCCGATCTATGAGGCACGAAGGCCTGATGACCCGCAAATCGGTGATTCGCTGGCCCGTTCATTCCGGGAAACCGGATATAAACCGGACTTTGCCGGTCTGGTGCGGTTTTTCTACGGGAGGGCCAAAGACACCGGTCTCGACTGGGAAGATGTGGAAGCCGCGCGCCAAGCCGGTACTTTGGGCGCGCTGATCAAGAAGGCCAGCAATCGGTGAAGGATTCGCCTAACGCTGCTGTCCAAGTCGGCGGCCGCGATCGCGAATGAAGAGTGACGCAACCAAACAGACCGCGCACACAATGGCGACCGTGCGGAACGAAGCCCGCACGCCAATGGCCGATGCCGCCGCTTCCGGCACTCCGGTGCGCATGGCCGCCGCGGTGTGCGTGTTCATGATGGTGACCAGCAGCACAGCCGCAGACGTCATGATCGCGAAGCCCAGTAAGGCGAGCGTCCGGCCACCGATACGGTCATACATCTTGCCTGCCACCGGGTTCAGGATGCCCATGGCGATGCCGCTCGGCATCATCACCAGACCGGACACCAGTGCATTAACGCCAAGATCATTCTGCAAATATGTCCATCGCGTACAGGAACAGCTGGCGGGTGGTGAAGGTCTCGATGAGGAACGCGGTGATCGGGATCATGATGCCGTTGGTAAGCATGAATCCGGTGGTCAGCCATTGCACGGTGCTGCTGGGCACGTCGAACTCGTGCATCAACGTGGGCAGGGCGGAGATCATCAGCGTTTGGTTGAGGATGGCCACAAACGAGCCGATCATCAGGGTGATGACCATGGCGGTGGTGTTGGCGGGGGTGGTGCTGTTGGAGTTGGCGGGGTGGTGAAGCCGGCCTCAGCGGTGGCCGGCGAGGAATTGCGTGACGTCAATTATCAAGTCTCGTTTTCTTGGCTGAGTTGTCTTTCTTGGCTTGCCCATACTATCTGTGCCTTGACTGCATTCGAAAACCATTGCAATGACTAGCAACACGCTGAGACGCGGCGTATTAATTCAATCATTTGACAAACTTAGTTCGTTCGTTTTATTATTGGTCCTGCAATCCGTAATATCGCCTACTGCAAAGGAGCGCCCAAATGGGTCTGTGGGATGTTGACAAGATCGAGTACGTCGGCCGCGCCAAAGGACCGAAGGAAGACTTCGCCTTCCATTACTACGATGCCGACAAGGTCGTTGCCGGCAAGAAGATGAAGGATTGGTTGCGCTTCGGCGTTGCTTGGTGGCACACCTTCAACCAGGAACTGGTTGATCCGTTCGGCACCGGCACCGCGCACCGCCCGTACTACAAGTACACCGATCCGATGGACCAGGCTCTGGCCAAGGTCGACTACGCCTTCGAGCTGTTCCAGAAGCTGGGCGTCGAGTACTTCTGCTTCCACGATCGTGACATCGCCCCCGAAGGCGACACCCTGCGCGAGACCAACGCCAACCTCGACAAGGTCGTTGACAAGATCGACGAGAATATGAAGTCCACCGGTGTCAAGCTGCTGTGGAACACCTCCTCCCTGTTCACCAACCCGCGCTTCGTGTCCGGCGCCGCCACTTCTCCGTTCGCCGACATCTACGCCTACGCCGGTGGCCAGCTCAAGAAGAGCTTGGAGATCGGCAAGCGCCTGGGCGCCGAGAACTACGTGTTCTGGGGTGGCCGCGAAGGCTACGAGAACTTGTGGAACACCGAGATGAAGCGCGAGACCGACCACATCGCCAAGTTCTTCCACATGTGCGCAGATTACGCCAAGGAAATCGGCTTTGAGGCCCAGTTCCTGATCGAGCCGAAGCCGAAGGAGCCGACGCTGCACCAGTACGACTTCGATGCCGCCACCGCCATCGAGTTCCTGCGCAACCACGACCTGACCGACGTCTTCAAGCTGAACTTGGAAGGCAACCACGCCAACCTGGCCGGCCACACCTACCAGCACGAGATCCGCGTGGCCCGCGAGTCCGGCTTCCTCGGTTCCCTCGACGCCAACCAGGGCGACAAGCTCATCGGCTGGGATATGGACGAGTTCCCGACCGATCTGTACGAGACCGTCGCCGTCATGTGGGAAGTCCTGCAGGCCGGCTCCATCGGACCTCACGGTGGTCTGAACTTCGACGCCAAGCCGCGCCGTACCTCCTTCTACGAGGAGGACCTGTTCCGCTCCCACATCGCCGGCATGGATGCCTACGCCGCCGGCCTGCTGGTTGCCGACAAGATGAACCAGGACGGCTTCATCCAGAATCTTCAGGCCGAGCGCTACAGCTCCTACGACTCCGGCATCGGCAAGGACATCGACGAGGGCAACGTCACCTTGGCCGACCTCGAAGCCTACAGCCTCGACAAGCCGCAGTCCGAGCTCATCGCCGCCACCAAGTCCGATCACCTCGAGTCCGTCAAGGCCACCATCAACAACTACATCATTGATGCCCTGGCTGAGGTCGAGTGACCATCGGTCTGACCGATTGAATTCGCTCCATCGGGCGTGTACACATCAATTATGATGCCAGTGCGCCCGATGGGCTGATTCGATAGTTTCGCCATGTGCGGTGTTGTGTTATGCCCGCATGGCACCTTTCCATTCCTTCTTTCTCCTTTCTCTCCTTCCGCTGAAAACCGCCTGAGGCAACGTCGCCAAGGGCGGTTTTCTGGTTGTGGCGGGGCTGGGGGGGTGGATTGGGGTGGGGCGAACATGTTCGCGGAGGGGTGCGTTGACGGTGACGTGTTGGCGACGGTGAACATATCGGCGGCAGGAGAAGATAAGCTGTTCTCAGGGGAACATCAGCACAACAAAGGAGTTACGCATGCGAGATTTCATTTTCCATAACCCGGTGAAGATCTACTTCGGCAAAGGGCAGGCGCGCCATATCGCACAGGAGGTGGAGCGTGTCGAGGGCGCCGTTCTGGTGGTGTATGGCGGCGGATCGATTAAACGCAACGGTGCCTATGACGATGTGATGGCTGCGCTGGCAGGAACCGGGCGCAAAATCATCGAGCTGCCCGGCGTTACGCCGAACCCGCGATTGGACAAAGCGCTGGAAGGCGTACGACTGGTCAAGGAGCATGGCGTCGGCCTGATTCTGGCCGTTGGCGGTGGCTCGGTAATCGACTGCGCGAAATTTATTTCGTTGGGTTCCGGCATCGGTGACGATGAGGATTTGTGGGATGACTACATCGAAACCGGCAAACCGGCACCTGAAGGGCTGATTCCGGTTGGCGTGGTGCTCACCACCGCGGCAACGGGCTCGGAAATGGGAGATGCGGCCGTGCTCACCAATTGGGAACGTAACCGCAAGCTCGGCTATACGTTGTTCCCGCTGATGCCCAGGTTCTCCGTGCTGGATCCAAGCTACCTGATGACATTGCCCGCCGAACAGACGGTGTATGGCTTCGAGGACATGTTCTGCCACACGTGTGAGCAGTATTTCTCCTATCCGGTGGACGACAACCTTTCCGACGAAATCGCCGAGGGAATCCAACGTCATATTCTGCGTTCGTGGCGAGCGTGCTTGTCCGATCCGAAAGATTATGAGGCTCGCTCCAATGCAATGTGGGATTCCACGTTGGCTCTGAACCGCATTATCTCGCGCGGCAAGGAAGAGGATTGGGTGACGCACGGCATCGAGCACGCGCTGTCCGCATACACCGATATCGCTCACGGTGCTGGTCTGGCTGTGGTCCACCCGCATTGGATGGCATACGTGTATTTGGTCAACGATGAGGTGACGGCTCGCTTTGCCCGCTGGGCGGTCGACGTGTGGGGTGTGACGCCCACCGGCAAAACCGATCGCACGGTGGCCGAGGAAGGCATTGATCGCTATGTCGATTTCCTGCGTCGCGTAGGTGCGCCGCTGACTCTTTCTGAGGCCGGCGTGCCCGACGATCCCGCCTCTCTCGACAAGTACGCCGATCATGCCGGTGAGGCCGGCGGCTCATTCGTGCAGATTCACCGTGACGATGCCCGAGCGATTCTCGAGGCATGCAAGGAACCGGTGTCGTTCTGACGGTTGGACTAATCCCGTGATTTGAGCCGCCGCGTGCTGTCCCGCACCACCAAAGACGTAGAAAGAACCACGCGCTTCTGAATCTTGCGTCCTTCATTGGTGTCGATGACCATGCGGGCTGCAGTGGCGGCCATGTCTTGCAATGGCTGGCGGACCGTGGTCAACGCCGGGCCCATGTACGCGGCGGTCTGTATATCGTCGAATCCGATAACGGACAGATCTTCGGGGATACGGATTTTCAGTTGACGGGCCGCCTCGTAAACGCCCATGGCCTGTAGGTCATTGCCTGCAAAGATGGCGGTCGGGCGACTTTGTTCGTCTTCAAGTAACGCCATGGCTCCTTCGTAACCGCCTGGCGTGGTGAAATCGCCTTCGGTGATGAGTTCGGGAGAGGTGGGGATATTGCGTTCGGCGAGGGCCGCCGAATAGCCGTCAAGCCGGGCACGTGAGCAGAGCATTTCATCCGGTCCGGTGATGATGCCGATGCGCTTGTGGCCGAGTTCCAGCAGATGACGGGTGGCGATGACGCCACCCATCCAGTTGTCCGCCTGTACGGAGAGATCATCTAATGCCGGATTGCCGGAAGGGTCGAAGACGACGAAAGGAATGCCGTGTGATTGGAACATGCTGCGTTCCTTGTCCGTCAAGTTGGAGAACACCAGAATAGTGCCAATGGGCTGGCGGTCGATGATGCCTTCAACCCAGGAAGAGTCGGGGTGCTGCCGGTCGCCACTTTCCGCAACCATGACATTGATGTTGTGCGGCTTGGCCTCCGTGATGATGCCCCTGAGCACCTCCAGCGCCCAAATGGTCTCAAAATCCCGAAATACCACCTCGATGGTGCGTTGTTTACGGGAGGGGGAGACGCGGCGAATGTAGCCGTTGTCTTTCAGGGCTTTGTCAATGGCCTGCCGGGCCGCCTCCGAAATATCCGCCTTGCCGTTCAGGGCTTTGGACACGGTGGCCAGTGAGTAGCCAGTCTGTTTGGCGATGTCTGCAAGTTTGACCTTGTTCTCGCCGTTGCTTTTGCGCTGTTCTGCCGACGCCATCATTGACCGCCTTCATCAGAGAATGTTGGTATCAGTATATTCGAAACTTTCGTAAAGTCAATTTGACGATAAAGAATGGTATGTATAGATAAAAAAAGGTTGGAATTTCAACGATTTTGATAGTAAAAAAGCCGATATAAATTTCGTTTGACCGTCAAACTAAGGCTCTTTATGATAAAGGTATCGAAAACATAAAGCGAGTTTTCGGTAAAGTTGAAGAAGACTGATGGGGTAGGTGAAACGGCGAAGTTTCACTGAAAACATCATTAATTACCAGCTGTTAGATATGTAACTGGCTGATATACCTTTCGAAACTTTCGTAAATCGCGGATCGGTTTCATGCTGGTCAAGAACAATAAGGAGACGACAATGAAGTTCAAGTCCGTGGCCGCCGCACTTCTGGCGGCGGTAACCTGTGTCAGCATGGCCGCTTGCGGGAGCGGCAGCGACACGAACGCCGATGGCAAGGTGGAAATCACCATGTGGCACAACTCCACCACTGGCGACGGCAAGGCATACTGGGAATCCGCCGCCAAGGCGTTCGAGAAGGAAAACCCGAACGTTACCATCAAGATCGAAGCCATTCAGAACGAGGATATGGACGGCAAGCTGCAGACCGCTCTGCAGGACCCGAATTCCGCCCCCGATATCTTTATGGCGCGTGGTGGCCAGAAGCTACGTGATGTGGTCGAAGCTGGGCAAGCCATGGACCTGACCGACAAGATCTCCGACACCGTCAAGAACCAGATGGCCACTGCTGAAGCCACCGGCACCATCGATGGCAAGATCTACAGCGTGCAGCAGTCAGTGCTTCCCGGCGGCATCTGGTATTCCAAGGATCTGTTCGAGAAGGCCGGTATTACTGAAACTCCGAAGACCTGGGATGAGTTCAAGACCGTGGTGCAGAAGCTGAAGGACGCCGGCATCACGCCGATTGCCGTAGGCGGTAAGGACGCCTGGCCGGCCGCCCACTGGTGGTACTGGTTCGCACTGCGCGAATGCTCTGCTGACACCTTCGACAAGGCCCAGTCCGATAAGGACTTCAGCGATAAGTGCTGGACCCGTACCGGTGATGATGTGCAGGCGCTGCTCGACCTCGATGCCTTCAACGATGGCTTCCTGACCACTCCGGCCCAGCAGGGCGCAAGCTCCTCCGCCGGCCTGCTCGCCAACCACATGGCAGCTATGGAACTCATGGGCGGCTGGGAGCCCGGCGTGATCAAGGACCTGACTCCGGACAAGAAGGACATGGCCGACCTCGGCTACTTCGCATTCCCGACCATGGACGGTGGCGAAGGCGATCCAACTGCCATCATGGGTGGTTCCGATGGCATGGCCGTGGGCGAGTGGGCGCCTGAAGAGGCTGTGGACTTCCTCAACTTCGTCTCCGAGAAGGAATGGCAGGAGAAGTACGCTGAGGCGTTCTCCACCATCCCGGCCAACAAGGAAGCCCAGGATGTGGTGACCAACGAGGCTCTGAAGCAGGTGCTGACCGTCTACAACGACGCATCCTCCGTGTCCATGTGGCTCGACACCGTGTTCGGTCAGAACATCGGCAACGCACTCAACGAAGGCGTGGTCAACATGATGGCCGGTCAAGGTTCCGCCCAAGACATCGTCAAGGGTGTTGAAACCGCTGCGGCCAAGGGCTGATTCGCTCTGACCCGACCGTAATTCCCGGGCTGCGGCGAATGCTTGCACCGCAACAACCGCGGCCCAATTTGTTTTCTTAGGAAGGCCTCAACAATGTCAGTTTCAGCAGGCGCGAGGGTACAGCGCCGCACGTCGGGCTTAAGCGACAAGGCTCGCAAACGTATCGAAATCACCATCCTTTCGCTTCCTGCCCTGATCATGTTCCTCGGATTCGTCATCCTGCCGGTGTTCATGGCCGGCTACTACGGATTCTTCAAGTGGAAGGGCTATGGCAAGCCCACCGTCAACGGCCAGTTCATCGATTTTGAAAACTACAAGATCATTCTGACCGACCCGAACTTCCAGCAGGCATTGGGGCACACGCTATTCGTGGTCGTCGCTTCGCTCGTCATCCAGGGGCCGCTGGCCATCCTCTTCGCCCTGCTGCTCAACCAGAGATTCAAGGGCCGCGCACTGATTCGTACCCTGATTTTCGTGCCGTACGTCGTTTCCGAAGTCATCGTTGGCACCGGCTGGGGGCTTATCCTCCAGACCACAGGCGCATTGAATGCGCTACTCAAGAAAATAGGACTTGGCGGGGCGGACTGAATCTCCGATCCGAAAATCGCCATCTGGACATTGATGTTCATCATTTCGTGGAAGTACATCGGCTTCGCCGTCATCCTGATGATTGCCGGCATGCAGTCGATTCCCGAAGACCTCTATGAAGCCGCGAAAGTGGATGGTGCTGGATTCTGGCGTCAGCAGTGGAGCATCACCCTGCCACTGCTCGGCCCCACCATTCGTATCTGGGCATTCATGTCGATTATCGGTTCTCTCCAGCTGTTCGACTTGGTCTACATCATCTGGGGCCAGTACGTGTCGTCTACCGCAGGAACATCCACCATGGCAACCTACATGGTGCGCGAAGGTCGACTCGCCAACAACTATGGTTACGGTTCCGCCGTGGCCGTGGTGATTTTCATCATCTCGCTGGTCATTGCCTTGACCTACCAGCGGTTCGTGCTTAACCGAGATCTCGAAGGTGCGCTCACTGACGAGAGGGATGCCAAGCGTCGTGCCAAGCGTGCGGCGAAGGAAGCGGCCAAGCTTGCCAAGGTCAATGGCAATGCCGCAGCAGTTGCAAATGAGGTGGTTTCACAATGACGACCGCAGTCTCCCCGTCCGTAGGCAAGGGCAAGAACAAGACCTATGATCCGTATACACTGAGAAAATCCGCAAAGACCCCGTGGGGCAACCCGGTCGTCTACTTCTTCTCACTGCTGCTTGTGGCGCTGTGCGTTGGCCCGGTGCTGTACATCATTATCGGCGGCTTCCGCACCAATTCGCAGATTACGAGGGACCCGGCCGGCTGGCCCGATCCATGGAACTTTGAGAATTACAAGACGGTGTTCACTTCGAACATCTTCTGGTCGGAACTCGTCAACTCCCTGATCGTCTCCATTGGCACAATGGTGGGCGTTGTGGTGCTGGCCTTGATGGTGAGCTTCGTCATTGCCCGATACGAGTTCAAATTCAACAAACTGCTGTACTCGCTGTTTGCCGCCGGCATGATGTTCCCCATCACCGTGGCCATCACCCCGTTGTATCTGCTGCTGCGCAATCTGCACCTGATCAACTCGCATCTGGGCATTATCCTGCCCCAGATAGCATTCGGCCTGCCACAGGCCATCATCATCCTGGTGCCATTCCTCAAGTCCATTCCTAAGGAGCTGGAAGAAGCGGCAGAGCTGGACGGCTGTTCTCGCATCGGCTTCTTCGGCCGTATGGTGCTGCCGTTGAGCTGGCCCGGCGTGGCCACCGTCGGCATCCTGAGCTTCGTGAGCAGCTGGAACGCCTACATGCTGCCGCTGTTCCTGCTCAACGATTCCAGCAAGTACACCTTGCCGCTCGGCGTGCAGATGTTCAGCTCCCAGCATTCGGTCGATACCGCTCAGGTACTGGCCTTCACCTCGCTGTCGATGATCCCCGCGCTGATCTGCTTCACCATTTTCCAGAAGAAGATCGTTGGCGGCCTGACCGGTGCTGTCAAGGGCTAGTCGCAGCAACCATAACCGTGCCGTGGAAAGGTACATGGCTCTTTGGGCCGATTCCTTTCAACCTCTTCCTTTCCTCCTTTCCACGGCCCCTTTCTTTTCAATGAGGAGAAGACCATGAAGATCTCCAATCCCGTACTCCCCGGGTTCGATGCGGACCCCTCGATGATTCGCGTCGGCGACACCTACTACATCGCAAATTCCACATTTGACTGGTGGCCGGGAGTCCGTTTGCATGAATCCCGCGACATGGTTCACTGGAATCTGCTGCCCGGGCCCTTAAACCGCGTTTCCCAGCTGGATATGAAGGGCAATCCCTCCGGTGGCGGCATCTGGGCACCGGACCTGTCTTATGCGGACGGCAAATTCTGGCTTATCTACACCGACGTGAAAATCGTCAACGGCGCGTTCAAGGATTGCGCGAACTATCTGGTTACCGCCGACGACATTCGTGGTCCGTGGAGCGATCCGATTCGGGTCAATGGCGTCGGATTCGACGCCAGCCTATTCCATGATACCGATGGACGCAAGTATCTGGTGCAGCAAACCTGGGACTTCCGTGAATATCATCATCCGTTCGACGGCATCACCTTGACTGAATTCGATGTCAAAACCATGCAATTGAAGCCGGAAACAGCCCGCACCATCTGGCGCGGCACCGATGTGAAATTGGTCGAAGGACCGCACCTCTACGCCATCAATGGCTGGTACTACCTGTTTTGTGCGGAAGGCGGCACCCAATACGAGCATCAGGAGTCCGTGGCCCGTTCGCGTACCTTGGGTGAGCTTTCATTCGAAAGCATGCCGAGCAATCCGTTCCTCTCCAACTTCGATACCCCCGGCACCTACCTGCAAAAACAGGGGCATGGGGCGCTCGTGGATACGCCTAGCGGCGAATGGTATTACGCTTCGCTGTGCGGCAGGCCCTGGCGGCACGAGAACGAGCCGGCTCATGGTGTGCGCGGCTGGTGCACGCTCGGCCGAGAGACTTCGATCCAGAAGGTCGAGTGGGATGGCGACGGTTGGCCGTACGTGGTCGGCGGCCATGGGGGAGAGCGCTACGTCGAAGCCCCAGCCGACGCCATCGCAACCGAGGCCCCTACGAATCATAGCCAGCATGACGAGTTCGAATCAAACAAACTCGACCTCAACTGGAACACCCTGCGCGTACCATTCACCGAGACCATGGGCCGCGTGGGCGGCGGCTCGCTGACCTTGCGTGGTCAAGGGTCGCTGGCAAACCTGTTTGAACTGTCGCTGGTAGGACGCCGTTGGCAGGCGTTCGATTTCAACGCCGAAACCAAGGTGACATTCGATCCAAGCAACTACATGCAGATGGCCGGCCTGACCAACTTCTACAACCACCTGTGCTGGTCATGGGCATTCATCACCTGGGACGAGAAGCGAGGACAGCGCGTAATCGAAGTCGCCCAGAACGATTTCGATACGTACACGTCGTTCCTCAAAGACACAGCCATCGCCATTCCTGATGACATCGAATCCGTATGGTTGCGAACCAAAGTGCGTACGCGTACCTACACCTACGAGTATTCGTTCGATGGCAAGACATGGCATGAGATTCCGGTGACGCTGGACGCCGCCGTGCTCTCCGATGATCATGTGGCCCAACGTTATGGCGGATTCTTTACCGGCGCGTTCGTCGGGTTGGTGGCCGTGGACCTTTCCGGATACGGCAAAGAAGCCATTTTCAGCCATTTCGATTACATGGAAATATGATGACGCCAGGCGGCTTTCCTGATAATCAGGGAAAGTCGCCTGACTATTCGGCACTGGGGAATGAAAGGCGACACTTGTGGCAAGCGACAATGAACATTGCGGCGACCGTGGCCGCGAATGTACCATAACCGTCTCCAACCCGGTGTTGCGTGGCATGTACCCGGACCCGTCCTGGATATGGGATACGACGCGCGAGGAAATCGTGCTGGTCAACTCCTCGTTTGAATTGGTGCCGGGGTTGCCCATTCATACGACCCGTGATCTTGTGACGTGGACGCGCACGGCGAATGCGGTGGATGAGGCGATGTCTCATCGGCTGCTCATTGATGGCGTCGAGGATTCCGGCGGCCTGTACGCGTCGACCATTCGCCGTATCGGCGGGCGATATGTGATCGTATGCACCGTGGCCCGCGTGGATGAGGTGAAGGCGCTCGCTGCGGGATGCTCGCAGAAGGATATTGATAACTGCCGTGACGCCCAAGGCAATTTCGTCATCGAGGCCGATGAGTTGACCGGACCATGGCGCGGCCCGTACTGGGTGGCCGGGGCCGAAGGCATTGATCCGGACATCTTTGAAGACGGCGATGGCACAGTGTGGTGGACGCAAACGCGCCCGGCATTACACCCGCAGTGGGATGGTCAAACCGAGATCTGGACGCAGCCCATCGCCCCAGGCACGTGGACGTTGCAAGACCATAAAACCGTGATTTGGCGCGGCTATGGCATGGATGCGGTATGGGCTGAAGGGCCGCATTTGTACCGGGTGGGCGATTACCTCTACCTGATGACCGCCGAGGGCGGCACCAGCTTCGAGCACAGTGAGATGATAATGCGCACGCACGCACCGCGCGGATTCGCGGCGGCGCTCGCCGGTTTTGAGAAGAACCTTGCTGCGCAAGATATCTGGATTGAGCCGGCGCGTGACGGTGAACGAAGCGTGGTGGGCCGCGATGACCGGCTGTTTGAGGCTTGCAAACGCAATCCGATCCTCACACACCGTCATTTGGGAGCGGGGGAGCCAGTCCAATGCGTTGGGCACGCCGATCTGCTGCTGCATCCGACCGTCGGCTGGCTGCTCGCGTGTCTTGGCGTACGCGAGACTCCGGGCGAGGAACCCGGAGAAACGTTCAGCTACTGTGGCCGGGAAACGTTCGTGGCACCGGTCGTATGGCAGCACAATCCGGTCTCGTGGAAGCTGGACGGTGGGGAGCCGAATAAGCGTATCGATATCGTCGATCCCGGTTGGCCTGTCGTGGCTCCGGGGCTTGGCCGGCTTCCCGAGAAGTTGGTCGTGGACGTTGACGAGGATGGATTGCCATGTGCAGTGAGGGGTGTGGACTCTGCGAGGTGTGATTGCGCTGCTGGTGATAATGCCGCATGCTCTGCTGAGCTCATCCAGCTCGACGATACCCGCCTAGTCGGCGTTCGAGGCCGTGACGATTACCGGTTCCTGCGCGTCGACGGGCAGGAATATGCCGCGTTCACCCGGCCCGAATACACGATGATGATGCATCAGGATTCCACCCATGTTGTCATGGTCATGGCGGAAGCGGAATCCGGCCAATTGACGGCCGAAATCACCGATAGGGGAGATAAGCGGTGCATTGCGCTTGGAGCGCTTGGGGCCAACGAATGGTTCGGATTGCGCTTGCATGGCAATCGTTTGGAATTCCTTGCCGGGCAGCCTGCACCTGACAGTATTGATGAGGGAACAATGCCTGATATTGCACTAATTGCGCATGCGGACGTTACTTATGCTCGTATCATGGCAGATTGTGATGCGCGATTCCTCAGTACCGAATGGGCCGGCGGATTCGTGGGTTGTCTGATCGGCGTAAAACGGCGGTAATGATCTCAGCCCGCTCTACAATATTGTGCAATCATATTGTTTAATCGTTAAACAAATGCAAGGGGGCAATCGATGGCGCACGATCTCGAACAACTCAAGCAAGATCACCCGGATGTGGCGAAACTGTTCGCCGATGACTGGTTGCAGTACCGTAAGTCGGAGATTTTGCCGGAACTTACGCGCGAGGCGCAGTCCACGTGCGACCGCATCAATCGCATCTACTTTGAAGACACCGCCGAAGCTGAGCGACTGTTCCGCAAACTCGTGCCCGAGGCCGGCGAGGGCGTGGACTTCCGCCCGCCAATCCGGCTTGATTACGGGCTAGGCCTGAAAATCGGAGACCGTACGTTCATCAACATGGACCTGCTGATTGTGGGCGGCGGCCCGATCTCCATCGGTTCCGATTGCCTGATTGGCCCGCGCGTGAGCATCTATACGCCAAACCACGCCATCGCCCGCAAGCCTCGACTGGAAGGCTGGCAGCACAACGCCGACGTGACCATCGGCAACAATGTGTGGCTGGGCGGCAATGCAGTGATCTGCCCCGGCGTCACCATCGGAGACAACTCGATTATCGGTGCGGGCGCAGTCGTCACCCATGATATTCCCGCCGATTCCATCGCCGTGGGCAATCCCTGCCATGTGATTGCCGAAGTCCCGGATGACTGGACTCCTGAAGAGCAGGCCGCTGCCGAGAAGCAGTAGGTTTGCCGCTCTAACCCAACTGTCGCGGCGAAACCGGGATAAAGGAGAGAAAGGAACAATGCAATGACGCAATATCATGTTTCCGCGCAGGCGGCGAAGACGAATGGCGCCGGCAGCGAGGCCGACCCGTTTCTGACCATCGGCCAAGCGGCGGCCATCGCCCGAGCCGGCGATGAGGTGATTGTGCATGCCGGCACCTATCGGGAATCCGTCGACCCCCGATTCGGCGGCGAGAGCGCCACGAACCGCATCGTCTACCGTGCGGCCGCGGGCGAACCGCGCCCGGTAATCACCGGCTCCGAACGTATCGACACATGGCAGCCCGAAGGCGATGGTATGTGGAAAGCCGTAATTCCGAACACATTCTTCAACGGATACAACCCGTACGTGGAAACCGTATTCGGCGATTGGACCGTATATCCGGACCCAAAGGCCGAGGTACGCCACCTGGGCGATGTGTATCTGAATGGCAAATCCTTCTACGAAGTCGTCTCGCTGGACAAGGTGCGCAACCCACAGCGTTGGGATACCGGCCGTGACGCCGCCACCGATTCCATCGTGCCTCTGATTGATCCGGATGCCACCGTGAACGTGTGGTGCTGTGCGGTCGATGATGAGGCCACAACCATTTGGGCCAATTTCCATGAAGCCGATCCGAATGCGGAACTTACCGAAATCAACGTGCGCGAGACCTGTTTCTACCCGAGCCGCCCGTTCGTCAATTACATTACGGTCTCCGGCTTTGAAATGGCGCAGGCGGCCTGCCCCTACACGCCGCCGACTGCCGATCAGGTCGGGCTGGTGGGCCCGCATTGGTCCCGCGGGTGGATTATCGAGAACAATCGCATTCATGACGCAAAATGTTCGGCGATCTCGCTGGGCAAGGAGATCTCCACCGGCGACAACGAATCGACGCGCACTCATCGCAAGTCCGGGTACCAATACCAAAAAGAGGCCGTCTACAAGGCGCTGCATGCCGGTTGGGAGAAAGGCGTAGTCGGCGGGCACGTGGTGCGCGGCAACGTAATCTACGACTGCGGCCAGAATGGTGTGGTTGGTCATATGGGCTGCGCCTTCTCTCTGATTGAAGGCAACCACATATACCACATCGGCACCAAACGCGAGTTCTTCGGCTGGGAAGTGGCCGCCATTAAAATGCACGCAGCCGTCGACGCGGTGGTGCGCGGCAACCGGGTGCATGATTCGGTGCTGGGCATGTGGCTTGATTGGCAGGCGCAGGGCACCGTGGTGGATTCGAACGTGTTCTACCGCAACACGCGAGATGTGATGACCGAGGTGACCCACGGGCCGATTACGTTTATGAACAACGTGTTTGCCTCTGAGTTCAGTTTCGACGACTATGCGCAAGGCGCGGCGTTCGTCAACAATCTGTTCGCCGGTCGCATTCGTCACACCGCCGTCTTGGACCGATCCACGCCATACCATTTCCCGCACGTCACCGATGTGGCCGGCGAGGCATTCGTCTACGGTGGCGATGATCGGTACATCAACAACCTGTTCTTGGCTGTGGGCGATTCCGCCAAACCGTTGCGTACCGCGGATGCCGCCGGTGCGGCCGGTATGGCGGAAGCCGGAACCGCGTTCTTTGACGGCTATCCGTGCTCGCTTGCGGAGTATGAACAGCTGATTGAAGAGGCCGGCCTTGGCGATGAGGAGTTGTATCGCAGCGTGAAGCAGCCGGTATTGCTGGCTTCGAACGCCTATGTTTCGGGCGCGAAGGCCGCTTCCGGCGAAGCCGAGGCCGTGGTGAGTGATGACGGCTCTTCGTTGGCGTTGCGCGAAACCGATGATGAGCTATGGATGACCGTCTCGTTGCCCGAACCGATTCGGTCGGCGACTGGACCGGTGATCTCCACTGCTGATCTTGGCCAACCGCGTATTGTCGAGGAATATTTCGAGAATCCCGATGGTTCGCCGATTGTTGTGGACCGGGATATCACCGGTGCTGCGCGCGGTGCATGCTCGGCCCGAGGCCCGTTGGCGGAATATGACGATAGGGAAGTACTTATCTGGTCGAAATGACGGAATCTGCGGTTTACGGTTTGCAGCGCGACATCATGATCTGGTTGCTGGCCTGTTGAATGGCCTTGGCGGGGTCAATCTGCCAGTGTTTGGCAGGTTGGCTTCGCTGAGGGGTGTTGTGTGGGGTCGTTTTGCCAGTGTTTGGCAGGTCGGCCCCGCTGAGAGGTGCTGTTGGAGCCGGGCCGCCAATGTTTGGCAAATCAGCCCTTTTCGGTTTGCATTGGTAACAAATTTGATATATGGTTAAATCAACGAACTAAATATTGTAAGTCCATGCGTACCTACGCAACGTCAATGGAGATACTGCTATGCGCGCACATCGTATTTTGCTGCTCTCGCTCTGCCTGTTGGCCGTGGCCTATGCCGTCCTGCTGTTTGTTGCGCCGGCCGCCGCGCCAATCGGCATCGCACTGACCGCCGCCGGTCTGGTGCTGGTTTCGACACGCTATGCGTGGCGTGCCAAGTTCCTCGCGTTATTCAACGAAGCGTGATTGATGCATCACGGTGATTGACTGGTTCGGTTCGTCCTAGGACTCCCATGCAATTCCCGGCCAATTCGCCTGTCGCATTATGTATCGTGCGGTTATATGGAGTCATGGCTGCAAGGCCTGACAATTGAATCTTCATCCTCTCTTCTCCTTTGAAGCCCGGCCCGCCGCTGGGCTTTTTCTTTGGTCGGCATGTCGGGGCAGTGACTGGTATTTTTGTGACCGATCTCATGGCTTCAGTTTCGGCGTGTCGTTATTTCCGACGAATCGTATCGATAAAATTCATGTTTCGTATGGTCTATAAAAATGCCGGAAAATCAGCGTTGTTACCGCTCACATTTAGTTAATCGAATGAATCAAGTATGCCATAATCCGCTCAGTTGTGGGGAAAATAGGCGATATCAAATTGTTAAATCAAAAAACTAATGGTATATTTTTATGCAGGTTCGGCAAGGGTTGCCTGACCAAAAGGAAGAGGAAACAAGTTCCTATCAATGTCGAAAGGAATTCCCATGAATAAGTGGACCAAGGTGCTCGGTGTGGTTGCTGCAACCGCCATGCTCATCCCGCTGGCCGCCTGTGGCGGTAGCCGTGGCACGACCACTGCCGGTGGCAACGGCGGTAGCACCGTCAAGGTCGGTATTTCGATGCCTGAGCAGATGCTCGAGCGTTGGAAGATCGATGGCGAGAACCTGAAGAAGCAGCTTGAAGGCTACGGCTACGACGTCACCCTGCAGTATGCAGATGGCAAGACCGATCTGCAGACCTCCCAGATTCAGAACATGGCCAACAACGGCATGAACTACGTAGTCATCGCCTCCATCGACGGCACTGCGACCGGAGCTGCTGCCGAGCAGGTCGCCTCCAACGGCGGCAAGGTCATTGCCTACGACCGTCTGATCATGAACACCGACGCCGTTGACTACTACGCCACCTTCTCCTTGGAGGATGTCGGCAAGATGCAGGGCGAGTACATCGAGCAGAAGCTCGGTCTGAAGGATGGCAAGAAGGGCCCGTTCAACGTCGAACTCATGGCCGGTTCCCCGACCGATAACAATGCAGGCTACTACTTCAAGGGCGCTTGGGACGTGCTCGGACCGTACTTCAAGTCCGGCGTGCTGCAGTCCAAGTCCGGCAAGGTTCCTTCCTCTGCTGATGATTGGCAGTCCATCGGTATCGATAACTGGGATCGTCAGAAGGCCCAGAACGAGATGGAGAACCGCATCAACTCCTTCTACAACGATGGCACCAAGCTTGACGCCGTGCTCGCCCAGAACGACGCCGAGGCAACCGGTACCTACAACACCGTAGAGGCCGCTGGCTGGGACTACTACCCGATCATCACCGGTCAGGACGCCGAGAAGGCCAACGTGCAGGCCATCGTGCAGGGCAAGCAGTCCATGACCGTCTACAAGGACACCCGCGAGCTGGCCAAGGCCACCGCCGAAATGATCAAGGACATGGTCGATGGCAAGAATCCGAAGGCTCCTGACACCTTCAACAACGGCACTAAGGATGTTCCGTCCCAGCTGCTGACCCCGGTCACCGTGGACAAGGACAACCTCAAGGAAATCCTCGTCGACGGCGGCTACATCTCCGCCAAGGATGCTGGCCTGTGATCCGCAGGATCGCTGATTCGATTCATCCAACGGCCTAACGGCTAACAGATAAGGGGGGCGCCGCGCTGCGTGGTTGCGGTACGGCGCCTTCATCATGCACAGGGACATTACTATCGGAGGAGGTAACTGTGGCTACGAACGGTGACGTGATTCTTGAGATGCGTCATATCGTGAAGCGTTTCGGCCCGGTCACCGCGTTGAACGATGTGAATATCATGGTCAAGAGGGGCCAGATATTCTCGATCTGCGGTGAGAACGGTGCGGGCAAGTCGACTTTGATGAACGTGTTGTCGGGTGTGTACCCGTACGGCACGTACGAGGGCGACATCGTGTACAACGGCGAGACCTGCAAGTTCAGGACGATTCGCGATTCCGAGGAGAAGGGCATCGTGATCATCCACCAGGAGCTTGCGCTGGTGCCGTACATGTCGATCCAGGAGAACATCTTCCTGGGCAATCAGAAGAAAAAGGGCATCGCGATCGATGCCGACGAGCAGCGCCGCATCGCGTACGACGTGATGAGGAAGGTCGGTCTGGACGAGAACCCGGACACCCTGATCTCGAACATCGGTGTCGGCAAGCAGCAGCTGGTCGAGATCGCGAAGGCTTTGACCAAGAACGTGAAGCTGCTGATTCTGGATGAACCGACCGCCGCACTGAACGACGAGGATTCGAGGAACCTGCTCGACCTGATCGACGGGCTTCGCCGCGAGCAGGGCATCACCGCGATCATCATTTCGCACAAGCTCAACGAGATCGCCTATTCCGCGGACGCGGTGCAGGTCATCCGCGATGGTCATACCATCAGCCACATCGACATCGACGCGGCCCACCCGCTGGACCAGGATGTGCTGATCCGCGACATGGTGGGCCGTCCGTTGACCAACCGCTACCCGGTGCACACCTCCAGGATCGGCAAGGAGATGTTCCGCATCGAGGACTGGAGGATGCGCCACCCGCTCGACGAGGCGCGTCTGGTCTCCAAGGACGTGAGCATCAACGTGCGTGCCGGCGAGATCGTCGGTCTGGCCGGCCTTATCGGCGCGGGCCGCACCGAGACCGCAATGAGCGTGTTCGGCCGTCAATACGGCACCAACGCGTCCGGCAAGATCTTCGTGGAAGGCAAGGAAGTCAAGTTCCCGACCGTGCGTTCCGCCATCGACCACGGCGTGGCCTACGCGACCGAAGACCGCAAGGTGTACGGCCTGAACCTCATGAAGACGATTCGCGAGAACACGTCCCTGGCCAGTCTGAAGGAACTGTCGAACAGGCTGGGCGTGGTGGACGAGACCCGTGAGAAGCGGACGGCCGAGAAGTACCGCAAGGAGTTCCGCACCAAGGCGCCGACCATCGAGATGCCTGCCGGCAACCTGTCCGGCGGCAACCAGCAGAAGGTCGTACTGGCCAAGTGGATGGCCACCGACCCGAAGGTCCTGATCCTGGACGAGCCGACCCGAGGCATCGACGTGGGCGCGAAGTACGACATCTACGAGATCATCGACCAGCTGGCCGACTCGGGTTCCGCGGTGGTCGTGATCAGCTCCGAACTGCCCGAGCTGCTGGGCATCTGCGACCGCATCTACACGATGAGCAACGGCGTGATCACCGGCAACTTCGACGCCAGGAAGACCAGCCAGGAGGAGCTCATGCGCTACATGACCTCCGCCGTCCCGCTGCCCAAGGAGCAGGCCTTCGCCTGACCCGTTCGTTGAAGAACGTTAGTTTTTGAAAGGATAGTTTCCGAAATGTCTACCGCAACCGTAACCCCCGCAGCCAAGAAGGGCGGGGACGAACAGAGCCTCAAGACCCTGCTGTTGGGCAACATGCGTTCCTACGGCATCTACCTGGCCCTCGTGCTGGTGATCGTCGTCTTCCAGATCCTGACGGGCGGGCGCCTGCTGAACCCGAACAACGTGGTCGCCCTGTTCCAGCAGAACGCGTACGTGCTCGTGGCCGCCATCGGCATGCTGATGATCATCATCGCCACCCACATCGACCTGTCCGTGGGCTCCGTGGTCGCCTTCATCGGCGGCGTGGGCGCCCTGGCCATGAAGCACGGGGTCCCGTGGTGGGCCGCGATCCTCCTGATGATCGCGATCGGCCTGGCCATCGGCGCGTGGCACGGCTTCTGGGTCGCCTACGTCGGCGTGCCCGGCTTCGTGACCACCCTGGGCGGCATGCTCATCTTCCGAGGCCTGGCGACCGTGGTCGCCGGCGAGTCCATCCCGGTGTCCAACGCCTCGTTCCGCGCCATCTCCAAGGACTACATCCCCACCATCTTCGTCGGGCCGTTCGCCCTGACCGCCCTGATCGTCGGTCTGGCCGCCATCGTGCTCGTGGTCTGGAGCCAATTGTCCAAGCGCGCCAAGGCCGTCAGGAACGGCCTGCCCGCCCAGCCGATGAGCTTCGTCATCTTGAAGTGCGTGGTCGCGACCATCGCCATCGGCTACGTGACCTACCTGCTTGCCATGTCCGGCAACGCCACCCAGGGTGGCGTCCCGATCGTGCTCGTCATCATCGGCGTGCTCGTGTGCGTCTACTACTTCGTCCTCAACCGCATGGTCTTCGGCCGCAACGTGTACGCCGTGGGCGGCAACCGCAAGGCCGCCATCCTCTCGGGCATCGACACCAGGAAGGTCGACTTCGAGATCTTCCTGAACATGGGCTTCCTGGTCTCCGTCGCCTCGATCATCACCCTGTCCCGCCTGGCCTCCGCCTCCGCCCAGACCGGTATGGAGTTCGAGATGGACGCCATCGCGGCCTGCTTCATCGGCGGCACGGCCGTCACCGGCGGCATCGGCACCATCCCCGGCGCCATGGTCGGCGCCCTGATCATGGGCGTGCTCAACCAGGGCCTGTCCATCATGGGCGTGGACGCCGCCTGGGTCAAGACCATCAAGGGCCTCGTCGTCATCGCCGCCGTCGCCTACGACCTACTCTCCAAGAAAAAGAAGGGCTGAGCCAAACTCGGCCTCCGGGCCCGCCCGGTGGCCACGGGGATGGGAACCTGGGTTCCATTCCTCCTCCGAAAGGGACGCTGTTGCATGCAGCGTCCCTTTTCCGTTTGTCGCGATGGATGATGGGGATCCCGGTGTACGTTCTTCACGAAATCAGCCCTGACTTGGGGTGTATTTCGACAATATGATTCGGCGATGTGCCTCAGCGGATATGTGCGGCCAATGAAAAAGCGGGATACCGATGTCGATATCCCGCTTTCAGTGAATAGGTAAAGCAGAGCTTACTTCTTCTTGGCTTTCTTAACGCGCTTGGGCTTTGCCGCCGGCTTCTTGGGCTCGAAGAACGGCCACTTGTTGAGGGCCCAAGTGTGCAGGGCGGGGATTTTCGCCACGGCGAAACCGATGACCAGGCCGATAACGATGGCCCAAGTTTCCATGTCGCGGTTCAGGAGCAGCAATCCGATGAACACCAACGCAATGATGAAGCTCATCATCTGCGATGCCTTTGACTGCTTGGCGGTCACCAAGTCGGCCTTCAACGGAATAAGCCCTAGGAACATGCCGCAGGGCACGCAGATGATGGCCAATACCACACTGAGAATGATTGACAAGGTTGTTGCGTCCATAATGTTCTGATGTTCCTTTGGTGAAGTGATGAATTCGGATGAAGTGATTATTGATTGCGGCTGTGCCGAGGCGACTTATGTGTTGATGACTTATTTGTTGGTGGTGTCGCCGGAGGCAGCGCTGCCATCAGATTTGGTGCTCTCGTCGGATTCGGCGCTCTCATCGGCATTATCGTTATCATCTTCGTCATCCTTGCCGGGCTGACGCCACCACAGGATTAGTGCGTTGACTGCACAGTAGACGGCTGCGATACCGATGCACACCAGGAAAATGATGTTCGAGGTGCTGATCATCGTGCCGTCGGCCATTGCTTCTTTGGCAGATTGCCATATCCAAATCACGCATGCGACGGCGGTCAGGGCGTACAGCATCATACGGGAGCGGTCGTTCATAGAAGAATCTCCAGACTTGTTCAAACGACTTGATTATAGCCGTATTTGTGGATTGCGAGGGGAAATGAAAAAGCCGCCATGTGTGCTTCGGCGAGGAGCGCGGCATGGAAAGCGGCTCTTCGCGATGCACGCCATGGCGGCATTGGTCGGGAATCGTTATTCAGTTGTTATCTCATGGATTGTGGGCAGCGTATCAGCCGCGAGCCTTGGCATACGCCTCGTACACGGCTTCGGTGGGCTCTCCGGTCTCCACGCCCTCGATGGTGAGCTGCCAGGTCGGAGGTTCGGCCTCGCCGGACAGCACCCAGGCGGCCTGACGGGCGGCGCCGATGGCCACGTATTCGTCGGTGGCCGGGCGAGTCACATCCATGCCAAGTATCGAGGGAGCCAGCGTGCGGATCGCCACGGACTTCGCGCCGCCACCAATCAGCAGGATACGGTTGATCTCGGCGCCCAGCGAACGAATCAGCTCGAGGCAGTCGCGCTGAGAGCATAGCAGGCCTTCGACGAACGCACGGGCCAGATTCTCCTTGGTCGTGTTGTGCAGGGTCAGACCGGTCAGCGAGGCGGTGGCGTCAGGGCGGTTCGGCGTGCGCTCGCCGTCGAAGTACGGTACCAGGGTGATGCCGCCGGCACCCGGCTCGGCCTTGAAGGCCAATTCGGCCAGCTCGTCGTAATCCACGCCAAGGGCGGCGCGGCCGGCGTCCAGAATGCGCGAACCGTTGATCGTGCAGGCGAGCGGCAGATAATGACCGGTGCAGTCGGCGAAGCCGGAAATGGCGCCGGTCAGATCGTACACCGGGTTTTCGGCGATGGCCGCGGCCACGCCGGAGGTGCCGAGTGACACGGACACATCGCCCACGGCCATGCCGAGGCCCAGCGAGGCCATGGCGTTATCGCCGCCGCCGGGGCCGATGATGCAGCCGCCTTCAACATCCTTGCCGGCAATGGTAGGGTCGGCCTTGACCGCGGCGGCCTCACGAGGGCCCAGCACGGTGGGCAGCACAATGGCGTCGGCATGGGCCTTGGCGGCTTCCTCGCCCTCGGCGGGGGCCAGCACCATGGCGATAAGATCGCGGCGGTACTCGTCGTGTGCGGCATCGTAGTAAATGGTGCCGGAAGCGTCGGAGCGGTCGGTGAACAAGGCCTCGAGATGAGCGTCCTCGCCCTCGGCCACCGGGCCGTAGCCGGCGATGCGCCAGCTCAGCCAATCGTGCGGCAGGCAGACGGCGGCGATCTTCTTGGCGTTTTCGGGCTCGTTCTCGGCCACCCACGCCACCTTGGTCAGCGTGTAGGAGGCAACGGGGGAGGAGCCGACGGCCTTGACCCAGCGCTGTTTACCGCGGGCGGTCACGTCATCCGGTTCGTCGCCCTCGGCCGGAGCTGCACCGAGCTTGTCGATCAGGGCGGCGGCCTGCGGGGCGGAACTGGTGTCATTCCAGAGCATCGCATCGCGAATCACGTTGCCCTGCTTGTCGAGAATGACCATGCCATGCTGCTGGCCGCCAACCGCGAGGGCCGCGACATCGTCAAGCCCGCCGGCCTGCTCGGCGGCCTTGGTGAAGGCCTCCCACCAGAATTCCGGGTTGACCGAGGTGCCATCCGGGTGCTTGGCCTGCCCGAACCGAACCTGTTCGCCGGTGGCGGCGTCCGTAATGCGGACCTTTGTTGATTGAGTTGACGTATCTACGCCGGCAACCAGTACTCTCGTCATGCATTCCTCCTCGATGAGGGTCGCGCTTGCAAGTTTCGGCGCGCCACAACCAATAAGTTAGACGATTAAACTATACTGTATTGCAGTGTATGATTGCAAACGGAAACACGCGAGGGTGCGTATCTGGTTCAATCGTTTGACGCACAATATCATTGTGCGATAGACGGATGTGAGCGCCTGTGCGGCGTTCGAGACTAGGGGTGCAAGGAGGGAGGAGCCTATGGCAAGTCTACGCAGGATCAATCAGGAGGATCTGCGCAACCATAATTTGTCGGTGGTTCTCGACACTTTGTTGCGCGCGGAGAAACCCATAAGCAGGGCCGACCTGGCCAAGGAAACGGGCCTGACCAAGGCCACGCTTTCGCTGTTGGCCTCGATGCTTATCGATAGTGGCGTGGTGCAGGAAGGCGAGCCGGTCGTCTCCACCACATATGGGCGGCCCAGCACGCCGCTGGAGATTCATGGCGGGTCCATCGCCGGCATCGGCCTGCAGATCAACACCGATGGCTACGGTTGCCTGGCGCTCGATCTGAACGGCGACACTCTCGGTCAGGAGTGGGTGAGTGAGGATATGACCGGCACTGACCCGTACGAGATCTTCGCCAAGCTCGATGCGATGACCTTCCCGTTGGAAAGCCGACTCAAACGACGTGGCTGCAAAGTGGTGGGAGCCGGGCTTGCGCTGCCGGGCATCGTCACCGACGACATGTGGCTGTTGGTGGCCCGCAATCTGGGTTGGGAAAACGTCAACCTCACCCGGTTCAACGTGGTACGCCGGCTGGATGTGGTGGCCGGTAACGAAGCGAAGATGGCCGCCATCGCTCAGATTCCGGGGTATGCCACCGAACGTGCGTCCTTCCTGAATGTGGTGGATCGCACGGATTCCTTTATTTACCTGTCTACCGATATCGGCATCGGCGGCGCGGTGGTGCGTGACGGCGAAGTGGCGATGGGCTCGCACGGATTCGCCGGCGAGATCGGCCATCTGTCCGTGGCGATGGATGGGCCGTTGTGCAGCTGCGGGCGCCACGGGTGCCTTGAGGCGTTTGCGGGCCGTCGCGCTTTGGTCGAGGCTGCCGGCATTGCCGAAGATGGGGATGCCACCAGCAGCGAGGCCATCGATACGTTCCTCCAGCGTTGGCGCGCCGGGGATTCGGATGTGGCCAAAGTGGTCGATCGGGCCGCCGATGCGCTGGTTTCCGCCATCGCTTCCGCCGTGAATCTGGTGGACGTCGATACGGTGCTGTTGGGCGGACTGTGGACGCACTTCGGCGACGAGCTGGCCACCGTGCTTGAAGGCCGGCTGCGTTCGGAAATTCTGGGATACCCGAATGCGAGAATCCGCGTGTTTGTGCCGCCGATGGCGCTGCATCCCTCGCTATATGGCGCGGCCGAAATGGGCTTGCGGCGGTTCATCGAGAACCCGTTGGGGTACATGGGGGAGAAGTAGCACCGGGAGATGCTGCTTGTTGCTGGCGGGTGCATGGCATGGGTGCATGGCGCGCGCCGGCGTTAGCGGGCTCATGCTACACTTTGGTAGGTTGGCTGTTTTGCGCAGCGAACGTGGGGCCGTAGCTCAGTCGGTTAGAGCATGCGACTCATAATCGCCCGGTCCAGGGTTCAAGCCCCTGCGGCCCCACTCTTTTGCGTCGTCTCCTGCGGCGGCGCAGCGCGTCTTCACGTCCAGATAGGCGCGTACAATCCCTTAGGTTCCGGTTCACGTCTTGCCATAGGGGCATGACGACCCGGGTCCCCCGAATCCATAGGAGACGTAAAATGCAGCAGGGTATCCATCCTGATTACCACCCCGTTGAGGTGACGTGCTCGTGCGGCAACACCTTCGTGACCCGCACCGCTGGCAAGGAAGATCACATGTTCGTTGACGTGTGCTCTCAGTGCCACCCGTTCTACACCGGCAAGCAGAAGATTCTCGACACCGGTGGCCGCGTTGCTCGCTTCGAGAAGCGCTACGGCAAGAAGAGCAAGTAGCATACTTCACGCCAGTCCGATTCGATTCGGCATGCTCCGGCATACCCGATCGAGGACTGGCGTTTTTGTATTCTTTGACAAGTTGTGTTGCAGCATTGACCTGCGCAATCGAATAATCGAACAGAACAGCACCATACAGAAGAAAGTGTGTTATGGCAGACGAACAGTTCCCGGCGGCGGCAACCGCGCTTGAGGAGTACCAGTCCATCGAAGAGCAGATGGCGAGCCCCGAAGTCGTGTCCAACCCGGACAAGCTGCGCAAGCTGGGCCGTCGTCACGCCGAACTGGGTGCCATCGTGGGCGCCTACAAAACCTGGTTGCAGGTGAAGGACGATCTGGCAGCCGCTCAGGAGATGGCCGGCGAAGACGCCGACTTCGCCGAGGAAGCCAAGCGTCTTGAGGCCGAACTGCCCGGTGTCGAAGAGAAGCTGCGCACCGCGCTGATCCCGCGTGACCCGGATGATGCGCGCGACACCATCATGGAAATCAAGGCTGGCACCGGCGGCGAAGAAGCCGCACTGTTCGCCGGCGACCTGCTGCGCATGTACACCCGTTACGCCGAGAAGCGTGGCTGGAGCGTGAACGTGCAGTCCGAGAACACCACCGAGCTCGGCGGCGTCAAGGACGTGCAGATTGCCATCCGCGCCAAGGGCACGCCCGCTCCCGAAGACGGCGTGTGGGCTTCGATGAAATACGAGGGCGGCGTACACCGTGTGCAGCGCATCCCCGTCACCGAATCGCAGGGCCGTATCCAGACTTCCGCCGCGGGCGTCATCGTGTTCCCCGAGGCCGACGAGGATGACGACGAGATTGAGATCGATCCGAAAGACCTGAAAATCGACATCTTCATGAGCTCCGGCCCCGGCGGCCAGTCCGTGAACACCACGTATTCCGCCGTGCGCATGACCCACCTACCCACCGGCATCACAGTGAACATGCAGGATGAGAAGTCGCAGATTCAGAACCGTGCCGCCGCGTTGCGCGTGCTGAAGTCCCGCCTGCTGGCCATGAAGCATGAGCAGGAGGCCGCCGAGGCCGCCGACATGCGTCACTCGCAGGTACGTTCGCTTGATCGCTCCGAGCGAATCCGCACATACAACTTCCCGGAAAACCGTATCGTCGACCATCGCACGAATTACAAGGCCTACAACCTTGACGCCGTGCTCGACGGCGACCTGCAGGCCGTCATCGATTCCGACATCCAAGCCGACGAAGCCGACCGTCTGGCCAACCAGCAGTGATAGTAGCGTGAGCGGGTTTGGCCGGTAGATACAATGCTCGACACACTCTAGGCCGTTCGGTCAAGCCTACGGTCGAGCATCGCATTTACCGGCCAAACCCTTACATTATGTGATAATTAAGGCACCGGAAGATAGGGATGTGATGGCTGCTGCCGATGTGATTCGTGATGCCGCCGTGCAATTGCGTGAGGCTGGTATTGAGACGCCTGAGCATGATGCCAAACTGCTCCTTGCCGAGGCGGCAGGTGTTGAGTTGCGCGATGTCGACAAAGCTCTGTTGATGGGGGAGGAGCTTGGCACAGCCGAACGGTTTGCCCGCTTCCAATCCATGCTTGCCCGCCGTGCCAAGCGCGAGCCGTTGCAATACATCACCGGTCATGCGCCGTTCCGCTATCTCGACCTGAAGGTCGGCCCTGGCGTGTTCATTCCGCGTCCGGAAACCGAAACCGTGGTGCAGGCCGGTCTTGACTGGCTGACAAGAAACGGCATGATCCATCCTCGTGTGGTCGATCTGTGCGCCGGCTCCGGCGCGATTGGGCTGTCCGTTGTCAGCGAGGTTCCCGGCAGCCAGGTGTGGGCGGTGGAGCTGTCGCCGAACACCGCCGAATGGACGCGAAGGAATCTGTCGGAAACCGCGAAAAAGTACCCATCCATCGCCTCCAATTACCAACTGGAAGTCGCCGACGCCACGTCACTGGCCACGCTGGCGCAACTCGACGGCACCATCGACATCGTCATCACCAACCCGCCCTACGTGCCGCAAACCGACATTTCCGAACAGCCGGAAGTACGCGACTGGGACCCTGAACTGGCCCTGTACGGCGGTTCGGCGGACGGCACGCTCATCCCTGAGCGCATTATCGAACGCGCGTACCGACTGCTCAAGCCTGGCGGCGTATTGGTCATGGAGCATGATCTCACTCAAGGTGAGCGTCTGGTGGCCTATGCCAAGGCCATCGGATTTACCGCGGCCCACACCGGCAAGGATTGGACCGGCCGGGATCGCTATCTGTTCGCGGTTTCCTGATATTTTCTAAAAATTTCAGGCTTTTCCTGTCTTTTTTCCGCGTTTTCCCGGAATCTTCTTCTCATTTTCCGCAATTACGCCGTCTCATAATAAGAGCAGGTTATTGCGGCTTCAAAGTCGGTCTGGGTATAACAGTCCGCGATGAACATCGAATGATTGAGAGAGACGTAAGATGACGGCCACGAGCCGCGATGCGATTCCGTTGTATGTGGATGGACGTCTCACGCGCATATCCCGCGCGACGATTGAGTTGAACGATGTTGAAATACCAAGGAAGAAGGAAGAGGATGAACGTGAAGTTTTCCACTAAGTTCATTGCGGCCAGTACGGCCGCGGTAATGGCGCTGTCCCTTGCGGGCTGCTCCGGCGGTAGCATGGATGATTCCTCCAGCTCCAACGCCAAGGCCTCCGGCGACTCCATCACCATCGGCACCGTGACCACCAACTCCGGTACCGCCGCCGCTTACGGCGAGGCCGAGGTCAAGGGCTTCGAGCTGGCCGTGTCCGAGATCAACGCCAAGGGCGGCATCAACGGCAAGAAGGTCAAGCTCGAGTCCATGGACGATAAGGGCGATGCCACCGAGGCTTCCAATGCCTTCAACAAGCTGTCCGGCGACAACAATGTGCTCGCCGTGGCAGGTCCGACCATCTCCGCAACCACTGCCGCCGTGGCTCCGCTGGCCGATCAGGCCAAGTTGGTCACCATCGCCCCGGCCGCTACCTCCGACTCCATCGAAACAGGCAACTACCTGTTCCGCACGTGCTTCAAGGACTCCTACCAGGGTGAGGTGGCCGCTCGTTTCGCTGCCGAGAACCTGAAGGTCAAGAAGGTCGCCGTACTGTACGGCACCGGTGACCCGTACTCCTCCGGCGTGGGCGAGGCCTTCGCCAAGGCCGCCGAGAAGCTTGGCCTCGAAGTGGTGGACAAGGAGAGCTCCTCTTCCGCTGACGATACCGAGTACTCCGCCCAGCTGCAGAAGATTCAGGCTTCCGGCGCCGAGCTGCTCTACGCGCCGTACTACTACTCCGTGGCTGGCCCGTACATCATTCCGCAGGCTCGCTCCGTGGGCTTCGAAGGCTACGTGATGGGCCCTGACGGCTACGATGGCCTCAAGCTCACCGGTGACAAGTCTCAGTACAACAAGACCTACTACACCACCCACTACTCCGCCGACGACAACACCAACACCAAGGTGCAGGACTTCATCAAGTCCTACAAGGAGAAGAACAACGCCGAGCCAAACACCTTCGCCGCTCTGGGTTACGACACCATCTACATGCTCAAGCAGGCCATAGAGAAGGCCGGCAAGAACGCCACTCGTGAGGATGTGCGCAACGCCGTGACCGGCATGAACTTCGACGGTGTGACCGGCAAGTTCACGATGGACAAGTCCGGTTCCCCGACCAAGTCCGTCATCGTGCTGGAAATGAAGGACGGCAAGCCGGTGTACAACACCACCGTGCAGCCCAAGTGAATTCCATGAATTATCGCCGCATGATTCCGATGTCATAACATGATGTCCGCATGAACAGGAGAGTGGCCGGTTCGCCGTCCCTCTCCCTTTCGTGTTTTCATGGGGCATCGCGTCGCGTCGTACGGTGCCACATTATTCGCAATGGATATACCAATAATTCTGCGCATTCATCGCAGACAACAATCGAGATACTTACAAGAAAGGGGGAGCAGTGATGGATCAAATCATCATGTTTGTCAGCCAGTTGTTCAATGGCCTGAAAATAGGCAGCGTGTACGCGCTGGTGGCATTGGGCTACACCATGGTCTACGGCATTATTCGACTGATTAACTTCGCCCACGGCGATTTCATCATGGTCGGTGCCTATGTGCTGATGCTCACCATTCCCGCAATCGTCGCTATGGGACTGCCCGCCTGGGTGGCGGTCATTCCCGCCGTTCTGGTTTGTGTGGCCGTCGGTGTCATCGTCGAAAAGGCCGCGTACAAGCCGGTGCGTGAAAAGGGCAATTCCATGACGGCCCTGATTACCGCCATCGCCATGTCGCTGTTGCTGGAGAACGGTTCCCAAGCCGTCTTCGGCGCCGACTTCCAGACCGTGCCGACTATCTTCCACCTGCCATCCATCGCGTTCGGCAAGCTGAAACTGCCGGGTGACACCCTGCTGACCATCGTCATCGGCCTGGTCATCATGGCCGGTCTGCAACTGTTCGTCAAATTCACTCGCCAAGGCAAGGCCATGCGCGCCGTTTCCGAAGACAAGGAAGCCGCCGTGCTCATGGGCATTAATGTGAACTCCACCATTGCCCTGACCTTCGCCATCGGCTCCGGCTTGGCCGCAGTCGCCTCGCTGATGTACTGCGCCGCCTACCCACAAGTCTCCCCGATGATGGGCGCCATGCTGGGTCTTAAGGCATTCGTCGCCGCCGTGCTCGGCGGCATTGGTTCCATTCCCGGTGCCATGATCGGTGGTCTGGCCATCGGACTGATTGAAAGCCTCACCAAGGCCTATATCGGTACCATTACGGGCGGCATCATCACCTCGGCATTCTCCGATGCCATCGTGTTCGCCATCCTGATCATTGTGTTGCTCGTCAAACCGTCCGGCATCATGGGCAAGAACGAAGGGGAGAAGGTCTGATCCGATGAAGAAGACAATGCTTTCCACCAAACAGTCCTATCTGGTGTGCTTCATCGGCGTCCTTGCCGCATTCGGCGTTGTGATGGCGCTGTGCGAATCCGGCTTGGCTGATTCCTACATCAAGGGCATCATGATGACCGCGTGCATCGCCATTATCATGACCACCTCGCTGAACCTCACCATCGGCGTGCTCGGACAGCTGACGTTGGGCTGCTGCGGGTTCGAGGCCATCGGTGCCTACGTGGCTGCGCTGGCCTCCAAGTACATGGTGGCCGCTGGCATCGGCGTCGATCCCACCACCCGTTTCCTGATCACCACGCTACTTGGCGGCATCGTGGCTTGCGTATTCGGCATTCTGATCGGTATCCCGGCGCTGCGTTTGCACGGCGACTACCTGGCCATCATCACGCTGGGCTTCGGCGAGATCATTCGCGTGATCATCCAGAACCTCAAGGTCGCCGGTGGAATGGGCCTCGACAAGGGCGCCGCCGGACAGGCACTGATCGGCATTGACCGCACCGCCAACCTGTATGTCGTGTTCTGGATCATGGTGGTCACCGTGGTCGTGCTCTTCATGTTCAGTCGCTCCCGGTACGGCCGTGCCGTCAAGGCCATTCGTGATGATGAGATCGCGGCCGGCGCATCGGGTCTGAACACCACGTACCTCAAGGTGTTGGTGTTCGCGATTTCCGCGTTCTTCGCAGGCATCGCCGGCGGTATCTTCGCCCAGTACATCGGCTCGTTGAACCCGACCATGGCCGGCTGGCTCAACTCCATTAACTACGTGATCATGGTGGTGTTCGGCGGCATGGGCTCGCTCACCGGTTCGATCGTTTCCGCCATCGGCCTGACCATCCTGCCCGAGCTGTTGCGTGCCTTCGCCGATTACCGCATGCTCGCCTACTCGGTGGTGCTGGTGCTGGTCATGATCTTCCGCCCGCAAGGCATCTTCGGTTCGTGGGAGTTCTCGCTGCCGAGGCTGGTCAACCGCATGCTACTCCGCGGAACGGCTGGTAAAGGCGCAAAATCCGCCGCCAAGGCGGATGCCGAGCCGGAGACCCCCGAGACCGCAACGAAGGAGGCCTGACCATGAGCGATAACAGTCAACCCATCCTCAAAGCCGAGCATCTCGGCATCACCTTCGGTGGTCTGAAGGCCGTATCCGACTTCAACATGACCATCAACAAGGGTGAACTCATCGGTCTGATCGGCCCGAATGGCGCTGGCAAGACCACGGTGTTCAACCTGCTGACCGGCGTGTACAAGCCCACTGAAGGCGAATTCTGGCTGGATGGCGTCCGGATGAACGGCAAGAAGACCTATCAGGTCGTGCGTGCCGGTATCGCCCGTACCTTCCAGAACATCCGACTGTTCAAGCAGCTCACCGTTGAGGAGAACGTGCTCGTCGCCTTCGACGAGTCGTTCACCTACCGTATGGGTAGCGCCATCTTCCGTACCCCGGGCTTCTGGAAGCAGGAGAACGAGATGCATGAGAAGGCCATCGACCTGCTGCGCATCTTCAACCTCGAGGGACTGGCCACCACCCAGGCGGCCAACCTGCCCTACGGCCAGCAGCGCAAGCTCGAAATCGCGCGTGCACTGGCCACCGGCATGAAACTGCTGCTGCTTGATGAACCGGCCGCCGGCATGAACCCCACCGAAACCGAGGATCTGTTGCACTGCATCAACACGATTCGTGACCGTTTCGGCATCGCCATCCTGTTGATCGAACACGACATGAGCCTCGTGATGAGCGTCTGCCAGCGCATCCAGGTGCTCGATTACGGCCGTACCATCGCCTCCGGCACGCCTGAGCAAATCGCCAACAATCCGCAGGTCATCTCCGCCTATCTGGGCAGCGACAACAATGATGACGCCGACGGCGATTCCACATCCAAGGCTGAACCGGAGCCGAGCATCGCCAAGACGATTCAAGAAGAAGGAGCACGCTGATGCTGGAAATCAAGGATCTGTGTGTCTCTTATGGCGCGATTGACGCGGTCAAAGGCATCAGCATGCATGTGGATGACGGCGAAATCGTCTCCCTGATCGGAGCCAACGGTGCCGGCAAGACCACCACTCTGCATACCATCACCGGTCTGGTACCGGCAAAATCCGGCAGCATCACCTATGACGGGCATGATCTGCTGAAAACACATGCCAACAAGATCGTCACCCTAGGTATGGCACATGTGCCGGAAGGCCGCCATGTGTTCACCCGCATGAGCGTGCAGGAGAACCTGGAGATGGGCGCATTCAGCCTCAAGGACCAGTCCGGCCTCGGCAAGGATCTTGAGATGGTGTTCGACTATTTCCCGCGTCTTAAGGAACGCCGTCGCCAGCTGGCTGGCACGCTTTCCGGCGGCGAGCAACAGATGGTGGCCATGGGGCGTGCCCTGATGAGCCACCCGAAGACCATTCTCATGGATGAGCCGTCGATGGGCTTGTCTCCGTTGCTGGTCAAGGGAATCTTCGACATCATCGTCACGCTGCGCCAGCGCGGCATCACCGTGCTGCTGGTGGAACAGAACGCGAGAATGGCCTTGTCTATAGCCGACCGCGCTTACGTGCTGGAAACCGGCAAGATAACGATGGAAGGCAAGGCTTCGGACTTGCTGCACGATGAGAAGGTTCGCAAGGCATATCTCGGCGCGTAACGCCTTGCAGTGCCAATGTTCCCGCTGACGGATGTCGTCTACAAACGCTTGAGGCGTTTGCTTCATGGCGACGTACGCCGGCGGGAACATTGATATGTGCCACTATGGTACGTGCTACTGCGCGTAATGCTGCAGGGCGGAGGCGTCCGCGTCCGTGATTTCGCTTATTAAACACTCCTGTAATTTCGCGAAAGAGCATGGAAGGACTCATTGTATCTACGGTCTGTGCGTGCGGGGCGAATCGGAAAACGGCAGTACGGCAAACGAGCGATGATGAACTATGCAAGTCGGGGCGCAATGGTGCAATGGTAGATTGTGAATACACAGGCGAACGGAGGTGGCGTGAGCGTGGAGGGCGGAACAACGCTGAAAGTCACGGATGAATCGCTGGCACAGGCGGCGCGTGTCATCCGGGATGGTGGATTGGTCGTCATTCCAACGGATACGGTATATG
The DNA here is from genome assembly GCF_026016385.1 of Bifidobacterium sp. FKU. Taxonomy (NCBI): domain Bacteria; kingdom Bacillati; phylum Actinomycetota; class Actinomycetes; order Bifidobacteriales; family Bifidobacteriaceae; genus Bifidobacterium; species Bifidobacterium sp. FKU. Next base: position 683,067 of record NZ_CP092888.1, read on the forward strand.
GAGTGGCGTGCGATCCGCGTAATAAGGCCGCTATCGACCGTATCTACCGGCTCAAGCGTCGCCCGCGCTATAAGGCGTTGCAGGTACTGCTCGCATCCACCGACCAGCTTGATGAGCTCAGTCTAGACCTGCCGTCTCCACTGAATCGTTTGTCGGCGGCGTTCCTGCCCGGCGCGTTCTCGCCGATTGCCGTAGCCCGGCCCGACTGCACGTTGGAGACTTTGGCCGACACCGCCGATGGTCGCCCCGGCACGCAGGGCATCCGCATCCCCAATTCGGCGCTGTGCCTCGCGATTCTCAAGGCCACTGGTCCGCTGGCCGCGTCCAGCGCCAACCGTTCCGGCGACGAAAGCGCACAGACCGTCCAGGAGGCGGTTGATGCGTTCGGCAGCGAAGTCGACCTGTATCTGGACGGCGGTCCCACCCAAGGCCATGTCTCCAGCACCGTCGTCAAAGCCGATCCGTATGCGCGCGACGGCATCGAGATCCTGCGTGAAGGCGTCATCGCCCAAAACGTGATTCGCAAGGCCCTCCACCTCAACGGCGGGGGACTTGGCGCATGAGAATCTACTTACTGATTGCCGCCATCGCCGGTGGCGTCACCTGGCTGGTGACTCCGCTGATTCGCCACGTCGCCATCGAAATCGGTGCGGTTGGCGAGGTGCGTGCCCGAGACGTGCACACCATTCCCACGCCGCGTATGGGCGGCCTTGGCATGCTTATCGGTTTTGCCGTGGCTACCGTGTTCGCCAGTCGGCTGCCTTTTCTCTCGGGATTGTTCGACGGCAATCATCAGATGTGGGTGATTCTTGCCGGCGGCATCATGATCAGTCTGCTAGGCATGGCCGATGACCTGTGGGATCTCGATTGGATGCTGAAACTTGCCGGTCAGCTGCTGATTTCCGTATTCGTGGCCTGGGGCGGATTGCAGATCATCTCACTGCCTTTGGGCGATTCGCTGATTACCGCCTCGCCGAGTCTGTCCATGGCGATCACCGCATTCCTGATCGTCGCCTCGATCAACGCGGTCAATTTCGTTGATGGCCTCGATGGTCTGGCGGCCGGTATCGTGGCGATTGGTGGCATAGCGTTCGCCGCCTATTCGTATATCATCGCCCGGTCTTCCCCGAGTTATGCTTCGTTGGCCACGCTGATCGACGTGATGATGGTGGGTATCTGCGTGGGCTTCCTGCTGCATAATTGGCATCCCGCCAAACTGTTCATGGGCGATTCCGGTTCGATGCTGCTTGGCTATCTCATCACCTGCGCTTCGATTGTGATGACCGGACGTCTTGACCCGGCCTCGATTCATGCCAGCATCTATCTGCCGGTGTTCATACCAATTCTGCTGCCGGTTCTGGTGTTGTTCCTGCCTGTGCTCGACATGTGTCTGGCGATTGTGCGGCGTTTGGCCAAAGGCCAGTCGCCCATGCATCCGGACCGTATGCACCTGCACCATCGCATGCTGAAGATCGGGCATTCGGTGCGTGGCGCCGTGCTGATCCTGTGGGGATGGGCCGCGCTGATCGCATTCGGTTCGCTGACGATTCTGTTCTTCGAAGCGCAGCATGTGGCCGTGGGCATGGCCATCGCCGTGGTGGTGCTGACCATAGCCACGATGTACCCCTATCTGCGGCATCGTATTCCCGAGATCCAAGCCGAGAACCTGACGCTCGAATCCGCACGAAAGAACGCGCAGTATTCAGTGTCTAAATCGCAGTCTGCAGTAGGGGGGAGCCGGGATTCGATTGGCTCTCAGGCAGCGGATTCGATGACTGATTCGCCTGCGGATTCGCGGGACTCGCAGGTGGGTGAGGTGCAGGACCCGGCAACGGATAAGTGAGCGCTCACAAGCGTGTGTCGTGAAGGTCAGCGCATTTTCATATAGTGTTTACATGGCTACAAACCTTGATGAATTGAACGCCCAGTCGGCGTATGCTCCCCTTCCCCCGATTTTCGCCAAGCTCGGCCTTGCCTATGATGATGTGTTGCTGCTGCCGAACGAGACGGATGTCATTCCTTCCGAAGTGGACACCAGCACTCATCTGACCCGCGAGATCGTGATGAAGGCCCCGGTCCTCTCCGCTGCCATGGACACTGTGACCGAGTCCGAGATGGCCATCGCCATGGCCCGTAACGGCGGCATCGGCGTGCTGCACCGCAACCTGTCCATCGACGACCAGGCCGCTCAGGTCGACGTGGTCAAGCGTTCCGAGTCCGGTATGATCACCGACCCGCTGACCGTCAGCCCCGAGGTCACGCTGGCCGATCTCGACAAGCTGTGCGGCAAGTTCCACATCTCCGGTCTGCCGGTTGTGGACAAGGAGAACAAGCTCGTCGGCATCATCACCAACCGTGACATGCGCTTCATCGCCTCCGATGATTACGACACCCTGAAGGTCAAGGATGTCATGACCAAGGAGAACCTGGTCACTGGTCCGTCCAACATCTCCAAGGACGACGCCCACCGTCTGCTCGCCCAGCACAAGGTCGAAAAGCTGCCGCTGGTCGACGACGAAGGCCGCCTGACCGGTCTGATCACCGTCAAGGACTTCGTCAAGACCGAGCAGTACCCGGACGCCACCAAGGATGAGCAGGGCCGTCTGCGCGTGGCCGCCGGTGTCGGCTTCCTCGGCGACGCCTGGCAGCGTGCCTCCGCTCTGATGGAGGCCGGCGTGGACGTGCTCGTGGTCGACACCGCTAACGGTGAGGCCCGTCTGGCACTCGACATGATCTCCCGCCTGAAGCATGATTCCGCGTTCGACGGCGTGCAGATCATCGGCGGCAACGTGGGCACCCGTTCCGGCGCCCAGGCCATGATTGAGGCTGGCGCGGACGCCGTCAAGGTCGGTATTGGCCCCGGCTCCATCTGCACCACCCGTATCGTTGCCGGTGTCGGTGTCCCGCAGCTCACCGCCGTGTACGAGGCCGCCCAGGCCTGCCGTGCGGCGGGCATCCCCTGCATCGCCGACGGTGGCATCCACTATTCCGGCGACATCGCCAAGGCCCTCGTGGCCGGCGCCTCCTCCGTGATGCTTGGCGGCGCGCTCGCCGGCTGTGAGGAAGCCCCGGGCGAGAAGGTGCTCCTGCACGGCAAGCAGTACAAGCTGTACCGTGGCATGGGCTCCCTCGGTGCCATGGCCCCGCGCGGCAAGAAGTCCTACTCCAAGGACCGCTACTTCCAGGCCGACGTGACCTCCAGCGATAAGGTCGTGCCGGAAGGCGTGGAAGGCGAAGTGCCGTATCGCGGCCCGCTGAACGCGGTGCTCTACCAGATGCTCGGTGGCCTGCACCAGTCCATGTTCTACATCGGCGCCCACAACATCGCCGAGATGCCGGAGCGTGGCAAGTTCATTCGCATCACCGATGCCGGTCTGCGCGAATCGCACCCGCACGATATCGTGATGACCGCCGAAGCCCCGAACTACTCCGGCTTCCACAACAACTGATTGGTTGATGCCCGCTAGCTTGCGCTAGTTAGGGGTTGATTCCTTGTGAAAAGGGTCTGCTTATGCAGGCCCTTTTCGCGTATGTGGCTCGAGATAGCTTGTACGCGCTGGGGTATAGTCTGAACTGTTCTTGTAATAACGGGTGACATGACGAAAAGAGGCTTACCATGGTCGACAGCCATGATGCAGAAACTTACAGCGCAAAGGATTCGCGCCTGATTTGGATTGACTGCGAAATGACGGGCTTGGATATCTTCGGCGGTGACGAACTGGTCGAAGTGTCCGTAGTGCCCACTGATTTCGATTTGAATGTGCTGGATGAAGGTGTGGATTTCGTTATCAAGCCGAGTCAGAAGGCTGTGGACCATATGAACGACTTCGTGCGCAACATGCACACCCGTTCTGGTTTGATCAACGAATGGGGGCATGGACTGAGCCTCGAAGAAGCTGAGCAGAAGGTCACCGATTATGTGCTGCGCTTCACTCCGGAAGGCGTGCGCCCGCTGCTCGCCGGCAACACCATCGGCTCCGACAAGAAGTTCCTCGACCACTACATGCCGGACCTCATGAGCCACCTGCATTACCGCAGCGTGGACGTGAGCACCCTCAAGGAGCTCGCACGCCGCTGGTACCCGGCCGTGTATCGCAACCGCCCCGCGAAGAACGGCGGACACCGTGCCCTTGCCGACATCATCGAATCGCTTGACGAGCTGCGTTACTACCGTAAGGCCTTCATGGCCCCCGCCCCCGGCCCGGACGATGCCGCCGCCAAAGCCATCGCCGCGGACATCGTGTCGACCAGCATCCTCAATAAGTAGTCCGCCGTACTTGGCTCCCCTCCCTGAGGGGAGTCTAGAGAGGTTGATATGCGCCAAACCGAAGCCTTGGCCATTCTGAACGCCGGCGCGAACGTGTTCCTGACCGGTGCGCCCGGTGCCGGTAAGACCTATGTCTTGAACGAGTTCATCCGCCAGGCTCGGGCCGACGGCGCCAGTGTGGCAGTCACCGCGTCCACAGGCATCGCCTCCACGCATATCAACGGCCAAACCATCCATTCGTGGAGTGGCGTCGGCGTGGCCACCGCCCTGAGCCCGAGTCTGCTCAAACTCATCAAATCCCGGCGCAAACGCAAGATTCAGGCTACGGACATCCTCGTCATCGACGAGGTCTCCATGCTGCACGCATGGCTGTTCGACATGGTCGACCAAGTCTGCCGCGAAGTGCGTCGCGACCCACGCCCGTTCGGAGGCATCCAGGTCGTGCTGTCCGGCGACTTCTTCCAACTGCCGCCGGTTTCGGTGTCCGGGCGCAACCGCGACCTCATCGCCCCCACCCCCGAATTCATCGCCAGTCGCGAACGGTATGCCCGTGCCGGCTTGAACCCCGAAGGCTTCATCACCGAATCGCTGGTATGGCCCGAACTTAACCCGGTAATCTGCTATCTGACCGAACAGCACCGTCAGGACACCGGCGAACTGCTGACCGTGCTCACCGACATTCGCGAAGGCGACGTGACCCAGTCCGACCGTGACGTGCTCGTCACCCGTCTGGGCAAACTGCCCGAGCCCGGCCAGGTCGCCGTCCACCTATTCCCGGTGAACCGGCAGGCCGACAATCTCAACGACATGCGCCTGAACCAGATCATGCTTGAGCCGCACGAGTTCCACGCCGAAACCGCGGGTCCCGCCAATCTGGTCGACCGGCTCAAGAAGAACATGCTGGCCCCCGAGCGACTGGTGCTCAAGGAGGGCGCGGCTGTCATGGCCCTGCGCAACGACACCGATCGCCAGTACGTCAACGGCTCGCTCGGGACCGTGCGCGGCTTCGCGCAGGAGAACAAGGGCGGCTGGCCGATCGTGGAATTCGAAAACGGCAACATCGTCACCATGAAACAGGCCACATGGGAAATGATGGACGGCGACACCGTGCTCGCCTCCGTCTCTCAAGTGCCACTGCGTTGCGCGTGGGGCATTACCATCCACAAATCGCAAGGCATGACGCTCGACCGTGCGGTTATGGACCTGAAGCGCACCTTCGCGCCGGGCATGGGATATGTGGCGCTGTCACGAGTCGAATCGCTGGGTGGACTGTATTTGGCTGGCGTCAACGAACGCATGTTCCTCGTCTCGCCCGATGCCGTGGTGCTCGACGACGACCTGCGCGAAGCCTCGGCCTCGGCCTCCGACCAGTTGGCCGATGAAGGTGCAACCGCGTTCAAACCTGCTGATCCGGACGAATTTGGTGCCAATCCCGATGATGACTTCGCCCAGGACGCGTTATTTTGACGGTCGATATATCGAGCGACCGCTAATTTGAGTGTTTCTGCACTTCGAGGGGCGAATTTTGAGTTTTCGGGACATCTACTTCCGTTTCAAGGGGCTGATGTCCAAGTAGACAACGCTTAAAAACGGCGGAATGACGTTGGTATGAAGCCGTTTCTATGTGCGATTGAGCGGATGACCAGCCCCTCGAAACGCAAGTAGATGTCTCCAAGAGGCGGAATCGGCCCCTTGAAGCCGAAGAAGACACTGCGAACTTGTCTTCATTGAGGAACTGAACGGCTACCATGGAATAAGCGGTGGAATAAGCGGTGGTAGTTATGGTGCTATCCGAGATATTTCGTGGAAACAATGAGGTTCGCGAGGCCGCCCGAGCCGGTGTGCAAATCGATACGGTTAGTGTGGCTAGTGCGTCAGATGCAGCAAGCGCGGCAGACGGCAGCGGCAAAATCACTGGCGCAATACGTCCGCCAGCGGTGGCTGGTTCGTTCTACCCCGCTGACCGCACAGCGCTCAAGCAACTCATTACCCATCAATTGGATTACAGTCGAGAGGTTCTGCAACAGTTGGAGCCCACGCTTCCAGCGGGAGTGCCAAAGGCTGTAATCGTGCCGCATGCCGGTTATGTGTATTCCGGCACGGCGGCCCTTGCCTATGCTTTGCTCGAACGAGGGCGGGGAAGCGTGACTCGTGCGGTAATTGTGGGGCCGACTCACCGTGTGGCCGTGTGAGGCGTTGCTTGCTCTACCGCAGCGGCGTTTGAAACGCCGCTGGGCACGGTGCCGGTAGATGTTGTTGCTGAGCGTAAAGCTTTAGGCTTGGAATCGGCTTCCGATGAGCCGCTTCGTTCCGGTACACATGCTCGTCCGGGGGCACCGGCTCCCGCAATGATCGTCAATGACCCCACACATACGCAGGAGCATGCCGTGGAAGTACAAATTCCGTTCCTGCAAACCGTGCTCGGCCCAGACCTCACTATTGTGCCGTTGAACGCGGGCGACGCCACGCCACAAGAGGTGGCGATGTGTTGCGTGCTTTGTGGGGCGGACCGGAAACCGTCATCGTGATTAGTTCGGATCTCTCGCACTATCATCCGCACGAAGTCGCCCGCGCGATTTAGCGCAGATCGCCAATACGCGCGGCGATCGTCCTCATCGATTTGAGGCTCGCCTCATAGCGCGCGGCTGCCACAATCAGAATGATGCCGCCCAAAGCAAGCCACACCCACCAGTAGTGGCGGGAGAATTCGGCCCGCCATGGCCACAGCACAGTTACCGTGCTGACGATAAGAATCACCGTGCCGTAGATCAACGGTGCTTGCAGCAAACGCACACCCACAATCAGCGCGGCCGCTCCGGACAGGCCGGCGATAAGATCCACTGGGGCATACGGTTGCGGGTTGGTCCATGCGAGGCCGAGAAGTATTACACCGGCAAGGATGGTGGCGCATGTCTCAATAACCTGTGATGCGGTCAGCCGTCCCGACGAACGTCCGAATCGCTCTTGCGCGACTGATGGCTGGTTCGGCTGCGTCATCGTGCCCTCCTACCCTTCTAGCCGTCATTGTTGCGTGAGTGAGTCCGAATACCAAGATGAAGACCGGAATAGTGCGAATAGCAGGCGGGCTTGTCGGTTCACGCGAATATCTTGGAACACATGACTTCCAATACCCTTCGTATGTCAACCATGTTCCTGCGCACCCTGCGCGAGGACCCCGCTGATGCCGATGTCGATTCGGCCAAGCTGCTGCAGCGCGCCGGCTATATTCGCAAGGCCGCACCCGGTATCTGGACCTGGCTGCCGCTCGGTCTGCGCGTGCTGAACAAGATCGAGGCCATCATCCGCGAGGAGATCAACGGCATCGGTGCCCAGGAAGTACACTTCCCGGCCCTGCTGCCGCGCGAACCCTACGAGGCCACCCATCGCTGGGAGGAGTACGGCGATAACATCTTCCGTTTGAAGGATCGCCACGAGGCCGATTACCTGCTGGCTCCCACCCACGAGGAGATGTTCACCCTTCTGGTCAAGGACATGTACTCCTCTTACAAGGACCTGCCCGTAACCCTGTACCAGATCCAGACCAAGTACCGCGACGAGTTCCGCCCGCGCGCCGGCCTGATCCGTGGCCGCGAATTCATCATGAAGGACGCCTACTCCTTCACCATTGATGAAGAAGGCATGCGCAAGGCCTACTATGACGAGCGCGGCGCTTACGAGCGCATCTTCCAGCGTCTCGACCTGAAGTACGTACCTGTGTTCGCCATGTCCGGCCCGATGGGTGGCTCCGCATCCGAGGAGTTCCTGGCTCCGATGCCGATCGGCGAAGATACCTTCGCGCTGGCGCCTTCCGGCAAGGCATGGAATGTTGAGGCCCTGAGCACTCCGGAGCTGCCGGAAATCGATGCTTCCACCACTCCCGCCGCTTCCAAGGAAGCCACCCCGGATGCCAAGACCATCGACAACATGATCGAGCGTGCCAACGCCGACCACCCGCGTACTGATGGCCGTGAATGGCAGGCTTCCGACATCCTCAAGAACGTGGTGATCACCGTCAAGCACCCTGAGGATGAAGAGCATGACGAGCCGTGGCGTGAAGTGATTGTCGTCGGCGTGCCCGGCGATCGTACGGTGGATATGAAGCGACTGGAAGCCCAGTTCGCTCCCGCCGAGCTTGAGGAGGCCACTGAGGAAGACCTGAAGCAGCACCCCGAACTGGTGCCCGGCTACATCGGACCGATGGTGCTTGGCCCGCAGGCTGAGGCTGCCGGCGTGAAGAACCCGGTTCGCTACCTGGTCGACGCGCACGTGGTCAAGGGTTCCGCTTGGTTCACTGGTGCCGATGAGAATGAGGTCGACTACTACAACCTGGTGTACGGCCGTGACTTCAAGGCCGACGGCGTGGTGGAAGCCGTTGAGGTTCGCCACGGCGACATGAGCCCGGATGGTTCCGGTCCGTTGAACTTCGAGCGTGGTGTGGAAATCGGTCAGGTGTTCCAGCTGGGTCTCAAGTACTCCAAGGCGCTGGACCTGAAGGTGCTCGACCAGAACGGCAAGGCCGTGCCGGTGTGGATGGGCTGCTATGGCATCGGTGTTTCCCGCGTGCTGGCCTGCATCGCCGAAACACACCACGACGAAGCCGGCTTGGCTTGGCCGTCCGTGATCGCCCCGGCTGCCGTGCACGTGGTGGCCACCGGTAAGGACGCCGTGGCGTTTGAAGGTGCCGAGAAGCTGGTCGCCGAGCTTGAGGCCAAGGGCCTTGAGGTTATTTACGATGACCGCAAGAAGGTGTCTCCGGGCGTCAAGTTCAAGGATGCCGAGCTGATCGGCGTGCCGCTGGTCGCCGTGGTCGGCCGCGATTACGTCAACGACGGCACCATCGAACTGCGCGACCGCAACGGCGAAAACAAGGTCGCCGTGCCCGCCGCCGAAGCCGCCGACGCGCTCGCCGAGCGCTTCGCCGCCCTCAGCTGAGTCCCACTTACTCAGCCTCGGCGTTAATCGCATCAAGCGCCATTCTGCCCAGTCGCAGAATGGCGCTTTGTTGTGGATAACCGAAACTTATCCACATTCTTAAAATTTCGGGTCTTCGGAATATATAGTGGAATTACTTTCTTAATAGTTTAAAAACAACTGGTGTTTAAATCGGATTTTCTGGTGGGATGTTAGGAAAATCAATAGTATTATATAAAAGTATCAATCACATACGAGTGATACTTTGGGAAAAAAATAAAATAGTCCAATTTACTTGACCGTGTACTATGGTACATGGTTTATAATATTCAGGGGGTGAAATAAGATGATTTATCGCATTAGTGAGTTTGCAGATAAATGTGGAGTTAATAAAGAAACGATCAGATATTACGAGCGAAAAAATTTATTACAAGAACCTCACCGAACGGAAGCTGGTTATCGGATATATTCATATGATGACGTTAAGCGTGTTGGGGTTATTAAACGAATACAGGAACTTGGTTTCTCTTTAAGCGAGATTTATAAATTACTTGGTGTTGTAGATAAAGATGAAGTTCGTTGTCAAGATATGTTCGAATTTGTTTCTAAAAAACAAAAGGAAGTGCAAAAACAAATAGAGGATTTAAAACGAATTGAAACTATGTTAGACGACTTAAAACAACGATGTCCAGATGAAAAGAAATTACATTCGTGTCCAATAATAGAAACATTATAACATGAGAGATTAATTAACGAAAGGAGCTTTTTTATGAATAAATTTAAGGTAAACATTTCAGGAATGACTTGTACGGGTTGTGAAAAACACGTAGAATCAGCACTTGAAAAGATAGGTGCTAAAAATATTGAGTCTAGTTATCGTCGTGGTGAAGCAGTATTTGAACTGCCCGATGATATTGAGGTTGAAAGTGCAATAAAGGCGATTGATGAAGCAAATTACCAAGCCGGAGAAATTGAAGAAGTATCATCACTAGAAAACGTGGCGTTAATTAATGAAGACAATTATGACCTTCTTATTATTGGTTCTGGTGCTGCTGCCTTTTCTTCGGCAATTAAAGCTATAGAATACGGTGCAAAAGTTGGAATGATTGAGCGTGGAACGGTTGGGGGAACCTGTGTGAATATTGGCTGTGTTCCGTCAAAAACTCTTCTTAGGGCAGGGGAAATCAATCATTTATCAAAAGACAATCCGTTTATAGGTTTACAAACATCCGCTGGAGAAGTGGATTTAGCTAGTTTAATCACGCAAAAGGATAAATTGGTGAGCGAACTTCGGAATCAAAAATATATGGATTTAATTGATGAATATAATTTTGATTTAATTAAAGGTGAAGCAAAATTCGTTGATGCTAGTACGGTTGAGGTCAATGGGACAAAGTTATCTGCAAAACGCTTTTTAATTGCAACAGGTGCATCGCCTTCGTTGCCCCAAATTTCAGGACTTGAAAAAATGGACTATTTAACTAGTACAACACTTCTTGAGTTAAAGAAAATACCAAAACGATTAACTGTAATTGGTTCAGGATACATTGGAATGGAGCTTGGACAACTATTTCATCATTTAGGTTCAGAAATAACGCTTATGCAAAGAAGTGAGCGACTTTTAAAGGAGTATGATCCTGAGATTTCAGAGTCAGTTGAAAAAGCGTTAATTGAACAGGGTATAAACCTTGTCAAAGGGGCGACTTTTGAGCGTGTTGAACAAAGTGGAGAGATAAAAAGGGTTTACGTAACAGTAAATGGCAGTAGAGAAGTCATTGAATCAGATCAGTTACTTGTTGCCACTGGAAGAAAACCAAATACGGATTCTTTAAATTTAAGTGCAGCAGGTGTTGAAACTGGAAAAGATAATGAAATCCTGATCAATGATTTTGGTCAAACAAGTAATGAAAAGATTTATGCAGCAGGAGATGTGACTTTAGGACCACAATTTGTATATGTAGCAGCCTATGAAGGTGGAATTATTACTGATAATGCTATTGGTGGATTAAACAAAAAAATAGATTTATCGGTAGTTCCTGCTGTTACGTTTACGAATCCGACGGTTGCAACGGTTGGTTTAACAGAAGAACAAGCAAAAGAGAAAGGGTATGATGTGAAGACATCTGTATTACCTTTAGATGCTGTTCCAAGAGCAATTGTAAACCGTGAAACAACCGGTGTATTTAAACTAGTAGCAGATGCAGAAACACTAAAAGTATTAGGGGTTCATATTGTATCTGAAAATGCAGGAGATGTCATCTATGCAGCATCATTAGCTGTTAAATTTGGCTTAACGATAGAAGATTTAACAGAAACCCTAGCACCATATTTAACAATGGCTGAAGGGCTAAAATTAGTTGCACTTACGTTCGATAAAGATATTTCGAAATTATCTTGTTGTGCAGGCTAAGGGAACTTTTTTACAACTCCCTATTCAAGTGAACCAGCTAATGCTTTAAGGGATTTTCTAAGTGCATTTGTGGTCACAAAAATAATTTAACACTGATGATTTCGACATCAAATCTATAATTGATACCTTAACACCGCAGAGTAATAAAGGATGAATAATATGTCAGACTTATTATCCCTACCAGACATTAAAACAATAGAACCGCCACAAGAAAATGAAACCGATATGATGTTTAAAGTTGAAGCAGTCGGACCACCTGAACGTTGTCCTAAATGTGGTTTTGACAAGTTGTACAAACACAGTTCAAGAAATCAACTAATTATGGATTTGCCCATTCGTTTAAAGCGAGTGGGCTTACAATTGAACCGTAGACGATACAAGTGTCGTGAATGCGGATCTACCTTCTGGGAACGCCTAATATCTGTAGATGAAAAGCGTAGTATGACCAAAAGGCTTTTAAAGTCCATTCAAGAGCAATCCATGTCTAAGACCTTTGTAGAAGTCGCAGAAAGCGTTGGTGTTGACGAGAAAACCATTAGGAACGTTTTTAAGGACTATGTGGCACTCAAAGAACGTGAATACCAGTTTGAAACTCCTAAGTGGCTTGGGATAGACGAGATACATATTATCCGTAGACCTCGGCTTGTATTGACTAATATTGAACGCAGGACTATTTATGACATCAAGCCTAACCGTAACAAGGAAACAGTCATCCAACGTCTTTCAGAAATCAGTGACAGGACTTACATTGAGTACGTCACAATGGATATGTGGAAGCCCTACAAAGACGCAGTGAACACTATCCTTCCACAAGCTAAAGTTGTCGTAGATAAGTTTCATGTAGTTAGAATGGCTAATCAAGCCTTAGATAACGTCAGAAAGTCTTTGAAAGCCCATATGAGCCAAAAAGAAAGACGTACCCTTATGCGTGAAAGGTTTATCCTTCTAAAGCGTAAACACGATCTAAATGAACGTGAATCATTCCTCTTAGATACTTGGTTAGGTAATCTTCCTGCTTTAAAAGAAGCCTATGAACTCAAAGAAGAGTTTTACTGGATATGGGATACTCCTGATCCAGATGAAGGTCATCTTCGTTATAGTCAATGGAGACACCGTTGTATGTCCAGCAACTCTAAAGACGCATATAAAGACCTCGTGAGAGCCGTAGACAACTGGCATGTTGAAATATTCAACTACTTTGATAAAAGGCTCACTAATGCTTATACGGAGTCAATTAACAGCATTATTAGGCAGGTAGAGCGAATGGGTAGAGGTTACTCGTTTGATGCCTTACGAGCCAAAATCCTTTTCAATGAGAAGCTCCATAAAAAGCGTAAGCCACGATTTAATTCAAGTGCTTTCAATAAAGCTATGTTATACGATACTTTCAATTGGCATGAAGTGAATGATCACGACATTACAGACAACTTAGGTGTCGATTTTTCCACACTTATTAAGAATTTGGAGAAGGGTGATTTATAAGCCCTTTTCCACCATAAAATCCGAATACCCAAAATTTCAACTGCGTCACAGTATCCACATTTGCCAGTTGCCCTTGTGCACTTCAAACGTCATGCCTCACAGTGGAGGTACCGCTGGGGCGTGCAAGCCGGCAATGAAGCCGGAGACAGGCTCCGGCGGTCCACATCCAAACAACAGGCCAGCAGGCCGAGGAAAGGACCGATCATGGCAAATCAACAAGCAGCAGTGACCGTCACCGGCTTTGTGGCCGGTGATCCGACACTAGGCGGAACTGAGAGTTTCCGCGTGCTGACATTCCGTATGGGCAGCACCCGCAGTCGACTCAACCCGACTACCAGACAATGGGAGGATTACGGAACCGCATGGGTGGGCGTCAAAGCGTTCCGTGCTTTGGCCGTGAACGCCGCCAGTTCGGTTCGCCGCGGTGACCGCATCATTGTGGTCGGTTCACTCATCACCGAGCAGTGGACCAATGAGCAAGGCGAACCGCGCAGCAGAACTGTTCTCGAAGCTACCAACATTGGGCATGACCTGACCTTCGGCACCACGTCGCTGATCAAGCCACAGCGTGCCGGTAATGGTAACGGAGGCAATGGTGGCAACGGTAACGGCAATGCCAACGGTGCCGCCGAAGGTATGGATGGCGGAAACGGGCAACGAGCATCGTCGCCGTACGTTAGGCCAATGCAATATGGCGCGGGCGGTGCCGCATCCGGTGTGGGTATGGACCCGTATGCGACCTCGTCGGAATCTGGCCCCGTCGAATTTGGGGTCACCTCCGATTCCGGCCAATCACCGTCGCCATCAACCGAGTCGGCGGCTGCGTCCATGGCCGATGCCGTCATGTCGCAACCGGACGCTGGCGCTAATCAGCCACAGTCCGCAGCCCAACAAACCTACGTCGACGGTTTCGCCGAATCTTCCGATCCCGGCGAATCCGAATTCTGAGTGCCAACCATACATCATGAAAAACCGCTGTGTTCGCCTGTAATCGAGGCAAGCACAGCGGTTTTCTCTTACATAACGGGGATTACCAAATGCTCACACGGTCCTTGGGCGCGAGCCACATGGCGTCGCCTTCGGTCACGCCAAAGGCATCGTAGAAGAGGTCCACGTTGCTGGCGATGCCGTTGGTGCGGAATTCGGCCGGAGAATGCGGGTCGATCTGCAGGTACTGTTCGGCCAGCTCGTCGCGGTTCTTGGTGCGCCAGATGGAGGCGTAGCTCAGGAAGAAGCGCTGCAGGCCGGTGAATCCGTCCATTTCGGGGGCGGTATCGAGCAGTGCCTTGATGGCGGCGGGGGAGCCGTCTTCTTCGGCGTCGGACTTACCTGCCGCCTTGCCAAGCGCGAACGCATACGCCTTGATCGCGATGTTCACGCCGCCCAAATCGCCGATGTTCTCGCCGATGGTCAGCGCGCCGTTCACGTGCGGCGCCTTATCAGGCTCGTCAGCGTACTTCTCGACCAGCTGCAGCGGCACAAAGCTGTTGTACTGGGCGATCAATGCGCTGGTACGGGCCTCGAAGTTCTTGCGATCCTCGTCGGTCCACCAGTTGTTGAGCTTGCCGTCGCCGTCGTACTGCGAACCCTGATCGTCGAAGCCATGGCCGATCTCGTGGCCGATCACTGCGCCGATGCCGCCGTAGTTCGCCGCATCCTCGGCCTTCGGGTCGAAGAACGGGGGCTGCAGAATCGCGGCCGGGAACACGATGACGTTCATGCTTGGCTCGTAGTAGGCGTTCACCGTCTGCGGATTCATCAGCCATTCGTCCTTGTCGACCGACTTGCCGACCTTGGCCAGCTGATAGCCGGTCTCGTACAGGTTCGCGGCCTTGGCGTTCTCGGCGGGTAGCGCATCCGCGGAGACACTCAGTGCCGAATAATCGCGCCAGTGGTTGGTGTAGCCGATCTTCGGCGTGAACTTGGAGATCTTCTCCAGAGCCTTGGCTTTGGTATCCTCGCCCAGCCAATCGGAATTGGTGATGGACACGCGGTAGGCGTCAATCAGATTGGCGACCAGCTCTTCCATGCGGCGCTTCGAGCTTTCGGGGAAGTGCAGGCGCACGTATTCGCGGCCCACATCTTCACCACAAACGCCGTTGACCAGGCTCACCGCGCGCTTCCAACGATCGCGCTGCTTCTTGGCACCGGAGAGCACCTTGCCGTAGAAGTCAAAGTTGGTGGTGTCGAAGTCGCGAGACAGGGAGGAGGCGAAGCCCAGAATCATGTGAACACGGGCCCACAGCTTAAGGTCGGCCAGATCAGCCTCGGCCCAGAACGCATCAAGACCAGTGAGGAAGCTCGGCTCGTGCACAATGATGCGCGCGAACACAGACTTGAAATCGATCGGCTGAGCCTTGGCGGCCGCGGTGGAGTCGTAGAAGGTCTGCCAGGCGTCGATCCAGGAATCAAGGTCGAAGTGCTTCAGCGTGGCGGCCAAATCGGCGTAATCGGTGGGGTTGTAGGTCTTCACCGAATCGCGCGTGGCCACATTGTCCCAATGGTTGGCGGCGATTTTCGTTTCCACGCCAAGGAAGTGGCGGGCCATATCAAGCGCGGCTTCGCTGGGAACCGTGGCGGGAGCGTTGCTCTCGTCATCGCCGGTGTTGGCCGGCAGTTCATCGCCACCGTTGGACTCGGCGGCGGGTGCGTATCCGGCGTTCACCAGCTGGGTGGCGACCATCGCCACGTACGCTTCGCGCACGGGAGCGTAGTGATCCTCGCGATAGTAGGCTTCATCCGGCAGGCAAAGGCCGGCCTGCTCAAGGTGGGCGATATTGCGGTCCGGGTCGCCGGGATCGCCGTAAACGGCCAAGCCGAACAGGTCGGGGCCGCCGGCTGGGTTGATGGTGCCGAGCACGCGCGTGAGAGCGGCCTTGTCGATGGCGGAATCGATGAGGTCAAGCTCGTCGCGGATCGGGTCAAGACCGGCGGCCTCGATGGCGTCGGTGTTCAGGAACGAATGGTACAGAGCCTGCGACTTGGTGGCCGGGCAGTCGTCGGCGTCGAGGATGTCGCGCACCTGGTTTTCGGCGTCTTCGGCGAGCTTGTCAAAGGAGCCGTAGCGCGAACGATCGTCGGGCAGTCGGTAGGTGTCGATCCATGGGCCATTCACGTAGCGGAACAGGTCGTTGGTCGGCTTGATGACGGAGGAGAACGATGCCGGGTCGATGCCCGACGTCAGCGTTTCGGTTTCGTTGGTCATGGCCCTAAGCCTAATCGCGGCGGGGGAGAAGCGCTGGTGATGCAGATATTGCGTTATGGGCATTGCGCTATCAGTGAACTAGATGGATTGCCTAACTGTGGTGATGGTTCAAATTAGGTAACTTGCCTAACATGGTATGTGGAACCTGAGTATGGACCTTGAGTTAAGGAGCTACGATGAGCAATTCAAACGAGGGCCAGTGGAATGACCAGACGGGCCAGCCCAACCAGAGCCAGCCGAGCCAGCCGAATCCGGCGGGCCAACCGGGCCAACCGCAGTATGGCGCGTATGACAGCAATCATGGCGGCCAATATCCTCCGCAAGGTGCGCCGGGAGCGCAAGACACTCAGAATCAGCAGGCGCAGAACGGCCAGCCACAAGGCGGACCGAACCAGAACCCGTACTACGGCCCGTACGCCTACAATCCAAACTATGGCCCGAACGGCCAGCCAGCATGGGGTCCGGACGATCGGCGGTATCAGGCGGACGGCCAATCGAATAGCCAAGCGGACGGGCAGCCGAATGGTCCATGGGGCGATCAAAGTCAACCCGGCTGGCAGCAGACCAACTGGTATGCCGGCAATTTCAGTCCATTCCACCTGATCGAGGAATGGCTGCCGGAAAAGGCCAAGACCAAGATTCGCATCATTTACGGCGTGGTGGGCGTGGCTGCTATCGCCTTGGGCGCTGCGCTGTTGTTGGTGCCGAACAAGACGCTGGCTTTGGCCGCATTGTTGCTCGGCGTGTATTTCGTGATTTCCGGCGTGGTGCGCATCGTCAGCGCTCTCGTGGAGCCGGGTCTGCCGGGCGGCTGGCGTGTGCTGGACGTGTTCGTCGGCATTCTGCTGACCTTCGGAGGCGTCGTAGTCGTACGAAACTACGGTATGACCGGTCAGACCTTGGCATTACTCATCACCCTGATGGTCGGTTTCGGTTGGATTATGGAAGGCGTGATGGCTCTAGTCGAATCATGGCGCATCCCGCGCTCCGGCTGGGCCATCGCCTATGCCATCATCTCGATTATCGCCGGCTTCGTGGTGCTGATGAGCCCGCTGAGCTCCGCCGTATTCATGATTATCTTCGGCGGATGTGCCATGGTGGTGATGGGGATTACTTCAGTGATTCGCGCGTTCACTTTTGGCAAGCGCAGGAAGTGATGCTTAAGTAATCGATGCAAGGCGCCCGTGCAGGTTGTGAACCTGCCGGGCGCTTTCTTATGGCCGCCGCCGTTGGTGATCGCTGGCGGTTGACCCCGGGCTGGGCTAGAGTTGAGAACAAGTCTCAACAAGGTAGAAAGAACCTCATGATCGAATTGAAGACCCCTCGTGAAATCGAGGAAATGAAGCCGGCCGGCCGTTTCGTCGGCGGCATTCTGAAGGAACTGCAGGAGACCACCAAGGTGGGCACCAATCTGCTCGAAATCGACGAGTTCGTCCACAAGAAGATCGTGGACCGCAAGGGTGCCGAATCCTGCTATGTTGACTACGCTCCTGACTTCGGCACCGGCCCGTTCGCCCACTACATCTGCACCTCCGTCAACGACGCCGTGCTGCACGGTGTGCCGTACGATTACAGCCTGAAGGACGGCGACCTCGTCTCCCTCGATCTCGCCATCTCCGTGGACGGCTGGGTGGCCGATTCCGCCGTCAGCTTCGTGGTCGGCAAAGACCCGGACCCCGAAGACCTGCGCATCATCAAGTGCACTGAGGAAGCGCTCGCCGCCGCCATCGACGTGGCCAAGCCCGGCAACCGTCTCGGCGACATCTCCAACACCATCGGCGACGTCGCGCGCGAATACGGCTACCCGATCAACCTCGAGTTCGGCGGTCACGGCGTGGGCCACATCATGCACGGCGACCCGCACGTGCCGAACGACGGCCGCGCCCACCACGGCTACAAGCTGCGCGAAGGCCTGGTCATCGCCATCGAACCATGGTTCCTCAAGACCACCGACGAGATCTTCCAGGATCCGAAGGACGGCTGGACCCTGCGCGCCTCCGACGGCTCGCGCGGCGCCCACTCCGAGCACACCATCGCCATCACCGAGAACGGCCCGATCATCTTCACCGATCGCACCAACCTCTGATTGGCGTTTGGCGTATGGCGGGTGCCTGATTGGCCTGTGATGGGCGATCGGCATCTCATCAACCGTCTATATGTTTGCGGTTTTCCCGCGAATTCGAGACGTAACAAGCCGAAGTGCGTTTGCTTTGATAGCATGAGCGCACTTCGGCTTTCGTGTATCGACCGGCATTCGCCAGCGGTAACACAGAAGACATAGAGTACCGAAACACTAGTGTTCGCGAGCGCGTGAACGTTAATGTTTGGGGTAAGTGGTTCATGAAGAGGAAGGTGCGCGAATGGCAACGGCACAACTTGATGTCGATTCGAACAAGTTCAACCTGCCCGTGGTGAAGGCTAGTGTGGGGCCGGATGGCATCGTCGTTTCCAAGCTGCGTAATGACGGCTGGGTAACGCTCGACCCCGGATTCCTCACCACTGCACAGTGCGAATCGAAAATTACCTACATCGACGGCAAGCATTCGATTCTGCGCTACCGTGGCTACCCCATCGAGCAGTTGTGCGAGAACTCCGATTTTCTGGAAGTGGCGTGGTTGCTGCGCCATGGCGAGCTGCCGAGCAGGGCTGAGTATGAGCAGTTCTGCGCGGACATCAATCACAAGACGATGGTTGGCGAAGACTTCCGTACCTTCATGGGTTCGTTCCCGCGCTCCGCTCATCCGATGAGCGTGCTTGCCTCCGCCATCAATGCGCTGGCCACATTCTACCCGGACACCACCGATATCTCCGACACCGACCAGCTCGATGAGGCCGCCAAGATCATCATGGCCAAGGCCCGCACGATTGTGTCGTACATCTTCCGCCGTCGTCGCGATGAGCCGATGCTGTACCCCGATTACGCGCGTGGCTATGTGGACGACTTCCTGCGCATGTGCTTCGCTGTGCCGTACGAGCCGTTCGAATCTGACCCGTTGTATGTGCATGCTTTGGGTCGTTTGTTGATTATTCATGCCGATCATGAGCAGAACTGCTCGACCTCGGTGGTGCGTATCGCCGGTTCCGCCCACGCTAACCTGTATTCGGCGGTGGCCGCTGGTGTCAATGCCCTGTCCGGACCGTTGCACGGTGGCGCGAATGAGGCCGTACTACGCCAATTGAAGGCGATTCGTGATTCCGGCAAGTCTGTGGCCGAGTTCGTGCGTGATGCCAAGGAGGATGGCCAGAAGATCTCCGGCCTTGGCCACCGCGTATACAAGTCGTATGATCCGCGTGCGGCGATTGCCAAGAAGTATCTGGAAAAGATCATGGAGCGCGAAGATACGCAGAAGCTGCCGTCTGACGAGCGCGCGCTGTTCGCTGTGGCCACCGAGCTTGAAGATATTGCGTTGAACGACGAGTATTTCGTATCGCGCAACCTGTATCCGAACGTCGACTTCTACACGGGCTTGATTTATCGGGCGATCGGCTTCGATCCGGCCATGTTCACCACGCTGTTCGCACTGGGCCGCATTCCCGGTTGGATTGCGCAGTACCGTGAGATGCTGGCCGACCCGAATACCAAGATCGGCCGCCCACGCCAGGTCTACACCGGTCCGGTCGAGCGCGATTTCGTGCCGATGGACGAGCGCTAAATGCTCTGCGTGGTCCGGTGATGCCGGTTTGTTCGATATGTGGGAGCTGATTGCTCGCTACATGATAATTTGCGTAAGAAATATTGATTCACCCGAGGGTTTGCCCCGCTGAGATTGTGTTAGCGAAGCAAACCCTCGAGTTTGTTGTGACTATGCCGCACTGAGAGGGCTTTAGCGGGGTGGTTTGTTGACTTAGTCGCGGTTTTGCTTCGCTGATATCGTCTTATCGGTGCAAAACCCAGGGTTGCTGGTGGGTTTGCCCCGCTGAGAACATGTCAGCGGGGCAAACCCTCGGTTAGTAAGAGAAAACGCCTCACTGGAATACCAAATGAGGCGTTTACATAACCGCTAGGCACCCAATATGGGCTGACTGCTTAGTTCTTATGCAGCTTTTCGTTGAGCTCGATGCCCACCTTGCGGTAGCGGGCTTCGATGCGGCCGTTCACCGAGTTGCGGATAAACAGAATGTTGTCTTTGCCGGAGAGCTCAGCACCCTTGACCACTTCCAGCGGTTCGCCAGCGGCGGCCTTGGCCTTGTCCCAGATGGTGATCTTGGTGCCGGCGGTGATGTACAGACCGGCTTCGACGGTGCAGTTATCGCCGAGGGAGATGCCGATACCGGCGTTGGCGCCGAGCAGCGAGTGCTCGCCGATGGAGTTGCGCAGCTTGCCGCCACCGGAGAGGGTGCCCATGATGGAGGCGCCGCCGCCGATATCGGAACCGTCGCCCACGACCACACCTTGCGAAACGCGGCCTTCGACCATGGAGACGCCGAGCGTGCCGGCATTGAAGTTCACGAATCCGGCGTGCATCACGGTGGTGCCGGAAGACAAGTAAGCGCCGAGGCGCACGCGGTCGGCGTCGCCGATACGCACGCCGGTGGGCACTACGTAATCGATCATGCGCGGGAACTTATCCACACCGAGCACGTTGACGGTGGTGGCAGGAGCTGCGGCAGGCAGTCCGGCCTGGGAGGCGAAAGCGAGAGCGGCTTCGGTGGAGGCGCGTTCGACGTCGGCCTTGCGCAGCGTGAAGTCTTCAACGGCGAAGGGGCCGTAGTTGGTCCACACCACATTGGCGAGTTGGGTGAAGATGCCGTCGAGGTTCAGCGTGTTCGGCTTGGCCATGCGCATGCTCATCAGATGGAGTTTCAGGTAAGCGTCCGCGGCGTTGCTGATCGGCTCGTCCAACTGGCTGACGACGAATACCGGCACGCGGCGGATGCCACGGGCGTCGGCTTCATCGTGAGCCAGAGTGCCGAAATTGTGGTTTGGACGATCGGCCTCGGCCGGTGCCTCACCGAGATTCAGTTCGGGGTACCAGACGTCCAGGGTGGTGCCGGCGGCGTCTACGCTGGCCAGACCCCATCCCCATGCGGTACGCTCTTCGCTCATAGTTGCTCCTTACATATCGTTGCGTTTGCATTGCATGTGCATCGCGGCATGTGATGGTTCCACCTTAGCGTCAAGTACGGCTAGGCGGGGGCCATAGTTCGTGGAATGGCTTGAAATCGAGTTGTTCGGTAAAAAATTACCGAACGTGATTGGCGATGGGATGATAGGTTCTCCGGTGAAATTCGCTGGTGAACAACTCGGCAAGGAGGTGTGCGATGTGATGTTGCATCATTCGGGAGCATAGGCTGTGGCCATGCGACGCCCGGCATCATAGAGTTTGCGCTTGAGCGAATCGGGCTCAAGAATCACTACGCGGCCATCCCAGGAATACTGCAATGCCCACCAGAACACAGCGCGTTCGGGAGCATCGACGATGACTTCGAACTGTGTGCCGTCCGCCGAATGTTTGATCTGAGGGTCGTCGAACCATTCGAACACGTTGTTGAGCATGGATTCGTCTCGTACGGCCATGCGGATGCGAATCGGGGCATCGGCTACGGGATACGGGCGGTGACGCATGAAGTTCACTGCATCAAAATCAGCCGGCGCTGGTTTTTCCAGTGGCACTGTGCCGTTCCTGCCTTTGGCGCTGACGTTGGCGATTCGGTTGACCACGAAAATGCGGAGGTTATCCTCGCCATGCAGGTGGCAGATGAGGTAATACCGTCCGTTCTTGTACACCATCTGATAAGGGTCGGCGATGTAGGTGATTCGACCTGCACCCGTACGGCTTTTATGTGGTATCAGGGTGCCATCCGGGCCGTAATCACGGTATTGGAAGGTTACGCCGTGGCCTTCTTCAATGGCCTGATTCAGTTGGTCGATGGTGGATAGGAACTCGCCGTTGATATGCGTGTAGGTGGCCACGTGATCAAGGTAACCTACTGCTTGCCCAGCGGCACCTGCGAGTTCGCGGATTTTACCGATGAGATCGTCCATGGTGTCGAGGCTGATGCGAGACAAAGTGAGGCTGTCGAGCAGCAGTCGCATTTCGGCGGTGGATAGGAATGCGTCAAGATACCAGCCGGGTTGTGGATTCTTGCATTCGATGCCGGCAAGGTCGCTTTCGGTGAGATGCCCGATATGCCTGCCGAGAAATTCCGTGGCGGTAAGCTTCTTGAGCTGATTTCGTATGGTTTTCTCGGTCGGCAGCTCGCTTGGATCTTCCAGCTGGTGTTTACGGGCAAGTTCATCGAGTATTTGCCGCACGGTCAGGCCATGTCCAAAGTAGCTGTGACGCCACAGCACCTCGAAGATTTCGAGGGTGGTGTTCCCTGCATAGGATTTGCGTTGCGCCGGCTTGTCTGCATCCATGCATTAAGGCTACCGCGCGCTTCGTCTAGGATGGAAGTGTTGGGCTGAAATGCATTCGCTGGAAAGGAGGCTCGCCCATGAGTAAAGGGTATGGTGTATTTGGCCATGTTCCCGATAATGCGGATGACGATGACCTCCTGCCTTATGAGGATGATGATTCCGGCGTTTCCTGGGGCCATGCGTTGCGCCGTCGCAATCCTTGGAAAAGGGGAGGCGACGAAGGTGCCGATTACGACGATGATCGGTATGGCGCAGATGGCACAGATGACACTAATGAGGACAGGAGTCTCTTTGCCGGCAAGAGCAGCGGTATAGGCGGTATCTCTGGCGAGGCAGATGGAATGCTTGGTGGCGCAGGCGCTGCCGGCAGTAGAGCCGTAACGTTTGGCGGAACGGACAGTTTGTCCGCCGCCGATGCGGTTATGCCCTATCGTTTCAGGCAAGGACGTTCCGTATGGTTCGAAGATGAGGACGAAGGCCATTTCGCCGGGGCTGCGAAGCGTGCCGAAGCCCATGCCGTCCCTATCCTTGCGTTACGCAACGATGTGGAATCGTCATCGTCGAATGCCGTGCTCGCTCGTGCCCGTAGCATTGCGCGCAAAGCGGCCACCATGGTTATCAATCCGGTATACAGCGAAAATCATCGAACCGGGTATGCCGAGCTTGACGGCATTCTACGTGGCACCACCAGCCCATCGAGTAAGTATCGTACCAGCGTGCAATTCGACCTCGACACGGGAGAAGCCGTCGGTGGCAAGTGCTCATGCCCGGCTTACGGCCGTGGCTATGGCATGTGCAAGCACATGATTGCGCTCGCCTTCATATTCTGCGATGATCCGCAGCGTTTTGAAGGGTACCGTGCCGGGGCTGTGAGGCCGTCTCGGACGCTGATTGACTATATGGAGCACGTCGATAGGCAAGATGCTCAAGCCAAAGCGCGTCGCCGCAATGCGCTCATGCGCCGATTCGATACTGCAAAAGGACGAAATGGCGCAGGTGGACGACATACGAATAGCGGGTATGGCTCTCGTGCCGGCACCCGCGGCGGCGGGTATCAGGGCGATAGCGAGACTGTGGGCTTGGGACAGGTGCAGCTTGTTCCGATATTGAGTTTCATCGATGGCGTGTGGAGCGTGGAGTTCAAGATCGGATCGACTTCCAATGGGTCCAGCTATGTACTGAAATCGATTCCGCAGTTTGTGCTTACCATGGCGAACGGCGACTATGCGGATTATGGGCAGAAGCTTGCCTTTACCCATACGCCGGATATGTTCGACGATGATTCGCGCCCACTGCTGGGCTTCCTTGACGACGCGATGGCCGTGCGTCGTGCGGCCGAGCAGCAGGACCGGTATTACGGGCATATCGCCATCGACCGTCACCTGACACTTTCAGCACCGGAAGTGGCCCGGTTGCTGTCCGTACGTGAGGGCAGAGGCGTACAGCTCGTGTTGAACACATGGTTCTCCGGGCAGCCTGCATCGGTGCCGGTTGATGGTGGCGAGCCAGATTTTCTCATGCGCATTGCGCGGCGTGATTTCAATACGTATGGTCCGGATGCCGGGTACCTGCTTACCGGAGTGCCAGCGGTGGAAACCGTGATTGACGGCGGCAAGAATGTATGGCTGTTGCTCGCCTCCACTAATCCGGCCGGTGCGGTATCCGCCATGATGGCGGGCTCTCAGCGTAAAAGCGCAGCGGGATGCCGATTCGTCCGTTGCCCGAAACGATTGATTCCGTTGCGAGGACTATTGGGAGACCTGTTTGAACCCGATGGCGAGGGGCAGGTCATTGCCGGTGATGACATCGCCCTGTTCGCACGCACGCTATTGCCTCAGCTGGTTGGTGCCGGACTGTTGGAGGCCAGTGAGATTCCTCGCGAGCTGGCTGAATTAAGTCCTACGGAATGCAGCCTCCAGTTTTATCTGGATCGTGATGAGCATGGTGTGCAATGCGAGGTCAAGGCACACTACGGCGATGCCATTGTCCCGTTGCTACCCGATGGCCCGACGGTGCATGCTAGGGATGAGCGTTCCATCCCCTTGTCTCGGGGCGTGATTGGGCGTGATTTCGACGCTGAGCATCTTGCGATTGATGTAGTGCGTGAATTCTTTACCATGCCTGACCAGCGCAAGCGCGTTGCGGCCGCCACTCATCAGACGGTGAATGGGTTCCGAACGTCGGCCGCGCGAAAGACCGCCAAACAATTCGTGTCTGATGCGGCCACTATCGATCGCGATGACACCACGCAGATTGTTCGTCTTTTTGACGAGGGATTGCCCGCACTGAAGGAAGTAGGGGAGGTCTTCACCACACTGGCTTTTGACCGGCTGATCGCGCCCAAGCCGCCAAGCGTCAAAGTCGGATTGTCCATCAAAGGCAATTTGGTGGAGATATCACCCCTCGCTGATGAAGTACCGCCGGACGAAGTGGGTGCCTTGCTGTCTTCGTATCGTCGGCGTCAACGATTCCATCAGTTGAAGGACGGCACGCTGGTCAAACTCAGCGGCGCGAATCTCAGCACGTTGGACCGATTGGCCAGCGACCTTGATCTGAGCGAGCAGCAGCTCAACTCCGGGCTGATCGAGTTGCCGGGCGGTCGAGCATTCCTACTGGATGGTGAGCTGCCGGATGACGGCTCCGATGTAGTCAAGGACGCTTCGTTCACCGAATACATCGACGATCTCAAGATCATCGACCCTAAGTCGTATGAAGTGCCGGATAGTCTCAAGCATATTCTGCGCCCTTATCAGGTCGAAGGCTTCCAATGGCTGAACACGTTGTGCGACAAGGGTTTTGGCGGCATTTTGGCCGACGAGATGGGTTTGGGCAAATCCGTGCAGCTTATCGCCCTGTTGCTGTCGCGATACCACAACGAATCTAGTGGCATGCCGACCGCTCAAGGTGTGGATGCCGGCAATGCTGGTAATAGTGAATCAGCCGTAACCGGTCATATTACTTTCGATTCCGAAGATGGCGGGCCGCATCCATCATTGATCGTGTGCCCGGCGTCCTTGGTGTACAACTGGGGCGCCGAATTCGCCAAGTTCGCCCCGAGCTTCAATGCCGTGGTGGTGGCCGGCGCCAAAGCCGAGCGCCGCACCGCCATCGGCCGTGCGTTCCGGGCGGATGAACCCACCGTGCTCATCACCTCATACGACCTGCTGCGCCGGGATGTCGATGATTACACCGCCAATGAGCAACGTTTCAATGTCATGGCATTGGATGAAGCCCAGTACATCAAGAATCACACCACGAAAATAGCCAAAGCGGTCAAGGCCGTGGCCGCCGACCATCGTTTCGCCTTGACCGGCACGCCGATCGAGAACCGACTCTCCGAACTGTGGAGCATCTTCGACTTCCTGATGCCGGGACTATTGGGCTCATACAAGCGATTCCATGAGCGCTACGAGTTGCCCATCTCCAACGCCCGGGCCGCGGATGGCAGTACGGCCGAAGGTCGGGCCGCCGCACAGGTCAATCCTGAGGCTGCTCGGGTGTCTCGCCAATTGCAGTCGTTGGTGGGCGTGTTCATCAAGCGCAGGTTGAAGTCTCAGGTGCTGACCGATTTGCCGGACAAGTTGGAGACCACGCTGACCGTGCAGCTTGCCGGCGAACAGCGCAAACTGTATGCGGCTCACGAGCAGCGGCTCAGAATGCAGCTCGAACACAGCGAAGAAGCCGATTTCAAAACGTCGAAGATTCGAATCCTCGCCGAGCTGACCAAGTTGCGCCAGATCTGCTGCGATCCAAGGCTGCTGTACGCCGATGCCAAGGATCAGTCAGCCAAGCTCGCCGCCATCACCGAACTGGTGGAAACCTGCGTGAATGAAGGCAAGAAGGCACTGATCTTCTCTCAGTTCACCAGCTTCCTTGATCTGATCGCCGAACGCTTCGACGCGCAAGGCCTGCGCTACTACACCATCACCGGATCCACGCCTAAAAAGAAGCGTCTCGAACTCGTCGACCAGTTCAATGCGGACGATACGCCTGCCTTCCTGATTTCCCTGAAGGCCGGCAACACCGGACTGAACCTGACCGGTGCCAGCGTGGTCATCCACGCCGATCCATGGTGGAACGCCGCCGCACAGGATCAGGCCACCGACCGAGCACATCGTATCGGTCAGATCGAAGACGTCAACGTGTATCAGGTGGTGGCCAAGGACACCATCGAAGAACGTATCTTGGAGCTTCAGCATACTAAGAGCGAGCTCGCCCGCCAGTTCACCGATGCTTCCTTGCTTGCCGACGAAGCCGGCACCGGTGCCAGCGCCCTCACCGAAGCTCCCGCCTCCATCGCCACCCTCACCAAGGACGATCTCCTCAATCTGCTGGGATGAGAAGATCCTGCTCGGTGCTCTTGAGCTTGGGAGGCGGAAACAGTCTGGGCTTTGTGGACCCGTTCGCTAAGCCGAGACCGGAGTCGATAGCGGTGTGGCATGGTGCGTGCGTGGGGAGCGTGATTCAGTTGTTGGCTGAGGCGATTCGGACGCTGTCGTTTTGTGCTTTGTTTTGCCGTTGACCAATTGAAATGCTCGTTGGTAGGAGACCCCCAATAAAGCTCCGATTTGTCGATACGTGAGTCCCTCGTTGCGTAGGGCCCGTGCGGCGAGTCGGGATTCGGCAGCCGCTTGTGCGTTGGCTTTTTTTGCTATTTCGCGCTGCCGGAACATTTCTGTTACGTGTTGTTTGGCTTGTTTCGGCAACACAAACGTCACCTTGAGCTCCGGATTGTCGTCGTCGTTCATGACAGTGATGAGATCTTTAGCCATTGGCTCGATATCGTCAAGTCCTTTGGCCTGGGTCGACCGTTCGATAGCTGGTACCTGAACGTACCAATATCGGCCATCGGGTTGCACAAGCACGTCATAGTTGCTCATTGCCACCACCCCTTTCCGAGTTTCTGCTCGCTCTCGTTGATGATATCCAGCGTGGTTCGTTCTGAGACTTCATTATGGCGGGGGATGGGTATCCTCAACCCGTCCAGGCAGTAAACCTCATGTCTGCTGCCTTGCCGTAACAAATAGAAATCGAGCCCTCGCTGCTTTGCCGGTTGCCGAAGTTTCTTGATGATGAGTTTTCTTCGTGTCATCATAACTCTCAATCTCGCACTAGACAAAATGCGTATGCCGAATTGCCGGGTGGGAGTTGTGGGTAAACGTAGAGATGTTCATTGGTCCTTCTTTCTGTTGTCTGACGCGTCGTTGCGTGCAGGTGCATCTGACGGTATGGGATGAGGTTTCTGATTGGCAAGCTGAACGGGGGTATGTGGTTCTAGCTTCCGAGTTATCCACATTGATAAAGTGCTTTTTTAAAGTGACTTTCCCGTGTTGGTCGTGGATGCTGCGAGCAAGGCAAGAACGGTCGATCACGTCGCGATGTGTGTGGGTGAATGGTGAAAGTGATTTTCGATATTTTTATATTGATATTCGATATATTATGATGGTGACATACGGGGCAGTGCAGGTTCATCCATTGATATTGGATTAAGGAGCATAGCCATGAACGCTGGTATCGCATTCATCTCTCGCAAATCTCGCAAAGCAGACGTCGCTTGGCGCTATGCCATTGCACTTGGTCGGTGGCGGGGGAGTCGGCGTTATGTTCGACGTCAGTGCGGTCATTGGCAGATGGCGCAACCGCCACGAACACAGGGGTCTGATCGTTGGCCAGAATCGCCTTCAATGCCTCGTCCGTGTATTTCTTGACATCGCCTTTGAACAGATCCGGTCGGCCGGCATGATGCACTTCGAGCACCTGCCGCAGCAGTTCGTCGATTTGGGGAATATCGGCCGCCGTGGCCCTACGAATCATCATGTCATCCATTTGATTCAGTCTAATCGTGCAGTCTCGACCGGCGGATGATCATTGCCCGCGATAAGAGACACGGACGGGCAAGATGGGTGATTGTTCGTTCAGGCTTTCATCCTCGCCGCAACGTCACGGTAGTCTGGAGTGCGTGAATCGCAAGAAACAGCCGGTGGAGAAGTACGAGCGGGGCACCCGTTCGTACACGATGTCGCATATTCGTGGCAAAGACACCAAAATCGAGGTGCTGGTACGCAGCTATCTGTTTCGCAAGGGTTTGCGATTCCGCAAGAACGACAAGCGTTACCCCGGCCACCCGGATGTAGTACTGCCGAAATACCACACCATCGTGTTCATCAACGGCTGTTTCTGGCACATGCATGAAGGATGTTCCAAACATTCGATGCCGAAATCGAATGTGGAATTCTGGCAGACGAAGCTACTGCGCAATCACAATCGAGACATCGCGCAGCGGGCTGAACTGGAGGCCGCCGGCTGGCGTGTAATTACCGTATGGGAGTGCGAATTAACGAAAGCCGTGCGCGACGAACGCCTCGCACGGCTGTATGAGCAGATTGTTGAAGGAGATGCAGATTCAGCGGAATAATTTCAGCTCCCCTCTGGAGGGGAGCTGAAATCAGACCTCAAACGGGAACTTCAGGCCCCAACGGTCGCGAATCGCATCCATCAGCTCCATGATGCGGATGGTGTCGGCGTGCGGCATCGCCTCGCATTCGATCTTGCCATCCAGCAGCGCGTTGGCTGCATCGGCCACCTCATACTCATAACCGGTCAACTGCGACGGCACCGCAACACTGCGCACGGGCTTGTGATCGTTGTTGTAGATATCGATGGACTCGGGATTGTTGATATTGGTGACCACCAAATACCCTTCGGTGCCCCACACGTAGCCGCCGCGATCGGAGGAAACCAGCATCGAACTGGTGGACACGGCCATCGTGCCATCATCGTAATACAACGTGGTGGAATTCTGTGCATCCACACCGGTTTCGGCGGCCATCATCGACGTATCGAAATGATCCAGCGTGCGGCCATGGTCGGCACCGATCGCCATATCCAGGAAGTTCAGCGGATACACGCCCACATCGAGCAGCGCGCCACCGGCACAGGCCGGATCGGTCATACGTGCCTTGCCGGACACCGGATAGCACAGGTTGGCGCTCGCCGCTTTCACCTCGCCGATCTCGCCGGACTCGATAACTTCGTTGATGAGCTTGCGGCTGGGCATGTAGCGCGTCCAGATGGCCTCCGTGCACAGCATGCCGGTTTCCTCGGCCACGGCCAGCGCCTCACGTGCCTGTCCGGCGTTCGCGGTGAACGACTTCTCCACCAGCACGTTCTTGCCGGCTTTCATACACAGGATCGCCTGTTCGGCGTGCAGACTGTGCGGGGTGGCGATATACACCAGATCCACATCCGGGTCCGCCACCAACTCCTCATACGATCCATAAGCCTTGTCAAAATGCCATTGGTCGGCAAAAGCCTGCGCGCGCGTAATATCACGGGCCGCCACCGCATACGGGTGAATCCATGAGGAATACAGTGAATCTTCAGCCATCTGGGTCAGGGTATCGGCCATGGTGTGAGCTATGCGGCCCGCACCCAGAATCGCGACGTTGATCTTTTCGCCGCTGGCCTCGAACTCGGCGCGTTTGCCATTGAATCGACTCATTATTCCTCCTTGAATACGGGTTGGTGCACTCAATCGACCTACAGTGATTATAGAAGAAGAGACCTTGTCCCGTGAGGCGGATAGAACCGAAATATGGAAAACGAAGCAGCGCAGCAGCCCCAATCTCCGGCCGCGTCTCCAGTCATGTCCCGCCGTGCGCGTGAGGCCAATCCCTTCCGTGCCATGGTATTCGGCGAACAAGCAGACAAGATGATCGCCCAAGGTATCAGCGTCATCAAATTAAGCCTTGGCGAGCCCGATTTCGGCGCGCCGCCCGCCGTACGCGACGCCATGCGCGAACAGTACGACGGCCGGGCCCTGCCGTACACCGCCGCCATGGGCCTACCTGAACTGCGCCAAGCCATCGCCGACTTCTACCATGAACGTCACGACCTTGACATTGACCCCAAGCGCATTTGTGTAACAGCCGGCGGTTCGGCCGCCCTGCTGTTGGCCACCGCGCTGACCGTGGACCCCGGTGACGATGTGATTGTGGCCGACCCCTCCTACCCGTGCAATCGCGAACTCGTGCGCTCCTTTGAAGGCCGGGTCATCGACGTGCCGACCTCGGCCGCCACCCGCTTCCACCTGACCGCCGACCTGTGCAGCCAGTACTGGACGAGCAAGACCAAGGCCGTGATGATCACGTCGCCGTCCAACCCCACCGGCACCACCATCGATTTCACCGTATTGGACGAGGTGTGCAAGCTGGCCGCCAGCCGCGGCGCATGGCGCATCGTGGACGAAACCTACCTCGATTTGGCAGACCGTGAGCCGGACGGCACCGAAGTCAAATCCGTACTGGCCTGCGACCCCGATGCCATCGTATGCAACAGCTTCTCCAAGTTCTTCGGCATGACCGGATGGCGCCTCGGCTGGGCGATTCTGCCGGACGACCCCACCGTGCTGGAAGCGGTTGACGATCTGGCCACCAACTACTACCTGTGCGCCCACACGCCCACGCAACATGCGGCGCTCGCCTGCTTCATGCCGGAAAGCTTGGCGGAATGCGAAGCTCGTCGTCAGGAATTGCTGGCCCGTCGCTGCATTGTGATTGACGGGCTCAAGCGCATCGGTTTGCCGGTTGAAGTCGAGCCGAATGGCGCGTTCTACGCCTACTTCAACATCTCCCGCACTGGTCTGGATGCCTGGACGTTCTGCGAACGTGTGCTGGATGAAGCCCATGTGGCTCTGACTCCTGGCCGCGACTTCGGTGCGGCCACGGCGGATACGCATGTGCGCCTGAGCTATGCCGCCTCACGTGAGGCCCTGACCGAGGGGCTGGAACGTCTCGGAACGTTCGTCGAATCGCTGTGAACCGTGCGGCAGCCGGTGTGATTGTTGTACAGTAGTCGAGTTTGTGTGATGTCCGGCTGGCCTCGCGGTGTTGGTTGCCGGCCGAATGACTCGCCATGGTGGCGCACGGCTGGCTGATTGCGATGGTCGTCCCGTTGTTCGGCCATCACGGGTTAGGTAAGGTCAGGAATAGGGATTATGGTCAATCTGCGTTCGCACACCACGCGACTTGGTGTGCTTGATATCGGTTCGAACACTATCCACATGCTTATCGTCGACGCCGCCCCCGGCGCTCGCCCTGACCCCGAGGCCAGCACCAAATCCACAGTGCGCCTGATGAAGTATTTAAAGGACGACGGCTCAATCAAGAAGTCCGGCATCGAGGCGATTCTGGAAGCCGTGTCCCAGTGCATGCGGTTGGCCGAGGAATACGAAATCACCCAACCGCCACAGTCACCAACAACGCCGCATGATCGGAGCCCTCGACTTTGACCACCTTGCATTGCCCGGCCTTCATGCCCTGATCAAGCACCACGTGGTCAATACCGGCGAACATTGGCACAGTCGCACGGTTCGTGGGCCATGAGAACGTAAACCCATGTCCGGATTCACGTGCGGCATCCACGAACCGGTCGCCAAGAAAATCACGGAATGGTGTGTGATCGTAAGTGGCGTTGAAATCGCCCATGAAAATATACCGTGTATCCGTATGCCCGCGCATCAGACCCAACTCATCCAGCGATCGCTTCCACTGCCGCCAATAGCCCGGTACAGGTGCAGTGGTGTGCACGGATATGAATCGAATCTGCTGGCCACCCATATCCACCGTGCCGCCGGGCATGAATGAGGCGCTGGAATTCACGTCATCGTCGGCCGGATCGGCAAGTGGCGTGGCCGACCAGAGGCCGTTACCGAATACGCCGTCAGACGATGAGACCTGCGCATACGGCAGATAGTGCTCAATACCAGCCTCGTTGAGTTTTTTGACGAAATCCTCGGTGGTCTCCTGCAAAGCAAGCACTTCGACGCGCTGATCGCGGACCAGCTCGACGATGGCTTGCGGATCGGCCTGCCCCTTGTACACATTGAAGGTCATGACGCGCGCATAGGCGTCGCTGGTGTTGGGGGAGGCTACGGCCACGGCGTTCTGCGCGGCTTGGGAAAGCGGATCGGCTGAGTAGAAGAACGGATACTGCCAATAGCCATTGCATGCGATTGTGGCAGCGGCGATCAATGCGGCAAGGATACGTCGCGACACGATGGCCAACAGTAGGGCGATCAAACCAAGCAACATGAACCAGGGCGTTGCCGATACCACAATCGGCACAAACGGCAGTTCCTGCAAATCGGCAGGTAGCGCGCGGGCGGCAGTACCGGCAAGGGCAAGAAGGGCGAATATCGCGGCAAGAAAACCAAGCAGATGGTGCCGTTTACGTGGCCTTACTGCGGACTTGGATACTGGGCGCGCCGTGGCTTTGGCAGAGCGTGGCTTGGAAGTAGCGCGGGCTCGTACGCTTGCGCCTGTGGTCGTGCTCCGTGCCTTTGCCATACTGCCCTTTCTTTTGGCTCGCCTGTCGTTACCTTGCTTTTCGTGCGATTTGCCACTGTACCGTGTGCGGCTTGTCTTTCGGTGTCTTTTCGCCATGCGCAAGAGCAGTTCGCACCAAACCGGCACGAAAACCGGCCATGCCTTGGTGCCGGGTTCTGTCAGGTGGCTTGCATAGACTGCCATGCGGCTTACGCAGGCTGCCACGCGAACATGATGCGACTGGGCGTGCGGCCGTGTACAATGAAACGTCGTTGCCCGAGTAGCTCAGTGGATAGAGCACCGCTCTCCTAAAGCGGGTGTCGTCGGTTCGAATCCGATCTCGGGCACTTGTCTTTGGAAGTGTGGCGGTACCTCAATCTCTATCTATCGGTGATGAGGCGCAACGTATAGGTGCACCATCATCCCGTCATGCGAAACTGCGCGAAGCCATGCGAGAGTTCACGGTTATCGTAGAGGCCCATGAGACGTGCTCGACGATACCGAAATGGTGGCCAATGTGCATTGGGTGTTGGTAGATCCGGCATATCACGGGCAGCATATCGGCAGCCATCTCGTGGAACTGGTCAAGGCTAAGTATCGCGACTATTTCTTACTGGAAGTCATGCCTGAGGAAAGCAAAAACGCGCCGTTCTACCAGAAGCATGGCTTCCATCTGATGGACGATGGCCGCGCCATGCAAATTGTCAATCGCGGCTGACAGGCTGGCAGTGCGGGCGGGAGCGAAAGTGACGGAGTGCGTCAATTAGGGGAGCAACGTACGTAGTCATTGACGGTTATCCCGTAGTAATATTCACAATACGACCCCTTGTCCATAAAGTGAAAATAACGGCTGGTGTTCGACGCGTCTGCGCTATGACTAGAAACCATGAGTGAAGATAAGCAGTATGACTTCTATGTGGCCGGTCCGTTCTTCGATCCTGAACAGACGGCAAGTATGGAACGTTTGGAAAAGATACTGGAAGACCATGGCAAGGTACTGTTCAAGCCGCGGTTTGCCAGCCAGATCGAAGAAGCAGGGCCTGAAGGATGCTTTGCGGACGATATCCGTGGCATTAATGCTGCTAAGGCCGTGGTCGCCAATCTTATGGACGAGGACCCAGGCACGATGTTCGAAATCGGATATGCGCATGCGCTGGGAATCCCGGTGTACGGCTATTTCGAGAACCTTACGCCAATGGATCGTGTCAATCTGATGATTGCGCAATCGGTCGAACTGGTTTTCGCCGGTCCTGATGATGTGGCGAAATACTTGGAAACCGGCGAACATACGGAAGTCGATTACATTCAGTTCTAAACAGCTCTAACAGGTTCTCTGCAAGCAGGGTTGGCGGCGTTCTCGTACATTGTCATGTACGAGAACGCCGCAGTGGTATAGGGATATTCCAACAAGCGGCATAATGGAGTCGTGGGAAAACTAGACGGATTGCCGGGGCCATTTGGTCTGGACAATCCGTTGTTTCGCGCGTGTTTTGTAGCATCCGTGGAGTTACATGGGGGGTATGACTGAAAACATCGCTGATAAGGCCATAAACGATACTCGTATCGTCAAGCAGTTCACCAATCCCGTCAAGGAACCGATTGACAGCGACGTCAACCTGTTCGATCTGCTCGATAACCGCGCCAAGCGCGATCCCGAAGGTGCCATGATCGAATACAAGGGCGATGATGGCACTTGGCACCCGTACAGTGCCCAAGTATTCCGTGACATGGTCATCGATCTGGCCAAGGGCCTGATCGGACTTGGCGTCAATAAGGGCGATTCAGTCGCTATCGTCTCACGCACACGTTGGGAATGGACGGCGCTGGACGTGGCGATCATGTCCATCGGCGCGGTCACCGTGCCGGTGTACGAGACCAACTCCGCCAGCCAGGTCAGCTGGATCTTCAACGATTCCAAAGTCACGCTCGCCATCGCCGAAGATGACGGACAGCGCGACAAGATCGAATCCGTGCGCAGCGAGGTACCCACCCTGCGCAACGTGTTCGTCATCGAAGCAGGCGGCCTGAACGCCATCAAGACCTATGGCGAAAGCATCACCGATGCCGAATTCTGGGAATACAAGGAAGCCTCCCACGGCGACGACCGCGCCACCATCGTCTACACATCCGGCTCTACAGGCACCCCGAAGGGCGTGGAACTGACCCACCGCAACTTCGCCTTCCTGGTGTTTTCCGCGCTGCAGTACATGCCGCGCGCCGGCGCATGGCCTAACCGCCGCCTGCTGCTGTTCCTGCCGTTGAGCCACGTGTTCGCCCGATTCATGGAATTCTTCAGCTTCGGCGGCACGATTTCGCTGGCCTTGAGCTCCAATATGAAGACGATGGTCAAGGACTTCGAAACCTTCGGCCCCACGCTGCTGCTTGCCGTGCCGCGCGTGTACGAGAAGGTCTACAACGCCGCCTCCCAGCGCGCCGGCACCGGATTCGCTGGCAAGATGTTCATGCGCGCCGCCGAAAACGCGCGCGAATGGTCCAAGGCCGAGCAGAAGGGTGAGCAGTTGCCGATTGCCGGACGTATCGCCCACGCCTTCTACGAGCAGGTGGTGTACAAGAAGATTCGCACAATTTTCGGTCCGAACGCCGACTTCGCCATTACCGGCGGCGCTCCGATGGACTCCGAGCTTTCCCACTTCTTCAACGGCATCGGCATGCCGGTGCTTGAGGGCTATGGCATGACCGAAACCTGCGGCCCGGTGTGTGTGAGCTTGCCGGAAGACAACCGCATCGGCACCATCGGCATGCCGATGTGCGGTATCACTGCGGGCATCGCCGAGGACGGCGAGCTGGTGGTCAAAGGACCGCTGGTGTGCAAGGGCTACCACAACAACCCTGAGGTCACTACCCAGCAGATCACTGATGGCTGGCTGCACACCGGCGATCTGGGCGATATCTCCGAAGATGGCTTCATCTCCATCACCGGCCGTAAGAAAGACCTCATCATCACCGCTGGTGGCAAGAATGTGTCGCCGGGTCTGCTTGAGGCTTCCGTGATGACCTCGCCTGTGGTCAACCAGTGCTTGGTTATTGGTGATAAGAAGCCGTTCGTGGCCGCTCTGGTTACGCTGGATCTGGCAGATGCCAACAATTGGCTGGAATCCCAGGGTGCCAAGCCGGAACCCGATCTGGCCTCGCTTGCCAAGAACGCCATCGTTCACGCTGAGGTGGAGCGTGCGGTGAACGCCGCCAACGAGGGCGTTTCCCGCGCCGAGTCGATTCGTAAGTTCGAGATTCTGCCCGATGAATTCACCGAGGCCAACGGCATGCTGACCCCGAGCCTGAAGACCCGCCGCGCGCAAATCGTCAAGCACTACCAAGAGCTCATTGACAACGTGATCTACGTCCCGCTGAAGAAGTAACCATCAACTCCCTCTGATCCAAAAAAAAATAAGCTCTCTCTGACGAGGGAGCTGTCAGCGAAGCTGACTGAGGGAGAGACCCCGCGGCTTGCCCGCGAAAAAACAACAGGGCCGGGTGCGACTTGCACCCGGCCTCAGCTTATTCAGTCCAAAATCGCCGAAACATAATCAGCAGCGGCCTGATCCAGCTCCGCATCGCTGATGGTGGCGGTGCCCTGCACCAGGAATGGTTCGGCATAGTTCATGCCTACCTTGTAGGCCACGACTGCGAATGGGCTTAGCAGCTCCTCCATGGTGTGGTTGTACTCGCCATCCTTGCGGTACTTGGAGGCGTCGGAACCAGTGGTGACCACCAGCTTGAGCTCCTTGCCCTTGAGTGCGTGGCCTCCACCGTAGGCCCAGCCTGCGGTGATGACCTCGTCTTCCCATTCCTTGAGTAGCGCGGGGGAGGAGTACCAGTAGAACGGGAACTGAAGGATTACGCGGTCGGCGGTCTCCAGCAGCTCGTGCTCCGTGTCGGCGTTGACGGAGAAGTTCGGGTATTCGGCGTATTCGTCGCGCACGATGATGTCGTCCTCGCCTTGTGCGGCGAGTTCGGCAAGCAGGCGGGCGTTCACTCGCGAGCCGTCCTTCAGGTGCGGATGGAATACAAGAATCAACGTTGACATGGGATTTCCCTTCTATAAACTGCTGCCAATGTGGCCTAATCACCACTATCGTATGCCGGGAAGCAGAACTCAGTCCAGTCTGGACTCAGGTGCGAGCCGCGGGATGCCGCGGATTGCGGGAAAGGGTGCTGACTGATGATTTGGCGCTGAAGCTTCAGTGGGCCGCATATACGAGTCCTAAAGCGGATAGGATGGGATATGACGCGGATATCGTCGGTGGACTGAATAACGGGAGGCGCACATGACCATGAACCGCATGCTGATGTGCCGTACCCATCCGGTAATGGAGTTCGAGTATTTCGAACGCGGCGGATACGCCCTGAGGGCAGGGGAGATCTACGACGAGTCCCGAATCCCGGTCGGCATGT
Organism: Bifidobacterium sp. FKU; assembly: GCF_026016385.1. Lineage (NCBI taxonomy): Bacteria > Bacillati > Actinomycetota > Actinomycetes > Bifidobacteriales > Bifidobacteriaceae > Bifidobacterium > Bifidobacterium sp. FKU. The sequence continues at coordinate 720,441 of NZ_CP092888.1, forward strand.
ATGTGGACGGCAAACCTGAGCCCACCGGTGAGTCGATTACCGGGTGGTGGCGTTCTCGCGGCATTCCCATGACCCGTGACGGCATGCGTTCCGTATTTGCCGGTTCGGGTATCTCCTCGACGAATGATCTGCTGGACCGTTCCTTGGGACTCAGCCTGTCGGACCAGTATTGGGTGCGGCCTCTCGACCGGCCCGATCTGACGTGGGAAAAACTGAACTTCTTCCACAACGATTTTGACGAACGACTTGGGCAGGCCTTATTCTTCGGTAATTCGTCGCGCATCGGCAACGTGAACACCCCGGATGTCACCAGTGCCGGTGACCTGCCGAAACGTTGGATTATCGGTCCCGATGGCGTCCGCAGCCTGATCAAGGGAGGACGCACCGGTCAGGAGCCGGACAACGAGCGCATCGCCTGGCAGACGGCACGACTGTTCGGCATCGACCATGTCGAATACCGCATCGGCCGCGCCAAGGGCATCCGGGTCTCCGTCTGCGATGAAATGCTCGAAGACACGCAAGAGCTGATTCCCGCAGGGCAGATTATGCGCATCTTCCGACGCGGCGACAACACCGAACGCAAGATGATATGGCTGGACGCATGTCAGCAACTCGGCGTAAGTCGTGATACGGCAAATGCGGCGACCAACGATTTTCTGTTCCTTGATTTTCTTCTGCGCAACACCGACCGGCATTACAACAACTTCGGTCTCATCCGTGACGTCGAATCATTCGAGATTCGCCCGGCCCCGATTTTTGACAGCGGCACCAGCCTGTGGAACGGCATGGACCCCGAAGCCATCACCAACGAAGACTACCCGGCGAAGCCGTTCTGGCTCGACGACTACGGCGATGCGGACAACGCCTACTGGCAGTTGGGACTTATCGACGATTGGGACCGTTATGATTTGGGGATGCTCGACGAGGTGCCTGAACTGATACGGGCACAGCTCGCCACCAACCGCCGGCTGTCCGCTGATGTGATTGACGCCATCTGCTCCGCCATGCAGGAGCGCATCGGCATCATCCGCAAGCTTGCACGATGATGCCGATGCGGGAGGCAACTCAGTCGAGGTTGGACTGCGTGCCTGCGGTGGCTTCGTTGGCGGCTTGCTCGGCTTGTGCTTGGTCGAGCTTGGCGCGGACGTCGTTGAGCAGACCCTGGGCGCGCTTGGCCAAGGCTTCGCCGATTTCCCATTGACGCATCGACTGGTCAAGATTGAGGCCGCCGGTTTCCAGTGCCTGGACAGCCTGAATCAGCTTGTCGCGCGCCTCTTCATATGGCATCTGGGCGATGAGCTCGCGTTCCTTGTCCGCCAGGGACGAGGCGGGGGTGTTTTTGTCGGTGGATGTGGCGTTTTCGGTCATGATGTTCTCCTTATATATACGGTATATATGCGTGGCTGCGTATGGCGTGTCACGCGGTTGCGGATGTGGTGGTTGCGGTAATGACACCCTTCTTCAAGGTGACGGTGATGTCATCCCCAGGGCTTACCTGCGAAGCATCGTCTAGTACGTGGCCATCGGAGGACTGCACCACCGCATAGCCTCGGTTCAATGTGGATTGCGGGCTGAGTGCGGTCAGTGAGGCGTGAGCTCGCTCGACGGTGAGCTGGGCATCGTCCACGATGCGTCGCAGGCCGATGTCAAGCCGCTGCAGGGAATCGTCGATTAGCCGCTGATGCGGTTCGAGCATGGTATGCGGTTGGGTCAGGCTTGGCCGGTTCGCATATCCCTCGATAAGTCGAATCTCGTTCTCCACGCGCGAACGGACCCGCAGTCGCATACGGTCGATGGCACCTTCGATGAGCTGTGACTGCTCACGCACATCCGGCACCACGCGCTTGGCCGCATCGGTGGGGGTGGAGGCTCTAAGATCGGCGACCAGATCCAGCAACGTCCAGTCATCCTCATGCCCGATGGAGGAGATTAATGGTGTGGTGCAGGCATACGCCGCACGAACCACACGCTCATCCGAGAAACCGATGAGATCCTCAAACGAGCCGCCGCCACGGGCCACGATGATCACATCCACGCTCGGGTCGGCATCGAGTTGTGCAATGGCCTGAACCACTTCGGCCGGGCATTGCTCGCCCTGAACATGCACATGAACCACCTTGAAGGTTACGGAAGGCCAACGAAGGTTCACATTGGTGATCACATCGCCTTCCGCACGTGCCTGAGGTGCGCAAATCAGGCCAATAGTCTTCGGAAACTCCGGGAGAGGCAGTTTGTGATCGGCATCGAACAGGCCCTCGCCCTTAAGCTGCTTGCGCAATTCGTCGATCATGGCCTTGAGGCTGCCACCGGCTCCGACCTTGAGAATCGTGTCCCCGCGCAACGACAGCGAAGTACGCTTCATCCACAGGTTCGGTCTGCCATGAATCACCACGCGGTCGCCCTGAACGAACTGGCTGGCCGCGGCCGCGAACCTGCCGAAGCCATTGACTTCCATGGCGATATCCTCGAAGTCGTCGCGCAGCGTGATGTAGGCCGAGCCGGCGCGACGGGTATTGATCTGCGTGATCTGGCCGGTGACCCACGCGGACGGCCATCGTTCCACGGCACCGTAGAACTTCTGGCTCAGCACACTTACCGGCCACGGATTTTGCGCGCTGGTTTCAGCGGCGCGTGCAGGCAGCTGATCGATAGGGCGAGGCTCATTCGGCAGATTGATGGTGCCCTGATCAGGCGCGAAAGTGCCTTGACCCGGCTCAAAGCCAGCCGAGGCCAGTGAAGCGGCGGTCGGTGGACGGCCGGTAGCTGAATAGCCCATTGCAGTAGTCATGCACTCCACTATAAGTGCGTTGGTTGATGACGGTAAATATTTACCGTCGCCTGAAAACGGTGTGATGATGAATGCGAGAACCGTACGAAGCGATGTATCAGCCGATGATGGAGATGGTCTGGTGCATCAGAAGAAAGGATTCATTATGGCGAAGAAACGGGTGCTATGAAGAGGAGTGAGATATGCGTTGCGCTGACGATTGAGAGTCGTCAGTGAGCTCGCTGTGCGACACGCGAGCAGAAAACAGTTACGCTAATCACACACTTGTGGTTTTGGCGGAAAATAGCCGAAAACCCTATAAATAGTTCGACACACCACTGTTGAGTACTAGATATAGTGGTGGGGATGCCGTATTCTTCTAGAGGTTCAAAAAACGACATCAATGTAATTTCGTGTGGCCCACGTCGAGTGCGGCCAAAATGCGGAACTCAGGAGAGTGTTCGCCTTATAGGAAAGGGGTGCCCGATGGGCGCACAGGTGTTGGAGGAAATCGTCACCGATAACGAGACCAAGGTGGCCGCCAAGGCCTCCACCGTGCTCGTTGAGAAGCGTGATGGTCGTGTGGTCGACTTCGACCCCATCAACATCATCTCTGCGGTCAAGTCTGCTTTCGGTGACCTGAACAAGGAAGTCGGCCCCGAAGAAGATGCCATGATCCGTGGTTTCGCCAACCAAGTCGAAGGCGAAATCAAGGGGCGTTACGCCGGCCCCGCCAAGATCGAGGACATCCAGAACCTCGTGGAGCACGCCCTCATTGACGCCCACCTGTACGATGTGGCTCGCGCCTACACCAACTACCGTCTCGACAAAGACATTCAGCGTGCCAAGGCCACTGATGTCAACGAGGCCGTTTCCCGCTTCATCAACCACGACCCGACCCTGATTCACGAGAACGCGAACAAGGATTCCAACGTCTACTCCACCCAGCGTGATCTGCTGGCCGGTGCCGTGTCCAAGGCCGCCGCGTTCAACATGCTGCCGCCGGCGGTGTCCAACGCCCACATGAAGGGCGACATTCACTTCCACGATGCCGACTACTCGCCGTTCACTGCCCAGTCCAACTGCTCCTTGCCGAACTTCTGGGACATGTTGGCCAATGGCTTCACTCTTGGCAACGCTCCGATGGCTTCCCCGAAGTCCATCGCCATTGCGGCCACCCAGATTACCCAGATCATGAAGGACGTGGCCTCCAGCCAGTATGGTGGCCAGACCGCCAACCGTGCCGACGAGCATCTTGCCCAGTATGCCAAGAAGGATTACGAGAAGTTCCTCGAGGAAGCTCGTGAGACCATCCCCGACGGCATGCCGGTTGAATTCGCCCGTCGTCAGGTCGAGAGCGCCAAGAAGAACGAGCCCGCCAAGCTGCATTTCGGTTCCCGCGAACCGCTGCCGATGGACACCCCGTTCCACACCGACGTTGACGAACTTGAGCAGGAGCGTGAAATCCTCGCCAAGATTCGTACCCGCAAGGCCATCTATGATGCCATGCAGACCATGGAATACCAGATCAACTCCAACCGTGTGTCCAACGGCCAGACCCCGTTCGTGACTGTCGGCTTTGGTCTCGGCACCGACTGGTTCTCTCGTGAAGTGCAGCGCGCAATCCTGCTGAACCGTATTCGCGGCCTCGGCAAGGAACACCACACCGCTATCTTCCCGAAGCTCGTCTTTACTGTGCAGCACGGCGTGAACGCCGACCCGGGTGACCCGAACTACGATCTGAAGCAGCTCGCCCTCGAGTCCGCCACCAAGCGCATGTACCCGGATGTGGTGTTCTACGAGAACATCGTCAAGATCACAGGCTCCTTCAAGGCTCCGATGGGTTGCCGCTCCTTCCTGCAGGGTTGGATCAACCCGCAGACCGGCAAGGATGAAGAAGATGGCCGTATGAACCTCGGCGTGGTCACCGTCAACGTGCCGCGTATCGCCATCGAATCCCACGGTGACAAGGCTCGCTTCTGGAAGCTGTTCGAGGAGCGCATGGAAGTGGCCCATCAGGCGTTGCAGTTCCGCATCATGCGCTGCAAGGAAGCCACCCCGGTCAACGCCCCGACCCTGTTCCGCTTCGGTGCGTTTGGTCGTCTTGGTGCCAACGACAACGTGGACCAGCTGTTCAAGAACGAGCGTGCCACCGTGTCGCTCGGCTACATCGGCCTTGCCGAGACCACCGCGGTCTTCTACGGCAAGAACTGGATTCGCGACCACGGCTGGGATCCGGAAGGCAAGGAGTTCGCGCTGTCCATCGTCAAGCGCATGAACGAGCTGTGCAAGCAGTGGAGCAAAGCGGAGGGCTACCACTATTCCGTGTACTCCACTCCGGCTGAATCCCTGACCGACCGCTTCAACCGCATGGACCGTGAAAAGTTCGGCCGTATCGAAGGCGTGACTGACCACGACTTCTACACCAACTCCTTCCACTACCCGGTGTGGTTGCAGCCCACCCCGATGGAGAAGCTCAGCTACGAGAAGGACTTCCCGTACTACGCTTCCGGCGGCTTCATCAACTACTGCGAGTACCCGTGCCTGCAGGACAACCCGAAGGCGCTCGAAGCCGTGTGGGATTACGCCTACAACATCGGCATCGGCTACCTGGGCACCAACACCCCGATCGACCACTGCTTCGTGTGCGGCTTCCAGGGCGACTTCGAGCCGACCGAGGAAGGCTTCAAGTGCCCGGAGTGCGGTAACTCCAACCCGGACAAGTGCAACGTCACCAAGCGCACCTGCGGCTACCTCGGCAGCCCGGTCCAGCGCCCGATGGTACATGGCCGTCACGAGGAGATTGCCCACCGAGTCAAGCACATGAGCGGCGAAACCGGTCGTGTGACGCTGGATGACGGCATCACTCGCGAGTGGTTCGAAGAGGCCAAGTAGGGTTATTCGTGAGTAGGCTCCCCTCTCTGAGGGGAGCTGTCAGCAAAGCTGACTGGGGGGAGTCTGAGGAGCTATTCCGAAGCTCCCCTCAGTCGCCTACGACGACAGCTCCCCCTCAAAGAGGGGAGCTAATGCTTTCCGCAAGGAGGGAATCATGCCGGAGTTGCATACGACCAAGCCCGAACCCAAGCGCCATGACTTTGCGGCCGGCGAGACCGGGCGTGGCCCCTCCGTACCCTCCAACGGTCTTGCCAACGATCCGAAAGCCGGTCAATGGGATGGCCGGCGCATGTCCAAGCGGATGATCGCCGACTACAAAACCTTCATTGTCACCGACGGAGAAGGAGTGCGCAACTCTCTCTACGTCTCCGGTTGCCCATTCCACTGCGTCGACTGCTTCAACGCCTCCATCTGGGATTTCCAAGCCGGCCACGAATACACGCAAAAACTTGAAGAAAAAATCATCGAAGATCTGAAAGCCCCATGGGTGCAAGGCATTACGTTCCTTGGCGGCGAGCCATTCCTCAACACTCCCGTGCTGGTGCCGCTCGCACAACGTATCCGCCAGGAATTCGGTCATACCAAAGATATCTGGTCGTGGACCGGCTACACATGGGAAGAACTCATGCGCCCCGGAGAAACCCCAGACAAGCTTGAATTGCTGCATCTCATCGACATTCTCGTCGACGGCCGCTACCTCAGAGACCAGAAGGACTCGCTGCTGCAATTCCGCGGCTCCAGAAACCAGCGCATCCTCGATGTGCCCAAGTCTCTGGAAGCCGGCGAACCGGTCATCTGGGCCAAGCTCCACGATCAAGAACGAGATATCCCCGAAATCTATTTGAAAGACCGCGAAGCCGGCGAAGGCCAACAGGCCTCGTAGTAGCAGTTCTGGAATGCCGCACTCAGCAATATCGTTGGAACTGTTGGGGGAAAAGGCCTTCCCGTGAGCGAAATCACTTCGCCTCGTGCCATGTTGGGCAGGTAGTCGGACTAATATTCCAGAAGAAGTAGCCGGTCGAAGCCGTCCGCAGGGTATCTGCCAGCCGTCCCGAAACGGTTTCTGATGCCTCGTGGCGTGCACTCCCGGAAGTCGGAATTAAGAGGAACACATGGTTGACATCGTCACTGACGCGAGCGCAACGCCCGCCTCACAACTGAAGCCGCTGCGTGTGGGATTGGATATCGGCTCCACCACCGTCAAGGCCGTGGTGCTTGATCAGTCCGATTCCCTGAAAGACACCCTATTTTCCGATTACCGACGTCACCATGCCAATGTGCGTGCCACCGTTGCCGGTCTGCTCGTGGACATTCATAAAGAGCTCGTGGAACTAGGTCGAGGCGACGAGCCGATTCGCCTGTCCATCACCGGTTCCGGCGGCTTGGCGCTCGCCGATAACCTGCATGTGCCCTTCATCCAGGAGGTCATCGCCGAAACCGAGGCGATCGACAAGGAATACCCGCAGGCCGACGTCATCATCGAGCTCGGCGGCGAGGACGCCAAAATCACCTACCTGAAGCCCACGCCCGAACAGCGTATGAATGGTTCGTGCGCAGGCGGCACCGGCGCGTTCATCGACCAGATGTCCACGCTGCTTGACACCGACGCCGCAGGCCTCAACGAGATGGCCAAGAGCTACGAGAACCTGTATCCGATCGCCTCGCGTTGCGGCGTGTTCGCCAAAACCGATCTGCAGCCGCTGATCAACGACGGCGCGGCCAAGCCTGATCTCGCCGCCTCCATCTTCACCGCAGTGGCCACGCAGACCATTGCCGGCCTGGCTGCTGGCCGCCCGATCCACGGTACCGTCATCTTCCTCGGTGGCCCGCTGTTCTTCATGTCCGAACTGCGCGCCGCCTTCCAGCGTGCCCTTGAAGGCAAGGTCGACGAGTTCATCGTGCCGACCGACGCCCACCTGTATGTGGCCTACGGTTCGGCATTGCAGGCCGACATGGATTCCGACGATCAGGGCCACCATTTCGAGGCCCACACCTGCGATGAGATCCTCAAGCGTCTGGACGAGCTGAAGAACCTGCCCTCCAACACGCCCACCATGCCGCCGCTGTTCCCCACCGAGGCCGACCGCGAGGACTTCAACAAGCGCCACCACAAGGAACACATCCACATCGGCACCCTCGAAGGCGCGCATGGCCCGCACTTCCTGGGCATCGACGCCGGTTCCACCACCATCAAGGCCACGCTCGTCAATGACGACCGTGAAATCGTCTGGTCCAGCTACGCCAACAACGAAGGCAGCCCGCTGACCGCCGCCATCAACATCGTCAAGAAGATCCAATCCGAGCTGCCCGAAGGCGCATGGATCGCACGCTCCTGCGCCACCGGTTACGGCGAAGGCCTCATCACCACCGGCCTGCACCTGGACGAGGGCGTGGTGGAGACCATGGCCCACTATCGTGGTGCCGAAATGGTCAGCCCCGGCGTCACCGCCGTCATCGACATCGGCGGCCAGGATATGAAATATCTGGCCATCACTGACGGCGTCATCGACTCGATCGCCGTCAACGAAGCCTGCTCGTCCGGCTGCGGCTCGTTCCTGCAGACCTTCGCCATGTCCATGGGCCTGACGATTCAGGAATTCACGCAAAAGGCTCTGGCTTCCACCCATCCGGTGGACCTCGGTTCGCGTTGCACCGTGTTCATGAACTCCTCGGTCAAGCAGGCGCAGAAGGAAGGCGCCTCCATCGAGGACATCGCTGCCGGCCTGTGCTATTCCGTGGTGCGCAACGCCCTGTACAAGGTCATCAAGTTGCGTGATTCCGGCGAACTCGGCGACACTGTGGTGGTCCAGGGCGGTACGTTCCTCAACGACGCCGTGCTGCGCGCCTTCGAGCTGCTCACCGAACGTCAGGTCACCCGCCCGAACATCGCCGGCCTCATGGGCGCGTTCGGCGCCGCCCTGACCGCCCGCATGCACTATCAGGATGAGGCCGACCACTTGGACGTGGTGGTTAAGGCCGATGGGTCCGAGGAACAGTCCGAGGCCGAGCCCGCACCCAAGTCCGAGCCCAAGGCCGCAGCCTTCAAGAAGACCGAGCCGGCCGAGCCCGAAGCCCATGTCGTTGTCGTGGACGGTGTGACTCACACCGCCAGCTCCATTCTGACCGGCGAAGCGCTCGACAACATGAGCATGACCGCCGAGCGTGACGTGTGCAAGCTGTGCCAGAACCACTGCAAGCTCACCATCACCACATTCTCCGACGGCTCGCGCTTCGTGACCGGAAACCGCTGCGAACGCGGCGGCGACGCCAAGAAGAAGCGTTCCGACCGTCCGAACCTGTACGACTACAAGTACAAGCGTTGCTTCGCCTACCGCCGTTTGACCGACAAGAAGGCCACTCGTGGCGAGATCGGCATTCCGCGCGCCCTCAATATGTACGAGAACTACCCGTTCTGGTTCACACTGCTCACCACGCTGGGCTTCAAGGTGATGATCTCCGGCCGCAGCTCCCACGAGCTGTTCGAGACCGGCATCGAATCCATCGCCTCCGAAAACATCTGCTACCCGGCCAAGCTGGTGCACGGCCATATCAAGTGGCTGATCAACAAGGGCATCAAGACCATCTTCTACCCGTGCGTGAGCTACGAGGAGAACCTCGTGCCCAACACGGACAATCATTACAACTGCCCGGTTGTGGCCAACTATCCGCTCGTCGTCGGCGCCAACGTTCCTGAGCTGCGTGAGGACGGCGTGCGCTACATGCACCCGTACTTCAACCTCGCCAACCATGAGCTCATGGTTGACCGCATCGTCGAAGAGTTTGCGTGGGCCAACGTGACCCGCGAAGAGGCCGAAACCGCGGTCAAGGCCGCCTATGCCGAAGACAAGGTCTTCAAGCATGACGTGCAGCAGGAAGGTTTGACCGCGCTCGCCTATATGAAAGAGCACAACTGCCGAGGCATCGTGCTCGCCGGCCGTCCCTACCACATCGACCCCGAAATCAACCACGGCATCCCCGAAACCATCTGCTCGCTGGGCATGGTGGTACTCTCCGAGGATTCCATCTGCGAACTGCATCCGGGGGAGAAGCTCAACCTCACCGAATTCCTCTCGGAAGGCGAAGCCGACCCGCGTTCCAAGAACGCCGCCAGATTCCGCCATGTAGGCGACCGCACGGTCACCAAGATGCCGTTGCGCGTCACCAACCAGTGGGCCTACCACTCCCGTCTGTACGCGGCCGCACACTTCGTGGCCTCCTACCCGGGCCTCGAACTTATGCAGCTCAATTCCTTCGGCTGTGGCCTTGACGCCATCACCACCGATCAGGTGGCCGAAATCCTGGCAGACAAGGCGGACGTGTACACGCTGCTGAAGATTGACGAGGTCTCCAACCTGGGTGCCGCCAAGATTCGACTGCGCTCGCTCAAGGCCGCCGTCGAGGAACGCGAAGCCAACAAGGCCCGCGAAGCCGCCGCGGCCAAGGCCATGGAAGACCAGCAGGCCGCCGCCGAACGCGCCGCCGAGGAAGCCAAGGTCAAGGCCGAGTCCGATTTGGAAGCTGCCAAGGCCGCGCTTGCCGAGGCTCAGGCCGCCGTCGAAGCCGCTCAGAAGAAGGTCGACGCCGAAGCGCAGGCCGTACACGATGCCGTCAAGGCATCTCAGGCCAGCACTGCGAAGGCCGTGCAAGGTCCCAAGCCCACCGGCTTCCGCAAGACCGGCCCCACCGCTCCCACCCCCGGCCGCCAGATTCTGCTCGACAGCACCATGGCCGCCAATCCGAAGCTCACCAAGGCCATGCGCGAGGCCTCCAAGCGTGCCGCCGAACGCGACCTGCAGGCCGCAGCCGCCAACAAGAACGGCACTTCGGACGGCACCACCGGCGTGACGAACGCCAAGAATGCCAAGAAGTCCGGCCACAACAACGCCACCATGTCCCGATACGCGCATCGTGAGAAGTTCGTCAAGGACATGAAGAAGGACTATACGATTGTTGGCCCTCAGATGAGCCCGATTCATATGTCCTTGGTCGAAGCGGTGATTCGTTCCGGTGGGTACAAGTTCGACATCCTGAAGCATGCGAGCCGTGGCGATGTGGAAATCGGCCTCAAATACGTGAACAATGACGCCTGCTACCCGGCCATCATGGTCGTCGGCCAGCTCATCGACGCGATTCTGGAAGGCAAATACGATCCCGACCATGTAGCGCTCGCCATCACCCAGACCGGCGGCATGTGCCGTGCGACCAACTACTTCGGCCTGATCCGCAAGGCCTTGGTCGATGCCGGTTACCCGCAGATTCCGGTCATCGCCATTTCTACCCAGGGCCTCGAAGACAACCCCGGCTTCAAGGCCACCCTGCCCCTGCTGCACCGTGCCATCAAGGCGCTGATTCTGGGCGACTTGCTCATGAAGTGCCTCTACCGCGTACGCCCGTATGAGGTGGAGAAAGGTTCGGCCAACAAGCTGTACGAGCTGTGGGACGCCATCGTGCGTGAGACCATCGAGCATCACGGCTATTCCAAGACCGCAGCCAAGACGCCGAGCATCAAGAAGGGCTATCTGCCGTATAACGTGCTGGCCAAGGAGATCGTGAAGTCCTTCGACAATCTGCCGCTGCGTGATATTCCGCGCAAGGTGCGAGTCGGCGTGGTCGGCGAGATCCTCGTCAAGTACCAGCCGGACGCGAACAACCACGTGGTCGACGTCATCGAATCCCAGGATTGCGAGGCCGTAGTGCCCGGCATCATGGAATTCATGACCACCCGCCCCTACATCACCGACTGGAACGAGAAGAACCTCGGCATGGGTGGCAACAAGACGCTCTACGCCTTGATGCGCAAGGGTCTTGACCTGTACAACGCTCCTATCAAGGCCGCACTGGTCACCTCGCACGGCAAGTTCAAGCAGGACGAGCCGATGCCCGAACTGGTCAAGAAGGCTGCCGAGGTCACTTCCATCGGCGTGCAGGCCGGTGAGGGCTGGCTGCTGACGGCCGAGATTCTGGAGCTTATCGAACAAGGTTGCCCGAATGTGATTTGCGCGCAGCCGTTCGCCTGCCTGCCCAACCATGTGACCGGCCGTGGCATGTTCGGCAAGATTCGTCGTTTGCATCCGGAAGCCAACATCGTCTCCATCGATTACGATCCGGGTGCCTCCGAGGCCAATCAGCTCAACCGTATCAAGCTGATGATCGCCGCTGCCAAGAAGGCCCACAACGCCAAGTTCGCCGAGGCCGGCGAGCCGCAGGGCTTCACCTCCGCGGACTGATTTATGCTCTGGCTCGTCCGCAATTAAGGACGAGCTTCGCTCGCGACATGCTGGTTCGCCTATCGGCTCACCCTCGCCTACGGACAGTCCACTGGGCTGTCCGCTTTACGGCTCGGCCTCTGTGAGGGGAGCTGTCGCGCAGCGACTGAGGGGTTATAGCCTGCTAGATTGATTATCTGCTTTAGTTTGTTTTCGTGTGATATAATTAAGTCATGCGTGTCAGGGAATGGGCGAGGCGTGAGGGCTTCAACGAGCAGACGGTGTGGCAGTGGTGTCGCGAGAACCGTATGCCCGTCCCGTTCGAGCGCATGAACACGGGCACGATTATCATCCACGACCCGAAATACGAGAACCAGCCCGCCGCCCCCACAGCGAACGGCAGGACGGTGTGTTACGCGCGTGTCAGCTCGTCCGACCAAAAGGACGATTTGCAACGTCAGGCCGACCGGTTGAAGGCGTTCGCCATCAACATGGGCGTCAAGAGCCCCGAGGTGGTCATGGAGACCGGTTCGGGCATGAACGACAAACGGCGCAAGCTCAACCGGCTATTGGCCGACCCGACCGTGGGCACGCTGATCGTGGAGCGCAGGGACAGGCTCGCCCGCATGAACGCGGGACTGGTGGAGAGCGCGTTGAAGGCGCAGGGACGCCGAATCATCGTGGTGGACGACACGGAGCTGGACGACGACTTGGTGCGCGACATGACCGAGGTGCTGACCTCGTTCTGCGCACGACTGTACGGGCGTCGTGCCGCCAAGCATAAGACGGACGCGGCGTTGAGGGCGGCGCGTGATGCTTGAGGCGGTCAAGGTGGCGCTCGACCCGACGCCACGGCAGGAACGACTCTTGGAGTCCCATGCCGGTGCGGCGCGGTTCGCGTACAACGCGGGACTGGCGCACGTCAAGGACATGCTTGAACGGCAGGAGAAGCCGGAATGGTCGTACTACGCGCTGCGCAGGTGGTGGAACGCCAACAAGGACGCCCTCGCCGTCAGCATGGAGACCGGCAAGCCGTGGTGGCCGGAGAACAGCAAGGAGTCGTACAACAGCGGCCTCGAATCATTGGCCGACGCGCTGAAGAACTTCTCCAAGTCCCGCAAGGGGCAGCGGAAAGGCCGCAGGATGGGCTTCCCACGTTTCAAATCCAAGGACAAGGCGGTTCCCGGATTCGCGTACACGACGGGCTCGTTTGGTCTCATTGACTGTGACCCTTATGCGCTGCGGCTCCCGAAGATAGGCCGCGTGCATTGCATGGAGAACGTATCCAAGCGGGTGGATGGCGCGAAGGTGCTGCGCATGAGCGTATCCCGGCATGCGGGACGCTGGATGGCGAGTTTGACCGTCGAGCGCAAGGATGGTCCGATGCCCACGCCGCTGAAAGGTGGTAGTGTCGGCATCGATTTGGGTGTGAAACAGCTCGCCACACTGTCAGACGGCACCATCATCCGCAATCCACGCGCGTTGGACTCGAACCTCAGACGATTGAGGCGGGAACAGAAGAATCTGAGCCGCAAACGGAAAGGCTCCAACCGCCGCCGCGAGGCGAGAACGAGGGTCGCGCGTCTGCACGCCCGCGTGGCGGACCTACGCCGCGACCTACTGGACAAGACCACCACCATGCTCGCCCGCACCTACGCGGACATCAGCATCGAGGACTTGAACGTGGCGGGCATGGTGAGAAACCATAGGCTCGCCCGCTCGGTAGAGGACGCCGCGTTCGCGGAGTTCCGCCGACAGCTCGAATACAAGACCGCACGCACCGGCGCGAGGCTCCACGTCATCGACCGCTGGTATCCAAGCAGCAAGACATGCTCGAACTGCGGGACGGTGAAAGCCAAACTGTCCCTGTCCGAACGTGTCTACCATTGCGAGGAGTGCGGGCTTGTCATCGACCGCGATCTGAACGCGGCCATCAACATCCAAGTCGCCGGGAGTGCCCCGGAGACGTTAAACGCGCGTGGAGGAAGCGGAAGACGGGCTGACGCATCGCGTCGGGCAACGCGGCATCCTGTGAAACGCGAACCAAGCGGCGGCGTAAGCCGTGTGAGGCTTGGAGCTGGCCTCGGCAACGAGGCCATGCAGATGACTTCGCTCTAGCGACAAGCTAAAACAAAGTCATCTACAACGGAGTCTCTAGAGCGAGAAACCGGGCCGGAGCCTGCTATCGGTTTTTCGTATAGCGTATTGCGGGCTTTCGGGCACGCGCGCCGGCCGGCTCGAATACGATACAAAGCATGGTTACTCCCCGAATCAGTTACGCGCACCTGCTCGCCAAGCCGAACCCCAAGCACGTCGAAAGCCTACTCAAGTTCTTTGAGAACGGTCGCTCCCAGCGTGGCACCGGTGGCTTCGGTGTGGAGATCGAGCACCTGCCCGTGCACAACAGCGACGACACTGCCGTAAGCTACTACGAGCCGAATGGCATCGAGGCATTGCTCAAACGCCTGGCTCCGTACTACGACGAGGAGAAGGAATACTGGGAGAACGGCCATCTGGTGGGTCTCGGCCGTCCCGGCGTCGCCGTTTCCCTCGAGCCCGGCGGACAGGTGGAAACCTCAATCGGCATTTTGAAGAAGCCGAGCGACCTAAGTACGCTGTACTCCAAGTTTCGTCGCGAGCTCGACCCGATTCTTGACGATCTCGACTTCCGCTTGGTCAACTATGGTTACCAGCCCAAGTCCAGCTTTGCGGATGTGCCGGTCAACCCCAAGGATCGCTACGATGCAATGACCGACTACCTCGGCCGCGTGGGTCAGTTTGGCCCCTGCATGATGCGTTGCTCCGCCTCCACTCAGGTCAGCATTGATTATGTGGATGAGCGCGACTCCATCGAAAAGTTGCGTCTGGGCACAGTTATCGGCCCGATTCTGGCCTACTTCTTCCGTAACGCCCCGTATTTCGAGGGTGAGACGAACCCATGGCCGCTGCTGCGCCAGCGTATGTGGGATTATCTGGACTTCCAGCGCACCAATGTGCTGCCCGGTCTGTTCGATGCTCGCTATGGTTGGGAGGATTACGCCATCGACGTGTTGTCCACGCCGCTTATGTTCGCTGACCTGACCCATACCCCTGAAGCTGTGGCTTCTGGAGCAAGCCCCAAGGAACTGCATCGCCCGGCCTTCCGTGAGAACGCGGGGGAGGTGTACCCGGACCGCGAACTCAACCCGTACGAGATCAACCACATCATCTCCACGCACTTCAATGACGTACGTCTGAAGAACTTCATCGAGCTTCGCCACTGGGATTCCTTGCCTATCGAGCGTGCCGAACGTCTGACGGAGATTGTGTCCTCTCTGTTCTACGTGCCTGAGCACCGTGAACGTCTGGAAAGCTACTTCGAGGGCATCAGCGAGGAAGAGGTGTTCGAAGCCAAGGCCAACATCCAGGCCCACGGTCGCGAGGCTTCGCCATACGGCCAGCCGCTCGATTTCTGGAAGGAATTCCTGGGGCTCGAAGGCCTTTTGTCCGACATTCCCGGCGATCTGAAGCACCCCGACGTATTCCAGGAGTAAGCGAAGAAGCATATACAGAAAAATCTATTGCGCGATATCGGTGTCGAAGGCATGACAGAATGTTTTGTTTTGGCACCGTTTTGCATATCCGGCCAAGGATATTGGATGTGGTTGCGCATGGGAGTGGGGAGAATGCGGATAGATGGACAGCCTCGAGACATGATTACCACCGTGCTCGACGGCCTGATCCAGCTCACCGCCGACGATTGCGAGGTCGTCTACTCGCGCGGCGCGAACGTCATCGACCTCGTGCCTGACCCTACCGGCGAGTTCTATCCGGACGGCCAGCCTCGCCCGAAAATCGGCGTTTCCGCCGCCGTTGATCAAGCAATGATCGACGAAGCCGTGGCCAACGCTCCCCAGTCCGATCTGATCGTGGCCGTGGTCGGCGACGTGGTCCAGCTGGTCGGCGAAATCTGCTCCACCGCCACGCTCGAACTGCTCGGCGGCCAGAACGCCCTGCTCGACGCGCTCACCGCCATCTCGCGCGAAACCGGCAAGCCGATGGTCACCGTGCTCATCAGCTCCAAGCCGCAGGTGCTGCCCGCCTCCCGCAACTGCGTCGCCGCGTTCGGGTGGTTCGGGCTCCGTGCGGTGAGTGGGCCGCGGCCGTATGATGGAAGCGCGGGTGGTCCGGGATTTTCTGCATACGGCGGGAGGCGTCATGGTTTCTATCGAGAACGTGTACGAACAGATTCGTACATTCGCCGCTGATGCCGGCGCTCGCAAGGTCGTGCTGTTCGGTTCTCGAGCAAAGGGTGTGAACCGGCCTAAAAGCGATATCGATCTTGCCGTGGCCGGTTGCCCCGATTTCAATCGCTTGGAGCAGAACCTTCAGGACAATCTGTGGTCACTGCTTAAAGTTGATGTCATTAATCTGGATGAGCCGATTTCTTCATCGCTGAGGGCGGAGATTGAGCGTAGCGGAAAGGTATTGTATGAAAAAATATGAGAATTACGTTTCCGCACTGAAGTCGCTGCGCAAGGCTCCCGAACAGGATCTCAGCAATGATTTCATCCAGAGCGGCATCATTGACAAGTTCGAGTTGCAGTTTGAGCTTGGTTGGAAACTGTTCAAGACGCTGCTGGCTTATGAGGGAGACCCTGTTTCTGCTTCCGGTTCTCCGCGAGATGTGCTCAAAACCGCTTTCCAATATTACGATTTCATGGACGAATCGTTGTGGCTGCGTATGCTGCGCGATCGCAATGATTCTGCTCATATCTACGATGAGGAACGCGCCCGGCGTCTTGTAGATGCCATCATCGTTGATTACATCCCCGAATTTGAGCGTGTGAATCAGGGGTTGGTCGTTCGTTACGGCGAAGCATTGAACGATTAGCGCGGGTGACATAATGGCACTGGGCACGCTGGGCATTGGCGAGCAAATCAATGGGGTGAACCTCGGTAACTGGCTGGTGCTGGAAAAGTGGATGAAGCCGGGGATTTTTGCCGCCAGCGGCGAAGCGGACGAGATCTGGCTGCATCGGGCTACGGAGTCTGCTGAGTTGGAGGCTCTGCTGACGCGGCATCGCGACACGTATATCACTGAAGCTGATTTTCGGAACATTGCCGCGCATGGCTGCAATCTGGTGCGTATTCCTGTGCCGTATTTTATCTTCGGGGATGTGTCCGGTCATCCGGGCTGCATCGAGTATTTGGACAGGGCGTTCGACTGGGCCGAGCGTACCGGTCTCAAGATTCTTATCGACCTGCACACGGTGCCCGGCTCACAGAATGGATTCGACAACGGCGGCCTCACCGGCGTGGTGCGCTGGCATCATAGCCCGCGAGCGGTCGCCTATGCGTTGAATGTGCTGGCCTGTCTGGCTCGCCGGTATCGCGATCGCGCGGCGCTGTTCGGTATCGAGGTGCTGAATGAGCCGATCGATTGGTTGACGTACGCTACGTCGTCATCGAGCAGGCAGGCAAAGGATAGCTTTGAAGCACGGAGGAGTGGGCCGATTCCAATGGTGTTCCTCAAGCGTTTCTACCGTGAGTCGTATCGCCGGTTGCGCCCGATTTTGGCCGAGAACCAAGCCATCGTGTTCCATGACGGCTTCCGACTGGGCCGTTGGCGGGACTGGTTTGTGCGGGAGGGCATGCGGGGCGTCATGCTCGATACGCATATCTATCTGGTCATGGCCGAGCATTTTCCACTATTCCGTATGATTCCGGAGCGATGGATGATGAGCTGTTATAGGCTATTCGTGCGCTGGAATGAACGCCGTATCCGCCGAGCAGCGCGCTATACGCCAGTGATCGTGGGGGAGTGGTGTGTGGCCAACAATCTGGTAAATCGGATGATCGCTAAGCATTCGGGCGATGGCGGTCGCTCCGAGGAAAACGCTATGCACAGTGCATCAATCAGAGGCTCTATTTACCGCGAGGTCGCCGCCATGCAGCGCAAAGCGTGGAGCGCGTCCGCCGGACAGATCTACTGGAGCTACCAGCTGCGCGGCAATCGCGCTTTCCTACCTACCATCGAACCGCAATCCGACACATCACGTCTCGACCCATGGGACCTCACCCACGTCTGGCACGCCGGTTGGATGGCGTGCAGCCGCACCAATCAGCGATATCCCTCCCAAAGGGGCAGAGGCATCAGCACATCCTCGCAGTCGGCCCACATGGTATTGAGACTTTGGCCGGGGGAGCGCAGCCAACGCAGCTGAATGCCGTCCATCATGGCGAAGCCGGACTGCAGCAGGTGCTCGATATTCACACTACGGCGAATGGGAGGCTGATCCGTTCGGTGCCAAGATCGTGGCCGCCGTGGCCGCCGCCGGCGAGGCCGGCGAGCTGACGAAGCTGCCCGACAACGCCATGATGCGCATGTTCCTCAACTCCATGCCGATCAACTCGCTGTCCACCCTGCTGGGCGAAGGCGGCAAGAAGATCGCCAAGTTCATGGTCGACGAGTACGCCAAGCTCGCGAAGTAAGGGCTGAAGCGAGGCAATCGCACGGCGTAAGAAACCCCCGTTGAGGGGGATTTTGTCTGTTAACGGATTACACTGGAATACCGTAAGGCAGGGACAATGGAGGGTTTGTGGACAGAACTATGCCATACCCCCGTTTAGGGAAGTATTCACGGGGGGGGGGCGTTCCCGGCGACAACACCCCCGGATCATCAACGACAGGGCAGGAAAGTCATACCAGGACCGGCGACCCGGCCCCGACCATCGAGGCGGCCTACCAAACATGGTAATGGGGTGGCAGCATGAAGTGCTTTTGGTCGGTGATACCGATTTCATTACCCAACAGTGGATTCAGCATGCCTTTCCCCGAGACCATGTGGTGATAGCGGAACGAGAAGGTACCGTAGGCGGCAATGACCGTCTCAGAATCGTCAACATGTCTGGCGCCAACACCCTTGCCGAAACCCTTACTACATACGAATTTGATCGCATCGTATTCTTTTCCGAAAATCTGACCCCACGCAGTGACCGTGACGGCGATCTGGGAGCATTGCGAAGACTTCTGCATGCCATTCGCAACAGGCAAACGCAAATGCTGATGGTCAGCGGCCCCGAATCTGAATTCATCTATCCGGAAAACGCCGACGTACGCGATACCAGCAAAAGCCAGATGTCTCGAGCGCTGGAAGAACTCTGCCTGTACTACGCACGCACCTACCGTCTGGAAGCGAAAATCATTCGCTGCCCATACCTGTATGCACCCGAACGCAATGGGGCAACCGCATATTTCGGCAGGCTGTTCGAACAGGCGTCAGCAGGGTCGATCTCATTCCGTGAACGCGAACAGCAGCAGACATGCTTTCTCTGCGCCGACGATCTTGCCGAACTGATCTACCGCATGTTCGACGATTGGACCGCCGAAAGCGAAGTATTCCACGTGCCCAACGTGTTCAACTTCACATACGGTGATTTGGCTGATGTGATCAGCGCGGCATTTCCCGGATTGTCGGTGACTTTTGGCGAAGACAGGCCCCAAAGTTACCCGGCAGACGACCATGCGCTGCGCTTGCGTTATGGCTGGTCGCCACGATACTCGCTCAAACAGGATCTTCCCCTGGTGCTGCAACGCTGGAAAGAGGCGCGTGCGCGGGAACAGTCCGAAAAGCACCCGATCTGGGATTTTCTGCGTAACCATTCGAAACCATGGATCGTATTCGAAATCTGCGTCACGTTCATACTGGAGGAACTGCTTCGCACCGCGGTACAAGGCGACAGTCAGCTGGGAACCGTGGATTTGCGCCTGTTTTTCGTGGTGATCGTCGGCACGATGTACGGAATGAACGCAGGCGTGTTCGCGGCCGCGCTCGCATGTGCCGGCATGGCGTTGTCGTACGCGTCGAACGGCGCGTCATTCGCTCCACTGTTTTACGACACGTCGAACTGGCTTGCGTTCGTAGTGTATTTCGTTGCCGGCGCAGTATGCGGATACGTGCAGATGCGCAATCGCGAAAACCTGCGATTCATGCGTGACGAAAACAGTTTGCTGCGTGAACGACTTGCGTTCCTGCGTGACCTGTACCACGATGTGCTTGATGATCGTCGTATGCTGCGCGGACAGATTATCGGCAGGCGCGACAGTTTCGGCAAAATGTATGCGATGACCCGTGAATTGGACGAAGTGCTGCCTCGAAAGCTGTATCACGCGGCCATTCGCATTATGCAAGATACGTTGGGCGGCGATAGTTTCGGTATTTACCGAATCGATAATGGTGGTCGTTTCGCACGTTTGGTGGCCGCGAGTCCGCAGGCCGAATCCTTATTCAGTAAATCGGTGCTGCTTGAGAATTATGCCAACATTGTCACGGCCTTGGATCATGACGGATTGTGGGTAAACCGCAATCTTGAACAAAACCTTCCGATGTATGCGGCGGGCGTGCATGCCGATGGCAAGCTGGCCGTGGTGATTGTGCTTGCCAAAGCGCAGCCCGACCAAATGAACCTGTACTTCCAGAACCTGTTCACCATCATGTGCGGCTTGGTGCAATCCGCGATGGTGCGTGCCTTCGATTATGAGAATGTTGCGCGGCAGACGATGCTGGTGCCCGGCACGGAATTCTTGAACACTCAGGCGTTCCTGCCCAAAGTGCTGGCTGCAAACGAGCTCAAGTACGATCATATGAGCAATCATCTGCTGTTGCGTGTGGAAGGCGCCTGGCAAGACGATGGTAGCCGCCTGAGGGGAGCCCTTCGTCAAACGGATGAGGCCGGTGTACTGCAGGACGGCAATGTGTATGTGCTCATGAATCAGGTCAGCGAGCATGAGCTGCCGATCATCAACGGTCGTTTGACCCAGGCTGGATTGCATGCGAAGTTGGTTTCAGTCCACGAGGAAGATTCGTTGCTGGCTGAGGCTTCGGAACAAGTAGCTGCCGAGTCGCAAGCGGATGAAACGCCGCGCAGTGACGCTGCGCCGAATGACTCCGCATCGCATGAAGGTGGCGCAGCATGAATGCGACGGTGATGGCGATGCTGCTTATCGCCGTGCATGTAATGATATGCGTGCTGCTGTGCGTATTGTCTCGCGTTGGCGTGCTTCGTGTGGAGGGGCGGCTGCTTCCTTTCATGCTGCTGGTGCCATTGTGGGGGCCGTTATGTGTGCTGTTGCTGCATGCGAGCACGCTGATTCGCGCTGGCGAGCACACGGTTCCGGGGCTTGAGCAAATGCGTGTGGATGATGAGGAGCGTCGAAGCATTCTCGTTGGGGAACGAGCCGATTTCGCCAATACAGTGCCGTTGGAAGAGGCGTTGATCGTCAATGATTCGAGTCAGCGGCGCAGTCTGGTGATGTCCATTCTCAACGATAATCCCAGCCGTTATATCGATGTGCTGTCGCAGGCCCGACTGAATGAGGATGTGGAAGTCGTGCATTACGCGGCTACCGCCTTGGCGCAGATCAGTGCCAAGGAAGATCTTGCATTGCAGCGCTGCCGTAACGATTATCTGCAGCATCGAAATTCCGAAACGATGTTGGAACGGTATTGCGATGCGCTGGAACGATATGTCAATTCCGGTATTGCGCAAGGATACGCTTTGCAGTTGCAGAAACAACGATATGCCGAAGTGTTGCAGGAACGACTTCGCCAACATGGCGATTATCACGTTGCGTGCCGTCTTGCGCAAATGCAGATTGATCTTGGACTTTTTGATGATGCCGCACACACCGTTGACGGCGCTATGGAACGGTGGCCGGATCAAGGCGATGTATGGCTGATGCGTCTGCGACTCGATGCCGCACGCAATGATGGCGATGCGTTGCATCAAACCGTTCAGCAGATCGAAAGCAAACATATTTATCTCGGTGGCCAGGGAAGACGAGCTCTGCGGTTCTGGACTGGAACCAAGGAGGTTGAACGCGCATGACCAGAGGATTCCTGTCAGACGTGTTGGCCAAGTGGAAGCGATTCCGCTGGCAAGGTCTGGTCAAAGTCTGGGCCATGTTCATGGCCATCGCTTTGGTGTTGCTGGTGGAGAGCCTGGGCGTGCATTACGGTGCAACGCGGTTCGACATCACCTACTTGGATCGAGACAAAGCCATTCCAGCAGCCGACGCCATCGCTGGCGAAAAAGCCACGAACCTTTTGGTGATCGACAGTTCGCAGGAGGGTGTCTCCGATGCTGAAAGCATGCTTGACCGCGTGCTTCTTGACATGAAAGTGCCCACTGTCACCGTCGATCTTGCGCAAGGTGACGAGATTCCTACGTTGAAGCAGTATCAGACGATGGTGATTGCCATGCCCGACTTGGATCCGTTGGACGAACATGTGCTGCAGATCATGCAATGGGTCAAAAAGGGCGGCGGCGTCATGTTCGCCATGACCCCGGAGAAAACCGGCTATCTGGATGTGATCGGCCCGCAGATCGGCATTGAATCGTCCGCATACAAATATGTGGTGACTGAGGGCATCACACCGTCCAAGGATTTTATGTTGGGTGGCGGTCAGACATACATGTTCAGTGACCCGTTCAAATCGTCGCTGAGCGTCGCGTTGAATGATCGTGCACAGGTGGAGGCGGTCAGCAGCGATGGCAGAACGCCATTGGTGTGGAGGAGCTCGGTGGAGTCAGGAACGGCTGTGATGTGCAATATCGGCATTTACGTCAAGATGGTTCGAGGATTTTACGCTTTGGCGTTCAGTCTGCTCAGTTCCGCCATGGCCTATCCGGTGATTAACAGCGCGGCTTTCTACCTGGACGATTTTCCGTCTCCAGTACCGTCTGGCAATGGCAAATACATCAAACGTGACTACAACATGAGCATTTCCGAATTCTATTCTCAAGTATGGTGGCCAGATTTGGTGCGTCTTGCGGAACGGTACGGTATTCGTTTCACCGGTGTGATGATTGAGAATTACGGCGATGACACCAAGAATGATCCTGTACGGCAGACGGACAACACACAATTCGAGTATTACGGAGGATTGCTGCTTCGGCAAAACGGCGAAATCGGATATCACGGGTACAACCATCAGCCGTTGGTGTTGCCGAATACGGATTACGGCAACGAATACACGTACGTGCAATGGCCGAATCGCAAAGCCATCGTCGATTCGTTGAACGAACTGATTGCCTTTCAAAAGACAGTGCTTCCCGCTGCGACATCGTCGGTCTATGTGCCGCCGTCCAATATTCTTTCCAGTGAAGGCCGCCAAATCATCGGTGAGGATATGCCTCAGATTCGTGCCATCGCCAGCATGGCCTTTCCTCCCGACAGTTCTCTGGAGTATGTGCAGGAGTTCGGCGTGGCAGCCGATGGTGTGGTTGAAGCTCCCCGTATTGTGTCGGGAAGCATGGTGAATAATTCATACATGCGTCTTGCCGCGGTTTCCGAACTGAACATGCACTATGTGAGCACGCACTTCATGCATCCCGACGATCTGCTTGATGAAGATCGTGGCGCGAAAGAAGGTTGGGAAACCTATCGCAAGGGATTAGAAGATTATTTGGATTGGTTGGAACAGTCGGCTCCGTCCATTCGTATGCAGACTGGAACGGAATGCGCTGCGGCGGTGCAGCGATTCTCAGGATTGACGGTTTCGATGGCAACGTCCGATGATAGTTGGGATTTGCATCTTGGCAACCTTATCGATCAGGGCTGGCTCATGTTCCGTGCGAACAATGGCACGCCTGGCAGGGTTCGTGGCGGAAGCCTCACCAAGCTGACCGGGAACCTGTATCTGCTCAAAGCCACGAGCGCCACGGTTCATATCGAACGCAAGACCGGGGGAGAGGCATGAGAATCTGCCTGGTTTTGGAAGGATGCTACCCGTACGTGCATGGTGGCGTGTCCACGTGGATGCATAGTTATATCGAAGCGATGAAAGAGCACGAGTTCGTGTTGTGGGTGATCGGTGCCAAAGCCGAAGACCGCGGCAAATTCGTATATGACCTGCCCGGCAATGTGGTGGAAGTGCATGAGGTGTTCCTCGACGACGCCTTGCGTCTGAGCGGTGAACGAGCGCAAGTGTCGTTCACCGAGGGGGAATTGCGGTCATTGCGCGAACTGGTGAATCTTGGCAGCCCGGACTGGGATGTGCTTTTCAACCTGTTCCACACAAGAGGCGTGCATCCGCTTTCGTTCCTGCAAAGCCGTGAATTCATCGACCTGTTTACGCAAATCTGCATGGAAGAATATCCGTATGTGGCCTATGCCGACGCTTTCCATACTGTGCGCTCCATGTTGCTGCCGGTGTTGTACTTGATGGGCGGCGAAGTGCCGGAAGCGCAGATATACCATGCGATTTCCACCGGATATGGCGGATTGCTGGCTTGTTTGGGCGGTTCCATCAACCATGCGCCGGTATTGCTTACGGAACATGGCATTTATACGCGCGAACGTGAAGAGGAGATTATTTCCGCCGAATGGGTGCTGCCGGCTTTCCGTCCGCGTTGGATTCGTTTCTTCTACATGCTTTCAGAACATATCTACCAGCGTGCATGGCGTGTCACTAGTTTGTTCGGTCGTGCCCGTCTTATCCAAATCGGTATGGGTGCTCCCGCCGATGCCTGCCAGGTTATTCCCAATGGCATTCAATACGAACGTTTTTGTGATATTCCCCTGAAGCCCGATGACGGTTGGGTCGATATCGGTGCGGTGGTGCGCATGGCTCCCATCAAAGACGTGAAGACCCTGATTCACGCGTTTCATGGGCTTTCATCTCGTGTTGACAACGTTCGCCTGCATATTCTCGGCGGTGTTGACGATCAGGAGTATGCCGACGAATGCCATGAGCTTGTGGAGCAGTTGGGTGTGCGCAATCTTGAGTTCACAGGACGTGTGAACGTGGTCGAATACATGCGCAAGCTTGATTTCACCGTGTTGACCAGCATTTCCGAAGGCCAACCATTGTCGGTGTTGGAATCGTTCGCAGCCGCACGCCCGTGCGTGACCACTGATGTCGGCTGTTGCCGCGAGCTTTTGGAAGGCGAGGATGGCGACGATTTCGGCACTGCCGGCTTTTATGTGCCTCCCATGTACCGCGAAGGCTTAAGCGGGGCGATGGAACGCATGTGTTCCAGCCGTACGTTGCGTGAAACCATGGGGCAGATCGGCCGCAATCGTGTGAACGCCTATTACCGTCATGAGCGCATGCTTGACGATTATCGCAAGCTGTATGCCGATACCGCGGATCAGTTCGGATTGGAACGCTGATATGGCCGGTATTGGATTTGAACTGAAGAAACTGTTCCATCGTAGGGGCTTGATGGCGATGCTGCGAGCCTACGGCTATGCCGGCGTGATTTGCGCCGGCCCGATGCTGCTGGGCGTGCTTCTGCAGTTTGGCGTGCTGATCGTGAGCAGTTGGTGGCAGGTGGGCCGCCCCGACCGTGATCTGCTTGTATGCATGATCACATACACATTGCTCTCCTCGTTGGTATTGACAAGTTTTCTGTCGATGCCGGTCACACGTTTTTTGGCGGATATGCTGTTTGATCACGATGAGAAGATGATTCTGCCGTCGTTTTGGGGGTCTACCGGCATCATGTTGGTAGCGGGCGCGGTGTTGTACACGGTGTTTCTGCTGTTTTCTGGAGCCACGCTGATGCAGGGTGTGTTGTGTTTATGGCTGTTTCTTGAAATGGTCGTCAACTGGAATGCGATGAGTTATTTGACGGCCATTAAAGATTACAAAAGCATTCTGTATTCTTTTGTTGCGGCGGTGCTGGTGGCGTTCGTCACGTCATGCGTGTTGCTTGCGTTGGCATGCCCTCCTGTGGAGTCGCTGTTGTTCGCAGTGGTGCTTGGCTATGGTGTGATGCTGGTGTGGGATGTACTCTTGTTGCATCGTTATTTTCCGCAAAGTCGTGAGCATCCGTGGCTTTTTTTGCAGTGGGTCGATCAGTTTCTGCCGTTGGCCTTGACCGGGTTGTTCACCACTATCGGCCTGCTCGCCCATTTGGTGATCACTTGGTGTGGACCTCTTGGTATCAAGGTGAAGGGTTTGTTTTATGGTGCGCCATATTACGATGTGCCCGCCATGCTGGCGTTTTTGACGATTCTGATCACCACGGTGAATTTTGTGGTGTCGGTGGAGGTCAATTTCTACCCAACATATCGGTCGTATTACAGTTTGTTGAATGATGGAGGCACGGTCAAAGACATTACCGTCGCCGAAAATGAAATGCTGGCTGTGCTCAATCGAGAATTGCATTACACGGCGTTGAAGCAATTGTTGGTGACCGCTGCCGTGATTTCGTTGGAAAAACAGTGCTGAACGCGCTTCCTTTGGGTTTCAACGATGTGATGCACGGATATTTCCGTGTGCTCTGCGTGGGGTATGCCCTTTATGCGGTCGGCAACACCGTGATGCTGATCCTGCTGTACTTCACCGATTATTCCGGTGCGTTGACGGCATCGGCATTGTTTGCCGTTTCAACGGTTGTGTTCACGGTGATCAGTCAGTTTTTCACTACGACACTGTTCGGTTTCGGTTTCCTGATGGGCGCTTCGTTGTTTGCCATATACGCGACTTTCCGTCTCGCCTCATATACCGACAATCTGCCGTACCGAGTATTGGGGCAGCAGCCGATTGTGGCGCAAACAAAGCGGGGACGTTTCATGGAATTGGGCATGCTGCTTGAACGTGGCGAACAGCGGATCGACCAATCATTGCATCGTCCAAGGCATGCACGGTCTTCTAACAAGGCGAGTATCGCAGAAAACGGATGGCAGAATCGGGAGGAATCGTAAATCATGACATGGTGGAATCGACGCAGCGCAAAAGCCATTACCGCGCTTGTCAAGCGGATAGCGGCATTGATGGCAATACTGACGGTGCTTTCCTGCGCCGGATGCGCGACTTCGTCATACAACGATAATGAGCAATCGCAATCATCGGATTCGTCGCAGACGCATGAGCAAGTCAAGAAAAGCGCTGAACAGAGCATCGACGGCGCACACTTGCGCGACAACGAATCGTTATACAAGGTGTATGACGATAGCGGCGTGGAAACCATGTATTTGACGGTATCGCGCGGTAATTCGTCGGAAGGCACCGACCATAGCTGGAGCGAGATCAACCAATATTCCGCAGATGACTATACGGCCATGGGCGTTGAACGCTACAAGGTCAATGGTCTGCTGCAGGTGGGCGATGAGCAGGGTCCCGTCTCCGGCGAACTCGGCTTCGGCGAAAGCGCGCCGAACGCCACCGTGCAGATACGAGGCCAATCGTCAAGTAAATTTCAGCAGAAAAACTACAAGATCGAGTTGAAAAACGGCAAAGGCAAGTGGCGTGGACAGCGCGCCATCGCATTGAACAAACATGTGAACGATGGCTTGCGTTTCCGCAACAAAATGGCGTACGACCTTATCAAGGGCATTGACCAGATGATGGGCCTGCGCACGCAATTCGTGCACTTGTATGTGAAAGACGAGACCAGCGGATCGGATTCCTTCGACGATTACGGCCTGTACACGCAAGTCGAACAACTCAACAAAACCGCATTGCAGGCGCACGGACTCGACAAAAACGGCCAGTTGTACAAAGTCAATGATTTTGAATTCTATCGAGACGAAGATGTGATCAAACTTGCCGACGATCCCGACTACGATCAGACGAAATTTGAGAAAAAACTCGAAATCAAAGGCGACAACGACCATACCAAACTGATCGCCATGCTGAATGATCTCAATGATTATTCCGTGCCGATGAGCGAAATCCTCGGCAAATATTTCGATACCGAAAACATCGCATATTGGATGGCATTCCAATTGTTGACCGGCAATATCGACACGCAAAACCGTAATGTGTACCTATATAGTCCTACGAATTCGCATACTTTTTACCTGCTTGACTGGGACAACGACGGTATGCTCATGCGCAAGGAATATGAGATCAGGCAACGTGCCGACGGCCAAAGCTGGGAAAACGGCATCAGCAACTATTGGGGCAACATACTGTTACGACGTTGCCTGCAGACCAAGTCGTTCCGCACCGCGCTCGATAAAGCCGTCAACGACGAATACAAATACATGAGCGCCGGTCGCATCAATTCCATGGTGCGGCAGTATCGTTCCATCGTTGAGCCATACGTGCAGAAGATGCCCGACTCCATGCATGAGCCCCTGACGTCAAGCCAATACGACACGGTGGCAGACCAATTGCACAGCGAAATCGAGCAGAATTACCAGACGTACCAAACCGGATTCAACAAGCCCATGCCGTTCTATATCGGCAAGCCGACTCCCGCCAACGGCAAGCTTAGGCTCAACTGGGATGTGGCCTACGATTTCAACGATGAGGATCTGCGTTACGCCGTCACCGTGTCCAAGGACTATGCGGGCGACGACGTAGTGTTCTCGCAAAGAGATGTCGTGCTGCCGGAAGCCGTGATGGACATGCCTGACGAAGGCCAGTACTTCATCAAGGTGAGCGTGAGCAACGCGTCAGGCTACACACAAGACGCGTTCGACCATTACATCACCGACGGCAACAAGATTTACGGCACCAAATGCTTCTATGTGAAAGCCGACGGCAGCATTGTGGAGGATGCCAATGAGTAGCGGCCGCGGCAACCATGGCACGTCGCTGCTCGGCCGCATCGCGAACCGTGTCGGCGAAGAGCTTTCCGTTCCGCCGCGCACGGCCAAGGAACGGTTCCGTCATGAGCTCAAATATCTGATCTCATACGCGCAAAAAGCCGATTTGAATGTGCGCATGGCACCGCTGCTTGGCCTTGACAAGCATGCGGGTAATGGCGGCTATATGATTCGCAGCCTGTACTTCGACGATTATTGGAACACCGCGTATCAGGAAAAAGTCGACGGTGTGCTGCTGCGCAAGAAATACCGTATTCGCATCTACGATTACAGCGACCGCGTGATCAAACTGGAACGCAAACGCAAAAGCGACAGTTGGATTTACAAGGAGGATGCGCCGCTCACCCATGAGCAGTTCGACCGCATTCTTGCCGGCGATTACGAGTTTTTGCGCGACAGCGAGCGTCAATTGTGCCGCGAGTTTTATGTGGAATGCATGTGCAATGTGTTGCGTCCGCGTGTGATCGTCGATTATGAGCGCGAACCGTGGATTCTTGACGCTGGTACCGTGCGTGTCACTTTCGATATGAATGTGCGTGCGGCGGTTGGAGGATTCGATATTTTCGACTCCACACTGCCGGTATTGCCCGTGCTTGAGCCTGGAAAACTGGTGATGGAAGTCAAATTCACTGAATTCCTGCCACAAATGGTACGCGATCTGTTGCCAGGCAAAGCTCAGGAGTTGACATCGGCTTCGAAATACGTGCTCTGTTATGACAAAGCTTCGTATTTGCGGGGATTCGGCTACTGGCAGGAAGGTTGGAGCGTGCCGAGCCTGTAAAGCCGAGCCTGTAATCAGCTGACATTTCGGCTGGCGTATCCCGAAACAATACACGTTGCAAATCAAGGAAGTAAGAGAGAAAGAGCAGCGTTATGAGCGTTAATGACATGATCAAAAAGTCGGTGCTGAAATCCTTCAGCAAATACAATGTGCCCAAAATGGCGTTGGCATTGCTGGTGGCGTTGATCGTCGGCATCATCATCTACTACGTGTACCGCCGTTTCTACACGGGCGTGGTGTATTCGCGCAGTTTCGCGGTCACATTGGTGGGCATGTCCGTGCTCACCTGCATGGTCACGTTGTCCATCAGTACGAATATCGTGATTTCCCTAGGTATGGTCGGTGCGTTGTCGATTGTGCGTTACCGTACCGCGGTCAAGGATCCGATGGATCTGCTGTATTTGTTCTGGTCGATTACTTCAGGTATTGCGGCGGGTGCTGGCATGTATGTGCTGGTGATTGTGGCCGGATTGGTGATGATCGGCATGCTGGCATTGTTTTATTCGCATCAGGACAAGGGACGCGTGTACATTGCGGTAATCCACTATGTGGGCGATATGGTTGGCGATGAGATCATGCGCGCGTTCGGACGCACTAAATTCTTCGTCAAATCCAAAACCATGCGTAGCGAACGCACGGAAATGGCCGTTGAAGTGTTTTGCGACGACAAGGATATGACGTTCGCCGAACGTATCCGTGCGATTGACGGCGTCGAGGACGTCACACTGATACAGTACAACGGCGAATACCACGGATAGTTTTTTCGACGAGGGGAGGACCGAGTGACCGACATGCCAGAAATGGGCGGAATGCCGTCCGACAACGAGCTGGTGCCTTTCTTCACATTCGAAGACATCGATCATGCGCTCGAAAACGGCGAATTCTGCTGTTATCTGCAGCCTAAATGCAATGCGGAGACAGGAACCATTGTAGGAGCTGAGGCGTTGGTGCGCTGGAATCACCCCAAATATGGCGTGATTCCCCCAAGATGGTTCGTCCCGGTATTGGAAAGAGCCGGGCGTATCTGCCATGTGGATATGTTCGTATGGCGCTTCGTGGTTGAGATGCTGGGCAGATGGGAGCGTGAAGGACGCAATCTGGTACCGGTTTCCGTGAACGTGTCCATGATGGATATCGACCAGATGGATGTGGCCGACATGATCGGCGGACTGTTGAACGAATATGACGTCGACGCGCGTCTGTTGCGGGTGGAAATCACCGAAAGCACCGTGGCGAAAAACCTGTCCATGGTGAAGGACACCATCCGTAAACTGCATGCGAGAGGCATCGTGGTGCTGATGGATGATTTCGGTTCGGCATATTCCTCGCTGAACATGCTCAAAGACATTAATGTCGATATGATCAAACTGGACACGAAGTTCATCGAGCTGAGCAAGGAGAATGCCGGTAAAGGCGTGAAAATCATCCAATCCATAATTGTGATGGCTAAGAAGCTGCATCTGATGGTCATCGCCGAGGGCGCCCAGACCAAGGAACAGGTCGATTGGCTGGAAGCAGTCGGATGCGGATACATCCAAGGGTATTATTTCTACCCTCCACTGCCGGTGAAACGGATGGAAACGCTGTTGGCCGAGCGTGCCGACGGTCGGCACTATTGGGATATGCCGTGCGATTACCTGGATCGCGGTCATGTGACCGTCAACGGCCGGGTGCTGTTGGGAGTCTCCGCGTTGGCGGCCGACGCCTTTGAAATCCTGGCTGATGGTCTGGCGGAAATATCTCGGTTGAATGTGGCGACAGGCGAATACCGTGCCATCAAACGAGATGGGGTGATTCCCGATCCGGAAGTCGACGAATTCGGCGCCTACATGCGTGCGGTGACCGCCAGCCGGGTGGTGCATCCTGACGATGTCGGACGATTTCTCGCCGATCTGAATTTGTCTTCGATCCGGGAACGGCTATACAGGCAGGAAACCGTGCTGGGGATATACCGCAGCGAGATATTGGCCAAAACCGGCGTAGTCACATTCGCGGCGGTTCCCACTCACGCATGCTCCCCATCCGACCCTTGGGCTGTGGTGCTGGTCGGACGGAATCTGCCCATGGGACTATTGGCATGCAGTGATGCCGATAATTACCGCAGGGACTCGCTTACGGGACTACTCAACCGCAATGCCTACGATAACGATTTGGAGTGCATCCAGGCCCCGCATGACAAGCCGTTGACGGTGGTGTACGTCGACATGAATGGACTGCATGAAATCAACAACCATTTGGGACATGCCAAGGGCGATTCAGTGTTGTGCTGCCTTGCGAATGCGATGCGTGCCTGCTTCGGGGACGACAGGATCTACCGCATCGGAGGTGATGAGTTCGTGATTATCAGCTGCAACCATACAGTGAGCCAAAGTATGCGTCGGATGGCGCGTATGCGTCGGGATTTTCTGAAAGGTGATTGGGATATATCCGTAGGCATGGCCGAATCCGATGATGGAGGGGATCTTCCAGACCTCATCAAGCAGGCGGAAATCCGTATGCGCCAGGACAAGAAACAGCATTACGTCAATGGTGGAGGCAAACGCCAGCTCCGCATGCTCAACAACCAGCTTGAGAATATTCTGGTGCGCAATGGGGATGTGAGAATGCTGCTTGAATATCTGAATGTACGTTATCCGGTGTCATTTATCGTCAATCTGAATACCGATACGCAGCGTTCGATCATGGTGCCCGATTTCTTTCAGCGTATGCTTGATGGTCATGGCGGTTCCTTCCGCGAAGCATTACGTGAGTTTTGCTGTGTGAGGATTGTTCCCGAATATCAAGAAGGTCTCCTGCGACTGCTTGACTACGATGTCGTCCGTAGCCGGCTCAAGTCGGAAGGTGCAGTGCAATGCGGTTACGTGAGGAACGACGGTGAGCGGTTCATGTTGACGATTCTTACCGACAGCAGATCCGCGGACGAGACCATGTGGGTGTTCGAACATAAGGTGCTGCCGTAGCGGAAGGCTCGAGACCCTCAGAGGCATAGTCCTGGGATTCCGCAACCTCGACACCACCATCACCAGAAGCCTGCTGCACGCCGGCGGCTTCAGGCACGCCATCCAAACCCGCCTCTGACACATGCCCCTACACGCCAAAATCGGAAAAGCTGGAAATACTACAACGCGCCGATTGTTGTATGTGCAACTGTTGTATATGGGTCTCTTTATCATGAATTGTTGCGTATACAACAATGTGGGGTGAAGGTGCAAACGCACACGGCCCCGCATGGTACGGAGGACAATGGATCGGCATATTCTCAGCATCGAAATGCGTGCGGTAACCAAAGCCGTCGACCGCTATCTGGGCGAGAGCATGCCGCAAACCGCCAGGGAAACCACCGGCGGCAACGCGCATATCATCATGTTCCTGGCGCGTAATCGCGGTCGTGAGATCTACCAGCACACCATCGAACAGAAATTCTGCATCACCCGGTCCACCGCCTCGCGTGTGCTGGCCCTGATGGAGAAGAAGGGCCTGATCGCCCGTGAATCGGTGGAGCATGACGCGCGCTGCAAGCGCATCGTCCTGACCGACAAGGCGGACGCGATCGTCGCCGATCTCAAGGCGAATGGTGACCGGGTCGAACGGTTGCTGGTCGGTGGCTTCTCCGATGGAGAGAAGGCCGCTCTGCGC
Organism: Bifidobacterium sp. FKU; assembly: GCF_026016385.1. Lineage (NCBI taxonomy): Bacteria > Bacillati > Actinomycetota > Actinomycetes > Bifidobacteriales > Bifidobacteriaceae > Bifidobacterium > Bifidobacterium sp. FKU. Next base: position 753,275 of record NZ_CP092888.1, read on the forward strand.
GACTACGTCGCACGCATGTGTGCGAACATCGAGCGCGCACAACGCGAATTTGAACATCAAACACTCCCTCAGTCACCTGTGGTGATGGCTCCCGATCAAGACGGAGCGGAGGTTGCTGACACGAAGGAGGAGAACGAATGAGCGATACCGCAGAGGCAATCGCGCAGGCGCGCAAAGCCGTCGAACCGGACAAGCCCAAACATGTACTGCGCACGCTGGGCCATTCGATTCGTGAATACAAGAAAGCCAGCATCCTGGCTCCGGTGTTCGTGGCGGTCGAAGGTATTCTGGAAATCCTGATTCCGACCATCATGGCTTCGCTGATCGATGAGGGTATCACCGGTGGCAGCATGCCGGCCACCGTCAAGTTCGGCGTGATTCTGCTGGTGTGCGCGATGGTTTCGCTGGGTGCCGGCTTCCTGTCCGGAAAGTACGCGGCCGTGGCCGGCGCGGGCTTCGCCAAGAACCTGCGCAAGGACCAGTTCGAGAAGGTGCAGGGCTTCAGCTTCACCAACATCGACCGGTTCTCCACCGGTTCGATCGTGACCCGACTGACCACCGACGTGACGAACCTGCAGAACGCCTACATGATGATCATTCGTCTGGGCGTGCGTGCCCCGATCATGGTGGTCGTAGCCTGGCTGTTCTCGTTCCGTATCTCCCCGTCGATTTCCATGGTGTTCCTGGCCTGCATCCCGATTCTGGCCATCGGCCTGTGCGGTCTGGTCGTGCTCGTGCACCCCGTGTTCGAGCGCGTGTTTCACACCTACGATGCGCTGAACAACGTGGTCGACGAGAACCTGCAGGGCATCCGCGTGGTCAAGTCCTACAACCGCGAATCCTTCGAGGTCTCCAAGTTCGGCCGCATCTCCCAGCGCATCTTCAAGGACTTCACCAAGGCCGAACGCATCATGAGCTTCAACATGCCGATCATGATGGTGTGCGTCTACGCCTCGATGATTCTCATCGCATGGATGGGCGCGCGGCAGATCGTCGCTTCCGGCAATAATGCGGCGTTGGGCCTGTCCACCGGCGAGCTGACTTCGCTGGTCACCTATGCCATGCAGATTCTTATGGCCATGATGATGCTGTCCATGATTTTCGTCATGGTGATTATTTCTCAGGCTTCTGCCGAGCGTATCTGCCAGGTGCTGCAGGAGGAAAGCACGGTGCAGAACCCGGCACAGCCGGTGACTGACATGGCCGACGGCTCCATCGAATTCGACCACGTCACCTTCCGCTACTCCGACAGTTCCGAAAAGCCCGTGCTTGACGACATCAACCTGAAGATTCGCTCCGGCATGACCATCGGCATCGTCGGCGGTACTGGTTCGGCAAAGTCGTCTCTGGTACAGCTGGTGCCGCGACTGTACGACGTGAGCTCTGGCTCGCTCAAGGTCGGCGGCGTGGACGTGCGCGACTATGACATTGAGGCGCTGCGCGATCAGGTGGCCATGGTGTTGCAGAAGAACGTGCTGTTCTCCGGCACTATTGCCGAAAACCTCAGGTGGGGCGACCCGAATGCCACCGATGAGGAGATTCGCCATGCCGCGCAGCTCGCGCAGGCCGATGGATTCGTTCAGGAATTCCCCGATAAGTACGACACGTACATCGAGCAGGGCGGCGCCAATGTGTCCGGCGGACAGCGCCAGCGCCTGTGCATCGCCCGTGCGCTGCTGAAGAAGCCGAAGATTCTGATTCTCGACGATTCGACCAGCGCCGTCGATACCAAGACGGACAAGCTGATCCGCGCCGCATTCCACAACGAGATTCCGGACACCACGAAGATCATCATTGCCCAGCGCGTGGCCTCCGTGCAGGAATCCGACATGATTCTGGTGATGGATTCCGGCCGTATCATGGCCTCCGGCACGCACGAGGAACTGCTCACCACTTGTGATGAATACCGTTCCATTTACGAATCCCAGACCAAGAACCAGGCTAAGACCGAAGAACTGACCGCTGCCGAACAGGCTGCTGAGTCATCTACCGCTGAGCCGTCCGAAACCGTGACGGTGACAGTGACCATGCCCACGGCCGATACCAGCGCAGTTGATACCAATGCAGCCGATACCAAGGAAGGAGAAGCACGATGAGCAACGACCAGAGTTTCAAGAATCGCGAGCCCGCCATGGGCAAAGCCGACCCCGGAACCATCAAGCGCATCTTCGGCTACATCTTCCAATACAAATTGCGCGTTATCGCCATCGTGGTGTGCATTTTGGTCGGTGCCGCCGCGCAGGCCGGATCCGCGCTGTTCCTCCAATCGCTGATTGATACTTACATCCTGCCGATGGTGGGGGAATCGAACCCCGACTGGGCTCCGTTGCTGCGCGCCATCAGTCTGATGGGCTGCCTGTATGTGGCTGGTATCGTGACATCCTGGGCTTGGCAGTGGCTGATTATCCCCGTTGAACAGGGCACGCTCAAGAAGATTCGTGACGATATGTTCGCCCATCAGCAGAAGCTGCCGATTCGCTACTTCGACAGCCACGAGCACGGCGACATCATGAGCCACTACACCAACGACACCGATACGCTGCGCCAGGCCATCTCGCAGTCGTTCCCGCAGATGTTCTCCTCGATTATCTCCGCGGCCGCGGCGCTGCTGTCCATGCTGTGGCTGTCCATTCCATTCACCGCGTTCGTAATCGTGTTCACCGTTCTGCTCTACTTCATCGTGCGCAAGATCGTGAGCCGCTCCGGCCGCTACTTCGTCAAGCAGCAGCAGTGGATCGGCGACGTGAACGCCTTCGTGGAGGAATCCGTCAATGGCCAGAAGGTCATCAAGGTCTTCAACCATGAGGACGCCACCCAGAAGACATTTGACGAAAAGAACGAGGAACTCTTCGAGGCGTCCGCCGAAGCGAACACCTGGGGCAACGCCACCATGCCGGTCGTCGGCAATATGGGCTACCTGCTCTACATCCTGCTCGCCATCGTCGGTGCCGCCGTCTCGCTGGCCGGCGTCAACGACATCGGCCTGACCGGCGTCAAGCCGCTCACCCTCGGCACGCTCGTCTCCCTGCTGACCCTATCCCGCTCGTTCATCAACCCGATCGGCCAGGTCTCCCAGCAGCTGACCATGGTGATGATGGCGCTCGCCGGCGCCTCCCGCATCTTCAAGTTGATGGACGAACCCATCGAGGAAGACAAGGGCACCGTGACGCTCGTGAACGTCGAACTTGGGCCGGACGGCCGCACCATGACCGAAGTCGACCATGAGACCGGCCACTGGGCGTGGAAGCGTGAGATCGGCGACGATGGTACGAGGTCTCTGAAGGCCGCCGAAAAGCTGCGCGGTTCCGCCTGCGAGGTGGCGATGAAGGCCAAGGAGCAGGCGATCACCTCGCCTGATGGGCGTTATACGCTGCTGCGCGGCGACGTGCGCTTCACCAACGTGACCTTCGGCTACAACCCGGACAAGCCGGTGCTGCACGACATCACCTGGTTCGCCAAGCCCGGCCAGAAGATCGCGCTCGTCGGCGCCACCGGTGCCGGCAAGACCACCGTGACCAACCTCATCAACCGGTTCTACGACATCCAGCACGGCCAGATTCTGTATGATGGCATCTCCGTGGCCGGCATCAAGAAGCCTGACCTGCGCATGTCTTTGGGCATCGTGCTGCAGGACGTGAACCTGTTCACCGGCACCGTGATGGACAACATCCGTTACGGCCGCCTGAACGCCACCGATGAGGAATGCATCGAGGCCGCGCGTCTGGTCAATGCGGACAGCTTCATCCGCATGCTGCCCAAGGGCTACGACACAGTGCTCGAAGGCGACGGTTCCGGCCTGTCCCAAGGCCAGCGCCAGCTGATTTCCATTGCCCGTGCGGCGGTGGCCGATCCGCCCGCGCTGATCCTTGACGAGGCCACGTCCTCGATTGATACGCGCACTGAAGAGGTTGTGCAAGCTGGTATGGATAACCTGATGAAGGGCCGTACGGTCTTCGTCATCGCCCACCGCCTGTCCACCGTGCGCAACTCCGATGTGATCATGGTGCTCGACCATGGCAACATCATCGAGCGTGGCTCGCATGACGAGCTGATCGCGCAGAAGGGCGAGTACTACCAGCTGTACACCGGCGCGGTGGAACTGGAGTAGCCGGTACGCCAGCAAAAACCGCACCTCGATTATCGGGTTGAAGCAATTCTCATCCGGTGGTTGAGGTGCGGTTTTCTATGTTGAGAGCCGTGTGTTGGCGCAGGATTACGAATATTGGCGGTGAAAAGAGTACATTTGAATTGTTGCTTTGACGATGTATCGGCCGCAAGGAGGGGACTATGGCGTTCGTGACGTTGAAGGATGTTGCTCAACGTGCCGGTGTGTCGGCTGCTGCTGTTTCCCAGATACTTCACAATAAAGGCCGCTTTTCTAGCGATACGCGACAGTTGGTGCTGAAAACTGTTGAGGAAATGGGGTATGTGCCCGATCAACGTGCTCGCTCCATGCGCTCGTCGGATACTAAGACTGTTGGCCTGCTGGTTCCTGATTTGCGCAATCCGTATTTCGCCGATTTAGTCTCGTCAATGGAAGACGAGTTGTATGCCCGAGGCTATTCCACGCTGATTGGTACTTCAGCAAAAACAGTGGAACGCCAGGATGCGTTTATTGACAATCTGCTTGGGCAACGTATTGACGGGGCAATCGTGGTGCCGCAAGGTGTCAATTCGCCTGGTATGCAGTCGTTTATCGCGCGCGAGCTACCACTGGTGTTCGTGGATCGTTTGATATCGGGAGTAAATTCGGTGCCATTCGTAGTGTCCGACCCATACCCAGGTGTTTGCGAGGCGGTTGCCGAACTTGTGCGCTTAGGGCATCGTCACATTGGATTTGTGTCACACTCGTCACTGGGCTCGTCCAATATAAATGAGCGTGAAGCGGCATTCCGTTCTGCTGTGGCACAGGTGACGCAGTTGGGGGAGGGAACTGCGGCGGTTGTCGACTGTGATTCTACATATGTTTCGCGCGAAGCAGGACTAAATGAACTTGTAAGAGCAGGTGTTACGGCGATTATTTGCGCTTACTCGCCTGACATGATCACGATGATTGGTTTGCTGCATGACCGCGGCATTGATATTGGTAGTGAAATGTCAGTGATTTCATTCGATGACATTGCCGTATTCCGTCTGCTGACTCCGCAAGTCGCGATTATTTCGCAGCAAGCTGAGGATATGGGTCGCCAGGGCGTGGATATGTTGCTCGACATGATTATAAATAATGATTGCAGTCGTGGTGAATCGTGCTATGTCCCGTCATCGTTTGTACTGCGTGATTCGGTTGGGGCTCCTATGTGGCGTGTTCCCTGATATTGCAGCGTTTATCAGGTGCATGAAGGCTGGGTTTATGCGCTGAACAGTGCTGACGTGCCGACATCGTTGACAACATTGGTAAAAGGTTATATCATAATTTTCATTAGTTGATTAAACGTTTTATCAATGGCGATGGTCAACGATGATCGGTTTGGAGGAAACTCACAGAGGAGGTGAGCGGGCAATGTGCATATCGATTCAGCAAGATGCGCTGACAGCCGAACTGTACGTCAGCGTTCGCGACGCTGTGGGTTTCTTCCATTACGACCGCGAAGACGCGCGTATGGCGCTGGATGGTGGGCTGTATTCCGTGGTTGCCTACGTTGATGGTCAGGTGGCCGGAATTGGTCGTGTGGTCGGCGATGGACGTATCGCATTCTTCATCAAAGATCTCGTGGTATTACCGCAATACCAAGGGGATGGAGTCGGTACGGCGGTGCTGCGCGCACTTATCACACGCATTCGAGAACACTGCTGCAACCATGCGTACATTGGCCTGATGGCAACACCTGGCAAGGAATCGTTCTACGAAGAGCATGGGTTCCTGCGCCGGCCGGCACCGGGTTATGGCAGCGGATTAGTCCAATTCGTTGATCCCGTTCCGCTCAGCGCAGCTGAATCCACCGCCACAAGCGGAATCAAGTAATCGGCTCGCCGAGCACTACGCATAACACGTATATCAACACACCACGAAAGGAACCGAACAAGCAATGAAGCAGATCCCTCTGATTATCGACACTGACCCCGGCATCGATGACGCCGTCGCCATCGCACTGGCAGTGTTCAACCCGCGCTTCGACGTGCGGCTGATTACTACGGTTGCTGGCAATGTCAGCATTGAAGCGACAACGACGAACGCGCTCAAGCTGATGGCCTACTACGGTAAGGATGTACCGGTCGCTCGTGGCGCTGCTGAACCGCTGATCCGTCAGCTTGATGATGCAAGCGATATCCACGGTAAAACCGGTATGGAGGGATTCGATTTCCCTGAGCCCAAAACTGAACTTCTGCTGGATAAGCATGCTGTCGAAGCAATGCGCGACGAGATCATGGCTTCTGCTGAACCCGTCACCGTCATGCCAATCGGTCCGCTGACCAACATCGCACTGTTGCTAAAAACTTTTCCGGAAGTCAAGTCGCGTATTGAGTGCATTGTGCTCATGGGTGGTTCGGTCACTCGCGGCAACAAGGGTGTTATGGCCGAATTCAATATTTTCGTTGACCCTGAAGCCGCCAAGATTGTGCTCACTTCTGGTCTTGACATTACTATGGCCACACTGGACGCCGGCTTGGGAACTGTGATTCCGCCGGAGAAAACCGCTCAGCTTAAGGATATGGGCAAGGTCGGTCTGATGGCTCATGACCTGTTCCAGCGCTACCGCAAGCGCAGCTTCGGCACCGGTCTCAAAATGTATGACGCTTGCGCAGTCGCATGCTTGCTGGAGCCTGACCTATTCGACATGACTAAGGCATTTGTGGACGTAGAAATCGCTGGCGAACTCACTGCAGGGTGTACGGTCGTTGATCTTAAGGGCTACCTTAAGCGCGAACCGAATGCCACCGTCACCACCGGCGTTCACGCAGATCGATTCTGCGACTGGTTCATGGACGGCATCGCCCATTGTGCATAGTCCCTTGTCTCTTCGACGCCGCTAACACCGGCGCCCCTGAGCGCATCAATATTCGTGAATTCAACAACAGAGAATAAGAGAACAAAGAAAGGACCAGACCGATGGAACTGGTGATTATGTACCTCGTGGCAATTGCCGCGGTTGGCATTGTGGGCTTTATGCTCGTGAAGAAAATGGACATTAAGATTTCCCTGTTCCTCATCGGCATTGTGCTGATGTACATCGCATTGCTGATGGGCAAGGACATCTCATTTACCGACTTCGTTTCCAGTGGTGTCACTTGGCTTGATCCGTTCAAGGTTGTAGGCGATCAGTTCGTGAGCACGCTCACTTCTGCTGGCTTCATCATCCTCATCCTTGGTGGCTACACCGGCTACATGTCCCATATCGGAGCCAATGAAGTCACGGTAAGTGTGCTCGCCAAGCCGATTGCGCACATCAAGTCCCCGTATATCCTCGTGCCGATTACCTTCTTGTTGGGCAACCTGTTGTCTCTGGTCATTCCGAGTGCTTCCAACCTGGCTATCATCCTTATGGCAACGCTGTACCCGGTGCTTCGCCAAGCTGGTATGAGCCTGCTGAGCGCAGCTGCAGTCATTGCCACTACTGCAACGATTATGCCGACCCCGCTTGGCTCCGACAATGTTGCCATCGCCGCTGAACTCGCTAAGACCGACATGTTCTCCGGCCTGACCGCCAGCGATTACGTCTTCCGTTATCACGTGCTCGTTTCCATCCCGACCTTGCTCGTCATGGCACTGGCACACTACTTCTGGCAGAAGTTCATGGACAAGCGCGCTGGCTCGGATTTGACCGACGGTGATGTTGACCTGGCTGAGGTTAAGGCTGTCGAAGGTAGCGCTCTCTACCGCACTGTGTATGCGATTTTGCCGCTGCTGCCGATCATCATGCTTCTCATCGTGTTCGCCATCACTTCCGCCACCGGCGCAAAGATCGACCTGAGTGTTGAACTCGCTTCCATTCTCTCCTTCGTGATCGCCATTATCTGCGAGCTCATCCGCACTCGCAAGGGCAAGGAAACCCTCGCTGGCACCGAGTCCTTCTTCAAGGGCATGGGTGGCGCAATGCCGATTGTGGCACTGTTGGTCGCTGCTTCTGTGTTCGTCGTTGGTCTTAAGTCCATTGGTCTGATCACCGAACTGCAGAACGCAATGACCGGCCTGTCCGGCTCTGGTATGGGCTTCGTGCTGCCGCTTATCCTTGTCGGCCTCACTGCGCTCATCGTGCTACTCTCCGGTTCCGGTACCGCACTGTTCTTCGCGATGGTTCCGCTCATGGTTCCGCTGGCCGCTGCTGCTGGTATCAATGTGCTCGCTGTGTCCATCCCGATGGGTCTCGCTGGCAATCTGCTGCGCGCTGTCTCGCCGGTCTCCGCTGTGGTGATGATCGTCGCCGGCTCCATCAAGAAGAGCCCAATCGACATTGTGCGCCGTACCAGTGTGCCGATGATCGCTGGCGTAATCGTCATGTTCATCCTGTCCATGGCAATCTTCCTGCCAATGGGTGCGTGATGCTGATATAACCATCACAATCCGCTAGGCGTCAGTCGTCAGCAGAACATATCAATCGCGCAGACGATTTGGCCCCGAATACGTGCAATGCCCGGGATTTGACTTCAGACTCCGGGCATTTGCATACCCGCACGATTGTGTTTCCATCGTGATTTTGCTGAAACGTAGAACAAGCGCAGAACATAGAAGACAGGCCGAAACAAGAAGACCGAAAGGAAATGCATCATGTCAGCATCATGTCTTGACTTGCTCGACCACCTGCACGGCAGTGTGTCCGTGGTCGGATCAATGAATGTTGATTACACGGTCGTTACTGAGCGGTTGCCGAAACCGGGAGAGACCGTCAACGGTGGCCCGCTGACCTTATTGCCGGGAGGCAAATCAGCGAATCAGGCATCGGCGGCTGCGCGAATTGGGGCGCAGGTGCGGATGTTTGGTGCAGTCGGGGAAGATGCCAATGCGGATTTTCTGCTGGAGCATTTGCGCGATGCTGGTGTGGATACTTCGCATATCGCTGCCGTTGCAGGTCCCAGTGGCACTACGGTAATTACCGTGGACGCGAATGGCGAGAACACCATCGTATATTCGGCTGGTTCCAATGGTGAGGTATCTGTCGACTATGCGCGGCAGTCATCTGATGCATTGGTTGCTGCTGATGTGCTGGGACTGTGTTTGGAGAGTCCGATGGAAACGGTCACCGCATGTGCTCGCCTCTGTCATGATGCCGGGCTCAAGGTATTGCTCAACGATTCGCCATTCGTTGCTGAACTACCCGCTGAACTTATCGAGGCTTCGGACATTCTGCTGGTCAATGAACATGAAATGGCACAGCTGCTGGACATCGCCGAGCCTGACGATGACGATTGGGATGGACTGGACTGGTCTGATGTGGCGCGGCAGATGCATGACTTCGGCTTTAATCAGGCGGTAATTACGCTTGGCGGGGATGGGTCGGTAGTCATCGATGGTGATGATATCTATCGTATTGCGCCAGTTGCGGTTGAGGCCATCGACACTACCGGGTGCGGAGATGCCTTTATGGGCACGGTTCTGGCCGGACTTGCCTCGGGTCGTGCGTTGGCGGACAGTGCGCAGTTGGCCTCATACGTTTCCGCGTACGCCGCGACTGGGATCGGTGCGCAAGCCTCTTATGGTACTGCTGCTCAGATTCGTGAGCGGTTTGGTGCGAATTGATTACTGAGAAGTGTGGAGTATTGCCAGCCGTGAATTGGTGCAGACCTAACACGTTCATTTAGGCGCTATGCGGGAACGAATTGGACTGTGTCTAGTTCGAGCGGATAGTTGACGTAGGGGGCGGTGCTGTTTTGTTGGACTCATCGTTGATTCCATCACCATCAATCTGACCAATAATCCTGAAGTAAAGAAGGTTGTGGACTATTGGCAGCAGATGCTGGATGAAGGGCTGATCGACACGCATACGAAGGCTTGGCAAGACAAGCTTGTTGCATATGGAAAGGATTAGGGATACAAGGTCAATGAATAATAGGTATGGTCGCTGATTCTCGTTGACGGCAAGCCCCTGTTAGTGGGGATTCCTGACTGCTCCGGTCTTGAGACCCATGTGTTGAAGCTCGGCTTATAATTTACCTAAGCCGAGCTTCTCGCATAACTATGCGGGTCAATGACTGAGGGGGCACACGCATCGCTGCGGGTCGACGATGCTGCAACCATACGGCGTCATACCCGCATGACGTGAGTTACACTATGTAGTAAAGTAATTTACTGAAATACTGCGTATTGTTACGTACTGAGGCGTGGAAGGCTCAACTATGGTCACGATGAAGGAAATCGCACAGAGATCAGGCTTCTCGCAGGCCACGGTATCCCGGCTGCTCAATGGGGACCCGACATTGTCCGTCAAAGAGGAGACGCGACGGCGCATCATCGAGGTCAGCGAGCAGCTTGGCTACGCTACCGGATCACGCCGTATCGCATTGCCACGCCGTGTGGCCGTACTCGACAACGCCACCCGCGAGGAAGAACTGGCGGACGCCTATTTCGATGAACTGCGGTCCGTGCTTGGCGACAATGCCAGAGCCCAGCACATGGAACTCACGTCGTTTTCCCATATCGACGATCTGATTGTCAACGCCGGTGATTTCGACGGCTTCATCTCCATCGGACCGTCCGTACTCTCTTCGGATGGACTGTTGAAGCTCCATCTGGCATTGCCCCATGGCGTGTTCATCGACATCAATCCTGCGCCCAGCCTGTTCGATTCGGTACAGCCGGATCTGGGGCAGACCATTCTGGAGGCCTTGGACGTACTGATGGCCTCCGGCAAGCGCCGCATCGGCTATATCGGCGGCGCCGGCTTCACGATGGGCCTGCACGAATACCCCGAAGACGGCCGTCTGACCGCATTCCGCAACTGGACCGAGCGTCTGGGGCTGGATACGGAGGGGCTGATCTATGCGCAGGGCGCCTTCACCGTGGACACCGGACGCGTCCTAGGCCATCAGGCGGTCAAGGACCACCGCGACGACATGCCGGATGCGTTCATCGTGGCCGCCGATTCGATCGCGGTCGGCGTACTGCAGTCGTTCACCGCGGCGGGCGTGTTGGTACCGCGCGACACCAGCGTGATCAGCATCAACAACCAGTCCATCGCCCAATACACCTCGCCGACGCTGACCAGCTACGACATCGACCAGAACGAACTGGCCGACACGGCGATCACGATGCTCGCCGAGGCCATCTCCAGCAAACGCACGTTGCGGCACCACACGTTCATCTCCACCACCCTCGTGGTGCGGGACAGTTTCGTTCCCGTGCGATGAGCGTACGGACGGCCCCGCAACGCACGACCGCGTGGTTGCCGATGGGGCGGTGCGGGCCTATGCTGGTGCGTGAAACGTCTGTCAGGGGCGGTTAATGTCGATCGCCCGGTATGTCCCTGTTGCGGGGTCGCCGACAACGAACGAGGATGGTGGGGCCGTGGGCGTCGCCGTCCCCGCGTCAGGTCGGTGTGCGTGACGGTGGTGGGGCGTCTTGACGGCGCGGTGCGATGGTTTTTGGAGGAACCGCAATGAGCAGTCAGGAGAACACGATCATGCGGCTGCAGCCCGGTGCGTTGCAGCAGCGGACGCCGATGCGCAGCCGCTGCGATGTGACGATGGACGCGATCAAATCGTATATTCTGCGGGAGCGGCTCCAGCCGGGCGATCTGCTGCCGACGGAGATCGAACTGTGCGAGGCCGTCGGCGCTTCGCGTTCGTCCGTGCGCGAAGCGGTGCGCAAGCTCGAAGGGCTCAACATCGTCAATGTCGAACACGGCAGGGGGACGTTCGTCGGTTCGCTGTCCCTTGACCCCATGGTGGAGACGCTGGCGTTTCTCTCGATGGTGTCGGTGGGCAAGAACTTCGACGATCTGAAGGACGTCGTGGAGCTGAGGAGGTTCCTCGACCTCGGATGCGCGGATGAGGTGTGCGCGAAGGTCAAGGGGACGGAACAGCCCGAGCTCGGTGCGCTCGTCGACGCCATGGTCTCGTCCGCCGAACGGGGCGAGGATTTCCTGTATGCCGACATCGACTTCCATATGGGACTGCTGGATCCGCTCGGCAACACCATCGCCAAGCAGATGGTGCATTCCCTGTGGCTCGTGCACATGGCCGTGCTCCCGCAGATCGGCTTGGCGCCTTCGGAGAAGATGCTTGACACGGCCGAGGCGCACCGTCGCATGCTGGATGCGGCGATCGCCGGCGACGCCCAGATGTACCGTGAGGCCGTGCGCGAGCATTACCGGCCGATCGAATCGATACTGCGCGAACACCTCCCCGTGCGCTGACGCGTGGGCGCTGCGTGGGATCGGTCCACGATCCGTATGCGCCGCCCGACACGAGGCGCGGTGCACTGATATACATCAGATGTCTGATGTATAATCGGGGATGTACATGTCTCAACCATTTCATATTTCGAGGAGGAAATATGAAGCCGGAATTCATCGTTGGCGCGTATGCGTCGCTTCCGCAGGGGCGTCCGTCGCAGGAACTGTACTACATGCTGCTGGGCGAGCAGTCATGGGTCCGCGGGACGGAACTGCCGTTCCCCGGCGACCTTGCGAATGAGGACGACCGCCATTGGCTCGCCAAACACCTGCCCGCCCACTGGCACACGAACTCGGTCACGGCCATCCCCGGCACGATGCGGCGCATGAACGAGGATCCGTGGTTCGGACTCGCCAGCCCGCAGGAGGCCGGGCGCCGCGATGCGATCGGATTCTTCGAGGACCTGCGACGCGCCGTCGCCGACGTCGCGCGCGTCCGCGGCGCGCAGGACATCGCCTACATCGAACTGCACAGCGCACCAAGACGGGTCTCCGATGCCGAGCGTATGGAGGAATCGTTGCGACTGCTCGCATCATGGGATTGGAGCGGCGCACGACTCGTCATCGAACATTGCGACCGTTACATAGACGGGCAGGAGCCGGAAAAGGGTTTCCTCCGCCTCGACGACGAGATCGCGTTGTGCAAGGAGCTGGGAATCGGACTGACCATCAACTGGGGACGGTCCGCGGTCGAAGGCCGAAGCGCGCGGACCGCGCTGGAACACGTGCGCCGGTGCGCCGACGCCGACGCGCTTACCGGACTGATGTTCTCGGGAGCGGGGCCGAAGGAGACGATCTATGGATACCCGTGGATCGACGGACATCTGCCGATGAATCCGGACGAGCCGACATCGCTTATGGATGCGGATGCGATCGCCGAATGCATGCGCGCCGCAAACACGCAGAAACGGCCGATCGCCTATGTCGGCGCGAAGGTGTGCGTGCCACGGGACGCGACGCTCGACGAGCGCGTGCGCTACCTGTCGCACATCCATGAGGCGGTGGAACAATGAGCGATTTCCTCGCATTCGACATCGGAGGCACGAAGATCGCCAGCGGATTCGTCCGGCTGTCCGACGGCGATGCCGCTCCCACCGTGTTGCTGCGCGATGAGGAGCCGACACACGCCTCGCAGGGAGGCGACGCCGTGCGCGAGCGCATCGTCGCGTCCGCGCGCCGTCAGCTCGACCGCGCGCGTGCCCAAGGCATAGAGCCGTGCGGCATCGGCATCGCGGCCGCCGGCGTGCCCGACGGCGAGACCGGAGAGATCATCGCCGCGACGGATCTGCTCCCCGGATGGAAAGGCCAGCGGATCTACGATGCGTTCGGCGCGATCACCGATCTGCCGGTGCATATGGTCGGCGACGTCGTCGCGCATGGGCTCGGCGAAGCGCATTACGGCGCGGGGCGTGGCGCCCGTGTCCTCTTGTCGGTCGGCGTGGGCACCGGCATCGGCGGCGCGATCATCGTCGGCGGCGTGCCGTTCCTCGGCGCGCATGGCATGGCGGGACATGCCGGACATGTCGTGAGCGCTCTTGGCGCCGGGGTCCCGTGCTCGTGCGGAAGCGTCGAGGGGCATGTCGAACCGGTCGCAAGCGGCACCGGACTGGCGACGTTGTACAACATGCGCGCCGGTGGCGAACCGGTGCGCAATGGCGGCGACGTCGCCGCGCTTGCGGCGGATGGCGATGCGCTTGCCTCATCGGTCATCGAAGACAGCGCCCGGGCGCTCGGCGCGTGCATCGGAGGCATGGCGAATCTGGTGGATCCCGACGGCATCGTCGTCTCCGGGTCGGTCGTGAATGCGGGGCCGGTGTGGTGGGATGCGTTGCGCGATGGGTTCGCCCGTTCCGCATTGCCGTTGCTGCGCGATGTGCGGATGCGTGAGGGCGAGCTCGGCGGCGACGCGCCGCTCATCGGCGCGGCCGTCGCGTCCCGTCGCGTCGTCGGTTGATTGGGCCGTCGCGTTCGGGCGCGGCGGCTGGCATACTCTGTGCAAGGAAAGGATACATAATGATGAGCAGGAATCCGGTTATCGAACGTGTGAAAGGCGGACTCATCGTCAGCTGCCAGGCGTACCCCGGCGAACCGCTGCGCCACCCGGAGACGATGGCGCAGATGGCGATGGCGGCCGTCGAGGGCGGCGCGGTCGGCATCCGCTGTCAGGGACTCGCCGACATAGCGGCGATAAAGGGCCAGGTGGACGTGCCGGTCATCGGCATCTGGAAGGACGGTTCGCAAGGCGTGTACATCACGCCGACGCTGCGTCATGCGCGCTGTTGCGCGGCGGCGGGCGCGGACATCGTGGCCTTGGATGCGACGGGACGGCCGCGCCCGGACGGGCGGACCTATGCGCAGACCGTGCAGGCGCTGCACGATGAGGGCGTCACGGTCATGGCCGATTGCGGCAGCTTCGACGATGCGCGCCGCGCCGTCGATGCGGGCAGCGACATCATCTCGACGACGCTTTCCGGGTACACGGGCGAACGGGAGAAGACCGACGGCCCCGATTTCGAGTTGCTCGAGTACATGGTGTCGTCGTTCCCCGATACGCCTGTGCTGTGCGAGGGCCGCATCCATACGCCCGAACAGCTGCATGACGTGATGAGCCGCGGCGCGTGGGCGGCCGTCGTCGGCACGGCGATCACCCATCCGACGTCGATCACGCGCTGGTTCGCCGCCCGGCTCGACCATTAGCGGCCGGTGGGGGCGTGTTCGGGAACATGTGTCGCACACGTGTTCCCGAACACGCCCTCAGTGCGTTTCGGCCGCGCCGAATACGCTCAACGGCAGCATGGTGAAGTACAATCCCGCGGTCTCGCGCTCCCAGAGTAATCCGAGTTCGCCGTCCGGCAGCATCGTCATGCACTGATAGCCGTAATGATAGGGGTTGATGCAGCGATGCGCCGCCCATGTGCGTGCGCCGTCCAGACTCAGCCGCAGCACCCCGTTGCCGCGATACGGCAGCATCTGGCTTGCGTTCGCGAACACCATCGTGTCCGATCGCGGCGCGCAGGCCACGGCGTTCGGTTGGCAGAAGATGTCGGGGACGTCTTTGTCGAAGTACAGGTCATCCCATGTCTCGCCGCCGTCGTGGCTGAGCGCGACGCCGATGCGCCCGGCATGGTTCTGGTTGCGGAAGAAGCACACGACGGTGCCATCCGCGCGCTCGACGAACACGGATTCGTGCGTGGTCGCGTCATCGTCCCGGATGTTCTTCGGGTCGACGGCGGTGCCGTTGACGATGCGGCCGTCGTTGATCATCGAACCACGTCGCCATGTGTCGCCGCCATCGTCGCTGATGAGCGCTCCGCCCGAGTAATGCTTGAGTGAGGCGCCGGTGCAGTAGAACGGGACGAGCAGACGCCCGCGATGTTCGGAGGCCTGGAGCTGGATGCCGTTGCCGGGCGAGACGCCCAGGAAGTGCATCCAATCCTCTTTGATCATGTGGTTGATGTTGCGTGGTGTGCTCCACGTCTCGCCGTCATCGTCGGAATGCAGTTCGATGATGAAGCTCGTGCGTTCGATGAGCAGTGATTCGTCGGGGTCAGCGCCCTCCTTGAGGTAGATGTTGCCCGAGGCCCGTCCCTCGTGCGTCACGTTGCCGTGCGCGTCGACCCGGTATCCGGTGCGCTCGCCGCCGCCGTCAAGCACCATGCCGTCATCGGCGAGTACATAGCGTGTGCCTGCGCGATCGTACAGGCACGGTCGCCCGTGCCGGTCGACCCCGGTGCCGGGCGTGTTGTTCGGCAACCCGACGCCTCCGGCGAAGCGGTCGATGAGGACGGTGAGACGGCCATTGCGTTCGTCGCATACAAGACATGAGTCGATCGTGCACGCGCCGTCGACGCCTTCGCCTGGATTGGCGATCACGGTCTGCATGTCGAGCCAGGTGCGGCCACCGTCAAGCGACCTGCGCATGACGAAGTTGATGTGGTTCGGCGCGTCATTCGCAATCGCGGTGCGCTGGTCGGCGCCGGCGACGACCACGCCATGAGGAGTGCGGATGATCGAGGGGATGCGATAACTCACGGATCCGTGGTAACCCTTGTCGAACAGTGCGGTCGTCGTGAGCGCCGGTGCGTCCGAAAGCCTGCGGATCGCGCCGTCGGTGAGCGGGGTCGTGAAGACGCCGCCGTTGCGCACCTCGCCCATGAGCCTGACGCCTTCCGTGTTCTGCCCGATGGCCACCTCATCCAGTTGCGGCCAGTCGCCGAAGAACACCTGTCCCGCTTGATGCAGTTCGTGCCAGCCGTCGACGTACATGTCGATGGCGCCACGCGCGGAACGAATCGACAGATCATGCCATCGGCCGTCATCCCATGCGCCGCGCGCATGGTAGGTGGATGGCTCATACAGGCCATCCGCGGCCGTCATCGTGATGCCGTTGTCGTCGATCGAGACGGCGAGGCGTTCCTCGCCGCGCTCGCCGGCGGCGAGAAGCGTGCCGTACTGGCGGGGTCCGCGCACGCGAAAATGCATGAAGATCGTGCCGGAACGTAGCGTGCGCACGCGGCGCACATCTCGTGGGGCGAGCTGGGCTGCGGCGAAGTCGATGTCCGGTGCGGGTCTCGGCGTCAAGGCGGCGATGCTTTCGGAGGTGAGGGGGGTTGCATGCAGACGCATGTCGGTCACGTCGATGGACGGGCCCGCGAGGCGAATCGCGCCTTGGCCTGACCCCTCGGTTCCGGTGAGCGTCGTGGGGCACAGGTTCGCCGTGCCGCTGAAGCACTGGGAGCCGTCGAGGTAGACGCGCGTGCCGAACTCGCCGAATGTGAGCGCGAACGTGTGCATGGCGCCGTCGGCTATCCCCGTCGTGTCCTCGATGTCGAAATCGACGTGCTGTCGTGGCGTCGTCGCGCGCACGCGCAGAGCGTCATGTTCGATGGCGCATATGAGGAGCGGCGCGTCATTCGCCGATCCATTGACGGCATCGAAGATGCGGCCGTCCGCGTGTGCGCGGAATCTGCACGCGATCGTGCCTTCGGGTGAGGGGAATGTTCGCTGTGACCAGCTGATCGGGTTGGATGCTGCCATGGTCAATGACTCTCCTTTGAGCGGGCCCGTATATGTGCCGTGCCATGAATGGGACATCTGAAGTCATGGTATCCAACCAAAGGGAAACATCAGACGTCTGATTTCAATGGTAGCGCACGTCGGGGGATGCCGCACCTGCGTGGCGTGTGGTCGGCGACATGCGGGTCGGGATATTTGAAATAAGACGTCAGACGTCTTATCATTAAACCCAGTTCAGCCCAGAAACGGAGGCACGGCGGATTGGTGGTCCGGCCGGCCTGGACGATTGTCGATGTCGACCATCGTCGAGTTGGACGCACGATGACACATTCTCAACGATGAGGAGATCTCAATGGTCAAGATTAATGCAAGGGTCAGGGCGGCCGTGGCGGCCATCCTGGCCGGCGGCATGGTTGTCGCCATGGCCGGCTGCGGCGGCTCGTCCGCCACAGCCGGCGCCACCGGCACCTCGATTCCAGATACGATCACGACGGAAGTGGCATACGCGAGCCGTGACTTCATGCCGAACACGACGTCCGGAGCGCTGCCGATGTCGGCGAATTGGCATGTCGTCGAACCGCTGTACGCGCTTGACTACACGACTTACAAGACATTCCCGGCGCTCGCCAAAGGCGCGCCTCAGAAGGTCTCCGACACCGAGTACGTGATCACGCTACGTGACGGCGCGAAGTTCTCCGATGGCACGCCCGTCAAGGCGTCCGATGTCGTGAGCTCCTACAAGCGCTCGACCGCCGAAGGCAGCCTGTTCATCTCGATGCTCGACTTCATCGACTCCGTCGAGGCGAAGGGCGGCAACCAGGTGGACTTCAAACTCAAGGAAGCCTTCCCGATGTTCGAGAAACGTCTGGCGCTCATCCCGATCGTCCCGTCCGGCAAGTCGGACGCCGAACTCAAGAAGATGCCCACCGGTTCCGGGCCGTGGAAGTACACGGCGATCACCGACCGGCAGGTGAGCTTCGAGAAGAACGACGCCTACAACGGCAAGTATCCGGCCCAGACAAAGAAGATGGTCTGGAACGTCAACGTCGACGACACCGCGCGAGTCACCGCGATGCAGGCCGGCAAGACGGACGTCATGGAAAACGTGCCCGCGAAGGCGGTGCAGACGCTGACGTCCTCGGGTTCCGACATCCAGACGGTGCAGGGCTTCAACCAGGCGTTCATCATGTTCAACACGAAGAAGAAGCCGTTCGACGACCCCCGCGTGCGTCAGGCCGTGTTCTACTCGATCGACACGAAGAAGCTCATCGACAACCAGCTGTCCGGACAGGCGCAGACCGTCACGAGTTTCCTGCCCGAGAACTTCGCGAACTACCATAAGGCGAAGAACGTCTACACGAAGAACACCGCGAAGGCCAAGGAACTGCTGAAGGAAGCAGGCGTCAACGGTCCGATCAAGACCACGCTGTACACGACCGACCAGACCTGGGTCACGCAGCTCGCCCCACAGATCAAGAACGATCTTGCGGAATCAGGCATCGACGTGGATATCCAGTCGATGAAGTCGTCGGCGTTGTATCCGTCGATCACCGACAAGGACGGCGCTGACTTCTCGATGGTTCTCGCCCCGGGCGATCCCTCGGTCTTCGGCAACGACCCCGACCTGCTGATGAACTGGTGGTACGGAGACAACGTCTGGACCAAGCAGCGCACGTTCTGGAAGGGGTCGGAAGGCTATGACGAGCTGCACGACCTGATGGGCAAGGCCCTGTCCGCGTCGAGCGATGCCGAGCGCCAGGACTACTGGAACCAGTGCTTCGATCTGCTTTCCGAGCAGGTGCCGCTTTATCCGCTCTTCCACCGCAAGGTGAGCACGGCCGTCAAGAAGGGTGTCTTCGACGAATACAAGACGATGGGCACGACGGGTCTCAACCTGGTCCAGGCCAAAGTCGCACAGTGAGCCACGCAAAGGAGCGATGGCGCAGAACCCTTCCCTGACGATCTGATACCAAGACAGGCCCGTTCATCTTGTTCCCCTTCCCTCCGCGATCCGTGGACGGGCCCGTCTTCCCCATTCCCTTATTCCCGATTCTTTCACCATTGGACATATCATGAGTAATTTCCTCAGACTTCTCGGGCGCAGATTGATCGCCCTGCCGTTCATGGCATTCGGAGTCATCTTTCTCGTGTTCTTCCTGATGTCGTTCTCGAAGTACGATCCCGCAGTCGCCGCGCTCGGCGAGAACGCGACCGGCGCGCAGCTGGAGGCGTTTCGGCACGAGATGGGCTACGACAAGCCCTGGTGGTCGCAGTTCTGGTCCTATCTGGTCGGTCTGTGCCATGGCGACATGGGCGTGTACGGCGTCAACAAGGACTCCGTTTCCGAGCGTATAGGACAAGCGTTCCCGATCACACTGCAGCTCACGTTCATCGGACTGCTCATTGCGGTCGTCATCGCAATCATCTTCGGCGTGCTCGCCGCGCTCTACCGTGATACGTGGGTGGACCAGACGATCCGCGTCCTTTCGATCATCGCGATCGCGACGCCGTCGTTCTGGCTCGGCGTGCTGCTCATCTACATGCTGCAGATCAAGCTCTCCTGGCTGCCCGGCGCGGGTCCGCTCGTCCCGTTCTCGCAGGATCCGGGTGCCTATCTCGAACGCATGGCCATGCCGACCTTTGCGCTTGGTCTGCCGGTCGCCGGCCAGCTTACACGCATCATCCGCACGTCGATGGTCGAGGAGCTCGACAAGGACTACGTGCGCACCGCGATCGGCGCGGGCGTGCCGAAGGGCGTCGTCGTGGCGCGCAACGTCTTCCGCAACGCGCTCATCACGCCGATCACAACGTTGGGCATGAAAATCGGCTACCTGCTCGGAGGCGCTATCGTCATCGAAGTCATCTTCGCACTCCCCGGCATGGGCACGGCGATGTTCGATGGCATCAACGGCAACGAGCCGACGCTCGTGCAAGGTGTAGTGCTCATCGTGGCGCTCTCGTTCATCATCATCAATATCGTGGTTGATCTGCTTTACGTGCTGATTAACCCGAGGATTAGGACGGTGTGAGATGCTGTTCGGACAAAACGAAGTTGTCAAGGCGGCGGCGACCAAACCCAAGGTCAGGTTCAACCGCTTCAACAAGATGACGTTGGGATCGAAGATCTCGTTCATCGTGGTCCTGCTGCTCGTTGTCGCGGCGGTGTTCGCTCCGGTGATCACGCCGTACAGCCCGATGGCGATCACCGAAAGCTATCAGGCCCCGACGGGCGCCCACCTGTTCGGCACCGACAACCTTGGCCGTGACGTGCTCACGCGAGTCATCTTCGGTGCACGATACTCGCTCGTCATCGGTTTGTCATCGATCGCGTTCGCGCTCGTCCTCGGCTCGATCATCGGTGCGATCGCCGCCGTGAGCCGCGCATGGGTCTCCGAAATCATCATGCGACTGATCGACATCGTCATGTCGATTCCCGGCATCGCGCTCGCCGCAGTGTTCGTGGCCGTGCTTGGCCAGTCGATGATCGGCATCATCATCTCGATCGGCGTTCTTTACGTTCCGCAGATCGCAAGAATCGTGCGCGCCAACATCATCAGCGAATACGGCAAGGATTACGTCAGGGCGGTCATCGTCTCCGGCGCGCGTGCCCCGTGGATTCTCATCAAGCACGTCATGCGCAACATCGCGGCGCCGGTCATGGTGTTCACGACCCTATCCGTCGCCGACGCGATCGTCTTCGAAGCGTCACTGAGCTTCATCAATGCCGGCATCCCCGAGCCGACGCCTACATGGGGCAACATCCTGTCGTCCGCGAAGGAAGGCGTCATCTTCGGGTATTGGTGGCAGGCGCTGTACCCCGGTCTTGCGATCATGATCACCGTACTGTGCCTGAACATCCTGTCCGAAGGCATAACCGACGCGATGGTGGCGGCCCCGACCGCCCCGGTCGAGAAGACCGCGGCCGACGTGGCTGCCGACCGCAAGGAAGACCGTCTGCTCACCGACCCGGTCGCGGCCTACGCCGAGCAGCATGATGCGCTCGTCGATTCGCTCACCAAGCTTCGCAACGCCGAACTCAAGCGCACCGATCGCCTTGAACCGTGGAGCACCGAACCCCCCGTGCTCGAGGTCAAGGATCTGTGCATCCAGTTCCCGCGCTACGGCGACGTCAACGTCGTCGACCACCTCAACTTCTCCGTACGCCCGGGGGAGACGATGGGTCTCGTCGGCGAGTCCGGCTGCGGCAAGTCGATCACCTCGCTCGCCATCATGGGCCTGCTCGACCCGAAGGCGAGAATCAGCGGCGAGATCCTGCTCAACGGCAGGAACCTCGTGGGATGCGATCAGCGCCAATACAATAAGATCCGCGGCCATGAGATCGCGATGATCTACCAGGATGCGCTGAGCTCGCTCAACCCGTCGATGCTCATCAAGACGCAGATGAAGCAGCTGACGAAGCGCGGCGGCACGCGCAGCGCCGAGGAACTGCTCGAACTCGTCGGCCTTGATCCCAAGCGCACGCTTGAATCGTATCCGCACGAGCTTTCCGGCGGCCAGCGCCAGCGTGTGCTTATCGCCATGGCGCTGACCCGTGACCCGAAGCTCATCATCGCCGACGAACCGACGACCGCACTTGACGTGACCGTGCAGAAGCAGGTCATCGATCTGCTCAACTCGCTGCGCAAGAAGCTCGGCTTCGCCATGGTCTTCGTTTCCCACGATCTCGCGCTCGTGGCCAAAGTCGCCCATTCGATCACCGTCATGTATGCGGGGCAGGTCGTCGAGCAGGGTTCGACGAAGGAGATCCTCACCGACCCCCGTCACGAGTACACCCGTGGCCTGCTTGGCGCCGTCACGTCGATCGAAGCGGGCGCCCCGCGTCTGCACCAGGTGCCCGGCACGGTTCCGAGCCCGATCGACTTCCCGAAGGGCGATCGCTTCGCTCCGCGCTCCTCGCACCCGGACGTCGGCCTCGACACGAGGCCGGTCATGGTCCGTGTGCCCGGCACATGGCACTTCTATGCGGCGCAGCCGGGCACCCCGTTGCCCGAACCGGCCAACTACACCCGTGCCGACGAACACATGCTCCAGGAGCCGGCCAAAGTGGAGAAGGCCTCCGAAGAAAACTCCGCGAGAGCCGCAGAAGCCGAGATCGGCGACATGACGATCACCGCTGCCGAAGACCCGCGGGACGGAAAGGAAGGCGCACGATGAGCGAACGCATCGATCTGACGAAACCCCATGAGAACAAGAACGTCCCGATCATCGAACTGAAGGACGCGAAGGTCGTGTTCACGACCCGTGCGGGTTCGGGCCTGTTCCACCGCAACAGGATCACCGCCGTCAACGGCGTGAATCTCAAGCTCATGCCGGGCAAGACGATTGGCATCGTCGGCGAGTCCGGCTGCGGCAAGTCGACGACGGCGAACGTGATGTGCGGACTGCAGTCGCTCACGTCCGGGCAGGTGCTGTTCAAAGGGCAGGACGTCACGCATCGCACCGCGAAGGAGCGCATGGAAATCGGCCGTGTCGTCTCGGTCGTCTTCCAGGATCCGGCGACCGCGCTGAACGCCCGCATGAGCGTTGCCGATCAGCTCATCGATCCGCTCGCCGTGCACCATCTCGGCGGCAAGAAGGAACGCGACAAGCGCGCCCATGAGCTGATCCGCATGGTCGGTTTGCCGTTCTCGGTGCTCGGCGCCCTCCCCGGGCAGCTTTCCGGCGGCCAGCGTCAGCGTGTGGCGATCGCACGCGCGCTCTCGCTCAACCCGGATGCGATCATCGCCGACGAGCCGACGAGCGCGCTCGACGTCTCGGTGCGCGCGCAGATTCTGAACCTGTTGAGCGATCTCAAACGTCGGCTCGGTTTGTCGATGGTCTTCATCAGTCACGACATCCAGACGATTCGCTACATCTCCGATGACGTCATCGTCATGAACCACGGCACGATCGTGGAACATGGCACCGCCGACGAGGTGATGCGCCATCCGGTCGACGACTACACGAGGACGCTCATGGCGGCCGCGCCATCCTTGCTGCATCCAACGGCCGAGGAGTGCGCATAGCGGCACACACGTCTCCGGCGGCGCGCGTCTCACGCGGCGTGCGCCACCGGACCGACAACACCCATCCACCATCCGTATCAACACGCCGAGTACCACGTCCGACGATGGACCGGCGCACCATATCCCATACACACAAAGGATCAATCATGGCACAGCAATTCCACGGCGTCATTCCGCCGGCGGTCACCCCGCTCACCGCAGACCAGGAGCTCGACCTGCCGAGCTTCACCCGCTCGATCAACCGCATGATCGATGCCGGGGTCAACGGCATATTCACGCTCGGCTCGTCGGGCGAGGTCGCGTTCAGCACCGATGCCCGCCGCGAGGAGATCATTCGCGCGGCGATTGACATCGTCGACGGTCGTGTGCCGGTGTTCGTCGGCTGCATCGACACCGAAACGAACCGCGTGATCGAACACGCCCGCCAAGCCCGTGAGCTCGGCGCGTCGGCGATCGTCGCGACAGCGCCGTTCTATGCGCTCGGCGGCATGGCCGAAGTCGAACGGCACTTCCGTCTCATCCACGAGGCGGTTCCCGATCTGCCGCTGTTCGCCTACGATATTCCGGTGTGCGTGCACACGAAACTGCCCGGCGACATGCTCGTGCGTCTGGGACTCGACGGCGTTCTTGCGGGCGTCAAGGATTCCTCGAACGATGACGTCTCGTTCCGTTTCCTGGTCGATGACAACAACAAGGCGGGCCATCCGCTGACGCTGCTCACCGGGCAGGAGGTCGTCGTCGACGGCGCCTACATGGCCGGCGCGGACGGCTCCGTCCCCGGACTCGCGAATGTGGAGGCGACCGCATACGTGCGCATGTGGAACGCCTACCGGAAAGGCGATTGGGGTTCCGTGCGCACCGAACAGGACAAGATGGCGGCGCTCATGCGCATCACCAGCGTCGTACAGGGTGTGCAGGGGTTCGGCGCCGGCGTCGGCGCATTCAAGACGGCGCTCGCGTTGCTCGGCGTCTTCGATACGAACCAGATGCCCAATCCGGTCGCGCCGCTCGCCGGCGAGAACGTCGAACGCATCGCCGCGGTGCTTAAGGACTGCGGACTGCCGCTCGCTCGCACGCCGCTCGAAGTGAGCGAATCCACCGTCGTCAAGGGCTGAGGAAAGCCCCGGGCCGTGGGCTCGCCGCGATGTGCCGGCGCGTGGGATCCGACGCGCCGGCACATCGATCAGGCGTTGAACACGTACCGGTCAAGGCGGCGCATGGCCTCCTTGACGCGGCTCAAGGGCAATGCGAGATTGACGCGGATGCTGTAGGGGGCCTGGAACATGTCGCCGTCCTGCCATGCGACGCCCACATCCCAGCCGCGTTTCTCCAACTCGGGCAGGCTCAGGCCGTGGTGTTCGCACCACTGCTCGCAGTTGAGCAGCAGCATGTAGGTGCCTTCCGGTTTGGCCAGACTCACGCCTTGGAAATGCCCGGTGATGTAGTCGTAGGCGTAATCGACGTTGCCGGTGAGCACCGCCTTCAATTCGTCGAGCCACTCATGGCCTTCGGGCCGGTAGGCGCCGATCAGCGCGTGCATGGAAAGCACGTTCATGTCGTTGTAGTGGCATTTCGAGCTTTTGGCCACGATGCGGTCCCGGAGCGTGGGATTGTAGATGATGTGGTAGCTTCCCACCAGTCCGGCGAGATTGAAGGTCTTGCTGGGCGCGTAGAACGCCACGGTCCTGTTGCGTGCGTCCTCGCTGACCGATTGGGTGGGGATGTGCCGGTGGTCGCCCAACGTCAGATCCGACCAGATTTCGTCGGAGATCACCACGCAGTCGTTGGCCCGGTACACCTCCATGGCCTTCTCGATCTCCCAACGCTCCCATACGCGCCCGCAGGGATTGTGGGGACTGCAGAAGACGGCCACGTGGATGTGATGCTCCTTGAGCTTCCTGTCCATATCCTCGTAATCCATGCGCCATACGCCGTGCTCGTCCAGCGTGAGCGGGCTGTGGACGATGCGGTAGCCGTTGTTTTCGATACTCCGGGTGAAACCGATATAGGTTGGGCTATGCAGCAGCACGCCGTCGCCGGGGGCGGCGAACGCGGTCAGCGCGCTGATCACGCCGCCCAGGACCCCGTTCTCGTAGCCGATCGCCTCCCGGGTCAATCCGGTGACCCCGTTGCGCGTGGACTGCCAGTCGATGATGGAGCCGTAATAGTCGTCGGTGGGGGAGAAGTACCCGTAGGCGGGATGCTTCGCCCGTTCGATGATGGCCTGCGGGATCGTGGGCACGGTCGGGAAGTTCATGTCCGCCACCCACATGGGGATGACGTCGAAACCCTCACGTGGCGGGTCCGGCGCGAATCCCGGGTCGGTGCCCAGTCCGTCGACCGCGATCGAATCCATGCCATGCCTGTTCATGATGGACGTGAAATCATACGTCATTGTCCGACAATCCTTTCTCGGTCCGTGGTGGCTGGTCTCAATCTAAATCGGGCTCCTGACGGTGCCGTGGCCGTGGGCCGGCGATTTGACCGCGTGGCGTGTTAGGATATGCACCGTTGTGAGGCAGTGATCCGTTATCAGCGGGGAGTCTTCGGAAGAACGGCGGCAATCGCCCAGTAGAACCGACGGGATCGGCCCGAGACAGCCGAACACAAGCGGTCGCGCAGGCTCGCGGCCTCGAACGTAACGGTTCGGGGTGCGGCGGCCGACGCGATAAGCGAGGTGGTACCGCGGTGCGGGGCGCATATCGACGCCCGTCATCGTCCTCGTAGGCAGGAACGGCAGACATGGCTGTTCCGGGCGGAACACGGTTGGTTCCGGCCACGAGACGATTGACGATCGGGTTCGCGGCCCGGCGTGACCTCCGTGGATAGGGCCGATGAACGTCGGCGCCCGGCGACGGCCATCGATGACGCTCCTGTAGGACCAGTGCACAGTACAAACAGGAGATTTACGGTGAGCGAAAACGTATATCCCAAGGCGAACGAGGGCGGCGAGACCGCGCACGTCGCGCCGAACCCCAGCTTCCCCGACATGGAGGAGACCGTTCTCGACTACTGGGACAAGGACGACACCTTCCAGAAGTCCATCGAACGCAACCCCTCCGGCGACCATAGCCAGAACGAATTCGTGTTCTTCGACGGCCCGCCCTTCGCGAACGGCCTGCCGCACTACGGCCACCTGCTGACCGGTTACGCCAAGGACGTGATTCCGCGCTATCAGACCATGAAGGGCCGCAAGGTCAACCGCGTGTTCGGTTGGGATACCCACGGCCTGCCCGCCGAACTGGAGGCGCAGAAGGAACTCGGCATCGACTCGGTCGACCAGATCGAGAAGATGGGCATCGACAAGTTCAACGACGCCTGCCGCGCCTCCGTGCTGAAATACACCAACGAATGGCAGAACTACGTGCACCGTCAGGCGCGATGGGTGGACTTCGAGCACGGCTACAAGACCCTGAACATTCCATACATGGAATCCGTGATGTGGGCCTTCAAGCAGCTCTACGACAAGGGCCTGGCCTACCAGGGGTACCGCGTGCTGCCGTACTGCCCGAAGGACCGCACGCCGCTGAGCGCGCACGAGCTGCGCATGGATGCCGACGTCTATCAGGATCGCCAGGACACCACCGTGTCCGTGGCCGTGAAGATGCGCGACGAGGAGGACGCCTACGCCGTCTTCTGGACCACCACCCCGTGGACCGTGCCCACCAACTTCGCCATCGTGGTCGGCGCCGACATCGACTACGTCGAAGTGCGCCCGACCGAAGGCAGGTTCGCGGGCAAGAAGTTCTATCTCGGCAAGGACCTGCTGCCGCATTACGAGAAGGAACTCGGCGAGAACTACGAGGTCGTGCGCGAGCTCAAGGGCAACGAGCTGGAGGGACGCCGCTACTACCCGGTCTTCCCGTACTTCTCGGGCGATGAGGCCGAATCCGAAGGCCATGTGCCCGGCCCGAACGGCTATACGATCTTCACCGCCGACTACGTCGACACCGTCGAAGGCACCGGTCTGGTCCATCAGGCCCCCTACGGCGAGGACGATATGAACACGTTGAACGCGCACGGCATCACGAGCACCGACGTGCTCGATGAGGGTTGCCGCTTCACCTCGCAATGCCCCGATTACGAAGGCGATTTCGTGTTCGACGCCAACCTGCCGATCCTGCGCAACCTGCGCGCCGGCGACGGACCGCTCGCCTCCATCCCGGAGGAACGCCGCGCGATCCTCTTCCAGGAGAAAAGCTACGTGCACTCCTACCCGCACTGCTGGCGTTGCGCCACCCCGTTGATCTACAAGCCGGTGTCCTCCTGGTTCGTGTCCGTGACCAAGATCAAGCCGCGTCTGCTGGAACTCAACCAGCAGATCAACTGGATTCCGGGCAACGTCAAGGACGGCCAGTTCGGCAAGTGGCTCGCCAACGCCCGCGACTGGTCCATCTCCCGCAACCGTTTCTGGGGCTCCCCGATTCCGGTGTGGGTCAGCGACGATCCGAAGCATCCGCGTGTGGACGTCTACGGTTCGCTCGAAGAGCTCAAGGCCGACTTCGGCGATTACCCGCGCGACAAGGACGGCAACATCAACATGCACCGTCCGTGGATCGACAACCTGGTTCGCGTCAACCCGGACGACCCGACCGGCAAGTCGCACATGCGCCGCATCAGCGACGTGCTGGACTGCTGGTTCGAGTCCGGTTCGATGTCGTTCGCGCAGTTCCATTACCCGTTCGAGAACAAGGAGAAGTTCGAGCAGCACTTCCCGGCCGACTACATCGTGGAGTACATCGGCCAGACCCGAGGCTGGTTCTACCTGCTGCACGTGATGGCGACCGCCCTGTTCGACCGGCCGGCGTTCAAGAACGTGATCTGCCACGGCATCGTGCTCGGCTCCGACGGCCAGAAGATGTCCAAGCACCTGCGCAACTACCCGGACGTGAACGGCGTGTTCGACAAGTACGGTTCCGACGCCATGCGCTGGTTCCTCATGTCTTCGCCGATCCTGCGAGGCGGCAACCTGATCGTCACCGCGGACGGCATCCGCGACACCGTGCGCCAGGTCATGCTGCCGGTGTGGAGCTCCTACTACTTCTTCACCCTGTACGCCAATGCGGCCAACGGCGGCGCCGGATTCGACGCCCGCCAGCTGCGTGCGGACGAGGTCGCCGGCCTGCCGGAGATGGACCGCTACCTGCTGGCCCGCGCCCGTCGTCTGGTGTTGGCGGCCGAGAAGGCGCTGAACGAGTTCGCCATCTCCGACGCCTGCGATGCGGTCTCCGACTTCATCGACGTGCTCACCAACTGGTATATCCGCAACACCCGCGACCGCTTCTGGAACGAGGATGCCACCGCGTTCAACACGCTGTATACCGTGCTGGAGGCGTTCATGCGCGTGCTCGCGCCGCTCGCCCCGATGGAGGCCGAGTCCGTGTGGCGCGGCCTGACCGGCGGTGAATCCGTGCATCTGGCCGAATGGCCGTTCGTGGTGGACGAGAAGACCGGCGCCGATACCGAGCTTGGCCGCGTGCTGGTCGACGATCCGGCCTTGGTGGATGCGATGGAGAAGGTGCGCGAAGTCGTTTCCGGCACGCTGTCGCTGCGCAAGGCCGCCAAGATCCGCGTGCGCCAGCCCCTTTCCAAGCTCACCGTGGTGGCCGGGAACGTGGAGGCCGTCAAAGCCTACGACGAGCTGCTGAAGGCCGAGCTCAACATCAAGAGCATCGAGTTCTCGACGCTGCAGGATGCCGCCGCCCACGGTCTGAAGATCGTGCACGAGCTGAAGGTGAACGCCCGCGCTGCCGGCCCGCGCCTCGGCAAGCAGGTCCAGTTCGCCATCAAGGCGTCCAAGTCCGGCGACTGGCATGTCGATGCGACGTCCGGTGCGCCGGTGGTCTCCACGCCGTCCGGCGATCTCGAGTTGGTCGAAGGCGAGTATGAGCTGATCAACCGTGTGGAGGAGGAGAACGCCACGGAGGCCGCCTCCTCGGTGTCCACCGCCCTGCCGACCGGCGGCTTTGCGATTCTCGACACGGCGCTTGACGCCGATCTGCTCGCCGAAGGCTATGCCCGCGACGCCATCCGCGCCATCCAGGACGCCCGCAAGGACGCCGGTCTGGACATCGCCGATCGCATCGCCCTGGTGCTGACCGTGCCGGCCACCAATGTGGCCGATGTCGAGCAGTTCCGCGATCTGATCGCCCATGAGACGCTGGCCTCCTCCTTCGAGGTGAAGGAAGGCGCCGAGCTGGGCGTGGAGGTTGTTAAGGCGTGAGGCTTTGATGCATTTAGTGCTCGCGGAGATTTTGGGTTGGCCAAGATTTCTGCGAGCACAAGTCATCTGATGGTGCCGTGCTCTGAACCTGTGGGGATGCTCTGGCGAAAGGCCGGGAACCTTCCACCAGAGCAAAAGGTTTAAAGGGTGGAGGGCACCGGTCTTCCGACCTTTATTATTGCATGACTGAGTTTGCCCTGCATACGCGGGGATGATCCGTTGATAGGGAGGAATGAAAGTTCTTCTGCTGATGGATGCTCCGCATTGGCGGGGGTATTGAATGAGAGTTGACATATAAAGGTGTTATCTAGTATACTTTATATCAGTAAGTTGATTGGGAGAAATGATTATCTTCCCAGCACTTCTTGTAATATGTGTTAAGGAGGACATATGGCGATAACAGATAATTCTCAATTGTTCCCATTGCCAATTCCTCCGATAGAGCATGAGAGGCATATATATCGACCAGCATTTGATTCCTTCATGTCTCGGTCGGAACGCAGACGACAAACCGGAGATTACCATTCGGCAGTGCCGGCAATGTTAGCCGAATACAAATTCGATATACCCACTGATATCAGCGCGAATATGGAGGAAGCAGCTCATGCGTTAGGCCGATTCGATACTTATGCAGCAGTAAAATTTGGTACGTCGGGACACGAAATTAGTCCGATGGCATCCATTTTGCTGCGTACGGAATCTACGTCATCTTCTCAAATTGAGAATCTTACAGTTGGAGCAAAGAAGCTTGCATTGCAAGAGCTGGGTGAAGGTGGCAGCGATAATGCGCGTGTAGTGACTGGCAATGTTCGTGCCATGGAGTCCGCGTTGGAGTTCGCGCATGACTTGGATGAACTGCATCTATTGGCGATGCATCATGCGCTACTTGCCGCACAGGAAGGTTGGTCGCAGTACGCAGGTCGGTATCGTGACGGCTTGGTATGGGTTGGTGGTCGGAGCCCCCGTGATGCTACATATGTTGCTCCTCAGCCCGAGCTGGTCAAACGACATATGGATGACGTATTGGCATTTCTGCAGAGGGATGATCTGCCGATTATCATGCAATGTGCCATTGCGCATGCGCAATTTGAGACCATCCACCCGTTTGCCGACGGCAACGGCAGAGTGGGACGCGCTTTGGTGCATGCGGTGCTGCGTAACAAGGGTCTGATTCACAGCACCACGCCTCCGGTGTCGGCCGGATTATTGACTGATACTCAGCGATATTTTGGTGCGCTGCAGACATATCGTACGGGGGATGCGCGCCCGATTGTGGAATGTTTCGCCGATGCCTGCCTCTATGCCGCCTCTACGGGTATCGAACTAGTTGATGCGTTGGATGCACAGTTGACGGATGCTCGGCAAAAGCTAGATGGTCTTCGCAAGGATTCGTCGGCATGGAGGGTTCTGCCGCAACTAATTGAACAGCCGATTATCAATGGCAAGTATCTGCAAGAAACTCTCGGCATGTCGCCTATGGCCTCATCTCGCGCACTTAAGGTTCTGGCCGAACGCGGTGTACTGAAGGAAAGTTCAGGAGGACGACGCAACACTGTATGGGAGCATAGGGGCGTCTTGTCTGTGCTGGACGATTATGCAGCACGATTGAGGAGGGAATGATATGGCCACTCATTTTCCGAAGGGCAAGCCGGCGTTGTCGCCGGAGGCTCTATCGATTTGGGCGAAAACGGCATTTTACGGGCGCACGGATGACGACAGCTATCTGCAGTTGTGGCAGCATTTGGAGGACACAGGTGAGGTTGCGCTGCATGTATGGGATGATTTCGTCTCCGATAACATCAAGGAGCTGTTGGCTGAGGATATTGGCGATCGTGAAGTTGCAAAGGAACTATATCAGTTCATTGCTGCGATTCATGATATTGGTAAAGGGGCTCCGTCATTTATCGTGCAGAGTACCAAATTCGCTGACAAGGTGAAGCAGACCAAACTGTCCATTAAGGCAATCGTCGGCAAAGATCTGATGCGTTCGGAGTATCGGCATGAGCTCGTCGGATATGCAGCTGTGATCGAGTGGTTCTGCAGCCAGGGGTTCCCGGTTGAGCCGGGGACGTTCGCCTACGGTGTTGCATGTGTTGTAGCAGGTCATCATGGTAAGTCCCTGACTGACGATAAACAGGCGCTGGTCGATCCCTTACAACGGGGGAAAAGCTTCCGTGGGAAAACGTTCATGGGAGATAAGGCATGGACCGCGGTCCGTGATGAGCTGCTGGATTGGATTGCGGAAACTCTGCATGCTCAGCCGATTCTTTATACGCTACGCAACCGATCCCTGCGCAGACGTACGCAGATACTGCTGACATCGATGGTGGTCATGGCTGATTGGATTGCCAGTGATAGCAGATTATTTCCTCTCAATCAGGGTTCCGTGGACGAACAGATCTTCGATGCAAGGTATCGAGCGGACAAAGCATGGCGTATGTTGCGGATTCCGGAACCATGGAACCCGTTCGCAACGGGGGAGTCACCCGATGAGATGTTCGCTGAACGTTTCTCCATCCCCGGCGCGCATATGCGCCCGGTGCAGCGCGAAGCGGCTCGTCTGGCCCGAACCATGCAATCACCGGGCCTGATGATCGTCGAAGCCAATATGGGTGAGGGCAAGACCGAGGCGGCGCTGATTGCGGCGGAAATCCTTGCCGCACGATTCCAATGCGGAGGCATCTATTACGCGCTGCCCAGTCAAGCGACCGTCAACGCGATGTTTACTCGGGTGTTGGACTGGGTAGGGCATCTACCGTCCGATGAACAGGGACAGATCGGTTCGTTATTTCTGGCCCACGGCAAGAACAATCTCAACGATGAGTACGAGCACCTGCGCGAACAATGGTTCGACGATGGAGGAGAAGGACTTGACGCCGAAATGGATCTGTCCGAACCGTCTGTCGGTTCCGTCGACGCTGAATACGACGGGATCGACCGATATGGGAGGAATCATGCATACGACGATCATTCGACCATGCAGGCGGTCGTCAACTCATGGTTGACCGGTTATCGACGCGGTAATTTGTCCGACTTTGTCGTTGGCACCATCGATCAGGTATTGATGGCTGGATTGCGTAGCAAATATGTCGTGCTGCGGCATCTGGCACTTGCCGGCAAGGTCGTGATTCTGGATGAGGTTCACTCCAACACCGCCTACATGAACGTGTATATGGAGACTGTGCTGTCTTGGCTGGGTGCCTACGGTGTACCGGCTATCATGCTCAGCGCGACACTGCCGCAGGAGAAACGCCAGGCTTTTCTGGATGCCTACAGGAATGGGGCGTCGGCTGCTTCCAAAGTGGAGGCGGAACCCGTCAGATATTCAAAGTCTGCTCTGTCGCTTCCGGCAAGGATTCCTCTACCGTCGAGAATCCCGCCGATGTCTGCTGGGAATATCGCGCTGCCGCGGCGTATTCCTTTGAGACAGAGGAAGGATGTGGTACGGAACAATGACGAGGTCTCCGTCGAACCGGATATGCGATATCCTCTGATTTCGGTCGTCTCGGCGAGCGAAGCTCCCGTTGCGGTAACGCCTGAGCCATCCGGTCGTGCCACTGACATCGAGGTGTCGCTGATGGATGATGGTGACGAGGCGCTCGTTTCGTTGCTGAGAAAGAATCTCCAAGATGGCGGATGCGCGGTCGTCATCCGTGACACGGTAAGCCGTGCCCAAGCGACATATCAGATGCTGTGTGAGACGATGGGCGATGATATGGACATCATGCTGGACCATTCCCGGTTTCTAGCCGTCGACCGTGCCCGCATTGATCGGGGACTCATCGACCGATACGGCAGATACGGTTCGGTGGAGGGTCGCTCCGGCATCGTCGTGGCCACACAGGTCGTGGAACAGTCGCTCGATGTGGATTTCGACCTAATGATTACCGACATCGCGCCAATCGACCTAATCCTGCAACGTGCGGGACGTCTCCACCGCCATCATCGTGGAGATGGGGAGAACCTGCGTCCGGAACTGCTACGACAGGCACGACTGGTGATCACCGGGGTCAGCCAGTGGGAGCGCGATGCTCCGCCGCAGTTCGCGACCGGCGTGGATAAGGTGTACCAGCCATACCTGCTGATGCGTTCGCTGACGGTGCTGGATGTAGAACCGGGTGTATCTCGACGACTGAATATCCCGGGTGATATTCCCCGACTGGTGCAGACCGTGTACGGAAAGAAGCTGATATGTCCGGGATCATGGCAGGATAGTGATTATGGGGAGCGTGCCGCGCAGACCAAGTTGGAAGACTCGCGAACTGACAGCGAACATGAGGCCAGACGATTCCGGATTTTCCAGCCGCAGTCACCGCGACATCCCTTCGATATCAACGGTTGGCTCGATGCCACGATGACCGATGCCGACACTCCGGGAGGGGCAGACGAACGCGTCAGCCGTGCCGGGATCCGAGAGGGTGAGGATTCGTTCGAAGTCATCGTTCTGCAACAACAGGATGGAGAGCTTATGTTGCCGTCTTGGTGTGGGTTCAAAGAATCAGAGCGGATACTTCCATCCGGCTTTGGAGCTCCTACTCGCCAACAGGTGCGTGACATCCTGTCCTGCACGATTTCGCTGAGCAGAACTTCTTTGAAGTATATGGATCTTGATGAAGTCATTAAAGCCTTTGAACGGGCCACGCCAGACCCTTGGTACGACTACATGCAGTTGGATCGCAGTCTTGCCGGTCAGTTGATGATCGCCCTCGACGAAAACGGGATCGCCACTTATCAAATCCCGAAGTCGGATAAAGATGGTACAAAAATAAGTAACAGGACATTGACTGTCCGCTATTCAATGGAGAAGGGATGGCAGGTAGATGCCGACGAGTGATCTTTCATACAATTTGATGGATCGTCCATGGATCCCGGTGACGATGACTGATGGGTCGTTTCAATGCCTGTCCATCGTGGAAGCCCTGGAACGGGCGGATCGCATTCACAGCATAGATGGTGACATCCCGCTTCAGCGTTTTGCTCTGGTCCGTCTGCTGCTAGCAATAATATACGGCACGTTTGGTCACCTTTGTGTGTCTGAACAGTCTGACCAGGATTATGATGACGTCTCACACTGGAAGATGTTGTTTGGGAGTGGTTCGGAAAGACGAGAGGATGTTCTCCCTGCGTTGTTGAACTATTGCAGCTATTACCGGGAACGATTTGACCTGTTCGACAATGCGGCACCTTTCTATCAAGTTTCTGGTCTGCACACCGCGAAGGACGAAGTTTCCGGACTGGAACGTTTGATATTGGACGTACCCAATGGCGAGAAGTTCTTCACCACACGCATTGGCGAAGGTCTTGCCACGATGAGCGCTGCGGAGGCGGCACGATGGCTGGTGACCTTGCAGGCGTTTGATGCGTCCGGCATCAAATCGGGTGCAGTGGGCGACCCTCGCGTCAAGGGGGGCAAAGGCTATCCTATCGGTGTGGCATGGGCTGGGCATCTGGGCGGGGATCTCGTTGAAGGATCCAACCTGTGGCAGACACTGATACTTAACTACGTCGGCGTCGGCGTACTCGGTCTTGACGATGGGTCGGTGTGGAACGATAACGAGGATGTGCCAATATGGGAGCGTGATCCGTTGACGGCACAGGCTGAGGTGGGACTTGACCAGCCTGCGGAAAAGACAGGCCACACGGTCAGCTTCTTAGGCCCGGCGACGCTGCTGACTTGGCAGTCTCGACGCGTGCTGCTAGCCCATGACGGGGAGACAGTCACCGGTGTGTTGATTTGTAATGGTGACCGTTTGAAGCCACAGAATGCACACCAATATGAAACTATGACCTCATGGCGGCGTAGCGACGCTCAGGAAAAGGCACTGAAGATGTCGCTGGTATATATGCCTCGTAAACATGATCCATCCCGCGCGCTGTGGCGGGGTCTACCGACGTTGATTGTGGACGAGCATGCAAGGGCCGAACATGGTAGTGAACCTCCGAAAGCATTGCGACCACTAACGTTGCGATGGCTGGACAAGGTCAATATTGGCGAATTACCCATCCGGTTGCACGCATTCGGCGTTGAATATGGCAGCAACGAAGCGGTGGTTGACACCACTGTGGACGATGTGCTCGATCTGAACCTGACGGTGCTGTCCTCGCAGCACCCCGAATTGGGCGGAGTCGTCTGCGACGCTGTCGGTATGGTGGATAACGGTGTACAGGAGCTACGGAATCTGGCGGGAAACATAGCCATCGCTGCCGGGTTGCCAGTGGATGGACCGAGAACTCGGGCCGCAGACACCGGGTACACTGCTTTCGATAGCGCATTTCGACGGTGGGTGCGTGGGATTGACTCCGATGCCGATGTGGAAGAGGTTCGGCAGAAATGGAGTACGACTGTGCGACGTATCCTGTTCCGTCTCGGGAATCAGCTTGCCGCCCAAGCATCCTCTCGCGCAATCGTCGGTCGTGACATCACTCGCAGAAACCCGAAAACCGGTGCATCGACAACTACGCATTACTGCGTGGCACTTGCCGAAATTTGGTACCGAGGGAGAATCAATAAGCTTATCCCCGAGGTCCCCAACGAAGGAGAGAACGAATAATGGAACAGCATATGGAGCAATCCGGGCAAGGCATGCCTCCGACCGTACGACTTACGCCACTCGGCACATGGGTGTCGGGACGAGTACGTCGACTAGCCAATGGCGGTGGTAGCGAGAAAGGATATTTGGACGACGGTGCCTACACGACTGCAGCAATAGCCAAACTTCGGAACAGCGTCGGCCATGAGATCGGCGACAATCCCGATGTGTTCGCGTGGACTTTGCCGGATACGGATGATCGCGCGATCAGAGGATACGATTCCACCGATTCTGGTACACCAACGCCTCAGGAGCATGCCATCTATGCGGCTGTCACGCTATTTGCGCTGCACCAGCAGTCGATTCGTGACCTGTCGATGCACACCGATGCGGGGGTTTCGCTTGGTCTTGCGGTAGGCCGTATGGCATACGGCAATTTCAATGAGAACGGCATCTGTGGCATGTTCGACCGGCTGCAGACCGCCAACAGCTGGAAGGAGCTGACTCGACATGCGCGAGGCCTGATTCGACTACTCCGACGCGAGCGCATCGCCATCAATTACGGGATGCTCGCTCAGGACTTGGAAGGACTGCGTTCCGGACGGGCACGGGCCAATGCGGTTCGGCTGCGATGGGGGCGTGACTTTCAGCGAGGCTATGGAGCCGCGAGGGCCAGCGATGATTCGAATAGCTAGTGCAATGCTCTGAGCCCGGGGCCATCCATCCATTGACTCATGACGTCTCCATATTGACGTCCCGTACACAAACAATATGACGGCAAGTGCCGTCGTTTCCGGAAAGGAATAAGACATCATGTCAACTATCAACCGCACCATCATCGAAATCCACGCGCTGGAGACCACCGCCGCCGGCAACCTCAACCGTGATGATACAGGCAGCCCTAAAACCGTGGAATACGGTGGAACGACCCGAGCTAGGGTGTCCAGTCAAGCTTGGAAGCGTCCGACACGCGAACTGTTCAAGGAATTGGTCGATCCAAATGATCTGGGAATACGCACCAAGCGTGTCGTGGAGGAACTGACAGGTCGCATCCTCGAATGCCGCGGAGATCTGAGTGAGGAGCAAGCAACCATGCTCGCCGAAACCGTATTACAAGGTGGTGCTGGTATCAAGCTGGAAAAACCACGTAAGAAGAAAGCTGACAAAATCGATGATGATGATCGTGTCAAGCAGTCTCAGTATCTGCTGTTCTTGGGCAATCGTCAATATGATCAGTTGGCAGATCTTGCCATCGAGGCGACTGACACTGATGATCCGATTAAAAAAATTAAAGGTGACAAGAAGCGCATCAAGCAGATCGTATCCAACGACCGCTCTATTGATGTGACGTTGTTCGGCCGCATGGTTGCCGATGACACGGATCTGAATGTGGATGCCTGTGCTCAGGTGGCGCATGCGATCAGCGTGCAAACGGTCGAGCCTGAATCTGATTTCTTCACCGCAGTGGACGATAATCAGCGCAACGGGGGAGAAGATGAGGCGGGTGATGTCGGAGCAGCCATGATGGGACAGGTTGAATTCAACGCCGCCACTTTCTATAGGTACGCGAATGTAGACGCCAACCGGCTGCAGGATCGGCTGGGCGATGTCAATGCCACGGCAAAGGCAGTCTCCGCATTTGTGCAAGCATTCCTGACCAGTGTGCCGCAGGGCAAGATTAATACGTTTGGACAGAATGTTCTGCCGGACCTCATTGTGGTCAACTTGCGTGATACGCAGGCAGTAAACATGGTTGGTGCTTTTGAGCGGCCTGTCGCACCGGATTATGTGCAGCATGCGACCGAAGCTTTAGTGCGGCGCCAGCAGGATCTGGACAGGGCCTATGACATCGCACCGGTGAAGACTTGGGTTGTGCGTATCGGCGACGACACCGTGGCTGCGGATGCTTTGGTCGACGGCAAAACCACGTCGCTGCGTGACATGGTCGTCGACATCGAACGGACTATCGCGAATCGTCTGACTCAGGAGTGAATGAGTCATGCCAGTTTTACTGATGCGATTGGCTGCCCCCATGCAGTCGTGGGGGTCACGAAGCCGGTTCACTCGGCGCGAAACCGAGGCATGGCCCACCAAAAGCGGCGTCATCGGCATAGTTGCTGCAGCGCTGGGAGTCGGGCGTGACGAATCGCTTGAACGGTTCGACGGGCTACGGTTCGGTGTGCGCGTCGACCAGCCGGGCACCATCATGAGCGATTATCAGACGGCCCGTACCGATGAGGGGGACATGCTTCCGCTATCGCGCAGATACTACCTGCAGGATGCGGTGTTCCTCGCCGGGCTAGAAAGCACCGATTGTGCCGAGCTTGAACAATACCGGTCTGCACTGGTGACTCCATACTACCAACTATTCCTCGGCAGGAGATCGTGTCCGCCAGACGGTCCTGTGCATGCGTGGATATCGGACGCCGGGTTAGAGGATGCGCTGCGGCAGGCTCCATGGCAAGCCACGGAACGATACCAGTATCGGGTGATGCATGGATTGACCTTCGACAAGCCGGACTTCTTGCCCATCATCGTGGAACCATTGCCCGGGGAGGGAAGTCAGCTGGGATTCGTGGATGAGCTTATGGATGAGCCGGTGAGTTTCAGCCAGCAGAAACGGCTGTGGAAGCCGCGGCGATACATGCGACTCGATGATGGAGCGTCGCCTCGCCCTACTGTTCCCGAACTAGGGCCCGCGGATGGCGACGATACGTGTCCGAGTGAATCCGAGTCGGTGCTCGATGACGACGCATTCTTCGATGCGGTGGCAAATGCAGAAGAGGAAGAGGAGCGATGACAATATTCACCAGAGCCATGATTGACCCGAGGCATCGTCTTGCGATGCGAGCGTTGGCGTCACTGGAGAGGATGCACGCTATCATTGCTAGGGCTACCGATGGTGATACCGACTTATCCCGAGTATTGTGGCGGCTTGACCCGGGACGTACCAGGCAACCGAGTCGACTGTATATCGTCTCCCCGAATGTCCCGGATGCGGAAATTCTGCGTCAGGAACTTGGAGTTGGAACTGCCGATATTTCGACATGCTCATATGAACCGTTCCTGTCGAGATTGGAATGCGGGCAGGAATGGGGATTCCGTCTTAAGGCGAATCCGACACATTCCGAGCCGTCCGGAGAGCCGGGTAAACGCGGCAAGCGCACGGGCATCATCAGGGTCGAAGAACAGCAAGAATGGTTGTTCCATCAGGCTCGGCGTGCCGGATTCCATATGCCGATCAATAGGCTTGAGCTACCTGAGGTATTAGTTAGACATTCGGTTCAGGAGAAGTTCAGACGTAAGGGCTCGACAGTTACATTGACTTCGGCCACCTATGATGGCGTACTGGTTGTGGATGATCCGGACTTGCTTCGACGGTCGTTGATCGAGGGGATCGGACGTGCTAAAGGCTATGGATTCGGTCTTTTGACATTGATGCCCTTGGCTGACGATCATCGCAAGGAGCCTCGGTCATGAGCGGCATACCTGGTGTTCGACCACCTGAGTTGCAGTCGTTGCTCCGCGTGCAAGATCGTTTGACATTTCTGTACGCGGAGCATTGTGTAGTCAATCGTGCCGACAATGCTGTGACAATAACTGATGCACGAGGAACGGTGCATGTGCCCGCCGCGACGTTGAGCGTACTGATGCTAGGACCAGGTAGCAACATTACTTATGCCGCTATTTGTCTGTTGGCCGAGTCGAGATCCACATGCATATGGGTGGGAGAGCATGGTGTTCGCTACTACTGTCACGGGGCCTCTCTCGCGCAATCCACGAGATTGTTGGAAGCGCAGGCCAAGTTGGTGTCTTCCGAGCGCACCCGTGTGAAAGTGGCTCGGAAGATGTATGCGATGCGGTTTCCCGATGAATCAACTGATGGTCTTACCATGCAACAACTACTTGGTAAAGAGGGAACACGAGTTCGCCGAGCGTATGAGCGAGAATCAAAACGTACCGGGGTTATATGGTCAGGGCGATCGTACAAAGTCACGGATTTCGATGATGCGGATGAGGTGAATCGTGCGTTGTCTGCCGCTAATACGTCTCTGTACGGTGTGGTGCATGCAGTTATCGTTGCTCTTGGGTGTTCTCCTGGATTGGGGTTCGTTCACGCAAGAAATGAGCGAAGTTTTGTCTATGACATTGCAGATTTGTACAAAGTGGATATCACGATTCCTCTGGCATTTGATTTAGTGGCACAGCAAGTTGATGATGTATCCGTCGCGGCTCGTCGAGGCATACGAGACAGAATGAAAGATGGGAAATTTATGCAACGTTGTGTGAAGGATATACGTTCGTTGTTATTGACTCCAGATGAGGCCGAATCGGATTCTCCGGAAGTTGAAGATATTACGACGCAGTTGTGGGCTGGGGCTTCGGGATATAGAGCGAGCGGCAAAAATTACTCAGTCGAATCGGACATGTTCATCAATGATGATGAGGATTTGCATGTAGATTTTGACGTGGAAGATGGCGAATTCTAGTGCGGACGATATGCCAGTATAAGATATAGGGCAATCGAGCAAACAAGCAGAAGCATAGGGGCTCATAATGATTGTTATCGTACTTACAGTGTCCCCTCCGAAGCTGCGTGGACACTTAACGCGTTGGCTGTTTGAGATATCCCCTGGTGTCTATGTAGGCAAAGCTTCTGCTCGTGTTCGGGAGCTGCTGTGGCAGCAGATATTGGAGAATATCAGCGAAGGGCGTGCCGTCATGGTGTACTCTTCCAATAACGAACAAGGTTTGGACTTCAGAACACATGGGCAAGAATGGGAGCCAGTGGATTATGATGGATTAAAGCTGATTATGCGACCAAACTCAAGTCAAAAGCAGAAGCGTAATGGAGTTTTGAAAACCAAGAAAAAGACTGGTTGGAGTAGTGCCTCTCGATATAGGCGTTTTGGCCGATGACTGGAAGCAGGAACAATAGCACGAAGATTGGAGCCACTGTGCGAATCCAATTATTGAGGGTCCAGCGCTCAAGAGTTTTCGCATAAAATCGGACTGTTTGCCCCGCACGCGCGGGGATGATCCGTCTCCGAGCACCTGCTGGGTCACCTCCAGTTCGTTTGCCCCGCACGCGCGGGGATGATCCGGC
Organism: Bifidobacterium sp. FKU; assembly: GCF_026016385.1. NCBI lineage: Bacteria > Bacillati > Actinomycetota > Actinomycetes > Bifidobacteriales > Bifidobacteriaceae > Bifidobacterium > Bifidobacterium sp. FKU. Next base: position 794,503 of record NZ_CP092888.1, read on the forward strand.
CGCGCAGGTCTACCACCTGATCAAGGAAAAGTTTGCCCCGCACGCGCGGGGATGATCCGGACGGCGTGTGGGGCACGTTCAACGTTCGCGGGTTTGCCCCGCACGCGCGGGGATGATCCGAACGCGGCAAAACAGAAAGCAACAGAAACGATGTTTGCCCCGCACGCGCGGGGATGATCCGGCCATCGATAAGGCCCTGACACAAGTGCAAGGGTTTGCCCCGCACGCGCGGGGATGATCCGGCATCGGCATCGCCCAATGGAGTTTCAGCCGCGTTTGCCCCGCACGCGCGGGGATGATCCGGAGCCCGCGTGGTAGCCGCGCACGTAGAAGTTGTTTGCCCCGCACGCGCGGGGATGATCCGATGTTCGTCCACCTTGTCGGAGGTCTGCATGGGTTTGCCCCGCACGCGCGGGGATGATCCGGCGCGCGCCGCCAGTCTTGACGGGATGTATTAGTTTGCCCCGCACGCGCGGGGATGATCCGGGGCCGCCATCAACAGCGGCGACCGATACGCGGTTTGCCCCGCACGCGCGGGGATGATCCGCACAGACACCATAAAATCATCAGACGTAACAGGTTTGCCCCGCACGCGCGGGGATGATCCGTACGGGCCAGATCGGACGCCCCGCCATATGACGTTTGCCCCGCACGCGCGGGGATGATCCGAAGCGTAACAGGCAGAGGCATGTGAAAGCCCGGTTTGCCCCGCACGCGCGGGGATGATCCGTCGAAGGCTCGGCATGGTATGACGCATGGGTCGTTTGCCCCGCACGCGCGGGGATGATCCGGTCGCCTGGCTTGTGGCCATGCTGCTGGTGCCGTTTGCCCCGCACGCGCGGGGATGATCCGCCGTCTCGCATGTCCAGTGGCGTGGCGTCATTGTTTGCCCCGCACGCGCGGGGATGATCCGGAATGACCATGGACGATATCACATGGATAGGTGTTTGCCCCGCACGCGCGGGGATGATCCGGACAAGGTACGCGAACTTATGGCCAAGCCCCTGTTTGCCCCGCACGCGCGGGGATGATCCGAAGCCCCATTGGCCGTCAGGTTGGATGTAGCTGTTTGCCCCGCACGCGCGGGGATGATCCGTACAGGTTGTCGCCCTGCCAGAGTATCCATGCGTTTGCCCCGCACGCGCGGGGATGATCCGACCATGGGAAAAATTTCACACAGGGCACACCCGTTTGCCCCGCACGCGCGGGGATGATCCGAACGGCAGCCAGCTGAGGCCGGGCGGCGCGACGTTTGCCCCGCACGCGCGGGGATGATCCGACACGATGCCATGATGGACGTTCCCTCCTTCCGTTTGCCCCGCACGCGCGGGGATGATCCTGCGTCCTGGCTTTTGATTGCCTTGATGTCGTCGTTTGCCCCGCACGCGCGGGGATGATCCGGCGTGGAGCTGGTGGGCTTTGCGCTGGCTCCAGTTTGCCCCGCACGCGCGGGGATGATCCGTCGATTCGATGGCCCGACCGTCAGGCAAGTCGGTTTGCCCCGCACGCGCGGGGATGATCCGATATCCAGTCGGACAATCTCACCATCCGGGAAGTTTGCCCCGCACGCGCGGGGATGATCCGATGGCGAACAGATTGCCAAAAGCGTGCGCCAGGTTTGCCCCGCACGCGCGGGGATGATCCTGTGGCCGCACTGTCATTGGAGATGGTCGTATCGTTTGCCCCGCACGCGCGGGGATGATCCGACCGTCTCCAAGCCGGTGTCCGGCGTCGCCGGGTTTGCCCCGCACGCGCGGGGATGATCCGGCCGACGAGGCGGTCGCCAAGGGCGAGCAGATGTTTGCCCCGCACGCGCGGGGATGATCCGGGCGAAACCCCAATGGACGCAACGGTTGAGAGGTTTGCCCCGCACGCGCGGGGATGATCCGTTCGTGTACTCGCAGTCGCGCATAACGATGGTGTTTGCCCCGCACGCGCGGGGATGATCCGAGGGGCCGTGAAATCAGCCGCAACATGGCGTCGTTTGCCCCGCACGCGCGGGGATGATCCGGCCGGAAGCGCCGCGAACCCCGCCACCCCGAGGTTTGCCCCGCACGCGCGGGGATGATCCGTATCTGTGCCGTGTCTCCGACTGCGTGTTCGAGTTTGCCCCGCACGCGCGGGGATGATCCGTCGGAGGCCCCGCCGTCGCGGGGGCTCACGTCGTTTGCCCCGCACGCGCGGGGATGATCCGCCACTACAGTGGAACAGACTGCCAATGGCCTTGTTTGCCCCGCACGCGCGGGGATGATCCGACTTTTGGTAAATGATTGGTTGACTATGGTCGGTTTGCCCCGCACGCGCGGGGATGATCCGGTATCCCGCTGTTGCGGAATATCGACATCATGGTTTGCCCCGCACGCGCGGGGATGATCCGCGCCTTTGCGAATGTCGTAGACATGAGCGGCCGTTTGCCCCGCACGCGCGGGGATGATCCGGCCATGACCTAGATGACCGAGACGATACCCGTGTTTGCCCCGCACGCGCGGGGATGATCCGGGGCACCAAACCCGCGACCCGCGATCCGAGGGGTTTGCCCCGCACGCGCGGGGATGATCCGTGCGAGGAGCTTTGGCTTCGAGCAGTTCGACTGTTTGCCCCGCACGCGCGGGGATGATCCGTGCAGCATGGACATGTACGGCATGAGTATACAGTTTGCCCCGCACGCGCGGGGATGATCCGGCATGTACGACAAAGCCATCGACATCGACTGCGTTTGCCCCGCACGCGCGGGGATGATCCGGACGGGTCCCCGAACGATGTGATCGGCGAAACGTTTGCCCCGCACGCGCGGGGATGATCCGACCTCGGTGCGGTACGCGGCTTCGGTCATGCCGTTTGCCCCGCACGCGCGGGGATGATCCGGCCAAGGCCGACTATGATGCCAAGCTCGCCGAGTTTGCCCCGCACGCGCGGGGATGATCCGTCTTCACGCGGCAACGCGCAAGGTTGGAGCGTGTTTGCCCCGCACGCGCGGGGATGATCCGCCTGCGCCACTCTGACGCATTGGCACATAGATGTTTGCCCCGCACGCGCGGGGATGATCCGCGGGTGCCGTCCCACGTCAGCACCTCGACCACGTTTGCCCCGCACGCGCGGGGATGATCCGGGTGGATGATGCAGACGTACACGTATGCCTCCGTTTGCCCCGCACGCGCGGGGATGATCCGGGCGTGGCCGCGGTGCGGTTCGTCGTCGACGGGTTTGCCCCGCACGCGCGGGGATGATCCGCAGATCGACAAGCTGCGCGACGAGGTGAAGGAGTTTGCCCCGCACGCGCGGGGATGATCCGGCGTTGGCGTCGGCGGATGTCGCCAATTCGAAGTTTGCCCCGCACGCGCGGGGATGATCCGTCTTCAAACCCGCGATCTCATGCTGCAGTATCGTTTGCCCCGCACGCGCGGGGATGATCCGGAACCAGACCCGATACTCGACGACCCGGAGGAGTTTGCCCCGCACGCGCGGGGATGATCCGGACGGCATGGAGATGCGCCCACTGGATAACGTGTTTGCCCCGCACGCGCGGGGATGATCCGTAGGCGACCGCACCCTGCGAGAGCTTCGACTGGTTTGCCCCGCACGCGCGGTGATGATCCGCGGTCAAGGTGCTGGACGGGCGTCCGAACGGAGTTTGCCCCGCACGCGCGGGGATGATCCGACGCCGCCTTCCGGGATTTCGAACCTGTCGGAGTTTGCCCCGCACGCGTGGGAATGATCCGGCATACCGGTTCGGCTCCGACGACGGCGAGACGTTTGCCCCGCACGCGCGGGGATGATCCGCCGGCATCCGACTGGACCACCGACGCGGAGAGGTTTGCCCCGCACGCGCGGGGATGATCCGTACACAGGCACGCGCATGAGATCTCCCACCACGTTTGCCCCGCACGCGCGGGGATGATCCGGATGTAGATGCGGTCTGATGCTGTGAGCTTGAGTTTGCCCCGCACGCGCGGGGATGATCCGGACGGCAAGGTCATCGACACCGAACGGAACGAGTTTGCCCCGCACGCGCGGGGATGATCCGGACGCGCCGTTCCTGACGCCCAGATTCAGTCCGTTTGCCCCGCACGCGCGGGGATGATCCGTCGGTTATCTTCGTGGCCGACCTGTCCGCGTCGTTTGCCCCTGTATTTAGTCAAGTCGGTGTTTTGGGTTTGGTCATGTAGTTTTTTCGGGTTTGGTCATGGGGCGTGCCGGCCGGGTTGGTTGGTTATTGGGGTTGGTTTTTGCCGAACATGAGCGCCTCGCCGATGCGGTGGCTGGGCCGGTGAATTCGATGAGCCGTCCGTGGTGGACGATGCGGTCGATGATCGCGGCGGCGAGTTTGTCGTCGGCGAAGACCGTGCCCCATTTGCTGAACTCGATGTTCGTGGTGAAGATGATGCTGCGTCTCTCGTACGAGCTGGCGATGACTTGGTAGAGCAGGCGGGCGCCGTCGATGTCGAAGGGCACGTAGCCGAATTCGTCGAGGATGAGCAGGTCGGCTTTGGAGATGTCCTTGAGCAGGTTGTCGAGGTCGCCGTCGCGTTTGGCCTTGCCCAGTTGGAGCATGAGGCCGGCGGTGGGAAGAAACCTGACGTCCATGCCCTTGTCGACGGCGAGCATGCCCAGCGCGGTGGCCAGGTGGGTCTTGCCGCGTCCGGTCTTTCCATAGAAGACCAGGTCCTGGGCATGCCGGGCGAAGTCGAGGGAGAGCATCTCGTCCCTGGTGTAGCCGTCGGGCAGCCTCACGTCGGAGAAGTCGTAGCCGTCGAGGCCTTTGGGCACGGGGAACTTGGCGCGTCTCATGAGCCTGGCGCGTTTCGCGGTCTCGCGGTTGTCGAGCTCGTTCCGGAAGAGCCGGTCGGCGGCCTCGGCCTGCCTGGGCGTGGCCCATGACAGGAAGTCGTCCATCGTGGCTTGGGAGATGAACAGGCGGCGCGCCTTGGCGCGCAGTCGCCCGGGGTCGGTGCGTTGCGTGCTCATGCGGCCTGCCCGTCCGTGGCGAACGCCCGGTCGTATTCGCCTAGGTCGACGGGTTCGTCGTAGTCGACGCCCTTGGTGCCGGAGGCGAGCCTGGCGGCGGCGAGTTCGACGCTGGCCCGGTCGAGTGTGCCGGTCGTCTCGAGGATCCGCGGCATCGCGGGCACGGCGTTGGCCCAGCCGCTTTCGCGATCGGCGTGCTTGAGGGTGTGCAGGCTTTCCCTGAGGGTGGCCCTGTCCTGACGGTCGAGCCATTCGCGCAACGGGTCGGGCAAGGCCTCGCGGACCTGGCTGTTGGGCCATGCGTTGGGCTTGTTGCAAAGCGCCTCGAGCTGGCGCGAGGGATCGTCGCTGCTGGTGGGGGCCTGACCGTACGCGCGCTCATGCACGGCGATGCGCCTGCCCTTCGCGTTGAGGACCTCGACCTCGAGGGCGCGGAAGCCGACGATGACCTCACATCCCGCGTTGGTGTGTTTTGTCAAATTGAAGTAGTCCAGAATGGCGTGTCAATCCAGTCCGAAAAAGCGGCGGGTTTCAGTCCAGTTGAGCGGAAAGACCCGCCGCCATTATTGTTTGGTTTCTATCCCATCAGGGCGTGGGTGCGCCTGTACGACTCGCCCTCGAACCTGATCATCCTGCCGTGATGCACCGTCCTGTCCACTATCGCGGTGGCCATGTTCGGGTCGCCGAACACGCGTCCCCAGCCACTGAACTCGATGTTCGTGGTGTAGATCACGCTCTGTCGCTCGTACGCGTTGGTCACGACCTGGAACAGGAGCCTGGAGCCCTCCTCGTCGACCGGCACGTAGCCAAGCTCGTCGATCACGAGGAGCCGCGCCTTGGATATCAATGCGAGCTCCCGGTCGAGCCTGCCCTCGGCCGACGCGCGCAGCAGCCGCATGACCAGTCCGGCCGCGGTGAAGAACCTCGTCGGCTGGCCCTCGACGCACGCCTTACGGGCCAGCGCGACCGCGAGATGCGTCTTGCCTGTCCCGGGCGGGCCGAACAGCACCACGTCCTCGCTGTTGGCGACGAAGTCCAACGATTCCAACGCCTCGCGCCCGTAGTCGACGGGGAAGCGGACCGGCGTCCAGTCGTAGCCGTCGAGTTCCTTGACGCCCGGCAGTCCGGCCTGTTTGAGCAGACGCGCGCGTTTCGACCGTTCCCTCGACGCCAGCTCCTCGTTCATCCACGAGAGCATGAACTCCATCTGGGCCGGGGTCGCGGTCTCCAGGCTGTCCGCGAGCACCTGCCTGGTCAGGGGCAGGCTCCTGGCGAGTTCCATGATCTCGTCCATCATCCTGCCCGTGGACGCGCGTCTGCGTCTGGTGTCGGCCATGGTCCGCGACGGCCTCGTCATGACTCCGTCCCCTTCCCGTCGGGGTTGTTGAACGCGTCGTATACGGCGAGCCTGCCGGCCCCGTCGTCCGGGTCGGGCGGGTCGCCCTGCGCGATCCGTCTGGCCAGTGCGAGCAGGCTGGCCTCGTCGGGCGCCCTGCCGCCCTCCACGATCGCGGCCATGGCGAGGACCGCGTTCCCGAAGCCGCTCGCCACGCCGGCCCTGTGCAGGAGCGTCAGCTCGCGTCGTCTTGATCCGGGGTCCAACGCGTCGAGACGCAGCACGAGCCCGTCCGGAAGCTCGCCGCGCAGGGGCGACTCGCCCCACGCGTTGGGTTTCCTGGCCAGCGCGGGCAGCAGCGTGGCGGGGTTCCTGACCGTCCGCCCGCCATCGCCGTAGGAGCGGGGAAGAGTGTTCACGTGCCTGCCGTCGGCGGTGCGGATCTCCACCTCGAACGCGCGCAGGCCCGCGAGCAGCGTCCAGCCGCGCCATGACGGGCCCGCGAGGTAACGGACCGAGCCGATCTGGATGTTGCCCTCCTTGTCGGCCTTGCGCTCGACCCATTCGACCGCGTCGAAACGTGCGCGCGGCAGCGGCTGCATCTCCCCGCGGTCCTCGTCGAACAGCTCGCGTACCGGCCTGCCGGAACGGTAGTGGTCCACGTCCGCGATCGCGTCGCACCTCGACAGCAGATGCCTCGTCAGCTGCCTGTGACTCTCCGCGTTGGGCTTGGGAACCATGAGGTTGCGGCGCAGGAAGCCGACCGCGTTCTCGACGGATCCCTTCTCGTTGCCGGAATACGGGTTGCAGAACCTCGTCTCGAGCCGGTAGTGGTCGCAGAACATGGCGAACACGCGCACCACTGTCACCTTGTTCCACGCGACGCGGTGGCCCGCACCGGTGGCGTTGTCGAGCACCAGCACGCGGGGAACCATGCCGATGTGGTCGAAGATCTGGGCCAGCCCCTCGCACACGCATTCCGCGTTCTCGCCCGGCATCGCGGCCACGTACCGCATGTTCGAGTGCGGGAACGTGGCGACCAGGCAGTGCACCTTGACGTCGCCCCCGCCGATCGTGGCGACGGCCTCGCCGAAATCGACCTGCATGACGCCGGCGCTCCAGTCGAGCTCGAGATAGCCGTCGCCGTCGGACCGATGCTCCTCGCGCCACCTCTTCACGTAGCGCTGCACCGACGAGTACGAGCCCTCGAAGCCCTCCTCCTCGACGAGCCTGGCGTACACGCGTCTGGCGGTATGGCGCTGCTTGCGGGGCATGAGCCTGTCCGCGAACAGCCACGAATCCACCGTGCCGGAATACGCGTCGATCAGGGAACGCCGTCCCTTCCTGACCGCGGGTTTCGGCGAGCAGTCCTCCATGGTCGCGTATTTCCTGACGGTATCCCTCGACACGCCAAGCCGTCTGGCGATTTCGCGCCATGACACGCCCTGGGCGTCGAGAATCCTGATACGTTGTTGTATCGACACCGGTTTCGTCATTCCTTTCCTTTCCCGAGTGGCCCTGTCGGCCGGATGTGTTTCAACTCGGGAAAATAGCCGGGTTATGGCGGGCCGGTGCCCTTCATCTCGCCATTTCGGTGAAACGGACTAATTCCTACCGCTTTTTCGGACTGAATAGTTACGCTGCATCGGCCTAACTTCTATTGAACAGACACACGTTGGCCGGATCGGTGGAATACCGGTGTTTCCCCTCGACGGTGACTCTGCCGTACTTGTCGGCCCTCATGCGTTCCCACCTGACCACGTCGAACGGTTTCGCAGGCAAGGGAAGCAAGGCCTTGCGATCCGCGTCGAACAGGTCGGCCTCCCTCTCGCCCTTGAGGTAATGCTCCTTGTCCGCCAGCTCGAGGCACCTGCCGGGCAGCCTGGAGTCGAACCCCTCGATGCTCCAGACCGAGGGTCGCGGCACGAACAGCTTGCGCCGCACGGCGCCGACCCTGGCCTCGACGGCGCCCTTCTCGTGGCCCGAATACGGGTCGCGGAACGCGAACGAGAACCCATAGTGCGCCTGGAACGCCTGGAACAGGCGGGCCGGACGCACCTGCTCGAACCGTTGCTTGCGGCCCACGCCCGCGGCGTTGTCGAACACGATGCGCTCGGGCACGCCGCCGAGCCATCCGAACAGGTCCTTGAGCGCCCGGCACGTGCACTCCGCGTTCTCGCCGGGCATCAACTGGCTCGGCGACACGTTCGAATACGGGAAATCAAGCACGAAATGATGCATACGTTCCAACCTGCCGCGCCAATACACGTCGACCTCGCCGAAATCGGCCTGGGCCTCGCCGGAATGCCACACTAGGTCGAGGTGCCCCGACTCGCGTTCCGCGGCGAACTCGCGCCGAAGGCGGGCCGCCATCCTGGTCACGGTCGACAGCGACACCTCCGCGCCCTTCTCGTCGCGCAGCCGCTCCCACACGCGCGTCGCGGTATGCCGCTGCTTATGCCATGTCTCGCGGTCCTCGGCGAGCCACTGCTCGATCGCCGGCACGTACTCGTCGATCGCTGACGCGCGCCGCTTCCTCACGGGAGGCTTGGGCGACAGGTCGCCGGCCTCCAGATATTTGCGCACGGTCGGCTCGCCCGCCCCGACCTTCCTGGCTATCGACGCGATGGACTCGGCGTTCCTTCTCAACTGGCGAATAGACTGAATCCCGGGCATGCTGATCATTTGCCTTTCCGGCCTCCTTGAACGATAACGAAGCACCTTCAAGATAAGGCCCGCGGGTGGTTGGCATGCTCCATGCCCAGACCCGAAAAAAGTAAGTGACTAAAACCTCAAAATCCTATTGAACATAAACAGCGGTGGTCGAGTCCATGAACCGGCCGCTGGAGAAGGGGCTCGTCTGCCGTACCCGCTATACCAGAGTCGACCGGCTACGCGCTGAGTTGAACGACTGCGTGTATTGGTTCAATAACCAACGGCTTCATTCCATGTTCGGGTAGTTAAGTCCTGGCGAGTTCACGAGGCAAGGGTTAATCTTCTAAAACACTGTCCAACACACTATCGTCAATCCATCAACAACACGGCCACGAAAGGCCGCTCAAACCCTCAGACGTTACAGCCACCACTAGAACCGCCGTTTGGCAAGGACGGGCGAAGCAAAATTAGATACGGCACGGGCGTCATCGGGCGACGGCATGAGCTCGGTCTTTGTGACATGATTGACGGTGACGAAAGTAATGATGAGTCCAATAGAACGTCACCATCTCAACGCGCGCTCAATTTCACTTGCCGGAGTACAGCGAGCAAGAACTGATTGGATCCCGGGCCTGTCAAAGATGATTGGCGTGCGACGTGCACACAGTTCACGCATTGTTGGTTTTTGTTAAACTTAGTGATAGCTAAGTATTAAGTTGCGGCGCTCATACTAATCGTGTGAACAAGAAGACATCACTTACTGTGGCTGCCATTGCGGCTGTCGGTTGCATTCTCTCTCTCATCTCTGGCTGCGGCGGCATCTCCGCTGGAGCTTCTTCCATAGACAATTCTTCCTCCATCCAATCCGGCAAAGCCGCGGAAGGCGGGACCCTCACCATCGGCCTCGACCGCGAAGTCCAGACCCTTGATATAGCAAGCTCCATCACAACGCAGCAGCCGCTTCTGATCCTGTCCACCGCTGTCTACGAACCATTGATGAAGCCGGGGGCAGCTGGCAATGTAGAACCTGACATGGCGCAATCCCTCATCTCGAACGATGACGCCTCGCAATGGACACTGAAGCTGCGTGACGGGTTGAAGTTCTCCGACGGATCCAGTCTGAAGGCCCAGCAGGTCGTGGATCATGTCAAGCGTCTCGCCGACCCGGAGACCAAATCGTCGGCCATGGCCCAGGCGGCGTTAATTTCCAATATGGAGACTCCAGACGATCTGACCGTGGTATTCACTTTGAAGACCCCGAATGCCGATTTCCCGTCGCAGCTCGTCCGCCAGCTCGGCATGATTGAATCCACCACAGCAAGGGATGATTTCGGATTCCCAATCGGTGCCGGCCCCTACAAGGTCACCGGATTCACCGCGGGCAGTGAGGTTACGCTCGCGCGCAACGACAACTATTGGGGAGACAAGCCGAAGCTCGATAAGGTTGTTTACAAGATGGTTCCCGACGCCGACTCCCGCTATCAGAGTTTGAAATCGGGCGACCTCGACCTGATGTGGACCGAGGTGGCCTCACAGTTCCAAGACGCCGCATCCAACCAGAATCTCGCTACGGTTACCGCGCCGGCCTCCATGAGCATGATCATGCTCAACACCAAGGATCCTGCGCTGCAGGATGTCAAGGTCCGTAAGGCGCTCGCGCGGGCGATTGACCGCAACGCATTGAATAAGGCCGTCAACCTCGGCGAAGGCAAGATTGTGGATAATCCCTATGCGCTGCTCACCAGCGTGGCGCCCAAGGATTCAGGATACCCCGAATATGATCTCGAAGCCGCAAAGAAGGTTCTCGATGGCAAGGGCATTAAGCTGACATTGTCCTGCGAGAACCGCGCAGACACCGTGCAACGCGCAACCGCTCTCAAGGACATGTTGGGCAAGGCCGGGGTGGATGTGACCGTCAACCCAGTCGAGTCGGCGAACTACACGGCGACCATTATGAAAGGGGACTATCAGATGGCCGATTTCATGACATCGATCCTCTCCGATCCGTCTGGCGCCTCCTACCTCTTCCTCTCGAAGGGCCCGTACAACTTCACCGGCTACAAGAACGGCGCAGTTGACAAGGCCATCTCCGACGCAATGACGAAGAGCGATCTGAAGAGCCGCGCAGATGACTTCAGCACCGTCTCCAAGGAGCTCGCAAAGGATCTGCCGGTCCTGTGGACCACGGCCATGAACTCCGGTTTCATCATGAACAAGAAAGTCGTTGGATTCCCCGACATCTCCAAGAATACGCTCATCCAGGTTCAGGTGGGCCAGCTCGCCTTGGCGCAGAACTGAGCGATTATCAATCAGGTGGGGTGTCCATCGGAGTGCCCCACTCATGGTTTTCCAGAGTAGGGAAGAAACAATGTTGAAAAGCATGTCCATCCGACTAGCGCGATCGGTCTGCGTGCTGTTTGTGGTCATCGTGGCGGTCAATCATCTGACGATGCTCCTGCCTGGGGACGCGACGTCGCTGCTGCTGAGTCAGGATGCGACTGCCGAGCAGCGCGCAGAGCTCGCACGGACGCTCGGATTGGATAAAAACGAATGGCAGCGTCTGGCCGATTGGATTGGCGGCATCTTCCAAGGTGATTGGGGTGTTTCGTTTTTAAGCAACCGTCCGGTGCTCGCCGAAATCACTTCCCGTTTGCCCGTCACATTGGAGGTGGTGATGCTCGGCCAATCGGTCGCCGTGGCACTGGCGTTGGCGATCGCCATGATAGGGGTGTGCCATGTCAACGGCGTAGCCGACCGCGTCCTGTCCGGACTCTCGTTCCTCATGCTGTCGATGCCGTCGTTCGTCATCGGCCTGTTGCTCATCTACCTGTTCGCAGTGACTTTCAGGATCCTGCCTGCGATCGGTTATGTTCCGTTCGGACAAGATCCGGCAGAAAACCTCAAAACGATGATCATGCCGGCGCTCACCATCGGATTGTGTGACGCGGCCGTCTATGCCCGCACCCTTCGTTCCTCGATCATCTCCACATTGTCGCAACCCTACATGGACGCCGCTCGTGCGAGGGGCGCAAGCCTCTACAAGGCGTTGTGGGCTCGGGCCCTTCGACCCGCAAGCCCTGCCGCAGTCGCGCTCATCGGCATGAACATCGGCGTAAGCATGGGCGGCTCGCTGATAGTGGAGAACATTTTCGGCATCCCCGGGATCGGCCGTCTCTCCGTCACCGCGTTACAAGGCAGGGACATCCCGATGCTCCAGGGCATAGTTGTGTTCGCGACGTTGTGTGTGCTCGCGATGAGCATCGTCGTCGACCTTGTTTCCTACCTGCTGAACCCGAAAGGATCGTACGGACGTGAATAACATCTGGAGACGGGCATGCTCACGTCTGACCGGCATACGTCTTGTCGCAGTCATATGGTTAGTTGCCCTGATTACAGGCGTGGCGCTGACGCTGGTTTTGCGGCTTGACCCATATTCAAACGACTACTCAGCAATTAGCCAGATGCCAAGTCTGACCCATCCGTTCGGCACTGATGGCCTTGGCCGCGATGTGTTCACGAGAACGATGCGAGGTGCGATTATCAGTGCTACAGTCGGTCTTGTCGCAATTCTCATCGGAGCTATCTGCGGACTTGTCTTGGGCATGCTCGCCGGGTATGTGGGTGGCATGGCCGACACCATCGTGGGATTCGTATGCGATGTGGCTTTTGCGGTTCCGCCGCTGCTCATCATCTCGACCATCGTTTCGTTGCGCGGTCCTGGTATTGGCGGCATTGCCTGTTCAATCGGCATATTTTCCATACCGATGTTCACGCGCATGGCACACGCCTCGACCTTGCAGATCGCGGCGGAAAACTATGTTCTCGCCGCCCGTCTGCAAGGAGCCGGATTGCCTCGATTGCTCATTCGGGAAATCCTGCCCGGAGTGCTTCCCCAGATCAGTGTCTACGCGTTCACCGCCCTTGCCCGGGCGATCGTCACCGAGGGATCCTTGAGCTTCCTCGGGCTCGGCCTACGCCCGCCCATCCCCTCGTGGGGCGGGTTAATCGCGGAGGGTCGCACCCAACTGGGCATGGCACCATGGGTCACGATTCTCCCAATGATGGTGCTGTGTCTGACGGTGTTCTCCATCAACACTCTTAAGGAATGTTTCGACGTGAAGGAGGGACAATGACATTCCGCATCGATTCTCCACAGTCGGAAAACCCCGGGACCGGAGACATCCCCGTAGTTGAAACAAGAGGACTGAGCGTGACGTTCCATACCACACATGGGGATGTGCAAGCAGTTCGCGGCGTTGACCTGACCATTCGCAGGGGCGAGGTGTGCGGGCTTGTCGGCGAATCCGGAGCCGGCAAAAGTGCCCTGATGCGCACCATTGCCGACATCCAACCCTATGGCACACACTGCACGGTGGAAGGTGAAATGTTCATCGACGGCGTCGATTTCCGCGCATTAAAGCCCAGGGAACGCAGACGTTTCGTCAGCGACAAGGTGGGGCTCATCTTTCAGGATCCGCTGCGTTCGCTTAATCCGTCCTATCGCATTGGAGCACAGCTTACCGAGAGTCTGACCAACGCCGCGGACCGTCTCTCCAGGGCCGACCGTCGTGAACGGGGACTGCGGATGCTGAAGGCCACCGGCTTCAACAATCCGAAAGATGTCTGGTCCCGTTTCCCGTCCCAATTGTCCGGAGGTCAGCGGCAGCGCATTGGCATAGGCGCCGCGGCAATTGCCCGTCCGCCACTGCTTATCGGTGATGAGCCGACGACGGCGCTAGACACGACTGTCCAGCGGCAGGTGCTCGACGTGCTCGATGATATTCGCGCCAAGTCGAACTCCGCGTTCCTGCTGGTTACCCACGACATCGACGTTGCGGCGGAACGCTGCGATACAATCGCGGTGATGAGACATGGTGTGATTGTCGAGACCGGTCCGGTCGAACAGATCATCGAACATCCTCGGAATCCATACACGCGCGCCTTGCTAGCATGCAAGCCCAAGCTCGACGGTCCACAGCTCAGAAGGCTTCCAACCGTGGATATGGAAATGAAAACCGCCGACGGCGGAGAATCGAAGAGCAGTGGAGGAGAGAGTCATGACTGACATCCCCTCATCCCAATCCCCCGGACTAAATGACAGCACCGAACTGCGCGTGGAGCGACTGACCTGTTCGTACGGGCATCACACGGTGGTGCATGACGTTACGCTCGAAGTGCCCCGCGGCACATGCGCCGCATTGGTCGGGGAATCCGGTGCGGGAAAGTCCACAATCGCACGGGTCATCACCGGGATGCAGAAACCAGACTCCGGCAGGGTGTTCGTGGCGGGACGCGACATTGCCCAGAACCGTCAGATCAGCGTAAGCCGCCATGGCGAGGATCTGGGCCCCCGCTGGGCGAGACGACCAGCCGTGCAGATGATATTCCAGGACCCAATCTCCTCGCTCAATCCGGCGCGCGCATTGGTGGACATCGTTGCGGAACCCTACGAAATCAACTCGGACATGCCGTGTGACGAGCGCAGGCGCCGCGCCCATACGCTTCTGGAACAGGTCGGCATCGACGCGGATACCTACGCTGATGCTCGGCCCGGAGAGATATCCGGCGGGCAGGCCCAGCGTGTGGCCATCGCAAGAGTCATCGCAGGTGCCCCCGACCTGCTCATATGTGATGAACCCGTCTCATCGCTTGACGTATCAGTGCAGGCTATGGTACTCAACCTGTTCGCGGACCTACGTGACAAAGAAGGTATGAGCATGCTGTTCATCTCCCATGACCTGTCAGTGGTGCGAATGATTTCCGACACAGTAGCCGTGCTCGACGAGGGCACGATTGTCGAGCATGGAGACACCGAGGACGTCATCCACCATCCCCGGCACCCGTACACCCAACGGCTGATAGCCTCCGTGCCGTCTTGGATGCACAGCCGACATAATCCCAACAATTACGCATAAGCTGCAGCGAAGAAATGGAACAATCATGAACGACACCAACAACGACAACTTACGGTTCCCCGAAGGATTCCTTTGGGGAACCAGCAACGCTGCATATCAGATCGAAGGCGCATGGGACGCGGATGGCAAAGCCCCATCGATATGGGACATAGCCATCCATTCAGGACAACTGCCCGTGCCGGAAGGCAGTGACCTGTCCGTAGCATCGGACGAATACCATCGACTCAGTGAGGATCTCGACTTGCTAGGGGAAATCGGCGCACCCGTCCACAGATTCTCCGTCTCTTGGCCCCGCATCATCATCGATGACCAGAAGACCACCAATCCCGCCGGACTTGACTACTACGACAGGCTCGTTGACGGTCTTCTCGAACGTGGTATCAGGCCTGCAGCATGCCTCTATCACTGGGACACTCCGCAATGGCTGGAGGATCGCTACGGCGGCTGGATGGGACGTGAATCCGTCGATTGGTTCACGGATTTCACCCACATCATGGCGCAGCGACTCGGCGACCGCGTCGACCAGTGGTACACCATGAACGAACCATCTCATCCGGCCTTGGCGGGATATGTAGCCGGCATGTTCCCTCCCATGCGTCAGGAAGGCGAACGAGGTTTCGATGCGGTGCACAATATCCTGCTCGCACATGGCATGTCGGTGCGTGCATTACGTGAGGAAAACGTCAAAGGGTCTATCGGTGTCATCCTTGCCGTCATTGGCATGCAGCCGGCCACATCTAATCCCGATGATATCGCCGCCGCCGACCGTGCCTCGTATGGTATCGACCGCATGATGCTCGACCCGCTATTGGGCCGAGGGCACGTGCCAACGGTACGTCGTCAGGTCGAGGAGGACGGTGCGTGCCGAGACAACGACATGGAGATCATCTCGGAGCCCTTGGATGTCTTGGGAGTGAATTGGTATTCCTCACTCAACGTCGCTAGCACGGAGAGGGCATCTAAATTCTATGATGCAGCCGGAGTTGGTGAGCATGCTGCGGGACTGCGCCAGTTCGGCGGCATCGCCGCCGGAGAAGACAGCGCCGTTGTCCCTGCTCCGGGACACCGTTGGTGGGATGACCATGGGTTCAGACAGGACACTCCGGGAGGACTCAAGCGCACGCTCGAATGGGTGCACCGCGAATACCCGGATCATCCGAGAATCATCGTCACCGAGAATGGGCGTGGAATGGAACATCGAACCGGAGCGGCACACGCCACGGGCCATGACGGAGGCGGATTCTATGATGGCGTCCACGATCTCACACGCATCGCCTACCTGACCCGCAGCATCCAGGATTTGCGGGATATCATCGCCGGAGGCATCGATGTCGGCGGATACTACATCTGGTCTTCCATCGACAACATCCAATGGATGAATGGTTTCCGCGAACGATTCGGCTTGGTCCATGTCAACGCCGACAGCTTGGAACGCGAACGTAAGGACTCCTTCTTCTGGTTCTCCAAGGTCGTAGAAAGCAACGGTGCGTGCGTACCGTCCTCGGAAGAAGCCGGGAACAATGTCGCCGCTCCATCTGATGGGGACGCGGCAGGTATCGTGATTCACGGGGTGCCGAATGCGCGCGGAATTGGCGGTTTGATGACGGTCGATGGGCATCACCGTCTGCGCAATGGCCTGTTCCTGCGCTCGGCGGGGCTGAATTTCATGACCCCGGAAGGCAGGAACGACCTGCAGCGACTCGGCGTGCGCACCATCGTGGACCTGCGAGATTCATGGGAAGTGACTCGCTGGCCCTACGAGGTCGATGGAATCGAAGTGCTCCGGATACCCCTGCTTGCAGGTTCCAATCCATCGGATGGATCCACCAGCGACTTCATCTTTTCCGTGGCGGCGGCAAGACTCAGCGGCGCAAACGGTGAGCAGACCTCACGAATGGGACATGAAATCCTGAAAGCAACTTATCGGAACATCGTGGATAATTCCGGCTCGTCCATAGCGTACATCCTCACGCTTCTAGCCGAAGGAAACGGACCGATGCTCATCCACTGCACCGCGGGAAAGGACAGAACCGGCATAGTCGCGGCGGTCTTGGAAGCAATCCTCGGCGTGGATGACGAATCCATTGTGTCATCTTATGCACAGTCGGCTGGTAATCTTGGAGAAGCGTTCCGCAAGGCCATATCCTCCGGAATGCTTGATATTCCGAATGACACGACGTCCGATGGCGGCGTCGGGGCACTAGCCGGCATACTCGCATCTCCGGCCTCGCTTATGCGTGAAATGCTTGGAAGGATACGATCAAAGCATTGCACCGTGGCGCAGTATTGTCTCGACAACGGTATGACAAAGGAGCATTTGGAACAGTTACGCTCCATGTTCCTCGAGCCGATCGACTGATTCAAAGGAAGTGGGTGCATCGGGATGAGAATGGGTTTCGAACGAACCACAGAAGTCTACAATGGCTCACATGAGCTCCGACCAGAATCCTGCATCATCTCGTCCCGACACACCCTTGATAAACGCATCCCGCACAATCCACCGCCGCAACATCAAAGGGGAACGCATGAGGCAAGCTATCCTCAACGCGGCAACTAGCCTGTTCGCAGCGCATGGCTACAACTACGTCCGTATCGCCGATATAGCAAAACAAGTCGGTATTAGCGACGCCGGAGTACTACACCATTTCCCTAGTAAAGCGGACCTGTTCCTCGCCGTCGTGCGATTGCGCGAAGCAGACTACCGCACAGACATCTTCGAGGCGGATACCGTGCGGGAAATGATTGACCGAATCATCGACAGTGTTCGCACCGCTTCAAGGCATCCTGACCTGCTGCGATTCCGAGCTATGCTCACCAGCGCCGCAATGACCGCAGACACGCCAGCTCAGAATCATCTTGAAACAAACCTCGGTATCATGCTTAACGCCATGGAGAAAGTCATCGCGCAGGGCATCCGTGCTGGAGAGATCCGCAGTGACACTGATGCCCGGCATGCTTCGCTCGCACTGCTCGCCATTAACGAAGGTGTACGAAACCAGTGGGCTCTTCACCCTGATCTTGTTGACTACGTCGCAACGTTCACCAGCAGTGTTAACGTGATTTACCGCGGTATTGCAGCTAATCCTTTGCCTAGTCGATTCAAGGAGAGTGGACTGACTCCCTCCACGAATGGCATATGACCACAGCCAACATCGTGGTCTCATGATTCCGTACATCCGCTTCTTCTTTGATTTGTCGAAAAACAACTCTCAAGAAGAAGTTATCGCATGCCGTAGTGTGATAGGCCTGATTTTTGTTCCACCCTTACAGTGAGGCGGCTGCGCCGTCTGGTAGGGGGGCTGCGGACGTTTTCTTGGAGATGATCACGCAGCCGTTCCTTGGCTTTGTCTGTATTGTACCGGGCTCATCCAACCGGGCGACCGTTTGATGCGCCCGTGGTCGTGCCAACGGATGTACTCGTCGATCAGGGCAAGCACCTCGTCGCGGGCACGCTCCTCCCAATGCCCGGGATAGACGGATTCCGTCTTCATCCGTCCGAAGAAGCCCCCGCGGCGGCGTTGTCCGGGGAACAGCCTCTGGCGCCCGTCGACCGCGCTGGGCCGTACCGTTCCATGAGCGCCGGCCATCCGGGCCACCGGCAGTGGTGGCCGCGGTCGGAACGCACCAGGGGATGCGTTCCCTCCGGCAGCGTCTCCGCGGCTGTGCCGTGTTTTGCTTCAATTTTTCTTAAGCAATTTCTGCACTATTTTTCCGTAGTATGGGCTGCCGGTTTCCAGCAGGAACTGCACCATATGACCGCCCAGACGAGAACAGGCACCGGTCCGCCGTGCCTGTATATTCCCGAGACGTAACCAGAAAACGAATCCACCGGTTGCAGCCGGCGGCGCTCGGGAAGGAAAGGACGATGGCGATACCGATGCCCAAACAGCAAGATATCAGGAGACTGGACCGTCAGGGAGTTCCAGGTCGGAGATCGCGAGGAGACCGGACGTGGACCGCGCCACGGTCGCGAAATACGCCGATATGGACGACATGACCCCGAAACCGCCCATGGACAGGCGCCGGGGCTCCAAGATCGACCCGTACGCGGCGTTGGTCGACGAATGGCTCGAGGCCGACCGCATGCTGCCGCGCAAGCAGCGCCATACCGCCAGACGCGTGCACGACAGGCTCCGCGCGGAGACCGGCTACGACGGCGAGTACACGACGACGCCGGGGTACGTGAGACGCTGGCGCGAGGCGAACCGGAGCGGTTCCGACGGGTACGGCGAGCTCGTCCGGGCGCCCGGCGTCGCGCGGATCGATTTCGGTGTGGCGAAGGCCCGCATCGCCGGCGGGCTCGTGGACGACCACTGCCTGGTCGTCGCGTTCCCCCGTTCGAACATGCGGTACGCGGCGAGCCTGCCCGGGGAGAACGCGGAATGCCTGTGCCACGGGCCGGTCGAGGTGTTCGGGCACATCGGCGGCGTCCCTCCCGTGATCGTCATGGACAACGCCACCGGCGCGGGACGCAGGAACGCGAGGGGCGAGGTGACGCCCGCCGCGGTGTTCGACGCGTTCCTCGCGCGCCACCGCATCGACGCGAGGTTCTGCAACCCCTATTCCGGTTGGGGGAAAGGCGCGGTGGAGAACGCGGTCGGGTTCCTCCGCCGCAACCTCATGGTCCCGCCGCTGGAGGCCGAGACCCACGCGCAGCTCGGACGGATCATGCTCGACAGATGCGATGCGCTGGCCGCCTCGTCGAGGCATTACCGCAGGGGCACCGCCATCGGGGACGTGTTCGGGGAGGATCGCGCGGCGCTGATGCCGCTGCCTTCCACCACGTTCGACCCGATCAGATGGGAGAGCCGCAGGGCCGACCAGTACGGGCGGATAGACATCGACTCGAACCGGTACCTCGCAGGCGCCGCGCTGCACGGAAGGACGCTCCTGGCCGCCATCCGCTGGGACGGCGTGCGGATCACCGATCCCGGTGCCGGGGAGATCGTCGCGCGGTACCCCCGGGTATACGGACGGGGCCAGTCCACGCTGCAGGATCCGGAGCTGGCCATGCCCGTGCTCGCGGCCAAACCCGGATCCTGGAGGGAATCGTCGATACGCCCCGATTTCCCCGAGGCCGTGCGCGCATGGCTCGACGAGGTCGATTCCAAACGCCTCGCGCAGAGCCTCAGATCGATAGGCGCGGCATGCGCGGCTGCCGGTTTCGGCAACGCGGTCGCGGCCGCGAGCCGGGCGATGGCCGACGGGCCGGGTTCGGCATTGGACGAATCCACGCTCGTCACCCTCGCCCTGCGTGCACGCGATACCGATGCCGGCGCCATCACCGACGACGGGCCCGACCTGGCCGGATACGACCGGTTCATCACCGGAAACGGCGGAAAGGAGACGGAACGATGAACGACGCGACCGGACGGAACACGGCACGCAGACGCAGGGCCGACACCATCGCCAGATGCGAGAGGATCATGGAGACGGCCAGACGGCTGCCGTTGACCCGGGACGTGCTCGCCGAGGCATCGAGCGGGCGACGCCCGTCCAGCTGGATCTGATGGAAAGCCGGCTCGACGCGGAGATCGCCTCCAGGGAGCGGTCGAAACGGGTCCGGCTCCTCAAGGCCGCGGGATTCCCGAACGCGAAGGACATCGAGGGATACGACTGGTCCGACCTGCGCATGCCCGCCGACTGGGGACGCGCGCGGCTCGAGGCGCTCGACTTCATAGACCGTTGCGAGGACCTCGTGCCCTACGGGCCCGTCGGCACCGGCAAGACCCATCTCGCGGTCGCGTTGGGCAGGCTCGCGTGCATGCGCGCGATACCGGCCGGGTTCTTCACCGCGACCGGGCTGCTCATGCGGCTGCGCCGCGCGAAGCGGGAGGACCGGCTCGACACGGAGCTCCGGCAGATCGCCAAGGCCAGGCTCCCGGTCATCGACGAGTTCGGCTACATGCCGATCGACGAGGAGGGATCCAGGCTCCTGTTCCGGGTCATATCGGATTCCTACGAGACCCGGAGCGTCATCTACACCACGAACATCGAGTTCTCCGGCTGGGGACGCGTGCTCGGCGACAAGAACATGGCCGCCGCGCTGATCGACCGCACCGTGCACCACGGCAGGCTCATCAGATTCGAGGGAGGCTCCTACCGCAGCGAGCACGCCCTCATGACCAGATAACCAAGAAAAAGGCGGCGGACCCGACGACGCGGTTTCTGCTGGAAACCAGCCGCCTATACTGCTGAAAAATAGTGCCCATACTATGGACGCCAATTTGCAGAAACACATACGCACAACAGCAAAGCGGGCCAATATTCGTCAGCGAAGGTCCACCGTACTGCCAAGGTTGATGAAGAAGGTGTCATCACCGTGGATGCCACGCATATTCCCGGTCTCCACTATGAAGTACTCGAAGGTCGCTGAATCAATCCCGTCAGTATTGTCGGCATAAAGGAGCAACTGTGAAAGAGCCAACAGATTATCCAGAGGACGATTGGCTGGCTCTTTCCGGCCTCCAACATTTCGTGTTTTGCAGGCGGCAGTGGGCGTTGATTCATATCGAGCAGCAGTGGCAGGACAACTATCTCACGACGGCCGGCTCCCTGGAACATGACAGGGCTCACGACTATGGTGCGTCGGAAGCGCGGGGCGATCTGCTGATTATGCGCGATCTGCGCGTGTTTTCACGACGGCTGGGCATCACTGGTGCGTGTGACGTAGTCGAGTTCCGGCAATCGGACGCCGGCGTGCCGTTGCATGGGCGAGCTGGTACCTGGTCGCCCTACCCCGTGGAATACAAGCATGGCGCACCCAAACAGACGGATGCGGATCGCCTTCAACTTTGCGCGGAGGCTGTGTGCCTGGAAGAGATGCTGGCCTGCTCGATTCCGGAAGGCGCGTTGTTCTACCAGCAGACCAAGCATAGGGAGCGCGTGCGTCTTGATGAATCGTTACGCGATCAGATCGTTGCTATGTCGGGTGAGATGCACGACCTGTTCGCTCGCGGGCACACTCCGAACGTCAAACCTTCGAAAAGCTGCCGAGCATGCTCGCTACGCGATATCTGCCTGCCGAAACTTGCGAGAAGCCGCTCGGCGAAACAATTCATTGATGAGGTCATGCGCGCAGAAGCGGCCGGACAGGAGAATCGCACATGAGGCAACTGCTCAACACCTTGTATGTCACCAGCGAGGACGCCTATCTGTCGCTGAAGAACGACAATGTCATAGTCCAGCAAGGAGATGCCACGCTCGGACGGATCCCGTTGCGCTCCTTGGAAAGCGTCGTGAGCTTTTCTTACAAGGGCGCGTCGCCCGCACTCATGGGCAGATGCTCGGAATTCGGAGTAGGACTGTCGTTCTTTTCCCCTCATGGACGATACTACTGTTCGATACTCGGCGAGAACGACCGCAACGTGCTACTTCGTCGTGAACAGTTCCGTTTCGCGGACGATGACGGTGCTGCCTTATTGTTCGCGCGGTCGTTCATCATTGGGAAGATCTACAACTCTCGTTGGGTTCTTGAGCGAACCAAACGGGATCACGCGCTACGCATCAACAGTGAGCGAATCGCTGAGCAAAGCGAGAAACTTCGGCAGTCGTTGCTGAGTGTACGCGATTGCACGTCCATAGACGGGCTGCGCGGAGTGGAAGGATTGGCCGCCAAAGACTATTTCTTCGTTTTCGATGACCTGATTCTACGCAACAAGGACGCGTTCTTCTTTGAGCAGCGCAGCCGCAGGCCTCCGTTGGATCGTGCAAATGCGTTGATGTCGTTCGTGTATTCGATATTGACCAGTGATTGCATCGCGGCTCTGCAAGGAGTAGGGCTTGACCCTTATGTGGGGTTTCTGCATACCGATCGGCCGGGGCGCGCTTCCCTGGCGCTGGATCTGGTTGAAGAATTTCGGCCGGCTTTGGCCGACCGTTTCGTACTGACGCTCATCAACACGGGAGCGGTCAAGCCCTCCCAGTTCGAAGTGCGTGAGAACGGCGGCGTGTTCCTTTCCGAGAGTGGGCGCAAAACAGTGCTTGTCGCGTGGCAGAAGCGAAAACAGGAGACAATTACCCATCCGTTTTTCAACGAGAAGATGCCGTGGGGACTGGTGCCCCATGTACAGGCATTGCTGCTCAGCCGTGTGATCCGCGGTGATTTGGATGCTTATCCGCCGTTCATGTGGAAATAGATAGCTTTCCATGGAGTCGGCTTGCCGGCTTTCGGTTTCTGGCTTTGGACCTTGGTTCATGTGGAAATAGATAGCTTTCCCTGGAGTCGGGGGAGAGGCTTGCCGATGTGAAACACTGCAGCTGATTCCTTTCGGCATGATTAAGGAGACGGGATACGATGGAACGATGATGGTTGTTGTGGCTTACGATGTCAGCACGGAAACGCCCGAAGGCAGGCGAAGGCTGCGGAACGTGGCCAAGATTTGCATGAGATACGGTCAACGCGTGCAGAACAGCGTCTTCGAGTGCTCTGTATCGCCGTCCGATTACCTGATTCTGAAGCATGATTTGGCGGCGGTTATGGATGAGTCGCAAGACAGTCTTCGGTACTACAACCTCGGGGCGAAGTATTCCTCGAAGATCGAATATCGAGGAAGGCAGCGACACATGCCTGTTGATGGCGTGATGATGCTTTGATGCCGGATTGGTGCGTGCGTGTGGATGTTGGTCGGTGCGAGCCTCAAGCTCTCATGAAGTACTGGGCTGTTCGCACCACGGTTGAGGACTTCTGAAGACGGTGTATGTTCTTTTTGCTGTTTGATAACTCAAGAGTGGATGATTTGCTGGTATTTCGATTCGGCAGATTTGCGTATCTGGGGAGATATGAATGGATTGTACAGTACAATCGATGCTAAGGAGTGGTCGGAGTGTCCGTATCTTGGGATGCGAAGTCCATTCCCGCGGTCGCACCCCTCACGGGGTGCGTGGATTGAAATTATAAATCGACCGCGAACAATTACGTAGAAAAGGTCGCACCCCTCACGGGGTGCGTGGATTGAAATCAGAAACGCGCGACCGCGCTGGGCACCTTTGGAAGTCGCACCCCTCACCGGGGTGCGTGGATTGAAATCGAACAAGCCAGGGACGAAATATTTGGTCAGCGGTCGCACCCCTCACGGGGTGCGTGGATTGAAATCTTGGGCACCGACCTGCAGACCATTCTCAGCTCGCGTCGCACCCTCACACCATGCAAGGCCGAACCGTCGTCGAGTCGCTAACGTGGTGCGATTGCCGGCATGGAATTGTCTCGCACCGTCTGAGTGGTCTACAATGGCCGCTAATCCAAGTTAGGAGTAGGGCCAGGGATTAAAGGAATTGAGAATGAAACGCGGAATGACGCAACGTGAGTTAGCCGAAAAGGTTGGCATGTCAGGCGGCAATATCGCGGCTATCGAGTGTGGTAGGCGCTCTGAGGCTAACTTAACCTTAGCCACTGCGATAAAGCTGTGTGATGCTTTGCGTGTGCGTAATCCGCGTAAGTTACTTGATTCTGATTCTGAAACTTCTGCGGATTAAGTAATCCGCTAGGGCTATTGCGCTCTTTACGGGTGTGGTAGTCCACGAAATGTTAATGTTCAGCCGATATGATCGGCGTAAGAGTAAGGAGGTGGCATAGTTGCCGGGAATAAGCAGGTTTTTCGGTATCGTCATTTACATGTACGCCAATGACCATGGTCCCGTGAAGCATTTTCACGCGGAATATAATGGCCATTGGGCTAAGTACTCGTTTGATGGCGATTTGATTAAGGGCGG
Organism: Bifidobacterium sp. FKU; assembly: GCF_026016385.1. Lineage (NCBI taxonomy): Bacteria > Bacillati > Actinomycetota > Actinomycetes > Bifidobacteriales > Bifidobacteriaceae > Bifidobacterium > Bifidobacterium sp. FKU. The sequence goes on from NZ_CP092888.1 coordinate 819,085, forward strand.
TTTGCCTAGGAAACAGGAACGTTTGGTATTGGCGTGGGCTGAAATACACCGTGAGGATCTCGAGTCCAATTGGAAGTGTGTGGAGGCCCATGTGCAACCCGGACACATCGAGCCGCTTAGGTAAGGAGGTTTATTCATGTGTGACGGTGTTGTTTTGGTGACTGACGCTGTTCCGTTGGACGGCCACCGTGTGGCGGTCAGGTTCAGCGATGGTTATAGCGGCGTCTTGGATATGGCTAAGTATTTTGGCTATCCGGCGTTCGCTGGGTTGAATGATCCTGCGGTGTTCGCTACTGCGCGGGCTGGTCTCGGTACGGTGTTGTGGGGTGACGGTGATATAGACGTCGCACCTGATACCGCGCGTGAGGAGGCCGTGCCGTTGGGCGCGTAGGCCGCGTTGATGAATCCCGGTTGCCTTTGGCTGCCGGGATTTTGTTTATCCGAACATATTTGGCGGGGTTCCCCGTCTGATGAAAATACCCCAAGAGTGAGGCAACACTCTTGGGGTTTTGCTTAAAACAAACCGATTTATAAGCCCCTCACGGGGTGCGTGGATTGAAATGTCTTAACATCCGTGACTTTGACGGATGTGCCGGGTCGCACCCCTCACGGGGTGCGTGGATTGAAATGCGTGGGGCGAACCGTACGGTCAGCCATAGGCCGGGTCGCACCCCACTGGGGTGCGTGGATTGAAATCATGTGTGGGTGTGTGGTTTCGAGGGTGGGCCAAGTCGCGCCTCACTGGGGTGCGTGGATTGAAATACAGGATTAGCCGGTGTCCCAAATGCGGGGCAAGGTCAAGGCGAAGTGGGAGGAGCAGCATTATCTAGCTGCTTTGGTTTTTCGGCGCGGGGGACGCAGGTGCAAGCCGCGTACTCTCGCGTTGAAGTCGAAGCCCGCAGTGGCGTGGGAGTGGCCGAAAGGCATGATGCTCGCCGCCGCGATTCGACGTTGGAATGCGAAGTGCAAAGGGTAATGGGCGGCTGGCGTGACAAGGCCGCTTGCCGGGACATGGACCCTGACTTGTTCTTCCCCGCCACGCGGCAGGAGGAACGATTGGCGCTCAAGGCCTGCTCCACGTGCCCGTCGATACGCGAATGCGCACGGTACGCGGCGGAACATGCACGGATAAACGGCTACCCGTTGCAAGGCGTATGGGGCTGGATAAACAGAAGCAAAGGCAAGAACAAGATCGGCTGGCAGGAAAGAGCAACCATGAGCATTACGAACAACCAGCGTGAGCTGATACTCAAATGGCACAGGGGCAAGGCCTCGTCGCCCGAGTACACGGCGAAGCTGCTCAACGTGCCATTGGATGAGGTGCTGTACATCATCGCCCATCCGGAAACGCCCGCACCCCACAAGGACGATTCCACACCCGAATTCATCGAACCATTACTCTGAATTCTGGTGTAAAAAACGAAACCCTCCACCACCAGGCGGAGGGCACGCTCACCAAGCACGATCATAGCCGAACGTGGAGGGTCTCAAACAATGTCCATCGTCATCGAACCATGCCAATACTGCGGCAGCCAGCAGGTCGAGGCACCGTGGACGCTCTGCCAGGACTGCCGCCGCACCTACGCGAAAGTTCTCCACCAGCTGAGCCATAACATGCATCTCCTGCAACGCGTCACACGCCACGAGTACAAGCTCGGCGAACCGGGCAGCGGAGGGAAACCGCAGGGCGGCGAGGCGCCCGCACCCGTCAACATGCGCGCCATCGACCTGCTGGACGAAGCCGAATCATTGTTGCAGGACGCATGGTGCGATGCGGGAGCCGTGTGGAGCGACCGATGGCAACGCCTCATCCGCCGCATGCAAACCCGCCTCGCATGGCTATGCCAGGCATGCAACGCCGGCCGATTCCTCCGCCAGCTCATCCACATGAGCCAGCGCATCATGCCGCTCATCGACTGCATGCCGCGTACCCGCAGGATAATTCCGGTGGCTCGAACAACCAGATCACGCCGGATAATTCCGGCACGGGAACAGGAGACAATGCTGGTGCCGCACCCAACAGCGGCGTAGGCAATCCGCAATAATGACCACGGAGAATAACCGTCGGGATATATGGAAACCGGTGATGCCGACCCATTTCAGGTCGGCATCACCGGTTTCCATAAAACGCCGTATTCGTGAAAGTCATTCAGAAATACAAGCCGAATTCCTGATCTGCCGATGACGGCAATCAAGGATAATCACCTGAGATCAGGCGGCCTTTTTGCGGCCGCGGCGCTTCATGGTGCCGGCGGTGGCGTTGGCCACGTCGAAGATCACGGTCTTGCTTTCGGGGTAGGCGGTACCGTTGACGGACTGGTAGGCGATTTCGCCTTCCGGTGCCTCGGGCAGAGTGAGGTATGCCTTCACTGCTTCAATGAGCGTGGCTTCCTTGATGCTTACCGAAGCGGCCTGCTTGCCTTCGGGCTTGCTGAACTTGATGGCGTTGCCGGCCTTGGCGGTGGTCGGGGTCACGGCGATCTGCCTGGTCTTGTCGTTGATCAGCACCTTGACGTACGCCGGGAATCCGAGCGCTTCAGCGGTGGCTTTGTTGAAACGAATGGCGGAATCGGTGACGGTCAGAACGGTCTTGCCCACCGGCTTGACCAGCTGAACCTCTTCGAATCCCTGAAGCAGTGAAGCCATGATTGCTCTCCTTATTGTATTGGTCACGTGTCTTTTTTTACGTCGCTAATTGTAGCCGGCTAATTTCGTATTATACAAATCTATGCATGCATGATTGCATAATTGAAGAACATTTGACCTGCGTATTGCGCTCCTCGAATAGCGCTGATTCAGCCAATGCCAAGGAAAAGGGAAACGGGAACCCGCGATATCAGCCGTATTGAATATAGAAGTATGCAATTTCAGCATCGCGATGGCTGACCGGTCTTTTTGCCGGCTCTATTTGCCGCTCTGCAAGCCAATTCCTCGGTCGGCAAGCTTGGCTCGGGTGTAGTGTTCGGCCATCACGGAACGGCATTGATTGCCGGTGCATACATACATGATCTGCATAACAGCGTCCCTTCTCAAGTGTTGTGAGCATTCCCTCGTATATTTCAGTGAGCATTCCTCGTGAATATGCGTGCGTTATGTACCGTAGCAATAACATGGAAAAACCGGGAATCATCGACTCCCGGTTCAGTGGTATTCGCGAACTATGCTTCAGCGTCTACCGTCCATTATGTCAGTCACGTCAGCGACGAGTGGTGCTCTTGCGGACGGCGAACAGGGCGATGCCCGCGGCGGCAAGCAACGCAATGGCCACACCGTACGGTGCGATGGCCGCACCGGTGTCGGCGGTGGTGGTAGTCGTGGTACCGGACTGGTCACCGGTTCCGGTTGCCGGAACCTGAATGGTGGCGGTCTTGGTACCGGATACAGCGCCAACAGCCGTGACCGCGATGGTCTTGCCGGCCTGGCTGGCCTTGAACGTGTACAGCAAAGTCAAGGAACCATCTGCCTTGGCAGTGAACGTCTTGGATACTGCAGCGATCTGCTGGACGTCGGCGACGATGGCACCATCGTAGTGCACGGTGACGGATTCGTTCGGTTGGAATGTGCCTGCAGGGAACGTCACGGTAGCGGTGGTGCCGCTGTAAGTGGACCATTATCTGACGCACGGGCGTCGGGCGAACCGCACGATGCGCCGGTTGGGGTATCCGAGCAAGGCGCTTCCGGCCGCGTGGATCGACGAGCTCGCGCCCGGCGAACACCGTGTCAGGCGAGGCCCGGTCCCCGACGGGCCCAAACGCGAGGCCGTGCTCAGGGTCGCGTCCGGCGAGATGACGTCGCGGCAGGCGGCCGCCGGTCTGGGAGTGGATTCCTCGGTCGTGAGAAACCGGAGACGGCAACTGCTAGGCGAGCGGAAAGGGACCGCGGTGGCGAAGGACGAACCAGAACGCAAGGCCGGCGCGCCGCAGACGGATCCGGACGTCCTACGCGGCGAGATCGCCGCGTAGGACGCCGACCTGGAGCGGTTGCGCGCCGAATGCCGGGCGATGGAGATCAGGCTGGCGATCATGAAGGGGTCGGCGGAGCTGGTGGGAAAAGAGCCGGGCGCAGACCCGGACAACCTGACAAGCCGGGAAAAGACGATCCCGGTCAAAAAGGCCGGTGGGGAGCCGCACGTCAATGCCGAGAGCCTGCTGGCCGAGGTCGGCATCGCGCGCAGCACGTACCACTGCCGGCTCGGAACGAAGATAAGACGTTGCTGAAGCACCACAGAGGTTCCTATAGCCCCCATCTAAGCACTGCAACAAAAAGACCCCGACCATCTCGGTCGGGGTCTTTGTCGTCAGTAATGCTCGAAGTAATCGCTACGAGCAGAAGGTCACTCGGTGACGGCCTTCTTCAGCAGGGAGCCGGCGGAGATGCGAACGCCGTAGGAAGCCGGAATGTCAATCTGCTCGCCAGTACGCGGGTTGCGGCCAGTGCGAGCGGCGCGCTTGACGCGCTCAGCGGAGAACAGGCCGGTGAGCTTCAGGCCTTCGCCGGACTTCATAGCCTCGACGAACACATCCTGGAAGGCGTTAACAGCAGCCTCGGCCTGAGCCTTGGTCAGGTTGGACTTCTGGGCGATCTTCGAGACGAGATCAGACTTGTTGTATGCCATAAAGCATCCTTCTTGGGTCAGGGGGCGAGCACTTTTGCTTCGTCCACGTTTTCATCAATGATACTAGCGCATGTTCCTGCGAAAACCCGCATCGTATAAGGCTTTTCACATCTATTTCGTGTTCTGAAGCCCAGGATGGACAAAAACGGACGGATCAGACGAGGTTATGACGGTCGAGCCACTTCATAGCGGCTGCGCCCAGAGGAATTCGTAGCCAATAGAACACCACGCGATGCAGCAACGTGGCGGATAGAGCTACGCCCTGAGGCACACCGACCGCCACGAATGCGAAGGTCAACGCGGCTTCCACACCGCCCAAACCACCGGGGGTGGGCACCGCGGAACCCAACGCATAGGCCAGCATGAAGACGAACGTCGTTTCAATCGGATTTGATGAATAACCGAACGCTTGCAAGGCCGCCCAGAAAGCGAGCCCAGTGGTCGTGTTCTGGAACAGTGCGCCCAGGCAGCTGACCGTGAGCTGTCGGGGCTGGGAAAGCACGTCCAGCAGCTGGTTGATATACGTCTTGGCCAGCGGCATAAGACGACGGGTCACCCAGTGGCGCAACGGCGGAATCATCATCGCAATGGACAACACCACAACCACCACGCCCAGCACAAGGACCAACGTATTCGTCGGAATCGCGCCGGAGAACATATTGCGGCCGGTGAATAGGCCAATCAACACCAGCATGGAGAAGTACACGGCGTAATACACCACGAGCGCGGCGCTCATGATTGCGGTGGCCGGGGTGTTGCGATAGCCGGATCTGCGCAGAAACTGCAGGTTGACGAACGCGGGCCCCACGCCGGCCGGCATGGATACCGTGGCAAAGCCGCCGGCAACCTGACTCATGAACACGCCCGTGTTATCTCGCTTGCTGCGATCCATGAGAGCGCCGAGCGAAATCGACGATCCGATCCAGCCGCAGGCACCGAACGCGAGCGTTACCACCGCCATCAACGGGTTGGCGTTGGTCAGCGCGGTTATGATTTCTTCGGGCTTCAACTGGGTGAAGACCACGACCACAGCCACGATGACCAGCAGCATGGTGATCATCGAACGCCAGGAGAAGCGGGCAAGCGTCACCGGCTCGGCGGATTCGGCGGTCTCCTCATCAATTATGGTGTTGATGTGGTCTCGCAGTTCCTTGAGCAGCTGCTTGTCCCATGTGACCAATGCGCGTGTGGGGGAGGGAACCGCGACTTTCTGGATGAACGGGGCCAGCGCGGTCAACGTCGTGTCGCCCCAAGATTCACGGGCAGCCGCGACTGCAGGTTTCACGCCGATCAACGCGGCGAACAGCGCAAGCAACTGGACCTTGTCAAGCGCGGTATTGGCCGGGCCGGAAGCGTTGTCGCCATTCAGCCAGCCGGCGATAACCGCAGTGCCATCTTCAAGCCTAGCGAGCGTATCAGGCGTGATGCGCCGGTGCGTATATCCACGGCGATTCGCCACAGACAGATATCGCATATATGCTACGGCGTCCGCCTGGGTGAGCGTGTTCAGATTGGCGGGCATCTCGATGGTGTGCGCATCCAGCACCAGAATCGCGGACTCGTCCGTATCGGCGATGCCGTAGGGGGCGGGCGCAGGCAGTTTGATATTGTGCAGGCCGAGCAGCATGGCAAAGTGATGCTGAACGGCGTCGCGCACGGAACGATCGCGTCGAATGGACACGCTGGTAAAACGTACCCAATCCCAGAGTTGCTTCAGATAGCCGACGGTATGGGTTTGCGCGTCGATGACGGAAACGATGAACCGGCGGTTATTCGAGGTCTCCACATCGTAGATGCGTGAGCCTTCCGCCAAATCGTCATCCAAAGTGGCAGACAATGAGCCATGGCCGATTCCGGGCTCCTGATGCCGGATGAGTGAGGTGGTCTCTAATCCGATGCTTGAGAGCACCGCGACGAGATCTTTGCCCCACACGCCTTTATTCTGCGTGCCGACCACGAATCGAATAAGCATGCCCACCGTGCGACCGGCGGCCATCGAAACCAGCATGCCGGTAACCGAATGCCACGAAAGCACCACCATCACCGCGGCGATGGCATACAGGATATTCCAACTCCATTTGACCGTGGAGCGGGTACGGCGTGGCCCGGCGGCGGTCAGGAAGGACGCCATGCCGGCGTAGATGTCGGGCAACAGCTCGGAACCGTATGAGGTGGCGGCTGAGACCAGTGCCATTGGCAGGGCGGAATCGTTCAGACTACTGATTGCCGTCGATATGACCCACACAATGCCGTATCCGGCAAACATGGCCAGCGCGGACACCGCAGCCTGCAGCCATTCCCGGGCCAGTAGCAATTGAGCGAGCACGATGATCACGATGACGATGGTGGCCAGCTGCGTCAGTACGGTGGAGGGGAAAGCGGCCAGCCAGTTGATGGCTTGGGCGGCGGTATGCGCGTCGGATTCGACGCCGCGCGTCATGCCGCCCAGATATACGGCGAACACCATAACCACGGCGGCCATCAATAGCGACAGACTGGCTCGGGTCAGGTCGCCGAAGTCGCGCGTGCGGCGCGGGGCGATGTCGTCGATGTATGGTCCGGAATCGTTGCTGCCGTCGGTTGTCGAGCTGTCCGTTCCGCTGACAGCAAAACTGGCCGACCGGCCGTCACCAGAGGCGATCGGCCGGTCGGTAGTGGAGGAGGTCGCCTTGTCCGGGCGATCTTCCGTAGTGGACTGATCCTGTTCAGTAGTCATGAAATGGTTACCTGACGTCTGTCCTTGTTCGGTTCAGTTTGCGGTTCGGTTTGTGACTCAGCGCAGTAGTGTGGTGGATGCGAGGGATTCGAGGGACTCGCATCGCACCTATCTCAACGGTCGAAAGCGACGAGCTGGCTGGCCACACCGGTGTAGGTGGCGGGGGTCAGAGCCTTCAAGCGAGCGGCGGTTTCCGGGTCGAAGGACTGCTGGTCGATGAACTGCTCGACCTGCTCCTTGTCGATGGAGTGGCCGCGCATAAGCTCCTTGACCTTCTCGTACGGTTTGTCCATGCCGGGCAGGCCCTTGAGCTCGCAGGCGCGCATGGCGGTCTGGATCGGCTCGCCAAGCACCTCCCAGTTCTCATCCAGCTCACGCTCGATGACGTGGGTGTTCGGGTGGATGGACTCAAGGCCGCCCATGAGGTTGGTCAGGGCGAGCAAGGAGTAGCCGAGCGCGGAACCGATGTTGCGCTGGGTGGTCGAATCGGTCAGATCGCGCTGCCAACGGGATTCCACCAGCGTGGCGGAGAGGGTGTCGAGCAGCGAGCAGCTGATCTCGAAGTTGGCTTCGGCGTTCTCGAAACGAATCGGGTTGACCTTGTGCGGCATGGTGGAGGAGCCGGTGGCACCCTTGACCGGCACCTGGGCGAACACGCCGCGGGAGATGTACATCCACACGTCCACGCACAGGTTGTGCATGATGCGGTTGGCGTGGGAGACGGTGGAGTACAGCTCGGCCTGCCAGTCGTGGCTTTCGATCTGCGTGGTCAGCGGGTTCCAGGTCAGGCCCATGCGGTTGGCGACGAATTCGCGGGAGACGGCGACCCAGTCGACATCCGGGCATGCGGCCAGGTGGGCGCCGAACGTGCCGGTCGCGCCGTTGATCTTGCCCAAGTACTCTTGGTTTTCGATGTGCTTGAGCTGACGGTTCAGACGGTAGACGTAGACGGCGAGCTCCTTGCCGAGCGTGGTCGGCGTGGCCGGCTGGCCGTGAGTGAGGGAGAGCAGCGGCATATCCTTGAATTCCTCGGCCTTGCCGGCGAGGTGGTCGATGATGCGCTTGAACTCCGGGGTCCACACGTGTTCCATCGCGTTCTTGACGCAACGGGCGATGGAGAGGTTGTTGATGTCTTCGGACGTGCAGGCGAAGTGTACGAGGGTCTTCAGCTCGTCGTTGATGTTGGTCAGCTCGGCCGGAGCCTTGTCGATCTGATCGTCGATGTAGTACTCCACGGCCTTCACATCGTGGTGGGTGATGGCCTCATGAGCGGCGTGCTGCTTGATGCCTTCGGCGCCGAAGTCCTCGGGAATGGCGCGCAGGAAGGCCTGCTCTTCGGCAGTGAACGGCTTGACGCCGTCAACGATCGGCTGGTTGCCGTTGCCCTCAAAGCCGTTGGCCAGAAGAATCATCCATTCGACTTCGACACGCATGCGTTCGCGGTTCAGGGCAGGTTCGCTCATGTATTCGACGAGCGGAGCGGTGGCCTTGTGGTAACGGCCGTCGAGCGGGGTCAATGCGATTGCGGGGGAAATATCGGTAAGCTTCATAACCTCCAAGGGTACTTCCAGCCGTGAACCGAGCGGCTATACTGTGGTGCGGCGTTCCCGCCCGAGCCGTACAGGTCATGGCCTGGTATCTGATGCTGGCCATCGCCAAAACCGGTGTGCTCGACCGCCTCGCATCCGGCCGCGCACTCATCGGGCGACGCGCCTGACACTCTTTGCGCGCCACTTTCCCGGGAATGTTGCGCTGATAGAGGGGTTCTCGGGCATGCTAGCGCAACAAGCCCGGGAAAGTGGCGCTAGCCGCGTCTCTGCGGTGATTGCATTGTGGGGTAGCCGATTGATTGCTAAGCATTGACAAGTTGATGTGCTCGTTGCCGTGAGACCCCGAGTATATCGCCTATTTGCTGTAGGGCGAGACCCATGCCATGTAGTTCTTGTGCCGCGGCACGAGTTTCCCGCGCTGCGTTCGATCTGCATTCCGCTTCTTCCTTCCACAGTCGCCGAGCTTCATCAAGATGCGCTTGTACGGATTGCGGCAATTTTGTCTCTATGGTGAGTGCGAAATCAGCATCTTGTGTCATGACGGTGATAAGGTCGCGTGCCATATTTTACTTTTAACCGCCGAACGCTGAACTCGGTGGTTCGCTCGCCAGGGGCAATGGTCGCGGACTAGGTCATGCGGCCTTGGTAGTAGCGGGTTTCCTTGAGTTCGCCGTTGATGACTTCCTGAAAATGCGCTTCGTGGCGTTGCACGGCGGGGGAGCCGAGATCGGTGGCGTTCTGATAAGCAGCCTGATGGTACTTAATCCAATGCGACAACTCTCTGCCGTTGGTCGAACCAGCCACGGGTGCGGCGTCATATGGGGTCAGACCGGTGATGGGCGTCGCGCCCGGAGTGCATGAGCCGTCCGAATGCACTGTGGATGGTGTTGCCTCGGGCGCGGGCGATACATGCCCTTGTACGGTGAGCCAGTTATCGGTGACCGGGTTGGCGGAACCATCCAGTGCGGCGACCAGTTCATCATCGATCTCCACGCTGGTGACCCATGTGCGTTGCGGAATCGGATGATTGGCCACCGGCGATCCGGCTGTCACCACATGCTCGATGGTATATTCCTCCGCCCAATCCGAGGCAAGCGTGGCGGCAACGATGCCACCTTGGGAGTGGCCGATCAGTGCCACGGGCTCGTCCTTGCCGATGCCTGCCTGACGCATCGCCTCGGCAACCATGCGAGCGCTGTCCGCTTTCCTGCGGCGTTCCTGATCGGCGCTCATCAGTTCCACGTTCTGCGCCCAGCCGAATGGTGAGTCAGGCTGTCCATCGGTACCCGGGATGGTGACCAGCCAGGAGTTGGTTCCATCAGCCCGTTCATAGCGTTGAATGGCGATGGTCCCATATTCGAGTCCGCTGTTCAGCTCGATTTTGCCGAGCCGCTCTTCGGCGAGTCTGCGCAGATTCTCCATTGACTCGGCCACCGATCCGCTTGCGCGGACGACGTCGGCATTCGCCTGCACCTCGCGCACTTCCAGATGATTGCCTTGGATGATGTCTTTCGCGGGTCCGGAGAAATTGGCGATTTTTCCCGCAGCCTTGTTGACCTCATCGGTGTGCGCAATGCTCTTGCCGATAGGTACGCCGCCAATGATTCCGCCCGCGCCGCTAAGCACTCCTTCCTGGAACGGATAGGTGAACGTGGACATCCATGCCGGGTTCGGTTTGCCGTCAATAGCCCAGCCGGCCAGAAAGCCGCCCGCCGCCACAGCGGCAACACCCACCGCGGCATATCCCGGTTTGGCCTGTGTGCCGGCCTGCAATAATTCGGTAAACATGCGCCGAGCCGTCATCTCCGCCTGAGAATACAGAGAGTGTGCGCGAATCAGCAGATCGGCCGCGCCACGCAGGTCATCGCTCAACCGCTGACATGCCGTTGCATGGTCATAACACCGATTGCCCAGCGCGGCATATGGTACAGTGACATGGCCGGGAACAACGGCGCTCGGATCGCCCGACTGCAAGGTGACGCACATCGGCGCACTATGCCGATGTGACTGTAACTGTAATGCGGCCGATTCCCAAGCCGTGGCTATGGCCGCAAATCCTGCCGCCTCGTCATCGAGAGCCTTGGCTATGGCGGCATATTCTTCAAGAGTGGCTGGCGCATATCCCACTCCGCCGTAAACGGACGATTCCACCTGCCAGTAATCGTGCTCGCTCATGATGACCCCCAAGCCAATCGGTGGGTGGTCTCCATGTCTTGCGCGAGACTGGCCGAATACTGTGCGGTGCGACTGAGCCGCGATCGGAATAGATCGGCGGCTTTACCGGTCCACACGATGTTGCGGGAGCGGTTCACGGCCACCGCCGTCTGGTCCGATTGCGCCAGTGTGGCCGCACGCTGGACGGACACGAGGTCGCGACTACGCTGTACCGCCGCATGGCAAGGGCAAGTGCCGTAATCGAACGGCGTCACCGTATTGCCGGCAAAGCCGCCGGTGGGATCGATGGGTGCTCGGTTGCTGGTGTAGGTATTCATATATCCAGCTAAAAGGACAGGACTCATGCTTGTCCAGCCGGGACGACCAATGTGGTTCTAGCTTGCCGATTTTGGGCGAAGTTATTCACAAGTGTTGTGCATAGTCGTAACGATTATCCACAAATAGCCTGTTTGGGCACACCTTGGATCAGCCATGGGCTATCGGGATCAGACAAACGCCAAAGCCGACAGCCGAAACCGGGAAACAGCCGCGATAAGGCCATGACCCGTGAGGATGTGAGAAAAAGAGCAACCGTGAACGACTGCTTACCACGGCTTGGTGGCCCCGGTACCCTTGTTCTGCGTCGCCTTCTGCTTGGATTGGGTGGTGTTCGACTGGGTATCGGTGGATTGCTGATTGGCCTTCATCAGCTCCTCGACCTGCTTCTTCTGCTCGTCGGTCAACGCGCCGCCCTTTTTGGCATTGGCTGAGGAACTCTCGGATTGCTGCGCCGATTGGGCTTGCCCGGAACCGGAACCGCTGTTCTGCGCCTCGGCCTGTTTCAGGGTGATCTTCGTCAGCTCGGAAGAAATCGAAGCATTGGTGTCGATGGCGTCCTTGACTTGCGGCAACAGAAGCGTACGCATTCGCCCGGCCTCGGCGAATTGCGCATCGGTCTGCTGCTGTTGCGCCTTGAGCGTGGTGATATCCGTGGACTCATCCTGAGCCGCTTTGATATTGGCATTCAATGATGCGGTGGCCTGATTGAACGTAATCGAAGCGGACAGGTTTACTGACGCCACGCCGGCAACCAGCAGCAGCAATACGGCGCCACAAGCCAGGACGATACGTGCCCAAAGCGGGCATTTCGCCCGCATCCGAATATTCGCCGAGCCATCGTTCTCGTGGATTTCGTTACTGTTCCTCACAGCAGCCTCCTTGAGGTTGCGATCCATGCACCGACTTCCATGGCAAGCAATATCGCCAGCGCAATGGCCAACGGCCATACCACCGGCGTGGTGCGTGTGCGCTCCTTGACCGTGGTGGTCATGCGCCATTGCTTCGACGACCTGGCCGAAACCGCATCCGCCAAAGTCTGTGAAGCGTTTACGGCCACATACGTGCCACTGATTTCGTCGGTAATGTCTTTGAGGTTCTTCTCATCCATCCTGGAGATGCCGGGTTCGCCGGTATCCGGGTCGATCACCCAGTGGTCCGTGGTATTGGAATCTCCGGCGCTGACGCCATCGGCGATGACGGGAATCTTGCCGCCCTCGGTCGAGCCGACGCCCACGGTAAACCCATCATTGAGATACTGGCGCAGTGACGAGAACGTACGGCGCTTCACATTCGAGGTCTGTTCGCCGTCAGTGATGAGGTACAGCACAATCGCATCATCCGGGTGCGCTTCACGAATCGACTTCGCGGTCAGCAGCAATTGATCGATCGGAGCATCCAGACTGGAGCCCGCCGACACGGATGTGGCTTCCACCGCCAACGTGTTGGCCCAATTATCGATGGCCGGCGCATCCGGGGTCAGCGGCACATCAAGCGTTCCCGAAGCACCGAACCGTAACGCCGCGAAACTGGCGTCCGGGTAAGCGGCGGTCACATCATGCACGGCCTGACGTGCGGCATTGATGCGGGTAATGGTCTTCTCGGACCCGTATGTGGCATCGGCCACCGCCATCGACCCGGTGGTATCCACCGCCACGATGACATCGGTGGCATTGATGGCCTGTGAGGTGGTAGACGATACCACGCTGGGAGTCAGTACCATCACCGCTACGATGAGCAGCATAAACGTACGACGTATGCAAGCCCACACGGTCTCGTCACTGGAAACACGGCGACGAACAAACAATACGATTTCGAGAATGGCCAGTACGGCGAGCCCGGCCGCCAGCAGTCCGCCGGCGACCCAGCCCAAGGCGGGGGAGAAGGTGAATCCGTTCATCGCCTCAACCTCCATGCACATACGATCCAGATAATGAGTATCACGGTCAGAGCAAGCGTCCACAGACCGGGAGCGTCCACCATTGAGGATTTCGCCTTGTTCTCCACATCCGTATCCCTACGCGACTGAATATCCCGTACCAGCTCATCTATCGACGCGCCATTCGATTGGGTGAGGAAGATGCCTCCATGCGACTCGATCGCGGACTTCATATCCGTTGTGGTTTGGTCCGATTCACTGGCTTTCGGCCCGGAATACAGGCCGTCCACGGTGATTTTGGTCTGCTGGGTCAAATCCAACGCTTCGGTCAGCGAATAGGTGGGTTTGCCCGACACGACGTTGTCGGTGGCCAGCACGATGGATGCCGCACGCTGACGGTCGGCATTCGCCTGATTGGCTTCGCCATAAGCGAAACCGGGGAGCATCGCCGCGCAAGACACCACGCCGTCGCCAATCAAGGAGGTGGCGTCCTTGCGGTTCTGCGTGCCTTCGAGCCAATTGGCGATGTCCTGATATTCGGCATCGGACATCTTATCGACGTCATCCTGCGACTCGACGCCTTTCAGCGCCTTGCTGGCGGAGGTCAACTGTTTGGTGACCAGTTCGTAGTCGTCGGTCAGTGGGAACACCGTGCGTGAGGTCGAGTTGAAGATACTCAAACCGATACGTTCCCCCTCGAAATGCTTGACCAGTTCCAAATAGGTATCGATGACCTCGCGATCATAGGGGAGCGTGGACCCCGACACATCCAGACACAGGACGATATCTCGGCTGGAAGCGCGTTCGTCACCGGCATCCACTTGGCTGGGGCGAGCCACCAGCACAATGGCCAGCGCCAGCGCAAGCACCAGCACGCTGATGGCGAGACGGCCCAAAGCGCGCCATTGACGGAACAGACGGGAAGCGTGCTCGGTATTGAGATCGTCGTCCATCGAGAATACAGGGGTGTCGTCGGCGGTGTTACGGCGGGCGAACACGACAATCAGCACGATAATCGCCAGCGCTGCCAAGACGCCGGCCAGAGCGGCCCAAGGCCAATGCCATGCCAGCATCATGAACGCCACCTTTCCACCAGATTCGCCACCCACTCGGCGGCCTGCTGCACGCTGGTCGTCTGGGCGATTCGGTTGCGGGCATCATCGGCAAATTCCGGTGGATACAACGCGCTAATGGTCTGCTTCAATGCGTCCAATCCTTGGCGATTCGCGGGCGTGCGATTCAGGTACGCCAAATCGGTCAGCGTACTGGAACTAAGCTCCCTGCCTGAGGCGGCACCGGCGAAATCACGGGCGATGACGGCCAATTCGACGAAAGCCTCATGCCGGGGCAGTGCTCCGGATTCATGACGGGCCACCACATCGTCGATGCGGGCACGCCACTCGGCCTTGGAACTGGCATTGCTATGAGTGCCACGCGCACGGTCGCTATTCCGAGGTTTGCGTGCGGGGCGAGACAGCATGATGATCAACGCGATCAGACCTACCGCCAGCAACAGGCATGCGACGATGGCCATCACCAGGGGAGTGGTCAAGGCCAACGACTCCACGGGCCTGAGATCGCCGGGATCAGTGGCGAGCGGGATGATGGGGAACATGCTGTGCATCATAGATCACCCGCCAAAGTCAGTCCGACCAGTTCGGGTGCAGTGCCCAGTCTATTGCGTGTGGTGCGGGCCAATGCCCGGGACACCAGGGCGACGAAACGATCGAACATGGATTCGCTGGATGCGGCTCGAATGATATGGGAACCGGCACGGGTGAGCTCCTGTTCCAAAGCCGCGGCCATATACGCGCGATGAGTATCGACCTCGGCCGCTGCCTTGGCGTTGCGCAGGAATGCCGGCACACGCCGTGCACTCAAGCCGTCGGCGGGAGCGTGGCGGGATGAGACGGCCTTGAACGGATTCATCGTCGCAACATCGATCAGCACCATCGGATGGGTGCGGGTAATACGACGGATCGTGGTGATATGCCGCTCCTCCATCGCATGCTCATCGGTGGCCAATACGATCAATGCCTCACGATCCTTGATACGGCGCGCATATTCCAGCAGCGCGTCGATATTACGGTGATGATCCCAATCACGATCAAGCGCCTTGTCCAGCGTGCGTTCGAACTGCGCGAACCCACCGTTGAACGGCACGCGGGTGATGCTGGACTCATCGCCGAACACCAGCGAAATATCGTCCGACCGGCGCAACGACAGTGCGGCGAACATACGCAGCGCATTGGCGGCAACCTGCCATGCGCGTTCTCCGGAAGGGCATACGCCAGTCATCTCCAGGCCAACGTCCATCAGCAACCAGACCCGTGACGTCGACAGGCGCTCGCGCTCGACCACCATGGGGCGGCCTTGGCGGGCGCTGGTCTTCCAATCGATAAGACGGGATTCGTCACCTGGCTCATAGGCATGCACATCCATCGCATCGCCGCTGCCGCCACGACGCCCGGATGCGTGTTCGCCCTCCAGCACGCCCAAAGCCTTCCTTACTGTAGGCAGGCTCAGCTGAGTGCCAAGGGCCTCGATCTTCTTGCGAACGGAATCGGAACTCACGGAACAGGAACCGTTTCGACGATCTTGTCGGCGATCTGATCGCTGACCACGCCATCGGCCAGTGCCTCGAACGTCAGCATAATACGGTGGCGCAGCACCTCATGAGCGAACGCCTTGAGATCCTCGGGCACCACATAGTCGCGCCCGGACAGCAATGCCTTCGCCTGGCCGATGCGGGTCAAGGCGATGGTGGCGCGCGGCGAGGCACCCAAACGCACCAAGGATGACAGTCCCTTGATGGGGCGGGAGCCGGCACCTCGTGACGTGGCGGTGATATCGACCGCATAACGCATGATCGCGTCGGAAACATGCACGCGGCGTGCCGCCTTGCGCAAAAAATCAACGTCGGACACGGAAATGCGTTCGCCGGTGATGGTGTCGGGACCGATCATGTCGGAGCCACGGCGGGTGAGCATGGCCAGCATCCGAGCCTCTTCGTCGGGCGAAGGATAGGTCATGACGGCCTTCATCATGAAACGATCCATCTGGGCTTCGGGCAGGTTGAACGTGCCCTCCTCCTCAATCGGATTCTCGGTGGCGATCACCATGAACGGCTTGGGCAAGGCGATACGCTGCCCGCCGACGGTCGTGGCACCCTCGGCCATGGCCTCAAGCATGGCGGACTGGGTTTTGGCATTCGAGCGGTTGATCTCGTCCAGCAGTACGAAATTGGCGTGAATCGGGCCGATCTGCGTGGTGAACTTCTGCGACGCAAAATCGAAGACCTGCGTGCCCACCAGATCGGATGGCATGAGATCAGGAGTGCACTGCACGCGTTTGAACGAGCCGGATACGCAGGTGGCGAGTGTCTGGGCGGCCGTGGTCTTGGCCAAGCCCGGCACGGATTCGATAAGAATATGCCCGCCGGCCACCAAGGTCACGATAAGCGATTCGCGCAGATTATCCTGACCCACCAGTGTCTGGGCGAATCTCGCCCGAATGATGTCGGCCAGGATACGTGCGCGCTTGGCGTCATCGGCACCCAGCTGAGCCGACACGCCGGGCGCGGGAACGGTGACCGGTCGTGCGGCGGTGGTCTGCGAAGGTATGTTCGGTTGCGTGGGGAACAAAGTCATGCCCCCACTGTAACTACTTACAATGACTGTTGGTCTGTCTAAAGAGTCCAATCCACCGGTTCGGCACTCATGGTGACTAGGGCTTGATTGGCTCTGGAGAATGGTTTGGAGCCGAAGAATCCGCGGGAAGCGGACAGCGGACTCGGGTGAGGCGATTTGATAATGAAGGCATTGGTCAGCAATGGCTCGAGGCTTTGCGCATTACGCCCCCAGAGAATCGCCACCAGCGGCTTGGGCTTGCCATCGGCGTCCGTGCGCGCGTTCAACGCACGAATCGCGGCCTCGGTGACTTCCTCCCAGCCTTTGCCCTGATGCGAATTCGGCCGCCCGACGCCGACGGTCAGACATCTGTTGAGCAACATCACCCCACGTTCCGTCCACGGTGTCAGATCGCCATTGGTGGGCATGGGCGCCCCAAGGTCGTCAACCAATTCCTTATAAATATTGACCAGGCTTTTCGGCAGCGGGTGAACATTCGGCGCCACGCAGAAGCTCAAGCCCACCGGGTGACCCGGGGTCGGGTAGGGGTCCTGGCCGACAATCAGCACCTTGATGGAATCGAACGGGATGGTGAACGCGCGCAGAATATTGTGGCTTGCCGGCAGCCACGGGCGTCCGGCGGCGTTTTCCGCACGAAGAAAATCGCCCATATGGTGGATGGTGGGCTCCACGTCGGCCAAGGCATGGGCCCACCCCGGCTCTACCAGTTCGCTCAATGGTTTGATCATGACTCACCACTGTAGTCAAACGTGCATATCCGGTGCACGGGGCGTGGTGTGGTGGACTGATGAGTTGTTTGCCGATTACACTCATGGGTAGTTTTGACAGGAAGAAAGGGCGATTATGGCACGCGACACGATGACCTACGAATCCTATGAACCGGATTCCTTCGACAATCCTCCGAAGGGGCCGGTGGGAGTTCACCGTGGCGCTCGTTCGGTAATGGCCCGCCTCTGCCCATTCATCGTCGTTATTCTGGTGGCCGCACTGTGCGGTGTCGGGGCCTGGGCATGGATTTCCGGGGAATACAAGAATGTAATAGGAGGATCGTCCCAGACGGCGACCACGTCCAAGTCCGATTCGTCCAGCAAGGCTGAGACCAAGAACAGCACCAAGGATGATTCCTCGTCCACTTCGGCCGATTCGTCCAAGGACTCGACTTCGGATTCGGCAAAGTCCGATACCGACAGTGACACGGCATCCTCGAATGAGAATCAAAACTCCGATCAGCAGTCTCAGCAGTCCGAAGCCACCGCGACTGTGAATAAGGCCACGCAGGTGCGTGTGGTCAACGCCACAGGAATCCAAGGATATGCAGCTCGGCAGGCCGATGTGCTGCAGACCGCCGGTTACACCAGCGTCGAGGCGACCAATCCGAGCGGTACATTGCCGGCTTCTTCTGTGGTGTGGTATCAGAATGAGACCGATAAGGCCACCGCCGAGGATGTGGCGACCGCGCTTGGCATTTCGGCTGTGGAGCAGGTGCAAGGACTCGCCGTTCCCATTACGGTGGTGTTGCTCAACTAGCGTTGTTGATGCGCCCCTTATATCGGCGTGAAATACATCGAAAACTGTGAGCGTTCTCGCGTCTATGGAATAATTCGTACCGAAAATGTGCCGCTGCGGTTGGGATTGTTCCCTCGTCGCTGTACAATCGTCATCTAGTCGCGAGGTAGGGGGAGCGCGATGAGGTTCTTTTTACGTTCCCTATAGGTTTTGTGTCGCGACGCCTAAGGGAACAAAGGAAAGACCAGATATGGCACAAGGTACCGTGAAGTTCTTCCTTGCCAAGAAGGGGTTCGGGTTTATCCAGCCGGACGACGGCGGCGAGGACGTTTTCGTGCACTACGCGGAAATCAAGGACGACGGCAGCACCAATAAGTTCAAGATGCTGTACGAAGGCGATCGCGTGGAGTATACGCCCGCTTCGTCCGGCAAAGGCACGCAGGCAAAGGATGTTGTCAAGCTGTCTTCGGGTGAAGCCCGCTCCGAGTGAGCAACACGCACGCAAGGATGTGCATTGAAGGCCCTGACCGTTTCGACGGTTGGGGCTTTTTCATGCCCAAAGCGCAATCGCCGCCGATGATGTTGGCACTCGGCGGTCGCGAGTGCTAATGTCTGGGTTAGCACTCGGAGGTCGAGAGTGATAATCGGCAGCTGACGGCTGGTCGTCACGACTCGACGCTTCCGAGTGATAACCGGTATACCTAGCCATTTGGAGGAATACGCAACCATGGCAAAGATCATCTCTTATGATGAGGAAGCCCGTCAGGGCATGCTGGAGGGCCTTGACAAGCTCGCCAACACCGTCAAGGTCACCTTGGGCCCGAAGGGCCGCAACGTCGTGCTCGACAAGACCTACGGCGCTCCGACCATCACCAACGATGGTGTGTCCATCGCCAAGGAAATCGACCTTGAAGACCCGTACGAGCGCATCGGCGCCGAGCTGGTCAAGGAAGTCGCCAAGAAGACCGACGACGTCGCCGGTGACGGCACCACCACTGCGACCGTGCTTGCTCAGTCCCTGGTTCACGAGGGTCTGAAGAACGTGGTCGCCGGCTCCAACCCGATCGCCCTGCGTCGCGGCATCGAGAAGGCCACCGAGGTCATCGTCAAGGAACTCGTCGCTGCCGCCAAGGACGTCGAGACCAAGGACCAGATCGCCGCTACCGCCACCATCTCCGCCGCCGACCCTGAGGTCGGCGAGAAGATCGCTGAGGCTCTGGACAAGGTCGGCCAGGACGGCGTTGTGACCGTTGAAGACAACAACCGCTTCGGCCTGGACCTCGACTTCACCGAGGGCATGCGTTTCGACAAGGGCTACATCGCCCCGTACTTCGTCACCAACGCTGACGACCAGACCGCAGTGCTCGAAGATCCGTACATTCTGCTGACCTCCGGCAAGGTCTCCTCCCAGCAGGACATCGTGCACGTGGCCGAGCTGGTCATGAAGACCGGCAAGCCGCTGCTGATCATCGCTGAGGACGTCGATGGCGAAGCACTGCCGACCCTGATCCTGAACAACATCCGTGGCACCTTCAAGTCCTGCGCCGTCAAGGCCCCGGGCTTTGGCGACCGTCGCAAGGCCATGCTGCAGGATATGGCCATCCTGACCGGTGCTCAGGTTGTCTCCGACGAACTGGGCCTGAAGCTCGAGTCCGTCGACACCTCCGTGCTCGGCCATGCCAAGAAGGTCATCGTCTCCAAGGACGAGACCACCATCGTTCAGGGCGCTGGCTCCAAGGAAGACATCGACGCTCGCGTGGCCCAGATCCGCGCTGAGATCGAGAACACCGACTCCGATTACGACCGTGAGAAGCTGCAGGAGCGTCTGGCCAAGCTGGCCGGCGGCGTGGCTGTCATCAAGGTCGGCGCTGCCACCGAGGTTGAGGCCAAGGAGCGCAAGCACCGCATCGAAGATGCCGTGC
Organism: Bifidobacterium sp. FKU; assembly: GCF_026016385.1. Taxonomy (NCBI): domain Bacteria; kingdom Bacillati; phylum Actinomycetota; class Actinomycetes; order Bifidobacteriales; family Bifidobacteriaceae; genus Bifidobacterium; species Bifidobacterium sp. FKU. Next base: position 839,413 of record NZ_CP092888.1, read on the forward strand.
GTAACGCCAAGGCCGCCATCGAGGAAGGCCTGCTGCCCGGCGGTGGCGTGGCCCTCGTTCAGGCTGCTGCCAAGGCCGAGAAGGCTGAGGCCGTCACCTCCCTGACCGGCGAAGAGGCTACCGGTGCCGCCATCGTGTTCCGCGCCATCGAGGCCCCGATCAAGCAGATCGCCGAGAACGCCGGCGTGTCCGGTGACGTGGTCATCAACACCGTCCGCTCCCTGCCTGATGGCGAAGGCTTCAACGCCGCCACCGACACCTACGAAGACCTGCTGGCCGCCGGTGTGACCGACCCGGTCAAGGTGACCCGCTCCGCTCTGCAGAACGCCGCCTCCATCGCTGGTCTGTTCCTGACCACCGAGGCCGTCGTTGCCAACAAGCCGGAGCCGAAGCCTGCTGCCCCGGCCGCCGGTGCCGACATGGGCTACTGATCCGCAAACGATCGCTAGCTGATTGAGCTGAAAGGGGATTCCTTCGGGAGTCCCCTTTTTTGTATTCTGGTTCCCTCTTTGAGGGGAGCTGTCGAACGCAGTGCGACTGAGTGGGGAGCTACGGTGTAGGGATACTCCCCTCAGTCTCGCTTCATGATCCAGCTCACCTCCGGGGAGAGCCAAGAAACTAGCTGGCAAACAGGCGCGAAGCTTGGATTTCGGCGTCAGCGTACACGGTGGAGGCTTGCGTCAGCGAGCGTTGGATGGACTCGAGTGAGGCCTCCATCTGCTGTTGGGCCGCACGCCACTGTTCGGCTACCGCGGTGAACTGGGTGGCCGCCGAACCTCGCCATGCGTCCTGCAAGGCATTGAGATTGGTGTACATGCCGCCCACGGCCTGCCTGATTTGCGAGATCGAAGTGGCCACTGCGGCCGAGGATGATTGGATTCGCTCGGAATCTACCTGATATTGGGGCATCGTTGCTCCTTTTCTAGAGGGTTAATGGTATGTATGGCGGCCGCTTGCCAATACCGGCCGCTAAGGTGGAGGATATGTCAACAACGAATCGGGCAGACGGAAAAACAACTATTGTGGTCCTAGCTTCGGAGCCGTCCTGTTCGGCCTTCGGGAATATGGTCCGAAAATGGCTTGTTTGCGCCATTTGCGCCCTTGCTGCAGTAGCGATGAACGCAATGTGGATAACCTCAAATGCCTATGGGGATAACTCGGGCGACAGCTCTGACAGCTCCAGCAGCAGCACCGACAGCGGCGTGACCATCACCGAGAACATCACGGATACGGAAAATCTCCTGGGCTCCCATGCGGCCAAAGTCACGGATGCCATCGCCAAAACCGAGAAGGAAACCGGTGTACACGTGCATCTGCTGTATCTTTCCAGTTTCAATAGTCAACAGAAACCGGAAGACTGGGCGGCAACCGTGATGGAGTCCATGAATCCCAAGCCGAACACAGTGATGCTTGCCGTGGCCTCGAATGACGGCAACCTGGTGGTCGTCGTGTCCAAGAACTCCGATAAGTGGCTTCTCGATAACAAAACCGTCGATAAGCTATCCGAAGCCGCACAGCAGCCGTTACTGGAAAACCCACCGAGCTGGTCTGGCGCGGCAACGGCAATGATGGATCAAATCGTGAAATCCAAAAAAGCCTCCACCTCATCGTCCACGGTGACCGTAGGCATAATCATCATGGGTGTGGTGTTGGTGGCGCTGGTCATCATCATCGTGGTCATGGTGGTGATTCGTCGGCGCAAGGAGATCACGAAGGATTCCAAGGCCGAACTCCAAGATTACATTCAGGAAACGCCCAGAAGAGCACGACACTCTAGAAGGCATGAGTAAGCCTATTGAAGCATCGATTGTTGTTGTCGACGACGAGCCGTCCATCCGAGAACTGCTGGTCGCTTCCCTGCACTTCGCCGGATTCGAGGTAAACACCGCCGCTTCCGGTTCCGAAGCCATTGAGGTTATCGAAAAAGTGCAGCCTGATCTCATCGTGTTGGACGTCATGCTGCCTGACATCGATGGATTCACCGTCACCCGCCGTATCCGCCAGGAAGGCATTACCGCCCCTGTGCTGTTCCTCACCGCTCGTGACGACACCCAAGACAAGATCATGGGCCTGACCGTCGGCGGTGACGATTACGTCACCAAGCCGTTCAGCCTCGAGGAAGTCGTGGCTCGCATCCGCGCCATTCTGCGCCGTACCCGCGAACAGGTGGAAGATGACCCGATTATTCGCGTCGCCGACTTGGAAATCAACGAGGACTCCCACGACGTGACCCGTGCAGGGCAGCCGGTTGACCTGAGCCCTACCGAATACAAGCTGCTGCGCTACCTGATGGACAACGAGGGCCGAGTACTGTCCAAGGCACAGATTCTCGACCATGTCTGGCAATACGACTGGGGCGGCGACGCAGCCATCGTCGAATCGTACATCTCCTACCTGCGCAAGAAAGTCGACGGCATCGAGGTCGACGACGGCGAAGGCGGCAAGCGCAAGGTTACCCCGCTGATTGAAACCAAGCGCGGCATCGGATATATGATTCGCGAACCGAAGAACTAGTCGCCCCATCCATAACGCATCGTAATCTCATGAGTATCCCCGATAAGCAGTCAGGCGGCGTACCGCCGAGCAGCACGCCGAACGCCGCCCCGAACACGAATCCCATGCCTGCAATGCCGCCGTTCGCCGCCCATTTCCAAGAGCGGAACGAACGTAAGAAAAACATGCTGATGCGGCATATCGACCGTATCTCGTTGAGCAGCAAGCTGGTGGCCTGCACCATCGCCGTGCTGCTCATCGGCGTGTCGGTGATTTCCTTCTCCATCCGCGCGTTGGTGAACAACTACATGCTGCAGAAAACCGACACCCAGTTAAGCTCGCAAAGCCAGCTGGTGGTCAACAATATCGATCTGCTGTCAAGAAATGACTCATCGGGGCCGAACTCGTACTTTCTGCAGATTCAATATACCGACGGCACCAAAGACAAAGAGGGCAATCCTCTGGTCGTGACCCCGCTGATGCCGCAGATGCAGGACGGTATCGTATCGGTGCCGATTCTTCCTACCTATGGTGATACCAGTGGCATCACGCTCGGCCAGGCATTCACTACGCAGGCAGTGGCCAAGCAGATCATCACGGTGCAGTCCGACAGTGCGGACAGCCAGAACGATCCGGCCAACGGAAACTCCAATTCCTCTGACACCATCACCAAGGTACTGGCCAACCCCACTGTCAATGCCAACCATGCCGCCATCGTCACGGCGAGGGCACCATGGCGTATTCTGCCGGTGACCTTCCAGCAAAACGGCAAGGACCGGGCCGTGGTGTACATCGGCTTGTCACTGGCCGACCAGATCGACACCGTCAACACACTCACCCGATACTGCATTGTGGTCGGCATCGCCGTGGTGCTGCTCGGCGGCTCCCTGTCCACGCTGATCATCCAGCACACGATGACGCCGCTGAAGCGCATCGAGAAAACCGCTGCAAAGATTGCCGCCGGCGACCTGAGCCAGCGTATTCCTTCCGCGCCGGAAAACACCGAGGTCGGCTCCCTGGCCGCCTCGCTGAACTCCATGCTCGCCCGAATAGAATCCAGTTTCCATGAGCAGGAGGAGACCACCGACAAGATGAAACGGTTCGTCTCCGACGCCAGCCATGAGCTGCGCACCCCGTTGGCCGCCATCCATGGCTATGCGGAGCTGTATAAGATGCAGCGCGATATGCCTGGTGCCTTGGAGCGTGCGGACGAGTCCATCGAACATATCGAACGGTCCAGCCAGCGCATGACGGTTCTTGTTGAGGATCTGCTGTCTTTGGCCCGTCTCGATGAGGGGCGCGGCATCGATGTGACCGGCACGGTGAAACTCTCGTCGCTGGTCACCGACGCCGTCGATGACTTGCATGCGCTCGACCCGGACCGTGCCGTTCGCCGCATGCAGATTTCCCTCGAACCGGCGCGCGATTTGAACCATCCCGCCGAATTCAACCTTGCCGAAGGCGATTGGCCCGAGGTTGTACTGCCCGGCGACGCCTCTCGACTGCGCCAGGTGGTGACCAACATCGTGGGCAACATCCACCGCTACACGCCTGCCGATTCGCCTGCCGAGGCCGCGCTCGGTGTGATGCCGGCCGCCATCGATCCAAGACAGCTCGCTCGCATGCCCGCCAGCGACGCGTCAATGCGGCGGTTCATCGACGCCGCCGAAGTAGGTGCCTCGATGCAGACCGGCTATCGATATGCCGTATTGCGTTTCGTGGACCATGGCCCCGGCGTGCCGCCTGAATCACGCTCGAAGATTTTCGAACGCTTCTACACCGCGGACCCGTCCCGTGCCCGAGAAAAGGGCGGTACCGGTTTGGGCATGGCCATCGCGCAATCCGTGGTCAAAGCACATCACGGCTTTATCTGCGCCACCGGCACCGATGGGGGAGGCCTGACCTTCACCGTGGTGCTGCCGATTGAGCAGATCGCCGCTCCTGAGCCCAAGCAGTCCAACGGAAAAACCAAGGACGCCAAACAGAAGACTTCTTGGTTCAGCTCTGAGCGTAAGACTCAGGCGACTCAGCCCAAAGCGTGAGGTCAAGCCCTGTGAGGTAAACTGTACCTTCGGTTTACTATTTCCATTGAGGATTAAGGAAGGTTCGCAATGCCCACCGGTCGAGTTCGTTGGTTTGACGCAGCCAAGGGTTATGGCTTCATCACCAGTGAGGAAGGCAAGGATGTGTTCCTGCCGGCTCAGGCCCTACCCACTGGCGCCACCACGTTGCGCAAGGGGGCCAAGGTGGAGTATTCCGTGGTGGACGGCCGTCGTGGGCCGCAGGCCATGGATGTTCGCCTGATCGCCTCCGCTCCCAGCTTGGTCAAGGCCACCCGCCCGAAGGCGGATGACATGGCCGCCATCTGCGAGGACCTCATCAAGATGCTTGATGCGGCTGGCAATACGTTGCGCCGTCACCGTTACCCATCTGCTGCCGACAGCAAAAAGCTGGCCACGTTGCTGCGTGCGGTGGCGGATCAATTCGATGTACAGGACTGATCTGATCTATGACTGATACCACCGAAACCATCGTGACACCGGACCCTCACGCCATCGCGCGCGCCGTGCTGCTCGAAGTGGCCGACGAGAGCGATCAGGTGGGGGATTTCGTTACCTCATATGATCTTGAGGATCATGTCACTGACTTCCGCTTCGCCGCGAATATCCGTGGCTACGAAGGATGGCAATGGTCGGTGACGCTGTATCACGACGAGGAGATCGACTCCTGGACCGTCAGCGAATCCTCCTTGATCCCCACTGAGGGCGCGTTGATGCCGCCCAAGTGGATTCCTTGGAAGGATCGCCTTGAGCCCACGGATCTGGCTCCCACCGATTCGATCGGCACCGATCCGGATGACGAGCGCATCGAGGAAGGCGAAGTCGAGGAATCCTCGCTGCAGGATGTCAACGATGCCGTCGAGGCCTTCCGACTGACCCGCCGTCACGTGCTGACCTCGTTGGGGCGTGCGCAGGCTGCCAAGCGCTGGTATGAAGGTCCGCGAGGCCCCAAAGCGTTGAGCACCAAAACCGCCGAAGGCAACCTGTGCTCCACCTGTGGTTTCTTCGTGCCGCTCGCGGGCGAACTCGACCGTATGTTCGGCGTGTGCGCCAATAAGTGGAGTCCGGATGACGGCCGCGTGGTTTCCTTGGACCACGGCTGCGGTGAGCATTCCGAAATCGAACCTCCCGAGCCAAGCCAGCTGTGGGTGCAGTCCAAGCCTGCTTTCGACGATCTGCATATCGACGTGGTGGCCGACCGCCCGCGCAAGCAGGAGCCGGCTGCCCAGGACGAGGCTGAAGGCGAAACCGACAAGACAGGCGAGCCTGCCGGTGATGATATCGAAGCACAGAAGACTGTTGACGGGAACGCCGTCGATACCGAGCCCGCTGAGGAGGCGGCAGGCGACGGGACCTCGCAATCCCAGTCTGCCGGTGATGAGTCCGTTGCACAGAACGCATCCGATTCCGTTGTGGATGTTGATGCAGCTGATTCCAGCGACGAGTCCAAGTCTGATGCTGACGACGAGGCCACCGAAGAGGACATCCTCAACAACACCGTTGCCGATGATGATGAGGATGATGAGATGGACGACGAAGAGGATAACGTTCGTCCTTCAGACGATGTGACTCCTGAACTCGAAACCGTCATCGATCTCATTGAGCAGCTGCGCCAGAACAGGGCGGACGAGGAATAAAATAAACGCCAATCCTGCTCCCCAACAGCAGAATGTACTTTCGGATCAACTTATAGGTCTCAGCGAAGATGTTTCCTAAAAAGTAGATGGTGATGGGGTTGCAGGAATAAAGAATTCCTCCCTGCAAGCCCATCACCGAGGCGTGCGTTAGCGCTCCATGCCGATTTCGGTGAATCAGTGCACCACGGTCACCGTGCATTCGGCGAAGTTCATGATCTGGCGGGACACCGATCCCAGGAAGTGCGCGTCCAGCCCGGACAGGCCACGCGAGCCGACCACCAGATGGCTGGCGTACCGCGATGCCGCGATCAGCCCCTTGGACGCGGGAATATGGAAGGCATTCGCGCTGACCTTGACGCCATCGGGAATCCGGGCCTTGGCCATCAGCTCAGAGAGAATCTCCTCGGCGCGGCGCTGACCGACCTTCACCGGTGCCACGGCGTTCTCATAGCCCGGAATAACGCCCAAATCCTTGAGCTGCCAGCAGAACATCACATGCAGCGGCGTGTCGTGCAGTCGTGCCTCTTCCAGCGCGAAGTCGAACGCGCGGCGGGAAGTCTCGGAACCATCCACACCAACCACCACCGGGCGGCGAGCCACCTCGACCACGGGCTGTGGCTGCGTGTAGTGGACCGGCTGGTCTCCTGGCCTCAGGGCATTGGCGATGGCATCGGTCACGGTCTCATCCTCGCTGCCGGCGATGCGCACCACGGTCACCGGCACTTCGGCGGCCTCGGCCAGCGAAGCGGACAGGGACCCCATGAACCAGCGGGCCACACGGCTCAGCGAGCGGCGGCCGACCACGATCTGCTGCGCATCATGGCCGATCTGCAGCAGGGCGGACGTGCCGGAGGCCTTCACCGAGGTGAGCTTCAGATTCGCCGGATCGAAGTCGATGCCTGCAGCGGCCTTGTCGACCCACACGCGCAGCTCGTTGGCGATATCGTGGCGGACCTTGGCCCAGGCCTCGTCGCTGTCCGGTTCGGACCCCATATCCCAGGAATGCGTCCAGCCAAACACGGCGTTGACGCTCTGACCGGTTAACGAAGCCTCCTCAAGCGCCCACTTCAGCGCGGCAAAGGATTCATCGGAACCATCCACGCCGACAACGATGTCGGGCTTGGTTGTCGCTTCACTCATTTCGAGCCTCCTTGTTATCGACTACGGGTGAATCTAGAACCAGCATATCGTTTTCTTATCCTCTTACGGCGCAATTCATGGAATCCGATGAATAAACGTCATCGTGAATCGGTAGAGTAAGACGGAATGTCAATTGAGGAAGGACAAGCATGTTCGAACGGTTTACCGACCGTGCACGGCGCGTGATCGTGTTGGCGCAGGAAGAGGCGAGGGCCCTTCAGCACAACTACATTGGCACCGAACACCTGCTGCTCGGCCTGATCCGCGAAGGTGAGGGCGTGGCCGCCAAGGCGCTCGCCTCGAAGGGCGTGGAGCTGGATGCCACCCGCAAGCAGGTCGAAGAGATGATCGGCAAGGGCAACGCGGCGCCGAACGGGCACATCCCCTTTACCCCGCACGCCAAGCAGGTGCTGGAGTTTTCGCTGCGTGAAGCCCTGCAGCTGGGCCACAGCTACATCGGCACCGAGCACATCCTGCTCGGATTGATCCGCGAAGGTGAGGGCGTGGGCACCCAGGTGCTCATCAAGATGGACGTCGATCTGGGCGAATTGCGCAGCGCGACCATCGATATGATCCGCGGTAACTCCGGCACTGGCGACGGCAAGGGCGAACTGGCCAACGCCGGCGGCGTGGCGGATAAACAGAACAAATCCGGTTCCGCCATCCTCGACCAATTCGGACGCAACCTGACGGCCGAAGCCGCCGAAGGCAAGCTGGACCCGGTCATCGGCCGCACCAACGAGATCGAACGCGTCATGGTCGTGCTTTCCCGACGCACCAAGAACAACCCGGTGCTGATCGGCGAGCCGGGAGTGGGCAAGACCGCCGTGGTCGAAGGCTTGGCCCAGAAAATCCAAGCCGGCGACGTGCCGGAAACCCTGAAGGGCAAGCAGGTCTACTCGCTGGACCTCGGTTCCATGGTGGCCGGCTCACGCTACCGTGGTGATTTCGAGGAGCGCCTGAAGAAGGTGCTGAAGGAGATCAAGACCCGCGGCGACATCGTGCTGTTCATCGACGAGATTCACACCATCGTGGGCGCCGGCTCGGCCGACAGCGCGCTGGGTGCCTCCGACATGTTGAAGCCGATGCTGGCCCGTGGCGAGCTCCAGACCATCGGTGCCACTACCACCGACGAGTACCGCAAGTACATCGAGAAGGACGCGGCTCTGGAACGCCGTTTCCAGCCGATCCAGGTGCATGAGCCGACCATCGCCGAGACCATCGAGATCCTGAAGGGCCTGCGTTCCCGTTACGAGAACCACCACCACGTGACCATCACCGATGGCGCGCTGCAGTCCGCCGCAGAGCTGTCCAGCCGGTACATCCAGGACCGTAACCTGCCTGACAAGGCCATCGACCTGATCGATGAGGCCGGTGCACGCCTGCGCATCAAGCGCCTGACCGCCCCGCCTGAGCTCAAGGAACTCGACGAGAAGATCGCCAAGATCGCCGTCGACAAGGACGAGGCCATCAAGGGCCAGGACTTCGAGAAGGCCGCCGAACTGCGCGACAAGCAGGAGAAGCTGGAAGCCGATCGCAAGCAGAAGGAAGACTCCTGGCGCGAAGGCGAGTCCGACGTCAAGATGGTCGTGGACGAGGACGTGATCGCCGAGGTCATCAGCTCCACCACCGGTATCCCGGTGTTCAAGCTGACCCAGGCCGAGTCCAAGAAACTGCTCAGCATGGAGACGGAGCTGCACAAGCGCATCATCGGTCAGGATGAAGCGGTTTCCGCTTTGTCACGGTCCATCCGCCGTACTCGCGTGGGTCTGAAGGACCCGAAGCGCCCGTCCGGTTCGTTCATCTTCGCCGGCCCCACCGGCGTCGGCAAGACCGAGCTGGCCAAGACGCTCGCCGAATTCCTGTTCGACGATGAGGACGCGCTGATTCGCGTGGATATGTCCGAGTTCTCCGAGAAGTACGCGGCTTCGCGGCTCTTCGGCGCGCCTCCGGGATACGTCGGCTACGAGGAGGGCGGCGAGCTCACCGAAAAGGTGCGCCGCAAGCCGTTCTCCGTGGTGCTGTTCGACGAGATCGAAAAGGCTCATCCGGACATCTTCAACACGCTGCTGCAGGTGCTCGATGACGGCCACCTGACCGACGGTCAGGGCCGCAAGGTGGACTTCAAGAACACCATCATCATCCTGACCACCAACCTCGGTACGCGAGACATCGCCAAGGCCGCCAACACGGGCTTCAACCTGGGTGCCAACAACGAGTCCAGCTACCAGCGCATGAAGGACCAGGTCAGCTCCGAATTGAAGCAGCAGTTCCGCCCGGAGTTCCTGAACCGTCTGGACGACATCATCGTCTTCAAGCAGCTCACCGAGCCGCAGGTGCGCCAGATCGTGGATCTGGATGTCAAGCAGCTCAACGACCGCCTGTTCGACCGTCATATGTCGCTCGAACTCACCGACGCCGCCAAGGACCTGCTCGCGCAGAAGGGCTTCGACCCGCTGCTCGGTGCCCGTCCGCTGCGCCGCGTGATTCAGCGTGACATTGAGGACGCCATCTCCGAGAAGATCCTGATGGGAGATCTCGAGGACGGTCAGCGCGTGATGGTGGATGCGGAAGGCGAGGGTATCCTTGGCGAATTCACCTTCAAGGGTGAGAAGTTCGAGGAGCCGGCCGTCGCCGATAAGCCCGCCGAAGACGGTGCCGCCACCGATGCCGAAACTTCGTCCGAAGCCGCACCCGTGCACGCTGACGATTCTGGCGACGCTGCGCAGGAGTAGCGCATATAAGTAGTTGCGGAGCTCCCCTGTCAAGGGGAGCTGCTGTTTGTGTCGGATTATTGCAGCATGGCGAGTCCGGTGTCGATGGTCTCCTCGCGGGTAAACAGCGTGCGGCTGTCTGATTGCCGAGGCGTGCGTGGATGCGGTAGCTGAGATCTGCGCCGAGGAATTTGGCGAGTAATCTCCCCTTGCCGACGCATTCGTAGTGACTCGGGTTGCAAAGGCCTGACCCTGATAGTACGGGGTCAGGCCTTTCCCATCCCAAGACGCCGCTAAGAATTCACCTGAGAGTCGCCTTCCTAGGCATGGCCGTTCAATCGACGATCCTAGCGTGACTGGTGTGAGCAGGAATATGAAGAACCGGCGGTGGGCCGGCAAGCGATCGGGGATCGCTTTTGGTGCAGTAGCGCTTATCCTTACGGCTCTGGTGGTTCCTTATGCTTGTGCGGGAACCACGGGAGCCGTTCCTTTTTCCGGCGATAATCCATCTTCCGGCACCCGTACGGTGACCATCGCCGACATCACTGATTTTCACGGGCATATCGAACATGGTGCGGACAACGCCACCGCCTTCACCGTGGCCGACAGCCATAATCCCGGCAATATGATCCCGGTATCGACCGGCGATTTGGTGGGAGGTTCCCCGTATGAGTCGGCGGTGGAGAAGGACCAACCCACGCTGGACATGGCCAAAGCGTGGGGATTGACGATTTCGGCGGTAGGCAACCATGAGTTCGACCGCGGTGTGTCTGATTTCAACAATCGTATCGCTGATCCCAGCAACGGCATCGACTGGCTGTGCGCCAACACGTCTGCCGCCAATAAGTCGTCTGACGGGCTGCTGAGCCATGTACGTGACTCTACGATTCGAACGGTGAACGGCAAGCGGATCGGTTTCGTGGGTGCCCTTACTGATGCGCTCGGCTCGGTAGCCACTCCGCAGATTACGCGTGATGCCGATCTTGACGAGCGGGCGGTGGACGCAATCAATCGCGTGGCCCGTGAACTCAAGCGCTCCGGAAAGGTGGATGCGGTGGTGGCCTTGCTGCACGCCGATGCCTCAGCCGCCGCCGATATTGGGCGAGATGTTGATGTGGTATACACCGGCCACAGTCATGCGATCAAGCGTGGTACGACCGCTGGTGGCGCGCCTATTTACGAGGCGGGCAGCTTTGGGCGGAACATGGCCGTGCAGGATTTGATCATCACCGGTGCCGGGCGTCGCGCCACGGTGCGAGTGGCCGACGTTGACCTCGGCAATGACACCAGCCATACGGCGGTTGACGGCGTGCTGGGCGTGGAAGGGCTTAATGCGCATCCGGCGCAAGCCGCTTGGATGTCTGCCGGTGCTGAGGAGAACGATGAGGTATCGCGCGCGCAGCATATTTACCAGGCGGCGGCAACATATTCGAATCATGCCGGCAGCGCGGTGATTGGCACTTTGGCCTCCGGCGTGAATTTCGACAAACAAGGTTCGGATAAGCACGGGAATACGGTCGGTGTGCTGGTGGCGGACGCGAACCGCGAGTCAATCATGAAGCATGTGTATGCCGGAAATCGCTTGCCGGTAATCGGATTTTCGAATGATGGCAGTCTGCGGACTCCACGGCTTGATATGAATGGCGATGGCAAAGTCACCGTGCGCGAGGTGGATAGTCTCATGGCCTTGCAGTTCAAGGCCGCGCATGAGACGCTCACCGGGCGCGATGTGAAGAGAGTGCTCGCCGAGCAATTTCGCCGTGACGATGGGCGACTGGAGCGGCGCTGGCTCGGCATCTCCTCGAACGTGACGTATCGGTATGCCGAATGCGGTACGGCCGGTGGGAACGGCAATGCCGATGCCGCCGCTGATACTGATGCCGCCGCTGACGAGTGTGCTGCCGACGAACATGCGGCGGTTCGTATCGTGAACCTCACCGTTGACGGCCGACCGATTGCGGACGATGACTTGGTGATTATCGCGTCCAATTCATATCTGCTTCAGGGCGGCGACAGTTACCTCGCCTTCCGTGCCGGAACCAATTACGGCGAGCTGAATATGCCATACAGTCAGCCGTTGCATGAATATCTGGCCGCACATCAAGGGCTCAGGCAGTTGTTGCAGCACCGGTAGGGACTCAGGCGTAAGACACCAATTACTGGGCGGCTAAGGAACTATGGGGTGAAGTTATGAGTATAGGGCAGGAGAAAACGGCATAAATATGACGAAGCTCCCCTCGCTGAGGGGAGCTGTCGCCGTAGGCGACTGAGAGGAATTTACGGTATAACCGTAAACTCCCCTCAGCCAGCTTTGCTGCCAGCTTCCCCTAGAGGGGAACCTGGCACGAGATCCTTACTTGATGGCGTTCAGCCACTGCTCCTTGGTGGCCTTCTCGGCTTCGAGCTTGGCCTTCTTCTTCGGGTCGGACTCGGCCGCGATCTTGGCGTCGAGCTCGGCGAGCTGGGCGTTGAGCTGCTCCTCGAAGCTGGACTTGCGGGCGTCGGCCTCCGGATCGGTCTGCTTCCAAGCGGCATCCTCGATGGCCTTGATCTGCTTGTCAACGGCGTCGAGACGGTTCTCGATGCGGCGCATATCGTCACGCGGCACGTAACCGATCTGATCCCACTCTTCCTGAATCTTGGCCAGCTCCTGGCGGGCCTTCTTGGCCTCGGCGTCGGTCTTCACCGGCACCAGAGCCTCGGCCTTGACCAGCAGAGCCTCCTTGGCAGCCAGATTTTCCTTCTCGGAGGAGTTGATCTGATCGCGATCGGCCTGACGAGCGTTGAAGAAGGTGTCGGCGGCTTCGCGGAACTTGGCCCACAGCTCGTCGTCCTCGTTACGGCCAGCGCGGCCGGCCTTCTTCCAACGGTCCATCAGATCGTTGAACTTGCGGGAAGTTTCACCCCAAGCGGTGGAATCCTTGAGCTCGTTGGCCTCGGCGATAATCGCTTCCTTGGCTTCCTTGGCGGCTGTACGCTCGTTGTCGCGAGCCTGAGCCCACTTGCGGCGAGCCTGGTTGAAGGTGGTACGGGCGGCGGAGAAGCGCTTCCACAGCGCCTCGGCCTCCGGCTTGTCGATGCGCACGGTGGTGCGCTGGTGGTTCTGCCACTCGTCGAACAGGTTGCGGAACTTGTCGGCGGTGGAGCGCCAGTTGGTGTTGTCGCCCAGGGAGGCCGCCAGAGCTTCGGCCTTCTCGACGATGGTGGTGCGCTCGGCGACGGCCTTGGCCTGAGCAGCCTTGCGCGCTTCGGCGATCTCGGCCTTCTTGGCCTCGCCGGCGGCCTTCAGTTCCACGTAACGGGCCTTGAGGGCCGCGAGGTCGCCCACCACCGCCGGTTCGGCGGTTTCTTCGCCCAGCAGCTTCACGGACTCGTCGATTTCACGGGTCTTGATGTTGGGGGAGGTCAGGCGCGCGGCCAGCAGATCGAGCTTGGCCTTGAGATCCAGGAAGCGACGGGCGTACAGTGCCAGCGCCTCCTCCTTGGAGGCGTCCGGGAACTGTCCGACCTCACGTTCGCCGTCGCCGTCCTTGACGAAGACGGCGCCGTTGTCATCGACCCGGCCGAAAGCTTCGGCGGCTTTGACGTCGGCCTCGGAATAGGCGGCGGGGGCGGCCGCGGGGGCGGCGGCATGCTGCTTGACCGTGGGAGTCTTCTTGGCGAAGGCGGCGGGGGAGGGCGCGTGCGGTTTCGGCATGGAAGCGGGGGACGGAGTCGGCGCCGGCGTGGCCGCGCTGGCCTCGGGTGCGGGTGTCGTTGCCTGCTCTTCGGGCGCAGCGGTGTTTACGGGTTCGGTGACAGTTTCGTCGGCCATGGCCAGCTCCTTAAAGCGTAGAATGCATAAGCGGGAGCGTCTCCCATCCCGGGCGAACCAGGAAGTTTTGACGCAACCCTCACCTATTATATTGATTTCGTGGCTAAAGGTGCATCAATATCAGGATTCCCGGAGTGGCTCCCCTCCGAACGTGTTGTGGAGCAGCGTGTTATCGATACGCTTCGTAAGGTTTTTGAGCTCAACGGCTTCATCGGCATTGAGACGCGAGCGGTGGAAACCGGCGCTTCTTTGCTGAAAAAGGGCGAGACCAGCAAGGAGATTTACCTGCTGAGCCGTTTGCAGGAGGTCGGTCATGAATCCGACACTCCGATTGAAGAGCGTTTGGGCCTGCATTTCGATCTGACCGTGCCGCTGAGCCGGTATGTGGTCGAGCACTCGGGTGCGTTGGCGTTCCCGTTCAAGCGCTGGCAGATTCAGAAGGTGTGGCGTGGCGAGCGTCCGCAGGAAGGCCGCTTCCGCGAGTTCGTGCAGGCCGACATCGACGTGATCGGCGCCGGCGACCTGCCCGACCACTATGAAGTGGAACTGCCGCTGGTCATGGTCTCCGCGCTGGAAGAGCTGCGCGCGTATGGCCTCCCCAAGGCCACCGTGCACGCCAATAACCGCAAGCTGTCTGAAGGCTTCTACCGCGGCCTTGGTCTGACGGATGTCGAGGGCGTGCTGCGCGAGATCGACAAGCTCGACAAAATCGGTGCCGATGAGGTGGCCCGATTGCTCACCGAGACCTGCGGCGCCACCGAAGCACAGGCACGCGCCTGCCTCGAATTGGCCGAGCTCAACGCCTCCGACGGTGCCGAGCTTGCCGCCAAGTTCGATGCGCTGTGCGAGGCTCACGGCATCGTCAAGGATTCCGAGGCCTACACGCTGGCTCGTCAGGGACTCGATACCCTGGCCATGATCGTCGACGAAGCCGCCGTCATCCGCCCCGGTTCCGTCATCGCCGACCTGAAGATCGCCCGCGGTCTCGACTACTACACCGGTTCCGTCTACGAGACCTTCCTCGACGGTGCCGCATCACTCGGCTCCATCTGCTCCGGTGGCCGTTACGACAATCTCGCCTCCCAGGGCAACCGCAAGTACCCGGGCGTGGGCCTGTCCATCGGCCTGAGCCGACTGGTCAGCTACATGCTGCACACCGCCGGCGCTCACGCCAACCGTGTCAGCCCGGCCGCCGTGCTGGTCGCTGTGTGGAATGAAGAGGACCGCCCGGCCGCCAATCGTATTGCGAACCAACTGCGTGCGCGCGGCATCGCTACTGACGTGGCACCCACCGCGGCCAAGCTCGGCAAGCAGATCAAGTACGCAGACAAACTCGGCATTCCGTACGTGTGGTTCCCGGCCACCGCTGCCGAAGGTGCGGAAGGCGCAGAGCCCGCTGGCGACGAGGTCAAGAACATCGTCACGGGCGAGCAGGTTGCCGCCGATTGCACGTCGTGGGAGCCGGATACTGTGGTTGCCCAGCAAACCGTCGAAATCTGACGTATTCGCGCGAAAAATCGAGGAGAAACAAGATAATGAGCCAGACGGCTTACAGAACACATCATGCCACCGAAGTGACCGAGGCCCTGGTGGGCCAGAAGGTCACTCTTGCCGGTTGGGTTGACCGACGCCGCGATCACGGTGGCGTGGCCTTCATTGACCTTCGTGATTCGACCGGCCTCGTGCAGGTCGTCATCTATGACGAGGATATGGCCCGCCCGCTGCGCAGCGAATTCGTGATTCAGATTATCGGCGAAGTGCGCCTGCGCCCGGATGGCAACGAGAACACCCATCTGGCCACCGGCAAGATCGAGGTTGTGGCCGAGACCATTGAGATCCTCGCCAAGGCCGACGCTCTGCCGTTCCAGGTTTCCACCGCTCTCGAGAATGAGTTCGAGAACAAGCTGCCTGGCGAGGACGTGCGTCTGAAGTACCGTTACCTCGACCTACGCCGCCCGTCCATGCAGCACAATCTGAAGCTGCGTTCCGACATGGCTAAGGCCGCACGCCACGCGCTGGAAGACATGGACTTCACCGAGGTCGAGACCCCGACCTTCATTAAGTCCACCCCGGAAGGCGCCCGCGACTTCGTGGTGCCGGCCCGTCTGGTGCCCGGTTCCTGGTACGCCCTGCCGCAGTCCCCGCAGCTCCTCAAGCAGCTGCTCATGGTCTCCGGTGTCGAGCGTTACTACCAGCTCGCCCGCTGCTACCGTGATGAGGACTTCCGAGCCGACCGTCAGCCCGAGTTCACTCAGCTCGATATGGAGATGGCCTACGTGGACCAGGAAGATGTGATGGCCATGACCGAGAAGGTCATCGCCGCCATCTGGAAGTCCGCCGGCTATGAGGTCCAGCTGCCGCTACCGCGCATCACCTGGAAGGATGCGATGGACAAGTACGGCTCCGACAAGCCGGACCTGCGCTTCGGCAACCCGCTGGTGGAACTGACCGAGTACTTCAAGAACACGCCGTTCCGCGTGTTCCAGGCCCCGTACGTAGGTGCCGTGGTCTTCAAGGGCGGTGCAGCCACGCCGCGTCGTCAGTTCGACGCTTGGCAGGATTGGGCACGTCAGCGTGGAGCCAAGGGCCTTGCCTACGTGGTCTTCGGCGAAAACGGCGAGCTCAAGGGCCCCGTTGCCAAGAACCTGTCCGATGAGGAGCGCAACGGCCTGCGCGAGGCCGTTGGTGCCGAGGAAGGCGACGCCGTGTTCTTCGCCGCCGGTTCTCGCGAGTCTGCCCAGCTGTTGCTGGGTGCCGTGCGTGTGGAGCTCGCCTCCCGCGAAGGCCTGCTGGATCCGAAGAAGTTCGCTTTCACTTGGGTCGTGGACTTCCCGCTGTTCAAGCCCACCGACGATCCGGATGATGACGATGTGGCTGTCGGCCACTCCAAGTGGACCTCCATGCACCACCCGTTCACCATGCCCTCCAAGGATTGGATCGACAAGTTCGACAAGGACCCCGAGCACGCCATGTCCGATTCCTACGACATCGTCTGCAACGGTGAGGAGATGGGCGGCGGTTCCGTACGTATCCACCGCGACGACATCCAAGCCCGTGTGCTCGATGTGCTGGGCATCACCAAGGAAGAGGCCGACGAGAAGTTCGGCTTCCTGCTTGAGGCATTCAAGTATGGCGCTCCGCCTCACGCGGGTCTGGCCCTCGGTTGGGACCGCACCGTGTCCATCCTGGCCGGTGCCGACTCCATCCGCGACGTCATCGCCTTCCCGAAGGCCGGCGGCGGCCGCGACCCGCTGACCGGTGCTCCGGCCCCGATCTCCGACGAGCAGCGCGCCGAGACCGGCGTCGACTACGACCCGGACGCCGACGAAAACTAATCTACGGAGCGTATGCCGCCTTTCCTCAGCACTCGACGTACTTCAGTGCGTCTTCGGCTTCGAACGGCGGACTCCGCACGTGTAGATTAATTTTCGAGGAGCAATGCTCCGGTGCTATTAGCCGCAAATGGCCCTTGGAATTATTCCAAGGGCCATTTGCTTTTTGCGGGTGGGGCCCAATGTGCCAAATACCTGCTAAGGTGTGCCAGATACTCCGCCCGATGGCACCTTCGCCATGCGGCAAACCTCGCACCATGCGGTGTCCCCCCTTGGCGTTTGCCGATTATCCCCCCATGGGGCGGTAACTTCCTCATGGGGCGGTAAACAACCCATGGGGCGGTGAAAACCTCATGGGGCGGTAGGTCAAAATGGCTTAATTCCGCGGTTTTACAATTTCTTCAAACCGCCCCATGAGCAAATTGCCGCCCCATGAGGGAATTGCCGCCCCATGAGGGAATTGCCGCCCCATGAGGGAATTGCCGCCCCATGAGGAGCGATCGCAACTCCGTATTTGATTAATGTTGTGATGCTTTGTTGTGTTTTGCTTGTTTCCGCCTCCTGTATTCCCCTTTGCGCGCATTGATGGTAAGGCTGCCGTCTATTAATACCCGGCATGAAGGTTGAGGACGGCCAGGAAGCGGTATTTGCATCGCGGTGGCAACCTCTTGTGCGAAGGCACGTTGTTTGGCGGTGTTCCACAGGTCATCGGCGAACACCTCGATGACGGTCCAGCCCAATTGCCGCAGACGTCGACGTTTTTGCTGGTCCCGCACATATTGTTTGCGGAAGCGACGGTGATGATCGCCATCATATTCAATAGCGACTTTGTATTGTGGATAAGCCATGTCAACGGTATAGGTGTATCCGTTCTCTGAATCGGTAATGCCGTATTGTGTTTGCGGTATGGGCAGGCCGAAAAGCATAAGCGCCAAGCGTGTACGAGTTTCCTGAACGGAATCCGATGGTTTTACGAGCTTCAGCGCCGCCTCACAACGCGCACGGCCAATAACGCGGTGAAAGGCTGTTAGTCGTTGAGTGAATTGTTCAATGGCATATCCATAACGTCTGATGAGCGCTTCAGCCAGCACCACTAATTCAGTGAGGTTGAGATATTGGGCAAACTGTATCCACGCATCCATGGGATGCATGCAGGTTACGCCGTTTGAGAAAGCGATACTGTTGAACTTTGCATTCCATATGCGATAGTCGACATTGTCCAATGAAGAGCGGGTCCCCTTGCTCCTCACCGTCACATAAAAGTCCTTCTGTGGCAACGTGCTGTGCCTCGGCAACTCCACGCCGCATAATTCCAATGCGGTATACAGCGAGAAACACAACGTGCGTTTCGTGCGCACTTTGCCCAGCAGATTCCAACAGGCCGTGTTCTTGGCCGTGGCTTTGGCGTCAAGATCTTTGCGCAGATAGTTATTGATTTCGCCATTGTGCGGCGCTTCGCTGTATCCGTTCATGCGCCGAGCGTAGCGCATTCCACGGTGGCACAGGGGCAAAACTGGAAAATGGGGATAACTTAAGCGGCGCGAACCGGTTATCCACCGGCATATCGTGCGCTGCGTCCGGTTATCCACCGCGCTTCGGGAGTGTCATCCACCGTATAACACCTTCATCGCGTGCTAACAGCTAGCCACGCTCAAAATGCCTAGCGCATTTATACGAATACGACATGGGAAACGGCGAGACCAGCCCCACACAATACAAAGTGACCGCCAGCCATGCGCCCGACTGCGGCATGAATGGCAACAACACCAACGACACCAAGGCCAAACATGGAATCAAGCAGATAGGACAACACGTGCCAGCTCTGCCATCGCAGCAACGTCTCGGCCACCACGCAGCAGGCAATCAGCGCACAGCAGACGCCGCGCGATGCGCGACTCAGCGCGAATGTATGCCGATGCCCAATGCCGCCATCACGATGTCTGATGCGAAAATGAGACATCGACTGAGCAACTGTGTGGACATACTGTGTACACACTGGAAACGTCGGTGTGCTATCCTCCCACTCATGTCTGAAACGAACAATGAAACAGCAGTGCGTTCGCGCACGGCAAGCACAACATCACCAAGCAAGGCCAAATTGACCCCGCTGGTTCCCGACAAAGAGGACCTGAACCGTCCGCTAGTCGAACTGACCCACGTCGAAAAGCACTTCGGTGCTTTGCACGTCCTCAAGGACATCAACCTGACTGTCACCAAGGGGGAGGTGCTGGTGGTCGTGGGTCCGTCCGGCTCAGGCAAGTCCACGATGTGCCGCACCATTAATCGCCTCGAAACCATCGATTCCGGCGACATCCGCATCGACGGCAAGCCCCTGCCACAGGAAGGCAAGGAGCTCGCGAACCTCAGGGCCGAAGTTGGCATGGTGTTCCAGTCGTTCAACCTGTTTGCCAACAAAACCATTCTTGAAAACGTGACGCTGGCCCTCATCAAGGTGCGTCACATGGACAAGAAGGAAGCCGAGCAACTGGCCATGGACCTGCTCGCCCGCGTGGGCGTCGACTCCCAGGCCAGCAAGATGCCCTCCCAGCTCTCCGGCGGCCAGCAGCAGCGTGTGGCCATCGCCCGCGCGCTCGCCATGCGCCCCAAGGTCATGCTGTTCGACGAGCCCACCTCCGCACTCGACCCGGAAATGGTCAACGAAGTGCTCGACGTGATGGTCGAACTCGCGCATGAAGGCATGACGATGATCTGCGTGACCCACGAGATGGGCTTCGCGCGCAAGGCCGCCGACCGCATCGTCTTCATGGCGGACGGCCAGATTCTCGAAGAGAACACGCCCGACGAGTTCTTCGAGCATCCGCAGACCGACCGTGCCAAGGACTTCCTCTCGAAGATCCTCACCCACTGAAAGACGGGTACGCAATCCAATGACATTCACCAATACGTTCAAACGGAAGGCTTGCCGCGTGATCGCCGCGCTCGCCGCCGTGGCCTGCACAATGTCGCTGGCCGCCTGCGGCGCGGACGAAACCGGCAAGATCCGCATCGGCATCAAATTCGACCAGCCCGGCCTGGGCTTCAAGAAGTCCGGCACCTACGTGGGCTTCGACGTGGACGTGGCCAAGTACATCGCCAAGAAACTCGGCTATTCCGAAGACCAGATCATCTGGAAGGAAGCCCCCTCCAAGCAGCGTGAGGCCATGATTCAGAACGGCGACGTGGACATGATCCTCGCCACCTACTCCATCACCGACGAGCGCAAGAAGGCCGTCTCCTTCGCCGGCCCGTACTTCGTGGCCGGACAGGATCTGCTCGTGCGCAAGGACGACAACTCCATCAACGGCCCCGAAGACCTGAACGGTAAGCGCCTATGCTCCGTCACCGGTTCGACCTCCGCCGCCACCGTCAAGGAGAAGTTCGCCTCCGAAGTCCAGCTTATGGAACAGCCCGGTTACGCCGAATGCGCCACCGCCCTGTTCTCCGGCATCGTGGACGCGGTAACCACCGACGACATCATCCTGGCCGGCCTGGCCTCTGCCTCGCGCGGCAAGCTCAAGGTGGTCGGCAAACCGTTCACGCAGGAACACTACGGCGTGGGCATCAAGAAGGGCGACACGCAGCTGGCCACCAAAATCAACAACGCCATCGTGGACATGATTCAGGACGGCTCGTGGGAGAACGCCATCAGCGATAACACCAAGGGCGTCGACTACACGCCCGACGTGCGGTACAACCCGCCCACCCCGAACGAAGGAGAGGACCGATGAACGAGTTCATGGAACTTCTCGGCCACTATGACGTGTTCGGCGCCTTTCTGGTCAACCTCGAGCTGACCTTGTGGTCGGCCTTGTTCTCCACGGTCATCGGCGTGGTTCTCGTGGTCATGCGCATCTCGCCGATCTCCTCGTTGCGCGCCGTCGCCGGCGCATATGTGGAACTGTTCAAGAACCTGCCGCTGACCATCATCATGGTGTTCATGGTGCTGGGTGCCTACGCGCAGCTGAAGCTCAGCTTCTCCGACACCTTCGCCACGAACTTCTTCTGGCTCGCGGTCACCGGCCTGAGCCTGTACACGGCGGCGTTCGTGTGTGAATCGCTGCGTTCGGGCATCAACACCGTGCCGATTGGCCAGGCCGAGGCCGCACGAGCGCTGGGCTTGGGCTTCATGCAGTCCGCCACCGAGATCATCCTGCCGCAGGCCTTCCGAGGCTCCGTGGCGCCGCTCGGCAACACGCTGATCGCACTGCTCAAGAACTCCACCGTGGCCGCCGCCGCATCCGTGGCCACCGAAACATCCTCGCTGATGAGCGAGATGATCGAATTCCGCCCCGACGTGATCATCCAGATCTTCCTGATCTTCGCGCTCGGCTACGTGATCCTGATCATCCCTATCGGCATGCTCACCACGTACCTGTCCAACAAGCTCGCCGTAAGGAGGTGACGGATATGGCCGATACTTCGAATTCCGTGCTGTTCGACGCGCCCGGTCCCAAGGGCCGGCGCACCATTCGCATCGTCAACTGGATCGCAGGCATTCTGTTCGCGGTGGTGCTCGTGCTTATCCTCATGCGCCTGCACAACCCGCCGGATGGCGAGAATCAGCTCAGCTGGGAGCTGTGGAAGCCAGCCATCGAACGTGAAGCGTGGACCGACTTCTACCTGCCCGGACTGTGGATGACCATCAAGGCCACCGTCGTGGCCGTGGTGGGTGCTGTGGTGTTCGGCCTGGTGTTCGGCGTGGGCCGACTGCTGCCGAACCCGCTGGTACGTGGCGTTTCCGCCGTGATCGTCGAGTTCTGCCGTGCGGTGCCGGTGCTGCTGCTCATGATCTTCTTCTGGCGATGGTTCGCGTTCGCGGGCCTGCCCAGCCCGTCCTATTGGGCCGTGGTGCTGGCCTTGGTGCTGCACAACGGTTCGGTGGTCGCCGAACTCGTGCGCTCCGGCGTCGGCAATCTGCCGGGCGGCCAGCGCGAGGCCTCGCTCGCTTTGGGCCTGACCGAAACACAGTCGCTCATGGAGATCGAGGTGCCGCAGGCCGTCTACGCCATGCTGCCGGCCGCCGTCACCCAGCTGGTCGTGGTGTTGAAGGACACCGCCCTGGGATCGATCATCATGTATACCGACCTGCTGCAGGAATCGCGCCGACTCGGCTCGATGTACTTCAACATCCTGCAGACGCTGGTCATGGCTGCGGTGATCTACTTCGTCGCCTGCTGGCTGCTGTCGAGGCTCGCCGAATGGCTGCCCTCGCGCATGCAGCAGCGTACGGCCGCGCCCACCGAGGCCGAGCCCGTGGCGCCGATCGCCGCCGGAGACCCGTCCAATGTCAATCAGATCGCTGTGGCCAAGGAAGTCGAAGAGCTGCCGTTTGGTGGTGCGCCGCGCAAATACCATGTGCATCACCGTGGCACCAACGCCTCGATTCGCAACTGGCAGCGCACCCGCTACGAACAGGGATATGACGCCACCCAGCCCGAGTCACAGGTTGACCCGGAAACCGGCGAATTCCAGGAGTCTCAAAAGCCTGAGGACAAGCCAGAGGCCTGACGGTCAGCGCAATCGCCGCTAAGCCGGCACGAAGAATTTACTGAGTGTTTGACTGGGTTCCGGCTACGTAGCTTTCACGGAGGATAGGTTGGAACATATGAAGATGTTCCGGCACCTATCCTCCGTTTTTGCTATTGCGACCATTGCGCCGCTGGCGTTGGCGGCCACGCTAGCCGCGACGCCCGCAATCGCGCAGGCCGACCAGTTGCCCAACCCGGATTGGGTGGCATTGCTCTCCGACTACGAAAAGAACTATTGGCAGGCCCCCACCGATGCCGAACACGGTGGCAAGGTGCTCCACGCCGATACCATGAAACTCGACGAAGATTTGGCCGTGGCCATTAACCACAAAGCCGCCGAAAATCTCGATAAGGATGGCCTGAACGCCCAACGCAAGCGTGCACTCGTCGACTCCGATCTGCAAGCCGAGGAAACCATGCCGGACGCGCTCGGTCCGGTGCTTGGCAAATATATGAGCGAAGGGCTCAAATCCGGGAAACTCAACGCCGTCGCCGATATCTTCTCCTTTAACGTGGCCTCCACCTACGCCTCAAAACGTGCGGCCATGCATCCGCGCCCCTATCTGAACCGTGCGGAAAGCAGCTACGGCGGCACTAACGATCTCGCCGGACTGCCCGCCACGCTTGACATCAAACAATCGCCCTCATGGCTCGAACACATGCCCGGCTACTCGAACTTGCAGAAAAACAGTTCCTACCCCTCCGGCCACACTACCGGCGCCTATTCGTGGGGTATCGCGCTGGCCGGCATGATTCCCGAACTCGCGCCGCAAATCATGGCCCGCACTTCGGAGGCCGGCAACAACCGCATCGTGCTCGGCGTGCATTATCCGCTTGACATCATGGGTGGGCGCATTGGCGCATCCGCCCAGAACGGGCAGTACTGGCATAACGAATTCGCTTCGTCCATCGTGCCCGCGTCCCGGCAGCTGCGCGACTATCTGGTGTCCCGCTGCGCCGCGGACGGCCACGGCACTACGCTCGCCGCCTGCATCGCCAACACCAAGGCCTCCGGTTCGGGCGGCTACACCAACGATTTTCTGGACCCAGTGGCCACCGAGCCGGTCGTGGACCAAGCCTCGGCCGTGCGCGTCTACACCGCACGCCTGACCTACACCTTCCCGCAAGACACCGCCCATTCCGGCGCTGATCTCGTGGCCCCGCGCGGGGCGGCGGACGTGCTGCGACTGGCCTATCCCGAACTGCACGCCGATCAGCGCAACGCGATTTTGAAAGCCACTGCCTTGGATTCCGGATACCCCCTATGGCAATCGAGCGACGGCTGGCAGCGTATCAACTGGGCCAAAGCCCTGTGCGCCCGCGTCACCTTGGATAAGCACGGCGATGTGGCCAAGGTCGAGACCGCCGACCAGGTGGCGCTTACCGGCCCGAGTGTGGTCAATGCCCAGTACGCCGACGCGGGTAATCATCCGGCGTCTGATAGCTCGGCGGGTGAAAACAGCGCCATTGCGGCCGGGCCGGATCTCGCCACCCTCCATGCCGCGCAACGACCGGCGTTGATCAGCGTAGCCATCGGTACCGCTGTAATCGCGATTGTCGGCGGAATACGGACGGTTCGACGCAAATCCAAGAACCAGCTTCAGCGGTAATTCAGCCAAAGTTCAGTTTGGAGATTTACCGAGTTTGCCTTCATACGGTGTCGGCTTCATCTCCCTCCCATACCCTCGGGATTGCCGACGGTGCCAGGTAATTGGTGCAAAGCCAACAATTACGGTCCGAACGACTGCATGCCTATAGATTTGCAGTAACAAGTGAAATGTGAATGTCGCTACGTTGCTAGGTCTCCTGAGTTACAAGACGTACAATCGGGAGCATGGCCAAGGACGACGACAGAACCAACAAGCCTGAAGAGGCCGGCAAGTGGGGTACAGCCGGAAAATCCTCAGGAAAAAACAACAAGAACGGCAAGGGAAAGGAATCCAAAACCGCTCGACGGATCGACAAGGTATTACAGCTCGCGGCGGATCGCATAGACACCATCGACTCCAGTGCCAGCGTGCCTGAACGACTGGCACGTGCGGCGAAATCCAGTGAACTGCTCAGCGCCGTATGGTCGTTGCCGCCCGCTCAACGTCTTATGTTCCACCACGGCATGCAGGTCACTGATGTCGAAGGCGATTCCACTCCCGGATTCGACGGCAATAAAGAGGACGCCGAGAAGTTCATTTCGATCAGCTCCTCCGAAATCGCCCGATACCAGCGGCTCATGTACGCGAATGGCGTCAAAGGCTCGACACGGCGGCTGCTCATCGTGCTGCAAGGCATGGATGCCTCCGGCAAGGGCGGCATCGTGCGTCACGTGTTCAGCCAAGGCGACCCGATGGGCATCCATTACCATGGCTTCGGCAAGCCTACGGCCGAGGAGCTCGACCACGACTTCCTCTGGCGTGTGAAGCGTGAATTGCCCAAGCCGGGGTGGATTGCCGTATTCGACCGCTCCCATTATGAAGATGTGGTCATGCCGCACGTCTATGGCACCTATCCCGAAGACGTATGGCGTGCCCGCTACGACCAGATCAACGATTTCGAACGTGAACTGGCCGCCAGCGGATGCGCCATCCTCAAGATCTTCCTCGTGGTAAGCCAGGAAGAACAGAAAAAACACTTCCTCGGGAGACTGGACGATCCCACCAAGTTCTGGAAATTCGACATCTCCGATCTCGAGGCCCGCGACCGCTGGGATGAGTATATGGCCGCATGGCAGGAGGTGTTCGAGAAAACCAGCACGGCCGCCGCACCTTGGTACCTCGTACCGGCCGATAACCGCTGGTATTCGCGAGCAGTGGTCTCCGAACTGCTGCGCACCACCTTGAAGAACATGAACATGACCTGGCCGCCCCTCGAACCCGAGGTGGACCCCGACGAGGTGCGCCGCCGGTTGGCGTGAGCAATCCTCCCACTGACGGAGCCAAGCGCATGGCACGGCTCTTCGCATGGCTCCGCCGGTTGGCGTGAGGCGCCGCATAGCGACGGAGGGTGGCTCGTGCCGCCGGAATAGGCCACTAGGTAGACTGAGCATTATGACTGACGAGAAGGAATACGGATCCCTGGGGCGGCTGGCCCCCGAATGGGACGGTAACGAGCGCGAACGGAATCTTACGGCCGACGACATCTACGAACGATTCTTCGGCTGGGTGGAAGACGTCAAAGGCATCGAACCATGGCCGCATCAGGAAGGGGCCATTATGGACCTCTTGGCCGGCGACCATGTGATTTTGAACACCCCGACCGGTTCGGGCAAATCGCTGGTGGCGCTTGGCATGCACTTCGCCGCCCTGTGCACTGGCCGCCGCTCCTATTACACCGCTCCGATCAAGGCGCTGGTGTCGGAGAAATTCTTCGACCTGGTCGAAGTGTTCGGCCGCGACAATGTCGGCATGATCACCGGCGACAGCCACATCAACGCGGACGCGCCGATCATCTGCTGCACCGCCGAAATCCTCGCCAACCAGGCTTTGCGCGAAGGCACCCATGCCGACGTGGGCCTCGTGGCGATGGACGAATTCCATTATTACGGCGATCCGGAGCGCGGCTGGGCGTGGCAGGTGCCACTGCTCACGCTGCCGCAGACCCAGTTCCTGCTGATGAGCGCCACACTCGGCAATGTGGACGCCATCGCCGACAAGCTCTCCGATCTGAACGACACCCCGGACGTGGATGTAATCGCCGACGCGCCGCGACCGGTGCCGTTAAGCTACGAATACACGCTCGATCCGATGGAAAAAACCGTGGAACTCGCCTTCCGCAACGGCGAAACCCCGATTTATGTGGTCCATTTCTCACAGGACGCCGCGCTGGAGACCGCGCAGGCGCTCGCCTCCACTGGCGTGTCCAGCAAGGAACAGCGCCAAGCCATCGCAGAAGCCATCAAAGGCGTCAAATTCACCACAGCCTTCGGCAAGATTCTGCAGCGACTGCTGCGCACCGGTGTCGGCATCCATCATGCCGGAATGCTGCCTCGCTACCGCCGCCTGGTCGAACAGCTCGCCCAGCAGGGTCTGCTGCCCGTGATCTGCGGCACCGACACGTTGGGCGTCGGCATCAATGTGCCGATTCACTCCGTGGTGCTCACGGCCCTGACCAAGTTCGACGGCACCAAGATGCGCCGCCTGCGCGCCCGTGAATTCCACCAGATTGCCGGACGCGCCGGACGTATGGGATTCGATACCGAGGGACTGGTGATCGCCGAGGCTCCCGAATACGAAATCGAAAACCAGAAGGCCATCGCCAAGGCCGGGGGAGACCCGAAGAAGCTCAAGAAGGTCAAGCGCAAGAAGGCTCCGGAAGGTTTTGTGACCTGGAACCAGAGCACGTTTGACAAGCTCATCGACGCCGAACCGGAAACCCTGGTCCCGCACCTGAAAATCACGCATTCGATGGTGCTCAACGAAGTGGCGCAGGGCGGCGACGCCCGTGCCCGTATCGACGATCTCATCGACGATTCCGCGCAGACCCCCGACCAAAAGGAGCATCTGCACCAGCGGGCCGACGAGATTTTCCAAACCCTGTTCGATACCGAAGTCATCGAAACCGAGGACCGCAAGGACGGCGGCAAGGACTACTACATGACCCTTGATATGCCGGACGACTTCGCCCTCGACCAGCCGCTCTCCCCGTTCCTGCTGGCCGCGCTCGAACTGCTGGACCCCGAGTCCGACACCTATGCGCTGGACGTGATCTCCATGGCCGAGGCCACGCTCGAAGACCCCAAGCAGGTGCTGCGTGCCCAGGAGCGTCAGGCCCGAGACAAGGCGATGGCCGATATGAAGGCCGACGGAATCGACTATGACGAGCGTATGGATAAGCTGCAGGAGATTACGTATCCGAAGCCACTGGAAGACATGCTCGAAGCCGCGTTCGACCAGTACCGCCACGATGTGCCGTGGGCCAACGACTACTGGCTATCGCCGAAATCCGTGGTGCGCGACATGGTGGAAACCGCCTCCGACTTCACCGGATACATCACCCGATACAACATCGCCCGCTCCGAAGGTACCCTGTTGCGCTACCTCTCGGACGCCTACCGCACGCTGGCGCGTACCGTGCCGCCCGAAAAACGTGACGAGCAACTCGAAGACATCATCTCCTGGCTGCGCGTGCTCGTGCGCTCCATCGACTCCTCGCTGGTGGATGAATGGGAGAACGCCGGCGATTCCGCCGACCAGTCCGAGGCGGCGGCCTCCTTGGCGGCGCCGGGCAAGAAGAACGCGGTGGTCGAGGACCGACGAGGCCTTATCGTGCTGATCAGAAACGCCATGTTCCGCCGTGTGCAGCTTATGGACCTCGACCAGCCGGACAAGCTCGGCGCGCTCGACAAAGACTGGGGCTACGGCGTGCACGAATGGGAAGATGTGCTCGACGACTACTACGACGAGCACGAGTACGTGGGCATCGGCGCCGAAGCGCGCTCGCCCGAACTGTTCATGTTGGATGACAAGCACGAGAACGACGAGCATACGTGGAAGGTGCGTCAGATTATCGATGATTCCGATGGCGACCACGACTGGGCCATCGAAGGCATCGTGGACCTTGACGCCACCCAAGACACCGG
Organism: Bifidobacterium sp. FKU; assembly: GCF_026016385.1. NCBI lineage: Bacteria > Bacillati > Actinomycetota > Actinomycetes > Bifidobacteriales > Bifidobacteriaceae > Bifidobacterium > Bifidobacterium sp. FKU. The sequence goes on from NZ_CP092888.1 coordinate 867,703, forward strand.
CGAAGTAGTCTTCCACGACTACAAGGTGAGTAACTGATTCCTGGCTCCCCTCTCTGAGGGAAGCCAAGGTGCAGCTCGAACGTCTGTTCGAACACTGGGGTACTATAGGACGTTATGAGTGAGAACGATTTGTTTGGGGTGGCTGATGCGCCGGAGTCGATGACACGGCCGTTGGCGGTGCGCATGCGTCCACGCACTTTGGACGAGGTGATTGGCCAAACGCAGGTGTTGGGCCAGGGCTCGCCGCTGCGGCGCCTCGCCAATCCGGCCAGCAAAGGCAGTCTCACCGCGCCGAGCTCCGTAATCCTGTTCGGCCCTCCAGGCGTCGGCAAAACCACGCTCGCCACCATCGTGGCCGGCCAATCCGGCCGCGTGTTTGAGGAACTCTCCGCCGTGACATCCGGCGTCAAAGACGTGCGCGACGTACTCACCCGCGCTCACGAACGGCTCGTGTCACGCGGCCAGGAAACCGTACTGTTCATCGACGAGGTGCATCGCTTCTCCAAATCCCAGCAGGATGCGCTGCTTCCCGCCGTCGAAAACCGCGACGTGACCTTTATCGGCGCCACCACCGAGAACCCGAGCTTTTCCATCATCAAACCGTTGCTCTCCCGTTCGGTGGTCGTCAAGCTTGAGTCATTGGAGCCTGATCAGCTCACCGAACTGGTGCAGCGCGCGCTGACTGATGACCGCGGTCTCAAGGGCGAGGTCAAAGCCACGGACGAAGCCATCGCCGATATCGTGCGCATGGCCGGTGGCGACGCACGCAAGAGTCTCACGATTCTGGAGGCCGCGGCTGGCGCGGTCACCGGCGACGAAGCCCGAAAAAAGGGCGCACGCCGACCCATCATCACCCCCGAAATCGTGGCTACGGTAATGGACACCGCCACCGTGCGCTACGACAAAGACGGCGATGACCATTACGACGTGATTTCCGCATTCATCAAATCCATGCGGGGCTCCGATCCGGATGCCGCCATCCATTATCTGGCGCGCATGCTGAAAGCGGGTGAAGATCCGCGCTTCATCGCCCGTCGCATCATGATTGCCGCCAGCGAGGAAGTCGGCATGGCCGCCCCGCAGATTTTGCAGGTCACCGTGGCCGCGGCGCAGGCCGTGGCGCTGGTCGGCATGCCTGAGGCACGTATTATTTTGGCCGAAGCCACGATTGCCGTGGCCACCGCGCCCAAATCAAACGCCAGCTATAACGCCATCAACCAGGCGCTCGCGGACGTGGATGCCGGCAAGATCGGCGCTGTTCCGCTGTATTTGAGGAACGCCCCCACCAAGCTTATGAAAGAGTGGGGCAACCACGAGGGCTACAAGTATGCGCACGATTGGCCCGGTGCCGTGGCGCCGCAGGAATATATGCCCGAAGAGCTGCGTGGCACCGAGTACTACCATCCCAACGATCGCGGCTACGAACACGAAGTCAGCCAGCGTCTCGCCCGAATCCGCACGATACTGCACGGTGACGAATCCGGGCGGGAGGCGTCACGGGCCGCGGACTGACGGTCTTAGGCGCGCCGGCGTGAGGCGCGAATGCGGAACGCGGTGGCCAGACAGCACCAGCCAATCAGGCAGATAACCGTCATCGTGGCAAACGTCCATGTGCCGCCGACGGCAGTGGCATGAGCAAACTCAGCGGTGCCTTCTTCTCCTGCGCCGGCCTGAGCCACGGAAAGAATCGTGGAGAACAGTGCGGTACCGGCAGCGCCGCCAAACTGAAGACACGTGTTGAAAATGGCGTTGCCGTCCGGCTTGAACCCGGGAGAGACCTCCGACAGGCCACTGGTCATCACATTCGCATTGCCGATGGAATAGAACAGACCGAAAATGAAATAGAATCCGGCGAGCAGCACGGGCGTAAGCTGCATCGAGAACACCAGCATAAGCACTGGGCCCAAAATAGCGATGCCGATCGGAATCAGAATCGGCTTGACCGCGCCGAACTTATCGTAGAACCAGCCGCCAAGCGGGGCACAGACAGCGCCGACCAGTGCGCCGGGCAGCACCAGAGAGCCGGCCACAAATGCCGTGGTGCCGAGCGAAAGCTGTGCCACATTGGTGATGACATAGCCGTAGCCGATGGCGACCAATGGCAGCAGCAGATATGCGCAGGCGTGTAACAGTACGGCGGGATCCTTGAGAATGCCAAGGCGCAGCAGCGGGGAGAAGGCACGCTTGGAACTCATGGCGAACACGATCAACAAGGCGAGGCCCACAATCAGGCTGACAATGGCGATAATGCCGGAGCGTGTGGCTGACTTGCCGGACACCGCCGCACTGATGGCCACGCCACCTTGGTTCAGCGCCAGCACCAGACCGACCAGCGCGACAACAATGGACCAAAGCTGAATCGGGTCAAGATAGGCAGCCTCGGTCGGTGTCTTCTGCTCAATGCACTTCATGCCGATGAATGCTGCGATTAGCACCAGCGGAATGGCGATGACGAAGATCGCGCGCCACGGCAGCACTGTGGTCACCGCGCCGCCGACGGTCGGGCCGATGGCCGGAGCCACGGTAATGACCAGCGATCCTACGCCCATCAATCGGCCGATCTTCGAACGAGGAGACTGCTCCAGAATGATGTTGATCATCAACGGCGTGGCCACGCCTGAGCCAATGCCCTGAATAATGCGGGCGACAATCAGCAGCGGGAAGGCTTGGGCGACGATCATGATCAGCGAGCCAACGATGGCCAGAATCACAGCCGCAAGAAAAATGGTTTTCAGTGCGAACCGGCGCTTCAAAAACGAGCTGATGGGCATGGTGGCGGCCACCGCCAACAGATAAATCGTGGTAATCCATTGCACAGTGGCCGTGTCGACATGGAATTCGCGCATCAGTGCGGGGAAAAGCACGGTCATCACGGTTTCGGTCAGAATGCCAATGAAGGCAAGTGAGCCGACAGCCACAATCGCGCCGATAAGACGTGTGGGAATCTTCTCGTTATCAATATGCTGCTCAGGCATACATGCTCCTAAACGTTCGGTTGCAATGTATGGAATGTAAGGTTTACCAACCGGCGTAGGTACCTGTGCGTGCGGATAAACCGGCAATCGTACTGCCTTGGCTGCACGCTATGGAATCACAAAACCACCTGTGAGTGTACGGTTCGGGGCGGACGCTACGGTCGATGCGCAATGGGCTGTCCCTTGGTTGGGTGGGGTTTGATGGGGCGGGTTCGGCATTGGTCCGGCGGGGCGGGTTCGGCATTGGTCCGGCGGGGCGGGTTCAGCATTGGTTCAGCATGAGGAAACACGCGATAATATCCGCCCTGCCGCCTAGTTTGGTGAACCATGGGTATTGAGAACACGCATAAGCTGATTGTCAACTGCCTGCCACTCAACGAAGGAGAACGGCGCGCTTTCGCCAAGGCGGCCCGCGATGTGCCGCAGGAATTCGTGGGCGACGAAGCGCACCGCGGCGACATGGTCTGGTCGGCCGCTGTTCCCGAGGAGCTTCGCTCCCGAGCTACCGCAGTCATCGGCAACTTCCCGGTCTCGCAGGCTTCCCAATACACCCGTCTTGAATGGTTGCAGACCTTCAGCGCCGGTGTGGATGCGTACATCTGCCCGGGTGTGCTGCCTCGCGGCACCATGGTCACCAATGCGAGCGGCGCGTATGGCCAAAGCGTGTCGGAACACATGTTCGCCACCATGTGGGCATTGATGAAGAACCTCAACCGGTATGCCTCCAATCAGCGTGATCATCAGTGGCAGGATGAAGGCCCGGTATTGAGCCCGGAAGGTAGCATCGCGCTGATTATCGGCGTCGGCGACATCGGGTCGCATTTCGCTCAGCTTGCCCAATCCGTAGGTATGCGTACCTTCGGCGTGCGCCGTCATGCGGACGTGCCGGCCAAGGGCATTGAAAAGATGTATGGCTTCGAGCGGCTGGAAGCACTGCTGCCATTGGCGGACGTGGTGGCGATGGCGGTGCCGCGCTCGCCGCAGACCCATCATCTGCTGAATGCGGATCGTCTGGGTCGTCTGAAATCCACGGCCATCGTGATCAATGCCGGGCGTGGCGACGCCATCGATCACGAGGCCTTGGCCGACGTCTTGCACAATGGACGGCTCCACGGTGCCGGGTTGGACGTCACCGAGCCTGAGCCGTTGCCGGCGGAAAGTCCGTTGTGGGATGAGCCGCATTGCCTGATCACCCCGCATGTGGCCGGCGGCAATCATTTGGAAAAGACTTCCGAACACATCATCCGCATCGCCCTCACCAACGTTTCCCGCTATGCCAAACAGCAGGAACTGTTGAATCTCGTGCGATACTGATTCGCCTGTATCAGGTGTACATGAACTCATGTACACGGCCGGCGTGTCGCATCCCACGGCGGCTGCGGCATCGAGATGATACCTGCAGAGGCGTGGTTGATCAGAGGCCCAATGAACGTGGCCCGAGGTCAGTCTCAGTCTGATAGTTCGTAGCCGTTGGCGTCTTTATGCCACGGCGAGCCGGGCTTGCTGCACAGAATGATAATGCCTTCAACAAAGCCCCAGATGGCGGCTGCGATTGGGCCAAGTCCGAGCAGAATCCAGCCGACAAGCGTCAGCAGCAGCTGGGCCACGGCCTTGCCGGTGTTGCCGAGATAGAAGTTGTGCACACCAAGTCCGCCGAGGAAGATGCCCAACAGGCCGGCAGCCAACTTGGACTTGGATGATTGCCACACCGGGGCGGCGGCATACGGAGCGGCGGTGTATTGCGGTTGTGCGTAGGCATTCGGCTGCTGGTAGGCCTGTCCATAGCCGGGCTGCTGGCCGTAGCCCGCTACGGGCTGTGCGGGCTGGCCATACTGAGGCTGGCCATACTGAGGCTGGCCGTACTGAGGCTGGCCGTACTGAGGCTGAGCGTACTGAGGCTGAGCGTACTGAGGCTGAGCGTATGCGCCGGCGGGCTGGCCGTATTGCGGCTGCTGCTGGCCGTAGCTTCCGGCGGCGGGTTGAGCGTATGCGGCGGGCTGTGGGGCGCCATAGCCCTGCGGCTGCTGTGCGGCATCTTGGCCGTACGACGGCTGTGCGGGCTGTGCGGGCTGTGGAACACTGTCCGAACCGTACGGTTGTTGTTGACCATCAGTCATGTGGATCTGTCCCTTCTCAATCGGGAACGGCAGTACCTTCTTACCGTTTCTGCACAACATCATCTCACGTTTTGCACAATAGTAGAACCTGCCGCGCTACGATTGGGCCATGAAAAGTTTCCTGACCAGCTGGTTGATTATGACTATCGCCGCCGCCGTCATGGTCGCGGTGACTCCCGGCATGACCCCGGTGGGGGAGCCTCCGATTCTCGGCATCGCCGCGTTCGCTTTGTTCATGGCGCTGATTAATGCGTCAATCAAGCCGATTGTGCATCTGATCGCACTGCCGTTTGCGATTCTGTCTCTCGGGCTGGTCACCTTGATTATCAATTGGCTGTTCATGCGACTCGCCAGCTGGCTGGCGGTCAGTTTGTTCGGCGTGGGCGTCTTCGTACACGGTTTCAGGTGGTCGGTACTGGGGTCCTTGGTTCTGACCATTGTTGCGGGAATCGTCGGGTCCATCTTGGATCAGTGACGGTGCTCGCTGGACGAATATGAGTAATGGCGGTTGGAATCGGACTGATTCCAACCGCCATTACTCATATCAAGCTACGGGATCGAGCAGAGCGAACGCTACTCGCGCACCAAGCGGATATGCTCCACATCGTCGCTCCGGGAGCGACGGAACAGCACGAAACGATTGCCGATGGACTGCACCACTTCGGCGTTCAGCTGCTCGGCAAGCTCGGCGGCGGCTTCCTTGGCGGTCAGGCCCGAACCGTCCTGTACCGCGCACTTGATGAGCTCGTGCTTCTCAATGGTCTCATCGGCCTGATTGACGGCCGACTCGGTCAAATCGTTCTTGCCCACATAGAACAGGGGCTTCAGCGAGTTCGCCATCGCGCGCAGCTGCTTGATTTGCTTCTTGGTCAATGCCATGGGAATTTCCTTACATCTTTCGTATAACCACACCAGCATAGCAACCGGTGCTGTCTGTGCTGTTTGCCGCCCTACAGCGCGATGATGGCCGCGATGTAGACGATGACGGCAGCGGCGAATACGAGATCTCGCGCGGCGATGGTCAGGGCACGCCAGTGGGTGCGGCGGATGCCCTCCTCGTAGCAGCGGGCGTCAAGTGCGAGGCTCAGGTTGTCCGCGTGACGCAACGTGCCGGCGAAAATCGGCACGATAATCGCGCTCATCGCCTTGATACGCTGGGCCAGCGAACCGGTTTCGATGGAACCGCCACGCGCGGATTGGGCGTCGACGATGGCACGGGTCTCGTCGGTCAGCGTTGGAATGAATCGCAATGCCAGACTCATGACCAACGCGATCTCCTGGGCGTGGATGCCGAGTCGGTTGAGCGGACTGATCAAGGTGTCGAAGGCGTCGGTCATGGCGGTAGGCGTGGTGGTAGTGAGGAACACCGCGCCCAGAATGATTACCAATGCGAAACGGCAGGCGTACAGCACTGCTATGGTCACGCCCTGATCGGTGATGCTTAGCGGGCCAAGCACCACCACCGGCGTGCCGGTGCGTACCACAAACAGATTGACCACGCCCATCAGCCCCAGCAGGATCAGAATCGGATGAATGGATTCAAGCACCCGTAACGGGTTCAGGCGTGCCGCCGCGATAACGGCCAGGGTGATGGCAATGCCCAGTGCGAGCTGGGTTGGCGTGTTCACCGCGAACATCGTGAACATGGCGGCCAGGAAACCCACCATCTTCACGCGCGGGTCAAGTCGGTGTATCACTGAGTGCACAGGGCCGTTGGAGGATACGGCCGTGGCGGTGACGGTGGCCGTGACGGGGCCGCCGGATGCGGGGGCGGCAATCGGCATACGGACCACGCGGTCGGCGATTTGCTCGGCCTCCTCCCAGTCATGGGTGATGATGAGCACGGTCACGCCACGTGATTTGAGCATGCGCAACAGCTCATGGATGCGCTCCTTGGCCTGGACGTCCAGACTCGCGGTCGGCTCGTCCATGATGAGCACGTCAGGATTGCAGGCCAGCACGCCGGCAATGGCTGCCAATCGTTGTTGCCCGCCGGACAGATCGAAGGGGGAGCGGTCGGCAAGATGCCCGATATGCAGCAGTTCCAGTGATTCGCGCACGCGGTCGGCTACCTCGGTCTCGCCAAGCCCTTGGTTGCGTGGGCCGTACGCCACATCCTCGGCTACCGTGTCAGCGAACAGCTGATGCTCCGGATGCTGCATCACGTAACCCACATGCCGGCGCAATTGCGCTAATTGCTTGCGATTCGCCGACTTCGGACGCGCGTTGTGACCGCGCCTGCCAATCGAGGCCACCGGAACGCCGGCCACCTCGATGCTGCCGGCGGTCGGCGCGGCCAGCGCGCACAACATGCGCACCAGCGTCGACTTGCCCGAACCATTCACGCCCATCAGTGCCACGGTTTCACCGCGCGCGATGGTGAACGACAGGTCATCGATAACCGCCCGTTTGGCCGAAGGATAGCGATAGGTCAGATGCGAGACGCGAATAATGGGGTCCGTCATATCACCGATGCCATCGGAGAGCAGCGGCAGTTCGGAGCCGTCTTCGCGCTCCCGCTGGCGGGGGCTGTCGTTCGTAGGACGACTGGGGGCGGCTTCTGTGCCGATGCCACCCTCGGTCTCGCTTTGCGAGACAGCCTCCGCCAGCGGGGGTCGATTATCGACGGCTGCAGTGACACCAACGATTCGCCCGGCCTCCATGCGCACGATGCGATCGGCATGAACGGTCTCATCCGGATGATGCGTGACATGCACGATTGTGGTGCCGCGCGCCTGCAAATCATCCAAAATGCGCATAACTTCGGCGCGTGCGGATTCGTCCAGCATGGCGGTCGGCTCATCCAATACCAGCATCGCCGGGTTCATGGCCAGCATGCCGGCGATGGCGGCGCGTTGCTGCTGCCCCCCGCTCATACGGGTCGGGTCGGACTGGCGTAAGTTCGCCAACCCCACGGCCTGCAATGAATCAACGATACGCTCGCCGATGAGCCCGCGCTCCAGCCCGAGATTCTCCGGGCCAAAAGCCACGTCATCCTCCAACACGGTGGTGACCAGCTGATCCTCGGGATTCTGAAACACCATACCGATGCCGCGGCGGGCAGCGCGATAGGCGTCGGCATTCGGGCCGGCTGCGTACACGCGCTGTTCCAGTAGCGTCACTTCGCCACCGTCCGGCGCGGTCAATCCCGCAATCAGACGGGCCAACGTGGACTTGCCCGATCCATTCGGACCGACCAAGCATAGGCGCTCGCCGGCATGGACCGTGAGCGAAACGCCATCCAAAGCCCATGAGGTGCCGCGGTCATAGCTGAAACGAATGTCCTTGAGTACGGCGGCGGGGGAGGCAGGCTCGGCAGAATCGTGGAACTCGTCGGCGTCGAAGGAATGGGGTGCAACGGTCATGAGACAGTAATCCGTAACTGATAGGCGAAAACGCAGAATCCCGGCAAAGGCCGGAGTTCTGCGTTCTTGTTCTTTGAGCGGTCGTTGAGTGGTCGTTAGTCGTGGCGGGCATAGGCCCGTCTCAGGCCAGTCACTGCTGCTTGGACAGCAGGTTGGAGACCGGCTTGTAGATCAGGAAGGTGATCACGGCGTGAATCGCCATCTTAGCCACGTTGAACGGCAGCAGAATCGGCAGAATCATCGCGGCCACAGCCTGGTAGGTCATGTGCGCGTAAATCGGCGTGACGATGAGGTTGCCCACCAGCGCCACCACGATGGCCAGCACCGCACCCACCAGAATGCCGATGGCGGCACCCTTGCGCGTACGGATCTTACGGTAGATGAACGCGGCCGGCACAGACAGGAACAGCGCCACCAGCACAGCCATCAGCGAACCCCACGGGTCGGCGAACATGTGCGGCACAAAGCCGAGCACAGACACGATTGCGGCGGCGGCCGGACCATACGCAAAGCCGGCGATCAGGCAGACGATGCCGGACGGGTCGTACTTCAGCCAAGTGACCGGCGTAATCGGGAATTCAATGAAGCTGGTGACCATCGCCAGCGCCACGAACAGCGCATACATGGCGATACGGCGCGTGGACCAGCGGCCGGAATCGGCCACGCCAGTGGTGTGTGAGCCAAGTTTGGCGTTGGTGCTGGCGGTGGACGCGCTGGCCGAACCCTCGGCCTCGGGCGCCACAGAACGAACAACTTGCATGCGGATACGCGAAGATACGCTCATAATGAGCCCTCGTTTCTTTCATCCGGACTATACCGTTGGCTCCGGAATCTCACCGGATCAGCCGCTTGCGCGGGTCGCGGGCTTCCCGCCATCCCCGTTATGAAACCCGGGGCACAGGTTACCGCCAGTAAGGAATTGCACCTTCCCTGAAACTGACAGGCTTATTCATACGCCATGCGCCGGACGTACGCAACCCGCGTTTCACTGTGCAGAAATTCGTCTTGTGCCGGTCAAGTGCAACAATGGGAGCCATGGCTGAAGTGAAGAAACCCAACAACACCATCGACAAGCTTGCCCTGATCGTCACCACCTACAAACGTCAGCAGCTGCTCGAGGTACTGTTCGATTCGATTCTGGCGCTTGAGCAGGCACCGTGGCGCATCGTCATCGTGGACAATGAGCAGTCCGATCAGACGGCGGACATGGTCGCTGCGTTTGCCGGCAAGGTGACCGGCCAATGGGGCACCACCGTGGCCGACCAGTCCGGCAACGAAGAACGTGTGGTCTATGCGCCGCAGACCGAGAACCTGGGTGGTGCGGGCGGTTTCTCCGCCGGCGTGGCCAAAGCCTACGAGCTGGGTGCCGCATGGTTCTGGGTGATGGACGACGATGTGGCCGTGCTGCCGGACGCCATTGCCAAGCTGTCCAAGTGGACCGACAGGCACGAGGTGATTCAGGGATCCCGATTCGATTACGATGGCGGCCCGTTCTACTGGCAGTACGACTTCATTGTGCCGCTGGGCATTCCGAACCCGATTGCGCCCGCCGCATTTGGCCCGGCCGGGTATCGAGTGATGGACACGCTGTGCTTCGAAGGCGGCCTGTTCAACCGCCGTGTGGTCACGGAAATCGGTCTGCCGGACCCGCGCTTCTTCATCTACTGGGATGACACGATGTATGGCTACCGCGCCAGCAAGGTCACCAACCCGATTGTGGTGCCCGACGTGATCCTGCGCCGTACGCGCGAAATCGGCAATTGGGATATCGCCGGTGTGCGCCAGCTCAACTCCACATCCGACATGAACCGGTATCACATCATGCGCAACCGCGGATACATGGCCCGGTACTTCATGACCTATGGTGACTTCCGCCCGCTGGTGTTTGGACTGGGTACCGTGCTCACCGCGGCCAAGGAAGTCATTCGCCTGGTGATGGTGGATCGCGAGCACCTCAAGACCGGTTTGGTGCAGATTGCCAAGGGCTGGTGGGACTCGCGCAAGCTGATGCACGACCCCACCTGGAAGCCCATGCCGTCGCTTGAGTGACGGCCATGCCCCGGCCCGTCCGGCGCGTCCGCGTGATGGTCGCGTTAGACTTGGGCGAAATCGTGGATCGATGACATATAAGGAAAGGAAGTCAACGATGATTGAGACCGCACAGGCTTTTGGCGTCGACATCGGAGGATCCGGCATCAAGGCCGCGCCCGTCGACCTCACCAAGGGCGATTTCGCCGAGCCGCGATTGAAGATTCTCACTCCTGAGGTCTCCACTCCTCAGGCCGTGGCCAAAATCGTCAAGCAGCAGCTCGACCACTTCGAAGTGCCTGAATCCGCACCCGTTGGCATCGCCTTCCCCGCGCCGATCAAGCCCGGCCAGAAGCTCGACTTCATGGCCAACCTCGACCAGTCTTGGATTGGCGTGGACGTTACTGAGGTGTTCTCCGAAGCCTGCGGCCGCCCGGTCGTCGTGGTGAACGACGCCGACGCCGCCGGCCTGGCCGAAGTCCAGTTCGGTGCCGCCAAGGGCCAGGATGGTCTGGTCATCGCCACCACACTGGGCACCGGCATCGGCACCGCCTTGATCTACAACGGCGCGCTCATCCCGAACACCGAACTCGGACACATCATCCTGAGCGCCAAGCATCTGGACGCCGAGAAGTATGCCTCCTCCGCGATTCGCGAGAACGAGGAACTGGGCTACAAGAAGTGGGCCAAGCGTCTGACCAAGTACTACGGCCTTATGGAGAAGTACTTCAACCCGGACCTGTTCACCGTCGGCGGCGGCGTGAGCCGTCAGAGCGAAAAGTTCCTGCCGTACGTGGATATCAAGACCCCGATTGTGCCCGCCAAGCTGCGTAACCAGGCCGGCATCGTCGGTGCCGCCTACTATGCCAGCACCAAGCAGCAGTGAGCTGAGTTATTTCTGCTGGCGCAGGAGCCGTATTGACCATATGTAAGGCCGTCCAAGTATTTCGGGCGGCCTTTTTTAATGAGTAATTCGTTCATTAGGTCGATTATGTGTTCATTAGGTCACTCCCATTCCAAACCTGAATTGCAATGGGCTCGGAATGGCGGCGTTTCAAGCATCAACAATTGTGAGGCTCGACTAGCAGTGACCTAATGAGCGCGAAAATGACCTAATGAATGTAGCTAGGCCGTTATTCGATGTGGATTGAAGTCATAGTATGTCTGACGACTCCGCTGCCGTGCCGCACGATTGTCGTAGTGCTGGATGCTGGTGGATATGAGGCCTCGATATACCTGGCTCGGCAGGGGTGGTTCTATCGTGGGAGGGTATGAGCGTGCATTTCTCTTCTCGTGTGGATATTTCTGCGCCGAATCCCATTGCGGCGGCCGAGGCGACAGCCAAGGCAAACGGCATCGCACTCAGCAAACTCAACGATTCCAATCCGACCCGCCACGGGCTGGCACCCGAATTGGTGCCGAGCATGTATACGGCCGACCCGCGTGGACCGCGTGCGGCACGAGAAGCATTGGCCGCATTCCTCAATACGGCAAACGTGGTAGACGCAAGCAGCCCTCAGTCGGCTTCGCCCGCCGCCAGCGAGGGCGGGAACGAGCGCCATGCCGTTTTCGCCAATGCGAATACCGCCATCGAGGGCGTTGACCCGGACGCCCTGTACCTGCTGAGCTCCACGTCCGAGGCGTATTCATGGCTGATTAAGTTACTTTGCAACGCCGGCGACGCGGTGCTGGCACCCAAACCAGGCTATCCGCTGATCGAGTCGATTGCACGGCTTGAATGCGTCGACACGGTCGAATACCAGTTGCAATTCGACGGCTCCTGGTTCATCGACATCGCCGAACTCGAGCGGCTACTCAGCGAGCCCGGTGGCGAACGCATCAGAGCATTGGTGCTCATCAACCCGAACAATCCGACCGGTTCGTACGTAAAACCAACCGAGCGTGCACGTATCGTGACATTGTGCCGTGAACATGGCATCGCCCTTATCGCCGATGAAGTGTTCTTCGATTACTCTCTCGAACCTTTCCCCGACAACGCACGGCTTGCGGGGGAGCGCGGCGTGCTCACCTTCGCCCTAGACGGATTCTCCAAGATGCTGGCCGCGCCGCACGCCAAAGTCGGATGGATTCAGGTGTCCGGACCCGACGAGGACGTTGCCGAGGCCCAGCGTCGACTGGACGTCATCGCCGATGATTATCTGCCGATGAGTGACATCATCGCCGAACGGATTCCCGCATTGTTGAACGCCGCGCCCGCACAGACCAGACGGGTGGGGGAGCGCGTGCGCGATAATCTTGCCAAGCTGCATACGCTGCTCAATGCCGATCCCAACGGGCTGGTCAGCGTGCTACGGGCCGAAGGTGGTTGGAACGTGCTGCTACGAGTGCCCTCAGTCATCGATGAGAACGAAATGGTGTTGCGGCTGATTGACGAGCACCAGCTCACCGGACAGCCCGGCTACTTCTTCGACATGACCTCCAATGGATACCTGGCCGTTTCCCTGCTGCCCGAACCGGACGAATTCGAGCGTGGCATCCGCGCCGTGCTCAATACCGTCGCCGCTTTGCTGCGATAGGCCGGTGTTTGCCGGCACCGCACCTGTACTCCACGTACAATAGCGGCATGGGATTCTTGTTTAGACCGAAAGAACTGCCACGCCCGGCATCGCTGACGTTCACTTTGAATCAGGCCGGGCATACGTATGATGATGGGCACGTGGGACTTGCTCCCACGGACATCACCATCAGCGAGCGGCGGGTGGCCGTGATCGGACTGAACGGCGCAGGCAAATCCACATTGCTGGGTCTGCTGGACGGTTCGTTGAAGGCCAACACCGGCACGGTGACCATTGCGGGCGGTGAGGAACGTCTTGACCCGGCTGTGAAGAAGGACGCGAAGCGCATCGATAATCTGGTCGGCAAAGTTCGCCGCGAGGAGATTCCGAACAGTTTCTACCAAGCGGCGAATATTTCCGAGGCTGTTTCCGAAGCGCTGAAAAAGCACAAGGTGCCCGAGTCAGAACGTCATGCGCGCATCGGCAATCTGTTCGCGCATTTTGATCTGGCGCAGGTCTCCAAGGCCAAGGCCAGCGAACTGGATTCCGAGAAACGGCACCTGCTGGCCATTGCGGCCGCGCTGAGCTTTGAGCCGAGTGCGATTGTGGCGGATGAGCCGAGCAAGGGATTGGATGAGATTGGCACCGCGCATGTGGCCAAGGCGTTGTTCAGCTACAACAAGCAGGTGATTTTCGCCACGCATGACACGGATATGATCCGCCGGCCCGAATACGCCATCGACCGCGTACTGGTACTGGACGAGCACGCGGTCGTGTTTGACGGAGCGCCGGCTGAGGCTGTGGCGTTTTATGAGGATCTGATTCGCCGCCGATACGAGACTAGAGCATCGTGAACCATGCCTGAACCTGATGCCAGAGCGTCGGATCATTGACGATCATGGCGTCGTCGCGCGCCTGCACGAAGCAACCCAGCACGGCTATGCCCACGGTCCACAGGACGGCCAGCGTCATGACCCAGCGCATCAGCCAACGCCACGGGGTGACCCGGGCGATGCCATCGTCCGAAACGGCGTCGTTGGCACCCGCCAATGAACGTCCCGGCTCGCGCCCGTTGACCAGCCACAGTAGCCCCGGTATGGACGCCAGCGAGATCAGCCAGCCGAAATCGGCGGAATACCGCCATCCCAGACCGCCGACACGGCTGTCGAACACGATCAGCACCGCCGCCACGGCCAAGCAAGACATCAGCCATGGCCGCATGCCGTGCGTCTCCAATCTGCGTAGCAGGGGCAGCGCCAAAGCCATCACGGTCAGTGGCGTGGCCGTGAAAATCGCGCCGACCATCACCTCGTAATAGCCCCATTGCGGCATCGGGGCGGGAGAGCCCGCCAGCCACGGGAAACGATCCATGAAGCGCAGCGGCAGGAACAGGTAATACCAGATGTTGGCGGGCATATCCGCGGACGGGGTGGTATACCGGGTCATATCGGATACGGAGAACTGATACGCATTACCGAAATTGAACGGGGAATCGAACCGAACCATGTTCCACGCCATCAGAGGCGTCACGACGAGAATGGCGGGGATGATTACCGCAAGCGGCGCGCGCAACGCCTGCAACGGCTTGATACGGCGTGTGCGCAGACCGTTGCCCAGCGCGCGAATCTGCGGCCAGAACAGGGGGAACGCAAGCAATGCGGCCAAGGTGAACGTCGGTCGGCATCCAAAATTCGCCGCAATGCACAAGGCACCCAAGGCCAGTCGTGGCAGGGAGAGAGGCTTGGCATCGCCCGCCTGCCATCGGTCCGATGGTCTCAGCGGGCGGCGGGACGTGTCCGCGCCGAGCCATAGCCATAGTCCCAGCGACGTCAACGTCAGCGATGCGGCGAACGGTATCTGATAGAAGTTCGTGCGATACAGCAAATACCCCACTTGCGCGCTCACCAACGATGAGACCACTACTAACGACGCGGCCGCCACCGAAGTCTTCGGCATCAAGCGATGGATGACGCGCAGCAACAGCAAGGAGAAGAAGATGATGAACAGCAGCACGAGAATATACTCGGCGACGGATGTCGGCAGATTATGACCGGTCAGCAGACGATAGGGGACGAACAGCAGCACTGCGGGCAACACGCCAAAATAGGAATACCAGTGACCGTCATAATACGCGTAATCCCAGTAGAGCGGACTGACTCCATTGGCGAGTAGCCGGGCACGTGTGGCTACGTCATAGGGGTGCTCGGTGGCGGCCAGTTGTTCGGGAACCGGCAAGTCGAGCCAGGGCCGGCCGGCGACCAGCGCATCGGCCACATGCCCATACTGGTCGAAATCATAGGTGTAATCGCCGGAAACGTGGAAGACGAGCGGAGACGCGTACCACAGTTCGCGGATGATGGATGCGCCGATAAGCAGGGTAGGAATCGCCATAAGCCCCACGAAAGCAAGTCGTTGCCGAGTGCTGGACGGGTCAAGTGTGATACGCCACAGGCGCGATCCCGGCCTCCAGACGGCAATCATCAGCAACACCAAGGCCATGGCGAGCACGCGCATCCAATTGATGACGAACGGTACGCGCACGTTGGCGCGGGCGTCGGTGACCGGTACGATCGCGCCGCGCTCTTCCTGAATCCAAATACGCACGATGCCGGCACCCGGCGCCTTGACATAATGGCTGCGAATAGCGTCGGGATTCATCGACTGGGCCTGGCCGGTGATGCCATCGACATCCGCGCGCACATGAATGGTCGCCAGCGGTTTGAAGACTTCCTTATCGTCGTTCGCTTCGGATTCGGCCTCGGCCTGCTCACGGGCCTTATCGATGACCTTGCCGCTCGCGGTATCGATGCGTAGGTAATTCGACGTGCCGTCCGCGGTCAGTTCAAGATAGGCCTTAGTCGGATCGGTGACGGTCAACATGCCATCATTGCGGCGCGTGAGACCCGAACCCAGCGTGTTATGCACGGCGTTCGTATCCGTGCTCGCTCCGAGCGTACGCCAGAACGGCAGGTTGAACACGATGCACTCCATGGCGGCGACGGCGGCCAGCAAGGCGATCAGCAGGCGCGCCAAACGCAGCCGGTGTCGGGTATCCGGACGGCTGGTCATATGCCGTTCATGTTTCGACGGCATTGGACGGTCTGCGCGAGTGTGGTCTATGGAATGCACGCATTTATTCTATAGGCTTTATTCGGGCTTGATGTCGGGCAAACAAGAGACAATGTGAATCATGCCAAAACGTACATCGGACCATGGGAAGCACAACCGCGCGCCACTGCTGGGCGGGCTGAAGGATTCGATGAACGCGCTCGCGGCCGATCTGGGACTGTCCAAGCCGAAGAAGCACGATACGAATCCGTTCGGCGATGCCTTGCAGGAGACCAGTGAGCGTAAAGGCGGCATTATCGACGAACTGACTCGCCATGCAGTGGCGCTGAGTCCTGTAATCAAGCGACGCACCTTCCCTGAATTGGAGAACGTGCCGGAAGGGCTGGTGCTTGGATGGGCGCAGCTGCCCTCCACCAGAGGCCGTGGCTTTTCGCTTGGCATTTTCCCCGACCGCGATCATTTTGCGCAGGTGGCGTTCGCCGATACGCATGGCCGCGTATTCGTGGGCGCCGACCCCAACATGGACGTGCAGGATATGCAGGCGCGATTCATGTTCGGCAAGGAAAAAGAAGTGACTTTGCCGGACGGTGAGCGGCTGGGCGAAAGCGACGAGCCGCGTTCGCGTTCCGGTTTCTCCCGTGCAGGCTGTGGCCTGGGAAATGCGCTGCATCATGGGCGTGGTTTGGGGCGCGGCCTTGGTCATGGTGCTGACGGTGTGAAGGCCATTACCGGTGGCGTGGTGGGACGTGACGACACCGGACGCATGACATGGCTCGCCTCATGGCTCAAGGCCGGCAACCGGTACACGCTTGAGCAGATGCGTGCCAATCTGCCGCCTGCGATGCGTCATGATTTGGAATACCGCGATGCCATTACCATCGCGTTCTTCGCCACGTATATGTTGCCGCAGATCAATGGTCTGCTCATCGGATTCGGTTCCGGCAATATCTTCCGCCGTCTCAACCGCGAGGCGCCGATCGGTGCGATTCGCCGTTCGGTGCGTGACACCTTGGCGGCACGTGCCCACGGCATGCGGGCCTCCGGTCTGGAGGATCATTTCGCCGATCTGATGCGCGAAGCCGGCGCTCTCGACACCACGCCGGGGCTGGAAGCGGTGCATGGCGCCGAACCATTGCACCTGTACACCTCGACGTATTCGAGCGGCTATTTCTTTGCGTGGGATAAGTCCTTGGCATTCGGGCAGGCGCTGAAATCCCTGAAGATCGAAGGCAACCTCAACCGATTCGCTGCGGTGAGCGCTTGGCTGGAGCGCAACGCTTCCTTGGGACGCAACCCTACGGAAGATACGGTGACCCGTGCCGAGGCCGCGCAAATCGACATGAAACTCATCGAAAACCCTGCGATTATGGCGCTTGACCCGTATGATGGCGAGCAGGAGCGTCGGGCCGTGCTGAGCCTGGTCGATATCGCCGCCCGCACGGCTGGGCAGATTCGCAGTGAATTCCCCGATCCTCGAGATGTGCTGACCCAGCAGAACGTGCCGGATTCGGGTGTGACGAATGCTGCGGGCGCTGGAAGTACTGAGGGCGCTGTAGAGCGGGCTGATAGGAACGACACCGACACTCAAGCCGCTCGGCCTTCGTATTCGCCGGCGAGGAGCGACGAATGGGTGTATCGTCAGACCCTCTCTTCACTGTTGCGCCGGTTACGGTTGCCGTATCGGTTTGATGTGGAGTTCCGGTCGTGCTTGGATTCGGGTGAAGTGGCCATTGGCTTCACCACCGCCGGCACCTCGATGATGCCCGATAGCCGGTATGACACCACTCGACGTACGTGGCGTGCGCTGAGCAGCGCCGAACGCGCGTCGATGAGCGCCGCCTACAACCTGCGTGTCGGCCTGATGATGGCCGCGCTAAGTTTCGGCACCAGCGAATCCGTACGCCAGGTGTCGTTGCACATCGATTCCATTGGTCTTGAAGAGGCGATTGCCGAACAGGATTCCGCCATCGAGGCGATGATGAGCGAGGCTTTAAGTGCTTTTGAACATCTGCGCAGTGGCGATTTGGGGCGTGTGGGTTCCAAAGCCGACCCCAAAGATGGTGATTTCCATGGCGACCCGACCCGCCCCATCACCCATGAGGAGACGTTCGGGCAGATGGCGTCCGGTGACGAACGCGGCACGACCGGGGGAACCGGCAACGGTACCGGACCGTCTGCGGATGCTACGGATCAGGCCGCGGTCGAATCCGCTGACGCCGATGGCGCCGCGTCCATCGATTCGCAGTTCGAAGATCTGATGAAGGGCGTCGATATCGACGAAATGGCGTTCGGTATGCCGGACGATACCGGCGCAGGCGACGACCTGGGCGGTATCGGCGGCGAGGGCGTCGGCACTGACGGTGCTGATGGGGCCGCCGGCGTGGACGATGATCCGATGAGCGTGCTGCGCCGCAATCCCACCGTGCGTAATATGGTCACCGTCACCTTCACCCGTGATGCCTTCCTCAAGCGACTGGACACCGCTGGGCTCGACAATCCCGAGGAAACCTACCGCATGTTCGGTGCCGTGATGGACGTGGACGGCGAAGGTGGTCTGAAACCCATCAGCGCCGACTTCGACTTGGCGGACAGCCGGTTCTCTCCCACCGGATCCCAGGAGGAGCCCGAACTGGCCGACCGTCAATTCAGCCCGGCGACCGCTCACGTGCTGGGCGCACAGAATAGTGCCGGACTGGCTATCCAGCGAGTGGGCCTACTGCAGCATGGCGTCAACGAATTCCACGATATCGCCAGGAACACGTCGCTCGGCTCCGTGGAAAAGGCCCAGCGAGCCATGCAGGTCATCGAATCGATATGCGATCCCGAACTGACCGGCTTGGCCTCACAGGTCACCAGTGCGTTGATCGATGGCAAGGACACACCGGACTTCACGTTCACGCTTGCTGACGATCTTGACAAGGAGCGTCTGCGCGCCCGAGACATGCTGTTCTCGGGCCAAGCCGATCAGGCCATCGAAGCGGCCGAAGCGACCGTGTCCCATCTGGATCAGGTGTATGCGGCCGGCCATGGCGTACCTCGATACTTCAACTCCTATGCCGAGCGCGTGGTCTACAACCGACTGTTCGCCACATTGGACGAGCGTACGGTGCTCATCCCGGACAATCTGTTCTACGCACACATGGAGCTGGCTGACGTGTTGAGCCAGATCAAGGGTGCCGAGGCGGCCATCCCGCACCTCAACCGTATGGTGGCGTACGCGCCCGCCTACCCGCTCTCACATCTGAAGCTCGCCATCCAACTGGCCCGCAATGAGGATTGGGATTCGGCACGCGCCGCCTGCCTGAATGCTCTGCGCGTAGCCTTGGACCGCGACGATGCCGCGTTCGCCTACTACCGGTTCGCGTACGCCGAATGGATGCTTGACCGGTTCGACACAGCCGCCGCAGCCTACATTATGAGCGAACACATCGCTCCCGGGGCCATTGGTTCGCTGGAAAGCGAACTGCAGGAACTGGTTTCCCGTGCGGACTCGCAGTGCATGCCGGTGCCTGAATCGGTGGAGACGGCCGCCCATGTGCTTGCCATGCATGGTCTGCCGGTCTGGCCGCATATCGAAGTGGCTGACATCGTGCGTGACGCCGCCCGCGTGTGCGTGGATGAAGGCATGTTCGTGCCGGCCCGCACGCTCTCGGTGGCCGTGGCCCGCATGAATGACGGTGAAGGCGACAACATCGACATCATCCAAGCCCAGTTCCTGCGCTCGCTATCCGCGTAGCCGCCTGAGGGGAGTTGACGGTATAGCCGGCCGAGGGGAGCCGAGCCCGCTAGGATAGACAACCATGAGCACGAACGAACAACTGGCATGGGATTTCGACGATGAGGATGTGGCCGAGGTCCGGCCTGATACCGGTATTGCACGTTTTGCCCCTGGCTCCGAACAATGGATAGCCGCACTGCAGCCCACTGACGACGACGCGATACGCCTCGACCGTTTCGACGTGAACACGATGACCGCTGAGGCCGCCGCCCGCCTGTGGGCTCGCGTGGCCGCATGGGTGGAATCCGATCAGATCGCCTACTACATCGACGACTCACCCGTCAGCTCCGACGCCGCCTACGACGCGCGCATGCGTTGCCTCGAACGACTCGAAGCGGCGTTCCCCTCATTGGACAATCCACAGTCGCCCACCCATCGCGTCGGCGGCTCCTTCTCCAACGACTTCGCCTCCGTGCGCCACCCCAGCCGCATGATGAGCCTTGATGACGTCTTCTCCATCGAAGAGCTCAAGGATTGGTACGATTCGGTGATTCGCGACCTCGATTGGCCCGAATCCAAGCCCCTGCCCATGAGCTGCGAGGTCAAAATCGACGGCCTCGCCCTGAACCTCATCTATCGCAACGGCGTGCTTGAACAGGGCCTGACGCGCGGCGACGGCGTTACCGGCGAAGACATCACCCTGAATGTGCGAACCATCGGCTCCATTCCCGCCAACCTCGGCGGCCCCAAGGAAGACGTTCCGGACTTCGTGGAAATCCGAGGCGAAGTGTTCATGCGCTGGGATGACTTCCACACCCTGAACAACGAGCAGGAGGACGCCGGACGAGCGCCCTTTGCCAACCCTCGCAACGCCGCCGCCGGCTCGCTGCGTCAAAAAGACCCTCGCATCACCGCCACCCGTCGCCTGAGCTTCTATGCGCATGGTCTGGGGCAGCTCACCTGGGGGGCGGACCATCCGCGTGGCACCCATGATGTGGTCGCCGACCAGTCGCAGGCCTACGATCTATACACCAGGTGGGGCGTGCCGGTCTCCCCGCATAATCGTGCGGTGACCTCATTCCAGGAGATCTTGGACATGATCGAGTACTACGGCGAGCATCGCGGCGACATCGAGCACGCGCTCGACGGCATTGTCGTCAAGGTCGATGACCTGGGCCTGCAGCGCGCCCTCGGTGCCACCTCGCGCGCGCCGCGCTGGGCCATCGCCTACAAATACCCGCCCGAAGAGGTCAACACCGAACTGCTCAACATCACCGTGCAGGTGGGGCGTACCGGCCGTGTGACGCCGGTCGCCGTGCTCAAACCTGTCTACGTGGCCGGCTCCACCGTGGCTCGTACCACGCTGCACAACGGATTTGAAGTCAAACGCAAGGGCATCCTGATCGGAGACACCGTGGTGGTGCGCAAGGCCGGCGATGTGATTCCCGAACTGGTCGGCCCGGTGCTTGAACGGCGCAAAGGGCGTGAGGACCAGCTGCGCGAATTCGTCATGCCCGAGTTCTGCCCTTCATGCGGCGCAAAACTGTCACCCGCCAAGGAGGGTGACAAGGATATTCGCTGCCCGAATGTGGAAAGCTGCCCGGCCCAGTTGACCGAGCGCGTGATTTCGCTGGCCTCACGCAAGGCGTTCGACATCGAGCACTTGGGCGAACAATCGGCCATCGCTCTGACCAACCCGGAGGAGAACCGGCCTGATTCGGTGGCGACCTACGCGCCGAACATCACCGAGGTGCTGGTCGCCCCCGGCGAAGAGCCTGACCCGTATGAGCCGGTGGAAGGGCTGGAATTGCCGGCCGCGCAGAAGCCGGTGTTGTCCAACGAATCCGGGTTGTTCGACCTGACCGCCGCCGATCTGCGCGACGTGCGTGTGTGGCGTGAGGCCGCAATCGTCGAGGTGCATGAGACGGTCGGTGCGAACGGTAAGAAGAAAAAGGTGCGTAAGCGTGTCGGTGGCTCTGGCCTGTGGCATCAGGTGCCCGCCTTCTGGACCGCGCCCACGCCGGCCAAGAAGCTCACGGCCAAGCAGTTGGCCGAACGCGCGCAAAGGGAAGCCGCAATCGAATCTGCCGAAACACAGGGAGGTGCCGCCAGCGAGACAACCGACGCACCTACCGGGGCTGAGGCTCCACTTGGTACCATGCCGGGCTTTGCCGCAGCCTCCTATCCCGAGTATGACGTGCCGGCCGACGCGGTCATCGTGCGCGTGGATCACAAGACCACGCGCACTGGCGTCACGGATGTACCGGTGATCATTCGGCCCGGCGAAAACACGCGCAAGATGTTCGACGAAATGGACAAGGCCCGTCACGCCGACCTGTGGCGTGTGCTGGTCGCGTTGTCGATTCGCCGGCTCGGTCCGCCTACCGCACGCCTGATTGCCTCGGCGATGGGCTCGCTGGCAGCCATCGAAAACGCCACGATTGAAGATCTGACGGCCATCGACGGGGTGGGCCCGGAAATCGCCGAATCGGTGGTGAACTGGTTCGCCGCCACCCGCGAACCCGGCGACTGGCGCGGTGCGACTTTGCGTGCTTGGCAGGCCGCCGGCGTGGGCGTCGACGAGGCCGAGACCAGTTCGTTGCCGCAGACGCTGGCCGGCAAAACCGTGGTGGTCACCGGTTCGTTGGAAGGCTATTCGCGCGACTCCGCCAAAGAGGCGATTATCGAGCGCGGCGGCAAGGCGGCCGGTTCGGTGAGCAAGAAGACCGATTACGTGGTGATTGGCGCAAACGCCGGCTCCAAGGCCATCAAGGCCGAGGAACTCGGCATCCCCATGCTGGGCGAAACCCAATTCGCCCAGCTCCTAGAAACCGGTAGCATCGACTGACTTGGCTCCCCTCTCTGAGGGGAGCTGTCGCCTTGTGCGACTGAGGGAAGTAGTCGCCCGCAAAACGGATGCGGGAATGGGAGAGGTACATCCGCAGCGCGTGCGCAGTGTGACTTACTCCACTCCCTCTGGCATGCCGCCGCATCACACGCTAGGGTAGAACAGGCCCTAAAGGAGGATACGGATTTATGAGCGACGCACGTCAGATCGAAGCCGACATCTACGAACGCCTGAGCAAGGTCATCGACCCCGAGCTCGGTCGTTCGGTCACCGACCTCGGCATGATCGCCGCCATCGAAGCCGCGCCCGCATCGTCGGACGCCGGCACTTACGACGTCACCGTGCACGTTGAGCTGACGGTTCCCGGATGCCCACTGAGCGAGACCATCACCAACCAGATCAATGGCGCGGTCAGCTCCTATCCGGGCGCACAGCTGCTGCCTCATATCGAAGTCGGTTCGATGAGCCGTGACAAGCTGGCCGATCTGGTCGCCAACCTCAAGGCCGAACGCAAGCGGAACCCCTTCAGCAAACCGGGTGTCAAGACCCGCATCTTCGCCATCGCCTCCGGTAAGGGCGGCGTCGGCAAGTCCTCGGTTACCGCGAACCTGGCCGCCACGTTTGCGGCCCTCGGTTTCGACACGGCCGCCATCGACGCGGACATTTACGGCTTCTCACTGCCGCGCCTGTTCGGCGTGCATACACAGCCCACCAATCTGAATGGCATGCTCATGCCGGTCACCGCGTGGGGCGTGAAACTGATCTCCATCGGCATGTTCGCCGGTGCTGACCGGGCGATTCTGTGGCGTGGGCCGCGACTGCAGCGCTCCTTGGAACAGTTCCTGTCTGACGTATGGTGGGGCGAGCCGGACGTCCTCTTGCTCGACTTGGCTCCCGGCACCGGCGACATGGCGATTTCCGTGGCCCAGGCGCTGCCCAACGCCGAACTCGTGGTGGTCACCACCCCGCAGCCCTCCGCCTCCGACATCGCCGTGCGCTCCGGACTCGTGGCCCTGCAGGTGCCGATGAAGGTGCGTGGCGTGGTGGAGAACATGAGCTACTACGAGCACAAGGGCGAGAAGCTGGAGATTTTCGGTGCCGGCGGCGGTCAGCGCGTGTCTGAACAGTTAAGCGCGGCGCTTGGCTATGACGTGCCGCTGATGGCCCAACTGCCGCTGGATCCCGAAGTGCGCGAGATCGGCGAGGCGGGTCGTCCCGCGGTGCTGGATGTCGATGGCGCCTTGCGCACGGATGGCGTCGGTCAGGTCTTTCGGGGACTGGCCGAGCGTCTGCTGGAGCGGTGCTAAGGGGTGATGGTCCAGGAGCGGTGCCAATCGGCCAATAGAGAACGGTTCTCTTCGCGCCTATTCGCCGGTGTCGTACAATATCCTCTTGCGTGACAAAAACCACATGAAAGGAGTAGCTGTGCCCACTTCCGAACATAAGGCCGACGACGCAACGCGGCGTCTTACCCTGATTCCCGCTCCGGTGACATTGGAGTACACCCATGGCACGGCTTTGATCGGTCCTCTGGTGACGATCGAGGATGCCGATCAGTCTTGGGAGACGTTGCCGATCGAGCAGCTGTCCGATGAACTTCGGCACCGCTACGGCGTCACCGTCCTGAGGCGCCGCACACACGGCACCGTCATATCCCTGGGCCTGGATTCACAGCTGGCCCATGACGAATACACGTTGGATGTGTCCGAATCGGAGGGCATCCGTGTGCGTGGTGGCAGCGAAAGCGGACTGCGATACGGTCTGCAGACGCTGCGGCAGATCATCGGGCAGACCTCGCGTGCCATCCCCTGCCTGCATATCCAGGACAAGCCCGCATTCCCGGTGCGCGCCTACAGTCTCGACGTGACACGCGGACGAGTGCCGACGATGGAGTTCCTCACCTGGTTCGTCGACCAGCTGGCCTTATATAAATACAATCAGTTCCAGCTGTATGTCGAGCATGCCTTCGCGTTCGTCGAGCTCAGCGAGGCGTGGCGTGGCACCGATCCGCTCACGGCCGCCGACATCACGTATCTGGACGAGTACTGCGCGCGTCGCGGCATCGAGTTGGTGCCGTCGTTGGCCACGTTCGGGCACATGTACATGAATCTGCGCACCCGTGAGCATCGCGGGCTGGGTGAGTTCCCCGAAGACGCCGACCGCCCGTTCAGCTTCATCGAACGCATGGAACATCACACGCTGAACGCCGCCGATCCCAAGGCCCATGATTTCGCCTCGCGCCTGATTGAGGAATACGCGCCGCTGTTCCGTTCGAAGTCCTTCAATATCGGCGGCGATGAGACGTTCGACTTGGGACGTGGCAGGTCCGCGCAGGACGCGCCGGGAGCCGGCCGCGATGAACTGTATGCCGGTTTCGTCAGGGATCTGTGCGAAACGCTTGCCCGCCATGGTCGGCAGCCGATGTTGTGGGCGGACATCGCGCTCGAAAGCCCGCGCACGATGGATCTGCTGCCCGGCGACATCACGATGCTCAACTGGATGTACGAGCCGCAGATCGACGAGAGCAAGATCCAGACCATCGCCGCGCAGGGCCGTCGACAGTTCGTGTGCCCCGCGGTGCGGGCTTGGAGCCGGTTCTTCCCCGATTATGCGGGTGCCTGGCTGAACACGTATCACATGGCGTTGGCGGGGACCAAGTACGATGCGGAAGGCATGGTGGTCACCGATTGGGGTGATTATGGCCATGTCAACGATCCGCGTCTGAGCGTGCCGGGCCTGTGCTATGGCGCTCAGAACGCTTGGAATCCGATCGAGATCGATGCGCATGAGATGAACCGTCGGATCTCCGCTCTGGTGTATGGCGACGAATCCGGTCGCATCATGGATTGCCTCGCCCGCATCGACTCCGATGGGGTGTCGTTCCCCTGGGACCTTGCCGTGCAGGTGCTGGAGCTGGAATACGGTTCCGGCACCGGCGCGCTGAACATGGATGTGGCGGCGTGCATGGAACGTTCAAGCGGCGGAAGGCTCACGCTGGACCGCACGTTGGGATGCGATGACGCGCGCCGGCGGATGCTCCAGTGGAACCGCGAGCGTATCGAACGGCGTCGGGATTGCGATCAGGTGCTGCTTGACTGCGGCGACGCGTTCGCCGGTCTGGACAGGGGAGGCCTGACCGCGGAGTTCCTGTCGGTGATGCTGGACGGGCAGCGACTGTTCAACGAACTTGGCGAGGAACTGCTGGCGTTGGCCGACGGCAAGGACGTCGGCAGCGGGGCGAATCGTCTCGCCGCCGATCTGGAGTTGTGGTTCGAGCGGTATCGCGCACAGTGGCTGTCGGTCGGACGGCATGCCGAGCTCGCACGTATCGCCCACGTGGTGTGGTCTTTCGCGGACATTCTGCGTAGGGGCGCTCTGTAAGGAGCATGACCGAAGGCGGGGTCCATGCCCCGCCTTCGCTATCGCGCGTACTGGTCCTCGGTGGTGAAGCAGGTGCGATAGACCATGGCCATGATCAGACCGTCGGCCAGCAAGGTCAGCGCGGCGATGGCGCCGAAGACCACGAACTGGTATTTGGCGGCGTTCAGCGGATCTCCGCCGGCGATTACCTGGCCCGCCATCATGCCCGGGATGGTCACGATGCCGCTGGAGGCCAGCGAAGCGGTGGTGGGCAGCAGTCCCAGCCGAATCGACGAGATGACGGATGGGCGGGCGGACTCCCATGCCGTCGCCCCCAAGGCCAGCATCATATCCACCTCGTCGCGGCGTTCCTCCATGCTTTCATAGAATCGGCTCAGCCCGACAGCGAGCGCGGAAACGGTGTTGCCCAGCAGCATGCCGGTCAGGGGCACCACCAGCTGGGGCGCATACCATGGGTGTGGGCGCACGATGAGTTCGGTGACCAACGCCAGCATGAGCAGCATCGTGATGACCAGGCTCAGGAAGATCGGTCCGGCAAGACCTTTGGGGATGCCGCGCGCGGGATATCACGATCTGCACCGCCGCGACCAGCATGACCGTCATCAGAGCGAACACCATCCACACGCTGTTCGAACGAATCACATAGCTGATGATGAATCCCATGGCGCACAGCTGCACGAGGGCGCGGCATGCCGACCACATCAGGGTCCTGCCGATGCCCATATGCATGAGTTCGCTGATGATGGCCGCCACGGCCACCATGCCCAGCGCGATGAGCAGACCCCAGATATCGATGTTGTAGGAATTGCCCAGATCGCCGCTCATGACTGCGTCTCCTCATTCTCATCGGCGCCGGCAGGCACCGCGTTCGCGTCCTGCGCCGCCGAATCCGTCATCTCGCGTTCGGTCAGCCGCCCCTTGTCCAGCATCAGCGTGCGGGTGGCCCGTCCGTCCGGCGGACGGTGGCGGATGCGGATGATCGCCATGCCGCGTGTGGCGGCATCCGCCATGATCGTAGCCACCTTGGCCGCGTTGTCGTCGTCGAGACCGGCGTCCACCTCATCGGCCAGCAGCACCTTCGAATCGGTGAGCAGTGTGCGGGCCAGGGCCACGCGGGCTGCCTGGCCGCCGGACAGGTCGTGCGGGGCGCGCTCCAGATCGATGTCCTCGCACCCCATCGCGTCCAACGTCGTGCGGATGCGCTCGTCGGGCAGCAGCTGCTCGGCCTTGCCGCCCTTGCCGCGAATCGCGAGCGTCCAGGGCAGGCGGATCGCCTCGGCCACGTTCTTGCCCGTCAGAATCGGCTTCTGCGGCAGGTAGGCGACATCCCGCCGCCACTGCTGCGGCGTGAACTCGCCGCTGCCCTTGCCTTCAAGGGCGAACGTGCCGTGCGCATGCGGGTTGAGTCGGGCGCATGCGGTCAGCAGACTCGATTTGCCGGAGCCGGACGGTCCCACCAGATCGACGATCTCGCCGCGTTCCATGCTGAAGGACAGGTTGTCGAACACCGTGCGTTCGTTGTCCGCCGGCGATTGCGCGGGAACGACGCAGGACACGGATATGGCTTCGAAGAAGGATCGCATATTCATCCAGTCTAGTCGGGGTCACGTGGGAAACCCCAGCGTTCACTTCCTGTATACCCGGTGTGGCATAATAGCCAAGGCAATTTTTGGGCTTTGCCTAAGCTAGTTTGAATTTGAAATAGGTGAATAACGTGGCACAGACTACTAACGACATCAAGAACGGATCCGTCCTGAACCTGGACGGCCAGCTGTGGACCGTCATGAAGTTCCAGCACGTCAAGCCGGGCAAGGGCCCCGCCTTCGTACGCACCACCATCAAGAACGTGCTCTCAGGCAAGATCGTCGACAAGACCTTCAACGCAGGCATGAAGATGGAATTCGAGACCGTCGACAACCGCACCCTCCAGTACTCCTACGAGGACGGCGACAACTTCGTGTTCATGGACATGACCACCTACGATCAGATCATGGTTCCGAAGACCCTTCTGGGCGACAAGGCCAAGTTCCTGCTCGAAGGCACCGACTGCCTGGTCTCCTTCCACGACGGCACCCCGCTGAGCGTTGACCTGCCGGGCTCCGTGGTCCTGACCATCACCCACACCGAGCCGGGCCTGCAGGGCAACCGCTCCAACGCCGGCACCAAGCCGGCCACCGTTGAGACCGGAGCCGAGATTCAGGTCCCGCTGTTCATCAATGAGGGCGACCGCGTCAAGATCAACACCGAGGATGGTTCCTACACCGGCCGCGAGAACAACTGATCTTCGCATCCTCAACAGACGACCGACCGTATAAAGGACTAGGACAGCAGCAGTATGGCACGTTCCACCGCGCGCAAAAGGGCTCTGAACACCCTGTACGAAGCCGACGAAAAAAGCCAGGATATTCTCTCCCTGCTTGACGAACGCATCGCACATCCCGGTGCCCAGACCCCGCTTCCCGACTATGCCATTGAAATCGTCAAGGGCGTGGCTGAGCACCGTCGTCAGATCGACATGACCCTGGACGAACACTCCACGGGTTGGAAGGTCCGCCGTATGGGCGTGGTCGATCGCAACATTCTGCGTATCGCCGCTTGGGAGATTCTGTTCAACGATGATGTGCCGGACAAGGTCGCTATCGACGAGGCTCTGGCATTGGCCAAGACCCTGTGCGATGACGATTCGCCCGCTTTCATCCATGGCCTGCTGTCTGCGGTGTGCACCGCCAAGAACGCAGCACCGGCACCGGAGTCCGTGGCGGAAGAGGCCGATGAGGAATCGTCCGATTCCGATGCCGCCGCATCCGATCCGACCGATGAGGGCGATGTTTCCGATTCGTCCGGTGCATCCGACGAGCCCGCTGCCCCGTCCGCTGAGATTCAGCCGACGGTCGATTAGTCATTTGTTGTTCAGCCTCCCCATTCGGGAGGCTTTTTCATGGGCGGACACTTGTGTCGCCGTACATTCTCAAGTCGGCACCTTGCCGACAGCCCCGCCAGCGGGGTGAGACTTTGCGCCCAACGGCGTGTGAGTCTGCGCTGGCCGTTAACCTTGGTACGAATACCCGAAAAACATAAGGGGGTTTTGGTGAGCCAGAACGAGTCCGGGACCATCGCAATTCCGACGTACGACAAGGACGATGCAGTCCTCGTTTTGGAAGATGGACAGGTGTATGTGGGAGAGCCGTATGGCGCCCTCGGCGAGACGACCGGTGAGATCGTCTTCGCCACCGGCATGACCGGATACCAGGAGACGCTCACCGATCCGAGCTACGATCGCCAGATCGTTGTGCAGACGTTCCCGCACATCGGCGATACCGGCGTCAACAGCGAAGACCCTGAGTCCTCCCGCATCTGGGTTGCCGGATACATCGTGCGTGATCCCTCTCCGAACGTGAGCAACTGGCGTGCCGAAGGCAGCCTTGATGACGGCCTCGCCAAGAACGGCATCATCGGCCTGAGCCACATCGACACCCGCAAGCTGGTGCGTCACCTGCGTTCCGCAGGCGTGATGCGCGCCGGTATCTTCTCCGGCGACGCCCTGACCGACCAGGCCACCGGCGTGCTCAAGACCATCGAGCAGCTGCTCGAAGACGTCAAGAACACCCCGCAGATGCAGGGCCTGAGCCTGTACGACGAGGTGTCCACCAAGGAGACCTACACCATCGAGCCATGCGGCGAGTACGAAGGCAAGGAGCCGCTGTACACCGTGGCCGCCGTGGACCTCGGCATCAAGGGCATGACCCCGCACCGCATGGCCGAACGCGGCTGCCGCGTGCACGTGGTGCCCTCCACCGTCACCTTCGCCGAAATCGAGAACCTGAACCCGGACGGCGTCTTCTTCTCCAACGGTCCGGGCGACCCGGAACAGGCCGGGCCCGAGATCGAGCTGCTGCGCCAGGTGCTCGACGCCGGCTACCCGTTCTTCGGCATCTGCTTCGGCAACCAGCTGCTTGGCCGCGCGCTCGGCTTCGGCACCTACAAGCTCAAGTTCGGTCACCGTGGCATCAACCAGCCGGTCAAGGATCTGACCACCGGCAAGGTCGAGGTCACCGCCCACAACCACGGCTTCGCGGTCGACGCTCCGATCGGCAAGCAGGTCGACGCGCCGTTTGACAACGGCAAGTACGGCAAGGTGTTCGTCTCCCACATCGATCTGAACGACGACGTGGTCGAAGGCCTGCAGTGCGTGGACATCCCCGCATTCTCCGTGCAGTACCACCCGGAGGCCGCAGCAGGCCCGCACGATGCGGCCTACCTGTTCGACCGTTTCTGCGAACTTATGAAGAACAACTCCAAGGAAGGTAAGTGATATGCCGAAGCGCACCGACATCAAATCCGTGATGGTCATCGGCTCCGGCCCGATCGTGATCGGTCAGGCTGCGGAGTTCGATTACTCGGGCACCCAGGCATGCCGCGTCCTTCGTGAGGAAGGCATCCGCGTCATCCTCGTCAACTCCAACCCGGCCACCATCATGACCGACCCGGAGATGGCCGACGCCACCTACATCGAGCCGATCGCCACTCCGATCCTCGAGCAGATCATCGCCAAGGAACGCCCCGACGCGCTTCTGCCCACCCTGGGCGGCCAGACCGCACTCAACGCCGCCATGGCGCTGGGCGAGGCCGGCGTCCTGAAGAAGTACAACGTCGAACTGATCGGTGCCTCCCTGGAAGCCATCGACCGTGGCGAGGACCGTGAACTGTTCAAGAAGGTCGTTGACGAGGCCGGTGCCGAATCCGCCCGCTCCGACATCGCCCACAGCATCGAGGAAGTCGACAAGATCGCCGAGAAGTTCGGCTACCCGCTGGTTGTGCGCCCGAGCTTCACCATGGGCGGCCTGGGCTCCGGCATCGCCCACAACGAGGAGGAGCTGCACCGCATCGCCGGCGCCGGCATCCATTACTCGCCCACCGACGAAGTCCTGATCGAAGAGGGCATCGAGGGCTGGAAGGAATTCGAGCTCGAGCTTATGCGCGACCGCAACGACAACGTCGTGGTCGTCTGCCCGATCGAGAACGTCGACCCGGTCGGCGTGCACACCGGTGACTCCATCACCGTGGCCCCCTGCTTCACCCTGACCGACCGCGAATACCAGAAGCTGCGTGACATCGGCATCGCCATCATCCGCGGCGTGGGCGTCGACACCGGCGGCTGCAACATCCAGTTCGCCGTCCATCCGAAGACCGGCCGCATCATCGTCATCGAGATGAACCCGCGCGTCTCCCGTTCCTCCGCACTGGCCTCCAAGGCCACCGGCTTCCCGATCGCCAAGATCGCCACCAAGCTGGCCCTCGGCTACACGCTCGACGAGATTCGCAACGACATCACCCAGTCCACGCCGGCCTCATTCGAGCCGACCATCGACTATGTGGTCACCAAGGTGCCGCGCTTCGCCTTCGAGAAGTTCCCGGGCGCCGACCCCACCCTGACCACCTCCATGAAGTCCGTGGGCGAAGCCATGGCCCTGGCCGGCAACTTCCAGGAGTCCCTCGGCAAGGCCATGCGTTCCATCGACAAGCGCCACATGGGCTTCAACTGGGATGGCGAGAAGCCGTCCGCCGAGGAAGTGGCCGAACTGCTCGAGGCCATCCATACGCCGACCGAACACCGTTACCTGCAGCTCATGCGCGCCATCTGGGGCGGCGCCACGCTGGAGCAGGTGTTCGCGGCCACCAAGATCGACCCGTGGTTCCTGAAGCAGATCTTCCTCATCAACGAGACCGCCATGACGGTGCGCGAGGCCGAGACCCTGACCCCGAAGCTGCTCAAGAAGGCCAAGCTCGCCGGTCTGTCCGACGTGCAGGTGGCCCACCTGCGTGGCTTGGGCGATGAAGGCGAGAACACCATCCGCGAGCTGCGCTGGACCTACGGCCTGCGCCCGGTCTACAAGACCGTCGACACCTGCGCCGCCGAGTTCGACGCCGCCACGCCGTACTACTACAGCTGCTACGCCGACGAAACCGAGCTGCGCCCGCGCGAGCGCGAGGCCGTGATCATCCTCGGCTCCGGCCCGAACCGCATCGGCCAGGGCATCGAGTTCGACTACACGTGCGTGCACGCCGTGCAGGAGCTTGGCAAGGACTATGACACCATCATGGTCAACTGCAACCCGGAGACCGTGTCCACTGATTACGACATGTCCGACCGCCTCTACTTCGAGCCGCTCACCTTCGAAGACGTGCTCGAGATCTACGAGGCCGAGAAGAAGATGGGCCCGGTCAAGGGCGTCATCGTCCAGCTCGGCGGCCAGACCCCGCTGTCCTTGGCCGCGCGTCTGAAGGCCGCCGGCGTGCCGATTCTCGGCACCACCCCGGAATCCATCGATCTGGCCGAGAATCGTGAGCTGTTCGGCGAGGTGCTCAAGAAGGCGGAGATGAACGCCCCGCGTTACGGCACCGCCCTGAGCCTCGAAGAGGCCATGGACGCTGCCCACCGCATCGGATACCCGGTGCTCGTGCGCCCGAGCTACGTGCTTGGCGGCCGCGGCATGGAAATCGTCTACGACGACAAGCAGCTCACCAAGTACGTGGACCGCGCGCTTGCCGAGGCCAAGGCCGATACCGTGGTCTCCGGCCGCCTGCCCTCCCCGCTGCTCATCGACAAGTTCCTGCAGGACGCCATCGAAATCGACGTCGACGCCCTGTTCGACGGCGAGGAACTGTACATCGGCGGCATTATGGAGCACGTCGAGGAGGCCGGCGTCCACTCCGGTGACGCCGCCTGCACCCTGCCCCCGTCCACCCTGTCCGACGACCAGATCCGCCGCCTGCGCGAAGGCACCTACGCCATCGCCAAGGGCTGCCACGTGCAGGGCCTGATCAACGTGCAGTACGCCTTCATGGCCAACACGCTGTATGTGATCGAAGCCAACCCGCGTGCCTCCCGTACCGTGCCGTTCGCCTCCAAGGCCACCGGCGTGGCGCTGGCCAAGGCCGTCGCCCGCATCATGGCCGGCGAGACCATCGCCGACCAGCGCGCCAACGGTCTGCTGCTGCCCAAGGGCGACGGCGGCGACATCCACCCCGGCCAGCAGGTTGCGGTCAAGGAATCCGTGCTGCCGTTCAAGCGCTTCCGCACCCCGGTGGGCAAGACCGTCGACATCCTGCTCGGACCTGAGATGCGTTCCACCGGCGAGGTCATGGGCTTCGACCGTGACTTCCCGCACGCCTTCGCCAAGAGCCAGCTCGCCGCCTACGACGGTGGCCTGCCGACCCACGGCAACGTGTTCATCTCCGTGAACGACACCGACAAGCGTCAGCTGCCGCTGCTCGCCGTGCGTCTTGAGGAACTCGGATTCAAGCTCTGGGCCACCGAGGGCACCGCCTCTGTGCTCAGCCGGTACGGCATCGAGTCGAACATCGTGGATAAGATCAGCACCCGCGTGGACACCGATCCGGAGGCACCGGTCGAAGTGCATCACGCCGCCGGATCCGTGGGCAAGAACGTGGTCGATCTCATCGAGGAGGGCAAGATCGACATGATCCTCAACACGCCGAACTCGCGCGGCTCCCGGTCCGACGGGTATTCCATCCGCGCCGCCGCCATTGCCGCCGATCTGCCGCAGTTCACCACCATCACCGAGTTCCAGGCCGCACTGCTCGCTATCGAGGCCGTGAAGCATAATGATTATCAGATCATGAGCATTCAGGAGCATTCGAAGCAGTTGTTCGAATTGGAGCGACGGGAGTTCTGATGACTACACCCAGCAGTGAGGAATTGCAGGCACAACGTTCGGATTTCGGTCTGCGATTAAGCAATTCAATGGCCAAATACGGGCCGCTGTGTGTGGGCATTGACCCGCATCGCAAGCTCCTCACCGACTGGGGATACAACGTCGACGCCGAAGGTGCCGAACTCTTC
Organism: Bifidobacterium sp. FKU; assembly: GCF_026016385.1. NCBI lineage: Bacteria > Bacillati > Actinomycetota > Actinomycetes > Bifidobacteriales > Bifidobacteriaceae > Bifidobacterium > Bifidobacterium sp. FKU. The sequence goes on from NZ_CP092888.1 coordinate 901,584, forward strand.
TCCATGCGTATGCTGCAGGCCGCCAACGGGCGCGCCGCAGCAGTCAAATTCCAGACGCCGATGTTCGAGCGTTACGGGGCCAAGGGCTTCGAAGCGCTCGAACGCGTGCTGTACGCGGCACGCCAGATGGGCGTCATCACCATCGTGGATTGCCTGCATGGAGGCCTGTCCACCACGATTTCCGCCATAGCGGACGCCTACTTCAAGCCCGGCGCCCCGATGCTGGCCGACGCCATCACCCTGCTGCCGTACTATGGCGCGCGCTCGTTGAACGGCCTGATTACCGAAGCGTTGGAAAACGGACGCGGTGTGTTCATCGCCTCCCTGACTTCCAATCCGGAAGGCATGAGTCTGCAGACCGCGCTGCGCCAGAGCGGCGACTACAAGGGGCGCACTGTGGCCTACGGCATCGCCTCCACCGCACAGAAGCACAACGTGGATATCGAAGGCATGGGCTCGGTGGGCCTTATCATCGGCGCCACCATCGGCCAATGGACGCAGGATTCCGGCGTGGACCCCTCCAAGTTCACCGGCCCGATTCTTTCCCCTGGCTACGGCTGGCAGGGCGCCGAGGCCAAGGACCTGAAAACCGTGTTCCGCGGTACGCGCGGCAACGTGTTGGTCACCGTGTCCCGCTTCATCGCCTCGCACGGGCCGGATATCGCCGCATTGAGCCAGGCCACCGAGTCGATTGCGCTCGACGTGCGCCAGGCCCTGATGGAGGCCACCGCCGAAGGCGCGGAGAATCAGTGATCAGAACGGAATCAGATGTCGCGGCATGCGTACGTGTGTATCTCATCGCGTACGTCGCATCACGATTCATATTCTTCCCTGTTCGTCGGGGCTGTAACAGTTACCGGTCATCTCGCCGGTGAGCCGTTACTACATTGGATTCATAATCGCTGCACACCACATCATCTCCGGAGGAACCCATGACTGAAAACACCCATGCCGGCCGTCTAATCGTCCTGACTGGCCCCACCGCAGTAGGTAAAGGCACTGTGGAGGCCAAGCTGCGCGCCGACCACCCCGAAGTGTGGGTGTCCGTTTCCGCCACCACGCGCGCTCCGCGTCCCGGCGAGGTTGATGGCGTCAACTACTGGTTCCTCGCCGAAGACGAGTTCCTGGCCCGCGAAGCGGCGGGGGAGTTCCTGGAAACCGCCGTGGTGCACGGCATGGCCCACTACGGTACATTGCTGGCTCCGGTGGAGGAGCATCTGGCTGCCGGCGTGCCAACAATTCTGGAAATCGATTTGCAGGGCGCCCGCCGCGTCAAGCAGCGCGCCGCCGAACTCGACTTGGAAGTGGTGTACGTGTTCATCGCGCCGCCGAGCTTTGAAGAGCTCAAGCGCCGTCTGATCGGCCGCGGCACCGAAACCGCCGAACAGCAGGCCCGTCGCCTGGAAACCGCCAAAGTGGAGCTCGCCGCCGAAAACGAATTCGACGTCACCATCGTCAACGAAACCGTCGATCAGGCCGCCGCCGACCTCTGGTCCGTCATCGCCAAGGAATACGGGCTGTAACGTGTGCGAATAGGTTCTGTTCGTACTGAGATGTCCATGCTTGGCATGGTGGGCTCATGTGATTATGCGTGTTCAGTCCCTGCCAGTCGGCCCTCACAATAGGGGGAGAGCCTGACGGCAGGGACTGATTCATACCGATACAAAGGGGCATGCGCCCCCATTGTTGTGTCAACCGTTTGATATGCAAATGGGGGCACATGCATGTGTGCGCCATCTTCCAAAAACGTCGAATTATGCAAATGGGGGCATGAATAGGTGTCGGCGTGATGTGGTGTGGTGCGATGCTGCAGGTGCGGTGTGACATGGTGTGGGATTCCAGCGGATTTCGGGTGTTTTTTCTCTGGCGTCCCACAGAACCTGATGTACGGTGCCGTCGCCGGTTTGTGGGATTGGCAGAATTCCAATGGTTCTGTGGAATGGGGTGTGGGATGCCAGCCGTGTGCATCGTTTGACGTGCGTGGCGTCCCGCACGGTTGTGGGACGCCGGCCCCAAATTGGCCGCTAACCGTGTGGTATCCCGCATTTCTCCGATATGCGAGAGGAATCCGTCCACTATAAGGTCTCTAGCCCAGCGACTAATAGTTTTTCCTCTATGTGCGAATAATACGGGCTGTAAACTACCGCTTTACCACCAACTGCCGGTGGAGAATTTCGGTGCTGTTTCTGGCCGGCGCCTGCTTCCAACGGATCGCTTCGGATTCGTGATGCTCGGTGACATAATGCCGCATCCATTCGAAGCACTGCTGGGTTTGGATGGCATCGCTTAATGCGCGGTGTTCCTCATTGTCCGCGATGCCGAAGCGCACGATCAGGTCAGCCAGACGGTGATGCCGCTGCGCGGGGAACAGGGCGCGGCTGATCTGCATCGTGTCATAATCCGCGCAGGCAAAGCCGCAGCCGGCGATATGCCGGGTGTTGTAATCCAGGAATCGCAGATCGAAGCTGACGTTATGACCGACAATCGGCTCAACGGCGGGACTGTCAGCCGGGGTAGCGAGCCATGCGATGAATCGGGGAAGCACCTCGTCAATCGGATCGAGGTCGGCCACCATCGCATCGGTGATGCCGGTCAGCGTGGTGATCTGACGCGGAATCGGCCGCAAGGGATTCACCAGCTGCTGGAATTGATCGACGATATGCCCCTTCCGCACGCGCACGGCACCGATTTCCGTGATGGCGCAACTGTTCGGGTAAAGGCCGGTGGTCTCCAGATCCAGCGCCACATAATCGGTGGGGAAGACGGCATCGTCCATGGCGATTCGCCCGCCGGCACCATGATTGGGCTGGGATGGTTGGCCGAAAACGGTAATGCCGGAAGTGGTCACGGAGGCTCCTCATATCAGTCGGTGTTCGGTGACATATTGTACCGGCAGCCCGGTCTGACGGTACAATTTTTCCCTCCCGGATTTTCTCGGATATATTGGTTAGGCGGCCGGCAATCGCGCGGCGCATCGGGAAGGGAGCACAGCTGATGAAACAGATAGTGGCAGGCATCGTGGCGCATGTGGACGCGGGCAAGACCACGCTGTCCGAGGCGCTGCTCTACCGCACCGGTGAGATCCGCAAATTGGGGCGAGTGGATCACGGCGATGCGTTTCTGGACACCAATTCCTTGGAGAAGGCGCGAGGCATCACGATCTTCGCGCACCAAGCGTTGGTTGAACACGGCGACCTGCGACTGACCTTGCTGGATACGCCGGGGCACGTGGACTTCGCAGCCGAAACCGAACGGGTGCTGCGCGTGCTTGATTACGCGATTCTTGTGGTCTCCGGCACGGATGGCGTGCAAGGCCATACCGAGACACTGTGGCGTCTGCTGGCCAGATACGGTGTGCCGACGTTCATCTTCGTCAACAAGTGCGACGCCGCCGGATTCGCCCGCGAGGCCATTCTGGCACAGTTGCGCAAACGCCTGAGCGATGCGATATATCCGTTGCCGGCAATGGAACAGTCCACTGAGGGCAGCGCGGTATCGTTGGACGTGTTCGCCGAAGACATCGCCACCCTGGACGAGGAGGCGATGAACGACTATCTGGAACATGGCGTGCTGTCCGTGGGCAGATTGCGATCGATGATCGCCGTACGTGAGCTGTTCCCCGTATATTTCGGCTCGGCATTGAAACTCGAAGGGGTCGAGGAATTCCTGGACGGGCTGGAGACGTTCACCCGCGAACGTGAATGGCCGGCCGCCTTCGCCGCACGCGTGTTCAAGATCGCCCACGACGGCCAGCACAACCGTATGACGTGGCTGCGCGTCACCGGCGGTGCGCTCAAAGCCAAGGAGATCGTCTCCTCATCCTCGTGCGCCGCGGCGTCGACACCGTCGCCAGCGCAGGAGGATGATGGCATGGCGTGGTCCGAGAAAGTCGATCAGGTGCGCATCTACAATGGCGCCAAATTCGAGACGGTCACCGAAGTGCCGGCCTGCTCGGTATGCGCGGTGACCGGACTGACACGGACCTTCCCCGGCGAAGGGCTGGGAGCGGAACCGGACGCCGAATCGCCGTCGCTGCAACCCGTGTTGACCTACACGGTGTTGCCCGCCGGAGCTGAATCCGATACGGCCGGCACCTCGGGAGCGGCCAAACGCGGTGGCGCTGGCCATGACAGCGTGAATCGGGACGATGCCGAGCATGATGCCGCCAAGTCGGGAACCGGCCGCAATGAGGAGAACGACACTGCCGGCCAAGACGCAGAGACGGACAATAGCTCGCCGGCCCTTCCCCAGTTCGATGATCTGACCTTGCATAAGGTCATCACCGCATTGCGTGAGCTGGAAGACGAAGACCCGTTGTTGCATGTGGTGTGGGTGGAACGGCTGGCCGAGATTCATGTGCAATTGATGGGCGCGGTCCAGCTGGAAATCATCCAGCAGACCCTGCACGACCGGTTCGGTCTGGATGTGTCCTTTGGCCCCGGCTCCATCCTGTACCGTGAGACCATCACTGCGCCGGTCGAAGGCACAGGTCATTTCGAGCCGCTCCGTCATTATGCCGAAGCGCATATCCTGCTGGAACCAGGGGAGCCGGGCAGCGGAGTCACTGTGGGCTCGGCCCTGTCCGAAAATGATTTGGACCGCAATTGGCAACGGCTGATTCTGACCCACCTGACCGAGCGTGAGCATCTCGGTGTGCTCGTTGGCGCGCCGCTCACCGATATCAAGATGACTTTGGTGGCTGGCCGCGCGCATCTGAAGCATACCGAAGGCGGCGACTTCCGCCAAGCCACCTATCGTGCAATTCGTCAGGGGCTCATGGAAGCCAGAGCTGGAGTCAGTGGCCGGCCCGAGACACCGGTCGAGAGCCGGCCGGACACCACAGGGGAGGGCAACTGCCGACTGCTGGAACCGTGGTACCGGTTCCGGCTCGAAGTGCCCGCAGATATGATCGGCCGTGCCATGAGCGATATCCAGCGCATGGCCGGCACCTTCGAATCCCCGGTCACCGATGGCGAATACGCCGTGATCGAAGGCGAGGCGCCGGTGTCCGAAATGCGCGATTATGCGATGGATGTGAACCAGTACACGCACGGCCATGGCCGTTTCTCCGCCACCTTCGGCGGCTACAAGCCATGCCATGACGCCGAACAGGTCATCGCAGCCGCCGCCTACGATCCCGAAGCCGATCTGGACAACACCCCCGACTCGGTCTTCTGCGCCCACGGTGCTGGCTACCCCGTCAAATGGTACAAAGTCCCCGAATTCGCCCACGTAGACTACGTCATGTGAGGTGGTGACTACCAAATCTGCGGACGAATGAATCCGCTGGCCTCCAAGAATCGCTGAATATCGCGCATTTCCGGCATATTGATCGAATGGGCCATGCCCGGATACACCTGTTCGGTCAACGTGCCGTGCTCGCGCCAGAACTCACCCATCGCCGCCACCTGCGCGGCAGGGAAAATATCATCGATGGCACCATGCCCGTAGAACACGGGCGGCTTCAACGAAGCCAATTCGGCATCGCCCGCAACGGACCCCGGTGCCAGCCATCCAGAGCAGGAGACGGCTGCGGCATATCGTTTCGGATTGAAACGCAGCAGATGCGCGGCCAAGAGGCCGCCCTGCGAGAATCCCATGGCAACCACCGGCCGAGTGGCGGGAATATGCTCCGCAACCCATGAATCAATGGCTTGGGCGGCCTCAGCCGCCTGCTTGTCCAACGATTCGCCCTCCGGCACACCCTCATGCGCCCACGAGCCGAACCACGTATATCCCATGCCATAGGCGATGGGTGCCTGCAAACTGGCGTAATCAGCCGAACCGGCACCGCAATAGTTCAGCAAATCGGGCAGATCGTATTCATTGGATCCCCAGCCATGCAGCAGCACGAACACCGGGGCGGTTTCAGGACCGGTCAAACGGGTCAGAGCTTTGGTAATCTTCATAGCCTCAGTGTATCCACCGTTTAGGCGACAATATTGCCCTGATGTTCGCCCATCGAGTAACGTCCCATAAGTAATGCATATAGCGCAGCGGCCATGCCACGTGTTCTGATACTCTACGATGACACGGCAAGGGGGTCATGGCAGGTATGTTCGGCCCCCGAAATCGTACATGGGCGGCTAAGACCGTTTATGCGCAGGAGAAGAAACGAGAAGCAAAGGAAGGAGCGCGCCCGATGACATTCGATTGGTCGTTCGTGCAGCGTTACGCGCCTTTCTTCGTCAATGGCACATTGATGACCTTATTCATATCCGTGTTTGGCATACTGCTTGCCGTCGCGGTGGGTCTGGTCTGCGCTGGCGTGGGAATCGCGCGTATCCCGGTCGCCCGGCAAATCGTGAGAATCTATATCGAACTCAGCCGCAATACGCCATTGCTGGTACAGCTGTACTTTCTGTACTTCGGCCTGCCCAAACTCGGCGTAGTATGGTCCGCCGAAACCTGCGCGATAGTCGGCCTCGGATTCCTGGGCGGTTCCTACATGGCCGAGGCGATGCGCGGCGGATTGGAAGCGGTGCCCAACGTGCAGCGCGAAACCGCATACGTACTGGGACTGACCTCCACGCAAACCATCACCCGAGTCATTCTGCCGCAGGCGGTGTCCACCGCCATTCCAGGCGTAGTGGCCAATGTGATCTTCCTGTTCAAGGAATCGAGCGTCGTCTCCGCCATTGCGCTCGCCGACGTGATGTATATGGCCAAAGATCTGATCGGCATGTACTACAGCACCTATGAGTCGCTGTTCATGCTGATTGTGGCGTATCTGGTGATTCTGCTGCCGATTTCCATCTTTGGCACATGGCTGGAGAGGAGGTTCGATTATGGACGGCGCTGAAATACTGCTCCAGCCGGGCGTATTCCCACGTCTGTTGCAAGGCCTATGGGTCACCGTGTGGATAGCCGGCGTATCCGTAGGCGCGTCCATCCCGGTCGGCCTGTTGGTGGGCTGGCTGATGACGCTGAAGAACCCCGTGATCCGGGCCGCGATGCGCATCTACCTCGACTTCATCCGCATTATGCCTCAGCTGGCGTTGCTGTTCCTTGCCTACTACGGTTTTGCTCGATGGTTCGATTGGAATCTCGATGCCACCGGTGCCTGCGTGCTGGTGTTCATCCTGTGGGGAGGCGCCGAGCTGGGCGATCTGGTGCGTGGCGCATTGCAGTCGATTCCCAAAGTGCAGTACGAATCGAGCTACGTACTGGGGTTGAGCCCGTGGCAGGCTTTCTCCCGGGTGATTCTGCCGCAGGCAGTTCGCCGTATGCTGCCGGCATCCGTGAACTTGGCGACACGTATCGTCAAAACAACATCGTTGGCCGTGCTGCTCGGTGTGGTCGAGGTCATCAAGGTCGGCCAGCAGATTATCGACGCGAACCGATTCCAATTCCCGACCGGAACCTTGTGGATTTATGGCGTGATTTTCTTTATGTACTTCATCGTGTGCTGGCCGCTGTCCATTGTGGCCCGCCGACTGGAAAAGAGGTGGTCGAATGACTGAACCCGAAACGACCTGCAAGGGTTTCGAGGTGGATCATCTGATCAAACAGTATGCAAATGCCGACAAGCCGGTGCTGGACGACATCTCCTTCAAGGTGGAGCATGGTTCGGTGCTCGTGGTGCTGGGTCCTTCCGGCTCGGGCAAGTCGACGCTGCTGCGCACCATCGCCGGTCTGGAACCGATTCAGGGCGGCACGATTTCCATCAACGATCAGGTGATCGATACCGGAAAACCCGGCACGGAACGAGCCGGACGATCCGACCGGTCCAGTGAACTGCGCACCCGTATCGGCATGGTGTTCCAAAGCTACGATTTGTTCCCGAACAAAACGGTGCTCGGCAACATCACCATGGCGCCGGTGCTCGTGCAGAAGCGAGACAAGGCCGAGGTGGAGGCCGAGGCGATCCGGTTGCTTGGCCGTGTGGGACTTGCCGATCGCAAGGACTCCTGGCCGCACGAATTGTCCGGCGGTCAGCGCCAGCGTGTGGCCATTTGCCGTGCGCTGGTTCTGCATCCGGAAGTACTGCTGCTCGATGAGATCACGGCGGCTCTCGACCCCGAAATGGTGCGTGAAGTGCTCGACGTGGTGCTCGAACTGGCCAAGTCCGGGCAGACGATGCTTATCGTCACCCACGAGATGCAGTTCGCGCGAGCCATCGCCGACCACATCATCTTGCTGGATGGCGGGCACATCGTCGAGGAATCGTATGATGCGCAGGCATTCTTCGAACACCCGCAAACCGAACGTGCGCAGCAGTTCCTGCACACCTTCGAATTCGAGTGATTCGATTGTGCCATATCGACGTATTTGAGAAGAAATATCAATAACAACAAGAGAAGGAGAACTCAATGAGTATCAAGGTTGGGAGATCATTCAAAGCACTGATTGCCGCAGGTGCGGCATTGGTAATGGCGGCATCCATGGCCGCATGCGGTCCGTCCGCAGGCACCCCGAGCGAAGCGAAGTCCTCTGACACAGGCACCAGCTCCGGCGCCAACGCCAAGGCCCGCAGCCTCGACGAGATTAAGAAGAGCGGCAAGATCAAGATTGCCGTCTTCTCCGACAAGGCACCATTCGGCTACGTGGACAAGGACGGCAAGTACCAGGGCTATGACGTCTACTTCGCCGAACGACTGGCCAAGGATCTGGGTGTGGAGCCGGAATACACGTCGGTCGACCCGGCCGCCCGTGTGGATGTGCTCACCTCCAACAAGGTCGATCTGGTGCTCGCCAACTTCACCGTCACCGATGAGCGCAAGGAGAAGGTCGACTTCGCCAAGCCGTACATGAAGGTGGCGCTTGGTGTGGTCTCCCCGGAGAGCGCCCGGATCACCGATGTCAGCCAGCTCGACGGCAAGACCCTGATCATCGCCAAGGGCACCACCGCCGAAACCTGGTTCGAGAAGAACGCGCCGAACGTCAAGCTGCAGAAGTACGACCAGTACGCCGATGCCTACAACGCACTGCTGGACGGCCGCGGTGACGCCTTCTCCACCGACAACACCGAGGTGCTCGCCTGGGCCAAGTCCAACAAGGGATTCAAGGTCGGCATCACCCACCTTGGTGACGACGACACCATCGCCCCAGCGGTGCAGAAGGGCAACAAGGAACTGCTGGACTTCGTGAACGATGAGATCGTCAAACTCGGCAAGGACGACTTCTTCCACAAGGATTACCAGGAGACCCTGGCACCGGTGTACGGCGACGAGGTCAATCCCGACGAGATCGTGGTCGAAGGCGGTGAGGTCTGACGGACGGGTTCCGCCCAGCCGTTTGAACCGGATGGGGAACTGGATTATATCGCTTCATAACCAACGCATATAGCAACGCCGGCCTTCGGGCCGGCGTTCTGCATTACAGTCATAGATGTGGCGCGGGGGAGTCCCGTGCACGGATGACGCGACACGTAAGGGGGTGCGCAATGACCAGATTCAATACTCAGCTCGTTCATGGACTGCCGGTTGACGACAATGACACCGGAGCCGTGAACCCGCCGATCTACAATTCGACGACATATGCCTTTGAGAGGGTCGACGCGATGCCCCGTTACGATTACGCGCGCAGCGGCAACCCCACGCGCGATTTCCTGGAGCGGCAGATCGCCCAGCTTGAACAGGGAAAGCGTGGTTTTGCGTTCGCCTCCGGTCTGGCTGCGATCCATGCGGTGCTCAGCACCTTCAAGCCCGGCGACCGTATCGTCGTGGGAGACAATATCTACGGTGGGACGTACTCGCAGCTCAATGAGTTCTTCACCCGTTGGGGGCTTGTGGTCGAATCGGTCAATACCAGGGATGACGCCGCTTTGGAGTCCGCAGTGCGGGGCGATCGCGCGAACGGCGTCGCGCCCGCCCGGGCCGTCTATTTCGAGACCCTGACCAATCCGCTGCTCAAGGTCAATGACGTGCGCGCCATCTCCGCGACGGCGCATCGTCACGGCGCATTGTCCATCGTGGACAACACGTTCGCGACCCCGTACCTGCAGCAGCCGCTTTCCCTCGGCGCGGATGTGGTGATTCATTCCGCCACCAAGTACTTGGCCGGCCACTCCGACGTCAATGCCGGTCTTGTGGTCGTATCCAGTGAGGATCTGGCCAATCGCGTGTACTTCGCGCAGAATCGTCTCGGTGGGGTCCTGGCGCCCGCCGAATGTGATTCGGTGCGTCGCGGCATACAGACGTTGGCCTTGCGTATGGATCGTCAGCAGGAAAACGCGAACGCCCTCGCCCGGTATCTGCTCGCTCACCCATTGGTCAAATCCGTTCACTATCCAGGATTGCCCGGTGCCGGCGATCAGCGGCTCGCAGCCAAGGGGTTGAAGGGCGCCGGCGGCGTGCTGAGCTTCGAAGTGGTGCCTGGCGTGGACCCTGCGGATGTGCTCAACAACCTGCACATCTTCCGATTGGCTGTGTCCCTTGGTGCCGTGGAATCGCTTGCGGAACTGCCTTGCCGCATGACGCATTTCGAACTGCCCCGGGAGGAGCGTCTGAAGGTCGGCATCACCGATGAGCTGGTGCGTCTCGCCGTCGGCATCGAGGATGCGAACGATCTGATCGAAGACCTCGGACAGGCTTTCGATATCGCCTATGCCCGATACAGGGAACGCCACATCGACTCCGATGTACTTGGCGCATTGACTCCGAAGGTGTTCGCTTGACGTGATATGGCCGTATGTGCCGTTACGATGGATGCGATGGGAAGCCGCGGACGAAGCGCGGCGCGCAGAAAGGACATGGCATGGCCATTGATGTGTACGGCGCCACATGGTGTGGTGATTGCCGTCAGGCGAAGAACACGTTGGATGAGCTGGGTGCGGCGTATATCTGGCATAACATCGAAGAGGAGGACGGTGCCGCCGATCGTGCCGTGGCCATCAGCGGCCAGCAGCATATTCCGGTGGTGCTGTACGATGATGGCTCCTTCCAGGTGGAGCCCTCCGCCAAGGACATCAGGAACAAGCTGCGGGAGTTGAATCTGCTGACTGACTGATTGGCAGGGCCCTCTTACGGCATGAGGCGTGTGCCACCATTGGATTGGTGGCACACGCCTCATGCGTTGTTGCGGTTGTGTGTGGACCGTACTTACAGGCTTCTGAATCGCGCCTGGCCGATGGTCACATCGAAGGATTTGCCGGCGGGGGCGTCGTACTGCAGTTCGGTGATGGCGTTGCATTGACCCTGGACGAAGCGCCAGACACGATGCCCTCCCACATCGAGATCGAAATAGTGCTCATCGGGCCGGTCGGCGTCCCCGCCTTCCGTGAGACCCAAACCAAACACGTCGGACCAGTGCGCGGCCACCGCCGCGGGGTCGGGCACCGCGAAAATCGCGCGACGGGTGTCCACTTCGCCTATGGCATGCCGGTGCAGCAGTCCGCCGCTCTCGTAGCGGGCCAGTTGCTCGGATTCGCTCGCACCCCAATCGATGACGAACGGATAGCGCAGGCCCCGATCATCGCCCTTGATCCAGAGCAACCGCCAGCGTATCTCCTCACCGGCGGCCGTCGTGCGATTGCCCGGAACGATATGGCCAAGATCAAGGCCTTTGGCCGTGAGCCGTTCGGCCGCCTGTTCGATGCCATGCACGTGCAATGCCGGACGATAGAATCCCACATACTCGGGCAGCAGCTCCCCGGCTTCATGGAATATCAGCCCATGGTCCGGCGTCTCCGACAAGGCTTCCTCGCGGTCGTACAATGCCAGGAACTCCAGATAGTTATCGGCGAAGTAGGCCAGGGAGTTCTCCGTGCCATGCCCCACGTGCTTGCCGCCGTATTGGGAAGTCAGCCCTGCGTCGGCGAACGTCCGTTCGGCGGACTTGAGGTCATTCACGAATTCGACCGTATGGTCCCAGGTGAATTGTTGCGTCATGATCGGCTCCCGTCTTTACTTTGCATCGCCGCCGAGCGCCGTGGTGCGCTCGACCGCCGCCAGCACCGCGGATTGTATGGATGCCGCGAATCCGGTTTTGTTCAGGGTATATGCCTCGGTGATTCCCACTCCGCCGGGGGAGTTGTTGATATTGAGCAGCACTTGAGGCAGCACGTCTTTCTGTTTGAGGAATTCGGTGCCGCCGATGATGGTGTCGAGCGCGATGGCTCTGGCCGCGTCCCGGGGCAGACCGGCCAGCACACCGGCATCCACGTAGGCGTCGATGAAATGGTAGACGATGTTCGGCGGGTAAAAACCGGTGATTACGTCGATAAGTCGTTCCTCGACATACAGTACTTTGCCGAAAGTGTTGAGGAACGCATCCACGTCCTCGCGTGCCGCGGCCCCATTCAGCGCCACGCCGCTGTAACCGTAATCCACGGTGGTGAGTGTGTTCGGGATGATGCGGGCCACACGCCACCCATGGCCGAGCCCTTGCTCAAGCTTGGCGATGGTATAGCCGGCTACGATGGAGATCACCGTGGTCTTCGCCGGGTCGAAACGTCGCGCCACTGAAGCGGCCACGCCGGCGACATCGTCTTGCGGGCGCACCGCGATTACCACGATGTCGGCATCCGGGGCGTCCGTCGGTGACGCCGTCTCGGTGTTGTACGTGGATGCCAGATATTCGGCGCGTTCCCGTGAGATTTCCTCAACCCAGATGTGGTCGACCGGATATGCGGCGGCCTTACGTCGCACCGCTTCTATGATGGCGCTCGGCATATTGCCTCCGCCGATGAAATACAGGTTCGCTCCCATCGGTTCACCTCTTCTGATGATGGATACGGATGTATGTCAGTTCCCGTAATACCGCATGGATTCCCGAACCGTCGTCGTTCCTTCCGAAATGGCATATAGGTGTTCTTGATAGGCGCTTCAAGGATGCAATGATTTCGCGGATGGATAAGACGCTATAAGAAATGCCTGTAATACGTGGGCGGCATTCCGCTTGACATCGGCATCGCCGATGCGCTTCGATGACGGATAACGTTGCGAATCAGGAGAAGGGACCCCAATATGGTCAATCGTCGCGCCGACTTCCACGCCATCGTCAATCATCAGTCCCGGACGCCGTATCTGGTTAGCGCCTGGCAGCATCTTGTCGGTCATGAATACGGTGCCGAGGAATTCGCCAAGGCCACCATCGATTTCGTCAATCGCTGGGATTGGGAATGGGTGAAGATCAATCCGCGCGCCATATACTATGCCGAGGCTTGGGGCTCTCGGTACGATCGCAACGATTATGCCGGATTCGTGCTGCCGAAGAAGATCGGCGCCGCAATCACCGAACCGGATGATGTGCGTGGAGTCAAGGAACTCGACGTTCGTGACAATGAGTATTTCGCCGAGGCTCTGGCCGCCGCCGCCCTTATCCGGCATGGCCTTGAGGATCGTGCCGTGCTGCAGACCGTCTTTTCGCCATTGTCCGTCCTGCTGCAGATCGCCGATCTGCCGCTGTACCCGGGTGACGATTACGCCACCGCGACGCTCCGCGTCGAAGATCTGATCTTCAATCAGCCTGGTGTCGCCAAGCTGGCGCTCGCCAACATCGCCCGCACACTCGCCTCCTATGCGCGTGCGTTGGTTCGTCCCGAGTCCGAAGGCGGAGCGGGACTCGACGGCGTGTTCTACGCGCTCACCGGCACGGTGAGCGAGGGTTATTTCGACGCGCAACGCTATCTTGAATTCTCCGAACCATACGATCGCATCGTGATTGACGCGGTGCATCGCGCCAACCCGGACGCCGTGGTGCTGCTGCACACCTGTCGTGCTGAATCCCACCCGAATTGGTTCGACGTGAAGGGTGTGGACCTGCTGCAGTGGGATCAGTATCAACCGGGAAACCCGCAGGTGGATGCCGACCTGACGGCTGTGCCGGTCGCCGGTGCCCCGTACGACCTGTTCGCGCCGGACGGTGACGTCGAACAGGTGCGCCGCGAATTGGCCAAGACCAGCGCGCTTCGTACGGGCAAACCGTTTTTGCTGGCACCAAGCTGCACGGTTCCGACCCCGGCGGGCGACGAGGCGCTGCAGGCATTGAGCGACATCCGCGTGGGCTGAGCCGGTCCCCATTTACGCTTCATGATTATTCGAATAGAGAAGGGAACATCATGACCATCAAGACAATCATCCGTACGGCGATCGCATCCGTGGTCACTGCGGGAACACTGATTGGCGTCTCCGCATGCGGCCTTGGCGGGGATGCCGCCAGCGGTTCCAGCGACGACACCGTGAACATCGGAGTCATCTATCCGAAGACCGGGCAATATGCGCAATACGGCAAACTGTTCCAGCAAGGCTTCGATCTGGCGGTTGCCAAGGTGAACAAGGATGGCGGCGTCAAGGGTAAGAAGCTTGGTCTTCGATACTATGACACGCAGTCCGATGCCAAGCAAGACGCCGCGGTGGCTCCCAAGATCGTGTCGGACAAGTCGATCATCGCCGTGGTGGGTGACTATGCCTCGCCCGCATCCTCGGCCGCGTCGCCCATCTTCCAGCAGGCCGGCCTCGTGCATTACGGTTTCAATAATTCGGCACCCACCTTTACCGATACCGGGGACCACGTATGGACTCCCCAGATCGGTCAGGACAAGTATCAGAAGACCAACGCGGATATAGTGGCCAAAAAAGCCAAGAAGATCGCGGTGGTCTACATCGAGAACGACTGGGGCAAACAGGCCTATCGGTACTTCAAGCAGGAGGCCGAGAAAAACGGTACCCAGATTGTGTACGAGTCCAGCTATCTGCCCGACTCCACCGACTTGTCGCCGATTCTGATTCCGGCGCGCGATGCCAAGCCTGACGCGGTGGTCGACATCGGCTACGGGCCGGACGGCGCTCTGGTGATCAATACCCTGCGCGACAAGCTGGGGTACGACGGCCTGTACTTCGGTGGTCAGGAAACCAAGGAGTTCCTCGATCTCGCCGGCAAAAACGCCGAGGGTTCGATCATCACCGGATCCTTCTCCGCCACCGGCACCAAGGACGCCAAGGCCCAGCAGTTCGTCAAGGACTTCAAGGCCAAGTACGGCAACAACCCGGGCAATTTCGAAGTGACCGCCTACGAGGCGATCATCGATCTGGCCTATGCCGCCAACAAGACCGAACCGACCCGTGAAGGCATACAGAAGGCGCTGCAGACCGTGACGGATTTCCCGCTCTACCAGGGCAATGGCGGCACGTTCAAATTCGATCGGCAGAGTCGTCGCGCCGATAACATCGATCCGATTCTGCTCATCGTCAAAGATGGCAAGTTCGAACAATACGAAGGTTGATTCTCCGGGCTTTCCCATACACCACGAACGAGGTAACGCACACAATGTTTGATGTTCTTTTCGCCGGACTGATACACGGCAGCGCCTATGCGCTGGTCGCAGTCGGCATGTCGCTGATCTTCGGCGTCACCAACGTGGCCAACTTCGCCCAAGGTTCCATCGTGGCCGTGGGCATGATGATCGCCTGGTGGCTCGGTTCGTCATGGGGATGGGGAATCGTGCCCACATTCGTGGCGGTGCTCGTGGTTACCGCACTGCTGGGGCTGATCATGAACGTGGCGATCATCGCTCCGCTTGAAGGCCGTAAACCGATTGCGGCGCTGCTCGCCACCATTGGCGTCGGCCAGGTGCTCGACAATGGTCTGCAGGTCGTCTTCGGGCCACAGACCCGACCGTTCCCGAAACTGCTGCAGACCTATAACCTGCAAGTCGCCGGCGTGCGTTTCGGCACTTCGGACATCGTGATGGTGACGCTTGCCGTCCTCTCGATGCTTGGCTTATGGGCATTCCTCAAGTTCGGCAAAGCGGGACAGGCCATTCGCGCCACTTCCCAGGATCCCGAAGCCGCCATGCAGATGGGCATCCCGGTGAAGGCCATCCGTAACCTCTCCTTTGTGATCGGTGCCGTACTCGCCGGCGTTTCCGGCATCTTCGTGGGCTTGTTCAACGGCAACATCAATCCGATGAATGGCGGCACCATTGGTATGACGGCGTTCGTGGCGGCCACGATCGGCGGTCTAGGCTCCATCCCGGGAGCCGTGGTCGGCGGTCTTGTGCTCGGTGTGGTGGAAGCGTTCGGCATCTCTCTGTTCGGAGACGGTGCACATGACCTCATCACCTTCGGCGCGTTGATCATCATCCTCATCGTGAAGCCGCAGGGTCTGCTTGGGCCGAAGACCGATGTCAAATCCGAGCCGCTGACCGGCACGTTCCTGGGAGGCGGCAGGGCGATCACGCTGCCCTGGTGGGGTAATCTCATCGGTGCCGTGGCACTCGTATCCACCCCGTTCTTCTTCAATGACTACCTGTCCGGCGTGGGCACTCAGGTCGCCATCTATGCCATCGCCGCCGTGGGACTGACGTTGATTTCCGGCTCCGCGGGCCAAACGATTCTGGGCATGGCAGGACCGTTCGCCGTGGGTGCCTATGCCTCCGCGATTCTGGCCACGCAGGCGCATTGGCCCTTCCTGGTGGCGTTGCCCGCCGCAGGTGTGATCGCGGCGCTTGTCGCCTCGGTGCTCACCTTCCCCGTATGGAGGTTTTCCGGCCATTATGTCGCCATCGCCACCATCGGCGTAGGTGCGGTGATGGTGGCGATCATTCGCCTCGCCGAGCCGTTGACCAAGGGTTCTCTTGGCATTCAGGGCATTCCGTTCCCGAAGGTGTTCGGCGTCACGCTGTACACGCAGCAGATGATGTATCTGCTTGACGTGATCGTGCTGCTTGTCACGCTGGTCATCGTCATGCGTATCCGAACCGCTCATCTGGGGCGCGTGTTCGAGGCCGTGGGATCGGATCGCGAGGCTTCGGAGGCGCTGTCCATCCGCACTGGCGCCTATAAGGCGCTCGCGTATGCGCTTGCCGCGTTTTTCGCAGGTCTCGCCGGTTCGTTGCTCGCGCACCAGTACACGTACATTGATCCGACGATCTTCAACTCGAACATGTCGATTCTCATCCTGACCATCATCGTGCTTGGTGGTATGAACTCTCCGCTCGGCGCGGTGCTTGGCTCCATAGTGCTGATCGGAGCGCCCGAGTTGCTGCGTTTCGCTTCCGACGCGCGCATCCTGCTGTATGGCGTGCTGCTGGTGCTTGTCATCTTGTTCCGTCCCCAGGGCCTGTTCGCCCGGAAAGGCTGAGTCGCCATGACCGATTCCGAGACCGTATTTTCCACCGTAGACGCCGTGACCGGCATCGATATCGACA
This sequence comes from Bifidobacterium sp. FKU, assembly GCF_026016385.1. Classification (NCBI taxonomy): domain Bacteria; kingdom Bacillati; phylum Actinomycetota; class Actinomycetes; order Bifidobacteriales; family Bifidobacteriaceae; genus Bifidobacterium; species Bifidobacterium sp. FKU. The sequence goes on from NZ_CP092888.1 coordinate 918,676, forward strand.
ACGAACGCCTCGATAACGCGGATGATCTGGCTGAATATTCCGAAAGACACCGCCAGGCCGTCCTTGACGCGCCGGTGATGCTGCGCGTGCGCGAGCTCGACAAGTCCTTCGAGGGGCTGCACGCCGTCAACAAGGTCTCTTTCGACCTGCATCAAGGTGAGGTCATTTCCATCATCGGCCCGAACGGTTCGGGAAAATCGACCACAATCAACCTGATCTCCGGTTTTCTGCAGCCTGATTCCGGGCTCATCGATCTTGCCGACGAGCCGGTTGCCGGTCTGAGCCCTGCGGACATGTCTGAACGGGGACTGCTGCGCACCTTCCAGAACGGTCGTGTGTTCGGCGGTCTTACCGTCGAAGAAAACATCAATCTCGGATATCACCGGCGACTCGTCGCGGCACGCCCGTTCAAAAGCCTGCAAAGGTATCCGATCGCGCGTTGGCTGTCGTTGCTCGCCGAGACCGGCGTGGCGCTGGTTCCCGGACCGCGGACTCGGCGCGAAGCCGATGAGGTGAACATCCGCGTGGATCGGGAAATCGACCGTTTCCGTGAACGACTGAGCGCGCGTCGACGGGATTGCACCTACACGTTGTCGTACGCGAATCGTCGTCGTACCGAAATCGCCCGTGCCCACATCAGCGAACCGAAGATCCTGCTGCTCGATGAGCCGACCGCCGGCATGAACCAGTCGGAGACCGCCGAAGTGCTTCGTCAACTGCAGTATCTGAAAGCGCAGGGACATACCATCCTATTGGTCGAGCACAAGATCGATCTGGTCACTGCATTGTCCGACCGTGTGCTTGCGATGGATGGCGGCCGCGTCATCGCGCAAGGCGCCCCGGATGATGTGCGCAATGCCCCGCAGGTGGTCGAGGCGTATCTCGGCAAGCGGCGTGAAATGAACCATACCCGGGTCGCCGGGCAGTCGCATGTGCTTGCGATGCAGAACTCCATTGGCGCCGTCGTCGAAGTCGAGGACACCGGTGCCGGTACCGGACGAGATGAAACCGGGACGTTGGATGATGGCGGGGATGCCCTGCTTGCGCTCGATGGAGTGAATGTGTATTACGGGCAGGTCCACGCGTTGCAGAACGTGTCGATCTGCGTACCCAAAGGGGCCATCGTCTCTCTGCTGGGAGGCAACGCTTCCGGCAAGTCGACCACGATGAAGACGATTTTGGGCATCAATCATCCGAAGACCGGTTCGCTGTGGTTCCAAGGCGAGGATGTGACCGGACTGTCCACGCGCAGACGGGTCCAAGCCGGTATCGCCGCCGTGCCCGAGGCGAGGCGCGTGTTTCCGCAGATGACGGTGGAGGAGAATCTGTTGTCTGGCGCCTATACGCGACACGACAGGGAGGGTGTGGCCGGCGATCTGGAAGCCATGTACGATCGCTTCCCTCGTTTGAAGGAACGTCGTATGCAGCAGGCCGGCACGATGTCCGGCGGCGAGCAGCAGATGCTGGCGTTCGCGCGAGCCCTGATGAGTCGCCCGAAAATCATCTGCATGGACGAGCCGACGATGGGCTTGTCTCCCAAACTCGTCGAAGACGTACTCGAACAGATAGCGCGACTGCGTGACGAATTGGGCGTTTCCGTGCTCATGGTCGAACAGCAGGCCGAGCTGGCTCTCTCGATCGCCGACTATGGTTATGTGCTGCAGAACGGACGTATCCGGCTGCATGGCAAAGCCGGCGACCTGCTCGGCAACGAGCGGGTGCAGGAGGCGTATTTGGGAGGAGTGAAACAATGAGCGAAGCCGAAGGGATTGAGACGTCCTCGCATCCGTCCGTCATCGCCGTCACGCAAAGGAGGTTCCGGTGACCGCAGCAACAACCCAATCGGGCGCATCCCCGACGGCGTTCGTAGCACTTCCCGATGCTCTGAACGCTGATGTGCAGGAATGGTACCGCTGGTTCCATCGTCATCCTGAACTCTCCTATGAAGAGTTCGGCACCACGGCGCGCATCCTTGAGATTCTGGAATCGCATGGCGTTGAAATCCTCGAATCGGGACTCAGGACCGGCGTGGTGGCCATCGTGCGCGGCGCAAGCGCCAAGCCCGTCGTCGCCCTGCGCGGTGACATCGATGGGCTGCCCATCACTGAGAATACCGGACTTGACTACGCTTCGGATAATGCCGGAGTGATGCACGGCTGCGGTCATGACTTCAACCTCACCGTGGCGTTGGGCGCGGCGATTCTGCTCAATGAACGGCGTGCCTCATTGCCTGGTACCGTCAAGATCATCTTCCAGCCGGCAGAGGAAGGTCGTGCTACCGCGGAGCGCCCCACGGGTTCCGTGCAGGTGCTGAACACGGGTGTGCTGGACGATGTCGAGGCGTTTTTCGGCACGCACGATGCAGCCGGACCGGTTGGGTCCATACTCATACGTGAGGGTGGCATCACCGGCGCGGTCGACAAATTCCAGGTTGCCATTCACGGCAAGGGCGCGCATGCAGCCGAACCGGAGGATGGCATCGACCCGATCACCGTGCTGACGAACGTGGTGCAGGGGTTGCAGGCGGTCATTGGGCGCAATCTCGACCCTAGCCATCCGCGGGTGTTGTCCGTCACCCATATAGAAGCCGGCAATTCGTGGAATGTGATTCCGCAGGATGCCTTCTTCGAGGGCACGGTGCGCACTACCGAGCCGCAGGATCGGGTTCTCGCCAAGAAGCGCGCCATCGCCATCATCAACAACACGGCCGCCGCCTACGGTGCCACTGCCGATGTCTCGTGGTTCTTCGGATCGCCTTCCGTGTTCAACGACGCCGGATGGACCCGCATCGGACGAGAAGTCATCGCCGAGCAGGGGCTTCACGCGGATGATGATCATCCTCAACTGGGAGGAGAGGATTTCTCATATTACCTTGATCGCAAGCCCGGCCTGTTCGTGCACATCGGTGCCGGTGAGACCGGTGCCGCGCATGGGCCGACGTTCCGGCCGAATCCGGCCGCCATCGGCTACGGCATACGCTTTCTCACGGCCATCGCGCAGAAAGCGCTCAACGAGTTACGATGAACGCACCCCTCCTATCATTCCGGTTGATACCGAACGATAAGAAATGCCTGTACCCGCAAGCACGTGTTACGGTGCTTCGCTTCCTACACTGGTGCCGTATCAGTATGGGCGTCCGTCGGTGTTCCCCTAAGGGACGGCGGCATGACATTGAGGGGATAATTCATGGCGAGGGATTTCGTTACCGCGGCTATTCACGGCGGCTATGACCGGGCGGCTCACGGTGAGGCGGCGAACCCGCCGATTTACGCCAGTGCGGCGTTTGACATGGTCAGCGCCGCGCATGGTGACGCGCTGGGTGCCGGCGAAGCCGAGGGCTTCTCGTACTCGCGTGTGGCGAATCCCACTGTGGATGTGTTCGAGCGTCGTTTGGCGGAACTCGAAGGTGGTGTGAGCGCGGTGGCCGTCGCCTCCGGCATGGCCGCGGTGTCGTATGCGCTGTTGTGTGCCGCCGAAGGTGGTGGTCGCATCATCTCTCCGACCAACCTGTACGGCGCTTCCGTCGATGCCATGGAGACCTTCTTCCCGCAGTTCGGAGTCCATGCCGATTTCGTGCGCGACATCAACGACCTCGATGAGGTCGCTTCGAAGATCGGGCCGGACACCCGTGCCATCTACACCGAATCCGTTGCAAATCCATCCACTGAAATCACCGATATTGAACCATTGGCGGAACTCGCGCATCGCAACGGTATTCCGCTTATCGTCGACAATACCGTGCCTACCCCGTACCTCTTCCGGCCCATCGAGTTCGGAGCCGATATCGTGGTGCATTCCACCACGAAAGGCATCACCGGGCACGGCAACGCCATCGGCGGAGTGGTTATCGACGGCGGAAACTTCGATTGGGCCAACGGCAGATTCCCGCAGTTCACCACTCCCGAACTGGTCGTCAGCGATGAACGCAAAGGAATAGCGCGCAGCTTCGCCAGCAGATTCGGCCGCGAGGCGTTCATTCGCCGTGTACGCATCAAATATCTGCGCACTTTCGGCGCGGTGCCCAGCCCGTTCAATACATACCTGTCGATGGTGGGATTGGAGACACTGGCTGTGCGTGAACGGCAGGAAGTCGAATCGGCCATGCATATTGCCGAGCATCTCACGCATGCGCCGCATGTGCTCAAGGTCAATTATTCCGGTTTGGGCAACACGGGTCAGTATGATCTGGTCGCCAAATACTTCCCCAAAGGGATCGGTACGATACTGTCGTTCCTCGTCGACGGCGATGAGAACAACGTGAGACGCATTCTCGACGGAACCGAGGTATTCTCCTATGTGCCGAACATCGGTGACGCGCGTTCGCTGATTGTCGATCCGGCGCGCATCACCCATCGTGAAGTGCCGTTGGAATATCGGCATGCCGCGGGCGTAAGCGACAACCTTATCCGCCTGTCCATCGGATTGGAAAACGTCGATGATTTGATTGCGGACCTTGACCAAGCCATTGCCAACGCATACTGACGTGTATCGCTTACGTATGCGGATAATTGTTCGTTCTGAGAAAAACCTGCGCTGTTATTCTTGAGGCGTTGTGAATTTGGGTTGTTGTATTACGAAAGAAGGAGCAGGACATGGCTATTGACGTCTATGGCGCAACATGGTGCGGTGATTGCAAGCAGGCGAAGAACACGCTTGAGGAGCTTGGCGCCGAATATACGTGGCATAACATCGAAACCGAGGATGGGGCAGCCGATCGTGCGGTGGCCATCAGCGGCCAGCAGCACATTCCCGTGGTGCTCTATCCTGATGGCACATTCCAGGTCGAACCGTCGGCTGTGGATATCAAGAACAAGCTCAACGAGCTGAATATCAAGTAAAGACAAGAGTTGTACGAGTTTGACGATCTGCTGCATCTGTGAGCGAACAATACGTCGGCGTCCGATGTGTTATTCATTGGTGTGAATAGCACTCCATAGGCACTGGATATAACCACGCCGAAACACAGGTGAGCAAGCGCGTCTACGGTAAGGGATTGTGCTTCGCGAACGAACGTTGACGTGCATAACAGCAGCGAAAAGAGAGTATCGGGATGATTCGGATTAGGGGAGTGAGCAAGAGCTTTGCCGACACCACCGTGCTGGATGGGCTTGATCTTGACATTCCTCGACAAAATGTGGTTACTGTCATCGGCCCCTCAGGCTCCGGTAAATCCACACTGTTGCGCATTCTGGATTTCCTTGAGCACGCGGATTCCGGTACCGTCGATTTCGGTGATGGTCTTGTGGATTTGACCACTACCAAATCTGCCGACATTCACAAGGTGCGTTCGAAAATCGGGTTCGTGTTTCAGAACTACAACCTGTTTTTGAACAAGACGGCATTGCAGAATGTGACCGAACCGTTGGTGTATTCCAAGGGAATCAAGCCTGATGAAGCCCGCAAGATCGCTATTGAGCAACTCGATCGTGTGGGACTTGCCGATTTTCATGATCGGTATCCGAGCACACTGTCCGGCGGGCAACAGCAGCGTGTGAGCATCGCCCGCGCCGTGGCTATGAATCCTGAGCTGTTGGTGCTTGACGAGCCCACTTCGGCATTGGATCCGGAAATGGTCAACGGGGTGCTGGGGGTCATCAAGCAACTCGGTAGCGAAGGCATGACCATGCTGATGGTCACCCATGAGATGCGGTTCGCCTATGAGGCATCGAATCATGTGGTGTTCATCGAAGGAGGCCATGTGGTCGAGCAGGGTGATCTGAAGCGGATCTTCGAACATCCGCAGGAGGAGCGTACCGTCGAGTTCCTGTCTTCAACCAACAATGTGCTGATGATTCCGGTGACTCGGTAGAGGCGTTTCACGGCTGTTGTAATTAATTGTGACAATATCAAGAGAGGGGTTTGTCATGTTCAATAATCAAGTGATTCGCAAGGCTGCGGCTTTGCTGTCCGGTGTCGCCGTGCTGGTTTCGGTTGCCGCATGCGGTTCGGCTTCCGCTTCCAGCTCCAGTGCATTGGAGCAGGTCAAGCAGTCCGGCAAAATCGTGTTCGCCACTGAGGGCACTTATGCTCCGTTCAGTTACCATGACTCCAAAACCAATGAGCTGACCGGTTACGATGTCGAGGTGGCCAAGGCCATTGCCAAGGAGGTCGGTATCAAGGCCGAGTTTGCCGAGGGCAGCTTCGACTCCCTGCTTGCCGGTGTGGATGCCAAGAAGTACGATACGGTTGCCGATCAGATTTCCGCCACCGACGAGCGCAAGGCCAAGTATGATTTCTCCGAACCATACACCTACTCCTACGGTGTCGTCATTACCTCCAAGGAGAACCCGAAGAACGTCACTTCGTTCGATGACGTCAAGGGGCTTCGCGCCGCTGAAACCGGTACCTCCAACTGGAACAAGACCGCTCAGGAGAAGGGCGCTACTATCGTTCAGGTTAACGATTTTGGTCAGCAGGTCGATGCCATCACGTCCGGTCGTGCAGATGTGTCATTGAACGATGGCCTTGCTGCGCTCGACTACCTGAAGCAGAAGCCGGATGCGGACATCAAGATTGCCGCCAAGTCCGAGAAGACTCCGGCCGCCTACCTGCCGTTCCGCAAGGGCAGCGATGACTTGGTCAAGGAAGTCAACAAAGCCATTGTCAAGCTGCAGAAGGATGGCACATTGACCAAGATCTCCGAAAAGTACTTTGGCGAGGACTTCTCTCAGGAGTGACATGTTTCCCGGCTCTCCTGTAATTAGGGGAGCCGGGAAATATGAGCTGGCCTCGTGAAGATTACGAGCAGGTGCAACATATACCACACAACAAAGGATGACCAATGGACGCACGAGTATGGGGAATAGTCGTAGATTCTTTTGCTAAGCTACTGATTCCCGGTATCACTGTGACCATTCCGCTGACGCTGATTTCCTTCGCTCTCGGTTTGATACTGGCGATTGTGGTGGCGCTGGTGCGTGTGGCTAAAGTACCTGTGGCCTCCCAAATCGCGTGGTTCTACATTTGGGTGTTTCGTGGTACGCCGTTGCTGGTGCAGTTGTTCGTTATCTTCTTTGGATTGCCGTCTGTTGGCATTACGATTCCGGCATTGCCTTCCGCGGTAATCGCGTTCTCGCTGAATGTGGGCGCCTATGCCGCCGAAACATTGCGTGGTGCGATTCTTGCCGTGCCTAAGGGGCAGCTTGAAGCTGGCTTGGCGGCGAACATGCCGTATGTGACGATTATGCGCCGCATTATTCTGCCGCAAGCATTCCGCTCCGCCTTCCCTGCATTGTTCAACTCCTTCATCGCATTGGTCAAGGACACGTCTCTCGCGGCGAACATCACCGTGGTGGAAATGTTCATGACGGCCCAGCGCATTGTGGCGATTTACTACGAGCCGCTGGTCCTATACATTGAAGTGGGCTTGATCTACTTGCTCTTCTGCACGTTGCTTGGATGGCTTCAGGATTACTGCGAGAAGAAGCTCAACGAACACTTCTGATGTGTTTATATGGCGGCAGTGCTTGATTCAAGTCGGGTGTTTCCTTGGTTGAAATGCCCGACTTTGTTGTTTCTGACGTGCGACTTGGCTGCTTCAAATAATAGTGCACAAGATGTGGCTGCCGGAGTGAACGGAACATGAAATCTGACGTTCGCTTTCTTGGACTTGCCTGTGAGAGCTATCAGTTACCGGGCGTGCGCTGGTAGCATGGATGGTGTTGGGGCGCGGCACAACGATATGCCGTGCTTGACCCTTGTGAGAGGAGTTTTATATGACCATCGCAAGTATGTTGGGCGGAACCATGCTGTTGGTGCTGATTCTATTAGTCGTTCTTATCGTGCTGCTGGCCGCCGCATTGTTCATCGTGCCGCAGCAGCAGGCGTATATCATCGAACGTTTCGGCAAGTTCCTGAAGGTTCAGTTCGCCGGCATTCACATCCGCATACCGTTCGTGGACAGCATCGCCATGAAGACCAACATGCGCGTCAACCAGCTCAACGTGCAGCTGGAAACCAAGACTCTTGACAACGTGTTCGTGACCGTCGTGGCTTCCACCCAGTTCCGCGTGAACCCGAACGACGTGGCAACCGCCTACTACGAGCTGCGCGACCCGGCCGGCCAGCTGAGGAGCTACATGGAGGACGCGCTGCGTTCCGCCATCCCGGCCCTAACCTTGGATGACGCCTTTGCCCGCAAGGACGATGTGGCGTTCGACGTGCAGAAGACAGTGGGCGCCGAAATGAGCCGCTTCGGCTTCACCGTGGTCAAGACGCTGATCACCGCCATCGACCCGAGCCCGCAGGTCAAGAACGCGATGGACTCCATCAACGCCGCCCAGCGTGAAAAGGAAGCCACCCGTCAGCGTGCCGAGGCCCAGCGCATCCAGATCGAGACCCAGGCCGCCGCCGATGCGGAGAAGACTCGCTTGCAGGGTGAGGGCCAGGCCAACTATCGTCGCGAGATTGCCAACGGTATCGTCGACCAAATCAAGAGCCTGCAGGCTGTGGGTATGAACATCAACGACGTGAACAACGTGGTGCTGTTCAACCAGTATCTTGACGTGATGCGCTCGCTGTCCGAATCAGGCAATGCCAAGACCGTGGTGCTGCCCGCCTCCACGCCCGGCGGTTATCAGGATCTCTACGAGCAGGTCACCAAGGCCATGCTCACCGCGGCCGAGACGAAGTAATCACCCCGTTTGCAAATCCTCATCCATCGATAGTGAAGCCCCTCCAAGCGAGGGGCTTCACTGCGTTCCGCGCTGATTCCGACAAGTGCGCAAATGGGCCGTATACAGATTGTGACAAGTGTGAGAATCATCTACTTATAGATTGTGACGAATGCAAAAATACCCCGAATTCAATTTGTAAGTGCAACGCTCGTCTTTGGGTGGCTTGTCTTCGGGAGTACCTTGCCGAGTTCGCGGTACCAAACCTCGTTGGGTGTTTCCCAGTCCAGGACCTTCATGGGGGTGTCGTTGATCTCGTCCACGATGGCCTGCAGGTCGGCGTCCGTCAGGCCGTCGAAACCGGTCCTCTTGGGCAGGTAGCGGCGGATGCGCCCGTTGCGGTTCTCGTTCGTGCCGCGCTGGTACGAGGAGTACGGGTCCGCGAAATAGGTCAGCATGCCGAGCGCCTCGTCCACGAGCACGTGGCAGGAGGACTCCGTGCCGTTGTCCCAGGTGCGGTCGATCCTCGCGGGCGCGGGGATGTCCTTGTAGATGTCGTATTCGGCGCGCGCCGTGGCCGGCGCGCTCTTGTCGGGGATGAACCGGGCGAACAGCCTGCGGCTCCTGCGTTCGACCTGCGTGTCGATGCACCGCTTCGACGGGGAGGCGCCGATGACCGTGTCGGACTCATAATGGCCGAACTCTCGGCGCGAGTCCACGCGTTTCGGACGTTCGCCGATCGGCTGTGTCCTCAGCTCGTCGATCCGGACACGTTCCTCTGCCGACAGGTGGGAATACACTCTCATATCGAGCGCGACACTTTCTCTCTGGTTATGAACTTGAACACTTCCAGCCATGGAGCAGGTGTTGCGCTTCTATTTAGAACTCGTGCGGTCTATCATTACATATTGTGGGGAGGTGTCGTAAATGCCGATTGTCGCGGGATTCCGGCCGTTTTGTGATGCGGTGGCGACATCGTGGCGGACGAGTGCGTATGCGTTGCGTAGGCGTCCGGTGCGTACGGTGGTGATGTGGCTGTCGATGTTGGTGATGATGGCGATGCCGTCGTTGCAGGTGTGGCTGATCGGTTGGGCGTGCGGCCCGGACGGGCTTGGTATGGGGTCGGGGCTGGGCGTGGGCCGGTTCGCGGTGATCCTGGCGGTGCTGACGGTGGGCGCGGTGTTGATGTCGGTGTCGTCGTCGTTGGCGCAGAACATGCGTGACTTGTTGCAGGAGCCATTGATGGCCGAATACCAGTCCGATCTGACCGACGCGCTGGCGCGTCTGACTCCCGCGCAGACGTTGGACGACGAGGTGACGACGCAGGTGCGGGCCGCGCGCGACGCGATCCCGTACAACGTGGCCTCGCAGGCCGCGGACGCGACCTCAGTGGTGGGCGCGCTGGCGTCGATGGTCATGCTGGCCGCGTCCTTGTGGCATATGCATCCGTTGGCGGCGCTGATGATCGCGTTGGCGATGGTCCCGGAGCTGTTGGCCCAGTTCGGCGTGGAGAAGCTCACGAACGAGTTATGGCCCAAGCGCGGCAGGGAGTCGCGTCGGGCGAACTATTTCGAGCGGTTGTTGGATTATCCACCGTCGAGCACGGAGATCGCGGCCACGGCCGGTTCGTTCGGCATCCCTGCGCAGGCGCGCGTACGCTATTTCAATATGGCCGGCATGTGGGAGCGTATCTCGTGGCGCACGGTGCAGTTGACCGGTGTGAGTTCGCTCGTGTTCGCCGTGCTGACGGGCGGCGCGTTCTGGCTGATCCTGACGTCCGGCCATGCGTCCGTGTCGAGCATCCCGGCCGCGTTGGTGGGCATCATGACGGGATTGTCGGTCACGCGCACCACTGGCGAGGCGTTCGGCAACCTCATGGCGTCCACGCCGATGATCCTTGCCTACGAACGGCTCATGGACCTGCTGCGCGCGAACCCCGCGATCCCCGAGACGACCGGTCCGGTCGGCGTGCACGTGGAGCATCTGACGTACGCGTATCCGACTGTTGCAAAGCATGACGATGACGCGGATGACGCGTCGGCAGCGTCGGTTCCGGCCGTTCAGACTCCGGCGTTGGACGACGTGTCGTTGGATGTCGAAGCGGGATCGATCGTCGCGCTGGTGGGCGAGAACGGGTCGGGCAAGACCACGCTCGTCAAGCTCATCGCCGGCATCCTCGACGCCCCGGACGGCACCGTGACCCTGTCCTCGGGCGCGGACGGCGGGAACGGCCGTACCTTGGGGTCGTGGGCCGAACGGTTGGGCGCGTCGAGCATGGTGTTCCAGGATTTCACGCACATCGAGGTGACCGTGCGCGAGTTCATCGATCCCGCTCTGCGGCAATCGGATGATGAGTTATGTGACGGGTTGCGTCGCGCCCGCGCGCTCGACATCGTGGATGGGCTTCCCGGCGGCTTGGATACGCAGCTCGGTCAGGAGTGGGGCGGCGTTGGCCTGTCCGGCGGGCAATGGCAGCGGCTTGCGCTGGCCCGCACGTTCCTGTCCGGCAAGCCGTTGTGGATACTCGACGAGCCGACCGCCGCGGTCGACGCCACCGCCGAGGCCGCGATCTACCATGATCTGATCGCCAACCGTCCGGCGGGCACCACTGTGATCGTCATCAGCCACCGGCCCCGCGTGCTAACCGGCATGGACCGGATTATCGTCCTCGACCACGGCCACGTCAATGAAACCGGCACCTACCGTCAACTGGTCGACAGCAACGGCACCTTCTCCCGTCTCGCACACGACAGCCTCGAATGAGCTCGATGGCATATCCGGTTGATTGTTAAAAACTCAGTGGCCGGCCGACAGATTCGTCCGACGAGGCTCGCGCGAGTGATCATAGCGCGGGTCGCGTCGGATATGCGGGAGATGGCGCGCCTTATATCAAAAGCGATGATTTTCGAATAAGGACACGGCCCCATCAGCCGGTCGCGGGTACTACAGTGAACCACAACGTTCCTCCCCCGATGGTTTGGGGAAACACAGAAAGAGGGAGGAACGATTCCAGGAGCATTCGCTCCGTTGCCATGCAGCAGTAAGGGGAAATTCATGACTGCATCAACCACCGCGGTACCATCAACGGTATCCGCCAGCACCGGAAAGTCCGGTAGCGCAACAACCAAACTCAGCCGCACGCTGGGCGCCGCCCTGGTCTGGGTGGTGTTCGGCGCGGACAACTCGTTCGCCGAAAACGAGAAATTCAACGTGTCCGGCGATCTGTGCCTGCACCTTGACACTTCCGCTTCTGCATTGCGTGCCGTACGAGCGTGAAGCGGCGTTTCTCTGCTCGGTGCATGCCAACGTATACATGGATGTCGGCCTTGCCAATCCGCATATGGGAGCGCAGGTGAGGGAAGTGCTGCGCAATGTTCTGGCGTGGTGCCCATTTGACAAGTTGCTCTATGCGTCGGACGGCGTCGGCATCAGTGAATTGCATTATCTGGCCGCGGTGCTGTTCCGCAGGTATATTGCGCGAATCGCCATCGATTGGGTATCGGATGGCGCATGGAACGCGAATCAGGCGAAACGGGTTATCGACGCCATCGCGCATGCCAATGCGGAATGGCTATACGGTTTGGCGTGAACGGGTACTTCGCCGGTGCCGTCACTTCCCGAGGAACGCCGGGATGGCTTCAGCCGCCGCGTATCCCTTGCGGTACATCATTTCCAGGCCCTCGAAGTTCTTCTTCAGGGTGTTGAGACCATACAGGTCTTCGGGTGCGAGGATCAGCACTTTGCCTTCCGCCTCGTAATGCTTGGCGAGTTCGAGTTCGTCGTTGTAGGTCTTGTAGCGCATGCGCAGCTTCTCGGCCGCGGCGGGGTGGGAGCGTTCGAGGATGCGGGCCGGAGCCAAATCCTTCTGCTGCTTGCGCACTTCGTCACGCAAGCGGGACAGAATCAGAATCACGCGATCATAGCCGTCATCCAGCGCCTTCTGTACCGGGATCGGATCGGCGATGCCGCCATCGAAATACGGCACGCCATCCACCACATACGGCTCGCAGGCCACCGGCACGGCGGACGAAGCCTTGATGATGTCGAAATCATCAAAACGCACGCGCGATTTGTCGAAATACTTGGTCGAGCCGTCCTCGGCATTGCAGGCCACCACGGTGAATCCGGTCGGATTGGCCTCAAAGGCCTCGAAATCCAACGGATTCTCACCGTCATGGTTGCTCAGCGTGCCATAGATGTAGTCGAGGTTGGCGAAGTTGTGGTTCTTGAAATAGCTCTCCGCGCTCGCGTACTCCTTGCGGAAGGCGTATTTGGTGTAGAAGGTGTGGTTGCGGCCGTGCTGGCGGGCGATGAACGAGGTCATATTGGCCGCGCCGGCGGAAACGCCGTAGCACATGTCCACGTCGATGCCGTCTTCCATCATGCGATCCATCACGCCGCAGCCGAAAATTGCGCGGAACCCGCCGCCGACATCAATCATCGCCGTCTTTGCCATACCAACCCCCTGTTCACTTGAATTTGGTATGAGCTTACGCGCGCTGCGCGGACAGCGATATGGGCAGTGTGCCGTGAATTTGTCTGGTTCTTTCTTGGCTCATACGTTCAACAATTTGCGTGATAACTCGGCAATCCGTTCGGACGGATCGGAATTGGCAAGCTCCACGCCGCCGGTAGCGCCTTCGGGCGCCAGCTTGCCCAGAGATTCCAACACCACGCCCAGGTGGCGCACGGTGCCCTCATTGCCATCGATGACGGCGGCCCGTTCAGGCAGCAGCTCGCGGAAGTAGTCGCGGTAAAACACGAAATGCGTGCAACCCAACACCACCGAGTCGATGTGCTCCATGTCATATTGATCGAAGTAGCCGTGCAGCGTGCGCATCACCAGATCATGGTCGCCGAGCCGCCCGGACTCCACAATCTCCACCAAGTCGGGGCAAGGCTCCTTGAAAATGGTGTTCTGCGAGTCGAATCGATCCATGAGTGTGGCGAACTTCCGCTCACGCAAGGTCAGGGGAGTGGCCGCCACAATCACTCTCTGAGGAATATGATGCGGGTCGGAAGGCACGTCACCACGGTCGCACGCCACTTTCAGGGCCGGCTCCATGCCGATGATCGGAATATCGTAGTGTTCGCGCAAATCGTTCACCGCGGCGGAAGTGGCGGTATTGCAGGCGATGACCACGGCCTTGACGCCTTGACGCACGAACCGTTCGACGATATCGAAACTCAGGGCCCTCACCTGCTCAGGCGTCTTGATGCCGTACGGGGCGTTGGCCGAATCGCCAAAATACAGCACATGCTCGGCCGGCATATCCTTGGCGATTTGGCGAGCCACGGAAATACCGCCAAGACCCGAATCGAATACGCCGATTGGAGCCGAAGAGCTCATGCCTGAATCCTCCCTATAGCCATGCCTGCAACCGTATGTTGCCGCGAACCGAACATAAAGCCGATTTTCAGCGGTGTTGTTTCGCTCCCTAGAGTACTCTGAAAGCCATGAGTCTTCCGCAACGAGTAACCAAGACACACGCAACCGGCAATGATTTCGTGGTGTACCTCGACAAGTCCGGCAAATTCGAGCCCACCGCCGATGAGGTTCGATTCCTGTGTGACCGTCACTTCGGCATTGGTGGCGATGGCCTGATTCGTCTGACCCGTCCTGAGTTCGTGTCCGACCTAAGCGATGACCAGGTTTCGGCTGTGCTAGCCGGGGGCGCGAAATGGTTCATGGACTATCGCAACGCGGATGGATCGTTGGCGGAGATGTGCGGCAATGGTACACGCGCCATCACCTTGTTCGCCCAACGCGAGGGTGTGGCCGACTCCACCGAGCCGTTCCGCCTCGGCACCCGTGCCGGCGTCAAGATTCTCACTCCACGCAGCAACACGAAGCCATACGGAGCCAACGTCTTCCAGATCGAAATGGGGGAGTGGAAGGTCGGCGAAACCGATGCCTACGAGGTCACCATCCCCGGCACTGAGGGCTCGGCGCGCGGTACATTCGTGGATATGGGCAACCCGCATGTGGTCGCGGTGATCGAGGATGCCTTCGCGTCCCTGCCAGTGGTTGAATCACTGGATTTGGTCACCAAGCCCGTGGTGGCTCCCGTCATCGAATCCGATCAGAACGTGGAATTCGTGCGGATCGACGAGATCGACCAGAACACCGGCGTGGGCGAGGCCACAATGCGCGTCAACGAGCGTGGCTGCGGCGAGACCCTGTCCTGTGGTACCGGCCTGTGCGCCACAGGCATTGTGCTGCGGGCCAAGACCGGCATCAGCCACTGGGACATCACCGTACGTGGCGGCACCCTGCGCGTGGACGTCACCGACAGCGACGTAAAGCTGACCGGAGCAGCCACGCTGGTCGCCGATATCGATTTGTTGTAAAGGAATCAGGCAGCGAACAGGGCCGCGCCTTCGGTGACGATGATGAGTACCACGATCGCCACGATCCACAGTATGTCGACCATGAGGTCGATGTTGAGGCGATAATACTTATTGAGTCCGGCCGGCACCGCCGCGACATCGGCCTCGCTGTCGCTATCATCAGCCGCCACAGCCTTACGTGACGGCAATCCCTGCACGGCCACGGTCGCATGGCTCAACGCCATGAACTGGATGGTGGTGGAGAACATCAGGGTCAGGCACCACGGGCACAGCGCGTGAATCACGAACAGCGACTGTGTGCTCAGCCAGTACGAGTAGGCCAAAGCGGCCAGTCCGCCCAGCCACGTGCAGGTCGCGAACCAACGCGGCACCTTCACACGAGCCAAACCGATCACCGCGATGGTAATGAACACCGATTCGGCGGCGATGCCGAAGAACGCGTTCGGATAGCTCAGCCCGCCGAACTTCACGATTTCCGCCTGCCAGGACTGGGCCACCGCCGAACAGGACACCACCGAGTTCAGATCGCAGCCGAGCGCGGACTCCGGATGCCTAGCCAACTGCAAAGTCTCGGCGGACAGAATGAGCGAGGCCCCCAATGCCACTGCCGAGGCGATCAGCATGATGAGATATGTCCAAGTGGCACTGTGGCGCCATCCAATCAACGGTCGCGTCTCCGCCAAGCCAAGCGGCGTGGTGTTCGTGGTGCTGGATGATGTGTCGGTTGCGGTGTTACGAGTCATCATGCCCCTTTCGATAGCGCTGCGCTCCAGATTAGCCTCTGCGGTTGTCAGCTGAGTGCCGAATGTCTGGTCTTGGCCGTTGGCAGAAGGTGACGACCTGTCTGCGCCTTGCGTGGGAATGCTGAGATGAGGTTACGATGGAAGGTATGACTGGATATGTGATGCCTTTGGAGCCGCCCGCCGTCGGGTGGGACATCCATTGCCATACCGTCTTCTCGGATGGCACGGAAACGCCGGTCACATTGGCCGAACAATCCAAGGCATTGGGACTCAAGGGCGTGGCCATTTCCGATCATGACACCACCGCCGGCTGGCCGGAGGCCGAAGCCGCAGCCCATAGGGTCGGTTTGCCGTTGCTCCGCGGCACCGAAATCACCGCCACGGATGAGAACGTCTCCGTACACATGCTCGGCTACCAGTATGATCCCACGAATCAGCACATCACGGACTTGTTCGCCGATACTCGAGCCGCACGGTTGCAACGCACGCAGCGCATGGTCGAATTGTTGTCTCGTGATTATCCGATTACCTGGCAATCCGTGCTCGCCCAAGTCAAAGAGGGTGGCAAAACCACCATTGGCCGGCCTCACATCGCTGATGCTTTGGTGAGTGCCGGCGTATATCGGACTCGTTCGGAAGCGTTTGCGGATGCGGTCAGCGCCTCATCCAAATACTATATTCCCACGCCTTCGCCGACCTCTCATGAAGTGGTGGCCGCCGTCAAGGGAGCGGGCGGTGTGATTCTGATCGCCCATGCCGGTGATGTGAGCCGTAACCGCAGACTGTTGTCCGATGACCAGATCGAGGCATTGATCAGCGAGGGATTGGATGGGCTGGAGGTATGGCACCGTGGCAATCCACCGGAGCAACGAGAACGGCTGCTCACCATCTGCCGCCGGCACCAGCTGCTGGTCACCGGTGGATCTGACTGGCATGGCAAAGGCAAACCGAACAAACTGGGGGAGAACCTCACCGATGAGGCCACTGTCGAAGAGATCGTTCATCGCGGCGTGCTTCCGCTATATCGGTGATTCGGCAATAGAAAAGCGTCCTCGAGAAAATGCTCAAGGACGCTTATGCGCGATTCATGGTCACAGCGTGCCGAAGCCGACGGCGTGCTTGGTTTCGGAGCCGATGATCGCGTAACCGAGTGCCTTGGCGGGCACGATGATGCGACGGCCCTTGTCATCGGTCAGATCGATCGTCGCGTTGTCGGCCACGGCCTGCGCGATGGCCTGGCTCACATTGTCGGCTGATTCGTCGGTGCTGAAGTTCACCGGTCGTGCCACGTTCTGAATGCCCAGTTCGATATCCATATAAGGCTCCTTGTCCTGCCGTCTTTGTGACGAACATCATGGTAAGTGGCCGTCGCCGGCCGAGGTTCTGTACTCTATTGTGCCGCGTGTCTGCGTCGTCATGTGCGGTGTTACGCGCTCGGCGTGGCGCGGAACACCGCACACGACATTATTTGGATGATGCGGATGATTCGGCCAGCGGATTGCCCTCGCTGTCATACCCGTCCAACCCGGCACGGGCATCGCGCAGAGCGCGTTCTTCCCGCTCCAGCAGCGGAATCACCGTGGTTTGGGCACTCGAGGCTCCATGCTGAACGAGACTGTCCGGAGTATCGTCATTCACCGCATCGTCGGTCGGGGCGGCGGATTGAGACGCAGGGGAAGCGTCGGTTGACGTCGTGCCGCTATGCCCGTTCATACTGAGGAGCTCCTTCAGCGTGATCGTCACCGAAGAATGGGAAGCGCCATGTGAGGGCTGCGGTTTGGTCGATCCTGTACCGGTTGCGGTGCCGGAGACACTCGCTTGCGGGTGATTGGCGGTCCGGTCAGCATCGGGTTCGACTTCCGGGGTAAGATCCACGTCACCAGCGGCCACGATGTCAGCGGAACCGGTGCGATCGGGGTCGGGCGTGTCGTCCGAGACCTCGGCCGCCGCGGTACCGGTGTCGGACTGCTGCGGTTGTGCGGGTGCCTGATGGCGGTCGTCCTGCAACAATGTGCCGACGGTGATTGTGGAAGGCGAACCGGGCTTCGTCGACGCGGCGGCGGCCGACCCTGCGGCTGGGGCCGATGCCGGAGTGTGCTTGATCACGCCCAACTGGTGTGCGAGTCGTTCGACCTGTGCCTTGAACTGCATGATGCGATTGTTGTCCGCACGGTTCAACGCCTGAATGAATTCGCCCACCTGTTCCATCTGCAGCCACAGGTTGGCCCTGAGCATGATGAGATCGTCAAGTCGAGAGCCCATCATGCGGCCGTATGCGGAGAGCACGGCGTTGCGATGGGATTCGTCGAGCTTGCCGAAAATCCAGGCAAGGTCTCGTGCCGGATCGTTGACCTGCATATCCTGCCAGTTGGTCACCGTGGTGATGGTGGAACCGGAGAACAGGAAGTCGCCGTCGGAGAATCCGCCGTGAACCGTGCAGGTGGAGAACGACCATAGTCCCTCGGTGTCCATGATGCGCGCCCAGCTGTCGGTGATTTCTTGGGGAACATGGCCGGCGGAGCGTAAGCGGCGAATCCAGGCGGTCAGCTGCGAACGAATCTGACCGGTGGTGACTACCGGATATTTGGCATTGGCCAGAAAAGTCGAAGGCAGACGATGAATGGCTCCGATGGAGGTGCCGACGGCCGCGCAGTCATCCAATGTCAACAGGTCGAGAGGACGTGCCTGACCATCACGGTGGACGGCGATCATCACGGTCGTCTCGCCTGTGGGACCGGGCTTGCGCGGGGTCAGCGGTGTGGACTCCGCCTGGGCCTGCTGCCCCACGGCCTGTGCGGTGGCCGTCTGGCCGGGTTGGGAAACGTCTCCCGGGACGAATGCGACCACACGGTCCATATCGAAGCCGAGGCCACCAAGCTCGCGCGCGGCTGCCAGTGTCTGCGCCGCTTTCACACGGCGGATCAGACGTGTACGCCCTTCCCTGGTGTCAGTGGCGTATACGTCGTACAACTTGCCCGAAGCATCTTGGATCACGGTCTGGTCGATGCCTTTGGCCTCGTCGGTTGCGCTGGCCTGCACGTTCTCGCGTACGCCGGCCACCCCCAGATTCGGCAGGACGGCTGAGGCGAGTGCCGCCAACATATAATCGCTACGTTTCATCACCCTTCCACACTAATACATCCGTGGCGATTCGCACCGCAGAATGACACGCAAAACGCATGATTCTGGCGATGTTTTGTCGTGAGCCCGGTTCAGCCATAGGCGTGAGTCGTGCCGTGAGCGCGAATCGTGCCACAATGGACGCATGGAACAGGCGCAGGGGATTCTTGAGGGGCTCGATGAGCGGCAGCGTACCGCCGCGACTACGTTGCAAGGGCCGGTGCGCATCATCGCCGGCGCAGGTGCCGGTAAAACCCGCACGGTCACGCGGCGGATCGCCTATGCCTGCGCCACCGGGGCATGGAAGCCGGAGCGGGTGCTTGCCGTCACCTTTTCGGTAAAAGCGGCGGCGGAAATGCGCGCACGGTTGGTCCAACTCGGCGTAGGGGGAGGTACTGGACGTTCCGGTTCGGGTGCGGGAACTGTCGGAGTCACGGCCGCGACCTTCCACTCAGCGGCATTGCATCAGCTCAACAGCGTCTGGTCAGACATATGCGAGGCTCCATTCCCGCATGTGATCGAAGATCAGCGTGACGTCGTCTCCCGCGCGATCATCCGCGCCACCGCACGTACCGATGCCGATCCGCTGACCGTTCGCGATGTGCTCGCCGAAATCAATTGGGCCAAAATCTCGTTGGTGGCGGTGGAAGATTATGCACGGACCTGTGCCATCGCCCATAGGCAACCGCCCGCCGGACTCGACACCGCTCGGTTCGCCGACGTCTACAGCGCCTACGAGCAGGAAAAGACCTCGCGTGGCGAAATCGATTTTGACGATATTCTGCTGCTCGTATGCCATATCATGGATGATTTTCCCGAAGCCGCCGCCCAAATTCGTTCCACCATCGGCTGGCTCACCGTCGACGAGTATCAGGACGTCTCGCCCCTGCAACACAGGCTGCTGACCCTGTGGCTGGGCGGGGGAGGACCTGACGGCAAGAGCGCGATGAACCGCAACGTATGCGTCGTGGGCGATCCGGCCCAGACCATCTACTCGTTTGCCGGTGCCTCCAGCTGGGATCTGCTGCGTTTCGCCGATGAATTCGGGCCGCTCGCCGCCGATGTCAATCTCAACACCGACTATCGTTCGACGCCGGAAGTCGTGAACCTCGCCAACCGGGTGCTTGCGGCCGCGCCGAACCGTGAGGATTACCTGAAACTGGTTTCCGCCCGCGAATCCGGCCCGCGCGTTACCCGAACCGCTTATGAGAGCGATATGAAAGAGGCGCAGGGCGTGGCGGCACGCATCGCCCGGTTGGTCGCCAACGGAGCCAAGCCGTCCGATTGCGCGATCCTCACCCGCATCAACGCCCAACAGCCGGTATTCGGTGCCGCCTTGCGCGCTGCAAGACTGAAATACCGCGTCCGCAAGGATTCGGGATGGCAATCATCCGCGCTCGCCGACGATGCCGCGTCCAAACGCGCACTATTGGAGGCGATGGGTTTGGACGCCACCGGACTTGCCGCAAACGACGATCCCGGCGTTACGATTTCCACGATCCACGCATCCAAGGGTCTGGAATTCAAGCACGTGTTCCTGATCGGCTGTTCGGAAGGGCTCTTGCCGTACGGTTCGCCGGAAACGGGGGATGCGCTGGAAGAGGAACGCCGGCTTATGTATGTGGGCATCACCCGAGCTGAGGATTCGCTGCATCTGTCGTATGCGCGGACCAAGGATGGTTATGGAGCGCAACACAGACGCCCATCACGATTTTTGTGACGGGCGTCGTTCATGCATACTGAATGCTCCTGAACATTCAGGAGCGGGAATTGGCTGAAGGCCGGTTGACTATGCCTGCGTATCCTCCGAGTTGCCGTTTTCACTGTCTTCGCCATCTTCGCCGAGCAGCTTGGACAGTTCGGCATCCCAATCGATATCGCCGGTCTTGCCATCTGCGGCAGGGTGGGAAGCGGAACCGTTGGCATCGGAAGAGGAGCCTGAAGGGGCGTCGGACGACGGAGACGCGCCAACTGCGGGCTTGTCGCTAGGCAGCGAAGGCAGCAGATCGGGATGCGACCACTTGGCGTCACGGCTTTCAGGGCCTTCGGCGGCGGTGATCATCTCCCACAATCCGGCGGCCTCGCGCATGCGCTTGGGGCGAAGCTGCAGGCCGAGCAGACTCTCGAACGTGCGTTCGGCCGGGCCGCCCATCGCGCGCTCGCGGCGCAGCATCTCCCGCAACTGTTCGATATGCGGCAGGTGGGCCATGCCGGCGCGCCACACCACGCAATCCACCCAGCCCTCGACCATCGCCAGCAACGATTCCAGCGAAGAGAGCGCCTCGCGCTGTTCGGGGGTGTCGGGGATGCCGACCTTGGTGAGGTTCACCGCGCCGGAGATCGACTCCGGATCCATCGACGTGGCGTCACGCAGCTGTTCCTCCATCGCATCCAGGTCGATGGAGATGCCGCGTGCGTACTTGCCGATGAGCGCCTCGAAACGCGGCATCAGCCACGGTACCGAGGCATACAGGCGGGCGTGAGCCATTTCCTGCAGGGCCAGGAAGGAAAGCACTTCAGATTCGGGGATTTTCTCGGTGGTCTCGAATCCGGAGAGCGCAGCCTCGAACGCGGCGGCGTCGGCGGAGGCATCGGAGCCGGAGACTTGGGCGGCACCGTCAGTTGCCGGAGTATCGCTGTTGCCGGCCGAAGTGAAGCCAATGGGATTGGCGGAAGCGTCGGTGGATGTGGAGAACGGATTGACCGAGTCGGTTGAAGTGCCGGCCGTATCGGCCTCGGGCGCAGGGGTCTCACCGTTCAGCATCTTCGCGTATTCGGTGGCGTTCTGGGCAATCAGTCCACCAGCCGGATTCTTCAGCAATGCGATGCCCTGATCGAAACTGCCATGCACTTCATGGCTCAGATTGCCGGCCGCATGCCCCAACTGCATGGCAAAGGACGTGTTGCCCAGCAGCTTCATCAGCTGGGCTGGATCTTTCATGCCGTCGGGAATCGGAATCGGCACCGGTCCGGCGAACATGCCGGCAATCTCGCCATCGCCGAACGCGCCGCCAAGACGCTCCGAAATCACCGAAGCCAAAGCGTCGTTCATCGACTCGGCCACAGGAGCTGCGAACTTCGCCCACTGGTCGATGGTGCCTTCCACCCAGCCGTCGCGGGTCAGCACATCCGGATCGCCGGGCGCGGGATTGAACTCGCAGGCGGTATCCAGCCACAGGTTCGCCTCACTCATCGCGCGGCGAGCCGCCTCGCCATCCACGGCGGACACGCTGGACGCGGAACCGGAGGCGTTGGCCTGCTGCAAGGCAATCGACTTGGCGAGCTTGACGTTGATCGGCCCTTCCTCGACAGTGCGCTGCATATCGCCCATCGTGTTGAGTCCGCCGGCGCTGAACGCGGCCATCATCTGCTGGACTTCGGATGGATTGGGCAGCCGGCTGGGGTCCTGACTCATCAGCTGTTCACGGATCTCCTCAGGCAACTGGCTGATCTGCTGCCAGGCCATCTCACCCTGAATGGGGCCGAAGCATTTGATCAGCCACTCGTGAATCGCGTTGTCGTCCATGCGTATCCTTCTTTGCCGCGGTGTGTTACCCCAAGTGTAGGGTCTGCCCGGGCCTGTTCGCTCGTGGCCGAGCAATATTTTCGGTTTATGTTCGTTTTCGGCTGATTTCGGCCCTCCGCTTACACTGTAGGGTATGTTTGCACGCCACAGGAATCAGGAACCAGACTTCGTCCAGGAGCAGAAGAGCCCGACTGCGGATTCGGAAGCGGGGGATGGGCGCATGCCATCGTTCGAAGTGAAGCATGATTCGCGCCTATCTCGTGGAATCAGCCGTGCTCGGGCCTATGCGGCCGCTCGTCCGAAACGCCATTTCGTCGGTGCATTCGCCGTGTTGCTTGGTGTGGTGATTCTGCTGCTGCCCAGCCCGTACGTCATCGAGATGCCCGGACCCACCCAGGACGTGCTGGGCAAGGTCGAGGATGGTGCGGTTATCGACATCACCGGTACCGGCGTGACGACGTATAAGGATTCCGGCAAGCTGCTGCTGACCACGGTGAACGCGTCCGGCGTGCCCGGGTACCCGATCGTCAACGCGCAGGCCGTCTGGGGCTGGGCCAATCCGCAGGTGGCGGTCATGCCGCGTGAGGCCACGGTACCGGTGGGCCAGAGTGCGGACCAGTATCAGAAGAAAGTCGAACAGGACATGGCCGGTTCCCAGGATTCGGCCAGTGCCGTCGGTCTGGCGCATGCCAAAGCCCATGCGGACGAACTGGGCATTGACGCCAGTGCATTGCAACACGCCAAGGTGACGATGCACGTGGACAGCATCGGCGGACCGTCAGCAGGCATGATGTACACGCTCGGTCTCATCGACAAACTCACCCCCGCCAACGAGAGCGGCGGCAAGACCATCGCCGGCACCGGCACCATAGACAAGGACGGCAAAGTCGGCAGAATCGGCGGCATAGCGCTGAAGATGCTTGGTGCCAAGCGCGATGGCGCCACATGGTTCCTGGCCCCCGCGTCGAATTGTTCGGATGTGGCCGGCCGCGTGCCGGATGGTCTGCGCGACGTCAAGGTCGCCACGCTGGACGAGGCGTATCAGGCGTTGGTGGCCATCGGCAAGGGGCAGGCCGACGATTTGCCTCATTGCGAGGCATGACACGCGCGGCCAGTCGTTGTTTCTGGTGAGACGACTCGCATGGGTCTGCCCACAATGCGGCGATTTTCGGCCGCGTTAACGCATTTGTTCGCGAAGACTTGCTAATGTGTCCCCTGTGAATCAAACGGCATCACAGAACGCTGAAGAATTTGGTTTCGAGCCCGGCGATATCGTCCAGGAGTGGCTCTGGGACGACGATGTGGACGATTCCATTCGTGCCCAGATTGAAGAGCTCACGGGCGAGGATCTCGTGGACGAGGACTACGACTCCGCTGTGGACGGCGTCATCGTATGGTGGCGCGACGGCGATGATGAGGACGAATTGTCCGATACGATCGTTGACGCCTACGCGGTACTGGGCAATGACGGCCCGCTGTGGATACTGACTCCCAAGCCCGGCCGCCCGGGTGCCGCCAGCTCCTCCACCGTGCAGTCCGCCGCACAGACCGCCGGTATGAACGCCGCCACCCCGCTGACCGTCAGCTCGGACTGGAACGGCATCCGCCTGCGCGCATTCGGCAAGGGCCGCTGATAAGCCTCAATCAATACGCTTGACTTTAAGCGTGTTGACCGGCGTCGCGTGCTGCGTAGTGCTGTTGGGCGTGACTGAATGTCATTGCGATTGAGCGCTACGGCACGCGTATACGACACCACGTGTCGCGCAGTGCCGGCCATACGCTATTGTTGTCATTTGCGGGCAATTAGCTCAGTTGGTTAGAGCGCCACCTTTACACGGTGGATGTCGGGGGTTCGAGTCCCTCATTGCCCACTTTCATTTTTCATCACTTCATGCAATCCCCTCATTCC
The DNA here is from genome assembly GCF_026016385.1 of Bifidobacterium sp. FKU. NCBI lineage: Bacteria > Bacillati > Actinomycetota > Actinomycetes > Bifidobacteriales > Bifidobacteriaceae > Bifidobacterium > Bifidobacterium sp. FKU. The sequence continues at coordinate 942,937 of NZ_CP092888.1, forward strand.
ACGGATATGGGCTGTGACGATATTCCCTGACAGTCTTCGGCAAAGGTTCTGAAATCTCAGTGAGATGCGTGCAGAAGGAAACCGGCAGTACTGCTACAGAATCGTGAATTTCGGTCTTCTTGGTCAGATGCGTCTCAATAGTCACGTAAAGTTGTGGCAGAGTGTTTATATCCAGCAGGAGGTCGAATAGCCGATGGCGCAGGAACTTCGTGAAGGGGACGGCAAGTCGGGCATCGCACGTGCGGGCAAGCGCAAGTGGGGGTATGATCCCGCTCAGGTGGACGCTTTCCTGGAGCGCGCCCATGCTTTGTATGACAGCGAGGGCATGAATCTCACCCAGCATGACATTCAGAACGTGTCCTTTGATCTGCGCAAGAACGGCTATGTGATCGCACAGGTTGACGCCGCGCTTGGACGTCTGGAACGTGCCGTGGTCGATAAGCAGACCACATGGGAGATAGCACAGCATGGGCGTGTGACGTGGAAGGCGAAGACCGAGAAGCTGTATCACGAAGTCCAGAACCACGCGGAGCGTAACGAGCGCGAACGTTTCAAGTCCGGAGCGCCCAAGCAGCCTTCGTATGATAAGAAGCAGGTGGATCGTCTGGTCGACCAGATTGTGGACAAGGCGGCGGCCGCATTGGGCGTTGACGGCGTGACCGAAGACGATGTACGGTCTTTGGCCGATCTCGATGCGGATACGGTCAACAATGTGATCTTCACCCAGCGCAAGGGCAAGAGAGGCTATGACGAGCGACAGGTCGATTACTTCCTGAATGCCTGCGTGCAGTTGCTGAGTCGCTTGGAATCCTATGCCCGTGTGGCCGATTTCGTGTCCGGCGAGCCCGCGGCTCCTGCCCAGACCGCCACGAACGTGACCGTTCAAGCGAACGGCGTCTCGCCATTGTTCGCTTCCGGAACGCAGCGCCCGGCAACTGACGAACGTTTTGCGCCGTCTGCCGTTGCTCATGACGAATCATTCGATGCCCTGCATCAGGCCGAGCAGAGCTTGTTCACTGCTCCGGCTCCGGTTGCTCCCGCAGCGCCGGCCGCGGCGGCACCGATCGCCTATGCGCCGGCTCCTGCATCGTTCGATGCTTCCACAAGCACCAATAGCACCAATGCGGAACAGCCGGTTTCCTTTGCTCCCGCAGCATACCCGGTGCATGCGTCCAACGAGTCTGCGGCGAAGCCCGTCTCCGAGACGCCTTCCGTGGCTCCTACCGCAGCTGTTGCGGCTGAGCCTCCCGTCAGTGCCCCGTCCGCGCCGGTTTCCGGTGCGACCGCTGGCAACGCCCCCTCGTTTGCTCCGGCACAGTCGTCACACGAATCCGCAGCTCCGTCATCGACCCCGTCGGTGTTCGCGGAACAGCCCGTGGATATGGTGCAGAACGATTCCTCTCTGGCCGCTCTCGCCCACATGGCTGCGGTTTCTCAGGAACTTCCGGCGGTGGATGTACCGTCCTTCGCTCCCAAGATGCCCAGCCTTGATACACCGAATGCGCTGAAATTGAATGAGGTACCGGGTTCGGTTTCATCCCCGGCACCCTCCGCCCCGGCAGCGCAGCCTGTGAATAGCACTGCCGACGAGGCTGCGTCCGCTGCCATGCCGGTCTCCTTTGCTCCCACCAGCAAGCCGGATCGTAACACGAACTCCATTCCGGTTCGCGTATCCGATAGTCAGCCTGCAGACAGCACGACCTCCCGTCCGGCTGCGGAATCATCTGAATACGTTGCCGCCTCCCACGACACGGAAGCGGCTCAGCCGTCACAGGATAAGCACGATTCCAACGATTCGTTCCCGCTGCTGTTCCCGCTTGTCGGTAACTTCGATTCGGATATCCCCGACCTGTCGTTCCCCACACTGAACAATGACGATACGAAGAAGGAACAGTGAGCATAGCCTCCAACTCCACCGTCATCATTCTCGGATCCACTGGATCCATCGGCACCCAAGGACTTGACGTCATCGCGCGTCACCCTGAACGATTTACCGTCACCGGTCTGGCGGCGGGCGGAGCACATATCGAGCTGCTGGCGCAACAGGCCGCACAGTTCCATGTGTCCGAAGTCGCGGTGTTTGATGAGACCAAGATTCCAGCACTGCAAGCAGCTCTCGCACAGGCCGGCGCACAAGGTGTCCGCGTGACCGGCGGTCCGGATTCGGTCATCGCCATGGCCGGATCCGGTGCGAATGTCGTATTGAACGGCATCACCGGCTCCATCGGCCTCGAACCGTCGATCGCGGCGCTCAAGGCCGGTTCCCAGCTGGCATTGGCCAACAAGGAGTCCGTAGTCGCGGGCGGTCATCTGCTGTTCAGCGCCCAAGTACGCGAGAACCAGATCAACCCGGTCGATTCCGAACATTCCGCCATCTGGCAATCCCTGCGCTCCGGAACCCACGCCGAAGTCGCCAAGCTTGTGGTCACCGCCTCCGGCGGACCGTTCCGCGGTTGGAAACGTGCCGACATGGAGAACATCACTCCCGAGCAGGCGCTGCATCATCCGACGTGGAACATGGGGCCGGTTGTCACCATCAACTCCTCCACACTGATGAACAAGGGGCTCGAAGTCATCGAGGCGTCCCGCTTGTTCAACGTGCCGCCTGAACGCATCGACGTGACCGTGCACCCGCAGTCCATCGTCCATTCCATGGTCGAATTCGTGGACGGCGCCACGATTTGCCAGGCTTCGCCGCCGGACATGCGTCTGCCCATCGCGCTGGGCCTGTCCGCGCCGGACCGCATGACCAATGTGGCCGCCGCGTGCGACTGGACGAAAGCCGCAACTTGGACCTTTGAACCGTTGGACGATGAGGCGTTCCCCGCCGTGCAACTGGCCCGCCACTGCCTGGCCGCCTCCGAGAAGCATACGGCGGTGCTGAATGCGGCCAATGAACAGGCCGTGCATGCCTTCCTCGAGCATCGTCTGCCATACCTCGGCATCGTGGACACGGTCAAAGCCGTGCTGGACCAGATGGACGCCGAGCTTCGTGGTAACCCGCTGTTCACGGACGTGGAGGAAATGAACCAACTTGAGCTTGAAGCCCGCCGACGCGCCGACGACCTGATAAACAAGCAATGATGAATACCTTGAATACGGAAAATCACATCGAAAAGCCGTTCCGCAAAACCGGTGATCCGGTCGACCTGACCAGCGAATCGCCCTTGCACCCGCGCCGCAAGTCCCGCCGCATCATGGTGGGTCCGGTGCCGGTGGGCGGGGGAGCGCCCATCTCCGTGCAGTCGATGACCAACACGCTCACGGCCGACGTGCCCGCCACGCTGCAGCAGATCGCCGAACTGACCGCCGCCGGCTGCGACATCGTGCGCGTGGCCGTGCCGAGTCAGGACGATGCCGACGCGCTGCCGGAAATCTGCCGCAAATCGCCGATTCCGGTCATCGCCGATATCCACTTCCAGTCCAAATACGTGTTCCAGGCCATCGACGCCGGCTGCGCGGCCGTGCGCGTGAACCCCGGCAACATCCGTAAGTTCGACGAAGTCGGCCCGGACATCTGCAAGGCCGCCACCGACGCGGGCATCTCGCTGCGTATCGGCGTGAACGCCGGCTCGCTGGACAAGGACCTGTACGCCAAATACGGTGGCCCGACTCCGGAAGCGCTGGTGGCCTCCGCCTTGAAGGAAGCGCACATGTTCGAGGACGTCGGCTTCCACGATTTCAAGATCTCCGTCAAACACCATGACGTCATCACCATGGTCGAAACGTACCGATTGCTCGCATCCAAGGGCGACTGGCCGCTGCACCTCGGCGTCACTGAAGCCGGCCCCGCCTGGCAGGGCACCATCAAATCCTGCCTGGCGTTCGGCGCGCTCTTGGCCGAGGGCATTGGCGACACGATTCGCGTGTCCCTCTCTGCGCCGCCGGTCGAAGAGGTCAAGGTGGGTTGCAAACTCTTGGAATACATGGGATTGCGCCCCCGCAAGTTCGACATCATCTCCTGCCCGAGCTGCGGCCGCGCCCAAGTGGACGTGATCCAGCTCGCCTCCGCCGTCACCGAAGGCCTGAAGGACGTGACCGCGCCGATCCGAGTGGCTGTTATGGGCTGCATCGTCAACGGTCCGGGCGAGGCACGCGAAGCCGACCTCGGCGTGGCCTCCGGCAACGGCAAAGGGCAGATCTTCATCAAAGGCAAGGTCATCAAGACCGTGCCCGAAGACCAGATCGTCGACACGCTGCTCACCATAGCGAACGATATCGCCGCCCAGATGGAGGCCGACGGCCAAGTGCCAGTCAATTCCACCGGCCCGGTAGTGGTTCCAATCCAGCATCCCGGTCACTGATTCGGCCGAATAGGCCCTCGGCATAAATATCGCGGTCAGATTACAATAGCGCACGTGTCGCAAGAAGAAGAGCATCGCCGTACTGTTCGATCCAAGCCGTGGACCAGCGTCCATCGGCTGATGGTCAGCCTGCCCATCTTCATCATCCTGCTCGGCGTGATGGTCTGCATCTCCAATCTGACCACGGTCCCTTGGAACATCGAGCCCACCGGTCAGTCGATGGCCACGCTCACCGACGACACCAAGGTCACCTTCGACAACCCATCCGGACGGACGTTGCCGGTGCGGGGCGCATATGAGGTCGATGAGCGATACGTCACGCTGAACATGACCGACGATGGCGAGCTGACCGATGAGCCGGGCGCGCAAGGCAAAGCCAACAAGGATGGCATCCAGGCCATCAGGGTGCTGATTCGGGCGCCGAGGAACGCGCCGGGCGCGCGACCGGGCGTGGTGTTCATGCACGGCGCCGGCTTCGGCACCTGCGACAACTCCTTCGGCGACGTGGCCTCCGACATGGCCTCGGCCGGATTCGTGACCGCCGTGATTGACAAGCCCGTGTGGAACACCACCGACGTCACGCGCGACTACCCGGCATCCGCCAAAGCCTACGATCAGGTCATCGACTATCTGCGGGCCCAGAACGACGTCGACGCCGCCAAGGTGGGCATCTACGCCACCTCCGAATCGACGTGGATTTCCTCGTATCTCCTGCAGGACGACCCGAATATCGCCTTCCAGATCCTCCTGAGCCCGATGGTGTTCAGTCCACGTCAATCGCTGGGATTCTTCATCACACAGGATTTCACCCTCGTCGGCGCGAACAAAGGCTACCAGTCCATCGTCCAGCGCGTGTTCAGCGCGGACACCGCCCTGTTCGGACTGACCAATCTCGATCTCGACACGCTCAGGCCGGCCGCCTACGCCGTGCCCACCTACGTGGCGTACGGTTCGAAGGACGTGATGACCGCACAGGTCGACGGTGTGCGGGCGATTCTCGACAACGCCCACAAGGCCGGCAATTGGAACGTCACCATACGCAGCTATCCGGTCGCCAACCATGTGTTGCGCCTGGGAGACGAATCCCAGGCCGGCACCCCGTTCGCCGACGCCTATGTCGACGATCTGATCGACTGGGCCGTCGGCACTTCGGCCGGACTCACGCAGACCAGCGAGAAGGCGGGCGGCACCGACCTGTATCAATCGGTCGGCCTGCCGGGCGCCCTGAAACCCCGCCGCGCCGGCACCATCTACGGGGTGATCCTGCATGCCGCAGTGATGCTGCTGCTGTTGGCGTCCATCGTACTGTCGCTGGTGGCGTTGGGCCGCAAGGCCTCGGCGGACATCCGGTGGCGGCGGGACAGGCGTGAGGCCAAGCGTGCGGGCATGACGGTGCCGAGACGTCCCGAGGTGCTGGGCTTCGTCCACGGTTTCGGCAATGCGCTGCTGACGTTGACCCTCACCACGCTCGCCACGCTGCTCATCTTCGGTGCGGGCCTCGGCCAGGTGATCATGGGCGTGGTCAGACTCGCGTGGGGCGGCGCACCCACGGAGACGCCGGGCGTCATGTACTGGAGCTGGCCGGTCATCCAAGTGGTGTCGGTGCTGGTGTTGTGGGCGTGGTCCCGTGTGTTCATGCACCTGATCGAAGTCGCCTCCATCCGCGGCTTGATTCAGCTGCCTCCTCGGCGTGAATCCGTGCGGGACATCGTCACCGGTACCGATCCGGTGCTTGCCTCCACCCGCCTGGGCCGGATCCTGTTCTGGCTGGTGGCGTTCACCATGCTGTGCATACTCCTGGTGTTCGCCTTCTGGGGACTGTTCGTCTACTGATCGACGACGCCGGGTGCCCGCCGTTCACCGGGCCCCGCCGCAAGGGGAACGAAATGTCACTGTACCGAGATGAAGGCGTGGTGTTACGCACGTCCAAGCTGGCGGAGGCCGATCGCATCATCACCGTCCTGACGCGCGACCATGGCAAGATCCGGGCGGTAGCCAAGGGCGTGCGCCGCACCAAATCGCGCTTCGGCGCCCGGCTTGAGCCGTTCATGCGCGTCGATCTGCTGATCGCCGAAGGCCGATCGTTGGATACGGTTTCCCAGGCCGAGTCGATCGCCGCGTACGGTGCCGCGATCGTCGGGGACTATGCGGCGTATGAGGCCGCGAACGTCATCGTCGAAACCATCGACAAGCTCGTCGGCACGGAACGTGAGCGCATGACGGACCAGTATCGGCTCCTGATCGGCGCGTTGAACGCGCTCGCCAAACGCGCCCACGCCCCGCAGGCCATAGGCTGCTCCTATGTGATGCGCGCCCTGGCACTGGCCGGTTGGACGCCGCGTCTGGGCACATGCGTGGTATGCGGTGCGGCGGCGCCGGCGTATCTGTCGATCGCATCCGGCGGCGTGATGTGCGAGGCCGACCACACCACGGACGCGCGTCGCATCGCGCCGTCCGCATTGGGTCAGTTCGATGCGCTGGTCCATGGTGATTGGACGGTGCTTGACGCCGCACCGGTGGAGCGGGTCGTACGGGAGTTGGTTGAAGATTGGGGGGAGTATTACCTTGAACGGCCGATTCGTTCGCTGCGCTTGATAGATTCGTAGGTATGGCTTTTGAGAACGTTGATTACACCTCGCTGAACATCCCCGCGGCCCCATTCAGCGACCCCGCCCGTATTCCCGACTTCCCCAAGAACAAAGTGCCTCGCCATATCGGCGTGATCATGGACGGCAACGGCCGTTGGGCCAAGCAGCGTGGCATGATCCGCACCAATGGGCATCAGGCCGCCGAACCGGTGGTATTCGACACGATCGCCGGCGCCATCGAGGCCGGTGTGCGCTATCTGAGCCTGTACACGTTCTCCACCGAGAACTGGAAGCGTTCGCCCCAGGAAGTGCGCTTCCTCATGGGCTTCTCGCGTGAGATCATCCACCGCCGCGTGGAACAGATGGACGAGTGGGGTGTGCGCGTGCGCTGGTCCGGCCGTCGCCCCAAGCTGTGGAAGTCGGTGATCGACGAGCTTGAGGCCGCCGAGGAGCGTACCAAGAACAACAAGGTCATCGATGTGGTGTTCTGCATCAACTATGGTGGCCGTGCTGAAATCGCCGACGCCTGCGCCGCCATCGCTCGCGAAGTGCGCGATGGCAAGATTTCCGGCGACCGCGTGACTGAAAAGATGATTGCCGACCATCTGTACAATCCGGACATTCCCGATTGCGACCTGGTGATTCGTACTTCCGGCGAACAGCGCACCTCCAACTTCCTGCCGTGGGAGGCCGCGTATGCCGAGTTGGATTTCGTGCCCGAACTCTTCCCGGACTGCGGCCGTGACGTGCTATGGCGCTCCATCGACCACTACATCCACCGCGATCGCCGATTCGGCGGCGTGAAATAAAGAACAGTCCGGTGGACTGTTCGTTCACGCCGCCTGGCCGAGGCCGATAGGACATGACCAGGTAATGATGAGTCCGGCGAAGCCGGTCCTTGATTGCTGGGGGTGTGAAATAGTCCTTGTTAGGCCCCCTCTGACGGGCTGAGCCGTAAAGCAAACAGCCTGGTCTGTTTGTAGGCGAAGGCGAGACGAGAGTCGAGCCAGAAGAATGCGAGCGGCAGCTTGTCCGTAATTGCGGTCGAGCTGTCCGTGTAGCGGACTGAGGGGAGTTACCGGCACACCTCAGCCATCCTCTCTGCAAACTCATCCAAAAAACGTCCCGAATCCACACCAAGTGCCACATGCACATGCGGCATGGAATGATTCACCAGCCCAACCGGGTCTCCGGTGGTCCGGCCTCGTACTCCATTGAAATCACCGGTATTGGTCTCCGCGCGCAACGCAAGATCAAAACAATCGACCAGTGAAGAATCAAGTGCAACCGCCGCCGCCAACGGATCATGCAACGGCATGCCGCCAGAGAACAGTGCGGGGTCGGCTTCCAAATTTGCCTTGATGGAAAAGTCCGCGAGATCAGCCAAGAACCGCCCGCGCTTGGTCCCTGTCGCACGCCACCGGTCGGCCGCCGATCGCGGTAGCAAACACTGGTGAGTCACATCAAGTCCCACCATTGTGATGTCTGCGCCGGAATGAAATACACGATTCGCGGCCTCAGGGTCTTGGATGATATTCGTCTCGGCCACCGCATCCCAACAATTGCCGGGTTGGGTAAGCGTACCGCCCATCATCACCAGCCTGAGTTTCGACGCAATATCCGGTGCCCGAGTAATAGCCGCATCCACATCCGTCAACGGCCCGGTAGACAGCACGGTAACGTCTCGGCCAAACTCACGAACCTGCTCAATCAGATACTCAATCCCATCCGCAGCATCAACGGAGCACTTCCTTGTGCCCCCGCTGACGAGAGCTGTCGATGTAGCCGACTGGGGACGGTCCACAGGCCGAGAGCGACCCACACGAGAACAAGACCCCGACGCCGGATGAGCATGAGCGTCCCCTACCAAATACCCGCCAACAGAAACAACCCCATCGGGCACATCCTCAGACATGTCATCCCCAGACATATCATCACCAGGCACACCAGCTCCATCAGCCAGAGCCCCGGCCCCTGCCAGCCAAGTATTCCCCAGTCCATCCTTCCCATGAAACTGGGCACACCCTGCATCGGGAACGAACGCATCAGCCCAAGAAGGATGCTCGGAGCCCAAAAACACCGGAATATCCGCCCGGCCAAACAAATCAAGCACCGCGCAAGTATTGGCATAAGCCGTGTTCGCATCCACATTGCCATAACTGGCGATCACACCGCTCAGCTCGCACTCATCCGCCGACCCCAACAAATACGCCAACGCCAACGCATCATCAACACCGGTATCCATGCTGGTAATAATGCGGTCAGGACGTTGGGCCATGGAATCGCCTCCTTGTTAGCATGATTCGCTATGAATAACCTTATCGGCCGATACGCAAAAATGCGTCCTTTCCTCATGGGAAGGACGCATTTTTGCGTAGATTCAAACTCGGAATATCGGAAATTACTTGCCGAGGAATTCGTCGGTGCCAAGGTCCTTGGCCTGCGGGGCCTCATGAATCACCTTGTCATGACTGTCAGTGTAGGCGTCTTCTTCAGCCAGGAAGTCGAAGTATTCCTGAGTGCCCTTGAAGTCGTTGGTGCCGAGCACGAAAGAGCCGTCCTTGATCTTGGCCGGATCGCCCCAGTACTGGCCGTCGACGATAACCTGCATGCTCTTCTTGACGAATTCGGGCTTGAGGTTGGCGTCAGGGGCTTCGTCCACGAGAATCTGCGCGGCGTCATCCGGGTTGGCGTACGCGTACTCGTAACCCTTCTGAGTGGCCTGAGTGAACTTCTTGACCAGGTCGGGATTGTTCTTGATGGTCTTGTCGTTGGTGATGATGCCGATGGCGTCGGCGTTGCCGGGCACGCCGTAGTCGGGCTCGGTGAAGCAGTTGAGCTTCGGGCCGTACATGTCGGCCTGCACGCCTTCCCACGTGGCGTAGAAGCCGCCGAAATCGGCCTTGCCGGATTCCATGGTCTGGAAGGTGGAGGTGCCGACGGTCACCTTGTCGAACTCGCCCTTGCCGCCATCGGTTTGGATCATGCGGCGCACCACGGCATCGGACTCGTTGGAGCCGAAGGTGGCGAAGGTCTTGCCATCCAAATCCTTAGGGGACTTGATGGCGGCGTTGGACGCCAGTGCGCACCAAATGGCGCTCGGCTTCTGCTGCACCTGCAGCACCTGCTTGATGTGAGCGCCCTTCAGCGTGTAGATGCCCACGTTGGTCAGGTTGGACAGGGCGAAGTCGGCCACACCGTTGTTCACGGCTTGTTCGGCACCAGCCTGGGCCACGGCCACGATATCCACGTCAAGGCCGGCGTCCTTGAAGTAGCCCTTGTTCTTGGCCACGTACACGCCGATGTGGTTGGTATCGGGTGCCCAGGAGAGCATGAAAGTGACCTTCTTGAGGTCGGAGGTGTTGGAGTTGGAGGAGTCGGCGGTGTTGGTCTGGCCACATGCGGCGAAACCGAAAGTCATAGCAAGGGCTCCCACGAGGGCAGCGGCCTTGGATACAAGGCTTTTCTTCATAATGATGGTTCCCTAATTCGTTGTCTCTCTATCGTTCTCTGGGATTGCTTCGAACGGAAGTCGGCAGAAAACGATATGGAGGGCCTTGATTTCCGTTCGACCAGCGCCCCCGACATTCCCTATGAAAGCTCGGGAAAGCCGGTTTGCCACACGCTGGTAAAGCTGTTCCATTATAGAGACAGGGTTGGAGAGCTCATGAGAAGCCGCCGCGTTCAGTCGGTCCTGGCTGCCGGCTCGTGCCTTTGACGGTAAGAAAAGAACTACTGGTCCGCGTCGGGATCTTCGTCATCGCCGGCCGGGCCGAGCAGGATGCGTTCGCTGGCGTTCACCGCCAGCATCAGTACGCATGTCATCAGGATAATGACGATGGTGGCGGAGAAGATCAGCGGCGTGCGGAATGAATTGTAGGCAGCCTGCAACCAGATGCCGAGGCCCTTGCGTGCGCCAAGGTATTCAGCGGTGGATGCCGTGGCGAAGATGTATGCGGCAGATACTCGGATACCGCCATAGATCTGACGTGCGGCAACGCGCAGCTTCACGTGCCAGAGCGTCCAGACCGGGGTCGCGCCGCAGGTCAATGCGACGTCGGAATAGAACTGGGGCACGGCTTCCAGTCCGCGCACTGTCTGCACGGCGATGGGGAAGAGGCCGAATACCGCCACGATTACGATTTTGCCGGAAATCTCAAAACCGAACCAAATCAGGAACAACGGGGCGATGGAAATCAGCGGCATGGTTTGTGCGGCGGCAAGCAGCGGATAGAACGCCGCGTTGAACGTGTGAGAGCAGTACAGTGCAATGCCGATCATAATGCCGAAGAACACGGCGAACAGGAAGCCGACCACGCCCTCATAGCCGGTGATTGCCGCGGCCGGGCCGAGCGTGTTCCATGTTTCGATGGTGGCGGCGAAAATCTCGCTTGGCGCGGAGATCATCGTGGGGGAGACATGCCCTAGATCCACCCACGTTTCCCAGACTGCCAGCAATACGATGACGGCGATGACGGTGGGCATGCGGCGCTTGAGGCGCTTGGCGATGGACATGGGATGTCACCTTGCTTTCCGCGCCAGTCCGGTTTGCTGGTGGCGCTTGCGGCCGGGGCGTGGAACAGTAAGGTGAGGAGCCTGCGCGCCTGCCGGTCGTGTGATGGATTGTGTTATATGCCGTCCATCAGTATAGGCGAAGGCGAACGACAGGGGCACACAAAAAACCTCCCTCTGTGAGGGAGGTGAGAGAGCTACTACAGTCCGATGGACTTCATGTGGTGGAGCTTCAGGGAATCCACCTTGAGACTACCGGACTCGGCGGCGAGCTTGATGGCGCGCGGGCCTTCGGAGGCGTAGGAGTAGGAGCTCAGCACCTGGTGGCCACCGTTGACGTAGACCTCCACGGAGCCGCGATCCACGAACACGCGCAGGTCCAGCTTGCCGGAGGCCAGTTCGGCGTCGGTCAGTGGGGCGGCGCGGTAGCCGTGATCGCCGTTGGCCATGGCCTGGCGATCCACCACCACGCGGCCGATCTGGTCGTCATAAGCCACGTAGGTGTAGGCACCGTCTTCGGTGGCGTGAATCTTCAGGCCGGCACGCTCGGCAGTGGAGGCGGCCAAGTCGATGGTCATTTCGATTTCCACGGCCTCGGCGTCATCGGCGATGACCTGCTCGCCATCCATATCGAGCGTGATCGAACCATGGTCGAGGGCATCCTCGCGCAGGCCTTCCATTTCGGCGACCGGCGCGGTGACCACGTCGCCGTCATCGTCAAGGGTGATCTCGCGCGGCAGGGTGAGCTGACCACACCAGCCGTCATCCTCCATGGGAATCGGCTGCACGAACGGGCTCATCCAGCCATAGACGATCTGACGGCCGTCCACGTTGAAGGACTGTGGGGCGTAGTAGTTGTGGCCGCAATCCCACAGGCGGAACTCGGTTTCCGGCTTGAATTCGCCGCCCGGCTCCCACGTGCCGATCATGTAGCCGGCGTTGTTGACGTTGCGGTTCATGAAGCCGCTGGGCTTGGACCCCATGGCGGAGAAGCCAATGACCCACTTCTCGTTGCCGTCCTTGTCTTTGATGGGGAAGAAGTCGGGGCATTCGAGCATGAACACGTCCGGATCCGGGTGCTGGAAGAGCACGCGCTCATATTCCCAGCGGACCATGTCCTTGGAGGAGAACAGCCACATCTGGCCGCGCTTGTCCGCAGAGGAGACACCGAAGGTCATGTACCAGGTGTCGCCGGTCTTCCAGACCTTCGGGTCGCGGTAGTGGTGATCCACCTTGTCGGTCGGGCAGTCGATGATCATGCCCTGCTTGGTGGCGCTGGTCAGCTCGTCGTTGTCCGGCTCGGCGAGCATCTGCACCTGCCAGTCGCCGCCGGTGTTGTCGTGGCCGTTGGCCCAACGGTGGCCGGTGTAGTAGAACTTGAGCTTGCCATCGTCGCCGATTACTGCGGAACCGGAGAATACGCCGTCCTTCTCCTCTTCAAGGGTCGGGGCGAACATGATTGGCTCACGTTTCCAGTTGAGCATGTCGGTGGAGGAGACGTGTCCCCAGTGCATCGGACCCCACTGGGTGCCGTACGGGTGCAGCTGGTAGAACACGTGCCAGCGGCCCTTATAGAAGCACAGGCCGTTCGGATCGTTGATCCAACCGCCGTTGGATGCGATGTGGAACTTCGGGTACCAGCGGTTGTTGCGTTTGGCGGCCATGGCTGCAACGCCTGCTTCCGCCTGTGCCAGAGCTTCGCTGTGGTTCTTGATTTCGTGGAGGACGGGTGCGTCCGGAGTGAAGCCAGTCATCGTTGAATAGCCTTTCTTCATGATTGATGAATCTTGCGATTGTTGAATTGTTGCTTATTGAGTTTTTAGATAAAAGTTTTAAGAATGCTGCCCGAAACGGAAAAAGGGGAAACGCTTCGGGCAGCACGATTTAGTTGTGTTTTTGCCGATTTTGGCGGTTGCGCTCAGGCGTTTGCTTTAGCTGTGGCTTGGGCCTTGAGCTGCTTATCGGTGTAGAACGGATCACCGCCGACTTCCTGGTCGTCCTTCTTGATCACGAAGAAGCCGTAGATTAGGGCGGCCAGCACGATGCCGGAGATGGTGAAGAAGGTCGGACGGTCGCCCATGGCGTCATGCAGGGCGCCCATCGGGGTGGAGAAGATCACCTGGCCGATTTGGGAAGCGATCTGGAAGCCCACCATGTACAGGGTTGCCGACAGTTTGGTGTCGAAGTGCAGGGTGAAGTAGCGGAATGCCGGTAGGCAGAACAGCGGAACCTCGATGGAGTGGAACAGTTTGACGATGGAGACACTGACCGGATCGTGGAACACGCCGCACAGGCCGATACGCAGGAACATCACGGTTGCGCCGAGCAGCAGGGAGTTACGAACGCCGATCTTCTTCATGATAATCGGAACGACGCCCATCATGGCGGACTCGAGGAACACCTGGAAGGAGTTCAGGGTGCCGTAGGTGGCGTTGCCGATTTCGGTGGTCGGGAAGAGGGAAGCGTAGTAGTTAGGGAACATCTGCTGGTCGAACACGGTGTAGAAGGTGTTGGTGAACAGCATGAAGACGATGAGCACCCACAGAGTCGGCATCTTCAGAACGGAGATCATCTCTTTGAAGGATGGGTTGGTTGGAGCCGCGTTCGGATCGGCTTCTTTCTTGAGCTCTTCCTTTTGCTTGGCCGGAACCCAGAAAGCGTAGACGCACAGCATGCCAAGGCCGCAGATAGAGCCGACCCAGAAGTTCAGCAGCGGGTTGATGTTGAACAGGAAACCTGCGCACAGTGCCACGATGGCGTAGCCGAAGGAGCCCCAAGCGCGGGACTGGCCGTATTCGAAGCCGAACTTACGGGAGTAGCGTTCGGTGAGCGCTTCGAACAGGGAACAGCCGGCCATGAAGCCTGAGGAGAGCACGATGGAGCCGATGAGCACGCCGATGAAACGGGTGGTGCCGCCGGCAGTCAGCATCGGGGCATACACGAACTGTACGAACGGGCCGACGAGCGCTGCGATGGCGGAGACGAAGATCACGAGCTTGCGCTTGATGCCCAGCTGATCTTGGATGGCGCCATAGGCGAACATGATGACCAGGGTTGCCAAGGAGTTAATGGAGTAGATCTGGCCCTGCTCTGCGGAGGTCATGCCCAGGCCGTGGGTCGGGTCGGTGAGCCAGCGGGAGAAGAAGGACCACCAGATGCCCCAGGAGCAGAAGAACATGAAGATGCCGAAGGAACTCTGCAGATAGGAAGGATTCTTCCATGCAGATTTGGTTGCACTTGCCATAATCGTCCTTTGATTACTACTTGGTTGGTTATTGGTTATGTGACGCTTCTGCTCGGGCGGCTGTGCCTTTGTAGAAGTTGTTGTGTAGTAATTACTATGCGACGTCAATCGATTTACGTCAATCGATTTATGTCATCGGCGTGTCGTACCCGTTCGACATGCAAAAAGGCCTCCGTGCTGAACGGAGGCCTTGAGAAATCGCGTGGGCCTCGGTTACTTCACCGAGGCCTTTTCGATCAGCGTGCAGTGGATCTTCGCCGGAATCGGCGCGTCGATCGGCGGCAGGGGAGCGGTGGTCGCTGGCCGTGAGACGTCGTCCATCGAGCGTCCTTCGATAATTGACACCAGCTTGGCCACGGCCCAGTAGCCCATCTCGAAATGCGGCAGTTCCACAGTGGTGAGCATCGGTTCCAGCGTTTCGGCGAACACGCGATGGTTGTCCACGCCGACCACGGAGATGTCCTTGCCGACCGTGAGTCCTCGGCGTGCGGCGCATTCGTACACATACCAGGCGCGGGCATCGTTGAAGCAGAAGAATCCGTCCGGATGCTCGGCGTCGAACAAATCGCTGACTGCGGTCAGTGCCGGCCCGCTGTTGAGCACATTGACGACCAGATGATCGTCATAGTCGAGGCCGGCATCCCTGAGCGCCGCCTGATAGCCTTCCAAACGACCGTCCTGCGCAATCATCGGCTCCGAGCAACCCACATAGGCGATACGTGCGCATCCGGCCTTAACCAATCTGGTGGTGGCGTCGTAGCCGATTCGGAACTCGTTCGGTTCGACGCTCGGGATTTTGCCAAGCGAGTCGGTGGCATCCACCAACACCAGTGGCGTCTTGGCTAGCGAAGAAGGCACATGGGTGATGCGGTTCGACATCTTGGCGTACAGGAAACCGTCGGTGCCGTATCGCTTGAGTGCGGCGATTTCCTCGCTCTCGCTGTTCTCACCGTCGGTGATCACGGTGATGAGAATATAGCCGAACTGGCTTGCGGCGGTCTGCGCGCCCAGAATCATACCGCCGGCGTACGGGGTGGTGGCCACCTCCTCGCTGATGAAACCGAGGATGTGTGTCTTGCCTGTACGCAGCGAACTGGCCAGCGGATTCGACCGGTAGCCGAGCTTGGTGGCGATGGCGCGCACATTGTCCGCAATTTCGGACTTTACGCGCCCCTCGTCGCGTCCGTTGAGCACCAGCGACACCGTAGAGACGGAAACCACCGCCTTGTTCGCGATTTCCTTCATCGTAGCCATGCGTCAAACGATACACCCTAATTGACGGACTGTTGGGAAAGCATCAGTTTTCTCCACCGACTCCGCCGAGGTTGCGCACCGCACCGATGAATAATGGTATGCCGTCCGGGGTGACGTACGAATACAGGAATGGGCGATCCACCGTGAATTCGACGTTGTCCACCGGCGCGCTAGTGAAGTCTGCGCCGGCTTTGGTGAAGGACATGGCCTTGGCGCCGGCCTCGTTCACCGCGATGCGCGTGCCCTGCAGAATCGAGCCGATATACAGGTTCTCGCCGTGCGAACCGGCGTCGACCATCTTGGTGAAGTCGGCGTCGCCTGCACTGAACGCATCGGTCACCCCCAGTTTTTCGAATGCCTTGATGGTGGCTTCCGAGTCGAACATGCTGTCGATGGTGAATCGCGGTAGCGTGACGTTCACCGTGGCCGAGTTGACGGAGACGCCCCATCCGGGCATACTGTCCGCGGCGCAACCCATTGCGCCCTCGCCAAGGGATGCCGACGAACACGTGCCGAACGCCCATCCGAGTTTCTGAGCATCGCCGGCCAACTCGTCAAAATGCCCTTCGGCCGGCAGCACGATGGCCAGATTGCCGCCGTTGTCGAACGGAATCTCCACCCGTTGCCAAGTGTTGTACTCATCATGTCCGTAAGCCATTTGGCTGAAGGCCCGGTGCATCATCGGCACCTGAGCATCTCCGGCTTCGCCGTGGAAGGTGCCGTCGCCGGTGGACTGCTCTTCGAACGGATCCTTCCAGCGGCCATCCGCATAGACGGTGTTGATGATGGACAGGACTTCACGGTCACGCAGCGTGATCTTCGGCTTGAGCGAACCATTCGTATGCTTGGCAATCCAATCGGACATCTTGGCGGCGGCCTGATCGTCGAACGGTAGCGTGGTGACTTCGGCCTCGAATATCTTCTTGACGGTGGATTGGTAATCGCTGGCAAGAGAGTAGTCGTTATCGATCCACAGCGAGTTCGCGGCGCTCATCTCGGATTTCGCCCCCGAATATTGCCCGTTGATCGAACTCAGCAGCGATTGGTAGTCGCTGTCGGCCAGCGAACCGGAGTCCAGCAGTTCGTTCAGTTGCGAGCGGGTCGTGCCATTGGCGCCCTGCGCGGCGATGGCCAACGCCATCCACATCGAAGCAGGGGAGTAGTTCACATTACCGGTGCCTCGGTCGCCGGCTCCCATCGCCAGGAATTCCGGTGCGGTGCGGTAGGCGAAGGCTGCGGTGCTGTCGACTACCGGCTGTGTGGCAGGCGTGGCCTTCGGCTTGAACATATTGCGAACCAGTGCGCTGCCATCGCCGGCCGTCCACCATACGCCGCCGGCGACGGCAAGGACAAGCACTACTGTCACGATGGCGGCGATACAAGCGTTACGGCGTTTGCGTTGTTTGCGCAACCGGTACTGTTCCATCAGTTTCTCGCTCATGGTCAGCCCCTTTGCTTGGATCGGCTCGTGCATCATTGCACGAAATCGCTATTTTCATTATATTGCTGCTTTCCCTTGAGCCCAGGAACGGTATGGGAACCCCGGCCGTAAGCGAAGATTGGTACAGCCGAATGCCAGCGGTCCGATGGTTGCGCTCGCCAATGGGAAGACAGACTGCCGGATCGTATCGAACCAAGTATCAGGTTAGTGATTCCCAACACCAATGGCCAGTGCAGCACCATACCGGGGAACCATACGAACAGGTTTTTGGCAGCCCTGTCAAGGACCTCGTCGGGCATGAGATACATTGATGAGCTCCACTGCAGCAGCAACAACACCGCTATCAGTACAACCATGCCAATCCAATGCGCGCGGTTCCATGTGAACAGTCGTTGCGTCCCGCGCTCGGCGGCGGACTGCCTTGCGGAGTTCATACTCGTTGCCATTGTGGGGTGGATGGCGTTTCGTCCGGTCACCGGATGCGTGGCGGTGGCTCTTCATCCAGTGGGTCTGACAGCGCAGGGCGGTCGGGAAGCGACTTCACCGGAAGCGCCCATGAATCGAGCGGTTCTTCTGCCGAGCATCGCACTGGGCAAGTGATTCTTGGTGCGATTGCCTTCTATGGTGTGATGCCAGTGGCCGTGCTGTTTATTGGCTTCATGCTTGGTGGCATGGCGGCGCGATGGAATCACGAACGCAGCTTGGCTCGAGCGGAGTTGGCTCACCGCCGTCAGCAGGAACGCACAGCTCAGGACATTCACGATTACGTATCCAATGATTTGGCATACCTGATTTTGCGATTCGACAACAATATTGCCGATGGCAAGACCCCTTCTGAAGAAGAATTACGCAAACTGCGTAGCGTGGCTATGGGCGCATTAGATCGCACGCATCAGGTCATTGATGTTATTGAAGGCAGGGGAGAAGCGGCGCACAGTGCAGTGACTCCGCATGATTCGACCGTTGATGCCGCTTCTGGCATTGCAACTGCGCGAGCATTTATATGCCCCACTTACGCTCTTACCCTGTTGAAAGAAGGAAAAAGGCAGAGCCGTGATTCCCATGGGGCGGTAAAACACTCATGGGGCGGTTAGCGGATTTTGCCTTTCCGCAGAATAGAGCCGTTTTCGCCTACCGCCCCATGAAGGTTTTACCGCCCCATGAGATATTTACCGCCCCATGGGTGAGCTACCGCCCCATGAAACGTGTAATAACAAAGCATGCCCTTGCTGGTGGAAGCAATGCTTTGCTACTTCGCCCGCTTGTCGGCGAGGATCTCGTCCACCAGCTTGGGCTTTTCGGTCAGCTGGCCGGTGAAGCCGGGACGGATATCCATGTGCAGCACCAGAGAAGTGCGGTAGCCCTGCTCGGCGAGCTTCTTGGCGGCCTCACCGGCCACCTTGAGCACGTCGTCCAGATTGCCTTCCACGTTGGTGAACAGGGCGTTGGTTTCCTGCGGCAGGGCGGATTCGCGAATCACTTCGACGGCCTGAGCCACGTATGGTGAAACCTCGGAGCCCACGCCATTGGCCGACACCTGGATGGCTGCCACGGTGTTGAGGTACGGTTTGCCGGTTTCCGGGTCGATCGGCACTTCCTGAGTAACGGCATTACGGTCAAGAACCATGATTCTCCTTTTTCAGTAGTGTTAAGCTCCCCTGACAGGGGGGAGCTTAACAACCACACTTATGTCAGCGATACTTCCAGAGATGATCCATCGGGCCGGAGCCGTGGCCAAGATTCAGCTGGGCCTTCAGCGCACCGGTCAGGTACTTCTTCGCATGCTTGATGGCCTTGGGCAACGTGTCGCCAAGCGCCAGATACGAGGCGATGGCGGAACTCAGCGTGCATCCGGTGCCGTGCGTGTTCGGATTATTGATACGCGCGCCATCAAACCAGGTCACGGTTCCATCCGTCTCGGCAAGCACATCGTTGGCATCCTCGGTGCCATGACCACCCTTGACCAGCGCGGCACAGCCGTAACGCTCCACGATGCGGTGGGCGGCGGCCTCCATATCCTCCTGATCGCGAATCAGCGTATCGGTCAGCACTTCGGCCTCGGGAATATTCGGAGTCACGACCGTAGCCATCGGGAACAGCTTGCCGGTCAAGGCCGCAATGGCATCGTCACTGATGAGCTTGGCACCGGAAGTGGCCACCATAACCGGGTCGAGCACGATGTTCGTGGCGTGATGGAAGGTGAGTCGTTCAGCAATGACGTCGATGATGTCAGTGGCAGACACCATGCCGATTTTCACCGCGACCGGCGGAATATCCTCAAACACCATGTTGATCTGGTCGGCGAGAATGTCCGGTTTGGTGTCCTGAATGGAACGCACGCCGGTGGTGTTCTGTGCGGTGAGCGCGGTGATGGCGCTCATGCCGAACACGCCGCAAGCCAGCATGGTCTTCAGATCGGCCTGCATGCCGGCACCGCCGGACGAGTCGGAGCCGGAGATCGCGAGAACAGCGGGAAGTGTAGATGTTGCAATCTGTGCCATAGTGTTCATTCTAAGTGGGGCCCATGATGTTTTTCGGAGCGGTTTTCCTTGATGTTTTGCCGCTCCTGTGGTGAGATGGGAGGGTTTGCTGATTGCGATTGATTCATGAAATGTTCGGGAGGGGACATGGCTGATAACGATGTACTGCGCCGTGACGGCGTCTTGGTACGCATCACCGGTTTTGACGATGAACGCACCGCATATTTTGGCGTAATGCCTAATGGGCACACCACACAGCTCACATTTCCGCGTCAGGAGGTGTTCGATGTGGGCGACGTGTTGCTCGTCGGCACGGATTTCTATCGTAAAGTGCCGCATGATGTGTGGCCGTTGAAGCCCCGTGTGGGCATCGTGCGCCGTGCGCTCAACGAAGGCGTGGTCCTGGAGACTTCCGATGGCCTCGAACTGCTTGAAGGCGATTACCCGAATTCGATCATGCCCGGCAACACCGTGCAGTTCACCGACCTGTTCGGCATCGAACGAGTGCTGTGGCCCACGGCCATCCGCCCAGGCGAATCCGATCACGATGACGACATCAAGCAGTACCGCATCACGCCGGGCAGCGATCCGTCGCTTACCTTCGATTCGTTCGGCGGTTATGAGCAGGTGATCACGCGCGCCAAGGAGCTTATCGAAACGCAGCTGGGCAACAGTGCGCAGATGCGTGCGATCGGTGCCAAGCCGATCAAGGGCGTGATTTTCACCGGTGCTCCGGGCACCGGTAAAACACATCTGGCCCGCATCATCGCCAATGTGGCGGACGCGCAGTTCTATCTGGTGTCCGGCCCGACCATCGTGAGCAAGTATGTGGGCGATAGTGAGGAAACGCTGCGCATGATTTTCGCCGCCGCGCAGGCGGACAAGCGCGCCATCATCTTCTTTGATGAGATCGATTCGATTGCGTCCTCGCGCGAGAACGATACCAATGGCGTCGGCAAGCGCTTGGTGGCGCAGTTGCTGACGTTGATGGATGGTTTCGAGTCCAAGGGCAATGTTGTGGTGGTCGCTGCGACCAATCGTATTGAGGACGTGGATCCCGCTTTGTTGCGTCCGGGCCGTTTCGACTGGCAGATTCCTTTCCCAATGCCGTCCGAGCACGACCGTTTGGGCATTCTGCAGGTGCAGGCCCGTTCGTTGTCAATCGAGGGCGAACTGCCGTTGGTGGATATCGCGCAGCGAACCGAAGGCTGGAGCGGCGCCGAAGTGTGCGCCATCTGGACCGAGGCCGCTCTGGTGGCCGCCAAGGACCGACGCGGCGCGATCCGTGCTGCCGACCTCGTCACCGCCTTCGAGCGAGTCGAGCGTCGTCCCGAATTAAGACACCACCGGGCATAATAATTGGCTCCCCTCTCTGAGGGGAGCCAGAGAAAAATTACTCCTGGGCGGTGGAGTAGAGCTTGCCGCCTTGGGCGGTGTACTTTTCGCTCATCGCATCCATGCCGGCGAGGATTTCTTCGGGGCTGAGCACGTTGGCGGACACCACGTCGTTATCGACATTGGCCTTGGCCTTAGCCAGTGCCTCGGAGTCGATGCCAGCAGCAGCCTCCTTCACGATTTGCTGCTGAGCGGCCTCGCCGCCGAATGCCTTGCGGATGTTCTGGGAGATGGCCATCGAGCAGAACTTCGGGCCGCACATCGAGCAGAAGTGCGCCATCTTGGCCGGCTCGGCAGGCAGGGTGTCATCGTGGAAGGCGATGGCGGTGTCCGGATCGTAGGACAGATTGAACTGGTCGAGCCAACGGAACTCGAAGCGAGCCTTGGAAATCGCGTTGTCACGATCCATCGCGTGCGGGTGGTGCTTGGCGATGTCTGCGGCGTGGCAGGCGATCTTGTAGGCGATCACGCCCTGCTTCACATCATCCTTGTTCGGCAGGCCAAGGTGTTCCTTCGGGGTCACGTAGCACAGCATAGCGGTGCCGTAACGACCGATCTCGGTGGCGCCGATGGCGGAGGTGATGTGGTCGTACCCCGGAGCGGTATCGGTGGTCAGCGGTCCGAGGGTGTAGAACGGGGCGCCCTTGCACACCGACTTCTCCAGTTCGATGTTCATGCGTACGGTATCGAACGGCACGTGGCCCGGGCCCTCGATCATCACCTGCACGTCCTTGGCCCAGGCGCGCTCGGTCAGCTCGCCCAGAGTCATGAGCTCGGAAAGCTGCGCTGCGTCGTTCGCGTCGGCCAGGGAGCCGGGGCGCAGGCCATCGCCCAGAGAGAACGCCACGTCGTACTTGGCGAAGATGTCGCACAGCTCGTCGAAGTGCGTGTACAGGAAGCTCTCCTGGTGGTGGCGCAGGCACCAGTCGGCCATGATGGAGCCACCGCGGGAGACGATGCCGGTCACGCGGTTGGCGGTCAGCGGCACGTAACGCAGCAGCACGCCGGCGTGGATGGTCATGTAATCCACACCCTGCTCGCACTGTTCGATCACGGTGTCGCGGAACAGCTCCCAGCTCAGCTTGGAGGCATCATCCTCGACCTTCTCGAGGGCCTGGTACATCGGCACGGTGCCGATCGGCACGGGGGAGTTGCGCAGAATCCACTCACGGGTGGTGTGGATGTCGTTACCGGTGGACAGGTCCATCACGGTATCGGCGCCCCACTTGGTGGCCCACGTCAGCTTCTCCACTTCCTCGTCGATGGAGGAGGTGACGGCCGAGTTGCCCATGTTGGCGTTGAGCTTGGTCAGGAAGGCGGATCCGATAATCATCGGCTCGGCTTCGGGGTGGTTGATGTTGCAGGGCATCACCGCGCGGCCGGCGGCCAGCTCGGAGCGCACGAGCTCAACATCGCAGTTCTCGCGGGTGGCCACGTACTGCATCTCCGGGGTGATGATGCCGTGGCGGGCGTACCACATCTGGGTGATCGGGTGGTCCTTGGCGCGCATCGGCTGGTGCTTGCGTCCACGCCATTCCTTGGTAGCGCGGCCGCGCTTGATGGCGCGCTTACCATCGTCCTCAAGGTTGCGGCGGCGGCCCTCGTAGTCTTCGATGTCGCCGCGGTCGCGGATCCAGTCGAGACGCAGGGGCTTCAAACCTTCCTTCGGGTCGCACTTGGGGCCTTCGGTGTTGTAGTCGTGGAACGGCGGGTTCGGGCCCACGCCGGGCGTGTCGCTCAGCTTGATTTCGGTGTACGGCACTTCCAGGTCGTAGGAACCGTACTGATAGGTGAACGGTACGGACTTGGTCTTGCGGATGTGCGCCTTGTCGCGCTGCTTGGAACCACGGGCGGCGATGTCCACGCGCTGCTGCTTGGCGAGCTTCTGGGCGTCCTTGGCGTCCTTGGCGTTGGTGAACTTCTTCTCAGTGGCCTCGGAGCCAGGCTTTGCGGCCCCTTCCTGAGCAGCCTGAGTGTCAGCAGCGGGGGTGTGGGTTACGACGCGCGGCGCGTAGCCGTGCTTCTTGTCACCGCGGATGGCCTTCCAGCCTTCGACCATGGCGCGCGCGGCCTCTTCCGGGTTCTCGGCACCCGCGATGGCGGAGACCGCGAACCAGCCAGCGGCCTTGGTGTCGGCGAGCATGGCCATATCGGCTGCGGTCACGCCGCCGCCCACGACCACCGGGAACTCGCTGGCGACGCAGATGGTGTTGATCTGGGCGGCGTCCAGCGTCTTGCCGGAGCCGTCGTTGCCGCCCACGGAAGCCTCGGGCTTGGTGGTGGAGACGTGCAGAGGGCCGGCGCCGATGTAGTCAATGCAGCCGTCGGGCAGCTCGTTGATGAGCTGAACGAGGCTTTCGGTCTCAGCCGACAGACCCACGATGGCCTCGTCGCCGAGCAGGGCGCGGGCTTCGCGCGGCTCCATGTCGGTCTGGCCGATGTGCACACCGTCCACCTTGATGCCCTTGCGGCGGGCCTGCCACACCACGTCGGCACGGTCGTCGATCACAAAGGCCACGGAATCGGACTTCTCATTGTCCTCGATGATCTGCGCGATGTCGCGGGCCATGTCGGTCAGCTCAGAGGCATCGGCCTCCTTGGCGCGCAGTTGGATGAAGGTTGCGCCGCCGTGCAGAGCCTGATCCACCACGTCGGTCAGCGGACGGCCTTTGCAGTCCTCCGGCCCCACCACGAAGTACGCGGACAGGTCGAAGCTGTCTCGCATGGAGGCGTATGGGTATTCATTACTCATTATTATTCCTACCTTTGTTGTTTCTTGTGGAAGTCTTATTGGGAAAAACTGTTACGAGCTCCCTCATCAGAGGGAACTGAAACTACTGCACAAAAATCTCGGATTCCGCCACCTGTTCGGCGGTCACATTCCACAGCGCGTCAAGGAACGCGACCTGGAATGAGCCCGGCCCGTGCGAAGTCGTATCGGCTATCTCTCCCGCGCGGTTGTACAGCAGAGATGCGGACAGAGCGGCGGTCAGCGGATCGGAAACCGCCAGATATGTGGCAGCCACGCCGCCCAGCGAGCAGCCGGCACCGGTGATCTTGGTCATCATCGCGCTGCCGCCCGGCAGTCGGTACACGGTTTCGCCGTCGGTCACCAGATCGGCGATGCCGGACACGGCCACGGCGCAGCGGGTGGAAGCGTCATGGGAGGAATGCTTGGCGTGCTGTTCGGTCAGATACTGTGCCAGCGCCATCGCCGCACCGGTTGCGGACTCCACGCCATCGACGGATTCCACTCCGGCGGGGCGGTGCTCGGAAGTGTCCCCCACGGTTTCGGTATTGAGCCCCCACATGTTCGCCAGCGCGATTACCTCGGAGGCGTTCGCGCGAATCATGGTCGGGGGAGCGGCCTTGAAGGCCTGAAGAATAGCGGTGCGGGTGCGGCCGATGCCGGCGGCCACTGGGTCGAGCACCCACGGCTTGTCCAAGTAGTTGAGTCGCTGGGCGATTTCGGGCAGCGCGTCCTTATAGAACGGCAGCAGCGTGCCCACGTTGATGTAGTTCGCGCCCGCGATTTTCGCGGTTTCGATCACGTCGTCCGGCAGGAAACTCATGGCCGCAGTGCCGCCGGCCGCCAGTTGCGCGTTGGCAACCAAATTAATGGTCACAAAATTGGTGAATGACTGGGCCAACGGAGTCGTCTCGCGTACGCGGCGAACGGCATCGGCGATATTGTCGCGGATGGGTGAATCGGCTGGAACCGGAGTCCCGGCGGTACAACCGCTGGACATACCGGTAAACGATGATGCACTATTGCTCATTTACTGCTCCCTACGATGGTCTTAACCAACAGGTTCTAAGGGTCAGGCTCAGGCCTTTCTCAACTCGCGAACCACATGCGAGTCCCCCTGCACTACAGTGCCGACGCTATGCGCCAACATGGACATTATCGTGACGGATTTGTTCGATACGTGTCGTCAGGTCTGGCGCGTCCCGTCCATTCGTGATATGTGGACGCCTCCGCCGAGCAACATCTCCCGAATTTGTGACGCTAACGCGATGTCAGTGGTACAAATTGGGGAAGGGCAAAACAACAGGAACAATATGGAGGTGTTTGCGATATAGGAATCGCTGCGAACGGCCGCTCGTGAGACGCGGAACATATACCGGACAATGCCGCCTGACCTGTCACCATATACGGCTATCCTGAAGCGGTTGTTATTAGACCCCAAACCGTTCAAACCAGAAGGTGCATTGTGGCTCAGTCCAAACTCGATGAAGTCGTATCCCTTGCGAAGCGTCGCGGCTTCGTGTTCCCCGCCGGCGAAATTTACGGCGGCACCCGTTCCGCTTGGGATTACGGCCCCCTCGGCGTCGCTCTCAAGGACAATATCAAGCGTGAATGGTGGCGCTCCATGGTCGTCACCCGTCCTGATGTCGTCGGTGTCGACACTTCCATCATTCTGCCGCCCGAAGTGTGGGTGGCGTCCGGCCACGTGAGCGTGTTCAACGATCCGCTCGTCGAGTGCCTCAACTGCCACAAGCGCAACCGCGCCGACAAGCTCGAGGAATCCTACGCCGAGAAGCACGGCGACAAGATGCCGGAAAACGGCATGAAGGACATCGTCTGCCCGAACTGCGGCACCCGTGGCCAGTGGACCGAACCGCGCGACTTCAACATGATGCTGCGCACCCACCTCGGCCCGGTCGAGGACGAGAACAGCCTGCACTACCTGCGTCCGGAGACTGCACAGGGCATCTTCGTGGACTTCAAGAACGTGATGACCTTCTCCCGTTCCAAGCCGCCGTTCGGCATCGCCAACATGGGTAAGTCCTTCCGTAACGAGATCACCCCGGGCAACTTCATCTTCCGCACCCGTGAGTTCGAGCAGATGGAGATGGAGTTCTTCGTCACGCCCGGCACCGATGAGGAATGGCACCAGTACTGGATCGACGCCCGCACCCGCTGGTACATCGACCTCGGCGTCAAGCCGGAGAACCTGCGCCACTACGAGCATCCGAAGGAAAAGCTCTCCCACTACTCCAAGCGCACCGTGGACATCGAATACAAGTTCGGCTTCCAAGGTTCCGACTGGGGCGAGCTCGAAGGCATCGCCAACCGTACCGATTACGATTTGAGCGCGCACTCCAAGCACTCCGGCGAAGACCTGAGCTACTTCAACCAGGCCACCGGCGAGAAGTACGTGCCGTACGTCATCGAACCGGCCGCCGGCCTGACCCGCTCCCTGATGTGCTTCCTCGTGGACGCCTACGATGTGGACGAGGCCCCGAACACCAAGGGCGGCGTCGACAAGCGCACCGTGCTGCGTCTCGACCCGCGTCTGGCCCCGGTCAAGGCCGCCGTGCTGCCGCTGAGCAAGAAGCCTGAACTGCAGACCGTGGCCCAGAACCTGGCCGACGACCTGCGCTTCAACGAATGGATGATCGACTACGACGAGTCCGGTGCCATCGGTCGTCGTTACCGTCGTCAGGACGAGATCGGCACCCCGTTGTGCATCACCGTGGACTTCGACACCCTCGAAGACCATGCCGTGACCATCCGCGAACGTGACACCATGGCCCAGGAGCGTATCGCCCTCGACAAGGTGGCCGATTACGTGGCCGCCCGCATCGGCGAGAAGCGCACCCGCGTGCCCCTGAAGCCTGTGGAAATGGGCGGTGAGCCTTGGCCTGAGTCCGGCGTTCAGGAAGCCGGCGGTCTGTACTAAAGACGGGTCTGTATAGAGGCTCCCCTCTATGAGGGGAGCTGTCCACGAAGTGGACTGAGGGGAGCCAAAGCTATTTCAGAACAGGAACCACATGGCAGAATCTGAAACCGAAACCACCATCACCGCTACTCACGAGACCAACAATCTCGACCCGCGTACGGACGCGCCGGCACGGCCCGAGACTCCGGTACACATCGCCCCCGTGCAGCTCGGCAACATTACCGTGCCGACCCCGGTGGTGCTTTCGCCGATGGCTGGCGTGACCAACTGGCCGTTCCGCGTGATCTGCGAGGAATACGGTCCCGATGGTCTTTACGTGGCCGAGATGATCACCGCGCGGGCCCTCGTGGCGCGTAATCCGAAAGCCCTGCGTCTCTGCCATTTCGCCAGAAGCGAAAAAATTCGTTCGCTGCAGTTGTATGGCGTGAATCCATCCATCACCGAACAGGCGGCGAAAATCGTGGTCGACGGCAACATGGCCGACCATGTGGACCTGAACTTCGGTTGCCCGGTACCCAAGGTCACTCGCCGCGGGGGAGGCTCGGCCCTACCATGGAAAACCGACATATTCACCGAGCTCATCCAGCGTGTGGTCGCCGCATGCGAGCCGGCGGGCATCCCCGTCACCGCGAAGATCCGCGTCGGCATCGACCATGACCATGAGACCTTCCTCGAAGCCGGACACATCGCGCAGGAGGAGGGCTGCAAGGCCGTAACCCTGCATGCCCGCACCACCGCCGAATACTATGGCGGTCATTCCGACTGGTCACGCATCGGCGAGCTTAAGGAACACCTCAACATTCCGGTATTCGGCAATGGTGATATCTGGGGTGCCGAGGACGCGCTCGAAATGGTGCGCGAGACCGGCTGCGACGGCGTGGCCATCGGCCGCGGATGTCAGGGCCGGCCGTGGCTGTTCGCCAACATCAGAAACGCCTTCGAGGGCAATACCGAACGGCTCAACCCGAATCTGGGCGAGGTCTGCCGGGTGATTCACCGTCATGCCGAGCTGCTTACCGAGTTTTATGAGGGCGATGAGATGATGGCCGTCCACGATCTGCGCAAGCACATCGCCTGGTATCTGAAAGGATTCCCGGTGGGTGGGTCCACCCGCAAGGCCTTTATGGAATGCGAGAGCCTGACCGATGTGGACCGCGAGATCGGCAAGCTCGACCCGACCATCGAATACCCGCCACGCGTGGTCGACAAACCGCGCGGCCGCGTGCGTTTCGCCAAGAAGGTGCACTTGCCGTATGGGTGGTTGGAATCGCGCACCACCACCCACGAAGAGCGTGAGGCGCTCTTCGGTGACGACCCAATGGACGCCAGTTACTGAGAAAATACTGAAAATACACGCAACACGCGCCATTCTGCGCGTGAATTTCCCTCCAAGAGTAGCCTGTTTGCGCTACTCTTGGGTGTAACCGTGAAGTGACAGGAGCCAAACGTGAGCGAGATCGCGCAGAATGAGTTCAACGACAAGACCAACATCAAGGTTGTTGGCGTCGGCGGTGCCGGCGGTAATGCCGTCAATCGCATGATTGCCGAGGGACTGCAGAATGTTGAATTTGTGGCGGTAAATACCGATGCGAAGGATCTTCTGCGCTCCGACGCCGACGTGAAAATCTCCCTGTCCGATCAGTCCAGCCGCGGACTCGGCGCTGGCGCGGACCCGGAGAAGGGTGCTAAGGCCGCACAGGATCATCAGTCTGATATCGAGGAATCCCTGAAGGGTGCCGACATGGTGTTCGTCACCTGCGGTGAGGGTGGTGGCACCGGTACTGGCGCCAGCCCGATCGTCGCTCGTGCGGCTCATCAGCAAGGTGCTCTCACCATCGCGGTTGTCACTCGTCCGTTCAGCTTCGAAGGTCCTCAGCGTTCCGCTTCCGCCGAATACGGCATCGACAACCTGCGCAAGGAAGTCGACGCGCTGATCGTCATCCCGAACGATCGCCTGCTTGAGCTTTCCGACCGTTCCATCGGCATCATCGAAGCCTTCAAGACGGCCGATACCGCACTCCTCGCCGGCGTGCAGGGCATCACTGACCTCATTTCGATGAATTCCTACATTCACGTCGATTTCTCCGACGTGAACTCCATTCTTCGTGGCGCTGGTACTGCGCTGTTTGGCATTGGTTCCGCGCGGGGCGAAGACCGCGCCACCCAGGCCGCCGAAATCGCCATCAGCTCCCCGCTGCTTGAGGAGAGCATCGAGGGTGCCCACGGCGCGTTGATCAACATTGCCGGCCCGACCGATCTGAAGCTGCAGGAGGCTTCCGCCGCCACCGAGCTTGTACGCAAGGCCATTCACCCCGAGGCCCAGATCATCTGGGGTCTTGCTCTGGATGATGCCTATGGCGACGAAGTGCGTGTTACCGTCATCGCGGCCGGTTTCGATCCGGTTACACCGCAGGATCCCTCTGCCGCCGCTCCGGCAATTGCCGTACCGGCCGCCCAGCCGGCTGCCACGCAAACGCAGCAGCCCGCCGCCGCTCCAGCCGCCCAGCCCGTGGCCACTCCGCGTCCGGAATTCACCCCGACGACCGCAGACCCGGCATCCCTGCCCTTTGACGATCCGACTACCTCGCATCCGGACATCGCCGTGAACGATCCCGCCGGCGATCTCGACATTCCTGATTTCCTGCGCTGAAAGGACTAATCCATGGCTGGGTTCATGAAAAACGCGATGTCCTATCTGGGCATGAGCGACGTTGTGGACGATGAGGACGACTACATCGAAGAGGACGAGGAGCAGAAGCCGGCTCCGAAGTCCGCATTCGATTCCGACCATACGGTCACGCCGTTGGCGTCAACCACCGCGCCTGCCGCATCGTCGACCACCAAGCCGTTCCCCGGTGGCCGCGTGAACAGAATCACCACCATCCATCCGAAGTCATATGAGGATGCTCAACTGGTCGGTCGCGCATTGCGTGACGGTGTTCCGGTCGTACTGAATCTCACCGATGTGGCCGAAGCCGTGGCATATCGCATTGTGGACTTCTCCGCCGGCGTGGTGTTCGGCGTGCGTGGTTCCCTCGAGCGTGTCACTCCGCGCGTGTTCCTGTTGAGCCCGGCGCAGGTGAACATCAAGGTCGAAGAGACGACAAAACCAGCCTCGGCACACGATTTGTTCGCTGACTGACCGGTTCAGTAGTTTTCGTATTCGACGTTATATCGGTATTCGGCCGACTCCCAGCAAGGAGTCGGCCGATTCTTATTGTGCTCCGAGCAAACTTTTCATGCGTGGTTGTTAGTCTGTCAGCATGCTTTCCTTAGTGTTCTCTCTGATCGGCCGCATTCTTGCATGGCTCATCAACGCGTATATCACGGTTCTGTTCGTGCGCATGATTCTGGACTGGGTCTCCGTTTTCGCACGAAACTGGTATCCACGTGGTGTGGTGGCCCAGCTGATCAACATTGTGTATTCCATTACCGAACCCCCTCTGCGCTGGCTACGTCGCTATATTCGTCCATTGCCGCTCGGCCCGATTTATCTTGATGTCAGCTTCATCGTGCTGTATCTTGCGCTGGTGGTACTAGAAAGTGTTGTTCTGATAGTGTTCTGAGGCCGTTTTTAACCCGCCGGAGGCATATATATGGCATAAAAACCCACGTCGAATGTTCTGAAACGATGGGGTCGTGATAGCATTCTGACTTGAGACCAACGTAAGTGCGGGCAATGCCCCAAAGCGAGGTGCAAGATTTATGGCTCTGTTGACGCCGAAGGATATTAGGGAGCATACCTTCCAGACTGTTCGATTCAAGGAAGGTTATGATGTCGACGAAGTCGATGACTTCCTTGATCAGGTCACGGAAACCGTCGAGGCTCTTGGACGTCAGGCGGTAGCCGGCGGTCAGGCCACCCAGTCTCTTGGTCCTGACGTGACCAACCTTAATGCGAAGATCTCCGATCTTACCGGTCAGGTGCAGCAACTCCAGTCGGAGAATGCTGGTTTGAAGAACGCTGTGGCTCAGGCCCAGCAGGCCGCTCAGGCTGGCAATGATCAGGCAGCACAGCTTGCCTCTGCCAAGCTCAGCGAAGCCGAGGAATCCAACCGCGCGCTGTCCTCCCAGAATGAGCAGCTCAAGGGTCAGGTCGATCAGCTGAACGCTCAAATCGATCAGCTCACCGCTCAGGCCGCTCAGGCCTCCGGTAACCAGGAAGCCGTCGGCCAGCAGATCGCCGCCATTCAGCAGGAACGTGATCAGTTCCGCGCGGCCAACGAGGAGCTGTCCCGTCAGCTCGCCGCTGCTCAACAGGAGGGTTCCGCCGCTCAGCAGCAGTCCGCTCAGATCGCTGAGCTGTCTCGTCAGCTCGAAGAAGCCAAGCAGCGTGAAAACCAGCTTCGTGCCCAGGTTTCCAAGGTCGAGCCGAGCACTGAGACCGGTTCTCTGCAGAAGATCGCTGGCGCCGCTTCCATGCCGGGTACCGAGCCCGAGCGCGCTACCGCCATGCTGACCCTGGCTATGCAGCTGCACGATCAGTACGTGGAGAAGGGCAAGAACAAGGCCAAGGAAATCACCGAGGCCAGTCAGAACAAGTACAACGACCTGGTCACCAAGGCCAACAACTACTCCGAGCGTACCCGCTCCGAGGCCGACGACTACTCCACTCGTACTCGTTCCGACGCCGACACCTATTCGGATCGTACCCGCTCCGAGGCCGACGCTTACCGTGACCAGACTCACGCGGATGCCGAGACCTACTCCCAGAACACCCGTTCTGAGGCCGACGCATACTCCGTCAAGACTCGTCAGGATGCGGACAACTACTCCAAGTCTCAGCACGATGACGCTGACAACTACGAGAAGGAAGTGCAGCAGCGTGCCGCCGAGTATGACAAGAACACTCGTTCCGCAGCTGATGCGTACGACAAGAACACCCGCTCTGCAGCCGATACGTATGCCGAGCAGGTGCGCGACAACCTTCAGGCTCAGTCCAAGGTCGTCGAGGGCAACATCCAGAGCCTCAAGCAGTTCGAGACTGAATACCGCGCCCGCCTCACCGAGTACCTCGGCCAGCTGGCATCGCAGGTTTCCGAGTCGAACAACTACGTCGACCAGACCTCGTCCAAGACCAACTGAGCGTAGGCAGGTACAGGTCGTATGACGAACCAACAGGGACGGCTGCGCACTCGCGTGGCCGTCTTTGCATGTGTGGCCGCGGCTGCGCTGATTGTCGATCAGCTCACCAAGGCTTGGGCGATGGCCGCGTTATCCAACGGTCGGACCATTCGCGTGATTCCCGGACTGCTGTCCTTCACCTTGGTGCGTAATCCGGGCGCGTCCTTGGGTATGGGATCAGGCGCTACTTGGGCAATCAGTCTGTTGGCCGTTGTGGCTTGCGTGGCCCTTGCTGTGGCTGGGGTGCGCACTGTCTCCATGAAATGGTCGGTGGCGCTTTCTTTCGCGTTTGCAGGCGCTTTGGGCAACCTGATTGACCGTGTTATGTACGCTGACGGCTTCCTCAACGGCAAAGTGGTGGATTTCCTTAACTATGGCTGGTCCGTTGGCAATGTGGCGGATATCTATCTGGTAGTCGCCGGTGTGGTCTTGGTGATTCTGATTCTTATGGGGGAGCCGTTCTCCCACAAGGATCTTATCGAGCAATCCGACGAATCCCTACAGTCTGGGCCGGAGGCGGACGCCAAGTAATGAGTCGAATGGTCCCTGCTCCCGATGCATTGGTGGGTAAGCGTTTCGACGTAGCCGTGGCCAAGATGCTGGGTATTTCACGATCTAAAGCCGCCGATTTGGTCGACTCCGGACAGGCGCGCGTTTTAGGGCGTGAAGTTGCGCGGTCCAGCACGTTGCAGGCGGGGGAGACCGTCGAATTTGATTTGGCGGAGGAACAGGCCGGGCCTGAGCCTATCGCAACTGATATGGCTGTTGTCTACGAAGACGATGATGTCGTCGTGGTCGATAAGCCTGTAGGCGTGGCGGCGCATGCCTCGGTTGGCTGGACCGGTCCCACGGTATTGGGATCGTTGCGTGATCGTGGCGTGCATATCGCTTCCTATGGCGCGGCCGGGCGTGAAGGCATTGTTTCTCGCCTTGATGTAGGCACTTCCGGCTTGATGTTGGTGTGCAAGTCCGACCTTGCGTACACCGAGATGCGTCGGCAGTTCGCCGAGCATGAGGTAAAGAAAACCTATCATGCGC
This sequence comes from Bifidobacterium sp. FKU, assembly GCF_026016385.1. Classification (NCBI taxonomy): domain Bacteria; kingdom Bacillati; phylum Actinomycetota; class Actinomycetes; order Bifidobacteriales; family Bifidobacteriaceae; genus Bifidobacterium; species Bifidobacterium sp. FKU. Next base: position 976,004 of record NZ_CP092888.1, read on the forward strand.
TCGTGCAGGGCGGTCTTAAAGAGAACAAAGCGACCATTGAGGCACCGATCGGGCGCGCCAAAGTGTCCGATTTCCGCTTCTGCGTGACTCCGGCCGGCAAACCGGCCGTTACGCATTGGGATGTGTTGGAGCGTTTCGGCCATGAGGCCACACTGGTATCCGTGAATCTGGAGACCGGACGCACCCATCAGATTCGCGTGCATTTCTCATCGATTGGGCATCCCCTGTGCGGCGACCCCATGTATGGTGCCAATCCGGTGCTGTCTGAAGCTTTGGGACTTGACCGGCAGTGGCTGCACGCCATGAAGCTCGAATTCCGTCATCCCCGCACCCGCGTCTGGACCACGGTCCGGTCCCAGTACCCGGCCGACTTGGCTGCCGCCCTCGATGCCATGCGTGCCCGACACATCGAACCCGCTGAACCTGCCGAACATGCCGAAGTTCTGGTGGACTAATTCCGCAACGTGTGCATCATGCGTTTTAATATTTAGATTCAGTTCCAGCCTCGCCGGATTCATCCCAGAATAACGAGAGATCGGTAATGATGGCTCTCCGTCATGACCATACCCCAAGTGACTGCGGATGCTGAGTACCGTTCAGGCCAATGGTCGGTAACCGTACGTGAATTACCGGTATTTCCGCTCAACGTGTCTCGGTACTCCAGCGTGAAGTGAACAGAAATGAGCCAAAGCAGTAAGGCTGAGTACGAGTATTCGTGGCCGTCATCAATCGATGGTGGTCATTGGGATTCGCGCCATGTACTACGCAGTATGTTGTACGCTCTGCCGAGCTGTGACTGGATTCTGGGGTCCGCAGCCGGTTGACGAGGCTGAAGGCATGTAAAACTTATGCATACTGATCTGTTTTCTTAAATTTGGCTTTATCAATGGCGTCGCGCAGGCTCTTTACCCGCGTTCGGATTCGATCGTTCGTTTTCTCCATGGTCGTCCAGGCTCGATTGAGCCGGACCGGTGCCATATCCGGATCGCAGATGACTGGCGATTCCGGAAGATCTACGAAAACGTCATCTTTAGATGACGATTCAACGTTTCATATTGCAGGTCTCCTTACGGGGCGTTACGTCCGATCGCATTCTTTGAACAATGGGCCACCTAGATTTCCGAGGAGATTGAAGGGCAACACGTGACTTCGGTAGACCAAGGCTGCCGGAATATCTCCGTCAAACCGCCTGTAGCTCGATGGTGTTGTCGCATTGTGCGGCGATGCCAAGATCGTGGGTGACGATGATGAGGGTCTTGCCGTATTCGTGCTGGAGTCGGAGCATTTCGTCGAAGACATGTTGGGCGAGATCGCGGTCGAGCGCGCCGGTGGGCTCGTCGGCGAGGATCAAATCCCCGGGCTTCAATATGCATCGTGCGAGGGCGACGCGCTGCTGTTCACCGCCGGAGAGGGTCATGATCTTGTCTCCCGCGACATGGCCGAGTCCGAGCCGGGAGAGCATGGCCTTGGCCTTGCGCTGCCTGACCTGTTTGCTGTCACGGGTGAAGCGCATGCCGAGGGTGACGTTGTCAAGGGCGCTCATGTCGTTGATGAGTGCGTATGACTGGAACAGGTAGTTGATCTTGCCGCGGCGCAGCATGGTCGCCCGGCGCCCGTCGATGCCCGGCAGGGGCTGCCCGTCGAGCGTGATCGCCCCTCCGGTGGGCGTATCCAGCAGGCCGATGATGTTCAGCAGCGTGGATTTGCCTGAGCCGGACGGGCCGGTGATGGCCATGCTGGTGCCTTCCTCCACGCTGAAGGACAGGTTGCGCAGGATGGTGCGGCTGCCGTAGGTCTTGCAGAGGTGGTCGGCGGCGAGTTTCGTGTTCATGATGATGCTCCTTGGAGGGAAGACCGGGAATATGCCGCGTAATGCGTGCGATGGGTGTTATTCGGATTTGATCATGACCTGCACCTGCCCGGAAGACAGGGTGCGGGACTGGACGGCCAACAGGATCAGCTGGAAGACGAACGTCGCGGCGGCGGCGATGGAGCCGGCCGTAGATCCGAGCAGTACGGTGGCCAGGATCGATATGGCGGACACCACGGCGACCATGACGAACGCGGGCGCGAAGATGCCCGTGAGCGAATAGCCAAGGAGGCGTTTGACGGCGATGGTCTCCCGGTAGGTCACCGCGTAGACACGGCATAGGGTGGCCATGCCGATCAGCTGGAACAGGGCCGCGAGCAGGGCGATGCCGCCGAACAGTTGGATGAACTCGGTCAGGCTTTTGCGCAGTCCGGCGATGAAGTCGCTGGCTGGTCGGTAGATCGGGTTGTTGTCCTCCAGACGGTATTCGGCCAGGTATTCGGGCGTCGTGTATTGCCGTGCTGCGGTTTCGCCCAGCTTGATGTAGCTGTTCGTCAGGCCGGTCGCGCCGAGGCTTTCCGCCTCGAACGGCGTCATGTCCGCGCCGGTGGCCACGAGGATCACCGGGTCCGTGGTTTCGGCGGGCTGGCTCAGGTCGTCGCTCCATGTGAACAAGGGCGTGGACGGATGGTAGGTGGCGAATCCGATCTTGCCGGTATCCATGAACGTGGTGTGGATGTTGCTGTTCCAGTCCTTGTATTTCATGCTGGTCTCGGTCAGGTAGCCTCTTATGCGCTCCTGTTCCGCCGCGTCCATGGTGTCGGGGATCAGGAACATACGTTCGCCGGCCTTGGCGCGCGCGACCGTGTCCTGGTCCAGATCGAATCCCTGGTCCTTCAGATAGTTCGGGGAGACAATAAAGTACCAGAACGCCTGCTCGGGCACCTGCTCGTACAGTCCCTTCCATTGTGCGAGCAGACCGGCATCGAAGTGGCGGGTGTTGGCGATGTACACGCCGTCCCTGCCCTCGATGGACGTATACCAGTCGTACACCTCGCGCATGTGGTCGCCGGACGTGCCCGACGATTCGGTGTGGTTCGTGCCGCGCGAATCCTTGTACAGGAGTCGCAGCGAATCGTATCGGCCCCACCGGGCGTTGACCTGTCCGAGTTTGGAAACCTCGTTCATCGGCGCGTCCAGCGCATGCGCGCCCGCGACCAGGCCGGCGGAGGCCAACACGTACACCACGGCGATCACCGCCAGCAACGCCTTCTTCGATACCCGGTTGCGTATCGCCGCGACCGGACGCACCGACAGCAGCACCAACGCCCCCAACGCCGATGCGGCCAGCACGATCCCGACCACCATCGCACCAGGCATCAGGCCCGTCACCACCAGCTGCACGGTGACCGGGAAACCCTCCATGCCCCACAAAGTCACGGCGAACGGCACCACCATCGACACGAGAGCGCACACCATCAGCGGCCGGTATATCCGCACGGCGTACCCCAGACGCGACCATCCCAACAGCAGATACACGCCCAGACGGGAGAACTCCTGAAACGCACCCAACACCAGCAGCAGCACCAGCGCCACTGCCGCCACGGCCAGCAGCGCCAACGCGATCATCCGCATGAAGCTGTCCTCTGTGCTGGAGCCATGCAACGGGGACGTCAGTCGGTCCGCATCGATGCCGCTCGCCTCGCTCACGCGCTGCGCCAACGCCCGGAACCCAGTGTCGTCAAGACCGATGATCCGGTAGTCGCCGTTGACGGTGCCGGAGAGACGCTCCAACGTGTCCAATCGGACCACGACCAGCCGCCCGCCGAATCTCGCGGCCGGCAAAGAGGCAATCATGTCGGCGCTCACCCGATCCAACCCCAAGGTCGCATCGGCATCCGACCGAAGCAGACGCGACAACAAGTCCAAATCAAGCACGTCAACGCCCTGGTAACGGAACGTCACCTCATCGGAATGCGCACCCACGTCGCCATACACGCCCAAGCGATACCCCTCCACGGATCCGTCCACGGGCGAGACCAGCACATCCGAACGCACCACAACCGCATGAGCCTCCTCTACACCGCTCATCAACGCATTCAACGTTCGGGAGGAACGCTCCTGCGGTACATCGGACAGCGATAGCGCCCGCCCTTGCAAGGGGTACGCGCGCACCGCCGCCATATATCCATCACCCAACGCAAACAACGACAGCATGCCCGACAACATCGCCATCACGACAATCACCAGACATGACGACCAACGTAACCACCTATGCATCAGACATCACCTTCTTGAATGGGACATGTGCCCGTGTTCGCTGATATCACCCAGAACAATCCCAAGCTTGAACCGGTCCGAAGAACTCCACCTGATGCTGGACCGTCAGCAAAAGCGGTACCTACAGGAGTAGCGAAGAGGACGACTGTCATCAGCGTGCACAGTAGCGCTTTTGTTTTCTCATGAAAGCTCCTTTGCATATTCATGTTGAGGTTGTAGCGTCATTGTCGAACCAATGCGATGTATGGTTCTGGGCCTTTTCCGTCGAGAATCGTCAGATGCCGTCGCTTGGTGTTAGTGCAGTGTATGCCTCATCATGTAGGAAGAATTGTCGTGACCAACGTAAATCGCAACTCCCCTTCTTATAGATTTGAGTTCACCGATAGTCACGCGGTAGTCGTCTATGCCTGCCGTGCTGATTGATAGGACGCGAGATGTTATTTAGAATGGACTTATACCGGTACTCCTGCCGCTGATTTCTTACAGAACAAAGTCTACCACCGATAGAGGCGATTACTCTTGTCGCTGGTTGTCCTGTCATCTAAAGATGACAGGACAACCAGCGATTCTTCAGGTTTCTTCATTGACGTTGTTTTGTTCCTGCCGAGATGTGCATAATGGATCCGCGTCTGCGGGAGCCACGGCCTGACGCGGTCGATGGGCGCGAAGGGCCTTAAAAATTGAATTCGGGACAATGGTAACAACAGCTACAGTTGAACTATGCATGGGTTGAAGAGTGCGATTGACAGGGCAGCGGACGCGTGGGCGCGTTCGCTGCCTGGGCGCGTGCTCGACCGGTATGTGTCGCGGCGCGGCCCCCTGCTGGCGAATGGTCTGGCATATGGTCTGCTATTCGCCTTTTTTGCCGGCGTCTGGATTGCGGTGAGCGTGTTCGGCCTTATCATGGTCGGCAACATTGATTGGCAGCAGATGCTGATTGACGCGGTGCGTGAAGTCATTCCCGGTGTGGCCGACTCGTTTCTGACGTCTTCCGCACTAAACACCATGTCAAGCACATTGACGTGGACCGGTCTGGCCACGTTGGCCATATTCTGGTGGACGGTGACCGGCTGGATGAACTCGCTGCGCCACGCCGTACGGTCCATGTTCGACGACTGCGGCGACGAGCTCAATATCGTCGTCGCAAGGTTACGCGATACGCTTGCCGCCATCGCCATCGCAATACTGTTCATTCTTTCGACCGCGGCCGGTACGGTGTCCGGTGGCATCGTACGCCGACTGCTGCAATGGGGTGGCATCCCCAGCAGTTCGTTGCCCGGCACCGTGCTTTTGGAGATGACCGGTTTCGGTACCGGTGTCGCGCTGAATTTCGCGTTGTTCATGTTGCTGCTGCGTGTGGTCTCCCACATCAAAGCCGGACGATTCACGATATTCGGCGCGTTACTGGGATCTCTGACGGTTTCCGCAATGCAGCTTCTCGGTGCGCGACTATTAGCCGGAGCCTCCCGCAATCCGCTGCTCGCACCGTTCGCCGCGTTGATCGGCGTGCTCATTTGGTTCAATCTCGTCGCCCAGGTCATCATGCTGTGCGCCGCCCTCATCGCGGAGTGCCGACGGGAATGCTGAACGGCCGCCCAGACCACACGGTATGGTGGAACACATGGCTGATTACGGGAACAACTTTGTGCAACTGCATAACCACACGCACTATTCGCTGCTCGATGGTGCGTCGAAGATTCCTGATTTGGCCAAGCGTGCGGCCGAACTTGGCATGCCTGCGGTCGGTATCACCGACCATGGTAACATGCATGGCGCCTACGAGATGTACACCAACTGCGTGGCCAATGGCGTCAAGCCCATCATCGGCATCGAAGCTTATGTGACCCCGGAAACCGCACGTCAAGACAAGTCCCGCGTGCATTGGGGCACTGAAGCCCAGCGCCGCGACGACGTCTCCGGTGGCGGTCTTATCACCCACTTGACCATGTGGGCCGAAAACGACGAAGGTCTGGTCAACCTCATCAAAGCTTCGTCCGTGGCCAACCTCGAAGGTCGCGTCATGCGTTATCCGCGTATGGATAAGGAGGTGCTCGCCACCTATTCCAAAGGCGTGATCGCATCCTCCGGCTGCCCCTCGGGCATTATCCAGACCCGTCTGCGTCTCGGTCAGTTCGATGAGGCCCTGCGCGCTGCCGGCGAATTCCAGGATATCTTCGGCAAAGACAACTTCTTCATCGAACTCATGGATCACGGTCTGCCCATCGAAACTCAGGTGACCGGTGACCTGCTGACCATCGCCAAGAAACTCAACGCACCACTGCTGGCCACCAACGATTCCCACTACGTACACGCCGAAGATGCCCAGGCACAGGACGCCATGCTCTGCATCAACTCCGGTTCCCGTCTTGACGATCCGGACCGATTCAAATTCGACGGCACCGGCTACTACATCAAAACCGCCGAAGAGATGCGCGAACTGTTCAAGGACCACCCGGACGCCTGCGACAATACGCTCGTTATCGCCGAACGCTGCAACGTGATGTTCGACGACCACGAAGACGGCGCGTTCATGCCGAAATTCCCCTGCCCCGAAGGCTGGGATGAGACCTCCCTGTTCCTTAAAAAAGTCGAGGAAGGTCTGGAGAAGCGTTACGACGGCAACCCGCCGCTCGACGTATTGAAGCAGGCCGACTACGAATGCGGCGTGATCTGCCAGATGCAGTTCTGCGGATACTTCCTCGTGGTCGCCGACTACATTCAGTGGGCCAAGGACCACGGCATTATGGTGGGGCCGGGCCGTGGTTCGGCCGCAGGCGCCATGGTCGCCTATTCCATGGGCATTACCGAGCTCGATCCGCTCAAGCATGGCCTGATTTTCGAGAGGTTCCTGAACCCTGAGCGAGTGAGCCTTCCTGATATCGATGTCGACTTCGACCCTGAAGGTCGTGCGCGAGTCATCGAATACTGCGGCGAAAAATACGGCACCGATAAGGTCGCCCAGTGCGTCATCTATGGCACCATCAAAACCAAACAGGCCCTGAAAGACTCCGCCCGCATCATGGGTTATGAATTCTCAGTCGGTGAAAAAGTCACCAAGGCGCTGCCTCCGGCGGCCACCGGCGGCAAAGACATCAGCCTGCATGACATCTTCGACCCGACCGCCAAACGTTATGCCGAGGCCAGGGAATTCCGAGAACTCTACGATTCCGATCCGGACGCCAAGCGCATCACCGAGGAAGCCAAGGGTATCGAAGGCCTGATCCGACAGACCGGTGTACATGCCTGCGCCACCATCATGGGTAGCGCGCCCATCACCGACACCTCGCCGTTGCTGGAACGCACCGATGGCACCATCACCACCACCTTCGAATACCACACGTGCGAAACGTTGGGGCTGGTCAAGATGGACTTCCTTGGCCTGTCCAATCTGACGATCATCCACGACACCCTGAAGAACATCGTGGCCAACGGCAAACCCGCCATCGACTACACCAAGATTCCGCTCGATGACGCCGAAACCTACAAACTCATGTCCCGAGGAGACACGCTCGGCGTGTTCCAGCTCGATTCCGACGGCATGCGTTCACTGCTGAAAACCCTGAAGCCCGATAACTTCAACGATATTTCCGCACTTATCGCCCTGTACCGACCGGGCCCGATGAGTATGGATTCGCACACCAACTATGCCAAGCGCAAAAACGGCCTGCAGAAGATCACGCCAATCCACCCTGAGCTTGAGGAGCCTCTGAAGCAGGTGCTTGACGAGACCTATGGCCTGATCATCTACCAGGAGCAGGTGCAGTCCGCCGCCCGAATCCTCGCCGGCTATTCGCTGGGCAAGGCAGACGTGCTGCGTCGAGCCATGGGTAAGAAGAAGCCCGAAGTGCTGGCCAAGGAGAAGGTGCCGTTCTTCGCCGGTATGAAGGAGCACGGATATTCCGAAGAGGCATCCCAGGCCGTGTGGGATATTCTGGTGCCGTTCTCCGGCTACGCTTTCAACAAGGCGCACTCCGCCGCATACGGTCTGATCTCCTACTGGACCGCATATCTGAAGACGCACTACCCGGTCGAGTTCATGGCCGCCTTGTTGCAAGGTGCCGCCACCAACAAAGACAAGACCGCATTGTACTTGGGCGAGGCCCGCCGCATGGGCATCCAGGTGCTCTCGCCGGACGTCAACGAATCGGTGTACGAGTACTCGGCAGTCGGCGACGTCGTGCGATTCGGTCTTGGTGCCATCCGTAACGTGGGTGACAAGGCCGTGGCCGATATCATCGCCGAACGCGAAGGCCCGCGCGGCAAGTTCGTGAACTTCATGGACTTCATCCGCCGCGTGCCCCTGACCGCGCTGAACCGGCGATTGGTCGAATCGTTGATCAAGGCCGGTGCCTTCGACTCGATTGACCCGAACCGTCGCGCGCTGTTCACCGTGCACGAGGCCGCCATCGACTCGGTGGTGAGTCTGAAGCGCAAACAGGCGGAGGGCCAGTTCGATTTGTTCTCCGATGCCGAGGATGGGGGAGCGGAGGCCATGGGCGACGCTTCCGTGACCGTACCCGATCTTGAGGAATGGGACAAGAAGACCAAGCTTAACTTCGAACGCGAAATGTTGGGCCTGTATGTGTCTGATCATCCGCTCTCCGGTATGCAGTCGATTCTCGCGTCCTTGCGTGAAATGTCCATCGCGCACTTGGTCGATCGAGCCAGGACGATGGGCGAGGGACAGCAGGTCACGTTGGCCGGTCTGGTCACCAATGTGGACCGGCGCGTATCCAAGAAGGGCAACCCCTGGGCCATCGTGACCATCGAAGACATGGAAAGCTCCGTCCAATGCATGTTCTTCGGCAAGGTCTATGAAGCGGCCGCCGCCGAACTTGCCGTGGACGCCATCGTACAGATTCGTGGTCAAGTGGAGTTGCGCGACGAAACCGTTTCTCTGAGAGCCACGGAAATGCAGATTCCGACCTTGGAAGCCGAGGATGAACGTCCGTTGGTCATCACGCTGCCGCCGGTGGCGTTGGAGCGCCAACGCATGATGCAACTCGGTCAGGTGCTCGCTAATCATCCTGGTTACTGCGAAGTACATCTTGCGGTGCTGGATGAGAAGGGTAACGCTCAGGTGCTCACGTTTGGCGATCGTTTCCGCGTCAAGCGGGATACTTCGTTGTTTGCTGAGATCAAGATTCTGTTTGGCCCCAGCTGCTTGCCTGCCGCCTGATTGGCGGGTTTCGCCCCTGGCCTCTCCCTCACCTGGCTTTGCTGGGGGAGGGCTCCTTCATCAGAGGGGGCTAAGGCATGTGCCACCATACGATGTGCGCGACTATTGTGGAACGTATGGGCATGGAGATGGCGGATACTGGTAACAACGATGACGAGCAACAATGGATTGCCGCGATGCTGGAACGGCTGTCTCATTCGCAGTTCCGCGCCAAATTCGCTTTGACCGACAAAGACCGAGCCTATGCCCGCACCAAAGGCAAGGCGACCATCGATCGTCATGCGCGAGAAATGTTGCGAGACCGCATAGGCGCAGCCAAACCGAAGAACGACGGCAGGCAGACGCCATGGCGCGGCCATCCGGTATTCACCGCTCAGCATGCTACCGCCACATGCTGCCGCGGATGCATCGAAAAATGGCATCATCTGCCCAAAGGCCGTGAACTCACCGAAGCGGAGGTAAACCGACTTGCCGATTTGGTCATGGCATGGATTGAGCGGGACCTTATCAATCATCCGGTTCGGTGAAGCACCCCGCATCCTCAGTATGCCTGTATACCTTCAATAGTTATGAGCCAACAGCCAACACAGGCCTCGAAAACCGTAGACGCAAGGTATTGGCGAATACGGCAGAACGCCGAACGTTGCCTATGGCGCGTTCGGCAATAATGCGACATAATGTCTATTCAAGAAGAGCTGACGAAGTGTCAACTCAACCCCAAGGAGGCGGAATATGTACTACAGCAGCGGCAATTATGAGGCTTTCGCACGCCCGAAGAAGCCGTCCGACGTGGACAACAAGCATGCATACATCATCGGTACCGGACTGGCGGCCCTGTCCGCGGCCTGCTATCTGGTGCGTGATGGTCAGATGCCTGGCGAGAACATCCACATCCTTGAGAAGGACCCGGTACCCGGCGGCGCCTGTGACGGTCTTGATATTCCCGGCCTCGGCTATGTGATGCGTGGCGGCCGCGAAATGGACAATCATTTCGAGGTCATGTGGGATCTGTTCCGCTCGATTCCCTCCATCGAAACCGAGGGCGTCAGCGTACTCGACGAGTACTACTGGCTCAACAAGGAGGACCCGAACTACTCGCTGTGCCGCGCCACCAAGAATCTCGGCAAGGACGCGGGGCTCAAGGGCAAGTTCGGCCTGTCCGACAAGGCTTCGATGGAAATCATGAAGCTGTTCTTCACCCCGGACGAAGACCTGTATGACAAGCCGATCACCGATTTCTTCGACGATGAGGTGCTGAACTCCAACTTCTGGCTGTACTGGCGCACCATGTTCGCCTTCGAGAACTGGCACTCCGCGCTGGAAATGAAGCTGTACATCAAGCGCTACATTCATCACATCGGAGGCCTGCCGGACTTTTCCGCGCTGCGTTTCACCCGCTACAACCAGTACGAGTCGATGATTCTGCCGATGGTCAAGTATCTGGAATCGCACGGCGTCGAATTCCGCTACAACACCAAGGTCGAGAACGTGGAATTCGCGATTGGCGGGGGAGCCGGCCCCAAGCGTGAGTACACCGGCGTAGGCCAAGACACCATCCAGAAGATTCAGGCCACCTCCGGTTTCTTCAAGCGCAACCCTGCCAGCACGCCCACCAAGAAGCTTGCCGTGCGCATCGACGTGGATCACGAGGGTGATAAATCCTCCATCGACCTGACCGAGAACGATCTGGTGTTCATCACCAACGGCGGTTGCGTGGAGAACTCCACCATGGGTTCCCAGAACTCGCCCGCCGCATGGAACCCAGACCTGAAGCCCGGTGGCGGCTGGGATATGTGGAAGCGTATCGCCGACCAGGACCCGAGCTTTGGCCATCCGGAGAAGTTCTGCTCCGATCCGAATGCCACCAAGTGGATGAGCGCCACCGTCACCACCCTGGACGACGAGATTCCGCCGTACATCCAGAAGATCTGCAAGCGCGACCCGTTCTCCGGCAAGGTCGTCACCGGCGGCATCGTCACTGTGCAGGACTCCAACTGGCTCATGAGTTGGACCCTGAACCGCCAGCAGCAGTTCCGCGACCAGCCCAAGGACCAGTTGTGCGTATGGGTCTACGGCCTGTTCCCGGACAAGCCCGGCAACTATGTGAAGAAGCCGATGACCGAATGCACCGGTGAAGAGATCTGCGAGGAGTGGCTTTACCACATGGGCGTGCCGACCGACAAGATCGAGGCGCTCGCAAAGCACCACGCCAACACCGTGCCGGTCATGATGCCGTACATCACCGCGTTCTTCATGCCGCGCGCGGCCGGCGACCGCCCGGACGTGGTGCCCGATGGTGCCGTGAACTTCGCATTCCTTGGCCAGTTCGCCGAGACCCCGCGCGACACGATCTTCACCACCGAATACTCGATGCGCACCGGTATGGAAGCTGTCTACACGTTGCTCGGCGTGGACCGCGGCGTGCCTGAAGTGTGGGGCAGCGTCTATGACGTGCGCAACCTGCTCAACGCCACCGTCAAATTGCGTGACGGTGCACCGGTCACCGATATGAAGCTCAACTTCATTGAAAAGGCCGTGGTCAAGAAGGTGCTCAAGAAACTCGACGGCACCGATATTGCCACCCTGCTACGCGAATACCACGTAATCTGACATCTATCTGGCTCCCCTCAAGGTGAGGGGAGCTGGCACGCGAAGCGTGACTGAGGGGAGTTGAACGTGGAATGAATTGTCGCGACACGCCAGTGAACATCTGATTTCGTTACGTGAGCCTATAAAAAGCCGGCGTATCCTGATGGTAACGGCGTGATTCAAGTTGATTTCGACACGCCGATAGAACGCCGTCGTTGCAACGATTCTGGCGTGCCTTTTCATGCCCGATTTGCGTGTGTTCGTGTGTTCGTGTAAGTTATTCACCTGTTGCCGCTCAGCGCGGCGGGTTCCTTCCTCTGGTTGGTTTTCCGTCTTGCTGGTGTGGTGGTGGTTTGAGAACTCAAGAGCGTGTTTGTACTACTTCTTTATAGTCAATGATTGCCAGTTCATTCCTCGCCTGATCGCCTGTCGTGGTGGTCGGGTACCCGGGAGGGTTTGATGAGGGGTGAGGTTTTTTGAGGGCGTCCTTCCTTAAGGACGTGCTCGTCAATTTTTGTTTTGAGAGTCATCTGTCGATGTCTCTTCGCATTCTTTTTGTGGAGGGTTCGATTCTGGCTCAGGATGAACGCTGGCGGCGTGCTTAACACATGCAAGTCGAACGGGATCCATCAAGCTTGCTTGGTGGTGAGAGTGGCGAACGGGTGAGTAATGCGTGACCGACCTGCCCCATACACCGGAATAGCTCCTGGAAACGGGTGGTAATGCCGGATGTTCCAGTTGATCGCATGGTCTTCTGGGAAAGCTTTCGCGGTATGGGATGGGGTCGCGTCCTATCAGCTTGACGGCGGGGTAACGGCCCACCGTGGCTTCGACGGGTAGCCGGCCTGAGAGGGCGACCGGCCACATTGGGACTGAGATACGGCCCAGACTCCTACGGGAGGCAGCAGTGGGGAATATTGCACAATGGGCGCAAGCCTGATGCAGCGACGCCGCGTGAGGGATGGAGGCCTTCGGGTTGTAAACCTCTTTTATCGGGGAGCAAGCGTGAGTGAGTTTACCCGTTGAATAAGCACCGGCTAACTACGTGCCAGCAGCCGCGGTAATACGTAGGGTGCAAGCGTTATCCGGAATTATTGGGCGTAAAGGGCTCGTAGGCGGTTCGTCGCGTCCGGTGTGAAAGTCCATCGCTTAACGGTGGATCCGCGCCGGGTACGGGCGGGCTTGAGTGCGGTAGGGGAGACTGGAATTCCCGGTGTAACGGTGGAATGTGTAGATATCGGGAAGAACACCAATGGCGAAGGCAGGTCTCTGGGCCGTTACTGACGCTGAGGAGCGAAAGCGTGGGGAGCGAACAGGATTAGATACCCTGGTAGTCCACGCCGTAAACGGTGGATGCTGGATGTGGGGCCCGTTCCACGGGTTCCGTGTCGGAGCTAACGCGTTAAGCATCCCGCCTGGGGAGTACGGCCGCAAGGCTAAAACTCAAAGAAATTGACGGGGGCCCGCACAAGCGGCGGAGCATGCGGATTAATTCGATGCAACGCGAAGAACCTTACCTGGGCTTGACATGTTCCCGACGATCCCAGAGATGGGGTTTCCCTTCGGGGCGGGTTCACAGGTGGTGCATGGTCGTCGTCAGCTCGTGTCGTGAGATGTTGGGTTAAGTCCCGCAACGAGCGCAACCCTCGCCCCGTGTTGCCAGCGGATTGTGCCGGGAACTCACGGGGGACCGCCGGGGTTAACTCGGAGGAAGGTGGGGATGACGTCAGATCATCATGCCCCTTACGTCCAGGGCTTCACGCATGCTACAATGGCCGGTACAACGGGATGCGACGCGGCGACGCGGAGCGGATCCCTGAAAACCGGTCTCAGTTCGGATCGCAGTCTGCAACTCGACTGCGTGAAGGCGGAGTCGCTAGTAATCGCGAATCAGCAACGTCGCGGTGAATGCGTTCCCGGGCCTTGTACACACCGCCCGTCAAGTCATGAAAGTGGGCAGCACCCGAAGCCGGTGGCCTAACCCCTTGTGGGATGGAGCCGTCTAAGGTGAGGCTCGTGATTGGGACTAAGTCGTAACAAGGTAGCCGTACCGGAAGGTGCGGCTGGATCACCTCCTTTCTACGGAGAATACAGGATGCCGTTCGGCGTCCGGTGCGGACCCTCCCGCGCGATGGTCGCGTGTGGACGGGTTGCTGGTGTGGAAGACGTCGTTGGCTTTGCCCTGCCGGTCGTGCGGTGGGTGCCGGAGTGGTATGGATGCGCTTTTGGGCTCCCGGATCGCCACCCCAGGCTTTTGCCTGGCGCGATTCGATGCCCGTCGCGCCTGCGGGCCGGCCGTGTGCCGGCGTGATGGCGTGGCGGTGCGTGGTGGCTTGAGAACTGGATAGTGGACGCGAGCAAAACAATGGTTTTGAATCTTTGTTTTGCTGTTGATTTCGAATCGAACTCTATTGTTCGTTTCGATCGTTTTGTGATCATTTTTAGTGTGATGATTTGTCGTCTGGGAATTTGCTAGAGGAATCTTGCGGCCATGCACCTTCATGGTGTGTGTTGCTTGCAAGGGCGTATGGTGGATGCCTTGGCAGACAGGACCGATGAAGGACGTTTGAGGCTGCGATAAGCCTCGGGGAGCCGCCTACAGGGCTTTGATCCGAGGATTTCCGAATGGGGGAACCCACCGGCCGTCATGGGTCGGTACCGGCTTCGGCCGGGGGGTACGCAGGGAAGTGAAACATCTCAGTACCTGCAGGAAAGGATATTCCGTGAGTAGTGGCGAGCGAAAGCGGATGATGGCCAAACCTTGCGCGTGTGATACCCGTCGGGGGTTGCGTGTGGGGTGTTGCGGGATCGCGTGCGCCGGCTCCGACGGGCCGGCCGGCAGTTTTAGAAAACCATGTGTCAGGGGAACCGGGTTGAATACCGGGCCGCAGAGGGTGAGGGCCCCGTACCTGAACGCGCATGGTCTGCCGATCGCGTCTCCCAAGTAGCACGGGTCCCGTGGAACCCCGTGCGAATCCGCCCGGACCGTCGGGTAAGCCTGAATATTCCTGTCTGACCGATAGCGAACGAGTACCGTGAGGGAAAGGTGAAAAGTACCCCGGGAGGGGAGTGAAACAGTCTCTGAAACCGTGCGCCTACAATCCGTCGGAGCCTCTTCGTGGGGTGACGGCGTGCCTATCGAAAAATGAGTCTGCGAGTCAGTGGCATGTGGCGAGCATAACCCGTGTGGGGTATGCGTAGCGAAGGCGAGTCTTAAAAGGCGTTTGAGTCGCGTGTCCTGGACCCGAAGCGGGATGATCTAGCCCTGAGCAGGTTGAAGCGCGGGTAAGACCGTGTGGAGGACCGAACCCACCTGGGTTGAAAACCGGGGGGATGACTTGGGGTTAGGGGTGAAAGGCCAATCAAATTCCGTGATAGCTGGTTCTCTCCGAAATGCATTTGGGTGCAGCGTCGGGTCATTGCGTCCCGGGGGTAGAGCTACTGGATGCTTGCGGGCCCGTATCGGGTACCAACAGCAACCAAACTCCGAATACCGGTGACGTGTATCCCGGCAGTGAGTCGGCGGGGGATAAGCTTCGTCGTCGAAAGGGAAACAGCCCAGACCGTCGTCTAAGGTCCCGAAGCGTGTGCTAAGTGGGAAAGGATGTGGAGTCGCATAGACAGCCAGGAGGTTGGCTCAGAAGCAGCCATCCTTGAAAGAGTGCGTAACAGCTCACTGGTCTAGTGGTTCCGCGCCGACAATGTAGCGGGGCTCAAGCACACCACCGAAGACGCGGCAGTATTTTGTACTGGGTAGGAGAGCGTCCCATGAGGGGCGAAGCGGCCGTGTGAACGCGCCGTGGACTTCATGGGAGTGAGAATGCAGACATGAGTAGCGAAAGACGGGTGAAGATCCCGTCCGCTGGATGACCAAGGGTTCCAGGGCCACGTTCATCGTCCCTGGGTGAGTCGGGTCCTAAGGCGAGGCCGACAGGCGTAGTCGAATGGATGAACGGGTCGATATTCCCGTACCGGCTTTCAGCCGCCAGAACCGAGGCTTGGAGTACTAACCTCCGGGTCCGGGCTTGCTTCCCCTTCGGGGGTGGGATGCCTGGGCCTGTTGGGACCGATCCTTGTAGTAGGTCAGCGCAGGAGTGACGCAGAAGGGTAGCCGGCCGCGGAGGTGGTTTTCCGTGGTCAAGCACGCAGCCCGTCCCGTAGGCAAATCCGCGGGGCGTGTGGGCGAGGTGCGATGGTGGGGGCCTTATGGCCCGATATCCGGTGATCCCGGCTGCCGAGAAAAGCTTCGGCGTGAGGCTCGAAGCCGCCCGTACCCCAAACCGACACTGGTGGTCAGGTAGAGAATACCAAAGCGATCGAGCGAATCCTGGTCAAGGAACTCGGCAAATCACTCCCGTTCCTTCGGTTTAAGGGAGACCCCCGATGGTGATCCGCCTCGCGCGGGGAGCTTTTGGGGGTGGCACAGACCAGGGGGTAGCGACTGTTTACCAAAAACACAGGTGCATGCGAAGGCGCAAGCCGCTGTATATGCACTGACGCCTGCCCGGTGCCGGAAGGTTAAGAGGATCCGTCAGCCTTCGGGTGAAGCGGTGAATTCAAGCCCCGGTAAACGGCGGTGGTAACTATAACCATCCTAAGGTAGCGAAATTCCTTGTCGGGTAAGTTCCGACCTGCACGAATGGCGTAACGACTTCCCCACTGTCTCGACCAGGAGCTCGGCGAAATTGCAGTACGAGTAAAGATGCTCGTTAAGCGCAGAAGGACGAAAAGACCCCGGGACCTTTACTATACCTTGGTATTGGCATTCGGTGTGGATTGTGTAGCATAGGCGGGAGGCCGAGAGGCATGGTCGCCAGATCGTGCGGAGCCGCAAGGTGAAATACCGCTCTGTTCGCATTGGATGTCTAACCTCGAACAGTGATCCTGTTCAGGGACAGTGCCTGGCGGGTAGTTTAACTGGGGCGGTTGCCTCCCAAAGAGTAACGGAGGCGCCCAAAGGTCCGCTCAGCCCGGTTGGCAATCGGGTGGCGAGTGCAAGTGCACAAGCGGGCTTGACTGCGAGGACGACGGTCCGAGCAGGGACGAAAGTCGGGACTAGTGATCCGGTGCCGGTGTACGGACGCGGCATCGCTCAACGGATAAAAGGTACCCCGGGGATAACAGGCTGATCATTCCCAAGAGTCCATATCGACGGGATGGTTTGGCACCTCGATGTCGGCTCGTCGCATCCTGGGGCTGGAGCAGGTCCCAAGGGTTCGGCTGTTCGCCGATTAAAGCGGCACGCGAGCTGGGTTCAGAACGTCGTGAGACAGTTTGGTCTCTATCCTCTGCGCTCGTTGGAATGTTGAGGAGGCCTGCCCATAGTACGAGAGGACCTGGGTGGACGAACCTCTGGTATGCCGGTTGTCACGCCAGTGGCACGGCCGGTTGGCTACGTTCGGAAGGGATAACCGCTGAAAGCATCTAAGCGGGAAGCCTGCTCCAAGATAAGCATTCCGTGCAGCCTCGAGCTGCTGTAGTCCCCATGCAGAACACGTGGTCGATAGGCCGGACGTGGAAGCCCCGCGAGGGGTGGAGCCGACCGGTACTAACGGACGAAAGGCAACACTATTATTCCCCGATTCGTTCGGGGACCGCATCATCCTCCTGCAAACCATCCCGTATGGCAATGAGCACGGGAATGGCGCAAGACGAAGCAACATCAACGGCAATCGCGTCCCCTGTCCGGTTCCCGGGCCGCCACAAGGCCGGCAGACCTTGGTGTCTGACCGTATAAGAGAAGATTTGCGGCGGTCATGGCCCAGGTGAGACGCCCGGTCCCATTCCGAACCCGGAAGCTAAGGCCTGGCACGGCGATGGTACTGCACTCGACAGGGTGTGGGAGAGTAGCACGCCGCCGCATCACACGTACGGGAAGCCCCGATACCTTGAAGGTACCGGGGCTTCCCGCATATCTGAAACCAACAAGACAAGACACCGACAAGATATAGGCTCTCGCAACTAGGGTGCGGCCGAATCGTAAGCATATAGAAGAGGGAACCCTCAAGTGACGGAGAGTTCCCTCTTTGCGTATCTGGACCTATAAAGGTCTAGAAATTGAAATTGTCAGGATCGGCACCGTTGCGCTTGCCGGTGTTGATGGCGGAAATGGCGGTCATATCATCGACTGTTAGGTTGAAGTCGAAGACCTCGAAGTTCTGCTTGATACGCTCGGCATGGGTGGACTTGGGCAGCACGACGATGCCGCGCTGGATGTGCCAGCGAATCACCACTTGGGCAGGTGACTTGCCGTACTTGGCACCGATCTCGGCCAATACTGGATTGCTCAGCAGGTTGCCGCCGGTACCGCCGAGCGGACTCCAAGCTTCAGTGTGAATGCCTTTGGCGCGTAGCTGTCCGATAAGTTCCTGATTGGTGAACTGCGGAGAAGACTCAATCTGGTCTACGGCAGGCACCATATCGCTGTGGGTCAGCAGCTCATCAATATGATGCTTTTGGAAGTTACTGACGCCAATGGCCTTGGCACGGCCAGAGGCATAAATCTCCTGCAAGTCATCCCATGCCTGCTGCCAGCCGTCTGCCGGCCAGTGAATCAGATACAGATCCACATAATCCACGCCCAAGCGGTCGAGGCTTTCTTGGAATGCATCCTTGCCACGGCGTGCGCGAATATCGTCATTCCACAGCTTGGTGGTCAAGAAGAAATCGCTGCGCGGCAAACCAGCACGGCGAATACCTTCACCTACTGAGGCTTCGTTGCGGTAAATCATTGCGGTATCGATATGACGGTAGCCATTCTCCAGAGCCGTCTGCACCGCGTTCACTGTAGTATCACCATCCGGTGTCTGGAATACGCCCAAGCCCACCTGCGGGATGACAGTGCCGTTGTCCAGCATAATTGTCGATTGAATTGCCATAATGCCTCATTAGTCGTAGTATTCGTTCAATTTCCCATTCTAGAAACAAGACGATGCAATGAGCCGCGTTTCGCGGGCAAAGAATTGCGTAATGTTGGCGTGATTCTCGTTCATTAGGTCATTATTGCATTCATTAGGTCAATGGGTCCAGGGTCTTCGGCATCAGAACCCAGTCATTACGCCATTCCTGAAGAGCCGTCTTACGGCATACCGACCTAATGAACGTGAAATCGGCCTAATGAATGCAACGAGTAAGCGGCTACGATAATAACCAGTAGAATCACAACCCAGATTGAAGGGGAGAGCACGTGGCAGAGGAGTATGTGGCTGCATTCGATGCAGGGACCACGGCGTTGAAGGGTGCCTTGGTTGATAGGCGAGGCCGTATCGTAGCCAGTGCGAGTAGTGAGCTTAACCTTATTATCAACGGCGACTATCGGGAACAGAGCCCCGACCAATGGTGACAAGCCTTCTGCACGGTCTCCAAGCACATGATTGAGCAGGCGCGGCAATCCGAGTCAGAATTCAATGTGACTCGCATTCGTGGCATCATCTTCAGCGGTCAGATGCAGGATGTTATTGCTTTGAACGGCGAGCTCAATCCCGTCCGCAATGCCATTCTGTATTCGGATGGCCGAGCCGAGGAACAGGCCAAGCAACTCGCCAAGACATATCAGGGTGGAGTAGAACGTTTCCTGAACACCGTTGGCAACCGGCTCGAAGGCTGCTTGCCGTTGCCCAAGTTGATGTGGGTGCGTGAACACGAGCCGGAAACGTACGCGCGCATTCGTCATGTATTGATCAGTTCCAAGGACTACTTGATCGCCCAATTGACCGGCGAATGCGTGGGCGATGTGGCGGCTTGTTCCACAGCCGGTGCCATGAATATCCGTAATGGCCAGTGGGATGCCGAATTATGCGAGGTTGCAGAAATCGACATGACCATATTGCCGCAACTGCATAATCCGCAGGACTGCATTAGCATAGTGACGGAATCCGCTGCACAACGCGCCGGTTTCTCCGCCGGAACTGCGGTATACGCGGGCATTGGCGATGCGGGTGCCACCACGCTGGCCAGCGGTGTCAGCCGCCCCGGCCAATACAACATCAATATCGGCACCTCAGGTTGGATTGCCACCGTTTCGCCCGAACCGTTCACCGACAAGCCCGGTGCTGCGAATCTGGCATTTGGTGTGGAAGAAGGATTCGTGAATGCGGTGCCATTCCTCAACGCCGGTGACGTGCATAAATGGGTTACCGGCGTATTCGCTGATGGCGATTACGCGGAAGCACATCAGCTTATCGAAACATCCAAACCCGGCTCCAACGGTGTGATGTGCCTGCCCTATCTGGTAGGGGAGCGGTTCCCCGTAATGAACCCGAATATTCGCGGGGCCTATGTTGGCCTCGATCCAGACACCACCAAGGCAGACATGATGCGTGCCGCGCTTGAGGGCGTGGCCTTCTCCATTCGTCAAGGTATGGAAAGCTTTGATGCCGAGCCTACCGAGATTTCCCTGATTGGCGGCGGAGCCAGAGAAAATGCGTGGTGCCAGATTCTGGCCGATGTATTGGAGCATCCCATCGAAGTGTTCGCCAATGCCGATATTCTGCCAGCAGTGGCGATGGCCTCGTTGGTGTTCAATGCACCAGACCTGCTGCAATCCGTATGTGAACGCACCGTATATCAACCGAATCCTGACACCGCACGCACATATGCCGACGCATACCGGCGATTCCTGAGCCTCTACCCAATGCTGCGAACGATGGATTAGAGACTTAGTAACCTGCATCACGAATCCACATCACGCACGATAATCTCACGATACGGGTGAACATGGGCGTTCCTCGCCGCTTAGGCCCCTCACGTTGGTACGATGGGGCTTTATGAGTGAGAACATCATGCGAATCATTGACCTGCGTGGTCAGCACCTGTCCCGTGCCGAACTGCTCGCCGCGATGCCGCGCGCCGCAATGGGCACTTCCGAAGCCACCGATCTGGTGCGTCCGATTCTGGACGATGTCAAGGAACGCGGTGCCGCGGCCCTGCGCGACTTCGAGGAGAAGTTCGATCACGTGCGTCCCAAGAACCTGCGCGTGCCGGTCGAGGCGATCAAGGACGCCCTGACCACGCTCGACCCCGAAGTGCGCGCTGCCATCGAGGAATCGGTACGCCGCGCCCGCGCCGTGGCCGCCAACCAGGTGCCGAAGGACTTCTACACCGACCTCGCCGAAGGTGCCCGCGTGGCCGAACGCTGGATTCCGATTCAGCGCGTCGGCCTGTATGTGCCCGGCGGCAAGGCCGTCTACCCGAGCTCCGTCATCATGAACGCTGTGCCGGCCCAGGCCGCCGGCGTCGAATCGCTGGCCATCGCCACCCCGCCCGCCCGCGACAATGAGGAAGGCCTGCCGAACAAGACCATCCTCGCCACCTGCGCCATCCTCGGTGTTGACGAGGTATACGCGGTCGGCGGCGCTCAGGCCATCGCCATGTTCGCATACGGCGCCAAGGGCAGCGAGCCACAGGACGGCGACATCCTGTGCGATCCGGTTGACAAGATCACCGGCCCGGGCAACATCTTCGTGGCCACCGCCAAGTCGCTGGTCTCCGCATTCGTGGGCATCGACGCGGTCGCCGGCCCCACCGAAATCGGCATCATCGCCGATGCAACCGCCAACCCGAGTCTGCTGGCCGCCGACCTCATCGGCCAGGCCGAGCATGATGAGCTCGCCGGTTCCGTGCTGTTCACCGACTCCACCGAGATTGCCGACAAGGTGCAGGAGAACCTCAAGTACCGCGTGCCGCGTACCGAGCACGCCGAGCGTGTCCACACGTCACTGTCCGGCACCCAGTCTGCCATCGTGCTGACCGACGGTCTCGACCAGTCCATCGACGCGGCCAACGCCTACGCCGCCGAACACCTTGAGATTCAGACCAAGGATGCCGATGCTGTCGTCAAGCGCATCAAGAACGCCGGTGCCATCTTCCGCGGCCCGTACTCCCCGGTGCCGCTGGGCGACTACATGTCCGGCTCCAACCACGTGCTGCCCACCGGCGGCACCGCCCGCTTCGCCGCCGGCCTCGGCGTGCACACCTTCATGAAGCCGGTCGAAGTCATCGAATACGACGAGGAAGGCCTGAAGGCACTCGCCGCCCGCATCAACGCCTTTGCGGTGTCCGAGGATCTGCCCGCCCACGGCGAGTGCGTGCTCTCCCGCTTCGTCAAGGATCCGTATGACAAGGCCACCCTGCGCGAGCAGGAGAAGGGAGCCGGTCTGCGATGAGCTCGATTCCCGCAAACCTGCCGTTGCGCAACGACCTGATCGGTGAGGAGCCGTACGGCGCTCCTCAGCTGGACGTGCCGGTGTGCCTGAACGTCAACGAGAACCCGTATGCGCCGGACCCGGCCGTATGCGACACCATCGCCAAGCGTGTGCGTGAAATCGCCCCCACACTCAACCGATACCCGGACCGTGAGCACATCGAATTGCGTCAGGCATTCTCCGATTACCTGGCCCGCGAATCCGGTACCCGTCTGGACGTGGACGAGCTGTGGGGCGCGAACGGCTCCAACGAGATCATGCTCCAGCTGTTCCAGGCTTTCGGAGGTCCGGGGCGTACCGCCTTGGGCGCCGACCCGACGTACTCCATGTACCCGGAGTACGCCCGCGACACCTTCACCGGTTGGAAGCTCGCCCACCGCAACGCCGACTTCACGCTGAACGTCGACAAGGTGCTTGAGGCCATCGCCGAGGTCAAGCCTTCGATGGTGCTGCTCACCAGACCAAACAACCCGACTGGCACCCCGTTGCCGATGGAGGATATCGAGTGTATTCTCGCCGCCTGCGAAACCGCCGAAGTGGCCGGCGCGGGTGAGGGCGTGCACCCGATTCTCGTCATCGATGAAGCGTACGTGGAATTCCGCAAGCCCGGCACCCCGAGCGCCGTGAGCCTGATCAAGGACCACCCGAACCTGGCCGTAAGCCGCACCATGAGCAAGGCCTTTGCCTTCGCCGGAGCGCGAGTCGGCTACCTAGCCGCATCCAAGGGCATCATCGACTGCGTGCGCATCGTACGCATGCCGTACCACCTGTCCGCCGTGACCCAGGCCGCCGCACTGGCTGCCTTCGAACACACCGATGAACAGCTGAGCCGTGTCGAGCACCTGCGCGAAACCCGCGAGGCCACCGCCGCATGGCTCAAGGAACAGACCTACAAGGACCAGCCGCTTGAAGTGGCCGAATCCGGCTCGAACTTCCTTCTGTTCGGTGGGCACTTCGACAAGCGCGAAGCCATCTTCGACGAGCTCCTGAAGCGCGGCGTACTCATCCGCGTGGTCGGACCGGACGGTTGGCTGCGCGTGTGCATGGGCACCGACGAGGAGATGGAGACCTTCCGTAACGCCCTTGTTGAAGTGCTTCGTATAGTGGAAGCAGCATAAGGGACGTTTCTTTCCGATTGCGGCGAGACCCGAAGCGATTCGAGTCCCGCCGCAATCCAATATGACGAATCACACAGGAGACATGATGGCAAGAACCGCGCACATCGTCCGCGAAACCAGCGAATCACACATCGACCTCGAACTGAACCTCGACGGCACCGGCAAAACCGATATCGATACATCCGTGCCGTTCTACAACCATATGATGACCGCGCTCGGCAAGCATTCGCTGATCGACCTGACCATCCACGCCCACGGCGACACCGACATCGATGTGCACCACACCGTGGAAGATACGGCCATCGTGTTCGGCGAAGCCCTGAAGCAGGCTCTCGGCGACAAGAAAGGCATCCGCCGCTTCGCCGATGCCACCGTGCCGCTCGACGAGGCGCTGGCCAAGGCCGTTGTCGACATTTCCGGGCGCCCGTACTGCGTGTGCAGCGGCGAGCCCGAAGGCTACGAATTCTGCATGATCGGCGGGCACTTCACCGGCTCGCTGGTCCGCCACGTCATGGAATCCATCGCCTTCCACGCCGGCATCTGCCTGCACATGCAGGTGCTCGCCGGCCGCGACCCGCACCACATCGCTGAAGCCGAATTCAAGGCGCTGGCCCGTGCGTTGCGCTTCGCCATGGAAATCGACCCGCGTGTAGACGGCGTGCCCAGCACCAAGGGAGCCCTGTGATGGCCGACGACAAGTTCGATCCGGACGAATCGCACTTCTCCGACGAGGAGCTTGAGGCCGCGCTCGCCGGATTCGAGAAAGAATTCGCGGACGATTCGGCATCCGGCGATGCCAGTGATACCAGTGATGCCGCTGAAACAGCGGACGCTGCTTCAGCGAAGTCCGATTCCGACGCGAATGATGATACGGCTGATAAGGCTTCCGCTGATTCCGGCCAGCCTATGACCGACGACGTCACCGGGTCCGTTGCGGATGCGGTGAACGAGGCCATGGCCGACGTGGTCGACCCCTCGCTCGGCTTCGACAACGAACTCGCTGGACTGTTGGGTAACAAGGCGAAGGTGGCGTTGATCGTCACCCGTCTTGCCTCCGCCGAACTGTTGGCCGCGTTCTGCCAGCTGTCAGATATCTCCGCCGCATGCATCGGTGCCAATCAGGGGGCCGTCGCGGTGCTGAAGAATCTGGACGGCGACGGCCCGGAAGCCGCAGCCAAGGACCTGACCACCGTGGTATCCGGCATGGCCGTGATTCTTGCAGTCAATCGTGCCGACAAGCTCGAAGTGGCCATGTACGTGCAGGGAGAGGCCGGACAGAGTTTCGCGCCGCCCGTGCTGTTCACCTCCACACCGCGCTTCGTCGAGGACCTGATGCTCGGCATCGTAACTCTGAACCAACTCAAGACCCAAGGGTTTGAAGTGGTGGATTCCGCTGGACTCGACCATGACCAGGCGATGCAGATTCTCGCCAACCACACCAGACGCGGACGTGGCGGGCGCGGCTCCCGCATCGAATAGACGCCAACCAACCAGTAGGGGATAGGAGAGAATATGACCACAGCGGTTGTTTTCGATTACGGTTTCGGCAATGTACGTTCCATGGTGCGTGCGCTCGCCAATCTTGGCGTCGACACCACTCTCACCTCCGATTATCGTCAGGCGCTGGAGGCCGACGGTCTGGTCGTGCCGGGCGTGGGCGCGTTCGCCGCATGTATGGAGGGTCTGAAGAAGGTCGACGGCGACCGTGTGATCTATGATCGCATCCGCGCCGGCCGTCCGGTGCTTGGCGTGTGCGTGGGCGAGCAGATCATGTTCGAACACGGTCTGGAGCACGGGGTCCATGCCGCGGGCATCGGGCTGATCGGCGGTTCGGTGAACCTGCTGGACGCCGACGTGGTGCCTCACATGGGATGGGACACGATCGAGGCCGCCCCCGATTCGGTGCTGCTCAACGGCGTGGAGAACGAACGGTTCTACTTCGTGCACTCCTACGCCGCGATGGAAGTGAAGCCGGTGGATACGTCTCGTTTCGACATTGATCTGAGCGGTGCGCCCGAACGCGTGAGCTGGTGCTCGTACGGCCGGTCGCGTTTCGTGGCCGCCTATGAACACGGCCCGCTGTCCGCCACGCAATTCCACCCGGAAAAGTCCGGAGACGCCGGTGCCCAACTCCTCAAGAACTGGATCGCCACACTGTAAAAAGCATGAAGCTCCCTCTGACGAGAGAGCTCAAATCGTGTATATGTAACTGAAGAAAGGCTCTTCTTATGTCGTTGACTCTGCTGCCCGCCGTCGATGTACGCGATGGCAAGGCCGTGCGCCTACGCCAGGGTGAATCCGGTTCCGAAACCGATTACGGTTCGCCGTTCGAGGCCGCCCGTACTTGGGTTGAGGCCGGTGCCGAATGGATTCACCTGGTCGACCTTGATGCCGCTTTTGGTACGGGCAACAATCGCGATCAGCTGCGAGAAATCGTTCACGAGCTTGGCGACCGCGTGAACATCGAACTGTCCGGCGGCGTGCGCGATGACGCTTCGTTGGACGCGGCCCTTGAGGCCGGTGCCGCCCGAGTGAACATCGGCACCGCCGCTTTGGAGAATCCGGATTGGACCGCTTCGGTCATCAAGAAGTACGGCGACCGCGTGGCTGTTGGTCTGGATGTGCGCGGTCACACACTGGCGGCGCGCGGCTGGACACGCGAAGGCGGTGACCTATTTGAGACCATGAAGTTCCTTGACTCCGTGGGCTGCTCGCGTTATGTGGTCACCGACGTGGCCAAGGACGGCATGATGTCCGGCCCGAACATCCAACTGCTGCGTGAAGTCGCCGAACGCACCGACGCCAAGGTCACGGCTTCCGGTGGTATCTCCAAGCTGGACGATTTGCGCGCCATCAAGGAACTGGCTGAAATTGGTGTTGATTCTGCCATCCTCGGCAAGTCCCTCTATGCACGTGCGTTCACGCTCCAGGAAGCGCTCGCAGTCGCGAAGTAGGCAAAGGACTCGCCTTGGCGAGACTGTTAATCTGCTTTCGCTCAGCTATCGCTTCACTCAGGTCTCGCCTACGGACAGCCCACTGGGCTGTCCGCTTAACGGCTCAGCACGGGAGGTCGCCGGATTTGAGGAGTTTCTTGAAGACGGCGTAGTCTTCATCATTCTGTTCGGCGTAGCTGACGGCGAATGAGGCGATGGCCTGATCGAATTCGTCGGTGCCACCCATGTAATTGGCAATCGCGATCGAATCGCCGGTTCGCTCATAGTCACTACCATAGTGCCGTGCCGGCATGGGCCCGAGCCATGCCTGACATGCGGACCGGGGCATGTTGATGAAATCTCGCGACTCGCAGGTGACGAACAGTGAGATGTTAACGCCCCTCGTAACACGGTTATGGAACGATAGGCGACTATGGATAAACAGCAGGAGTTTGCGCTGCGCACGGTCGAAGAACGCGACGTGCGCTTTATTCGTCTGTGGTTCACGGACGTGTTGGGAACACTGAAGTCCGTGGCGATTGCTCCGGCCGAACTGGAAGCCGCGTTCGAGGAGGGGCTCGGCTTCGACGGCTCCGCCATCGAGGGCATGACCCGTGTATCCGAGGACGACATGATCGTCCAGCCCGACCCTTCGACGTTCCAGATTCTGCCGTGGCGGGGCGGCCCGCAAGGCACGGCCCGCATGTTCTGCGACATCCTGACCCCGGACGGCGAACCCTCGCTCGGCGATCCCCGGCATGTGCTGAAGCGCACGCTCGCCAAGGCCAAGGACAAGGGCTTCACGTTCTACGTGCATCCGGAAATCGAGTTCTACCTGTTCGAAAGCCAGGACGACTGGTCCAAGACCCCGACCCCGATCGACGAGGGCGGCTACTTCGACCACGTGCCGCGCAGCCCAGGCATGGACTTCCGCCGCGCCACCGTGAACATGCTCGAGCAAATGGGCATCTCGGTGGAATACTCGCACCATGAGGCGGGGCCAGGCCAGAACGAGATCGATCTGCGATACGCGGACGCGCTCACCATGGCCGACAACATCATGACATTCCGTACGGTGGTCAAGGAGATTTCCTTGGAGCGCGGCATCCACGCCAGCTTTATGCCCAAGCCCCTGGCCGACGCGCCCGGTTCCGGCATGCACACGCACCTGAGCCTGTTCGAAGGCGATTCCAACGCCTTCTACGAGGCCGGTCAGGAGTTCAGCATGTCCCTGACCGCCCGCCAGTTCGCCGCCGGCATCCTGTACCATGCGGCCGAAATCTGCGCGGTCACCGACCAGTACGTCAACTCGTACAAGCGCCTGTGGGGCGGCAACGAGGCGCCGAGCTACATCTGCTGGGGCCACAACAACCGTTCCGCGCTGCTGCGTATCCCGCAGTACAAGCCGGGCAAGGGCAACTCCGCGCGCATGGAGTTCCGTGCGCTCGACCCGGTGGCCAACCCATACCTTGCCTACTCGGTGCTGCTGGCCGCCGGTCTCGATGGCATCGATAAGCAGATGCAGCTGGGCGAGCCCACCAGTGATGACGTGTGGGAGCTCACCGACGGCGAACGTCAGGCCATGGGCATCCAGCCGCTGCCGCGCTCGCTGGACGAGGCGCTGAAGATCATGGAGAAATCCGACTTCGTGGCCGACGTGCTCGGTGAGCACGCCTTCGGCTACTTCCTGGACAACAAGCACCAGGAGTGGGAGGACTACAATCATCAGGTCACGCCGTTCGAACTGAAGAAGTACCTGCCGAAGCTGTGATGGAGGAGAGTGTCCCGAGATGAACGCACCGATGGACGGAGCAGGTGCCGGTCGTTTCTTCAACCTGCAGGTCGCCGTCCTGGTGACCGTCACCTTCATGCTGGGCATGAGCGAATTCGTGGTGGTCGGCATCCTTCCCGACATCGCCTCCGGCCTTCGGGTCTCCGAGGTGACCGCGGGCAATCTGGTGGCCCTCTTCGCGTTCGTGTATGCGCCCTGCACGCCGCTCGGCTCCGCCCTGTCGGCGCGGTTCCCCCGCTTCGCCACCTATATGGCGCTGATGGGCGTGTTCCTGGCGGGCAATGTCCTGTGCGTCCTCGCGCCGAACTATCCGGTGCTGCTGGTCGCCCGGCTGCTCATCGCGTCGGTGTCCGGCACGCTGGTGGCCGTTTCCATGACCTTCGCGCCCGACGTGACCGAGGACAGATACCGCACCAAGTTCATCGCCTGGGTGTTTTCGGGATTCTCCATCGCCTCCGTGGTCGGTGTGCCGGTTGGCACCTGGGTTGCCGCCGCCTTCGGCTGGCGGGCCTCCTTCGCCCTGATTTCGATTCTCACCGCCATGCTGATGGCGCTGATGGCCGTGGTGCTGCCGCGTAATTCCCACCCGGCGCGAATCGGGTTCCTCCGGCAGTTCCGTCTGTTCTTCGACCGTCGCATCCAGCTTGGCGTGGCGGACGTGGTGTTCGGTGCGGCCGCATCCTATGTCTTCTACACCTATCTGACGCCTATCATGCGCGACGAGATCGGTGTGCCCGAGCACATGATCAGCATCGGCCTGGTGATATACGGTTGCGCCTGCCTGTGGAGCAACCTGTACGGCGGCACGTTGGCCGACAAGGGACATGGCGTGGAGCCGTTGACCCACATGCGTCCGGTCTACGGCGCTCAGGCCGTCTGCCTGTGTCTACTGGCGTTCGCGTCGCTGGTGCCGGTCGCCGGAGCTCTGCTGCTGGTGGCGCTCGGCATGTTCATGTACCTGCAGAACGCCTCCTCCCAGGTGCTGTACATGGACGTGGCGTACCAGTCCCACCCCGGTTCGGTGAATCTGGCCGCTTCTCTGAATTCCATGTCGTTCAACATCGGCATCGCCATCGGCTCCGCGGTCGGAGGCATGGTCAACGACGCCCTTGGTCTGGCTTGGCTTGGTCCGTTCGGCGCGATATTCGCGCTGCTCGCGGTCGGCACCACGACCCTGCTGCGTCCGTACGTCAGCCCGGTCGGGGAATGACGGGTGGCGTGACGCGCGGGAACGAAGGTTTTTTCCCGCGTGTCCCCGCGGCATGCCTTATCCGCCGACTGCCGTCCATTGATAACCTGCTATCCAAATAACCGATAAGGCCACAGCATGTCATCCTGCTGCGAAACCTTAATGT
This sequence comes from Bifidobacterium sp. FKU, assembly GCF_026016385.1. Lineage (NCBI taxonomy): Bacteria > Bacillati > Actinomycetota > Actinomycetes > Bifidobacteriales > Bifidobacteriaceae > Bifidobacterium > Bifidobacterium sp. FKU. Next base: position 1,005,262 of record NZ_CP092888.1, read on the forward strand.
TAGGACACCGGCTGCAGGGGACCCGGCTCACGGGCGCCCACCTGCGCGGATTGATGATTATCGGCATGTTCAGCGTGAAAATGGGGATGACAATATGACGGATGCGACTGCGAAAGCCGCGCCGAAGGCGGAAAGACGGCGGCGCGTTCTCCGTTCCGGCGCTCGCTCATCGATAGTGGTCGGCGGCGCCATCGTGCTGTTCTTCGTGCTGCTGGCGGCGCTGGCCGGGCCGTTGTCGGCCATCACCGGCAACGACCCGTACGCCGAGCATCCCGAGGCCTTGGGTGCCGGGTCGGTGCCGGCCGGATTCGGCGGCGGCATCAGTGCCCGGCACTGGTTCGGCGTCACCCCGCTGCGCGGCGTCGACCTGTTCTCCATCGTGGCGTACGGCTCACGGATCTCGCTGGGCATCGGCGTCGTCTCGTCGGTCATCTCGCTGGTCATCGGCGTGGCGCTCGGGCTGCTGGCCGGCTATTTCCCCGGGTTGGTCGATGCGCTGATCTCGCGCACGATGGACGTCTTCTTCGGCTTCCCGTTCCTGATCTTCGCGATCGCGCTGTCGGCGGTGGTGCCGCAGAGCTTCCCGAGGCCGGTGCTGCTGACGCTAGTGCTCGGATTCTTCGGATGGCCCGGCATCGCGCGTCTTGTCCGGGGGCAGACGCTGACGCTGAGCAAGCGCAATTTCGCCGTCGCGTCCAAGGTGATGGGTGCTTCGCCTGCCCATGTGCTGTGGCATCAGATCCTGCCGAACCTCATGCCGCTGCTCATCGTCAACATCACGCTGTCGATCCCCGGGCGCATCGGCGCCGAGGCGGGCCTGTCGTTCCTCGGCGTCGGCATGAACCCACCGACGCCCTCATGGGGCCGGTCCATCTCCGACGCCGTGCAGTGGGCACTGGTCGACCCGATGTATCTGATCTTCCCGGGCGCCGCCCTGTTCCTGCTGACCTTCGGCTTCAACCTGCTTGGCGATGGCCTGAGCGACGCCATCGACCCGCGCAAGGGGGTGCGTGCATGAGAATCCTGCAATACATCGGCAAGCGCGTGGCGAGCTCGATCGTCGTCATCCTGCTCATCACGCTGGCGCTGTTCCTGATCTTCTTCCTGCTGCCGACCAATCCGGCGCAGCTGTCGTGCGGCAAGCCGTGCACGCCCGAGCAGCTGCAGCGGGTCTCCGCCTTCATGGGCACCGACAAGCCGTGGTACGAGCAGATGGGCAATTACGTGGCGGGCATCTTCGTCGGGCGCACCTTCGGCAGCGGCGGCGGCGCCGTGGTCTGCTCGGCGCCATGCCTCGGGTATTCGTTCCGTCTCAACGAATCGGTGAGCCAGCTGATCCTCGACCGCTTCCCGATCACCGCGTCGATCGCGGTCGGCGCGGCCGTGCTGTGGCTGGTCATCGGCGTGGCGACCGGCGTGTGGGCGGCCCTCAAGCGCGATACGCTGATCGACCGCACGCTGCTCGGGCTGTCGATCGTGGGCGTTTCGGCACCGTCATACCTGATCGGCCTGCTGACGGTGATCGCCTTTTCGCTGGTGCTGCAGATATTCCCCAGCGGCGGGTACGTGAACTTCCACGACGACCCTGTCGGCTGGTTCACACATCTGCTGCTGCCGTGGCTGGTGCTGGCCGTGCTCAGCGCCGCCGGCTACACCAGGGTCACCCGCACGCAGATGATCGGCGAACTGAGCCAGGACTATATCCGCACCGCCCGCTCCAAGGGCGTGCCCGAATCGGTGATCGTCTTCAAGCACGCGCTGCGCAACGCGCTGCTGCCCGTGATGACCATGTTCGGCCTCGATCTGGGCGGGCTGCTCGGCGGCGCGGTGCTCACCGAGAAGGTGTTCTCGATGCAGGGGCTCGGCTCGCTGCTGCTCGATTCCGTGTCGAACCTCGATCTGCAGGTGCTGGTCGGCGCGACGATATTCGCCGCCGTGCTGGTCATCGTCGCCAACCTGATCGTGGACATCTGCTACAGCCTGCTCGACCCCAGGGTCGCGCTCGGCACGAAGTAGTGCGGCTGCGGCCGCAACACGCGATACTTGCCGGTCTGCTCCACGGACCGGCACCGATAGAGAGGAAAACCATCATGAAGAACAACGCATGGCGCGTATTCGCGGCGGGGGCTTGTGCCGCGGTACTGGCGCTGTCCGGCTGCGGCGCGTCCAACGACAACGCCGCCACCGGCTCGGCGAGCGGCACCACCGTCAAGGGCGGCACGCTGAACGTGCTGCTGTCCAGCACGGAGATGGATCTGGACCCGGCCAAGAGCCAGGGTCTGCCGACCACCACGAACGGCAACATCTTCCGCCGCCTGACCGCGTGGAAGATCACCGACAAGGGCGAGACGAAGGTCGTGCCCGATCTGGCCACCGACACCGGCAAGTCGAGCGACGACGGCAAGACGTGGACGTACACGCTCAAGGACGGGCTCAAGTTCTCCGACGGCACGCCCATCACCTCCAAGGACGTCAAGTACGGGCTGGAGCGTTCCTTCGCCGACTCGCTGACCGGCGGCCTGAGCTACCACAAGACGCTGCTCGAGGGCGCGCAGGACTACCACGGCCCGTTCGACGGCCAGGAGCTCAGCTCCATCGAGACGCCGAACGACAAGACCATCATCTTCCACCTCAACGCGCCGTTCGGCGACTGGCCGTGGGTCGTCTCGCTCGCCGCGTTCACCCCCGTGCCCGACGGCAAGGGCCCGGCGTCCGGCTACGGCAAGCTGCCGGTGGCCTCCGGCCCGTACAAGGTCGAGTCGAACGAGGCCGGCAAGCAGGCCGTCTTCGTGCGCAACACCTACTGGGACAAGAAGACAGATCCGGTGCGCACCGCGGGCCCCGACAAGATCGTGTTCAAGATGGGACAGGACACCTCGGTGGCCGCCCAGTCGATCATGCAGGGCACCGGTGAGGGCAAGAACTCGTTCCTGTCCGGATTCGTGCCGGCCGCGCAGCTCGCGCAGGCGCAGGCCAACCCGAACTACAAGAAGCTGCTGACCACCAGCGGCGACGGCGCGCTGGAATACCTCGCCATCAACACCCAACACGTGAAGAACGCGAAGATTCGCCAAGCGCTGCAGTACGCGGTCGACAAGAAGGCCTACCAGACGGCTTCCGGCGGCGAGATCGCCGGCAACTTCGCCACCACGCTCATCACGCCCGGCATCGAGGGCCGCGAGGACTACGACCTGTACAAGGCCGATCCGACCGGCGACGTGGACAAGGCCAAGCAGCTGATCAAGGAGTCGGGCGAGCAGGCCCCGACCCTCAAGCTCATCGCCACCTCCGCTCAGGCCGAAACCGCCTCCTCGATCCAGACGAGCCTCAAGCGGGCCGGCGTCAAGGTGGACATCCAGACACTCAACGACGATGTGTATTCCGATACGCTGACCAACGACAAGGGCGACTACGATCTGGCCATCAGCTCGTGGCAGCCCGACTTCCCGTCGCCCTACGCCAACATCTCCCCGCTGTTCGACTCCTCGCAGATCGGCCACGGCAACTACAACCTGGCCCGTTACGCGAACCCGAAGGTCGACGAGCTGATCAAGAAGGCCACCGAGACCATCGATCAGACCGAGGCCGGCAAGATCTGGGCCGAGGCCGACAAGACGATCATGGCCGACGCGCCGGTCGTGCCGCTGATCTATTCGAAGAACACGTTCATCCACGGATCGAACGTGACCAACTTCGTCATCGGCAACTTCCCGGCGTACCCGGACTACACGCAGGTCTCGCTCGCCAGCGCGAACTGAGCCGGCATCCGCATCCGGCGCGCGCCGGCGGCATGGTCCGCTGGCGCGCGCCGGACGCATTCCAACGCTTGTGCATCCAAGGAGCTTCCAATGAGTGAACCACGCGCGATCGTGACCGTGGACGGTCTGGCCGTCAGCTTCGACGAGCGGGAGGTGACCCACGGCGTCAGCCTCAGACTGTTCCCGGGGCGCATCACCGCTCTGGTCGGCGAATCCGGCTCCGGCAAGTCGGTGACGGCGATGGCGCTGCCCCGTCTCGATCCGTCGGTGGCCAGCGTGAAGGGCCACGCGTACCTCGACGACGCCCTTGTGGATGACGGGCCGGACTCCGGTCCGGGCGGCGACGGCAAGGACGCCGCCGGCCGCGGCATCGATCTGCTGGCCGCCGACGCGCCGCTGCAACGCATCCGCGGCGAATACATCGGCACGGTGTTCCAGGAACCGTCCACCGCGTTCAATCCGGTGTTCACGCTCGGCGTACAGGTCGCGGAATCGCTCAAATACCACCAGAAGCAGCTCAGCGCCGCCGAGCGCAAGGCCAAGGTGCTCGAACAGTTGCGCGAGGTCGGGCTCGACGACGCCGAACGCGTGTGGTCGTCGTACCCGCATGAGCTGTCGGGCGGCCAGCTGCAGCGCGTGATGATCGCCATGGCGATCATCAACCGACCCAAGGTACTCATCGCCGACGAGCCGACCACCGCGCTCGACGTGACCACGCAGAAGGCGATTCTCGCCCTGATCTCCTCGCTGGCGGTCGACCTCGATCTGGCCGTGCTGCTCATCACCCACGACATGGGCGTGGTGTGGCAGGCCGCGCAGGACGTGTACGTGATGCACAACGGCGTGATCGTCGAGCAGGGGAGCGTCGCGCAGGTCTTCCGCCACCCGTCCGACGACTACACGCGGATGCTGCTCGACGCCGTGCCGCGCCTGCGCATCGACGAGCATGCGGCAGACGGCGAACATGCGGCCGGCGGCGAACGCATCACGGAAAGCGACGCGCCCGGCGGCGGCAGGCGCATCACGCAGGTGAACGACGTGGCCGTGTCGTACAAGGCCGGCAGCTTCGCCGTCAAGGACATCTCGTTCGATCTGGTGGCCGGCAGGACCCGCGCGCTGGTGGGCGAATCGGGAGCCGGCAAGACCACGATCGCCAAGGTGATCTCCGGCCAGCTCGCGCCAACCTCGGGCACGGTGCTCATCGAGGGGGAGGATCTCGCCAAGGCGCATGGCAGGCGCAAGCGCGAGATCCTGAAGCATATGGGCTATGTGTTCCAGGACAGCGGATCGGCGCTCAACCCGCGCAAGTCCGTGGCGTGGAGCATCGGCGAGCCGATGCTCGTGCAGGGCGGGCTCAGCGAGACGGACCGGCGCAAGCGCGTCCTTGAATTGCTTGATCAGGTGGAGCTGCCCGCCGATGTGGCCGGCCGGTTCCCGCACCAGCTGTCGGGCGGCCAGCGCCAGCGCGTCGGCATCGCGCGCGCCTTGGCGCTCAACCCGTCGCTGCTCATCGCCGACGAGCCGACGTCGTCGCTGGACGTGACCGTGCAGCGCAAGGTGCTCGACCTGCTGCGCCGGCTGCAGCGCGAGCACGGTTTCGCATGCCTGTTCATCACCCATGACCTGGGCATCGTGCAGGAGGTGTCCGATGTGATCACGGTGCTGCGCCACGGGCGCGTCGTGGAGAGCGGGGAGACCGGCCGTGTGCTCAACCATCCCAAGGCCGAGTACACGCGTACCCTGCTCGACGCCTCCCCGAAGATCGACCTGTGAGCCGTGCCGCCCGTCATCCGGCCGGCTCTCCGGCCGTGCGGCGGGGCGGCGACGACGGCGCGGATGGCACCTAGCCTTACCGTGGTTTCGGTTTTTGCCGTTCCCGCCCCTATCGGCGCGCGGCACCGAACCAGTTGGCGTAGATGAGGGCGAAGTTGCGGTTGCCGTAGCTGGAGCATGAGTCGCCCTCGCCGAACCCGGCCGCCAGCGAGGCGTCGTTCGGCTGGTAGGGCGTGTAGATGTAGAGCAGCGCGGTCGCCGTGTTCTCGATGTACACGTTGGTGCCGCCGCACCCGGCATTCGGGTGGTACTGGATGTAGTTCAGCGCGTTGGCGTGATAGCCGTAGGCGCTTTCATGTGCCACGTAGTATTGGTAGCGGTGCGCCGCCCCGTACACCTGTCTGAAGAAGCCGGCATAGGCCGGATCGCAGTTCGCGTCGTCCGGGCAGCTCAGCCCCATGGCGGCCTTGTACTGGAAGCCCGTCGGATTGACGGCCGTGACCAGGTGCTGCTCCTTCTGCATCACGGTGAGCAGCACCTTCTGGCTGATGCCGCACGCGCGCGCCGACTTGTCGATGATCGCGGCCGCGGTCTCCTTTCTCGCGCCCTCGTACGCCGCGCAATACTCGTTCGCCGCCTGGTCCTCGGTGTCGAAGGTCATGGTTTTCAGGCACCGGGAACCGCTGCACGCCGCGCCCTGCTTGTCGAGGAACGACTGGACCTCGGCCTCGCTCATCGCATTGGCGTTGAAGAACTGGCCGTCCGAGATGATGTCGCCGGGATTGAAATCGTATTGCTGCGTCAGCTGCAGCTGACGGGCCTCGGCCTCCTGCACGTTGCGACGCCACTGGACGACCCGCACAGTGCCCACGACCAGCGCGACCACGCATGCGGCCGCCACCACGGTGACCAGCACAGCCGCGACGCGCTGCGCCAACCCGGCCAGCTTCCACCAGCGCGCCGGGCTGAGCGGATACCTGCGATTGCGCGGGCGTTTGCCCGGGCGACGTTTGCGATTGCCGCCTGACACGCCCCGCCCCGCGACAATCACGTTCGCCCTGCCGCGCGGATTGGCCGGCTTGCGCCGTTGCGTCGTCGCCATCGCTACGCCAGCGCCTTCTTGATGCGCTGCAGGCTCACCGGCTTGGCGGTGCCGAGTTCCTGCGCCCACAGGGACACGTAGAATTCCTCGAGCATCCAGCGGGCGGCGGTCGCCTGCTTCATCAGCGTCTCGTGGCGGGGGCCGGCCGGCTCCGCCTTGGCCTTGGCCATCGCCTTGTCGACCAGCGTGCGGGCCTCGTCGGCCTCCCACGCCCATCGCACGTCGCGGTTCTTGTCGGTCTTCGCCTTGGCCAGGCGCATGAGATCGGCCTGCAGGTATCGGGAGATGTTCGCCAGCGCATCCGGGGGAGTACGCCCGACGAATCCGGGGAACACCAGCGTGGCGATGTGCTCGCGCACCGACTGCAGCACCGACAGCATCGGCAAGTCGGCCTTGCCGCCAGTGGCCTTGTCGACTTCGGCATAAGCCTTGAGCACGGCGATCACGTCATGCGCCACCTGATAGACGGTGTCCTCGTACACTTCGCGCACATCGAGCACCGCATTGGCCAACGCCTCATCGTCCGAGAGCCTGTCGACATTCGGCATCAGCCGTTTGACCGTGGCCAGCTGCAGGTCTTCGACCAGATCCTTGGTGGACTTGTACGGAGCAGAAGCCAGCATCAACGCCTCGGTACCCAGCCAGCGCGACGAAATGCGTTCGGCCGGCAACCGCAGCGCATCCAATGCGCCACGCCAGAGCATCGTGGCCCGGGACTCGGTGGTGGCACCCGCCTTATGCAACAGGTTCGCCTGACTGACCAGCTTGCCCTGTTCTCCAGCCTGATCGGCCTGCTTCTTGACCATTTGACGGGCCGACGCCTCCGCCTGCGCGGCGAACTTGCGTTGCAGCGCCTTCAGATCCTTGGACACACCCAGCACCTTGACGGGGCCGCGCGCATGCCGGCGTCCACGAGGGTGCTTGCCGGCCGGCAGTTGCTGCTCCACCGAGAACGTGACCCTGAGATACGGGGAAAGACGCTCGACCAGTTCCGGCCCCAACACTTCGGGATGAATCTGCGCACCCTTGGTGGCGATGGCCGCCTTGGTGAACACATGTGCCAGATCGGGCCAGCCAACGGTCGTGCCATCCTCATCCACCGGCGGCAGATTCGGCTTCTGCTGCGTGCCCGAGCCCGGCAGATCCGGGTAATGCTCGTCGATCCAGTCACGAATCGCACGCGCGGCATCCGGGGCCGGCACAAACTGGACGCGCAGCTGCTTGGGCAGCGCCTTGATCATCGACAGGATCAGCTCATCCAACAGGCCCGGCACATTCCATGTGAACTGGTCGGGCGTGATACGCGAGAGCGCCTTCAACGGCACATGCACGGTGACGCCGTCGGCCGGGTCGGCCGGATCGTACACGTAGCTCAAACGCAGGTCGATGGGTTGGCCGTCCGATCCGGTCGTATGCCAATGGTCGGGGTAATCGTCCAGACTCACCGAATCGCTGGATGCCAGACGCTCCACCTTGGCCGGGTCGAAATCAAGCAGATTCGGCTGACGGTCATGCTCGGACTTCCACCATTTCGCCAGATCGGCCACGCTGGTCACATCGTTGGGAATGACCGCGTTGTAGAAGTCGAACAGATCCTCGTCGGACACGGTATCCGCCAGCTGGCGAGTGCGGCTCGCATCATCGGCGGCATCCTCGAGAATGTCGCGGTTCTTGCCCACAAAGTCGTCGTAACTGAAACGCTGCTGAATATCGCCCTCGACCAGACCCTGGCGAATCAGGAAGTCGCGCGCCTCAAGCGGATTGATGCGTCCCCACTGCACGGCACGGTCCTGTACGATCGGCAGACCATACAGCAGCACGCGCGCGGTGGCCACAGCCGAGCCACGCGAACCCGACCAGTGCGGCTCCGCATACGTGGTGCGGGTCAATTGGCCGGCCAACGGTTCGGCCCACGTCGGGTCGATGGCCGCCGAATAGCGGGCCCACAGGCGAGAGGTCTCCACCAGTTCGGTGCTCATCACCCATGACGGGGTCTTCTTGGCCACGGCGGAGGCGGGGAACAGGGCGAAACGGGTGCCGCGCGCGCCCTGATAATCGTTCTTCGACTGCTTCTGGGCGCGTTTCATCGCACGGGCGCGCGCCGCACCGGTCAGCCCCGCGAAATCGGATGCCTTGGGCTCACGCACCACCTGCATGCCCATCATCGACAACAACCCGGCGAGCATCGACTTGTGGATGCCGTCCGCATCCCACGAGCAGCACAGCGAATGCGCGGCCTGCTGATTCAACGGCATCTGGCGAATCTCCAAGCCTGGGCGGGAGGCGGGCAGCGGGTCGCCGACCTTGAACCGCAGCTCCCGGCACATCTGGCGCAGCTGGGAGACGAGATCCTTCCACTGGCGCATCCTCAGCCAGCTGAAGTACTCGGTTTTGCAGATACGGCGCAGCGCGTTGTTGCTCGGGTCGCCGTCCGCCTGGAACACGCGGTCCCAGATGTTCAGGGCCGTCAGGAAGTCGGAGGTCTCATCCGCATACCGGTTGTGGATACGGTCGGCATCCTCACGCTTGTCGTCCGGGCGTTCACGTGGGTCCTGCAAGCTCAGGAACGCCACGACCACGAGCACCTGGGCCAGAAGATTCGGCGAATCGGTTTTCGCGGCTTCGATAACCATACGTCCCAGACGCACGTCGATGGGGATGCGCGCCAGCTGACGGCCGGTATGGGTGAGCGTCACCTCGCCGCGCTTGCGGCCGATGGCCTTGAGCTCGGTGAGCTCATTGAAACCGTCCGACACGGCCTTCATATCCGGCGGATCGATGAACCCGAAGTTCGTGACGTCCTCGGCCGTGCGGGCCACGCCCACCGACAGCATGTGGAGCACCACGGCACCCAGCGAGGTACGCAGGATTTCCGGCTCGGTGAAGCGCGGTCGGGTCTCGTAATCCTCACGCGAATACAGGCGGATCGCGATGCCGTCGGCCACGCGGCCGCATCGGCCGGACCTCTGGTCGGCACTGGCCTGGCTGATCGGCTCGATCGGCAGACGCTGGACCTTTGCGGTCTTCGAATACCGGGAGATACGGGCGGAACCGGGGTCCACCACGTAGCGGATGCCGGGCACGGTCAGCGAGGTCTCAGCCACATTGGTGGCGATGACGATGCGCTGGTGAAGGTGCGATTCGAACACCTTGTGCTGGTCGGCGGCGGACAATCGCGCGAACAGCGGCATGATCTCGATGGCATCCGGTCGGCGCATGTCGTCGGCGCGCGGGCCGTAATGATGCCGCAGTGCGGCCTCGAACTCGTGGATGTCGCGCTCGCCGGAGGCGAAGACCAGGATGTCGCGCGGGCCGCGTTCGTGGGAGGAGTGGATCACCAGTTCGGCGCAGGCGCGGGCCACCGCCGTGGGCATGTCGGTGATGCCGTCGTCGGCGTAGGAGGCACCGGACCGGCCGCGGGGCCGGTCGGAATCGGATTCCGCGATGGCGCTGGCCAGCTCGTCGTAATCGGCGTCACCGGGGCGGGCACCCACCGCGAATCCCGGCACTTCGCGCATCAACGCGGGCGCGGTGCCAAGCGGCTCGTAGACCACCTGCACGGGGAAGGTGCGGCCGGAAACCTCGATTACCGGCACTTTCTCATGCAAGGCGTGCTCGAAATGCTCCTGGAACTTGACCGAATCGATGGTCGCGGAGGTGATGATGAGCTTCAGATCGCGGCGCTGAGGCAGCAGTGCCGTCAGATAGCCGAGCAGAAAGTCGATGTTAAGACTGCGCTCATGCGCCTCGTCGATGATGATCGTATCGTATTGGGTGAGTTTCGGATCGCGCTGGATCTGGGCGAGCAGAATACCGTCGGTCACGACCCTCAATCGTGTGCTGGGCGAGCTTTCGTCGGTGAAACGCACCTGATAGCCGACCTCGTCACCGAGCTTCACGCCCATCTCCGAGGCGATACGTTCGGCCACCGTGCGCGCGGCGATGCGGCGAGGCTGGGTGTGCACGATCTGCTTGCCGTGCGTGCCACGGCCAAGCTCAAGCAGGATTTTCGGCAGCTGTGTGGTTTTGCCCGAACCGGTCTGGCCGGACACAATAACGACTTGGGAACGTTTGACCGCGCTGGCTATCTCATCACGCGCGGCAGATACGGGAAGTTCTGCAGGATACTCATATTTCATGACGAACTTCAATGATACGGAAGCCCTTGGAGCTCGCGTATTTGCTCGCAGTGAACCCCTCGCCGAGCGCATCGTCCAGCCAGGGGATCAGCGAATCGGAGCCGAGATTCTTCTGCACTACGAGATAGGCGGCGCCGCCCACCTTGAGCTTCGGCAGCCAAGCCATAAGCAACGTATGCAGCGCTTCCTTGCCGACTCGGATCGGCGGATTCGACCAAATCGCATCAAACGTGAGATCGCCCGGCACCGTCTCGCAGAACGCCGGCTGGTTCTCGGCGGGCAGGGGAGTGCTGGACTCGTCCACCTGAGCCGTATGAATGTTCGTGCGGCCGTTCGCCTGTGCGTTGGCATGGGTCAGGTCCAGCGCGCGCTCGTTGACATCCACCGCCCACACGTTCGCTTCGGGCGACTCAAACGCCAATGTCAGGGCGATAGGGCCCCAGCCGCAGCCCAAATCCAGGAAATCGCCGGTAAGCGGTGGCTCGGGCGCATGCTTCAGCAATACCGACGTACCGAGGTCCACGCGCGAGCCGGAGAACACGCCGTTCGACACCTGAGCGGTCGTCTCATGGCCGCGCAACGTTACGTTCAATGTGCGGCGCACATCCTTCGACGCGGGTTCCGCAGAGAAATACTGTTCTGCCATGGTCGCTCCATTTCTGCGGGATTCGCCGCTCTCGTATGCCGACCTGTATCAGCCGGCCTATGCCGGTACGTGCCGATCTATGCCAGCATGTCACCTCATGTGATGATAATAAAGGACCATAGAAGAATCGTGAACCATTCCAACCAAACGAGGCGCACTTGACCGACAACACCCAGTACACCGACATCGACCGCGGCAACAACGACGTTACCCCTGAAGGTGTGCTGGCCGGGCAGTCCGAAGTGCTGCTCGACGACAGCCAGCGCGCGACCGGCTGGCATGAGGACGCCAACCAGGAATGGGAGGAGCGCGAGGCCCGCAACGAGCTCAAGCATGTCGCCGGTCTCGGCGAGCTGCAGGACGTCACCGAAGTCGAATACCGCAAGGTGCGTCTGGAACGTGTGGTGCTCGTCGGCGTCTGGTCGTCCGCCGTCACCACGCAAGCCAAGGCCGAGGAATCGTTGAGGGAGTTGGCGGCGCTCGCCGAAACCGCCGGTGCGGTGGTATGCGATGGTTTGCTGCAGCATCGCTCCAAGCCGGATGCAGCCACGTACGTTGGTTCCGGCAAAGCCAAGGAGATTGCCGACATCGTGGCGCGTGAGGAAGCCGATACGATTATCGTGGACGACGACCTGCCGCCGTCACAGCGCCGTGCATTGGAGGACGCCGCCAAAGTCAAGGTGGTGGATCGCACCGCGGTGATTCTGGACATCTTCGCCCAGCACGCCACCTCGCGTGAAGGTAAGGCGCAGGTGGAGTTGGCGCAGCTCGAATACATGCTGCCCCGACTGCGTGGTTGGGGTGGTTCGCTGTCCCGCCAGGCCGGCGGCCGCGCGGCCGGCGCGGATGCGGGCATCGGATCGCGAGGCCCGGGCGAGACCAAAATCGAAATGGACCGTCGTGTAATTCGCACGCGTATCGCCAGACTGCGCCGTCAGATTCGTGAGATGGCCCCGGCGCGTGAGGTCAAGCGCGGTTCGCGCCGTCGCTTCGGCCTGCCCACAGTGGCCGTGGTCGGCTACACGAACGCCGGCAAATCCTCGTTGACCAACCGTCTGACCGGCTCGGCCGAACTGGTGGAAAACGCGCTGTTCGCCACATTGGACACGGCCGTGCGCCGCGCCAAAACCCGCGATGGACGCGCTTACGCCTATGTGGACACGGTCGGTTTCGTGCGCCGCCTGCCCACCCAGCTGGTCGAGGCGTTCAAATCCACCCTGGAAGAGGTGGCCGAGGCCGATGTGATCCTGCACGTGGTCGATGGCTCACACCCTGACCCGTTCTCTCAGGTCGATGCGGTCAACGATGTGTTGGCGGACATCGAAGGCACGGCCTCGATTCCTCGTATTCTCGTATTCAACAAGGCCGATCAGGCGGACGAGACAACTCGTGAACGACTTGCCGCACTGCAGCCGGATGCGTTCATCGTCTCCGCCTATACCGGTGAGGGATTGGACGAGCTGCGTACCGCGGTCGAAAGTCTGCTGCCGGTCCCGCATGTGCATGTCAACGCTCTGCTGCCGTATACCGCTGGCTCCCTGATCTCTCGTGTACGCGAATACGGCAAGGTAGACAAGGTGGAGTACCGTGATGATGGCATACAGCTTGAAGCGGACGTTGACGCCCATCTTGCCGCTCAGGTGGTCGAACAGTCCATTGACTAACGTGATAAACATCACAGTTTGTTTGGGAGCGCTAACAACCGTTGAGAACATTACCATACCGTTATCAAACAGGGTGGTGCGCTGGTAGCAAAACGTCTTAGCGGGTTTATAGAGTGAAGACGTTAGTTACAAGGCCTGCCATTCATCAGCAGACCGCCTTTGAAGAGAGGTTCATCCATCATGGCGGAAACTACCGTTAAGCCCACGAAGCTTGCTGTTATTGGTGCCGGTGCCGTTGGCTCCACCCTTGCCTTCGCCGCCGCCCAGCGTGGCGTCGCTCGCGAGATCGTGCTTGAAGACATCGCCAAGGAGCGCGTGGAAGCCGAAGTGCTTGACATGCAGCACGGCTCCAGCTTCTACTCGACCGTGTCCATCGACGGTTCCGACGATCCTGAGATCTGCCGCGACGCCGACATGGTCGTCATCACCGCTGGTCCGCGTCAGAAGCCGGGCCAGTCCCGCCTGGAGCTCGTTGGCGCTACCGTCAACATCCTCAAGGCCATCATGCCGAACTTGGTCAAGGTGGCTCCGAACGCCATCTACATGCTCATCACCAACCCGGTCGACATCGCCACCCACGTCGCTCAGAAGCTCACCGGCCTGCCCGAGAACCAGGTCTTCGGCTCCGGCACCAACCTGGACTCCGCTCGTCTGCGCTTCCTGATCGCCCAGCAGACCGGCGTCAACGTCAAGAACGTGCACGCCTACATCGCCGGCGAGCACGGCGACTCCGAGGTCCCGCTGTGGGAGTCCGCCACCATCGGTGGCGTTCCCATGTGCGACTGGACCCCGCTGCCCGGCCACAGCCCGCTCGACGCCGCCAAGCGCGAGGAGATCCACCAGGAAGTCAAGAACGCCGCTTACAAGATCATCAACGGTAAGGGTGCCACCAACTACGCCATCGGCATGTCTGGCGTCGACATCATCGAGGCCGTGCTGCGCGACACCAACCGCATCCTGCCGGTGAGCTCCATGCTCAAGGATTTCCACGGCATCTCCGACATCTGCATGTCCGTGCCGACCCTCCTGAACCGTCAGGGCGTCAACAACACCATCAACACCCCGGTCTCCGACAAGGAGCTCGCCGCCCTGAAGCGCTCCGCCGAGACGCTGAAGGAAACCGCCGCCCAGTTCGGCTTCTGATAAAAATCGCTGTACGGAGCGCTTTTCGCACCGCACAAGGCTCGACCTGCCTTTGTAGGCCTTCACCTTGTGCGGCACGAAGATCGCGCATGTACAGCGATTTTCTATACCCTGCTGAATGCTCCCGTTGAGAGCATTTTATTTTTATTCGTGGAATTCGTTGGGGGAGTGGGAGCTATAGCCCTCGGGCTCGAGCTGGAAGGTGGTGTGGGGGATCGAGACCGGGAAGTGCTCGCGCAGGCAATCCTGCAGTTGGGTGAGGATTGTGGCGGCATCTTCCATGGTGAGGTCTTTGTCAACTACCACGTGGGCCATCAGAATCGGCATGCCGGTGGACACCGTGCTGGCGTGGAGGTCATGCACGGCAAGCACATGCGGCATGCTTTCCAGATGTTCGCGTACCTTATCGAGGTCAAGTCCATCCGGCGTTTCCTCCAGCAGCACCTTGACCGCGTTGTGCAGCAACTTGATGGCGCGCGGAATCATCATCAGTGCGATGACGGCACCGGCCACGGCGTCGAAGCCATTCCATCCGGTGGAGATCATTACCAGGGCAGAGGCCACCACGGCCACCGAGCCAAGTGCGTCATTCATCACCTCGAGGAACGCGGCCTTCATATTCATGTTGTCTTCGCGCTGCGAGGCAAGGATGAAAATCGAGATGATATTTGCGGCAAGACCCAGAATGCCCACGAACAGCAGCAAGCCGATATCGTCGATTTCCGCTTTGGAACCGCCGAACAGGCGCATGCCGGCCTCCACCAACGCATAGATGCCAACGACGAGCAGCACCACGGCACCTGCGGCAGCGGTGAGCACCTCAAGCCTGGCCCAGCCCCAAGTACGAGTGTTGTTGGGCTTGCGGCGCATCAGTATGGCGGTGATTGTGGATGCCACCAGCACGGACATGTCGGTGAGCATATGACCGGCATCCACCAGCAGGGCCAGTGAGCCGGTTAAAACGGCCGACACCACTTCGATGAGGAAGACCGAACCGGTGACGGTCAACGTGGCAATCAGCCTGCGCTGATGCGCGGCAGGGTCTACGGAGGTGGATGATGCGGGTGCATGGGTATGAGCCATATGTACTCCTTCGCTCTATCGAGTTGAAACCGCTTCTCAATACCATTTGCGATATGGTCTGAATACGACGAAACCCCGGCGCGAGGCCGGGGTTTCGTAAGCTGTGTGCGACTATAGCACGACCAGCGCGATTCAGCGCACGCTGATCAGCTGGTGGCGAACAGGCTACAATTTGCGCAGTACGGTGACCACCTTGCCCATAATCGTTGCATGTGTGCCGTCGATGGGCGAGTATGCGGGGTTGTGCGGCATCAGCCAGACATGGCCGTTTTCCTTGCGGAAGGTCTTCACCGTGGCCTCGTCATCCAGCAGAGCGGCGACGATATCTCCGTTGACGGCGGAATTCTGTTCTCGCACCACCACATAGTCGCCATCGCAGATAGCGGCATCCACCATGGAATCACCGTGGACTTCCAGCATGAACAGGGTGCCGGAGCCGGTCAGCCGTTCCGGCAGACGCATGACGTCGTCCACATGCTGTTCGGCGGTAATCGGCACACCGGCGGCAATACGGCCAACGAGCGGCACATCGTGTGATTCGGCAATGGCTTCGGCGGGGAATTGGTATATCTCCGCCACATTACTGGTGCTGGTTGCCTCTTCGCTGGCTTGGGAGGGCTTTTCGGCATTCGGGGCGGATCCTGCCACCACCTCGATGGCGCGACCCTTGTTCGCGTTCATGCGGATGAAGCCCTTGTCTTCCAAAACTTGTAGCTGATGCTTGACCGAAGATGGACTTTTGAG
The DNA here is from genome assembly GCF_026016385.1 of Bifidobacterium sp. FKU. Classification (NCBI taxonomy): domain Bacteria; kingdom Bacillati; phylum Actinomycetota; class Actinomycetes; order Bifidobacteriales; family Bifidobacteriaceae; genus Bifidobacterium; species Bifidobacterium sp. FKU. The sequence continues at coordinate 1,021,314 of NZ_CP092888.1, forward strand.
CCCGGCGGCATTTCCGATTTCCCGGAAAGAGGGAGCGAAGCCTTGTTCGTCGATATGCGTGCGAATGGCGTCCAACACTTTGCGCTGGCGGTCGGTTAGGGTGGACTCGTCCGGCTTCTGCTTGGGGGAGAAGGGAATGGTGCTCACGTCAGGGCTCCTTTCGTTATGCCACCAGCATAACGTGTTGTTCGCGTGAAATCAAACATCTGTTCGAGTTTCGACTTGACCGTGTCGAACATTTGTGCCATTATAAGAACAGTTGTTCGATAGAACATCTGTTCGAGAGAGGTGGTCGTGATGACTGGTTCAATGGTGATGGCCCCGGCCTGTAGCGCACGTGTAGCTATGCAGCATGCTGGAACGTCCCGCCGGAATGTGCGTGGGAGGATTATCGCAGTGATGGTCGCCTTGGCGCTTGCCTGGTGTGGTTTCGGCGCGTTTACCGCTCAGCAGGCCCAATCGGATACGGGGGCCACGCAGGTGACCAGTTATATCGTGCGGCCGGGGGATACGCTCTGGTCATATGCTTCGGCTATCACGCCTGCTGGTCATGATGTATCGGAAACGGTGGATGAACTGATTGCGTTGAACAATCTTGAGTCCGGATCATTGCAGGCCGGGCAGCGCATTATTGTTCCGGCTGAGTAGATGAAACCCGATCGGCATGGTTTTTCCGCCCGTACACGTTATTCTGGGGAGCATGCATTGTCCTTTTTGCCAGAACCCCGACACCAAAGTCATTGATACGCGCATTAGCGATGACGGTCATTCCATCCGTCGGCGTCGCGTATGCCCGAAATGCAACAAGCGTTTTACCACGGTGGAAACCAGTATGCTGCTGGTCACTAAACGTTCGGGTGGCGTGGAGCCATTCAGCAGAGACAAAGTGATTTCCGGCGTACGCAAAGCCTGCCAGGGGCGGCCGGTCAGAGAAGAGGATCTGAAGCTGCTGGGACAGAAAGTCGAAGAGGATCTTCGCTCCCGAGGCCTTGCCGAAGTCACCTCAGACGAAGTGGGCAAAGCCATCCTGAAACCGTTGCGTGACTTGGATGTGGTGGCGTACCTTCGATTCGCGAGTGTGTACCAGAACTTTGCAGGTCTGGAGGATTTCCAAAGCGCCATTGATGGTTTGCGTGAATAATATTCGAATGCCATGCACCGTGATATGCGAGTGATTCGCAAACCATGGTGCGCGCCAATCATGAAGCCCTGCACTTATGAAAGAGACCCGTCAACGACGGGTCTCTTTCATATCAATCGAGGATGAGCTGCGTCAGCTGATGACACGCATGCGAATGGTGCCCTCGATGCTGCGCAGTGCTTCAAGCGTGGCGGCGCTGGGCTTCTGAGCCACGTCGGTGACCACATAGCCAAGTTCGCCTTCGGTGGCCAGCGACTGGAAGGAAACGTTGATGTTCTCCTCGCCGAGCACACGATTGACATGAGCCAGCACACCAGGAAGATTGTCGTGCAGATGGGCGATACGGCACACACCCTCGCACTCACCGAGGTTGATCTGCGGTAGGTTCACGGACAAGGAGGTAGAACCCCTGAACCAGTAATCCTCAAGACGCTGAGAGACGAAATGGCCGATGGATTCCTGAGCTTCCAAAGTGGAGCCGCCAATATGAGGAGTCAGAATCATATTGTCTTCATTGGCCAGTGAGGTCTCGAACGGATCTCCGCTCTTCTTCGGTTCAACGGGGAACACGTCGACCGCCGCGCCAGACAGATGGCCGGAATCGAGGTGCTGCTTCAGAGCTCCCAGATCGGCGACGAAACCGCGCGAAAGGTTAATGAAAATCGCGTCCTGCTTCATGTGGGCGAATTGGTCTTCGCCGAAGAAGCCGGTGTTCGACTTGCGGCCATCCACGTGCAGGGTCACGGCATCGGACTGTTCCAGCAGTTCGTTGAGGGTGTCGCAACGGTGGGCGTTGCCCAGTGCCAGTTTCTCTTCAATGTCGTAGAACACCACGCGCATGCCGAGGGCCTCGGCCAGTACCGACAGCTGGGAGCCGATGTTGCCGTAGCCTATGATGCCGAGGGTCTTGCCGCGCACTTCATGCGAGCCGGAAGCGGACTTGTCCCACAGGCCATGCTTGATGTGATGCGTGTGTGCGGGAATGCGGCGCATCAAGCAGATGATGTCGCAAATCACCAATTCCACCACGGAACGGGTGTTGGAGTAGGGAGCGTTGAACACGGCGATACCACGCTTGCCGGCGTACTCCAGGTCGACCTGATTGGTGCCGATGCAGAAGCAGCCGATGGCGCTGAGCGTAGGACGCGCATCCAGCACGCGGGCTGTGACGTTGGTCTTGGAGCGTACGCCCACCAGGTCCACGCCATCCAGCGCGTCGATGAGCTCGTCCTCGCTCAAGGCGCCCTTCATGGTCTCGACTTCGAAACCGTGGTCACGCAACGACTTGGCCGCGTCGGGGTGAATGTTTTCCAATAACAGTGCTTTGGGCATGCTTCATACCTTAGATGTTCAGGGACTTCTCGTCTGTTTTTGTCCGAACTATAACCAGTTTCTGGGTCGGCCTGGTCATTGCCACGTACAGGTCCGAAGCGGCGACCGGGCGGCTCGGCGCGTCATCCTCGATGAGACCGGGCTCGACCACCACGACGGCATCGAACTCCAGACCCTTGACCGTTTCGGTGCCGCAGACGCTGATTTGCTCATCCCATTCGGGCTGCTCGATGAGCCTTGCGTATTCGGCCGGGTCAAGAATGGCGGCCAGTTTGCGGCGCACGGCGTCGCGCACCGGGGCGATGAGATCATCCGGACAGATGACGGCGATGCGGCCGGTGCCGTCTGCCGAAACGAATTGTTCGGCAAGCTGCGCCGCCTGCTCGGCCGTCGTTTCCAGCAAGGACGACATGTCGGGCACCACGTTGCGGGACACCGAATCGGGGATGGTGCGCACCGCATTGACCGTGGAGATATAGAGGCCTTCCTTCTCGGCGAAGCGTGAGGCAAGTTCGGAAACTTCCTGCGGATTACGGTAGTTGATGGTCAACTCGTTCAGATCCCAGTGGCTTTCGCCGAACAGGCGGTTCATCGATTTGCTCCAGCGTCGGGTGCCACCCAGCGCCGAAGTCTGCGCCACATCGCCCACGATGGTGAACGAGCGGGAGGGGCAACGGCGGATCAACATACGCCAGTCCATGGCGGTCAGTTCCTGCGCTTCATCGACCACGATGTGCCCGTAGGTCCATTCACGGTCGGCCGCGGCCCGCTGCGCGGTCAGCTCAGCGTCGTCCCCGTTCATCTGGTCGAGCAGCATCTGACTGGAGACGATGCCTCCACCCAGACCGGTCGCGGCCAGCGTGTCTTTGGCATACTGCTCTTCGGCGGCACGACGTGCGTCGGCGGCGGACTGGCGGGCCACCGCCTTGGGATCGGGGCCCAGCATATCCATCGCTTCGTCGAGCAGCGGAATATCGGAACGGGTCAGCGGGGAGCCCTTGGGGCGGGCAAGTGCCGCGATGTCGTTGTCGGTCAGCCAACCAGCCAGAGACTTCAGACGTTCGGGATGGGCGAACAGCTGATCGATGAGCCATGGGGCGGTCATCGGCAGCCAGCACAGGTTCAGGGTCTTGCGCACCTGCTCGTTCATACGCAGCAGCGACATTGCGCGGTTCAGCTCCGCCTGATCCGGCGTGTAATCAAGCTGTTCGGCATAACGGTTCTGCATGCTGGTCAGCATCGAACGGATAAAGGTCTCGCGGGCCTTGTTATGAGGTTGCCGGGTGCGCTTCGCGTCCGCCTGCGCCTGTTCGATATCAGTGGCCAGCATCGGTACCTGAATGCCGCTAATGGTTACTGTCGGCAGAGCAGCGGGAACACGCACGCGTGCGGCGATGGCATTGGCCACTACGGAGGTCATGCGTCGGTCGCCCTTGAGCTTGGCTGCATAAGGGGAGTCGACCGCCGTGGCGGTGATGCCGGGAATCAGATCGCTGATGGTGCGTGAGACCACGCCGGTCTCGCCCAAGGAGGGCAGCACCTGATCGATGTAGTGCAGGAACGCCGAGCTAGGGCCAACCACCAGCACGCCGGAACGTTCCAGCGTGCGCCGGTGCGTGTACAGCAGGTAGGCGGCGCGATGGAGCGCCACGGCCGTCTTGCCGGTGCCGGGGCCGCCCTGCACCACCACGGCGCGATTCATGTCGGAGCGGATGATGCGGTCCTGCTCGGCCTGAATGGTGGCCACGATATCGGTCATCTTGCCGGTGCGGCGTGAGCTCAACGAAGCCAGCAGCGCACCCTCGCCGGTCAATGTGCCGGCGGAAGACGCCTGGCCGACCTGGTCTGAATGCACGTCGAGCACCTCATCCTCAACGCCCACGACTTCGCGGAAACTCAAGGTGATATGCCTGCGCATCACGATGTCGCCGTGATTGGAGGGGGTCGCCTCATAGAAAGGACGTGCGGCTTCGGCACGCCAGTCGGTCAGAATCGGCTCATGGTCCGGGCTCGACAGGCCGATGCGGCCGATGTAATGACGGTCGCCGTTCTTGGCATCGAGGCGGCCAAACACCAGCCGATCCTCAACGCTGCGCAATTGCGTGAGGCGGTTTTCGTACATTGTGGCAAAGGAGTCTCGTTCGCTGCGTTGCGTGGGGGATCCGTGGGAGCCGGCGGCGCGTACGGTGTCCAGGCGTTGCCACATTTCGGCTCGCAGATCATCCAATCGTCCATAGGCGCGATCGACGGCCTGCTGCTCCTCATGCAGCTGGGAGGCGTAACTCGACATGCTGTTCTCTTCGTTCCATTTCCGTGGGGCAGAAAAACTTAAGGCATTCAAATTTACCGCACACCCCCTACGTCAGTGATGCGGACAACCCGGAATAGGTGAATTCAGCGTGAATTCACCATGCTGCTTGGTCGGTGGAGTGCGCAACGTGGATTGGATGTGCGGAGCGTCCATTCGTGCGACAGTCGTGGCCGACACGCGCAATCCATCGGTAATCGCCCTAAAAGGGTGAGCAAATCGTGCAGGAGTGGGGAGAAATGGGGAATCGTGGGGTAGAGTGGTGAACCAGTTGGCCGAAGTGTATCCCACGTAACGATGAAGGAGGTGGAGCCATGGTTGCCGATCAGCCGATTCGCGACGCTGATGCCAACGCACAAGGCTCCACCACTATGGCCGATCTCATGGCTGGTCTGCCGCCATTGCTTCTCGGCACATATACGCCGAAGATCGATGCCAAGGGCCGTATGGCGCTTCCGGCCAAATTCCGCTCCCAGCTGGGGCAGGGCCTGGTCATGGCCCGAGGCCAGGAACGGTGCGTGTACCTGCTGCCGTTCGATGAATTTCGACGCATCGCCTCGCAGATTCAGCGTGTGTCGGTGGGAAACAAAGCCGCCCGCGAATACCTGCGTGTGTTCCTTTCCGGTGCCGTCGACCAGCAGCCGGACAAGCAGGGCCGCGTACTGGTGCCGCAGATGCTGCGCGATTACGCCAATCTGGGTTCCGACGTCGTGGTGATCGGCGTTGGCACCCGTGCCGAACTGTGGAATAAGGACACGTGGGAGTCCTACCTCGCCGAGAAGGAAGAGGGATATTCCGACATTGCTGACGATGTGTTGCCGGAGGTGGAATTCTGATGGTTGATGTGGCGAATATTCATCTGCCGGTATTGCTTGACGATTGCGTGAACCTGATGGCGCCTGCCCTGGAACATGAGAACGCCGTCGCAGTGGATTGCACTTTGGGCCTTGCCGGCCATTCCATCGCCTTCCTCAAAACTGCGCCTCAGGCTCGGCTCATCGGCATTGACCGTGACAGCGAAGCGCTGGGGCTGGCCGCCGAACGCATGGAACGGGAGGGGCTCGCCGATCGATTCATCCCAGTGCATGCCGCCTTCGATCAGCTTGATCAGGTGTTGACGGACCGAGGCATAGAACGTGTGGACGCCGTATTCATGGATCTGGGATTATCCAGCCTGCAGATCGACGAAACCGATCGTGGCTTCTCCTATTCGCATGATGCGCCGCTGGATATGCGCATGGACGTCAGCCAGCCGTTGACGGCCGAACGGATTCTTGCCACCTATGATGCGGCGGAACTGGTCCGCATATTCAAGGAATACGGTGAAGAGCGTTTCTCGCGTCAGATCGCCCGCGCCATCGTGGCGCATCGAGACAAGGAGCCGTTTACCACCACCGCACAGCTCAACCGTCTGGTCGATGAAGTGGTGCCGCAAGCCCACCGCCCGGCGGGCAATCCCGCCAAACGCGTCTTCCAGGCGTTGCGCATTGAAGTCAACGGCGAATTGGACAAGCTCGCCTCCACATTGCCGCAAGCCGCGAACCGACTGCATGTCGGGGGACGACTGGTGGTGGAGTCCTATCATTCGCTCGAAGACAAAACCGTCAAATCGTTCATGGCGCAAGGGCTGCGAGTGGATGTTCCGGCTGGCCTGCCTGTCATACCGCCGGATGCCCAACCGTTTTTCACGGATCTCACGCGAGGTGCCATCAAGGCCGGCGAACATGAAATCGCAGCCAACCCGAGATCGGCTTCGGTGCGGTTGCGGGCGGTGGAAGTCAGCCGTGATATTCCGTCACGATGGAGGAAACGCTTTACGCAAACCGCGCAGGGCCTGAATGACATCAAGATACAAGGCTCCGCGTCTCCGGGCAGAGCCAAAAACACAGCACGAATTCGTACAAGGAGGGGATAACGGCATATGGCAACCGCACGTAACATTCGGTCGAACGCGGCTCCGGCCTCGAACCGGCCGCACACCAAGCATCAGTCCTCCTCCCGACCTGAGCTGCGGGTGGTCTCCAACCCGCGTGGAGACGAGCGGGGCAATGTCGTCGGACGGGTCATCGAATGGACCAGAACAAGAAGCGCACCGCTGGTGCACGTGGCCATCGCAGTGATCTTCCTCGTCGGCACCTTGTTCGGCGCGCTGATGCTGCGTACCCAGATGGTGCAGAACTCGTTTGAGGCGGCACAAATCGAAACCAATATCAACAGACTTACCCAAGATATCGAAGACGATCAGGCCAAACTCGATCAATTAGTCGCGAACCTGCCCGACAAGGCCAGCGACATGGGCATGGTCCCGCAGCAGGGATCAGTGTCCATCGACTTAAGCGGATACCAGTCCAACAAAGGCGGAACCCAGTGAACACCATTCGTCGCATCGTAGAGTTCGCCAAGGTCAAGACCTTCGCGTTCAAATGCATTGCCATCGGCGCCGCATTGGCGTTGGTGGCGTCGGCATGCGTGATTCAGCTGGCCTCCACCCAGCTCATCGGTGGCCGTCAAACCGCACAAGCGGCCACGGCTAACCGCACCCTGACCGTGACGTTGAGCGCCAAGCGTGGGCGTATCCTCGACGCCAACGGCTCCGTGCTCGCTCAAAGCGTGGAGCGTTATACTATCGTCGCCAATCCGGAGGCTGCACAGGAGTTCGAGCCGATTACTTGCAATGACAACACCCGTGATTACTGCCACGAAATTGACGGCAAACCCGTGGGCGCTACCGGAGCGTCGGCCGTGGGCCGACTGCTGGCCAAAGTCTTGGATATGAACGCCATGGAACTGGGAGCTGATCTGTCCGGTACCGGGCAGTATGTGATTCTGAAGAAAGACGTGACCCCACAGGTCAAGCGCAGCATCGAGGCGTTGCACCTGGGCGGTATTGTCTGGGGTGAGCTGAGCAGTGAACGACTGTATGCGGATGGCGATCTCATGGGCGCGCTGCTTGGCGGCGTGAACGACAACGGCGATGGCGTCGCCGGCATCGAGCAGGTCGAGAACAAGACGCTTACCGGAACCGATGGCCATGAAACCTACCAGCGTGGTAATGGCGGCGAAGAGATTCCCGGCACCATGACCGAATCGGTGGCGGCCAAAAATGGCGACGATGTCACCCTGACCATTGACCGTGATGTGCAATGGTATGTCAAAAAGGCCTTGAAGGAGGCCGAGTCCAAGTATGGTGCAGCATGGGCGATCGCCGTGGTGCAGGATGTCCAGAGCGGGGAGATTCTCGCACTGGCCGATAGCGATGAAGTACAGGCTGGTACCGATGCGGCGAAGATGAGCCCGTCTCGGGCCGTGTCCGAAACCTTCGAGCCTGGTTCGGTGGGCAAGGTCATCTCCATGTCCGGCTATCTGCAGACGGGACTGCATAAGATGAGCGATCAATTGTCGGTCCCGGACCACATCACACAGAAGGGCCAGACCTACAAGGACTCATTCGACCACGGCACTGAGCGCTGGACGCTCGCCGGCATTCTGCAGAACTCATCGAACGTCGGCATGATTATGGCCGGAGAGAACTATCCGGATGAGCAACGCTACGAGTACCTGACCAAATTCGGTATCGGACAACCGACCGGACTGAACCTGCCCGGTGAATCGAGCGGTCTGCTCACCAGCCCTTCGGCATGGGATCTGCGTACGCGCAACACCATCCTGTTTGGTCAGGGCTACACCGTCAACGCCCTGCAGCTCAACAACGTGGTGGCCACCATCGCGAACAAGGGCGTCAAGCAGCAGCAGTCGATCATCAGATCAACCACCGATGCCAATGGCAAGACCACTGAGACCAAGAAGGGCGAAGCCACCCGCGTGGTGGATGAAAAGGTCGCATCGGACATGATGAATGCGATGGAATCAGTGGCGGAGAGCTACAACAAGTTCGTCAAGGTCGATGGTTACCGCATGGCCGCCAAGTCCGGTACCGCAGAGGTGCAGGGTTCGGATGGCGCGCTCTCGTCCATTATCTCCGATTATTCCGTGGTGATTCCCGCGGACAACCCGCGCTATGCGGTTACCGTGGTGCTGAAGGATCCGAATGGTGTGTTCGGCGGTCTGACGGCCGGCCCTGTTTCCGCACAGATTTGTGAGTTCCTTATGCAGAAATACGAGGTGCCTGTCTCCAGTCCACGAAAAAATGCTATTCCAGTCACGTGGTAAGGATCAGGGGAGAAAGGCGATAGCCCATGAGTGCAGTGAGCGAATCCATCGCCCAGCGGGTGACCTTGGGAATGCTGGTCGAACGGTACGGTTTTGAAGTCGATCCACCCTTCGCCACCAATGTCACCATTACCTCACTCAGCGATGCCGTGGATACCGTTATTCCCGGCTCGCTGTTCATCTGCACGCATGAGCAGGAACCCGATGTACTGCATGCCGCACAGGCAGGTGCCTATGCGGCGTTGCTGCCACGCGCGTCCAAAGGGCAGATCGCCAATGCCGATATACCGTTGCTCTACGGCGATTTCGACGATCGCGTACTCGGCGATCTGGCCAGCGGCCTGGCCGGCGGACCATCCAACGCCATGGCGGTGTTCGCGGTGACCGGTGCGGATGAGCAGGCCGTCGACGCAGGCGTGTCCCAGCTCTCCGAATTCCTGCACATGCTGGGCAATCCGGTGGCGGTAATCACCGCATCCGGTTCCACGTCGATGACACGTACCATGAACCTGGACTATCCTCTGGGCATCCTCGATATGCAGCGCGCGCTGTCCGTGTGCGCCGAAGACGGTGTGGCGGCCGTGATCATCGCCATGGATGACCGCACATTGGCCGAGCATGCGTTGGAATCGGTGAACGTGGATGTGCTGGGCACGGAAGATGTCAACGCAAGCGCAAGCTTGGACGAATTGAAGACACGCTACGCATTCGTTGCGGAACATGACATGTCCATGACCTCGTCGACACCCGAATCGGATGAAATGGCTGCGGATTCACCGGCCATGTACGACCGCGTCCGACTCGGGCACATGTCCTTGGCCATCGCCATGGTACTGGCCGCCGGCGTGAGGAAAAACAACATACGCAGTGCCCTGCATGTGGCCAATAATCTCAATTAAGTCCGTGGATGCGGGACGAAGCGTAATCGTAAAGGAGTTTGAAACACCATGGTTCCGATGAGCGTGGAGGAGATCGCCGAGGCCGTCGATGGTCGATTGATCGGCGACGCCGATTCCGAGTCTCGAGCCACCAATACGGTCAGTGACTCGCGGCAGGCCGGCCCAGGATCGGTGTTTGTGGCCATCCGAGGCGAGCGTGTCGATGGGCATGACTTTGTGGCGAAAACCGCTGAACAGGGAGCCACGGTGGCCATCGTCGACCATGAGGTGGAGTCCGATGGCCTGCCGCAGATCGTAGTGAAAGACACGGTCGACGCCCTTGGCGAGCTCGCCCGACACAACATCGTTCGCCGCCGCGAGCTGGACGGCGACTTCGACATCATCGGATTGACCGGTTCGGTGGGCAAGACCACCACCAAGGATCTGCTCTCCTCTCTGCTTGCCACCGTAGGCCCGACCGTGGCTCCGGTGGGATCGTTCAACAATGAGATCGGCCTGCCGCTCACTGCGTTGCGGGTCGATGAGCACACCCGGTTCTTCGTGGCTGAGATGGGTGCCAGCCATATCGGCGAAATCGCGCGACTGACCCGTATCGCACCGCCGAACACGGCAATCGTATTGAAGGTCGGCGTCGCTCACCTTGGAGAATTCGGCTCCCGCGAACGCATCGCACAGGCAAAAAGCGAAATCGTGCAGGGACTGCTTCCCGGAGGCACCGCGGTACTGAACGCCGATGACGGACACGTGGTTCCCATGGCCGGCTTGGCCAGCGGCGATGTGCTGTGGTTCGGCTTGGGATCGTCGCAGGAGCCCGAGGTGCGGGCCATTGATGTCACTGCCGACCAGTCCGATCATGCTGAATTCACGTTGGTCGATGCGGACGGCAACCATACGCCGGTGCATCTGGGCATTCCTGGACGTCACAACGTGATGAACGCGTTGGCCGCCGCAACCGTGGCGATGCGTTACGGTATGGCACCCGAAACGGTGGCGCGGATTCTGGCCTCGCAGCACACCATCAGCCCTCATCGCATGGCATTGTCCACGGTGAATCGCGAGGGGACTTCCTTCACACTGATCGATGATTCCTTTAATGCCAATCCCGACTCCATGAAAGCCGGCCTGAACGGGTTGAAGGCTTGGAACTCAAATGACGGCAAGGATCCGTTCCGCGTGGCGCTGCTGGGTGCCATGCTGGAACTCGGCGCCGATGAGACGGCATTGCACACCTCTATCGGCACGTATGCGGCCGAATTGGGCATCGACGCGATCATCGCGGTCGGTTCCGCCCAAGACCAACATCTCGATGCACTGGCACAGGCTCTGGCGGACGGTGCCCGTCAGAGCCAATCCGCGTCGGTGGATTGCGTACACGACATCGATGCGGCCGAACAGCTGGTCATCGACTTGGCGCGCAACCATTCCGACGCTGTGGTACTGCTCAAGGGATCGCACGCGTCAGGCCTGAGCGCTTTGGCTGAACGCTGGGCAAAGAACTGACCCGATAACCACCCCAAGAAACCGACAAGAAAGAGAAGCTGCACGTGATTGCTCTGATCATTGGAATGCTGGTGTCGCTCATCGTCACCCTGGTCGGCACCCCGCTGCTGATTCGGCTGGTCCACAAGCTGCACTATGGCCAGTACATCCGCCAGGATGGGCCGCAGTCGCATCTGGTCAAGCGCGGCACCCCCACGTTGGGCGGCGTGGTCATCAACTTCGCGATTCTGCTCGGTTGGGCATCCTCCGCACTGTACCGATACCTGCGTTCGGACGACGTGCCCTCCTGGTCCGCGGTGCTCGTACTGTTCGCCATGCTGTCGATGGGTCTGCTGGGCTTTATCGACGACTTCGCCAAGGTGCGTAAGAAGCAGAACGAAGGCCTATCGGTGACCGGCAAGTTCATCGGCCAGTTCATCTTCGCCACCATCTACGCGGTACTTGCGCTGCTGATTCCCACCAAATCGGGATTCCCCAGTGCGCAGGCGGGCATCAGCTTCATCGAACGGCCGTTCTTCAACTTCGACTTCGCCGGCCGTGCCGTAACCATCATCCTGTTCGTCATCTGGGTGAACTTCCTGATGACCGCATGGACCAACGCAGTGAATCTGACGGATGGGCTTGACGGTCTGGCGGCAGGTTCGTCGATGATCGCCTTCACCGGTTTTGGCATCATCGCATTCTGGGAAAGCTACCACATCAAGGGCGGCAGCCATGGCGGCTATTCCTATGCCGTGTCCGATCCTCTCGATCTGACCGTCATCGCCGTATGCGCGGCCGTCGCCTGCTTCGGCTTCCTGTGGTACAACTCGAACCCCGCATCGATTTTCATGGGTGATACCGGGTCCCTGGCCTTGGGCGGCCTGTTCGCAGCCCTGTCCATCGCCACGCACACCGAATTCCTGGCGGTGGTTCTGGGTGGACTGTACGTCATGGAAGCCATGAGCGACGTCATCCAGGTCGGGTACTTCAAGATGACCCACAAACGTGTATTCAAGATGGCACCGATCCACCATCATTTCGAACTGAAGGGTTGGACCGAAACCAAGGTGGTGGTGCGGTTCTGGATGATCGAACTCATCTTCGTGCTGCTCGCCCTGACGATTTTCTACGGCGACTGGGTCACCCGCTCCGGCCTGCTGTTCAGCTAGCGGAAATCTGGGTGGGATTATGCTCACCCACGGAATTCCTATATCAGGAGGAACAATGCAAGTAGCGGATAAGACAGTGGTGATCGCCGGACTGGGTGTGTCCGGCACCTCGTTGGCGGAGGTATTGAGGGAACGCGGCGCCCACGTGATTGGCGTCGACGAGAGGAAGCCCGAGGCCGGTCTCCGCTCCTTTGATGACGTGGACTGGGACCACGTGGACTACGTCATGTCGTCCCCGGTGTTCAACCCCCGCACCCCATTTGTGCTGGAAGCCCAACGCCGTGGCATCCCCGTGATGAGCGAGGTGGAATTCGCATGGCAACTGCGTGTGAATAACGAGCGCACCGGTACTCCGGCTCCATGGATCGGCATCACCGGCACCAACGGCAAAACCTCCACCACCGAGATGACCTCGGAAATGCTCACCGCCTGCGGACTCGACGCGCCGACCGCCGGCAATATCGCCTCCGGAGACATGAGCATGAGCCTGTCTCGTTGCGCCACCAATCCTCAGCACGACGTACTGTGCGTGGAACTGAGCTCCTTCCAATTGCACTTCACCGATTCGCTGGCACTTGACTGCGCGGCGATCACCAATATCGCCGACGATCACCTCGACTGGCATGGCGGGCGCGAGAATTACGCCGCCGACAAATCCAAGGTGTTCCACAACGCCAAACACGCCATCGTCTACAATGCGCAGGACGCCAAAGTCAGCGAACTGGCGGCCGAGGCCCAAACCGCCGAAGGATGCCGCAAGGTGGGATTCACGCTCGAGGCCCCCCAGGCCGGTCAGATCGGCATTGAAGATGGCTGGATCGTGGACAGGAGCGGCGTGGCCGGCGGTGCAGTGGGGGAGCCGGTCAGACTGGCCGCCATCACCGATTTCACGCATCTGGCAGAGCCGGACGGCTCACTGTACCCGCATCTGGTGGCCGATGCATTGACGGCATTGGCGTTGGTGCTGGGACTTGGCGCTGATCGAGATACCGCGTTGAAGGCGCTTACCTCGTTCAAGCCGGGCGGCCATCGCATCGAAACCGTGGCTGAGGCCGCAGTCGAGGGCGGCTCCGTTCGTTTCGTGGACGATTCCAAAGCCACCAACGGCCATGCGGCACGCGCCTCGCTGTCCAGCTTCCCGGCCAAGTCTGTGATCTGGATTGCCGGAGGTCTGGCCAAGGGCAGTCGATTCGAGGACCTGGTCAAGGACCAGGCACATACCATCAAAGCGGCCGTCATCATCGGCAAAGACCAGCAGCCGATGATCGAAGCGTTTGCCAGCCAAGCTCCGGACATCCCGGTGACCATCATCGATCCCGAAGACAACGATACCGTCATGGATCGTGCCGTCGAAGCCTGCGGCACGTATGCCGCCGCCGGCGACATTGTGCTTATGGCTCCGGCCTGCGCCTCCATGGACCAGTTCAAGTCCTATGCGGATCGAGGCAATCGATTCGCCGCCGCAGCCAAGACGTGGAGCGAGGTGCATGGCCTCCACTGATATCCATAAGCGTAAGGCATACAGAGCCCCTGACAAGCCCGCACTCGAAATCACCGACTACACGGGTTGGCGAAGCTTGCTCAACCCGCTATGGTGCTACCACGGATTCCGCATGGCCGTGGTGGGGCTGACATGCTTCGGCCTGATCATGGTGTTCTCCAGCTCCACGGTCACCATGGCCGCACTGGGCAAGTCGCCGTTCCTTCAGCTTCTGAACCAGGGCGCGTTTTGCCTGATCGGCTTGGTGCTGGGCTTCGTGGCATTGACGATGCCGGTGACGTTCTGGAAACGGACCGGCGTGTTCTTTGTGGTGGGTGCCTGTCTGTTGCAGGCGCTGACCTTTACTCCGCTGGGTCTCGACGTCTACGGCAACAAAGGTTGGCTGAACCTCGGCTTCACCACTATCCAGCCGGCCGAATTCATGAAGTTCGCGATATGCATATGGCTGCCCTCATCGTTGCATGCCTGCAGCAAGATGTACCACAAGAAGGGAATCAAAGCATATGCCGCGCCGTTGGTGTTGTATGCGATAGGCGTGGCGCTGGTGATAGGCGGCAAGGACCTCGGCACGGCCATGATTCTGGTCTTCATCGGAGGCGTGGCCTTCCTGATCGTCGGATTCCCCAGTAAATGGATGGGAGTCGGCGTATTGGGCGCGGTGGTTATGGTCGGTGCATTGGCGGTTTCCAGCCCGAACCGCATGCGTCGTATTCTGGCCACATATGGCGATTGCTCGGCCGCTGACGCGCAGAGCGTATGCTACCAGTCCATTCACGCCAAGTACGCCATCGCCTCCGGAGGCTTTCTGGGATTGGGCATCGGCAATTCGCGTGAGAAATGGAATTACCTGCCGGCCGCCCATAACGATTTCATTTTCGCGATCATCGGCGAGGAGACCGGATTCGTCGGTTGCGCCATCGTATTGCTGTTCTTCGCGATTCTCGCCTGGTGCATGATCGTCATCGCATTGCAGGTCACCGATCGTTATGTTGCCATGGTGCTGATGTGCGTCACCATTTGGATCGTGGGCCAGGCCATGGTCAACATCGGCGTGGTCGTGGGTGTGTTCCCGGTATTGGGCGTGCCTATGCCGTTCGTCTCCGCAGGTGGCTCATCAATGATCATGTGCTTGACGGCGGCCGGACTGGTTGTGGGACTTATGCGTTCTCAACCGCAGATAAAACAGTCGCGTCAGAGCGCGTAAGTAGACTCGGTAATCATGAATCAAGGCACACCACATATCGTTCTTGCTGGCGGCGGTACCGCCGGACATGTCAATCCGCTGCTCGCGGTCGCCGGGGCGATTCGCGACATCGAACCCACGGCACAGGTCACCGTCATCGGCACTGCGGTGGGTTTGGAGAAGGATTTGGTGCCTGAGGCCGGCTACGAGCTCGACACCATCGAAAAAGTGCCGTTCCCGCGTCGCCCTGACCTGTACATGCTTCGCTTCCCGGCAAAATGGAAGCGAGAAACCGCCAAGGTGCGCTCCATTCTTGAAACGCGGCATGCGGATGTCGTAGCCGGATTCGGCGGGTATGCTTCCGCCCCCGTCTACGCCACCGCACACAAGATGGGCATTCCGATTGCCATCCATGAGCAGAATGCGCGTGCCGGCATGGCCAATAAACTGGGCGCTCGTTGGGCCGATTTCATCGGTACCGTGTACGAAGGCACCGGTCTCAAACCGCGTGCCGGAGCCGACGTCGAGCGTGTCGGTCTGCCGTTGCGCCCGACCATCGCCTCCCTGACCAAACGCATCGGTGACGATCGTGCCGCCGTACGCCGTGAATCGGCCGCGCAGCTTGGCGTCGATCCGAACCGTCCGCTGGTGCTGGTCACTGGCGGATCGCTGGGAGCGCAAAGCCTGAACCGCGCCATCGCCTCCTCCGCCGCAGACCTGTTGGCCCACGCACAAATCATCCACTTGACCGGGCGAGGCAAAATCAGCGAAGTACGCGAACTGGTCACGGCCTCGGCCGGCGCGGACGTGCTTACCGGCATCGGCCCCGAATCGGCCGGACAAGGTGACTACCATACCGCCGAATATCTGGAACGAATCGATCTGGCCTTCGCCTGTGCCGACTTGGTGATTTGCCGCGCCGGAGCCGGATCGGTATCCGAGCTGGCTGCACTGGGTCTGCCGGCCATTTACGTGCCGCTGCCAATCGGCAACGGCGAGCAGCGTTTCAATGCCGAGCCAGTGGTGAACGCCGGCGGCGGCCTTCTGGTCGCAGACAAGGACCTGACCCCGCAGTGGGTGCATGAACATGTGCCCGATCTGCTCGCCGATCACGAACGACTTGCCGAATTCGGCCGCAAGGCATGGGAATACGGCATCAGAAACGCTGCCGAGATCATGGCCCGGCACGTTCTGCAATTAGCCGAACCATCCAAATAGTATTCAGATATCATCCCGTGCGCGATACGGGCCAATCCCGTCCCGCAACACGAGATACGGTCATAATATAGGGTGCTGGAATCCCCAAAGGAGTTTTGAATTGTCTCAAGATCAGCCCATCGTGCTTGACCCCACGTATGCCTCATTCGATGCTGCGGCCCGCCCCGCGGATCTCGGCGCCACCCATTTCATCGGTATCGGCGGTGCCGGTATGAGCGTTCTGGCCGAAATGCTGCACGCCGAAGGAGTCGCGGTGGACGGCTCCGATCGCGCACACAGCGCCAAAACCGACCGACTTGAAACGCTGGGCATCACCGTTGAGTTCGGGCAGCGAGCCGAAAATGTCGCCCAGGCCGAGACCGTGGTCTACTCCAGCGCCATCAAACCGGACAATCCGGAAATCGTCGCAGCGCACGCGGCGGGCAAGCGCATTGTGCATCGCAGTGACATCCTCGCCCTGCTCATGAACGGCAAACGAGCCGTCACCGTGGCCGGAGCGCACGGCAAAACCACCACCAGCTCCATGCTGTCCCACATTCTGGTGAACGCCGGTGCCGATCCAAGCTACGCCATCGGCGGCTTTATCCAAGGCCCGGACGGCACCACGCTGGACGGCGGACACGCGGGCAAAGGCGATATCCTGGTGGCCGAAGCCGATGAATCGGACGGCAGCTTCGCCAAATATCATCCGACCATCGCCATTATCACCAACTGTGAAGCCGATCATCTCGACCATTACGGCGACGAAGCCCACTACCGTGCCGCGTTCGTTGCCCACGCCGGCCGGGCCACCGGTCACGTGATCATCAGCATCGACGACCCCGACGGACTTGCCGTGCTGGAGGCCATGCCCGCCGACGTGAAATCCCATACCGTTGCCTACGGCACTACCGCGCGTGAATCCCTGCCCGATTTGGGCGGTGCCGCGTATGTCTGGATCGCTTCGGAAAGTGAGACCGCAGGCAGCGGCGTCGAACAGCTCACCCTGCATCTGCCGGCCGCGGTGACGGCGGGGGAGCCGGTGTCTCAGAGCGTTGCCCTGAAGGTTCCTGGCGTGCACAATGCGCGCAATGCGGCCGCCGCCATCAGCGCTGCCGTGCTGCTGGGCGTGAGCCCCGCAGACGCGGCCAAGGCGGCCGGCGCATTCCTCGGTGCGGCACGCCGTTTCCAGGTGCGCGGCACGGTCAAGCAGGTCACTGTAGTGGACGATTACGCCCACCATCCCACCGAAATCGCGGCCCTGCTGGATGCGGCCCGACGCCGGTACCCCGATTCGACCATTCGTGTGATCTTCCAGCCACACCTGTTCTCCCGCACCAAGTTCTTCGCGCACCAGTTCGCCGAATCCTTGGCCAAAGCCGATGACGTCATTATCACCGGCATCTTCCCGGCCCGTGAAAAGCAGACCGATTTCCCGGACATCAGCCCCTCCACCATCGTGGACGCGGCTGAGGGACTCAAGGACGCTTCCGCAGGCACGTGGATTCAGCCGGTCGAGGATATGTGCCTGGCCGCCAAGATGATGGCCATGCGCGCCCACCACGGCGACGTGATCTTCACCGTGGGCGCGGGCGACATCACCGACATGGATCAGGTGCTGCTCACCGCACTTGAGGCCCATCGGGAAAGCTGCGAGTGATGTCCGGGCGCACGGTCAGATCCGGGGGCAATGACAACGGCTCACGTCGTTCGTCCGGAAGTCCCCGCAAGCCGCGCACCATCGGTTCACGCGGAAACACGGGTCACTCGTCGAAGTCTCGCGCTCCCCGGTCCGTGTCTTCCGGGCACGAGATCGACGAGCCGGAGATCATCGACGATGTGACGGTAGCCAAGGGCCAGGCCGGTGCCTTCGTCGATGCACGACGGTTGCGCAGCGAGGATTACGTTGCCGAAACGCTGCACCAGACCACCGGCTCCCTAGGAGTCGTATCACGCCCGAAAGTGGTGAATTTCACCGAACGCGCCAAAGAACGCAAGCGTGCGAACGTACGTGTCGTTGCGTTACGCGTGTTGATTGCTGTCGTCAGCGTGGCTGTAGTGACGGGGCTAACGTGGCTGCTGCTCTTCTCGTCGGTGTTTCGTCTGGAAACCAGTGAGATCGGCGTATCCGGTGCCAACGAATGGGTGAGCGCGCAGACCATCCATGCCATCGCCGATAAGCAGGCTGGAAAGTCGTTGTTCCTGGTCTCCACCCATGAGGTCACAGAGCAACTCAAGTCCATTCCCGGCGTCAGCGAGGCCAAGGTCTCCAAACAGTTCCCCAAGTCGATGAGCGTGGAAGTCAAGGCGCAACGGCCTGCGGCCATGCTGAAAAGAGGCGATACCCTGACCGCGGTGGATTCCCAGGCGCGTGTGTTGAACTCGGTGAAGAACGCCAACGTGGATGGCATTCCGGTGATCGAGGTCAAGGATATAGACGCCAGTCTCAAGAACCGTTCGGTGAAGGAGGCGCTGACGATTCTGGGCGCATTGCCGGAATCGATGCGTAAGTCCATTACCAAGGTCACCGCTGAGACGCAGGATTCGGTGACCACCACGCTTAACGACGGTGACCGCGTAATCATTTGGGGAGACTCCTCGCAACTGAAGCTGAAGCTGGCGGAAGTCGAGGAAATCGACAAGAACATCACCGCTGGCACGGCTGGCTTTGCCGGCAAACATCAGATTGATGTTTCCGCATCCCAGAAGCCCATCATCAAGTGACGGCGATTCAGTTGGTTCCGTTGGTTCCGTTGGTTCCGGGGCGATGTTCGCTCCGTTGGTCCTGCTGACAACGTTGGTCCCGTCAATGCCGGGGCGATGTTCGCTGCCGGCGATTTGCGCGAGTAGCGCCATAGGGTGTATGCTGAAAAGTCCGGCCGAAAAGCCGGAAGTTTGATAACTCAAGATTGGGGGCGATCGGTTTCGACGGTGACCTGTTCGCTGCAGGGAAGCGTGCCGAGAACGCCGGGTCCGCTCGTGGATGACCCCGGCAAAAGAATAAGTGCTAAATCTAACCGCACTGAGTTCGCTCTCGCTGCCTGATTTTAGTCAGGATTAACCAGTGAGCAGCCGCTCCGTTCACTCCTCCTCGTCTTTGGGAGGATGCTGAGCGTCGTTTAGAAGACTTGCTGATGCAGTTGAGCCTCAGGGCTGCATCGGGACTTTAACTGCGGATATGCTCGCCATCAGTTGTCTGCGACATCGATGGGGGCAGAAAAATCGCCAACTTGGCCAGCAGACTACGCACGTAGAAGACTGTGGGCTCGGTCATCGGACCGGGGTTCAATTCCCCGCGCCTCCACTAACTGCCTGCTGGTGTTGATACAATTTCGCGCCAGCAGGTTTTGTTTTTGAGTTTTGCTCCAAAATTTGCTCGTTTGCTCCAAAATAGGGGTTACGTGAAATTGTTGTGTTGAGCTGGGTAAATAGAAAGCCAGCAACCGAAATGATCGGTGCTGGCTTTTGGATGTTGAGCTTTGCTGCTATTGCTCTGGTGGGCTGGTTCCGTCTTTCCAGATCACGGTCGCTTTGCCATTTGGTGTTATCTCGATGCGTTGGCACAGGGCGTGGAAGGTGGCGGGTGATATGATATGAACTGATTTTTGTTCCGTATTTCCTCTGACTCGATGGGGGATGATGGAACCATGGCAAAGGGCGCTCGATATACGCCGGAGTTCCAGGCGAAGGCGGTCAGGCTGCTGGCGGAATCGCGTTCCTTGTATTCGTCGGAGACGAACGCGATCTCCGCGGTGGCGAAGGATCCGGGGATAGCGCCGGAATCGCTGCGGCGTTGGCGCGACCAGTCGGACGCGACGGTCGCGGAGGAGACGAGGCAGTCGGCCGAGGACGCGATGGCGGAGCTGAGGAGGCTGCGGGCCGAGAACGCGGAATTGCGTCGGGCGAACGAGATTTTGACGACGGCGTCGGCTTTTTTCGCGGCCGGGCTCGACCCGACACGGCGTTGATGGCCGCGTACATCGACGAGCATGAAAGCCGTTTCAAGGTCGGGCCGATCCGCAGGGTCCTTTCCGAATCGTTGGACTGCGGGTTTCTCACGCCGCGCGGCTACCGCATGTTCGAAACACGTCCCGTCAGCCGCATGCGGGCGGGGCATGAGGCGCTGGCCCGCGACATCCTCCAGATCCACTCGGATTTCTTCGTGGCCGTGTACGGTTACGGGAAGATGCACGCGCAGCTGGTCGCCCAGGGCCGGGATCGGGCCGGGGTCGGCCGCGACCAGGTGATGAACATCATGCGCGAGCTTGGCATCCGGGGCGTGCGCCATGGCCATGAACACGCAGGAGCTGCCGTTGCAGGCGTTGGAGCAGGCGATCTCATGGGCCGCGTCCCGTGGCGGAACGGATGGTCTTATCCACCACAGCGACCATGGCACGCAGTGCATCGGCACGGTGTACACCACCAGGGTTATGGAATATGGGATGCTGCCGTCGACCGGCACCGTCGGCGACTCGTACGACAACGCCATGGCCGAAAGCGCCGACGGCGCGTACAAGACCGAGCTGGTATGGCGGCGCAAACCCTTCGCGGATCTGAAGGACCTGGAATTGGCGACGTTCCGGTGGGTCTCGTGGCGGGGACTCGAAGCGCCTGCACCGGTCCCTGGGCTACAGGACACCGGAAGCGGTGGAAACCGAGTATTATCAACATCAAGCGGCACAAGCCGCCTCACTATAAGGGAGGAACAAAAATCAGGCCACTTCAGTTGACGAAGCAACTCGAAGTGATTCACTTCGGTTCCGGGGTGGGTGGGATGCGAGATGTCCGTATCCCACCCACCGCTACAGCACTCGAGAAAGGTCACACGTGACTGACTATGCAGTTGACGTACGCGACGTAAGCGTCGTCATTAAGGGGAAGACGATTCTTTCCCACCTCGACCTCCAGGTGGAAGAAGGTTCGTTCCACGGGATCATCGGTCCAAACGGGGCGGGCAAGACGACGCTCTTTAACGCGATCCAAGGGTTTCGAAAGCCGACGGAAGGAACGATCCGAGTCCTCGGCCAGTCGCCCTATCCGCGCAATCTAGCCCTGCTGTCCCAGATCGGGATCCAGCCCCAGCAGTCGGCGTTCTTCCCGAAGACGACACTCCGCGAGCACCTTCGCGCGGTCTGTGCGATCCAGGGCGCAGAGCACTCCACGATCGACACGCTCATCGAGGCCCTCAACCTCGCGAAGGCGGCTGACACCAAAGTGGAGAATCTCTCCGGGGGCGAGCGCCAGCGACTCGCCGTCGCCACCGCGATTGTGCACCGGCCGAAAGTCCTCTTCCTCGACGAGCCGACGGCAGGTCTCGATCCCGAAGCCAGGTACTCGTTGGTCTCCCTGCTCCAGTCGACCAATCTTCTGGAGATGACCACCCTTTATACGACGCACTACCTCGACGAAGCTGAGCGGCTATGTGACACGGTGTCGATCGTCGAACAGGGCAAGATTCTCACGACGTCGAGCCCGAGCCGCCTCGTCGCCGAGGCCGATCTCGGCTCGACGGTCATTCTCCCCAATGCTCTCCACCAGGCGGATGCGGTGGCGACGCTTCTTGGCCCGGACGCGGTGCGGGTCACCAAAGACGGGCTCGAGGTTCGGTCTCACGACACGGCCGCTCTGTTCGCGCGCCTCGCTGAAGGCGGGATCGATACACGGCACGCCCAAGTCCACGATGGGCGCCTCGAGGACGTCTATCTCCAGCTCACCGGAAGGGATTACGTAGCATGACCAGATACCGCGCATTAACCAATGTCCTTCTTCGCTACGACCTACGCGACTGGGCAACCCTTATCTTTACGTTCCTCTTCCCGGCGGGCCTACTCGTTGCGCTCGTGTTGACGATGGGTGACAGTATCGAAGGAATGGACCTCACCGGGCCGATCAGCGCGAACGTCATGGCCTTCGGCGCGGCCTTCGTGGGAATCTTCGCGGGCGCCACCCACCTTGCGCTGTGGCGCGAAAACGGAATGTTCGTCGTCCTACGGAGCTTCCCCATCTCCTCAAACACGGTCATTGCCGCACAGGCGACGGCGGGCATGATTTTCCTGATAACGCAGGCCCTTGCCCTCTTCGGCATCGCGATGGCACTCGGCATGACTCCGGAGGCGACCGCGCCGATTGCACTCCTGCCCTTGATCCTGGGCTTCCTGCTTTTCTTCATGCTTGGGGTACTCGTCGGAATCATTCTGCCGTCGATGGCCGGCGTCTCCATGGCAGCGGTCGCCATCATCATCCCCTTGGGAATGATCGGTGGAGCCATGATGCCGATTGAGACGCTTCCGAGCTGGGCGCAGACGGCTGCACCGTACACTCCGATCTACCACATGCGCGAGGCCGTGACGATGCCGCTCATTGGCGAGGGGACGTGGGGTGACGTTGGAATTGGGCTCGGCTATCTGGTCGCTGTGACCGCGATACTCACGTTGATGGCGCAGCGAGCGATGAAGTGGAAGTAGAGCTGTGCCTCCCGGATTCAATTTGTAAGCGCAACGCTTGTGTTCGGGCTGGCTGCCTTCGATTGTAGCCTGGCGATCTCCTCGTCCCATACCTCGTTGGGCGTTTTGTAGCCGAGGAGCTTCATGGGGGTGTCGTTGATCTCCCCGACGATCGCGTCGAGGTCCTCCTGGGCCAAGTCCCCGAACCCGGTTCCCTTGGGCAGGTAGCGGCGGATCCTGCCGTTCCTGTTCTCGTTGCTGCCACGCTGCCAGGAACCGTACGGGTCGGCGAAGTACGTGAGCATGCCCAGCGCCTCGTCCACCAGCATGTGCAGGCTCGCCTCCGTGCCGTTGTCCCACGTGCGGTCGACGCGCGCGGCCGGCGGGATGTCCTTGAAGATCTCGTATTCGGCCCTGGCCGTGGCGGACGCGCTCTTGTCGTCGACGAGCCGGGCGAACAACCTGCGGCTCCTGCGCTCCACCTGCGTGTTCATGCAGCGCCTCGACGGCGCGGCGCCGACCACCGTGTCCGACTCGAAATGGTCGAACCCCTTCCTGGATCCGACCGCCTCGGGCCGGTCCGCGACTGGATATGAGTAAAGCCCCTGAGATGTATGTCCCAGAGGCTTTCACACTAATCCTGATACGGAGTATGCCACGGGGTGGATTCACCCTACTCCCGCTTGTGTTTTGTTTTTTCAGGCGGCTTGGATGGTGAGGCGTCCGCCGAGGGCGTGGATTACCTTGGCGATGGTCTGGAAGCTGGGGTTGCCGTCCTTGCTGAGGCTCTTGTAGAGGCTTTCGCGCCCCACGCCCGCGTCCTTGGCGATCTGGGTCATGCCCCGGGCCTTGGCGACGTTGCCGAGCGCGGCCTGCATGAGTGCGGGGTCGTCATATTCGGCTATGGCGTTGAGGTAGGCGATGATGTCCTGTTCGTTTTCGAGGTATTCGCTGGTGTCGTAGTCGGTGAATTCGGTGCTCATTGTCGTTGTTCCTTGTAGTCGTTGAGGATGTCGTGGGCTTGTCTGATGTCGGTCTGCTGGGTGCTTTTGTCGCCGCCTGCGAGCAGCAGCATGAGCACGTTGCCCTGCATGGCGAAGTAGACGCGGTATCCGGCCCCGGTGTGGAACCGCATCTCGCTGACCGGGCCTCCCACGGGTTTGATGTCGCCGAATGGCCTGCCTGCGAGCTTGCAGGCATCGAGCCGGGCTTGGATGGCGGCCTTCGCTTTGTGGTCCCTGAGTTTCTTGAACCACTTGCGGTATTCGGCGGATTGCTTGATTTCCTTACCTCTATTGTATCCTACAGACTACATCATGTCAAGCCGAACGGCCGCTGGAGCCCATAGCCAACGCAAGAATCTCCCGTATGTTGAACTCCCAGTAGCCGTCATCGACGGGTCTCGAGCCGGGGAGTTTGCCCCGGTTGAGCCAGTTGCTGATCCGCCTGCGGCTGACCTCGTACCCGTAGTTTCCCTTGAGCCATTGGCTCATGCCTGCCGGGGTTTTGGTCAGGTGGATTGATTCGGCCTCGGCTTGGCTTTGCTCGCGCAGCTCGGCCACGTTGACGGGGTCGCCGCATTTGCACAGGCGCAGCGCCTCGCCCTTCGCGGCCATCACTTCGCGTCCGCATTCGGGGCAGACGCCGATTATCCTGCGGGTGCGCGGCCTGCGGTCAACCTTGGCAGAGCGTCCATGGTGCCTCGACCTGCTGGCTGCCGCAGTATTGGCATGGTTCGGTGGTGATGACTGCACACGTTGTACTGTAGGGAACCATGAAAGTCGTATTGCAACGAGTATCCGAAGCGTCCGTGAACGTGGTCAATGAGTTGGGCACGCTGGATCCCACGTTCGAGCCGCAGCAGATTGGCCCGGGATTCATGATTCTGGTAGGCGTCACCGATGAGGACGGCGACAAGCAGATCGCCTGGTTGGCTCATAAGATTCTGAATCTCAGGGTGTTCGAGGATGCGCAGGGCAAGATGAACCGTTCGATTCAGGACATCGGCGGCGAGATTCTCTCCATCTCGCAGTTCACGCTGTTCGCCGACGTGCACAAGGGCAATCGCCCGAGCTTCATCAAGGCCGGCAAGCCCGAACATGCCGATCTCATGTGGATCAAGTTCAACGAGGCGTTGCGCTCCGGGGGAGTGCCGGTGAAGGAAGGTCGTTTCGGCGCGCATATGCGGGTCGGGCTGGTCAATGACGGGCCGGTGACCATCGTCATCGACACCGAGCGTGACATGCCTGACGGAACACGCTGAATTGCGATAATAATTTGACATCATATCCCGTTCCCTCCAACATGTTACTAAAGCGCTTTAGTCTCCTGCGGGCGAGGGCGCATGTCGATATGTTTCCCATGAACGGGCAGCACAATGATGTGGCCTCACAAGCGGCAGAGATAAGGGGAGTGAACAGCAGATGTTCCTGAAACCTGAACAGCAACTGGAGCGGTGCAAGCGCATCGTGCGCCAGCGCGTGGACCCTCATATCCACCCATCGATCGCACAGCTTGCGGTGGAGTCCTTTGACATTCCCGGAGAGCCGATGCCCACTGACGAGTTCTTCGAGAAGCTCAATCGAGGTGACATCGATTTCAAGCCGTTTACGCTCGGCAGCGAATGGGGCACCACATGGGGCACGGTCTGGTTCCGCCTGACCGGTACTGTGCCGGCCGGCTACCCGAAAGGCAAGCCGCTGGAGCTCATCCTCGACCTTGGCTGGTACCCGCACTCCTGCGGCGGCCATATCGAGGGCCTCGTCTACCGTGCCGACGGCACCGCCATCAAAGCCGTACACCCGCTCAACTATTGGGTGCCGTTCATGGATGCCGAGGGCAACGCGCAAGTGCCGGTCGCCGAAGACGGCAGCTTCACCCTGTATCTCGAAGCCGCCAGCAACCCGCTGCTGCTCGGCGTGCCTCCGTTCATTGAGACCGAACTGGGCGACCATGCCACCGGCAAGCCGGACGAGCCGTACGTATTCAAGTCCGCCGATCTGACCGAATTCGATGCCCGTTTCGAGAACTACTCCGTGGATCTCGACGTGGTGAGCTCCCTGATGGAATTCGCCGACAAGCAGTCGCCGCGCTACTGGCAACTCGCCAAAGCATTGCAGCGTTCGCTGAACGCCTACGACGAGCGTAACTCCGAATCCGTGGAAGCCGCGCGCGCAGCACTCGCCGGCGTACTGGCCAAGCCGGCCAACGCCTCGGCCATGAACGTCAGCGCCATCGGCCACGCACATATCGACTCCGCATGGCTGTGGCCGGTGCGCGAGACACGCCGCAAGGTGGCCCGCACCGTATCCAACGCATTGGCTCTGATGGACGCCGACCCCGACTTCAAATACGCGATGAGCTCCGCCCAGCAGTACGCTTGGCTGGAAGAGGATCATCCGGACATCTTCAAACGCATGAAGCAGCGCATTGAAGAAGGCCGGTTCATCCCGGTCGGTGGCATGTGGGTGGAAGCCGATGGCATGCTGCCCGCCGGTGAATCACTGATTCGCCAGATTGCATATGGCCGCAAATACTTCAAGGAACATCTCGGTGTGGAGCCCAAGGGCGTATGGCTGCCGGACAGCTTCGGCTACACCGGCGCATGGCCGCAGATCGCCCGCCGTGCAGGGTACGAATGGTTCCTCACGCAGAAGATCTCGTGGAACGACACCACCAAGTTCCCTCACCACTCGTTCATGTGGGAAGGCATCGACGGCTCGCGCATCTTCACCCACTTCCCACCGGCGGATACCTATGCCGCCTGGTGCAAGGTCCAGGAACTCGATTACGCCGAGAAGAACTTCCAGGACAAAGACCTTGCCGACCGTTCGCTCCTGCTCTTCGGTTTCGGCGATGGCGGCGGCGGCCCCACGCGCAACATGATGGAGCATCTGCACCGCTACGAGAACCTCGAAGGCGTCTCCAAGGTGAGCGTCGAAACACCGGACGAGTTCTTCGCCAAGGCGCGTCGGCAGATCGAACGCAACGCCGGATCCGAAATGCCCGTCTGGAAGGGCGAGCTGTACCTCGAACTGCATCGCGGCACTTTGACCTCGCAACAGGACATGAAACGCGGCTGTCGCCAAGAGGAATCGCTGCTGCGCACGGTCGAATACCTGGGCGCGGCCGCCACGTTGGCCGACCCGAACTACGCCTATCCGCGCGAAGAGCTGGACCGTATCTGGAAGACCCTGATGCTCAACCAGTTCCATGACGTGCTGCCGGGGTCGTCCATCGCATGGGTGCACCGCGAAGCCCGCGAGGACTATCGCCGTGACCTGAAGCGTCTCGCTGAAATCGCCCAAGACATGTGCGCCGTGCTGCGCAAGGCCAACCCGCAGGCCGATCTGCTCGCCGAAGCCCGCATCAGCCAGTTCCGTAATGACGGCGCGTCTTGGCGTGCCAGCCGCATCAACGAACCGACCAACGCGCTTTCCGTACTGACCCAGACATTGGACAACGGCCGTGTACTGCTGGCCAACGGCGTACTGTCCGTCACCATCGAGGCCGACGGTACGATCTCGTCGCTGCTTGACGAGGAGCATGGCCGTGAACTGGTTCCGGCCGGCACCCGATTGGGCCAATACGAACTGTTGAGGGACGAACCCGCCGTTTGGGATGCCTGGGAGATCGAACGCGAATCCCTGCTCATGGCGAATGCCATGACCGGATCAATCGAATCGGTCGATACCGAAAACGGTGCGGTACGAGTCCGTGTGCGTACCGCCGACGATGACACCGTCATCACCACCACCATCACGCTGCGCCCCGGTTCACACACGCTCGATTTCCACGCCGACATTGACTGGCACGAACGTGAACGCTTCTTCAAAGTCGATCTGCCGCTGGGTATCGTGGCCGACCAAGCAACATACGACTGCCAGTATGGTCTGGTCCGCCGCCCAATCGTCAAAAACACCGCATCCGACGAAGCCAAGTATGAGAGCAGCACGAACCGCTTCGCCCTTATCGGCGACGCCGGTTACGCGGCGGCCGTCATCAACGGATCGGTGTACGGGTCCGATGCCACGCCGATCTCCGGGAACGCCGCCGAAGGTCGTGACTCGGGCACCATGTTCCGACTGTCGCTGCTCTCCGCGCCGACCTTCCCCGACCCGCGCACCGATATCGGCTCGCACGAGTTCGACTGGTCCGTGGTGGCCAACGCCACGGTGGGCCGTGCGCTTGACGCCGCTTGCGCACTCAACGCACCGACGCTTCATGACATGCCCGACTTGGCGCCGCTCGCCTCGATCGAGTCAGCAAACGGCACCGTGGTGTTGGACTGGATAAAGCTGGCCGACGATGGCTCCGGAGACCTGATTGTGCGCGCCTATGAGGCGGCCGGCGGCAGGGCCGATGCCACGCTGCACGTCTGCCCGGCGCTCGCAGGCGCTTCGGTGCATGAGACCAACGTGTTGGAAGGCGACGATTTGGCCGCCGACCTGCCGGTCGCGCTGCAAGACGGCACACAGAACGCCGAAGGCGCCACACTGCACTTCGGCCCGTTCCAGCTCGCCACCCTGCGCGTCACGCGCTGAATTCTCGCCTGACGCTTCTGCCTCCTTGTACCATGAGGGGACAGAAGTATGTCGTATTACGGTTTCTCCAATTACCATCACTCCCACCCCTACCACCAGACACAGCAAAGGAGTTGAACTCTCCATGTTTCTTCTGCCCAATCAGCAGTTGGAGCGCTGCGACCGCGTCATGCAGCAGCGTGTCAAACCGCATATCCACACCACACTCGCCGCATGCACCTTGCGTTCGTTCCACAATCCCGGCGAACCGGTGCCCTCCAGTGAATTTCTAGCCAAAGTGCGCAACGGCCAAGTGCCCTTCGAACCTTTCCGCGTTCCCGGCGTCTGGGGCACCACATGGGGCACCACATGGTTCGAGGTGAACGGCCATATCGACATGGCGGCGGTCAAAGGACGAAAAGTCGAACTCATGGTAGACCTCGGCTGGCTCGATCACCGCGGCCCCGGATTCCAATCCGAGGGACTTGTCTATCGTGCCGACGGCACCGCCATCAAATCCGCGAACCCACGCAACCACTGGATTCCACTCGTCTACGCGGACGGTAGCAGCACTGTCGAACTCGATGAGCATGGCGACTTCACCGTCTATATCGAAGCCGCCGCCAACCCATTCGTCGAAGGCCCCACCCCGTTCTCACCCACCGAACTCGGCGAAGAGGCCACCGGCACCTGTGACTTCCCATACACACTGAGTCGTATGGACGTCACCATCTTCAACGAAGACGTGTTCGCCTACTACATGGATCTGGAAACCGTCTCCTCGCTGATTCGTGAGCTCAAAGACGACGACCCACGCTACTGGCAGCTCGCCAAAGCACTGCAACGCTCCCTGAACATCTACGATGAACGCGACTTGGAAACCGTGTCGGCAGCCCGTGCGGCGCTCGCCGGCGTGCTTGCTGAACCGGCCGCCTCCAGCGCAATCAACCACATCGCCATCGGCCACGCGCATATCGACTCCGCATGGCTGTGGCCGGTGCGCGAAACCCGGCGCAAGGTGGCCCGTACCGTATCCAACGTGCTGGCTTTGATGGACGAAGACCCGGACTTCACGTATGCGATGAGTTCCGCCCAACAGTACGCATGGCTGGAAGAGGAGCATCCCGACCTGTTCGCACGAATGAAGCGGCGCATCGCCGAGGGCCGCTTCATCCCGGTCGGCGGCATGTGGGTCGAATCCGACAACATGATTCCCGCGGGCGAATCATTGGTGCGGCAGATCACGTTCGGCCGCCGATATTTCAAGGAGCATCTCGGCGTCACGCCGCGTGGCATCTGGCTACCGGACAGTTTCGGCTACACCGGCTCCTGGCCGCAGATCGCCCGCCGTGCAGGATTCGACTGGTTCCTCACGCAGAAGATCTCGTGGAATGACACCACCAAGTTCCCTCACCACTCGTTCATGTGGGAAGGCATCGATGGCTCGCGTATTCTCACGCACTTCCCGCCTTCGGATACCTACTGCTCGTGGATGAGCATGCATGAGCTGATGTATTCGCAGAGCAACTTCCTGGACAAGGACCTCTCCCGTAACGCGATTCTGCTGTACGGCTTCGGCGATGGCGGTGGCGGCCCCACCCGTGAGATGACCGCGCGCATCCGCCGCGACCATGATCTCGCCGGCGCGCCGAAAATCGAATTCGGTACTCCCGACCAACTGTTCGACCGTGTGCGTAAGGATATCGTCGACGATGCGCAAGGGGAGACCCCGGTGTTCAAGGGCGAACTGTACCTTGAACTGCACCGCGCTACCCTCACCGCCCAGCAGGACATGAAGCGCGGCTGCCGCCAGGAGGAGTCGATGCTGCGCGTCACCGAATACCTGTGCGCCGCGGCCCGCATCAAGAACCCGGACTATGTCTATCCGCGCGAAGAGCTGGACCGCATATGGAAAACGCTGCTCCTGAACCAGTTCCACGACATCCTGCCCGGTTCGGCCATCGCGTGGGTGCATCGTCAGGCGCGGGCGGAATACGAGCGGGACATCGCCCGACTGGACGGGATCATCCTTGACGCGGGGCGCGCCATCGCGGCCGTGAACCACGATGCCGCGATCATCGCCGATGCCATGATCGTCCCGTATTCCCGGCGTGCCGAGGATGCGTGGGTGGTGCGTCCGGCGTCGGCGCTGGCCGAAGACGGTGCCACGACCGGGGCCCGGGTCGCCGTCGGTCATGACGGCGATGCGCTCGTGCTCGACAACGGCCGCCTGCACGTGCGCATCGAGGCCGACGGCACCGTTTCGTCGCTCGTCGATCAACGCAACGGCCGCGAACTGGTGCCGGCCGGCACCCGATTGGGCCGTTACGAGATGCTCAAGGACGAACCGTCCCACTGGGATGCCTGGGATGTCCAACGCGATGCGTTCCGCACCGCTTCCCCACTCGCCGAAGCTTCGATCGAAAGTCTCGACAAGACCGGCTGCGGCGGGGTCGTCGTGCATGCCGTCGCACGCTCGGAGGGCGTCGATATTCGCACGTCCATCACCCTGAACCCGGGTTCGGCCACGATGGACTTCGCCGCCGACGTGGACTGGCACGCCGTCGAGAAGTTCCTCAAGGTGGATATGCCGATCAGCGTGCAGGCGATGAACGCGCAATACGAATGCCAGTACGGGCTGGTCGAACGTCCGATCGCCAAGAACACGCGCGGCGACGAGGCCAAATTCGAAAGCTGCACGCATCGTTTCGTGCGCATCGCCGACGCCGGCTATGCCGCGGCCGTGGTCAACGCCTCCACCTACGGCTCCGACGTCAGCCCCATCCACGCCGATGCGGCACATGGCACCGGCCGCGGCACCATGGTGCGGCTCTCGCTGCTGTCCGCACCGCTGTACCCCGACCCACGCACCGACCAAGGCGCACACTCCTTCGCGTGGTCTCTGGTCGCTGACGCCGATATGAATGCGGTGCTGGACGAAGCGGCGCGACTTAACAGCCCCGTAATAGGGGAGTTGCCTGATATGGCGCCGCTGGTCTCGCTCGCCGACGCCACCGGCGTCATCGTATTGGACTGGATCAAGCTCGCCGATGACGGTTCCAGCGATCTGATCGTGCGCCTGTACGAGGCCGCCGGCGGCAATGCCACGGCCACACTGCGCCTTGACGCCGCTCTCTCCGATGCCAAGGCCGGCGTGCGGGAGGTGAATCTCATGGAGGAGCCGGAGCTGGATGCCGAACTGCCGCGCGCGCTCGCCGGTGACGAACCAATGCCTGCCGACGGTGCGGTCGTTTCGTTGGCGCCATTCCAGCTCGCCACGCTGCGTATTCGCCGGTGACGGCATGTCGGGACCGCGGGGCCGATGGCGAGACGCGACGGTTTGTCTCACCATGCGGCCCCACGGGGCCAGATGTCACAGGAATCCGATAAACCGCTCAATACCGCCGAAAATCAGCCGCCATGCGTCGCGAGTGGAATGAAAGAAGTCCGATTCGGAAACGCGCGGTTAACAAACCGGGGCGATAGTCGGCGGAAAGGCCGTGTCCACAGCACAGGCGCGGCGATGCCATTACAGAGAGAGGACTCCTGTGCATTCCAAGAAGATTCTGGCCGCCATCGCTTCCGTGGCCGCCATCGCGTCCCTCGCCGCATGCGGCGGCGTGAAGGATGATGCCGCCACGGCCGGCGGCAGCTCCGCCGTCACCATCGGCACCACCGACAAGATCACCAGCCTCGATCCGGCCGGATCCTACGACAACGGCTCCTACGCCGTGCAGATTCAGGTGTTCCCGTTCCTGTACGCCCAGAACTACAACACCTCCGAACTGTCTGCCGACATCGCCGCCGACAACGGCACCTGGAACGCGGACGGCACCCAGTTCACCGTCAAACTCAAGAAGGGTCTGAAATTCGCCAACGGCAATGACCTGACCGCCTCCGACGTGAAGTTCTCCTACGATCGCGTCAAGAAGATCAACGACGAGAACGGGCCGAGTTCGCTGCTGGCCAACATCACCGACGTCAAGGCCGTGGACGACACCACCGTGGTGTTCACCGACGCCGTGCCTTTCGACGTGACCCTGAAGCAGGTCATGAGCTCCCCGGCCGGTCCGATTGTCGACGAGGACTCCTTCGCCGCCGACAAGCTGACCGACGCCGACACCATCGTGTCCAAGAAGGCCTTCGCCGGCCCCTACTCGTTGACCTCCTTCAAACTCAACGAGACGGCCGCCTACGAGAAGAACGCCGACTACCAAGGCCTGACCCCCGCCAAGAACGCCGCGGTGCAGGTCAAGTACTTCGCCGACGCCTCCAACCTGAAGATGGCCGTGCAGCAGGGGCAGGTCGATGTCGCCTACCGCTCCCTGACCCCGACCGACATCGAGGACCTGTCCAAGGACTCCAAGCTGCAGGTCATCAAGGGACCGGGCGGCGAGGAGCGTCTGCTCGTCTTCAACATGAAGATCCAGCCCTTCGGCGAATCCCAGCCCAACGCCGACGCCAACAAGGCCAAGGCGGTACGCCAGGCCGTCGCCAACCTGATCGACCGTGACGAACTGGCCACCAAGGTCTATAAGAAGACCTACACCCCGATGTACTCCTACATCCCCGATGGCCTTGCCGGCCACGAGGATACGTTGAAGGCCGCCTACGGCGAGAACGGCAAGCCTTCCGTCGACAAGGCCAGGAAGGTGCTCAAGGACGCCGGCGTGACCACTCCGGTCGACCTGAAACTGCAGTACAACGGCGACCATTACGGTTCCTCCTCCGCCGACGAGTACGCCGCGATCAAGTCCCAGCTCGAGGAGGGCGGCCTATTCTCCGTCGACCTGCAGCAGACCGAATGGACTCAGTACAACAAGGACCGTGTGGTCACCAAGGATTCCGACGGCGCATACCCGGTCTACCAGCTCGGCTGGTTCCCGGACTACTCCGATCCGGACAACTACCTTTCCCCGTTCTTCCGCGACGGCAACTTCGTGAACAACGGATACTCCAACAAGGAGATCAACGACCTCATCGTCAAGCAGGCCGTCCAAACCGACGAGAACGCCCGAGCCGAGACCCTGAAGCAGATTCAGCGGCTCGAAACCGACGATCTGTCCACCATCCCGCTGCTGCAGGGTGCTCAGACCGCCGTCGCCGGCTCGAACGTGAAGGGCGTCGTGCTTGACGCATCCTTCCGCTTCCGCTACTCCTCCGTCACCAAGTGACCTGCATGCTCCCCGACGGGAGCCATCCGCCGCAAGGCGGGA
This sequence comes from Bifidobacterium sp. FKU, assembly GCF_026016385.1. NCBI lineage: Bacteria > Bacillati > Actinomycetota > Actinomycetes > Bifidobacteriales > Bifidobacteriaceae > Bifidobacterium > Bifidobacterium sp. FKU. Next base: position 1,054,877 of record NZ_CP092888.1, read on the forward strand.
GAAGGGAGAGCGCGCGTAACGGGCATTCGCCTGGCGCGTCTCTCCCTTCCGGCGTCGCGTCCCACCTCCCCGCATAGGGAAGGTGCGTGTCGTGACGCGACTTTGTCATCGCCTCCCATGCCGGGAGGAACAATCGTTTCCATTGGCCTTTACCGTAAGGAGCGCCGCGTGTCCAACACAGCAGCTCCGGCCGCCGCACCTGATGCGGCGAAGCCGAAACAAGCCAAAAAGAACCGACTGTCGGGTGGATTCTTCCGTTTCGTCCTCACTCGGTTCATTTTGATCATTCCCACCGTCTTCATTCTCGTCACCATCGTTTTCTTCGTGATGCGCGCCACCGGTGACCCGATCTCCGCCGCGATGGGCGGACGGCTGACCCCCGAGGAGCTGCAGCGACGCATCCACGCCGCCGGTTACGACCGGCCTCTGATCGTGCAATACGCCGATTATCTGGGTGACCTGCTGCATGGCGACCTCGGCACCACGCTGACCGACAACCAGCCGGTGAGCGCCATCCTCGCCCACTATGGCGCCGCGACCTTTGAACTGGCCTTCCTCGCGCTGATCGTCGCGCTGATCGTCGGCATCGGTCTGGGGCGTCTTGCCGCACGCCGGCGCGACCGCGCGGCTGATGCCGGCATCCGCACCTTCGCAATCCTGTGCTACGCCACGCCGGTCTTCTTCCTTGGCCTGGTCCTGAAACTGATCTTCGCCATCTGGCTGAACGTGCTTCCCGCTTCCGGCCGATCGTCATTGGCGTCCGAGATGCAGTTCTCGAGACTGATCTCGCCCACCGGCTTCTACATCATCGACGCCCTGCAGCTGGGCAACATGACCGTGCTCGCCGACGTGTTGCGCCACGCCGTGCTTCCCGCGTTGGCGTTGGGCCTGCTGACCGCAGGCGTGTTCATCCGTCTGGTGCGCACCAACGTGATCTCCACGTTCAACGCAGGCTATGTCGAGGCCGCCCGTTCTCGTGGCGTGAGCGAGAAGCGCCTGTTGAACACGCATGCTTGGAAGCCGGCGCTGATTCCGATCATCACCGTCATGGGCATGCAGATCGCCCTGATGCTCGCCGGCGCGGTGCTTACCGAAACGACCTTTGAGTGGAAAGGGCTGGGCTTCATGCTGTCCCAATATCTGAAAGCCCGTGACTTCGTGGCCGTGCAGGGCATCGTGATCCTGATCGCCGTCATCGTGGCCGTCGTCAACTTCGTCGTCGACGTGATCGCCGCGCTCATCGACCCGAGAGTGAGGTACTGACGTGTCCAACGCATCCGCAAACAAAGTCACCGTGCCGGGCGACGAACGCCTGAACAAGCTCAACGTCAACGCCGGCGCGCCGTTGTGGTCCAAGATCCCGATCATCAAGGAGCTGCGCGTCGCGGTCGGATGGCAGAAAGCCATGCTGGTCACCGGCCTGTCGCTGACCGCCTTCTTCCTGCTGGTGGCCGTCTTCGCGCCGCTGATCGCCCCCTACGGCCATGCGCAGATCAAGGACGCCAACGGCGTCTCCTTCCCGGCGCAGGCCGCCCCCAGCGCCGAACACATCTGGGGCACCACCGCCGGTGGCTTCGACGTGTTCTCCCGTGTGGTGTGGGGCGCGCGCACCGCCGTGATCGCCATCGTCGTGGCCGTGCTGCTTTCCATCTTCGCCGGCGTGATGCTGGGCCTGGTCTCGGGCTATTTCGGTGGCTGGGTGGACCGTGTGTTGGTGATGATCGCCGACGCCGTCTACTCCTTCCCCTCGCTGTTGCTCGCCATTTTGATGGCCATCATGATCTCCCACGGGCAGTCCGGCCTGTGGAGCGGCATCCTGGCTTCGGGCATTTCGATCACCGTGGTCTACGTTCCGCAGTACTTCCGCACGATTCGCGCCGAGGTGATCCGTATCAAGGAATCCGCCTATGTGGAATCGGCCCGTGTGGTCGGCGCCTCCACCTGGCGGATCATGACCAAGCACCTGCTCAAGAACTCCACCCGCACGTTGCCGGTGATTCTGACGCTGAACTCGTCCGAAGCCATCCTGACCCTCGCCGGTCTGGGCTTCCTGGGCTTCGGCATCGAGCCGACGGCCGCGGCCGAATGGGGGTATGACCTGAACCGCTCCGTCTCCGACGTGACCGCCGGCATCTGGTGGACCGCGGTGTTCCCGGGCATGGCCATCGTGCTGATCGTGCTTGGCATCACGCTGGTGGGCGAATCCCTCAACGACCTTGCCGACCCGCGCCTGCGCGCGCGCAAGTCCGCCGGCGAAGTGGTGGGATCCATCGAAGACACCTCCGTGGATCCCACCGAGAAACCCTCCGTGCGCAATGAAGTGATCGCCGAATTGGATTCCAACGTCAATCCGCCGTCCACCGTCATCGATCACGACCCGGACTTCACCGCATCCGAGTGGACCGGCGAAGGCACCGTCGCGCCGGCGACCAAGGGCAAGGAATGAGCATTATGAGTGAACAGCGTCAACATAATCTGGCCGACATCAAGGATCTGTCCGTCTCCTTCATGACCGATGCGGGCTCCATCAAAGCCGTAGAGAACGTGAATTTCACGATCCCACGTAAAACCGTGGTCGGCGTGGTCGGCGAATCCGGCTCCGGCAAATCCGTGACCGCCCGCTCCATCATCAAACTGTTGCCGGAAACCGCCACCACGTCGGGAGCGGTGTACCTTTCCCGGCGTGACGGCTCCGATGGCCTGGACGTGCTCTCGCTTTCCGGCGAACAGCTGCGCGACATGCGTGGATCCGAAGCCGCGATGGTCTTTCAGGAGCCGAACTCGGTGCTCAACCCGGTGTACACGATCGGATGGCAGATCGAGGAGGGCCTGCGCGCCCACGGGCTGAAGGACAGGAAGAAGCTGCGCGCCAAAGCCGTCGACATCCTGAACAAGGTCGGCATCCCCGACGCCGAGACCCGCGTGGATTATTACCCCCATCAGTTCTCCGGCGGTCAGAAGCAGCGCATCGTCATCGCCATGGCGTTGGTGCTCAACCCCGGCCTCATCCTGGCCGACGAGCCCACCACCGCTCTGGACGTGACGGTCCAGGCCGAGATTCTCGACCTACTTCGTCTGGCGCGAGACGAATTCGATGCGTCCGTGCTCATCATCACCCACAACATGGGCGTGATCGCCGACATCGCCGACCAGGTGGTGGTGATGTACCGCGGCCACGTGGTCGAACAAGGCACCGTGGAGCAGGTGTTCTACGACCCTAAGGACGACTACACCAAGCGCCTCCTGGGCGCGGTGCCGCGCGTCGGCCAGAAGCTGGTCGTGCGCGATCCGGACGGTCGCGTGATCGAACGCAAATCCGATTGGCGCGAGCAGCCGGTGGCCGTCGAGGCCAAGGGATTGACGATCACGTATCCCGGGCATCTGATGCAACCCGATTTCAAGGCCGTGGACGGCGTGGACTTCACGATTCACCGTTCCGAAGTGCTCGGCCTGGTGGGTGAATCCGGTTCCGGCAAATCCACCACCGGTCGCGCCATCGCCGGCCTGCAGAAAGTGTCCGGCGGGTCATTGAACGTGCTTGGCGTGGAGATGAACGGTGTCAGGGAGCGGGACTTCAAACCCAAGCGCGCCGACATCGGCTTCGTGTTCCAGGATCCCGGCTCCTCGTTCAACCCGTTGATGACCATTGCGGAAAACGTGGCCGAACCGCTGATCGTGCACAGGAAGTATGGTTCGGTGGCCGAGGCTAGGGACTATGTGGGAGATCTGTTGGAGATGGTGCAGTTGCCGCGCGCCTACATGAACCGTTTCCCCCACGAGCTTTCCGGCGGGCAGCGTCAGCGCGCCTCGCTGGCGCGGGGCCTGGCCCTGAAGCCCTCCCTGCTGATCGCGGACGAGCCGACATCGGCTTTGGACGTGTCGGTTCAGGCCAAGGTGCTGGAGCTGTTCAAGCGGCTGCAGGCGGAGATCGGCTTCGCCTGCCTGTTCATCACCCACGATCTGGCGGTGGTGGATATGCTCGCCGACCGCGTCATGGTGATGCATAAGGGACGGATCGTGGAGCATGGCGACGCCGATCAGATCATGCGGCATCCGCGCAACGCCTACACGCAGAAGCTGTTGGCCTCCCTGCCGGTGCCCGATCCGCGCGAGCAGAGGCTGCACCGCGCGCATCTTCACGAACTGCTCGCCAGCGGAAAGTAACGAGTCACCCCGCACGGCGGCATGGTGTGCTTCGTCCATACGGCGAGGACGTCGAGGCTTGCTTCGCCCGCGAACCCACACTCATGGTTGTCCGCTTCGGACATCCGGCGCGACAATCGGGGTGTGGTGCGCGGCGGGAAGCATAATGTGTTGTAGCGTGGTATTCGCATCGTGGCTGCAAGGAGGAGTATTCATGGGACCTGCTCGCGGGGCGTCATCGCCGGCGTCTACAGGTGCGCAGCGTGTGAGCTTGAAGGACATCGCGGACGAGCTGGGCATTTCGCAGACCGCGGTGTCCTTTGCCATCAACGACCGGCCCGGCGTCTCCGAGCAGACCAGGCGGCGGGTCAAACAGGTCGCGGCGGAACTCGGATGGACGCCGGTCTACGCCGCGCAGGCGTTGGGTTCATCGAGAACCATGACCATAGGCTTCGCGCCCGCGCGATCCGTGCAGGGACTCACCGATGAAACCTTCATGTTGCATTTCATGGCCGGCGTGCATACCTCGCTCAGTCCCAAGGGATATGGTCTATTGTACCGACCATGCCGATCGTTGAACGAGGAGATGAGCGTCTATCGGGGCTGGGCGTCGAGCAAGCGCGTGGATGGCGTGATTCTGGTCGACCTGCGGGCCGATGATCCGCGGCCCGCGCTGTTGAGGGAGTTGGGGGTCCGCGCGGTGTTGGCGGGCGGACCCGATCCGAATGATTACGTTCCCTCCCTGTCCATCGATGATTCGCGCACCATGGGCACCGTGCTCGAACATCTGTCGTCGTTGGGGCATCGCCGGATCGCCTACCTTTCCGGCGACGCCAATCTGGATTATTCCCAGGGGCGTGTGGCGGCGTTCCGCTCGTTCGCCAAGAGACGCAGACTGGAGTCCATCGCCATCGAGTTCACGAATTTCGCCGCCGAACGGGCCGTGACGCTGACGATGGGGATGTTGCGCTCGCCGCAGCCGCCCACCGCGTTCATCTATGAGACGGAGATTCTTGCGGCGGCGAGTCTGCATGCCATGGCCAAAGCCTATGCCACCTGTGCCGCCACCATTGGGCGATCGGCGTCGGGGGAGGGGCGGTTCGCGGCATATCCCAGCGGATTGCCCGCCATCGTCAGTTTCGAGGACAGCTTCATCTGCGAGACGGCGTATCCGTCGATCACTTCGGTGCACCGCGATGCCGGCGAATACGGCGTCAAAGTGGCGAGGCTGTTGCTCAAGGTGCTTGCCGGCGAGCAGGTGGGTGGCAATAGGCGGATTCTCACCCCGAAACTGGTGGTCAGAGACAGTACGTCCGAACCAGTGGATCCGTCATGACGCGGGCGGGGCGCATCACGGGACGATGTGCCGTGATGCGCCCCGCGTCAGCGATTGCCGGCGTGAGGACGCCACGGCGATGGTCACGCCGCGTTTCTGACCGCGGTCGCAATGGACACGGCCGGGTCCAAGAACGGAATCAGCGTGGACTGGAAGGCATGGTACAGGTCGGACTTGCCCGGCCAGACCGTGCCGATCACGCGATTGTCGCCGTCAAGCTGGTGGAACCATGATCCGCCTTCGTGGTCGATGACGTGCTCGTCGACGTAGCGGGCAAACGTGGCGTACCAGTTGGCGTATCGTGCCTCGCCGGTGGCAGCGTGCAGCGTGGCGGCGGTGTTCAACGATTCGGCGGCCGTCCAATGCATGCGGTCAGTGACCACCGGTGTGCCGTTCCAGTCGGTCGTATAGACGAGCCCCTCCGCGCCGTCCGCGTTCCACGCATCGTCCACCGCCCGCGCAAACAGGTGCTCGGCGGCGTCGATGTAGGGCCGCGCGCCGTCTCGGTTGGCGAAGGAGCTCAGCGCCCACTGCACGATGAGGCGCGCCCATTCGATGCCATGGCCCGGCGTGGCGCCATACGGTTTGAACTGGTCGTCCTTCTTGTCGGCGTTGCATTCGAGGTCCAACGACCAGTCGGATTTGAAATGCTCGGGGATGCGCCACCGGTTGTGTGCCGCCCATTCGATGACGTGGTCGATGATGCGGCCGGCGCGGACGCGATAGGTGTTGTTCCCGGTGGCGTCGGCCACGGCCAGGAATGCCTCGGTGGTGTGCATGTTGGCGTTGAGACCACGGTACGGGTCGAGCTCGGTGAATTCGGTGTTCCAGGTATCGACGGCCAGACCGATCTTGTCGTCCCAGAAATGCTCGTCATATGTGTCGAGCGCCTCGTCGAGCAGTTCCTTGGCCCCGGGCCGTCCGGCCAGCAGGGCGGAGGATGCGGCGAGTATCACGAAGGCGTGCGCGTAGCAGATCTTGCCCGGCACGTGGGTGCCGTCCTCGAACACCTGCGCATACCAACCGCCATGTTCGTCGTCATGCAGGATGCCGGTCAGGCCTCGTAGCGCCTTGTCGACCAGCTCCCCGGCGCCCGGATATCCGAGCATGTCGCCAATCGAATACACATGGGCCATACGGCTGGTGATCCACGTTTCGACGCCGTGGGATGGGTCAAGGGTGCCGTCGGCGTTCAGCCAGCCGGAACCGCCGTTCGGCGCTGGGAAGCCTTTGCCGAACTTCAGCAGCTCGTAGGTTTCGGAAGCCATGAAAATACGGTTGGCTTCGGTGCCGAGCGTATACCGTGGGTTATTGGTCATAATGATTGTTCCTTTCCGTAACGAGAACATGCGGTGGGTGCGCAATGAACATTCAGCGGACACGTCTTAGTGTTTCACGTGAATGTCGAAATAGTCCATGACCAGTTCGCAAAACATCATATTCGACCAGCTGAACCATTCGCGCGTGTACTTGGTCGGATCGTCCACGTCGATGCCTTCGTGCATGAGATGTGTACCGGCGTCGGTGGTTACAAGACGGTCGAGGATATGCGCCTTGAAGTCCTTGTTGTCACTGGTCATTGCCTCGATAGACAGGGCGATGGGCCACACATAGCGCGGCGGGGTGTGCGGTGAGCCGATGCCCTTGAGATACTTGCCCTCGTAGTAGTACGGGTTTTCGTCGCTGAGCAGCGTACGTCGGGTTGCCAGATATGTCGGATCGTCCGGTGCACAGTACCCCAAGTAAGGGGCCGCCATCAAGGAGGGCACATTGCTGTCGTCCATGACATTGACGTGACCCAGGCCGTCGGTCTCGAACGCGTAAATCGTCTCTCCATTGCGGTTCGTCGTCTTGGCGTGGTTTTCGATGCCTTCGGTGATGGTGCGGCGCAGCTCGCCAGCGCGTGCGGCGATATCGGCGTCATCCAGAATCTCACCGCCGAAGATGCGTTCCAGATAGCCCATCACCACAGCGGCGAACATGTTTGAGGGCACCAGATAGTGGTAGGTGCAGGCGTCATCGCTGGGGCGGAATCCGGACCAGGTCATGCCGGTGTACGCCGCCGGCGTACCCTTGCCGTTATTGCTCAGCGATTCGGTGGGGATGTCCGTGTCACGGATGAAGAAATACGGGGAGCGTTCATGATGCTGCTCGGTCTCGAAGACGTCAAGAATCTTCTTGACGCCGGCGATGAATTCGGCATCGAAATGACCGGTGTTGCCGGTGTTCGCATACAGCATCCAAGCCAACTGGACGGGGTAGCACAGCGAATCCACCTCGTACTTGCGCTCCCACAGCCAAGGGCTGGAGAAGTCGGACTGATCGTCTTTGTCCCAGGAAGCACCATTCGGCTCCTCGTTGAAGGCATTCGCATACGGGTCGATGGTGATGTAGCGGAACTGTTGCCGTATCAGACCGGCGATTAGGCTCGCGATATCGCTGTCTTCGACGGCAAGGGCCAGATACGGGCGCAATTGCGCGGTCGAATCACGCAGCCACATGGCCGGGATATCGCCGGTGAGCAGGAATGTGGTGCCGTCGTCATGCCGTTTGACCGTGGTGGTCAGGGTGTTGGCAAAGCAGGCGTTGAAGTTCTCGGCCCAGGCGGCGTGTTCGGTGCCGCACAGGTCCGTGATGTGCTGCATGAAATCCGAGACCGACTTCGGTATCGCGGTGGTCGCCATAAATTTAACTTCTTTGTTTTGGGGGATATGCATATCAAGGGAACAGCATTATTCTAAACCGCTTTAGTTCATGACACGCGAAAGTACGTGAAGAGCATGAGTGTGAGCGCACCATATGAAAAACCGGTGAGATTTCCTGTTCGGAGAATCTCACCGGTTGCGATCAGTCGATTCGTGAAGTCGCACGAATGGCGGATAAGGGGATGGGTGGATTACTTGCCGATTTCAGCCAGATAGTCGGGCATCTCGGCCGGGTAATCGGGCCAGGCGCCGGCCTGGGTGCAGACGTAGGCGGCGGTGTTGACGGCCTTGCGGTGGGCTTCTGCCAGCGTGTCGCCCAGCAGGATGCGGGCGGTGAAGGTGCCGGAGAAGGAGTCACCCGCACCCACGGTGTCGTTCACCTCGACGTGCGGGGTGTCCAGCGTGGAGACCTCGCCCTTGCGGGAGATGATGGTGGAGTAGGCGGAGCCGGCGGTCAGAATCACGTAGTCAAGGCCGAATTCCTCGATGAACCAGCGGGAGGCGTCTTCACCGGAGGTGCCGCGAATGTCGAACATGTCGCGCAGCAGCAGGAGTTCCTCGTCGTTGATCTTGAAGACGGTGGCGGCCTTGAGCAGTTCCTCGATGAGATCCTTGGAGTAGTGGTCGCCGCGCAGGTTGATGTCGAAGAACTTCATCGCGCCCGGCTTGGTGTGCTTGAGCAGCTCGGTGATGGTGGCGTGCGATTCGGGAGAGCGCAGGGCCAAGGTGCCGAAGCAGACGGCGTCGGCCTTGGAGACCACGTCGATGAGCTGACGGGTGTACAGGATGTGGTCCCAAGCCACGCCCTTGACGATGGTGTACTCCGGGATGCCGTTCTTCAGCGCGACCTCGACGGTGGAGGTCGGCCAGGCGTTGCGCTGGATGACGGTGTTGATGCCGGCCTCGTTGGCCTTGGCAATCAGTTCGTCGCCGAGTTCATCCTCGCCGACCGCGCTGATAGCCCAGCCTTCGGTGCCGTTCTTCATCGCGTGGTAGGCGAAGTTGACGGGGGCGCCGCCGGCTCGCTTGCCGCTCGGCAGCATATCCCACAGCAGTTCACCGAGGCTCAGAACGATCGGGGTAGTCATGGTTGGTTCCTTTCCTTTGTTTCCTTTATCGGGTGTTTCGTATGGAACATCTTGTGATGTCGGCGTTTGTTTTAGGAGACATCGAAGAATACTGAGGGGTGTTCGAGGAATTGGGTCACCGCCACTGCTGCGGCACCGGAGACCGCCGCGTCGGCGGACAGGGTGGATAGGCTGATGGAAGTGGAGGCATTGATTTCGGGGATGGCCCGTTCGGCCACCGTGGCGCGCACCTCATCGAGCAGTATCGGGCCGGCTTCGGCCACGATGTCGCCGATGATGATGTGCTCGGGATTGTATCCATTGAAGATGGTGACGCATCCGTAGCCGACGTATCGGGCGACTTCGCGGACAATGGCGATTGACGCTTCGTCGCCGTCGCCGGCTTTGGCGAACAGGGCGCGGGCGGCTTCGGTGTGGGTCATATCGGCCGCGCCGGGAACCACGGTGCCATCGGCGATGAGCATGTCGTGAATGGCGGGGGTGGAGCAGTAGCGTTCAAGGCAGCCGACGTTGCCGCAATCGCAGGGGCGGCCGTTGACGTCGATGGAGATGTGTCCGATTTCGGTGGCGGCACCGAGGAAGCCGTTGATGAGACGACCGTTGTCGATGGCGCCGAGGCCCACGCCTTCGCCGACCAGATAATAGGCGAGGTTGCCGTCGGCGTGCACCGACGGGTCGAAGAGATAATGTGCGAGGGCTCCGGCGCGGGCGTCCTGTTCGATGAACACAGGCACGCGGAAAGCGGTGGCGAATTCGTCGATGAAGTTGATTTTGCGCCAGCCCTGCATGCTGGACACCACGGCGGTGCGGCCTACGTTACGCAGGTAGGGGCCGGGCACCGCCATGCCGATGGCCACGATGGACGGGTCGTTGTCGAGCAGTTGTTCGACGCGCTGGTGGATGGTGACGATGGTGTCGTTGATGGTGTTGTCGTACACCGTGGGCAGGTTTTCGAAGCTCAGGGTGTTGCCGCACAGGTCGAACACGCCGATCTGCACCAGCGAGCGGGCGAATTTGATGCCGATGATGCGGAACCGCGTGGTGTCGAGTTTGAGACCGATGGAACGGCGGTTCTTGGAACCTTCCAAATCGCCGGTCTCTTCAATCATGCCGGCCTCGATAAGGCGTGCGGTGATTTTGGTGATGGCCGCGGGGGTGAGTTCCAGTGCCTTGGCGATTTGCGCGCGGGAGCTGATGCCGTTGTGATACAGGTGCTTGACGATGCGGGAGCGGTTGGATTCGGAGACACTGGCCTGGGAAGTGGCATGGGCGGTGTTTGTTGCCATCGGTCTTAAGTCCTCCTTGTCTGCACCGCTGCGAATTGTTCCGCTCGTCTTTGAATCTGAACTTGATTAAGATATTAACGATGTTAATTAATTGACGCAATCAATATGTCATTCGGCGTGTCGTGTATGTGAGTGTCGCCTTGGGTGAATTTGTTAAGATAGTTGTCAATAGTCGGATGCACACTTATACCAAGCGAAACGTTCGATGAAGAACAGGGGAGGGCTGATGGCCGAAAACATTATGAACAATCTCAGAATCGGTGTTGACGTGGGCGGAACAAAAATCGAAGCTGTGCTGGTTGACGCAATGGGCACGGTATTGGGTTCCGCCCGCATTCCCGCCAGACATGGCAACGATGCCGTGATCGAAGACATCGTCGCTGTGGCACATCAGGCGGCGGGTGAGCGTTTTGACGAGGTGGGCGCCATCGGCATCGGCACTCCTGGCACGGTGGATTCAGCCAGCGGGCATGTGGGCAATATCGTGAATCTCGACGTGGTCTCGCTGGACATGGGGCCGTTGGTCTCGCAGCGTTCGGGCGTGCAGGCCCATGTGGAAAACGACGTCAACGCCGCCGCCGTCGGTGCGGCCACCGTGTTGGGCGGTGCGGATGGCATGGCCGGTACCATTGCGTTCCTGAACTTCGGCACCGGACTGGCTGCGGGCATTGTCCAAAACGGCGTGCTGATGCATGGCTATAGCGGTGCGGCCGGCGAAATCGGCCATATCCCAGTCGAACCTCATCGCCTCAAGTGCCCTTGCGGGCAATACGGATGCTTGGAAACCGTCTGCTCGGGCGCATCCGTGGGGCGTCTGTGGCCCAACGCCGACCCGCCGATGCCCGACCTGATTCGTCGCGCGAAAAAGCGGGAGGCCGAGGCCGTCGATGTGCTGGACATGGTAGTGCGCGCCATCGGCGACACTATACAGATTCTGGCCCAATCCGTTGATCCGCGGCTGATTATCTTGGGCGGCGGCATGGCCAAGACCGGCGAACCGTTGGTCGAGGTGATCACGGCTGAGCTGCGCCGGCGCGAATCGCAATGCCGATTCCTCGAAACGCTGGACCTGCCGGCCCGGCTGCGTCTGGCACCCGTCGGCCAACCGGTCGGAGCCATCGGTGCCGCCATGGCGGCGTAGCACTGGCATAGTGCCGGGGCATGGAAGATGAGGCGTCGGATTTGTCTCCGAGGCCCCATCTTCCACGCAGTCCTATATCGCTTTATATCGTGCTGTGCCGCGCTTGGTCTTGCGCGTTTCGTTGCCGGGGTGACCGGCTTTTATTTGGTCAAGTGTTGGAAGACCGCGGCGATGGCCTCGCCCTGCACGGTGATGTCGGGTCCGCATTCGCAGCGCCGGATTACCGTGTGTTTGTGGAAGGACGAGGATGTGGCGGCATCCAGATATCTCTGGGCCGCGTCAACGAACGTCTCGTTGATGATGTTCGGCTGCCCATAGACGCATACGTCTGCCATATCCAAAAGGCCCACAGGCATGGACAGGGCTTGGCCGAGATAGCGGCCCGCCCGAGCGAGGATATTCTGATGCTGCTCCACGTCTGCCGCGCTGAGCTGCTTCTTCAATGCGGTTCCGGAAATCATCGTCTCCAGGCAGCCGCGCTTGCCGCAAGGGCATAGCGGCCCATCAAGATCGATGGAAATATGGCCGATTTCGCCGGCTGCATGCAGTTCGCCGATTACCGGCGTGTCCGAGAGCAGAATCGCCGAGCCGATGCCTCTTTCGATGCATACGAAGAGCATATTCGGCCCGCCTTGGCCGAAGAAACGTTCGGTGAGCATGGCTGCGGTGGCGTCGTTGCTGACGTTTACTTCAAGTCCAAAATGCTCGGCGATCGGTGTGGACAGGTCGAGATTGTTCCAGCCGCGCATCGTGGAGGAGCGGACCACGCCGTTGTCTACCACGCCGGGGGAGGAGACTCCGATGCCGATGACATCGCCGTCGGACATGCCCAGCATCTTCTCGATAAGTTCGATGATCACATCCACGGAAACGAATGAGCCGGTGTTCAGGGTGACTTCGGCGTGGCGTAGCGGCTGTCCGAGCAGATTGGTGACTGCACCGTGCAGCAGGTGCTCCTGCGTCAGGTCGATGCTGATGATGCGCAGCCGATCGGTATCGATGCTCAGCAGTGTGCCTCGTTTGCCTTTGCCGCCGCTGGGTGCCTGACCGGTCTCGCGCAGCAATCCTTCCTCCAGCATCTGACCGACCACATCGGAAACGGCCGCGCGGCTCAATCCGGTGCGTCGGCCGAGCTCGGCGCGCGAATACTGGTTGGTGGGGAACAACAACCTGAAGATGAGTTGGCGGTTCTTGCGGCGCACATCGGCGGGGGAGGCCTTGGCCTCATGGTCGTCGGTCGTTGTGTTGAGACCGAGATATGGCATGTTTCCTCCTGCCTGATGGCGAGCGAATGGACGGTGATTGTTGTTCCGTACACAGTTTAGACGGTGAAGCACAATTTCGTCGTTGAAATTGTTATGAAACTTCACCAATAAATTCCAGTGTACCTGTGCGAAGCGTCAGGAAACACCGTGAGTGTTCACAAGGTCCAAAATTGTTAGTATCATTAACAAATAGCGAATCGCCAATCGGCACTATGCCGAATGGTGGTTGGAACGCCGCACATCACCCGGACGTGACAAGGATGTTGCCATTATCCGCAAGACGGGCGGCAGTACAGCGACTCGCATCGGGCGGGCCGCACGGAACTGGAGGAAACCGATGCCGGAAATCATCATTGTCAAGAACGAAGCCGAGGCCGGTGAGATCTACGGCCGTTGCGTGGCGGACCTGATCAAAGCAAAGCCGGACGCCGTGCTGGGCCTGGCCACTGGTTCCAGCCCGCTGGCCGCCTATCAGGCGCTCGCCAAGATCGTCAAGGACGAGGCCATTGACGTTTCGGGCGTGCGTGGTTTCGCGCTTGACGAATACATCGGACTGCCGCTGACCCATCCTGAGTCCTATCATGCGACCATCCATCGTACCGTGGTCGAACCGCTCGGCCTGGACCCAGCCAAGGTCCATGTGCCCGGCGACGTACTCAACGGCACTCCGCTCGAAGACGGCGACAAAGTCGCGCTGGCCGGCCCGGCCTATGATCGTGCCATCGAAGCCGCTGGCGGCATCGACGTGCAGATTCTCGGCATCGGCACCGACGGCCACGTCGGCTTCAACGAGCCCGGTTCCTCGCTGGCCTCCGGCACTCGTGTCAAGACCCTGGCCGAGCAGACCCGCGTCGACAACGCCCGCTTCTTCGACAACGACATCAACCAGGTGCCCACCCACTGCATCACGCAGGGTATTGGCACGATCATGAAGGCCCGTCACCTCGTGCTGCTGGCGTTCGGTGCCGGCAAGGCTGAAGCCATCGAGGAGACGGTGGAAGGCGGCTTGTCCGCGTTCTGCCCGGCTTCCGCGCTGCAGATGCACCCGCACGCCACGATTATCGTGGATGAGGAGGCCGCCTCTCGTCTGCGCCACAAGGACTACTATCGCTACGCCTACACCCACAAGCCGGCCTGGCAGGGCATCTGATCCGATCCGTTCGCCCCATTGCTGAGCTTTCGAGCCTGCAAGCGGTCCATCGGGCCGCCTGCAGGCTCGTCTTGAGCGCAAGACGAGCGGACGGGAAACCATGTGGAGGAGTTGAACATGTCTGATAGGGAAGAGATCGTTTCCCGCGTGACCACGGCGTTGAATGGCAGGCCGTCCCCGGTGGCCATCCGCAATGCGCGCAAGGTGGATGCGCGCGGCGAACAGCGTGGATATTGGGTCGTCTCCGACGCCTCGGGCGTCATCGTGGCATCGGGCACGGGGGAGGAGGCCTTCGAACATTACTGTCGTGCGGTGGGGATTGACCCCGCCGACCGTGGCACGGTCATTGATGCCCAAGGCCGTATCCTGACCCCCGGCTACGTGGACATCCACGCGCACGGCGCATGGGAGAAGAGCTTCGATGACGGGTCGGATGGCATCGACGTGGCACGGGCCGGCCACGCCGTGCACGGCACCACACGTCAGGTGCTCTCGCTGATCACCAATCCGGTGGATGTGATCTGCCGGAACATCCGCACCGTCCGCGCCAAGATGGAGTCCGGCCGCCCCGACATCCTCGGCTGCCATCTGGAAGGCCCGTTCCTGGCTCTGGCCCGCAAGGGCGCGCATGACCCGGAATGCCTCAAGGACCCGGTGCCCGACATCGTCGATAAGATGCTTGAGGCCTCCGGTGCCGACCCCGCCTCCGGTGGGCTTGGCTGCATCCGTCAGATCACCATCGCGCCCGAACTGCCGCACGGCATCTCCGCTATCCGCCAGTTCGCCGCTGCCGGCGTGGTGCCGGCCGTGGGCCACTGCGACGCCGACTACGAGACCGCCAAAGCCGGTTTCGACGCGGGCGCGGGCATCATGACGCACATGTTCAACGCGATGAACGGCCTGCATCACCGCGAACCCGGTCCGATCCCGGCCGCGGTGGAGGATCCGCGCGTCACCATCGAACTCATCAACGACGGATTCCACGTGCAGAATCCGATGGTCAGGCTCTCCTTCCGGTTCGCGCCTCACCGCACGGCCTTCGTGACCGATGCGATGGCCGCCACCGACTGCCCGGACGGCGCCTACAAGTTGGGCGCGCTGGATGTGAACGTGGTCGACGGCCATGCGCGTCTGGTCTCCAACGGCGCCATCGCCGGCTCCACCCTGCTACTGGAAGTCGCCGTGCGCCGTGCGGTGTGCGAACTGGGCTTCAGCCCGGTGGACGCGGTTGAGGCGGCCACTCTGACGCCGGCCAAGGCGTTCGGCTTCGACAAGCCGAATCCGGTGACCGGGGCGCCGCTGGGCCTCATCGCCCCCGGCTATGCCGCCGACTTCAACCTCGCCGACCCGGCCGATTGGACGGTCGAGCAAGTGTGGTGCGCAGGTCGTAAGTTGCGCTGAGGCCGATTGCGCGCGGTGCGCGCGGAAGGCATGTCGGAAGTTCGTCGACGATTCGGCGGACCGATGGCATGACGCCCGCGCACACCGCGCTTATGCGTATGCCGTGAATCCCCGTTCGGCTTGACGTGCGCGATGGCAGTGCCGCCATCGCGCACACCGTCGCGGATCGCGCGTCTGTGCAACAAAGCTAACATATTGGAAACGCTGACCGTGTCGTGTCACGGTTTCCGAAACCCCAGTGATTGCAAGGCTTATGACGATGTTCTTCGTTGTCTTGCAGCGATAATCCCGCGGTGATTTCATTTGCCGAGAAACATAGTGTACATTAAGAAAACGTACAGAGAAGTACAGAAGCGCATTCGCGCAGGAGAGTGAAGTGGCGTCCGTCGCTTCGGCTCTCCATATGACGGACAACAAGGAGGTTCGTGATCATGACTCACTTCAGCACTGTGAAACGCGTCATCGCCCTCGCCGGTGCCGGTGCCATGCTGTTTTCCGTGGCGGCCTGCGGTGGGGGAACCGCTTCCGGTGGCGGCAAGACCACACTCAAATTCGCGGCGTTCGAGGGCGGCTACGGTGCCGACATGTACAAGGAGGTGGTCGCCGCATACGAGAAGCTCAATCCCGACGTCAAGATCGAGCTGACCACATCCAAGAAGATCGAGGACGAGATCACGCCGGGCATGAAGGCCGGCAACTATCCCGACATCGTGGAGCTGGGACAGGGCTCGACCTCCGGACTGACCGAGACGCTGCTCAAGGACAAGGCCATCGAGGACGTGACCGATGTGCTTGACATGAAGGTCCCCGGGGAAAACAAGACCGTCAAGGACAAGCTCGTCGACGGCGTGATCGGCCTGTACACCAACCCCTACGGCGGAGACAAGACCTACCTCATGCCCATGTACTACTCACCCTCCGGCTTGGTGTACAACAAGACGCTGCTTGAGCAAAACGGTTGGAAGATGCCCACCACATGGGACGAGATGTTCAAGCTGGGCGATGAGGCCAAAGCCAAGGGCATCTCGCTGTTCACCTACCCGACCGCAGGTTACTTCGACGCCTTCTTCAACGCGCTGCTCGCCGACATCGGCGGCGACCAGTTCTACCAGGACGTGATGACCTACAAGAAGGACGTGTGGAAGACCGACGAGGCCAAGGAGGCGTTGGAGACCACCTATAAGCTGGTCACCGAATACCTCAACCCCGACACCGTGGGCTACGCCAACGCCCAGGACTTCACCAAGAACCAGCAGTCCATCCTCGACGGCAAGTCCCTGTTCATGCCCAACGGCACCTGGATTGTCAACGAGATGAAGGATGCGCCGCGCACCAGCGGCTTCGAGTGGGGCTTTGCCCCGGTGCCCACCGTCAAGAATGGCGGCACCCGCTACATCAACACCACGATCGAAGCCGTGTGGATTCCCGCCAAGGCCAAGAACAAGGAGGCGGCGAAGAAGTTCATGGCCTACCTGTACTCCGACGAAGCCGCGTCCATCTTCGCCAAGACCGGTGCCATCCAACCGATCAAGGGCAACACCGATGACCTGGCCTCCGACATGAAGGTGTTCTACGACGCCTACAACGAGGACAACGTCAAGGCCGTGGCCGGCTCGTTCTCCGCAACCGCCACCGTGGAAGGCAAGAACATCAAGGACGACCTGTACAACGCGGTCGACTCCGTGGCCTCCGGCAAGACCACGCTCCAGCAGTGGCAGGACAAGCTCAACGAGACCAGCAACGCACTGAACGCGGCGGCCAAGCAGTAACCTCGCCGTCGAACAACGGCCGGAGCAGATGGTCCCACGGTCCGGCCCGTCGCACCGATGCATCATCGGCGGCGGGCGGGGCGGCGGACCGCTCCGGCCCCGCTTTGCCTCAGCGCCATACAGGCAACGCTTTTCAGGGGGAACGATGTCTTCAACGAAACATACAACCGACCTTGGCAGGATGCGCAGCCGTTTCGGCATTCTTTGCTCGCTGCCCACCGCAATCCTGCTCATCATCTTCATCTTCATACCCACGGTCAACGTGTTCCGCATGTCCGTATACAAATGGAGCGGCTACTCGGACGAACAGACCTTCGTGGGGCTTTCGAACTTCCGGAAACTGTTCGTCGATCCGAACTTCATCCACGCGTTCCAGAACACCGTGCTCATCCTCGTGCTGGTCACCTCCGTCACCATGCCGCTGGCCATCATCTTCGCCGCGGTGCTCACGCAGAACCGCATCATCGGAGGCTCGCTGATTCGCTTCATCCTCTATGTGCCCTCGGTGCTGTCCATCGTGGTGGTCGCGGCCATATTCTCCGCCATCTACGATCAGAACAACGGCCTGATCAACGGCACCCTGAGCTTCCTGCACCTGAACGGGCTCAAGCAGGTGTGGCTGGGCAATCAGGACATCGTCATCTTCTCCATCGCCTTCGCCATGCTATGGCAGTCCTGCGGATACTACATGGTGATGTACATGTCGTCGATGGCGGGCATCGACCCGAGCCTGTACGAGGCGGCGCAGCTGGACGGCGCCAGCAAGACTCGACAGCTGTTCTCGATCACCATCCCATTGATCTGGGCGAACATCCGCACCACGCTCACCTTCTTCATCATCAGTTCGGTGAACCTCAGCTTCGTGCTCGTTACGGCCCTGACCAACGGCGGGCCCGATAACGCGTCCCAAGTGCTGCTCGGCTACATGTACGACCAGGCGTATTCGAACTCGTCCTACGGCTACGGCATGGCGATCGGCGTGGTGATCTTCCTGTTCAGCTTCATCATGTCGCTGATCGTGAACCGTGCCACCAAGCGCGAAGTGCTGCAATACTAAAGGAGGGCGAGATATCATGGCTTATTCATCAGTTTCCGGAAGACCGGCCCACTCCAGGCGCGTGCGTCCGGCGGCCGATCGAGGTTCGGCCCATTCATGGACGGCGGGCCGCATGGTTGGCCAGGTGGTGCTGGTAATCGCCGCCTTGGGCATCGCCATCCCCACCCTGTGGGTGTTCGTGGCTTCGTTCAAGGATAAAAGCGAGTTCTACGGATCACCCTGGACCTGGCCCAAGGGCCTGCACTGGCAGAACTATGCGGATGCTTTCGTGGACGCCAAGCTCGGACAGTACTTCGGCACATCGGTGCTGGTCACCGTCATGTCGATGGCCATGGTGCTGGTGATCGCGCTGCCCTGCTCCTACGTGCTCGCGCGCTTCGATTTTCCGGGCAAGAAGATTCTCAAACTCGCCGTTCAGGCCGGCCTGTTCATCAACGTGAACTACATCGTCGTGCCGATCTTCCTGATGCTTGTGGACGCCGACAAGCTGCTCTACAACATCATGCCGAACGGGTTCTTCGTGAACAACGTGTTCATCCTGGCGCTGGTCTACGCCTCGACGTCGCTGCCATTCACCATCTTCCTGCTCCAGGACTTCTTCGCCTCCATCCCGAAGGACTACGAGGAGGCCGCCATGATCGACGGCGCCTCGCAAACCAGGATCATGACCCGCATCTTCTTCCCGATGGCCATGCCCGCCATCTCCATGTCGATGCTGTTCAACTTCCTGACCTACTGGAACGACTACATCATCTCCATGACCCTCATGACCGGCAACAACCGCACCGTGCAAGTGGGCCTGCTCAACCTCATGCAGACGCAGAAGGCGGCCACCAACTACGGGCGCCTGTACGCCGGCATGGTGATCGTCATGGTGCCGGTGCTGATCTTCTACGCCGTCGTGCAGAAGAAACTCCTCGAAACCTCGACCATGGGAGGAATCAAATGAGCGACAGGACGAAAAGCGTGATCGCCACGACGGTCAAAGTGACGCTGTATGTCTGTTTCGTGGTGCTGACCATCGTCGGCGTCGGTCGTGACGGATGGGACGGGCTCTGCCTGGAACTCATCGGATTGGCCGGCGTGATCGGCGTGGTGTGGTGGTACAACGCGCATAACCGATGATCCGGCCGGACGGTGTGAGGCAACGGCCTGGTCACCCAGGCCGTTGCCTCACACCGTTTCTCGCCCCTCCCATGAAAAAGGGCAAGAAACGAAGGCGCACGAGCCGCGGCTAGTGCATCCGGCCGTCGGCCATGAACAAGGCATGGGCGTCGCCCTTCGCCTTGGCCTCAAGATAGCGGCGGAACACCGACAGGCGTTCCGTGGTGCTATGGGCTAGGGGAGAGGGCAATTCGTTCAATGCGAACCAGCCGACGTTAAGGCTTTCGTCATCCCCCACAAACGGTTCGGCATTGCCGCCGGGCTTGAGCGCGCACAGGAAGGAATGATCCATATACTGCGCGTGGTCGCCGTTGGCATAGGTGAGGATACGCTGCTCGGAATTCACGGACACCAAGTCGGTGACCACGACGTCCACGCCGGTCTCCTCCTTCACCTCGCGTACCGCGGCGTCGGCAGGCTGCTCGCCCGGGTCGATGATGCCGTACACCATCGCCCACTCGCCGGTGTCGGCGCGCCGACCCAGCAGTATGCGTCCATGTTCGTCAAGTACGCATGCCGTCACGCCATGCAGCCACAACAAATCATGGCCGATCTTCTTACGCAGTTCCAGAATGAACGGGGGCGTGCTCATGCGTTGGCCCGTTCCGACATCCACGCCTCGACTCCCTCGATGGTCTTCGGGATGCCGGCGGAAATCCATTCGGGGCCGTTCTCGGTCATGAGCACGTCGTCCTCGATACGGATGCCGATGCCGCGGTATTCCGGCGGAATAAGCAGATCATCCTCACGGAAGTACAGGCCGGGCTCGATCGTGAAGATCATGCCCGGACGAATCGGCGCGCCCTGATAGGACTCGAAACGAGCCTGCGCGCAATCGTGCACATCAAGACCCAAGTGGTGGGCCACGCCGCAGGCGAGCCAACGGCGGTGCTGCTGGCCTTGCGGGGACAGTGACTCCTCGACGCTCACCGGCAGCAGACCCCAATCGTGCAGACGCTCGGCGATCACACGCATGCAGGCGTGGTGGATGTCGGAATAGGTGGCACCCGGCTTGGCGGCTTCGAAACCGGCCTGCTGCGAGTCGAGCACGGCCTGGTACAGACGTTTCTGGAAGTCGGTGAACTTGCCGTTGGTCGGGAAGGTACGGGTGATGTCGGCCGTGTACAGGGAATCGACCTCAACGCCGGCATCCACCAACAGCATGTCGCCGTTCTTCACCACACCGGTGTTGCGCATCCAGTGCAGAATCGGGGCGTGGGGGCCGGAGGCCACGATGGAGTCGTAGCCGACGGCGTTGCCCAGCTCACGGGATACAGCGTTGAACGCGCCTTCGAGGATACGCTCGGAACGCGGCTTGTCGAGCGCGGCCGGCAGCGAGGAGAGCAGGCGGTCGAAGCCATGCCTGGTGGCGTCCACGGCCTTGCGCATCTCGCCTATCTCGTAAGCGTCCTTGACCATGCGAGCCTCGGCGGCGAACTCATGCAGCTTGTCGTCGGATGCGGAGTTCTTGTCCGGATCGGCGAAACCGTTGGCCTCGCGGATGGACTCGACCATCGAAGTGATTTCGGGGTCGGTCTCGCTGACCACGCGCACACGCACGGCACCGGCCTCGGCACCCACGTCCTTGGACAGGGCGTCAGCCAGCTGGGCGATGTCGTGGGTTTCGATGCCGGTCATCGCCTGCATCTCCTGGAGGCCAGCACGCGGGCCAACCCAGTATTCGCCGTAGTGGGCGGACATGAAGAAGTCCTCGGTGGAATTGTCGGCGCGCGGCGCCACAAACAGTTCCGGGGTGTGGGTCTTGCCGGCGGCAGCTTCGGGGGAGTCGGGGTCGACCGGGTTCAGGACCAGCACGGCACCAGCTTCATAATCGGAACCCAGGCCGGTGTAGTAGGCGAACGTGGTGTCCGGGCGGAACATGTAATCGCAATCATTGTTGCGCACCTTCGGCTGGCCGGCCGGAATGACCAGACGTTCGCCGGGGAAGGCCTTGCCCAGCGCCTCAAGACGGGCGGGAATGAACTTGGAGGATTCGAGAGGCTTGATCTCCGGATCGTCGTCGGCCCAGCCGGACTTCATGAACTCCTTGAATGCGGCCGACTGCGGGCGCAGCGAGCGGTTGTTCACGCGGTCGCTCATCGACTGGTTCGCGCCCGGCGCCGTAGCGCGCTCTTCGGCCTCATATTCCTTGTCCTTGGCGGTGATCACTTCACCCATTGCCACTCTCCTGTATGTAGTTGTTGTCGAATCATCGATTCCCACTTCATACTAGTCGGCTTTATGCGATGTGCCACGATTGACGGCTGACGGTAAAACCAAGTACGGAATTTGGACGGTCTTCTGGACATGTCCATATGGCGAGTGCATCGGGCTGGAATGCGGGCCCGTTTATTGTTCTCGGCAGGGAAGGAGAGGGGCATGGGCTTGGGCTGGAGCTTGTCGATTGATATTGACATATTTTGCGGGCTGAATCCATGTGAACCCATGCGATGAAGGTTTATCGCGTCGCGGGACTCACTGCTATGCGGAGGTCTCCACCTGAGGCACCCCGGCTTTGATCAGTTTTACCCGCAGCGGAGTGCGTTCGATGGTGTCGGCGTATGTGAAATGGACGATTTCGGTGGCACCGGCTCGTTTCAGTCCTTCGTCGCGTGCTCGTTCCTTGGCCACTACCTCCTGAATGCTGCGGTTATCGGTCATGGCTGGGTCCACGTATTTTTGTGTGCCGTCGTATTCGGCCACTATCACGCGCCCGTCATCGAGCTTCCATACGAAATCAACGCGGTGCTCGGTATTCGTCTGCGGGTCGGTCACCGTTACCTGAATACGCGGCGTGAGGAAGCGATCCTCGATGATGGTGCCTCGCGCGAGGGATTCTCCACCATTCTCGCTCCTTTCGTTTGCATAGCGCAGCAGGCGGAATACTCGGGCATAATCGATTCTCCATTGAACGCAGTCGGCGGCTATCTCTTCCTTGGTTATTCCCTTGGCAAGGGCCGAGTCAAAGATCGGCAACGCAAACCGAAAATCAAGGTCTATGGCGGCCTCGACCAAGGTTCTAGCCGGTGATATCAGGGATAGGCCGGAGGCCTCGTAATGCGTCTTCGGATTGTTCATATCGGGCATATAGACATGTCGTAAGCGCTGATGGCATTGACGAGATCCATGATCGGAAGTCACGATGGTTATGCAGCCATCATGCAAATGCCATTGATGTTCGAATCCATAAGCACTTACTGCCACCAAGCCGCCAAAAACCCACTGAGGATGCTCTTGCGCAAGAGCGCGGGCCATATGCAACGTTCGCTCCGGCGGCGTCAAACCATCCCAGTATGCGGTATTTGCATAAAGACTGGGAATGCCGTCATACACTTTCAACAACTCGCCACTCTGGGCACGGCGGCGTAGAGCGGTCTGTTCCGCTTCATTTCTTGAATAGACGCATCTCAGCTCATTCTGCGCGGCTGATATGAGCGAGGCCACTGCTTTGTGTGTCTTCATGACGTCGAGCGTAGCCGGAACGAAGCAGCGTAAGTATGAATTTCAGCCATTGTGGTTCTAGCCTCGGAGCTTGGCTGTCTTGGAGTGAGATATTCCCGATAATTTCAAGGTATTAGGCCACTAATTCGGAATAGTGGATAACATGCAAAACTTATCCACCATCAGTAATGTCATTCGAACAACGTGCTTTGGGGATTCGAACAAGATATCATCGGCGAAGGCGGATGTAGCTGGTAGAGGGCGGCGAATTGACGGTTAACAGTGCTTATGCTTTGTACGCCGTCGGTGCTGATTCAGATATTGGCTGGCTTCTGTCTGAGTGTGGAATCTAGCGTCGGCGTGAGTCCAATGGTTGTATCGTGGCCGACGATTTGCTGCGATTTATTGGCGGCATAGATCCAGGGCTTGGACGGCTGCCGACGGTGAGAGCAGTCATAACAGTGAATGAGCCTCTGCGAGTTCAAAAGATGATGTAGCGGATGTTTGTGAGAGTCGTTTCCGGGGCAAGACATGGTCGATTGACGACGTTGAAATTTCTCAACGACGGCAGAATGGCATGCCTTGGCGAGGAGACGACACTGAGAGGCGATGGAGTCGGGATTAATCCAGGTTTTGGCCAGCTGCCGACTCGCAAGAGCATCATAGCGTCGGTGTACCGCCAGAAGCTGGCACTGTACCGACGCTGAATAGCATCAGCGTCGCCGGACATACAAGTTTTGGATTGCAGCCGACTAAGAATGGGATGCCGACGGCAAGAGCCGCATTGCAACTATATGAGACGGCTTCACTGTGCGCGCTGCAGGAAAAGGCCGCCCGCGCGGCGGCGACATATGAGACGGTTTCACTGTGCGCGCACGATAAACCACCCCGGCGGCTAGGATAGAGGGAATTGAGGAGTGTGACTCCACGCGTGAAGGCAAGAATCCCGAACCATGCAGGGCAAACCTGTGCGAGGGGAGCTTCCTGCGCATGCGGAAGCGGAATATATGCGGGCATGCGTAGACATGACGAGAATGGCGCGAACACGTAAGTGGCATACGCACTCCGAACGGTGCAACAGCAACACGAGCAGAGGTTAGAAGAGAATATGTCATTCGAGCATCCGAATCGGAACAATGAGAGCATGCGGGACGTCGAACTGGACATCATGAGCCGCCCGCCGGAGCATAACACCACCAATCTGGATCTCGACCGGATGAACCTGATGCTCGACATCCTGGGCCACCCGGAGCAGTCGTTCCGAGTGATTCATATCACCGGCACCAACGGCAAAGGCTCCACCGCACGCATGGCCGAGGCCATCTGCCGCGCCTACGGCATGCGCACCGGCCTGTACACGTCGCCGCATCTGGAGAAGATCAACGAGCGTATCGCCATCGACGGCCAGCAGCTGTCCGACGACGATTTCATCGACATCTGGGACCAGACCAAGGATCTCGTGGCCCTGGTGGACGCCAAGATGGAGGAGCAAGGCAAGCCGAAGATGAGCTTCTTCGAGGTGCTCACCGCCATGGCCATCTGGAAGTTCGCCGACACGCCTGTGGACGTGGCCATCGTCGAGGTCGGCATGGGAGGCCTGTGGGACGCCACCAACGTGCTCAACGCGGATGCGGCCATCATCGGTCCGGTGGACATGGACCACATGCAGTGGCTGGGCGACACCGTCGAACAGATCGCCACCGAGAAGGCCGGCATCATCAAGCCGAACTGCACCGCCATCATCGGCCCGCAGCCGCATGAGGAAGCCGTCATGCCGATTCTCACCGAAGCCGCCGAACGCAACCACGCCACGCTCGTGCGCGACGGCTACGAAATGACCGTGTCCGACCGCATGGCTGCAGTCGGCGGACAAGTCGCCACCCTGACCACGCCCAACGGCACTTACGAGGGCGTGCCGATCGTCAAGTTCGGCGAGCATCAGGCCCATAACGCACTTGCCGCGCTCGTCGCCGCCGAAGTGGTGATTCCGGTCAATGGCCCGCTGGACGGCGACTTGGTGGCCGAGGCGTTGAGCTCGGTCAAGATTCCCGGCCGCATCGAACAGATCCGCACCTCGCCGACCATCATTCTGGATGGCGGACACAACGTGAATGCCGCCGAAGCCCTACGCAAGGCCATCGAGGAAAGCTACGACTTCAAGCAGCTGGTCGGTGTGGTCGCCATGATGCGCGACAAGCAAGTCGAGGAATATCTGGGTGTTCTGGAGCCGATCCTGAGCTCCGTGGTGGTCACCGAGAACTCGTGGCGCGAGCGTGTGATGCCGGCCGATGAGCTTGAGAAGATTGCCGTGGACGTGTTCGGCCGTGACCGTGTGATCAAGGAAGCGAACCTGCCCGACGCGATTCAGGCTGCCGTCAACATGGTCGATGCCGAAGACGAGTTGGGCGTGGGCTACGGCCACGGCGTGCTCATCTGCGGCAGCTTCGTCACCGCCGGCGACGCACGCCTGATGCTTGAGGAACACGCCAGCCCCACGATGAGGCAGGCTATGGCCGTCCATCAGCCGGCGGTTGGTCCGGACGGTTCGGATCGGCCGGCAGACAAGGCCGAGGATGAGGCCGCCGACAACCTCGAGGATTCGGTAAGCCCGGACGACTTCGACGTGTTCGACGTCCTCGGCCTCGGTAAGGAACAGGCCAGTGACGCCGGTAACGCCGGCACCGGCACGGCCAGTGCCGACACAGGCACCGACGATTCCGCCGACGCCCGGTAACCCGAATCCAAGGCATATCGGATACCCGGACGCCCGACATACGGAAAACAGTCTCACGCCATGTATCTCAAGGAACTCACCCTCCGCGGATTTAAATCCTTCGCCTCCGCCACCACGCTGCGCTTCGAGCCCGGCATCACGGCGGTCGTCGGCCCCAACGGTTCGGGCAAGTCGAACATCGTCGACGCCCTGACCTGGGTGATGGGTGAGCAGGGCGCCAAAAACCTGCGCGGCACTTCGATGGAGGACGTGATTTTCGCGGGCACGTCCTCCCGCCCGCCATTGGGCCGTGCACAGGTGAGCCTGACCATCGATAATTCCGATCACACGCTCGATATCGATTACACGGAAGTCACCATATCCCGCACCATCTTCCGCAACGGAGGCTCCGAATACGCGATCAACGGCTCGCAATGCCGTCTGCTCGACATTCAGGAACTCCTCTCCGATACCGGTCTTGGCCAGCAGATGCACGTGATTGTGGGTCAGGGACGATTGGATGCGATTCTGAAGGCCGACCCGTCCGGCCACCGCGCGTTCATCGAAGAGGCCGCCGGCATCCTGAAGCACCGCAAGCGCAAGGAACGCGCGTTGCGCAAGTTGGCCAATACCGAAACGAACCTGAGTCGACTTGACGATTTGCTGGGGGAGATTCACCGCCAGCTCGGCCCCCTCGGACGCCAGGCACGCATCTCCCGGCGCGCCGACGCGATTCAGATATCCGTACGCGACGCCCAAGCACGCCTGTATGCCGAAGACGCCCAACGCTCGATGAGCCGCCGCGACACGGTACGTCAAGAGCTTGGCGATGTGCGCAACCAGCTGGCCGTCGCCCAACGTGAACTCGCCCACGTCAAAGTACGCATCGAACAGGTCGAGGCGTTGAGCTCTGAATCCAGTCCGGCCATCGCCAAGGCCAACCAATACTGGCATGAATTCTCACAGACCCGTGAACGACTGAACGCGCTCGCCCAGTTGGCCGAAGAGCGCAGCCGGTCACTCACCGGCCAGATCGTCACCAACTTCGGTGAGGATCCCGGCATGCTCGTCAAACGAGCCGAGGAACTGGAGTCTCAGGCCGCGGCACAAACCAAGGCCGTGGCCGATGCACGCATCGCACTTGACAAGGCCACCGAGGAACGCGCCGACGACGAGAAGAAGCTTGCCTCAGTCCGCCAGACCTTGACAGAACTGCGCAAAACCGCACAGGAGCGCGATGCACAAATCGCCCGACTGCGCGAACTCATCGCCCGCGAGGAATCCGCCGTGCAACTGGCGACCAGCCGCGCCAAGGATTACGCCTCCCAACGTGACTCGCTGACTTCCCAGCGCGACGATGCCCAGCAACAGCTGGACGCATTGCGCAGCGAAGCGGACTCCATTGCCGACGATGACGGTGCCGCATTGGACGCCGCACGTGCGACGCTCGCCGAATGCCGCGAACGACTGAACGAACTCGCCGATAAGCAGCGCGAGATACAGTCCAAGATCATCTCGCTCAAAGCCAAGGCCGACGCGCTTGCCGACACGCTAGGCAGCCGCAATGCTTCCGGATCGTTGGAGCGTGATACGGACGTGGCCTCGCTTGGCCGACTCACCGACTTCATCCATGTGGCCGAAGGCTGGGAAGATGCCGTGGCCCACGCGCTCGACCAGTATGCCAGCGCTATCGTGGTGCCCGAGGCAGGCAACATGTTGCACGCCCTCGAACGCGCTCGGGAAGATAAGCTCGGCAAAGCCGTGGTGCTGACCGCGAGCATTGCCGGCGATTCCGCCACAGAGCCGGGCACGGAGTCGGAGGAGAGTAGCGCCGAGAACACGGCGGCCGCCCCGCGATCGGGCAGCGCGCTGGCAGCACTCGTCACCGCGAACCCGGATGCAGAGAACCAGGCGCAGGCCGAAGCTGTCGTGCACACCGTGCGTCTCCTGCTGGCTGATGTAGCCATGGCCGGCACCGCCGACGAAGCACAGCACATCGTGGCATCCGGCGAAGCCATGCGGGCCGTCACCAAGAACGGCGAGACCTTCACACACGGCGTGGCGGCGGTCGGCGGCTCTTCCATCTCTCAATCGGACCTGTCTCTGGCCGCCCGTCGAGACAAAGCATTGGCACAGGTCAAACAGTTGACCGCCCAAGACGGCGGAATGGCTGAGCAAGTGGCCGAGGCCAAAGCCAAACGCGATGAAGCGGCCCGACTCGTCGACCAGGAATCCGCCAAACGCACCGAAGCCCGGCTCAAAGCCCAACAGGCGGAGAAATCTCTGAAATCCGCCACAGACCGCGTCGCATCGTTCACCCGTCAGCTCGAGCAGCTGGATAGGAAAATCACCGAGACCCAAGAGAATCGCAACGAGCATCAGCTCAAGCTCGACGATCTCAATCGCGCTTTGGCATCGGCCCAGCAATCCACAGCGGAACATGCCGATTTCGACGAACTTGATGAACGTGAACGCACGCTGGAGCGCGAACTGAACCTGACTCGCGAGCATGAGGTCGCCGCGAAAATCGCGTGGACCGAAGCAAGCCGCAAAGGGGAGTCACTGAGCCGACAGGCCGGGCTGCTGCGGGACAACGCCAAAGAAGCCGCCGAACGCCGCGCCCGCATCGAGGCGTTGAACGATCGCAGACGCGAGCAGGCCGCACACCTGCAAGGCGTGGCCGATGACGCGCGAGCAGTGGCCGCCATGATAGAGCATACGCTGCATGACGTGGCCGCCAAACGAGACGAGCTGCAGGCCGCCGCCTCCAGCCATGACGAGGAACTCAAGGCCCTGCGCGCGCAGCGCAACCAGATCGAGCCCAAGGTCACCGATCTGACCGGGCGCGAACATGCCTTGGATGTAAACCGCGAACGGTTGGCCGCCGAATCCGGGCAGCTCATGCAAAAAGTGTCCGACGAACTCGGTCTCACTTTGGAGGAATTGGTTAGTGGTTACGGCCCCGAACAGCCGGTGCCCGTGCTGGATGATGAGGGCAACCCTGTGCCGTTGGATGAGACGGAAGCTGAGTCTGAGACCGAAGAGGGAGAAACCGGGGGAGAGACCGGCACCAACGGCGATTCCGCCCTCTTTAAGACCGTGCCGTATAACCGTCAGGAGCAGAAGAAGCGTCTCGATAAGGCTCGCCGCGATCTGGCCGCACTCGGTAAGATCAATCCTTTGGCCACCGAGGAATTCGAAGCGCTTGAGGAGCGGAACAAGTATCTCAATGATCAGCGCAACGATGTGGTCAAATCACGTGACGATTTGATGCAGCTCATCAAGGATCTCGATTCCACGATGGTCCAGGTGTTCAAATCCGCGTTCGACGATACCGCCGAGGCATTCGAGCAGATGTTCGCCACGCTGTTCCCAGGCGGCACCGGACGACTGCGCCTGGAAAACCCGGAAGACATGCTCACCACCGGCGTACTGGTCGAGGCCAGCCCGGCCGGCAAGCGCGTCAAACAGCTGAGCCTCCTGTCCGGCGGCGAACGTTCGCTGACCGCGCTGGCGCTGCTGTTCGCGATTTTCACCGCCCGCCCCAGCCCGTTCTATGTGATGGACGAGGTCGAGGCCGCGTTGGACGACGTGAACCTGACCCGTTTGATTAATGCGTTCAATGAGCTACGCGCCCATGCGCAGCTCATCATCATTACGCACCAGCAACGCACCATGTCGATTGCCGACGCGCTTTACGGCGTAACCATGAGAGCCGATGGCGTAACAGCCGTGGTGAGTCAAAAACTCGAACGATAAACGAATGGTTCCCGCTGGCAGGAACTGGTACCACAGGTGACAGAGGGCGGTCCATATCGAAAGACCGCCCTCAGTCTCGCTTCGTTCGACAGCTCCCGCCAGCGGGAGCGGGGCGGTATTAGCGCAATGCCTTGCGCACGCCCTGTACAGTCTGCAGCGTCTTGTAGAAGACCTTCTTGATGGGTACG
The DNA here is from genome assembly GCF_026016385.1 of Bifidobacterium sp. FKU. Classification (NCBI taxonomy): domain Bacteria; kingdom Bacillati; phylum Actinomycetota; class Actinomycetes; order Bifidobacteriales; family Bifidobacteriaceae; genus Bifidobacterium; species Bifidobacterium sp. FKU. Next base: position 1,084,483 of record NZ_CP092888.1, read on the forward strand.
TCGCGGGCGGGGGCCACCGGGGTGATTTCCTCGGTGAACTTGCACTTGAACTCGTTAAGGCCCTTGAGAGACGGCGCGAAGTCGGAGCCAATGCCCATGAGATCGTATTCAGTAATACCCTGCGAGCCTAGGATGCAGCATTCGGAATACAGCAGCTTGTCGGTCACATGCAGACGCATAACCTCGTTGCGCATGCCGGCATAGTAGCGCACCGCATGTGTGCCGTTCACGGTGACAATCGACCATGCCACCACACGGTCTTCAATACGTGCGGCGAACACACGGCAATGGTCGGCACCCAACGCGCCGATCATATCGTAATAGTCGCTCATCGGAGCAGGCGTGAATCCATCGCGCTGGCCGGTCTCGACCATCACATCGTAATATTCGGAGAAATCGGCCAGCGCCTTATCCGTCTCATCGGCAACCTCGGCCGGGCACTCGCGCAGAGACTTGCGCACGTCACGGCGTCCACGACGCTTCATCCGAGCCAGAATCTCATCATCGCCACCGGTGACGTCGATGATCACGGTCTGGTCGTACGGCACTGTGGAGAGCACCTTCTCCGTACCATCGGCGAACCAGGTGTCGATACGCAGGAACGCGATGTTCTTGTCGGCCTTCTTGACGGTGTCCACGATGGCGTCGACGACCTCGCGCTCCTCAGCCTCGGTGGGCTTGGCGACCCACGCCGGCCCATGCATCGAGCGCAGATAATGATAACCGTGCGTCTCAAAATCGATAAAGGAGATCACGGCGACCAATTCACCATCACGCTTGATCAGATAATCGCCCCATGGCGTGCGTCCGTCGATATCCGCCTGAAAACCAGACCAAACCTTGGTCTGTTCGATGGGCAACGTGATGCCGGCCTTCTCGGCTTCGGCTTCCAGTGTGGCTCCGTCAACTTTCTCCAACGTGATCATTACGATTCAGCTATCCTTTTTCGTTCGTATCCGTATGTCGTGTTTCTGGTTTGGTCGTATTGCGCGTGATCTGATTGGCCGGAATCCCGTCACAAGCCAAACATGCGTTCGACGACGTGATCGTCGCCGTCGAACGGCACATGCTTGTGATGGTCCTTGATCCAACGCTCGTTGCCCTTGCCGATAATCAGCAGGATGTTGAATCGGTCGGCGTGCGCACGGGCATCGTAAATGGCGTTGGTGATGGCCGTCGGACGGTCGGAAATCACCGTGGAGGCCACATCCTTGTTCGTGATGTAGCCTTGCATTTCCATGCAGATGTCGATGAACGGCTCGGTGTCCGTATCTTCGGCGGTGAAAATGAAGTTCGCGATACGGTTCTCGGCCGCCTCGACGATTTCCTTACGACGATCGTAGGCCTTGTTGCCGGCCGATCCGGTCACCAGCGTGATACGCGGGTTTTCCTCGCCCCAACGCTCGTAGACGAAGTCAAGCAGCGCGGTGACGGATGCGTAGTTGTGCGCATAATCGACGATGGCGAGCGTGTTCGACTGCGGGTCGCGGAACTGTTCCATACGGCCGGCGATACGTACGGATTCGATGGCGTGCAGTGCGTCGGCGTCATCGAGCGATACGCCAGCCGCATGGGCGATGGCGATGGCCGCCGCCGCATTGAGGTAGTTGAAGTCGCCATCGATGGACAGATGGTAGTCGCCAAGGGTCTGATCTCCGTCGGCGATGTGGAAGGAGGCGTGCTCCGGGTCGGCGGGCCAGGCGACGACGTCCGCACTGGTGCCGGCATTATCCGCGTCATGCAGGGCGAAGGTGGTTGCGCCGATGCCGGCTGCCGCCGCGTCCTCCCGCAACAGATCGGCGTGCAGACTGTCCGCGCCGAGTACCAGCGACTTCGCGTTGGCGATGATCTGGCGCTTGCAATACAGGTAATCCTCGAACGTGGGGTGTTCGATCGGGCTGATGTGGTCGGGGGAGATGTTCAGGAACGCGGCCACATCGAAAGTCAGGCCATAGACGCGGTCCACTTTGTACGCCTGGGAGGAGACCTCCATCACCAGATACTCCATGCCGTTATCGGCCGCCTCGCGCATCATGCGGAAGGCGTCCATCGATTCGGGCGTGGTCAGATCGGACTCGACGTAGGTGTGGCCGTCAAGGCAATTATCGACCGAGGAGAACAATGCGGCCTTGCCACCGGAGACGGCGTTGATAAGCGCCTGCGTGAAGTACGAGGTGGTCGTCTTGCCCTTGGTGCCGGTGACGCCGATGACCGTGAGCTCGTTCTGCGGATATCCGTAGAACGCGGCGGACAGCAGGCTCATCGCCTTGCGTGCGTCGTTGACGATCAGGCCGGGGGCGGCGGTTGCGGCTGAGTACTCGGTTTCGGCCACGTATGCGGCCAGGCCGGCTTCGTCGATGCCGTTCAGATACTCGGCCTTGAATCGGCCCTTGCAGCACAGCAGGGTGCCCGGCGTGACCTTGCGGGTGTCGTAGGTGATGCCGGCGAACGGTTCATCCGTCGAAGCGATACGGGCCGGGTCGTCGGTCCAGACATCCCCTTGGATGATTTCACGCAGCAGATGGTGTTCCTTGAGCAGGTCAGCGGCCGAAGCCAAAGTCAAAGCCATAATTGTTTCTCCCTATTATCTAGCCGATACGCCATTCTACAGGTGGGGTGCAGCGTGTTGTGGCTCACACGTCATCGACCACGATATGGGCACATGATTTGATTAGAATGGTGAACCGTGACGACAAGCGAAGCAACTACGCAATCCGGGCAGTCGGCCGGATCGGGCGAGTCCATGGCAGCCAAGCGCGCCAGATTCGAGCAGCACGCCATGCCCGCCGTCAATGCACTGTACCGGCAGGCGATGAGGCTGACCAACAATCCCGATGACGCGCAGGATCTGGTCCAGGACACCTTCGAACGCGGGTTCAAGGCCTTCGACTCATTCCAGCCGGGCTCCAACTTCGAGGCGTGGATGACCACCATCGAGCGCAATGCCTACTTCAACCAGTATGCCAAGGCCAAGCGGCGCCCGCAGCGTGCCAACGACTCCACTGGCGAATACGACGATTGGGACATTTACGATGCCGCCGAACATACGTCGGACGGGCTCAAGTCCGCTGAAGAGGAATATTTGGACGCCTTCGCGCCCGAGGAAATCATGACCGCGCTCGCCAAACTCTCGCCGGAACGCCGGCAGGTGTTCATCGACGCCGCCATCGACGGCAAGTCCTACCAGCAGGTGGCCGATGAGCAGGGCGTGAAAATCGGCACGGTGATGAGCCGCCTGAATCGCGCCCGTACGCAACTCAAGCGTGAGCTCGCCTCGTATGCGAAAGAGCGCGGGTACGTGACTGGTTCGTCGGCTGGTTCACCATCCGCGAAGTTGAGCGAAAACGTTGGTCGAATCGCCGATTCCGGCCATAATGAAAGTAGTGAACAAACTGTTGGTAGCAATGGCGACACGCAAGCCGTAGTGAGACATAGTCATGCGACTCACGCCCACACGCCACAACAGTCAAGCAAGCTTTCGGGAAAGGAGATCTGATGAACGATCAGCCGGTAGAGCGTACTCGCCATATCTCCATAACCCGTACGGCGGCCGATGGCACGGTAAGCCAGACCGAAGTGCATATCACGGCGGTGCATCATCGTTCAGTAGATACCGGCTCGGCCGCTGCGTCGGTCCAGACAGACGTGCATATCGTTACGGAGGGCGACTGTTTTGACCCCCGTACCTGCTGCGACGAGCGTGAACAGGCGTTGATTGCCGCGTTGCGTGCCTACTTGCGCCCGGATGTGGCGCCCGAATGTCTGATGGCCCGGCTCAAGGCCACGCTTGATCACTGCTGCGGCGAAGATAAGTAACGACATATACAACAAGGCCCGTCTGATGTATCATCAGACGGGCCTTGAGCGTTCTATAAGAAACGCGAAGAATCAGGCGTTAGGACGCTTGCCGTGGTTGGCGGCCTTCTTACGACGATCCTTGCGCTTACGTCCGCGCATGCCCATGATGGACTCCTTTGCTGCAGTAAAAAAATAAGCCTTCGGAATTATGCCACATAAGTACGACGTGATGCAACACGGGTGTCCATGTGGCGATGATCGTCAGGCTTGGTTATTCGGTTTTTCAGATTTGTTCGGCGTGGAAGGTGACCACGGTGGTGTAGTCATCGCCCGGCTCGAGCACAACCAGATCCTTGCCGGTGCGGAAGGCGTCGGCGTAGGCGGTCATCGGTTCGACGGCCACGCCGGCCTGACGAGCCTTCTCGTCGATTTCGTTGCCGGTGCACACCTGCCAGGAGTTGATGGTCTTGTCGCCGGTCAGCGTGACCTTGATGCCGTCGGGGCGGGTGAACACGGCGGAAGTGCTGCCATCTTCACCGCGGTTGGTGATATCGGTCCAGGCATCGTCGAAGCCACGTCCCTCCAGCGTGGGGTTATCGCGCAGGTCGAAGATGCCGGAAACCGGCTCTTCGCCGGTGGGTAGCAGGTGTTCGTCTACGGTCACGTGAGTATCGCAGTGCAGCTCAAGACGGCAGGACTCGTTGTCGGCGGTAATGGCCTGACCGGTGGCGTGCTTGCCGTTGGCCAGCCACGGGTGGATGCCAAATGCCCACGGGGCCTTCACGCTGTCGTTGTTGTGCACGGTGAAGGTTTCCGTGAGACCGTTCTCGTCAAGTGCATAAGTGGCGGTGATAGTGATATCAAACGGGTAGCCGACGATGTCGGGGGAGCGCCAGGAGAGCGTCACATGTGATTCCTGCAAATCAACGAGCTCCCACATGTAGCGGTAGGCGTAGCCGTGCAGGGAGGATTGGCGGTCGAACTCGTCGATCGGCATCTGGTAGTCTTCGCCATCGAAAGAATACTGACCATTGGTCACGCGGTTCGGGTACGGTGCCAGCACCCAGCCGTTGCAGCAGGGGATGACCTTGTTCGGGTCGAAGGGGACGATGAGGTCTTCGCCGCGCCACTTCAGCTCGCGCAGGCTGGCACCCATTTCGGTGACGACGGCACCCCATTCGCCGGCCGAGATGACATATTGGTTACCAGTGCGAGGCTTCAAAGCCATAGTGCACACTCCTTGGTGAAACAGATTGTTACCGCTCACAATCGTATCGCACAAGTCCCAAGACGCGGCGGCACATAAGGATAAATAATTGGCTCCCCTCTGGCGGGGAGCCAACGTAACGGAACTACTTCTGGGCTACTTCGTAGCGGACCACAGTGGTGTAGTCGCCGTTGGGGGCGAGCGTCACCAAGTGGTCACCAGTGCGGAAGGCATTGGCCGGGGCGGTCATCGGTTCGACGGCGATACCATACGGATGCTCGGAGAACGGCGCGCCAGTGGCGGTGTAGCACTGCCAAGCATTGATCGTCTCATCGCCAATGAGCTTCACTTCAATACCGTCCGGGCGGGTGAATGTGGTGGTGGTCGTACCATCGGCGGCACGCTCCACGTCGACCCAGGCATCATCAAAGGCGCGGCCTTCGAGCGTCGGGCCATCGTTCAGGTCGTAGATGCCGGTAACCGGTTCGGTGCCGGTGGGAATCAGCGCCTCGTTCACCGTCACATGACTGTCGGCCTTAATCTGCAGGTGGCAGGCGGCGGAGTCGGCATCGCGTTCGGCGACAGTCGCGCCCTGCTTGCCGTTGGCCAGCCACGGATGCAGGCCGAGAGCCCACGGTGCCGGCTCGTCGCCATCATTGCGGGCATTGACGGTCACGGTCATGCCGTTGTCGCCGAGTTCGTAGGTGACGGTCACGGTCACATCGAACGGGTATCCGTCCAGGTTGGGGAAGCGCAGCGAAAGCGTCACGGCGCTATCGGTCAACGATTCAAGCTTCCACATGTAGTGGTAGGCGTATCCGTGGTTCGCATTGTTGCGCGGTGCGGGATGATATTCGTTAACCGGCGCGCAGTAATGCTTGCCATCGAAATCGTATTCGCCGTTTTCGATGCGATTCGGCCACGGGGCCAGCACATAGCCGTTACAGGTGGGGGTCAGGTCGTTGACGCCGAACGGGCAGAAAATTTCCTTGTCTTGATAATCGAATCGGCGAATCTTGGCACCGAGTTCGCAGATGACGGCGGAATAATCGCCATAGTGAATCGAATACTGATTTCCGGTGCGTGGTGTTTTACTCGTCATGGAATCACTCCCGTAGTGAGGTTGGTGAGCCGGTAGCTCCTGCTATCGCTGGCTCCAGTCTAGCGCGTCTCCTCTATCGAGGCGGGGATTGGCGATAGCCGGCATATAATAAACAATTCGTACAGACACGGTAGCAATACGTGGAGTGACGAGTCTCACACCATCATGCGAGAAGCACGTGGATTCCTTGGAAACCGGTGATTCGTGGGAGACACGGAATAGTTGTGACGGCAGATTCCTGTAATCCCTGCCTTACACTGGAAAACACTATTGACGTTCAGGAGGTTCCGATGACCAAAAGCGTTGTGCTCGCTGATCCGCGAGGCTTCTGCGCGGGTGTGGACCGTGCGATTCTTACCGTACAGACCATTCTCAAAGCCGCGGAGGCTTCCGGAAAGCGGACGCGCGAGGATGGGCTGCCCCCGGTATATGTGCGCCGGCAGATCGTACACAACAAGCATGTGGTCGAGGACTTGGCCGGGCAAGGCGCGGTGTTCGTCCAGGAATTGGCGGAGATTCCGGATGCTGCTGCCCAAGCGGGTATTCCGGTGGTGTTTTCCGCCCATGGCGTATCTCCGGTAGTGAAGGCGGAAGCCGAACGTCGTGGCATGCATGTGGTGGATGCCACCTGCCCTCTGGTGGGTAAGGTGCACCGTGAGGTGCTGCGTTTCGTGCGTGAGGGGTATGAAATCGTCTATATCGGGCACAAGGGCCACGATGAAGCGGTCGGCGTGGTGGGGGAGAGTCCCGAACATGTGTACTTGATCGAGCATGAATCGGATGTCGATTCGTTGAATTTTGCGCCCGACACCAAGCTGGTGCTGCTCTCGCAGACTACGTTGAGCGTGGATGAGACCGCCGGCACCATTGCCGCGCTGAAGGCCAAGTTCCCGTGGATTCAAGAGCCGCCGAGTTCGGATATCTGCTATGCCACATCGAATCGTCAGGCTGCGGTCAAACTGGTGGCCCAGCAGTCCGATTGCGTGGTGATTGTCGGATCGGCCAACTCCTCGAATTCCGTGCGACTGATGGAGGTGGCGCAGGAGGGCTTGGGGAAGCGCGGCAAAGCGTATCGCGTGGATGATGCCAGCGAGCTTGCCCCGGCGTGGTTCGTCGGACTGGAGTCCGTGGGGGTCTCCTCAGGTGCCTCCGTGCCGGACGAACTGGTGTCCGGTGTGATTGACGCTCTGCAAAACTTGGGTTTCACCGGTATGAAGTCCATCGAAACCATCAAAGAAAACATGCACTTCGTGCTGCCGGCGGAGTTGCGCAGGGAGAAGTAGTCATCCTTGGCTCCCCTCACCGAGGGAAGCCAAGAACGGTCACCACGTGCCGATTGGTGCGGCAACGGCGTTCAAGACCTTGAGCAGGTCCTGCGGGTTCACGCCTACGGACAGTCCGCGTTTGCCGCCGGAGACCAGAATCTGGTCGAATTGCAGGGCGCTTTCATCCAACACAGTCTTATGACGTGTCTTCTGGCCCAACGGCGAGATGCCACCTACCACATAGCCGGATTCACGCATCGCGACCTTGGGATCGGCCATAGAGGCCTTCTTGGCACCTACGGCTGCGGCCAATGCCTTCAGGTCCATATGTCCGCTGACTGGTACCACGCCTACCACACGCTCCGAACCGGTGTCCGCCATTAGGGTTTTGAACACCTGATGCTCGTCGAAGCCGAGCTTGGTGGCCGCTTCCACGCCGTAGCCGTCATCCATATGGTCGTTGGAGTGCTCGTATTCGTATACGTGGAATTCCACGCCCGCCTTCTCCAGTTGGACTGTCGCCGGAGTGGAACCCGCGCCCTTATCATGCTTGCTTTTCTTTGCCATGATTACCGTTCTACTACGAAGAGACCCCCGCACAAGGCGGGGGTCTCACAGCTTAGTTCTCAAACGAACCGTAGCGGCCTAGACCGCAGTGGTTCACTCGGAGATCTCAGCGAAGTACAGCAGGGTACGGATCATGTTGGAGGTGAAGCCGTACTCGTTGTCGTAGAAGGACACGGTGCGAGCCAGGGTCACGCCGTCAATGGTGTTGACGTCGGTCTGGGTCGGGTCAAACACGCCACCGTGGGTGTCGCCGAGAATGTCGGAGGAGACGATGCCCTCATCGTTGTAGCCGTAGTACTCGGTGTCGGAGAAGGCGGCCTTGAAGGCTTCGTTGATCTCGTCGGCGGTGGTCTCGGTGTTCAGAACGGTGGTCAGCTCGGTGACGGAGCCGTCCGGGACCTGGACGCGCTGGGCATGGCCCTGCAGCTTGCCGTTCACGGACGGAACGACCTTGCCGATGGCCTTGGCAGCGCCGGTGGAGTGGGCGATGGTGTTGATGGCGGCGGCGCGCAGGTTGCGGCCGGTCTTGGTGCCACGCGGGCCATCGAGCAGCATCTGGGTGCCGGTGTAGGCGTGGATGGTGGTCATGAAGCCGGCCTTGATGCCGAACTTCTCGTCCAGCAGCTTGACCATGGCGGCCATGGAGTTGGTGGTGCAGGAGCCGGCGGAGACGATCACGTCGGAAGCCTTGAGGATGTCGTGGTTCACGCCGAACACAACGGTCGGGGTGGTGTCATCCTTGGCCGGGGCGGAGATCAGGACCTTCTTGGCGCCAGCGTTGATGTGAGCCTGGGACTTCTCAGCGGAGGTGTAGAAGCCGGTGCACTCGAGCACGTACTCGACACCGTCGTTCTTGACCCACGGAATGTTGTTGGCGTCCTTCTCGGCGTAGACCTTGTATTCCTTGCCGTCGACGATGATGGAGTCTTCGGTGGCCTTGACGTCAACCGGAGTGCCATCGTCATGACGGAAGGTGCCGTGGGTGCTGTCGTACTTCAGCAGGTAAGCCAGGGTAGCCGGGGTGGTCAGATCGTTGATGGCGGCAACTTCAATGTCACCAGCCTGGCCGCCGCGAGCCTGCAGCTCGAAGATGCGACGGAAGGCGAGACGACCAATGCGACCGAAGCCGTTGATACCAATCTTAACTGTCATGTAATTCTCCCTTGTAGGGTGGCCTTGGCGCGCTTTGGCACACCGGGCCATTGTTTACCAACAGTTGCTACTGTAATGCCGACTCTGTACACATGGCAACGTTTCAGCGTGCGTTTTGGGCAAAAATGCCGTATTTTCTGTGAGCGCTCACAATTCGGATTGCCCGCAACCGACATGTGATTTTCCTCTCCTTTGGAGGAATGTCTTGAATCATCACGAGCAAGCGCACGATACGCGAGTCAGCGAACCAGCAGCTTGGACACTGCGGTGTCCAGCTCGCCGATATCGCCGCCAAATTCGTGAAATCGGCTCACCTGAGGCAATGCCACCTCGATGGGGAAAGTGACGATCAGTGTGCCGTGTTCCACGCTGATGGCCGCGTCCACGCCGTCGCGGAACTCGTTGCTGACGCCTTGCACCACCGTATTGGTCAGCGTGCCGTTCTTGAGCTCGTATTTCAGCCCCGGTTCGTTCACGCCAAGCGAAACATCGGAGTGGGAGAACGCCGACACCATACGGCCGTCCTCGGGCACCGGATGCGCGGGGAACGAAAGCCTGCCATCGGTGATGGCCGTGACGATGAGCCCGTCACCATACAGGTACCCGCTTGCCCCATGCCGGGCCAATAATGCCATCAGTTGAATGCCGGAAATCGTATGGTCAATGCGGCCGCCCAAACCGCCATAGACATGGAATTCGCGGCAACCCGCCGACCAACCGACCTTCAGCGCGGAAAGCATGTCCGGGTCGTCCTTCAACGCGGGCAGCGCGATGGTGCGCACATCAGTGCGAGGCGGCCGGCCCTCCAGCGAATCGAAATCGCCCACCACCACATCGGGCACGATGCCCAACTCGCGCGTATGGTCGAGCCCGCCATCGGCCGCCACCACATACGCGCCGGCCGGCACCACGGGCGTGCCCGCATAGTATTCGCCCGCACCAAAAATCACGCATACCTGAGCCATGATGCCCACTGTAGCCGGTATCCACCCACCGACACACGGGCCGCGAATGTCCGGGCGTGTGGTAGGATTCCTATTTGGCTTGAGAAATCAAGAAAGCGGGGCAACCCCACCTGGAAGCCTTTCAAGGCCTCGGGTTCAAGGCAAACAGCCTAGCGATTGCGATATACAACGCGCAATCAGGAATGACGCAAAGAACTGATATGCGTCTGCAGAAGCTGAGCGCATATTGGCGCTGGTTTTGGCTTGCCATGAACCCAAAGCATTGAACAGGACTCCAGCAAAGGACCTCGCCACGGAATTAAAGTAGAGGATTGGAGTCATCATCAGCGACGAACCACGTATTAACGACGAGATTCGCGTCCCGCAGGTACGCCTGATCGGCCCGAAGGGCGAGCAGGTGGGCGTCATCGCGACTTCCGTCGCGCTGAACCTGGCCAAGGAGGCAAACCTCGATCTCGTCGAGGTGGCCCCGAACGCGAAGCCTCCGGTCGCCAAGCTCATTGATTACGGCAAGTTCAAGTACAACGAGAAGATCAAGGCTCGTGAGGCTCGCCGCAACCAGAGCACCGCGGAAATCAAGGAGATTCGTTTCCGCCTGAAGATCGACGACCACGATTTCGACGTGAAGAAGGGCCATGTGACCCGTTTCCTTAACGGAGGCGACAAGGTCAAGGTCACCATCATGTTGCGCGGTCGTGAGATCTCCCGCCCGATTGGTGGCGTGGAACTGCTGCAGCGTTTGGCCGACGATGTCGAGGAATACGGCACCGTCGAGTCCAAGCCGAAGCAGGAGGGCCGCAACATCATCATGACCCTTGCGCCGAAGGGCAAGAAGGTCCACACCCAGTCCGAGCAGCGTCGTCGTGGCGCCGAGTCCCGCGCCGAGCGTCAGGCTCGCCAGGCGGCTCGTCTCGCGGCCAAGCAGGAGTCTCAGGCTCAGGCCGCGGCCGACGCGCAGTCCGCGATTTCTCAGAAGACTTCCGACAAGAAGCAAACCAGCAAGGAGGGCAGCAATGCCGAAGATGAAAACTAATTCCGCCGCTTCCAAGCGCGCCAAGATCACCGGCACCGGCAAGGTGAAGCATGTCGGTTCCGCCATGCGCCACAACCTCGAGCACAAGTCCGCTCGCAAGCGCCGTGAACTGTCCGCCGACGATGTGCTGCGCGGCGGCCAGGCCAAGAAGCTGCACCAGCTTCTGCAGAAGTGAGCATAGGGCTTACCCGGAAATAATAAGACTTTAGAAAGCTGAGGAATAGATTATGGCACGTGTCAAGCGCGCAGTGAACGCCCACAAGAAGCGTCGCGTTGTTCTCGAGAGGGCTTCCGGCTACCGTGGCCAGCGCTCCCGCCTGTACCGCAAGGCCAAGGAACAGCTGCTGCACTCCTTTAACTACAACTTCCGCGACCGCAAGGCTCGCAAGGGCGATTTCCGCAAGCTGTGGATCCAGCGCATCAACGCTGCCGTCCGCGCTGAGGGCATCACCTACAACCGCTTCATCCAGGGCCTGCGTCTCGCCGGCATCGAGCTGGATCGTCGCGCTCTGGCTGAGATCGCCGTCTCCGACCCGAACACCTTCAAGACCATCGTGGACGCCGCCAAGGCCGCCCTGCCTGAGGACGTCAACGCTCCGGTTGAGGCCTGATTGCTTGAAGTCGTGACTTCACACTAGAAACCCCGCTTCCGAGCGGGGTTTCCTATTATTAGCCCCCTCTGACGAGGGGGCTCCCGCGCAGCGGGTGGGGGAGAGAACAAACTCATGACCAACGGATTCACCAGACTCACCGAGCAGTTCCTCGTCCACATCGGCGTGGAGCGAGGACTCGCCACGGCCACCGTCACCGCCTACGAATCCGACATCACCAAATACATTGATTGGCTCGAAACCCGCGGCATCCACGAACCGGACGCCATAACCAAACAAGACGTCGAAGACTACATCGCCGCCCTTGGCCAGGCGGGGGAGTCCGCCCGCTCCAAAGCCCGAAGACTGGCCTCGATCCACGAATTCCATCGCTTCGCGCTCGGTCAGCACGCGGTGACTGCCGACGTTTCTGCCGCAGTCAAGGCACCCAAAGGTGCCAGCACCCTGCCTGACGTACTCACCGTGGACGAGGTAACCCGTCTGCTCGACACGGCGGCAGTCGGCGGATCAACCGATCCGGTGGTATTGCGGGACAAGGCCCTGCTCGAATTCATGTACGCCACCGGCTGCCGCGTCTCGGAAGCCACCGGCGCGAATCTGGACGACATCGACCTGGACGAGCACATCGCGCGACTCATGGGCAAGGGCTCCAAGCAGCGGCTTGTGCCATTGGGCAGCTACGCATGCCGGGCCATCACCGCATACCTCAATGCGGGGCGTGGCGAGCTGGAACGGCGCTCCAGCACCAAGATTCCCGAGAGACGCGCACTGTTTCTCAACAAACGTGGCAAGCGCATCTCGCGGCAATCGGTATGGGAAATCGTCAAAGCAACCGGGGAACGGGCCGGCATCACCAAACCACTCCATCCGCACACCCTGCGCCATTCCTTCGCCACGCACCTGATTCAAGGCGGCGCGGACGTGCGCACCGTGCAGGAACTGCTTGGGCACGCCAGCGTGACCACCACGCAGATCTACACGCATGTAAGTCCGGAAACCCTGATCGAAACGTATCTCACCGCCCATCCTCGGGCGCGATGACCGATGTCTGGCGAGGTGATGAGACGGGTTGTCCGCGATATGTCGAAGCAACGTGTTTGCGGCGATATTGGCGAACGGATAAGAGTACGCTGGTCAGGTGAGATCAGGATTCGACGGAGGTCCAGGCATGGCAGATCGGCGTGTCGACCACGGGCAAGACGGCGCATTCCGTCAAGGCACGCTGCCCATGGACGAAGCGTATGTCGTTACACCACCCCGGAACATGGATATTGATAAGGTAGACAGTATGCCTACCGATTTGCTTGGACGTGAATACGAAACCTTCCCCGCACCCGGACCGCTGCAACAGCACGGTCCGGCGCGCGTCATTGCCATGTGCAACCAGAAGGGCGGCGTAGGTAAGACCACCAGCTCCATCAATATCGCCGGTGCGTTGGCCCAGTATGGCCGCCGCGTGCTTATCGTCGATTTCGATCCGCAGGGCGCCGCCACTGTGGGACTGGGCGTCAACGCGAATACCGTGGAGAACACGATTTACACCGCGCTGTTCGATATTTCCGTGGATCCACATGATGTGGTGCAGCACACCGCATTCGAGAACATCGATGTGATTCCGGCGAACATCGATTTGTCCGCCGCCGAGGTCCAACTGGTCACCGAAGTGGGCCGAGAGCAGATCCTGAACAGTGTGCTGCGCAAGCTCAAGTCGGAATACGATCTCATCATCGTCGACTGCCAGCCATCGCTCGGCCTGCTCACCGTGAACGCGCTTGCCGCAGCTGATGGCGTGATCATTCCCGTGGCCGCCGAATTCTTCGCCTTGCGTGGCGTGGCCCTACTTATGCAGTCCATCGAAAAAGTGCAGTCCCGCATCAATCCCGCATTGGAAGTGGACGGCGTGCTCATCACCATGTACACCAAGACACTGCACTGCGAAGAGGTCTGCCAGCGCATTTACGAGGCGTTCAGCGAAAAGGTGTTCCACACGTTCATCTCCCGCTCCATCAAACTGCCCGATTCCACGGTTGCCGCCGCGCCCGTGGTGGTTTATGCCCCTGAGCACAAGACATCAAAGGAATACCGTGAGGTGGCACGTGAGCTCATTGCTCGCGGCATCGTGGCGTAACGATTGTTTCGATAAACGATGAATGAGACTTCCCTTTCTCGGCTCCCCTCTCTGAGGGAAGCTGGCTCGCGTAGCGAGGCTGAGGGGAACTCCGCGGAAGCCGAAATCAGCACGGAGGAATCCGCCACCTCCGGCTTCCAAGTCAACCTCGAAGTCTATTCCGGTCCGTTCGATGCCTTGCTCGGCATGATCGCCAACAACAAACTCGAGCTGACCGAAGTTTCCCTCTCCTCGATCACCGAGGAATTCCTGACATACGTGCGTGGGCTCGATTTCGCGAAAAACATGGATGAGGCCAGCGCCTTTCTCGATATCGCCTCTATTCTGGTCGAGGCCAAAAGCGTGGCGATTCTGCCCGGCAGCGAAGACAGCCAGCACGACGAGCAAAGCCTTGAAGCACTGCGCGAACGCGATTTGCTGTTCGCCCGACTCCTCCAATACCGCGCCTACAAGCAGGCCGCAGGTGACTTCCGGGCGCGTATCGCCGCCAACTCCGGCCGATTCCCGCACCCGGCGGCCATGGACGAGGCCGTTGCCGCCATGCTGCCTGAGCTGGTATGGACGCTGACCCCGCTCGAACTCGCCCAACTGGCCGCCCAGGTCATCGCCAACGCGCCCGCCTCCGAAGTATCGATTCACCAGCTGCACGTGCCGCTGGTCGATCTGCGGGCCCAATCGCTGGTGGTGCGCGACCGACTGATCGCGGCACTGGAATTCAAGGGAGACCAGTCGATGTCGTTCAGCGAATTGACCCGGGACTGCACTTCTCGTATTGAGGTGGTGGCTCGGTTCATGGCCGTGCTCGTGTTCTTCAAACAAGGTGTGCTGCAGTATCAGCAAGATGGTCCGTTTGCCGAACTGCATCTGAGGTGGGTGCCCGGCGTAGACGAAACGATGAGCGACGTGAACATTTCCGAAGGCGATTTTGCGTAAGGACGGCGACTGGTGACTGAGCGGATTGACGCAACGAATGCAACCGAACACATGGCAGATACGGAATCGACGGCTGGATCCGCAAAGGCCGCGGTGAGGGGAGTGGAGGAGGCGCGGCCCCAATACGTGGATTTCACGGTAGACGTTTTTCCCGGCGGGCTGCCCGCATGTCTGGAAGCGATTCTGATGGTCTCCGACCAGCCGCAGACCGCCACCGAGCTGGCCCGCATTTTGGCATTGGACCGCAACACAGTCGAAGGGGCATTGCAAGCCCTGCACGATGACTATGAGGGCGATGAATCCCGTGGCATCCGCCCGCGCGGCTTCGAACTGCGCCGCACCGCTCGTGGCTGGCAGTTCGCCAGTCGCGCCGCGTTCGAGCCGGTCGTCTCATTATTCGTCACCGACGGCCAGACTGCGAGACTCAGTCAGGCCGCACTGGAGGCGCTTGCCATCGTGGCCTATCGCCAGCCCGTCACCCGAGCCCAAGTGGCCGCGATCCGCGGTGTCAACTCCGATGGCGTGATTCGCTCGCTCACGGTACGCGGCCTTATCAAGGAAGACGGCGTGGACCCCGAATCCCGCGCGGCCCTTTTGGTCACCTCCGAATCCTTCCTCGACCAAATGGGCCTGAAGAGTCTCGACGAACTACCCTCCCTAGCGCCGTTCCTCCCACCCGTCGCCGAAATGACACAGTCGAAATCGGAAGACACGGACGTGATTTCGTAGCGATTGGGGCCCGCTACCTGACCAATATTCGTGCGCTAGACCATCCAATATGTGATTTATGGTCATTGTGACTATAAGTAGTGCTATGCTCTCAATGCAGGGAGAACAACCGGTATGGAAAGAGGCATGGCATGGGATTCGGCAATGTGTCCGAGCGCCGCAGCGCACCGCCACAGGTCGGCGTGTCAGTGGTGATTCTGGCACTCGGCCCGAAAGGCGATACCGGCAACAGTGCCGCCGATTCCGGCAACGCCGCGAACTCGGCCCATTCCCGTCTCTGGCTGCCCTTGGTCAAGCGCGTCCGTCAGCCGTTCCTGGGCTGCTGGGCATTGCCCGGCGGCGACCTGCGCTCCGACCGGTCGTTGGAACAGTCTGCCTACGCGGCCCTCGAATCGACCACAGACCTGCACCCGCGATACCTCGAACAGCTGTACACCTTTGGAGGCCCGACCCGGTCTCATGGCGGATTGCCCATGGTATCCGTCGTGTACTGGGCGCTCGTCGGCCAGACCGAGGCCGCGGGCTTCGAGGATGGTGACAACGTACGATGGTTCCCCGAAGACGAACTGCCCGAGCTGGCGTTCGACCATCGCCAGATCATCGACTACGCGCTGCTCCGCCTGCGCTCCAAAATCGAATACTCCGACGTGGCCACCCGACTGCTCGGCCCCACGTTCACCCTGCGCCAACTGCACGGCGTCTATGAGGCGATTGGCGGCGAAACCCTCGACTTGGCGAACTTCCGCCGCAAAATGCTTGCCTCGGGAGATCTTGAAGACACCGGGGAGAAGGTGCGCGAAGGCCGCCAACGACCGGCCACCGTCTACCGCTACATCCCCAAACGACTTGTCGAGAACGGTACGCCCCACGAATCCGATGGCGACGACATCGTGGAACTGTCCAGACAAGGCGAGCGTGAAGACGCTCTCGACGCGCTGATCCCATCCGCGCGCATCTGATTTTTCCCGCCGACCCGCTTCGGGCCGGCACCACAGACGTATATAGGAAAGGAACCGCTATGACCGCACTATCCACTGCGCCGTCTGTTGACGAGATCATCGCCAAGCTGGGCGCGCAAAGCACCTGCGATGCAGGACTGACCCAGGATCCATGGCATTTCGACACCACCACACCCAGCTACGGTCCCGGTGCCTCGATGCTCGACCGTCTGCCCGCCAACGCGCCGCGCCAGCAGGTGCTGCCGGACGAATACCGCAAGGCCTCCGACGAGGAACTGCAGCAGCGCATCACCGACGCCAAGCAGCGTCTTGGCTCCAAACTGTTGATTCTGGGCCACTTCTACCAGCGTGACGAGATCATCAAGCACGCCGATTTCGTGGGCGACTCCTTCCAGCTGGCCAAGAACGCCACCGAACGCCCGGACGCCGACCACATCGTGTTCTGCGGCGTGCACTTCATGGCCGAAACCGCCGACATCCTCTCCACGCCCGAACAGAGCGTGACCCTGCCCAACCTGTCCGCCGGCTGCTCGATGGCCGATATGGCCAACATCGACCAGGTCCAGGAATGCTGGGACCAGCTCGGCGAGATCTGCGGCACCCAGCCCGACTCCGATGGCTTGCAGCAGATCATCCCGGTCACCTACATGAACTCATCCGCCGCGCTGAAAGCGTTCTGCGGACGCAACGGCGGCATTGTATGCACCTCGTCCAATGCGCACGCCGTGCTGGAATGGGCGTTCGCCCGCGGCAAGCGCGTGCTGTTCTTCCCGGACCAGCACCTGGGCCGCAACACCGCCCGCGCGATGGGCATTCCGCTTAGCGAGATGCCGCTGTGGGATCCGTTCAAGGCACAGGGCGGCGCCGCCGATCCGGCCGACTACGCCCGCGCCAAGATGATTCTGTGGAAGGGCTTCTGCTCCGTGCACCAGCGTTTCACCGTCGAACAGGTCGAACGCGCCCGCAAGGCATACCCGGGCGTCAAGGTGATCGTGCACCCCGAGTGCTCGATGCAGGTGGTCGACGCCGCCGACGGCACTGGCTCCACCGCGTACATCGTCAAGGAGATCGCCAACGCACCCGCCGGATCCGCCATCGCCGTGGGCACCGAAATCAACCTGGTGAACCGTCTGGCCGCGCAGTACCCGGACAAGACCGTGTTCTGCCTGGACCCCGTGGTCTGCCCCTGCTCCACGATGTACCGCATCCACCCGGCTTACCTGGCTTGGGCTTTGGAGAACCTTGAAGCCGGCAACGTGGTCAATCGCATCACCGTGGACGAAGACACCGCCCGCGAAGCCAAGGTGGCACTGGAGCGCATGCTGCGCGTTCACCCGTGACATGCTTCTAGCTCCCCTCCCTGAGGGGAGCTGTCACCGTAGGTGACTGAGGGGGCAGATGACGCAAAAACAGAGGAAAGCAACACAATGAGCAACACCGAAATCGTCGTCGTGGGCGCAGGCGTCGCCGGACTGTCCGCGGCACTGGCCGTGGCCGGCACCGGACACGACGTGACCTTGGTAACCAAGGCCGAACTGGTGGAATCGAACACCTATCATGCGCAGGGCGGCATCGCTGCGGCCATCTTCTCCGACGACGACCCGAAGCTGCACGCCGCCGACACCATGGCCGCGGGCCACGGCCTGTGCGACCCGAAGGCCGTGGACATCCTCACCCGTGAGGGTGCGGAGCGCGTCCGCGAGTTCGCCGCGGCCGGCGTCCACTTCGACCGCGACGCGCAGGGACACATGCTGCGCGGCCTGGAAGCGGCTCATTCGCGCGCCCGCGTGGTGCATGCCGGGGGAGACGCCACCGGCAAAGTGCTCGAACTGGACGTCTCCGCCATGGTGCGCAAGAACCCGCGCATCCACATCATCGAGAACGCCTTCCTCAAAGACCTCATCGTGCGGGACGGCCACATCGCCGGCGTCCGCCTGCTGATCGACGGGCAGGACAAGGATCTGGCCGCCGACCGGGTGATCTTGGCCGCCGGTGGAGCAGGCCGTATGTACCCGTACACCACCAATCCGCCGGTCGCCACCGCGGACGGCCTCGCCGCCGCATGGCGTGCGGGCGCCCAGGTCGCCGATCTGGAGTTCTACCAGTTCCATCCCACCGCCATGGCCGTGGGCGAGCACTTCCTCGTCTCCGAAGCCGTGCGCGGCGAAGGCGCGGTGCTGCTGGACGAACACGGCCACCGGTATATGAAGGACATCGATCCGCGCGCCGAACTCGCACCGCGCGACGTCGTGGCCCGCGAGAACTTCCGCGTGATGCAGGCGCAAGGCGGCAAGCCCGTGATGCTCGACGTCTCGCCGATGACCCGCGAGAACCCCGACCTGGCCAGCTTCCTGGCCCACCGATTCCCGACCATCGACGCCTATACGCGTTCGCTTGGCTTCGACTGGAGCAAGGAGCCGATCCCGGTGGCGCCCGCCGCGCACTACTACATGGGAGGCATTCGCACCGATCTGGACGCCCGGACCTCCATCCCCGGCCTGTACGCGGCCGGCGAATGCGCCCGCACCGGTGTCATGGGCTCCAACCGCCTTGCCTCCAACTCGCTGCTCGAAGGACTTGTCTACGGACGCCGCGCCGGTCTTGCCGCCGTCGCGGACGGTGACGACGCGGTCTGGGCACCCGAACCGTTCCTGAACTCCGCCACCGGTGCCGTGTTCGACCATGCGCCGATCGCGTTGGCCGCTCCTGCCGCTACGGCTGCTGCTGACGATACCGCCGCCGACAAGGTGTGGGACCGTACCCGTATCCAGAACACCATGTGGCATGGCGTCGGCGTACTGCGCGACGAGGCCGGACTGAAAACCGCCATCGCCGAACTCGGCCAAGGCCTCGCCGCCGCAAACGCCCAGGCTGATATAAACGCCGATGGCGCTGCAAGTAGCGTTGAGGCTTTGGAGAACCGCAACATGCTCACCGTAGGCTATGTGGCCGCCACCGCCGCGCTCGCCCGCACCGAGTCGAGAGGCGCCCACGCACGCACCGACTACAGCGAGCCAGTCGACAACTGGGCCCACTCCGTCGCCTACATCAAGGACTGACCCATGCTCACATCACACATCATCCGCACCGCCGTCGAAGCGGCGCTCGCCGAAGACGCGCCCTACGGCGACATCACCTGCGAGACCACCATCCCCGCGGACGAAACCGGCTCGGCCCACCTCACCGCGCGCGAAAACGGTGTGATGAGCGGCATCGACGTGTTCGCCGCAGCCTTCGCCGCACAGAACCCGGCCGTCACCGTCACCGTCACCATCAAGGACGGTGAGCGATTCCAGCGCGGCCAGATACTCGCCACCGTGGAAGGCCCGGTACGCGACCTGCTCACCGCCGAGCGCATCGCCCTCAACTTCACCCAGCGCATGAGCGGCATCGCCACCATGACCGGCGCCTTCGTGGACGCGGTGAACGCCATCTACGGCGACGACTATGACGGACCCGTCACCCGGCCACGCCGCTACGAGCGCACCCGCATCGTCGATACGCGCAAAACCACGCCCGGCCTGCGCCCGTTCGAGAAATACGCCGTGGTCTGTGGCGGTGGCCACAACCATCGCTACGGACTGTCCGACGCGGTCATGATGAAGGACAACCATCTGGCGGCGCTCGCCGCGCGCGGCATCGACCTGGCCGGCGCGATCCGCCACGTGCGCGAACAGGTGGGCCACACCACGCATATCGAAGTGGAAGTCGACCGCCTTGACCAGATTCCCGCCGTGCTCGCCGGCGGAGCGGACACCATCATGCTGGACAATTTCTCGCTCGACGACACCCGTCGCGGCGTGGAGCTCATCGACGGCAAGGCCATCGTGGAAGCCAGCGGCAACATGAGCCTGGAGCGAGTGCCAGCCGTGGCCGCCACCGGCGTGGACGTGATCTCCGTGGGTGCGCTCACCCACTCCGTGCGTAGCATCGACCTCGGATTGGATTGGAACTAGTCATGGCCGATACCCCCAACACGTCCAGCGAAGCCGGCGAACTGTACCTGGACGCCGCCGCCACCGAACCGGTGAGCCCGGCCGTCATCGAGGCCATGACCCCATTCCTGACTGACGCCTACGCCAATCCGGCCAGTGTGCACCAGCCCGGCAAAACCGCGGCCCGTGCGCTGGACGCGGCACGCGCATCGTTCGCCGCGGCATTGGGCGCCCGGCCGGATGACGTGATCTTCACCTCAGGCGGCACCGAATCGGACAATCTGGCCATCAAAGGCATCGCCATGGCGCGCATGCGCAAACTGGGCTTGCGGCCGGTCTACGGATTCGCCGAAGCCGATGGCGAACAGCCGGCAAATTGTCGTCTGCGCATCATCATCTCCTCCATCGAGCACCCGGCCGTGGCCCAATCGGCGGCATGGCTGCACGAATGGTTCGGCTTCGAAGTCGTGCGCATTCCCGTGGATGCGCAGGCGCATCTCGATCTTGACGCGCTCGAACGCGAGCTTGACGGCGAGGCCGGCGAACGTACCACGCTGGTCTCCACCATGCTGGCCAACAACGAGGTCGGCACCGTGGAACCCGTGGAGGAACTGGTCCGCATCGCCCACGCGCACGGCGTGCCCATCCATGTGGACGCCGTACAGGCCGCCGGCCAGATTCCGATTCGTTTTCGTGACTGGGATGTGGACGCCCTGTCCGTATCCGGACACAAATTCGGCACGCCCAAAGGTCTGGGCGCACTGCTGGTACGCGGCCGCACGCCCATCGAACCGGTGCTGTCCGGCGGAGGGCAGGAACGGGGCCTGCGCTCCGGCACACAGAACGTGGCCGGTGCCGTGGCGCTCGCCATCGGACTTAATGAATCGAATGCGCGCATGCAGGCGCAGTACCGTGAATTGGTCGCGTCCCGAGACATGCTCATCGATGCGGTTCGCCGGGTCGTGCCCCGCGCCGACCTGACCGGCGACCCCGTGCGCCGTCTGCCCGGTCACGCCTCCTTCGTCTTTCCCGGCGTCACCGGCGAGGCGCTGCTGGTCGATCTGGACGCGCGCGGCATCGCAGCCTCCTCCGGTTCGGCCTGCGCCATCGGACGCCACGAGATTCCTGCCACGTTGCTGGCGATGGGCCTCGAACCGTCCGTCGCCAAATCGGCATTGCGCATGACGTTCCGCAGGCCATTGGCCCGCGAGCAGATCGAACGGGTCAGCCTGGCCCTCGAAGAGTCCTATGCCGCCCTGACCCGGCGTTGACCCGGCACCGTCGGTCCGGCCCGGACGATCCGCGGGGGGGGGGCGCTCGCCGCGTGGTCAAGCCGTGCAAGTATCATCGTGACGGTTTGTGTGCAGGTATACATAACACCTCAGAGTAGATACTCAAGTACTCGAGAACGCAAGTACCGAACGATTACGCAAAAGAATCAGCATTAAGAGAGGTTTCGATGGCGGTTCGTGGAGATATCCGTAATGTGGCGATTGTGGCTCACGTCGATCACGGCAAGACCACCCTGGTCAATGCCATGCTTCAGCAGTCGCACGTGTTTTCCGAGCGTGAGGAAGTGCCGGATCGTGTAATGGATTCCAACGATCTGGAACGCGAGAAGGGTATCACCATTCTCGCCAAGAACACGGCCGTGGAATACGCCGGTCCGCTGGCCGCCAAGTACGGCCACCCGGAGGGCATCACCCTCAACATCATCGACACCCCCGGCCACGCCGATTTCGGCGGCGAGGTCGAGCGCGGCATCTCCATGGTCGACGGCGTCGTGCTGCTCGTGGATGCCTCCGAAGGCCCGCTGCCGCAGACCCGCTTCGTGCTGCGCAAGGCCCTCGAAGCCAAGCTGCCGGTCATCCTGTGCGTGAACAAGGTCGACCGCCCCGACGCCCGTATCGAAGAGGTCGTCGGCGAAACCTCCGACCTGCTGCTCGGCCTGGCCGACGATGTGCAGCACGAGGGCATCGACCTGAACCTTGACCAGCTGCTTGAAATGCCGGTCATCTACTGCGCCGCCAAGGCCGGCTACGCCTCCGTGAACCAGCCCGCCGACGGTGGCCTGCCGGACAACGACAACCTCGAGCCGCTGTTCGAAGCCATCATCTCCACCATTCCGGCCCCCGAATACGAGGAAGGCGCCCCGCTGCAGGCTCACGTGGCCAACATCGACTCCTCCGACTTCCTCGGCCGACTCGGTCTGGTCCGTATCTACAACGGCACCCTTGAGAAAGGCAAGACCTACGGCCTGTCCCGTGTGGACGGCTCCCTCGAGAACTTCCGCGTCTCCGAACTGCTGCGCACCCAGGGTCTTGATCGTATCCCGGTCGAGTCCGCAGGCCCCGGTGACATCGTGGCCGTCGCCGGCGTCAACGACATCATGATCGGCGAGACCATCGTCGACCCCAACGATCCGAAGCCGCTGCCGCTCATCCATGTGGACGATCCGGCCATCTCCATGACCTTCGGCACCAACGACTCCCCGCTGGCCGGCACCGAGGGCAAGGACCACAAGCTCACCGCCCGCATGATCAAGGACCGTCTGGACCGCGAGCTCATCGGCAACGTCTCCATCAAGGTATTGCCCACCGACCGCCCCGACGCCTGGGAGGTCCAGGGCCGTGGCGAGCTGGCGCTGGCCGTGCTCGCCGAGCAGATGCGTCGCGAAGGCTACGAGCTGACCGTCGGCCGCCCGCAGGTGGTCACCAAGAAGATCGACGGCGTGGTCAACGAGCCGATGGAAAACACCACCATCGACGTGCCGGAAGAGTACATGGGCACCGTCACCCAGCTCATGGCCGACCGCAAGGGACGCATGGATGGCATGACCAACCACGGCTCCGGTTGGGTCCGCCTGCAGTTCACCGTGCCGTCCCGTGGTCTGATCGGCTTCCGCACTGCTCTGCTGTCCGCCACTCGCGGCACCGGCATTTCCTCCTCCATCTCCGCTGGCTATGCTCCGTGGGCTGGTGCCATCACCATTCGTCAGAACGGTTCCATGGTTTCCGATCGTCAGGGTGTGGCCACTCCGTATGCCATGCAGCGTCTGCAGGCCCGTGGCAACTTCTTCGTCGAACCGCAGTCCCCGGTGTACGAGGGTCAGGTCGTGGGCGTGAACAACAAGCCCGACGAGCTGGATGTGAACATCACGCTGGCCAAGCACATGACCAACATGCGTTCCTCCACCGCTGACGTGCTCGAAACCCTGACCCCGCCGATCAAGATGAGCCTTGAGGAGTCCCTGGACTTCGCCAACGAGGACGAGTGCGTGGAAGTCACCCCGGAGTCCATCCGCGTGCGCAAGATCATCCTCGGCCGTGAGGACTGGTACAAGTGGCGCGCCAAGCAGCGCCGCCAGAACGCCGCCCAGCAGGGTAAGTGATTCCGAATTGCCCCCCCGCTGGCGGGGGGCTGTCGGCGGAGCCGACTGGGGTGGTCACTGTAAACCACCCTCCCAGTCTCACTTCGTTCGACAGCCCCGCCAGCGGGGGCATGTCTATATCTATACTGAAACGCATGACTGTGAAGAGCAATACCGATTTGCGTCCGTGGTCGCATCGTCAGAACGTGCTGGTCAAAGTATTGATCACGATTGCGGCGGGCGTGGCGTCTGCCTTTGTGGGCACGTTCGCCCATCGTATGGGGGCTGAATTGAACATTCCATACGGATTGGTTCTTGCGTTCCTGATTATTGGCCTGTCGACATGGTGTGCCCGCTCACGCATGGGCGTGGTTGGTCTGGCTTTGCATCTCATCGCATCTTCCCTGACTGTCTGGGGCATGGCCGTGACCACCACCTCAGGCAAGGCGCTGATTGTCGCCGGATTCCAAGGCGAGATGCCGTTCTTCGCCCAGCATGCCGGATACATCTGGCTCTACGGCCTGATTCTCGTCCAAGTGATCCTGCTCGTCCTTCCCGCACGTTGGTTCAGCGTTATGCCGAAGCAATCCCGATAGAGACCATCGCTGAGCAAAAGCGCAGCCATCGCCCTCAAACCCGCTACCATAGAACCTTATGGCACGCATGAAACTGTTCTATTTGGGCCCGGAGGGCACATTCACCCATCAGGCGGCAATGACGGCCGCCAATCGGTTCGCACCGCTCGGGGACTTTGACCTCGTTGCTCTACCGGATGTACCTGCCATCATGCAAGCCGTCGAATCGCGTCAGGGTTGGGGCGTGATCGCTTGGGAAAACAACGTCGAAGGGTATGTGGTGCCCAACCTCGATGCCCTGATTGATGCCACTGATGTAGCGGGTTTTGCCCGTGTCAGTGTGGATGTGGCCTTTAATGCTTTCACGGTGCGAGGTCACGGCATTTATGATTGCACCGGCGGCATCGTCAGCGCTCACGCCCATGGTCTGGCGCAATGCAAACGATTCATCGCCGAACATCATCTCAAGCCCGAGCCCTCATCGTCCAATGCCGCTGCCTGCCGCGATTTGCAGCCCGGCCAAGTGGCGCTCGGTCCCAGCATCTGTGGTGAGTTGTACAACCTGGATACCCTTGCCGAACATGTGCAGGATTTCGAGGGAGCCCGCACTGAATTCCTTGTCATTGCTCCGCGAGATGTGGTTCAGGATCTCAATGCCCGCGCGCATCGCAATAATGCCGACGATTTTGAAACCATCATCACATTCATTCCGCTGGTCACAGGTCCTGGTGTATTGGCCGATCTGCTTGATGTGCTGCGTGACGCAGGACTGAATATGACCAGCTTCATTTCCCGCCCCATAAAGGGGAACGATGGCACTTATAGTTTCATCGCCACGCTTGATGCCGCGCCGCGGGAGCCCAAGTTTCATGCCGTGCTCGAAGAAATTGCCGAACATGGTGATTGGGCTAAGACTCTGGCTGTATACCCACGTCGTGAACGTCCCAGCCCGCCGGTTGATGCATGGATGTTGCCCGAAGGTGGTGTCCATGTCGATGCTGAGCATCCGTCAGAAGGCTGGCAACACACCGAAGAGGCCAGGAGGGAATTGTTGTGGTAAATACAGTCGGAATCATTGGACTGGGACTGATTGGCGGTTCCCTTGCCCGGCGCCTGGCCGAGCGGGGCATACGTGTAGTCGCATGGAACCATCGCCCGCATCCTTATGCTCAAGCCGAGGCAGATGGCATATTCTGCAAAAGCACATTGGCTGAGCTCATGGATGCTGAGCCGGATGTGGTCGTGTTGTGCAATCCGCTGAAAGCCATGCCTGCAATGCTTGACTCGTTGGCTCCTCTTATGGTCGAACATCCGCGTACCACCATCACTGATGTGGGCTCGGTCAAAAGCATGGTTCGCGAGCAGGTCGAAGCCGCCGGATTGGGGGAGTGCTATGTGGGTGCCCACCCGATGGCCGGCAACGAATTGTCCGGTTGGCAGGCTGCAGACC
Organism: Bifidobacterium sp. FKU; assembly: GCF_026016385.1. Classification (NCBI taxonomy): domain Bacteria; kingdom Bacillati; phylum Actinomycetota; class Actinomycetes; order Bifidobacteriales; family Bifidobacteriaceae; genus Bifidobacterium; species Bifidobacterium sp. FKU. Next base: position 1,110,262 of record NZ_CP092888.1, read on the forward strand.
CGCATCTGTACGATGATGCACTATGGGCGGTGACCGTTGATAGTGCCACGAATTATCAACGATTCCTTGACGTGGCCGCTTTGATTACCAAAGGTGTTGGCAACCGTCTCATCGTGCTGGACGATGAGACGCACGACAAAGCTGCGGCAATGATCTCCCATATGCCACACGTGGTATCCACCGCGTTGATCAACGAACTGTCTGCCTACCCCGATCGCAATATTGCGGCCGCATTGGCCGCTGGCTGCTGGAGGGATATGACCCGTGTGGCTCTGACCGACCCTAATCGCACGCGTGCGATGGTCGAGGAGGATGCGTTGAATGTCGAAGCGTTGCTTCGCCGTATGGCCAAGCGTCTGACTGATATGGCCGACCAATTGCATGACGGCGACGAAACCGACGTGATTCGGTTCTTTGCTGAAGGCAACCCGTTCCGCCAGTACAAGTCCGCACTCACACATGCGAGTGACGGTGCAGCCGAGAGCTTGCCGGAACGCGAGCTTACCGTTCCTGAATCCGGTTGGCAGCAGACCTTGCTGTTTTCCGCGCGCAGAGGTGAAGCCATCATCGGCTTCGTCAACCCGCGTCAGGCGATTATTCAGCTGCGCCCTGCCATGTAGTCAATACCGTTGCTCACAGGTACGACGAGTACAGTGGAATGCGTATCGAAGTTGATATATCGGGAACGGCAAGGGGATGATGATTATGACGTTGCCCAGGCAAATTCCAACAGGCGCGCGAGTGGTGGTGCGTGTTACCGAGGGCGTGGATCCCACTGACCATCGTATGAAATTCCGCGATTACGTGGGTCATGTGGTCTCATGGGACGGCTACACGTTGGAACTGGTGCGTGACGCCGCGGCCAACGGCTCTCGTCCAGCACAAAACGTGACGATTCATCAGGAGCAAATCGCCACATTGAAGCCGATACCGGAGCGTCCGGTCACGCCTCCGAGACCGTAACGACTGCTTAGCGACAGAAATTCAGGAAATAAGTGGCTTCGCCCTGAAATACTGTCACTGACAGTAACTCAGTGACAGAAATTCAGGAAATAAACGGTTTCACCCTAAAATCCTGTTGCTGACTGCGATTCAGCGACAGAAGTTCAGGACGAAAGGGGTTATTCCCTGAATATCTGTCGCTGGGCGAGATGAATGATGACGAGATCATTGGGTTACTCCGAGATATCAGTGAATATTGCGAAGTGACAGCAGTTACTCCGAGGCAACAGCATCCAGAACCGGCTGCTTGAGCGCGCGAGAGGCAGGCGAGACGGAGGCGATGAGACCCACCAGAATCGAGAGCACGAGGAACACTCCGAGCTGATCCCACGGAATGCTGAGCACACTCAGACCGTCGGCCTCGTACACCGCGCGAATCACAGCGCCTGCCGCGACGCCGACCACCATGCCCATCACCGTGCCGAACACGGCGATCATGGCCGCTTCGATGCCCAACATGCCTCGCACCTGGCCACGCGACGTGCCGATGGCCCTCAACAGACCGATTTCCTTGGTGCGCTCGGACACGGATAACGCCAACGTGTTCACAATGCCGAAAATCGCAATCACAATGGACAATGCCAACAGCGCATAAAGCACCAACAGAATCTGATCGACCATCGAGCCCATCGTGGACTTGTATTCGTCGCGGTTCATCACCGAAATCACGTAGTACGGCTTGACCGCCTTCTTGATGCGCTGCTCCAACTTGTCGAGATTCTCGCCCGGCTTGGCCACCAGATACATCTGCATGGTGAACATCGTCTGCTTGGTTCCCAGCTGGTCGCCCAAATCATCATTGACGAACACGCACGAACGGTATACCGAATTCGAGATGATCGCACCGACTTTGAGCTTCTTGATTACCGTGACCTGCTTGGTTTTCACCAACGTTGCCGGATCCACGTTTTGAGCCTGCTGCGTGACTTGTTGAATCTCATCGGATTTGGCCTGCGCTCCCGCCGCATCGCCAGCCAATGCCAGCTTCTGCGCCTCTTCGGTCAACGATTGAATTTGAGCCTGAACCTGTGTCTGATAGTCGGCCTGTGCCTGGGCGGTGGCCTCCTCATCTACCGTCGTGTTCTCGGTGGACACCTTTACGGTGTCGCCGACTTTCCATCCTTGATCGTCGGCGATGTCTTCGCCGACCACCAGTTCGCCGCCACGCAATGCTTTATTCGCGTCACCTGCAATGATTTCGGGCGCGAACACGTCAGTGAACAGGGAATCCTGAGCCGCGAACGTCATGCCCTTGACCTGCTTGCCGTCATACTTCGCACCGAAAATCATTCGATTTGAAGACACGGACTTCAGCCCATCTACACCTTTAATCGCTTCGACGGCATTGTCGGGAATCTGGCCGGATGCCGCGGACGATATGGAGAAATCAGCCTTTAATCCAGTGTCGACGATGTCATTCACCGAGGCCTTGGCCGAGGTGGCCACCACGCTCAGGCAGGAGACGATTGCCACGCCCACGAATAGGGCCGCCGCCGTGTTCGAGGTGCGGCGCTTCTGTTGGGAGAGATTACGAGTGGCGAGCCGGCCCGTTACCTGGAACACATGCGCCGGAATCCAGCCCAAAACCGCGCCGGCAGGGGAGACCCAAGCCGGGCCCGCCACAATAACGCCAATGACGATAAGCGCCGCGCCCACGCCAAGCGGCCAGCCGGTGCCGGTCCAGGAAGCGAAGTCGTTGAGCCAGCCGATTAGCGTCGGATCGCCGTCCGCCAGTGTGATGCGGCAGGTCCAGGCCCAGGTCAGTGCGCCCACCACAATCATCGTGGTGCCGATGATGCCGCGAGTCAATACCGGCTTTTCCGGGTTCACGGTCTCGTTCATTGCCTGAATGGGCGGGGCCATTGCGGCACGACTGGCCGGCAACGCCGCGCCGATCAGCGTGACGATCAGGCCTACCGCGAGACCAACCAGCATGTCCGAGACGCTCGGATTCGAGGATCCGGTCATCGGCGTGCCCATCTGACCCATCATCGCGACGATGCCTTTGACCATGCCCCAGCCGAGCCCGATACCGATGCCGGAACCGACCACACCGAGCACAATCGCCTGCACGATCACCGTGGTGAACACTTGGGCGGGGGAGGCTCCTATTGATCGCAGCACTGCGTAGCCGCGCATTGATTCGCGCACGATCATCGAGAACGTGTTCGCGATGATGAACGAGCCCACGAACAGGGCAATTACCGCGAAAATAAGAATCAATGGCTGAACGAAGCCCAGTGCCTCCTGCGCGGATTGGGTCGACTCGTCGCGCAGCTGGTTGCCGGTGATGGCATGTGCTTTGGAGCCGGCAGGCAACGCCTTATTGATACGGTCGGCGAGTTCCTGCTGCGCCTGCTCGTCCAGCGGGGTTTTGAGGTTACCGTAGATATCGATCTGGTCGGTCTTATCCGGGTCGTCGCTTTGCTGGGTGGCGTACGTCTTGGCCAAAGATGGTGGAATATCGATGATGATGGCACCGGCAAGCGAGGAATCCAGATCGAAGATACCGGTTACCGTTACGTCTTTCGGCCCGTCCGGGTAGACGACTTTGGTTTTGTCTCCAACCTTCAGATTCGCCTTCTCGGCGGCAAAGGAATGCAAGGCGATTTCGTCGTCCGAGGTGGGGCATGTGCCCGAAGTGAATGTGGCGGAACGCCATGGCACATCCTTGCCAAAGCCCACGGCCAATGTCGGCGCTCCCATGGTGGATACGGCCGCGCCGTCCTTACCGACCAGCACCGTGCCGGACACGGAATACACGACTTCCGCGCTTTTCACGCCCTTGACGTCGCCGATGGTCGAGGCCAGATCGACGTTGATGGTGTTATAGGTTTTCGAGGAAGACGAGGCGGCCATCAGGCCGGAGGAGTCGGATTTGACTTCTTTTGAGCCGCGAACATATACGTCATGGTCGGCGCTGGTGCCCATCATGTCGGAGACCTGGTTGTTCATCATTTCACGGAAACAGAACGAGCCGACCACAAAGCTCACGCCTAGTGCGATGGCGATGATGGACATGACGAATCGCCCGAAATGCGCGCGGGCGTCGCGCAATCCGATTTTGATCATGCTTGTGCCACCTTGCCGGCCTCATCCGCACCGTCATCGGCAAAGACCTCAAGAATCTGCTCATAGGTAGGGTGGTCGAGATCCTGCGTAATATGGCCATCGGCCAAAACCAGCACGCGGTCAGCGTAGGAGGCGGCGCGCGGATCATGCGTCACCATCACAATGGACTGGCCATATTCGGTCACGGACTGCTTCAGGAAGCCCAATACCTCACGTGAAGAACGAGAATCGAGGTTACCGGTGGGCTCATCGGCGAAAATCACGGACGGGCGGGCCATCATCGCACGGGCGCAGGCCACGCGCTGCTGCTGTCCGCCGGACAGCTGGCTTGGCCGGTGGGTGAGTCGCTTCTCCAGCCCGACCACCTTGACCACCTGCTTGAACCAATCGCGGTCAATCGGCTTCTTCGCAATTTGCAAAGGCAGCAGGATGTTCTCTTCAGCGCAGAGCGTGGGTACCAGATTGAACGACTGGAAGATGAATCCTATCTGCGCACGTCTCAAGTCGGTGAGCTGCTTCTGGCCCATCGAAGACACTTCGAGGCCTTCGACAAACACCTTGCCGGAAGTCGGTTGGTCGAGTCCCGCCATGCAATGCATCAGCGTGGACTTGCCTGAGCCGGACGGGCCCATGATTGCGGTCATCTGGCCGCGCTGGAATTCCACGTTCACATGATCCAGCGCCACTACCTGGCTGTCGGCGTCACCGTAGGTTTTCGTCAGATCTACGGCCCGCGCCACCACATGGTCGTGCTGTTCCTCGGCCTGTTCGATGCTTTGTGCGACGCCTTTTGCGCTGTGCCGTGCCATACTGCCCCAATCATCATGGAAGTTCGTTTCTTTGCGGCCAATACGGTTTCGTTCCCTGAGTCAAGGCCGGTTGGCGTTGTCACGGCAAAGGGGATACCCGTGTATGGGGCCGCTCTGTGCCTATAGTTTATCTGACAGTATGCTCACAAGACTCGACAGAGGAGCGATAAGTATGCGGTTTAGCAGTGACGTCGACTCCTTTATTTCCTATCTGAGAGCTAATCGTGGGCTATCCGCTAATACGCTAAAAGCGTATCGTTGCGACATTGAGGCTTGTCTCCACCTATTCGAGTTGCGTGGTGTGGTCAGCCTGAACGAAATCACGCTGAATGATCTGCGTAGTTGGATGGCAACGGAATCGCACAATCACGCCAGAAGCAGTATGGCCCGCAAAACCGTAGCGGTACGAGGTTTCTTCGCTTGGGGCTATGAGCATGGCGTGGTTGGTGTCAATCCGGCCGCCACATTAATGACCCCCTCGATTCCTAACACCTTGCCGACTGTACTTACTGAATCGCAGGCCGAGCAGCTTCTTGATTGTGGTGAGCATAGTGAGGCCCTGCAACGGAAGAATCGTGATATCTCCAATGACTTCTCGGCTGATGGTCCTCATTCCGCTCGTGGGCGGAGCGCGGATCGGGCGAGGGAAATCGCAGAACGCCAGCGGGATGTGGCGATTCTCGAATTGCTGTATGCCACCGGCATCCGCGTGGCCGAATTGGTTTCTTTGGATATTCGTGATGTCGACTTTTCCAATCGCACCGTCAGAGTGACCGGTAAAGGCAACAAGCAACGGGTGGTTCCGTTTGGATTGCCTGCGGAGCAGGCATTGCAGGACTGGATCGATTATGGACGGCCAGCGCTGGCTCGTTTGGCGATTGAAAAAGCCGTCCCCCCGAACGGTTTTTTTTCAGACGAGGGAGCCTTGTTCCTCGGTATGCGTGGTAAACGGCTGAACCAGCGTGTGGCGCGTGAAATCGTGCATAAGGCCGCACGTGAAGCGGGCGTTCCGGACATCAGCCCGCATGCCTTGCGCCATTCGGCAGCCACGCACATGTTGGATGGGGGAGCTGATTTGAGGGAAGTGCAGGAGATGCTTGGGCATTCCTCCTTGAAAACCACACAACGCTATACGCACGTGTCCATCGAGCAGCTCAAAAACCGTTACGGTCAGGCATTCCCCCGAGCATGACCACTATGTGGACGATGGTTAACAAACTTAGCAAAGGCTGAACATAGCCGGTAAATGGACCATGATTTTACATAGGCGTAACAAAAAAGCAACTGGTTGTCTCCCAAGTGCGCAAAAATGTCAGGCAATCAGCAACGGGTTGGATTGTTCGAGACATCGTGAGATGCAAGTCTCACGGGTGACGGGGAATCCAGTCCCGTTCGCATGAGGCGGGGCTGAGACGTCCTGCAACCTAATGAATAGGAGAAATCATATGAAGAAGAAAGCTCTTGCTTTCGCTGCCATGGCCTGCTCCGTGGCCATGCTGCTGAGCGCCTGCGGCGGCTCCAACAGCAACGCTGCCTCCGGTGACACCGCTGGCTCCAACATCATCACTGCGTACAACTCCGAACCGCAGAACCCGCTGATCCCGGGCAACACCAACGAAACCGGCGGCGGCAAGCCGGTCGACCTGCTGTTCTCCCGTCTGGTCTCCTTCGACAAGGACGGCAAGGCTTCCAACGAAGTGGCCGAGTCCATCACCCCGAACGATGACGCCACCCAGTACACCATCAAGATCAAGTCTGGCTGGAAGTTCACCGACGGCACTCCGGTGACCGCTGAGTCCTTCACCAAGGCCTGGTCCTACGTGGCCAACGCCAAGAACGCCCAGAAGTGCTCCTCCTTCTTCTCCGCCATCGCCGGCTATGACGATCTGCAGAAGGATGGCCTCAAGGGTGACGAGCAGCTCTCCGGCCTCAAGGTCGTGGACGACACCACCTTCACCGTCGACCTGAACCAGTCCGACTCCGTGTTCCCGATTAAGGTCGGCTACTCGGCCTTCGCCCCGCTGCCTGAGTCCTTCTACAAGGACCCGAAGGCCTTCGGCGAGGCTCCTGTGGGCAACGGCCCGTACAAGTTCTCCAAGTGGGACCACAACAAGGAAATCGCCCTCGTCAAGAACCCTGACTACAAGGGCAACGAGGACGTCAAGAACGATGGCGTGACCTTCAAGGTCTACACCGACGACTCCGCCGCCTACCGCGACATTCAGGCCGGCAACCTCGACGTGATGGAGTCCGTCCCGGCCGCCTTCACCAAGACCTTCAAGACCGACAAGAAGGTCCAGGCTTACTCCGAGGCCGGCTCCGTCATCCAGACCTTCACCATCCCGTCCTCCCTTGACCACTTCAAGAACGACGAGGAAGGCCAGCTGCGTCGCCAGGCCATCTCCATGGCCCTCAACCGCAAGCAGCTCATCGACAAGGTGCTGAACGGCAACGCCACCGCCGCCACCGAGTTCACCTCCCCGAAGACCCCGGGCTACTCCGACTCCCTCAAGGGTGCCGACAACCTGAAGTTCAACGCCTCCAAGGCCAAGGAACTGTGGGCCAAGGCTGACGCCATCTCCAAGTACGACGGCCAGCTCACCTTCTCCTACAACGCCGATGGTGGTGCCAAGCCGCTTTACGACGCCGTCGTGAACCAGCTCAAGAACAACTTGGGCATCGACGCGGCCACCAACCCGATCCCGACCTTCCAGGAATTCCGTGACGCGGTCACCAACCGTCAGATGAAGGGTGCCTTCCGTACCGGCTGGCAGCCTGACTACCCGTCCGCCGAGAACTACCTGTGGCAGCTGTACTCCACCGCTGCTGCTGATGGTAACGGCTCCAACGATGGTGACTACAAGAACCCGGCCTTCGATGACCTGTGCAAGCAGGCTGCTGCCGCTTCCAGCACTGATGACGCCAACAAGCTGTACCAGCAGGCTGAGGAAATCCTCCTCAACGACCTTCCGGCCATCCCGCTGTACTACTCCAACGCCTCCGGTGTGGCTTCCCTCAACGTGAAGTCCGGCTACGCCTTCGATTGGCAGAACCTCCCGACCTACACCGAGATGTCCAAGAAGTGAGTCTGACTCACTGAACGGATACCGTTAGGTAGTTCGGAAATAAAGGGCGAGGATCGCAAGATCCCCGCCCTTTTTGTTGTGTGAGGGGTGCTTGCTCACGCCATCGGGAACCAAGTTAAAGTATCCACTATCCGACCGCAACCATGGGCATATCCACCAACATTGCCCAATCTCAAACCTTGCGTTAACGCAAATTTACATATCACAGTCCGGGCATGCGGTAAACTGTCGGAGTATTTATCGACCGGCGGGGGCGTACTATACCCTTTCTGGCCGGTCAAGGAAATAAGGAGCAACCGTATGGGTAAGTATCTTCTGCGACGCATTCTGCAGATGATCCCCGTGGTTCTCGGTACGACACTTCTGGTCTATGCCCTTGTCTTCGCCCTGCCGGGCGACCCCGTCAAGGCCATGTTCGGAGACAAGCCCGTCAATGAGGCCGTCGCAGCCCAGATCCGCGCAGAATACCATCTCGACCAGCCGTTCATCGTTCAGTACTTCATCTACCTGAAGAATGCACTGACCCTGAACTTCGGCGATACCTTCGCCGGGCAGCCTGTTCTCGACGAAATCGCCCGCGCCTTCCCGGTCACCATCCGGCTCGGCCTGATGGCGTTCGTGTTCGAGGCGATCTTCGGCGTGGTCTTCGGCATCATCTCGGGCCTCAAGAAGGGCAAGTGGTACGACACCGTCATCCTGATCGTCTCCCTGCTGCTTATTTCCGTGCCGACCTTCGTCACCGGCTTCGTCATGCAGTATGTCTTTGGTATTCAGTGGACGATATTGCCGGTGACGGCAGGCGCAGACCCGGGCTTCATCGACCTGCTCATGCCGGCCATGGTGCTCGGATCGGTGTCGATGGCCTACATCATTCGATTGACTCGCTCCGAAATCTCCTCCAACATCGCCGAGGATTACGTGCGCACCGCCCGCGCCAAAGGCATGTCGAACGGTCAGGTCATGCTGCGCCACGTACTGCGCAACTCCCTGATTCCGGTCGTCACCTACCTTGGTCAGGACATCGGCGCCCTGATGGGTGGTGCCATGATCACCGAGCAGATCTTCAACATCCACGGCATCGGCTTCCTCACCTACCAGTCCATTCTGAAGGGCGAGGCTAACCTGGTGGTGTCCATCGTCACGTTGCTCATGCTGATCTTCGTGGTGTGCAACCTCGTCGTCGACCTGCTGTACGCGGCCCTCGATCCGCGTATCCGTTACGCGTGAGCCGGGAGGAGTGAGCGATAATGGCAAACGAAACCACTGAGAACGAACTCAACGAGACCGGCGAACCGGGAACCGAATACTTCATGGAAACCCTGCCTGGTCAAGACCGCTACGTGGCTCCAATCGAGGAGACCCCGCTGCAGGACGTCGATTCCGTCGACGAATCTGCTCCGGCCACCAGCATGTGGGCCGACGCATGGCGAACCCTGCGCCGCAACCCGCTGTTCATCATCTCCGGGCTGCTGATCCTCTTCATCATCGTGGTGGCCATCGCACCGGGCCTGTTCACCAAGCAAGACCCGAACGCTTGCGATCTGGGCAACTCCCTGAGCCCCTCCACCGCCGGCCATCCCTTCGGCTTCGACCTGCAAGGCTGCGATGTGTACACCCGCGTGGTCTACGGCACCCGTACCTCGCTGTCCGTCGGCGTGCTCTCCACGCTGCTGGTCGTGATCGTCGGTACCCTGATCGGCGCCGTCGCCGGCTTCTTCGGCGGCTGGATTGACGCAGTGCTGAGCCGTATCACCGACATCTTCTTCGCGCTGCCTATGCTGCTCGGCGCCATCGTGGTGCTTCAGATGTTCAAGACCTCCAAGTCCATCTGGAAGATCGTGCTGGTGCTGACGCTCTTCGGCTGGGTCGGCGTATGCCGTATCGCCCGAAGCGCCGTGCTGGAATCGAAGAACCTCGAATTCAACACCGCTTCCACGGCCCTCGGCTCCACGCCTGCCAGAAACCTGTTCCGTCACATCCTGCCGAACTCCCTGGCCCCGATCATCGTCATCGCCACCACCTCGCTGGCCTCCTACATCGTGGCCGAAGCCACGCTGAGCTTCCTCGGCGTGGGCCTGCCCACCACCACGGTGAGCTGGGGGGGTGACATCTCCAGCGCGCAGACCAACCTGCAGACCGATCCGATGGTGCTGTTCTATCCGTCCGCCGCACTGGCCATCACCGTGCTTGCGTTCATCATGATGGGCGACGCCGTCAAGGACGCCCTCGACCCGAAGAGCCGAACGGCCTGAGCAAGGGGAGTGGAGAAAGACAATGACTGACAATACCAACGCCACGATGCTAGCCATGCAGAAAGAGCATGGTCCGCTGCTGGAAGTCCGGAACCTGGCCATCGACTTCACCACCGACACCGGCAAGCCGGTGCACGCGGTGCGAGACGCCAACTTCACCGTCTATCCTGGCCAGTGGGTGGCCATCGTGGGCGAGTCCGGTTCCGGCAAATCCACCTCCGCCATGGCTGTGCTGGGTCTGCTGCCCGGCACCGGTCACGTGGTCAACGGCTCCATCAAGCTCGACGGCGAGGAAATCGCCGGCGCCAAGCAGAGCGAGTTCGACAAGCTGCGCGGCACCAAGATGGGTCTCGTGCCTCAGGACCCGATGAGCAACCTCAACCCGGTGTGGCGTATCGGCTCCCAGGTCAAGGAAGCACTGAAGGCCAACAACATGGACGTGGCCCACGAGAAGCGCTCCGCCCTCGCCAAGGCTCTGGCCGGCGACGAGGTCGAAGTCAAGGGCAACGACGACGAGACCTTCCTCGGCGCCAAGGAACTGCCCGAACTCATGGCCGAGGCCAAGAAGGCCCTGAGCGAGGCCGGCGTGACCGGCGCGGCCTTCGACAAGGCCGTCGCCCGCTTCGCCGACGAATGGGTTCCGGGCTCCGAAACCCGCTGGCGCGTGGCCGACGACCTCATCAAGGCCGGCGTGGCCGATGATCAGGCTTGGTATCTGGCTAAGAAGTACGTCACTGGCTCCACAATGGATGACCGTATCGCGGGTCTGCTGTCCGAGGCCGGTCTGCCCGACGCCGCTACCCGTGCCCGTCAGTTCCCGCACGAGTTCTCCGGTGGTATGCGCCAGCGTGCGCTCATCGCCATCGGTCTGGCCTGCCGCCCTGACCTGCTGATCGCCGACGAGCCGACCTCCGCCCTGGACGTGACCGTGCAGAAGCGCATCCTCGACCACCTGCACATGCTCACCGACTCGTTGGGCACCGCCGTGCTGTTCATCACCCACGATCTGGGCCTTGCTGCCGAGCGCGCCCAGCACATTGTCGTGATGTACAAGGGACAGGTCGTCGAATCCGGACCCTCCCTGGAAGTGCTCCAGCACCCGCAGCACCCGTACACCAAGCGACTCGTGGCCGCCGCCCCGTCGCTGGCCTCCCAGCGCATCATCTCCGACAAGGAGCGCGGCGAGAATGCGGACGCCCTGCTCGATCACCACATCGCCGGCGAAAGCACGCTTGAGAAGAGCGAGCACATCATCACCGTCGACCACCTGACCAAGGAATTCAAGCTGCCCCGCAAGAAGGAGATGTTCAAGGCCGTCGACGACGTGTCCTTCTCCGTCAAGCGCGGCACCACCCTGGCCATCGTGGGCGAATCCGGTTCCGGCAAGTCCACCGTGGCGAACATGGTGCTTCACCTCCTGAAGCCCACTTCCGGCAAGGTGTTCTACGAAGGCCGCGACACCTCCACGTTCAAGGCCAAGGATCTGCTCGGTTTCCGCCGCCACGTGCAGCCGGTGTTCCAGAACCCCTACGGTTCGCTCGACCCGATGTACTCCATCTTCCGTTCCATCGAGGAGCCGCTGCGCATCCACAAGATCGGCGATTCCAAGTGGCGAGCCAACCGTGTCAAGGAACTGCTGGACATGGTCGAGATGCCGGCTTCCGTGATGGGCCGTTACCCGAACGAGCTTTCCGGCGGCCAGCGTCAGCGTATCGCCATCGCACGAGCCATGGCTCTGGATCCGGACGTCATCGTGTGCGATGAGGCCGTCTCCGCTCTGGACGTGCTGGTGCAGGATCAGGTGCTGCGCCTGCTCAACGACCTACAGGCCGAAAAGGGCCTGAGCTACCTGTTCATCACCCACGATCTGGCCGTAGTCCGCCAGATTGCCGACGAGGTTGTGGTGATGCAGCACGGCAAGCTCGTGGAACATGCCACCACCGATGAGGTCTTCGAGCATCCGCGCCAGCAGTACACCCGCGATCTGCTCGACGCCATCCCCGGCGGCAAGCTCCAACTCGGTCTGGACTGATAATCTGCGTTTGAGCGCATTGTATTGGGTTCTTTCCATCCGTGGAAAGAACCCAATATTCGTATGCGCAGGTTTGCATGATGGTTCGCGTGGGACGAAAACGCAAAAATTGGTGTTTTCCCGATGTTGTCCCACAATTTGTGGGACAACATCAACATCAATCGATAGACATGAGTGTTGTCCCACAGCAGATTTCTCACGAAGCCCGGAATTACGCCATTCTTAGTGTGGTTGATAATTACTCATGCTGTGGGGCGTGGGACGACCCGCGAAAATCGTCGATTTTCGGATGTTGTCCCACGGAATATGTCATACCTCGTATGTGATCGTGAGTGGGGCGTGATCGGACCAGCGTTTGTCATACGTGGGAGCCTTGTCGATGACGAATCCGCGTGCGGTCTCCGCCAACTCGGGCGTGGCGAACTGGTAGTCGATTCTCCAGCCGACATTGTTGTCGAAAGCGCGCCCTCGCTGGCTCCACCAGGTGTATGGCCCCTGAATGTCGCCGGCCAACGAACGCATCACATCCACGAACTCGTATTCGTCCAGCCATTTGTCCACGTAGGCACGTTCTTCGGGCAGAAATCCGGCGTGCTTCTCATTGGCCTTGGCGTTCTTGATATCAAGCGGCGTGTGCGCGATGTTGAAATCGCCGCAGAGCACGGCCTGTTTGCCGCCATGCGCAGCCTCGTCCCGCAACGCGCCCATGCGCTTCAGCATCGTGTCCAGAAAACGATACTTCTGTTCCATTTTGGTCGGATCGTTAGTGTTGCCGGCATGCACATATACGGATGCCACGGTGATCGCGTAGCCCTCAGGCGTTTTGACATCGGTTTCGATCCAACGCCCTGAATCCACATCCTCGCTCAGACCTGGCAGACCATATCGCTTGTCAAGCACTTCCAAGTCGGTGAGCAGTCCGACTCCCGCGCGGCCTTTCACCCGGCAGACCTCGTTCATGGCATGGAGGTTGGCCGGTGCCTCGATCTTGCCGGCGGTGGCGTATTCGAAACCAAATTCATCGAAAATAGAATCGACATCGTCTTGAGGCGCGCGAACCTCCTGTATGCACCAGACATCCGGCGCATGCTTGCCGGCCCAATCCTCGATGCCCTTGCGTTTGGCCGCACGAATGCCGTTGACGTTAGACGTGGTAATGGTGATGGTCATGCGGCCATACTATTTTGGCCTCCCTACGAATCGAACCGGACACCGGCGGCCGCGATGCTCAGCTTTCTCTAAGCCTGAGTGCTAGTGTTAACAAGGTTGCAACCGTTATACGAAACGAGGAATCATGGGACTGTTCGGATTCGGCAAGAAGAAGAGCAAGAAGGAAGCCGAGCCGGCCGTTGAGCCTGTCGATGAAGACAAGGTGGCCGCCGAAGCCGCAAACGCCGCAGCAAAGGCGGAAAGCGCTGAAACCGTATTGGCGGAGCCATCCAGCGAATACCAGGGCCGCGGAGAAGAGCGAGGCCCGTGGGACGTCAACGATGAGGACGTGCCCGATTATGACGATTATCTGGATCTCGGCGCCTACTACCTGCCTTTCCTCCAGGGCATCCAGCTGCGTATCAAGGCCAACCGCGCCACCCAGCAAGTGCTTGGCTCCACCATCACCTTCGGCTCCTCCAGCCTGGAGATCGAAGCCTTTGCCGCACCCAAGACCCTGGGACTGTGGGACGACGTCCGCGGTGACCTGCTTGAAGCCAACAAGGCCGCTTCTGAAGTGGACGGTGTGTTCGGCACCGAACTGAAGCTGCCGGTCAATGTCAAGGGCGGCAAGACCGTGAACACGCGCATCGTTGGTGTGGACGGCCCGCGCTGGATGCTGCGTGGCATCTTCTCCGGCAAGGCTGCTATCGATCCGGGCAGCCCGGAGACCGAGGCGCTGAACAAGTTCTTCGCCGGCATCGTCGTCGAGCGTGGCGAGGAGCCTTTGGCGCCGCGCGATCTGATCCCGATGCATCCGCCGGTCGCCCCCGCCGAGCGCAAGGCCGCGGCCGAAGCCGGCGAGCAGAACGGCAAGGAACACTTCAAGGACATTCCGGACAACAAGCCGAAGGGTCCGCTGAGCCAGGACCAGCAGACCGAAGTGAAGACCACGCTGTCTCGCGGCCCGATGTTCTCCGAAGTTCGCTGATCTATAGGAAGAGACTTGGCAAACAACAAACGCACCGGTTTGTCCGCGCTGGCCGACGCCGGCAATGACGGCGGAGACTTCTCCGTCATTGATGCCATCGGCGGCCCTCGCGGCGTCATCGAATCCATGCTGCCCGGCGTGGTGTTCGTCGTACTGTTCGTGGCCACGAACAATCTGAATCTCACCATTGCGGTTTCGGCCGTGCTGGCAGTATCGCAGGTTATTGTGCGACTGATTCAGCGCCAGTCGGTAATGGGCGCGGTCTCTGGTCTGGTGGCGGTAGGCATCTGCCTGATTTGGGCATGGCAGACTCATGAGGCCCGCAATTACTACATCTTCGGATTCATTACCAATGCCGGCTATGCCGCGTTGCTTGCCGTGTCGCTGATTGCGCGCGTGCCCGGACTGGGTTTGGTCGTCGAATTCATTCGTAGCCTGCCCACCGAGCATTTCAAGGCATGGTTCCATGACTGGATGGACGACAAGGCCCTGAAACGCGCCTATATGATTGTCACCGGCCTTTGGGTCGGTCTGTTCCTGCTGCGGCTGGTGGTGCAGGTGCCGCTGTATCTGACCAACCATGTGGCTGCGCTCGGTGTGGCCCGCCTGCTCATGGGCATTCCGTTCTGGGCATTGGCGATTTGGGTGAGTTACCTCATTATTGCCACGCCGATGCACCGGCATAAGGTCGCGGCTAAGAAGACACAGACTGAAGTCGCTGTTGATGCCGAACTCGAACCGAGCGCAATCGGAAAGGACGATGATGCAAGCTGAAGTTCGTATCGAACGATACGCCGACCAAGGCCGCTGCGTGGCCCATATCGACGGTCGTGTGGTGTTCGTCCGCTTCGCCTTGCCCGACGAACTCGTGCGAGTCGAGCTTGACGAGCCCCACGACCGGGATGACCGGTTCTGGACCGGCGAAGTCGTCGAGGTTCTCGAGCCGTCTGAAGACCGAGTCACCCCGGCATGGCCACTTGCCGGTCCCTTGGCGATGGGCGGGGGAGTGGGCGGCGCGGATCTCGTGCACGTCTCTTTGCCCGGCCAGCTCAAGTGGAAGGCCATCACCGTCTCCGAACAGATGAGCCGACTCGGCCATATCGACGTGGCCGTTCCCATCGAGCGCATGCCCGGCGACAAGGAAGCCGTCGGCCTCAATTGGCGTACCCGCATCGAAATGATTGCCGACGACAACGG
Organism: Bifidobacterium sp. FKU; assembly: GCF_026016385.1. Taxonomy (NCBI): domain Bacteria; kingdom Bacillati; phylum Actinomycetota; class Actinomycetes; order Bifidobacteriales; family Bifidobacteriaceae; genus Bifidobacterium; species Bifidobacterium sp. FKU. The sequence continues at coordinate 1,125,852 of NZ_CP092888.1, forward strand.
CATGCCATCCATGCGCCGGCGCGGCACACACAACCGCGTGGCCATCGACACCATGCCGCTTGCCACGCGCACGCTGCTGGACGTCGCCAAGCGCGAACAAGTGTGGGAGGGCGGCTTTGAACCCGGCTCCCAGATTCGTCTTTCCGTGCCCGAACCGCGCGGCGAGATCGTCGATACCGCGGCAGCAGACGACAATTACGCCGTACTTGTGGACGGCGAACTGCGCGCCGGCTCCCAGCTGCTCACCGAACAGGTGACCATCAACGGCACGACCTTCGACTATCAGGTTGACGCCAACGGTTTCTGGCAAGTGCATCGCCAAGCGCCGATCGCCCTCGGTACGCACGTGATCAACCTGGTCAACGGGCAGCTGCAGTCAGCGGCGGACGCCGTAATCTGGGATCTGTATTCCGGTTCCGGCCTGTTCACCCTGCCGCTGGCCACAATGACCGGTGAACGCACCCGCATGCTCAGCGTTGAAGGCGCGCGTGTGGCCGTCAAGAACGCTCAGCGCAACCTGCGCGCCATGAACCTGAACGACGTGGACGCCCGCGCGGGTGACGTCTCGCGCACGCTGGACCATGTGCCGGCGCATCTGGCCAAACCGAATGTCGTAGTGCTTGATCCGCCGCGTGCCGGTGCTCGTGCCAAGGTCTGCCGCCAGATTGCCGCGGCCGGCGCATCCAGCGTGGTCTACATCGCCTGTGATCCCACCAGCCTCGCACGCGACACCGCGATACTCATCGGCGAAGGCTACGAACTCAAAGACATCCGTGCCTTTGACATCTACCCGATGACCCACCACGTCGAGACGGTATGCCTTTTTGTCCAAACTTCATGAAGCGAAGCATCATATAAATGTGAGACTGGATATGGATGAGTTAGATATTACCTCTGCTGAAAGTAAAGCAACCTATGAGGAAATCAAGTCATATGTGGCAGAGCATAATGAGGGGATGAAAGTATCTAACCTTTATATTGCGCAGATTAAGGATAAGTATGGAATTATAGAGCGTGAGAATTATAATAAACCTAAGTCAGATGACACAAGACAGCCTAAGTATCCGAAGGAGAATGCAATCGTAGAGGCACTGAGATATTTTAGAATGATTTAATTCAGTTGGAGCAAAAGTAGAAGTGCTTGAGCCGGAAGAAGTGCGGGACATTATTTGCAGGAATGCAGAGGAAATAATAAAAATCTATGGAGGATTAGGAAAATGAGATTAGACGGTTTTGGATTGTTTGTTGATGATATGGCAAAGATGATTCGTTTTTACAGGGATGTTCTCGGATTTGAAATTAAGGAAGAAGAGAATACTTCCAATGTTTATCTTGTGAAAGACGGAACACTTTTTTTACTGTATGGACGGAATGATTTTGAGAAAATGACAAACCGGCAATATGAGTATATCAAGGGTCTGAATGGTCATTCTGAAATGGCACTATATGTTGATACTTTTGAAGAGGTGGATGAGGCATATAAAAAGGCTGTGGAAAACGGTGCGACATCTGTGCTTGAACCGGAACTTGAACCTTGGGGACAGAGAACCTGCTTTATAGCTGATCCGGAAGGAAATCTGATAGAGATTGGTTCCTGGAATAAGCCTTATGAAGAGAAGGATTTAGAGGAGGTGTAACGGTGACCCTGTTCGTCCGATGAGATGGTGATCACATGACACGACGGATTCTCGGATTGATGGCCTGCATGGCGGCCGTGTTGTCTTTGGGTGCCTGCGCGCCGGCGGGCAGCGCGGTCGGCGACACCCAGGACGCCCTGCCGCAAGTCGCCCATGATGCCGTACATGCCGCTGATGCGACCGTGGGATTCGTGGGATCGGGCGACGCCGCCGCGGACAGGTCCGTCATCGACGCGTTGTGCGACGACCGGCTCAAGGTCTCCTACGCGGCGGCATCGGATTCGCCCGACGCCGCCGCGGAAGGGGCCGCCGCCCGGCGAGGCGTTGCCGATTTCGTGGCCAGGGCGGTCAGGGTCGTGGTCATCAGCGGCATCGACGTCACCGACGCCAACCGGGGGAGCTGGACCGAAACACTGACCGACGCGCGCAACGCGGGTGTTCCGGTCGTCTTGCTCAATCCCGTACACGCGCCCGACGACGAGCTGCTGTACGCCGCCACCCTGCGCTCCGCCGACGCCGCTGACGATGGCGGCACGCGCATGCACGTCACCGACGCCGTGCTGGCCGTCGTGCGGGACGAACCCCACGGGCGAACCATCGACATCGTTGTTCCCTGAACGCGTAAGACGATTCGCAAGACGCGCTAAAGTGGAGGGCATGAATGCAACAGCAGTCGCGCGGATGCCCGAAGTCGACGAGACCGGCCTGAGCGCCGAACAGGTGGCGCAACGAATCGAAAGCGGCCAGTCGAACGCGGTGAAAACCTCCACGTCCCGCTCGGTGCGGGACATCGTACGGGCCAACGTATTCACGCTGTTCAACGGCATCATCTTCGCCGCGATGGTACTGGTGCTGATCACCGGTTCATGGAGGGACGCGGTGTTCGGTTTCGTCATCATCATCAACACGGGCATCGGCATCGTCACCGAACTCAGGGCCAAGCGCACGTTGGATAAGCTTTCCATCCTTGTGGCCTCCGAATTCCTCGTGCGTCGTGATGGCAAGGATGTCGAGGTATCTCATAACGAAATCGTGCTTGACGACTTGTTATGGATTCGTGCCGGCGAACAGGTGCCGGCCGACGGGCAGATCATCCAGACCTGGGGACTGGAACTCGACGAATCCATGCTCACCGGCGAATCTCGTACCGTGCGCCACAAGGTGGGGGAGCAGGTGTATTCCGGTGCCACCGCGGTCTCCGGCATGGCATTGGTCAAGGTCAATGCGGTCGGCAGCCATTCCTACGCCGCCACGCTCACCGCGCAGGCCAAGGTATACAAGAAAACCGTGTCCGACCTGAACAAGGGCATCAACACGATTCTGAAATTCATGACCTTCCTCGTGGTGCCGCTGTGCATTCTGCTGATTCTTTCGCAGATTCATACGGTCGGAGGATGGCACGCGGCGCTCTCCACCGGTGAATGGCGGCAGGCCGTGGTGTCCGCCGTCGCCGGTGTGGTGGGCATGATCCCGGAAGGTCTGGTGCTGCTGACTTCGCTGAACTTCGCGGTGGCCGCCATGCGCCTCGCCCGCCACGACACTCTGGTGCAGGAGCTTGAATCCGTGGAGACACTGGCTCGCGTGGACGCGCTGAACCTCGACAAGACGGGCACGATCACCGATGGCGGCATCGCCTTCAACCGGCTCGTGATGCTCGATTCCGCCAATGCGACTGCGGAACAGACAGCCACGCAGGCCCTCTACGACTGCTGCAACGAAGAGCAGCCCAACGGCACCGGCCAAGCCGTACTCGCCGGGCTCAAGGCCCAAGGATATGGGGCAGGCACGGTTGAGTCTCGTGTCCCGTTCTCTTCGGCGCGCAAATGGAGTGCGGTGCGTAAATCCGGCGAGACCTGGTACATGGGAGCGCCGGAGGTGATTATTTCTGCGCTTGAGGGTGACTATTCGTCGGTGTTGCAGCAGGTTAACGAGTATGCCAATGACGGCAACCGTGTGTTGCTGGTTGCGCGGTCTACAGCTCCCCTCAGTCCGCTTCGCGGACAGCTCCCCTCGGAGAGGGGAGCCGAGAAGAGCGAGCTGGTTCCCCTCTCCGAGGGGAGCTGTCGCCAGAAGCGACTGAGGGACGCAGTTGAGGGAGCCAATGTCTCGGACGGCCCGCAACTGGATGTGCAGGCTGAGCCGGTGGCGTTGGTGTTGTGCTCTGAGAAGATTCGCGAGGACGCCGCGCGGACGCTGGCCTGGTTCCGTGAGCAGGGTGTGCGCTGTCGTGTGATTTCCGGTGACAATCCAGTGACCGTGGGTGCCATCGCCCGCAGAGTGAAACTGACAGGCGACCATGAGCCTGTGGCGATGGACGCGCGCGAACTGCCCGAGGACGTGAACGAACTGGCCCGCGTGCTCGAAAACGTCGATGTGCTCGGCCGCGTGCTGCCTGACCAGAAGAAGGCCATCGTGCAGGCGTTGCACACGCAGAACCACGTGGTGGCCATGACCGGCGACGGCGTCAACGACGCGCTCGCCATCAAGGAGGCGGACCTCGGCATCGCCATGGGCAACGCGGCGCCCGCCACCAAGGCCGTGGCCCAGGTGGTGCTGGTGGATTCGAAGTTTTCGCACCTGCCGGACGTCGTGGCGCGGGGCCGTCAGGTCATGGCCAATATGGAGCGCGTGGCCAGCCTGTTCCTCGTCAAAACCGTGTACTCCGCGCTGATCTCGCTCGGCGTAGTGCTGACGCAAATCCCATACCCATACCTGCCGCGCCATATCACCTATATCGGCGCTCTCACCATCGGCATGCCCGCGTTCATCCTGGCGCTCGCGCCGAACACGCGCCGCTATATTCCGGGGTTCCTCAAGCGTGTGGTCGCGTTCGCGTTGCCGGGAGGCATCGCCACCGCGCTGTCGGTGCTGCTGGCCGCTTGGGTGCTGCCGCCGGTCATGGGCTGGAACGTGACCGGCGATGCCGCGGACCTGTCCGCCCTGCGCGCCACCAGCGCCATCATCCTGTTCGCGATGGGCGTGTTCGTGCTGGCCCGTGTGGCCAGACCACTCAACGGTTGGCGTGGCGTGCTGGTGGCGGTGTTCGCGGCGGCGGGCGTGATCGGCGCGTTCGTCCCGTTCGTGGCGAACTTCTTCGCCCTGATTCTGCCGACCGGCGCCACGATGGTGGCCACGCTGATCGCGTTGGCCGGTTCCGCGCTGATCTTCGCGCTGTGCCTGTGGCTGGCGCCGCTCGTGCGCGGACTGACGGGCAAGCTCTCGCGTCAGCATTGAGACGGCGGCGCGATTGTCTCATACTTCAAGCCGACACGCCAGAGCCTCGGTAACGTGCCCGTACCATGTGTAGCGGATAATCAGCGGCATCATAAGCCGATTCATGATTTCGGAGGAAGCATGTCCTTACGCGACGACCAGCTGGCTACCCTCAAGGCAGCCGGCAAGGACTTCGATTACTACAACATCGCCAATCTCGACGGCATCGATCAGCTGCCGTACTCGCTGAAGGTACTGGTCGAGAATCTGGTGCGCAACATCGACGGTGCCAACATCACCGACGAGCACGTCAAGACCCTGCTCGACTGGGATCCGAACGCCGAACCCAGCCACGAAATCCAGTTCACGCCGTCCCGCGTGATCATGCAGGACTTCACCGGCGTGCCCTGCATCGTGGACCTCGCCACCATGCGCGACGCGGTCAAGGACCTCGGCGGCGACCCGGAGGTCATCAACCCGCAGGTCCAGTCCGACATGGTCATTGACCATTCCGTGCAGATCGACAAGTACGGCATCGCCGACGCGGTCCAGCAAAACATGGACATCGAATACCAGCGCAACGGTGAACGCTACCAGTTCCTGCGCTGGGGTCAGCAGGCATTCAAGAACTTCCGCGTGGTGCCGCCGGGAACCGGCATTATCCACCAGGTCAACATCGAATACTTGGCCAAGGTGGTCATGAGCAAGGCCGAGGCCAACGGCAACACGCTCGCCTACCTCGACTCCTGCGTGGGCACCGACTCGCACACCACCACCGAAAACGGTCTGGGCGTGCTCGGCTGGGGCGTCGGCGGCATTGAAGCCGAGGCCGCCATGCTCGGCCAGCCGATCTCCATGCTCGTGCCGCGCGTGGTCGGCTTCAAGCTCACCGGCTCCATCCCGGAGGGCGTTACCGCCACCGATGTGGTCCTGACCATCACCGACATGCTCCGCAAGCACGGCGTGGTCGGCAAGTTCGTGGAATTCTACGGCGAAGGCATCGCCTCCGTGCCGCTGGCCAACCGCGCCACCATCGGCAACATGGGCCCCGAGTTCGGCTCCACCTGCGGCATCTTCCCGATTGACAATGTCACGCTCGACTACCTGCGCCTGACCGGCCGCTCCGAAGAGCAGGTCGCGTTGGTCGAAGCCTACGCCAAGGCCAACAAGCTGTGGGGCGACGCTTCCGACCCGGATTACGTGGAACCGCAGTACTCCGAATACGAGGAACTCGACCTCGGTACCGTGGTGCCGTCCATCGCTGGCCCGAAGCGCCCGCAGGACCGCATTCTGCTGTCCGAAGCCAAGAGCATGTTCGAGAAGACCGCCCCCGCCTACGAGACCGAGAAGACCGTCAAGGATCCGGTGGCCGTGTCCACCGACTTCCGTGGCGATTTCGACATCGAAAACGGCGACGTGGCCATCGCCTCGATCACCTCATGCACCAACACCTCCAACCCGTCCGTGATGATCGCCGCCGGCCTGATCGCCCGCAACGCACATGCCAAGGACCTTAAGCCCAAGCCCTGGGTCAAGACCTCGCTGGCTCCCGGCTCGCAGGTCGTGGCCGACTACCTGAAGGCCGCGGGGCTGCAGGACGACCTCGATGCACTCGGCTACCAGCTCGTCGGCTTCGGCTGCGCCACCTGCATCGGCAACTCCGGCCCGCTGCTGCCCGAGATTTCCGAGGCGATCAACGCCAACGACCTGACCGTCACCGCCGTGCTTTCCGGCAACCGCAACTTCGAAGGCCGCATCAGCCCGGACGTCAAGATGAACTACCTGGCCTCCCCGCCGCTGGTCATCGCCTACGCGCTCGCCGGCACGATGGACTTCGACTTCGAGACCCAGCCGCTCGGCACCGACGCGGACGGCAACGACGTGTACTTGAAGGACATCTGGCCCACCAATGCCGAGGTCGCCGCCGTGGTCGACGGCAGCGTGAGCCGCGAGATGTTCCTCAAGGACTACGCCTCCGTGTTCGACGGCGACCACCGCTGGAAGGGCCTCGACGTGCCGGAAGGCGAGCTGTTCGCGTGGAACGACAAGTCCACCTATGTGCGCAAGCAGACCTTCTTCGACGGCATGAAGGCCACGCCGGACCCGGTCGCCGATATCCACGGTGCCCGTGTGCTGGCCCTCCTGGGCGACTCGGTCACCACCGACCACATCTCCCCGGCAGGCGCGTTCAAGGCCTCCAGCCCGGCCGGCAAGTACCTGACCGAGCGCGGCGTGGAGCCGAAGAACTTCAATTCTTACGGTTCTCGCCGAGGCAACCACGAGATCATGGTGCGCGGCACGTTCGGCAACATCCGTCTGCGCAACCAGCTGCTCGCCTCCGTGGGCGAGGAGGTGACGCCTGGCGGCTTCACCTACGACTTCCTCGCCAAGAAGCCGACCACGATCTTCGAAGCCTCCCGCGACTACATCGACAACAAGGTGCCGCTCGTGGTGCTCGCCGGCAAGGAATACGGCACCGGCTCCTCGCGCGACTGGGCCGCCAAGGGCACGGTGATGCTCGGCGTCAAGGCCGTGATCACCGAAAGCTTCGAGCGCATCCACCGCTCCAACCTGATCGGCATGGGCGTGCTGCCGCTGCAGTTCCCGGCAGGCGAATCCTATGAGTCCCTGGGCCTCAACGGCACCGAGACCTACGATATCGCCGGCGTCGAGAAGCTCAACGAGGGCGTGACCCCCAAGACGGTCCACGTCACCGCCACCCACGAGGACGGCTCCAAGACCGAGTTCGACGCGGTGGTCCGCATCGACACGCCCGGTGAGGCCGACTACTACCGTAACGGCGGCATCCTCCAGTACGTGCTGCGCAACCTCATGAAGTAACCACCTTCTTGGCTCCCCTCTCTTGAGGGGAGCTGTCAGCGAAGCTGACTGAGGGGAGCAAGGCCGGTATCCGCCAACGGATACCGGCCTTTTCCATGCATGCCAAAATGCTATACTGTATAGCATCTTCGAAATGGAGGTTGCCATGACCATGGTCCAAATGAACGTTCGCATTGATGCGAAACTGAAGAACGAGGTCGAAGAAGTCCTCAAGGGCAAAGGCGTATCGGTGAGTGACGTAATCCGGTCGCTGTGGTTATACATCGCCGACCGCAAGGAAGTGCCGGCATTGGAAACGACCGCCGAAGAGCAAGCCCGCGAGGAGGAAAAGCAGCGCAAGCTGAAACTGATTCGAGAAGGTGCCGGATACGTGCACAAGGAACTGGTCAAGGCCGGACTGATCTCAGAAGACACCGACCTCATGGAAGGCCTTACCTACAAGCAGTTCCGCGACAAAATGTACGACGAGCAGCTTGATACGTATTACAACATGAAGAGGGCCGATTGATGACCGACGTTTCCATGCAGCGTATTTTGCTCGATACCAATGTACTGTTGGACTATTTGCTCCATCGCGATGATCACGCCAAGATGGCGGAAGCGGTTATGGAACTTGGCGCGAAGAACAACGTTACGTTGTTGTGCGCGTCATTGTCGCTGAAGGATATCGCATACCTATCATCATCGGCGATTCGTAGGGAATGCAAACCGAATGAATCGGAAGTGGAGAATTTCACTCGCGGCTTTCTGTCGTCACGGGTGCCATGGCGTTGTATCGAGCAGGTGAAGGAGATGTGTGACATCGTCGCTGTCGATGAGTCGACATGTGATAAGGCTTTTTCCCTGCAAAAACGGCATCGGGATTTTGAAGATGATCTGATCATCGTTGCCGCGCAACAATCCGGTGCCAACTGTGTGGTCACATCGGATGCCGAATTAATCAGTCATTTTCCCGAATATTGCAGAACACCGGCTGAAATCGTGGCGGCACTGGAATAAATGAGCGGGTGGCTCCCCTCACGGAGGGGAGCCACCAATGATGTGCCGGCTTACTGTAGACTACTGCGCCTGTAAGCGGAACTGCTTCCAGATGTCGCTGAGCTTCTGACCGTTGCGCGTGCGCTTCCACACGTCCAGACCGCCGCCGCGACGTCCTCCGGCGGCGGCACGGGCCGCGGCGGTCGGAGTCGGATATTCGGAGCCGTCATCCAGACGGAGACGACCGTTTTCGGTGATCGTGGCAAACCAGCGCTCGCCCTTGCGCGGCCGCTCCCACACCAGACGCTCGCCCGGCACTAGCAGACCAGCGTCGATCACCTGCCGGATCGTGACGCGCCGCGAACTATGAGACGGCCGTGGAGAGGTCTTCGACAACTCATCGACATTCTGCTTGGTCAGATCACGGGCGTCCTTGTCATACCGGATGCCCCAGTATTCCACGATGAGTCGGACCGACTCTTCCTGCCGCGCCTCCAGCAGGGCAGGTGTGCAGTCAGCGAAATCCTTCAACTGATTGGTCAGCGGGAAACGACGTGAATCCGCGCGCAACAGCATGCGGTCGCGACGTGCCGGATATTCACTCAACCTGTCCAACTGATCCTCAGGGCCCTGCACCAGCGCCATATTGCCGAGTCGGTACATCCAGAAATCATGTTGATCCTGCGGCCAGTCCGCAAACGATTTCGACCGTTCGATATCCAACGGCATAATCGGCAGCGCACTGAACCGGCGTGGTCGATCCAACTGCATCCGGCCTTCTGCTCGTTGGCGCGAATCAGCAGCAGACGGACCAAATCGCCGTCACCCTGCATCTCGCCATGCAAACGGACCAATGCGCCTTCACGGTCGCCGTCCGAGACATGCAACCCGTTCACGCGCTGGACCAAATAGCCCTTGTCAAGATCACGGATGGCGGCGTTCGCATAACCGCGCCGCTCCAACGCTCCAGCGCGATTCAGCGTGCGGATGCCGGTCACCTGTTCCAATGCGGTCAGAATTTCCAGCAGCCGACGCTCGTCATGGGCGCCCAACGATTCCAACGTGGCCGTGGTTCTGGCGATACGCGAGGCACGAACCACAAACGGCGACAAATCGGCGTCGCCCAGCCCGCGATACGAATTGACCAACGCCCACATGGCCACGGGCTTCCACTCGTGGCTGCGGTAATCGTCCAATCCCTCAAGCCGGCTACGCACCTCGGCGGGCAGTACGGTATCGCTGGGGCGCGCGATGATCTGCCACGCCATCGCGTAGGGTGCCAGCACCTGGTTGATGAACGTGGGCACCGTGCCTTTGTCGATGTACGGTTGCAGCACGTCGGCCAGGAAATCCTCGATGAGCTTGTCGGTGGCCGGCTTGTGCGTGAGCACGAGATGCAGATAGGCGAAGAATTCCTCACAGTCATGCGGATCGTCGCCAAGCGGGTCAATGATGTCATCCCAACGGGCTGCGTACACGTCAAGTTCGGCGGTCGACAGGCTGGCCGTGGCGCGCGCCTTGAACACGTCGGACGGGGTGAGCGGCAGGCCGCGCATGTTCATCACGTCGAAGATGCGATGCGCGCCGTCGAGATCGTCGGTGGTCACGATGACGAGCGTCACCTCGTTGACCAGATACTGCGCGAATTGCTGGCGTTCGGATGCCGACCAATTGGAGATCTCGTCGTACGTCTTGCGGATGTTGGCGACGATGTTGCGTTGCGCAGCGGTCGCCAGATCGTCGTCGTTCATGTCGAACACGGATTCGAGGTTGTCCTCCTGCACGTGTTCGCGGAAGAACGCCGCGTCGCGCTCGCGCAACGTGAGGCGAGGCTCGGTGACGATGCCGCGCAGCTTGTCGCCGGGCTCCACCAGCAGCGCGTCGAGTTGGCACATGAGGTCCGGGTCTCGCTCCAGATCGCGCAACACGGCGATGATGATCGACAGGGATACCAGCCGCTGCTGCCCGTCGATCACGTCATAACGGTTGTCGCCCTCGCGTACCAGAATCAGCGAGCCGAGGAAGTACGGGGTACCGGGTGACTTGCAGGCGTCGTCCAAGTCGCTTACCAGTTGCAGGATGTTCTCGGCCTTCCATATGTAGGCCCGCTGGAATGAGGGGATTGTGAACCGGAAATCCGGGGTGAACACTTTCCCGAGTGGTAGTTCCTTCGCGCTGATTGCCATGTCAATCCCTTCGTCGCCGGCCTCTGGACGGTATGCCGACGTGCCGACTGTGCTCAAGCCTACCAGTGTTCGCCCGACGGCGGGCACATCACGCCGGCTCGGGCACCGACCCCTCATACAAGTAGAACGAAGACGGGTTTTCTCCCGGCCCGGATGCGGGCAGTGACTGCTCGCACACCTGCGTCAGGCCGCGATGTACATAGAATCCGACATCGCACGTGGTATCCGTGAATAGGAAGTACTGACGTATGCCGGCTGCGCGGAATGCGCTCATCATCGTCTCGAACATACGCCGGCCCAGACCGTGACCGCGCGCCGCCGGATCAAGTACGAACAGCACCACTTCAGCCGAATACTCATGGCCAATGTTCGCCGCCTGCTTACGCAGTTGCCTATCGACATGAAGAGTCCCGAGAATCTCGCTCGCAGCTGCCATGCCGTTGTGGGCAAACGCCAGTTGCAATAGCTTGCGCAACGAATGACGCCGGTGCATGTTCAGCGGGCTGCGATGGTCGAGCTCGTCGATACGCCCCACAATCAATGCGACGGGTTTATCTTCCAGCTCCGCGACAAAGGCCGTGGTCACACGTGCCAGACAGTTCTCCCAATCGGCCTCGGCTGCCAGCAAGCCGGTCCGCTCATCATATTCGGCGTACCAAGTGCGACGCACCAGGTCGATCAGCGCCGGATAATCGTCTTTACGTAACGTTCGAATAATCGCTTCACTCATGTTCTCCATTATGACTGATATGGCTCGATAACCGGACGTGTTACAGTCGCGCCGGCAAATCGGCCCGCTCCACCAGCCTCGCCATCTGTACGCGGCCCATATTGAGCTTGTCCGCCGCGGAGGAGAGATGCGCCTTGGCCGTATGCTCCGAGATAAACATACGGGAGGCGATTTCGGCGTTGGGCTATGTGCTGCAAGACAATTCGCCGATTACGGTGCATGCCACGCGCATGGTGGAAACGCCCGTTACGCTTTGAGATGAGCAGAACGAGCCGATCGATCCTATTCATGGAATGTTCAGCTTTGTTCCTCTAAGATTGGTACTGGAACAAACGCTAAAGGAGCGATTATGACATTCGGTCAGCAGCCCCAGAACAACGGGCAATACAACCCGCAATACAACACGCCTGATTACAACGCCGCCCAACAGTCTGGATATGGACAGCAATACGCACAGTCCGGTTACGGCCAGAACTACTATGCCCAGCCGCAGGGCGCCCCCACCTACCAGTACGCGCCGCAGGATGCGGCCGGTGCCGGCGCGGGTGCCGCCACCATCAACACGACGATGACCTACAACTACGAGGAGGCCCGCCGCGTCTCCGTAACCAAGGTGTACGGCGAGATGACCATCGGCATCCTCGTCACCGCCGTGGTCGCCGTGCTCGGCCAGATCACCGGAGCCTACTACAGCTTCCTCATGGCCACCGGCATGGTGGGCCTCATCGGCCTGTGCGTGGTGCAGATTGCCCTGGCCGTGGTGCTCGGCATGCGCGTCACCAAGATGAAGTCGGCCACTGCGCGCGTCATGTTCTATGTGTACGCCGCATTGATGGGCTTCACCTTGAGCTCGATCTTCATGGTCTACGACCTCGGCTCGATCGGCGTGGCACTCGGTGTCACCGCCGCGTTCTTCTTCGCGCTGACCATGTTCGGCATGACTACTAAGTTCGACATGCTCAAGGCCGGCCCGATCCTGATGATCGGCCTGATCGTGCTCATCATCTCGCAGATCGTGCTCGCCTTCGTGCAGGTCGACGGCATGACCAAGATCGTCTGCGCCATCGGCCTGATCCTGTTCGCCGGCATGGCCATCTACGACGCGCAGTCCACGCGCGCGCTGCTGACCGAGTACGAGGCCCAGGGCCCGGAAATGGTCAAGAAGATCTCCATCCTGTGTGCCCTGAACCTGTACCTCGACTTCGTGAACATGTTCCTGTACATCCTGCAGCTGCTCGGCAACAGGGACTAGCCTCGCCAGCCGATTGGTGGGCGGCATGTAGCCTGCTCGTCAAACGTCACAGCCCGACCACATTGTGGCCGGGCTTTTTCATGTCTGTCACATTCGCACGTTAGGCTGTCTCCCCGTGAAAAGACAAGAACTCGTAGGCATGCTGAGCCTGTTGTTGACCGCGCTGATCTGGGGTTTTGCGTTCGTGGCGCAGGTCCAGGGCATGGATTTGATGTCGCCGATGTTCTTCAACGCCACCCGCTTCACGCTGGGCGCGCTGTCTTTGGTGCCGATTTTGCTGTGGCAGCGTGGCCGGGGGAGCGCAGATAAGGGCGATACAGCCGGGGTCGATGTCGTTGGGACCGAGGCATCCAGGGCCGTCTCCACAGATGCCGCATCGAACGGTGCATCCGACGTCGTTACCATCACCGGTGCCAAGCTGAATGCGAACAAGCCCGATTCGGCCGTGGCGCTGTCCATCGCAGGCTTCTATCTGCTGTGCATCACCGATGGTTTCGGTTCGATCGGCCTGGCGGATACCCTGCTCGTGTTCACGGCCGTGCTGTTCGCCGTGCATATTCTGGTGATCGATACTTTGGGCGGCACCATGGACGCCATCAAGCTTTCATTCGGCCAGTTCTGCACCACCGCCGTGCTGAGCTGGGCGGGTTCGCTGATCGAAGGCTCGGTCGACTGGGCCTTCGCTGCCCATTCCTGGATTCCGATTCTGTACGCCGGCATCGGCTCGGTGGGTATCGCGTACACCTTGCAGGTGGTCGGCCAGCAATGGGTGCCACCGACGCGAGCCAGCCTGCTGATGAGCCTCGAATCGTTCTTCTCGGCGGTCGGCGGTGCCCTACTCCTCGGTGAAGTGATGACCCCGCGCGGCTACCTCGGCTGCGCCCTCATCTTCCTCGGCACCCTACTGGCCCAAGCGCCGGCCAGACTGCCGAAGTGGCTGAAACGCTAAATGAATCGGCCGCAGGCCGATTCCATAGCACCTCAGTCCGAGGTCTTAGGCGCTTCGCCCACTTGCGGCGCGCCGTTGATGTCGCGGTGGATGTTCTGCATTTGCACTTCAATGTTCTGCAGCGAACGGGCGCAGTCGAGCAGCGTCTGTGAATGCTCGGCGAGCTTGTTGTCCGGCAAATCGGTCTTGTAGCGCAGCGCATGCTCCAGCGACGCCCAATAATCCATGGCGATGGTACGGAACTGCACCTCCACCGGCGTGTAATGCGCGCCCGAGGAGAGAAACACGGGCACCGCGTAGATTACGTGCAATGAACGATACCCGTTCTGTTTCGGGTTCTTGATGTAATCCTTGACGCGCAGCACCTGAATATCGGACTGCGACGACAGATAGTTGGACACGGAATACACGTCGTCGCGGTAATTACAGATCACGCGGATGCCGGCCACATCGAACAGATTGTCCTTAATCGAATTGACACTGATTGGCAGATTCTTGCGCTCCAGCTTGCCAATGATCGAACTCACCGACTTCAGACGGCGTTCCATATGATGTATCGGGTCATGGCTGAACCGCACCTGGAACTCGTCGTCGAGAATCTCCAGCTTGGTGCTGATCTCGTACATCGCGCCTTCATACACCTGCATGAGGTCAACGAATTTAACGACCTGTTCGGGAGTGAAGGTGCCTCCCGGAAGATCCAACGCTTTGAGACGGGCTTGCAGATCGGAGGTTTTGAGTCGGCTATGTCGGTCAAGTATCACGTCCACCAATATACTCGGCGGATTCCAACCAATCTGGATGTTAGCGGGGAATCTTTCCAAGAACCCATAATTTGACATCGTGACAACCAATGGCATACGTGACCGGAGCATGACGAACCCCGCCGATAGAATCGGTCGTTATGAATGAAGACATGATGACCGAGGCGGAGCGTGCCTCGATTGCAGCCGATGGAACCGATAGCTTGCTGGGGGAGCGTGGAAAGGGCGTATTCCATATCCACACGCTCGGCTGCCAGATGAACGTGCACGATTCCGAGCGCATCGCCGGCGTGCTGGAGGCCAATGGCTACGTGCCTGCAACCGAGGGCCAGATCAATGACAATGACCTCGATCTGCTGGTGCTCAATACCTGTGCGGTACGCGAGAACGCAGCCGAACGCATGTATGGCACCATTGGCCGATTCAATCGCGTCAAACTGGTTCGGCCGAACCTGCAGATCGCCGTTGGCGGCTGCATGGCCCAGCTTGACCGCAAGAAGATCGCGGATACTGCGCCATGGGTTTCCGCGGTGTTCGGTACCAAGAACATCGAAGATCTGCCCAAGCTGTTGGATCAGAATCGTGCGACCGGCAAGGCGCAGGTCCAGGTCACTGAACAATTGCGGCAGTTCCCGAGCCAGCTTCCCGCCGCCCGCGCCTCCCGCATCAGCTCGTGGGTGGCGATTTCCGTGGGCTGCAATAACACCTGCACGTTCTGCATCGTGCCCACCACGCGAGGCAAGGAAAAGGACCGCCGCCCCGGTGACATTCTTGATGAGATCCGCCAATGCGTGGCCGACGGCGCCAAGGAGGTCACGCTCCTCGGCCAGAACGTGAACTCGTTCGGCTACGGCATCGGCGATCGATACGCTTTCAGCAAGCTGTTGCGCGCCTGCGGAACCATCGACGGTCTCGAACGTGTGCGCTTCACTTCGCCGCACCCGGCCGCCTTCACCGATGATGTGATTGCAGCCATGGCCGAAACGCCGAATATCATGCATCAACTGCATTTCCCGCTGCAGTCCGGTTCCGACCGGATTCTACGCGCGATGCGCCGCTCCTACAGGTCCGCCAAGTTCCTCGATATCTTGGGCCGCATCCGCGAGGCCATGCCCGACGCCCAAATTTCCACCGATATCATCGTCGGATTCCCCGGTGAAACCGAGGAGGACTTCCAGCAGACCATGGACGTGGTGCGCCAGGCGCGCTTCTCCTCGGCGTTCACGTTCATCTACTCGCCACGCCCCGGCACGCCGGCCGCCGCAATGGAACAGATTCCGCGCGACGTGGTGCAGGACCGGTTCGACCGTCTGGTGGCGTTGCAGGAGCAGATCACCGAAGAGAACCTCGCCACATTCGAGGGCCGCGACGTCGAAGTGATGATCACCGGCAAACTCGGCAAGAAGGACACCGACACCCACCGTGTCACCGGCCGCGAGAAAACCGGCGTGCTGGTGCACATCGGCGTGCCTGAAGGCGAACCGGTACCTGAAATCGGCGATTTCGTCACGGTCACCGTCACACACGCTGGCCGCCATAATCTGCTTGCCGACCCCGATGTGGCCGCTGGACAGACCTATTCCGTGCGGCACTGAGGGGGCGTATATGACGCAACGAGTCGTCTCCATCGTCGGTCCCACCGCGTCAGGCAAGACGGGGTTGGGCATCGCCATCGCCCGGCGTCTGGCCGAAGCGGGGGAGCGGGCCGAAATCGTGAACGCGGACGCCTACCAGATGTACCGTGGCATGGATATCGGCACCGCCAAACCCACCGCCGAAGAACAGGCGGTCGTGTCGCACCATCTCATCGACATCATCGACCCCGAAGACACGATGAGCGTGGCCCGATTCCAGCAGCTTGCGCGCGAGACCATCGCCGACCTGCAATCACGTGGCATCCGGCCGATTCTCGTCGGCGGCTCCGGCTTGTACGCCAGAGCGGCCATCGATGACATCACCTTTCCCGGCACCGATCCCGACGTGCGCACACGTCTTGAGGAACGCGAGAAAACCGAGGGTGCCGGTGCTTTGTTCGACGAGCTGCGGGCCAAAGACCCCGAAGCCGCCGCGCGCATGGACCCACGCAACCCACGCCGCACCATCCGTGCGCTGGAAGTCATCGAGCTTACCGGCAAACCGTATTCGGCCAGCCTGCCGCGCTACCGGTACGTGATTCCGTCCATACAGATCGGACTCGACCTGGACCGCCCGGATTTGGACCATCGCATCGACCTGCGCACCAAGCAGATGTATGACGATGGATTCATCGAAGAAGTCGAACGGCTGCGCCCGCATCTGGGTGCCACCGCCGTACGCGCGCTCGGCTATCAGCAGATCATCGACCTGCTGGACGGTATCTGGGATGTGAACGACGCCTTCGCGGACATCGCACAGAAAACCAAGCGACTCGCCCGCAAACAGATGGGATGGTTCGGCCGTGACCCGCGCATCCACTGGCTGCAGGCCCTGAACCCGAAACTGGTCGACAACGCGATGGCCATTATCGCGCACGCCGACGCCGGCGACTACGACTCGATCGACGCCCGAGCCGACGAATACACCCAGCATCATCTGGGGGATATCACGGCGTAGGAATCAGCCAAAGGCCGATGCAATCACCCGCAATCAGTGTGCAGGCCCCTGATTCCAGCCGGCGATCAAGAACACGCGCGTCGGATTCGCCGGGCGTAGTATCGCGTCGAACATCGTCTCCAGTGCAGACGTGTCGCCCCGATATGCCGAGTGCTTGGCGGAGCGATACTCTTCGCGCGCCACTGAGCCCCAGTCGAGATCCCAGCCGGCGTCATGCGCCAAGCGTGAACCGAATATACGCAGCACCATCGCATTGCCGCCACGGAACGGATGCAGATAACCGAGCTCATCATAAATAGAAGCAAACGCGTGAACGAACACGTCGCGATCCAACGCATGCAGGTTGCGCTTGTCCGCCAACTCCATCGCGATGTTGTGCGCGCCGGTCTCAATGAGCCCAGCCGGGAAGAACGCCTCAGGATTCGCGGCCCGAGCCCGGTCGTTCGTCACCTCGCGTGTGGTGTTTGAGGTACGCAACTTGCCCGCATCCTCGAACACGCCTTCGAACAGCCCCTTATGAATGGCGGTCAACTCGTCCAAGTCGCCAGACGGATTCCACCGACGTTCCGCCAACAATACGGTACGTGCGAACACCGCATCCGCGCGATCCGTGGCATGATCATCCAGACTGCCGGCAGCCAGACGATCCTTTCCGGCAGGGTCGGCGGCGGCGCGCAGACGCATGGCGGTCTGCTCGTCCGCCACATCGATGAGATGGGTCACGGGCTCCAAGCCACGTTCGTAGGCAACCGCGGCGCGCATCGTTGCCTCGCCCGGCGTCATCGCTTCCAGTGCGCAGTTCTTGAGTGCAAATGCGACTGCGCTCGCACGCTCTGCGGGTGTCATGCAACCCATGATAAGGCATATTCGCGCTCCAGCGGGGAATCGACTCGGACGAACCTCGACGAACCGCGGCGAATCGGCTGTCGGGATTCGTCAATCGACCATATCGTCACGGTGTCGTCACCAACCATGCACCCCCGTACTAGTAGAATCAGACCCGATATGGCACGAACAGCATCCTCCAACAGCACCAAACCCCGTAAATCCAAAGACAACGGGTCTACCCATGATGGCGAAACCAAGGTCCAGCCCGAGCTTGACCTCGAACCTGAGCCGTTGTGGAAGAAGATCCTGCTCGCGATTCCGCGCGCGTTCGGCTCCGGCGTACGCGCCGTCACCGGCGTCGGCGAATACGACCCAGCCTACCGTCGTGACGGTTTGTGCTTCCTGCTGCTCGTGCTCGCCGTACTGTTCTGCGCGTCCGAATGGTTCCGTGTCAGCGGTCCATTCGGCCAGCTGCTTCACGCCATCGCGGCCGGTGTGCTTGGTCTGATGAGCGTCGTGCTGCCGGTGTTGCTCGCCGCCGTGGCCTTCCGACTCATGCGCAATTCCGGTAAAGGGTCCAATAACCCGCGTGTGGTCACCGGTTGGGTGCTGCTCATGTGGTCGATCTGTTCGATCATCGACGTGGCGATCGCCGCCGACCACACCGGATTCGACATCACGATTCTGCAATCCGCCGGCGGCCTGTTCGGCTTCTTCCTCGGCTCACCGCTCGCCTGGGGCCTTTCCAACGTGTTCGCCATCATCATTTTCGTGGTCGTCGGCCTGTTCTCCTTGCTGATGATTACCGGCACCCACGTCACCGATTTGCCGGAGGATGCGCGCAAAATCGCAGCTAAAATCCAACGCAAACCGTATGTGCCGATGGGCCAGGAGGCCGACGGAAGCGCCAGCCAGTTCCCCAACGAGGTCCGTGTGGGAGATACCACACTCGCCTTTGCCGACGGTGTTCCCTCGCATGACGGCGACGATGACGGCAACGACAACGATCAGGCCGGCGATGCACGGCCCAGCCTGTTCGCACGACTGTTCGGCCGCAAGTCCAAGACCGAAGACGACAAAACCCTTGACAAGTATGCTGCCGACGATCCGTTCGACCGTGCCGCCAGCCAGCATGGTGCCACCGCCGAAACCCCGGTGGTCGATCCGATGACCGGCGAGATTACCGGTGCGCGAACCATTGCATCGTCTTCGTACGACGGCCGTCCGCACCTATCCAGCCCTGCGCCTGCTGCCGATGCAGATGATGGCGACGCTTCCCGAACCCGCGTCATCACCAGTGGCCAGCCCGTCGCCATGCCCGGTGGGGGAGCGGTAGACGATCCGTGGGCACCCAGTGCCGCCCAGGCCGGTACTGTCGCGCTCGCAGGGGCAGCCGGGGCGATGGGAGCAGTCGGAGCCGCCGGTGCCGCGGCCGCGGCAGCCGCGACCGGAGCCTACGCAGGCGCCGATGCGGATGGCAGCGGAGTCGGCCAGGGCGTGCCCAATACGGACGGACAGCCGAATGCCGATGCCAGCAGCGACATCGACGACGATGCCAATAGGCCGTATCAGTTGCCCGACCTGAACCTGCTGACCAAAGGTCAGCCCCATGCGATGCGCACCCCGGCCAACGATCGTGTGATCCGGGCATTGACTTCCACCTTCGAACAGTTCAACGTGGACGCCAGAGTCGTCGGCTTCCTGCGTGGCCCTTCGGTCACCCAATATGAGGTCGAGCTTGGCCCCGGCGTCAAGGTGGAGAAAGTCACCAACCTGCAGCGCAACATCGCCTACGCGGTGGCCAGTTCGGATGTGCGCATCCTTTCACCGATTCCCGGCAAGTCCGCCATCGGCATCGAAATCCCGAACGAGGATCGTGAAATCGTGCACTTGGGCGACGTATTGCGCTCCGACAAGGCCGTGGGCGACCCGAACCCGATGCTCTCCGGCATCGGCAAGGACGTCGAAGGCCACTTCGTGACCGCCGACCTGACCAAGA
Organism: Bifidobacterium sp. FKU; assembly: GCF_026016385.1. Taxonomy (NCBI): domain Bacteria; kingdom Bacillati; phylum Actinomycetota; class Actinomycetes; order Bifidobacteriales; family Bifidobacteriaceae; genus Bifidobacterium; species Bifidobacterium sp. FKU. The sequence goes on from NZ_CP092888.1 coordinate 1,145,821, forward strand.
TGCCGCACCTGCTGGTGGCAGGTGCCACCGGTTCCGGTAAGTCGAGTTTTATCAACTCGATGCTCACTTCGATCATCATGCGTGCCACGCCCGAACAGGTGCGTCTGATCATGGTGGATCCCAAGCGCGTGGAACTGTCCGCCTACGCAGGCATCCCGCACCTGCTGACCCCGATCATCACCGATCCGAAGAAAGCCGCACAGGCCCTCGAATGGGTGGTCAAGGAGATGGATGCACGCTACTCCGACCTCGAATTCTTCGGATTCCGCCACGTCAAGGACTTCAACGAGGCCGTGCGCGCCGGCAAGGTACATGCGCCCGCCGGCTCCCAGCGCAAGGTGGCCCCCTATCCGTACATCCTCGTGGTGGTCGACGAGATGGCCGACCTTATGATGGTGGCCAAGAACGATGTGGAAAGCTCCATCCAGCGCATCACCCAGCTGGCACGAGCCGCCGGTGTGCATCTGGTGCTCGCCACCCAGCGTCCGTCCGTGGACGTGGTCACCGGTCTGATCAAGGCCAACATTCCATCCCGACTGGCGTTCGCCACCTCGTCCGCCACCGATTCGCGAGTCATTCTCGACACGGTCGGTGCCGAGACCCTGATTGGCCAGGGCGATGCGTTGTTCCTGCCGATGGGTTCCGCCAAGCCGATTCGTGTGCAGGGCTCGTGGGTGTCCGAATCCGAGATTCGCAAGGCCGTGGAGTTCGTGCGCACCCAGCGCAAGCCGAAGTACCGCGAAGACATCGAACAGATGGCCAAGGAAGCCGAAAAGAAAGACAGCATGGAGCCCGACGAGGAGATCGGCGACGACATGGACGTGCTGCTGCAGGCCGCCGAACTCGTGGTCACCAGCCAGTTCGGCTCCACCTCGATGCTGCAGCGCAAGCTCAGGGTCGGCTTCGCCAAGGCCGGCCGACTCATGGACCTGCTCGAATCGCGTGGCGTGGTCGGGCCGTCCGAAGGCTCGAAGGCCCGCGAAGTGCTCGTCCAGCCGCAGGACCTACCGCAGGTGCTCGCCTTCATCCGAGGCGAAACCAGCTCGCTCGAAGCCACCGCCCCGCAACAGCCCGAACTCGGCGAGTAATTCACCCATCGACCTTCCTCTGATGAGGGAGGTGGCCCCGAAGGGGCGGAGGGAGAGAAGCGCCGCCACGCGGCCATCAACACGCAACCTGATTCCCGAATAATAGCAGTCAATATCCAGCCACCACTCACTCAAGGTAGGAGTATGGGGGTAACGTGAACACTATGGATGAGAACACAATGGACAAGCAGTCATCGCCCAAATCATCGCTGTTCGACGGGTGGAACGCGCCGCCGAACCTGGTCACCTACTCGCGCATAGTGCTGGTGGTGATCTTCCTGGTGCTCGACATTCTCGCCGGGGCCTGGGGCGCCGACGACCTCACCCTGCGTTGGATCGCCGCGGTGCTGTTCATCGTCGCCGCGTCCACCGATAAAATCGACGGTTGGATGGCCCGCAAATACAATCAGGTCACCGAAATGGGCAAGCTCATGGATCCGATCGCGGACAAGCTGCTCACTTGCGGCGCAATGATTGTATGCTCCGCGTTCGGCGAGCTCGGCTGGTGGGTGACCATCCTGTTCCTGATTCGCGAAATTGGTATCACCGTTATGCGTTTCTTCGTCATGGAGCGTCCGGGCGGCAAGGTCATCGCCGCCGCATGGCCCGGCAAGCTCAAGACCGTATTCCAGTGCGTGGGTCTGTCCATGCTGCTGCTGCCGTTCTGGTCTCTGGGTAACGGACAAGCCACGCCGTTCTGGATGACCGCTTACTACTTCCTAACCTACGCCATCATCTACGTGGCATTGGTCCTGTGCCTCTACTCGGGTGCTGTATACCTATATAACACGTTCGTCGCCCCGAAAAGGAAGTGACGGATATTCCAATGCAGGAATTGTGCGACAGTCTCGCGGCCGGCATCCTCAAGATCTGCGAGGCGAACAATACGAAAATCGCCTGCGCTGAATCCCTGACCGGTGGCCTGCTTGCCGATGCGTTCGTGCGTATTCCCGGTGCCTCCAACGTGTTGTTGGGCTCCGCTGTCACCTACGACATCAATGCCAAGGCCTCGATCCTGCACGTGGACAAGGCCCTATTGGGTCGAGAAGGCGCCGTACACCCAGAAGTCGCCCGGCAGATGGCCATCGGTGCCGCTCGCCTATACAGCCAGCCGGAATACGGCGACCGAATCATCGGCCTTTCCACCACCGGCGTGGCCGGCCCCGGTCCGGACGGTGACAAGCCGGCCGGACTGGTGTATGTGGGCCTGCGCATCCCCGCAAGCCTCACCACGGACCATGCCGAAGTGCTCAAAGCCGTCGAACTCCATCTTGATGGCATGCGCGAAGAGGTTCGTCGCCTCGCCGTATTCCACGTTCTGCAAAACTTGAGTCTATTTACAGCAAGTTTTAAGGAATAAAACCGCGGGACCGTCGTGTTGTACATAGTGGAAACACTGAACCGACCTTGGAAGGGGCGATGGCGATGGAAACGATGACCCGAGTGAACGAACAGATGGATGTGGCCGCCAAGAAGCCGATGGCTGTGCAGCCGGGTGTCGCCCGTATGCGTGAACTGACTCCGGCCCAGCGCCGTGCGGTGATGTTCGCCCAGCAGCAGGTGCTCAAGGCGCAGGCCGCCAAGAAGGCCAAGGATCAGCGTCAAGCCGTTCGTGAACGTATGTGGGATGAGGATTCGCCGTCGGACAAGCCGACTGCCGCTGCCGAGCCCGTGGTGGTTGAGGAGGAGCCTCGCGAGGTTTCGCTGCGTGGTGCTATCGGTCATGTGCTGCGCGAACTGCGCACACGCGATCGCCGTACGTTGCGTGAGGTCTCTGAGAAGGCAGGCGTTTCGCTGGGCTACCTTTCCGAAGTCGAACGTGGGCAGAAGGAAGCCAGCTCCGAACTGCTGAGCTCCATCGCCGATGCGCTCGGAGTCTCCACTTCGCGCATGCTGCGCATGGTGGCTGATTATCTCGACTCGGTCGAGGGCTGATCGGTTGGCGGTGTGAAACCGTGTCCCGTAATCTATGTCTAGCTGTGAACCCGTATCGCTTGTGGCGATGCGGGTTTTTGCTGTCCTGTGGGTGGTGGCACACTGGCGTGTATGCGTGAACGGGAATTCTGGGAATTACTTGAAGAGGTGTTCGGTCGGACCTACGGTCGTTCGCTGTCGCGTGATCAACGGATGCCCAAACTGGCGAATATGACTGTGGTCGAGGCGTTGGACGCGGGGGAGGAGCCACGCGTGGTCTGGAATGTGCTCTGCGACCAGATGGAGGTTCCGGACTCCAAGCGTTGGGGCCGCGATCATAACGCGCCGCCCATGCCCGCCGTCTGACACTGCGGGATTACGGAGTCGCTGAATCGTGAAATTGGCGATTTCGGCGTGTTGCACGCCAAATTCGAACAGATGTTCGTGTGTGTGGTTATAGTTATCCACAGTGACAAGAAGCCGCATACGTGTGCACAGGGTGCTTGCCATCCGCCATAAGCCTTACCGCAGTAGGGCTTAAGGAGGCCAGGCGGCCGAGCTTGGGCAAGCTGGAACCACAATGGTTGGTTTGGATTGCCTCACATGGCATGTCCGTCATACGGTGGAGGCATCCGATTCGCGCACGACTTCGACAAGGAGAAGATCATGGCACTTGAGACCAAGCCGGCCAAGGACCCGGCAGCCGAGGACAAGCACGAGCTCGATCCCAAGCGCAAGGCGGCGCTGGACACCGCGCTGGCGCAGGTCGAGAAGAGCTTTGGCAAAGGTTCCGCAATGCGACTGGGCGACCAGCCCGAGCAGAACGTCGAGGTGATTCCCACCGGTTCGTTGGCCCTCGATATGGCGCTCGGCATCGGCGGCCTGCCCAAGGGTCGCATCGTGGAGATCTACGGCCCCGAATCATCCGGTAAGACCACGCTCGCATTGCATGTGGTGGCCAATGCCCAGAAGAAGGGCGGCGTGGCGGCCTACATCGATGCCGAACACGCGCTCGACCCGGCCTACGCCCGCAAGCTCGGCGTGGACACCGACTCACTCATCGTCTCCCAGCCGGATAACGGCGAGCAGGCTCTCGAAATCGCCGACATGCTGATTCGCTCCGGTGCACTTGACGTCATCGTCATCGACTCGGTCGCCGCCCTAGTGCCGAAGGCCGAAATCGAAGGCGAAATGGGAGACAGCCATGTTGGTTTGCAGGCCCGACTCATGAGTCAGGCGCTGCGCAAGATGACCGGCGCGTTGGCTCAGGCCGGCACCACCGCCATCTTCATCAACCAGCTGCGTGAGAAGATCGGCGTGTTCTTCGGCAACCCTGAAACCACCACCGGTGGTAAAGCTCTGAAGTTCTACGCCTCCGTGCGTCTCGACATCCGCCGCATCCAGACCTTGAAGAACGGCGACGAAGCGGTGGGCAACCGCACGCGCGTCAAGGTGGTCAAGAACAAGATGGCCCCGCCTTTCAAGTCCGCCGAATTCGACATGCTCTACGGTGAAGGCATTTCCCGTGAGGGCTCGGTGATCGACATGGCTCAGCAGGTTGGCGTGGTCAAGAAGTCCGGTTCGTGGTTCACCTATGAGGGTGATCAGCTCGGTCAGGGACGCGAGAAGGTTCGTCAGTTCCTTAAGGACAACCCGGCCATCACCGAGGAGATTGAGAACAAGGTCAAGGCCGAGTTCGGTCTGATCGGTTCCGCCGACCAGTTCGCGGAAGATGGCGAAGCCGCAGCAGCGGCCGCTGTCAGCGAGGCCGCCGCTGCCGACGTGGCCAAGGACAGCAAGGCCGCAGCGGCGCCTGCTGCCAAAACGACCCGTGCCAAGGCCGGCGCAGCTAAGGCCTGAACATGATTAGTGCCGAAGCATTCTTGCGGCGCAATCCTGTTGCGTCGCAAGACATGCCCATTGCCGAGCAGCGTGTTCAGTCGAAACCGTCGGGACGTTTTTCTCGACGGGGGAGAGGTGCTGCCGTTGTCGAAGATCCCAATGATTTGGACGCTTGCCGCGAGGCTGCATTGCGTTTGCTGGACGCGGCCCCGCGTGCATCCGGTGCGTTACGCGAACGATTGCTTGCCAAAGGGTACGGCGAGGCGATCGTGGACGAGGTCATCGAACGGCTGATTCGCGTGCAACTGATTGACGACCGCGCTTATGCCGAATCGGCCGTACGCTATTGTGCCGGTCGCATGATGGGCCGTCGTGGTGCGGTCCTGGAACTTGCTCGCAAAGGCGTGGACCGCAAACTGGCTGAACAGGTGTGTGGCGAAGCTGAGCAAAACGGCATCTTTGAAGATGCCGCATGGGAATTGGGCCGCCAGATAGCCCGCAAAACCCATGGCCTCGATCATCAAGTCCGTCAGCGTCGGTTTTGGTCCGCAGGCGGCCGCAAAGGACACAGCCCCGAAACCCTCCGCCGAGTCGCCGCCGAATTGTTGGCGTAGCCAAGAAAAAAATGAGACCTCTCATACCCCGGGTTCTGTCGTGCCGTGCGCGAACGCGCAGCACGGATGGCCATCCATCTCGACCTGACGTTACCGCCAGGCTCTAGCAGCCTACCCGATGACACGGGCGAGCAGCCCTTACCGCCATCTGCTTGGCCTTGCTCCCGATGAGGCTTGCCATGCGACCTACTGTTACCAGAGGCCCGGTGGTCTCTTACACCGCCGTTTCACCCTTACCCGTCGAGGACGGGCGGTCTGTTCTCTGTTGCGCTATCTCTCAGGTCACCCTGGGCGGACGTTATCCGCCATCGTGCTCTATGGAGCCCGGAAGTTCCTCAGCCGATCCCAATGAAGATCACGGCCGCGGCCATCAAGAGGTCTCAAGCTTGCAATTATACATAAGGTGCGGAAAAGGCGGCATCCCGCCCTGCGGTGAGGCCATGACGTTGCCCGGTTATCCTGTTTTCTCCATAGTTGGGCGATTCGTGAACGACGCGCCGAATATCGGATGGGGCGTGTCGGGCGTGTCGTATGGAGACGAATCAAATCTGTAAGAGCTTGGTATGTGCGAGAAAGAGCAAGAAAACGCTGCCTATCCATTGCAGTATTTACCATGACGAACAAACAAGCCAGCCTGATAAACCGGTATCAAATCTTCTTATAGGAGACTGCTGCCAAAACCCCAGTATATACATCGTTTCATTGCAAAGAAAAGCCCGGAGATAAACATATATTCTCTGGGCGAGTTTCCGGCCGTTCACCCATTGTTCGTCTACAATGAAACATACCCGGTCGGTGATGATGCCGTTCGGAACACATATAGCGGGTTACACCGCTTGAGTTAGAGGAGGTCAACATGGAAATCGTCGTTACCGGACGCCACACGCAGGTCAAGCAAAGGTTCCGTGATGTGGTCGAGACCAAGATGAATCGTGTGACCGCTATCGCCCCAGATGCTCAGCGCGCGCAGATCGTGCTGACCCATGAGGGCAACCCGCGTCAGGCCGATACCGCCAAGCGCGTGGAAATCACCGTTATCGCCGGACGTACCATGGTGCGTGCGGAGGCTTCCAGCACCGATGAATTCAGTGCGCTGGACATGGCGCTGGATAAGTTGACGCTGCGTCTGCGTCGTACTCGTGACCGTCGCAAGGATCACCGTCGTGGTTACGCGAACCCGGTCCCGGTGGATCTGGGTGTTATCGCCCCGGAGCCCGAGCCGGAGGTGTCGGAGGAAGAGCCGAACAACAGCCCGCAGGCTGCGGTCGCCTCCGATCTTGGCCCTGGCGAATCCGTGGAGGTCCAGGTTGGGGATACGCCGATTGTCATCCGTCGCAAGCTGCACATCGCCGAGCCTATGAGCATCGACGAGGCGCTGTACGAGATGGAACTGATCGGACACGACTTCTTCCTGTTCGTGAACAAGGAGACCGGACGCCCGTCCGTCGTCTACCACCGTCACGGTTGGAGCTACGGCGTGTTCGAAATCGATACTCCGGAGAACGTCAAGAAGGCCTGAAGGTAAGGCCTGCTGACACGATCAGCTGATACCGCATGGACCGCTTCCAATATGGAGGCGGTCCATTTTTTCGTAAGAAGGTCGAAAAAATCGACTGCTGACGGTGCGAGGCGCTATTCTGGTACGCGGACACCACCACTTATCAGTCAAGGGAGAACCCAGTGGTCGATATTGTTGACAAAGCCCTGCGAATGGGTGAAGGCCACCAGCTCAAGAAGCTGGAGAACGTGGCCAAGGCCGTGAACGCTCTGGAGGATGAGATCTCCGCCCTCTCTGACGAGGATCTGAAGGCCCAAACCCCGAAGTTCAAGCAGGAAATCGAAAACGGCAAGAGCCTGGACGAGATCATGCCCGAGGCGTTCGCCACCGTGCGCGAGGTCTCCAAGCGCACCCTTGGCCAGCGTCACTTCGACGTGCAGCTCATGGGCGGTGCCGCCCTACACTGGGGCAACATCGCCGAAATGAAGACCGGTGAAGGCAAGACCCTGGTCGCCACCCTGCCCACCTATCTGAACGCCCTCGAAGGCAAGGGCGTGCACGTGGTCACCGTCAACGACTACCTCGCCAGCTACCAGAGCGAGCTGATGGGCCGTATCTACCGTTTCCTCGGCATGAACGTCGGCTGCATCATCACCGAGCAGAAGCCGCCGGAGCGCCGCAAGCAGTACAACGCCGACATCACCTATGGCACCAACAACGAGTTCGGCTTCGACTACCTGCGTGACAACATGGCCTGGGAGAAGGCCGACCTCGTGCAGCGTGGTCACCACTACGCCATCGTCGATGAGGTCGATTCCATCCTCATCGATGAGGCCCGTACCCCGCTTATCATCTCCGGTCCGGCCGAAGGCGATGTGACCCGCTGGTACCGTCAGTTCGCCAAGCTGGTGCTGAAGCTCACCCGCGACGAGGACTACGACGTCGACGAGAAGAAGAAGGTCGTCGGTATCCTGGACCCGGGCATCACCAAGGTCGAGGACTTCCTCGGCATCGACAACCTGTATGAGCCGGCCAACACCGCCCTGATCGGCTACCTCAACAACGCCATCAAGGCCAAGGAACTGTTCCTGCGTGACAAGGACTACGTCGTCACCCAAGGCGAGGTGCTTATCGTCGACGAGCACACCGGCCGTATCCTGCCGGGCCGCCGCTACAACGAGGGCCTGCACCAGGCCATCGAAGCCAAGGAAGGCGTGGAGGTCAAGGCCGAGAACCAGACCTTCGCCACCATCACCCTGCAGAACTACTTCCGTATGTACGACAAGCTCGCGGGCATGACCGGTACGGCCGAAACCGAGGCCGCCGAGTTCATGAACACCTACAAGCTGGGCGTGCTGCCGATCAAGACCAACAAGCCGATGATCCGCAAGGACCAGGACGACCTCATCTACCGCACCAAGAAGGAGAAGCTGGCCGCCATCGTCAAGGACGTGGCCAAGCGTCACGCCGAGGGCCAGCCGGTGCTGCTCGGCACCGCCTCCGTGGAAAGCTCCGAAGTGGTCTCCGCCCTGCTCGACGTGGCGAAGATCCCGCACCAGGTCCTGAACGCCAAGCAGCACGAGAAGGAAGCCGCCGTGGTCGCCGTCGCCGGCCGCAAGGGCGCCGTCACCGTGGCCACCAACATGGCCGGCCGTGGTACCGACATCATGCTCGGCGGCAACGTCGAGTTCCTTGCCGACGCCAAGCTCAAGTCCGAGGGGTACTCTCCGGAAGACACCCCGGAAGAGTATGAGAAGCGTTGGCCGGGCACCCTGAACGAGATCAAGGCCCAGGTCAAGGACGAGCATGAGGAGGTCAAGGAGCTGGGCGGCCTGTACGTGCTCGGCACCGAACGCCACGAGTCCCGTCGAATCGACAACCAGCTGCGCGGCCGTTCCGGCCGCCAGGGCGATCCGGGCGAGTCCCGCTTCTACCTGTCGCTGGAAGATGACCTGATGCGTCTGTTCAACACCCAGCTGGTGGCCCAGGTCATGGCCAGGGGCATGGAGGAAGGCCAGCCGATCGAGGCCAAGTCCGTCACCAAGGGCGTGCGCACCGCGCAGAAGGCCGTCGAATCCCGTAACTATGAGATTCGCAAGAACGTGTTGAAGTATGACGACGTGATGAACAAGCAGCGCACGGTCATCTACTCCGAGCGTCAGGCCGTGCTCAAGGGCGAAGACATCCACAAGGACATCCTGCGTTTCATTTCCGACACCGTCGAGTCCTACATCAAGGGTGCCAACAAGGGATCCGAGAAACCGAAGGACTGGGATTGGGAGGGCCTGTTCAAGGCGCTCAACACCGTGATTCCCACCAAGGTCGACGAAGACGAGGTCAGGAAGATCGTCGGCGGCCTCAAGGGTGCGAAGGCCGTCGAGGCCGTGCGCGACCTGATCGTCGAGGACGCCAGGCAGCAGTATGGCGAAATGGAGGAGACCATCGGCGAGACCGGCTTGCGCGATCTCGAACGCCGCGTGGTGCTCGCCGTGCTCGACCGCAAGTGGCGCGAGCACCTTTACGAGATGGATTACCTCAAGGACGGCATCGGCCTGCGTGGCATGGGCCAGCGCGACCCGCTGGTCGAATACCAGCGCGAAGGCTACCAGATGTACAACTCCATGATCGAGGCCATCAAGGAGGAGACCGTCCAGCTGCTGTTCCACATCGACATCAAGCAGGTCGCCACCACCGACGATGCCGTTGACGAGGTCGAGGAGACCGCCGAAAGCGCCGACACCATCGCCGTGGCCTCCGGCCCCGACGAGAACGGCGAATCCGTGGTCGAGGCCACCGAGGGCGAAGTCGAAGAAGAGGACGAGGATGCGGACGCCAAGCAGGCGATTGCCGAATCCGCAGCCGCCTCCGAGGCCGGCGAGTCCACGCTGCCTGTTGCCGGCCCGGCTCCGGTCAGCCACGCCGAAGGCAAGGTTCCGGTTTCCAAGCGTCCGAAGAGCGAAGAGCTCAAGACGCCATGGGCCGACGGCCGCACATTCCCTGGCACCGGCAAGAACGCCCCGTGCCCGTGCGGTTCCGGCCGCAAGTACAAGATGTGCCACGGCCAGAACGAGAAGTGACGGTGACGATGAATCGGCATTGACCATCCGATGGTTCGACGACCGAACGGATATACGCCGGGGCCGGCGCCCAATGATATGGGTGCCGGCCCCGGCGTTATTCACGATCGGTATGATGGTCCTGCATCATCTGGCGGCGTCCGCCAACAGTATCCCGGCGATTGCATCGGCGAGTCTCGCGTGGCCTTCCGGATTCATGTGTAGTTTATCGAGATCGCTGGGTTCGGCGACCGTCGCGGCGTCGAGGAACAGCCACCCATTACGTTCGGCGGCCTTGCGGTACCAGCGAGACAGTTCGTGCGAGCGTTCGACGGCGCTCTGCGCGAAACTGGCATAGGGAACTCCGGGTTTGATGTGGATGGGGGAGACGAGAAGGATTCTCGGCGCCGGCCCGCAACCCGCATAGTCGTAATCGCGAATCGTGCGTGCGACCATTTCGGCGCCTGCCGCGACGATGCGCGATGATGCATTGAACATCTCTTTGAGGTCATTGGTACCCAGCATCACAATCGCGTAATCGAGCGGACAGTGCGATTGCAATACGATCGGAAGCGCCTCCATACCGGAACGATGCGGTTCCAAAGGATTATCGAACACGGAGGTGCGACCGCTCATACCCTCTTCGATGACGTGCCATCCATCCCCCAACAGCGAGGCCAGACGCCCCGGCCATCGCACGTCGAGAGGGTGCCTGGTTCCGGGATCCGCGGGATCGGTGCCGAAGGTGTTGGAGTCGCCGAAACATAATACGTTCTTCATAGATGAATCCTTCTTGAAGACAGGCAGCAATGCACACATCATACATCGATCATCTTCGGCGCCAAGCGTTTCCGACGTTTGCCGTAGCCCGCCCGGGCGCACACGGTGCGAGGTGCCGGCCGATGGATGTTCGTGATACGGACGGGAACACATGAGGGAGCGCCGAGCCGTTACAATTGGCGGCACAATGACAATGACACGGGCGCCCGGAAGCGTCGAGGAGGGCATCATGGCCGATATCACATGGAAGTCGATTCTCACCAAGCTGGTCGGGGGAGACCATCTCACAGCCGGGGAATCGGAGTGGTTTGTGGACGATCTGATGCAGGGCAACGCGGACCCCGCCGCCGTCGGTGCCGCGCTCGCCATGCAGGAGCAGCTGGGTCTGACCGCCGAGGAGGTTCGCGGTGCCGCCAAAGCCATGGTTCGCCATGCCGTGCCGCTGCACGTGTCCGGTGAGAGCACCGACATCGTGGGCACCGGCGGAGACGGATTCGCCACCGTGAACCTGTCCACCATGGGTTCCGTGGCCGCTGCAGCCGCCGGCGTGACAATCGTCAAGCACGGCAACCGCGCGGCGTCTTCGAAGTGCGGTGCCGCCGACGTGCTCGAGGACCTCGGACTGCCGTTGGATCTGAAGCCCGAGGCGGTCGCGGAAGTCGGCGACGAGGTGGGTATTACCTTCGCATTCGCCCGCACCTTCCACCCGGCCATGCGTTTCGTGGGCCCGATCCGCTCCGCGTTGGGCATCCCGTGCGTGTTCAATGTTTTGGGGCCGCTGACCAATCCGGCCAATCCCGCACATGTGGCCGTCGGATGCGCCGACCGGTCGATGAGTCCAATCATGGCCGCCGTGTATGCCAGCCGCGGCCAGTCAGGTCTGGTCTACACCTCGCATGAGGGTATGGATGAGCTCGCTCCCACCGGCCCGGTGAGCGTATGGGAGATTCGTGACGGCAGGGTCGACGAATCCGAGTTCGACCCCACCGTGGATCTGGGTTTGGAAGCCATCACCGTCGGGCAACTCAAAGGTGGGACGCCGGATACGAACGCCAACGCATTCAGGGAATTCCTGGCCGCCAAGGACGTTCCTTCCCGCACCACCGCGCTTCTGAACGCCGCCTCCGCGATCGTGGCCGACGGCCATCTGGTCGGTGCCGGCACTCTGGCGTCGCGCTTCGCCGACGCATACCGGTTGGCCGAGGATGCTGTCGACTCCGGCAAGGCTGAAGCCCTGTTCAACAAGTGGATCGAAACCGCCCAGTCCAAGCGTTAGACCCGTGCGCCGTCGTCGTAGTATCCGCCCCGGTTCCCTGGGTGGTCTTTGCGGTTGAGGATTCCCGCCACCAGACCACCCAAGCCGAGAAGGACGCCCAATCCGAAGAGGATGTTGAGCAACGGGCCCAATAGCGGAATCGAATTCAAACCGGGAACGAGCACCATCACCATCTCGCCCACGAGACCGACGACGAGCAGCGTCACCAGCAGCATCGTGGACGTCCTGACCGGCCCGAGGTCGGGGTTCGGGGGAGTGAAGCCGCCATCGTCATGCGCGTCCATGCCGTTGTCGACGTCCAGCCAGCTGGAACCGGTGAAATCGCGCGGGCCAGAACGTCTGCCACCGCGGCCGGGACGGACGTCATCGGTGAACGATCCGATGTCCAGATCGTTCACGGAAAGCAGGGCCTCCTTCTCGCATTTTTTGGCCTGCTTCTCGAACTTTCTGGCCTGGCGCGAGGAAGCCACGTCGTGCAGGTCGGCCTGATGTTCGGCTTCGAATGCGGCCCACGCCGAATCCAGATCGTTCGTGCCATGCGACCCGTCGTCGCCGTCTCCGGGCGTCCGGGGCGAAATGCCGTAATCCTGTCCGTTGCCCGGCGTGGGGGTTGGCCGCTTTCCGTCGGCATTGCTATTCTGGTTCTCAGTCATAACTGTCACTCTAATCAGGCGACCGGCCAATGGCTAGTTCGTCTGCGGGAGGAATGCCAAGTGCTCTACTGGTTCTTCGTCAAAGGTCTCGGCCCTATTGCTCGTCATCGTTTGAGCCCTGCTGTCAGCGGACTGAATAACGTGCCTCGAGAGGGTGGCGCGATTATCGCAGCCAACCATCTGGCGGTGATTGATGATGCTTTGATTCCGATTACCTGCCCGCGCATGGTGCACTTCATGGGCAAAGCCGAATACTTCGAGGGCAAGGGATTGAAGGGCAAGTTCAAGAAGTGGTGGTTCACGTCCGTGGGCGTGTTCCCGGTTGATCGTTCCGGTGGCAGCAAGTCGCTTGGCGCACTCGAGCACGCACGCGAGATTATCGAGGATGGGCACCTGTTCGGTATCCACATTGAAGGCACGCGCAGCCCGGACGGTCGACTGTACAAGGGACACACCGGTGCCGCACGACTTGCGCTCGAGACCGGTTGCCCGATTGTGCCGACCGCCATCATCGGCTCGGACAAGCTGCAGCCGATTGGCACGTCGATTCCCAAGAAGGGCAAGACCAAGGTGCTGTATGGTAAGCCGATTGAGGTTGCCAAGAAGCCGGTCGATGAGATTACACATGATGATTTGCGCTCGCTGACCGATCGTGTTTCCGCCGCAATCCAGAAAATGAGCGGTCAGGAATTCGTGAACGAATACGCCCAGAAGGTCAAGGCCGAGCTCAAGGCCCAGCAGGCCGCCGAAGAAGCCGAATAATGTGTGTTGGCTCCCCTCAGCGAGGGGAGCCAGTCGATTACTCTCACACGATGGTGAGGGTGATGACGGTGGGGTTGCCGTTGGCGTCGCGCAAGCGAGTCTTGCCGCCGTTGGAGAGGTCCGTATCGCCGCTTTTCACGGTACGTACCGTGCCGAACAGGCCACCGAGCACCTTGTCGGCTTTCACCTTGAACCCGAGACTCTCAAGCGTCTTGGTCACGGCGCTTTCCTGTTTGCCGACAAGGCCGGACGGTATCGTCGCCATCTCCGGACCCTTGGAAATCACCACGTCCACGCTATCTCCCCACTTCAGCTGGGCTCCGGCTTCCTGAGACGCGGAAATGACTTGACCAGCCTCGACCTTGTCATCGTACTGTTCGGTGACATTGGCCGTGAGCTTCAACTCGCCGAGCGCGGCTTGCATCTCATACTGGGTCTTACCGACGATGTCAGGCATGGTCACCGGCATCGGTCCCTTGCTCAAAGTAATCGTCACCTCATCGTTGTGCTTGGCCGTGGTACCGGGATCAGGGGAAATCGTCAACACCACACCCTGCGGCGTGTCCATCGAATACTCATCCTTCGACTCGTCATGCTTGACATTATCGAAGCCAGCTTTCTTGAGCGCGTTCAACGGATCCTTGCCATTGGCCGAATTCGCGTCGAGAATATCCTTCGGGATGGTGGCCATCCGCACGCCCTCGGACACCACCACCGTAAGCTCCTGATTGGCTCGCTTGCTTATGTGGCTGTTCACAACGGCCGTGGTCTTGTTCACGGAAGAAGAGATGATCTTGCCTTCCACCACGTCGTCGCTGTATTCCTTGTGCATCTTGTAGGGGATGCCGAGAGCCTTCAACGTGCTTTCATACGTGGCCCAATCCGCGCCGGTCAGCGAGCATTCGGTGCCTGCATCCGCATCGCAGGTCACGTCATCCGGCTTGGGCACACTCCAATAGCTGCCCGGTCCTGCAAACCACCACCAGCCGGCGGTTCCGCCGATTGCAGCCAGTACCAGCACGATCACCAGTACGATGATGAGCGGTTTTTTGCTGCGCTGCTTCTTTGGCCCGGTGCCATTGGAAGCGACGTCCGGCTCATCGGAAAGGGCAGGCGCTCGGGTGAAGGCATCGCCGGCCTGAGGCAGCACTTGTGTCTCGCTGCCGGACTGTGCCATGATTTGCGTCTTATGGGGAGCCGAAGCATCGGCTGGCGTCAACGAATCAAGTGCCGTGGTGGGGGCGACCGGAGGAGCCGGAGGATTGACGTCTGCGGCGCCACCGGTATCGGCGGTATTGCTTGCGACATCATCGGCCAAAAACGCCGGTACGGACGGCTCGAACGTTGCTGCACCGGCAGGTACGCCGGTCAGCGGGGCCTGCTCGGCGATATTGCCTACCAGCGCTGCAGCGGTGGCATCGGTATGATCACCTCCGATGGGTTCGGCATGCAAACGGTATTGCCACGCCTCCAGCGGCAATTTGGCGGCCAACTGGCTCAATTCCTCAGCTGCTGCCGCGCCATCGGTGGGGCGGACATCCACCTGACGCGCGGTCAGATGGGCGATGAACGCCGCCACGGACGGATCAATGCCCTGACAGACCGTGGCCACGGACGGCACGTCCTCATGAACATGCTTGAAGACAAGCGTCACCGGATTATCAGAATCGAACGGCACTTTGCCGGTCAGCATCTCCCACGCCATGATGCCCACGGAATACAGGTCGCCTTGCGCGGTGGCCTGATTGTTCTCGATCATTTCGGGAGCCAGATAAGCGGCGGTGCCCAATAGCATGCCGGTGGAGCTCAATGTGGCTTGGCTGGCGGCCTTGGCCAGACCGAAATCAGTGATCTGCACATGGCCGCGATCATTGATCAAAATGTTCTCGGGCTTGATGTCACGGTGGACCACGCCGGCGCGATGCGCGGAAGCCAGACCATCCAGCGTTTCCGCGACCACGCGCAGTGTCTCACGCACGGAGAATGTGCCTTGGGCGTTCATCTCATGCCGCAGATTGACGCCATGCACATATTCCATGACCAGAAAATCAAGTCCATTGAACTCGCCGGTGTCATACACCTGAACGATGTGCGGGTTGGCGATGGACGCGGCCGAATTGGCTTCGCGGCGGAACCGTTCGACGAACTGCTCCCGATGCGGGCCTTTGGCGAGTTGTGTGTGCATGACCTTAATCGCCACGGTGCGCCCCAGACGCTCATCGATGGCCTCATACACGGTGGCCATGCCACCCTCGGCGATATTGCGCACGATGCGGTAGCGTCCCTCAATCATCTGTGCGGGCTCGTTCTCACTCATGTTGTATCGTACGGTTCCTTTAATCACGACTAAACATGTTCAGTGTACATGGCCCCGGTTACGCGGCCGGAGCATCAGCGCATAGCTTTCACGGGTTTTCACCGGTGTTCATGGTCTCATGGTCCGGCGGCTCGCATTGTGGACTATCGCAAGGATTCGGGGACGAATCGCGCACAAGCCTCGGTCAGGCGGCGTTGCGCTTCGGAATTCAGCTCAAGACCGGCAATCGCCTTACGGGACTCACCCCATAGGGCAGCGATGCGCTCGCGGGATCGATCAAGAGCACCGGTGGACGTGAACAGTTCAATGGTGCGGGCCACCTGGTTGTCATTGCGACAATCTTCTTCGAAGATGGCAATCAGATCGGCCTTATCCGCCGTATCTGCCGCAGACAGAGCATCAGCCAACAGCACTGTGCGTTTGCCTTCTCGGATGTCTCCGCCAACTGGTTTTCCGGTATTGCGGCTTGATCCGACGACATCCAACAGGTCATCCGCCAGTTGGAACGCCAGTCCGAGCGGCCGGCCGACGGCCAACGCGCAATGCCTGGCCTGATCCGGGCTCTCTCCTGCGGCCAGCAGTGCAAGCAGCAGTGGAGCGATGGTGGTGTAACTGGCTGTCTTCCAGCGGAATACGTTCAATGAGGCGTTCGCCAGAGCTTCGGGATTGGACAGTGGGGTCATCTCGACGGCCAAGTCCAGTACCTGGCCGATTTCCACCTCACGCTGCATGGTAAGAAACGCCTCGTTCAGGGCATCGGTGTTGGGAAGACGGCTGGCGGACCGGCGTGTGATTTCAATGCAGGCAGTGGCCAGAATGTCGCCGAGCATCAGGCCCAAGCCACGGCCTATGGCACCGCTGTGTACGGCCTGTTCCAAGGCACGATGTGCGGAAGGCTTGCCCCGGCGCAGATCGGATTCGTCAATGATGTCGTCATGCACCAGTGCGGCCGTCTGAAACACTTCAATGGCGCAGGCCAGGTCGATCATGGCGTCACGCCGATCAGGCGTCACGTCGCCGGCAAAAATATCGAAGGCGTCCAATGCGAGCAGCGCACGCAGTCGTTTGCCTCCTTGGCTGGAGGAGGCGGCTTGGTCCACAACCTGTTCCATCACCGGTTTCAGGGCGTCGGCAACCTCGTCGGTGGCGGGGGCGGCAGTCAGTTCCCGCACCAACTGAATGATGCGTGGCTCGATGATTTCGCGGTTGTTAGCAGTTGTGCACATGCCTAATAACTTATCCACAGGGTTTGAAGAACACAAGAACGTTGGGAATCAAGGGTTTTGAAGCTAGAACCACAATGGTCGTTTTTTCCTGCGCCATACGGCGTTTTCAGCCATAGTGGGCACACACCCCCTCGGCGCATGAGCTATCCGGCTCGGCGCGCACCACAACACCAATAGATTGCACACCATTAGTCAAGGAGGACATGATGAACAACAACACGCCGCACAAGCCGCGTAAGAGCCGACACGCCAAACGGCACGCCGCCGAGCAGACGGAGCCCTTTGGCTTTGACGAGTTGGAGACGAGATCACAGGAATTTCGCAATGATCGCCGACTTCGAGGCGCGCAACAGGCTAATGCCGACTGGGTGGCCGAACCATTGGACGAATGGCTGTCTTGTCTCGATGCCGGGAACACCGACCTAGGCCGAGAGACGATGGCCGCGTTTGCGGTGGGCATGCGCGAGACCTTATCGATTCGTGATGCGCTGATTCTCTCGTTGGTTATTGATGAAAGCCGTTGCCCCAAGTCATGGCTCATGGAATTCGCGGCGCGACCGCATCTGGCACGTACGAGAACACGAATGGGCGAGCTGCTGACCTGCGCATTCGAGGATGAAGGCATGATGCCGGATAAGGAGCGTTGCCATGCCGGCATCGGTATGTTGCTCGATATCGCGGAAGCCTCACCGGTACCGTACTGCATACAGCCATTGGCCGTGATCGCTTACACCTTATGGTGGCTGGGCGATCCACGAGCAATGGTGTTCGCCTTGCGATGCCTGCTGCTCGATGAGGATTGTTCGCTGGCGGCGATGATATTCTCAGCCGCCGATCGAGGCGTGGCGCCGGCATGGTGCTCGGGCTGAGTGAACAGAAACGGCGGATCTCCGAGGTTTTACGCGCGATGCGCGGAAGGAAAGCGTGTGGTGATCGGCAACACGTCGGGCAACGATGTGGGAATAATCGTCCGTGGAGGGTGGTTTACTCACATAGTTGACGATTTGCCCTTGCCAGAAGTGGGCCCATGTGGTATATGCGCTTCACGGCGAGAGATCAGAAGGAGCAGTTTTGGCCACGAAGGAAACGACGGCAACCAAGCAGACAGCCGAGTCCAGCGAGGAGACCGAGAAGAAGGCCAGCTCTACGACCACCGCACGCAAGACTTCCGCCAAGAAGTCCAAGTCCGCAGAGCCCTCGGAAAAGACCACGCGCAAGTCCGCCGCGAAGAAAACCGCGAAGAAGGCCAAGGACGATGAACTCGTCAAAGACGAGGACACTCAGGTCGATGACGGGCTTGATGACGATGCCGAGGTCAACGACGACGATTTGGACGTTGACGATCTCGACGAGGATCTTGACGACGTTGACGAAGACGATGCCGACGACGACGATGTGGAAGACGACGAGGACGAGGACGAGGAAGAAGCCAAGTCCACGGCACCCGAGCAGCCCAAGGAAAAGGGTGCCTACGTGGTCTCCGACACGGATGATGAGGAAGAGAACATCATCCCTTCGGGCAATCCGAAGCGTCGTGTGATTGCGGCCGGCGCAACCGCCGACCCGGTCAAGGACTACCTGAAGCAGATCGGCCGCGTGAGCCTGCTGAACGCCGAGCAGGAAGTCGACCTGTCCGAGCGCATCGAGGCCGGCCTGTACGCCCAGCACCTGCTCGACACCGAAAGCGAAGGCATGGAGTTCAAGCGCAAGCGTGAACTCAAGTGGGCCGCCGCCGACGGCAAGAAGGCTAAGGACCATCTGCTGGAAGCCAACCTACGACTTGTGGTCTCGCTCGCCAAGCGCTACACGGGTCGCGGCATGCTCTTCCTTGATTTGATCCAGGAAGGCAACCTTGGTCTGATTCGTGCCGTCGAGAAGTTCGACTGGAAGAAGGGCTTCAAGTTCTCCACCTACGCCACGTGGTGGATTCGTCAGGCCATCACCCGTGCCATGGCCGATCAAGCCCGCACCATTCGCGTGCCTGTGCACATGGTTGAAGTGATCAACAAGCTGTCCCGTGTACAGCGCCAGATGCTGCAGGATCTGGGGCGTGAACCTACGCCGGACGAGCTGGCCCGCGAGCTGGACATGCCGGTTGAGAAGGTGCAGGAAGTGCAGAAGTACGGGCGCGAGCCGATTTCCCTGCACACCCCGCTTGGCGAGGATGGCGATTCCGAGTTCGGTGACCTCATTGAGGATACCGACGCCATCGCTCCGTCCGACGCCGTGGCCTTCTCCCTGCTGCAGGAACAGTTCAAGCAGGTGCTGGAAACCCTGTCTCCGCGTGAGGCCGGCGTCATCAAGATGCGCTATGGCCTGGAAGACGGCCAGCCGAAGACGCTGGACGACATCGGCCGTGTGTATGGCGTGACCCGTGAACGAATCCGTCAGATCGAGTCCAAGACCATGTCCAAGCTGCGCCACCCGTCCCGTTCGCAGACCCTGCGCGACTTCCTGGATCAATGATCATCTGGCTCCCCTCTGTGAGGGGAGCCAAGCATTTGAAGAGAAAAATAGGACTGTATGCCCAAAGAAGAATACGGCGCCAAGGACCTAGCTGTTCTTGAGGGCTTGGATGCGGTACGCAAGCGTCCGGGCATGTACATCGGCACCACCGACTCGCAGGGGCTTATGCACTGCTTGTGGGAGATCATCGACAACTCCGTGGATGAGGCCTTGGCCGGCTTCTGCAACGATATCGTAGTCACCTTGCACACCGACGGTTCCGTGGAAGTTGCGGACAATGGCCGAGGCATTCCGGTGGATAAGGAACCGAAAACCGGCCTGTCCGGCGTGGAGGTCGTACTGACCAAACTGCACGCCGGTGCCAAGTTCGGCAATTCGTCTTATAACGCCGTCGGTGGCCTGCACGGCGTGGGCTCCTCCGTGGTCAATGCCCTGAGCTCCCGACTGGACGTCGAAGTGGATCGTGACGGCAAGACGCACCACATGACCTTCCACCAAGGTCACCCTGGCGTATACACGGATGCCGACCCGGCCAATCCGTCTCCCGATTCCCCGTTCAAGCGCACTCGCAAGAACCGACCCACCGAGCTGGAAATCATCGGCAAGGTATCTCCCAAAACCACTGGTACCCGTATTCGCTACTGGTATGATCCGGAGATCTTCAACAAAACCGCCGAATTCTCATACGAACAGCTCATCGACCGCGTGCGCCAGACCAGCTTCCTGGTGCCCGGCCTCAAAATCACCATTGTTGACGAAAACGTACCGGAAACGGCGACTGACACCGCCGAAGCCATTGATGCCGACGCAGTCGAACCTGCGCAAGACCAGGCCCCGGCTTTGGACGTCTCGTCCAACGATGCCGAACTTTTCGACGACTCCACCGAGGCTCAAGCCGACAGTACCGAGAGCCTGTCCGAGGAGGACTTCTCGCTGACGGCCGGCGACCAGGTCGTCGATGGCGCGTTCGGCGAGCAGCCCGCGCACCCGCGCGTCGTGGAATTCCTGCACACCGGCGGCGTCAAGGACTTCGTCGACTTCCTATCCAAAGGCGAGCCGATCTCCGACATCTGGCGCATCCAAGGCGAGGGCACCTATAAGGAGGAGACCCAGGCCGTGGGTGAGGGCGGTGAACTGCACGCCCAGGAAATCGAACGCACCTGCGGCGTGGACATCGCCCTGCGATGGGTCAACGGCTACGACACCACAATCATGAGCTTCGTGAACATCGTGGAGACGCCCGGCGGCGGTACTCACGTGGACGGTTTCATGAACGCCATCACCAAGCAGATTCGCAAGGCGGTGGAAGACAACGCCCGCAAGCTCAAGGTGAACATGAAGGACTCCGCCATGAAGGTGGAGCGCGACGACATCCAAGCCGGACTCGTGGCCGTGGTCACCGCACGCGTGGCCGAACCTCAGTTCCAAGGCCAGACCAAGGACGTGCTTGGCACCGCGCAGGTCAAGCCGATCGTCACCCGGCTCACCGACAAGCAATTCGGCGAGATGATCACCGGCTCCAAGCGCGGGTACAAGGAACAATCCGGCCGCGTGCTGGAGAAAATCGTCGGCGAAATGCACGCACGCATCCAGTCGCGCAAGGCCAAGGAGGTCACGCGCCGCAAGAACGCGCTCGAATCCGCCTCGATGCCGGCCAAACTCTCCGACTGCCAGCCGGGCAATGACGACGTGGCCGAACTGTTCATCGTCGAGGGTGATTCCGCACTCGGTACCGCCAAGGCCGCACGCAACGCCGGTTTCCAGGCACTGCTGCCGATTCGAGGCAAGATCCTGAACGTGCAGAAGGCGTCGATCACGCAGATGCTCTCCAACAAGGAGTGCGCAGCCATCATCCAGGTGGTGGGCGCCGGCTCCGGCCAGAGCTTTGACATCGAACAGTCGCGCTACCACAAGATCATCATGATGACCGATGCCGATGTGGATGGTGCTCATATCCGTATCCTGTTGCTGACGCTGTTCTACCGATACATGCGTCCGCTCATCGAACACGGCTACGTGTATGCCGCAGTGCCGCCGCTGCACCGCATCGCGTTGACCGGCTCGCACAAGGGCGAATACATCTACACGTATTCCGATGACGAGCTGGCCGGCAAACTGGCCGACCTCGACAAGAAGCACATCGGATACAACGACGACATCCAGCGATACAAGGGTCTGGGCGAGATGGACGCCGACCAGCTGGCGGACACCACCATGGACCCGCGCACGCGCATGCTGCGCCGCATCCGTATGGAGGACGCCGCCCAGGCATCCGAGATTTTCAGCCTGCTGATGGGCGACGATGTGCCGCCGCGCAAGCAGTTCATCGTCGACAACGCCGACGATTTCGATCGCTCCAAGATCGATACCTGATCAAAGACGTCGCTGATAATGACATCGTGCTTACCGAGAATTTCCGTAATTGGCGTTTGAGGTGAGCACGTTGTCATATGTTTTATGCGTGTTGCCCATGAGTCATTCGATAGACTGATGACATCGTTATCACAACCGGTGCCGTACTGTGAATGGGAGATGGAACATGGCCAGTCTGTTGCTTGCCGTCATCTATGTGGCGTTTATCAGTCTGGGGTTGCCGGATTCGCTACTCGGGTCCGCATGGCCCACCATGAGCCAGAATCTGAACGTGCCGGTGGCGTGGGCTGGCGGCATCTCCGCAGTGATTTCCATGTTCACGATTGTTTCGGCGCTGCTTTCGGACCGAATGACATTGAAATTCGGGGCCGGTAAGGTCACCGCCGTTTCGGTGGCGTTGACTGCGGCGGCCTTGGCCGGTTTCTCCATTGCCCCGAATTACTGGGTGCTGTTGGCCATCGCCATACCGTACGGCCTTGGCGCGGGCGGCGTGGATGCGGCGCTCAATAACTACGTAGCCATTCACTACGAAAGCCGGCATATGAGCTGGCTGCACTGCATGTGGGGCGTCGGCGCATCGGTCGGCCCCTATATCATGGGCTATGCGCTCTCTCAAGGCCAAGGCTGGCCGTGGGGCTATCGGTACATCGCGATTCTGCAGGTGATGCTGACCGTCATTCTGGTGCTGAGCCTGCCGCTGTGGAAGGAGCGTGGCGCAACTGCGGCCGGCGAATCGACCGATGGTGCCGCATCATCTGATGGCAATGCCGAGGGATCTGGTAATAATGCTGAAGGGGTGTCTGTTGCTGAACGCAAACCGCTCGGCGTGGCCGGCGTGCTCGCCATTCGCGGTGCCAAGGAAATCCTTGTGATGTTCTTCTGCTACTGCGCCATCGAATCCACGGCGGGCCTGTGGGCCTCCAGCTATATGGTGATGCACGGTGGCATCGACAAGATCACCGCCGCCAGCTGGGCCGGTCTATTCTACGTAGGCATCACTGTGGGTCGTGCGCTTTCCGGCTTCCTGACCATGCGATTCAAGGACCCGGTCATGATTCGCCTCGGCCAAGTGCTGGTGCTCGCCGGCATACTCACCATGTTCGTGCCATTGCCTCACCACCTTGGCGAGGTCGTTGGGCTGGTGGTCATCGGCTTCGGGTGCGCGCCGATTTATCCGTGCGTCATCCACTCGACGCCGGCCTACTTCGGCGAAGACAAATCGCAGGCCATCGTCGGCGTGCAGATGGCCTGCGCCTATGTGGGCTCACTGCTCATGCCGCCACTGTTCGGCATCATCGCGCAATATGTGACAATCAGTCTCTACCCGTGGTATTTGCTGGTGCTCTTGGTGCTGATGGTGGCCATGCACGAGCGTCTTCGCACGTTGCGCGGCTGATCATGTGCGGCGCAATTGGGCCCGCCGCCTACTATGCTTGGAGCCCATGGTGATAAGTGAAGAAGAACATAAACAGATGCCCGAGCCCGTACGGGAACGATTGGAAGCGCTGAAGGATGCGCCGGGTTCGGTAATCGTGGTCGGCTCGATGAACGCCGATTACACCGTGACCACTAAACGACTGCCCAAGCCAGGTGAAACCGTCAAGGGTGGTGCCATGAAAGTGCTGCCGGGCGGCAAGGGCGCGAATCAGGCGTCTGCCGCCGCTCGTCTCGGTGTCAATGTCCAGTTGCTGGGCGCGGTGGGCGAGGACTCCAACGCGGACTTCCTATTAGGCAAGCTGGATGAGGCCGGCGTCGACACCGCCGATATCCTGCACGTTGAAGGCCCCAGCGGCACCACGGTAATCACCGTGAGCGCTGAGGGCGAGAACACCATCGTCTATTCGCCGGGTTCCAATGCCAAGGCAAGTGCCGGCTATGTGCAATCACATCGCACGACCATCGCCGAATGCGCGGTATTGGGACTGTGTTTGGAGAGCCCGATTTCCACCGTTATCGCCGCCGCGCAGACCGCGCATGACGCTGGCGTGACCGTGCTGCTCAACGACTCGCCATTTATGGACGAGCTTCCTCACGAACTGGTGGAAGCCACGGATATTCTTCTGGTCAACCAGCATGAAGTGGCTCAACTGCTGGGTCTACCGGACGGCGATGTGGAATCACTCGACTGGTATGAGGTCGCCGAACGATTCACCGATTACGGATTCGACCGGGCGATAGTGACGCTTGGTGCGTCGGGGTCGGTGGTGATCGAGAACGGACGTTGGCATCGCGTATCCGCCGCGAAAGTCAATGCGGTGGACACCACCGGTTGCGGCGACTCGTTCATGGGGACCGTGCTGGCTGGCTTGGCCGCTGGTCATACGCTGCTGCAATCCGCGCAAATCGGCTCCTATGTCTCCGCCTATGCGGCCACCAAGCTTGGTGCCCAAAGCGCCTACGGCACTGCCGAAGAAGTCATCGCCCACTTCAGCTGACCTATAATCGTACATATGTACGAAAGCCTGAGCCTGTTTTCCGAACCCACCAAGGTGTGGTTCGAGCATGCCTTCGGTCAGCCGACCGAGGCACAGGCTCAAGCATGGCCGGCAATCCATTCCGGCTGCAATGTCTTGGTCATCGCCCCTACCGGCTCCGGCAAAACATTGGCCGCGTTTCTCTCGGCCATCGACCGATTGATGACCGTGCCACGTACGCGGCGTGCCGGTGTGCGTGTGCTGTATATCTCGCCGTTAAAGGCGCTCGCGGTCGATGTGGCCAAGAACCTAGAACAGCCTTTGGAGGGCATTGCCGCACAATGCGAGGCGCAAGGGCTGCCCGTGCCGAAGATCGCGGTCGCCACTCGTTCAGGCGACACCACCGCACAGGAGCGGCGGCGCATAGCCTCCCATCCACCGGATATCCTCGTTACCACGCCAGAATCGTTGTACTTGTTGCTCACTTCGAAAGCAGGGCGGATTCTCGGCACTGTCGATACGGTGATCGTCGATGAGATTCATGCAGTAGCGGGCACCAAGCGCGGCGCACATTTGGCGGTAAGCCTTGAACGGCTGGAGAACCTTGTCGCAGAATCGCGCAAGCGAGATGCGATCGTTGCAGATGCTGATGAGGGCGGTGATGCCGCCGTTGATGCTGGCCGCGGCGATCGTCATATGCAGCGCATTGGTCTATCCGCTACGGTGAATCCGCCTGAAAAGGCGGCGCGATTCCTGGGCGGCGGGCAACCGGTTACCATCGTGAATCCCGGTGGGCGGCCTGCAATGGATTTGCGCATGATTGAGCCGTTGGAAAACATGCGTGATTTGCAGTCCGTGAATGCCAAGCAGCGTGTCGGTGGCGTGGATGCTGAACGGTCCGCTCCGCATATCAGCGGTGTCACGCCGGCCATGCAGCGACTTGCCGAACGCAGGGGCATTGTGCCGGTGGATGATAGAGATGTTTCTTCCACTTCTGGGGACGATTCTGATGCGAGTGATGCGTTCGATTCCTCCGCGTTGGTTGGAGCGGCGGGCGACCGTACCTCCGGTTCCATTTGGCCCGTGGTGGAACGCAGCATTTTGGATGAGATTCTCGCGCACCGCACTACATTGGTCTTCGTCAATTCGCGTGGTGTGGCCGAAAAGCTCACCGCGCGCCTCAATGATCTCTATGCGCAGACCCGGCATGGCACCAATCCCGACACTGTGCGTGATCTGGGCTCTCCGGAAGGCCGCGAAGGGTTCTCCACACATTACGATGCTGTGGTCGGCTCCACCACCATGCTTGTCGGCTCACATGAGGGCGATGATGTCATCGCCATGGCTCATCATGGGTCGGTCTCCAAAGATCGCCGCAAAATGATTGAGGAACGGCTTAAGCGTGGTGAATTGCGCTGCGTGGTGGCCACCTCCAGTTTGGAGCTTGGCATTGATATGGGTTCGGTCGACTTGGTGATTCAAGTCGATACGCCATTGTCGGTCTCCTCCGGATTGCAGCGTGTAGGCCGTGCCGATCATCAGGTCGGTGGCGTCTCTCACGCATTGTTCTACCCGCTCACCCGTCAGCAGATTGTCACTGGGGCCGCAAGTCTGGAAGCCATGATTGCCGGCGATATAGAACCATTGGCCGTGCCGCGCAATCCGCTCGATATTCTTGCCCAGCAGACCGTGGCCGCTGCCGCGATGCACGATTTGAACGCTGATGACTGGTATGCCACGGTGCGCCGTGCTGCGCCGTTTGCCGAACTGCCACGTGACATGTTCGATGCGGCAATCGGCATGATGTCCGGCGAATACAACAGCGAGGAATTCTCGGCCTTCCGGCCGCGACTGGTATGGAATCAGGATAATGGCCTGATTTCCGCCCGTCCCGGTTCGCAGAAAGTGGCCGTTACCTCTGGCGGTACGATTCCCGATCGAGGGCTGTACACCGTGGTCCTGCCTGAGGCGGACGCCGGCAAAGGCCAGCGTCGCGTCGGCGAGTTGGATGAGGAGATGGTCTACGAATCGCGCGTGGGCGATGTCATTACGCTCGGCACCTCCACATGGCAGATTCAGGAGATCACCCGTGATCGTGTGGTCGTGACTCCGGCTCCGGGCCGCACCGCCCGTCTGCCGTTCTGGCACGGTGAAGGCGCTGGCCGTGACTACGGTTTCAGCCGTACCATAGCCCGCTTCACCCGAGAAATCGCCGCCGGATTAGACGTGAAGCGGACTGGGGGGAGGTCTGCCGCAGAAGGCCCAGCTGTCCCAACCTTCATCCCAACAATCCTCACTCGCCTCCAGCGAGATGGCCTAGACCCCAATGCCATCACCAACCTGGCCCGCCTGCTCTCCGAGCAACAAGCCATCACCGGCACAGTTCCCAGCGACCAAACCCTCATCGTGGAACGGACCCGCGATGAAGACGGCGGATGGCGCATCGTGCTGTTAAGCCCCTTTGGCCGCCGCGTTCACGAACCGTGGTCCATGGCCATCAGCCGCAGACTGCGCCAACGCTACGGTTTCGATGGGCAGGTATATGCCGCCGATGACGGTATCGTCATTCAGCTACCGGACGGTGACGGACATATTCCTGTTCAAGACCTGTTCCTTTTCGACCCAGAAGACCTCAAAGCAGATGTAGAACGTCAAGTGGGCGAGTCCGTGCTATTCGCTGCACGATTCCGCGAATGCGCCGCCCGATCACTGTTCATGCCGCGATCCGACCCGGGCCGTCGCGTGCCCCTATGGCAGCAGCGACTGCGCGCCGCACAGCTCCTGCAATCCGCACGCATGGCCAAGAACTTCCCGCTGCTGCTGGAAACCGCGCGCGAATGTTTGCAAGACGTATACGACATGCCTGCCCTGAACGAGGTGATGACCGGATTGCAATCCGGCATCATTACCGTGAAGGACGTGGAGACCGAATCGCCATCGCCTTTCGCCGAGAACATTCTCTTTGGCTTCGTCGGCGTGGTGATGTACCAGTATGACCAACCTCAGGCCGAGCGCAGCGCGCGACTGTTGTCTCTCGATCCGCACGTGCTCGAACGCTTGCTCGGCACCACCGACATGGCACAAGTGCTGAATCCGGACGTGATTCGCGAAGTCGAACAGGAACTGGGGGAGCGCACTTTCTGGAATGAACTTGCCGACGATGATGTGACTGGTCGCGTGACCCGTTACGCCAAAACCCATGGTCCTTTCACCGCCGATCAGCTCATAGCCGACCTACACCTCGATGCTACGGATGCCGTGCACACTCTGGATGTGCTGGCTGCCAAAGGCGAGTTGCTGCAAGGCCACTTTGTAGATGATGACGAGCAAGGCCAACAGTGGCTCCATAAGGACGTATTCCGCCGCATTCGGTCTCGCTCATTGGCCAAGGCGCGTAAAGCAGTCAAGCCAGTAGAACCAGGGGCGTTCCAGATGTTTCTTATCGACCGACAAGGTATCGGGCCGGTCGGCGGCGAACGATATGAAGGTGCTGACGGGCTCATGCGCGTTATCGAGCAGCTGGAGGGCATATCACTGCCCACTGCACTCTGGGAGTCGGCGGTATTCCCCGCACGAGTACGAGACTACCAACCTGCATTGCTGGATGAGTTGCTGACCAGCGGCGATGTGGTCTGGGTCGGCTCAAAAACCGGGGGAACCAGTGCGATGGACCCCGGTGAGGTTGCTTTCTATCCGGCGGATTCAATATTGCTCAGCGATGTGGAACATGGTACGACATCGAACGCCTCAGACGCCACCATGCCGGAAGCGATTCTGGCCGCACTGGACTCAGGGGGAGCGTTCCATGCCCGTCAACTGATGGATGCCGCCAAACGTGTGTGGAATGAGGCCGCGGAGCCGGACATCAATCCAAACACCGGCGAAATCATTCCGCAAGAGTGGAGCGAACAGCAGTTCAAGGATGCCTTGTGGAGCTTGGTCTGGCAAGGTAAGGTCACCAATTCCAGCTTCGCGCCGGTGCGTGCATTAACCGCAGGCGCAGCAAGCCCGCGTAAATCCACTACATCACGTCGTCGTGGGCGTGTCGCTCCGATTCGCCGAGCCACGACGGATATGACGTTAGGAGGTTTGTGGTCTGCCGTGATCGGGCAAGCTGAAGGCGAAGACACTGACCAGACCGAACGGGCACTCGCACTGGTCGAGACATTGCTGGACAGGTATGGCGTCATCGCGCAGCCGGTGATTGACAAGGATAATATTCCGGGTGGCTACTCAGCGTTGTATCCGGTATTGAAGCGCATGGAGGAGCATGGTCGACTGGTACGAGGCATGTTCGTCCGTGGTTTCGGTGCGGCCCAATTTGCCGAGCACGACACCGTGGATGCGTTGCGTCATCCGTCAGAGCATCGCGGCCAGTCCGTGGTGGCATTGAGTGTGCTCGACCCCGCAAATCTCAGTGGCTCCGCCATCGCGTGGCCGGACGCGCCTGCCGGTGCGGGTAAACCGGCACGCCGTATCGGAGCCATGGTCGTGCTCAATGCGCAAGGCACGCTACTATACGTGGCTGCCAAAGCCAAGCACCTGACGGCGTTCGATCAATCGGTCGACCATGAACCCGCTGCCAACGATTCCGACGAACAGATGTGCAAAGCCGCCACAGAACTGGCCTACGCCCTCAAACGCAATGGCACCGGTTCCGTGACGTTCAGCGACATCAATGGCGAACCCCTCAACGCGCGTCACCCCTTCGCCCGTATCCTCCACCAGTCCGGCTTCACCCCCGTTCCCCGAGGCATGCGGCTGTACTGATTGAGCCCAGCTATCGAATGCGGTAGTTGGAGCCGCGTTGGGTCATGATGAGGCCGGCGCGGGTGAGCTTCTTATCCAGTGTGTAGAGGGCGTTCCTGAGGAGCCCTTGTTGCTCGAAGAATGGGCCACCGACGAGCTTGGCCAATTCGCTGGTGTTGACGAACCGACCATCAGCCTTGACCAGTGCTTCAAGCAAACTGTATTCCAGACGGGACAGTGAGATTGCGCTGTGCGTGGATGCGTAGTAGGCCTTGTGATTCGTGGTGTCCAACGTGAGGTTGCCACGAATGATCATGGCGGGGGAGTCGGTGGCAAGCGAGCCGACGTATGAGAGCAGTTCGCCATCGGAGAATGGTTTGCTCAGCGCGGCATCCGGGCGTCGTACGTTAGCTTGTGCGCTAGCGGCGGCATTGTCCGAGCGTTGTTCGGCTTCGGCATCTGAGTTGTTTGCGCGTGAATCCGCGCTGAAGGAGCTGTAGGGCGTCTCTTCGATAGGGGCGTACTCGTCAGGCAGCGCTCGCCAGCGGCTGCCTTCGCCAATGGTTTTGCTGAGTGGCGTCGAAGTCAGCAGCAGGATTTTAACGGAGGCACGGGCATTGCGTAGGGATTCGATGAGCTGCTCGGTGGAGATGCCGAGCAGGGATTCATCAAGAATCACTGCGTCAAATGACTCCTTGGCGACAGCGGCGAGCGCGATACTACCGGTGCTTGCCAAAGACACTTCATGACGACCGGCAAGTAGGGCACCACGAATGGCGCGGGCCAACGGTTCATTGGATACGGCAACCAGTAGTCTCATCGCCACCTCCTTGATGCTTAGTGTAGGTCGGGTTTAGGGTCTCTTCTCTATTGTTTGGCTCACTGTCGTTCGTTCCTCGCCTACAAACACCCCACTGGGGTGTTTGCTTTACGGCTCGGCCCATCAGAGGGAGCTTAATTGAGGTTACGCAATGAAGGCGATGGGGGAGGCGAGGTCCACTCCGGAACCGTCTCGGCGCATATCGGGCTTGGGAAGCTCGACCGGGGAGCCTGCGGATGTGGAAGCGTGCAACGGGTAGAGGCCCACCCAAGCAAGAATCAGCGTGTTCTGGCCCTTCAGGAAGCGCTGGGAACGCACGCCGCCGGTAGCACGACCCTTGGTGGGGTACATTTCCAGCGGAGTGACCTTCGCCGCGCCGTTTTCGGTGCCGGGCAGTGCATCGGAATCGCCGGCCACGGTGAGCACCACCGCACCGGATCCGGAAGTCAAGCCGTTCTCGCCCTCCTCATAGGTCCATGCCACCTTGCCGGCGGGAACCACGTTGAAGGCCGCCACACGGGCACCCTCGGCCAGCTTGATGCCGGCCATACCGCCCGCGGTACGACCCTGCGGGCGCACGTTCTTCGCCTCAAAGGTCAGTAGCGAGGAATCGGAGGAGATGAACACCAGACGGTCGTCATCCTCGGCCACGGCGGCGAATACCACTTCATCGCCATCTTTCAGATCAATGACGGGCCAGGAATCCATGGTGGTGGGTGCCTCACGATTCCAACGCTTGATGACACCGTTACGGGTACCGATAGCCAGCGACGGCAACGGCTTGGCCTCGGCGGCCCCGCCATCCTCGCTCTCATCCTTGGCACTGGCCTTGCCGGACGTCGGCTGCTCCATGGCAATCGCCGTAATCACACGCTCACCGCGAATCGGATCGGTGGATTCGGTCATGCCGATCAGTTCGTCGGCCTGAACTCCTCCCTTCAGCGACAATGTGGCGGCAGCGGGCAAGGCAGGCAAATCAACCACATACGCGAGCACCAGGCGGCCGGCCGACGTGACCAGCCCGTACGTGGCGCGCGTGGAAGTCTCGAAGATTGTGGTGATTTGATCGTCTCGCAGACGTTCATCGGATGTGGACCGTACATTGAACACGTCCATCGCGCTTGGCGTGGTACGGGCAATCAAACCGGTGGCGCTCATCATCACCACGCACGGCTCGTCTTCGATCTTCAAGGCTCCGGTCAGCGCGGACCGCTCGCCGGTCTTCTTGGCGGCGGCTGCGGCTGCGGCCACATCGGCTTCGGCGGAGGAAATCGTGGTGGCGGCCTTCACCGCTTCGAGTGCGGACTTGGACACACCCGAAGCCCCGGCGCCCTGCGCCACGACCGGCGTCAGCGTGCCATCCGGGTCGGCGTCCAGCAGCACGGTGCGACGCGGCGAGCCCCACTTGGCGACCGCCTCGTCCATCTCGTCGGTGACCACCTGGTCGAGCGCTTCGGCGGAGGCCAGGATGCGGGTCAGCTCCTCGATGCGCTTCTTCAGGTCATCGCGTTCGGCCTCAAGTTCGATGCGGTTCATCTTGGTCAGACGGCGCAGACGCAGGTCGAGGATGTACTGGGCCTGGACCTCGTCCAGGTCGAACACAACCATCAAACGGCTTTTCGCAGCATCCGCATCATCTGAGGTGCGGATTACCTGGATCACCTCGTCGATGTCCAGCATGGCCAGCAGCAGGCCCTCGACCAGGTGCAGGCGCTCCAACGCCTTCTTCTTGCGATATTCGCTGCGACGGCGGATCACCACACGGCGGTGGTCAACCCACACCTGAAGCATCTCCTTCAGGCCCATCGTGTGCGGGCGGCCCTCCACCAGCGCCACGTTGTTCATGGCGAAGTTGTCTTGCAACGGTGTGTGCTTGAACAACTGCACCAGAACCGCATGCGGGTCGAAACCGGTCTTGATCTCGATGACGATACGCGTGCCGTTATGACGATCGGTCAGATCGAACGCGCCGGAAATCCCCTCCAGCTTGCGGTTCTTCACACCGTCGGAAATACGTTCGATCACCTTCTCCGGGCCCACCATGTACGGCAGCTCGGTGACCACGATGGCCTGCTTGCGGGCCGTGACATGTTCGATATGCGTGGCGGCGCGCGTGGTGAGCGTGCCACGGCCGTTGGCATAGGCCTCACGGATGCCGTCGCGGCCGATGATCGTGCCGCCGGTGGGCCAGTCGGGGCCGGGCACGTAACGCATCAGCTGTTCCAGGGTGGCGTCCGAATGCGCCATGAGGAACTTGGCGGCGTTCACCACCTCGCCCAGATTGTGGGTGGCCAGGTTCGTGGCCATGCCCACGGCGATGCCCGAGCCGCCGTTGACCAGCAGATTTGGGATGGCGGCCGGCAGCACGGTCGGTTCCTTGAGCTTGTTGTCATAGTTCGGCGTGAAGTCGACGGTGTCCTCATCGATATCCGCGTTCATGCCGAGAGCCGCCGGGCCAAGCCTGGCCTCGGTGTAACGGGAGGCCGCAGGGCCGTCATCCAGCGAGCCGAAGTTGCCGTGGCCGTCTACCAGCGGCAGACGCATCGCGAACGGCTGTGCCAAACGCACCATGGCCTCGTAGATTGCGGAATCACCGTGCGGGTGGAGCTTGCCCATCACCTCGCCCACCACGCGGGCGGACTTCATATACGGGCGGTCGGGAGTCAGGTTCATCTCGCCCATCTGGTAGACGATGCGGCGCTGCACCGGCTTCAAGCCATCGCGCGCATCGGGCAGTGCGCGTGCGTAAATCACCGAATACGCATACTCGAGGAAGGACTTGCTCATCTCCTCGTTCAGCGGCGTCTCGACGATATGCTCCTTGACCGTGCGCGGATCGTAGGTTTGCGCGGACGGTTTGCGGTGTGATGCCATGAAACTCCCTTTCGAACGCCCCCATATTAGCGGGAGGGCGCGAAACAGTGCGCAGAGAACGGTTCTCGATAACAACTGTGCGCTGGTTTCGATGCGCCAATCGCACATGTCTGCCGATAAAACGGCGTGATTCCAGTGTTTCAGTCGATGTGCGTTTGTTTGATTATGTGCGTTGGAGCGCACAGTTGTTATTGAGAACCGTTCTCTGCGCACTGAGCCAAGGGGAGGGGTGCTACTTGAATGGGCAACTATGAGTGTTGAGACGCCGGATATGGACGAGTTGCTGCGGCTGGTGCCCACTGTGGGCTATGGGGATGACGTCCCGGCCGATCGGCGTGGGGGAGCGTTGCACCTGTCCGC
Organism: Bifidobacterium sp. FKU; assembly: GCF_026016385.1. Lineage (NCBI taxonomy): Bacteria > Bacillati > Actinomycetota > Actinomycetes > Bifidobacteriales > Bifidobacteriaceae > Bifidobacterium > Bifidobacterium sp. FKU. Next base: position 1,178,903 of record NZ_CP092888.1, read on the forward strand.
CGTGCTGCCCGCCTTGTCCGCCGCCATCGGACATCCGACTCCCACCAAGGTCCACGCCGATCCCAAGGCCTGCCAGCGCGCGTTGGGACTGCCCGACGCCGAATCGGCCATCGTGGTGCTCGTGGACGGCCTCGGCTTCTGGAACCTCGCCATGCGCCTCGGCCACGCGCCCTATCTGCGTTCGCTGATGAACGAAAGCGCCAATCAGCGCCCCGTCGCCACCTGCGCTCCAAGCACCACTGTGGCGGCCATGGCCGCATTCGGTACCGGAACCTGCCCGGGACTGACCGCAATGGCGGGCTATACACAGCTCGAACCCGCCAGCCATAAGCTCATCCAACTCATCCAGTTCAAAGACGCGCTGGCAACCAGACCAGCCAATCCGCACATTCCTGTGCCGCCCATGGTCGATCCGTTCGACCTGCAGCGCGAGGAGACGGTGTTCGAGAAACTTGCGGCTCAAGAGGTGCGCGTCACGAGCTCGGGGTTGCCCAAGTTCTCCAGATCACCATTGACCGAAGCCGCATTGCGAGGCACCGACTATCAAGGCAACGTCACCCCACGTGATCGTGTGCTGGCCGCCTCACGCGCCTCACGCACCCCCGGCCTGACCTACCTGTACATCCGTGACGCCGACAAAGTCGGCCACAATTACGGGTGGGATTCCGAACACTGGGTGGCCACATTCGAACATATCGACGCCCAGCTCGCGCTCCTGAAACGCAGCGCACCCAAGGGCACGCTGATCGTCATCGTGGCCGACCACGGCATGGTGCAAACCGACGTGGACCAGCGGATTGACATCGCCGTTGAACCGCAGCTCACCCGAGGCGTGTCACTGGTCGGGGGAGAGCCTCGCTCGCTGATGCTGTATGCCGAGCCGGATGAACGACCTGAGGATATAGCTTGCCGGTGGCGCGATTACCTGCAAGACCGAGCCTTGGTGCGGACCAGGGATGAGGCCATCGCGGACGGATTGTTTGGACCGGTCTGCGAGCGAGTCCGGCCGATGCTCGGCGATGTGGTCGTGCAGGCAGCGGGAGCCGTGACCCTCGTCGATTCGCGTACGCAAGGAGACAAAGCCACCCACCTGCCGAGCGTGCATGGCTCCCAAACGGCATTGGAAATGGATATTCCCTGCCTGATCGATATGGCCTGATTCGGAAATTCAGTCTCCGAACAGAATCTCGTCCCAGCTTGGTACGGCCGAACGTCCTGATTTACGCTTGGCCGGTTTGGCTGGTGCCTCGTGTTTGGTGGCGGCGGATTCGGCCGCCCGCTCCTGCTCGGTGGCTACCAGCTGTGTATCGGGGCCACGCCGTACGGTCTCGTCCGAAATATTGTCAGAACCCTGCTCTGGTGCCGTGGCAGGCGATTGCTGCAATCCTGCGGCAGATGACGAAACAGATCCGGCGGTCTGCGAAGAGACCGGGCTGGGGGCCGTAGCGTCATGAGCCTGGTTCGTGGCCGGTGAGATGGACGTGGATAGGTCCACCGGGGGCATGGAACCTGTGGAAGTGACGGAGGGCCGGATCGCGGCAGGCCGTGCGGCCGGAATCGAAGGCGTAGGCGCCGCCCAAGCAGACACAGCGCGCTCGATACGCGCGGAACGTACGGAGTCGCCGGGCAGTTCAGGAATCGTCGGCTTGAGTTTGGAATCCGTGGCTGATTCCGGATTCTGTTCGCCGAGCAGTTTTCGAGCGGCATTGTTCAGGCTCATTACGGAATTGTCGTGCATATTCCATGTCCATTCGGCATGGATCTCACGGCCCGCGGAAGTGAATATCGCCACGATGCGCCAAGGCTCAAGTCCGCGTCGGGTGGATTTCCAGGTCACTGATTCCATGCCGATTCCCGCAGAGGCCAGCGTGCGTTCCACCAGTTCGCTGATGGTGCGCACCCTGCTGTCTTTGGGTGCCGCCACGGCAAGGAACTGTTCGATGGCATACTGTTTCTCGGTTTCCACAGCCATGGAGAAACGACGTACCAGCGTTTCGCTCAGATGATATTTCTCCGCGACACGGGCCGGATCGGCACCGGCGCGAATCAGCGACTGTATCTGGGAAATCGGCAAAGTGGACTGCTGATGCGGCTGGGGAGCCTGTCGCATCTCGCTTCTGACCTGCTTGGCCTCAAGAATCGCCCGTTCGAGCGTGTCGTCCACGCTCACAGCCATTTCCCCGCCGCCAATGGAGAATACGAGGTCCCCCGTCTTGCTCACGCGTACGAAACGGGCTTTTTCAAGCCGATCATCTGGCATATTCGCACCACTTTCCGTCGCAAAGACATTACTTCTTTTAAGTATGCCCCACGTGTCGAACTTTACGAGTATTTCAAATCGTGTATCCTATGGGCGAGTACGGCGCTGACCGTGCTATATATATCAACTTACGAACCAAAGACGACGAAAGGACCATGATGGCTCAGGATTATGATTCCCCCCGCAATAAGGATGAGGACGAGGAATCGCTGCAGGCGCTGGGGAAGTCCTCGCAGAACGCCTCGGGCGACATCGACGACGATGAGAACGCCATCGCCGAAGACTACGAACTGCCGGGCGCCGATTTGAGCAACGAGGATTCCTCGGTGACCGTCATCCCCATGCAAGGTGACGAGTTCATCTGCTCGCAGTGCTTCCTGGTCAAGCATCGTAGCCAGCTCGCCTACACGGACGAGGATGGCCAGCCGGTGTGTGAGGAGTGCGCCGCCTGATGGCGTTCGACGAGACCTACAACGAGCCCGAATCCACCGAGGTCCTGGTCAAAAGCCTCGACCCCGAACACCCGGCCCTGCTCCGGTACGCGCATGCGGGCGATGCCGGCGCCGATCTCATCACCACCGTCGACGTGACCCTCAAGCCCTTCGAGCGGGCATTGGTGCCCACCGGCGTGGCCATCGCCCTGCCTGCGGGCTACGTGGCGTTGGTGCATCCGCGTTCCGGGCTGGCCGCCAAGCAGGGCATCACCGTGCTCAACGCGCCTGGCACCGTTGATGCAGGCTACCGTGGCGAAATCAAGGTGCCGCTGATCAACCTCGATCCGAAGCACACCGCCGTCTTCCATCCGGGCGATCGCATCGCTCAATTGGTGATTCAGCGGTATGTTGAGGCTCGGTTCATCCCGGCCGAGACACTGCCCGGATCCGATCGCGCCGAACGCGGGTTCGGTTCGACGGGAGTGGCGTCCTGACCGGATTAGGCCGGTTGAATGACCAAGGTGATGACGGCAACAACGGTTGCGGAACCAATGATGGCGGGCGGGTGCGTGCGCATGGCACTGGTTCGCGGTTACAATGAACTTCATGAAGGGAGGTGACTGGCATGGCAGAGATTGATGGCGAGCAGTACGCCGCCCGTAAACTGGGTTGCGAGATCAGCGCCGATCCGCTCAATCCGCTGGATCCAATCAAGAAGGTATGCAAGTCCCACCACCCCGGTGAGGATTTGTCCATCCTCGACCGCGCGTACCGGCGCGCCGTCATCCAGCATTGCGCGCAACGGCGCAAGTCGGGCGAACCATACATCATCCATCCGTTGGCCGTTTCCCAGATTCTCGCGGATCTGGGCATGGGGCCGATTGTGGTGGCGGCCGGTCTGCTGCATGACACGGTGGAGGACACCGACTACACGTTGGATCAATGCCGTGCCGAGTTCGGCGACACCGTGGCCGGTCTGGTCGATGGCGTCACCAAGCTCAGCCAGCTTGAAGTGGGTGATTCCGCCCAAGCCGAAACCATTCGCAAACTCGTGGTGGCCATGAGCCGCGACGTGCGCACCCTGGTGGTCAAGCTGGCCGACCGTGTGCACAACGCCCGCACCTGGCGCTATGTGAAGACCACGTCGGCGCAGAGGAAGGCGCGTGAAACCCTCGACGTGTACGCCCCTTTGGCCAACCGACTCGGTATGAACGCCATCAAGACGGAGCTCGAGGAACTGAGCTTCAAGGTGCTCTACCCGAAGATCTACAACGAGATCGTGGTGCTGGTGGCTCGCCGAGCCGGCCAGCGCGATGTGTACCTGAAGCAGATTCTGGCGGAGATCAACGAGGATCTCGACGAGCAGAACATCAAGGCATACGTCACCGGACGCCCGAAGGACTACTTCTCCATCTACCAGAAGATGATCGTGCGCGGCCATGATTTCGCGAACATCTACGATTTGGTCGGTGTGCGCATCATCGTCGACACCATTCAGGACTGCTATGCGGCTCTCGGTGCCGTGCATGCGCGGTGGAACCCGGTTCCCGGCCGGTTCAAGGACTACATCGCCATGCCGAAGCTCAACATGTACCAGTCGCTGCACACCACGGTGGTGGGTCCGGGCGGCAAGCCGGTCGAAATCCAGATTCGCACCTGGGACATGCACCGCCGCGCCGAGTTCGGCATCGCCGCGCACTGGAAATACAAGGAAAACGGCCAGGCCGGCCGCGCCCTGAGCTCGCCAGACAAGTCCGACCGCAGGCGTGACGAGAAGAACCAGGAGCTTTCCGAAGCCGACAATCTCAAATGGATTCAGCAGCTTGCCGATTGGACTTCGGAAACCCCAGATTCCAACGAATTCCTCGGTTCCCTGAAGGAAGACCTCGGCTCGTCCGAAGTCTATGTCTTCACGCCGAAGGGCAAGATCGTCTCTTTGCCGACCCATGCCACACCGGTCGATTTCGCCTATGCCGTGCATACCGAAGTGGGCCACCGTACGATGGGCGCGCGCGTCAACGGGCGTTTGGTGCCGCTCGACACCACGCTCGACAACGGCGACACCGTGGAGATCCTGACTTCCAAGTCCGATACCGCCGGTCCTTCGCGCGACTGGCTGAGCTTCGTCAAGAGCCCGAAGGCACGAAACAAGATCCGCCAGTGGTTCTCGAAGGAACGTCGTACCGAGGCTATTGAGGAAGGCCGCGACGAACTGACCCGCGCTATGCGCAAACGTAACTTGCCGGTCAATGCGCTGCTGACCACCGAGGCATTGATCGGTGTGGCCGACGACCTCAATTTCCCGAACGCCGACGCTGTGTTCGCCGCCATCGGTGATGGGCAGATCTCCACGCAGAACGTCATCTCGCATCTGGTCAAGGATGCCGGGGCCGACGAGGTCGATGAGGAGGTCGAGCAGGAGGCTCTGCCGCTCAAGCCCATCGAGCGCAAAACTTCCAGCAGCTCCACCGGGGTATCAGTCAAGGGCGTGGGCGATGTGTGGATCAAACTCGCCCGTTGTTGCATGCCGGTGCCCGGTGATGACATCATCGGATTCATCACCCGCAACCAGGGTGTGTCCGTGCATCGCACCGATTGTCAGAATATGATCGACTTGAAGAGCAAGCAGCCCGAGCGTGTGGTCGAGGTCGAATGGACCAGCACCAAGGGTCTGTTCATGGTCAAGATTCAAGTCGAGGCATTGGACCGCCGCAACCTGCTGTCGGATGTGACGCGCGTGCTTTCCGATCATGGCGTGAATATCATCTCGGGTACGATCGCCACGGGTTCCGATCGAGTGGCCACCAGCCAGTTCAGCTTCGAGATGGCGGATCCGCAGCATCTCAACTCGCTGTTGGCTGCCGTGCGCAAGATCGACGGTGTGTTTGACGTATACCGCATCACCGGTGCCAAGGAATCCGCCGAACCCCGTCTGCGCAAGATGAAGTAGGGATGTGGGTGGCATACGGCGGGGCCCCGGTCCGAATCGTCGGATCGGGGCCCCGCCTTGTGGCACTTGTGGCATGAAAGTGTGGGCGGTTTTTACCGCTTCACTTCGATGGAGAGGATTCCTGCGGGCTCGAGCGGACGGTCAGACGAATCGGTGTCCAGTGCTTCGAGCTTGTCGACGACCTTCTTGGAGGCGTCGTCGACGACTTCGCCGAAGATGGTGTGATGGCCGTTGAGCCAAGGGGTCGGCACGGTGGTGATGAAGAACTGCGAGCCGTTGGTCCCGTGGATTTTGCCGTCCATGCCACGGCGGAGCCCGGCATTGGCCATGGCCAACAGGTACGGCTTGTCGAATTGCAGGCCGGGGTCGATCTCATCGTCGAATTCGTAGCCGGGTCCGCCGGTGCCGGTGCCCAGCGGGCAGCCGCCCTGAATCATGAAATCCTTGATGATGCGGTGGAAGGTCAGACCGTTGTAGAAGGGTTCATGGGAAGGCTGGCCGGTGTACGGGTCGGCCCATTCCTTCTCGCCGGTGGCGAGGCCCAGGAAGTTGGCCACGGTGTTCGGTGCCTTGTCGTCGAACAGGTTGATGGTGATATCGCCCTCAGAGGTGCGCATGATGATGGTAGTCATGGTCTTAAGTGTCTCATGGGCTTGAGACCGGACAGTGGGTGCATGAGCTATGCTCCTTGTGGGACCTGCCCGGTTGTGAGGACTACTCTCGGGAGAGACATGATGTTCGGAGCGGTTATTTCCAGTTGAATGTGTAGCTTTGGTCCGGCTGTTCCTCGCCATGGGTGGTGACGGTCGGGATGTTGCCGTGCCAGGTGACGGTGAAGTTGCCCGAGCCTAATGATTTGCCGTCGTTGTGCAGATCCGTTTTGATTTCCGTGACGTTCTCGGAACCGATAACACCGGGATCGGTGTCCCAAGAGACTTTGACCGTGATGCTGCTTGGGCCGAAGAATATGGGCGAGCCGAGTTCGCTGATGGTCACTTCGCAGGTGCCGTCAGCGGATTTCGCGTTCACGATGCGATGCGACATATCCGTTTGCATCCATATGAGAGTGCAGCCTCCAGCCCAGATCAGCGCGATTGCGAGAATGATATGCTCAACGATGTGTGCCGCTTTATGTGAGTATCCTTCGGTCATAAATTCCCCACGCTCGTGTCATCATGCCATAGCCTTCAACCGGAGCCTTTTCATCGGTCGTTGAAAAGATGGTTGGCGATATCGCCCCGACCTCCGAAGCCGGACGGCACGTCACCCAAAGAGTTCTTAGCGAAGTCGAACAATCCCATGGTCATGCCTCTTTACCTTTGGGAAACCAATATGACTACCGTATCAGTTGTCGGCGTCATCGCCGAGGCTTGCGATTTGCGGAAGTGGCCCATATCCATGCATCGCGTCATGAAACGGGACGCCGTCTCGCGCGTAATTCGTGCCTGTAGAATCTTTAAAGACCAAGTTTGGAGGGAGCGGAATCATGCCACGCAAGCTGATCATGTGCGGGGACCATCCGGTCCTTGCGTTCGAATACGATCCCGAGTCCGGTCGCGCGTGCTCCTCTGGTGAGGTTCTTGACCATGATCGTCTGCCCCTGGAGTTCACCACGCATGGCAAGAGCGCGCTGTATGCCAGGAGGATCGACGAATGGTGGAGGTCCCGCGCCATCCCCTCCACCCGCGACGGCATCCGCCGTGTGCTCGAATCGCTTGGCGCGGCATCGACCGGCGAACTGCTCGACAGGACCTACGGGCTGAGCCTGTCGGACCAGTACTGGGTCAGACGCGAGGATGACCCGGCCGAATGGAAGGACGTCAACTTCTTCGACAATCCCTTCGACGAGGCGCTGGGCGAGATCCTGCTCACCTCGTACTCGTCGTCCCATGACATCAGCCTCAACGTCCCCGACGTGTCCACTGGCGGCGATCTTCCCAAACGCTGGACGATCGACAGGGCCACCGGCAGGAGACTGCTCGTCAAGTCGGGCCGTACTGGCCAGGAGCCGATGAACGAGGTCATCGCCTCGAGGCTCTGCATGCGATTGGGCGTTCCGGCCGTCTGGTATTCCCTGGCGCGCAACGGCAACCGTCTGGTGTCCACATGCGCGGACATGCTCTCCAATCATGAGGAGCTGGTCTCCGCCTGGCAGGTGCTCCAATCCGTCAAGGCCGTCAACGGCCTCAACTCGCATGACCAGTGGGTCCGCGCCGCCGTCGGCTTCGGCGCAGACGAACGGGCGGTTCGTGACGCCACGGACGATTGGCTCGTGGTCGACTACCTCATGCGCAATACAGATAGGCATTACAACAACTTCGGTCTGATACGGAACATCGAGACCCTTGCGGTCCGTCCGGCCCCGATCTACGACACTGGCGCGAGCCTGTGGAGCGGCGAGCTCGATGTGGACGGCCGCGACTGGTTCGCCAAGCCGTTCTGCACCGCCACCGGCAAGCCCTCGGCTTTGCGGCAGCTCAGACTGGTGGAGGATTGGGGCCGGTTCGATCTGGATGCTCTGTCGGACTGGCCCGACGAGGTGGCGTACGAGTTGTCGCGCATGCGCATGTTCGCGCCCGAACGCCTCGACGCCATCCGGGTACAGTTGGTAAAGCGTATCGGGATGCTCCGCAGAATCAGCGAAGGTGAGGTCCTTCGTGTTTCTGGCCCGATTCGCAATAAAACGGATTTGATGGACAGATTCGGCGAGACGTTGCGGAAGAACCTTGGACAACGGGACGGGGATGCCAGAAGCGTCGGAACCGGACCGGATGCGTTGAGCCGTCATCTGAACCGCTAGCGCAACGAATCACTACTGGAATAATGGACTTTGCAACCGGAACACGAAAAGAGGAGCATGATGGCCAATCCCGAGCTGTCACGGCACATCCAGGCCCTTCCCGACGAGCTGAACGCCCTTGAAGGGGGACGGGAGATTTCCGAACACCTGCGGAGGGTCGACGCGCTGAAGGACCGGGCCCGCTCGCTGGAGCCGTTGGACGGTGTCGAGGACATGGCGTTGGCGGATTACGACCGCGACTGGCTGGTGCGCTACACCTACAACTCGAACGCCATTGAGGGATCCACGCTGACCCTGGAGGACACGTCGCTGGTGTTGGAGGGCGAGTTCGTCCCATCGGACTCGCCGGCCAGATACGTGTTCGCAGCGCGAGGGGTCGCTGACGGCATGGCCTACGTGCGCGAATATGCCAAGGAGGGGCGGAAGCTGAACGAGGAGCTGATCCGTCGTCTACACGAGGTGACCGCATTGGATCTCCAGCCGTTCGCCCGCGGCACGTTCCGTCCTTATGGCTATTTGGCGCGGATCACCGCCACCCGAGTCAAGACCGCGGACCCGCTGGAGATCCGCGACGACCTGCGATCCTTGATCGACGGGTTGGATGGCTGCGCAGCGCATCCGCTGCTCAGGGCCGCCGGTTTCCACGCGATGTTCGAGAACATCCATCCATTCATGGACGGCAACGGGCGGACCGGCCGCCAGCTGCTCAACTTCGTGCTGCTGCGGAACGGATACCGTCCCGTGGCCATCAAATACGATGCGGGTCGGTCATACGCGCGAGGCCTGGAGGCATGGCAGGTGGACGGCAAGCCGGATTCGTTCTGCTCCATTTTCCTAGACTGCGTGGAACAGGAGGAACAGACGCTCGTCGATCTGATCGAGCGGCTTCGCCATCTGAGATAGGTCGCAGGAACACTCGCATGCTTCTTTCGTGTGCGTCGGTAAGCCGCTGATATGCACAGAAGAATGAGATTATTCTTGGGTGCCTGTAGATGCCTCGTGGAAAACGAGCGTAACCGGCAGGTTTCCCAAAAACCGAAAACCTTGGAATAAAGCAAAAAACAGTTGGCTAGGATTATCATGCGAGGTGCGCATGATGATGGTAGTCATGGTTCCAAGTGTCTCATGGGCTTGAGACCGGGGAAGAGACGTGATTGCGGGAATGGCGCGGAGAGCTGGGAATGGGCGTGGGCAATAGCCGGGACAACATGCCGCAGCCCCCTACCACGGTCCCTCCCCGGTTCTGCTAGATGTATAGATTGTTTTTAAGAAAACATAGAAAGTATGGGAGATATAGGTAATCGTGACACCTCTTGTCGGCGTGAAGGTACGGAAAAGCGCAAATTTCCTTCTGGCGGGCTTTGAGCGGCGAACAGAGTGGTACACTCATTCTGGGAATTGGTAGAAAGCCTTGCTGTTGCTGGGTTTGTGGGTTTCGGTAGATAGAGTCTCCATGATGTGCACAGACCTCATGATGCGACGGGCTTGCCTGTTCGGGCCGCTGCTCGCTTCCGGCTGCGAGGTGCTGATTTCGGGGGAGGGGACGCGCCGCGTGCGATTGTTCGACGGTGAGCGGGCCTTGGTCGGGAACGCCACGGCCAAACGAAGAAGGGAATTCACGGAGACGCGTCTTTTGGCCCACGAGGCCTTACGACGTATCGGCCATGATGGGCCCATACTCAAAGGTTCGGATGGTGAACCGCTCTGGCCGTCCGGCATCGTGGGATCGCTGTCGCATTGTCCGTCGCTGTGCGTCGCCGCCGTGGCGTCGGCGGAAAGAATCCGTGCCGTGGGAGTGGACGTGGACGATTCGGACGGATTGTCCGACGGGATCATGCGGTTCGTGTTCTCTTCCGAAGAGCTCGCATCATTGCGTATGGCCTCCTCGGTGGAACGTAGGGCGGCCTTCTGCGCGAAGGAGGCCGCCTCGAAGGCGTTGTACGCATTGGACGGGACGGGGGACTTCCGTAAGGTATCCGTGAGCCTGAAGGCGGATGGAACGTTCGCCGCTGTGAGACGGGATGTGGCGTTGCGCGGCCAATGGCGATTCTACGATCGGCTGGTATCCGCGATGGTCGCCGTTCCCTCGGAGACCGTCTCAGGGGCGCGGACCCCTCGAATGAGCAGCCGGAGCAGAAAGGAATAGGCCGCATCGTCATCGTCGACGGGCGTATCATGTTCGGGTCGTGTCTCGAATTGGACGAATCCGTGCACGGCGGACCATATGGACCATGCGATGAGGTGCGGGTCATCCCTCCGGATCTTTCCCGCGGCCTGCCCGCAGCGCACCAGCTCGGTCATGGCGGCGAGGCATGCCTCCGAAGCCTCGCCCGCATGCCATCGCCACAACAGGGCGTAGATGCCGGGCGACGCCTTGGCGTGCCCGCGGTATACGACTCCCGCATCGTAGAGTCTTTGCAGGGGATCCTCAGTGGTGACGCGCAGGAGCTTCTCCCGTAACGTCTGGAAACTGTCGTTGATGAGAGCGTCGATGACGGCCTGCTTGTCGCCGATATGCCGGTAGATGCTCGCGGGGGACACATCCGCCTTTTCCGAGAGAAGCCGGATGGTGAAGGCGTCATAGCCGTCCTCTTCGATGATTCGTTTCGAGGCGTCGAGTATGAGGCCCCTGATCTCGGTGGTGGGCGTCCGCTGGCTTTTTGTCGTTTTCCGAATAGTCCTCATATGCTTCTCCGCATCATCCCGCCGTTACGGATGAAAAACGCCATCCGGCCCGTAGATCCCTGCACCGTCCCATGATGGGTGGGGTCGAAGGTCCAGCCACGCTCTTGGACCGCGCCTCGATGGGTGTGATGGCTGGTCCCACCGCATTGAGATTGCCACCGAGCCAAGACATGTCGGGGAACGCCGGCCGTCAGGAGACGGTCCGTCATATCCGTGTCCTTGATCCGTGGGATCCGTCCGTCGTCTTTCATGATGGATGTTCCTTTCTATTGGGGGAGATTGCCTGAATCGTGTTTGGGAAGTGTGATCCAGCAGAGCAGCGCGAACGCCAATGCGAGGGCGCAGGCGATCCAGCATGCCGCATGCGTGGCGCTCATGAAACTGGTCGAGACGGACTGCTCCACGGTCTGTCGGATGCCTGCCGGCAGGTGCGGAAGGATCGATTTCGCGGCCATCACCGAATCCTCCGCGGCTTTCGCGATGGAAGACGGGATCTGCAGTCCGGACAACGAGTCCGAGAGCTCGTCGGGGTAGACGGAGGAGATCGCGGACCCCATGACGGCGACGCCCAGCGTGCCGCCGATCTCACAGATCGTGTCGTTGACGGCCGATGCGGCGCCGGTCGAGCTTTCCGGAACGGTGCTCATCAGGGCGTCCGTGGCGGGCCCTTGAATCAGGGCGATGCCGGCCGCCATCAGGGCCATGGTGGGTACGACCACGAACCAGTAGCTGCAATGGGCGTCGACACGCGTGACCACGAACATGCTCGCCGACAGGAACAGCAATCCCGTCGAGACGACCGACCGGTATCCGAAACGTTTCGCCAATTGCGTGGCGAACGGGGCGACCGCCGCCATGACCACCGCGAAGGGCAGCGTCGCGACCGCCGTCTGCAATGCGGTGTATCCACGCAATGCCTGGAACCATTGGGTGGTGATGAAGATGAAGCCGAACAGGCAGAAGAACGCGACGCAGATCGCGCAGGTGCTGCTCGTGAACGTGGCCCTTCGGAACAGGCCGACATCGATGAGCGGGGCGTGCGTATGCCCCTCGACCGCCGCGAACACCGCAAGTATGATCAGGGCCGCGCAGATGCCGCCTATGACCTGCCAGGAGAACCAGCCGTAAGTCGGGCGTTCGATGATCCCCCACACCAGCAGGCCCACGCCGGCCACCGATAACACGGTGCCGGGGAAATCGAACCTCTCGGAACGGTACTCCCGTACCTCGGGCACCGCCACCGCGATGCAGGCCAGCGCCACCACGCCGATGACGGAGCACACCCAGAAAATGGAATTCCACGCATAGTGCTCCAGCAGGACGCCGCCGATGATCGGGCCCAGGGCGATGCCGACCCCTGATGTCGCCGCCCACAGGCCAACGGCCAGGCTACGGTACCTGGAGCCTTCGAAGATGACGATGATTGACGACAGCGTCGCCGGATAGATCAGCGCGGCGCAGACCCCCAACACCACGCGCAGCGTCACCAGATGCCACAGGGCCCAGGAGAAGGCCGTGGCTGCGGAGACCACGGCGAATCCCGCCAATCCGACGAGCAGCATCCGTCTTCTTCCCCATCGGTCGCTGAGTTTGCCGGCGGGCAGGAGCAGCGCCGCAAAGGACAGCGTGTAGGCGTCCACCACCCATTGCAGGTCCGTGGACGAGGCGTTCAACGCGTCGCTCATCGTGGGAATCGCGACGTTGACGATGGTGTTGTCCATCACGACCAGCAGCACCGCCAGACACAGGGCGGTGAGGGCCAGCCCCCTGTTCCCGGACCGTGCGTGTCTCCGGACCGGCATGGGGGTGGGAATCAACGAACGTTCAGATTGCATATCAATGCTCTCCTACTGTGTAACAATGTTATCTACAAATGAAACAATACTCCTCTCCGTGGGGGATCGCCACCATCCGTCAGCGAGGCCTGGAAGCGCTCCGCGTGCGGACGGACCCACCGTCGGCGCCATGAACCATGCCGCCGCCCGTGGCGCGGGAACGGGAAGGCCATGCGGCGTCGCCCGGGGTCCGCAAACCCCATGGCATGTTCCGGGCCCGGGAATGCCACGGCCGATGGGTCCTCCAAAATCAGCGCCGTCCGCTTCCGGGCGGAGAGTTCGTGCGGTCGCTTTGATGTGTGTTTCGGCAAGTTGCCGCCCGCATTTTGAGCAGTGTTTTTCCGCAGTTCGAGGTGGTGACGTTTTCTTGGACTCCCTGACCGGGAGGAGAACCCCCTCATGGCGAAGTACAGCAGGGAGCAGCGCGACAGAGCCGTGGACCTGTACATCAAATACGAACGCTGCGCCGCCGACGTGATCCGCGAGCTCGGCTATCCCAGCAAGGGCGTGTTGCTGTCGTGGTACGCGGACCGGCTCGAGGAGGAGCGCACCGGCGTTCCCTCCGGGCGCGGGGAACGCTACAGGCGGTACACGGACGGGCAGAAACGGGCCGCGGTGGACCATTACCTCGAATACGGCAGACGGCCCGGCCGCACCATGCGGATGCTCGGCTATCCGAAAAGCAAGGAACTGCTCATGGCGTGGATCGACGAGCTCGCGCCCGGCCAACGCAAGTTGAGGCACGGTCCGGTCCCCGAGGAGCTGAAACGCGAGGCGGTGGTCGCGGTCGCGTCCGGACGGCCGGAATCGCGTGAGGCGGCAGCCGAACTGGGCGTGCAGGACGCGACTGTGCGAGAATGGAAACGGCAGATGCTCGCGAAATCCGAGGAGGCGACTGTGTCCGGATCCGGGAAAAGAAGGACCGTCGTGGAATCCAAGGAGCCGTCCGTCAAGCCGACCGTGGCTCCGAACGCGTCGGACGCGGCCGGTCCGGCGGATGCGTTGGCGTCGATGGAGAGGAAAGTGGCGGAGCTCCAGGCCCGTCTGGACGAGTTGGACGCCGATGTCGAACGGCAACGACGGGAGAAGAGGGAACTCGACATCGAGATCGCGATCCGGAAGGGCGCGTTGGAGCTGTTGGGAAAAGAGCCGGGCGCAGACCCGGAAAACCCGGCCAGCCGAGAGAAGACACTCCTCGTCAAGACCGTTAGCGAGACGCTGGGCGTGACGGCCAGGAGCCTCTTGCCCGTGGTCGGCATCGCGCGCAGCACGTACCATTACCAGCTCAAGTCCATGAAACGTCCTGACAAAGACGCGCCGCTGCCGGAGCTCGTGCGCGAGGCGTTCCGGGAACAGCGAACGCCGCTACGGGTACAAGCGGATCCACCTGGAGCCGGAAAGCATGGGCGTCAGGGTATCGGCCAAACGGATCATGCGGCTGATGACCTCACATGGCCTGGTGCCCCTGTCCAGGAGCGCGAAGCGGTACAGCTCGTACAAGGGCGAGCTCACCAAGGCGCCGAAGAACCTGGTGAACCGCGATTTCCACGCCGAGCGGCCGAACATGCCGTGGGTCACGGATTTGACGGAATTCTCGATCCTGGCGGGAAAGGCCTACCTGTCGCCCGTGATCGACTGCTACGACGGCATGCCGGTCGCCTGGACGATCGGCACGAGCCCGAACGCCGAGCTGGCCAACGGCATGCTCACCGACGCCTGCTCCACGCTCAAGGACGGAGAGAAGCCGATCATCCACAGTGACCGCGGCTGCCACTACCGGTGGCCGGAATGGATCCGCATCTGCACGGACAACAACCTGACGCGTTCGATGAGCGCGAAAGGCTGTTCTCCGGACAACGCGGCCGCGGAGGGGTTCTTCGGCCGTCTCAAGCAGGAGTTCTTCCACAAGCGCAGCTTCGCGGGCGTCTCGATGGACGGGTTCATCAACATGCTCAACGACTACATGGTCTGGTACCGGGACAGGCGGATCAAGACGGAGTTCGGCATGAGCATCATGGATCGTCGACGCGAGCTCGGTCTTGTGGCATGATTGGTGGTGATGGAATCAACGACGAGTCCAACAAAACGGCACCAGCCCCAACACGAAACACCGACTTGACGAAATACAGCGGTGATCTCGTGGAGCTTGCGGATCACGTCGATATCCAGCGGATGCCTCCGGTCGACGAACCATTCCACATAGGCCATGCCGTCGGCGACACCACGCGCCGCGAAGATATACCGCGCAGGGCTGTCCGTGGGGACGAACTCGCCTTCCATGACCAGTTCGGTATCCTTCAGCGACAGCGTGGATCCCTCGATCGCGTTCGAGTTATAGACGTATCGCGCCAGCCAGTCCCTGCGGTACTCGTCGATGGCCGACTGCTCCACGCCGTCAAGCGGGAGCAGCCGGGTAAGCCTGCGCTTCGACTCGTCCGCACGGGCCATGGATTCCGATACCGCGGGGTCGGACATGAGCCGGCTGAGCGTATCCGGCAACGCGTTGATCCGTTGGGTGAGAGACGGGTTCAGCATGACTTCTTCCTTCCTTGCCCCGCCGGCTGCGGCATTCGACCGCACGACGGAGGGGCGATACTGGTCCGCTGGCGCAGGAGCGGCGTCAACTCCAACAGACCATAGTCTACAAGGACGAGGTTGCGTCCCGTGGCTTTTCGTGTCCGAGAAATGACGGGTCAGCCGGTACACGTGCGCGCCGCGGGCGGCGCGCACGAGGATGCCGGATCCGACTGGCCTGTCCAGCAAATTGTCTTGGCTCAGTGCAATAACCAAGTGTTGCTTGATTCCGATGGGGAATTGTGTTTTGTTCTATACGTGTTCTCTGCTGGCATATTGTATGTGTCATTCTTCTCGATAAGTGCTACCTTTCAGTTGTAATGAAAGGGGGCGGTAACAATGATTCAGACATCAAATCAATATGATTTTGATCTTGGTGAGGTGTCGGTGATTTCAGCGCCGATTCTCACTGATATCAGTATTGGTATCAATAGCTGAATGACTTCATTCGGGCGTGGATGAGTAACACTTGTCTGCGCCCCGAATGATTTTTTCGGAGTAAAAATGACTGATGAAATAAGATATAGACTCGCTGATGCTGTGTCAATATATGACAATGGTCAAGGCTATCTGTTAATTGTGCTCGGGCAGCGGGGGACAATTTGCCGTTTACCGTATCGACAAATGACGTTTGATCTGTTACAGTTCTTGGAATCTCCAGCAGATATTCAGTCGATTGAGATTAGATTCCCAGCTGTTACGCGTTCTTCTCTTCGAGCGGCTATTGACAAACTTGTCAGTTTGGACGTATTGCGTGTCGAACACGCTGAGCCGCGACAAATTAGATGCCTGCTGCTCGGATGCGGGTCTATTGGAAGTCATATTTATCGGCAGATTTCAATGCTTGCTTTGGAACATATTACTTTGGTCGATCATGATGTTGTCACTGTAGACAACATTTACCGTCAGGATTACGTGCGAACAGACATTGGGAAGAAAAAGGTTGATGTGCTGAAATCCAGGGCGTCAAGATGTCTTTCTATAGATAGCATTGATAAAATGATAACTTGTCATAGTGAACTTGATGAATTAATTGACCGAGAGAAAATCAACTTAGTAATTCAAGCGGCAGACGTTCCAAGCACCACCGAAGTCGCAAGGATGATTAACTACTCATGTGATAAGAAAGATATAGCGTTCATTGTTAATCCAGGCTATTTTGGTAATTCGGTAAGTTTGCCTGAATTCTATTATCCGAACAATAAATATGACTATATTTCTTCACACTTGGCAATCAAAGGCAAGCTATTGCTGCACCATGAGTCCGGTAAGCTTAGCTATCGATTATGTTCAACATTGGGATCGTTGGTAGCGGAACAGGTTGAAGATTATCGATGTCATTGCTGTCCTGCTCATTATGGAGAAAAGGGTTATCGATATATATGATTATGCTTGGCATACTGAGCAAGTTTGTAAAGAACCAGTGCCGCCTAATCTTCTGTAGGATTCCAGTACTGGTAGGGTATGGAGAAATTATTAGATGAGTAATTCGTTAAAGCTCGTTTCTGCTCCTGTGCGCGAAAGCAGGTTGTGGGATATCCCAGGTTACGTGCCATGGTTCACGGCGGACAGCGCGACGGCCATCGGCGTGGCCCTGCGGTATCTGGCGGTCTCTCTGATCGGATACAAGCTCACCGGATCGACCACAGCAGCGGGTTGGTTGGGCTCGCTGGCCGCGATCGCACAGCAGGCGGCCGCCGTGTTCGGCGGGACATTCGCCGACCGTCACGATCGCAAGACACTGATCATCGTGAACGCGACAGCGGGCGTCATCTGTTGGGGGTCAGTCGCTGCGCTGCTCATGGCCGGCAAGCTGGTCTTCCCCGTGCTGCTTGCCATCGCGGTGTTCGAGTCTGCGGTCAACGGGTTTCTCGGCCCCGCCTCGGATGCGATGCTCAAATCCATCGTCGATATTCGCTCATATCCGAAAGCGCGCAGTCTCAACGAAGGCCGTGACGCGACCATCAACATGGCCGGCAGCCCAGTCGGCGGCCTGCTGTACGGCATCGCCCCGTGGTTGCCGTTCCTGTCGGCTGCGGTCATGTACCTGCTGGCAGGCGTGGCTGCGACACGTATCCGAGTCGGCGGAAATCCGCGGAACGGCAGCGATAGCGGCAACGGCGATAGCGACGATGACGGTGGGAAAGCGGGCGGCGCGTCATTTTTCCGTGATTTCGCCGAAGGATGGTCGTGGTCGCTGCACCGCAGGATGCTGGTGTTGACGATGGTGTCGTCCGCGCTGGCGAATTTCGGGGTCAATGGCTTCCAGTATGCGATTCAGCTGCATCTGATGCGCACCGGCGTGAACGCGACGCTCATCGGATTCGTGAATACGGGCGTATTCCTCGCGATGCTGGCGGGTGCGTTCATCGCCGGACGGATCAGCGATACCGCACCGGTCGGGCCGGTGACATGCTGCGGATTCGTGTTCATCTGCATCGCTTCGCTGCCGATGCTGCTGACCGACAACTACTGGGTGCTGCTTATCGCCAACGCCGTGATGTGCCTGCCGTTCCCGATCATCAACGCGTTGCAGCTCGGGTTCATTTTCGGTAAGACGCCCGACGCGATGCAGGGGCGTATCACCGTGACGCTTACCGTACCGGCCCAGGCACTGTCCGCGTTCTGCTCAGCGACGGCCGGAAGTCTGCTGCCCGCTTTCGGATTCAGCGGGACTATGCTGGTGTTCTGGGCGGTGATGCTCGTCAGTATGCTGCTAATCGTCAGTTCGCGCAGCCTGCGCACCATTCCACGCGCCGACCAGTGGGATCGCACACCGCTGGAGTAGCCGCGGACGGCCACCAACCATGGGGACTATGCATCGCTGCGCGCTGCTCTCCGCACACGTCTTCCATTCCGCAAACCGGCTGCGCTGACAGGACGATGAGTGCGGTCAGTTTGCGGCAGTCAGTTTGGGAAGAACTCAAAATCTCGATTCAGCAGGCTCAAATCACGAGTTTTCAGATTGTGGTCTGGAAAACTCGGTGGAAGAGGCTGATCCCGGGAGAAATTGAGAAATCCGGATGTCCGTTTGCGCGACCGATTCTATGAAAACTTCCGGATGCGCGCGGGAGTTTAGCGCGAAACATGAATCCGGCGAAGTTCTCCCGGGAACGGCTTCAAGGTCGATTTTTGAGAATCGCGGAATTCCAACGTTTTTGTTGAGAGATTATGCATGAGAGTACCGGATTCTCGTAAACTCCCGCGTCCGGCACGGGAGTTCAGCGGCGAATTCCCGAAGTCAGCGTAAACTCCCGCAGAATCTGGGAGATTATGGCCCGACGAGGTCTACCAGAACGAACTCCCAGATTGGCCGCCGTTCAGCCAGACGAAAACGACCCAGCACCGGCGGAATCGAACAAACAAGCGCCACAACCACCATCAAGCAGTCGGCAACGTCATTATGAGCTGATAGGAACCAACCTTCTTGTCCGTCATCCCAGTAAACGTTGCGTTAGTTGACATGTCAGGGTATTATTCTCGAACAGTGTGTAAACACACTATTCACGTATACCTCTGGCGTGTCCGGCGATGGGATGCCCGCGGCGGATATCGGACACGATCTTCCCGAGATAAGGGGCTGCGGACATTTTCTTGGAGATGGTCACGCAGCCATTCCCTGGCTTTGACGGTATTGTACAGGACTCATCCAACCAAGCGACCGTTTGATGCGCTCGTGGTTGTACCAGCGGATGTAATCGTCGATCAGGATGAGCACCTCGTCGCGTGTGCGTTTCTCCCAATGCTCGGGATAGACGGATTCCGTCTTCATTCGACCGAAGAACCCCTCCGCGGCGGCGTTGTCCGGGGAACAGCCCTTCGCGCTCATTGACCGCGTCAGGCCGTACCGTTCCATGAGGTCCAGCCATCCGGGCCACCGGTAATGGCAGCCGCGATCGGAATGCACCAGGGGCTTCACCCCCTCCGGCAGCGTTTCCGCGGCCTTGACGAGCATCCTGTTGGCGAGCTCCGCGTTGGGACTGAAACCGGCCGTGTACGCGACGATCTTGCCATCGTGACAGTCGATCATCGGCGAGAGGTACACCTTCCCGTCCCTGGCCTTGATCTCGCTGATGTCCGTCAGCCACTTCTCATTCGGCCGTTCGGCCGTAAATTCGCGGTTGACGAGGTTGTCGGGAGCCGGCGTCGTCTCGCCCTCGTAGGAACTATACCTGCGCCGTTTGGGCGCGTGCGCCACGAGCCCGTCCTCGGCCATGATCCGGCGGATCACCTTCTCCGAGACGCCGGTCCTGAGCATGGCCTTGATGCGGCGGTACCCGTACCTGCCCTTGGAAGCGGCGAACGCCTCGGCCACCCTGACGCGCACACCGGCGTATTTGTCAATGGCGAGCCGGGCGTGGTGGTAGTGGTAGCTGCTGGGCGCGATGGCGAGCAAGCATGTCATCGAGCTGAGCGAATACGCCGGCCTCAACCGGTCGATCAGCAGCGTCTTCTCCCTGTTCGACAGGCGCCGCAGGTCGGCGCCTGGGTCTTTTTTTACGACCTCAACCACCTCCCGCATCAACGCGTTCTCCAGTTCCAGTTCCTCGACCCTGCGGCGCAACGCCTCCACGTCATCGTTGCCGTCCCCGGCATTCCGGCTTCGTCGCGGCGCGGGCTTGTTGGTCTGGCTGGCGTTCCTGTTCCTGGGCTGCAGCGCGGCCATGCCGCCCTCACGATACGCCTTGACCCAGTTGTGGACAGCTCCGACGCTCACGCCGAGCCGTTCGGCGGCCTGCTTCTGCTGCATGCCGCCCAGCACCAGCTCGATCGCCTTGGTCCTCGTTTCCAGCGGGATGATCGGTTTCGCCATATGGCCAGCATACCGGGGATCCTTTGCCAGCCAGCGTTCCAGGCACTGCCTGGTCGGATAGCCCAGATGCCTCACCACCTGGGCCGTTGTCATCGGCGTGGTGAAGTACAGCTCCACCACGCGCTGTCGTTCCTCGGGACTGAACATATGATAATCCTTTCGTTCAGTCTCCAAGAAAATGTCCGCAGCCCCTAACGCCCGGTTTGTTGCGCACTTTGGTTGAGGTCTGAATGAAGGGACATGGTCCGTCGCCGGGGTACGATTTCAGTCGCCAAACATAAAACCGCTATGGAAAGAGGCGACGAACCATGTCGAACCAGATTCTACAGGTCGACGAGAACATGCTCGAGACGAAGCTGGACCGTCTCGTGTCCCGGAAGGGCGAGGAGCTGTTGAACGCGATGCTGGACGCGGAGGCCGACGAGATCACCGGGGCCGCGAGATACGAGCGTGCGTCCGGTCGGAGGGCCTACCGTGCGGGCCACTACGAGCGGAACCTGACCGTGAAGGCCGGGACGATGACGCTCAGGGTGCCGAAGCTGAAGGGCGCGGTCTTCGAGTCGGCGGTCATCGAACGCTACCGGCGTCGCGAGCAGAGCGTCGAGGAGGCGCTGATCGACATGTACCTGGCCGGCGTCAGCACGCGTCAGGTCGACGACATCAGCCGCCTGCTGTGGGGCGAGCGGATGCCCTCCCAGACGCTCTCCGACAAGCTCAAGCGCGTGTACGAGGACATCGATCAATGGCGGAACCGTCCCCTGGCGGCCCATTCGTACCCGTACCTGTTCGTGGACGGCGTGTGGCACAAGCGCACGTGGGGCGGGTCGGTCGAGAATGTGAGCGTGCTGGTCGCCATCGGCGTGGACGACACCGGTCACCGTGAGGTCGTCGGCGTCGCGGAGGGCATGAAGGAGGACAAGGCCAGCTGGGAGCAGTTCGTCAGGAGCATGATCGAACGCGGTCTCAGGGGCGTGCGGCTCGTGGTCGGCGACCGGTGCGCCGGGCTCGTCTCCACCGTGAACTCGATGCTGCCGGACGCGCGCTACCAGCGGTGCATGGTCCACTTCATGCGCAACGTCCTGTCCAAGGTCAGCCACAAGCACGCGGCATGGGCCGCGTCCGCCCTGAAGGCCGTGTTCGCCATGGAAAGCCGGCAGGCCGCGTTGGAGAAGGCCGAACAGGTCGCCACCGAAATGGAGTCCAAGGGGCTGAAGGCCGCCGCCTCCTGCCTCAGGGAAGGCATCAGCGAGACCACGACCTACCTGCTCGACGACTATCCCGTCGAGCATCGGCGGCGGATCCGCACGAACAACATGATCGAACGGCTCAACCGCGAGATCCGCCGGCGCACCAGAGTGGTCGGCAGCTTCCCGGACGGCAGGAGCGCGCTCATGCTCGTCTGCGCCAGGATCCGCTACGTCACCGCCAACCAATGGAGCGCACGCCGCTACCTGGACATGTCCCGGCTCGACGGCATCATGCAATCAACCGACTGAAGTTGTCCTCCCGGCAACGGGCCGAACCGCTTTTGCGCAAGAATTCGGGCGTTATCCATTGCCGTTCTGGGACAGGCTGTAACGGATCGCCACCTAGGTCACGCTCTCATCGTCCGCGTCGGTCATGCCATTCGCTGTAGGAAATCCCTAACGATTGAATCCCACTGCGCGTCGGTCAGAATACTTTCGCCCGCGCGTCATATGAGCCATTAGGCCGATATACTCTGAGTATACCAATTCCATGAAGTAGCGAGGAGAACAGGTCATGCCGACTTTGGAATGGATGGGAAAGAACAAGGTGGTCGCCTACCACCGTCAGGTGCCGTACCGTGTTCTTGACCGCGTTCCTGAAAAAAGCGTCCTGGATTCACGTGGATCCGATTGCGGTATATTGTTTTTTGGTATTTACTGATTTCAGTATTTCCGTATTCCGGTATTGCTTATTTGTCTACATTTTTTGGTAAACGTAGACTTCGTCATTAACTGGAATGTATCCCTTCAGAATTTTATCCTTACGAATTTCCTTCCCGATTATCTTGGGCGAATAGGCCAGTAGATAATCAAGAGTCGCCTGATACGGTTCGAGTATGAAGATGCATCGGCTCAGCGACTCCAAGTAATGAAGCTGCTTTCTGCATTCCCTCTTATTGAACCAATGGCGCCATCTTATCGAGAACTTCTTTTGCTCACTCTGCGAAGAGTCATAGATAAGCGGAAATGGTAATGGTTTCAAACCTGGTTCAGCCATTCCGTTGCGAAAATACTTATGCCACTTGCGCGACAATGAGGGGAATCTGATTTTAATCCATGCTCTTTGTGCCCAGGTTGGGGATACGCGTGCTGCCGGAAGCGTTATAAAACATTCATCGTAGAATATGGAATTCTTATATATGGCTTCCCATATCGGCATACGTCCTTCAGCGTCTTTCATGGTCTGATTAACTCGGTCGGCCCATTTGCGGAATTTCTCATATACAGAAGAGGCCAACCCGAGGAAGAAACCAAACAGTGCGCTGAAGAAATTCTGGAAAACCGGATTCGAATCATCTGGAATCAAGAAAATGGCAATCAGGCAAATGGCACTCAGCCCGACGGCAATCGCGGCCGTCCTAATGCGGCGGATCCGTCGTCTATAGAAATCCGGATTCATATTCAGCAACTTGCCCAAGTCGTTAACCAAACATCCCGAAGCGGACTCAGGATACACCTTTATATCGCTGGCTGAATCCGCGGTTTGGCTTCCTCCATCGGTGTCATGTCTATCGAAACCGTCCATGCCGAATACTGTCTTGTATGAGATGGGATTCTCCTTACCGAGATAAATAAGCGAAACCATCATACATAACTTTCTGATTGACGCTCATTCCGTCCAAAACGATATAAGCAGTCTCAAAGCGCGATCACCATCGGTTCGCGGGTCTTCTCGTTCATCGGTTTCTCCTTGTCTCGGTTTTCCAGTGTTTCCATATCCCGGTTTTTCGGTATGAAGTTCTTTCGATATTTCGGTTTTTAGGTAAAACGGTTTCCCGGTTTTCACCGGTTCCGGTATCCCGCTCCAGCAGGATCTTCCTGAGCCTTTCCACCTCGTCCCGGAGCTTGCCGATCTGATGCTCCTTCTGGGCGATGACGGTGCGGTGGCGTGCCTGACGTGTCATGCGTGGCATCTGGCGAAAGGATTGCGACTGGAATGAAGGACTTTAGGAGCGGAATCAGGCGCGGCTCCGTCTAAGGGCCGTCGGTTTTGCTAGAATCTAAAGAGAAAAGGAGGTGCAATGTTCGGAACGATATCTGAATCCGAGATGCGCCGCCGCACGGAGAACGTCGGACTGTCGGTGCAGTCCGTGCGGCTGGAAGGCGGTGACGTGACGAGGGCCTTCATACGCGATGCCGGAGAATATGCGCGGGGGAGCATCGGCAGCGCCGAGCTTCTTTCCCGCACCCGTCGCCGTTACGGATTGGAGTGACGATGGAGCGTGTCTTCGATCCCTACCTGATTCCAGGAACGAACGTGCTGCGGAACTTTGTGGGCGCCACGGACGAGGATGCGTTGGCGGCTGCGGAGAACGATCTCTGCTCCGCCCGTGCCGCCATTCTGAGAGAGGATCTCCCTCCTGCGGAGGGGACGCTGGAACAGCTTCGCCGCATACACCGGTTCCTCTTTCAGGACGTGTACGACTGGGCGGGGGAGATACGAACCATCGACATGGGCAAGGGCGAGGGACTTCCCTTCCAGCCATTGGAGCTGTTCAGCATGGGGGTTCGCTACTCCGAGGAGGTGCTTCGCGCCGACGATCTTCTCAAGGGTCTCGGCCATGACGAATTCGTAAAGCGTCTGAGCGTCAGCTACAACAACTTCAACATCCTTCACCCGTTCCGTGAGGGCAACGGACGGACGCAACGCATTTTCTGGGAGATCATCGCGCGCGAGGCCGGCTGGCATTTCGACTGGGGACTCATCGACAAAAGGACGAACGATCAAGCCTCGATCGCGGGGATGCAGCGAAACGATCTGCGTCCTCTCGAGGATATGTTCAGAAGAATCGTCAAGCCGTTGTCAGAACCGTTAACCATGTCGAATGATCTGGCCCATCTTGGTGAATATGCGCAACCGGCGAACACGGCATACGACATGTCTCTCGAGCAGAGACAACATGTGTGCGAGCATTACTCCTATCAGCGTGCCATCGTTCCTCCAGGGCAGGAAAATCCGAAACTCAGGCACAGGTCGAGATGATTTTCGGATAACGCCTCACGTATCTAAGTGTTGCGACGGCAGATGCCGCAACGCTTAGATGCGTGGGCCTGTTCCGTTTGATGCCGGTCTCCACCGGTTTTGGTTTTTCATTATTTCGGTTTTTCGGTTTTTCGGTTTTGGGTATGCTTATCCGGACTGGCTCCGCCCGTCTCCGTCGTCTTCGAGCTCTTCCAGTCTTCTTCGGAGTCCGGCGACGGTCTGTCGCAGCTGGTCGATTTCCTCTTCCTTCTGGGCTATCTGCGCCTTGATGCCGGCCGGATCCCCGGCGGGGAGATATTCGAGCGCCAGTCGTTCGGCGACGTCGCGCCTGTGTCTCGGCACCACGCGTTGGTAGCATCGGACGGCCACGTCGACGTCCACATGGCCGAGCTCGTCCATGGTCTCGCGCAGTGTGCCGCCCTGGATCATGAACATCGTCGCGTGTGTCGCGCGCAGGGAGTGGAACGTCACGTCCTCGCGGTTGATTCTTTTCCTCGCGGTGCGGAACTGCCGTTGGATCGTCGTCGGGTTCAGGACCCGTTCCGGGTGCCTGATCGCGTGGAAGAGCATCGTGTCGGGATCCCTGTCGGGACAGAACCTGTCGATATGTTCCCTGATGAGACGGCAGACCGGTGCGGGGATGGGTACGACTCGGTGGCTTTCCGGGGTCTTCGTCTCGTCGAGCCGGTATTCGCCCAGATCGTCCGGACCTTGCGTCACGGAATGCCGCACGTACAGCAGTCTGTGGTCGAGGTCGATGTCCCTGAGTTGCAGTCCGCAGACCTCTCCGATGCGCAGCCCGCCCACCAGCAGCGCGAGATGGATCGACAGGCGGTAGTATTCCGGGAAGCCCTCGACCAGCGTGTCGATCTCCTGCCTGGTCATCGGCGCCTGCTCGCGTCTTTTGGACGGTCTCTTCCTCGTGACGAGATTGCATGGATTCGAGGACAATAGCGGCGGACCTCCGTCCGGCTGCCGCTCGGTCGCGGCCCTCATCAGGCGCTTGAGCAGCCAGACCGCGTGCTCGAGCGCGGAGGGACGCACCTCGTCGCATGCCTTCGCGTACCATTCGTTGACGAATTCCTCGGTGATGTCGCACATGGGCGTCTCGCCGAACCAGGGGAGCAGTTTGTCCAACGCCGCCTTCTGGATCCGCTTGCTTCTGCCGCTCAGCTCCGACCCGTCCTTCTTCCGCAGGTTGGCGACGAAACGCGTCGCGTATGAGGAGAACAGGACCCTGCCGTGCATCGTCCTTGCAGACGGGTGCGTCCACCTGCGGATTCCCTTTTTATGGTCGATGACGAGCGCGTGCTCCTCGTCGAGCCAGCGGTACGCCTCGGTCTGGAATTCCAATCCGAATCGGCGGTAGATTCTTTGCCTGGGATTGACGGGACTCTGGTATCGGGCCTGCCAGGAGACGATCCTTCCGTCCGCGTCCTTGCAGGCGACGACGCATCCCCATTTCCGTCTTTTCCTGTCTCCATTGGACATCGGTTGTTTTGTCTTTCTCTACTTCTTGAAAAACCATTAGAAGAAAGAGTAATTGCCTACGCCGGTGATTTTGAATAAGGTGCTATCCTTCGACCGTGGGGATTCTATCTTTCGGGAAAATCGGGATTGTTCAGGGCTCTTGGAGTGGTTTTGACTGGAATTTCAACAATCTTCA
Organism: Bifidobacterium sp. FKU; assembly: GCF_026016385.1. Taxonomy (NCBI): domain Bacteria; kingdom Bacillati; phylum Actinomycetota; class Actinomycetes; order Bifidobacteriales; family Bifidobacteriaceae; genus Bifidobacterium; species Bifidobacterium sp. FKU. The sequence goes on from NZ_CP092888.1 coordinate 1,205,150, forward strand.
GTGATCTGTTTCCTGATGTCACATCCCAAAGAAGAAGCATCATGCGCATGTCACCTTCGGAGGTGCGCATGATAACTGTAGTCATGGTCCCCAGTGTCTCATGGGCTTGAGACCGGGTGGGAATGCTGTGGCTCTTGCTTATCGTGCGTATGAGCCGCAAGCGCTATGCCAACACTTGCGGCTCACATTATAGATAAAACTAGTCTGGCTTTACCGGACAGATTTGGTTGTCTAATTATTGTTATTACTCTTTATGGGAGGATAGCCGTAATATACGGAATCGTAATGCGGTGAAGAAGTATTGTACTTTAACAATGTATATGATTCTGCCTCACCAACTTTTGTAATACTTTTTGCTAGACTGGCTGGTGTATTCATGGCTCCAGCGTCAACTTTACTGCTGTCACTAGCAATTGAATTCCAAATTTTTGAAGCGAAAGTAGAGCAGTTGTTAAGATAGCCCCATTTATCGTTATTTTTAATATTGAATTCACTGTATCTAAATCAATTTGCCTTAAGGGTAATTGAATGGAAACATTCTGAAGATTAATACCATTGGAATTAAGCTTCGAATCAAGATTGAGCCACAGACCCTTATATTCTCTACTGACATCTACGGATTCATCCCAAGTGCTTGCTGTTATAGATTTACCATCAGCAACGTTAATCCCAGCAATGTCTGCCGTAGAACCAGACAGGTTTGTGATCATAAGCCAAGAATGACCGAGATTCGTGAAACTAGATGACGAGCCGGATCCTGTAGTAGAATAAATCTGCAGTAAAGCTACAGCCTCTGCAGCGCACGTTTTGTAATTAGCACCCCGAGAAGGAGATGAGATAATTCTCAGATCTTCGTTATCTGAGGCTTTCTCAAGATCTTCCAGAGAAGCATTAGACGGAAAGCTGGATAGGGTAGGACTCCTATAGGGAGTTTCGATAGATTCTGCTGCCGACGCATTTACTGTCACAGTTCCAGCCAATATTACAGATACTTGAGCAGTGACAATTTGTTTGAGTTTCTTTATTTATTTCTCCTTTTTGTCAGGAATAAAATAGTTTCGATAGCACCAGCAGCGACAAGGAAGGGAACCGCTCGTAAAAAATAAAGATATGAAGGAAAGCTAGACACGTATTCTGGATGCAGGTAGTCAAAAATAAAGCCGCTTACTGTGCGTAGGAGTCCGGCACACACTAGGAGACCTGCAAGAATGTGGCAAATTCGGCACATATTGACTCGATTCTCGAACTGCGGAGGAGTGAGTCCTATTGTAGTAGGGCTTGCCGGAGAGGCCAGGCCCAGTTCAAGGAGCGGAAGGCTTGCGTCGCTCCTGCGGCATCGACGAGAAAGTGTTCCAGCCTCTTGGTGAAGAGCCACGAGCACCCTGCTTGGGGACTCGACATCATCGATGTACGACATACGGCATCTACGACTTCGCCCGGTTCGTGCAGACGCTTGAAAGAGCGAGGGTCATACAGGCCTCGTGGAGGCGCGCGTCTTCTCCTTTGTGGGCGTTTGGGTTTTTCTGGTGGTGGTCTTGATGGACCGGCGTGTGCCTCTGGAATGATGATATGGAGGTTTCATTATATCGTCCGCCGTCTGGCTGGGTTGCATTCGCGGGGGATTGGCGCTATTCTGTAACAGCGAAATAAGCTGGACTTCGTTCGGTTCGCTGAGGCCATTCCGTGGACGCGGGGTGGCCTCAGTGCTTTCATCGCTGGATTGGGGGAGGTCGGACCCATGTCGTTGCGCAAGCCCTACAGGAGTGTGAACGAACAGCTGCGCATTCTGCGCTCCCGTGGCATGGCCGTCGATGCCGGTGCGGGTCATGTGCTCAGGCGCGAGGGCTATTATCCGATCGTCAATGGCTATAAGGATTTGTTCCTCGACCGAAAGGCATGCCTGACCGCTGGTGATGACCGGTACGGAACGGGCGCGCGTTTCGATGATCTGTACGCCCTGTTCCTGTTCGACCGTGAGTTGCGTGAACTGTTGTTTTCCTCCATCACACGGGCGGAGGCCGCGCTCAAGGCAGTGTGCGCGCATGAGTTCACCGGGCTGCACCCCGACGAGGTCAACCCGTATCTCAATCCCGACTATTATGATTCCAGGTGCCGTCCGAGCGCCATGGCATTGATCGACAAGGTCTTCAAGCGGATACTTGAGTTGGACGGCAACCCGCGCAACAGGGGCGACTATGGCGGCAAGGCGTATATCCGCCATTGCATGGAAGACCACAACGGCCAGGTCCCGTTGTGGGTGCTGGCCAACGATCTTTCCTTCGGCCAGACGGTATGGTTCTTCCAAGTCCAGTCCCCGGCCGTCCGATTGGCGGTCGCCGAAAGTTTCACCGGTTTGTATGCGGACACGCACGACAGGCCACGGCGCATCACCATCAAGCGGCTGGACAGCATCTTCAACAGACTGGTGTTCTACCGCAACCTGTGCGCGCATGACGAGCGCTGCTATTGTGCCCGGTACGATGGGCGCGCTAACGAGAACGTGTATCAGGCCATCGGGGATCTTGGTTATTTGCTTGACAAGGACGATTACTTGGAATTGTTCGGTCGCTTCTCCGCATTGGTCGCACGGGTGACCTCCACCATGCCATCGCGGAGCCAAGCGATCCTGTCTGCCATGGGTGTGCGCGAACGGGAACTGGCCGACAGGGCGGAAATCATACTGCGCAGCTGACCGTTCCTGCTATTGGGACGGTGGCGTCGCAGGCGGCTTTGGACCATGAGCCAGCTGATCTGGGCTGTCTGCAATGGGCCTGTGGGATTCGGGATGGATTTGGATGCCATTGGCGGCTGGGACGGTTGCACGGGCTGCGTATCGTTCTGTCTATTGTCCGCCATGGAGACATGCTGCCGGGTGAATGCTTCTGGGCACCACCCATGCGGAACATCATGAAACCACAGGGGGTATTGCACTTTTCTGTGCCGGTCGGCGAAGACGCTGAGCGCCGGCAGGGTGGTGGAACGTTCCCGGATTATTCTTGGGTGCCTGTAGGTGCCTCGTGGAGAAACGAGGGTAATCGGTAGGTTTCCCAAAAATCGAAAGCCTTGGAACAAAGCCAAAAACAGTTGGTTAGGATTATCATGCGAGGTGCGCATGATAATGGTAGCCATGGTTCCAAGTGTCTCATGGGCTTGAGACCGGGGAAGAGACGTGATTGCGGGAATGGCGCGGAGAGCCGTGGACTGGCCGCGGCCGATAGCCGGGAAGCCGAGCCGCAGCGTGAAGCGTCATACGAGTTGTCTCGCGATGATCAACGCGCCGGCAACGACCATGAGCGCCGAGAAGACACGCAGAAGAGTCCTTTTGCGTTCTCTTCCCGGTTTTTGGATCCGATCACGACGGATATCAGGACCAATCCGACGGCTAGCGGCACCAAGGCCAGCGGAAACAGCGGTTTTTCCATGGCATCTCATCTCGAACGCTGTGGTTCAGATTTTTCGATGTTCGGTTTTTCTGCGCTTGCTGACAAGAGCAATGGAGCAGCATGTCGATACGCACAGATTCACTATGCAGGTCGCTGCTGGCAGTAGCCGTATGAATGGCTGACTGTAGAAATCGAGGACATCTGGATCCATGGATCCTGAGTATATTTCAAAAACCGGATATGATGCGAGAGCCGGCGCCGAACTCACGAGGAACAGTATCCAAATGACGGGCAATCTCAGGATGGATACTGTTCGGCCTTTCCGATGGACTTCTTTCGAGAACATGAAAAGAGCCCAGGAGGCCACTGCGATTAACGCACCCGCGCAATACAACAGACCAGGGGACTCGCTACGCATGATTCCGTCCTCACTTCAGTCGCAGGTAATTTGGCTTATCGATCTTCTGGCTGGTTCGAGATTACCATACCTGACATGGCAGTCGAATTGCCCGTTGTCTATTGGCAGAGCATCCGACTGTTAATCGGACGGTCGCTGGTTCAAGCCTAGCCGCAGGAGCCAGACAAAAACCCGGAACTTCGGTTCCGGGTTTTTGTTACCCGCCCCCCGAACTCCTTTATCAAGGAATCATCCATAAGGGATGCCGCGGCAGACGGTCTCCAGCACTACACCGTGCTCGTCCCCATGGATGACGGCAACTGGCACGTCACCGTGTACTGTCCCGCCTCGCTGGACGGCCCACTGCTCGACAAGGATTCCAACGAATTCGACACGGACGACGTGAAACCCGGCGACAAGTCGTACACCGTTGCCAATCCATTCCACCTGGATCACGCACCCGGAACAGACGGTTTCATCTTCGGCCCTGACACCCTCCGACGATAGCGATGGACTAACCATTCAACCGCACGCGTAGGAGGAGCGCATTCCAACCATGAATGAATGGCATATAGACGTCAAGGGCTTGCGGACATCGTGTCCGCAAGCCCTTGACGTCTCAATCCAACGAAATATCGACTTTTACCCGTTTGTCGGATTCGGGCTTTCGCGCAAGTCCGGCGATGAGGAGGGCCACCAGCAGGGGGATCGTCGTCAGTGTACCCCAGGAAATCGAGAACGTGTCGGCGATGTAGCCGCACAGCGGGGTGACGACCGCGGTGAAGGCCATCAATACGAGCGATCCCACGGAGAACGCGGTCGCGCGGATCGAATCGTCAATGCTTTCGTGCAAGCTGCTGGAGATCGTGTTCGCCACGTACATCTGCGCGCAGGAGAACACGAAGAACGCCAGGATCCTCACCGCCGGCATCGGCGTGGCCGCAAGCACCACCGCCGACACGATGAGCACGAGGATCGCAATGTCGCCGGAACGTGGATGCAGCCGCAGCATACCCAGACGACTGCCGACGATCTGCGCGATATTAGTGAACACTAGGCCGGCGAACTGCCACCAGACCCCGGTCTGGTGGCCCATCAGCAGCAGCTGCCAGAACGTCAGCACCGACAACGTACCCAGATTGAACACCACCATATTCCATATCTCCGGCTTCCGCAGCAGCACGGCCGCGGCCGCCACGGTCTGCCTGACATGATCCAACACCGTCAGCGAGGTCCCGGACTCGCCCGGCTCGGCGGATCCATCGGATTCGACGGACGCCTCGGCCTGCCGTTCCGTCGTCCCGCTCCCATCCGTCGCTGCGGCCTTGGTGCGCGACCCGGCCCTCATCAGACCGAGAAGCGGGGTGATCGCCAATACGTAGAACACCGTCGCGCCCAGCCAGATCAGCTGGGAGTCAAGCAGGAACAGCACGGCACCGACCGCACCGCCGCATATCGTGCACACACCGATCATCGCCGACAGTCTTGACACCAAGGTCTTCATACCCAGCGAGGGATCGTGCTTGCTGGCGTATTCGATGTACAGCGAGGACGCCGCGCCGCTTTCGACCGCGGCCCCGATGCCGGCCAGCACGTTGGCCAGGCACAGCACGGCGAAGTTCGTGGACCAGAACAGCATCAATATGAATCCCGCGACGCGGCACAACACGCCGATGATCAGCGTCCGCTCCCGGGACCACCGGTCGAACAGCACGGACGTGGGCAGCTCGCTGGCCGATTCGCTGACGTCGAACACCACATTGACGATGGAGATCAGCAGCACCGACAGGCCCACATCATGATAGGCCACCATATAGTAGACCGAAAAACATCCGGCACCAAGATAAATAAGCGCATTATACAAACAGGCAAACCGAACCATCAATCATTCCCCTACATAAACAAAGAACCGGTATACGTCGATCTATGTATATTAAATCCCATAGCCTTAACAAAATCCTCCAGACGATTGGAGTTTGTAAAATACGTCGAATCACAAGGTGCGATATTCGTCGCTATACATTTGAGAGCCTTCTGCTGTTTTCGTGGGCTAGAGGATGGGTGTTGGTAGGTGGATGGGTAGGCCGCTGCATCGGAGTTTGATCATGGCGATGAGGTTGTCGGCGTGGCGGAAGCCGTAGGCCATGTGGATGGTGATCTTGATCTTGTCGTTGAATGCCTCGGGCCCGGCGTTGGAGTGGCCGAGTCAGATGGTCCCGAGGATGTCGTCCTCGCGTCCGTGGGTCTTCCCGCATGGTTCGACGATCTTGGGGATGCGGCTGTGGGAGGCCCGGAAGATCCATCGTTCCAGCCCGGCCCCGGCTTGGTCGATGGGCCGTCGCCGTTCGCCGCCCCCGTCGTCGTACTCAGGGCACTTGCGTCCGCAGCGCGAACACCGGGGTGCCGCCTTCCGGCACCGCACCCGGACCACCGGCGCGGGAGCGGGACACAACGGGGAATCGTCAGCCGGCACATCCTCGACGACCATTTGGGATTCAACGGCTCACCGACGAACCACCACCCACGAAAACAACACAAGAGCCTGATTTAAACTGTAGTCTGCATGGTGGAATTATTCCCGTGTCTGTACCGCCAGAAGTACCGTTAAGGGGATTTCCGTATAATGCAGTTGTGGAGCTTGTCAATCCCGGAGCCGATACGGTATCAAGAAAGACCTATACGGGTGCAGATGCGGATTGGTATGTAAAAGCAGAGGACATTGTATTGAAGAACGCAGGCAATCCACGGAACCATACACCGCAGGGACAACCGAAAAATAAATTTGGTGGGTAGATTTTTTATTGTAGCAGATATATGGAACTGTTATAATATGGGTATGAAGGAAGCAACGCATTTGAAGTTGCAGAAGGAGTGAATCTGAAATGTGTATGGAATGTTATGTTGACGAGAATAGAATAACACCACTTTTAAATCCATTAGATTGTTTAGAAAATCATACACAATACATCTGTGGGACTTGCGGGAGGTGTATTTGCATTGAGCATGACCCCAAACGTGGATTACAACGGTGAAATTTCCCTTTTAGATCGTTAGAGATAGCGAAATTATATTTGCGTACTGCTGATTATAGTACTAAAAAGTCATGTGGTATTTACGAACTGAAAAGTGAGAATGGCAGACTTTCATACAAAATCTTTGCGGACGGTGAGGACTTGCTGTTATATCTAAAGAAGAACAAAGGAAAAACTTGCAAAGATATGAAACCTGTTTTCATGATTGAAGAATACAGAGAATATGCAAATACGCAAATAAGAAAATTGACCTCTGATGAAATACAGAGATATATGTCAGAGCGATAACTTCCAGTTTCGCAATTTCATATCTATGCATACATAGCAGTTAGTCTTAGGGTTGACTGCTCTTTATTGTACTCAGAAAGGAGTGATTGATTTATGCAAAAGATTTGGAACAAAAGACACCGTATCAGTGCCGGCGACGAACACCTTGTCTATCATTTTTCTATAGGGACGTTTCTGTTTTTGTTCGTGGCGGTTCTTCTGCTACTGAATATAAAACAGCTCGTGCGTACCGATTGGGAACATCTCAGCTTGTTAGAGAACGGCTTGACGCTTTCCGCATACACTTTATAACCATACTTGGTGTGCCGACACTCCCGATTATATGATGCATTTCAACGGATTCAGGTTCATGGGCCCATACGGGTGCTGACCAGGATGGGAGCAAAGACATGTCAATGACCATGTCTCCTGATTGCTGAATCAGTATCTCCGACGAAGTCTTCGCAATTGACGATGAGGAAATGGAAGATGAACCCGTTCAAGATGAAGACTGACGCAGAACCTCAGGAAGCTTCGTCTTCCGGGTAAGCTCTGTGCTCCTCATGCAGACACGTGATACCGGAGCCCCTGCCTTCGCCAAGAAATACGGTCCCACGGTCGTCAGCAAGGTGGGCCACTTGGTCGTCAATGTGGTGAAGAAGAGATTCTAGCTGCATATTTGTCCGAGTCGGACACGATTTACGGCGTGTGTCCTGCGAGGGGCTGGTGATGTTTTGTCGGGCTCATCGTTGATTCCATGGCCTCCATCACCGGTGGAAGCGCGATATTGGAAAAACACCGTGAGGCCATCGAGCGTGATGGTCCCAGGATGGTGACGCAGGCCGTCGGGAAGAATACGTTCTACGGCGGATCCGTGAAGCCGGATCGTGATGATAAGCAGTCCTCCAGTCCGAACAGCTACTTCCAGACCGGGTACAAGAGCCTGATGGATTTGGCGATAAGGCGGATTCTAGTGGTGGTTGCAACACCTGAGGTTTGAGCGGCCTTCCATGGTCACGTTGTCGGTTGTTGAGGTTATCACGCGGCGTCGAGCAGTTCGATGATCTTCTCGCTTGGTTTCATGAACCCGAGGGTTTTGGTGGCCGGTCGTTGAGTTCCTCGGCGACCGCGTCGAGGTAGTCCTCCGGGTAGACGGATAGGTCGGTGCCTTTGGGGAAGTACTGGCGCAGGAGCCCGTTGGTGTTCTCGTTGGTGCCGCGCTGCCACGGGGAGTGCGGGTCGCAGAAGTGGACGGCCATGTCCAGCGAGGCGCCGATCCGTTTGTGCAGGGCGAGTTCCGCTCCCTGGTCCCAGGTCAGGCTGTTGCGCAGGAGTTCGGGCAGGTGCTGCATCTTGTCGATGATGGCCTGCCGGGCGTGTTCGGCGTCGTGCCCGTCGGGCAGGTGCAGCAGGATCGTGAACCTGGTGGTGCGCTCGACGAGCGTGCCGATGGCGCTTTTGTTGCGGCTGCCGGTGATGAGATCGCCCTCCCAGTGGCCCGGGACCGCCCGGTCCTCGATCTCCGGTGGTCGCTCCGAGATCATGACCATGGGTTCGCGGGAACGGGGTTTGCGGCCTTGGCCGCCTTGGGGTCTGCGGGCGGTTCGCCCCTGCCTCATGGCGCGTTTCGGCTCCTGCTTGAGTTCGTCCCTGGCCTGCAGGTAGATGGCCTGGCAGATCGTCTCGACGCTCGCGTGCGTATCCCCATTATCCGGGAAGTCCAGCCTCAGCCGGTTGGCTATCTGCTCCGGGCTCCAATGCCTGCGCAGCCCGGCGAGGATCTCGTCCCACAGTCCTCGGCCGTCTTGCGCGGTTTGGGGCGTTTGAGCCGGTCCGCGGCCTTCTGCCGGGCGCGGCAGGGCTCGTAACCGCCGGACTCGGGATTCCTGTTGCGCTCGACCTCGCGGCCGACCGGCCGGGGTCGCGGCCCGGCAGGCGGGCGATGGCGCGGATCGAATCGCCCAGACGCAGACGGTCCGCGATCTGGATGCGCTCCTCCTGGCTCAGGTGGCGCGGATGGAGGGTCCTGGGTTTGTCCATGGTGGAACGATACCGGTCCACCAGGGGTTTCTCGTTCCTTCCCGTGGCGCGCGTCCTGCCGTTGCGCCACGCCTTGCCGGTGCGTTTCGAGACGCCGACCGCGTGCGCGGCCTGGGTGAAGTTCATGCCTTCCTCGTCCAGCAGGCGCACGTACTCGGCGCGTCTCGCCTCGCACATCAGCTTCCTCGTCGGATATTCGACGCCGTTGAACGCCCAACGGTGTTCCCCGCCACGGTCTTCGTTTCGGTGGCTTCTGGTCACCTGACCCTCCTTGCGGTAGGTCAGGTGTTGCAACGATCACTAGAACCCGCCGGGCCGGTAGTATTCGGGGGGGGGGCAATGGCACGAGTCGATCTATCTTGTCCTTGGTGAGCGACGTCTGGTTGCGCCGGGCGCTCGGCTTGCGCAGGGTGATGGGCGTCACGGGCAAGGCCGTGGGACGCATCTATTGAATCGGGGACGCGGAGTAGTCCAGGCCGGCAAGGCAACGTGTGACCGCAAGGCGGTGGGGGAGCCTCTTATGCTGGGAACGCATCTCGATGATCCGCCGATCGGCGTTTGGAATGGGCCCATGCCGTTCTTCAGGAGGAGTCGAAGATGGATGGAAGCGCAGGCGACTAGCGGTGAATGTTTGTAGTTTTCAAAGGACAGGAGTGTTGGAAGAATCTACTGTAAGCAAAACCCGATACAAGGAATCTGATTATCTACATAAATACAGTATTAAAGACTGTTCATTGCTCGGATGATAAGTGGCGCACCATGAATGTATCGTGATTGAATATGGGTCTTGATATGACGAGATGCAAAGGGAGATTGCACGCATGTGAAACCGTGTATCTCCCTTTAGGCAAACTATCTGAAGCTTTCTACATCTATAACTCTGGAAAAACAATCGAGCAGATTCATGTTGTGAGTGACCATGATTATAGTAATGCCATCTTCATTTAATTCTTTCAGAAGCTTCATCACTATCGATTCATTCTCTTTATCAAGCCCGGAAGTTGGCTCATCGGCTAATATGATCCGACTTCCTTGCAAAATCAACTTGATAATTGCAATTCGCTGTTGCTCTCCGCCGCTTAACTGGTATACTTTCTTGTCAAGCATATCAGTTAGCTCAAATTGCTTTAGATACTTATCGATTAGTTTGAGTTTTTCTTTCTTTTTTATTTTCTTATATTCAAGAGCCAATTTTAAATTCCATAACACACTTTCATCTTCTATAAGTCCATAATTCTGAAACAAATAACCTATTGTATATCTTCTCAAGATCATAGCATCTTTACTGTTCATGGACACATTCTGATGACCGTCAATAGTGATTGTTCCCGCAGATATATCAGTGATCAATCCTATTATATTTAGAAGTGTCGTTTTACCCGCACCACTTCTCCCTACGAGACCCACAAATTCGCCTTTCTCTATCTCCAAAGACAAATTCTCAAATAGAACCTGATTCTTTCCATATACTTTTTTGACGTTCTTCAATGTAATCAATGACATAATTATGCTCCCTTTTCAATCTCATATAAAGTGTTTGAAATATAAGTTCTATAAAGCAATTCGCAAAATATGTAGTCAATAAATATGATCACGAAGATGAAAGCAAAATAATGATTTATAGTAGTCAATATGACTGATATAATGAGTCCAGTTCCCCAAAGAATATAACGATTCTTCAGTGTTCTAGAATGAGAGAATCCCAAGATCTCTTTTGCCGCATATTTCTTTCGATTTACAAAGATGTCCACATAATTTGAGATATACAAAATAAACAGTAAAGACACCATAAATACAATAATGAACATGGTGAGTGTTTTAAGAACGAATGTCACATTTTCAAGCTGCATTAAATAAGGTGTGAGTAATGTTCCGGCTGTAACTAATTGCTCTAAACCATATTCTGACAACAAGGAAGAGAAATCCTCTCTTGATTTCATTTGGAAAAATAGACACCTCGTATTTAAAGAATCCAGATAATAAAGTCCGGCAAAATCGCCTGTATCAACAATGATAATAGGATCGGCTATATCAGAAAAACCGTTTTCTGTATTAGCTTTTATCGTAGAAGCATCGTCGATATAAACAATATTAAACTTGTCAATAGTTCTTTCTTCTCCAGGTATTCCATAGAACTGATTGTAATTCATCAATCGGAAATATTCTTGCTTGATGTATTCTTTAATAGATTGTTCATCATTCTTGTATTTATGCGGAACCAATACGGTTGGTTCATTGAATTTATCTTCTTCCAATGGTTTTCCGTTGAGCTTAATATTTGAAAAATCATTCAGATAATTCCTATTTGCGATAGCAAGCTGTTGTTCATAATAGGGGCGTGATGTCTGCGAACCATCGTCTGTCTTAAAATCACAAAGTAGTGAATGGTTATGATTGTACATCTCCGATGCTTGCTTGGAATAGTTTTCTAATATGTTTGTGTTTGCTAACGCATAGTCATACTTCGAGGAATTAAAACCATTTGCGGTATAATATCCATCCAGGTACTTATAGTCTAAAACAGCTTGTTGGCTTTGTCTAAATGAGTTTCCTTGATTTAGTAATGAAATAATGGTAATGGCGATTATTACTGAAAAAGCTATTTTTACAGCCTGAACTACAACATTTGTGCCGCTATTTAAAGTTTTATTTTTTATCATTGCCTCTAAGGAGACAAACTTAATTAGAATACTTGTCATTAAAACACAAAGTATATTTATAGCTAAAACGCCAATAAAGAATAGCACGCTTGTTATTAAATAAGAAGAAGCATACCTGTTTGTTAATGCGTAATAGGTATTTAACAACAACAGTAATACTAGGCATACTACAGAATAATATTTTATTATATTTGTAATTTGTTCCTTTAAAATATGTATAGTAGAAAAGCCCATGCTTTTTTTAATACCTATTTTTTTCAAACTATAGGAGGTATAAATACAGTATATGATTTGAATTACAATAAATAAAATCATGAAATTCACAAGATTTAGTTCCAATACCATACTGTACGGAATGGAGTCGCTTTCAAAGTTGTTTATCGCGACGGACAGTCGAGATGCTATCTCTTTGATTGCATCGTTTGGTAAATCTGTATAGAATACACCAACACTATCTAAAAAATCTTCCTTCTGCAATTCATGATATTGAAATAAGATAGAAGAAGATATAGGCTGTTTTTGTGTAAAAGAATTTAACGGAAAGCAATACAGATCATAAACAGATTTATCTGTGGAAGTGAGCGTATTGTTGATAAGCTCTAATTTATTATGAGAATACTCTTTTGTGAATAATGTATAAAACCTATCGAGAACTTCTGGCGATGTTTCCTCTAAGACGTACCCTTTTAGATTCTTGGCAGCAATGTTATTCTTTTCATAAATGTTGTAAATGGAAGTATTAAAAATATAGGCAAAGAGTATGACTTCAAGGAAAATAAAAATCTTTAAAAACTTTTTCATAGCATACGCCTCTTCTTTGAAGGGATCTATAAACTAGGGCGGGACAAATAGCCCGCCCTAGATACTTGGACTACTTTGCTTAATATGGATAATAATCATAATAAGATGTTTCATCCGCCCACCAAACTCTCCTTGCGTCTTTGTAAGCGTAGTTTGATTTGAGGCCGCTGGTATGCGTATCTCCGCCAATTTTCACGGCCGACTTTACCATGTAGTTACGACCAATACCTGCTTTGCGTCCAATTTCGGAATATACAACGATAGTCGTGGCCTTAATGTCTCATGGGCTCGAAACCGAGTGTCGGACGCACGATTCCCATGCGTATGCCTTGGTGTGGCCTGTCCGGTTGTGGGGGCCTGAGAGAAGTGGTATTCGGGGTGGCTCTTTCCAGTCGAACGTGTAGCTTTGGCCTGACTGTTTTTCGCCATGGGCGGTGACGGTCGAGATGTTGCCATACCAAGTGATGGTGAAGTTGTCCGAGTTCAATGATTTGCCTTCGTCGTGCAGTTATGTCTTGATTTCTGTGACGTTCTCAGAGCCGATAACATTGGTATCGGTGCCCCAGGAGACTTTGACCGTGATGTTGCTTGGGCCGAAGAACATGGTCGGCAAACTGCTGCCCGGATGATCACGAACGTTTCGTTCCATTGACCGGTTCTCGATGGAACGAAACGTTCGTGATGACCCGGTGGACGGGACCTTCCCTGATCCGTGGCCACGGTTTGCGTATTTCGCAAGTTGAACGCTGCGGATGGATGGGTGCACGGTATCTTGAAATCTTCAAAAAGTCTTCAATTTTGCTGTTTATTCTCTACCTTGAAAACAAGGAAAGGGTATTGGCAAATATGGAAGCAATTCTACAGACGAATAACCTATGTAAGGATTTCAAGAAGCAAAGGGCTGTGAATAACGTATCTATAACCGTTCGGAGAGGTTCGATATACGGGCTGCTTGGCCCAAATGGCGCCGGTAAATCCACCACTCTGAAAATGATCACGGGCATGCTCCGTCCTACCAGTGGCAAGATTCTGTTTGATGGACATGAGTGGAGCAGAAGAGATCTGGAACAGATCGGAGCTTTGATTGAAACTCCTCCACTGTATGAGAATCTTTCCGCAACGGAGAATTTGGAAGTCCGTGTGAAGTTGCTGGATATTCCTAAAACCCGGATAGGTGAAGTTCTAAGGATAGTGGATCTGCAAGATACGGGACGGAAAAGAGCCGGACAATTCTCAATGGGTATGAAACAACGTTTGGGAATAGCCATCGCTCTGTTGAACAGTCCCGAGTTGTTGATCCTGGATGAGCCGACAAACGGATTAGACCCTATCGGCATACAAGAACTACGTTCTCTTATCCGTTCCTTCTCATCTAAAGGGATCACTGTTATTCTATCCAGTCATATTCTATCGGAAGTTCAGCTTATTGCTGACGATATTGGTATCATCTCAAATGGTGTTTTGGGATATGAAGGACCAATGAATAAGGATCAGAACTTGGAAGAACTATTTGTCGAGGTTGTAAGGAAATCACAGGAAGAACGATAGTATGATCAATTATATAGCCTCTGAATACCTGAAACATAAAGGTACTTTTGTTAGGAAAATAGCATGGATAGCCCCTATGCTAACGGTATGTCTTAATGTGTTTGCTCCTATGTGGTATCAGCAGAATTCATATAACTGGTGGTATGTGTTTTTGTACCCCGGCTGCGTGACGCTATTATCAATCTTAATAATCCAGAGAGATAGCGGCAAATTACAGTTTAGGGCCATATTGTCGTTACCTGTCGACCTAGAGCGGGTATGGTATGCAAAGATAATCACCTGCATACTTTATGCGGCACTCGCCAATGCAATTCTGATGTTGTGCAATATTGCAGGTGGTTTCATTATTCAACGCATCTTCGGCATACCCATGACGATCAGACCGATGCAGGCATTGTTCGGAACGCTCTGCATCATTCTGGCAAGTGTATGGAATATACCGCTATGCTTATGGCTGACCAAGAAGGTGGGTGTATTCGCCACTCTCATATTGAATGTCGGAATGAGCCTGACGCTGGGGATATTGGGGGCGGACACAGGCCTTTGGTTCCTGTTCCCTTATAGTTGGGTTGATCGCCTTATGGTTCCCGCATTGGGAATATTGCCGAATGGAGCATCAGTAAAAGGAAGTGCCCTGTCTACTCCCTTACTGTTGGTCATCGCGGTACTGTGCTTGTCGGTGTTTCTACTATATGGCCTTGCGAAGTCAACGGCAAGATCCTTTATCAAGCAGGAGGTTCTTTGATGTCGGGTATTATCAGATGTCTTCAAGCGGAATGGCTTAAAAGCAGGCATACGCCATTACTTCTGATCCATGTTCTCTTCCCTGTGATTGGGGCCTGTGTTTTTGCTGGATATTTCCGTATATCAGGTTGGGGATGGATGACGGCTGTGACGACTTTTTTAGAAGTTGTGGCAATTGTTTTTCCACTTGTTATCTCTATCGTCGTAGGTATGACGGTCGAACTTGAAAATGAAGCAGGTCGTTTTCAATCAATCCTTGGCGTGGTTCCTTCGCGCATGTCAGTATATATCGGAAAATTGGCATATCTCATCATTCTGGCAGCTTCCGCAACGGCGCTTTGTGTCTTCTTATTTGCTCTGCTTTATTCAAGCGTTCCATTCTCGTTCTATATACGACCACTTACCATGTTGATATTGTCTGCAATACCACTGTATCTTATTTCCATACTTGCTGGTTTCACTCTAGGTAAAAGTGTAGTTATGGGTATAGGTATTACAGGAAGCCTATTATCGGCATTGCTGGCTACGGGACTTGGAGACTGTATCTGGAAGTTCCTTCCGTGGGGCTGGGGAGTGCGGTTTATGGATTATTGTGTCTTGAGATATGTTAATGAGGAACAGTTTTATTCTGGATTATATGAACTCCAACTAGGATTCATGATCATGCTTGTCTCTTCAATGGTGCTATTCATCGTAAGCCTGATGTGGTTCCACAGATGGGAAGGAGCAAAGGGATATGAGTAAAATGCTGCCGCTGCTTTGTGCTGGTATCGCATGTCTATCTCTTACGGGCTGTTCTTTGCAAGAGGGGAACAGCGAATATCCCGGAGAGCAATGTTATTTGAACAAGGATAACGTGACGAAGTTCTCCTGTATGGGAAATGACTACACCATTCTAGAGGATACGGTCTCCGACAACGGTCTCGGGACGTGGGTCGGGTATGTCCGACAACTTGTTGCCGTAGACGAGACGGGAAAGGTAATACTCCAAGAGGATCTCAAGAATGGTACCTTGCAGACTCTGGCGAAGATATCGGATCTGGTGGATAAAGCCCCTGGTAAGTCCCATGTTCTTCCATTCGTAAATGTGTATGCAGCTTCTGATGCCGGCGACTATCTGATTGTGGATATAGATGGCGAGTATCACAAAGCTGTCATAGACGAAGATGTCAGAGACGTGGATAGGGTGTTTGATTTTAAGGACATGCGACAATCCACGAGTTGCGGATTCTCGGTCAATCCCCGAGATGCGACCCAGATTCTTTGTGATGGCGTAGTCTATCAAGTAACTTCTGATACTGTGTCAGATGGTGAACTAGGAAGTCGCATTGATCTTCTTGCTAGAAATGTCGTATTTGATGCAGAGACGAAGATTCCTTTGTCAAAGGAGGAATTGAGGGAAATTGACTGGTATGGGGAAACCGTCGGACGGCATCGGGAACAATGGATGTACAAGGACGTTTATGAAATCAACAGTAGAGAGAGGACTGAAGCTGTTGCGGTGCGGATAAATGACGTCTTCTATGTTGCAAAGCGCCAATGACCGTTTTTATTGCATATATGAATTATGGAATAGAAGAGGCAAGCAGGTGTATTATGGCGACAATCCTGATGATTGATGATGATCGACCCATCTTGGAACTTGTAAAGAACGGACTGGAAAAAGATGGACATACAGTGACGATCCATACGTCCACCGCCCAGGTGCCCCTTGAAGGGCTGAACGGGTATGATCTGATTATATTGGACATCATGATGCCTGATATGGACGGATTCACCTATTGCGGCAAGATACGTTCGTTGGTGGACTGTCCCATTCTCTTTCTGACCGCTAAGACAATGGAGAGAGACATTACATCCGGTCTTGGACTAGGAGCGGATGACTATCTGACAAAACCATTTCGTATTGCGGAATTACGTGCGAGAGTACATGCGCATCTACGCCGTGAACAGAGAGAACGACATGTGTCGCTTACGTTTGATCGGATAAAGATTGATCTATCCGCAAAAGAACTGCTGGTGGATAATATACCTGTGCCTTTGACGAAAAGCGAATATCTGATCTGCGAATATCTTGCCGGCAACAGAGGGCAGGTTTTTTCAAAGAAACAAATATACGAAGCCGTTTTTCCCTTCTATGGGGATGGCGATGGTTCTACAATTTCGACGCATATAAAAAACATAAGGTCGAAGTTCGAGGAGGCCGGTGTTCAACCAATCGTAACGGTCTGGGGGATAGGCTATAGATGGGAACAAAGATGAAGACGACGCTTACAAGAACTTTTTATAGATTTCTTGTATGTCTGCTTGGCGGACTGTGTATGTCCGTAGTCATCCCCTTTGCCTGCATAATGTTCGCCTCCAGCATGGGGCTTGTAACGTTTGCGGATAATGCCGAACGGCAAGCGAAAAATCTGGTGCCGATACTCACCGCAACGCCAGATGTATCAGACGTGTATCTGCCCATTGGGATTAAATACCTTCGGTTGGATAGAAACTATGGATCCATAGATACGAATATGAACGAAGAAGAGAAAGAGAAGGCTCTGGCGTTTGCCGAGACGGGTCTCATAGATGCAGGCGGTAGAACACAGTTCATCTTCATCACTCGAGATGATGGGTACATTGTTCTGCAGTACGTCATAGGTTCTCAGTATCTCAATGCACAGTGCAACAAGTACCTACCGTCTCCGGAGATACTGCTGATCGCTTTGATCATCGCTAACAGCTTAGGCTTATGCGTCTACTTGACGGTTCATTTCGCCAGAGAGCTGAGAAAAGAATTGACGCCTATATTAGAAGCCACTAAAGAGATTGAAAATCACAACTTAGATTTTGCTATCAGGCATTCTCGAATACTTGAATTTGAAAACGTGGTTTCATCTTTTGATAGTATGCGAAACAGTTTGAAAGAGTCATTGGAACAGCAGTGGCGAAGTGAACAAGCGCAGAGAGAGCAGATTGCATCCTTGGCCCATGATTTGAAGACTCCATTGACTGTTATGCAGGGGGAACATCGACCTGTTGGATGAAACGACGCTTGACGAAGAACAAAAGCTCTATCTGTCGTATGCGATGAGAAGCTCTGAGCAGATGAGACGGTACATAAAGATGATGATTGATATATCCCGAGCATCCTGCGGATATCAATTGCAGATGGAAGACATATGCTTCCCGGAGTTCTGGAGACATGTCATATCTCAAGCTGAAATCATCTGCAAAGATAAAGGTATTGTGATTCAGCAGACGCAGCACGCTCTTCCGAAACATATAACTGGGGATAGAGTATTGTTGGAGCGGGCATTGATGAATGTGGTTTCAAATGCCGTAGAGCACTCGCCCGTAGACTCTCCGCTATATATGGATGCGGATGGCCAGGGTGATCACTTGAATATCTGCATTACGGACTGTGGCTGTGGCTTTTCGCAAGAGGCATTGAAGCACGCGAAAGAGCGTTTCTATATGGCAGACCAGAGCAGAGGCTCCGAACTGCATTATGGGATGGGCCTATATATCGTTGACGTCATCATAAAACAGCATAGAGGAGAACTGCTCCTCAGTAATTCCGCAGAAACCAAAGGCGCCAGGGTCACGATACGGCTACCACGATAAGGGAACGACTCATGCGTCGTTCCCTTACCATATCTCCAAGCGATATTCGGCATGGTGGTCCCGGATTCAACTTAGCCGTCGACTGACGTCGCGGTCGCCGGGCTTTCCGCATGCGCTATTTGCCCGTGCTGCCGGCTCCGGCGTCTTGGCTGGTGGCCGGCGATCCGCTGGTGCCGCTGGTGTCGGTACTGGTTGAAGTCGATCCCGACGGATCTTTCTTTGTCGAGCCGGTGCCGGTGCCATTCGAACCGGTCTGGCTGCCGCCGGCGCCTTGGCTGGTCGGGTCCTCGGTGGTCGGATTCTTTGAGGTGCCGGTGCCGTTCGAACCGTTGGCGGTGCCGTCGGTTTTCGAATCCGAGGCGCCGGCGCCGGTCGAACCCGAGGTGCCGTTGGCGTCGAGGTCGGTGGAGGGGGCGTCGGTTTTCGAATCCTTGCTGGTTCCCTTCGAATCATCGCCGGTACCCGTCTGGGGCAGAGTGTTGTTCTGATCGGGTGTGCCCGTTCGCGTGCCGGTGTCGTTGCGCGCGGGCGTGGTCGTGGTGGGGGATACGAGATTGTCCGTGCCGCGTCCCTGCGTGGCCAGCATCACGACGCCGGCCGTCACCGCCACGGCGAGCAGGCCGGACACCAAGGTGACGATCATGGCGGTGTGCTTCGAAGCGCGGAAGCGGGACTTGCGCAGCTCATCGACCGAGTACGTCCTGCCGTTCGCCCGGCTGAACACGATTTCACGCGGTCTGCGTGTGGAGGAAGCATCATCGGCGGTCACGCCCGTCGCCGTATCGGGCTCGTCCCGAACGTCGGTCCGGCTGCCGGCCGTTCGGGGGGCGCCGCCATCGGCATCGCCGTTCTCGGCGTCCTTCGTGATCCCGTTGCCGGAGGACGAGGCCGATTGGAGTTTTTCGCCGGAGGCGGTGAGCACGTTCTGGTAGATCTTGGTGGCCACGGCGGAGACGACGTAACTGGCCGCCGCTCCGATCACCGAACCGCCGATGCCGATCTTCGATGCGAGCAGGAACGAGGTGACGGCGGCAAGGGTGCCTGCCACGATGGATGAGAGGGAGATTCCTTCAAAAAACTTCTTCACAATGCACGACCGTAGGGTGTCGGGCTGACAGGTTGCCTGAAACTCGATGGAAGCGGGGCGAGGCCTACACGAGACCTTCAAAATCGGCCTTCGTACAGGTCGGACACGCCCTGCGGCGCACACACGTGCGTTTCGCGTCGCCGCAGGCCGCGGGACGTCGTCAATTACGATGCAGCGACTGCCCGGTCGGTCTGATCACCGACATCAGTACGGCGGCGAAAATCAAAGCGAAACCCACCAGTGAGCTCCACATGATCCTCTCGCCCCAGAACAAAGCGGAAAACGTGATGGCGAACAGACTCTCCGTGCACATGATGATCGAGGCCTGCGAGGCGGGCACGTGGGCCAGGCCGATGTTCTGCATGATCTGGGCGCTCATCGTGGCGCCGAGGAACAGGTAGATCACGCTGGCCACCACCGAGGGCGCCAGCCAACCGGCGTTCGGCGCGGGTTCGGTGAACGCCGCTCCTGCGATGAACAATACGCCGGCGACGCCGAACTGCACGAAGGTGACGGCGATCGGGTCGAACCGTTTGGTGTAGATGCCCAGGAAAGTCAGGTTGAACGAGAAGATGACCGCGGTGGCGATGGTCAGCCAGTCGCCGGCGCCCAGCGACAACGAACCGCCCGGCTTCAACGAGACGAAGCCGACGCCGGCCAGACAGATCACGCCGGCAACCAGGTTGATGGCCTTCGGCCGAATCCTCGAGACGATCCATGTGGCGAACGGGGTGAGGACGCAATAGGCCGCCGTCAGAAACGCGCTGCGCCCGGGTTCGATGGTCCGCAACCCGACGGTCTGGGTGACCATCGTACCCCAATAGGTCAGGCCCGCCACCAGTGCCGGCACGATGATCTTCGGCGTCAGATACGGCACGATATGCCTATGGAACAACGCCAGCATGCACAGGCAGGCACCGGTCATGCGCAGCCCCATCAGCCATTGGGGCGAAATCGCCTCCATGGCGATTTTGGCGAGCAGATAGCTGCCTCCCCACAACGCGGCGCAGCACAGCAGCATGAGTCTGGCGAGATTCGGGGGAAAGCTGCGTGACCAGCGGCTGCGCAACTTGTTGCAACGATCGACCAAACCCATGGTGCACCTCTGGACGGTTGGAAAACTTGTGGCTCTCTTGGCTCACAGATTACGGGGACTACCGGCCAAAACCGACCGGTCGGCGGGTGTCGGGTGCGTGTCGTCCCGTATTGCCGCCGGCGGGCGGAAGCGCGATGAAAACCATGTGAAGGTGAGGATACTCACAGTGAGCGCCCGGGCCGGTCGCGCGCGAAACCGGTATTCTAGAAAGGAACAGACATGGTTCCGCAACAATCTTGAAAGGATTCGACATGGCAGTCATCACACCGCAGATCAAGGAATTCATCGAGAACAACCTCGGCTGGATCACCACCGTCTCCAAGGACGGCGAACTGGACCTCGGCCCGAAGATGTCTCTGTTCGTTCTGGACGACACGCACATCGCCTACCACGAGCGCACCGCCGGCCAGCACTACGAGAACCTCAAGAACGGCTCTCCGTTGGTCATCGCCTTCGCCAACCTCGAGAAGAAGCAGGGCTACCGCTTCCGCGGCAATGTGGTGCTGCACGTTGACGACGACATCTACAACGAGCAGGTCAAGGTCGCCGAGGAAAAGGGCACCAAGAAGCCGGCCGTGATTCCGGTTCTCGAAGTCACCGAAATCCAGAACCTTGCCTCCGGTCCGACCGCCGGCAAGACCATCGCCAAGGACTGATTAGCTGACGTATTGGTGGCTTCCTCGTCAGAGGGAGCCACTTTTTCGCTTTTTAGTGCGCAGTACTAGGTGACGGCCTTGGGCGTCGGTGGTGGCGAAGAGGTAGGTGTTGCCGCCGTCCTTGAGTTTGAGTTTTTTGCGTAGCTGGGCCACGGTTAGGGGGGAATTGCGTACGGAGATGTTGGCGTGCGTGAGACCGGCCAATAGCTGCTTCAGTTCTCTCTTGTTCATGGTGGCGATGGATTCGATGACGAATGATCTGCCTGGAAAATCGGAAATAGGTTCGGCCGCCACGAACAGGTGGCTATTCGGGCTGATGTGATGCACGGCGAAGCGCTGTTCGAGAACATCAAAGCACCCGGCCTTCATGATTGAGGCGTTGGGTTCGTAAAGGTACTTCCAATGCGAGGAATCGAAGCCGTTCGCGCTTTCCTCAGCCGGGAGATCCTCGGTATTACAGGTATTGCATGCAACTAAGGCAGAATCGCTGATAGGGGTTTGATTGTCGCTGTTATCGCCGGCCTTGTACGACAGCACCTGCCCGTCATTGACGCATACCACGAGCGGTGAGGCGCAACGGCCGCGCCCCAACACCAGCAACAATTCCTTGCATTCATTACCGGTGGAGACGATATGCACCTCGTGCACCGCGCCGGCGAAATCCGTAATGGTCTTATGCCAGTCGAGCATGGGGGAGAGCTTGACCATGACCGTCGGTGCCTTGGCCAGCAGCGTATCCTTCAGGGTCAGCACATCCGGCGTGCAATCGGCAATCGCGTAGGTACGCGAGCCATGATCGTCACGGCGGGCCGGATCGAGGAAGATCATGGAGGCTCGGCCAAGCGTATCAAGCACTGCTGTTGAATCATCATTGATGATTTCGGCGTGGCCAAGGCCGAGTATTGGGAAATTATGGCGAGCGATATCACATAAAGTGGATTGTTGTTCCACATATATGGCACGATTGAACACTCGGGACATGTAAGAAAAGTCGACGCCGAAACCGCCGGTCAGGTCGACTAGGGATGTCGGGGAATCGTCGTCGACTGCTTCCTTGGCCAACAATCGCTGTGCTAACCGGGCTTTGTATTGAGCCGTGAACTGGCTGGAACATTGTTCCATTGGGACTTGCGGCGGGAAAATCAGCCCATCATGGGACGCCCAGTCAGGTAGCTTGAGTGAAGCGCGCTGCCAGCCGGCAATCTGCTCCAGCGCGAACGGCACATCCACGTCGCCATCATGTTTGGCGTGCAAGGCCACATCACGCACATCTTCACGGCGGTGTTTGGCGATGAACGCCCAGGTCGACTCAGAAATCTCCATGCCGCCATTCTAGGGGTTGTGCTGAGATGAGTATGGCAAACCGCAAGAGAACGAGGTGGCGAAAACCGATGATCGATGAAGTGATGATGCTGCGTCATGGCCGTACGCAATACAATCTCGAACACCGTCTGCAAGGCCAGATCGATGTGCCGCTCGACATCGTAGGCCAATGGCAGGTCGACCAGACCGCATTCGCGCTCGCTTCACGGTATTACTGGGCCAAGGTGAACCGACTTGCCGAGCATCCCGAAGCCATCGCCCAGCCCGGTCCTGACGCCGCCGAACGCACTGATACGCGACAGTTCGAGGAGGCTCCCGCCGCCGGCCGGCGCATGGTGGTGATGACCTCCGACCTGTTCCGTGCCCAACAGACCGCACACGCCTTCGCCGATATTCTGGGATTGCCGGTCACCTGTGACCAACGACTGCGTGAACGCAGCTTCGGCGAGTGGGAAGGCATGACCCGCGCCGAAATCAAAGCCGTGGCAGCCGACGACTACGCCTCTTGGAAACAACACACTGGGGGCGAAACCAAGCATGGTGTGGAAAGCCGTGCCGCCGTGGGCCAGCGAGGTGCCGATGCCGTGCGCGCACTGGTCATCGACTCCGCCTATTCAGACAGCACGCCCACCACGCTGATGCTCGTCACCCATGGCTCATGGATTACCGCCACCATCTCCAACCTGCTCGAACTCGACCCGGACGGCATGAACGCACTCGGCGGCATGCGCAACGCCTGTTGGTGCCGGCTCAAAGTGCGCCACAGCGTCAACGGCATCCCCGCCGAACAGCCCCTGTGGGAGTTGGAGGAATACAACAAGGCTCCCGCCATCGCCGACAGCGCCGACTGGGAGAACGGGCCGACCGATCTGCGCGGACCGCACATGCCAAGTTGGCAGCCAATCGTCTGGTGACGGTCGCTATGCGAAACCCCGCTCGCAAATTCGAACGGTGGGTCTAGACTGATTGCGGTTTGGAACCGTACAGCGATAGAACAGTAGGAAAGCGCGGAAGGCGGGTGAGGCGACATGCTGAGAATCTTCAGCTCAATCAATGGCCAGGTGGAGCAGATCGAGAAACCGGAAAACGGCTCCTGGTTATGTTTGAGCGAACCCACTGATGTGGAGCTCGCCACCGTCGCCTCGCAGACCGGCATCGACCTGGCCGACCTGCGCGCGCCCCTGGATGACGAGGAACGTTCACGTGTGGACGTCGAGGACGACTACACGATGATCATCGTCGACATCCCCACCGTGGAGGAGCGTGGCGGACGCGACTGGTACGAGACCATCCCGCTGTCGATCATCGTCACCGAAAACCTCATCATCACCGTCTGCATGCAGGACACGCCCGTGCTCCACCCGTTCATGGAAGGCACGATCCGAGGCTTCAACACCTTCATGCGTTCGCGCTTCATCCTGCAGATCCTGTACCGCAACGCCACGATGTACCTGCGTTACCTGCGCATCATCGACCGCGAAAGCGACAAGCTTGAACTGAAGCTGCGCCACTCCATGCAGAACCGCGAGATCGTGATGCTCATGGAGCTGAGCAAGACTTTGGTGTATTTCACCACATCGCTGAAATCGAACGAAATCGTGATGGAGAAGCTCACCACCCTGCAACGCATCAAGCAATACCCGGACGACGAGGACCTGCTTGACGACGTCATCACCGAAAACAAGCAGGCTATCGAGATGGCTAACATCTACAGCGGCGTTCTTGCGAACATGACCGACGCCTTCGCCTCGATCGTGTCCAACAACCTGAACAACGTGATGCGCATCTTCACCATCATCTCCATCACCCTGTCCATCCCGACGCTGATTTTCTCGATGTACGGCATGAACTTCGACGGCGGCATGATGGACATGCCGTTCACCGACAAGCCTTGGGGCTTCCTGCTCATCATCGTGATCTCCATGGTGCTTTCCGGTGTGGTTGCCTGGTTCCTCACACGTTCGCGCATGTTCAAGTAAGGCGTTTGACGGTTATGCACCATTGGTCATCGTTCGCCAGCCGTAGCGTGCTCCGCGCTCGCCGTCCGATGCGGCGCGGATTTCGCTCCCGGCTGATGGCAGGATTCGCCGCGGCCTTTGGCATGATATTGCCATTATCTGGTCTGGCCGGTTGCGGCCAAATTCAAGTCACCACCGTCTCCGGAACGCCGGAGGGACCCACCATCGCCATTGGGGTCGCAGCCGACGAACCATCGGTGGGAGCATGGCATGACGGTACATACCAGGGCTTCGACATCACCATCGCCAAATACGTGGCCGCCAAACTCGGCTATGCGAACAAGCAGATCGTCTTCAAGCAGGTTCGCCCCGAAAACCGGCGCTCCATGCTGGACAATGGACAGGTCGACATGGTCGTCGCCTCTTGGCCTATCACCGATGGGTCCAGCGCGATCGTTGATTTTGCCGGACCATACCTCACGACCAGCGTCGGTTTGCTGGTCAGGTCGGATGAGCGTGGCCGATTCACCAATGACGCAGGTTCGGTGGGCGACGTAGGCGACGGCACGGTGTGCGCAGTGAAAGGTGACGAGACAGTCGGCATCTTCCGCGGCAACCACCCGCAGGCTCGGATTCAGGAGCGTAGCAGTTATGCGCAGTGCGTCACGGCCGTGCAAGTAGGGTCGGCGGATGCCATAGCCTCCGATATGGCGGTGCTTTCCGGTCTTCAAGCGGCCAACGGGCCCCAGTATATGGACGTGATTGCGGACAAGGGCGAGGTCAGTTATGGCATCGCCGTGAGTCAAGGCATCAGCCAATTGGCGCAGAAAATCGCGGAAGCATTGGAAGACATGGTTGAGGATGGCAGCTGGACGGCCGCCGAGGATACGTTCACAAGCCAAACAAAGCTCACGGTTTCGCTGAACGGTGACCCCAAAGCCATCGTCTCGGATGCTGAATAACGATTGACGACGTGTCCAGTTGCGAGGCTACCTTGCTGATTTATGAGTGACAACGAGAAGAGCACGCAAACCGAAGAGCCCAACTTCCGCTACAACGCCGCACTGGCGCAGGACATCGAAAACAAGTGGCAGAAGATCTGGGATGAGCAAGGCACCTTCTGGGCGGCCAACGTCAACGGCGACCTGAAGGACGGCAAGGGCCGCAACGCCGAGGGGCGCACCGCCTACTTCGCCATGGACATGTTCCCGTACCCCTCCGGCAAGGGTCTGCATGTGGGCCACCCGCTGGGTTATCTGGCCTCCGATGTGACGAGCCGCTACCACCGCATGAAGGGCGAGAACGTCCTGCACGCCATGGGCTATGACGCCTTCGGCCTGCCCGCGGAACAGTACGCGGTCCAGACCGGCCAGCATCCTCGCGTGACCACCGAGGCGAACATCGCCAACATGAGCCGCCAGCTGCACCGCATGGGCCTGAGCTTCGACAGCCGTCGCACGTTCGCCACCATCGACCCCGGCTACGTGCGTTGGACCCAGTGGATCTTCTCGCGCATCTACGATTCCTGGTACGACGAGGAGGCCACCAACCCGTCCGGCTCCAAGGGATCCGCGCGCCCGATCGCCGAGCTCGTCGCCAAATTCGAGTCCGGCGAAAAGGCCATTCCGGGCCATGAGTCCGATGGCAAGCAGTGGTCCGACCTCACTGCCGCCGAGCAGCAGGATATCTTGAACGACTTCCGCCTGGCGTACATCTCCAAGTCCCCGGTCAACTGGTGCCCGGGTCTGGGCACCGTGCTGGCCAACGAGGAGGTCACCGCCGAAGGCAAGTCCGAGCGTGGCAACTTCCCGGTCTTCCAGCGTGAGCTACGCCAGTGGTCCATGCGCATCACCAAGTACGGCCATCGCCTCATCGCCGACCTTGACGGCATCAACTGGCCTGAGAAGGTCAAGCTCATGCAGCGCAACTGGATCGGTGAATCCCATGGTGCCTCCGTGCACTTCACCGTGGCCACTGCCGACGGTGACAAGGACATGGAAATCTACACCACCCGTCCCGACACGTTGTTCGGCACCACGTTCGCCGTTGTTTCCCCGGAACACCGGCTGTTGGAGAACGTGCCCGCCGAATGGCCGGCCGATGTACCCGAAAACTGGAAGGGCGGCTATGTCAACCCGGTCGAAGCCGTGAAGGCCTACAGGCTCGCCGCCGAAGCCAAGACCGCCAAGGACCGCGTGGACGAAGCGGGGGAGAAGACCGGTCTGTTCACCGGCCTGTACGCCACCAACCCGATCACCGGTGCGAAGCTCCCGCTGTTCACCGCCGACTACGTGCTGATGGACTACGGCACCGGTGCCATTATGGCCGTGCCTGGTGGCGACCAGCGCGATTACGACTTTGCCGTGAAGTTCGGTCTGCCGGTCATCTACACCGTCAAGCCTCTGCCGGATTCCGGCGACGACTTGGCCAACTACGAGGGCAAGGCGCCGTTCGTCTCCCATGACGGCATCGTGATCAACTCCCACGTCGAATCCACGTACGCCAAGGGCGACGCGCTGAGCCTTAACGGTCTGCGCGTGGACGACGCCATCGCCAAGGTCAACGCCTGGCTCGAATCCGCCGGCGTCGGCAAGGGCGCCGTAAGCTACCGTCTGCGCGACTGGCTGTTCTCCCGCCAGCGCTACTGGGGCGAACCCTTCCCGATCGTGTACGGCGAAGACGGCACCCCGCACCTGCTGCCGGATTCCGCCCTGCCGATCAGCCTGCCCGACGTGCCCGACTACGAGCCGCGCACCTTCGACCCGATGGACGCCGAATCCAATCCCGAGGCGCCGCTGAGCCGCAACGAGGACTGGGTCAAGGTCGAGCTTGACTTGGGCGACGGCAAGAAGACCTACTACCGCGACACCAACACCATGCCGAACTGGGCCGGCTCCTGCTGGTACTACATGCGTTACATCGACCCGACCGACACCAAGCACATGGTGCAGAAGGACGAATTCGACTACTGGATGGGCCCGAACCACAACAAGTACTCGGGTGACGAAGGCGGCGTGGACCTGTACATCGGCGGCGTCGAACACGCCGTGCTCCACCTGCTCTACTCCCGCTTCTGGCACAAGGTGCTCTTCGACCTCGGCTACGTGGACTCGGCCGAACCGTTCCACAAGCTGTTCAACCAGGGCATGATCCAGGCTTACGCCTACACCGACGACCGCGGCCAGTACGTGCCGGCCGACGAGGTCGTGGAAGGCCCGGCCGACGCCTCCGGCGAGCCGACCTTCACCTGGAACGGCGAACACGCCAACCGTGAGTTCGGCAAGATGGGCAAGTCCCTCAAGAACATCGTGACCCCGGACTACATGTACGAGAACTACGGTGCCGACACCTTCCGCCTGTACGAAATGAGCATGGGCCCGCTGGACGAGTCTCGCCCGTGGAACACCCGCAACGTGGTCGGCGGCATGCGCTTCCTGCAGCGTCTGTGGCGCAATGTGGTGGACGAGACCACCGGCCAGGCCCATGTGACCGAGGACACGCCGGACGAAAAGACCCTGAAGCTGCTCAACAACACGATTGCCGAAGTGACCGCGGAAATGGAAGGCATGCGCCCGAACACCGCCATCGCCAAGCTCATCGTGCTCAACAACCACCTGACCGGTCTGAAGGCCGTGCCGCGTGCCGCCGTGGAGCCGCTGATCCTGATGCTCGCGCCGATCGCCCCGCACATCTGCGAGGAGATGTGGAGCAAGCTGGGTCACGCCGAATCCCTGTCCGCCGAGCCGTGGCCGGTGGCCGACGAGCGTTACGTGGGCCACGACACCGTGACCTCCGTGGTGCAGATCAAGGGTAAGGTGCGCGCCAAGCTCGAAGTGCCGGTCGACATCGACCCGGCCGACCTCGAACGGCAGGCGCTGGCCGCCGTCGCCGACCGTCTTGGCGGCAAAGAGCCGCGCAAGGTGATCGTCAAGGCCCCGAAGATCGTCTCCATCGTTCCCGCGGAGTGACTTGTTGCGGGTTAGGCTCCCCTCTTTGAGGGGAGCCGCTCGCGTGGCGAGACTGAGGGGAGCGTCAACCGCCCCACCTCAATTGTGGATAACTTCATAAGCTAGAACCACATACCCCGTTTCAGCTGGACAAACGCCCATGAATCCATCAGCGTGGATGCATGGGCGTTTCTCATAACCATCGCGCAGACCATGCCGCCAACCGTTTGCGCGCATTCAGCAGGCAGAGCGAAGCCATGCCCCAACCGCGAGTGGAACGGCCCACGACGCCTCCGCCGCCTCCCGGCCATGCACGGATTCGTCCGGCCGGCCACCCGCCCCAAAGGGCGCAGAGCGGCCTGCGGCAGGCGACCCGTGACAAACGTGCGTTATCGGATCTGATTGGCGTACGTTCCGCCGATGCCGTCGGCGAATCAGCCAGACTCACCCGGGATCAGCCGCGATTGTCGTTCACCATTGGGCATGCCTTGGCCGTGATATTGCTGCTGATCGTCGCCCTTGGCATCAGCTTGGCATTGCTGGTCCAGCAGTCGATGAATATGGCCATGCTGTCTCAACCGACCGCCATGCAGACCACGGGCGGCTCCGCTGGAGATCAGACGATGCCATCGCAGAACACCACGGACGAGAAACGCACGGATCCGCAGCAGTCGGAGCATTCCGATGCCACAGCGAACCCCGAATCGGATACCACGCAATCTCCGCACATGCAGACGGACGGCAGCGATGCCGGCGCTTCCACGCATGGTCTCATCAACCTCAACACGGCCACCGCTGAGGAATTGCAATCCATCAAAGGTATTGGGCCGGTTACCGCTCAACGGATCATTGATCATCGCACGGCGATTGGCGGGTATGCATCAGTCGATCAGCTGCTGGATGTCAAAGGCATCGGCTCCAAGACGTTGGAGACCATGCGAGGGCAGGTGACGGTCGGATGAGCAGGGATCGGATACTGCGCGAGCAGGGGAGCCGCGATTGGAGGATGCTGCCGATCGCCACAGTGATGTGGGCGGCGAGCCTGGGAGCGCACGCATTATTCGCATGGAGGATGTCTGATGGACTCGGCACCGGTCAGGCAAAGGCCGATGCCGGAGCTGGCATTGACGCCACCATAATCGGCATGGAATGGCCTGTCACACGAATATTACCTATAACAGTGGCGTCATGTGCTGCCGTGGCGGCGATGATCGTGGTGTCTTTCCGCCTGCGGATCAGGTGGACGGGAACATTGACCGTATGCGTTGCGGTGGCGTGCATCGGCAGTATGGCGGCAATCGCGTCGGACACCATTGCCTGGCATGATCCTGCCTCCGCACAAGCTCGCCAATCCAGTTCATACCACGAAGTCATGGCCACGGTGACGACGCCCGTGATCGCTTCGGACCAACGCACATACGATTGTCAGACGGACATACGGCTGAGCGGCATCACTGTGGATGGCGCGGACGTACGTTCCACGGTCGCCGTGCGCGTATACGCCGATGAATCGTATTGTGGGCAGTTGCGTCGAGGCGCGGTTTATCTGTTGACGGGCGTATTGCAGCAAGCGCGATATGGACGCATACCGCTATGGCTGCTCTTGGAAGGAAAACAGCCGGTAGCGCAGGTGCGGGCTCCGCCGTGGCATCTCGCCGCGATTGCGCAGGTGCAGGAGGCGTTTTTCACCGTGACCGGACAATTGTCCGATCAGGGGCGTGTGCTGGTGCCGGGATTGACGATGGGTGTGCTTGGCCAGGATTATATCGGCGGCGATGCCGGTCCGATGCCGGTCAACAGCACGTATGCGCAAACGTTGGAAAATCAGTTCCGCCGGTCCGGCATCATGCACCTCATGGCCGTATCCGGCGGCCACTTCGTACTGGTGGCAGGACTGGTGCGTCGGTTATGCATGTGGATGCTGCTTGATCGGCGGCTGACGGCGTTGCTGGTCTCTGGAGTATATGCGCTGCTGGCATTGGCGATGTTCCCCAGTGATTCGGTCACCCGCGCGTTCATCATGGGATTGATAGGTGCGTTGGCGTATGCGATGGGACGGCGTACGCAAGCGTTGAGCGCCCTGTGCTGGACGATAATCGGTGTATTGGCGGTGAACCCGGATATGTCGGCCAGCTACGGATTCGCCTTGTCTTCGGCCGCCGTACTGGGTATCGTGCTGTTTGCGGGGCGGCTGGCCGGTGTCTTTGAGCGAGCGATGCCGCACAGCATCGCCGAGATGATGGCGATGACCGTGGCCGCGCAATTGTTCACCCTGCCGATTCAGGTGTTGATGGAACCGGAATTGCCGTTGCTGTCCGTGCCGGCGAACCTGCTGGTGTCACCGTTCGTGGGATTGGCCACGATGGCGGGATTGATGGCACTGGCGTGCGCATGGTGCACGCCATGGCTGGCCGGCGTATTCGCGTGGATATCGTCATGGGGCACGCTGGTGATGGAACGGGTGGCGTTGTGGCTGGGCGGCAGCACGATGGCCGTCATCCCATGGAAAGACGGCGTTACGGGTGCCGTGCTGATTGTGGCGGCGGAAATCGGTATCGGCATGCTACTGGTGTTCGTCAGTCGTTGCCTCCAGCATGTCCGTCGTTATGAGGCCGGAATGTCTGGCGTGCGCTTCGGTTCCGCTTGGCGCGTCCGCCTCAGTCTCTGGTGTGAGGAGACGAGACGCCTCTTTACGCGGCGGCAAGCCGAATAGCCAATGCGGTATTCGGTGCAGCAACCATCGCAATCCCAGCCGAATACCACTATCTTGACGGCACCGGCAAAATCGTGATGCCGGCAGGTCATTGTCCAACCTGTGTGGCGAGATGGGGGCATGGCGAAAACAGCAGCGAATGCACCGGTAACCGTGGTGCCCGGAGGCGACTCGTATTTGAACGACGCGCGCACCAAGGCACTGTGCGCGCAGGCGTTGAAGGCGCGGCCCGACGCCGACCTCATCGAACTCGACGCCACATCGGCCGACCAGTATGCCTTCGATGAAGCCGTCAGCCCATCGTTGCTTTCCGACGTTGCCGTGGTCAAACTCGTCAACCTGCAGAATGCCGACGACAAGCTCGCCGAAGCTCTGGTGGCGTACACCAAGCAGGCCGCCAAGGATCCGAACGGCTCCAGCGTGGTGATCTGCCAGCACGAGGGCGGCGTCAAAGGGCGCAAAATCATCGACCAACTGGTGAAAGCCGGCGCTCGCAAAGAGGACGTGCCGGATTTGAAGAAACCGGATGCACAGCTCAATTTCGTGCTCGGAGAATTCGAGAAACGTGGTCGTAGAGTCGAACCGATGGCCGCACAGCAGCTGGTATCCGTACTCGGCGGCAAAACCGGCGAACTCGCCGCCATGTGCGAGCAACTGTGTTTCGACTTTGACGATAATCCGATGGGCCTCGACCGTGTCAACCAGTATTTGACCGCCAATCCGCAGGTCACCGGTTTTGCCGTGGCAGACAAGGCCGTGGAAGGCAAAACCGCAGAAGCCATCGTCATGATGCGTGCAGCTGTGGAACAAGGGACCGATCCCATCGCGCTGATCGGCGCGTTGGCCATGAAGCTCCGTACCATTGCCAAAGCCTCGGCGGTACGGGCCGGCACGATTTCCCAGGCCGAAGCGAAAACCAATCCGTGGGTGCTGAAGAATGCGATGCGCCAACTTGGCGGCTGGACTTCGGCAGGACTCGCGCATTGCATCCGTATGCTCGCCTGGGCGGATGAGCAAAGCAAAACAAACGGTGGCGACCCGGTATATGCGCTGGAACGCTGCATTGAAGACATCAGTCATAAAGGTCGGTAAAAGTCGATAAAGGAGTATTTATGAGCGAACACACTATTGCGGCTCCCACCAGCGAGGCCATGCAGGAGCTCGGCCGTCGTGTGGCCGGAATGGTACACAGCGGCGATGTATTGCTGCTCTCAGGCCCTCTTGGTGCCGGCAAAACCACATTCGCCCAGGGCTTCGGGGCGGGGCTGGGCATTACCGAACCCATCGTGTCTCCTACATTCACCATTGCCCGCGAACTCGACGGGCATTTCGCCGACGGCACTCCGTCTCATCTGGTGCATGTGGATGCCTACCGTCTGGGCGGCTCAGCCTATGCGCCGGGGCAGGACGCCATCGGGCGTTTGTTGGACGAGCTGGAATCGCTGGGATTGGACGAAGAACTTGAAGACCCCGGCGAGAACACGGTGGTGCTTATGGAGTGGGGCGAACAAATGGCCACCGCCTTGGCGCCAGAACGACTTGAAATCCATATCGATCGACCTCTCGATGCCTCCGATGCCGCATCCGCTGGATCAGACGGCGAACTCACCAGCAACGGCACTCGTACCGTCGCATTCGTCCCAGTCGGCAAGCGATGGGCCGCGTTCGATCTGCAGTAAGCCATGCGCCTATAGACTCCTCGATGTACACTCTCTAGAGGCTTTACGACTAGGAGGATTCATGGGTTGCACGTTGGTGATTGACACCTCATTCGGCTCGACGGTCGGCATTGTGGGGCGCGAGCCCATTGTAGAGACCGATTCGCGCACCCATGTGGAGAAACTGCAGGTCAATATCGCGCGCGCGGTCGAGGAGGCCGGGTTCCCAGCATCTGACATTGCAACAGTCATTGTGGGTACCGGTCCAGCCCCCTTTACTGGTCTGCGTGCCGGTATCGTTACGGCCAAGGCACTGGCTTTCGCAACGGGAGCGACGCTTATCGGCCATAATGTTCTTGAGTCTCAGGTGCAATGGAATCTCATTCGCCGTGGCAAAGCCGGCACTCTCGGCGATACTCATAAATGCCATGTGCTCACTCTTGCCGTAAACGATGCACGCCGCAAGCAACTCTATTTTGCGTTGTACTCGGACCCGCTCGTTGGCGATCCCGATGGCGAAACCGTGGCGACGGCTCTGATTGACATGGATATCGATTACCCTGCATCCATCGCGCAGCGCGTGAATGATGCCGTTCATACGTACCGCGACGGACTTATGCCAGAAGACAGCAATGTGGATGTGGTCGTGGATGTTGTGGGTCATGGGGCCCACAAATATGCGGATGCGCTGGGTGCAATCGAGCAGCTTGGCGACATCACCGATGAATCCGTATTGGACCAAGGGGAGCAAGGTCTCGCTATCTTTGCCACTGATGCGGAACTGGTTGCCAACCGTAATCCCGATACGCCGGTCGAACCGTTGTACCTGCGCCGTCCGGACGCCGAAGTGCCGAATCCGCTGAAGCACGTGCTCGGCCATGCCGGTGCCGATAAGGCGTGAAGTGGGTTGTGGTCCGATGATTGTTGACATCACTGCCGTAAGTCGTGATCTTGCGGTTTGCTCCATCGCACAGTTGGAAGGCGAACTGTTCGGCCTCGGCGCATGGAATGCGAACATGGTGCGAGAGGAACTGGACGCACCGGCCCGCACGTATCTGCTGGATGTGCTGGGAGAGGTGGAACAGGCGGTTGTCCGCGGCTACGCCGGCTTCTGGTATGACGGCGAGGACGCCGAGCTCATGACCATCGGCGTGGGCAAGGCATACCAGCGGCAAGGCATCGCCGCTGCGTTGCTTCAGGCACTGATCGACGAGGCGAAGCGTCAGGGCGCCTCGCGCATGCTGCTCGAAGTGCGTGTGGATAACGACCCTGCGCTGGCCCTGTATCACCGGTTCGGATTCGAACGCATTGGATTGCGCAAACGCTACTACCAGCCTGAAGGCATCGACGCATACACTATGAGCTTGGACCTGAAACCTAGGGTCGTGGGCTTTGCCGCCCCGCAGACGGCATCGGCGGACACTGAAGACATCACTGGCAAGCAAACGGAGAAGAACGGAGAAGCACGATGAGCGAACCGGTTGTACTGGGCATTGAATCCACCTGCGACGAAACCGCGGCTGCCATCGTACGCGGCCGCGAACTGCTCTCCAACGTCGTGGCCTCATCCATGGAGGAACACGCGCGATACGGCGGCGTGATCCCCGAAATCGCCTCCCGTGCGCACGCTGAGGCCTTCGTGCCATGCGTGTCCAAGGCGCTCGCCGACGCGAACATGACGTTGGCGGACGTGGACGCCATCGCCGTGTCCGCCGGTCCTGGACTGGCCGGTTGCCTGGCCGTGGGCGTGTCCGGCGCCAAGGCGCTGGCCTGGGCTGCGAACAAGCCGATTTACGGCATCAACCATGTGATCGGGCACATCGCCGTCACTCAGCTGCAGTTCGGCCCGTTCCCCAAGGACACGCTGGCTCTGATTGTCTCCGGCGGCCACACCTCGCTGCTGCATGTGGAGGACATGCCGCGCAAGATCGATGTGGTGGGCACCACGCTGGATGACGCGGCGGGGGAGTGCTTCGACAAAGTCGCCCGTCTGCTCGGCTTCCCGTATCCGGGCGGCCCGCACATCGACCGCCATGGACGCAACGGCGACCCGCATGCCATCAAGGTGCCGATGGGGCTGACCCAAGGCAAGGCCGGTGCCGCGCACCCGTATGATTTCAGTTTCTCCGGTGTCAAGACCGCCGTGGCCCGTTGGGTGGAAAGCGAGCAGGCCGCCGGCCATGAGATTCCGGTGGACGACGTGTGCGCATCCCTGGCCGACTCCGTGGCCACCGTGCTAGCCCGTAAGGCCATGCGCGGCTGCCGGCAGTACGATTCCAACACGCTGATCGTGGGCGGCGGCTTCTCCGCCAACTCGCAGCTGCGCGCCAAACTGCTCGAATTCGGCGAGAACTACGGCGTCGACGTCCGTATCCCGCAAATCAAGCTCTGCACCGACAACGGTGCCATGGTCGCCATGCTCGGCGTGAACCTGGTCGAAGCCGGCGTGGCCCCCAGCGCCCCCGACTTCCCGATCGACTCCGCCATGCCCCTGACCAAGGTCTCGATGTAAGATTTGCACGGTATTCCCAAACTGATACTGGGAATACCGTGCCTCTCATCGGTGAATTGACAGTGACCTGTCTGCCTGATGTGAGTAGTGGTGAGGTCTTCGCCATGGATTTCCCGGTTGATGATGGGGTGTCGTGTCTGGTCACCAATGCGATGAAAATAAAAAAGCCTCGGAGAACCGAGGCTTTCGATGGCTCCTGCGACTGGGCTTGAACCAGTGACCGTCCGATTAACAGTCGGATGCTCTGCCAACTGAGCTACGCAGGAATATTCAATTTTCATCCCGTCCGGAGTTGTGCCCGTTCAGGTGAGCTCCTGCGACTGGGCTTGAACCAGTGACCGTCCGATATACGATTCTGGCTTGCAGCCGTAGGGCTTCTTGCAACAGGAGTAGAGAGTACACCTGCTTTGCTTGTCCTTCAAATCGGCGTGTCTCGACAATTCTTCTCGATGCACCTGGTTTTCCGAAGAGCTTCAGCCGTCGGCGAGAACATTGGCTAGGCTCCATGCAATCGCAAATAGCATTTTCTGGGAAGTGACGAAGACGTCACTTCCTTTTTCTATGCGAAGGAGCTGCCATGAAGTACTGGAACTCGAACAGGAAAAGCTGCGAGCACGTCGAGCCACACGAGGATTGGAAGGAATCCATCGAACTGTGGATCGACTGGATGGAAGCCATAGGCCGTACGAAAGAGACCTTGAGAACCTGATGGTACCAGATCGTCCGTTTCTCCAAAATCGTGAACAAGAGCATCACGGACGTGACCGAAGACGGCCTCATATTCTATCTTGCCGGCATGGGCACCGAAGGCAGACGCGGAGTGCGCAGCTGCGTCAAGGTCTTCTACCAATGGGGCATGAAACGAGGACTCGCCCGCTGCAACCCGGCGGACTCGTGCAGGACGAGATGCGCAACGCCGTGGAATCCACCACCCGCACGGACATGAGATTGACCATGCCCACGAACCAAATCGTCGGCACAAACGGCGTCGCCACGTACTCACTCAGCACCGCAAGAATAGGATAGACAAAAAAGGTATGCGCCGACATGCGCAAAGAAGCATGTCGGCGCATACCGGCACCGATATCAGAGGCGTCTGCCCTCGCCGGCGGAAGGCATCAGGCCGGACAACATGCCCATCGGATCATCAGTCATGGATACGGAATCATAGATCGGATCGATTTTCGTGTTCGCACTATCCACCAGCATGAGAATCCGGTCACGGATACGAGGCTCCACATCCGAATACGCCTCCTCGATGTTGGAGAGGACCAGACCGGCCATTCTCCTGGCCTGGCCGACGACCCGCTCGGGATCGAGGTTGTTTTCCGATGCCAGCTTCTCCCAATGACGGGGCGTCACATCCCTGGCACCGGTGACGCCGCCGATGCGCATAGGCAGCTTTCCCGTCAAGAGGAAGGGAAAGGCTTATGGGCATATCCACACCCTTGGCGTATTCGAGGGGAACATTCCCCTCGAATACGCCAGAAACACACCAACAGGAGAATCACCCATCCAGGCGTGCAGCTCCCTCACCGGGCACTCCCGAGACTGGAAAGCGGCAACGCGGCTATGTCTATTCCCAACACATCAGCTGCGGGGAACACCGCTTCAATCGGGGCTTCGCCCCGCTGGAGCAAATCATCGGCGAACCGAGGATCGATGCCGGCCCGGGAGGCGAGATCTCCGGCGCTCCAGGAACGGTTCGCCGCCTCTTCCCGGAAAGCGGCCGCGATATCCGATTCGGTGCGGGCGAAAAGAGTCCGGCGTCCACGCGGCGTTTGGAAACGGCTGAGGTAACGCGCGTACTCCAGTTGCGCCTTTGTCGGCTCAGGCGGTTTATAGTCCAGATTCGACATTGCAGGCCTCCTTAACACTTGATTACTCTAGCCTTTACAGATAAATCCAGTGATTATCTCGCCCTTCTCGTACAGGCTCGTATATTCGTCGCCCATGCGGTCGGCGAAGTCCCTTACCCTCATATCGATATCCCATTCGATGGGAGGGCATCCGAACGCGAGTTCCACGTATCGGGGTCCCACCGACATGCCCTGATCGGTTTTCAGATCCTTCCAGAGCGGTCCACGGATTCCTTGCCGCCATCGTAGCGTCGGCCTGCGGCGTCGAACGGTTCGCCCACCCATGCCTGCAAGTCGGAGAGCACGTCGGCGGCGTTCTCCCGTTCGCACACGTCACCTCAGTAAGCCGGAACCTCCATCGAGGCCATCGAGGGGACCACCGGGCACGATGCCCATCCCGTTCTCGGCATCATTCGTCGCCGCCGACCCTCACGCCGTATTCACGCAAGCGGCCGGCGTCGCGCACGAGGCCTTCGCCGATGATGCGGTTGTATTCGCGGATGTACTGCCAATCGACTGGATAGTCGATGTTCTCGAGCAGGAATCCCCACGCGCGCTTGATGTTGTTCACCGTGACTATATCGTCCACGCTCATACCCTCGGGCGCGCGCCTGTCGAAGATCTCCTGCGTGTCGGGGAAGGTGACGCCATCAACCTCGATCTTGGCGGTGCGCCAGATCGAATCGACCAGCAGCCGTTTCGCCAGTTCCACGGCCGTGCGCCTATCCGTCGTCGTATCGTTCCTCACCGGTTCCATCAAAGCTCCTTATCCGCTTCCGATAATTCTATCGAAGTGGCCGTGCCGGCAAAGGACGCCTGAGAGCGGGGGCATGGAGCTCGTGTTCGTGAGGTTGGACGACCATACGCCGCTGATCATTCATGCGAACAATCTGACCAAGGGATTCCGCGACGAGATAAGGAGGAACCGATGACTGGTCGCAGGTACATAGCCGAGAACGGCACCGAAATCACCGACGAGCTGGTCGACAGGTGGGCCGAGGAGGCCGAGAACGGTTTCCCCGGCGCCGAGGTCACCCCGTTCGAGGGGCGCGCGTGGGAGGCCGACACCGAGCCTCTGCGCCCGCGCACCATCCGTCTGAGCGATACCATGGGGCATCTCATCGAGGCGGATGCCAAGCGCAACCACATGAGCGTAAGCGCATGGACCAGAGCCGCGATGACCGAACGGCTCTCGCACCTCGTAGACGCCTGACGCATCAGACACAGCTAATACAGGCGATGACAACGCACCGACGCATAAGAGAACTGGCGTGTGAGGTCTCATCAAGACTGCACACGCCAGTTCTCCAACGATGTATGAGGTTTGAGGTTATTTGTGGTCCTTGTCATGTGGATGCCACCATTTACACCACACCAACAAGTAGGCGACGAGTCCCCCTAGGAAAGGCAGGAAATTAACTAACTTCATGATTTACCTTCGCATGAATAAAAACCTGTTCAGCAGTGACTTGAAACCCACGCCCAGAAGAACGCAAAACCAAGACCCACCAACACAGCGATGGCAGGATTCACCCCGACAAGGCTCAATGCGGCTTGCCATGCTGCGTCATGACCAAATCCTATGGCGGTGACAAGATACGGGCATACATCATGCGGCGTAATCCTCAACTGTGCCCTGTTCATAAGTTCCTGACGTTGTTCCGCAGGAATTTTCTCAAGCTCATTTGCTGCATTGGCGACTACCGCAGCTAGGGATTCAGTGCGAACAGCACCATTGAAATCCTTGACCGTAACGACTCCTGTGTCGTAGTTGATTGTTGCGGTCAACGTACCTTTACCATCCACTTCGACGGTCGAGGTATTTTCGCCGTGAAGCTCTCCTCCGAATGCCGCAGGTATGGACTCTTTTGGCATTCCGCTGATTGCGATCTCTGCCGCATTTGCTGATGTCATCGGCACGAGTCCCAAAACTAGTGCTAAGGAGAACGAGACTACTAGGGCAAGTATTCCACGTGCCGATTTCATAAGACGAGCCATTGATGCCTCCGATGCTTCATTGCCTTGGTAGGCGGTATACCCACTATTTGGTAGGCAAGTAGAAAATCGCTTGTCTAGTAAAAGAGTATATCATCAACAGAGCTCGTCTTTGGGTGGCTTGTCCTCGACATTACCTTGCCGGGCTCGCGGTACCAAACCTCGTTGGGCGTTTCCCAGCCCAGGACCTTCATGGGGGTGTCGTTGATCTCATCGACGATGGCCTGCAGGTCCTCGTCCGTCAGGCCGTCGAAGCCGGTCCTCTCGGACAGGTAGCGGCGGATGCGCCCGTTGCGGTTCTCGTTGCCGCCCCTCCGGTATGAGGAGTACGGGTCCGCGAAATAGGCGAGCATGCCCAACGCCTCGTCCACGAGCAGGTGGCAGGAGGATTCGGTGCCGTTGTCCCAGGTGCGGTCGATCCTCGCCGGCGCGGGGATGCGGCTGTAGATGTCGTATTCGGCACGCGCGGTCGCCGGCGCGCTCTTGTCCTCGATGAAGCGGGCGAACAGGCGGCGGCTCTTGCGTTCGACCTGCGTGTCGCCGCACCGCTTCGACGGTGCCGAGCCGACGGCCGTGTCGGACTCATAATGGCCGAACTCGCGGCGCGGGCCCACGCGTTCGGGACGTTCGGCGATCGGCACGCGCATCGGGATGCGCGGCCCCTTCGACCTCCTGCCCTTGGCGCGCGTGCGATGCCGCTTGCCCCGAGGCAGGTACTGCCTGAGGTCCAATGCCCTGCGCGGCTTGGCGTAGATCCACCGGTGGAGGCATTCGCGGCCGATCCTCATATGCGGGTCGGCCGGCCATTCGACCTTCAGCCGTCCCTCGATGAGTTCGGGCGTCCATCCCTTGCGCAGCGCGTCCATGACCCACGCGAGCAGCGGTGAATGCGCCATGCGCAGGGGCTTGCGCGGCTGGCGGGCGCGCCGCTCGGCCTTGCGCTGCGCGGTCATCGCCGAGTAGAACGGCCTCGACGTCCACGCGCCCGCCTTCAGCCGTTTCGGCCGGTAGGGGCGATGGGACTCGTTCTCGCTGGACGTGAACCACAGGCCGCGTCCCGGCTCGCGGCTGACGGTGGACTTGTCGCGGCCGATCCTCAGGACGATCTGGCGGACACCGAGCCCGTCACGGTTCCTCAACTCGTCGATCCGGACGCGTTCCTCGGCCGACAGGTGGGAATACACTTTCCTCATGAGCAACACCTTCTTGAGTTAGGACTTGAACACTTCCAACCATAGACAGGCGTTGCACTTCTATCTAGAACCCGGGACGCATATCTCTCATAGACGCCATGCGCCGCCGTGCCGGGCGTGCGGGCGGAGAATCATCGTATGATACCGAATATCGTCAGGGGTTCGGACCCGGCCGGCCTGGTGCGCTACCTGTTCGGCAAGGGACGGCGCAATGAACACACCGACCAGCATCTCGTGTGCGCGAGCGGCGACATGTTTCCCTCGTTTGACATGGATGGCAAGCCGGCGGCGTCGTATGCGGAGATAGGCCGCAGGTTCGACCGACGCTACCGCGTCAGGGGACGCAAGGGCGATCCGTTCCCGCCCGACATGCGAGGCAAGGACAATCCCGAACGAGAGCATGGCAGGAAGCGCGTGTGGCACTGCTCGCTTGCCATCAAGGCCGGCCAGGGCATACTGACCGATCAGGAATGGGAGTCGGTCATCCGCGATTATCTGATGCGCATGAACATCATCGACGGCGACGGCGATCAGGGCGTCACGTGGCTCGCGGTTCGTCACGGACTGTCCGCCAACGGCAACGACCACGTGCGCCAAGGCGTCGCGCAGCGAGGACGAGTTCATACGCCGCGTGCGCAGGGAAGGCTTCTCCATCGACCCCAGGCTGCGCAGGGGAACCGCCAAAGACTCGTTCACCGACCCCGGCCAGGTGGTCGGCTACCGGATCACGTGGCGCAGCGC
Source organism: Bifidobacterium sp. FKU (assembly GCF_026016385.1). Taxonomy (NCBI): domain Bacteria; kingdom Bacillati; phylum Actinomycetota; class Actinomycetes; order Bifidobacteriales; family Bifidobacteriaceae; genus Bifidobacterium; species Bifidobacterium sp. FKU. The sequence goes on from NZ_CP092888.1 coordinate 1,246,372, forward strand.
GGACGGGTGGACGGAACGGTTCAACGCCTTCGAGCTCGGCGACGACATGCGATTGAAACGACTGCGCGACGACTGGGCGGACGATGCCAGGAGCCGCAGCCTCGCCGTCCGGGAATGGCGCGCCGCGATGGAGAACCGCCCGCCCTTCCTCGACGGCGGACGAGAAAGACACCCCGAGAATCTGTCCACGCACGACATGGAACGCCTCGTATCCGAAGCGTTCGCCATCGCCGCCAACCTCAACAGCGCGGCGGACGACGACGAATACCGGGCAGCGATGAGCGAGGGCCTGCACGCGTTCGACATGCTGCGCGAACGCTACGGGCTTACGTAGGACGGCCTGTGGATAACGGCCACGGACATGAACGAAAGCCCTATACCAGCGCACGTAGGAAAAATTTGACAGCAGCCTCGAATCCCTACCTCCGTCGCATGTCGGTGCAAACTCAGAAGGAATGTCCTCCCGAGAGTACACATCCGCTCTCATTCATTGAGGTATCGCGCGTAACGAGTTTTCATTGTAAATGCCACGGTATGGTGACGGATTTTGGAGGACGATAATGACAATACAATATACAGCGCAGCCGGCTGATCCGGCGTCGAGTGCGGTGCTGACGCGCGGGCTGGTGAAGCGGTATGGGGATTTTCTCGCGGTGAACGGGTTGAATCTGAACGTGCCGGCGCATGGCGTGTATGGTTTGCTGGGGCCGAATGGTGCGGGCAAGTCCACGACGATGAAGCTGTTGCTTGGGTTGGCCTCGGCCACGAGCGGCGATATGTGGATGTTGGGTGAGAAGGTGGGTGGCCGGCACAGGTTGCAGGCGGGCCGGGTCGGTTCGATGATCGAGGGGCCGAGCTTCTACCCGGTGTTGAGCGGTCTGGATAATTGCCGTATGGTGGCCGATTACCTGAATCTGCCGGGTTCGGCCGCGCCCGCGATTTTGCGGCAGGTCGGTCTGGCCGGCCATGAGGGCAAGAAGGCGAGGGACTACTCGCTGGGGATGAAGCAGCGGCTGGGCATCGCGATGGCGTTGATCTCGCAGCCGGAGCTCCTGTTGCTGGACGAGCCGACGAACGGGCTGGACGCGGAGGCCGTGGTCGAGGTGCGCGAAATGATCATGGGTCTGAGCCGCGAACGGGGCATCACGGTGATCATCAGCTCGCATATCCTTTCCGAGATCGAGAAGATGGCGCCGGTCGTGGGCGTCATCGCGGCCGGCCGCCTGTTGTATCAGGGTTCGCTCGACAGTCTGCGCGAGGAGGGGCACATCGATTTGCGTGTCTCCGACCCGAAGCTCGCGGCGGCGATGCTGGGCTCGGACCGGATCGACTACCGGTGGCTGCCGGGCAGGGATGGCGGCGTGCTGCGCCTGCCGGAACTGCCGGACCAGCGGATCGGCACCCTGATCACGCAGCTCGTCGGCCAGGGCGTCGCGGTCTATCGCGTCGCCTCCGAGCGCAAGACGCTGGAGCAGGCGTTCCTCGAACTGATCGAAAGCCCGCAGAGCCGCGAGCCCACGCCTCATCAGGCGCAAAATGCCATGGATTCCGACGCCGCACGCGCATCCGCGCACGCATCCCCGCGTCGTCCGTTGCCGATCCGGCAGGCTGCGGGTCGGGCGGCGTTCGCGGCGGCGGACGGAGGCGCACGATGAGCGGCGCGGCAGTGTTCGCGGCGACGGGCCGCCGTCCGCCGCGCCCCCGCGCGAAGACCGGCAGCCCGTTCACGCTGGCGCGTCTGGAGTTGTTGAAGGTGCGGGGCTCGTCGTTCTGGTGGATGCTGCTGGGCATGATGCTGCTGGTTTCGGCGTGGGCGGGCATGGCGTTCATGAAACGCGCCGGCAGTCCCGTCCCGGCGTTGAGGTCGGCCGCGTTGGCCGATGGCGAGGTCTATCAGGTCGTGAGCCTGCTGGCCCCGATTCTGGCGGCCCTGTTGACCAGCCGCATCGCCGTGCTGGAGACCTCGGAGCGCATGAACCTCACATGGCTGTCGTTCGGCCAGTCGGACGCGGCCCGGTTCGTGGGCAAGCTCATCGTCGCCGGCACCGGCGTGGGGCTTTGCTTCCTGATCCCGTTGCTGTGGGTGCCGATCGCGGCGAAGGCCCTTGGCTTCACGGTGGCCGGCTCGTTCGCCGCGCTGGTGTGGGTGCCGGCCCTGACCGGCTTCCTGTCCGCGACGGCCACGAGCGCGGTCCAGCTGATGTTCTCGATGATGATCGACAAGCAGGCCATCGGCCTGGGTCTGGGCGTCATCGCCGGCGTGCTGGGCTCCGGCCTGGGTGCGATGAACAGACCCGCGCTTGGCTGGCTGTTCCCGGCCGGCCTGAGTTCGGCCGCGAGCCCGTTCGTCAGATCCGTGGATGCGGGCGGCAACGCCACGATGCTGCTCGCCGCGCGCCCGTGGATGGCCGTGGCCTCCGCGGCCATGGCGTTCCTCGGCTGGACGCTGGTCAGCATGGTCGTGGTCAAGGTGAAGGAGTCAAGACGATGACACACGCAAACGCAGTGAACCCGGCAACCAATCCGGCAATCAACCCGGCCGCCAATCCAGCTGCCGGCCCGAGCCATGCCGCGATGCCCCGCGCGCATGCGGCGGGACGCCGCAGGCCGTCCGTGTGGGCGGCGTTCCGCTGGGAGATGCGCAAGGCCGGCAACCTGTGGTACTGGATCGTGACCGTCTTGTTCGACGCGATCGGCATGTTCAACGGGTGGAGCCAGTACACCGGCAACCAGGCGGAGTTCGCCAGGCAGGGCGTGACCTGGGCCGCGATCTGGGGTCAGGCGATCCTCCTGCCGAGCATGGTGTTCATGCCGGTGCTTGTGGCCGCGTTCGCCGCGCAGGTCGAAGCCAACGAGCATCGAGGCCGCAACTGGCAGCGGCTGAACGCCGCCGGCACCGTGAACGCGGCGATCGCCGGCAAGATGCTGCACGGGCTCGCGGCTTCGGCGCTGACCGTCCTCATGTTCGAGGCAGAGTTCATCCTCGTCGGACGCTTCGCCGCCGGATTCGACCTCGCGCAGCTCGGCCCGTTCCTGCTACGCGGTATCCCGCTGACCCTGTCGGTATGGGCGATCATGACGCTCACGCAGGCCGTGAGCGCGAAGGCCGAATCGTTCGCGGGCACGATGAGCGCGATGATGGTCCTGACCATCGGCGGATGCGCGCTGAGCCTGGCCGCCCCGGCCATCGCCGGGCCGTATCCGCTCGCCCTGATCACCAGCGCCTCCGCCGCCCGCGACCTCGCGAACATCGCCAGCCCGGCATCCATGCTCGCCTCCACGACCGCCGCCGCCATCTGGGCCGCCATCAGCGCCCTGATCTTCCACCGGCTCGCCAAACAAGCCGTCTGAGCAACCGTCCACGGGCTCCCCTCACCTGCGGGAGCCCGCCACCCAACACCATGGAAAGGCTTCATCATGCACACCACCAGCCAACACAACGAACGACACGACGAACAACACAACGCGCCACACAACAGCGAACAGTCCATACGCCTGCCGCGCCGCGTCATCGCCGTGCTGATCGCCACCCTCGCCGCGATCATCCTCACCGGCTGCTCGACCGGCATCGGCGTGGCCGGAGACAGGAACCTTCAAGGCATACGCACCCAAGACGGCGACTCCTACACGGGCGGCTACAAGGCCGACTACAGCAAGTTCACCGGCGAGGAGGCCGTATTCGGCGGCACCGGCAAGAAGGCCAGCATCCACCTGAACGGCACCATCACAGGCACATCCGGCACCGGCAGAATCCTCGTGACCAACGGCAGCGACACGAAACGACCCGTGCCCGCCACGAACGGCAAAATCGACCAGACCTACAACGTCACAGGCACCAGCTTCTACATCTACGTCACCGGCGACCAATTCACCGGCACCGTGAACCTCACATCCAAGGAGCAATGACCATGGCAAACACATCCCAATACCCAAACCAGCAACCGGCATATACGCCGGCACCGCCGGACGGCGGGCGGACATGGGGCGGCTGCGCCAGCCTCGCATTGGCCGTCCTTCCCCTTCTGTGCACGCTCGTGCCCCAGCTGCTCGGCATCCATCTCTACACGACGGGCTGGGTCAGGAACATCCTCGTCATCATCGACTTCGTATGCCTCATCGCTTCGCTCGTCATCGCGATCGTCACCTATCCCGAACAGGCGGGAGGACACAGAATCGTCAGTACAATCGCGATACTCCTATCCGCAGGCCTGACTGCCGCCGGCGGCATGCTCATCTTCCTCATGTTCATCAACCAGTAGGAATCCGACTGACAACGGAAAACTTCTTTGGAAGTTCATCTAACCGCATACACGCCATACGGCACAGGCCACATGCGATACGCTTCAACACGGATGGGGCAGCACCCAGGGAAGGAGAATCGCATGACCGCAAAAACCGGAAACGACAAGCGCCACGCGGTTACCGGCCTGATCGGCCACGTGGCCGCGTTCTGGCGGTCCAGCCCGGTCGCGCGCATGGTCGCGCCGATACTGTGCCTATGCTACGACGTGATGATGCTCACCAGAATCGTATTCACCCATGGCGGGGGCGATTCGGCAGCCATGAAACTGTTGGAGCATCAATGGGGAATCCCCGTACTCGCCATCCTATGTGCCTTATCTGTTGTGGCGCTGTTGTTCCGTATCAGAATGCCGTTCGCTATTTTGTGTGCCATATGCGGATTGTATCTATGCGCTTGCTTGATTCAAGCGGAGCCATATCTGATGTTGCCTCTCTTGTTTGCCGTCTACACGTCTACAGCCTTGGCCGCGACCGCTGAACGTGCCATTGCGGGAATGGTTTTGTCGGGATTGTCAATCGTTTGCGGCCTCTGGATTGCGACCTTCCCCGCCTTGCAGACTGATATACTTCTGCCCGAGTCCCTCCTTGCGTCGATGACCGCTATTTTAGCTCTTTGGTCGCGCAACATCAGTCAGCGGCGGAAGGGAGCGGCCTTGGTGGAAGCTCAACAGCAACGAAGCCTGGAATTGGAACAGGAACGCGATGAAGAACGTCGGCGGGCGGACGTCGCAGCCGAACTGCATGACAGCGTGGGCCATAATCTCACCGCTATCATTGCACTTACTGAAGGCTTGGAGGGATTGACACAGGAGCCGGTGGAAGGCGCTATAAAGAGTATCAATAACTTAGCTCGGCAAAGTCTAGGTGATACACGCGAGGCGGTACGGAAACTTTCATCTCCGGTGACGTTACGGAAAACAAAAACAGGAACGGTGGAACTGTGCAGCTGGAATGATATAAACCCGATTCTTCAACATGCTCGTGATATTGGAATCGCCGCCATTCTGACCGAGACAGGAAGGCGCCCAGACGATCTAGTCCAAGCTGATTTATGCTTCCGAGTGAGTCGTGAGGCTGTCACAAACACAATGCGCCATGGGAAAAATATAACGCGAATTGTGGTTTCATGGGATCATCTGGATAATGGGGAACTCCATATAACAGTGCGTGATGATGGTAAGCCAACGCTGAACAAAGATAACCGCGCTAAGGGGACCGGTTTCGGGCTTGCTGGCCTAGTGACTGAAGTTACGCGGGTTGGCGGGCACCTTCACTATGGCTCATCATCAGGGCAGGGGTGGACTGTTTCAGCCATTATTCCACAGCAAAAACGTCCATATATTCCTGTGCAGGAGGGAAACGATGATTAACGTAATGATCGTGGACGATCAGCAGCCGACCAGAATGGGTTTTTCGCTCATGGTCATGAAAGATCCTGCGCTTCGCATGACGTTGCAGGCGGGGAATGGACAGGATGCCCTTGATATTCTTGCGGCACTGCAATTACATGGGCAGAGCCTCCCTGACGTCATTCTTATGGATGTTCGCATGCCTGTTATGGATGGGCTCGATGCCACGGCAAGAATCAAACAGTCATATCCTTCAATACGTATCCTGATTTTAACCACATACGATCAGGATAGCTATGCGTTTGGGGGATTGAGCGCCGGAGCTTCGGGATTCTTGCTTAAGGACGTTAAGACTAAGGACCTGTGTCGGGCCATTCACTCGGTGTACGATGGAGACGCCATACTCACACCACGGATTACAAAGGAAGTGATTCGCCGAGGGGTTCCCAACGTCAGCATCAATGCTGACACTCTGGCCATCAGAAGTAAATTCGATTCATTGGGACCTCGCGAATTCGAAGTCTCAGCACTGGTCAGCGAAGGAATGACTAACGCTGAAATTGCTCAGCGTCTCGGAATGCAACTGGAGGCAGTCAAAAAGGCGGTTAGTAGGTCTCTTGCCAAGCTCGATGTCAAAGAACGTGTTGGTATCGCGGTGCTCTGGTATAAGGCCGGAATGCCGAATCTGCAGAGGTGACAGATTCCGTAGAATAATGTAGGGTTTCTGAATCGTGAAGTGGCCCGGGCTTAATTTTCTCATGTGGATATTCCCTGATGCTGCAACTTCAATCAATCGGGAACAGAAAAGCCACCGGCAACACGCCGATGGCTTCAGGTGAGCTCCTGCGACTGGGCTTGAACCAGTGACCGTCCGATTAACAGTCGGATGCTCTGCCAACTGAGCTACGCAGGAATATTCAATTTTCATCCCGTCCGGAGTTACCCGTTCAGGTGAGCTCCTGCGACTGGGCTTGAACCAGTGACCGTCCGATTAACAGTCGGATGCTCTGCCAACTGAGCTACGCAGGAATATCTGCTGTGTTTGAGATTTCTCTCGCGCACAAGTCACAAATCTTACATGCTTGCCACGAAAAAGCAAATTACATGCGTGTATGGCATGTCGCGCTGAATTCCGCAGAATCGGACTCATCGAATACTATCTCATACAACATGACGATGCGGCGATACTGTCACGCGAAATCTCATTGTGGATAACTTCGGAAGCTGGAACCACATAGGTCGTTCTGGCTGGACATCCTGTTTCGGACCCCTCAAGGTGGGTATCACCGGCAAAGAAGCCGGAATCACATCACACTCACACTATGGGGAGGAATCTCATGAATGCACCACTGTTGTTTGATTGGCGTCGCGACGAAGCCCGACGTGCCAGCAGGCGGCGTCAGCAGGCGCGTCAGCGGGCTCAGGAACGGCAACGGCGTATGGATGCCATAATCGCGTTGGCCGCCGTTATCGGCCTGCTGCTTGCCTTGGGAGTAGGACTGGCATCCACGCCTCAGCATGTTGCGCATGCGGATACTGCGGTGACCGGAGATGCGGCATACACGGTGGAGGATTTCACCGATATGTCTGATTTGGCGTGGCGCAATGGCAATCAGTGCGAATCCCGGTTCGACTGGCCGGTCGACGATCCACAGGTCGAACAACAGTTCGAGCGGCCGATCAACCCGTGGGCACCAGGTCATCGTGGCGTGGATCTTGTTGCGGAGCAAGGTACCGTAATTCTGTCACCACAGGCAGGGACCGTGAGTTTTGCTGGCAAAGTAGCTGGCAAAGATGTGGTGAGTGTACGGCATCGTGGAGGTGTCACGTCGACATTCGAACCGGCTGTTACCGAGCTCTCGGTGGGGGATACGATCTCCCGCAGACAGCCCGTAGGCATTGTTGAGGGCAACTCGGACCATTGCGAAGACCGTTGCCTGCATTGGGGCCTCAAGCGAGGAACGGCCGATTATCTTGACCCACAGCAATATGCGTGGAGTCGAAAAATCGTGCTGAAGCCGTCATGATTCAGCAATGTTTGTCGGCCGGAACAGGGCCGTACGGAAGAGGCATCACAGGCGGCTAGCGGCGTGACGAGTATGAATCACAGACCGGCATCGGCCAAGGAGATATATCCGGGGGCGATCAGCGCGGACTTGAGATTGCTGGCGCTGACAGCCAGCAACGGTTCGTTGATGGTCGGGATCTTCTTCACGCCGCCTACCTCGGAGTTCCTGATTGAAGGCATGGAATTCAGCGCTTCGTTCTTGTTGAGCTTGGCGCAGGCCTGAGCGATATCCGTGGCGATGGTCTGTCTGTCTTCCATGCCGGTCATCCATTGCTTGCCATTGACGATGGATGGGATGTTCGAGACGTACGCGCCGTATCCGGTCACCAGAGGCCATTGCGAGTCACGGTCCTTGTCGGAAGCGGAGGTGTCCTTGCCCGCATCGTCATCGGAACTGGATGAGTCGTTTGCGTTGTCGTTTTCAGGGGATTTGATCGGGTCCGGCACTGCGTCGCGGCTGAGATCCTTCTTGCCGGTGATATTGTCGACAATGCCCGAGATGGTGATCTGCGGATTGATATCGGCGGCAGAGCCGGTGTATCCCAGATCGTCCAATTCCTTGACGACCTCGGAGGCGATATAGTCGTTCATCGTGATGATGCCGTCAATACGGGTGAGTGTGGACTGCCCGTCGGTTTTTGCCAGACGCTTGTCAAGCACTTTCGCAGTGGAGCCTTCCTTGGCGGCATCGTAGGCCACGGCTTGCCAATCGTTTTCCGTGGATTTGCCGTCCAAGGTGCCTGAAGGGCTTTCCACAACGCCCTTCTGATAGTAGGAGCCCAGTACCTGCCAGATACCACGGAACGCCTCTTGGGCGAACGTGGAATCGTTGGCGTTGCCTTTTTCGTCCACGGCGGTGTATGGCAGCAGCACCTCAATGTATTTGGGGTTGTCTTTACTGGCCTTATCCAACTTGAGTTTGGACACCATCTTTTCCGCCTGTAGCTTGCCGATGGTCTGGGCGTCGGAGAACTTGACGAAGGCGTCCGGCTTATATCCCGCGATGCTGTTGCCGAGCAATACCACATGCATGCCGGATTCCTTGGCCAGCTTGAGCGATGAGACCAGCCGGTCCACGGCCTGCGCCTGCTCGTCCGATGCAGTGCCGTCGCTCTCAGTGTTGGACGAGTCATCTTTGGAAGAGCTGTCTTCGGAAGAATCACCGTCAGAAGTAGCTCCCTCATCCGTGGCATCGTTGGTGCTCAGGTTCTGGCTGACGTAATCGCCGTATTGGCGAGTGGAAGCGTCGGCCTCGACTACTGGAGCCACGAGCAATGTCATGTTGTCGGGCGCGATGGCAATGCCGGAATCGCCCGTGGTGTTATTCGAAAGATGATCGACCACAAAGTCTTGGATGGCGCGGCTTTGCTTGTCCAACGAGTCGGACGTCGTATGATCGATATCGCCTTTCTTGAAACCGGCGTCGACCAGAGCCTTGGTCAGGTCAGGCACCAGCTTCGCCCACTTGTTCAGTGGCGTCTGCTGGTTCAGCGTAATGCCGTCCGAAGGCGTGAACACGGCCACGCCGCCGGAAGAATTGGACGTCACCGTGGTTTGACCATCTACAACGGTCTTATTGTCTGAGGTGCACGCGGTCAGTGACAGCACCATCGCGCAGGATGTGATAATGGCGGCGAGCAGGGTGGTTGAGCGGCGTGCGAACACCATAAGCGGCGAAACCTCCTCAAGCGGGCGTGAAAACAAACTGAATCACGATTCTAGTAGGCCGTATACGAAAAAGTCCCGGACCAGTGGACAAATCGCCACATATCCGGGAACAATTAGGGGTATTACGTGCGTGCATCGAACAACTGTCATGATTATCGTGCTGAGGAACATTCCAGATGAAGCACGACAATCATGACAGTTGGCGACATGACATGACCTATGTAGGTCCGTACGATGTGTTCGATGATTTACTCGGCCAGAGCCTTGGCCAGGTTCTCGTCCAGCGCGTTCATGAAGCCGTCGGTGTCGAGCCACGGTTCGTCCGGGCCGATGAGCATGGCCAGATCCTTGGTCATCTGACCACCTTCAACGGTGTCGACGATGACCTTCTCCAGCGTCTCGGCGAAGTGACGGACTTCGGGCGTGCCGTCCAGATCGGCGCGGTGCTTGAGGCCGCCGGTCCACGCGAAGATGGAGGCGATCGGGTTGGTGGAGGTCTTCTCGCCCTTCTTCCAGCGGCGGTAGTGACGGGTCACGGTGCCGTGCGCCGCTTCGGCCTCGACGGTCTGGCCGTCCGGGGTCATGAGCACGGAGGTCATGAGGCCCAGCGAACCGAAGCCCTGGGCCACGGAGTCGGACTGCACATCGCCATCGTAGTTCTTGCAGGCCCAGATGTAACCGCCGTGCCACTTCAGGGAGCTGGCCACCATGTCGTCGATCAGGCGGTGCTCGTAAGTCAGGCCGGCCTCGGCGTACTTGTCCTTGTATTCGGTCTCGAACACCTCGGCAAAGATGTCCTTGAACTGGCCGTCGTAGGCCTTCAAAATCGTGTTCTTGGTGGACAAGTACACCGGGTAATGACGCATCAGGCCGTAGTTGAAGCAGGCGCGAGCGAAACCGCGGATCGAATCGTTGACGTTGTACTGCACCTGGGCCACGCCGCCGTCTTCGCCGTAGTTGTAGACCACGTGCTGAATCGGCTCGGAGCCATCGTCCGGAGTGAAGGTGACGGTCAGCTGGCCGGCGCCCGGAACCTTGAAATCGGTGGCCTTGTACTGGTCGCCGAATGCGTGACGGGCCACGACGATCGGCTTGGTCCAGCCGGGCACCAGACGAGGCACGTTGCTCATCACAATCGGCTCGCGGAAGATCGTGCCGCCCAGGATGTTGCGGATGGTGCCGTTGGGGGACTTCCACATCTTCTTGAGACCGAATTCCTTGACTCGGGCCTCATCGGGGGTGATGGTGGCGCACTTGACGCCGACATGGTGCTTCTGGATGGCGTGGGCGGCGTCGATGGTCACCTGGTCATCGGTCTCGTCGCGGTGCTCGATGCCCAGATCGTAGTAGTCGAGGTTCACGTCGAGGTACGGCAGGATCAGGCGATCCTTGATGTCTTTCCAGATCACGCGGGTCATTTCGTCGCCGTCGAGTTCGACGACAGTGCCTTCGACCTTGATTTTGGCCATGCTTCCTCCTGATAGATGGTGTGAAGATGATTTAGTCATAGCGCATGTTTGTAACGACTTGAAGCAATCGTCCGGTCCGTGGGAAACGGCCTTGTTGGCGTCCCACCCGGGCAATAGGCTGGAAACCATGTCTCAGGAAATTGAAATCGGTTTGGGCAAAAAGGGCCGTCTCGGCTACGCACTCGACGATGTGGCGATCGTCCCCTCCCGTCGCACCCGCGACCCCGAGGACGTCTCCACCTCTTGGCAGATCGACGCCTATGAGTTCGATGTGCCGGTGATCGGCGCCCCTATGGATTCGGTGACCAGCCCGGCCACCGCCATCGCCATGGGTAAGATGGGCGCGCTCGGCGTGCTCGATTTGGAAGGTCTGTGGACCCGTTACGAGGACCCGACCCCGCTGTTGGACGAAATCGCCGGGCTGCCGGCCGATCAGGCCACCGAGCGTATCCAGCAGATCTATGCCGAGCCGGTCAAGCCGGAGCTCATCACGCAACGTCTGCACGAGATTCGCGCCGCCGGCGTCACCGTGGCCGGCGCGCTCTCCCCGCAGCGCACCCAGCAGTTCTACTCCACCGTGGTGGACGCGGGCGTGGACCTGTTCGTGATCCGCGGCACTGTGGTCTCCGCCGAGCATGTCTCTTCCGGCCAGGAACCGCTGAACCTCAAGAAGTTCATCTACGACCTTGACGTGCCCGTCATCGTCGGCGGCGCATCCAACTACACCGCTGCCCTGCACCTGATGCGCACCGGCGCGGCCGGCGTGCTCGTCGGCTTCGGCGGCGGCGCGGTCTCCGCCACTCGCCAGACCATCGGCGTGCAGGCCCCGATGGCCACCGCCATCGCCGACGTGGCCGAGGCCCGCCGCGACTACATGGACGAATCCGGCGGCCGCTACGTGCAGGTCATCGCCGACGGCGGCATGGGCGACTCCGGCAGCTTCGTCAAGGCCCTGGCCCTCGGCGCCGACGCGGTCATGCTCGGCGCGCCTCTGGCCCGCGCCACCGAGGCCCCCGGCAAGGGCACCCACTGGGGTTCCGAAGCCCGCCACCAGACGCTGCCGCGCGGCTACCGCACCACGGTCGGCACGGTCGGCCCGCTCGAACAGGTGCTGTTCGGACCGAGCCACCAGGCGGACGGCAAGACCAACTTCATCGGCGCCCTCAAGCGTGCGATGGCCTCCACCGGCTACGTCGACGTGAAGAACTTCCAGCGTTGCGGCATGGTGGTCAACCCGTATTCCGCACGATAATCCCGATTACCCCCCTGAAAATGGGGGTTTGCCCTCCATGCAGGAGGCTTAGCTTGCCCTAAGGCGCGCTCAAGTCGTTTGACTTGGCGCGCCTTTCGTGATGTTGTAGTACAAACGCTCGCCGATGATGGTGAGTTGCAAGGGGGCTTGAAGGGGTCATCATGGAGTATTCGGGATTTTTCCACGGCACATATCAGTACGGGCCGTTGCCGAGTTATGACGGATTCATCGTTGTGGAGCTGTCGGATCGCCCGGTGCGGTATCATATCCAACCCACATTCATAGGCGGGCTGAATGCGAAGGAATGTCATTCCATGGCCATGGCTGCATGCCGCATCGCCTGCACATCGGCGGACGCGATACGTGGCAAACTCAGTGTCGCACATCTCAACAGAGCCATGACAAAACCATGCCTGGACCGGCTGCAAACCATGCAATACCTGCTCGGCACCCACATGGTCACTCATCCGGAGCTCAAAGCGAAATTCTGCTATCTGCCCACTGTCCCCACATTGATCGACGGCATGATCACCGGCAAGGACACGCTGGAAATGGCGGTATTCATGACCATCGGCCAGGAAAATCTGCGAGTCAACCTCAAACTGAAGTACATCGGTTCCCGATGGATGTGCATCTATGCCGATCTGGGCTGACCAGACGGCCCCGCCCGCACACCGATTCCTACGCTGGTAGCGGAAGGCGGTTCTGCCGTGTCATAGGCTGGTTCGCCTATAGTAGTTATCATGCGTGAACATGTAGAAGAACCCAGATATGTCACCACCGATGACGACACCGTCTACTCGCTGCTGGCCAAACGAGCAGCTCGCACGCCGGATGACGTCATCGCGGAATGGCAGGATGACAACGCCCATCAATGGCGCGGCGCCACAGCTACTGAAATGCTGTCCCGCGTACGCGAGGTGGCCAAGGGCCTGTTGGGACTTGGCGTCAAAGCCGGCACCATGGTGCTGATTTACTCGCCTACCTGCTATGAGTGGGGTGTGGCTGATTTCGCTTGCGCGGCAATCGGCGCTGTGGTTGTGCCCGTCTATGAGACCGATTCCGCCCGTCAGACCGCGGGCATCGTCGAGGAAGTCGATCCCGCCATCGCCTTTGCCGGCGACTTCCAGCGCGCACAGACGCTTGAGCAGATCCGTGTCAATCATCCGGGCATGAAATACGTGTTCAATTTCAAGGCCGATGGCCTTGACGCTGTCGCTGACTTCGGGCATGGCGTATCCGATGAGACGTTGGATGCGGCTATCGCTCGTATCAAAGCCGATGATCTGCTTACCGTGGTCTACACCTCCGGTTCCACCGGCAAGCCCAAGGGCGCGATGCTCTCCAACCGCAATTACACGCACATCGTGCTTAACGGCTACGAGATTCTGCGTGGCATGCTGTACGACGACAACCGTCTGCTGCTGTTCCTGCCACTGGCGCACTGCTTCGCCCGCTACATCCAGTACGTGTGCATCGGTGGCTGCGGCGTGGTCGGATACATTCCCGACGCCAAACGACTGCTCGCCGATATCCGCAGCTTCAAGCCCACCTACCTGCTGGGCGTGCCACGTGTGTTCGAGAAGGTGTATAACGCGGCCTCGCAGAAGGCTGGTGCCGGCATCCAGGGGCATATCTTCGCCCAGTCGGTCAAGCACTTCGTCAAGTGGAGCAAGGATGAGCAGGCCGGCCGCGGCCATTCGTTCATCGAGCGCATGCGCCATTCGTTCTACATGGCCACGGTGGGCAAATCCATTCGTTCCGCTCTCGGACCGAACCTCAAATGGCTGGCCTGCGGTGGTGCGCCGCTCAACGTGGATTTGGCCCACTTCTTCAACGGCATGGATGACATCACCTTCATCCAGGGTTATGGCATGACCGAAACCGCCGCTCCGATGCTCGTCAATTGGGAGGACGACAACGAGGTCGGTTCGGTCGGCAAGCCTGGGCCTGGCATGGGCGTGCGTCTTGGCGAAGACGATGAAATTGAGCTGACCGGCCCGAACGTGTTCCTTGGCTACTACAAGCAGCCCGAACTCACCGCACAGACGATGACTGCCGACGGCTGGATCAAAACCGGCGATCTGGGTCGTATCGACGACCGCGGCTTCACCTTCATCACCGGACGCAAGAAGGACATCATCATCACCGCCGGCGGCAAGAACATCAGCCCCGCCCCGATGGAGGATGTCATCGACACCTGCCCGATCGTGGCTCATGCAGTAGTAGTCGGCGACGGCAAGCCGTTCGTATCCGCACTTATCGAGCTCGACCCCGAAATGCTGCATTCCTGGCTGGAAGGTCAGGGCCTCAATGCCGACATGACACTCGCCGAGGCCAGCGACAACGACGCGGTGCGCGCCTTTATCCAGCAGTACATCGACCAGGCCAACGCCAATGTCTCCCGCGCTGAGTCCGTGCGCAAATTCGCGGTGCTGGATGAGGAATTCAGTCAGGAGCACGGCACGCTCACCCCGAGCATGAAAGTGGTGCGTCCCAAGGTGTTGCAGCGCTACGCCACCGTCATCGAAGAGGATCTGTACGCGCCCAAGCCATCCAACAAGCCGTTGCCCGCCACTGCCAAGATCATCGACAGCACGCTGGAGACCGTCAAGAAATCCTCCGAATCGGTCAAGCAGGCGTCCGAACAGGTCAAACAGGCCTCGGAACAGATGAAAACCAGCGTGTCTGATTCGATTGCTAGCGTGTCGGAGAAGATCAAGAAGTCGAAGGCCGAACCCGAAGAGGGCGAAACCGGCGATTCCGCCGACAATGCCGACAATGCCGCTGACACCGGCAGCAAGCCGGACCAGCCGGCTGACGAGAAGAACGAGGAGTAACGAAAGTGGCCATCCGTGAGATTAGGGTCGTGCCCGACCCAGTCCTGCGCACCCCCTGCGATGAGATCAAGGAGATCACCCCGGCCGTGCGCCGCCTGGTTGACGACCTGTTGGAAACCGTGGACGATCCGGGCCGAGCGGGCCTGTCCGCCAACCAGATCGGCGTGAGCCTGAGGGCCTTCTCCTACAACATCGACGGCAAGGTCGGCTACGTTCTGAACCCCGTACTCGAGGAGAAGTCCGGCGAGCAGTACGGCGATGAAGGTTGTCTGTCTGTGCCCGGCTTGTGGTACAAGACCCGTCGTGCCGACTACGCGCGCGTGCGTGGCATCGACCTGGACGGCAACGAGGTCGTGCTCGAGGGCTCCGGGCTGATGGGCCGTATGCTTCAGCACGAATGCGACCACCTCGACGGCCACGTGTATTTGGATCGCCTGGAAAAGGAAGAACGCCGCGAAGCCCTGCGCTACATGCGCAATCGTCAGGCGAAGTAGTCCATAATCGGCTCCCGCTGGCGGGAGCCGTCGAACATAGTGAGACTGAGGGTGGGTCTGCAGGTACCGCCCGCAACTCCCCTCAGTCGCCTACGGCGACAGCTCCCCTCAGAGAGGGGAGCCTTTTAGTACCGGCTCCGTGCTATTCTCGAAACTTGTGTGCCACCCGGCAACGGACGCAGTCGCTGGCGTACAGAGCCACCCAATATTGTCAACCGGCACACAACAAATTCGCGTCATGCTCGCGACGGCTTGTGTCGGTCGGCTGCACAACTCGTGAAACCGGGGGAGCAGCTGCACGCAGGTGCGCATGGCCAGGCAAGAACCGACAATGAAAGGTAGTAATACCATGGCTCAGATCACTATGAGCGATATGCTGAAGGCTGGCCTGCACTTCGGCCACCAGACCCGTCGTTGGAACCCGAAGATGAAGCAGTTCATCCTCACCCAGCGCAACGGCATCCACATCATCAACCTGTTCAAGTCGCTCGACATGATCGACAAGGCGTACGACTTCATCAAGACCACTGTGGCCCACAACGGCACCGTGCTCTTCGTCGGCACCAAGAAGCAGGCTCAGGAAGCTATCGCCAACCAGGCCACCCGCGTGAACATGCCCTACGTCTCCGAGCGTTGGCTCGGCGGCATGCTGACCAACTTCCAGACCGTCTCCAAGCGCGTCAACCGCCTCAAGGAACTTGAGGAAATGGACTTCACCGACGTGCACGGCTCCGGCCTGACCAAG
The DNA here is from genome assembly GCF_026016385.1 of Bifidobacterium sp. FKU. Taxonomy (NCBI): domain Bacteria; kingdom Bacillati; phylum Actinomycetota; class Actinomycetes; order Bifidobacteriales; family Bifidobacteriaceae; genus Bifidobacterium; species Bifidobacterium sp. FKU. The sequence continues at coordinate 1,262,559 of NZ_CP092888.1, forward strand.
AAGGAACTCCTCCTGCTTGAGCGCGAGAAGGACAAGCTCAACAAGCAGCTGGGCGGTATCCGCAACATGAACCGCACCCCGTCCGCGATGTTCGTCGTTGACATCACCAAGGAAACCCTGGCTGTTGAGGAAGCTCACAAGCTGGGTATCCCGGTTGTCGCCATCGTCGACACCAACGCCGATCCGGACACCGTTGAGTACCCGATCCCGGCCAACGATGACGCCATCCGCGGCATCGAACTGCTGACCAGCCTGATGGCTGACGCCGTCGCCGAAGGTCTGCTGGAGCGCTCCGGCGCCAACAAGACCGAGGGCGAGGCCGCCGAGCAGCCGATGGCCGCTTGGGAGAAGGAACTCCTGACCAACGAGGGTCCTGCCGAGGCTTCCGCTGAAGCCGCCGCTCCGGCTGCCGCCGAGGGCGAAACCGCCGAGGCCCCCAAGGCCGAGTGATGCTCTACGATGGGAAGTGCCTGAATAAGCGCTTCCCATCGTTCATGGGTAAGCAACATTTCTCAAGGAGAATAATCAATGGCAGCAATTACCGCCGCACTGATCAAGCAGGTTCGTGAAGACACCGGCGCCGGCATGCTCGACGTCAAGAAGGCTCTGACCGAAGCCGAAGGCGACGTCGCCCGCGCCAAGGAGATCATCCGCGCCAAGGGCATCGCCGCAGCCGGCAAGCGTGAAGGCCGCAAGGCCCAGGAAGGCACCATCGCCTCCAAGGTCGTCGAGACCGCCAATGGCGAGACCGGCTACGCCGTCGAACTGAATTCCGAAACCGACTTCGTGGCCAAGACCCCGAAGTTCGTCGAGTTCAGCGAGGAAGTTCTCGGCTACGCCGTGGACGCCGAAGCCAACTCCGCCGACGAACTGCTCGAGGCCAAGGCCGGGGACTCCACCGTCAAACTCGCCGTCGAAGAGGCCGCGGCCCTGTTCGGCGAGCACGTCAAGGTCGGCCAGTTCGCCAAGATCTCCGGCGAGCACGTCGAGGTCTACGCCCACAAGAAGTCCGCCGAGATGCCGCCGAGCATCGTGGCCATGATCGCCACCGACAAGGCCGGTGCCGCCGTGGCCCACGAAGCCGCCCTGCAGATCTCCGCCATGGGAGCCAAGTGGCTGACCCGCGAGGACGTTCCGGCCGATGTGGTCGAGTCCGAGCGTCGCGTGGCCACCGAGAAATCCCTGGCCGAGGGCAAGCCCGAGAAGATCGTTCCGAAGATCGTCGAAGGCCGTCTCAACGCGTTCTTCAAGGAAGTCGTGCTGCTCGAACAGCCGTTCGTCAAGGATCCGTCCAAGACCGTCGGCGACCTGTTCAAGGAAGTCGGTGGCACCGCCACCGCGTTCGCCCGCGTCGAGGTCGGCAAGGGCGAAGAGGAGTGAGCCCGAGGCCCACTTCGCGCGATTAGCGTAGGATTCCGCGAAACGCCATCCGTCTGCACGTCAAACGGATGGCGTTTCGTCGTAAGGGCCCGCGGATCGTCGATGGCGTGTTCCGAGGGTGTCGTTGCCCAAGAGTGTCGTTGTAAACCGATACGCTGGTCTACGGATAATTTCACATGTTCGGTTCTGAGGAAGGCATGATATGACTGATAGCGACAAGCCGCGCAGGGTTCTGCTCAAACTGTCCGGTGAGGCGTTCGGTGGCGGCAAGGTCGGCATCGACACCCATGTGATCCGCCGCATCGCCGAGGAGATCGTCCCGGCCGTACGGCAGGGCGTGCAGGTGGCCATCGTTGTCGGCGGCGGCAACTTCTTCCGCGGCGCCGAACTCCAGCAGGCCGGCATCGACCGCTCCCGCGGCGATTACATGGGCATGCTCGGCACGGTGATGAACTGCCTCGCCCTGCAGGACTTCCTGGAGCAGGAGGGGCAGGCCACCCGCGTGCAGACCGCCATCACGATGGGACAGGTCGCCGAGCCGTATATTCCGCTCAAGGCCATCCGCCACCTCGAAAAGGGCCGTGTGGTGATCTTCGGCGCGGGCGCCGGCATGCCGTATTTCTCCACCGATACGGTCTCCATCCAGCGCTCCGTCGAAATCCATTGCGACGAGGTGCTGATGGGCAAGAACGGCGTCGACGGCGTCTACACCGCCGATCCGAACAAGGACGCGAACGCCAAGCGTTTCGAAACCCTGAGCTACAATCGCGCCCTCGTGGACAATCTGGCGGTCATGGACGCCTCGGCGTTGTCCATGGCCCGCGACAACAAGAAGCGCATCCGCGTCTTCGGCCTCGAAGGGGCGGGCAACGTGACCCGCGCGCTGGTCGGGGACGAGATCGGCACGCTGGTCTCCACCGCCGAATCGCGCGTGGCCGAATAGCATATGGACGTCCCGGATCGGGCGTTCGCTGACGAACAACATCGACAATCATCACATACAAGGAGTGAACATGTCCCTCATCGATCAGGCCAGGGAACAGATGGCCAAGACCGTGGAAAACACCAAGGAGAACTTCTCCGGCATCCGAACCGGCCGCGCCAACCCGGCCCTGCTCAACGGCATCACCGTGGACTACTACGGCGCCCCGACCCCAATCAAGGCCGTGGCCTCCATCGGCGTGCCCGAGCCCCGCACCCTGTCTGTCACTCCGTTCGACGCCTCCCAGGCCGGCGCCGTCGAAAAGGCCCTGCGCAATTCCGACCTCGGCGTCAGCCCGAACCGTGACGGCAACGTCATCCGTCTGACCATGCCGGAACTCACCGAGGAACGCCGCAAGGAATACGTCAAGCTCGCCAAGGGCAAGGCCGAGGACGGCAAGGTGGCCGTGCGCAATATTCGCCGCAAGACCAAGGAAGTCCTCGACAAGGCCGTCAAGGACGGCGAGATGGGCGAGGACGAAGGCGATCGTCTGCTGAAGGATCTCGACAAGGTCACCAAGTCCGTCACCGATGAGATCGACGCCTTGCTGGAAAGCAAGCAGAAGGAGATCATGGAGGTCTGATTCGGACCGGGTACGGGAGCATTATGGAACGCAACGAACAACTCCACGAGGAGGCCGAGGAGGCGCTCGACCAGATCAACAAGAGGACCGGCCGCAACATGCCGCAGGCCATCGCCACCGGTGCGGCGCTGGTCATCCTGATCGTCGGGTGTCTGCTGCTGAGCGTCGATCTGTTCGTGTTGCTGGTGGTCGTGTTCATGATCCTGGCGTTGTGGGAGCTCAGGGTGGACTTCGCCACCGTGGGCCTGCATATCCCGGTGATCATGCTGTGGCTGTGCTCGTCCTTCACCCTCATCGCCACGTATTATTCCCCGTACCATCTCATCACGATGTCCCTGAGCATCATCGTGTCGATCATCCTGGTCGCCATCGCGTCCATCGCGAAGATCAACGTCGGCAACCGCCTCCCACTGGCGGTCGCCGGCAAACTCTCCAGCACGGACGCCAGCGCCCGCCTCGAGTCATCGTTCAACCACGAGGGCGGTGAGCAGCACCATTCCCGGCTCAGCCATGTGGCTGTGTCCGTGCTTACCGTGTTGTACATTCCGTTGTTGGCCAGCTGCATCATCATCTCACTGACTTTTAATGGGCATCCGATTGCACACGCCATCATGCTGGTGTTCCTTCCTGCCCTATCCGATACGGGCGGTTTGTTTGCCGGTGCCTGGCTCGGCAAACACAAGCTCAGCCCGCGTATCTCGCCGAAGAAGTCCGTTGAGGGCCTTATCGGCTCGATGCTCTTCGCTATGGCTGGCGCGTTCGCCGTATTCGCATGCACGTATGATGCCTCGAAATGGGCCACTCGTTGGTGGATGCCGATCGTGGCGGGTATTCTCATCGGTGCCGTGGGCACGTTCGGTGATTTGTGTGCTTCCATGCTCAAGCGCGATATCGGTATCAAAGACATGGGCCATCTGCTCAAGGGGCACGGCGGTGTGATGGATCGTGTGGATTCCATTTTGATGAGTGCACCATTCACCTGCGCCTTGCTGTGGGTCACCGGACTGTGATTCGCATGCCTCGTGCATGAAACAATGTGGCATCGTGTGTATATCGCACGGTGCCACATGTCATATATGGGGGAAATCATCGTTCAATATGCGTTCGCCATGGGCTAAGACATGGGCCATCTGCTTCGTATGCGGCACGCCGTATGGTGGATTCTGATATTTCTATTGCATGTTTGACCATTTTCTGATATTGAGAGCGAAGCGAACCCATCATGACCACACAGCATCCTGACACTCCGGAAACCGGCATTACTCCCGGCGGCACATCAGGTGCCTTCCGTGACGTGCTATCCAAGGACCATGCCCGCCGTGGTAAGCCGCCGCTGCACTTTGTGGATATGACGCCCGAGCAGCGCATCGAGAAAGCGGCCGAACTCGGATTGCCGAAGTTCCGAGTCAAGCAGCTCGCCAACCATTACTTTGGCCATTTCGATGTGAATGCCGCTGAATTCACTGATTTTCCGGCAGCCAAGCGCAGCGAGGCCGCCGCCGTGTTCTTCCCGCAGCTCATCACCGAGGTGACCCGCCAAGTGGCGGACGAAGGCACCACCATCAAGACCTTGTGGAAGCTGTTCGACGGCTCCCTCATCGAATCGGTGCTTATGCGATACCCGACCCGCACCACGCTGTGCATCTCCTCGCAGGTCGGCTGCGGCATGGGCTGCCCGTTCTGCGCCACCGGCAAGCTTGGCCTGACCCGTAACATGTCCACCGGTGAAATAATCGAACAGGTGCGTGTGGCCGCCAAAATGATGCGCGACGGCGAAGTGGCCGGGGGAGCGGGCCGACTGAGCAACATCGTGTTCATGGGCATGGGCGAGCCGATGGGCAACTACAACTCCGTGCTGTCCGCCGTACGACAGATTTCCGCCATGCCTCCCGAAGGCTTCGGCATTTCCGCGCGCAATATCACCGTATCCACGGTGGGCGTGGTCCCCGGCATCAAGAAGCTCACTGCCGAAGGCATTCCCGTGCGTCTGGCCGTTTCCCTGCATGCCCCCAGCGACGAACTGCGTGACGAGCTGGTGCCGATGAACAAGCGTTTCAACACCACGCAGGTGTTGGATGCCGCGCACGATTATTGGCTGGCCTCCAAGCGCCGCGTCAGTATCGAATACGCGCTGATGCGCGGCATCAACGACCAGGCCGAGCATGCGCAGTTGCTGGCCAAGAGGCTTAACCATTACGGCGACAACTGGGCCCACGTCAACCCGATTCCGCTCAACCCCATCGAGGGCTCGAAGTGGACCGCCTCCAAGCCGGAAGACGAACAGCGGTTCCTGGAGATCCTGCACCGCGCGGGCATCACCGCCACACTGCGTGACACCCGCGGCCAGGATATTGACGGAGCCTGCGGGCAGTTGGCCGCCAAGGAGCGGTAGTTTCGGTGACGGAATCGGCCTGCGGCCGATTCCGTCACTTCAGCGCATCCTTGATTGCGCCCACGAAGTAGTCCAGATCGTCGGGCTTGCGGGACGTGATGAGCTTGAATCCGTTGGCGTCGTCCACGTGCAGCTGCTCGTCGACGTAATGGCCGCCCGCGTTCTCGATATCGGCGGCGATATAACGGCAGGGCGCGGCGGTCTTGCCAGCCACCAGACCCGCGTTGACCAGCAGCCACGCGCCATGACAGATCGCGGCGATCGGCTTGCCTTCGTGCGCGAACTCCTGCGCCAGCGCGATCGCATCCTCATTGACGCGGATACAATCCACATTGCAGGTACCGCCGAGCACCACCAGCAGGTCATAATCAGCGGTCTGCACGTCGCTCAGCAGCGCATCCGGCGTCAGCGTCTCGCCTTCGTAGCGGTCGTGCTGCACCGTCTCACACGGGTCCAAGGTAGTGGCGGCAAGCGTCACCTTGGCGCCGGCGGCCTTGAGATCGCGCAGCAGGCACGTCAGCTCGGATTCTCATATTCCAGAAACGGGTGCGGCGCATGTAACGGGCGGTAGGTAGTCTGAAGGACTGTAATGCAAAGCCGAACAGGGGAGTGAAGCATGTCGTTGGCGGTACGAGTCATCCCGTGCCTGGACGTTGACGCCGGTCGAGTGGTGAAGGGTGTGCATTTCGAGAACCTCAAGGACGCGGGTGACCCGGTGGAGCTGGCGGCCGAATACTGCCGTCAGGGAGCCGACGAGATCACCTTCCTGGATGTGACCGCATCCAGCTCCCACCGCAACACGATGATTGACGTGGTCTCCCGCACCGCCGAACAGGTGTTCATTCCGATGACCGTGGGCGGCGGCGTACGCACGCCCGAGGACGTCGACTCACTGCTGCGCTGCGGTGCAGACAAGGTCGGTGTCAACACGGCGGCCATCAACGACCCGTCGCTTATCAGCCGTGTGGCCGATCGTTTCGGCAACCAGGTGCTGGTGCTCTCCGTGGATGCCCGCCGCGAAAAGGGTGAGCAGCACACGCAGTCGGGTTTTGAGGTCACCACGATGGGCGGCCGCAAATCCACCGGTATTGATGCCATCTGGTGGGTCAAGCGCGCCGAGCAGCTTGGCACCGGCGAGATTCTGCTTAACTCGATGGACGCCGACGGTACCAAGGAAGGCTTTGATCTCGAGATGATTCGCGCCGTGCGCAAGGAAGTCAAGATTCCGATCATCGCCTCCGGCGGTGCCGGCAAGGTCGAGGACTTCCCGCCCGCCATCGAAGCAGGTGCCGACGCGGTGCTGGCCGCATCCGTATTCCATTACGGCATCCTGACCATCGCCGATGTCAAGGCGGAACTCAAGAAGCACGGCTACACCGTTCGCTAAACGAATACACCTTGCTCCCGCTGGACGAACAATCCAGTGGATTGTTCGTAGCAGTGCGCTATGCACATGTCGCACATAATCCGGGAGCTGTCAGCGAAGCTGACTGAGGGTGGTCCACAAAAAGAAGATAGGTATGACAGACACTACATACGACAATTCCACTGAACTCGATCCCCGTATTGCCGCACGCCTGAAGCGTGACGCCAAGGGCCTGGTCGCCGCCGTCATCCAGCAGTACGACACACACGAGGTGCTGATGGTCGGCTACATGAACGACGAGGCATTACGCCGCACGCTGACCACCGGCCGCGTGACCTTCTGGTCCCGGTCCCGTCAGGAATACTGGCGCAAGGGTGATACCTCCGGCCATGTGCAATACGTCAAGGGCGTGTCCCTGGATTGCGACGGAGACGCACTGCTCGTCGAAGTAGACCAAGTCGGTGCCGCCTGCCACACCGGCAAGCGCAGCTGCTTCCTCGAAGGCGGCCCCCTGCCCGTGGTCGAAGGCCATCGCCCGGCCGAGCAGTAGAACGGGCTTCCCTGACTGGGGGAAGCCGAACGACCGCGTACTACGAAACAAGACATCGAGTTGTAAGTAAAGGAGCGAATATGAGCGAATGCAGCGTCAAACACCTGAAGTGGGGCGCCACCTGGCCCAGTCGCGGCCAGTTCCACGAACTGGCCGACGCCGGCTACCGTGTGATTCCGATCGTGCGCCGTCTGCTCGCCGACTCGCTCACCCCGGTCGGCTTCTACGAGCGTCTCGCCGGCGGCCGATCCGGCACCTTCATCCTCGAATCGGCGGAATACGGCGGCACGTGGAGCCGTTACAGCTTCATCGGCGTCAACTCGATGGCCCAACTGCGCTCCAACAACGGTCAGGCCGACTGGCTGGGCAAGGTCCCGGTCGGCGTGCCCGTCACCGGTGACGTGGTCGAAGTCGCTCACGCCACGTTGAAGACTCTGAAGGCCCCGCATGTGGAAGGCCTGCCGAACCTGACCAGTGGTCTGATCGGCACGGTCGGCTGGGATGCCATCCGCCACTGGGAACCGACCCTGCGCGCCGAAGCTCCGGACGAGACCGGACAGCCTGAGACCGTGCTTGCCCTGGCCACCGATATCGCCGTGGTCGACCACGTATCCGGTTCGGTATGGCTCATCGCCAATGCGGTGAATGTGGATGATAAATCCACTCGCGCCGACGCCGCCTACAACGAGGCCGTCGCTCGACTCGACCAGATGCAGCGCGATGCCGCCACCCCGGCTCCGGACGAGTCCCGCGTCAACATCCTGGACGAAACGGTCGCCCAACCCGAGCTGCGCTTCCGCACCGAGAAGAGTCACTACGAGCAGGCCGTCAAACGCGCCAAGCAGCACATCGTCGACGGCGACGTGTTCCAGGTGGTCATCTCCCAGCGCCTCGACATCGATTCGCCTGCTGACCCGTTCGACGTGTACCGTGTGTTGCGCACGCTGAACCCGAGCCCGTACATGTATTTCATGGCGTTGACCGACGCTCAGGGCCGCGACTTCAACGTGATCGGCTCCAGCCCGGAAACCCTCATCAAGGTGGACAACGGCCACGCGATGACCTTCCCGATTGCTGGATCCCGCCCTCGCGGCGCCACCCCTGAGGAAGACGAGAAATTCGCCAAGGAGCTGCTTGCCGATCCGAAGGAACGCAGCGAGCACATCATGCTCGTCGACCTGTCTCGCAACGACCTGAGTAAGGTGTGCGTGCCGCAGTCCGTGGAAGTCGTGCAGCTCATGGACATCAAGCGTTTCAGCCACATCATGCACATCTGCTCGACGGTCACCGGCAAGGTCGACCCCTCGCTGACTGCATTCGATGTGTTCAAGTCCGCGTTCCCGGCCGGCACGCTGTCTGGCGCTCCTAAGCCGCGCGCAGTCGAAATCATCGACGAGTTGGAACCGGCCGACCGCGGCATCTACGGCGGCACCGTCGGCTACTTCGATCTCTCTGGCAACATGGACATGGCCATCGCCATCCGCACCGCGTTCCTGCGTGACCATGAGGCGAGCGTGCAGGCCGGTGCCGGCATTGTGCTCGACTCCGTGCCCGCTACCGAATGGCAGGAGACGCGCAACAAGGCCGAGGCCAGCGTCGAATCCATCCAGATCGCCGCCCAGTTGCGCGAACTGTAACGTTCAACGCATAGCGATGCCCCTGCTGACAACTGCTGTCAGCAGGGGCATAACAATATGCGTATCAGTGGGTTTCGCCCATGATGTCGGTGGCGTCGGTTCCGGTGCTCACAGCGGCCTCGATGGCGGCTTCGATGCCGCGCGCCATGGTCGCGATTTCCATGGTCGGCGTGCCGTTCGGCTTGCCCACGCCCTGTGCGGTCGCATACGGCACATGAATGAAGCCGCCCTTGACGCCGGGGAATTTGTGGTCAATCAGATACAGCACGTTATACATGATGCTGTTGCACACATACGTGCCTGCCGTATACGACATGAATGCGGGAATCCCGTGGTCATTGATGTTCTTGACCATGGCCTTGACCGGCAACGTGGTGAAATACGCGGTGCCACCATCCTCCCGTAACGGCATATCGAACGGCTGCTCGCCATCATTATCGGGAATACGCGCCTCGGCCAAATTAATGGCCACCTTCTCCACGGTCAGAGCCGAACGGCCACCAGCCTGACCAATGCACAGCACATAGTCAGGCTGCTCGCGCACCATGGCTTCCTCAACCACGGTCGCACTGCGCGTGAACACCGTCGGAATCTCCAGTTTCACCACTGTCGCACCGGCGATTTCATCCGGCAACAGCTTGACTGCCTCGAATGCGGGGTTAACCGGCTCGCCGCCGAACGGATCGAATCCGGTCACCAGAATCTTGCTCATTATTAGCTCCTTATCTCACGGATTGTTGTGGTATCTGGACAACGAGGTTATTGCGCGATCAGCATGTAGACGATTTGCACCACAATCATCACCAATGCAGGCAGCACCTGCTTCTTAACCACGCCCATGCGGTCCTTCATATCAAGCATCGCGACGGGCACGATGTTGAAGTTGGCGGCCATCGGCGTGCACAGCGTGCCGCAGTAGCCACAGGTCAGCGCCAGAATGCCAATCACCGTCGGGTCCGCACCGTAGGCGAGCACGAATGGCGCGCCAATGCCCACGGTCATTACGGTAATCGCGGCGAAGGCATTGCCCATGATCATCGTGAACAGCATCATGCCCACACTGAATACGATGATGCCCAGCGTGACGTTGCCCTTCGGAATAATGCCGCCGACCAGCGTGGCGATCACGTCGCCGACACCTGCGGCTGTGAAAATCGCGCCGAGACTGGCCAGCAGCATCGGCAGCATGCAGAGCGCACCCATGGCAGACAACAGGCGTTCCGAATCGTTGAGGAATACGACCGGCTTGTTGTCATGCGAGAACGCGAACAGAATCACGGCGGCAATCATCACACCGATGCAGCAGCCGGTCAGGGCGCTGACGCTGGGAATCAGGGCGCCGATAATGGCGAACACGCCCAGACACAGGGCGGGAATGAAGATGCGCATGCCGATGTGCTGGAAGTTCGTGGCCACTTCGGCGGTGCTGGGAGCGCTCGAATCGGATGCCGAGCCCTTACGCACTTGGCGGAAGATGGCGGGAATGACCATGATGATAATGAGCACACCGTCCGCAATGGCCGGAATCCAACGGCCGAACGCGATGACGATACCGAGCGCCGTCCAGAACACGAAAGTGCCGTAGCGGGCCTTGTTGGTTTTATCGAGTAGGTTGCGTACGCCCGCATACACGGACATGAAACCCATGAAAATATAGAAGAGCTCGAGGATCTTGGTGCCAACGGTCACGCTGGGGTCCATGAAGAACGACATATCAGGCCTCCTTGCCGGTGGTGGTAGCGGTAGTGGCCTGAGCGGCGGCTTCGGCACCGTAGTACTTCTTACGCAGTCGTGTGTCCTTGATGATGTAATAGACGGCGGTGACCGCCACGGCAATCACCGCGACCGGGATCTCGATAATGGCCATGCGCAATAGTTCGACGTCATAACCCAGCGGCTTCAATGTGGACTGCACGAGCAGCGCACCGGCCGTACCCACGAACAGCACCTGGCCAAAGAACCATGCGACGTTCTCCATACCGGAAGCCATGCCCTTGAGCTCTTCCACATACTCGTCGTTCGGCTGGTGACCGGACGCTTCAATCGCACCCACCGCCATCGGCATGATGACCGGACGCACGAACCCGGCCACGCCGCCGAAACTCACGTTGAACGCGGCGAACACGAGACGCATCACGCCGTAGAGGGCGATCACCATGCCCGGCGTCGCATTCCTCACCTTGCCGATCAGCTGCGCGGCTGCGGTTTTCAGACCGTTGCGTTCCAGCGTGCCGGTTACCAGCAGCACGATGATGAATATCGCCATGCTGCGGTTCGAGACGAACGACGTGCCCAACGTGGTCAGGAAGCCGTCGATGCCAATGCCGCCGACCAGCGCAGTCACCAAAGCCGCCACGATAATGATCAGAATCGCATCAAGTCTGAGGGCGAAACCCACAATCACAATCACGATTCCCAATAACACGAGATAATTTGGTTCCATGAGGGAAATCCTTCCTATACTGCACACGCGTTGCGCTGCACCACTGCGCCGCAAGCGCGCCCGGATATGGATAGTGTACGACGGAAATAACGATTCAACTGTCTTATGCGCACATTGCAGGTATTACATGAGCCTACGGGCATATAAGCGTATGGACGCATGAGCGTCGGCTGAGTCCGGTCGGCATGGTGTTCGCTATGATGTACAGTCGGACTTTGGTAAGAGACAGTATTCGTAACAGGCAAGTAGGTTATTCATGGCTATTGAGGTGCAGGGACTTGAAATTCAGATCGGCGCGCGCACGCTGCTTCACCCCACCAACTTCCATGTGGCCAAGGGAGACAAGATCGGTCTGGTGGGCCGCAACGGCGCCGGCAAGACAACGCTGACCCGCGTGATCACCGGCGACATGCTGCCCACCGCCGGCAAGGTGCGCGTCTCCGGCAAGCTCGGCTACCTGCCGCAAGACACGCATGCCTCCGATCCCACGCAGACCGCGCTCGACCGCATGATGAGCGCGCGTGACATCGCCACCATCATCAACCGCATTCGCAAGGCCGAAAAGGATATGACCGACCCGGATCCGGACGTGATGAGCAAGGCCATGACCCGGTACGACAAGGCCATGCAGGACTTCGACAAGGCCGGCGGATACGCGGCCCAGTCCGAGGCGATTTCCATGGCCGCCTCGCTCGGCCTGCCGCAGGAGGTCATGGAGCAGCAGCTCGGCACGCTCTCCGGTGGCCAGCGCCGCCGCATCGAGCTGGCGCGCATCCTGTTCTCCAATGCCGACACCCTGATCCTCGACGAGCCGACCAACCACTTGGATGCCGATTCCATCGAATGGCTGCGCGGCTACTTGAAGAAGTACGAGGGCGGCTTCCTGGTCATCTCCCACTCCACCGAACTGCTGGACGAAGTGGTGAACAAGGTCTGGCATCTGGACGCGCAGCTCGGCCAGATCGACATGTATTCGCTCGGCTGGAAGGCCTACCTGCACCAGCGCGTGGTGGACGAGGAGCGCCGCCGCCGCGAACGCGAAGTGGCCGAGAAGAAGGCCGACCGTCTCATGAAGCAGGGCATCCGACTGCACGCCAAGGCCTCCAAGGCCGTGGCCGCGCAGAACATGATGCGTCGTGCCGAAAAGCTGCTGGAAAACACCTCCGAGGCGCAGAAGGCCGAGAAGGTGGCGGACATCCGTTTCCCCGAGCCCGCGCCCTGCGGCCGCACGCCGATCATGGCCAAGGACATCTCCAAGGCCTACGGTTCCAACATCGTGTTCGCCGGCGTGAACCTGGCCATCGACAAGGGCTCGCGTGTGGTGATCCTCGGCTACAACGGTGCCGGCAAGACCACCACGCTGCGCCTGCTGGCCCACATCGAGGAGCCGGACACCGGTTCCGTGGAATACGGTCACGGCTGCAAGATCGGCTACTTCGCGCAGGAGCACGACACCTTGGATCTGAACGCCACCGTGTTGGAGAACCTGCAGCATGTGGCGCCCGAGCTCGACAACACGCAGGCCCGTTCCATTCTTGGCTCGTTCCTGTTCTCCGGCGATGACGCGATGAAACCGGCCCATGTGCTTTCCGGCGGTGAGAAGACCCGTCTGGCCTTGGCCACGCTGGTCACCTCGCGAGCCAATGTGCTGCTGCTCGACGAGCCCACCAACAACCTCGACCCCGCTTCCCGTGAGGAGATTCTGAAGGCCATTGCCAAGTATGAGGGCGCCATCGTGCTCGTCACCCACGATGAGGGCGCCGTCGAGGCGCTCAACCCCGAGCGCGTGCTCCTCATGCCCGACGGCGACGAAGACCTCTGGAATGATTCGTACCTCGAACTCGTAGCTGAAGAATAGTCCTACCTCTTGGCTCCCCTCGCTGAGGGGAGCTGTCAGCAAAGAACGGGTTAACCCTAGGTTCCCCTCGCTGAGGGGAGCTGGCCGCCGTAGGCGGTCTGAGGGGAGTCTCGCAAGCATGCAAAGGAAACAACCATGCCAACCACAACAGGTAAGAAAATCGCCATCGTCACCGGCAGCGCGCTGGGTTTGGGCTACGAGCTCGCCAGCCAACTCATCGCCAAGGGCTGGCTGGTGGCCGGCATCGACTTCAACGCCGAACGTCAGGCCGAGCTGAGCACGCAGTGGCCCGCCGAATCCTACCGCGCCTTCGTAGGCGACATCACTGACGAAGCGTTCGTCAAGGAATCCGTGGCGAGCATCGCCGCGCTTGGCCACATCGACCTGCTCATCAACAACGCCGGCCAGCCCTCGTTCAAGGTGCCCACCGCCTATGAGGCCGCCGATGTCGACACATGCCTCAAAGGTCTCAAAGGCATGATCCTGTGGACGGTGGAAACCCTCAAGGCCTGTGGCGAGCGTGACGTGAAAATCGCCCAGATCATGAGCACTGCCGCCACGCGCGGCAACGCGAACGAAAGCGTGTACTGCGCCACCAAGTGGGGCGAGAAGGGCTACACCAAGAGCCTGCAGGCCGCATACAAGGGCACCAGCGTCAAGGTGGTCGCCGTCTATCCGGGCGGCATTGACACCGCCTTCTACCGTGATAGCCATGACTACGTCTCCGAAGCCACGCAGCACACCTTCATGCAGCCCGGTCCGCTGGCCGAGGTCATCCTCTTCAACCTGATCAACGAGGCCAACCTCACCGTCACCGACATCGAGATCAACCGCAACAGCTGAGCTGGCAGGTTATACACATATCCACCGATTCGGCCGAGCTGGTTGCGCGCAGAAGTTGGTTATGCCATCGTGAGTTGTATCCGTGAATAACGCGGTTCACGGATACAACCATCAGGGGGATGGCATGGAGTCCTATGCATACAACACGTTCTTCACACTTGATGAGGCACGAGACCTCGCCCAGAAAACACTGGAACAATGCCGTGCCAGATCGATGCGCACTTCACAGGAGCTTTGCTTCAGCCATGGCACCAGGCTACAGCTTGCTGGCATGACGGCCACGCTGAATTACAAGCCCAACTATGACCCCAACAAACTGCACGTTACGGTGTCCGGGGCTGAAAGATTGTCGAATCTTACCGAAACGCAATGCCATTATTGGGGTCATGGCATTGACCAGACGATGATTGATGATCTTATCGCCGTGGTTTCAGTGGAACAGGCGCTGTGTCAGATCGCACAGTTCGTCGATGTGGAAAGTATGGTCATTGCCTTGGATTGGGCCACCTGCCGTAATGAGCATCTGAAACAGACAACGAAAGACAAGATATCGTTGTTCCTCACCGATATAGGTAGGTTCCCAGGTATCAGATTATTTCGCAAAGCGCTCTCGTTGTGCAGAGAGAACACCGATTCGCCGCAGGAAAGCATCCTTCGCCTTGAATCGGTAAAACGTGGATTACCCGAATTGGAGGTGAATGCTCCGATATACCTCCCGTTGCAGAACAAAGAGGTGGTTGTGGACATGGTGTATCCGAATGATCATGTGATTCTGGAATACGACGGACGGTACCACTATGACCGAAACCGATGGGAAGGAGATATCGAGAAAAGGAACAACCTCTCCTTCGCGGGCTATAAGACTTTTCCCGCCACAAGAAGAACGTTCGCTACCACGCAGAATCTGGATGAATACTTCAGAATCGTTGGAAGTGCAATTGCGGAATACCGCAATACCGGGTCATTTTCACAATGAGATATGACCGGACGCATTCATTAGGTCGATTCTTCATTCATTAGGTCGGTGAGCTCTGACAGTCACCACTGGAATGGTGCCATTCCAACACCGACAATCGCAGCCTCATGACCTAATGAATGAAGAATCGACCTAATGAATGATTGGAAGCGTTCCGCGCAACGTTATGGCACCCGCAAGAAGCCGGAACCCGGAATATGTCTGTTATCGTGGGAGCCAAGCAACAGGTGAAGGATTGAGTATGCACATCAGTGACGATGAGTTTGAACGGGCCATTGAACAGGTGTTGGATGATTTGCCTGAACGGTTTGCGCGGGTGCTGGAGAATGTCGGCATCGTCGTTGCGGACGAACCCAATGAGCGCGAACTGGTCACAATGAGCAATCCGTGCGGTGAGCTGCTCGGACTGTATGAGGGCATACCCGTCACAAAGCGAACTACGGGCTGCAGCGGCGTGATGCCGGGACGCCATCACCCTGTTCAAGGGACCGCATGAACGCGTATGCTCGACACAGGCCGAGCTGCGCCAACAGATCCGCAAAACCGTGTTGCACGAGATCGGCCATTATTCCGGCTTCGATGACGAGTATCTGCACTCGCACGGCTACTGAAGCGCTGCTGTTTCACTAGCGGGGAGCCGTCATACCGCCGTATGTTGCCAGATCTACTGCAAGTGGTGCAACGCACGGATGATGGCGCAACGGTCCTCGACGGTTCCCTCGTTGGAGCACATGGCGGCGTACCAACGCGGATTGCGCAAGGTCTCGGCGCCGGTGGCCTCATCCGTGGCGACGAGCGTGTGCAGATCGTTGGCGTACTGGAAGCTGAGCAGCCCGCCCTCGGCGAACGCCTTGCGCGAAGGCAGAGGGTTGATGGCCAGCAGCCAGCGGAACGGGCTGTCTTCGGCGGCCGGATCAGCGGTGCGGAACACGAAGGTGGGGGAGCCTTCGAGCCCGTGCTCGATGACATGGTCGATGGTGTATTCGTAGGCGTCGAGGCTGGTGTCGTCCTCGGCGAACCATTCGATGGCGAGCGAGGCATTGTCCGTGGAGCCGGATTCGGCGGCCGGGCTTGAAGCCAGGGCCGCAATCCGGTGCCGATACGGTTCCAAGTCAAACGCCCGCAATCCCATGGCGGCCACGCAGCCGGGGGAGAGGGACAGAAATTCATCGGCCTCGTAATCCTGCACGATATGCCCGCCGTCGAATACCACGTACCGGCCGGCCACGCCGTTGAGCCATGCGAGTCGGTGATGAAACAGGGCAGCATCATCGTGACGCCCACGGCCAGCGCGGAGACCACATGCAGCCACGGCAGTCCCCGGGCATCGGGGTCGAGCATTCCCAGCGCGGTGAGTACGGCATAGGTCACGCCGAAGTTCAACGCGGTTCGCCATCGGGCGGCCGCCAGCAGGAGCAACAGGAACAGCACGACCATGACGATTTGCGTGGCGAGCCCTACATGGAAGAACAGCATGAGGTTCGCCACCAGCAGAAGGTAGAGTTTCGCGCGCGGATCGAGCGTCCGGCGGGCAGGAAGATGGAGCCGAAGCCGCTGGTGAACAGGGTGCTCACCAGTGTGGCGATGCACACCATCACGAAGTACAGGGCCGCAAACACGCCGATGGTGATGAGGTCGGAGACCTCCAGTTTGCC
The DNA here is from genome assembly GCF_026016385.1 of Bifidobacterium sp. FKU. Taxonomy (NCBI): domain Bacteria; kingdom Bacillati; phylum Actinomycetota; class Actinomycetes; order Bifidobacteriales; family Bifidobacteriaceae; genus Bifidobacterium; species Bifidobacterium sp. FKU. The sequence goes on from NZ_CP092888.1 coordinate 1,279,224, forward strand.
GGATTTGGCGGGCTTGTTGAGCTGGTCAGAGGTTTCGGCGGGCGTGTTCGGTGCGGCCACGATGTTTTCCGTTTCGTATGCATTGACAATATTCCTCTCGCCAATCTAACGATGATTTCCCGCAAGGCAATAGTCTGTCTGTGATTTTTGCGTGCGAAACAATAGAGCTCCCCTCTTTGAAGGGGAGCCTGAGTGTTCCATCAAAACCGAATGCTCGCCCGGAACTCGCCTTCGGCCGGTTGGCCGAGTTCCAGCCTGGCTCCCATCGCCTCGCATGCCGCACTGGCGATGGACAGGCCGAGCCCCACGCCGGGCACGGCGCTGATACGCGAGTTCTCGCCGCGATGGAACGGTTGGGTCAGCTCGTTCAGATCGTCCGGCAGCATATCATCCGTGGTGTTCGTGACGGTCAGACGGGGTCCGCTTCCATCCTCATCCGATACGACGGTCACGTCGATCGACCCATCATCCGTGTTGTGCACGACGGCATTGCGCAGCAGGTTGCCGACCGCCAGTTCCAGCAACGCCGGGTCGGCGGCGATGAGAAACATGTCCGCGTCGCCGCCGGCCTTGTTCACGGTTATGGTGATGCGACGCTTGGTGGCGGCATCGTCGATATCCGCAAGGGAGTTGCCGACGCATCCGTACAAATCTGTGGATGTGCGTGCCGTTGATGCGGGACTCATCTGTGTCACATCGCCCGCCTGCTTGCCGCCGATGGTCCCGCTTTGAATACGGGACAAGGTCAGCAGCGCCTGCACCAGTTGCGCGCCGCGCCGATTGGCATCCAGTGCGCGCTGTACCGACGGTCGCACATCCTCGGGGAACCGCCCCTGGGCCAACGGCGCGTCCAGATTGGTCTCCACCGCGGCAATCGGCGTGCGCAGCTCGTGCGAGGCATTGGACACGAACCGCCGCTCCGCTTCGGATGCGGCCTGAATCCGGTCGAGCATGCCGTTGATGGCGTCACCGAGCTGCGTGACTTCGGAGGATTGGCCGGCAGCTCGACCGTCCGTGCGGCTGTCCGTGCTATGATCCCAATCCTCGGTCCCGCGTCTGCCCGCACGCCGGAACTGGGGCCTACGGTGAGATGGCGGCCCATTCACGTCGATGCGCGTATCAAGTTTGGCCGGGTCCAATGCCGCCGCCTGCGCGCTGATGGAGGTCAGTTGCCGGGACATGCGCGAGGTGACCAGCCAGATGATCAGAATGCTGGTGATCCCGAAGAACACGAAGATGATGGCCGCGCTGATGCGCAATCCGGTGGCGATGTTGTCCTGGTTCCACACGGAGACGCCATACGGGGTGTTGATGGTATACGACCCGTCCTTGCCCCATTCCACCTGATAGTCACCGTCGCCCATATCGCCGCCGACGCTGGATGTTCCAGTGATATCGTTCAGACCTGTGCCGCTTCCCCGGGAAAACATTCGCGGGTCGGAATCCGGGCGTTTGCCGGTGCCGGAACCGCTGTGCTGGCTTTCGACCTGCATCTCAGGGTTTTTGGCGGTGACCGTCGTGGCGTACGTGAACATGCTGTTGACCACAATGGTCTGCACGAGGGTCGCCGATCCCATGGCGATGAGGAACACGAGACTGATGGCCAACGTCAGTTTGGCGCGGAATGATTTGGGCCGCAGTTTGCCGGCAAGCGCCTGTATACGACCTGATGCTTCCGCCGTGTTCGTCGCCTTCATTGCAGCCGGTATCCTTCCCCGCGTGTCGAGACGATGGCCTCGCGATCGGCGAGTTTGCGCCGTAGCGAATAGATGGTGGTTTTGATCACGTCGGTCGGGTCGGCGGCGGTCGGCTCATCCCAAACCGCATCGTAGAGTTCGTGCGCGGTCACGTATCCGCCTTCCGCACGCATGAGCTCCAGCAATATGCCGTACTCCTTGGGTGTGAGTTTGACGAGCGTGCGCCCGTGGTCGCGGAACACGAGCCGGCGTGTGGAATCGAGGGTGATGTCGCCGCGCGTGAGCACGGCTGCGGTCGCGTTGCTGGTCCCGCTGCGCCGTTGCAGGGCGCGGATACGGGCCAGCAGTTCGGGATAGGCGAACGGTTTGGTCAGGTAATCGTCGGCCCCTAGGTCCAGCCCGCTCACGCGGTCGCTGACCTCGGCGGCGGCCGTCAGCATGATTACGGCCACGGGAATGCGGTTCGCGGCGACGGTGGCCATCACCGCGTCACCGGACAATACCGGCAGATCACGGTCGAGCAGCATGATGTCCACGTTCGTGCCGGCAAGGATCTTCAACGCTTCGACGCCGGTGGTTGCCAGACTGGTCGCGTACCCCTCGTAGCGCAGCGCGTCGTCCAACGCGGCGGCCAGTTCGCGGTCGTCCTCGACGATCAGAATCCGCATCATGTCCCCTTCCGAGCCTTCCCGAACCAATGGCATCACCCAACATTTTCCCGATTCTACGGTAAGGCGAAAGTAATCCGTCCGCTTACCGACGCTCCACGGTGAGGGCGATTGAATGGAAGTCGTCACAATCGACTCACGGAATGGAGACGGTAATGTCCACTACTCATACGCGCCTGGTACGGCGAATCGCAATGCTTACGTCCGCACTCTCGCTGGCTTCGATGCTGGGCGCCTGCTCGTCACCGCTGGCGGCAGTCGGAACAGGCTCAGGTGCCGACGATCGGTCCGATGCGACGACCACCACCGACGCCACGGCGAAGCGATTCGCCGCCTGCCTGACCGGCAAAGGATTCGACGCGCGTACGGCTGCTGGCGTGTCGTCCGGCTCCGGCTCGGGCAAACAAGCCCCGACCAAAAACGCGGTCGCACTGCGCATGATCGGCACCGACGGCAAGCCGGTCGCCTCCCAAGGCAACAGCCTCAGCGCATCCGACGACGGCCCGCAACTCTACCCGAACGCTGCCTACACGTCGATGGAAGACGACAGCACCTGGGTGGTGTTCAAGGACGCCAAGGCGCTCGCCGGCTCACCCTACGAATCCAAACAGCGGGAATACGCCGACTGCGAGGCCAAGAACCCCGACTTCACCCAGCCCATTCCGGACATGGGGCCGCAACACCAGTATTCCGGGGAAGACAAGCAGGCGGCGCTCGCCTACGCCCAGGCCGCGCGTAAGAAGGGCTTCGACTGGGTCAAGGACCCGGACGCCGATACGCCCACCTCAATCACGATTCCCGGCACCGTAAGCGAATCCGAACTGCGCCGATTCCTCAAGGAATGCCCGACCGATGGCGCGAACATCTCCTATGCCTTCGCTGGCACCACCGAGGAATTCGGCTATGACTACAACAAAGTCCTCTCCGAATTCACCTCCGGCAGCGCGTCCACCGAAGCCGCGCCCCAGCAATGAGACGGCCATCCGATAACGGACAAAGGAGCAATCATGACACGGACGGAAGCGCGCAGATTCGGGAAACACCGCAGAATCGTGACGATGATTATCGCGGCGATCGCCGTGATCGGACTGGCCGCGGTGTGCGTGGCGGTGAGGCCGTGGACGTTGGCCGGGCACGTCACCGCGACCGGGCAGACTGGCCGATCGCAGCAGGTGGATGTGTCCACGCTGCGCACGCAGGAGGTGACCAAGGGCGTACTCAACGCCGAGACCCGGCTCGGCGCGAGTCTGCAATACGATGACGCCTCCGATTTCGCGGCCGCTTCCGGCACAATCACCCAACTGCCGGTGGCCGGCAAACAGATCAACACCGGCGAACAGGTGTACGAGATGGACGGCGCGCCCGTGCCGCTGTTCCATGGCGACCGCCCGTTCTGGCGGACGATCGGCGATGGCGTCTCCGACGGCCCGGACGTCACGCAACTGGAGCAGAACCTGCAGGAACTCGGATTCTACGGCGGCGAGGTCGGACCGCATTTCAACTGGCTGACCCGCGAGGCGATCCGGCAATGGCAGCGCTCGCTCGGCCTGACCGGCGACGCGGTCACCGGCACATTCGACCCGAATACGGTGGCCCTGGCCGCGGCCGCACCAATCCGCATCACGGCGGTGAACGCGAAACTCGGCCAATCACAGGTCAGCCCGGCAAGCTATACGGGCGTCACCCTGCATGCGCAGGCCACGTTGACCGCCACGCAGGCGGCGATGTTCAAAGCCGGAGACAAGGCGCAGGTCGTGCTGCCGGACAACACCACCGTCGAAACGACGCTCGCCTCGGTCGATCAGGGCGGGCAGAAGACCGGTGACAACGGGCAAGCCACACAGCCATCGGCGCGCATCGACTTCCCGGACCAGTCGCAGGTGGCGGCTTTCGGGCCGACGGCCGTGCAAGTCATCATCCCGAACGCCGATGCCTCGACCGGGGAGGCGCTGATCGTGCCGGTGACCGCACTGATCGCCAGCGCCGGCAGCGCGTATGCGGTCGAAGCGGTACGCGGCGGCAAGTTGGTGCGTGTGCCGGTGTCAATCGGGCTGGTGTCCGACGCGCAAGTGCAAATCACCAAGTCCGACGGCCTCAAGGCGGGAGACAAGGTGGTGGTCTCATGAACGACATCGAGTTTGCCCCCGCTGGCCCAGAGCATGGGGCATTGCTGACGTTGGAGCATGTGACGAAGGCGTTTCCAGGCAAGGACGGGAGCGTGCTGGAGATATTGCATGATACGTCACTGGCCATCGATCGCAGCGAGCTCGTGGCCATCGTCGGGCCGTCCGGCTCGGGCAAAAGCACGCTGCTGTCGTTACTGGGCACGCTGGACATGCCGACCTCGGGAATATTGCGATACGACGGCGGGGATGTGAATGCGATGGGTGAGCGGCAGCGCAGCGTCCTGCGGGCCGCGCGCATCGGCTTCGTGTTCCAGCAGTTCCATCTGATCGCCACCGTATCCGCCTTGGAGAACGTGATGACAGGCCTGCAATACACAACCCTGCCGCGCGGCGAACGTCGGCAACGGGCCGCCGAGGCGTTGGAACAGGTCGGATTGGGGAACCGCCTGCATCACCGGCCGGCCCAGTTGTCGGGCGGCGAACAGCAGCGTGTGGCCATCGCCCGCGCCCTGGCCAAACGGCCGGACATCATCTTCGCCGACGAGCCGACCGGCGCGCTGGACTGCGAAACCGGCCACACCATCGTCGACCTGCTGCTCACGGCGGCCGATTCCGGCGCAAGCCTGGTCATGGTCACCCACGACCAGACCATCGCCGCACGTTTCCCCAGGCGTCTGCACATCCAAGACGGCCTAGTCACCGAACTCGACAAGCCGAATCAAGCCCCCTCTGACGAGGGGCTGTCAGCCAAAGGCTGACTGGGGGAGAGATATGAGTGAACGTACTCCTATGAGTAAACCAATACGCACGCGAATTGCGGATTTGATGCATGCGGCTTGGGTTGGGGCCGCCGGGCGGGCGTCCCGCACGGTGCTGGCATCGCTGGGCATCGCGCTTGGCGTGGCCGCATATGTGGCGTTGTCCGGCATCGCCGCATCGAACCAGGCAGCGCTCCTCGCCCAACTCGACGCGCTTGGCGTGAATCTGTCGGTGGTCGCCCCCGGCGTGGACGCCGCCCAGCAGAAGGTTCCGCTGCCGGATTACGCGCCCACAACCATCGCCCGTCAGCCGCAGGTCGAACGGGTCGGTGTCTTCGACACCGCGCCAGAGAAGGTGCAGATCTTCAAGAACGGGCTGTGCCCCAAAACCAACGGCAACGCGCTGGCCCTCGCCATCATGCGGCCCGGCGCACTCGACGCCGTCGGAGCAAGCCTCGCCCAAGGTCATGGCATCGACGCGAACAACGAGCACCTGCCCGTCGCCGTGCTCGGCTCGGACGCCGCCTACCGGCTCGGCGTCAACGAGCCCGGCGACCGCATCCTCATCGACAACGCATGGTACGGCGTCATCGGCATCCTGAACCCCACGCCGCAGGCTGAAAACCTGAACGCCGCCGTCATCATCGGCGAGCAATGGGCGCTCGGCCGGTACCCCGACCAGGCCGACACCATCGGACGGATCAGCGCCATCTACGTGCGCACCACGCCCGGCGACGCCGAAGGCACCCGCCGCACGCTCGCCCACGCCGCCAACCCGGCCGGCGGCAACGTGTCCGTCACCGCGTCCGCCGACCTATCCAAAGCGCGCAACACCACCAACGATTCACTGACCACGCTCGGCCTGATGATCGGCGTGATCGCGCTGGCCGTGGGCGGCATGAGCATCGCCAACATGATGATTGTCACCGTGATGGAACGTCGCGGCGAAATCGGCCTGAGACGCGCGCTCGGCGCCACGCCCGGCAACATCCGCATGCAATTCGTCACCGAAGCGGCCCTCCTGTCCACACTCGGCGGATTCGCCGGCATCGCGCTCGGCGCCGGCGCTGCCATCGGCGTCGCCACCAGTGCCGGCCAGCCGATCGCCCTCGACTGGACCTCCCTGCCGCTCGCCTGGGCCGCCGCCATCCTGGTCGGCATCCTCGCCTGCCTCTACCCGGCCTCCCGCGCCGCCCGTCTCACCCCGACCGAGGCCCTGCGCGGCGAATAGGGGCGACGGCTGGAGTGAACGTTCACCATGAGTGCGCAGCCTCAATGTCACTTTTATTGCACATGATGACATGTGCAATAAAAGTGACATATTGGTGCTGGGCGGAGAGAGCACGCGTGGCGCGGGCGAGGTGTGGTTCGCGGCCATCGGCTAGTATGGTGCGGTCACGACAGAGGGAGGCATGCTGTGGCCGATGTGATGCGGGAGCTGGAACGGCTGCGACCGGTGTATGAGACGGGCGTCCTGCGGTTGCTGTTGCGCCAGAACGCGATGCTGTACGTGTCGCTGCTGCGTTCCACGTTCGACCCGCTCACCGGCGAGCTGCCGCGCGAGACCGTGGAGGAGCGGTTCGCGCAAAGTCTGAACGCTCTGGCCGACGCCGGCGAATATGCTCCGCGCGAGGACCAGACCTTCGCCGAGGCCGCTCATCAGATCCTCGCCGATCTGACCCGTGAAGGCGAAGGCGACTACGCCTGGCTCGCCAACTCGCATGATGCGGCCTCACACCGATTCCTCTACCGTTTGACGGCCCGTGCCCACCGCGCCATCGAGGCGCTGAGCAGGCTCGAAGACGAATCACGCGCCCTGTCCGGCGCGCAGGCCAACAGCATCATCATGGAAATCGAGCACGCGCGCATGCAGCTGACCGCCGACCCCGGCGAGCGCATCAAACTCCTCAACCGTGAAATCAAGGAACGCAAGCACGAGATCAAACGCATCCAACAAGGCAAGCAGCATGCCACGCTGAGCGAAGCCCAAGTGGAGGACGTGATCGCCGTGATCCACAACACGCTGCGCGGCGTGCCCATCGACCTGCGCGAACTCGTGCTCGACGAGCGGGACAACGGCGACGCCTTGCGCCGGCGCATGCAGACCGGCGACGTCAGCGTGGACGAGAACCTGACCCGCTACCACGACGAATACCGCCGCTCGTTCAGCGAATCGGACAGCGGCCGCCGCTTCGAGGACGCCTTCCAGGTGATCATCACCGACGAGGGCCGCCAGCAAATCGACGAAGCCCTGCGCGCCATCGCCAAAACCCCGTATCTGGCCGGCGAATCCGGCGTGCTGCTCGGCCAGATCCGCGACGAACTGGCCCGCATCTACGACGGCATCGAGGCCGTGCGTCGTCAGATGCGCGTCTCCGACGAGGCGATCAGCCGGCTCGTGCGCCAGCAAACCGACACTCGCTACCGTACGATGCTCACCCGCTTGAACCGACTGTACGCGCGCCTCAACGCGGATGCGAAAACCCATATGGGAGACGCCTCGCGCCCGTGCGACACGGCCACCGCGGACGCGCTGTTCGCGCCATTGCCGATGCGCCCGGCCAAATCCATGACCCGCGCCACCGCACCCGGCCTGAGCGACCTCGCCGCCGAAGCCCCGCAGGCGACTCCGGTGGCCGATCTGCGGGATATGGTCAACAGCGGCGGCCCCCGACTCCTGCGCATGGTCAGCCTCATCCGGCGCAACCCGGTGACCGTTGACAGGTCCGATGACAGGTCCAACGCAACCCTCGTGGACATCGCCGCCAGCTTCAACCGGCTGCCCGAAAGCGAACGCCGCGAAAGCGAGATCGTCGGCTTCCTGGGCGGGCTGGGAGCCGTAAGCGGCAGCGCCATCGCTGACGAGCCGTCCACTGACGGCGTCGGCATCGACAGCGACATCGCCACTGAGCCGGCCCCGGCGCAGCGCGGCGATACCGCGACCTGGCATTGCGTATCGATCGACGGCGAGCCCCGGCACTGGATCACTAGACCGGTGCTGGCCGACATGGACGAGCTGAACATCATTGTGGAGGAAGGATGACCGTGGCCGAGGAACACGAGGAACATATGGACGCCAACCCGTACGCCCTGTTCGAAGGCGACACCGGCGACATGCCGGCCGAGGCACGCATGGCCGCCATCGCCCTCAAACGCGACCGCTATATCAGCGGGCCCACCTACGACACCGTGCTCGACAACCGCGACGCCGTCGTACGCTCCCTGAACAACGACCTGCTCGACTTGGTGATCAACGAACGCTACCGCATCATGTACGCCACGCCCGTGGCCGGCGACGACGTGACCCTGCGCTCGCTCAAAACCCGCGTCAGCCTCAAACGCGAGGAGGCCGCGCTGCTCGCCTTCCTGCGCATCCGCGTCCTCGAATACGAGAACGTGCACGCCGACCCCGCCGACTGGCTCGTCAGCTTTGAGGAGATCCGCGCCGCGCTCGCCACCGGCGCCGGCTATCTGGCCGCCCGCAACGACGAGGAAGGCGTGGCAAAGCAGATCGGCGCCATCGTCTCCGCGATGATCACCTACGGGTATTTGGTGCGCCTGGACGACGAAGCCATGTACCAGATCACGCCGCTCGTGCCCGTGGTGCTCGACCGCGAACTGGCCGACACCTGGCTCGACGTCGTGGAACACGGCGACGGCGACACGGAAGATGACGATGACGACGAGAAGGGAGCCGAATGATGCAGGCGACAGACGTGCAGATGATCGCGGACCGGTGGATGCTGGAATCCCGCCGACTCATCAACTGGGGCTCCTATGAGGGCTACCACGAATTCCGCCCCTCCACGGACCACAAGCTGCCGGTGACCCTGCTCGCCGGCGCCAGCGAATCCGGCAAATCCACGCTGGTCGACGCGCAGATCTCCCTGCTGTACCCAACCGGCACGCCGTTCAACAAGGCCTCGAACTCCGGCCGCTCCGAACGCAGCGACTACACCTACCTGCGCGGCATGGTCGGCGTGGGCAGCACCGAAACCGGCGACGAGCCGCTCTACCTGCGCGGCCGCGACGAGAACGGCGCACCGCAACCCGTGTGGGGCGCCATCGTGGACACCTATCGCAACCAGACCACCGGCCAGGTGCTCTCCTGCGCCAAATTCCTCTACCTGATGCCCGGCGACGGCCGCGGTGACGTGCGCCGCCAGTACGTGGTCTGGGGCAAGCCCGTGGACCCCAGGCGCATGGACCAATACCGTGACGCCCCGTTCACGCCGGCCCAGCTCAAAGCCACCTACCCCGACTGCCTCACATTCCCCAGCGCCGAAGCGTTCCACACACATATCTGGAGCGCAATGGGCCTGAGCGAGGCCGCCTGCCGACTGCTGCACAAGATCCAGTCCGCCGACGCGCCCTCCCGGCTCGACGACATCTTCAAACAAGGCGTGCTCGGCGTGCCCGAAGCCCTGGGCCTGGCCCGCACCACGGTCGAGGACTACGAACGTTACGACGGGAACTTCCACGCCATGGACGAGAAAACCCGCCGCATGGACACGCTGCGCGGCATCCAACAGGCCTACGGCGAATACGCCGCCGCACGCGGCAAGGCCCGCGCCTTCGAACCGGTCAAGCCGGCCGTCGACGGCACGGTGCCGGCCGTGCTGCGCGACTGGGCATTGGCCCGCATGCGTGGCGAAGTCGCCGTCCAACTGCCCGCCGACCGCGCCGAACAACAGAACAGCGAGGCGGAAGCCAAGCTGCTGCGCCGCCGAACCGAAGACCTGCGCACCCGCCTCGACATGATCCGAGGCCAGATGCAGGGTCTGGACGGCGGCAACCTGACCCGACTCGAACTCGAACTCGACCAGGCCCGCCGCACCCTCGAAGACGTGCAAGCCAACCGAACACGAATCGAACAAACGTTCGCATCCATCGGCGAGACGCTGCCCGGCAACGAACAGGCCTGGAACGAGCGCCGCATCAACGCCGTGACTTCAAACGCGAATACAACAAACGAGACGGCGAATGCGAGGAAGCCCTCACCGCCGCCATCAACGCGCGGGCCGGCACACGCGGCGACCTCGAACGACTGCAACGCGACTTCGACCGGCAACGCTCCCAGCGCACCCGCATCTCCCAGCAGATGGACGAAACCCGCGCCATGCTCTGCCGCGCCACCGGACTCACCCCCGCCGAACTGCCGTACGTGGCCGAACTCATGGACGTGAACGAACACGAGGAAGACTGGCGTCTCGCCATGAACGTCGCCTACGCGCCCATCGCCCAGACCATCCTCGTCGACAAGCGCCACGAACAGGGCTTCGCCGCCAAAGTCAGCACCATCGACCCGCGCACCATGCCCCGACGCACCTGGCAGTTCGTAGACACCGCACGCCACTACGACGACACCGGCGCGCACGCGAACATACTCACCGGAGAACAGGACGGCGACTGGCTGTCCGGCAAACTGCGCTACCGCGACGACTCGCCCTTCGCCGACTGGCTGCGCTCGCAGACCCAGGCCGAACGATTCGACGCCCTATGCGTCACCGCCATCGACGACACCGACCGCACCAACCGTCAGGTGCAGGCCGACGGTCAGATCAAATCCGGCGCACGCGGCCAGCACGGCACCAAAGACCGCGCCCAGGTCATCGGATTCGTCAACGAAACCTACCTCAACGCGCTCGCAGCGCAGGTCGACGCCGCCCGCAACGCGCTCAGCCAAGCCGACACCGACTACACGGCCGCCAAAACACAGTCCGATAACCTCCACCGCGAACTCGAACTGGCCAACCAGCTCGCCTACACGTCATGGGAACGCATCGACATCGCCGGCGCGCAACGGACCATCACGGACACGCAGGACGCCATCGCATCCATCAAAAACGATCCCAAACTCGCCGAACTCGCCAAACAGCGCGACGAACTGAACGCCGAACTCGACCGTGTGGAACGCCAGCGCATCGAATCCGACCAGGCCGCGGCCCGCGCCGGCAGCGCCGTCGAAGCGGCGCTCATCTGGCTGCGCGACCATGCCGACACCGGCACGACGGACGCCGCCGGTGTCATCGCCGACAGCGGCGATGACGATAACGCCACCGCCGGCCCACTGCCGGACGAAGTCACGGCGGTGCTCACCGAATCCTACGACAACCGATTCGCCGGATTGGCGGACGCCGCCATGCGCGCGCACATGATCATCGGCGCGGGCGTGGCCGGAACGCGGGCGCCGGGGGAGAGTTTCCCCGAACGCACCATCGCCGGCATCGGCAAGGACATGACCTCCCGCATCAATCTGCTGAACGGCCAGGCCGACGCAGCGCGCACCGGCGTCGAATCGAAAATGAGCACCTACATCGCGCTCTACGCGGCCGACGACGACTCGCTGACCGCCAGCGTGGAGGACTACCGGTACTATCTCGACGAACTCGCCAGCCTCACCCAGCTGGCCGCGGTCGCCGCCACCGACGCCGAATACCGGCGCTGCCTCGAACAGCTGCTCAGGAGCTTCCTGACCATCAAACGCGCCATCGACACGGATGCCAGCGACATCCACGACCAGCTTGACCGCATCAACGCCATGCTCAAAGGCCAACAGTTCGGTCCCAAGCACGGCAACCTGTCCCTGCACGCGGACGTGCGCCGTCCCGAGCGCGCCTTCTGGACGCAGCTCATCCGCGTCATCGGCACCCTGAACGATTGGAAATCCGCCGACGTCAATGATTCCGACGCCTCGCGCAAGGCCTTCGCGGCCTGTGCGCCGATGGTCGGGCTGCTGCGCGCCGAGCTCGCGCAGGTCAAGGACGCGAACGGCGTGAAAAGCTACGGCGCCCGCAATCTCGACCCGCGCTGCCGCTCGTCCTTCTACGCCATCGTGCATCATGCCGACGGTCCGGACGAACGCATCACCTCCACCGGTGGTCGCTCGGGCGGCGCCTTGCAGGAGCTCACCTCATTCGTATACGGCGCGGCGCTCATCTACCTGCTCGGCGGCGGCCTGACCAGCGAACCCTCGTACACCACGCTGTTCCTCGACGAGGCGCTCATCAAGGCCGACGGCCGTTACACGCAGCGCGCCCTCGCGGTGCTGCCGCGCCTCGGATTCCAGGTCATCGTCTCCGCCCCGGAAAGCAAGACCGGCGAAATCCTCGAGGTCTCCACCAAGGCCTACGTGACCTACAAGGACCCCGACACCGGCCTCACCTCCCTGCGCGAGGCCGTGCTGCACCAGAATGACATGGATGATGAATCATCGTCGGATATATTGAAGGATGACGGGGTTGCCGAATGAGCAGTCCCGGCGTCGCCGGTATTAAGACGATTCGGTTCGACTCGACGATGTTCGAAAGCAGGTGATGGGAACTATGGCCGGCATGAAAGACATCGCTGCGATCACCACATGCGTTCACATATGTACGACATCGAACCGGCATGGCCATTTCCCGTGCCGGTGGGATTGCCGGACCAAGCATTTTTGGAAACCAATGCGATTGCAGTGCATGACAACAACAATGAGATACGGCAATGGGCAAGCAAGAATGGTTGCGAAATCATAACCAAGCATCGCACCATAGGCACCTCTGTCGAGTTGATCTCCAAAGTCGTCGATCCTGACGAATCAATAGCCATGCGTGTGGTTGGTCGTACGCTGGCGGCGGAATATCGCGAAGCGCACCGTCGCACAGATTCCACTGACAGGATTCAGCGGCAAATGGCTGAATGAGTCAAAAACCAATCGTCGTAAGGCCATTTGCCGACTGCTCGGTGTCGAAACGTTGGGTCTGTCAAAACGGCCGACCGAACTGCGGTTCGTTATCTCGATCCGGGCCACGACGATTTTGGTACCGATCGTACTGAACGCAGCGCGAAGATTGCTATGCGGGAGCCTAAGCCGACGCCCGGCCTTCAATCGGCGGAGCGACGTCTTTATGAACGACTGTGTGCTGACAAAACCATCGCTTATCGGCGTATCGAACAGGAACGCATTCCCATGCGTGATGCAGTTGACGAATTACGCAAGCTTGGCATCCCCGTGGAGTCCATTGAAGATTTTGTCCCGGTTCGAACATCAATCGTTTGACGGACGTACCGGGGCAGAATCCGTTGTCCCGGTTTGTGATTTCGGGTGTTTTTCGCGAACCGGGACATGTTGTGTTGCCCCGGTATGGGCGTCAATCGTTTGATGCGAGAATCGGGACAACATGGCGATTCTGAGATTGGCTTTATTCCGCCGTTTCCGTTTGCGTTTTATGTGGTTCGTGGAAACTGGAATGTCCTGGTTCTCGAAAACAGGCCAAAATCACGAACCGGGACAGCGGGTTTTGCCCCGATGCGGACGTCAAACGATTGACATGTGAACCGGGGCAAATCAGAGGAGGAGAGGTCTTCGGGATAGAGCTTGACTGGGGCTGGGCGCACGGTTGATGTCGCGTGGGCCGGCTCTTGCGTTTCGGTCCACTGATGGTCCGGAATTTTGCATACCATGGTTCGGTTTTCCGGCCTGACACGCCATCGAACAAGCGTTCGAATTTGGTCGTGTGTTCGGGTATCCTTGGGACAGATTTGGCGCGCGCATAACCGTGCGCGCGGGAACGGTGAGATGGAAGGTGGGATGTGGCTGTGGCGGCAACGCAGACTGGCGCAAGGCGCGCAACAAGCGCAAAGGGCACGAAAACCAGCAAGGGCAAGAACGGTGAGGTCATCGTCGAAAAGGTGATGACCAGCGACTCCTTCCTGAGCCGGGAAATCAAAAAGGCGCCGCTGATCGAACACGATGGTTCGCTGGTAGCTGATATCTCGCACATCCCGAACGATCTCAAGATCACGATTCAGGGTGCGCGCGAACACAACCTCAAGAATGTCGACCTGGCGATTCCACGCAACCGTATGGTCGTGTTCACCGGCCTGTCCGGTTCCGGCAAATCCTCGCTCGCGTTTGACACCCTGTTCGCCGAAGGCCAGCGACGCTACGTCGAATCCCTGTCCGCCTACGCCCGCCAGTTCCTGGGTCAGATGGACAAGCCCGATGTTGACTTCATCGAGGGCCTGAGCCCGGCCGTCTCCATCGACCAGAAGACCACCAACCGCAACCCGCGTTCGACCGTCGGCACCATCACCGAAATCTACGATTACCTGCGACTCCTCTTCGCCCGCACCGGCATCCCTCACTGCCCCGAATGCGGCGAGCCCGTCGCCTCCCAGACCCCGCAGCAGATCGTCGACACACTGCTCGGCTACCCGGAGCGCACGCGATTCCAGATTCTCGCGCCCGTGGTCAAGGGCCGCAAGGGCGAGTTCGTGGACATGATCGAGCTGCTGCGCTCCGACGGCTACGCCCGCGCGCTCATCGACGGCGAGATGACACAGCTGTCCGACGACATCAAACTCACCAAGCAGAAGAAGCACACCATCGAGGTCGTGGTCGACCGACTCGTGGTCAAGGACGGTATCCGCCAACGTTTGACTGATTCGGTGGAAACCGCCCTCAAGCTCGCCAACGGCAGCATCGTCATCGACTTCGTGGACGAGGAGGAAGGCAGCCCGGCCCGCCGCCAGCCGTTCTCCGAACACCGCAGCTGCCCGAACGGGCACACGCTCGAACTCGATGAGGTCGAGCCGCGCACCTTCTCCTTCAACGCCCCCTACGGCGCCTGCCCCGCCTGCACCGGTCTCGGCTTCAAACTGGAAATCGACCCGGACCTCATCATCTCCGACCCGGACAAGTCACTGGCCGACGGCGTCATCGAACCGTGGAGCGGCACCAAGATGACCTCCCAGTACTACGGCCACATCCTCGAAGGTCTGGCCAAGGAAATGGGCTTCTCCATGAAGACTCCTTGGAAGGACCTGCCGGACGACGTCAAGCACGACATCCTCTACGGCCACGACTTCAAGGTCAACGTCTCCTACCGCAATCGCTGGGGACGCCTGCGCGAATACTCCACCGGCTTCGAAGGCGTGATCCGCACGCTCATGCGCCGCCACGACGAAACCGATTCGCAGTCCATGCGCGAATACTACGAGTCGTACATGCGCGAAGTGCCCTGCCAGGTCTGCCACGGACGCCGTCTGAAGCCCGAAGTGCTCGCTGTCACCGTGGACGGCAAATCCATCTTCGACGTGTGTGACATGCCCGTCGTACGCGAACTCGCCTGGATCAACGGCCTGAAACTCGAAGGCTCGGCACAGCTGATCGCCGGCGAAGTGCTCAAGGAGATCAAGGCCCGACTCGGCTTCCTGAACGACGTCGGCCTCGACTACCTGACCCTCTCGCGCGCGGCCGCCACCCTGTCCGGCGGCGAGGCGCAGCGCATCCGACTCGCCACGCAGATCGGCTCCGGTCTGGTCGGCGTCATGTACGTGCTCGACGAGCCGTCCATCGGCCTGCACCAGCGTGACAACGAACGCCTCATCGAAACCCTGCACCACCTGCGCGATCTCGGCAACACGCTGATTGTCGTCGAACACGACGAGGACACGATACGCCGCGCCGACTGGGTGGTCGACATCGGCCCCGACGCCGGCGAACACGGCGGCGAAGTCATCTACTCCGGCCCCGCCAAGCACCTCATCGAAGCCAAGCGCTCCATCACCGGCGACTACATCGCCCACCGGCGAGAGATTGCCGTGCCCGCCAAGCGCCGCAAGATCCACAAGACCCAGGTGCTCAAAGTCGTGGGTGCCCGCGAGAACAACCTCAAGAACATCGACGTGAGCTTCCCGCTCGGCGTGCTCACCGTGGTCACCGGCGTCTCCGGCTCCGGCAAATCCTCGCTGGTCAACACGATCCTCTACCCGGTGCTCGCCGACAAGCTCAACGGTGCACGCATCGTACCCGGCCGCCACAGGCGCGTGGAAGGCGTGGACCAGGTGCGCAAGGTGATCCACGTCGACCAGAACCCGATCGGCCGCACGCCGCGATCCAACCCCGCCACCTACACCGGTGTGTGGGACAAGATCCGCACCCTGTTCGCCAAGACTCCCGAAGCCCAGGTGCGCGGCTACGGCCCCGGCCGCTTCAGTTTCAACGTCAAAGGCGGCCGATGTGAGGCCTGCCACGGTGATGGCACGCTGAAGATCGAAATGAACTTCCTGCCCGACGTCTACGTGGACTGCGAGGTCTGCCACGGCAAACGATACAACCGCGAGACTCTCGAAGTCACGTACAACGGCAAGACCGTGGCCGACATCCTCAACATGCCCATCGAGGAGGCCGCCGACTTCTTCAAGGCGTACACCGGCATCTCCCGATACCTGAAGACCCTCGTGGACGTCGGCCTCGGCTACATACGACTCGGCCAGCCCGCACCCACCCTGTCCGGCGGCGAATCGCAGCGCGTCAAGCTTGCCACCGAGCTGCAGCGCCGATCCGACGGCAAAACCGTGTACATCCTCGACGAGCCGACCACCGGCCTGCACTTCGAAGACGTGAACAAGCTGCTCAAGGTGCTGCAGTCCCTGGTGGACAAGGGCAATACGGTCATCGTCATCGAACATAATCTGGATGTGATCAAGGAGGCCGACTGGCTAATCGATCTCGGTCCGGAGGGCGGCGACGGCGGCGGCACCATCGTCACGCAGGGCACGCCCGAACAGGTTGCCGAATGCGAATCCTCATGGACCGGCAAGTTCCTGAAGCCCATGCTTTAGCCTTCCATTGCAGCTGACCTCGGGTGGGTGGGGTGGTATGTTGCTGGACATGCTCCGGGCCGCTCGGGCCAAGTCTTTACGGTCCAGCAACACACACCCCAACCCACCCAATCCCTGATGATTGGTTTTGCTTAATAGCGAGGAGGATTATGACGAACGATATTGAGCGGCATAGTCCGGATGAGTGGCGGAAGACTGCGGCGGCGTTAATGCCGGAAAGCGTAGCTGTGGGTGCCGGGGAAACGACGGCGAAGGTGAATGCGAATGGGGCACCTTTGCTGGGGGATTCTCGCGACCTGTTCCGACCCAAGACCTCGGATATTCCCGCCAAACCCGGTGTGTACAAATGGCGCGACGGGGAAGGGCGCGTCATTTATGTGGGCAAGGCGAAGAACCTGCGCAACAGGCTCACCAATTATTTCCAGCCGCTGTATCTGCTGCATCCGCGCACGCAGACCATGGTGCTGACCGCACGCAGTCTGGAGTGGACAGTCGTCGCCACCGAACTGGAATCACTGACGTTGGAATACACGTGGATCAAGGAATTCGACCCACGGTTCAACGTGCAGTTCCGCGATGACAAGACCTATCCGTATCTCGCGGTCAGCACGGGGGAGCGAATTCCGCGCGTGTGGGTCACTCGGTCGCGCAAACGTCGGGATACCCGGTATTTCGGCCCCTATGCCAAAGTATGGGAATTGCGGCACAGCCTTGACCGGCTGCTGCGCACGTTCCCGGTACGCACCTGCACCACCAACGTATTCCACAAGGCGCAACTGACCGGACGGCCATGCCTGTTCGCCTCCATCGGCAAATGCTCCGCACCCTGCGTGAACCGTATCGAAGCGGACGAACACCGGCGGCTGTGCGAACAGCTGGTCGGCGTGATGACCGGACGACTCGGACGGCCCTACATCGCCCAGTTGACCCGTGACATGAAAGAGGCCAGCGCCGAACTCGAATTCGAGAAAGCCGCCCGACTGCGCGACCAGATCCAAATGCTGGAAACCGTGGTGCAACAGAACGCCGTCGTCTTCGACCAGGATGTGGACGCGGACGTGTTCGGCTTCGCCAGCGACGAGCTCGAAGCCTCAGTGCACGCCTTTTATGTGCGCGCCGGCTCGATTCGCGGCGAACGCAATTGGAGCGTCGAACGAGTTGAGGACATCGATGACGCCGACTTGATGGCCGACCTTCTGGTGCAGGTGTATTCGGACGCCGCCGGGGACAATCACCCCCAGTCGGCCGCGACCATCTCCACCAATCGCGAGGCCATCGGCTCCACGCAAACCATCACGGCCACGGACGCTGTGGCACGCGCCCAGGCCACCCGAGAACGCAACACCCGTCAGGAGACCACCGGACGCGCGGACCTGCTGGCACCCATCGCACCGGTACCGCGCGAAATCATCGTGCCCGTCGAACCGGCCCGCCGTGAGGAACTCGAAGGCTGGCTGACCAATCTGCGCGGGGGAGCGGTGACCATCCGCGTGGCCTCGCGAGGCGACAAGAAGCAGCTCATGGGCCGCGCCAACGAGAACGCCAGCCAAGCATTGCAGCGCAGCAAGATGAGCCGCATCTCCGACATGGGCGCACGCACCCAGGCCATGAACGATGTGGCCAAGGCATTGGGACTCGCGGAAGCCCCGCTGCGCATCGAATGCTACGACATTTCGAACACTGTGGGCGGTGCCTTCCAGGTGTCCTCCATGGTGGTGTTCGAAGACGCGATCGCCAAGAAATCCGAATACCGACGCTTCTCCATCCGAGGCAAGGACGGCAAAGGCGCGGTGGATGATCTGTCCGCACTTTACGAGACGCTCACCCGCCGCTTCAAGCACGGCAACATCGCCGGCGACTCCGGCGAAAGCATCGACGCGGAACAGCGCGCGGCCTCGGCCGCCGGCAAGATGACCACTGCCGTGGCGGCGGAGACAATCGCTGCGAACGGTAACGACAATGGTGAGGACGGTTCCGACATCAGTGGCAAGGGGCACGCGGTGCCGGTCGGAGTGCAGAACGATACACGGGAAACTTCGCCCGACATCGTCCAGCAGAACACAAACCGGCATCACTTTGCCTACACGCCGAACCTGGTGGTGGTCGACGGCGGCAAGCCGCAGGTCATGGCCGCCGCCAAGGCGCTCGAGGACTGTGGCGTGAACGACGTGGCCGTCTGCGGACTGGCCAAACGCTTGGAAGAGGTGTGGGTGCCGGACGACGACTATCCGATCATCCTCAAACGCCAGTCCGAAGGCATGTATCTGCTGCAGCGTGTACGCGACGAATCCCACCGCTTCGCCATCACCTACCACCGCCAACAGCGGCGCAAAGGCGCCCTGCGCAGCGCGCTCGACGAGATTCCAGGCATCGGCAAAAGCTACCAGAAGCGGCTGCTCAACCACTTCGGCTCGGTCAAAGCCATGCGCGAAGCCAGTGTCGAGGACTTCGAGAAGGTCAAAGGCATCGGCCACGCCAAAGCCGAAGCGCTGTACAACGCGCTGCACGAGCAGTGAGCCGGCCCGGTCCAGCAGCCTAGAGTGAATTTTCGGTTGCGGGGCCTGTGGTTGACATATTCGAAGCAAAGTGTCGGCTAGCATGGGAACAGACATCAAGGAGGGGATATGGCCAATCATCGTTGCGCTGTACTCGGCAAACCCGTCGCGCACTCATTGTCACCCGTGCTCCACAACGCGGCCTACCGTTCGCTGAAACTCGACGATTGGCTGTACGACAAGCACGAAGTGGGGGAAGATGACCTCGACGCTTTCCTCAAAGGCCTCGACTCGACGTGGGCTGGCCTGAGCCTGACCATGCCGTTGAAAAAGGCCATCCAACCGTACGGTGTTCCGGAAAATCTGTGGGCCAAGGAACTGAAGGTGGCGAATACCGCGGTATTCGATTGGAGCGTGGCTACCGATGATCCCGCTTGGCCGAACGGCAAGCCAGACATCAAGCTATACAACACCGATGTCATCGGCATCCAACTCGCCTTCGACCATGCCAATCGCGAACTCGGCGAACACCACACCGCATCGAGAAGCGGCGCCGCGCTGATCATCGGCAATGGCAACACCGCCACTTCGGCGTTGGCCGCATGCTGCATGATGCCCGAAATCGGCTATATCATCGTCGCCGCCCGCCACCCCGGAAAAAACAACGGGCTTAAACCAGTGGCCGAGAAGTTCGTCAACGTGCATAACCCGTATAGCGAAATCGAATTAGGCGACGATCAGGCCCTGCTCGAGGCAGCCCGCAACGCCACCTATGTCATCAACACGATTCCCGGACATGCGGCCGACAACGTCGCGGATGCCCTCACCAATGCCGGAACCGAGCTATTCTCCGGACTGCTGCTGGACGTGGTCTACGATCCACGCCCCACCAAGCTCATGGAAGTCTGGCGCGCTCATGGCGGTCACGCCATCGGCGGTGAAGAAATGCTGCTGTACCAAGCTCTCGTACAGGTATTGCTGATGACCGGTATCTGGGATGACGACCCGCCCAGCGATGCCGACCAGCGTCTGCAGGACACCACCACCGAAGACGACCAGCTGGAGATCGCGATGCGCAAAGCTCTTGAGGAGGCACTGTAATGAGTCAACAGACAACAATCCTCGATACCGGAGAGGCGGCCGCCACGAATGCGCCGGCGAATTCCGCGACATCCACATCGACTCCGGACAACCAGCCGACCCCGCTTGATGCCTTCGAAGTGCTGCTCATCACCGGTATGTCCGGCGCAGGCCGCTCTCATGCCGCTGACTGCGTGGAAGACATGGGATGGTATGTGGTCGACAACCTGCCTCCCAAACTGCTTATCCCGCTTGTCGACATGATGACCACCTCCGGTTCCGGATCGGGGTCGGGCGTCCACAAGCTTGCCGCCGTCATCGACGTGCGCTCCAGCTATTTCGACGAGCTGGCCGCCGTGCTCGGCCATCTGGATGATCTCGGCGTCAAAACCCATATTCTGTTCCTCGACGCCAGCAACGAAGTGCTCATCAAGCGCTATGAATCCGTGCGCCGCCCGCACCCGCTGCAGCACGGCAACCGACTGATCGACGGCATCCTTGAGGAACGTCACCTACTGGAAGACCTCAAGGAGCGAGCCGACTGGGTCATCGACACCAGCTCCCTGAGCATCCACCAGCTGTCCACCAAACTCTACGAGACGATGCTCGGTTCAGGCCCCACCACCGTGGCGGTACACATCTTCAGCTTCGGCTTCAAATACGGCATGCCCATCGACGCCGATTTCGTGGCCGACGTGCGTTTTCTGCCCAACCCGTTCTGGGTGCCCAACCTGCGCGAGCTTACCGGTCACGACAAGCCGGTCGCCGACTACGTGCTTTCCAGCAAGGGTGCCAAGGAATTTCTCGACGCTTATGAGAAAGCTATCGAGATTGCGTTGGAAGGATACGCCCAGGAAGACAAGCACTACGTAACCATCGCCGTCGGCTGCACCGGTGGCCAGCACCGGTCGGTGGCGATGAGCGAGGAGCTGGCTCGCCGCTTACGCGCACATGGGCTCAACGTAACCGTTTCCGCGAGAGAACAGCACAAGCGTCACTCATCGTAAGCAGGCGTCGAGCGGTCATCGGGCAAGCGTTCGGTGACCACACTGCGAGAAAGCAAAGCCCATAATACGTATCAAACGGGTTCGCTTGTCCACCAGATTAGGTATCACAGAAAGCCGATGGCTTCCGACCGTGTGACAGCAAATAACGGCACGAAGCGCCTGAAGCATTGAGAAGAACGGGACTGTAGGAGGTAGATCTTGGCTCTTCTGGACGATGTCAAAAGCGAGTTGGCGGCCTTTGAAGGCGATTCGCCAGCCGCGATCAAGGCCCAAGCTGCGGCCATGATCCGTTTTGGCGGCGGTCTTCGACCGGTGCAGAATACATACGTTATCCAAGCCGTATTCACCTCGCTTGACGTTGCAGAATGGCTGAAGAACACGTTGAGGAACACGTTCGGGCACGAAGCCGAGATCAACCACCTCACCCGTCAGACCCCGAACGGCCCTGTCGAGACCTACGTGGTGCTCGTCACCCGCAACGTAGTGGCCTTGGCTTTGCAGACCGGACTGGTCGACCGCCGCAAGCAGCAGGTCCGTGGACTGCCGTCTGAAGTGGTCAACGGATCCATCGCCCAAATCAAAGCGGCATGGCGCGGCGCCTTCATGGCCCGTGGCTTCCTATCCGATCCCGGTAAGGCCAGCTTCCTGGAAATCGCTTGCCCTACGGAAGAGGCCGCCATGGCCCTGTGTGGCGTGGCCCGTCGTCTCGGCATCCAGGCCAAGCATCGCACGCTGCGCAGCTCCGAGCGCGTGACCCTCAAGGATCCCGACGCCATCGAACGCATGCTCAAGCTCATGGGCGCCACCCGTTCGGCCCGCGAATGGACCGGCAAGCGCTCCGATGGCGAGGCCCGCGGCAAGGCCAATCGTCTGGCCAACTTCGATGACGCCAATATGCGCCGTTCCGCCAAGGCCGCCGCCGAAGCCAGCGAAAAAGTGCAGCATGCATTCGAAGTACTCGGCGATAACATTCCGGACAACCTCCGTCAGGCCGGCCAGCTGCGCATCGATCACGTGGACAAGAGCCTCGAGGAGCTCGGCAAGATCGCCGAACCGCAGATCACCAAGGATGCGATTGCCGGACGAATTCGCCGACTGCTTCAGCTTGCCGAGAAGACGGAGAAGGCTCGAGCAGCCGAAGGCAAGTAACCCGACAATCCGATTTGCCGTGCCTATTCGGCAGAACGCGACAACAACAGAACAAAACACCGCATTCAGTCAGTAGACGAATGCGGTGTTTTGTTCCGGAATGCCTGTAATATGCAAAGTGGCAAAATTGGCCACTTTGACGTGCGATTCGTCAAGGAAAGGATATTCATGAAGACACTCAAGGACCTTGGAGATCTCAAGGGCAAGCGCGTTCTGGTTCGCGCTGATTTCAATGTTCCGCTGGACGGCACCACCATCACCGATGACGGTCGAATCAAGGCTGCTCTGCCGACCATCAAGACCCTGCGCGAAGAAGGCGCCAAGGTCATCCTCATGGCCCACCTTGGCCGCCCGAAGGGCAAGGTCGTTCCTGAGCTGAGCCTGGCCCCGGTTGCCGCCCGCCTCGGCGAGCTGCTCGGCACCAACGTGCCGCTGGCCAAGGACACCTACGGCGAGGACGCTCAGGCCAAGGTCGCCGCCATGAACGATGGCGACGTTGTGCTGCTTGAGAACGTTCGTTTCAACCCGGAGGAGACCTCCAAGGACGCCGACGAACGCGCCGCTTACGCCAAGAAGATCGCCGCCCTCGGCGAGGCCTTCGTTTCCGATGGCTTCGGCGTGGTCCACCGCGCCCAGGGCTCCAACTACGACGTTGCCGCCGATCTGCCGGCCGCCGCAGGCCTGCTGGTCGAGAAGGAAGTCAAGGCCCTGTCCAAGGCCACCGAGAACCCGGAGCGTCCGTTCACCGTGGTGCTCGGCGGTTCCAAGGTCTCCGACAAGCTCGGCGTCATCGAGAACCTGCTCGACAAGGCCAACCGTCTGGTCATCGGCGGCGGCATGGTGTTCACCTTCCTCAAGGCCAAGGGCTACGAGGTCGGCACCTCCCTGCTTGAAGAGGACCAGCTTGAGAAGGTCAAGGGCTACATCGAGACCGCCGAGAAGAACGGCGTTGAGCTCGTGCTGCCGACCGACGTCGTCGTGAACGCCGGCTTCCCGGCCGGTGACACCCCGGTTGCTCCGGAAGTCGTTGCCGCCGACGCCATCCCGGCCGACAAGATGGGTCTGGACATCGGCCCGGAGTCCCAGAAGCTCTTCCACGACAAGATCGTCGACTCCAAGACCGTCGTGTGGAACGGCCCGATGGGCGTGTTCGAGGTTCCTGAGTTCGCCGCCGGCACCAAGGCCGTGGCCCAGGGTCTGGTCGACGCCACCGCAGCCGGTGCGTTCACCATCGTCGGTGGCGGCGACTCCGCCTCCGCCGTGCGCAACCTCGGCTTCCCGGAGGACGGCTTCTCCCACATCTCCACCGGTGGTGGCGCTTCCCTCGAGTTCCTCGAAGGCAAGGAGCTCCCTGGCCTGAAGGTGCTTGAGTAATCCATTTTCTAGCTCCCCTCCTTGAGGGGAGCTACGTATTTTTTAGAAGGGAAACATATGGCGTCCAAACGCATTCCGTTGGTGGCCGGCAACTGGAAGATGAATTTCGACCATCTTGAAGCCACTTACTTCGTGCAGAAGCTGGTATGGCTGTTGCGTGACGCTCACTTCGACTTCAAACGCTGCGAAGTCGCGCTTTTCCCCTCGTTCACGTCATTGCGCAGCGTACAGGTGCTGGTCGAAGCCGACAAGCTCCATGTCGCCTACGGCGCACAATCCGTTTCCGTGACCACCCAAGGTGCCTTCACCGGCGATGTGTCCGCGGACATGATCGCCCATCTCGGCTGCTCATACGTCATCGTCGGCCACTCCGAACGCCGCAAATACCATCCTGAAGATGACGCCAATATCGTCGATCAGGTACGTGCCGTGTTCGCCGCCGGCATGCAGCCGATTTTGTGCGTCGGCGAAAGCTTCGAGGAACGACGTCAAGGCATTGAACTCGATTTCGCCGTGGGCCAGGTACGAGACGTCACCCGCGATCTCAACGAAGAACAAGCCGCCGAACTCATCGTGGCCTACGAACCTGTCTGGGCCATTGGCACCGGCATGGTGGCCACTCCGCAATCCGCCCAGGATGCCGCAAACGCCATCCGCAACGATTTGAAGACCACCTTTGGCACGAAGGTATCCGATAGCGTACGTATCCTGTACGGCGGATCGGTCACCTCGAAAAATGCGGCGGAACTCATTTCCCAGCCCGACGTTGACGGCTTCCTGATCGGAGGGGCGGCCTTGGATGTTGAGGAACTCGCCAAGATCGCTCGATTGGCACTTAAATCCATGAAATCACGGAACTAATACCACGGTTTTCCCGTGTGTGCGCTATGCTGGTCAACAGTCCAATCAATCCGGAGGTACCCTGTGACCGCTCTTAAGATCACGCTGCAAGTCATCGTCGTGCTGCTCAGCTTCGTGCTGACCCTGCTCATCCTTATGCACAAGGGCAAGGGCGGCGGTTTGTCCGACATGTTCGGCGGCGGTCTGACCCAGAACGCCGGTACTTCCGGTGTCGCCGAAAAGAACCTGAACCGTTGGACCGTTATCATCGCTCTGGTGTGGGTGGCCTTGATCATCGGCCTCGACATGATGACCAAGTTCAACCTCGGCTGATCGGCTTGCACGCCATATAGACTTGTCGCTCGCGACCCATGACCGTTACCGTCGGTCATGGGTCGTATGCGTTCTATCGAGTATTACGAAAGGACATCACCATGGTCACTATGAACCGCAACAAAGTCGTTATCGTCGGCACCGGCCAGGTCGGTGCCACCGCCGCCTTCGGCATCGTCACGCACGGCCTGTGCAATGAGCTTGTGCTCATCGACCGTTCCGCCGCCAAGGCCCTGGGGGAGGCCCGCGACCTCGATGATGGCAGCGAATTCCAAGACCGCCACGTCAAGGTGCGCGCCGGCGACTACGCCGACTGCAAGGACGCGGACATCGTCGTCATCACCGTGGGCCGCAAGCCGCCGGCCAACTCCAACCGCATGGCCGAACTCGGCTTCACCGTGGGTCTTGTGGGCGAAGTGGTCGACAACGTCATGGCCTCCGGCTTTGATGGCGTGATTGTCATGGTCTCCAACCCGGTCGACGTGATGGCTTGGTATGCCTGGAAACGTTCCGGTCTGCCTCGCACCCAGGTGCTCGGTACCGGCACTGCGCTCGACACCTCGCGTCTCAAGACCATCATCGGCGAAGAGACCGGCCTTGACCCGCGCAACGTGGGCGGCTTCGTGATGGGCGAGCACGGCGACTCCCAGTTCACCGCATGGTCCACCGTCTCGCTCGGCGGCAAGCCATTCGCCCGTTTCCTAGCCGACAACCAAGACCGTTTCGCCTCCGTGTCCACCACCGAAATCGAAGAGAAGACCCGCACCCGTGGCGATGAGATCGTCGCGGCCAAGGGCGGCACCAACTTCGGCATCGCCTCCACCGTGGCCGGCATCGTGCAGACCATCCTGTGGGACGAACGCCGTATCGTGCCCGTCTCCACCCTGCTGGACGGCGAATACGGCGAACATGACGTGTTTCTCGGCGTCCCCACTGAACTGCGGGCCAATGGTGCCAACGAGATCGTCGAACTCGATCTGAGCGAGGACGAGCGGGCCAAACTGCACCATTCCGCCGAACTCGTGCGTGTACACTGCGAGGGGCTACTGTGATTCTCGACGCCATCACACCGAAACAACCCCGACTGCTGGTCGCCGACCTCGACGGCACGTTGCTGCACGACGCCGAGGTATTCGAGGACCGGTTCATCACCCAGCGCAGCATCGACACCATCAACCGCGCGCACGATGCTGGACTGAAATTCGCCATCGCCACCGCGCGGCCGGTGAGTACCGGTCTCCAGTTCGCCGAAAAACTGCCGGTGGACGCCGTAATCTATCTGAACGGCGCCCTCATCGATTTCGACCCGGCCCACTCCGACTTCGACCTGCTCACCTCAGGTGCCACGCCGGCCGATGAGAACCATTTGATCAAGATTGGCTTCTCCTCACGGCGTGCCTGCGAAGTCTGTCTGTTCCTGCTCGATCGCATGCCCGGCCTGAAGCTCGGCATCGTGATGAACGACGTGCGCTACACCAACTTCGATGTGCGCGTGTATTGGAAAACTCAGGCCTTCCAATACACGAACTTCCACGACGTGCCCGAAGGCGTGGCGGACAAGATCACCATCTTCCCCGAGCCTGAACAGTGGAACGAGCTGCGTGCGCTGATTCCGCCGGACTTCGACATCTCCATCAGCGAAGGCGTGATGTGGATGCTCATGAACCCGCAGGCCAACAAGGAGCACGCGCTGCACCTGCTGTGCGAGCGACTGGACGTGCCGCTCGAACAGACCGCCGCCTTCGGCGACGACCTCATCGATATCAACATGATGAGCGAATCCGGCCGGGGTGTGGCCGTGGCCAACGCGAACCCCAAGGTGTTGTCCATCGCCGACGAGATCTGCCCGTCCAACAACGAGGACGGCGTCGCCCAATGGATTGAAGCGCAGTTGGGCTGAACCGGTCGAGACTCGAGAACACGCCAAAATTGAACTTGTGTTGAACCGGGAGTATGCTTTGAACCGTTGTTCAAAAGATAAATTGAACTCCCGGTTGGAGGCATAAGGATATGAGCGTATCGGTGTTTGCGGAACGTCTGCGCAATGCGATGAACAGCAGGGGACTGAAGCAGGTCGATTTGGTGCACGCCGCCGAACATCGTGGCGTAAAGATGGGCAAGAGCCACATCAGCCAATACGTGGCCGGCAAGACCATGCCCCGCGAGGACGTGCTCGAATTCCTGGCCAGCGAACTGGACGTCGACGCGAACTGGCTGCGCGGCGAGGAATCCACCACGCAATTGAACTCGGACGCCTCCAACAGCGTCACGGACGTCGAACACGCCGCCACAACGCTTGCCACGGATGCCGCCAAGCCCCATACGGACAGCGAGATTCCCATGGGCCGCCGCCGCACCTTCGGCAAATCACACAAGCTTGACAACGTGCTCTACGACGTGCGCGGCCCGGTCGCCGACGAGGCGATGCGCATGGAGGCCAACGGCACCCACATCCTGAAATTGAACATCGGCAATCCGGCACCCTTCGGCTTCCGCACGCCGGACGAAGTCGTCTACGACATGGCCCACCAGCTCACCGACACCGAAGGCTACTCGCCGTCCAAGGGCCTGTTCTCCGCACGCAAGGCCATCATGCAGTACGCGCAGCTGAAGAACATCCCGAACGTCACCATCGACGACATCTACACCGGCAACGGCGTCAGCGAGCTCATCAACCTGTCCATGTCCGCGCTGCTCGACACCGGCGACGAAGTGCTCGTGCCCTCCCCGGACTACCCGCTGTGGACCGCCTGCGTGAACCTGGCCGGCGGCACCGCCGTGCACTACCTGTGCGACGAACAGTCCGAATGGTATCCGGACATCGACGACATCCGATCCAAGATCACCGCCAACACCAAAGCAATCGTCATCATCAACCCGAACAACCCCACCGGCGCACTTTACCCAAAGGAAGTGCTCCAGCAGATCGTCGACATCGCACGCGAACACCAGCTCATCATCTTCTCCGACGAGATCTACGACCGTCTCGTCATGGACGGCCTGCAGCACGTCTCCATCGCCTCGATGGCCCCGGACCTGTTCTGCGTGACCTTTTCCGGCCTGTCGAAGTCGCACATGATCGCCGGCTACCGCATCGGCTGGATGATTCTGTCCGGCAACAAGCGCATCGCCAAGGACTACATCGAAGGCCTCAACATGCTCGCCAACATGCGCATGTGCTCGAACGTGCCCGCCCAGTCCGTGGTGCAGACCGCGCTCGGCGGACACCAGAGCGTCAAGGACTATCTCGTTCCCGGCGGCCGCGTGTATGACCAGCGCGATCTCGTCTACGACATGCTCAACGCCATCCCTGGCATCAGCGCCGTCAAGCCCAAGGCCGCGTTCTACATCTTCCCGAAGATCGACGTCAAGCGGTTCAACATTCACTCGGATGAGCAGTTCGCGCTCGATCTGCTGCATGACAAGCACATCCTCATCAGCCATGGTGGTGCGTTCAACTGGCGGCATCCCGACCACTTCCGTGTGGTGTACCTGCCGCGCATAGGCATGCTGCACGAAACCATGGAGGAGCTCGCCGACTTCTTCAGCTACTACCGGCAGAACTGACCCATGGCGCATACAGACGCACTCGATTCAGGGCTGGGCGTCACGCCGGTGCCCCGTCTGGCTCTCACCATGTCGTTCCCCGCCATCGTGGCGCAGGCGGCGAACGCCTCGTACACGATCATCGACCGGATGTTCATAGGGCATATCCCCGAAGTCGGCAATGCGGCGATGACGGGAGTCGGCATCTGTTTCCCGATTCTGTTGGCCGTCACCGCCTTCGCCTCGCTGATCGGCGCCGGCGGCGCGCCGCGCGCCTCCATTGAACTCGGTCGCGGCAACTTCAAGAAGGCCGAGCGCATCCTCGGTACCAGCACGGCGTTCCTCGTCGTCATAGCCCTGACCCTCACCGCGGTGCTGCAGTCGGTGAAACGGCCGATCCTCTATGCCTTCGGCGCCAGCGACGCGACCATCGCCTACGCGACCGATTTCATCACCATCTACCTGATCGGCACCGTTTTCGTGCAGTTGACGCTCGGGCTGAACAGCTTCATCTCGGCGCAGGGCAAGACCACGGTGGCCATGGTCTCGGTGCTCATCGGCACCGGTGCGTCCATGGTTCTCGATCCCGTGTTCATTTTCGTTTTCGGATGGGGCGTCAGGGGAGCGGCCGCCGCGAATGTGATCGCACAACTGATTTCGACGGTATGGATCGTGCTGTTCCTTTCCTCGGGGCGCAGCGCCATTCGCCTGCGCCCGGCGAACATCCGAATCGACCGGATCATCATTCCCGTGTTGACGCTTGGTCTGGCGCCCTTCATCATGCAGATCACGGAATGTCTGATCAATGTGGTGTTCAATGTCGGTCTGCAGCGGTACGGCGGTGATGATTACGTCACCTCTATCACCATCATCACGTCGCTGATACAGGTCGTGGGTGTACTGACCGGCGGTTTTCAGCAGGGCATCCAGCCGATCATAGGGTTCAACTTCGGCGCCCGTAATATGCGGCGCGTCCGGCAGGCGATTCGCATGGCCTTCGTCACGCAGATCGCCTCCGCCACGGCGTTGGTGTCGGTGCTTGCCGCATTCCCGGGATTCTTCGCATCATGGTTCACCACGGAACAGACGGTCATCGACATCGTGACCCGCATGATGCCGATCTTCGTATGCGGCTGGGGCGTCTTCGGCATCCAGCTGGGCGCGCAATGCGCATTCGTCGGCATGGGCCAGGCCGGACAGTCGGTGTTCCTGGCCGTCTTCCGCAAGGTCATCCTGCTTGTACCGCTCGCATTGCTGTTGCCGCATTGGCTCGGCGTCGATGGCATCTTCATCGCCGAACCCATCTCCGACGCCACCTCGGGCATGGTGGCCGGTCTGCTGTTCCTCATCACCTACCGCAGGATTCGACGGAATCTGGTCTAGATGTCGCGGCCGGCAGGCGTGACGCGCCGCTTGTCGACGATGCCGGCAATGACGCCGATGACGGCGGGTAGGATCCAGCCGAGCTGGTACTGCTGCAAAGGCAGTGCGGCCAGCGCGGCATCCAGCCAGGCGATGTCGCCGCCGAACACGACGGCCAAGCTGGAGACGCAGGTGGCGAAGGAGGTGACGGCCACCAGCAGCACGGTCCAGAAATAGACGCGCGGGAACCGGGCGCCGAGCATGGTATGGGTGAGCGCGAGCAGCACCAGTACGATGGCGATCGGATACAATGCGGACAGTACCGGCACGGAGACCTTGATGATCGCGCTCAGTCCGGCGTTGGAGACGATGAAGCTGAACACGGTGAAGATGACCTGCCACGTGCGGTAGCTCGGTGTTCGTCCCGCGATGGAGCGGAATCTGGCGTGGAAATAGGTGGCGCAGGTGCAGATCAGCCCGGTGCACACGTTGAGGCAGGCTATGACGAACACGATACCGAGGAACGCGGTGCCGAAGGTGCCGAACAGGGACGAGGTGAGGTTGGTGAGCACGGTCGCGCCCGTGTCCTTTGCCGGGTCGATGGCGCTGATGGCACCGGATACCGCTCCCACATAACTCAGCGCTCCATAGATCACGATGAGCAGAACGCCGGTGCCAAGACCGGCGTATGCGGTCTCCTTCTGCACTTGGATCTCGTCATCGATGTGCTGGGCGCGGATGTTCGCGGAGATCACGATGCCGAAGTACAGCGCGGCGAGCAGATCCATGGTCTGGTAGCCGTCGAGGAAGCCTCGCGTCACCTGATTGGCGAAGTAGTCGCCCATCGGTTTGGCCGGCGTGCCGATGCCGTGTACCAGGCATGCGACGAACAGGATGGCGATCAGCACCAGCAGCAGCGGTCCCATGAAGCGTCCAAGCACCTTGGAGAGTTTCTCGGGATGCTGGGCGAACAGGAAGGCCAATGCGAAGAACACGCACGAGTAGATGAGTTGCGCGAGCCAGCCGTAGGAAGCCGGCACGAAAGGCGACACCATCATCTCGAATGACGTGGTAGCCGTGCGCGGAATCGCAAAGCAGGGGCCGATGGTAAGCATGATCGCCACACCAAGAAACAGGGCGAATCCGGGGGAGACCCGTCGGGCGAGCCCATCGAATCCCCCTGCGAAGGTGACCGCGAGGACGCCGAGAATCGGCAATCCGACCGCGGAGACGATGAAGCCGACGGCTGCCGGCATGGTCGCCGATCCGGCCTGCGCGCCAACGAATGGAGGGAAGATCAGGTTGCCCGCCCCGAAGAACATCGAAAAGAAGGTAAATGTCATCACCAACCGTTGGCGCGCGACAAGCTTGTTCATTGCGGAAAACACCTTTCTCCCTTGTGTCCGTAGCACTATGGCATCGGATTGTCCCCAGGCCCGTGCATGACGGGTCTCCCTTCCGGGGGCACCCTCGCAGAGGATACGCATAAGCCCCGACCGGTTGGGGTCGGGGCTTATCGAACCGTCAATCCGGCACGTCAATCACGCGCCGGCGTCGCGGCTCAGGCGTTCACGCGGTCGATGCCGGACTGGACGTCGGCCAGCACGGAATCCCAGGACTTGATGAAGGCGGCGACACCGTCGGCCTCCAGCTTGTCGGTGACGTCCTTGAGGTTGATGCCCAGCTCAGCCAGCTTGTTGATGACGGCGTGGGACTCCTCGAAGGTGCCCTCGATGGACGGAGCGCCGTTGCCGTGGTCGGCAAGAGCGTTCAGGGTCTTCTCCGGCATGGTGTTGACGATGTGCTTGGCGACCAGCTCGTCAACGTACTTGCAGTCAGAGTAGGCGGCGTTCTTGGTGCCGGTGGAGGCCCACAGCGGACGCTGGACCTTGGCGCCCTTGGCGGCCAAGGCGGCCCAACGCGGATCCTCGGCGAACTTCTTCTCGAAGAGCTCGTAGGCCAGACGGGCGTTGGCCACGGCGGCCTTGCCCTCGAGGGCCTTGGCTTCGTCGGAGCCGTTGGCTTCCAGCAGCTTGTCGACGGCGCTGTCCACGCGGGAGACGAAGAAGGAGGCGACGGAGCCGATGTGCTTCAGGTCGTGGCCGTTGGCGTCAGCCTGGGCGATGCCCTCGATGAAGGCGTCGATGACCTGCTCGTAACGCTCGAGCGAGAAGATCAGGGTGACGTTCACGGAGATGCCCTTGGCCAGGGTGGCGGTGATCGCCGGCAGGCCTTCGAGGGTTGCCGGAATCTTGATCATGGCGTTCGGACGGTTGACCTTCTCCCAGAGTTCCACAGCCTGCTTGGCGGTGTTCTCGGTGTCGTGGGCCAGACGGGGATCGACCTCGATGGAGACACGGCCGTCGACGAAGTCGGTAGCCTCGGCGATCTCGCGGAAGATGTCGGTGGCGTTGCGCACATCGGTGGTGGTGAGCTCGCGGACAGCGGTCTCAACGTCAACCTTGCCGAGCTCCTTGAGCTGAGCGTCGTACGGGCCGACCTGGCTCAGGGCCTTCTGGAAGATGGACGGGTTGGTGGTGACGCCGACCACGTTCTTGTTGGCGATGAGGTCCTGCAGGGAGCCGGACTCGATGCGGGAGCGGGACAGGTCGTCCAGCCAGATGGAAACGCCGTTGTCGGACGTGCGCTGAGTTGCTTCAGTCATTTATTTTCTCCTTGGATTCAAGCCCTAGGCTCCCCTCTCCTGGGAGAGGGGAGCTGCCCGTAACACGGACTGAGGGGAGTGGGCTCAAGCATTGCTCCCCTCAGTCAGGCTTTCGCCTGACAGCTCCCCTCAGGGAGGGGAGCCAACAATTATTGAATTATTGCTTAGTTGCTCACTTGGCGGCTTCGGCTTCGGCGATAGAGGCCTTGGCGGCTTCCACGACGTGCTCGGCGGTGATGCCAAGGTCGATCATGTTCTGAGCGCCATCGCCCTGCAGGCCGAACTGCTCGATGGAGACGGGCTTGCCGTAGGAGCCGAGGTACTTGTACCACGGCATGGCGACGCCGGCCTCGACGGAGACGCGGGCCTTGACGGCGGCCGGCAGCACGGCCTCCTTGTACTCGGCGTCCTGCTCCTCGAACCATTCGAGGGACGGCACGGACACCACGCGGGCCTTGACGCCCTCGCCGGCCAGGGTCTTGGCGGCGGCCACGGCCCACTGGACCTCGGAGCCGGAAGCCATGAGGATGACGTCCGGGGTGCCCTCGGTGTCCACGAGCACGTAGGCGCCCTTGCGAACGCCTTCCTTGGCCTTGGCGGCGGTCTCGGCGAGCACCGGGACGCCCTGACGGGTCAGGATCATGGCGCCGGGCAGCGTGTTCTTCTTCTCGAAGAAGTAGCGGTAGGCCTCGGCGGTCTCGAAGGCGTCGGCCGGGCGAATGACCTCAAGCTGAGGAATCGCGCGGAAGGAGGCCAGGTGCTCGACCGGCTGATGGGTCGGGCCGTCCTCGCCGACGGCGACGGAGTCGTGGGACCAGATGTACAGGTTCGGGATCTGCATGAGGGCGGCCAGACGGACGGCGGAACGCTCGTAGTCGGAGAACATGAAGAAGGTACCGCCGAACGGACGGGTGTGCGAACCAAGCAGGATGCCGTTGGTGATGCAGCCCATGGCGAACTCACGCACGCCGAAGTGCAGCTGGCGGCCGAACTCGTTGCAGTTCGGCCACTGAACGGTGGCGCACTCGGCCGGGGCGAAGGTTGCAGCGCCCTTGAGGTCGGTCTTGTTGGAGCCGCCGAGGTCGGCGGAGCCGCCCCAGAGTTCCGGCATGACGGCGGCGATGGCGTTGAGCACGGAGCCGGAGGCGCCGCGGGTGGCGACGTTCTTGCCGACTTCGAAGGTGGCCTCAAGGTCGTCCAGGGCCTTATCGAAGCCTTCCGGCAGCTCGCCGGCCTTCAGGCGGTCGTACAGGGCGGCCTTGTCCGGGTTGGCCTTGCGCCAGGCGTCGAACTTCTCGTCCCAGGCCTTGTGGGCCTCCAGGCCGCGATCGGCGACCTTGCGGGCGTGGGCCAGGGCTTCTTCGTCGACGTGGAAGGACTCCTCCGGATCGTAGCCGAGGAGCTTCTTGAGGCCGGCGACGGCCTCGGCGCCCAGCTTGGAGCCGTGGGAGGACGGGTCGTTGGTCTTGCCCGGGGTCGGCCAGGCGATCAGGGAGTGGACCTTGATGAGCTTCGGCTGGTCCGGAGCGGCCTTCTCGGCCTTGGCGATGACGTCGGCCAGGCCTTCGATGTCCTCCTTGTAGGAGCCGTCGGGCTGGATGAAGCTGAACTCATCGGTGTACCAGCCGTAGGCCTGGAAGCGCTTGAGCACGTCCTCGGCCAGCACCAGGTTGGTGTCGCCTTCGATCTGGATGCGGTTGGCGTCGAAGATCACGGTCAGGTTGCCGAGCTTCTGGTTGGCGGCCAGGGAAGCGGCCTCGCCGGAGATGCCCTCCTCGATGTCGCCTTCGCCGCAGATGGCCCAGATCTTGTGGTAGAACGGGGAATCTTCCTTCGGGGTCTCCGGGTCAAGCAGACCGCGCTGGAAACGCTCGCCGTAGGCGAAGCCGATGGCGGAGGCGAAGCCCTGACCCAGAGGGCCGGTGGTCATTTCGATGCCCGGGGTCAGGCCGTACTCCGGGTGGCCCGGGGTGCGGGTGGCCGCGCTGCCACGGAAGCTCTTGAGGTCGTCCAAGGTCACGCCGTAACCGGAGAAGTACAGCTGGACGTACTGGGTGAGGGAGGCGTGGCCACCGGAAAGGATGAAGCGATCGCGGCCTTCCCAGTTGGGATCATTCGGATCGTGCTTGATGAAGTGCTGGTACAGCGTGTAGGCGACGGGCACCAGGGAGACGGGGGAGCCGGGGTGGCCGGAGCCCGCCTTCTCAACCGCGTCAGCCGAAAGGACCTTCGCCATCTTGATGGCGCGCTCGTCGAGCTCGGTCTCCTTGAATTCGGTCATGGATTACTTTCCTTCCAATTGGTCGGGCCGCGTATCCGGCTTGTGCCGGGCGCTTGACGCCCTCACATTGCGATTACCATGCTACCGTCGGTTTACGACGTTGTGGTGCAATTTTGGCGTGTTTTGGTAGTTTGTGTTCTGTTAGCGTTCACAGTGAACATTGCTACGCTGCAAACGAACGCATTAGCACTCAAGCCTAAGGAGTGCTAATACAATGTTCTAGGGTGAAGTGCGCCACCTGCACGTGACGGAGCCAAGAAAGAGGCAATATTTCTGGGTTCCCGCGTGTCGCGGCGTGGCGAACCGACCGTCGGGGGTACGCCCTGAGTGAACCGTGACTGATATGAAATGTATATATATGAGGAGGCGCGCATGACGCAATCAAGACGCATGCTGGTGCTGCGCGCCGTGGTGGAGGATTACATCCGTTCTCAGGAGCCCGTGGGCTCCACTTCGCTGACGCGCGACCATGATCTCGGCGTCAGTTCGGCCACCATCCGTAACGACATGGCCGCTCTGGAGGACGAAGGCTATCTGATTCAGCCGCACACTTCGGCCGGTCGTGTGCCCACCGAAAAGGGCTATCGATACTTTGTGGACCGACTTGCTACCGTGGTGCCGCTCAGCGAGGCGCAACGCCGCGGCATCAACAGCTTCCTGTCCGGATCGGTGAGCCTCAAGGACGCGCTGCAGCGTTCGGCACGACTCTTGTCCGAAATCACCGGTCAAGTGGCCGTAGTCACCTCGCCATCGCTGGCCAAGGCCACATTGCGGCATGTGGAGATGGTGCCCGTTGCCATGACCACGTTGCTCGCGGTGGTGATTACCGACACCGGCCGCGTGGCCCAGCACGGCCTGACCATCGCATCCATGCCCGCCGTGGACGAGATCAACCGGCTCTCCAACACCGTCAACGAACAATGTGTCGGACTGTCCCTATCGAAATCCGCGGAGACCGTGCGATCCATCGCCGCCAGCGCCGGCTACGAGTCGGTGCGCGGCGTGGCCGACGCGCTGGCCGACGCCTTCGAATCGATGGCATTGGACGAACGTGCGAACGAACTGTACATGTCCGGCACCTCGCACCTGGCCCACTCCCGGTCCCTGACCGATCTGGCCCCGCTCTTCGACGCGCTGGAAGAACAGGTCGTGCTGATGAAGCTCATGAGCAACCTGAGCGAGGAGACGAATGCATCCGGCGTGGGCGTGGCCATCGGCTCCGAAATGCACACCCCCGGCCTACTGCATGCTTCCGTGGTCAGCAGTGGCTATGGGCGCAGCGGTGAGGCGGGCGAACCGGCGGGGAACGATCCCGTAGGCGAACCCGAAACCGAATCCGAGACGGAGAGCCAGACGAACGACATGGAACCTATCGCCTTCGTTGGCTCCATAGGGCCGACCCACATGGACTATGCGGCCACTATGGCCGCCGTCAGGGCCGTAGCCAGATATTTGACCGCCTTCCTCTCCGAAGGCCGGACCCAAGACTGACCGCCGTCTGTGGCACAATGACCCGCAGACCAAACGAACACAAAGGATCAATCAAGTGGCAGATTATTACGAGACGCTGGGTGTGGAACGCGGCGCCAGTGACGACGAGATCAAGAAGGCATACCGCAAGCTCAGCCGTAAGTACCACCCCGACATCGCGGGCCCTGAGTTCGAGGACAAGTTCAAGGAAGTGAACAACGCCTACGATGTGCTGTCCAATCCGGACAAGCGCCGCATGTATGATTCGGGCGTCGACCCGAACGATCCGAACGCCGGTGCCGGCGGCTTCTCCGGGGCGGGCTTCGGCGACATGAGCGACGTGTTCTCCACGTTCTTCGGTTCCGCGTTCGGTGGTGGCTCACAGGGCCCGGTGCCGCGTACCCAGCCCGGCCGCGACGCCCTAGCCTCCGCGTCCATCGACCTGAAGACCGCCGTGTTCGGCGGCACCGCGCATGTCAAGATCAATACGTTCTCCCTGTGTCAGGAGTGCGGTGGCTCCGGTGCCCAGGGCGGCGCGCAGCCGGTCACCTGCCCCGACTGCCACGGCCAGGGATTCATGCAGAAGGTCGTGCGCACCATGCTCGGCCAGATGATGACCTCCGCCCCCTGCGAACGTTGCGAGGGCCACGGTACCATCATCCAGAACCCCTGCCCCAGCTGCATGGGCCACGGCCGTGTGCGTACCACACGTACCGTGGGCGTCACCGTGCCCGCCGGCATCAACGACAACGCGCGTCTACGCTTGGCCAACCAGGGCGAAGTGGGTGAGGGCGGCGGCGCTGCCGGCGACCTGTACATCGACATTCGCATCAAAGCGGATAAGCAGTTCACTCGCGATGGCGACGACCTGCACTGCTGGATTCAGGTGCCGATGAGCTGGGCCGTGCTCGGCCACGATCTGTCCATTAACACGTTTGACGGTGAGAAGACCGTGTCCATCCCGGCCGGCTGCCAACCTGAGGATACGGTGACGCTGAAGGGACTGGGCGTCACGAACATCCGCAACAAGGACGAGCGTGGCAACCTCATCGCCCACGTCAATGTGCTGATTCCCACCAAGCTCAACGAAACCGAGCGCGGCCTCATCGAACAGTTCGCCGCCTCGCACGATTCAGGCGCCACGCACGTCTCCCAGGCATCCCGTCCACAGGCTGGCCAAAAGAAAGGCTTCTTCAGCAAGTTAAAAGACGCACTGAGCTGAGAACGGGTTGGAAAATGGCCGCTTTGCCTTGCGGGAGTAGGGCTGAGCGGCTTTTTCCGTTTTAACCGGTTTTAACGGTTTTTAACCTGTTTTTACGGAAAATGTGGGCAAAATGTGGGCAGAAATCGAGCCCGCGAAGCCCTCTGCCACAACGCGAAATCAGCCCCGTCCGGCAGCAGTCAAGCTCTGTGCGAGCTGTCTGCGATGCCGGACGGGGCCGAACTATGTGTGGTTATGCGGCGCGGTCGAGGCGTTGTTTGATGGCGCTGACGCCGATGAGCGTGCCGGCGAGGATGCCGAGCGCGTTGAGGGTGGTCACGATGGCGTCCACGTGGGGCCAGCCCCATGCGGGGCCGACCGTGTTGACGAACACGGCGAGTGCTGGCAGGACGATGAGGCCGAGCCATTTGAGCACATCGTAGACGCGGCTGGGGATGAGCCAGTCGGGCACGTCATGGGTGACGTCGGCGGTTTCGGGCCAGTCGCCCGTGTCGATGCCGGGGAGTGTTTCGCCGGTGTCGGCCGGGGTTTTGCTGTCGGTCATGTTTGCTCCGATCAAAAAAGGATGATGATGGTGGGTGATGCCGTCACCCGGTCATGCGGATGACGGCATCGGTTTGGGTTAGCGGCAGGTCACCGTGTCGCCCACGTAGTAGACGTTGATGTTGCCGCTGGGGACCGAACACTGGGAGACGCTGTAGCCGTGGGACGTGGCGAACTCCCACACGGTGTCGCCCCACTGGAGGACCTTGGAGACCCCGGTGGACGGTGCGGGGGTGGCAGTAGAGCCGCCGCCGTAGGTGACGACATCGCCCACGTAGTAGCGGTTGATATCACCGGATGGCGTGTGCCACATGGACAACGGCCACGCGTTATACGCTACGGCGAGTCCCCAGATGGTCTCGCCCCACTGCATGACGTGGCTGATGCCACCCGTGCTGGGAGTGGGCTGGGGGTTGTTCGGCTGCACGGGCGCGGCCGGTGTGGCCGGAGGCGTGGAGCCGCCGGCCGGGTTGGCGTACAGGTCCCACTGCCATGCCTCGCCACGGAACACGTTGAGGTCGATGGGACTCCACGTGTTGACCACACCAGTACCTGAGTACTGGCGCATGGCCTCACCGTATGCGCCGATCATCCACGGATTGGCCTGATAGCCGGTCGGGCTCATGTTGGCGTACTGGGCGATCCACAGGCCGTAGTTGCTGCGGATGTCGCCGGGGATGGTGCCGGCCACGGGGCCGGTGTAGAGCAGCGGCTTGACGCCGCCCGAGAGCCGTTCGCATTCACCCATGAAGCGGCGTACCCAGTCCCAATTGCCCCATGCGGGGTTGTCGTCCATCTCCCAGTCGAGGGCGACGATGCCGTGACGCCAGTAGTTCGACGTGTTCCGGTAGAAGAACTGGGCCTCGGCTTCGGGGTTGCCGCCCATGGCGTAGTGGTAGAGGCCGAACCGTTTGCCGGACGCCTGCGCCTGGGCGATCATGCGGTTGGCGTCGGTGTTCACACCGGACACGAGGCAGTTGTTGTTGACCTGTCCGGTGCCCCATGTGGTGCCGACCACGACGAAATCGGCCTGCATGTTATACACGTCCGCGCCGCACTGCCAGTTGCTCATGTCCACGCCCTGCATGTCCGCGTGCGCGGTCGCCGGCGCGGACGCGAGCAGCACGGCGAACAGTGCC
This sequence comes from Bifidobacterium sp. FKU, assembly GCF_026016385.1. Lineage (NCBI taxonomy): Bacteria > Bacillati > Actinomycetota > Actinomycetes > Bifidobacteriales > Bifidobacteriaceae > Bifidobacterium > Bifidobacterium sp. FKU. Next base: position 1,318,589 of record NZ_CP092888.1, read on the forward strand.
GCGATGAGGGCCTGTAGCGGCTTGCTTTTGTTTTTGAACTTGCCCAAATTCGTTTTCCTTCCTATGTGATGGGTGGGCATGAAAATAGCCCCCGCCGGAATCGGCGAGGGCTAAGCCTTTGGTTTTCTCGGCGCTATCGGCGCGTCCTGTATGTCCTGATTGACTTGGGTGCCGTGCCCGTTGCCACCAAGCGCGTGGTAGGTGGCGTACACGCCTTCGGCGCGGGTTTTGAGGTCGTTGTCGGCGATACCGCCCGCGGCGACCATCTCACGCTGCATCTGCTCCAATTTGCACAGGAGCATGGTTTTCACCCCATCCTGCAGTGGGTCGAGCCGCTGGTCGAGCTGGGTCAGGCTCGCGTCCACCTGATCGAGCCTTTGCGACAAGGCCGGGTCCGGTTTGCCCGCTTGGTCGATGCGGCGCAGTATCCATCCGGAGACCGTGCCGCCGCACGTGGTGATCACGGAGACCAGGATCGCTGCCCATACGGGTATCATCTCGGTCAAGTCATGGCCTTCTTTCCTTTCGCTAATTGTTTTGCAGTGGCATGGTGTGGCCGGGCAGCGCGTTGGGTGTGGCGATGCTGTCGAGCACGTCGAGCACGCTCCGGTTCTTCTCGTCGAGGTCGTCCCTGAGGGGTTTGTCGTGGTTGTTGGTGATCTCCCCGCGCGTGGCCCGGTCGCGCTCCCTGCCTTTCCGGTCGCCCCACAGGGCGGTGGCGATGTTCGATACCACGGTCAGTGCGGCCACGATGATGTACGTCCAGGCGGGCAGGCCTTCGGGAAGATTCATTGGTGTGCCTCCAGGATTTTCGTCTTTTTCCGGGTTTCGCGGCGCAGGTAGTCCTGTCTGAACGCCTCGTAGCGCGCGTGCCCGTCCCGTTGCCGCCCAGGTCGCAGTATCGCTTGCCGGCCTCCAATTGGCGTTCGTGCTGGGTGCGCTGGTGTGGGCGAACAGTTCCGTGCGCAGCTGGTTGAGCTGGAGCTCGTTGAGGCTGTCCTCCGCGTTCTCCAGCCGCTCCCAGTCGCGGTCCAGTTTGGCTTGCAGGGTCCTGATGGTGGCGGGGTCGGCCAGCGCGTCGTCGAGCTCCTGCCGGGTTATGGTCATGCTCCTGCGGTCGAGGCGTTTGAGCAGCCACGCGACGAATGTTCCCGTGCCGCCGCGCCCAATATCGCGATCAGCAGGGTCGCCCATACGGTTATCTTCTCGGTCAAGTCATGGCCTTCTTCCCCTCGCTGGCGGTCATTGCACGGCCTTGATGTTGATTGGTGTGAGTTTGGTTTTGTCGGGTGTGCCGTCCGTGTAGGTCAGGTCGCGGTATTCGACCTGGCCGGCGATTGCGCCGGTGTTGATGTCCCTCGTGTGGCAGTGTTCGAGGCGCATGCTGTCCCATACGCCCAGGGAGTCCATCCGGCAGCCGTAGGCCTCCAACCGTCCCTTGGCGAGGCGGAAGCCCGTGTATGCGCAGTCGCGCATAACGATGGTGCCGGCCGCTCCGGAGTAGCAGCCGTACGATGTGGTTGCGACCCGGCCGTCGGTGTTGAACCGGCAGCGTGCGAACATGACGTTGTTGAGCGTGATCGCGTCGTTGATCACAACGAGGTAGAGGACGCTGTCGTACGCCTCGACGCGCGTATGCGACGACTCCCGCCACGACCGCCACGCGATCGTCCCCTCGCACGCCTCGAGACGCACGAGCGCGTCCATGTCGAGGGAGCCCCCCATCAGGGTGACGAGCCGGTTCGGCTCGTCCGCGGCTTTGTCGACCCTGCAGTCGCGCATGGCCACGCTCGCGTCCGCGGCCTCGACCATGCTCCCGCTCTGGCCCCACAGCCTGCACCGCACCATGTGCACGTGCTTGCCGGTGTAACCGGATCCCGACGCGGCGGTATAGCCGTTGCGGCTGTACGCCACCGCGGATACGGCCACCCAGTTGCGCGCGTCCGGCTCGCCGACGAACCAGCAGTCGGAGAACGTGACTTGCACCTGCTCGCCGGTCACGCTGGTCTCGTTGCCGTACGTGCCGCCGTCCCTCCCGTCCCAGACACTCTTCGCCTCGCAGGCCGTCGCCTTGTCGCCGACGTAGAACCTGCATCCGGCCACGACGGCGCTCCAGCAGTTGTACAGGTCGAGCGAGTCCCAGCGCGACCCCTGCCCCTCGAACACGCACGAGTCGAAGCGGCACATGTACTTCGATCTCACCGACACGTACTCCTTGTGGCTGAAGTCCGGGCTGGTCTCGTCGCCGAGCGTCCGGTACACGTCCCAGTCGGAGCGCTCGAACCGGCAGCCGCTCATGTCCATCGTGCCCATGAGCCTGCCGGTCTCCCCGGACGCCTGCACGCGGATCCCGATGTTCATGAACTCGCAGTTGCGGAACTCGAGTCCGGCCATCTGGTCGAACACGATCTGGTGGTTGCGGAAGTCGCTGCCGTTGCCCGAGTACGCGCCCGAAAACACGCAGTTGACGAACGTGGCGCGCGCCAGCCCCTTGCGTTCGTCGCGCCCGTTCATCGTCCACAAACGGCCCGCGGGTTTGAAAAACCGGCAGTTGACGAACACCATGTCGTCCGCGGACGACATCTGGGTCTCCGGGTAATCCCGGTCGAACGTGCAGTTGAGGTAGACGCGCCGGCGCGGCACCATCAGGCTCGTGTTGTCACGCTGTATGACCACGTCGCGCAGCAGGACGGGCAGCAGCGCGTCCACGGCCGCATGCGACCTCGAATCGACGGCCGACAGGTACGAGGCCACCGCCTCGTCCGCCGGCACCGCGTTCACGCCCGGCAGGCCGCGCGGGCCTTCGGGTCCTTGCTTGCCTCTTGGCCCGGGCATGACAGACTCGACCAAATCCACGATCTGCTCGCTCATAACAACTCCATTCCGTCTAATCGCTTAATATCCAGCAGCCCCAGCCGACCGTGCGCACGGTCGCACCCGAGGGGCTCACGACCACGCATTTCCACCGGCCGGACCGGCGTTGTTCCCAGATTTCGGCCGTGAACGCCGATGGCGGGATGTTCGCCACCGCATGACCGTCGTCCGTCATCTCGTCGCACGCCCGCGAATACCACAACTCCACGCCGTCCGGGCTGCGCAGTTCGATGCGACCGCTCCACGCGCTCAGATCCACCGGCGTTATCTCACCGGTCGACAGATCCCGCTTGCGCCAACGGCCGCCCAAACGCTCGCTGTCGCCACGCACGAGACGCACGTCACGCGGGACCACGCGTTTGCCGTACACGCCGTTCATATGCTTCCTCCCCTCACTGATCCGCTCATCCGGTGACCGTGCCCTTGTTCTCCAATGCGGTCACGCGCTGGTCGAGCTTCGACAACTGGTCCTTGAGCCACACCTGGTTCTTGTAGAGCGTGTGCTGGATCTGGTCGACGCGGCCGTCCGTGGCCGCGAGACCGCTCGTGATGGCCTTCAACTGGTTGACCGTGCTGCCCTGATCGTCCACGATGGATTTGAGGGTCTTCTGCTGTTCGGCGAGCTGTTCCTGCGCGGTCTTCAGTTCGGCCTGCTGCCGTTCGAGTTGCTTCTGCTGTTCGGCAAGCTGCCGTTGCTGCTCGCCGATCTGTTCCTGTTGCTGCTGCAGTATGACCTGCTGCAGGCCCTGTGCCTGGGTGAGTTCGTCGAGTTTCGAGGTCAGTTGGGTCAGTTCGGTGCCGGTGGGCCGGTTCGCCTCCTTCTTCGACGCCTCGCGTTTGCGTTGCGCGTTGACCTGGCGGGAGGCCCAGTCGGCGCCCGGCGACGAGTACACGCGGGTCAGATCGGTGACCGGCGTATCCAACGGTTCGCCCTTGTCGGCGTCGACGCCCGTGACGACGGCTTGGGCGAGGAGCCTCATACCTTCGTCGTTTGGGTTGATGCCGGTGGCGTGCATGTCGGGGTCGGAGCCACAGATGGCGCGCATGTTGCGGATGACGAGCGCGTCGGCCGAGGTGCCCGCGAGGGTGATCGCGGTGAGAATATGCCCCTGTTTCGCGATTCCTTCGGCATCGGCGGCATCGGGGATGCAGCCGGGGCCGACGCCCACGACGATGCGCGCCGCGGGAAACAGCCTCTTGGCTTTTCCGATCGTGTCCGCGACCGCCTGCCGCATGTTGGCCAGCGACTGGTAGGAGTCGGTCAGTCCGGTCATCAGGAACACGTAGCCGACCTGACCGTGCGCGTATCCGGTGTCGGCTTTCGCAGCGTCGAGCTGCATACTGATGGCGTTTCCGTCGACCAGGTATCCGGCGTCGGTTTTCGCGTAGTTGTGTTCGGTCAGGTTCAGTTCGCCGCTGGCCAGCGTGCTGTACCGTTTCGCCGCCGTGCTGGCACCGGTGCCTAGGGTGACGCTGTCGCCGCACCATACGGCGTGCGTTCCCGCCGGTATGGCGCGGGTCTGGTTGATTCCGCTCACGTGTCGTTCCTTTCCTGGGCCTGCAGGGTGAGCCAGTCGCTGTCCGCGGAGCCGCTCAGGTCGGTGATCTTCAGTCTGAGCAGCCGGGAGCCGAGGTGGTCGTCCTCGACGCGCAGGTCGGCATGGTCGCCGACTTTCACATGGTGTTCCTCGCCGACCTTGACCTTGTAGGTTTCCGCGGGGAACGCGCCCTGGGCGAGGTCTCCCAACGCGTGCGCCTGCAATGTTCTCAGGTCGCTGACCGTGGTGTGCGTGGTATCCGCGGACTGGCAGAACAGGTAACCCTGGTCGGTGAGCCGGGCGGTGGTGCGCCGGCACATGAGGGTCTTGTCGCCGTCCTTGCCGCCGGTGAGCCACGCCTGCGAGGTCATCGACCCGCCGGCCCCGGCCACCGAGGAGAGGATGACGCGCTGGCCGGGTATCACCGCGTTCCACCGGTGCGTGTTATCGATGAGCTCGTTTCCGGCATGCAGGTCGAATATGAGACTTCCGTCGGGTCTGATGCGCGGGTCGAAACGTATCTCGATGCCGTGTTCGAGGCTTGTCAGGTCGAGGATCCGGTCGGCGCAGGTGGCCAGATCCCACGCGTAGTAGGTGCGGGTCCTGTCGCCACCGGTCACCGGAGGCAGGCTGATGGGCAGGCCGCCCCATTGCATGGCCTCGGCGGTCAATCCGCGTGCGATGTCCGCGTAGCTGCCTTTCAGGGTGAGGTCCATGTCCCCGGCGGGGTGTTTCTCGTCGAGGAGCATGCTCCCGTCGCGCCACGAGTCCTTGAGCGCATGGTTGATGACGAGTCGTTTGGTCAGCAGGGTCAGGCCGCCGCCCACAGTGAGCTTCAGGCTCCGGTTCTCTGCGTCCCACTCCCAGTCCGTCAACGGGCCCGCATGCACCACTTCGAAACCGCCGTTGGTGGCGCGTTGCAACGCGATCAGCGCCTTCCAGCAGCGCAGGGATTCGAACAGTCCGAGTCTGGCGGCGGTCCGCGTGTAGTCGACGGTCACGTTCATGGATCCGGGCTGGTTCAATGATTCCGTCCAGTCGGCGGCCGTGTAGGGCAGTCGGTAGAGGTGCCGGCCGGTGACCGGCTCGTACACGTGTACCGTCAACGGGGCGAGCTGTGATGCCATGAGGTCACCTCCATGCCGGTCGTACGATCATCGACGCCGCTCCCCCGCCGACGACGACGGCCGATACGACGGCGCCGCCCGGCGGGATCTGGAATGCGTCGTCATAGGTGACAATGCCCGCGCTGGGTATCATGTCCCGGAAATCCAATGCCAGATTCTGCGCGTCGCCCTGCCATTGCACGCGATGCCCGGCATACCACAACGTCAGCGAGGTCGCATGCCCCGATATCCTCACGTTTGGCCATGTGGCCGCCGTGCCGGGGTTCTGGCAGCGGATCACGCCGCCGGATGCCGTGTAGGTGACCGGCTGCCCGTATTTCAACGGGTCTGGACAGTAGATGATGAGCGTGAAAGTGAACGCGCGGAGACTGAGCAGCATGCTTGGTGCGGGATCATCGGCAAGCCAGCCGGTCAGGGTACGCGCTCCGAGCGTATCCTCCACAAGCAGGGTGACCGGCTGATAGGCGAACGCGCATATCCTGTCGCGGAACTGCGCCGCGGCCACGGTCGAGAAGCGGGCCATCGCGCATTTGATGGTGACGGTTCGAGATTCGCCGGTGAGACGGCTGGGCCAATATGATCCGTCCTGTTGAGGTATCGGGATGCCGGTTTCCCGTGGTTTGGGCGTGCCAAACAGTCCGTCGATGCCATTGAGGGTGATCCATGCATTCGCCCGGTTGTCGAGCCTGTTATCCGTGAGAACGATCGCGTCATTCTCGGATATGAGTTGTATGCGCATGATTACTCCTTGCGTTTACCCCCATTGGCTTGATGCCGCTTCCAACCGGGCGCCAGCCATGGCGAACAGGACTTCGGGATCGGATCCGCGTGCGTCGATATCGACCTGAACGTTGGTGTTCCTTGACCGGTCGGTGTTTGCAGTCGGCTGGAGTACGCCCTTGGGCGCGTAGTCAGCCACCGTGGGTGGTGTGAGCGTGAATCCGTCGAGTTTCAGTCCGGCCACGATGTCGTCAAACGCGCGGTCGACGTAGGCCTGGCTGTCATCGATGCCTTCGGCGATGCCCCGGCCCATCATGATGCCGACCTGATCCCTGAACACGCGGCTTGGCGAGTGGATGCCGAGGAAGCTTTTGACGCTTTCCAACGCCCCGGACACGGCGTTCTTGGCGGCGTCGAACAGCCGGCCGGCGGCGGAGGCGATGCCGCCCGCGATGCCGGTGATGATGTTCAGGCCGACCTCGCCCCAGTCCACGGAAGTGAACGCTTTCCACAGGCTGGACACGATGGCGGGTATCTGGCCGATGAGCTGGGGTATCGCGCTGGCGAGCCCGTTGGCGAGGGTGACGAGGATCTGCACGCCGGCGGCGAGTATCTGCGGCAGGTTCGCGGCTATCGAGCTTGCGAGGTTGCCGATGATGGTCGGGGCCTGCGCGATCAGCTGCGGCAATGCGTTCACGATGCCCTGCACGAGGCCGAGCAGCAGGTTCATGCCGCTGTTGAGCAGCTGGCCGACGTTGGATGCCAGACCGGACACGAGAGCCGTGATCATGCCGATGGCGGCGGGGATGAGCGTGGGCAGTTGGGCGGCGAGCCCGTTGACCAGCGTGGTGACGATGAGCACGGCCGTGCCGATCAGTTGTGGCGCGTTCGTGGCGATGGTGTTCATCAGCGCGGCGAGGATCGCGGCTCCCTGCGCGATCATGGCCGGCAGGTTGGCGGTGATCTGCATGTTCAGCTGCTGCAGCATGCCCGGCAGTTTCGCGGACAGCTGGCCGATCATCGCGAACAGCTGCCCCTGCATGCTCTGATCCAGCAAACCGAGTCCCGCTATCAGTGCGGCGATGATGCCGGCGATGCCCATGTATTTGATGAAGTTGCCCGGACTGAAGAATCTGCCGAATATCGAGCCGATGGCACCGAGCCCTGATTGGAGTCTGGGGCCGACCACGGACGCGATGCCGGAGAACGCGTCGCCGATGGGTCCCAGTGCGGCCTTGGCCTTGCCGGCCACGTCGGAGGCGAGCTTGCCGAGTCCGTCGCCGAATGATTGGAGCGATGTGACGATTGGGTTGTTCTCGAAGCCGGACGCGATGCCGGAGAACGCGGAGGTGAGTTTGGTCTTGACCGGCGCGGTGATGGCTCCGATTTTGGATGACAGTTGGGTGCCGAGTGCCGAGACTTTTTCTCCGAGTCCGCTGTTGGCGATTTTCTCGCCGGCGAGCTGGAACGGGAAGGCGATGTCTTTGGCGATGGTCTTCGCGTCCATCGTGAAGGCCGTGAATCCTTTTTTGAGCTGGCCGGGCAGTGCCGTCATCTTGCCGGTGAGGGTTTTGATTCCTTTGTCGCCGCTTTTGCCGAGCAGGTCAAAAACGCCGGTGATCTTGTCGATGTTGCCGCCGATGCCTGTGAACAGGGTGAACGCGCCGGCGAGTTGGCCGATCTGGCTGGCGATGTCCTGGATGGTGATGCTGCCGTCGGCGAGGCCCGTGGAGAATCGTTCGATGAGTTTCACGGCTTTGTCGATGTAGGGGCTGAGTTGGTCGTTGAGCTTGTCGACGAGCGGGGTGAGTTGTGTGCTCAGGGCGTCGACGGCGGGGATGGCTGCGTTGAACAGTTTGCGCAGTGATTCGAGCGCGATCTTGCCGGGGCCTTCGCCCAGTCGGCCGAGCGCGGCCTTGACGTTGGCCAATGCGCCTTGGAACGTGTCGCCGGCGGCGAGGGCGGCTCCTCCGAGTCCTTCCTGCATGGCCGTGGCGAACGTGTTGAAGTCGATCTTGCCCTTGGACACCATGTCGGAGACTTCCTCGGAGGTGGTGTTCAGGTGTTTGGCGAGCAGTTGGAGCACGGGCACGCCCGAGCTCATGAGTTGGAGCATGTCGTCGCCCTGCAGCTTGCCTCGTGCGGCCACGGAGCCGAATATGGTGCCGATGTCGGTCAGCGAGCGTCCGCTGATCTGCGCGGTGTCGGCCACGGTCTTGAGCACGTTGGTCATCTGCTGGCCGCCGGCGATGCCGGCGGCGGACAGGCTCGCGGCCACGGTGGCGGCGTCGCCCAGGCCGAACGCGGTGCCCTTGACCGAGGCGAGCGCGTTGTTCATGATTTCGGTGATGCTGGCGCTGTCGTGGCCGAGGCCTTTGAGTTTGGCCTGCGCGTTCTCGATGTTGAGGGCGCGTTCGAATCCGCCTTTGGCGGCGAGTGCGGTGACGCCTCCGGCGATGGTGCCTATGGCGCCGAGGCCGAGTTTGCCGATTTTGCCGAATGCGCCGCCAAGTTTGGTCAGGATGCTGTTGCTGCCTTTTTTGCCGGCGTTTTCGACGGCGGTGTTGAGGTCTCCTTCGAGTTTTTTGCCGAAGTCCTTGCCGGATGGTGAGACCTGGATGTATACGGTGCCGATGTTGTTTTCCTTGGCCATCGAGACTGCTCCCTGTGTGGTTGGGTGTGGTCCCGATGGCGGTCGGAATTATTCGGTGATGTGGAATCGTTGGTTGAGTTGGTGGCGGCGGCGCATGCGTTGCGCGCGTTCTGCCGGGGTTTGTTGGCGGGTTGCGCCGAATTGGTCGGCTCGTTTGTCTGTCCATGGCCGCCAGCCGCGGCGTTTGAGCCGGCCTTCGAGTTCGAGCCGGTCCCACATGGCTATTTCCTCGCCGGTTGGCGTGTATGACCATCCGGCCAGGGCGGCGTACGAGTTGCTGGTGTGGTCTCGTAGGATCTGGCGGGTGAGTTTCCATGCCTTGTCCAGGCTCAGGCTGGCTTTGGGCTTGTGGCCTTTGGGCGCGTTGAGCCATGTGTCGAGGCGGATGGGCTGCCATGTGGTGTGGTAGCGGTGCAGCCAGTCGGCCTCTAATGCTTCGCGGTGGTTTTGCCAGAGGATGATAAGGCAAGCGCTTTTGGGTCCAGTCCCGATTGTTCGGCCCAGGTGCGTACGGTCGCGGTCAGCCATGCGATCCCGTTGCCTGTCTTGCGCAGCGCGTTCCAGTAGTCGGGGCGTAGTTGCTGGAAGTAGGCGAGGAACGCGCTCATCGCGTAGCTGGATTGTTCCTCGCTGAGCGTGGTGTGGCTTTTGATCAGGAGGATCACGTTGACCAGGTCGATGGGCAGGTCGGCGGAGTTGAGGTTGGGCAGGTCGAGTTTGATTCCGAGCACGTCGAGGTGCACGTCCTCCAATGGTTCGTCTTCGATGACGGGGGTTTCGACCTTCGCGTAGTCTGTCATGGCGGTCTCCTTTTGTTCTGTGGGTTTGGGCGGTCTTGGATGTGTGGGGTTCCCGCGCCGCCAAGACCGCCATCCTGCGACGCGGGAAGAATCAGGGGGCTCCTTATGGGGCCCGGGAAAGGTCAGGCGGTGACGGTGACCGGCACGCTGACGCTTTTGCCGCCGGCCGTGGCGGTCACGGTGACGGGTTTGCCGGTTTCGGTGGCCGCGACCCCGGTGACGGTGACCGTGGCGCCGGATGCCGTGGCGGTGGCCTTAGACGTGTCGCCGCTTGCGGCGGCGAGCTTCCAGCCGGCGGCGTTGTCGGGTTTGACCGTGACTGCGAACGTGGCGGTCTTGCCCGCGGCGACGCTCAGGGCGGCCGGGTTGGCCGCCACGGATTCGATGCTTGCGGCGAGCCCGGCCCTTTCTGCGGCGAGCAGACCGTATACGTGGAACATGTAGCCGTCGGCGGCCTTGAACATCTTGAACGTGACGTTGAAGGTCACGACCTCCGTGCTCACGAGGGTCATGTCGTCTCGGTCGCTTACCTTGCAGCGGCCGATGGGCAGGACGATGGGGTTGCCGTACTGGTCGAGGCATGCGAGCACGGCCATGTATTCGATGTTCGTGGCCGCGTCCTTGACGTGGAACGCGCCCTTGTCGTCGGCCTCGACGCCGAAGTACGCTTCGGCGATGTCCTTCTTGCATTCGATGCCGGGGATCTGCAGCGTCCAGTAGCCGGGTTCCTGTTCGGAGACCACGATGTCGCCGTTGTGGGCCTTGATCTCGGTGTCGTCGCCGGGCTCGGGGTGGAGCACGGCGCCGTCCTCGCTGTTGTAGCCGACCGGCAGCTTGCTGGCAGGCGGCGTCCAGTTCTCGGATTCCGGCATGCCCGGCAGGTCCGGGTCCTTGAGCTTCCAGAGGAACAGCGCGTAGTCCTTGATGAGTTTGACCAGCTGCGCGTTGTTGCCGCTGGTGATGTATGCAGTGTCCGTTGCCATTGCCATATGCCTTTCAATGAGTTGTGCCGGGGCATGTGGCGGCGTGCCCGGAGACGGTTAGTTGGTTTCGACGGTGAGCAGGAGCACGAGGTACGCCATGAGGCACCCGTTCTCGTCCGTCATGCGCATCGGCCCGGATTCGTGGCCGATGGTGACGACCGGCCGTGGCGGGTGCGGGCCGGTCAGATAGGATTCGATGCCCGCCGCCAGTTTCTGCGCGGCGTCGATGTCGCCGGCCCCGTCGTCGCGGCGCACCCACACGGATACGCGCAGGCGCACGTACTGGCTGACCGGCGTGGCTTTCTGGCCTGGTTCGCCTATGATCACGCATTCGCGCGGCGGATTGTCGCGCGATCGGATGCTGGAGAACACGACATCGGGGAACTCCTCGCGCAGCAGGGGCAGGAGCACGGGCTCCACCCGTCTTGGAAGGGTGCGGGGAGTGGTGACGCTCATACGACCACCTTGCCCAGCATCTGGCTCAATACGCCGTGCGCCTGTTCGAACGCCGCGGGAGCGGTGGCGACCACGTTGCCTCGTTCCCTGTCGTCGTTGCGGTACACGGTGACGGCGGGGTCGATCCGGGCCATGCCCTCCATCTGCTTCTGCACGTCGTCCAATACGGGTGCGGGCAGTTCGTGCAGGATCTGCCGGTCGAACGCCTTGCGGTTGAGCACGACCCTGACTTTTCTTGCCATGATGTCAGCCCTCCTTGAGTTTCACGTTGACGACGTCGCCGACATGCGTGCCGTCCTTGCGCCGCCATTCGCATACCGCTCCGTCGACGGGCACCCTGCGGCCCCTGACGCCGATCAGGTCGGTGTCGAGGATGCCGGTGGGTTCCGTGGAGCGGATGTAGATGGTGTGGTCGAAGGTCACGCCCGATGATTCCTCCGAAGCCGTTTCCGGCGTGTTCACCGGGGCGACGAGCCCGCTGAAGCTTGTGATGAGTTCCAGCGGGCCCTGCACGGTGTTGCCGTCGGCGTCGAGTCCGGGCTCGCCGCGCCAAACGTCGATGCGTTCCATCAGACCACCTCCCCGGATGCCATGTCGATGCTGTAGGCCCGCTGGCCACCCAAGCCGAGCACTGTGAGGTAGTCGTTGTTCCATCGCAGGTAGCCGTCCGGCGAAGCCCACGAGTAGGAGTTGGAGAAGGGGCCGGTGGTCTCGGTGTTCTGCGTGACTCCCGTGGGCACGCCGGACACCTGCTGCTCCATGGCGGTGCGCACCATCTGGCAGCACACGATCTCGAGTCCGCGCTGGTGCGCCGTCCACCACGAATCCTCATGGGTCTCGGGGTAGACGGACACGTGGTTGCGGATGCTCTCGCTCGCATCGAGCAGCAGCTCGTCCGCCTGCGCCTGTTCGTCGGGCGTGAGCGTATGCCAGCGTTTCTCCAGATCCTCGTGCGTGGCGAACGGCACGGGCTCATCGGCCATGACGGGCCTCCTTATCCGATGACGCCGGCTGCCTTGAGCGAGGCGAGCGCGGCGTTGAGCTGCTTCTTCGTCTCGTTCAGTTCGGCTACCACGGCGTCGAATTCGGCCTTGGTCGGCGTATCGCCGGCGGCCGCCGCCGCATCGGCCGCGGACACGGCGGCGACGGCCGCGCCTTTCTTCACGCCTCCCAGCGCCGCGGTGGTGGCGGCGGGCAGCGTATAGGCGGAGCCGCCGGTGAACGGCGTGCCGTCGGGGTTCCACAGGCGTGCCGGCACGTCCATGGCACCGGTCTTGTGTTTCTTCCTGCCTGCCGGCTGGATGATGAAGTCCTGGGTGAACGCGCTCATCAGTCACCCGCTTCCGTGGAGGACTTGAGCACGGCGAACGCCTTGGGTTCGACGACCGCGTAGGAGAACATGGCCTCGGTGCGGTAGGCGATCTGGTTGTGGGCCTTGAGGTCGACGCCGGTCTGGTCGGGGTCGCCGTAGGGGATGATCTCGGACGTGATGTCGCGCACCATGCCCCATTTGATGAGGCTGAAATCGCCCATGATGGCGAGCACGTGGGTGGGTGTCTTGGCCTTGGCCCCGTTGACGGTGGCGCTGGTGGCGGCCTTGATGCCGTCGAGGGTGCCGACCTGCAGGTTGAGCGGGATCTCCGGGTAATAGCGCATGCCGGTGGCGGGTACGCGGATCTTGCGCAGACGGGAGGCCCACGTGCGGCTGATGGCGATGCCGTTGATGTCGTAGGTCTCGTTGAGCTGGTCGGCCAGGTTGTCGACGTTGGTGATGTCGTCGTCTCCGGCGGTGACCTGCATGGCTCTGGCCGTGAGCGCGTTGAAGCCGGTGAGCGGCCCGCCGGTCTTGGGGTTGACGGCGTGGTAGACGACGTAGTCGAGGGCGCGGCCGATGGCCTCGGCCTGGTCGGCCTGGATGGACTGGATGATCTGGAAGCGGTTGTCCTCGTCGGCCCATTTGAGCTCGCTGGTGACGCGGGTGGTGGTCTGCACCTTGAACGTCTTGCCGCTCACGTAGTTCAGGTCTTGCTCGTAGGAGCTCTTGGCCTGGCCTTCGGCGGTCACGTCGGCCTCGGCGGCGCCGTTGAAGATCATGTATTCCTTGTCGGTGAAGATCTGCGGGCTGCTCGGGGACAGGGCCGCGATGGTCGATGTCTCCTTGACCTTGTTGACGACGGCCGTGGCGACGGTCTTGGGCAGGTGGAGTTTGCTGGTGTCCATTGCCATGATGTTGTTCCTTTCTGGGGATGATTGCGTTTAGAGGTTGGAGAACAGGTCGTCGGCCCATGCGCGTTCGTCGGCGCCGGCGGCCTTGCCGTCGGGGGTCTTGCCCTGGTGGGGCATGCCCTTGGGCTTGGGGTGTGCGTACTGGTCGATGGCCTTCGCGTTCGCGGTCATGGCCTCGAGCGTGTCGCCGTGCAGCAGCGAGGCGGGCACGCCGGTCTCCTTGGAGACCTGCGCCTTCCACTCGTTCTGCTGTCGTTCCGCCTCGTAGGCGGCGTTGGCGGCTTCGAGTTCCTTGATGCGCTTGGCGGCCTTCTCGGCTTCGGACAGCTGCGAGTCCTTGAACTGTTGCAGTTCCTCGGCGGCCTTGCTGTTGTCCTTGGCGCGCTGCTCCCATTTGCGCGAGTGGGCGCGCTGCTCCTCGAACTTCGCCTTCCAGTCGATGTCCTCGCCGGGGTCGGCCGGGTCTCCCGTTGCGGGGTCGCCGGAGCCGCCTTCGCCTGCGCCGGAATCGATGAGACGAAGGTTGTTGCGGAATCGGTGCCAGTGCGGCATGTCGTGCATGATGGTTCTCCTTTGTGGTTGATGGGGCCCGTTCCGGGCGTAAAAACCACCCGTGCGGGTGGTGTGGAGTGGCGGGTGCAGGATTCGAACCTGCGTGGCGTGATGCAGCCGATTTACAGTCGGCCCCGATCGGCCTCTCCGGCAACCCGCCGTATGGTAGAATCGAGGTAACGGGGATCCCACGTAACCGGCTCTTGAGACCGGCACATAATCCGGGGGGTTATCCCCGTTCTTCTATTTCAATACGATTTGGTGGAATCCTTCCGAGTCGAACACCCACAGCTCTTTGATGTGGGATTCATGACGGGCGTTGTACAGCGACAGTTGGTTGACGAACTTGTCGGGCAGTTTCGTGCTTCCGAAGTCCAGTACGAACACGTCCTTGACAACGCCCTGTTCGACGCCGCCGACGACGGCGTCGTTGATGCGTTGGGCCACGTTCCTGTATTTCAGGCTTGCTGGTGATTTCAGTTCGGCGTCGCATTCGTGGCTCAGCCAGTGGAAGTCGTTGCTGGGCTTGCCATCATGGCTTTTCGGTATCCACTCGTATTCCTCGCCCAGCTTCTGGAACTTCTCGAGGAACACGATCTCGTGCCGTTCGAGGATTTCCCTGCTCGGGTCGACGCCGACGGCGAGCTGGCGCCGGTACCAGGATTCCGCAGTGCCTTTTGGCTCTCCCTTCATTGACAGGAGTCTGACGGACTGCTCCCACGGCATGGTCGGCGTCGGGTAAACGCCGTCCGTGAACGCCATGGGATTGTCCCGGCGCATGCGCTTGAGCTTCTCCCGGTAGTCGCCGCCTTCCTTGCTGGCTTCCTGCCACATGGCGGTGAGCCGTTCGGGGTTGTATCCGGCGAGTGTCTGGCGTCCCCAGCTGGGGACGATCTGGCAGTCGCAGTCCCGGTGGTATTGCATCTCCAGGCCTGCCGAGTCCTCGCTCAGGTAGGTGAAGCCCCGTGAGGCGAGCATGGTGCAGAATGCGCATGTCCTTGCTCCGCGCGGCACTCTTGCCCATCGTGGTTTCGACGGGTCGATGCGCATGTTGCGTTGGGTGGTCAGGCGTGCGGAGGCGTTGACCATGTCGGCGACGAACTGCATCGCGTCATCTGGGTTGCCCAGATCGGGCCACAGGTCGTCGATCGTGGCTCCCGCGCGCGACTGCCCGTTCTTGACCTGCGTGTAGGTCAGGCCGGCGTAGTCGGTGTTGTTGAAGCCGCCCTGCACCTGCCAGAGGGCGCGGTCGGGGTCGATGAGCCGCGTGTGGTCGAAGTCGTCGAGCCGGACGCCCGCGTATTCGCTCCACAGGCCGCGCACGGTGTCGTAGTATTCGTTCGCCAGCTGGGAGGCGTCTCGGGAGAAGTCGCGGATCGCGTCCTTGACGTTCAGGGGGTCGCGTTCGACCATGTTCTCGATGACGTCGGCCGCGCTCTCCCTGAGGTTGTCAAGGTCGGTCTGGTAGTCCCTGTATGCCTTGTCCAGCAGCCGTTGCAGTTCCGGCGGGGCCTTCGGATTCGCTGCCATCGGCTGCCTCCGT
This sequence comes from Bifidobacterium sp. FKU, assembly GCF_026016385.1. Classification (NCBI taxonomy): domain Bacteria; kingdom Bacillati; phylum Actinomycetota; class Actinomycetes; order Bifidobacteriales; family Bifidobacteriaceae; genus Bifidobacterium; species Bifidobacterium sp. FKU. The sequence goes on from NZ_CP092888.1 coordinate 1,334,061, forward strand.
GTCCTGCGGGTTCATCCGCTGCTGTCTGAGCTGGTCGATGTTCCGTTGGGCCTTCATCCGCTGCTGGTAGGCGCGGAACGACTGGAGCTCGCCGGCCGTGAGACCTAAGCTTGGCCAGTCCCACGTCGGAATCCGCCCAGTCGCCGTTCACGCCGGCGACCTTCGTGTAGTAGTCGGCTCTCGCGGCGTCACTCACCTCGCGGGTCGGGGCCCACAGGGGGCGGATGCCGGTCAGGTCTGGCGGCTGCGGGCTGTTGTCGCGCAGTTGGACGGCCATGCCCATGGCGTTGAGCAGCTGGCGGGAGAACATGCGGTTCTGCCGGTTCGCGGTGCGCGTCAGCTGGTTCTCGGCCGCGGCGAGCGCTTCGGCGCTGGTGGGGTTGGCCAGTCGGATGCCGAGTTGTTCGGGCGGGATGTCGGTTTCGGCCGAGGCGAGCATGGCGATGGTTTCGAGCATGTCACCGTGGGGTTGCATCGATGCCTGGGAGACCTGTTTGAGTTCGGGTATGTCGCCGTTGATGTCGCGGCTGATCGCGTTGATGCTGCTGACGAGCGCGCTCCACGTGTCCTGTTGGAAGGATTCGCGGCTCAGGCCGAGGAACCAGATTTTGGGCACCGAGTAGAATTCGGCGGACGCTTCCATGCGGACCATGGTGCGCATGGCCATGTCGGTCAGGTTCATGAGGGCCCGGTTGATGCGTGAGCGGCCGAAGGGGCGGTCCATCTGCTTGTCGTAGACGATGGGCACCACGGCCACGCGGTCGAGCCGGTTGTATTGGGGTTCCGCAGTCCACCCGTATCCGGTTTTCATGCAGGCGTAGTTGCGGCCGGGCAGCCATGCGTTGAACGCGGTGATGTTGCCCCATTTGTCGCTGTCGGTGATGGTCAGCGCGGCCTTGATGCGTCGCCGTCCGTTGTCCCACAGGGCCGCCGACCAGTCGGCCGAGCGCGGGGTGATGAGGATCCGGTCGTTGTCGGCGGGGTCGTAGTCGATGGTCAGGAAGCTGCAGGAGTGCTTGTAGCAGCTGATGACGGCCTCGCTCATGTCGGTTTCGAGCTCGTTCATGCGCATGATCTCGTCGATGCCGTGGTTGTCGGCCCCCGTGGCGGTCTCGAATCCCTCGAACACGCTCTTGTCGGCGAGCGCTCTCACGCTTTTCTGTGGCCAGCCGACCACGACGCCGGCTTTCTGGGCGACGATGTTCGGGATGCTGATGCCGAGGTTGTTGAAGCGTTGTTTGGCGTCGTAGAACGCGGAGCGCAGCAGGTTGCGCGGGTATTTGGCGCGCCAGAGCTCCAGTAGGCGGATGATGTCCGTCATGTCGTCGTCGGGCACGTTGGCGATGTGTGTCATGAACGATGAGCCGGTGGACAGGTAGGGGTTGCCGAAGCTGATGGATTGTTCGTTCATCCGATCATGACCTCCTGTACTCGGTCCGGGTCTCGTTTGGTTATGGTGGTGCCGTAGAGGGCGAGCGTGCAGGCCACCAGGGGGCTTATGTCGATGTCGCTGCCCATCGGGTTCCATCCGACGGCGCCGGATTTGCCGATGCTGCGTGTGGTGGCGTTGGCCACGGCCGTGGCGAGCGCCGGTGCCTTGTCGTCCGGCAGGTGGGTGAGTTTGCCGTCTCTGAGCATGTCTAGGAATTTGCCGCAGGCGCGGCCCATGTCGCTGTAGTTGGTGACGATGACTTTCACGTGCCGGGCCTTGAGGTCGGCCAGCAGGCTCATGGCGGGTGATTGCGAGTCGATGACCACGCTCGCGGTGCGCGGCCAGTGGTCGGCGATGTAGTCGACCGCCCATTGGGTGCCTTTGGATTGGGTGGCCTCGAAGCGGCGCAGTTCGATGTGCGCGGTGCCGTCCCTGTGGTTGACGGCTCCGCCGATGGCCAGCGACCTGCGGTCGGGTTTCATGTCGAGCGCGTAGCCGATCAGTCCGTTGAGGTTTGGCGAGTCCGTGGTGGCTTTCGCCCATTGCTGGGGGTCGATGGCACGGTGTGAGGCGGTTTCGTCCCAGATGCCCAAGCCTTCACGGCGGAACGAGTCGGCGCCTAGTAGGTTGCGCATGCGCAGTATTGCGGCCTCGCTGGTGCGTTTTGGGTAGCTCGGGTTGGCCTTCGCCCACTGTTCGCGGTCATTGGGGTCGGCGTCACGGTCGGCGGATAGCTCCACGTACACCATGCCATCCGTACCGGCGAGCGCTTGTTGGCGTTTTTCGGCGAACGCTTCGCATGGGTCGCCGGGTTTCGGGGGTGTGCCCATGAAGATGATCAGGGGGTTGTGTGCGGCGTTGGTTGCGGGAATCATGTCATCCAGGGCTTTGACCGTCAGGATCTGCGCCTCGTCGAATACTTCGAGTCCGACGCCGGCGAAGCCTCGTCCGAATCCCTGTTCGCGGGCTCCGAACATGATGCGGGAGCCGTTGGTGAATCTGATTTCCTGTTGGCCGTTTGCCCTGCGGATGCGTTCCACGTAGCGGGTGAACAGCCTGTTTTTCGCCAGGTTGTCACACATGTCGTTGAACGTTTCGTCCAGAGTGCGGGTGCGGTGTGCGGTCCATAGGACTTTGAGGTTCCTGCGCATAAGGCAGAGGATGAACACGGCCGAGCCGATGGTGAATGTTTTGCCGACCTGCCGGCAGATGCTGATTACGCCGCCGCCTTCGCCGCACGCATATCTTCCGTCCTGTCTTTTCGAGAACAGGAGGTACAGCAGCCCCTGCTGCCAGAGGTCGTAGTGGATGCCTGCTTTGACGGCGATGCGCTGGATGTTTGCGAAATCGCTTCCGGTGATGCCGGAGGGCCGTTTGAGCTCGCGGGCGAGTTCAGACAATCGACGTTCCGATATCATCGGCAACCTCCTCGGTGTCACCCATTTCGTCGAACAGCAGGTCTCCGCCTGACAAGGAGTCCAGTTTCTCGCATATGGCGATGATCTGGCGGCTGAGCGCGGGCAGGTCGGAGGTTCGCGTGGCCGGATCGTCCATGGCTTTCTGCAGCACGTCGCGTTGGTGGCGCAGTATGTCGGCCATGCTGCCATCCATCATGCGGTCGAATTCGTTTTTGTCGATAACCGGCGTTGTCTTCGCCATGGGGTGCGGATCGGGTGACGGGATGCCGCTCTTGCGTCGCAGGTAGTCGGCGCGGTTTCGGCATTTTTTCGAACAGTAACGCTGACGCTTGCCGCGGCCTGAGGACTGGAATTCCGCGCCGCACTGCTCGCATTTCATGTCTCACCCCGTTTCAGTGTTATCGGATTCAGCCTTATGCTTTCGACCGGGGAGATATCCCGACTGCCCCCGAGGGTCGGGTCTGACGGCCGGGACGGGTCCCCTCCCGTGGGGTCTACCAGTCGCCGCTGGTCGTCAACGGCATCGACGTGGCCGCAAGATGGTTCGACGATGCTGATTCTTCGCTTGTCGTTGTCGTCGATGCCGTCGCCGTCGTGCGGTTGGGGTCGAGCAGTCGCGCGACTTCGGCGCGCGCCCATGCGAGTGTGCGCGTGCCCTTGACCCGGTTGCACCAGTTGTGCGCCAGGCCCACGTTGCCCCAGTCCAGCGGGCTGCCGCCGCGCGCCACCGGTATGGTCTCGTCCACGGTCTTGCACCACGGGTCGGGCCATGGCAGGGATTTGTCCACCGGCCGGCCGCAGATGTAACAGGTGTCGTAATAGGCGTACACGCGCCGGCACAGCTGGTCGCGCCGATACGCATAGCCTTTGCCCCTGCGCGGGTTGCCGCTGCGGGTGGAAGACATGAGGCACCTCCCCCGACTGAATCCGAAGGGGCATGGGCTCTTCGCAAAACGCCCCGAGGCAAGCGGCTGGCTAAGGCTCAGTGGCGCAGAATCCGCTGGAGATCGGACACCTTGGCGTCGCCGTACTCCTTCATGAGTGAATCAACGAATTCCTTGCCCGTCACAGAGGCATCCTTATCGCCCTTCCATCGTTCCATGTCCTCGATGATTTGGCTCTTCTGGGATTTTTCGACATCGGACATACTACGCTTAAAAATCAGGCACAGTATCGCCGATACGATTCCCACGAACAATAGCACCCATGTCCCGATGAGAACCCATTCCGGCGTTCCATCATTAACCGCGAACAATCCGAAAACCGCGGAGACTACAAGTCCCAACGCAGCACCCAATACGGTGTCGCACCACGGCGGCATCAGATGCAGTGCGCTGACGCGCCGTTCAATCGAATCGATCTCCTTGAACATGATTTCCACCGTCCGTTCGTCTCGTGACGTCTTATGCAGGGCGATACCCGATTCGACGTCTCGGCGGATCACGGGTTTCTTTTCAGCGGCCATGCTCGCCATCCGTATCGGAATCCTCGACGGTGACGAGATTGGCGACCGTCATGCGCATCGAGTTCATGAAAAACGTGTATCCGCAGTGCCCGCACATGACGGGAACCAGAGGAAGCGATATGAAGGTCTCATCGCCGTTTCCCCCGCGAACACGCCCGGACTCGATTTCGAATTCGGACTGCACTCGCCAGTCCTCGCATCCGCAGATGGGGCATTTATGGTCGCCCGACCATCGGGATTGCAGCATCGCGAGTACGCGGTCGGAATGATCAGCGCCCGGTTCAAACAATCCCGACGTATGAATGTTTTGCTTGCTGTCTTCGGTTGGCATAAGCCAATCATAGAACGATTGCGATGCGTGGCGTCGCCGTCAGCGCCAACCGAAAAGGAGACGCCACGCAAAATCAGGAAGGCCAGATACGCGAAAACCCAGCCATCCGGACTGGGTTTTTCGACACTTCTGCCACTGCAATCATCGGTTACAGTCGCGATTTTGTCAAGCTGCACCTCCGACCACGAGCCGGTACACGTCGCAGTAGGCGATGCCCTGAGGGCCGTTGCACAGCTTGCCCCGGTTGACCCACACGTTGAGCGTGCCCCTGCGCACGGTGATTCCCGCGTCGGTGAACGCCTTGGCTATCTCCGCCGCCGAACCTCGCTTGGAATCATCCCAACACAACGTCTCGAGCCTACGCAGTTTGACGGTCTGCGCTCGCTGTTCCCTCCCGCACACGGGACATGTGACCCACTGGTCTGCGGTTCCTGCGGTGAGCATGGTCTCGCACAGTTCGCACGTGCCGATCTCCCTGTGCTGCTCGGGAGGATCCAACGCGAGGTCGACTTTGCGGGCAAGGTTGTTGATGACGTGCATGTAGAATCCCGCGTCCGCGAACGTGGCAAGGCGTGCATGGCCGGCGCATGCGATGAGCGTGGCCTCGAGGTCCTCCATGCGCGGATCCTTGCGCCAGTCCAAGGCGTCGATGCCGTCGAGGCAACGCCACAGTTCACGCGCCGTCGCGTCGAGCAGATCCAGCAAATCGAGCACGTCAAGTCGTATCGGTGTCGGCGGCATGGCCGTCTGGATGCGCACGGGCGAATGCCCTCCCGGATGCAATGTCGCGTCGAGGCTGTCATGCAACGGCGTGACATCACGCGCCAAGCGCAATAATGTGCCTGCGAAGCGCATCTCGCACGTCTCGCACAGCGAACACCCCTCTTCGGTCATCGTCCTGCAGTTCTGACAGTTCACATTGAGCCCCTTCCGGCTGGTCGGCTAGAATAATGATTGGATCTCATCGCCCTGGCCGACCACGGTTGGGGCTTTCTCATATTTGAGCCGCGAATACGGCATATTCCATATGCGTTTGAATTCGGCTATCTCCTGTTTCGACAGTCTCGGCCCGCCCCACGGTTTGCCCGGCGGACGGTCTCTTTTCGGCGGCGTGAACGGTTTGACGCTCACCCGAGCCAAATGGCATGTATGCCCGGCGAGGTATTGGCCATCCGGCCTGATGCCCGCGCTCCCGCTCACGCTGCGCAACAACGGATAGCCGACTGATGGCAGCCATGTGACGCGCGTCAACGGGCGGCCGAGGATTATCGCCACGGTCAGGTCGTCACCCGCCACACACCCGTAATCCCACGACTCCCACACACTCTCCCGATCCTCGATCACGTACAATCCGCACCCCTCGCAGACCGTGACCACGAGAGGACTTGATTTCGGAATGAACGCGCGAAGCCATGGGGGTTTGCGCTCGCCGGCCTTCTGCTTGCCGCTCATCGCATGACGCCCCCCGATTGCGGGTCGATGAGCTGACAAGAAATCCTTGTGAGTTGATTCTTCCTGCAGCATCGCATGACGCCCCTCGATTGCGGGTCGATAAGATTGCCGCTCATGTCTCCCCCCCTATCCCTCAATTCCGTAATGTTCATAGCGAGTCATTGGGTTCATCCTTGCGTGAGCTCGTCGGTCAGATACGGCCAGAGTCGGCGGGACATGACCTGCGCGCCCATCTCATAGCCGCGTTCCCAAGCGTGCTTGACAGCCAATGGGTCGAACGCTGTGTTGGCGAATGCCTGCTCGCACTGGTCGCCAATCTTCCCTTCGAACAGATAAGGGTTGGTTTTCTCCAGCACACGGACGTAATCGGCATTGGTTGGATTCCCGTTGATCATTCTTCCGTTGCCTCCTTTTCGTTCGCTTCGATTGCGTCCAGCAGATCGCATTCGGCGAGCATGAGATGCGCCTGGGCGCGGGTCATTGATTTCAACGTCTTCACGTCGGCGGCGGCCATCCAGCCGAGAGAACTCACCTTCGTCTCGAGCAGGTGGGTCTGCGTCGCGAGATCACGCAATCGTTCATCAAGCAGCATGGTCATCAGTTTTCCTCCTTGTTGAGTCGTGTTTCGATTTCAATACACAGGTCGATTGCCTGCTTCCAGCCGGCTTGGTAGCCGATGACGAACGCTTCGGCCGGACTGTCGTTGCCCAGGCCCGATGAGGCCAATGCGTTGAGGGCTTGTTGGGTGAGGTCAATCGGTTCGACCATGAGTCAGTCCTCCGTCGTGTAACAGTTTGCGTCGAGCCAGTCGGCGATGGTTCGAAAGTCCTTGGCCCACTGAATCCGCGTCTGTCGTTCCCGCTCGTCCTGGGGGATTGGCTTCGGAATGTCAAAATCGAGCACCGAGTATTCGGATTGTTTTAGGAAATGGCTGCGGGCTGGTCTGCCTCGATGCTGAGGGACTTGCTTGTAGTTGACGATTTGGAGGATGTGCAGCATCTCCAATGCCTTGGCCGGGTCGAAGTTCGGAGTGTCGGGATTGTCGGCGAACCGCTGACGCAGGTCGGGCACTGTGCCTTCGCCGTTGCCGAGTTCCCATGCGGTCTCTTCGATTTGCTCTCTGAATGTGAGTGCCATTTTGGGCTCCTTTGGTTTGGGAAAATCTAGTGTCGTTGAGGGGTGTTTTTGGTCTTTCCGGAGGGGCGAGCCGTAGTTTTTCCCACACCCGGACACACACGTAGTGTGTCCGGGGAGTGTGGGGAAAAACTAGACTCGATGGCTCAGTTTTTCCGGGAAAAACTCGGAAAAACTGGGAAAAACGGGAAAAACTAGATTTCGAGGTGGTTTTCGTCATCCGATTCACTCGCCTCCTCCCTGCTCATACGGTCCACATAGGCGTCGGATTTCGGGTCGTCTATCTGCCGGTACGGTCGGACGGATTTGAATATCGAACGATTGTTGCGTCCGGAGCGGTTCGAGACGAAACCCTCCTGCAGGAGCAGGCTCACGGCTTTGCTCATGACGGCGGTGCGCGCTCCGGAACCGTCTTCCTTCAGCGCCTTGAACAGTTCGGACTGGTTCGGTTCTTCGAGTGAATCCTCCAGCATGCGGCTGATGCGTTCCATCAGTCCGGTGGGTCGGAAGTCGTCACGTTTCGCCTGTCGGTCTTCGCTGGGCATCATGTTGGGTCGTGCGATGGTGACGTGCATGAGTTTCGGGTCAGTGCTGTTGATTTCGATGCGGGCGGCTTCGCGCAGGTGCGAGCCGTTGCCGCTCCAACTGACGGCGCAATGCTCCTCGATCTCCGAGATGCGGTCTTTGCCGCTTTTGATGACGATGGTGCCGCGTACGCCTTTGCCGACGGGTTTGGTCATGTCCACGCTGTAGCTGATGCCGTCGATGAGGGCGAGTTTCTGCATGCTGCCGCCCGCGTAGCGTCCACGGTTGTCTTTGGACTTGACGACGTGGTCGATGAGTACGACTGCCGGCCCGCATGCCGAGATGAGTCGGGGCATGGTGTTGTACCAGGCTGCGATGTCGTCGCCGCTGTTGCTGTCGAGGCCCGCGTAGGCGAGGCAGCTGGTGACGCCGTCGATGATGGCGAGCGTGGCGGTATCGGCGTAGTCGAGGGTTTCGCGCCAGCCGCCGAGACTGGTGGGGCTGCTCGGCTTGGCGGACGGGCGCACGTAGTGCAGGTGACCGATGATCTGTTCGCCGGATACGCCGAGCAGCAGGAGGCGTTTGACCACGTTGCGTGCGGAATCCTCGTAGTCGATGTAGATGACGTCACGGTCTGCCTTCAATTCCTGCGCGGTGGCGATTTGGGCGATCATGCTTTTGCCGCAGCCGGGTTCGCCGTGCAGGTCGTTGACCGCGCCCCTATAGAAGAGGCCTTGGCCGTCCTCTCGTTGGAACACGGTGGGCGTGGGCGGCAGTTCAATTCCGGAAGCGAGCTGGGTGAGGTCTTCGAACTGCCAGCTGGAGGAGGCGTTTTTACTTGCCTCGTGACTTTCCATTGAACCGTTTTGAACCGGCGCGACGGGTGTTGAACCGGCTTGAACCGGCATTGTTCCAGTGTTTTGAACTGCTTGCGGATGACTTTCCCTCATTTGATTCGCAATCGTGTTTTGGGTGAGTTCGTTGAACTCGCCGGGCGTCATGCGTTCTATCTTCGACTGCTCGCACGGATCCACATGCGATTGCACGCCGTTGGCCTTCTCCATCGCGCCACTGAGAATGCTGGCCCATTCGCGTGCCGCCTCACGCTCCTTGCCTTGACGGTCGGGGGCCACCTCGGCGATGAACCGTGGCTTCAATTGGTTGATGGCGTCGAGAGCCCCCCCCCCGGTGTCCCTCCTGCGCGAAGTTAACCAACGCCCAGACGGCCTGCAGCGTGGTGTCATGCCTTGAGCCTTTGCTTGCCGGGTTGGCGAGCGTCTTGTTGAGGAACGTGTTGACCGCCTTGCACATGCGGTCGTCGTATTCCCTTGAATACGAGGGAGTTAAAGTGGTCGAATTCGACACTCTGTCGGGTTTGCGCAGGTAGTCCACCCACTTCCATGGCAGTGTCGCCAAGTCGCCGATATGGGGGAGCGTGCCGGAGAATGCGCCGCTTGGCGTGTACCAGCAGTACATTTCGCCGCTCGGGTGGATCGACGGCCAGACCACGGAATACCGGTGGCCGGGCTGCAGGATGTCGACTCCCTCGATTGCACCGCCCTTCCACGCGAGCCCTTCGGGCACCTTGTAGAACAGGTGGCGTGCCGGACTGTCGATGCCGTGCGCCGTGCTGCTCCACGTGGCCGGAAGCATGCCCAGTTCCTGAGAGAGTTCGCTGATGCCTTTCGCCCCGTCTGCCTTGACCTGGTGCCCTTGTTCGGCGTCGATGTCCAGAACCAATACGCCTTCGGGGATGACGATGCCCGTGTTCGCAGTCGGATCCGACTGCGACCAGAACCGCACCTGCTCGTCGGTGACGGGTTTGCGGCTGCGTCCAGTGAAACCGCTGGGTGGTGGGGTCTTGCGGCCTTCCGGCAGGGGGATGACCTGCATCCAGCCCGCCGCACGGTACAGTGGCGCGGCTGCCGCGTATCCGTAGATGTCGGTCATTCTTGAAACCCCTTTGATGTGATGTGAATATGTGTGGTGCCGTGCACGCCTTTGCATGCGTGCCGGCCGCTTGGATACGGCTACGGCGGTCGGGACTGGACTCAGTCCTTGTCGGAATCCTTGCTCTTGTGCCAGCCCAGGAGCACGAGTCTCACGCTCATGAGCTGGAGGCTTTCCGAGTCGACGTCACGGAAACCGTCCTGATCGGAGGCGAGGAATCCATGTCTTTCATCAGCTCGAGCCACTGGTTCTGCAGGTGTTTCAGCAGTTCGTCCATCAGAATTCACCGGTTTCCAATTGCTGTTCCGAGCCGCCGTGGTTCTGCGGCTGCGCCTGGTCGGTGACGGCCGTCACCGCTTCGACCGGCACGCCCAACAAGGCGGCGATCTCCTGCGGCGGCTTGCCCAACGCCTTCAACTGGTTGACCTTCATCGGATCCACCTGCTGCTGGCCGAGCTGCACAGGCTGAACAGATTGCTGCTGGCCCTGCTGTGCGGGCGGGTTCCACGGGTCGGTTGGGGCCGGCTGATACCCCTGATTCGGGGCCTGTGCCGCCTGCTGTGCGGCGTACTGCTGCTGCGGGTAACTTTGCTGGGGCTGCTGCTGGAAGGGCTGCTGTGCGGGCTGCTGGGGCTGGCCCATGGCGAGATCGGCCGGCGACTGGTGTTCGATCACGTATTCGAACAGTTTCGGCGGCTGTGGCAGATTGCCCTGCGGCCCGTAGCCGGTGAACGTGGCCGTGAACCGGTCGCCCGGTTTGACCTCACCGGCCTTCTTCAAACCGGCGTTGCGCAATGCCTGCAGCCATGCGCGGCGCTGCACGCCCCACCCCTTGATATAGACGGTGCGGCGTCCGTCATCATCCTCCACGTTCGGGTCGATGATGCCGGTGTCGATGGTGACCAATACCTGCAGGCGAGGCGAGCCGTCGTTCCAGAACGCCGGCTGCTTGGTCTGGAAGTCACGCACCTGGTTCGCGGTCACGTTCTCGATGATGCCGGTCACCCTCGTGCCCGGCATGCTGTCCTTCGTGAACGCGGACTTGCCGGACTGCGAGTCGATCTGGTTGAGCATCTGCTCCGCGCTCATCTTCGGAGCCATCGGAGCCGGCTGATAGCCGCCATACTGCTGCTGGCTGTAAGCCTGCTGTTGCGGATATCCCTGCTGGGGATAGCCGTACTGTTGCTGTGGTTGTTGACCGAACATTGTGTTTCCTTTCGTTATTCGGTGAACTGGTATTCGGATTCGATTAGGGGGATGAGTTGGAGCCATTTGTCGGGCACGTCCGGCCACGGCTTCTCGTCGAACTCGGGGAGCGCGCTCATGTCCGGCCACACGCGGCCCTTGCATGAGAAGCACTTGTCGGGGCCAGCCGCGGGCAGTTGCTTTATCCAGCTGTCGCGCACCTCCGCGCCGTCCGCCTGTTCGATGATGTCCATGAGGTTGACGAGCAGTTGGGCTCGGGCCAACGCCCATTTGCCGGGCTTCGCGTCGAACCTGGTCTCCCATGGCAATGCGTCACCCAACGAGGTCTTGTTGCGGGGCAGGAAGTAGATGCAGTTGCGTTCCACCCGCTCGCCCTCGTTCTGCAGTCCCATGCCGTAGAGCGAGGCCTGCACCCGATACTGCTGGCTGGGGCCGTGCGCCTTGACCTTCGTGACCGTGGTGTTGCCGACGATCTTCCAATCGATGGTGCTATGGGTTTTGCGATCCCAGAGGTCGATCGATCCGGTGACGTCGTAGCCGCCGTGGAGGCCCTGCAATCGGCCTACGGTGACCCGGTACTCCGGGCGCCACCGTTCCGCGAGACAGTGCACGTTGTCCTCGCTCGTGTACGGGAACTGGGCCGCCGGCTCCCCGTTCAGCTCTCGGAACATGGTCTCGAAATGCGCGTGCACGCATGTGCCGATGAACGGCAGCCAGCCCGGGGAGCGTCGCTCCGGCCAGCCCGCCAGTTTGGCTGCGAGACAGTGCACGCAGTCCGTTCCCAGTTCGGATGGGCCTATCTCACGTTGCAGTTCGCGTGGAGCGTTCTGGATGTCGTCCTCGATGAGCTGGCGGATCTCCGGCCATAACCTGGGTTCCTCCATCGTGTCCACCCGTGTTTTCGGCGTGACTGGCGGCTTGCCCATGCCGGGTGCCGACTGCGTCATGGGCGGCACGTCGACGGGTATCGCGTCACCCTGCTGTTGGGCTTGTGCGACGGCGAGAATGGCGTCATTCATGCTCATGGTTCTTCACTTCCTTGAGAAGGTCGTCGATCTGTTTCTTGATGTCGCCCAGTGCGGTCTGGCTGAGCCGTATAATGGCCACCGCCTCGTCCGATTCGAAGCGCAGCGTGTAGGTGCGGTCGCCGTCCTCCGCGATGGTTACCGGCATGCTGCCGAAGGCCATCGAATGCACGGGGAAGCCGGTCTTGCCTTGCGTCTCCAGTTCGTGTATGGCCTTGTGGATGCGTCTGGCGACGGTGAGGCCCAGCTCGTCGAGCTGCTCGGAACGGATGACGTACAGGTCGACGGTCAGCTCGTTGCCGTCCTCGTCACGCAGGTCGTAGTCGGCGATAACGCTTTCCACGATCTGGGCGATGCCCAAGCTGGACAGTTCCGCGCTCATGAGACCACCACCATAGGCTTGCCGCTCATCGCGTAATCGGCCACCGCGTCCGCCGACAGCAGCTTCTCCAACTGGCTGAGCGGCCGCGGCCGCAACTGGTAGGCTCCGGGATACTTGGTGGCCGGGTAGGCTTTTTCGAACGTGCCGGCGTTGATGCGGCGCGCGCCCGGCTTGACCTGCACCTTCAGATTGCCGGCCAGGTAGGTGCCGACAGGATGCGAGTCGAGAATCAGGGATTTGAGATTGTCGATTTCCTCCTGTCGGCTGGCGATCTCGGCCTGCAGTTCGACGATGCGCGCCGCCTGCGCCTCGAACAGGCCCTGTCGCAGGCCCTCGTCGGGGTTTTTGGTTTCGATTTCCTTGAAATCCGGAGTCAACACGTTGTTGTCATTCGCAGTCATTTGGTTTTCCTTTCACGGTGACCTGGGCGTAGGTGGGGTACCACGCCGTCTGATGGTTCGGGTACTGGTTCGCGTGCCGGGTGCAGGCGCTGATCGCGTCGGACAGGCCGGCTATCGGCCCCAATGGGCCGCACGTCCTGCAACGCGGCATCCAAAGACGTTTATCGGGCATCCTGCTTGTCCTTGGAGGTGAGTCGCAGTCCGGCTATGATGTCCGCCGAAGCGTCCGGGTTGCGCAGCAGCTTCGATATGGCCGCGCCTTCCTTGACGGTCAGTTGGGCGACGGCGATGGCCGTCACGACGGCCGTATGCTGCTCGTTGGTGAGCATGATCTTGTCGGACAGCAACAGTTTGGTCGCCCGGTCGATGAACGTGCTGGCCGCGTTCGTGATGCCGTTCGCCGGCGGCACCAAAGCCGCCAGTTCGAAACTCAGATCCTCGTCCGCTATCAGCGCCTGCTGCGCCAGACGGGGTTCGTTGATCGGCTTGCTCATGATTGTTCTCCTTGCTTGTTCGGCTCCCATCCCGGGAGCGGCTTGATTCGGATATAGAGATGTGGTTCGTATTCGTGCCCGCAGTACGTGTATGGGTCGCCGCTCTTGCGTTTCCGGTATTTGCCTTTGGCTCCGTACACCCATAGGTCGGGCATGCGCTTGGTGGCATGGGATTCGACGACCTGCGCGTCGTCCACGTAGGCGACGCCGTTCAGGGAGTCCAGAACCAGCTTCAAAAGGTTGTCGAGATCCGGACGGCCGCGATGGCTCATCCAGAATTCGGCCTCCAACCTGACCGGGCACTGGTATGGTTTCGCCTGCGGGTATTTGAGCCTGAATTCGGCGAACAGGCGTTCCTCCGCCCTGACGGTGCGTTTCGGTGTCATCGCGTGCCCGTTGTAGACGCGGGGACGCCCCTTCGGCACCGGGTCGCCCGGCAGGCAGAGCGTGAACTCACTTGGCTGTTCCATCGCCGCCCCACTTCAACAGGATTCCCACGAACATGAGCGGCAGGATGACCGCCAATGCGAGCGAGCCGGTTATCATCCACTGCGGCGTACCCACCGGACTTGGGATGCGGCTGTGCGTGCCGGCGAAACCGACCAGCCAACCCTCGCAGAACGTGAGAGCCAGCAGCACGGCCGATTTCTGCCCGTCCGTTAACCTCGGCCGGGGTCGGCGCATGCGCCGCTTTTTGCGTAACGCTTCGATGCTCATTTCACGGCCCTCGACTTCTCCGTGGTCACGATGCCGGCCAGATCCACCACGTCGGATTCGACCTGCAACACCTTGCGCATGATCTTCAGGTCGCCCTGCATGTAGGCGTCATAGCCGATCTGATGCGCCATATCGAACAGGTCGCCCAGCATGTCCGCATACCGCTGCCACTTGTCCGCCTCGGACTGTGGTTCGGGCTTGCGGGTCTCCCCGTCCAAATCCTTCTCCAATTCGACCTCCGTATCATTCAGGAGCTGCTCCATGAGCTCCTTCAGCGACATGTCCTCCGGAACCTCGACGCCGATGGCGTGGATACCGCTAATCTTGTTGTTTGACATCACTTGTCTTCCTTTCAATGTGATTGGTGATGTTGGTGCCGGCGTGAACCTTGGCAGTGCGACGCTGGCACCGCTTATTTCTTTTTTCTCCCGGCATTGGGGCCGGGAAACCTTTATTTGCCGTAGACCAGTTCCTTGCGGGTGATGGCGCACCTGTTGTTCCGGTAGTCGATGACCTCGCGTGGATCCCACACCAGCCGACGGCCGATACGCTTCGGGGCCGGCGGGTATTTCCCGCCCCACCGGTCGTAGCAAGACCAGATGTAAAGAGTGCTCTTCGAAAGATTCAGGAATTCCGCCACCTTGCCAATGGGCCAACCGTCCTGTGCTTCTATCTGCTTGGACATGATTCACCACGCTTCTTGGCGAGCAGGCCGCGCCAGTCCACGGTCGACGCCCACTCGAATACCCGCAGGTAGTCCGCAAAAAAAACGCGGAGAACATCGATGGAATCCAGATAGGAGTGCAATACGTCCTTCGCTTCCTTCAGGTCACCGAACGTCCATTCGCTCCAATCGGGATAGAACGAACCGGTCACCCCGTCGAACGTGGAATACGTCAGGTCGAACCACAAGTCGAACATAGGAACCTTCGCTTTGAACACCGTCAGGAACAGGTCGGCCTCATCGTTCGGATCACATACCAATTCCATGGGGAAGGAATGTCTGTAAGAGTCCGACACGATAGGGTGGGTGAGAGATAGACGAAGATTTTTCTCAGGGAGAGCGCCGGCCATCACGCACCCGCTTTCTGACTGAGCTCATCCCATGCCCGGTCAAACAAGGGGCGATCTTCTTCCGTGTAGGCGTAGACCTGAATGATGTGACCGTTCGGCAGTGTCAGATCAGCGCGTTGTGGGTCTCGACCGTTTCGCTCTCGATATGCGGCCTTGAGCTTCTTGCCGAATGTGCCACTCTTCGATCGCAGCTGCTTGGCGCTCAGATTCTTCTCCCGTAGATAGTCCTGTGTGTACAGGGGACGGGTCTTCGGGTCGAGCTCAGGTAGTTCCCCCAATTCCCGTGCGATCACGATGCGCGTCTTCGCTTCGAGGAAATCCGGGTGGACGATGCCCTGCGAAGCCTTCAACAGTTCGACTTGCATCATGCGCTCATGGTGAGCCGCCTCAAGCAGGTGTTGCGGACGCTGCACCTCGTATCTGCCGGTGCGCATTACGGTCGGCACTAGTTCGTGGTTCACCCAACGCTGGAACCGGATGACCATGTTGCGCGTGGCCTCGTCCTTGACTGCGCCGGGGCGGCGATTGTTCAAGGCGTGGATCAGGCCGGGCAGCGTGATGACGCTCATTTCTTGTTCTCCTCCAAGGGTGGGCACAATGTGCTTACCCTTTTCATCGGAGTCAAGATTGCGCAACATGTCCTTCGCGCTCTCGTATGCGAGTTTCTTCGCGATGGGGCTGGCGACGAACACCGGCTCGTCGGTGTTGCAGTCCAGTGCGGTGACCTCCGTATCTTCGAAACGAAGGGTCTGCAATGCGTTGCTCATTTGAGACCACCGTCCTCTGCTTCCACGGTTTCTACCTGTTCAATGCTTTCGATGTTGTTGAATGGAACGATTGTCGTAAGGGGTCCATCGGAGGAAGACCCGTCTTTGTCGAGCCATTGGACTTCGTAGAACGCGAAGCCGACGCCGGGGAGGACATCCACGTCAGCTGCGAACAGCTGACGGTGCCCCTTGAACCCGGTCTTGAGCAAGGTTGCTACGCAGGGGAAGTCGTCGCTCCACCATGAGGGGAGGTCGAGGGTTTCGATTTCCTTGTTGTCGGTTAGAATGGTGTTGTTCATTTGAACCTTCTTTCATTTGATCTCGGCATCCGTGGCGGCGGATGCCTTTTTCATTTCCTTGCTGTCTTCGGTCTCCACCGTGTTTGCAGTCAGCCAATCTTCGATGTCGCTTTGTCGGTACAAAACCGTTCGTGGCGTCGCTTGGATGTAGCGGGGGCCTTTCTTCTGGTAGCGCAGCTGGGCCAGATGATTGGGCTTGAGCCCGTAGTGCTCAAACACCTCCTTGGGGCTGAGAGTCGGACTCATAGCAATTGCCGGCATTATCAAAACCTCCTTTCACAAGTTGTCGTTATGAGAACGTGATTAACAAGGTAGCACAGAGTTTCAATATGACAACTTGTATTTTGCCTTTTGGCGTGTCGTGTTGTTAAATTGAGAACATGAGAATTAATGCAGCCATCTACGCTTATATAGATTCAATGAGAGCCGCCAAAGGCTTGACGTTGGATCAAATCGCGACTGAAGCGAGGCGCTATGGAGCAACATGGACACCGGGGTTCATTTCGGGTATGAAAAGAAATGCTTCTGCAGCCTCATTGTTCAACATGCTGATTCTTGTCAAGTCATTGGAGTCACTGACGGGAGAATCTCTTGTTCTCTCCGATCTTTTTCCTGGTGAAGGCGATATCAAATTAGATGGAGGAGCTTCAATTAGTAGAGAGGAGCTCCGCAAAGCCCTTAATGGAAATCATTTCGAATTATTGGGCGTACCGCCGAAGAAAATGTCCGACGATCCAGTAATACAACAAATCAATCAATCATTGTTGAATTCGATTCCGAGTATCATGGCAAAGGTCTCAGAATATTTAGTGTCAACCGCGCTTAACGGTCCAAACGAGATACGTAATAAAATGGTTCGCCATTCTCCAACCCTGTCCGAGCAAAGGGCGGCTAATAAGGTTAATATTACAGCCCCTGCTTTTGCTGCGATTTGTCTTTTAAAATACGGTCATTTCCTCGATGACGAAACTTCGCAACGAGCGGGTCGGAACGCCTCACCCCAAAAGCGAGGGCGAGAAACTCGCGGCGTCATTGAGGAAATCGATTTATGCCTTGACCACATGATTAACGATGGTTCAATTTATTTCCCCACTTTGCGTGACGATAATTCTATCGATCCGTCGACTCTTGATCTTGCCGCGAAGCATGGTGATATCGAGCGTGAGCAGGAAGCATACGAGGAAATGCCATGATCGACGTGGAGACCATCGCCCGTAAATGGGCCAACGTGTACGAGCTGGCGTTGCCGGCAGATCTTGAGGGCGGCTACGACGCGGCAAACAACCGCATACTCATCAGCGACCGGCTCACACCAATCCAACGCCGGTGCGTGCTCGCACATGAGATTAGTCATGCCCGTCACCACGACGTAGGATGCAAATGCGACTCCGCAACCGAGCGGAGAGCCGACATGGAGGCCGCACGCATGCTCGTCAACCAGCTCGAATATCAGTCCGCCGAGATTATCTTCGACGGCGACGAATGTGCCATAGCACGAGAACTCAACGTCATGCCCTGGGTAATCCGGGCATACAAAAACTGGCTGCACGACAGTGTGGCCGCCTAGGGAAAGAAGAAGCCATGGGAAGGCATTCAGCTCCGCGCAACGGGATGAATCGGTCGATTCCCCAACAAAGGGATGAAATCATTCAGCAATATCAGGCATCCCATGATGGCGTCATGCCTCCGGGAGCACTACCTCAACGGCAGGAACAAACGACTTTCATTCCCGAACAACCGGGGAATGCCCCTGATGCCGCTCGAATGGAGCAGCCGATTCCTCCGACCGTTGATCGGAATGTGCCGTTTTTCGGGCGCAAGCAGGAGATACTGCGGCTCCGCGAGGAAGTCGCACGTCTGAATGCGCAGATCATGCAGCTTGGTGCACTGGATATCAAGCAGCGTGAGGATCTGAAGCAACGATTGGATGCCGAAAATCATTCACTGGATTCCAGTATCGCATCGAAGAAAACCGAACTGAACCAGCTTGACGCAACCGTATTGAATCTCAGGGAATTCGGCGAATTACAGGAAATGGGATTCTACGACTACAAGAATCCGGCGGAAGACTCCGTGTCCTTGCAATCCAAACTAGCGGTCAATCGACAGGCGCAAAAACAGCATGTCAAGAACAAGACCGCGGTCCACGTAACGTCGAATTTCACCTTCAACAACTCGGCGGCAAAGGGCAGGAAATTCCTCAACGACATGTCCCGCATGGCTCTCAGCCTCTATAACGCCGAAGCCGAGAACTGCGTGAAAACGGTCAAGGCCGGCAATCTGCAAACATCGATAGCCCGACTCAACCGGTGTTCCGACCGAATCGATCGATTCGGGCAATTCATCGACCTGCGCATCACATGGCAATACAAGCAGTTGCGAATCGAAGAACTGGAACTGACCGCACGCTACATGCAGGCGGTACAGGCCGAGAAGGAAGCCGAACGCGAGCGTCGTGCCGAACTGCGCGAACAGCAGCGGGCTCAGAAGGAGCTCGAAGCCGAGATGGCTCGTCTGCGCAAGGAGCAGGAGCACTACCAGAACGTGCTCGAGAAGATGAAGGAGAAAGGCGATGTGGAGGAGGTCGCGAAGCTGGAATCGAAGCTTGCGGACATCAACAAGTCCATCAACGATGTGGACTACCGGGCCGCGAACATTCGAGCCGGCTACGTGTACGTCATCAGCGACGTGGGCGCGTTCGGCGGGCGCATGGTCAAGATTGGTATGACCCGACGCCTCGAGCCCATGGATCGTGTACGTGAGCTGTCCGATGCATCGGTGCCGTTCAAGTTTGACGTGCATGCCTTGTTCTTCTCCAAGGATGCGGTTTCATTGGAGACTATGCTGCATCACGAGTTCGAGGATAGGCGCGTGAACAAGGTCAACGCGCGCAAGGAGTTCTACTACTGCACGCCACAGGAGGTGCTGGACAAGCTCAAGGAAAAGGACGTGGCCGTGGTCGAATACAAGGTCGAGCCCGACGCGGAGGAATATCGCGTCAGTCAGGCCATCGCCGCGAAACAGAACATAGGAGCAGCGCCCGTGTCTGCTTGAGAAAAGAGAATTGCCCTACCGGTCTTGCACACCGATAGGGCGAGTGAAGAATCCAGCTAGTTCAAGAAAGAAGGACGCTTCACCCCCATATCCTACACGGGGCGAAGCCATACCTGAAATGTCAGTTCTTATCGTCCTCGTCAATCATGATGGGGGAGTAGAAGTAGAGTCTGTCCGTGGCGAGCGGTTCGAATTCCTTCGACCAGATGTCGAATTCGGGGTCGTTCTCATCCCGCCCCTCGTTCTCGAAGCCCGCGCCGGAGAAAAGGTGAACGCTGGCCTCGTTCCGGGGGTCGATCTGTGTAAGCACGTACGGGGTGCGCCCGTGTCTGGCGGCGTCGTTCGCCATCCATCGCAGCGCGCAGTCCAACAGTATCGCACCGAGATGCCGGCCACGTTCGCTCAACGCGGTGGCGATGAACGATATCGCGTAACCACTGGATTCCAGGGCGGCGGGGTCGTATCCGAACTCGCAGAAGCCGACGATGGGAGCGTTCGGGGTTTCCCCGTACTGGAGAACCATCCGGTACATCCCCGGCTCGTCCTTGACGCGGAGTCCGCGGATATAGCGCTGCACGTCCATCGCGTACTCCGGGCCGTTCGGCTCGCAGCAGACGAAGCGGCGCAATGCGAGCTGGTCGCCGGAGTCGCACAGGCGACTAGTGACGATCGCTATTCTCAATCTTCTGCGCCTTCTTCGCGAGTCGTGCCGGACGGTTCATCATCGCGCGGTGCAGTCGCATCCATTTCTCGTCCACGGCGTTGCGTGGCTTGCCGTCCTCGGACGGCGCGTACGCCGGTATTGGCTTCACGCCGGTATCCGTCATGGTCATGGCCGCCTCCTTTCGATTTTGGCGTAAGGGGATAGCCTACGTATTTCCCTTCCCCTTGTCAAATCCCATTAAAACACATCAAAACCGGTTAAAACACGTTAAAACTGGAAAACCGTACAAGTGAGTGAAAATCATGGCGAACATCACCAGATACAAGACATCGAAAGGCGAAGTACGTTATCGCGTCCGCTACCGCAAACCGGATGGCACGCAGACCGACAAGAGGGGCTTCCGCCGTAAAATCGACGCCGAAAACTGGGCGGCGGAACACGTCACCATCGCCAAGGCAACCAACAGCTACGTGGATCCGGAAGGCGGCAAACGGCTCGTCGGAGACCTGTATGAGCAGTGGCTGAAGGAAAAATGGCCG
This sequence comes from Bifidobacterium sp. FKU, assembly GCF_026016385.1. Lineage (NCBI taxonomy): Bacteria > Bacillati > Actinomycetota > Actinomycetes > Bifidobacteriales > Bifidobacteriaceae > Bifidobacterium > Bifidobacterium sp. FKU. The sequence goes on from NZ_CP092888.1 coordinate 1,354,390, forward strand.
TTTTGGAAGGAAACCACACGGGTCAACGCCACCGACTCATGGAGGCTCTACTGCGAGGAGCGTTGGACCGATCGTCGAATCGGCACCATCACCCGCGCCGAGGTCCAGGCGTGGATCAGCGACATCATCGAGAACTCGGGCGCTCCATCCGTGAGCCGCCCGTACCAGACCATGCTCGGCATCTGCCGCATGGCCGTGCGGGACAAGCTCATACTCGACAATCCCTGTGAAAACGTCGAGCTCCCCAAACTGCCGAGGCGCAAGAGCCGTCGCGTGTACCTGACCATATCCCGGCTGATCGCATTCGCCGACGAATGCGCCAGAGGAAAGCATCTGGGAGCGGAGCGGCGAGCGCTCGTGCTGACATTGGGCTTCTGCGGATTGCGCTGGGGCGAGGCGGCGGCGTTGAAGGCCCGTGACCTGGACTTCGATCGGGGAGTGCTGCATGTGGGCGGCAACCTCGTGTACGTCGGGGCAAGATGGGTCGAGGGCACTCCGAAGAACAGCGAGGAACGCGACGTGCCCATGCCTCTCATCGTCATGGAAGCGCTGAAACCGATATGCGGGGCACGCGAACCGGACGAAAGGGTGTTCCGTGACCTGCGGGGCGGCCCGATCATGAAGCAGAGCACGGCGAAGACGACCGGCTGGTGGTATCACGCGCTGGTGCGCCTGGGCTGGCCGAAGGAGGAATGGCCCACACCGCATGACCTGCGCCATACCGCGGCATCGCTGGCCGTGCACGCCGGGGCGAACGTCAAGGCGCTGCAGCGGATGCTCGGCCACAAGAACGCGAGCATGACGTTGGATGTGTATGCGGATCTGTTCGACAGCGACCTGATGGATGTGGCCCGTATGCTCGACGCCGCAGTGCAGGTGGAGACGGGCGTGGAAGAATGTGGGCAAAATGTGGGCAAAAACATTTTGGAGCCCGTATGAAACCCTCAGAAACGTTGGAATCACGCCATTCCCATGAATGGTGATTCTTCAGCAAGTTGAAGGACGCACTGAGCTGAGAGTGGATGCGTTCTTGGCTCCCCTCAGAGAGGGGAGCCAAGTCTGTCACTTCAGCAGAGAACGGCACATGGAGCGGTATTCGTTGACGTAGCCGCCGCCGAAGAAGACGCAATGGCCGGCGATGGGGTAGAGCTGCCAGAGCGTGATACGCTCCTGCCATCCGGCCTTCAGCGGATGTACGGACTGGTAGCCCTCGGTGATTTCGCTCAGATAGCTCATGCCGAACAGGTGCAGCATAGACAGATCCTCCTCGCGATGACCGCCATGTGCCGCCGGATCGATGAGCACGGCCTCGGACTGCCCGGAATCGGCGGTCCACATCACATTGCCGCTCCACAGATCGCCGTGGATGCGCGCCGGCTTGTCGGCTGCGGCGCGGCCCATCAGATCCGGCAGCGCTTCAATCACGCGCTCAGTCAACTCAACATCGCGCTTATCCAGCTCGCCACGCCTCACACCAAGGTTGACCATCGGGCGCAGCCGTCCATCAGCGAAATAGCTGATCGGGTCGGTCCACTCGCCGGTATCCATTTTCACTGGGTCCTGCAATGATCCGAAGTAGCATGTGCCGTTATATCCGTCAGGCGCAGACCCGAAATATTCGGCACCAGTATCATGCATATGGGCCAGAGCCGCACCAAAAGCTCGTGCCGCCTGAGGCGTGGGGGACGCGCTGCCCACACGTTCGATATCCAGATAATCCTTGCCCCAGCCGTATACCTGCACCACGCGCGGGCCGCCCTGCGCATGAGCCGCTCCCAACCATTCGAGTCCTCGACCCTCGCATTCGAAGAATCCTTCCGGTGCGAATGCCCTGCTTTTGCGATACGTGGCCATAATGCTCCCTTCGTCGCTTACGTACTATATCCACTTTCATTGTAGAAGCCGTGGATGTTACCGATTCTTAGTGTTGTTCTACACCCCCTTGGGTAGGGTGTTCATCGTCATAACACATCAAATACTTAGAAATCACGAGGGGTTATGAATTTTTTCCAAGCGATCATTCTCGGCATCGTTCAGGCGCTGACCGAGTATCTCCCGGTATCCTCCAGCGCGCATATCCGTATTTTCGGCGATTTGATGCTGGGCTCTGATCCCGGTGCGGCGTTTACCGCCATCATCCAGATCGGCACCGAACTGGCGGTGATCCTCTACTTCCGTCATGACATCATCAACATCCTCACCCATTGGTTCGGCTGCCTGTTCGGCAAGAACGGCAAGGATTGGAAAGCCCGTATGGGGCGTGGCGACGAATACGCCACACTCGGCTGGAACATCATCGTCGGTTCCATTCCGATCGTCATCCTCGGCTTCACGCTGCAGGACGTCATCGAAACCTCGTTGCGCAACCTGTGGATCACGGTAACCGTGCTGCTGGTGTTCGGCGTGCTGCTGTGGGTGGTGGACGCCAAGGCCCGGCAGAACAAGACCATGGACGATATGACGTACCGTGATGCGTTCCTCTTCGGTCTGGGCCAGTCCATGGCACTGATTCCGGGCGTGTCCCGCTCCGGCGGCACCATCACCGTCGGTCGCGCACTGGGATACACCCGCGAAGCCGCCGTGCGCCTGAGCTTCCTGATGGCCATTCCCGCGGTGTTCGGCTCGGGGCTGCTGGAAACCGTCAAGGCCGTGAAGAACTACAAAACCGATGCGATGTTCCCCGGCTGGGGGCCGACCCTCGTGGCCATGGTCATCAGCTTCGTACTCGGCTATATCGTGATCATCGGCTTCCTGAAGTTCGTATCGACCTTCTCCTACAAGGCCTTCGCCATCTACCGCATCGGTTTGGCTGTGGTCGTCGCCGTGCTGCTGATTGTGGGCGTGCTGCCGGCCATCGATCCCTCCGTGGCGGCTGCGGCATAAGACAGATCAATAGAGGCGACTCAATATAATGGTGCTCCCGCCGGCGGGAGCCGTCAGCGAAGCTGACTGATGATGGTCACTGGAATATGCCAGCAGAACCACCCTCAGTCTCGCTACGCGAGCCAGCTCCCGACATTTTGTGCGACGTGCACATGCTCCCGCTGGATGAACAGCCCACAGGGCTGTTCATCCAGCGGGAGCATCACCATATATGGGCTAATTACCCATCTGGCGCAGAAATGCTTCCGCTTCTTTGACCAGTTGTTCGGCCTGGGGCGCTCCCAAAGAAGCCTCCGCCTCGGCTTTCTGCTGCAAGTCGTAGTCGTGCTCCAAATGCTCCACATAATCATGAAGCTGGTCATTACAACGAACCAGTATCGATGCCTGAGCCTTCCACTGTTCGGCTTTCTGCTTCAGATCTGCCGTATCGAAGGTGAAGCCGATATGCTTGCCCAACGCATCCAGCAATCGCATAGTGCCGGCAGAACATTCGTCGCTGCCCAAATATTGGGGGATGGACACCCACATTGAGGAATGAGCAAAGCCTTGCTGCGCGGCGGCCACATCCAGAACAGTAGGAATGCCCACCGGGCCGTTATACGACCGGTCTCCTTCGCATTGACAGTCTCCGTCGCTGACGGCGATGGGCAACGGCCTAGTATGCGGGCAATCGGAGAACATCGAACCTAACGTAATGATTCGATTGACATCCAGCTCATCGGCGATGGCCAGACTCTGGCTACAGTATTCCTTCCACCGATAGTTCGGTTCAGGGGCGATCTGCGCATAGATATGCTTGCCTGCGTCCAACGTGATGTCGTAGAACGTAGTCTGCGGCCAGATAAGATTGGTGCGTCCCGAAACATGGCACAGCATAGGACGGGCAACCTGGTAGTCATAGAAATCATCACAACGGATATGACGAATCTCGCGGGACTCATATCGCTTGACCAGATGGCGCACCACGTTCGTCGCCGCCTGACAGGCATCATTCCATCCCTCGAATGCGGCGATCAATACTGCGCCGGTGTCCTTCGCTGCTTCACTCATACCTCTAGAGTAACTGGAGTTCATTGCCTGAAGCGCACGCTTTAGCCATAAGCGAGAGTATGCAATTACAGGCGACACGCCGCAGCTGGACGAACTACACGCATGTGTGTATAGTAAACACTCGTGCTTCGGCAGGGAGACCTCGCCAAGGAAACACACGCGGACATAGCTTAGTTGGTAAAGCGCAACCTTGCCAAGGTTGAGACCGCGGGTTCGAGTCCCGTTGTCCGCTCTAGGTCCGTGAGTTGACAGACCTTACGGTGGGTTAGCCAAGCGGTTAGGCAGCGGCCTGCAAAGCCGTATAGACGAGTTCGACTCTCGTACCCACCTCTCAGACCAGCGAAGCAATTCAATGGGATGAAGTATGACCCGGGCGGTTGGCGCAGTGGTAGCGCACTTCCCTGACACGGAAGGGGTCACAAGTTCGAATCTTGTATCGCCCACGAAAGTCGAAGCAATTCGACTGGATATAACTGAAGAACCGAGTATTCGGGCGATTGGCGCAGCGGCTAGCGCACTTCGTTCACACCGAAGGGGTCGTAGGTTCGATTCCTACATCGCCCACTGGATTCCGCTTCTCACGGCGGATTCCTTTGCGGACATAGCTTAGTTGGTAAAGCGCAACCTTGCCAAGGTTGAGACCGCGGGTTCGAGTCCCGTTGTCCGCTCCACAACGAAACCTCGCTTCGGCGAGGTTTTTTCGTATTGGTTCAGATGCTGGTGGTATTTGTCGTACGCCCAACCTATCGTGTCCTACGTTGATTAACCAGTCCAGGCCTGCACATTAGTACCGCGGGCCCCGATAGCAAAGGACAAATCATGGCGCAAGCTACCATCTCCATAACCGTCAACGGCGAAGCGAAGGAGGTGGAAGCAACCACCACCGGCGTAGAACTGTTCGCGGAAGACAAGAACATCATCGCGGTCAAGATCAACGGCGAAAACCGTGACCTGTACACGCCGCTTGCCGACGACGACACCGTAGAGCCCATCACGCTCGATTCCGAAGACGGCCTCGCGATCATGCGTCACTCGGCCACCCACGTCATGGCCCAGGCCGTGCAGGAGGTCTATCCGAACGCCAAGCTCGGCGTCGGCCCGGTGATCAAGGACGGCTTCTACTACGATTTCCAGGTTGACAAGCCCTTCACCCCGGAAGACCTCAAGGACATCGAGAAGCGCATGCAGCGCATCATCAAGTCCTCCCAGTCCTTCCGCCGCCGGTCCGTGACCGAGGAAGAGGCCCTGAAGGAAGAGGCCGACCAGCCCTTCAAGATCGAGCTGATCGAAGACAAGGAAGCACACCTCGACCCGGCCGCCGCCACCGAGATTTCCGAGAAGGAACTCAGCTTCTACGACAACGTCGACCGTGACGGCAATGTGGTCTGGAAGGACCTGTGCCGCGGCCCGCACCTACCGAACACCCGCTACATCAAGGCTTTCAAGATTGAGCGTTCAGCCGCTGCCTACTGGCGTGGCAGCGAGAAGAACCCGACCATGCAGCGCATCTACGGCACCGCTTGGGCCAACAAGGAAGATCTCAAGGCATACCAGACCCGTCTGGAGGAGGCCGCCAAGCGAGACCACCGCAAGCTCGGCGCCGAGATGGACCTATTCTCCTTCCCGGACGAGATCGGCCCCGGCCTGGCCGTGTTCCACCCGAAGGGTGCCGCCGTGATCAACGCGATGGAGGACTACTCGCGCGAGATGCACCGCAAGCACCACTACAGCTTCGTGCAGACCCCGCACATCACCAAGGGCGGCCTGTACGAGACCTCCGGCCACCTGCACTGGTACAAGGACGGCATGTACCCGGCCATGCACCTCGATGAGGAGTACGACGCGGACGGCAACGTGACCAAGCCCGGCTTCGACTACTACCTCAAGCCGATGAACTGCCCGATGCACAACCTGATCTTCAAGTCGCGCCAGCGCTCCTACCGTGAGCTGCCGCTGCGCCTCTTCGAGTTCGGTACCGTGTACCGCTACGAGAAGTCCGGCGAGGTCCATGGCCTGACCCGTGTGCGTGGCTTGACTCAGGACGATTCCCACATCTACTGCACCCGCGAGCAGATGAAGGACGAGCTGACCAGCCTGCTGACCTTCGTGTTGAATCTGCTCAAGGACTTCGGTCTGTCCGACTTCTATCTGGAGCTCTCCACCAAGGATCCGGATAAGTACGTCGGCTCCGACGAGATCTGGGAGGAGGCCACCCGTACCCTGCGTGAGGTCGCCGAGGCATCCCACCTCGACCTCGTGGCCGATCCGGGCGGGGCCGCCTTCTACGGCCCGAAGATCTCCGTGCAGGCCCGTGACGCCATCGGCCGTACTTGGCAGGTCTCGACCATCCAGCTCGACTTCAACCTGCCCGAGCGTTTCCAGCTTGAGTACATCGCGAAGGACGGCACCCATCAGCGTCCGGTGATGATTCACCGCGCCCTGTTCGGCTCCATCGAACGCTTCTTCGCCGTGCTGCTCGAGCACTACGCTGGCGCCTTCCCGGCGTGGCTGGCCCCCGTGCAGGTGCTCGGCGTGCCGGTCGCCGACGAGTTCGCCCCGCATCTGGCCGGTTTCGTCAAGTCCCTCGAGGATGAGATGGTCCGTTGCGAGATCGACTACTCCGATGACCGCTTCGGCAAGAAGATTCGCAACGCCTCCAAGTCCAAAGTGCCGTTCATCCTCATCGTCGGTGAGGAAGATATGAACAACAACGCGGTGAGCTTCCGCTTCCGCGACGGCAGCCAGCTCAACGGCGTACCGGTGGACAAGGCTCGCGAGCAGATCCTCGCCGTGATCGCCAAGCGCGTCCAGGTGAACTCCGCCGACGACTTCAACGCCGCTGTAACTGAGTAAAGGAATACATGATGGCTGACGTGCGTGTCGATGATCCGGCGGACTTCCCGTCTCAGGAAGACACGGTCGAACGACTGTGGACCCCGCAGCGCATGACCTATGTACTGCGCAACAGCGAGGATCGTCCGACCAAAACCAAGTCGAAGGAATGTCCGTTCTGCGCTGGACCGAAGAAGTCCGACGAAGACGGCCTCATCGCCTGGCGCGGCACGCACGTGTTCGCCATCATGAACCTCTACCCGTATAACGTCGGGCATCTCATGATTTGCCCGTACCGTCACGTCGGATTCATCACCGAACTTGACGACGCCGAATTGTTCGAGTTCGAGAAGGCCACCACCCTCGCCATGAAGGTGATGGAGACCGTCTCCCATCCGGACGGATACAATATCGGCATCAATCAGGGCGAGGTAGCGGGCGCGGGGGTCGCGGCCCATCTGCATCAGCATGTGGTGCCGCGCTGGAACGGTGACGCGAACTTCATGCCCATCGTCGCCCAAACGCGCACCATGCCGATTCTGCTGTCCGATCAGCGGGATGCGTATGCCAAAGCGTTTGCACAGCTGGCTTCCGACTACCATCTGCCGCTCGTCTGATACCGGCGCGATACCCTCATGCATCTGGTCGAACCAGCGCATGATTCAAAAAGACAATCGAAAACATCACGGGTATGTCTGATTAACGGCCTACAATCGTCTCGTTTGACATCATCCGTTTATTACTGCTAGGAGCATTATGTCAGGTCATTCCAAGTGGGCGACCACCAAGCACAAGAAGGCCGCCATCGACGCCAAGCGCGGCAAGCTCTTCGCCAAGCTCATCAAGAACATCGAAATCGCCGCCCGCCTCGGCGGTGGCGACCCAGACGGCAACCCGTCCCTGTACGACGCCATCTACAAGGCCAAGAAGGCCTCCATGCCGGCCGACAACATCGCCCGCGCCGTTAAGCGTGGTGCCGGTGACGAAGACGGTGCCGCCAACTACGAGGACATCGTCTACGAGGGCTACGCTCCCGCTGGCGTGGGCCTCATCATCGAGTGCCTGACCGACAACCGCAACCGTGCGGCCGCCGAAGTGCGTTCCACCCTGACCAAGGGCAACGGCTCCCTGGCCACCTCCGGCTCCGTGTCCTTCAACTTTGAGCGCAAGGGCCAGATCGTGGTTCCGTCCGAAGGCGTGGACTTCGACAAGCTGTTCGAGACCGCAGCCGAAGCCGGTGCCGAGGACGTTACCGACGATGGCGAGGTGTTCACCGTCGTGACCGGTCCGTCCGACCTGTTCACCGTGCGCAAGGCCCTGCAGGACGCCGGCTTCGATTACGATTCCGCTGATCAGGTCATGCAGCCGAAGAACGAGGTCGAGCTGAGCCTCGAAGACGCCCGCAAGGTGTCCAAGCTCATCGACAACCTCGATGACCTCGACGATGTGCAGAACATCTACTCCAACTGGACCGCCTCCGACGAGGTGATGGCCCAGCTCGACGAGGAGTAGTCCTCGTGATCATCCTCGGCGTCGACCCCGGGCTTACACGCTGCGGGGTCGGCGTGATCGAAGCCGGCGAGCACCGCCGGCTTTCGTTTATTCACGTGGACGTGGTGCGGTCCTCGCCGGACATCACCCAGGATCTGCGTCTTTTGGCCATCTATAACGGCCTGTCCGAGAAGATGGATCGCTTTGCACCCGATGCCGTGTCCATCGAACGTGTGTTCGCCCAGTCCAACCGCAACACCGTGCTCGGTACCGCGCAGGCGGCCGGCCTTGCCATGCTCGCCGCCGCGCAACGCGGCATCCCCGTGGCGCTTCACACCCCGACTGAGGCGAAACTGGCCATCACCGGCAACGGGCAGGCGCAGAAGGTGCAGGTGGAACGCATGGTGACGCGTGTCCTGAACCTTACCAAGATGCCGACGCCCGCCGACGCCGCCGACGCGCTGGCCTTGGCCATATGCCATGCCCTGCGTCCGGCGGGGGCGCTGCAGGGCGGCGAGCGTGAGCAGCATCTGACCGCCGCGCAACGCCAGTGGGCTGAGGCTGCGCAAAACTCCACGCGCCGACGCAAGAACAGCGATCGAGGTATGTAGTATACTTTCGAACAGATGTTCGAATCCTGAATACCGAAACGTTCAAGGAGTACCTGTATGATTGGCATGCTGACCGGGCGGGTGGAATCGGTTGAAACCGACACCGCATTGATCGACGTCGGGGGAGTGGGCTATGAGACGCGCATGTCCGCCACCGACTTGGGCCGCCTGCACGCCGGCCAGGACGCCTGCGTCTTCACGTATCTGAACCTCTCGCAGGATTCTGTCACACTGTACGGGTTCCTCGACCGGGACTCCAAGAGAGTGTTCCTGCAGCTCATCAAGGTCTCCGGCATAGGACCGAAGGTGGCGCAGTCGCTGCTGGGCACGATGACCCCAAGCCAGCTGGCCCGCGCCATCGCCGACAATGACGCCGCCGCACTGGCCAAGGCGCCGGGATTGGGCAGGAAGGGCGCGCAGAAGATCATCCTGGAGCTCAAGGGATCCGTCGATCTGAACCAGTCCGATGACGCGTCGGCCGGCAACGCGCCATACCAGCCGACCGTCGACACCGGCGTGGAGCAGGTCGTGGAGGGTCTGATCTCTCTTGGCTGGCGTCAGCAGGACGCTCAGCGGGCCGTCAACGAAGCCTGCGCAGAGAACGATGTTCCCATGCCGCTGGCCTCCGACGATGCGCCGCGTGTGCTGCGGCTCGCCTTGGCCCGTATGGATAGGGGGCGCTGATGAACGAGACGACGGATTACGGCGCCTCCAACACCGGTGCCAACGAGGAGTCGTTACGCATGGTCTCCTCGCAGCCGATCGGCAACGAGCCGGTCAGCGATGAGGAATTGCGCCCGCATGTCCTCGGGGGATTCATCGGCCAGCCCCGGCTCAAAGCCCAGCTTCAACTGTTCCTCGACGCCGCGCGCAAGCGGGACGTGCCGCCCGATCATATCCTGCTCGCCGGCCCACCCGGTTTGGGCAAGACCACGTTGGCCATGATCGTGGCCAACGAGCTCGAAGTGCCGATTCGCGTCACTTCCGGGCCTGCGGTCCAACACGCCGGCGATCTCGCCTCGATTCTCAGTTCGCTTGATACCGGTGAGGTGTTGTTCATCGACGAGATCCACCGCCTGCCGCGCGCCGCCGAGGAGTTGCTGTACATCGCGATGGAGGATTTCCGCGTCGACGTGATGGTCGGCAAGGGTCCGGGCGCCAGCTCCATTCCGTTGACCCTGCCGCGGTTCACCGTCATCGGCGCCACCACGCGCGAGGGCATGTTGCCGAGTCCGTTGCGCGCACGCTTCGGTTTCACCGCACATCTTGACTTCTATCCGCACGACGAGCTGCAGAAGCTCATCGAACGTTCGGCCAATGTGCTGGGCGTGAATCTTGGCGACGGCTCGGCTCGGGAACTCGCGTTGCGTTCGCGCGGCACGCCGCGCATCGCCAATCGTCTGCTGCGCCGTGTGCGCGATTGGGCGATCGTGCATGACCTGATCGAGGTGCGGTCGGATGACGTCAAGGAGGCCTTGGCCTTATACCAGATCGATTCGGAGGGTCTTGACCGCCTGGACATCGCCGTACTCGACGCCATCGTGCGTAATTTCAATGGCGGGCCCGTGGGACTGAACAACCTTGCGGCCATGGTGGGCGAGGAGTCGGAGACCGTGGAAACCGTATGCGAGCCGTATCTCGTGCGTGAGGGTTTCCTGATCCGCACCCCGAAAGGCCGCGTGGCCACTGAGAAGGCCTGGCGACACCTGGGGATTACGCCAAGGGATGATGTCAGCAAGCCCTTCTAGACTTTTCCTGTTTGCACACTTGGCGACATTTCGTCAATGCCGTTCATCTGAAGGAGTTTTCCGTGGAACAGTCCATTATGCTTATCATGATCATCGTCGTTTTCGGCGGCATGATGTGGTGGCAGTCCAAGAAGGCCAAGCAGCAGCAGCAGGAGAAACAGGACTTCCGTCGCAACCTGCAGCCCGGCACCGAGGTCATCACCATCGGCCAGGTGATCGGCAAGGTCGTCGAGGTCGATGAGCAGTACGAGGAGATCGTCATCGACTCCGAGGGATCCAAGCTGCGTTTCGGTTTCAACGCCATCGCCCGCGAATACATCCGCCCGGCCTACGTGTCCGATGCCGAGGTCGACGAGAACGGCGATCCGCTTCCCGACCAGGATGCCGGGCCCCCGACCGCCGACGAGTCCGGGCAGACCCCGATCGAGGCGTCCATCACGTCCGGAGAGAACGATGCGGCCGAGGACGTCGACTCCCCGGCCGCCGCAGACGGGACCGCCACGAAGTAGGCCGTACGATTTGGCGGCGTCGCAGCACATCAGTACAGGAGGGTGAATATTATGGCACAGTCGGACATCACCATCGACGCATTGGACAAGGTGGGACGGCAGGACGCCGAATATCTGGTGTCGTTGGTGCGTTCCATACCCGGGTTCCCCAAGGAAGGCATCATCTTCCGTGATTTCATTCCGGTGTTCGCCGATCCCAAGGGCCTGAGAATCCTGCTCGAGGCGCTTGAGGCGGCCCTGCCGGTGCCCGCGAGCGAATTCGATTCCATCGCCGGCCTCGAGTCGCGCGGATTCCTGTTCGGCCCGGCTCTGGCCGCCCGCATGGGCAAGGGGTTCATCGCCGTACGCAAGGCCGGCAAGCTGCCGCCCGAGACCATCGGCGAATCCTATGATCTCGAATACGGCTCGGCGCGCGTCGAAATCGAGACGGATGCCGTGCAGGCGGGGGAGCGGGTACTTATCGTCGATGACCTCATCGCCACGGGCGGCACCGCCAAGGCCGCCACCGATCTTATCGACAAGGCGGGAGGCACCGTGGCGGGCTATGGTTTCGTGATGCGGCTCGAAGGCCTCGACGGCATCGACAAGCTTGGCGGCAAGCCCGTCAGCTCGCTGATGGCGATGCCGGCCTGAGCGTTCGTCTCACCCAACATACATTCGGTTTTTAAGGTCCGTCATGTACTGTGTACAGTTACATGACGGACCAATTACATAGTCAGGGAAGGATCGATGGATCTTTACGAATATCAGGCGCGTCAGCTGCTCGAGGAACAGGACATTCCCACCCCGAGCGCCATCTTCGCCCAGAACTCCCATGAAGTCGCGGAAGCGGCGGACGCAATCGGCTATCCATGCGTGATCAAGGCGCAGGTCAAGATCGGCCATCGCGGTCAGGCTGGCGGCGTCAAGATCGCCCACAACCGCGACGAGGCCATTGTCGAATCCGAGTCCATTCTTCCGATGACCATACACGGCCACAAGGTCTCCGGCGTGCTCGTGGCCGAAGCCAAGAACATCCTGCATGAGTACTATGTGTCCATCTCCGTGGATCGCACCTCTCGCGACTTCGATGTGCTGGCAACCGCCAACGGCGGCACCGAGGTGGAGGAGATCGCCAAGGAGCATCCGGAATCCGTCAAACGCCTGCACATCGACGCGCTCGGCGATTTCGATCTGGCCGCGGCCACCGAGATGGCCCGCAGCATCGGCTTCTACCATGCCGACGTCGATCAGGCCGCGCAGATTCTGCTGAAGATGTGGCGCGTCTTCAAAGACAACGACGCCACACTCGTGGAGATCAACCCTCTGGCCAAGATCGGCGACCCGGACGACGAGTCCACCAAGCAGCTGAGCGCCTTGGACGCCAAGATTTCCCTGGACGACAACGCCGCCTTCCGGCATGGTGGCTGGGAGCGATTCGTGGATTCCGTCGTCCCCGACCCCTTCGAGCAGCGCGCCCGTGAGCACGGACTGCATTACGTGCATCTGCACGGCGAGGTCGGCGTGATCGGCAACGGTGCCGGACTCGTCATGAGTTCCCTGGACGCCGTCTCCGGCGCCGGCGAGGAGCAGGGCAGCAATGTCAAACCCGCCAACTTCCTGGACATCGGCGGCGGCGCCTCCGCCGCGGTCATGGCCGAGAGCCTGCAGATCGTCCTGTCCGACCCGCAGGTCGAATCCGTATTCATCAACGTATACGGCGGCATTACTTCCTGCGTGGAGGTCGCCAACGGCATTCTCGAAGCCGTCGCCAAGCTCGGCGGTTCCAAACCCATCGTCGTGCGCTTCGACGGCAACGCGGCGGCCGAGGGTCTGCATATCCTCGCCTCCGCGAACAAAACGAATATCCATGTGTCCGAAACCATGGAAGACGCGGCGGCCAAGGCCGCGCAGCTCGCCGGTGAGGCGATTCAGTCCAAGGAGGTTCTCTGATGCTGTTCATCGAAGACGGCGCTCCGGTCATCGTCCAAGGCATGACCGGCCATCAGGGCATGACCCATACGGCGCGCATGCTCAAGGCCGGCACCAATATCGTCGGCGGCGTGAATCCGCGCAAGGCCGGGATGCACGTCACCTTCCCCGGTGCCCAAGGTGGCGCCGACGCCGATATCCCCGTGTTCGCCACCTGCGCCGACGCCCGTGAAGCCACCGGCGCCAAGGCCAGCGTGGTGTTCGTGCCACCGAAGTTCGCCAAGTCCGCCGTGGTCGAAGCAGTCGAAGCCGGCATCGAACTCATCGTGGTCATCACCGAAGGCATTCCAGTGGCCGATTCCGCGTATTTCGTCGAACTCGCGCTCATCAGGGGCGTGCGCATCATCGGACCGAATTGCCCCGGCCTCATCACCCTCGGCAACCCAGGCGTCAACCTGGGCATCATCCCCGACGGCATCGTCGGGCGCGGTCCGCTTGGATTGGTTTCCAAGTCCGGCACCCTCACCTACCAGCTCATGGGCGAGCTGTCCGACATCGGGTTCACCGCGTGTCTCGGCGCCGGCGGCGATCCGATCGTCGGCACGACGCTGCTGGAAGCCCTGCAGGCATTCGAAGCCGACCCCGACACCAAAGCCGTCATGATGATCGGCGAGATCGGCGGATTCGCCGAACAGGATGCCGCCGCATGGGCCAAGGAGCACATGACCAAGCCGGTCGTCGCCTACATCGCCGGTTTCACCGCCCCCGAAGGCAAGCAGATGGGCCACGCCGGCGCCATCGTCTCCGGCGGCAAGGGCACCGCCCAGGACAAGAAGAACGCGCTCGAAGCGGCGGGTATCCCCGTGGGCAAGACCCCGGGCCAGGCCGCCGAAATCATGCGCGACATACTCGCCAAGGCCGACATCGACTGATCGGTTCCGACCAATCGTGATGAAAGCCGTGATTCGCCAATGGGTGCGGGGAGCCATAGTCGCCCTCGCATCCATGGCCATCTATGCCATTGCATTAGGCTGCTATACAGCGCTGATGTTATTGGTCGTCTCCATGGAAGAGGGCGCCGACAATCTCACCGTCGGCACAACCTCGCTGACACAGGCCGTTGTGCTTCTGAGTGAGGGATCGGGCTTTAGAACCGATTCGTTCACCCTCACCATCACGCCATTGATGTTGACTATACTGCTGATATGGCTGATCAATGCACTCACCATGCGAATCAAAGCATACGGGCCGCATGCGTATGTTGCCGGATTGGTTGTTTGGCTCGGGTTGAACGAGGTATTCCGGCAATCCGTACACCTAGGTCTTGTCGATGACCAGTGGCTTGTGTTGCTGAAAGCAGCCATCGTATTCTCGATCGGTTTCCTATGCGCAGCCGTACCGGAATCAGCCAAGATGCGAGCATTCAGGGACTGGACTCGCAAGCAGGTGCCGGCGGACATACGCCACTGCCTGAAAATCGGCGTCGCCTTGGCCGTCGCGATACTGGGCATATACCTGGCAATTGGATTGATTACCGTCATCGTATGGGCGGTACGCAACCATGCCGCTGTCGTATCGTTGTTCGGATTGTCCGGGATGGAAACCGGTTCACGAATTCTCACCACCGTCGCCATGCTGATCTGGCTACCCAACGTCATGCTCTGGGCTGTTTCCTGGCTCTTCGGCGGCGGATTCGCCATCGGTGATTTGGCCAGTTTCACGTTATGGCTCGGCCAATCCAAAGAGCTTCCTGCAATACCGGTATTCGGTATTCTTCCCGAACCGGTCAGCAGCGAACTATGGCGTACCGTTGCCTTGAACGCGCCTCTCGCCATCGCTGCGCTCGTGGGCCTGCTGGCTGTATTCCTGCCGCAAGGATTCGCCTGCAGACCGTTGAATATACGGAATGCGTCCACCCGCGGCCCAGTACTGGTTTCGCTGATCTACTCCGCTGGGTCATTCTGCCTGAGCGCGATGATGATCTCACTGGCATCCACATTGCTGTTCGCTCTGTCCAATGGATCGCTTGGCGATCATCGTCTCGCTCACATTGGCGTCGACGTCATGGCCTCCACCAGAGTCGTCGGTCATTCGACCGCATTGGGATTTACCGCGGCATGGCTACTCGCGCTGATTGGCACAGCGCTCGTTTTTTCGATAGGCTGGTTGGTTGGGAGGATCAATGATTCCCGCACCACCGCCGCGACCCCGAAGACCGTCACCGTCCGTCAGGCGCGGTCCCTGGCGTCACAACCACAAGAATCCAAGGAGGAACAGGATGACAAACACGAACCGACCGATCCGTCGGGCACTGGTCTCGGTCTTTCATAAGGAAGGCATCGAAGTACTCGCGGAAGCGTTCGTGAAGGCCGGCACCGAAGTCGTTTCCACCGGTTCGACCGCCAGGAAGCTCGCCGAGCTGGGCGTCAAGGTAACCGAGGTGTCCGATGTCACCGGATTCCCCGAATGCCTCGACGGCCGCGTCAAGACGCTGCATCCGTACATTCACGCCGGCATTCTGGCTGATATGACCAACCCCGAACACGCCAAGCAGCTTGACGGCTTCGGCATCAAGCCGTTTGATCTGGTGGTCGTCAACCTGTACCCGTTCGCCGACACCGTGCGCTCCGGCGCAAACGAGGCCGACACCATCGAGAAGATCGACATCGGCGGCCCCTCCATGGTGCGTGGCGCGGCCAAGAACCACGCCACCGTGGCCATCGTCACCGATCCGGCCGATTACGCCTTGGTCGCCGAGCGTGTGGCCGACGGCACCGGCTTCTCCTTGGACGAGCGCAAGTGGCTTGCCGCCAAGGCCTTCGCCCACACCGCCGCCTATGACGCCACCATCAACGAATGGACCGCCAAGCACTGGCCGAAGCCGGCCTCCTTGGACGCCGTCGAAGTGGACAAGGACGATCAGGACACTGAAATCGATTCCGCCAAGTTCCCGGCCCAGTTCACCCGCACCTGGGATCGTGCGCACACCCTGCGCTACGGCGAGAACTCCCACCAGCAGGCCGCCCTCTACATTGACCCGCTCAACCAGACCGGTTTCGCCCACGCCGAGCAGCTCGGCGGCAAGCCGATGAGCTACAACAACTACGTGGACGCGGACGCCGCCTGGCGCACCGTATGGGATATGGCTCCCGCCATTGCCGTGGCCGTAGTCAAGCACAACAATCCGTGCGGTCTGGCCATTGGCGCGACCGTGGCTGAGGCCCACAAGAAGGCTCACGCCTGCGACCCGATGAGCGCCTACGGCGGTGTGATCGCCTGCAACTCCAAGGTCACTCTTGAGATGGCCGAAAGCGTGCGCCCGATTTTCACCGAAGTCATCGTCGCCCCCGACTATGAGCCGGCCGCGCTCGAACTGCTGCAGACCAAGAAGAAGAACCTGCGCATCCTCAAGGTGGCCGAGCCGCCGAAGGGCCACGAGGCCATCCGCCAGATCGATGGCGGCCTGCTTGTGCAGGACACTGATCTGATCAACGCCGTCGGCGACGATCCGGACGCCTGGAAGCTCGTGGCCGGCGAGGCCGCCGACGCCGACACGCTGAAGGACCTCGTGTTCGCATGGCGTGCAATCCGCTGCGTGAAGTCCAACGCCATCCTGCTGGCCCACGACCAGGCCACGGTTGGCATCGGCATGGGCCAAGTCAACCGCGTGGACTCCTGCCATCTGGCCGTCGAGCGCGCCAACACACTGGCCGATGGTGCCGATCGCGCCACCGGTGCGGTCGCGGCATCCGATGCGTTCTTCCCGTTCGCCGATGGTGCCCAGGTGCTTATCGACGCGGGCGTCAAGGCAATCGTGCAGCCTGGCGGCTCCATCCGCGATGAGGAGGTCATCGAAGCGGCCAATAAGGCCGGCGTGACCATGTACCTCACCGGCACCCGCCACTTCTTCCACTGATCGGGACTCTCTGAGGAGAGCAGCTCAGCCAAAACGCACAAAGGTGGGATTCCGCCTGGACCCGTTGACGGGTCCAGGCGGAATCCCACCTTTGCTATTCGCCTGCTATTGTGGTCACGTAACCGTTCGACAGAAGGAATCGCAACATGCACAACCATCCCTATGTATCCGAAGCACATGAGGGCAAGCCATGGTTTGAATGGTGCGTACTCGGCGTCGTCGCCGTCATCACACTGCTGGTTGCTTTCGGATATACGATGGCCGCCACGGTCATACTTGCCGTGACGGCCATCATCACCGGGCTTGTTCGTCTGATTCTTCAGGACAAAAGCCCATGGAAAGTGCGCTCAGTGGCGTTCGACTCCTTCATCGGCATCGCCTTGGGAATCGGCCTGTTGATTACCTACTTCAGCTTCTTTGGACTCTTCGGCAACATCTTTTTCCGCTGAATCGCCATCAGACGAGGTGGCCTGATCGAAGAATTCGCCATCGTCGAGCGTGTCCGCGTTCGCATCGGCATCCGTCTGTGGAAGATCGGCGGCAGCCGGCACTTTGGGAGTGGTCATCATCTGCGCGATGATCATGACCAACGCCACCACAGCGGCGGCCAAGACCGGGCTAATCCAGAACACCCACAGCTGTTGCAGCGGATTTTGCGTAAGACCCTCATTCATCGCGGCCAGTGCGATACCGGTGGAACGGGCGGGATTGAGACCGGCACCGGTAACCGGGTAGCTGATGGCGGCGGCCAGACCATAGGCAAGACCCATGGCAATGACATGACGGTCCGAGGACTCGCCGTGATCACCCAGAGAAGACATGGCGGTGGCAACGACAATCAGAGAGGCAACGACCTCGACGACAATCGCCAGCGTAATCGAGAACGTAATGCCATACTGGGTCAGCAGCGAGTAAGACACGGAGCCGTTCTCGAAACCGTTAACGGCCGGAGTCAGCCACACTTTGGCAGCTACCTGCTCGGATGTGGGCAGCAGCTTGACCACGGCGAAGCCGGCGGCGATGGCACCGATGACCTGAGCGATCACATAGAGGATGCCATCCAGGATTTTCGTCTTGGAAACCAGCACGGAGGCTACGGTGATGGCCGGATTCAGCTGTCCACCGGACACGCGGGAGAAGATGGCGGTGACTGCGGCATATGCCAAGCCGGTAGCCAACGCGAAGAACACGATATTGATGCCATACACGGCCGAACCCCATGTGGAGAAGGCGTAAATGGCAAAGCACAGCAGGAAGCTGCCGGCCAATTCGGCGCACACGCGCAGGGCCAGCGGCTGTTGCTTGGTTTCTTCCATGATTGTTCATTCCTTTTCATCTGTTGGAAGACGGGCGAACCCGCACAAACGGTTGCCAGTCTAGCAGCAGTCCTACGTTGCGGTATGATATATAGGTTGGAATTGGCTGGGATTCCAGTCCGCCAACTCTGAAGTATGTATACAAATCGACAGTCTCTGCGATGACAGAGTCTGTCCGGCCACGTTGGGAGAACGATGCCAAACGCATATTCCCGCGCTGCGAAAGCGCAAGACGATTCCAATTCCATTCGACTCCAGAAGCTGCTTGCCCAAGCGGGATTCGGTTCCCGCCGCAAGTGCGAGGACATGATTACCGAAGGCCGTGTCGAGGTCGACGGTGAACTGGTCACCGAGCTCGGAACTCGCGTCGACCCCCATAAGCAGCAGGTGCGAGTAGACGGTTCGCGCGTACGCGTCAATCCGAACCACGTCACTCTGGCACTGAACAAGCCCCGCAAGGTGCTCTCCGCCATGGACGATCCGAAGGGCCGCTACACGTTGCGTGACATCGTGGGCGACAAGTACGATCGCATCTTCCACATGGGCCGTCTCGACTACGATTCCGAGGGTCTTATCCTCATGACGAACGATGGCGAACTCTCGCAGCACGTCATGCACCCCAAGTACGAGGTCGAAAAGACCTACGTCGCCACACTGGAAGGCAAGATCTCCGGCACCGTATGCCGCCGACTCGTGACCACCGGCGTGCAGCTCGACGACGGCTGGATCAAACTCGACCACTGCGCGATCATCGACGCCTCCCGTGATTACACGATGGTCAAGGTCGTGCTGCACTCCGGCAAGAACCGCATCGTGCGCCGTATCTTTGGCTCAATCGGCTTCCCGGTCAAGCGCTTGGTGCGCACCCAGATCGGCCCGATCAAACTCGGTGATTTGAAGCCCGGTTCCTACCGCGTGCTGTCCCAGACGGAAGTCCGTTCGCTGTCCAAGGAGGTTGGCCTGTGATTCGCGTTGCCATCGACGGCCCCGCCGGCGTGGGCAAGTCGTCCACGTCCAAGGCGCTGGCCAAGTATTTCGGATACGCCTACCTTGACACGGGCGCGATGTATCGTGCCTGCGCTTGGTGGTGCCTGAAGCAGGGCATCGATCTGGACGCCGAAACCGTGGATGAGCGTGTCATCACCGAAGCGGTGGGCGAGTTCTTCACCGGCGACCATTTCGATATCTCCGTGGACCCGGACAACCCCTGCGTATTCGCCGACGACGAGGACATCTCCGAGGCCATTCGTTCCTCCGAAGTCTCCAGCCATGTCTCCAAGGTGTCGAACGTCATCCCGGTGCGCAACGTGCTCATCGCCGCCCAGCGCGCCTACATCGCCCGCGAGGCGTCGGCCGACTCCTTCTCCGGGGGGTTGGGCATCGTGGCCGAGGGCCGCGATATCACCACCGTGGTGTCCCCGGACGCCGAGGTGCGCGTGCTGCTGACCGCCCGTGAGGAGGTCCGTCAGGCCCGTCGCACCGGCCAGGCTGTCAAGGGCGTGGGCGCTGAGGATGTGGCCGCGCGCGACAAGGCCGATTCCAAGGTCACCAGCTTCCTGACCGCCGCCGATGGCGTTACCACCATCGACAATTCCGATCTGGACTTCGCCCACACGCTCGATCTGCTCATCGGTCTGGTCGAGGACGCCATCGAGAACCAGGAATACGAGCAGTATGCCGCCAATCTCGAAGGCTATGAGTTGGACGAGGGCGATGAGGATCTGATTTCCGGCCGTGGTTTCACGGAAGGTGCGCGCAAGGCCGGCCCCAAGCCGGTGGGCGTGCTGGCTGTTGTAGGCCGTCCGAACGTGGGCAAATCATCCTTGGTCAACCGTATCCTCGGCCGCCGTGCCGCCGTTGTGGAAGACACGCCGGGCGTTACGCGAGACCGTGTGAGCTATGACGCGGAATGGGCCGGCACCGACTTCAAGCTGGTGGACACGGGCGGCTGGGAAGCCGACGTGGAAGGCATTGAATCCGCCATAGCCTCACAGGCACAGGTTGCCGTGACCTTGGCCGATGCTGTGGTATTCGTTGTCGATGGTCAAGTGGGCATGACCACCACCGATGAGCGCATCGTCAAGATGCTGCGTGCCGCCGGCAAGCCGATCGTGCTGGCCGTCAACAAGATCGACGACCAGGCCAGCGAATACCTTGCCGCCGAATTCTGGAAGCTCGGCCTCGGCGAACCATACTCGATTTCCGCCATGCACGGCAGGGGAGTGGGCGACCTGCTGGACGTCGCGCTCGACAAGCTCAAGCAGGCCGAGAAGACTTCCGGCTACCTCACGCCTTCCGGCCTGCGCCGCGTGGCTCTGGTGGGCCGCCCGAACGTGGGCAAGTCGTCTCTGCTCAATCAGCTGGCGCGCGAAGAACGTGCCGTCGTCAACGATTTGGCCGGCACCACGCGCGACCCCGTCGACGAAATCGTCAACATCGATGGCGAGGACTGGCTGTTCATCGACACCGCCGGCATCAAGCGACGCCAGCACAAGCTCACAGGCGCGGAATATTATTCCTCCCTGCGCACGCAGGCTGCCATCGAGCGCTGTGAATTGGCGCTGATCCTGTTTGATGCATCGCAGCCGGTATCCGATCAGGATTTGAAGGTCATGTCCACCGCCGTGGATGCCGGCCGTGCAATCGTGCTCGTATTCAACAAGTGGGATGCGATGGACGAGTTCGACAAGCAGCGTCTCGAACGCCTGTGGAACACCGAATTCGACCGTGTGATGTGGGCCGAGCGCGTCAACCTTTCCGCCAAAACCGGCTGGCACACCAACCGTCTGACACGGGCCATGAACAAGGCCTTGGAATCCTGGGATCAGCGTATTCCTACAGGCAAGCTCAACGCCTTCCTCGGCAAAATTCAGGCCGCCCACCCGCACCCGTTGCGTGGTGGCAAGCAGCCGCGAATCCTGTTCGCCACGCAGGCATCCACGCGCCCGCCGCGTTTCGTGATCTTCGCCACCGGCTTCCTCGAGCACGGCTACCGCCGTTACATCGAGCGTTCGCTGCGTGAGGAATTCGGGTTTGAAGGCACACCAATCCAGATCTCCGTGAACATCCGCGAGAAGAAGAAGCGGAAGTGACACGCGCGTAATTTGCCAGATTTCATATATCTGGTAGATTATCTTCTCGGTGCTTTTGCACCATCGGGCCGTAGCGCAGTTTGGTAGCGCACTTGACTGGGGGTCAAGGGGTCGCGGGTTCAAATCCCGCCGGCCCGACCGATTAGCCCCGGAATTCCGCCACTTTTGAGTGGTTGTCTTCCGGGGCTTTTCTGTTTTCAAACAACATGACGACGGACTTACCTTTGTAAGCCATTCGTAATGGATTAAACACGGACTTCATCTTGGCGTGTTATTGGAATTATCACCGACAATTCACCGCCTCCGCACCCCCGTCGTATGCGTTTGCCCCAAACAGGGGCTAGACTAGTTCCTATTGATTTGACGAAAGGGACCCGAATTGACCGAAATAAACGATAAGGCCCAACTGGATATCGCCGCCGCTGACGACACCGACGCCGTCACCCCGGACACCACCGAAGAAACCGTAAACACCCCTGAAGTGGATGAGACTTTCGAGCTTTCGGCCGCCAAGATGCGCGAGCATGGCATGAGCGAAACCGCCATCAACCAGTTCCGCCATTTGTATGACGTATGGCGTCACGAGGAGGCCTCCAGCTGGATACGCGAAGACGACATCGAACCGCTTGGCCACGTGCCCAGTTTCCATGACGTCTACGAGACCATCAACCACGACAAGGCCGTGGACGCCTTCGCCAAGACCGCGTTCCTCAAGCTCAACGGCGGTCTGGGCACCTCCATGGGATTGAACAACGCCAAGTCGCTGCTGCCGGTGCGCAGGCATAAGGCCCGGCAGATGCGTTTCATCGACATCATCATCGGTCAGGTGCTCACCGCCCGGACCCGTCTGAACGTGGAACTGCCGCTGACCTTCATGAATTCCTTCCGCACTTCGGCGGATACCATGAGGGTGCTGGAGAGCCATGACGAGTTCAGTCAACACGACGTGCCGCTGGAGATCATCCAGCATCAGGAACCCAAGCTCGTGGCCGCCACCGGCGAACCTGTGAGCTACCCTGTGAACCCGGAGCTGGAATGGTGCCCGCCCGGCCACGGCGACCTGTTCTCCACCATCTGGGAGTCTGGTCTGCTTGACGTATTGGAGGAGCACGGCTTCAAGTATCTGTTCATCTCCAATTCCGACAATCTCGGTGCGCGCCCCTCGCGTACGTTGGCCCAGCACTTCGAAAACACAGGTGCCCCGTTTATGGCTGAAGTGGCCATCCGCACCAAGGCCGATCGCAAGGGCGGCCATATTGTGCGCGACAAGGCCACTGGTCGCCTAATCCTGCGTGAAATGAGCCAGGTCCATCCGGACGATAAGGAAGCGGCCCAAGACATCACCAAGCATCCTTACTTCAACACCAACTCGATCTGGATTCGCATCGACGCTTTGAAAGACAAGCTCGCCGAATGCGATGGTGTGTTGCCGTTGCCGGTGATTCGTAACAAAAAGACAGTGAATCCCACGGACCCGAACTCCGAACAGGTGATTCAGCTGGAAACCGCCATGGGTGCCGCAATCGGTCTGTTCAACGGTTCTATCTGCGTCCAAGTGGATCGTATGCGCTTCCTTCCGGTGAAAACCACCAATGATTTGTTCATTATGCGTTCCGATCGCTTCCATCTGACGGACACGTATGAGATGGAAGACGGCAACTACACCTTCCCGAACGTCGAACTTGATCCGCGATACTACAAGAACATCCACGATTTCGACGAACGGTTCCCCTACGCCGTGCCATCTTTGGCCGCAGCCAACTCGGTTTCCATTCAGGGCGATTGGACATTCGGACGTGACGTCATGATGTTCGCCGACGCCAAACTGGAAGATAAGGGCGAGCCAAGCTATGTGCCGAACGGCGAATACGTTGGCCCGCAAGGCATCGAACCGAACGATTGGGTGTGATTTACAACACGGTCGAACGATAAAAAAGATATTATTTTTGTGAAATGGCGCTCAACCGCGGAAAAAGCCTCTAAGATAGAGTGAGTGTGGGGAAACTCATACGCACTTATAACGAAACAATAACTATACGTGAGGACTAATGGCAGAGGGCACAAGCGGACGTCGGCGTTTTTCCGACAAATGGGGCAAGCACGAGCTGGACGTACTGGCTGTGTTGTCATCCGCGTTCCCGCAATGGCTCACATCCCGCCAAATTGCGCAGCGCGTCAAAGCTTACGCCGACTCGTATGGAGAGCTGGCAGATCAGGCCGCCAAGGCCGCGTTCGCCAAGCAGTTCCAGCGTGATCGCGCCAAACTCGCCGCTATGGGCATCGCCATCGAATCACGGCAGCCTGAGTATTCGTCCAAGTCGGAAGGCCAGGACTTCGCGTCCTACCGTCTGCAGTTGGGCGACGAACCGCGCATCCGTCTGATGTTCGAGCCGGAAGATATGCCGGTGCTTGCCGCCGCCAACTATCTGGCTCGTTCGATGTCCATCTCCTCCGAGCAGGAGCAGTCCCAGCACGCGCAGCAGGCGTCACGTACCACGCCGCGTGTGCCGCAGACCCCGATTCCCGGTCTCGGGCTGGATTCCATCGCACCCGGCTTGGGTACGCAGCACATTCCCGATTCGTTGGTCAAGGTCATTGATTCACGTCGCTTTGCCGCCACCGTTGATGTGGACGGTGAACACCTGAACGTGGCCTACACCGATTCCGACGATTTGGCCATGTTTGTGCTGGAGCATCCGGGTGCCACGATTGTCAGCCCGCAGGAGGCTGTGGACGCCTATCATCGCCGCCTGCACGCCGCCAGCCGATTCACTCTGGCCGACGAATCCGCCAGCCCTGTAAGCGCCTCGGTGGTTTCCCCATCGATTAGTCGCGATGTTCGTGAGCCGGGTGATCCCGAGTCGATCAAGGCCCAGAACAAGAAGAACGGATCCGCTTTCCAAACGGGCAGCGAGGTGGATCGTCGCCTGCGTCTGATGCTGTTCCTCTCCGCTCACCTGGGTGAGGAATTCTCGATGAGCGAGCTGGCCGAGCGCTTTATCGGCAAACCGAAGAACGACGACGAGCTCAAGAAATTCGTCAACATCATTCATAAGGACATCAACACCCTGACCACCGTTTCCGACGATGGTGAGATGGCTGGCAGCCAGTTCTTCGATATCGACTGGCCGCTGCTGGATGCCGAGGGTATTGTTTCCGCCACCAATTCGTTGGGCCTTGAACGTCTTGCCGGCATTTCGCCGCAATACCTCAGCATGCTCACCGCCTCGGTCAGCTACTTGGCGCATTCGCTGTTACTGCCGGACAAGCAGCGTGGGCAGGCCGAATCCCTGTATGAGCGTTTGCACCGCCATGTCAGCCCGGGCCAGACCCCGTGGCTGAGCCTGACCGGCTATGAGCTGGAGCCCCGAAGCTTCTCCATCGTCAAGCGTGCGATCAACACCGATTCGTTGTTGGACATGGAGTATTCCGACGGTACCGGTAGTACCCGTCGCAAGCTGGTGGCCCCCGCCAAGATCTTCATCGACGAAGGCGTGTATTATGCCGCCGTCTACACGGATGTCGGTTCCGCCGCCCCCAAGGACAAGAAGGCCTACGTCTCCAAAGACAAGACCATCGACAAGGCCAACGGCAAGCCGCGCATCTGGCAGGTGCTGCGATTGGCCCGTATCGAAAAGGCGGAATTGATCAAGCCCACCAAGCAGATCAACATCCCGAACATGCCGGTGAGCGAACTGCGCAAGTGGAGTTTCGACAACGGTACCGACGCGGTGTTCATCACCGATCAGCGCGATCTGGCATTCATCAAGACATTGCCGGGCGCTACCGTCGAACAATGCGGTGCCGGTGAAAAGGTGCATCTGACCGTTTCCTCCGATTCCTGGTTCGTGGCCTTCTGCATTGCCCACGCGCGTCATATCACAGCGGTCGCCCCGGAAACGTTGCGCACCATGATCGTGGCACGTGCCGAACGCGAACTGAGCATCAGCGAGAACAAGTAAGGAGCCTTTCATGCCTTGGTGGATATGGCTGATTCTGGCCCTGTTCATGCTGGCCATGATTGTTGCCGGACTCATCTATACAGCCCTTCATGGAATCCGTGCCTTGAAAGACATGTCTGACATCGGTGGCCAACTCGGTGAACGCGTGGCCGCGATGGGGGAGTCTGGCACTTCTGCCGACACCAGCGAGCCGCCTCTGTTTACTCAGCCGCTCAGCGTGGCACAGAATCGTTATGCCGAAGCCCATGCGGACGTGATTCGTCGCAAGGCCGCCAAGCGCGAGCGCCACACCCAGGCATGGGCCCGCTGGAAGCGATTCAACAACTAACGGAAAGCAGCAATGGCACGTCACCAACACCATAAGGGCAATGCCGATTCCCAGACGCTGAGCCCTTCGCAGCGGTACGCATCATTCCAAAAAGTCCAACGCCATCGGGCATCCGCAGCAGCGCGATTCGCCGAATCCCTGCCCTTCGAACTGGACGGCTTCCAGACCGAAGCTAATGATGCGCTCGAAACCGGCAGTAATGTACTGGTCGCGGCCCCAACCGGCGCCGGCAAAACCGTAGTGGCGGATTTTGCCATTTACCTCGCCCAGGAACGCAACGTCAAAGCCTTCTACACCACACCGATCAAGGCGTTGAGCAATCAGAAATACCATGATCTGGTCGACGTGTACGGCCCGGACAAGGTAGGCCTGCTCACCGGCGACACCTCGATCAATTCCGAGGCGGACATCGTGGTCATGACCACCGAAGTGCTGCGCAACATGCTCTACGAGCGTTCTACCACGCTGAACGCACTGCGCTACGTGATCCTTGACGAAGTGCACTATCTGGCCGACCGATTCCGCGGGCCCGTGTGGGAGGAAGTCATCATCCACCTGCCCAAGACGGTCAAGATCGTCGGCCTGTCCGCCACCGTGTCCAACGTGGAGGATTTCTCCAACTGGATCGCCTCGGTGCGCGGCGACACCAAGCTGGTGATCAGCGAACACCGCCCCGTGCCGCTGGAACAGCACGTCATCGTGCAGGCGGACGAACACACCGAGCCCGAGGTGCTGGATCTCTATCGCCGCGACGGCAACGGCGAGCAGACCACCAAGCTCAACGCCGAACTCATCAACCGGCTCGATCAGCTGGACCGCAAGGCCGCACGCCGGCGCGGCGAGGAACGCCCCGATAAGCGCAAGGGCTTCGGCAGAGGACGTGGTGGCAAAGGCGTCAAGAACCGTGCCCCGAAAGCGGAACGCCACACCCCGCGCCGCTGGGCCGTGGTGGATGAGCTTAACTTCCTGAGAATGTTGCCCGGAATCTACTTCATCTTCTCTCGCAACGGTTGTGACCAGGCCGTGGAACAGTGCATCAACGCCGGACTGAAGCTCACCACCGATGAGGAAGTGACCAGGATTCGCCGCATCGTGGATGAGATGGTGGAGGGGCAACTCACTCAGGAAGACCTGAAAGCCCTGCAGTTCTCCAAGTTCCGCTTCGCGTTGGAAGAAGGCTTCGCTTCGCACCACGCCGGCATGATCGCTCTGTTCCGCCAGATAGTCGAACGATTGTTCGAAGAAGGTCTGGTCAAGATGGTGTTCGCCACGGAAACGCTGGCCTTGGGCATCAATATGCCGGCCCGTTGCGTGGTGGTCGAGAAACTCGAGAAGTTCGACGGCACTGGTCATGTGGGCCTGACTCCCGGAGAATTCACGCAGCTCACCGGTCGTGCCGGTCGGCGCGGCATCGACACCATCGGCCACGCCATCGTGGTCGACCATCACGGTTTTGTGCCCGCCACGGCCGCCGCGTTGTCATCCAAGCGTGTCTACCCGTTGCACTCCAGCTTCCGGCCCACGTTCAACATGGCCGTGAACCTGCTCAACTCCAGCGACTACGAGACCGCGCGCGTTACCCTGGACCAGTCGTTTGCCCAGTGGGAGGCCAACGAATCGGCCTGGCAGTTGGAATCGCAGATCAACACACTGAAGAACGCGCTGGCCGGATACGAACAGGCGTTCGCATGCGAACACGGCGACTTCAAACAGTTCATGACCCTGCGTATGGAGCTGAGCGATATCGAGAAGGAAGGCCGCCGCAAACTGAAGCACGAAGTGTTCCTGACCGATCAGGAGCGTTCACGCGCTTTCCAGAACCTCGACCAGCGCATTCGCGATTTGCGCAAGGCGGAACACGAGCATCCATGCCGTAATTGCCCGGACCTCCAGCAGCACCTCAAGTGGGGCCACCGCTGGGCCCGCGAGACCCGCGAACTGCAGCGCGTCACCGATCGCTACGACTCCCGTACCGGGTCCGTGGCACGTCAGTTCGATCGCATCTGCGATATTCTCACCGGGCTTGGTTACCTCGAACGTCATGTCGATGTGGCCGGCCGCATCGACATGACGTTGACCGAGAAAGGCTCGCTGCTGCGCCGCATCTATAGTGAACATGACCTGGAACTGTGCGAGGCGCTGCTCGCCGGCACGTTCGACAAGCTCGACGCCAACGGACTGGCCGCTGTGCTCTCTTCGCTGGTATACGAGGCCAGACGAGGGGGAGACAGTGAACCGAGGCACTACCCGGGCGGCATCTCCGGGCCCATCGCCATCGCTTCGTCCAAGCTCAAGGGCATCTGTGAAGACATCGATATCCTGTGCGAGGATCACGGTCTGGACGAGATGCAGCGGCCGGACTTCGGCATTCTCGACATCATGTATGAATGGGCGGATGGCGGTTCGCTGGGATCGTGCCTGTACGGCACCGACATGACCGGCGGCGACTTCGTACGCACTGCCAAACGACTGGCTGACGTGCTGCAGCAGATCGCTGTCGCCCAGCCGCTGCCGTTCGACGGGGGAGAGCGGCTGGCAGGCCTCACCCACGAAGCGGCCGACCAGATCAATCGTGGCGTGGTGGCCTACTCCGGCGTGGACTGACGGGGCTGTTTGACGGGAGTTTGTCAGCCGACGTCGGAAGCTTGGAATAGCGGCCAAGTCCGAACGGTTGCGTAAATTAGTAGGGTTAAAGATCTTTCAAGGAGGATGCCGATATGGCAGAACGTAGCCTCAGGGGCATGAGCATCGGAGCGAAATCGCTGGAGTCCGACGACAACGTCGATTTCGCCGCACGAAACGATGTGGCGTATGTATGCCCGAAGGGCCACCGCACCATCCTGCCGTTTGCCGAGGGTGCCGAAATCCCGGACGAGTGGGAGTGCCGTTGTGGTTCCGTGGCCCACCGTGAGGGCGACGCCGACCGTGAGGGCGACGAAATCAGCAAACCCACCCGCACCCACTGGGACATGCTGCTGGAACGCCGTAGCGAAGAGGAACTGGCCACCCTGCTCGAAAAGCGCCTGCAAATGCACCGCGACGGTTGGATTCCCGACTATGAGTGATCTCCTACTGAACAACACGTGAACTTTATGCCCAGTCATCCCGACTGGGCATAATCATTGTTGGAACAAGTCGCATATTGTTTGACGACCATTCAAAGCAGTCGACATGAACAAGGGGGAGTGGAATCTCAATGGCACAGCATCCGATGAAAGTGGTCCTGTTGGATCTCGACGGCACGCTTACCAAGTCCGACGGCGGCATTATCGGCTCCGTCATCAAGACCTTCGAAGATATTGGCCGACCGGTTCCGGACGCTGCCGAACTGCGACGCTTCATTGGACCGGCGATCATCGAATCTCTGCGTCGCAATCATGTGCCTGAGGAAGATTTGGATCGGGCCGTGGATATCTACCGCAGCTACTACGGAGACCGTGCCGTGTTCGACGATCCGAACGAGCCCGGCAACAAGGTGCCCGGACGACTGGTGAACGTCGTATTCCCAGGCATCCGTGAACAGCTGCTCAAACTGCATGCCGACGGTTATTACCTGGCACTGGCCAGCTGCAAGCCCGAATACCAGTGCATTCCTATCTGTGACCATTTCCACCTGACCGAACTGTTGGACGGCATCTATGGTGCCTCCAAAGACAATTCCCGCCTGGACAAAGATCAGGTGATTCGATACTGCTTCGACAAAATCGCGTTTGATGCCGCATCGGGGGACAAGGCCGTGATGATCGGCGACCGCTACACCGACATCGACGGCGCCCACGCCTGCAATCTGGACGCCATTGGCTGCCGCTGGGGCTACGCTCCGGCTGGTGAGATGGAGGAACACGGTGCCTACGAAATCATCGAGCAACCTGAGCAGCTCGAAGACGCCGTGAACCGATACTTCGAGATGCACTGACTGATTGCTCCCACCGGCGGGAGCTTCCAACGACGCTGACTGAGGGTGCTTACTACATGAGTAGAATCACCCTCAGTGACGCTAGGTGAAGCAGCCTCTGCCAATCGAAGCGTTTTTTCAATAACCAATCTGACATAACGTACATTATCGGCTATTATGGCTTCCGTGTTTCCCGGTACCATATTTGTCATCAAGGCACGGAATCAGCGCTCTGACGAGACATCTGCAAACACAAATACGGTGTGTCTATAAGGCAGGTTCGATGAACTTCCAGCACGGGATGCACCCTGACGAATTGCAGTATCCATCCCCTGAATTTGACGGTGTGAGGCCGCTGCGTTGTTGTGTTGTAGTAATATCGGATGATGTGAACACCATCCAGTGGTTCCGACAAATCGTAATCGTTCGTATTGGCTGAACGCATTTTATTAAGGTACAGCAAAGGAGCATGCCATGAAGCGTTCCAGATCTTTAGCGGCGTTCACTCGGACCAAGCGTAGACTGATCGTCACCGTTGCGACTGCTGCCGTGCTCCTTATATCGAGCTGTGCGGCAGTCGCAATGGTGCAATTTTACCAAGCGGATTACCAAGCTTTGGAGCAACGCGGGGCAACGCGCAAGACCCTTGATTCTTTTCGTGCCCTCAGTACTAAGGATGAACGGAATCCGCTTGCCATGAGACTAAAGGCCCATTCTGACTGGCACCGAGCAAAGTTCCTGCATATCCCGTCCGGCGATCAAGAAACTCTTCGGTTGCAAGAACTCGACTCAAATGATCGCGATAGATGGTTCACGGACTGGCGTGTGCAGTCTGACACTCACCTATTACGCCTATAGATCGGGGGCAGCGCCATTATGATGCGGGACATCGAAAGCAGCGTTCTCGTCTTCGACCACGTGTCGAAACGTTATGCAAGGGACAAAAACCGCCGGTTCGTTCTCGGACCGATATCCTTTTCGCTGGAGTGTGGGGAAGTTCTTAGAATTCAAGGCGATTCCGGTTCCGGAAAGACAACGGTTCTCAGAATCGCGGGTCTTCTTACGGTGCCGGATCGCGGCGGCGTACATGTGTGCGGCGAAAAGGCGACCACTGAGAAATCCCGCGATCGGCTTCGCGCCGCCTGCATCGGAATCGTTTTTCAGGATGCGAACTTGTTTGGTCATCTGACGGTGTTACAGAATCTTCTTGTTGCGGATCAAGGGAAAGGGAACAGCGCAGAATGCCTTGAGCTGCTTTCCCGGTTTGGAATTCGGCGGCTGGCGAATGTGAAGGCGGGCAGGATTTCCGGCGGCGAACTTCAACGTGCCGGAATATGCCGTGCGCTGATTAACAGGCCTCGGCTGCTTTTGCTGGATGAGCCCACGGCATCGCTCGATGACGCGGCCGCCGATGAGGTGGCATCGGCCATTCGCATGCTGAGGGAAAGGGGTGTGACGATTTTGCTGGCCAGCCACGATCCTCGTCTGGATGGGTTGGAGTCCCAATCGCTGCGTCTTGAGGCCGGGAAGGTGGTTATGAGCTGATGAGAAAGGTTCTACGACTCGCGTGGTTTGAGCGAACGCATACGTTCAGAACATCGCGGGCGTTGGTTGTCATGCTGGCGATCGTTGTCGCCGTATGCTATTGCCTTCAGGGTTTTGTGGTCAGTGCGGTTCGGTCCCATGCAAGCAATGTCGAGAAACACTCCAACGTATCCGTCATCGAGCTCAGCACGATTCGTCCGGACGCACGCGTCTTGGACGGGGAATCACTTTCCGAAGTATCAGGACTGGGACATGTCGTTTCCGTGGTTCCATGGATGCAGCACGATCTGGATTTGGCCGACGAAGGCGACTGGCCATCTCCAACGGTCAGCCCCGGATCGCTGTGGGCCACCACGTATTTCGAACCGAGGCTTCCGAAAATGATCAAGGGAGACAGGCCCGTCTCCCTGCAGGACGACGAGATTCTCCTACCCGATTCCGTTCCCGGAGGCAGCCTCAGGCATCTGTACGGCAAGACCGTCATGTTCGGGTACACGCATATCAACGGTAAATATCAAGGATCGTATAGAACCATTCCACTCAAGGTGGTGGGAATCTACGACAACTCCGTACCCGACAAGGATGGCGAGAATCCGTCCTATGTCTCCGAAAACACAATGGATGCCCTGTTCGACGGGAATGTCCAGGAATCATACACATTCGCATACGTTCAAGTCGATTCGGGCGATAATGTCCCCTTGGTCCAGAAGAAACTCGCCGCCATGGGATTCGGAGTGGCCGGTGCCGCGGGGCAGCAGGATGTCACGGGCATTCTTGCCGCACTTATGAGCATAGGCAGGTTCATGTTCCCCATTGTGCTTGTGTGCTCCCTGGTGTTCGGCTTATTTCTGAGCGTGATATGGATGAAGCAGCGCAAACGTTCGTTGGCGCTGCTCCGATGCCTTGGATACACGGCCGGGCAACTGAGCGCCCTTGCACTCGTCCAAGTCGTCCAACTTGTCGTCGCAGCGGGCATCGCGGGCATCATCTTGGGGGCGGGTTTCAGTTTGCTGCTGGCGCATTCCGTTGATTCCGGCGATCTGTTGAATCTCTCGAATCTGGATTCGGTGGTTTTCGATCCGGTACTGGCGCTTGAAATGCTCGCCATCACCGTCGCTGGTGCAGTCATCGGGGCCCTTCCCCTGAGCGTGAGGATTGCACACACCCAGCCGGATGCGCTGATGCGCGGGTAGTTCAGTACCCGGCTTTTATGGCGGTGATGGTGAGCTTGTCTGATTAATTCCAATACTATGAGGCAAAGTTAAATGACGATACCGATATATGTCAGGGTCTCCCTCCACCCAACCCGGTCGACGGTTGCATGTCCCTCCCCCGCATCAGCCATCCAATCAGTCTTCGCCCTGTTTGTCCATGTCTCCCTCATTCCCGCTCCTCGCTCTATCGGGCACGATTCCGGCATCGTCATCATCCCGGCGGGCGGCGACACCCAGGCAGCCGTCCATCGCGGATTCCGAAGCGTTGCGTGCCTGCAGATACATGGCGATGAGTTCCAGCAGCACCAGCACGAATATGATGATTGCTCCGGGCAATTGCGCGTGGTCGTAGAACGCGAGCATGCGAGCATCCATCAGATCTGCGGTGAACGTCAATACGGGAAACGGAATCAGCGCCGCCGCAAACGACATGAAATGCGTTTTCACCATCGACCAGTCGACCGGATCGACCGGCGGTCGCCGGCGTTTCGGCGTGAACAGATGGCCTCGGCTGACCGTTATAGTGATGATGGACACAGCAAAGATGACGGCGACCATCCACAGAACGCCCGGCAACAATCCGACAACAATCCCGTTCACCCGGTCCTCCAATCAGTCATAATAATCACCGCAACATATAAAAACATAAGATGGCAGGCAACAAAAGCAACACATACAACAAAGCGACCTGCCGACCAAAGCCGGCAAGTCGCCAACAACCATACATGTATCAGGCGGTTGCGCGTTGCAAGCGCTGTGCCTCGAGCTTCTTGCGCATCCTCATGGCAGTCAGTTCATCAATCGGACGGCCCGTGGCAATCGTCAGCGGCTTAGCCTCAAGATCAATATATTCTTCCTGTTCCAAGGCCGTCTCAATCTGGTGCCACAACGAACCCACCGACACGGCGAACACTGCCTTACCGCTTTGCAACAGTTCGAGCATCTGTTCGCTGGTAGTGCATTCGTGCACGTTTTGACCATCGCACATGATGGTCACATTGGCCAGCTGATCGGTGCTGCGTTGAGTCAAGAATCCGATGGCCGCCGTCACGTTCTGCAGATTCACACCGGCATCAAGCAGCTTCTTGGATACAGCGAGAATCACCACATCCTTAAACGAGTACAGTCGGCGTGAACCGGAGCCATGAGACGGCGTGATGGACGGCTCAACAATCTGCTTGCGTGCCCAATAATCGAGCTGTCGGTACGTGATGCCGGCCACCTTGGAGGCCACAGTGCCACGGTAGCCACGCTTGATCTCCTCAGTATCGACGTTGGAGAACAACTCCCCCTGAATCGCGTCAGCGTTCAGATTCTGACGGTCCTCAAGCGAAACATGAAGATGCAGCCCGGTCTGTCCCATGGCACTCCCCTAACTCATGCGTGTCTCGCATATGACTCACACTGGTGTAATCACATGATTGCAATTTCTGCAATCAGTCTAACCCCATGCTAGGTGTGGGCTATTGGGAAATAATGGCAGATTTCGTGAAGAACACGAGGCGGAATTTACCGATCATGATTTCGTCGCCGTTCTTCAGCGTCGCCTGATCAACACGCTGACGGTTCACGTAGGTGCCGTTCAGACTTCCTGCGTCAACCACAAAGAACTGACCGTTGACCCTGCGGAACACGGCATGCTGACGGGATACGGTGGAGTCGTCGAGCAGAATATCAGCTCGCGGATCACGGCCGACGGTGATTTCATCCTCGTCAAGCAAGTAACGAGAACCTGAGACCGCTCCCCTGGCGGAAATCAGCAATGCCGTTCCCTCGGACAATCTGGTGATGGTGTCCAGATCCTCTTGAGTCAGCGGTCGATCGCCGGTGGTGGTAATGGGCAGTACATTAATCGCGGGCAGGCCGATAATGGTGGTTTCGCCTGCGCTAGGAATCGGGTTGGTCATAATCCCCTATTCTACCGTCTTTGCATACTGGTTTTGCGTAGCTTCGCGTACTTCGTCGATAATGATGCTGTCAGAAGGCTGTACGTTGACGTTGGACCCGTATTTCACCTGGAGCTGAGCGCCCACACCGCCGGCGATATCGACTGCGTTGGACAGCTCCTGCGGGTTGCCAATGGCCTTCACCGTGTATGTGGGCTTGATGGTGGTGCCATCCACAATCAAACCTTCCTCGGCGTCCTGAATGTAGGTGGAGGTGATGACGCGCACGTTATTGATGGCGATTACCTCGGCACCGGCATTGCGAAGTTCCTCGATAAGGTTGAACATGATTGAGGCGTCCACTTTAGTCGTCAAGCCTCGTCCGATTCGGATGGTCACGCCTTGACCCTTTGCCGGGAGTCTGCCGGAAATCAAGCCGCTGGTCTCCTCGTTTTGCTTGGCGATCTTACGCGCCTGCTCCTGCTCGTTAGCCGCCGATTTCAGCGAGTTGAGCTGGCTGTTCAACTGGGTTTTACGCTGCACGAGATTGGAGATTTGCGTATTCGACTCGTTCAGCAGCCTTACCAGTTCACTCTCGTCCATCGTTTCGTACGTGGATTTAGTGTTATTGATCTGGCTCATGTAGGCGAAACCCAACAACGCGCACATCAGAGCGATGAGAATCGAGGATAGTAACCGTGATTTGTTGCTGGCACGGTTGAGATCCTTCCGGGGCTTCTTACGCACCGTGGGAAACGACCCGGTTTCCATCCGGTCGTTGACCTTGTCTTGTACATGCTGGTTGCGCATTTTCTCCAGCATGTTGTCTGATTGTGCTTTACGTGCCATACGTCAGTACCCTTGTCAGCCTCGGAAGATGAAGCGTCTGATCGCGGACACGTTGGAGAAGATGCGGATGCCGAGTACGACGATGACGGCTGTCTGCAGCTGCGAACCGACGCCGAGCTGGTTGCCGAGGAACACGAGCAGTGTTGCCGTCACCACGTTGGCGAAGAAGGAGATCACAAACACGCGGTCGGAGAAGCTGCGCTCGAAATAGGCTCGCGCGGCACCCAGCAGGGCGTCAAGAGCAGCGACCACCATAATCGGCAGATAAGGCTGCACGATGATCGGAATGTCCGGCTTGACGAACACGCCGATGACGACGCCGATGATCAGTCCCAGAACGGCTGCCATTATTCATTCCTTTCCGCGTACTTCACTTCGCCAGTGACTGCTGCCTCAAGTGTAATCGAATTGGATTTGCTCACCTGCGGGTAGATACCGGCTTCCTTGAAGGAATCGTAAAGACTTGCAAGTTTCTTCTTCCCCATCGCTTCGGCCAAGACGCTCTTATCGCCTATGGCTTCAATGGTATAGGGGCTTTGTATCGCGGTCATGCCGATGAGAATATGCCCGCCGGCCTTGCGTATCGAGGTTTGCGCGCCGAGCCTATTACCGTTGATGGCAATGGCTTCGGCTCCGTTTTGGAACATCTGGGAGACCAGTTGCTGCAGATCCAGATCGGTGATGACTCGGATGTTCGTGGAGGTGCCGACTCTCGTCGAGGAGGATTGATCCGACTGGCTTGCCGCGATTGGATCGGCCAGCGTCATGGTGATTCCTTCGCCTTCGACCACCGTGGCACCATTGACCATTTCGTCTTGGATAAGCGTATCGCTTTTCACGCTGCCGGAGATTTTCTTGGACTGTTCGTCAACTTGGGATCGCAAATTATTGACGTCCGTGGTGAGTTCGTCTATTTGCGAGTTGCGATTCTCCAATTGCGTGGCCAAAGTCTGCCGTACCTGCTTACGCGGATCGGATTGCAACTGTTGCACGAATAGGCTGCAGGCAAAGCCAACGCCGACGCAGATGATGAATACGACGATGCGATTAAACCAGATGGAGAAGGTCGAACGATGCTCATGGACCAGTCGTGAGTCGGAGAACATCGGATCCATCGGACGATTGACAAGATCATCGATGAGCTGAAGCGAATCGTCGTTGGTTTTACGGCGACGTCTGGCGCGGATGGCGGCGGCGTCATCCGGGGAAAGCGCATGATGTGATTCCGCGCCTCGGACTGAGTGGGAGAACACGGCGCGGCGTCGTACCGGCTCAGTCTCCTTGGGTACGGGGAATGAGACCGGGGCCGTGGCCTCAAGCGCCATACTTCTCCCCCAGTTCCTTGCGTAGCAATCCGACGCCCTGCTTGGTATAGATATATCCGGCGAGCCAATACATGGCGATGCCCCAGATGCCGGCGGCCAGCGCGGCGATGTAGAGCAAGTGGAAAAACGTACTGGTGCCCAAATCGGCGAAAATCAGACCGACGATGGAAATCATCAGCAGTGCGGTACCGGCCTTGCCCACGAAATGCACGGGCAGCGGACCATAACCGTACTGGGCAAGCCATAGCACCTGAATCGCCATCCACAGATCCCTCAGTCCCACGATAATCAACATCCACCATGGGATGATGCCGGCGACGCTGAGAGCCAGAATCGAGCAGAAAATGAGCAGTCGGTCGGCGATCGGATCAAGAATCTGACCGATCTTGCTCACTTGGTTGAATCTGCGCGCGATGATGCCGTCGAGTCCGTCTGAAGCCGAGGAAATGGCGATCAGGGCTAGCGCCGCAATCATCTCGTGCTTGGAGATCAGCACGCTGATGAAAGGAATCGAAATGATTCGCAGCGCGCTGATCAAATTGGGCACAGTGAAATAGATGTCACGTGCTTCCGGACTGTATCTGGCGTTGACTTTCTGGTTGGTCATATCGACTAACAGTCTACATGCGGGAGGCTTGCAGAGCGGTAACGATGATGCCGCGTGCGCCGACTTCGTACAAATCATCCATCAGCTGGTTGACCTTGGC
Source organism: Bifidobacterium sp. FKU (assembly GCF_026016385.1). Classification (NCBI taxonomy): domain Bacteria; kingdom Bacillati; phylum Actinomycetota; class Actinomycetes; order Bifidobacteriales; family Bifidobacteriaceae; genus Bifidobacterium; species Bifidobacterium sp. FKU. The sequence continues at coordinate 1,391,460 of NZ_CP092888.1, forward strand.
CTTGGGAACCATGACTCGCACGGCGTTCCACTGTTTGTCGTGCAGCGGGGAGATCGTCGGGCTTTCAAAGCCAGGGGTCACGGCCACGGCGGCGGCGACCTTGCTGATCGGAATGTCATAGTCCATCAGCACATACTGATGCGCAGTGAGCACGCCTTGCAGACGGCGGGTCAGCACGGCCAGACGTGGGTCCTGCTCGTTCAGACGCGGCGAACGAATCAGGCAAGCTTCGGAGTGCATGAGCGGTTCGGCAAACACGCGCAGGCCGGCGTTGCGCAGGGTGGTACCGGTGGAGACCACGTCGGCGATGAGGTCGGCCACGCCCAGCTGCACGGAGGATTCGACCGCACCGTCCAGATGGATGGTTTCGGCCTGGATGCCGTGCTCGACCAGATAGTCGTGTACGAGCTTATCGAATGTGGTGGCCACGCGCTTGCCCTGAACATCCTCCAGGGTGGTGATCGGGGATTCGTTCGGTGCGGCGAAACGGAAGGTCGAGGCACCAAAGCCGAGCGGCATGTGCTCGAGCGCGGCGGTACCGGAGTTCTTGAGTAGATCCTGGCCGGTGATGCCGACGTCGATGGCGCCGCGGCCCACGTATACGGCGATATCGAGCGGACGCAGGTAGAACAACTCGATGCCATTGTCGGGATCTTGCACGACCAGCTGGCGAGGGTTGGTGCGCAGACGGTAGCCGGCCTCGGACAGCATGTTCCACGCGGGCTCGGAAAGCATGCCCTTGTTGGGCACTGCGATTCTCAGCATATGCGTTCCTCTCACAGGTGCTTGTAGACGTCTTCGAGCGTCAGGCCGTGCTTGATCATCATGACCTGAACATGATAGAGCAGCTGGCTCATCTCCTCGGCGGTGCGGTCCGCGCCCTCGTATTCGGCGGCCATCCAGGTCTCGCCGGCCTCTTCGATGATCTTCTTGCCGATGAAGTGGGTGCCCTTGTCGAGCTCGTCGACGGTCAGGGAGCCTTCGGGGCGGGTCTGGGCCTTCTCGGACAGTTCGGCGAACAGGGATTCAAACGTCTTCATGTGATTCAGATTCTTCTCTTGTGGTTATGGATGAAAGGTGGATTGCGGTTCAGGCTTGGAGCTCAGGCCTTGAACGCGGCCTCGGCCTCGGCGCGGATGTCGTCAATGGCCTGGGCGGGATTCTCGGCACCGTACACGGCGGAGCCGGCGACCAGCACGTCCGCGCCGGCCTCGGCCACGATGTGCGCGGTCTTGGGGCTCACACCGCCATCGACTTGGATGCGGGTCTTCAAGCCACGGCGGGTGATCTCATCGCGCAGGCGGCGAACCTTGGCCATCTGGTTGTCGAGGAACTTCTGGCCGCCGAAGCCGGGCTCCACGGTCATGACGAGCACCATGTCGAACTCGTCGAGGATATCGAAGAGCGGCTCGACCGGTTCGGCCGGGCGCACAGCGAAGCAGGCCTTGCAACCCATGTCGCGCAGCTGTCGGGCCAGACGCACGGGGGCGTGGGTGGCACCCATGTGGAAGGAGACGGAGGCGGCACCGAGCTTGGCGTATTCGGGAGCCCAACGGTCTGGGTCCTCGATCATGAGGTGCACGTCGACCGGCAGGTCGGTGACCTGGCAGATGCGGCCGACGATCGGCTCGCCCAGGGTCAGGTTCGGCACGAAATGATGGTCCATGACATCGACGTGGACCAGGTCGGCGTTGGCGATGGCCTTGAGATCACGTTCGAGGTTGCAGAAGTCAGCGGACAGGATGCTGGGTGCGATTGCGATATTGCTCATGGTTTCCTACCTTATCTGTGCAATGGGACTTGGGGTCCCGTGTTTCGCGCTGTTTCGGCGCTGTTTATCGTGGTGTCACTTAGTGCGCTTGGCTTGCTTTTTCTGGCGAAGCTGTTCCTCTTCGATGCTCTGGCGTTCGAGCTCGTCGGCGGTGACCGCCGCAAGCCCGCGCGCCTGCGCCTTGGGGTCCGGCCCGTACTGGTAGAGCACGACGAACAGGATGCAGCCGAGCACGAAGACGATGATCGCGGTCCACATGTTGGTCCTCAGGCCCAGAATCACCGTGGAGTAGTTGATGCGCACGTTTTCGATCCAGGTGCGGCCCAAGCCGTACCACATCAGGTACATGGCGAACTGCTGGCCGGCCTTGAGCCGGTCGGCGAGCTTGTGGCCGAGGTAGATGATGAGCGCGGCGCCGATGAGGTTCCAGATCATCTCGTACAGGAACGTGGGGTGGAACAGCGTGGTCCTGTAGTCCGGGCATTGCGCGCCGGAATAGCAGATTTCGGATTTGCCGATGGCGTCCGCGTCGTTGAGCTTCAGGCCCCACGGCAACGTGGTGGGCCAGCCGTAGAGTTCCTGGTTGAACCAGTTGCCGAGTCGGCCGATGGCCTGGGCCACGGGCAGCGCGGGGGCGATGGCATCGGCGAAGATCGCGAACGGATAGTGCTTGTGGCGGCACCACAGGAACGCCACCAAGGTGCCGACGGAGATGCCGCCGAAGATGGCCATGCCGCCTTCCCACACCTTGAGGATGTTGACCAAGTTGCCGGTGGGCGGGAAGTAGTCAGCCGGCGTGGTGATGCAGTGGTAGAGGCGCGCGCCCACCAGTGCACAGGGCACGGTGACGAGCGTGGTGTCGAGAATCTGGTCGAAGGTGCCGCCGTACCGCTTCCAACGTGTGGTGAGGATCCATACGGCCACGCAGATGCCGATCAGGATGCAGATCGCATACATGTGGATGGTGAATGGGCCGATCTCGAACTTGGAGAAGGTCGGCGAGGGAATATAAGCCAGATTCATCGTGCCTCTACTTGCTGGTGCTCATGGTGTGTCCGCGCGCGGGTTGTGCTTGATGCTCTGTGACTACCCTACCGTGTCACGGCACAATCCGCGTGAGGCGCACCGGGTGTTTACCGGGCGTTGTGGATGCCTTCGGCCAGTTCCTCGCTCTTGGCGGCGAGCAGCTTCAAGCCTTCCTTCGGGTCGCGTGCGGTCTTGTTGTCGTCCGCGAGCAGGGTGTGCACGAGCGCGGAGCCGACGATGGCGCCATCGGCGTAGGAGCCGACCTTGGCGCCCTGTTCGGCGGTGGACACGCCGATGCCCACGCACACGTTCTCGGCACCGGCCTGACGGGTGCGCTCCACGAGGAGTTCGGGCGAGGCGTCGATGGTGGCGCGTTCGCCGGTGACGCCCATGCGGGCGGCCGCGTACACGAAGCCACGCGCGTTGCGGGCCACGGTTTCGAGGCGCTCGGTGGACGAGTCCGGGGAGACCAGGAAGATGCGGTCGAGTCCGTGACGGTCGGAGGCTTCGATCCACTCCCCCGCCTCGTCCGGGATGAGGTCCGGGGTGATGAGGCCGGCGCCGCCGGCGTTCTCGAAGTCACGGGCGAAACGCTCGACGCCGTAGTGGTACACAAGGTTCCAGTAGCTCATGATGAGCGGCACGCCGCCGGCGTTGGCCACGGTCTCGACGGCCTCGAACACGCGCTTGATGGTCTCGCCGTTGTTCAGGGCGATGGAGGCGGCAGCCTGGATGACCGGGCCATCCATGACCGGGTCGGAGTACGGCAGGCCGATCTCCACGGCGTCGACACCGTGCTCGACCATTGTCTTGAAGGCATCAAGCGAGACATCCGGGTTCGGGAAGCCATAGGGCAGGTAGCCGATGAAGGCGGGCTTGTTCTCAGCCTTGAACTTGGTGAACATTGCGCCCGACTTGCTGGGCTTGTGGCTGATGCCCAGCGGCTGGCCGGACGACGTATTCGCTTCGTTGGTCATAATCAACAATCTCCTCTTCTTGTTCAGGCGACGGTGTTGCCGTGGGCACCGGCCACATCAAGCGCGGCGGCCTGATCGTCGGTCAGGTAGCCGAACCACTTGCCGGCGGTGGCCATGTCCTTGTCGCCTCGGCCGGAGATGTTCACGATCATCACGGCCTTGTCATAGCCCTTGGCTTTCAGATCGGCGGCGGCCTTGTACGCGCCGGCCACGGCGTGCGAGCTTTCGATGGCGGGGATGATGCCCTCGCTCTGGCTCAGGTCGCGGAAGGCGTTCATGGCCTCCTCGTCGGTGGCCCAGCTGTAGTTCACACGGCCGATATCCTTGAGCCATGCGTGCTCGGGGCCCACGGACGCATAGTCGAGGCCTGCGGAGATCGAGTAGGTGTCGAGCGTCTGGCCTTCGTCGGTTTCCAGCAGGTAGCTCTTGGCGCCCTGGAACATGCCGAGCTGGCCGGTGCCGGGGGCGAAGCGGATGGCGTGCTTGCCGGATTCGGGGCCGTTGCCGCCGGCTTCGTAGCCGTAGAGGTTCACGCGGTCATCGTCCAGGAAGGCGTTCATCACGCCGATGGCGTTGGAGCCGCCGCCCACGCAGGCGCAGATCGCGTCCGGATGGTCGATGCCGTACCAGTCCTGGAGCTGCTGCTTGGCTTCCTCGCCGATGATCTTCTGGAAGTCGCGCACCATGGCCGGGAACGGGTGCGGGCCTGCGACGGTGCCGAGCAGGTAGTGCGTGTCCTTGACATTGGTGACCCAGTCGCGCAGGGCTTCGTTGATGGCATCCTTCAGGATCTTGTCGCCGAGGGTCACCTCGACCACTTCGGCGCCGAGCATACGCATGCGGGCCACGTTGAGGGCCTGACGGCGGGCGTCGATCTGGCCCATGTAGATGCGGCACTTGAGGCCGAGCATGGCGCACACGGTGGCGGTGGCCACGCCGTGCTGGCCGGCGCCGGTCTCCGCGATCACGCGGGTCTTGCCCATGCGCTTGACGAGCAGGGCCTGTCCGAGCGCGTTGTTGATCTTGTGCGCACCGGTGTGGTTCAAATCCTCGCGCTTGAGGAAGATACGGGCGTCGAGGCCGGTCTTCTCCTTGACGAGTGCGGCGAAGCGCGGGGCTTCGGTCAGCGGGCTCGGGCGGCCCACGTAACGCTGCTGGAGCGTCATGAATTCCTTGTGGAATTCGGGGTCGGCCTTGGCTTGCGTGTACACGCGCTCAAGCTCGTCGAGGGCGGTGATCAGGGCCTCAGGCACATAGCGGCCGCCGAACTGTCCCCAGTACGGTCCCTGATGTTCGCTCAACGGGGTGGTTTCGGATGCTTTCACTTGTGCTCCTGCCTTTACTAGTCGTTCCACTGCAAGTTCATGATCATCAGCGGTGGCCACGCCTTCACCGACCAGTACCGCGTCCGCTCCCGCGCGGGCGTAGTCTTCGACCTCGACCGCGCCGAATACGCCGGATTCCGCCACCTTGATGACGTCATCGGGCAGATCGGCCGCGAGTTCGTTGTATTTGTTCACGTCCACCTTGAGGTTCTTCAGGTTGCGCGCATTGATGCCGATCACCTTGGCACCGGCCTTGCGGGCGCGTTCGATTTCCTCGCGGGTGTGCGTTTCGACCAGCACGGTCATGCTCAACTCGTGCGCCAGATCCAGCAGGTGCTTGAGCTGGGCATCGTCCAATGCGGCGACGATGAGCAGCACCAGGTCGGCACCGTGGGCGCGGGCCTCGAAGATCTGGTAGTCGGTGACGATGAAGTCCTTGCGCAGCACTGGAATGTGCACGGCGGCGCGGACCTTGTCGAAATCGTCAAGGCTGCCGAGGAATTTGCGGCCTTCGGTGAGCACGGAGATGGCGCTTGCGCCGCCCTTCTCGTACTCGCGGGCCAGCGCGGCCGGGTCCGGGATGTCGGAGAGGTGGCCCTTGGACGGGGACGCGCGCTTGATTTCGGCGATCACGGGGATGCCGTCGGCGCGCTTAAGCCATCGTGTCGCGTCAATCGGAGCCGGGGCCGCCAGCGCGGCCTTCTTCACGTCCTCAAGCGATACGGTGAGCTCACGGGTGCACTGATCCTCCAGCGCTCCCGCCACCAGTTCGTCCAAAACCGACATGGTCCTCCCTTTGTTGGTGTTCGGTCATGCGCCACTCTAGGTCACGCCCCGTCCCGATTGCCGAACCCGTCCTACATTTTGGGCTATTCCTCGTTGGTTCGTATCGCTATGGAACCAGAGCGGCCAACAAAAAAGGAAAATCGCCGTGAATATCGGTCATACGGCCTGGGATTGATTCCATTGATGGCATAAACTGGGCGCATGTGCAGGAGATTCGCGCTCGACTTGGATTGGGATGCCGTGGCCTCACAGTTCGCGGTAGACGAGGATGACGTGCGCGTTGACACTCTGCCACAGCCTTCCTACAACATCGCACCCACGCAGAACATTGGCGTGGTGGCACAGGGCAAGGATGGCCGCCGTCATCTGACCGGTGCCTATTGGTCGCTGGTGCCGCGATGGAGCGCCAGCAAAGTGCTGAGCTACCCCACATATAATGCGCGTGTGGAGTCTGCGCATGTCAAGCCGGCGTTCGCCGAATCCACAAAATCCATGCGAGCCATCATCCCCGCTTCCGGCTACTACGAATGGAAAGGTCGCAGGCCGTTCTATTTTCACGCACCACATGATGAACTATTGTCTTTGGCCGGCCTGTACTCATGGTGGAGGCCGTCTCCCGCATCGCCATGGCAGCTGACCGCAACCATCATCACCTGCCCTGCCGCGGACGAGTTCGTCAAGGTGCATGATCGCATGCCCCTGCTGGTTCCTCGGAATATGGTTGCCTCATGGCTGGACCGCTCCGTTGACGGAGCCGCACTGTTAGATTCCATGCGGGAAGCGGGTACCATGCTTTCCCGGCGTCTGCAATTTCACGAAGTCGCGCCACTGAACAGCGATGGCAAACGTCTTATTCAGCCATTGGATTCCACCGAACCCATGCGTCTGTTTTGAGCTCTTGCAGCTGGAACCGGCTATGCAGCTGTATATGAAGACGGATCAATCAACGCCCCGCTGATAGCTAACCTCGTATGGCCCTCAGTCAAAAACAGGTCTCTTCTGCTCGACATTGGTCGACTACGACTACTTTTGCACCAATCCGCGCAACAACTCGATCTCGTCGCGATGCGTGGCGGGCGTCTGCTCCTTGGTTTCGAGGATCATCGGGAGCTTGGCCATGATCGGGTCGTTGACCAGTCGCGTGAAAAACGGGATGCCGAGCTGCCCCTGCCCGATGTTGGCGTGACGATCCTTATGCGAGTCGAGGCCAAACTGCGAATCGTTCACGTGAATCGCCTTGACCTCGGCCAAGCCGATCGCCTCATCCAACTGGCGCATCACACCGTCGTAGTCGTGCACCAAATCGTAGCCGGCATCCAACACATGGCAGGTGTCGAACGTGACGCCGACGTTCGCCTTGTTCTCCACGCCGTTCATGATCGTGGCGAGCTCCTCAAAGTTGCGCCCGCATTCCGTGCCTTTGCCGGCCATGGTCTCCAGAAGCACCATGACGCCGGTCGTACGCTCGAACACCTGATTCAGTCCCTCGCTGATCAGCCGGCAGCCGGTCTCGGTGCCTTGGCCCACATGCGCGCCGGGATGAATATTGATATACACCTCCTGGCCGGTCTCGCGGATGGCGGTCAGCAGCTCGATGTCCTCGGCCAACGCCTCGATCGCGAATGCGCGCTTGGCCTCATCCTTGCCGGCCAGATTGTAGACGTACGGCGCATGGACGACCAACGGCCCATAGTCCTCAGCCTTCAGACGTGCGCCGAACGTTGCCGCGTCGGCCGGGTCGAGCGCCTTCGAACGCTTGCCGTACGGGGAACGCGGGAAGAACGCGAACGCGGTTCCGCCCTCCTCATGGGAGCGTTTCAGCAGCTCGTTCCAGCCACCGGCCGTCGACAAATGCGATCCGATAAGCAAACCCGTCATTTCACTTCCGCCTTTCGTGAGCCGTTTCATCTACCGCTATCATATGGTAGGCAGCATCGAGTGCAGCCCGCACAACCGACATGAGGCACAACCCTCTGACCATCCGACCATCTGACCGAAGGAGACCTAAGCATGGCATCAGCCGGCACACCCAAGGACGATACCGGCCTTGAACGAAAGATGGAGTCGCGCCACCTGACGATGATCTCCCTGGGCGGCGTGATCGGCACCGGTCTGTTCGTCAGCTCCGGCTACACGATTCATCAGGCGGGGCCGTTGGGCGCGATCCTCGCTTACGCGGCCGGCTCTCTGCTCGTATACTGTGTGATGGTGTCGCTGGGCGAGCTGTCCGTGGCCATGCCGTACGCCGGCAGCTTCCACATGTATGCGAAGCGGTTCATCGGCCCCGGCACCGCGTTCACCATCGCCATCCTGTATTGGCTGAACTGGGCGGTGGCGCTCGCCTCCGAATTTACGGCCGCGGGATTGTTGATGCAGCGATGGTTCCCGCATTCGCCGTCCTGGGTGTGGTCGGCCGTGTTCATTGTGGTGGTGTTCGCGCTCAATATCATGTCCGTGCGGCTGTACGGCGAGGCGGAATTCTGGTTCGCGTCGATCAAGGTGTTCGCCATCGTCGCGTTCATTGTGATCGGCCTGCTGGCGATCTTCGGCGCCATACCGATTGCCGGCCATGATTCCGCGCCATTGTTCACCAACTTCGTGGCCGGCGGCTGGTTCCCGAGCGGCATCGCGCCGATTTTCTCGACTTTGCTGACCGTGGTGTTCGCGTTCTCCGGCACCGAAGTGGTGGGCGTGGCGGCCGGCGAAACCAAGGATCCCTCGCGTGCGATCCCCAAGGCCGTGCACACCACGGTGCTGCGCCTGGTGATTTTCTTCATCGGCTCGATTCTGGTGACGGCGGCCTTGATCCCCTGGCATCAAGCCGGCGTGGATACGAGCCCGTTCGTGCTGGTGTTCCAGTCAATCGGTATGCCGTTCGCCGGCGACATCATGAACTTCGTGGTGCTCACGGCTGTGCTTTCCGCCGCGAACTCCGGCCTGTACGTGTGTTCGCGCATGGTGTGGTCGCTGGCCAAGGAGCGGCTGATTCCCGAACGTTTTGCTAAGACGAATTTCCGTGGTGTGCCGGTGTGGGCCGTGCTGTTCAGCATGGCGGGCTCACTGCTGGCGTTGCTGTCTTCCGTGATCGCCGCCTCGACCGTGTATCTGGTGTTGGTCGCCGTGTCAGGTTTGGCGACGCTGGTGGTGTGGTTCTCCGTATGCGTGTGCCATATCCGTTTCCGGCGCGAATGGGCGCGGGATGGGCACAGCGCCGATGAGCTCGGCTATCGTGCGCCCGGTTTCCCGGTGCTGCCGTGGCTGGCCATCGTGATGTGCATCGGCGCGCTGGTGCTCGTGGTGCTCGATGATACGCAGCGTTCGACCCTGTATTGCATGATCCCGTTCGTCGCCTGCTGCTACGCGGCTTATTACGCACTCGAACGGCAGCGCAAACGCGAAAACAACGCCTAACTCGATTTCGAGGGGCTGATTTGGCACTTGCCGGAGATCTATCTCCGTTTCAAGGGGCTGATGCCCGAGTAGACAAGGCTCCACAATGGCGTAATGGCGTTGCCGCAAAGCCGTTTATACTCGCGGTTTGGCGTTTGAGCAGCCCCTCGAAAGCCAAGTAGATGTCCCCACCGGACGAAATCAGCCCCTCGAAGCCGATAAACCATTGATGGCCGATTATGTTGTGCCCAGTGACGCGCCTGGTTCTATGCTCGAACTGGTACAATAATTGGAGTTTGTTTTTTGCAAAGGGGCATTGTTATGTACAAGGTGTTGGTGTCGTTCGCAGACAGTTAATGCGCGTTGACTCGTCGCGCTAAGCCGTGGTCGCCGTTTGGGTCCACGGCACTTCTGTTGTGCCATTTCCCACGCACTTGGTCGAAGGCTGGCGATGGGCCCTGACCAAAAGGAATTTCCTCTCCGCAATCATGCTCGGCGCTATGGTGACATCGCCTGCGTGGCCAGTATCACCGGCGCGCAGATCATGTTGGCCGCCCGTGGCACCAGCGCGGTCATGATCGGACTGCTCGGCACGGCAATGGGCGTGAGCACGTTGGTCGGCTCGCTGTTGGCCAACAAACTGGTTGATATGGTTCCCACTGGTATGCTGATTGCGGACGCGCTTGTGTTGTTCGTTGTCAGCCAAGTGCCGCTGCTGTTCGTGCAAAGCTAAGCGGCCATCCTGATCTGCCAGATTCTGGCCGGCCTGCCGTTCCCCGCGTTGAACGCTGGTCTGCTGGGCTTTCTCTACGGCAAGACACCCGACAACATGCAGGGGCGGGCTTCCGCCGTATTCGAGACCACGGTCAGCATACTGGGCGCGGCATGCCCGGCGATGGTCGGCTGGCTGTTGCAACAGCCGGATCTCGGTTTCACGGCGGTGATGGGCGTGGCCGTGGCCTGTTCCGTAGCGGGATTGGCCATATCGTTGGCCGGCCCGCTGCGCAGCATTTCGACTCCCGAACGATGGTCGGAGGTTGCCCGGTAACGCCAAACGGCGGAGCGCCGGTCTTATATGAGGTCGTACGGCATCTGACGCTTGACCAGCCAGAAGATGCCGAGGCCGATGAACACCAGCAGATTGAATCCGCCACTATGCCATGGCAGCACGATGATTAGCGTCGCCATACGCGCCACATAGAACGCCGCACGCCGCCAGTCTTCTCGCGGCCGGGTTTCCACTGTCATGTGCGTGAAACTGCCGCCGAACGTGCAGCCGCCGCGCAACCATGGCACCACGCCCTCGAAGAGGATGAGCGCCGCCAGGAAGGATAACGCCCGTCTTCTTGCGCAGATTCGGTTGTGGGTTCCGATGAAAAGGACATGGCCCGGTTTTGGTGCGATTTTCAGTCGCTTACACATGAAAACCGCGATTGGAAAGAAGGCCGGAAGCCATGTCCGATAAAATCATACGGTTCGACCAGGCCATGTTCGAGTCCGAGCTCGATGCCTTGGTCCGGGTCAAGGTCGAGCGGACCATCAACGCCATGTTCGACGCCGAGGCCAACGAGATCGCCAACGCCGCCGGATACGAGCGCGAGACCGACCGGAAGGCGTTCCGCGCCGGCCACTGCGGGCGCACGCTGGCCGCCAAGGCCGGCAAGTTGAGTCTCAAGGTGCCCGAATTGAAGGGCGCCCTGTTCGGGTCGGTGGTGATCGAGCGCTGCCGGAGGCGCGAATCCGGCGTCGAGGAGGCGTTGATGGAGATGTGCCTCGCGGGCGTGAGCGCACGCGGGGTGGACGACACCGGCCGGCTGCTGTGGGGCGAGCGGATGCCGTCCCGGACATTGAGCGACAAACTCAAGAAGATCTACAAGGAGATCGACGAGAAAACCGCGAATCCGCCATGGCCAAGGCAGGGACGGTCGCGGGCGAAACGGAGGAACGCAAGCTCAAGGCGGCCGCGAACCGCCTGCGCGGGGGCGTCGGCGAGACCGCCGCCTGCCTCCTGCCGGGGTTCCCCGCGAACCATGGGATCAAGCTGCGCACGGACAACATGATCAAGCGATTGAACAAGGAGATCCGCCGGCGCACCCGGGTCGTGGGCGGCTTCCCCGACTCCAACAGCGCGCTCATGCTCGTATGCGCCGGAATCCGCTACGTCACCTCACGCTCGTGGTCGGACCGGCGATACATGGACACGTCCCGGCTCGATGACAACCTAGGCGCAGCGGCATGAAAGTCACGCCAACAGCTGGCCAACAGCCAATCTGCGCAAAGAAGCGGGCACTACCCTTCTCCGTCATTGCTTATTTTCTTTTTGATTTTCTATATTAATTAATTACTTACACCAGAGTATCGGTTTATAGCTATGGAATCGGATCTACGTTCGTGTCGAAGACCAATGATGATGTTAACTCTGTAATTGCAGCCATCAGCCATAACATCTCGCAAAACACTGATGAAGCTAGTCGCATCCAGCCTCTCCCTTATCTCGCCACTATCCTCATAGCGTCTGTCGGGGTGGGCGGTTTCTAGTGGTCGTTGCAACACCTGGGATTTATGGAGGTCCGGATGGGCGAGGAACGGGGAATCGGGACGGCCGGTGGCGGCCGTTGGACGTTCGAGGGTGTGGCGTATCCGACGCGCAGCGGGATGTGTCTGGCGAGGCGCGAACGGTACGTGGCGTTGTTGGGCGAGGGGCTGAACTTCACTCAGGCCGCGCGCATGGTGGGCGTGTCCAAGCGCACCGGCAAGGTGCGGCGCAACGGGCGCGCGGGGCGCGGCGGGAACCGGCGGTGGACTGATATCGTTCGCCCATGGACGTTCCCAAGGACATCGGCGCGCGTTATCTGTGTCAGGCCGAGCGCATCCTGATAGCCGACCGGCGCGGGGCCGGCGACTCGATACGTGCCATCGCCCGTCGGCTGGGCCGTCCGGCGTCGACCGTCAGCCGCGAGGTGCGCAGGAACAGCGACCCCGGCGCGGGCGGCTACGGGCCGTACCGGGCGCAGCAGGCGGCCGCGGACCGGCGCAAACGGCCGAAGGCGCGCAAGGCGCGCGTCGGCACGCGGCTGTGGGACGAGATCAGGGCCGGGATCAAACGGCATTGGAGCCCCGAGCAGACCGGCCACCGGCTGGACGCGGACTTCCCCGATAATGGGGACATGCACGCATGCACGGAGACCATCTACCAGGCGATCTACATCCAGGGCAGGGGCGAGCTGAACCGCGAGCCCATGGTCATGACCGGCGAACGGCCCGCCGAGGTCGGGGACCGGGCCGTGCCCGGCCACTGGGAGGGCGACCCGGTCTGCGGCAGGGCCAACAGGACCGCCATCGGCACGCTCGTGGAGCGCGCCACCAGGTTCACGATCCCGCCTGCGCCTGCCCGACGGACACGACGCCGAACACGTCCAACAAGCCGTCATCCGCAAGATGCGCGGCCTGAGCAAGCTCCTGCGCCAGTACTTCCCCAAGGGCACCGACCTGAACGCCTACGGCGAGGCCTACCTCGACGCGGTCGCCGAGGAACCCGACGACCGGCCGCGCAAGACCCTCGACTGGATGAAACCCAGCGAGAAGATCCTCGAACTCACCGACAACAACTGATACCATCAAATGACACACAACACGACAACGTGTTGCAACGACCACTAGTGAGATCAGGCAGGGGAGAATCTATGATCAAGCAGGATGCGTTGACCCGCAGGGCCGGTATCGCCTACTACGTAAGCACCGCGTTCCTCATAGCGTCCAAGTCGTTTCCCCACGCCGTTCTGACCGTGCTGCTCCTGCACAAGGGTCTGGACCTCACCGAGATCATGTTCGTCCAGACGGCCTTCACCATAGCGGTGTTCCTCTTCGAGTTCCCCAGCGGCGTGATCTCCGACCTCTACAGTCGGAAGATCGTGTACCTGACATCCATCCTGGCGTGGGTAGCCGCATGCTCCGTCATCGTCTTCGGAACCGGCTTCGCTATGATGTGCGTGGCCTGGGCGCTCTACGGCATCGGCGAGGCCCTGGCGTCGGGCACGGTCGACGCCTCGCTGATCAACCTCTACAAGCGGCTCTCCCCTGACCCGGACGAGGAGATCAAGACATTCAAACGCATCTCCAACCAGATATCCATGGTCTCCATGATCATCGGCGCGATGCTCGGGTCCGCACTGTATTTCACGATCGGCTACAACATCTACGCCGTCGCGATGGCGCTTGCATGCGCGGCGGCCCTGCCGATCGTGCTCGCCTTCCCCAAGGACGAGCACGAAGCCCGGGAGAAGAAGCCGACGATCATGTCCCAAGTGAGGGACGGACTGTCCGAACTCAGGAAGGACAGGCGGCTCACGTTCCTCATCGGCATGGCGGCCGTGAGCCAGATCTTCTTCCAGACCCACTTCAACCTCTGGCAGGCCTACCTGCTCCTGATGGGAGTGAAAGACAAGTACCTGTTCGTGTTCTACCTGGTCTTCCAGGTCATAGGGATAGCCGCGTACGCGATCCACATAGACGGCCGTCTGAGGCGCCTCCTCTATCTTGGCATCCCGGTCGCCCTGATCATGCCCCTGCTGATCACGTCGGGATCACGGATCGTGTCGATCGGCGCATACTGCATCTCCGTGTTCATCTTCATGTTCCTGCAATACATGTGCGACGTGCTGTTCTCGATACGGGTCTCCGAGGAAAGAATCAGCACCCTGATCACCCTCAACTCGACGACCTGCAGGATTATCGGCTTCCTGGTGCTGGGACTCAACGGCCTGCTCCTGAAACAGATAAAACTCACCACCCTGATAGTGGGATCCTTCGAGATCGCGACGTTCCTCTCCATCCTCCTCGGCCTGCTCTTCATGCTCAGTTTCTCAAAGAAAAAGAAGAAACAACACACAGAGCCTAGGGTGCCGGCACCGAATGAGCCGTCTCGCAAGAACCCGTAGAACCGATGGCGAAACCGCGCGGCCAACATGTCCCGTATAATTGACCTGTATCATCTAAGCAGTGCAAACAGGAAAATAAAATCTGGAATGTCATTTACAGAAGTTACTTATTACCTCAATCAGCTTTATTTCATGCATCAAGGAACGTACCCCTTCGTCTGCTGCACACGGAAGCTACCAGATGAACTCGCAAACTGCAACCTATCCTGTAGTTTCCATTCAATCCAAGCTATCAACGGTAGTGTTATTGCAATAGTTCCCTCATGGATAAAAGGCAAATGTTTTCGCTTACCAGAAAGTCTCTTAGTCTTTTCCGATAAGAAACTGGAATATGAAACGCGCTCGGTAAAATCGTTGAAGGACGGGCAGCGCCGGATATGCTCATTTATCCGTTTTTTTGAAGATTTTTCTTCATACCTTATTTGAATCAATACTTGAATGACGAGATAGCAACTCTTCTTCAAAGAATCGCTGATCTGTTTAGTCAGAGGCTTCAGAACATCAATATCATGGTCATCCAAGCAAATCGATTCAAAATAATTAGCAAGGATGAGTACTACGAACTTCTTTCACTATTGACTAAAATGAAAGAAATTGTAGGAAAGCAAATACGTTTGCTTTCAAGCAATGGATACCTATTTGACCAGTTTGAGGCATTCGTACGCAGCAATAACATAGGGTATCCAGTCAAAATTCCTACAGAACGGTGCGGCAGGTGCTGTTCAAAGATAGATTTCTTTGATTTTTCAAAAACGCATTCTTACCAACTATGCATGAGGACATGTCCCATCTGTGGAATCTATTCCATCCAAGTGGGCAGCGAAAAGTTCATTCAGCATTATTCTGTGACTAATGAAGCAGGGAATACAGCATTCTCGATAGCCACGACAGGGTATGAATTTTACTATTTCCGACTGCATGATAAAACTCATGGCACTCTTGCATATGAACAATTCGGAGAGTGTGGTGAGAACATCAGAATGCACACGGACAGTTTGTCTCCCGATGTACACTCTTATAAGGTTGTTCTGTTTGGTAGGGATGGGGTCGCGTATTTACATGGAAAATTTATCAAGGAGGGGGAATAACTGGGTTTATCTGCTTTCCGTTGTAAGCGATAATCTCGGCAGTTCGTTGATGACTTTCGTGTTGCCGCTTATCGTGCTCGACCTTACCGGTTCCGGTATTCATCTTTCGATCATCTCTTCGTTCGAGACGCTGCCGTTCTTGCTGCTGGGTCTGCCTTTCGGCGCTATTGTGGACAGGTGCGACGTCAGGAAGGTGCTCATCCGTTCCGATGCCATCAGATTCGGAGGATACGCGTTGCTCGCGGCGGTTCTTTCGGCTCGGAGCAACGCGACCGTGACGCTGATAGCCATCTATCTCGTCACCTTGGTCATAGGGTGCACCAATGTGTTCAGCTCCGTTTCCGAGATAACGTTCATCTCGTATTTCGTGTCGAAATCGGATTATTCGAAGATGAACAGCATCGTGTACGGCATCCAGTACACGGCCGGGCTGCTCATCCCGCTTGCCGGCGGGGCGCTCTACTCCGTGGTGCCGATGGGGCTGCTGGCCCTGATCTGCGCCGCGTGTTTTCTTCTCAGTGCGGGTGCCATTCTCCTGATGAGGGTCGGTTCCTCGAAGGGCGCCAGCGGGTTGAGGGGCCCCGTGCCGGCCGCGGTGCGAACGGTCATCAGCGACACCCGGCAGGGGCTTTCCTATCTGAAGACCAGGCGTGTGGTTCTCTACCCGCTTGTGCTGGCCGCGTTGTTCAACATGCTGACCGGGAATTTCCAGAACGACAGCCTCGTCATCATGCGCAAGAGTCTGAGCTTCACGTCGGGCCAGGTCGGCTTGGTCATGTCGGTTACGGCCATGGGCGCGTTGGCGGGGACCTTCATCGTCAACCTGCTGAACAGAAGCTTCAAGTTCGAAACGGTCCTGATCGCGAACTTCCTCGTCCAGATGTGCTTTCGTCTCCTGTTTGTGGCGTTCGGCAACATCTTCGCGGTGGCGGCGACGCTGTTCGTGGTGGACCTGTGCCAGTCTGTGCTGAACATCATCATTATCACGAACCGGCAGAATCTGGTCGAAACCCGTTACCTCGGGAGGGTGACGAGCATATACAAGGCGGTCCTGATCGGGGTCAATTCGCTCGGTTTCATATACGGAGGCACCCTGTCGAACACCTTCGGCCCGAGGAACGCCGTCCTATGGTCAGGCGTCGAAATCCTGATACTGACCATGATTGGTATCGGAGCCTACGCTCATCTCAACAAAGAAAGAACCACCGATGAGTAATGTCAAAATCAAAGAAATTCCTGAAGATTTCATAGTACATGAAATCTCAATTCCGACTTCCGACGGAGTATACACTCATTCAAGATATCGTCTAGCAAAAAGGATATAGCACATTTGAAGCAATCGAGCGCATGTCAAGTTTCTTCGCACTCTCTTCTTCGCAGATAACCTATTGCGGTCTAAAAGACGAAGAGGGAATTACCACCCAAGAGGTGTCCATCAAAGTCCATATTCCTGATGAAGCTTTGGTGCCTTAACTATGGATGATTAAGGCGCCAATGCAACAGTATTAGAGTTTTGCGGGTTGTAGAGCTGCTTACAGAAAATTTGCGGTTGAACGGCAGCCCCAATCTTCCGTCACAGTGGCTTGACGAAATCTTCGCCATTGAAGTAGCCGGCGATGGCGTTGTGCTCGATGATGAGCTGCGGGTCGATGGCAAGCGTGTGATGTGGGTCTTCAGTGCCGCTGATTCCCCCTAATGGTCGATTATCTCTTCCTCGATAATCAATATGCTGTCATGTGATCGCATGACAGCATATTGACATTCCCCGAACAAAGTGTTCTACTATGAACGGTATGACGATTCGTATTGTTCCGATTGAGCCGCAATGGTTTGAGGAAAAGGCCCAAGTTCAGTCGTACACGTGGCGCGAACTCAATCAGGGGCATATTCCGCAGGAAATCGTGGATGCGATCACTCCCGAATTCGCGCTCAAACTGACGCGCAGCCACGCAAAAGAACCCAATCAGGTCGTATTGGTCGCTTTGGAGAACAACCACGTGATTGGTTTTGCTGAGCTTCTGCAAACGCCGCGCTCGCCAATCAAACGGTCCGAGGCTGCGGAACTGGCTTCGCTATATGTGTTGGAATCTTGCCATCGTCATGGCGTTGGCCGTGCTTTGGTTGAGGCGGGCCAACGCGCCATCGGCAACGATCGGCTCGCCTTGTGGGTCGCCGGATTCAACACCAACGCCCAAAGTTTCTACCGTCACATCGGCTTCCATGAGACCGGCCTGACTCAAACCGAAGACGTGGGCCCGGAACTCGAAATGATCAACTACTCTGACGGCGTATTCCAGTGAGCAGCGCGCGGCGACTATCCGCGAATTTCAGGAGAGCATGAGCCGGCTGGGTCTGACCGCAGAACGGATCGGCAAGGATTTTGGCGTCAGCGGCAGCAGAGTGGAGCAAATCATCACCCTCAAGTCGGGCGTGCTGGAGTATTCGTGGATTATCCGCGCCTATCTGCTGAGCAAAGCCGCGACGCAGGGCGTGGAACTGACGCCGTTCACGGCGCTACGCGGAAATCCGCACGATTATTGGTTCCTCGACGGCGACTTTATCGACCGAGGCGAAATCGATTAAAACCGATTGATAATCGGCCATTTATACGCGAGAGGCGCCGTCAATCGCCTCGCGCATAGAGGCCATCGCTCTCCGTGCAGGTGGCGATGCGTGTGTAGTATTCCGTCTTGTCCTCATGGTCGATACGTGCGCCGCAATGCTGCTGCACCGCAAGACTTGCCGGATTGGTTTTGTGGACACTCAGGTAAGCCTCTTTGATGCCGAGCTCGCGGGCCTTGGCAAGCGTGAGCTTGAGCCCGGCGGTCGCATAGCCATGGCCGCGATATTCGCGGGCGACACCGTAGCCGATGTGGCCCGGACCGTTGCGCAGGAAGTCGGTGAGCCGGTGACGCAGGTTGAAGATGCCCACATAGTCGCCCTCATCGTTGACGAGAATGTATTTGGTGGCTGGCACCCAGCCGTCCGGCAGGCCGACGCCAAGCGACTCATCACGCAACCCTCGCACATATGCGGCGAACCGTTCACGATTCATGCCGGCCGCTGGGTTCTCGAATCCCATCTCCTCCGCCGGGAATTTCGCGAACAAGTCAAACGCGCGTTCCTGGTCCGCCAGCCATGTCTCAATCAGCCGCATTGGTCACACTCCTCCTGTTGACACAGCAAACCACACTACTACTGCTCGGCCAACGGCCGCAAACCTTATCTAGGGTGTGTTTGCGCTAGTTGGTTTTGCTGGTGTTTTTGAGTTGGATGGTGATGAGGATGAGTTGGAGGTTGGCGAGGAAGGTGGCGTCGAGCCTGTCGTAGCGGGTGGCGGCCTTGCGGTGGTGCTTCATGCGGTTGAGACGCGTTCGACCATGTTCCGTCCCTTGTGCGCCTGCCTGTCGTAGTCCCATGGGTCCGTGCGGTTCCTCTTGGGCGGCACGACCGCGTGCTGGTGGACCTTCACGCTCGTGGAGTCCATGGCGAGCACCCGAACCTCGACGGCGATGATCCGCTCCTCCTGCAATGCCGTGAACAGGCGCTCCATCGCGCCGTTCCCGGACCAGCGGTCGAACCGCCGGCAGACGGTGATCCACTTGCCGTAGCACTCCGGCAGGTCCCTCCACGGGGCTCCCGTCCTGCACATCCACAGCAGGGCGTTGACGAACCTGTAGTTGTCGACCGCCACGTTGCCCCTCTGGCGCGGCAACAGGTGCGCGACCCTCATGAACCGGTCAAGCGTGATGCCATACCCCGGCGTACACACACGTCAATCATCACACAAAACCTAAATAATGTAAACACACCCTAACTATTCTGTTCGATGTTCATTTGATACGTATCGACGACCATACTCGGTTTGTGTGTTTTTGACGGTTTTTGTGAGGTTGTAATCGCTTTCCAAAATGGTGAATACGCTTCAGCGGGAGAAGCTCAATGTTCAAATGACACTGTGCCGGTCTCACGAAATGCAAGCAAGATATGCGCGATTGAGGCAAATCGTTTCAGAAGCATCCGGCAAAGCCGTGTATCGCCTCCTTGAAATTTTTTGTATTTGGGACTAATTTGTGCACTTGGCAACGCAATCAGTGACATTTGCTGTCTGATTGCTTACACCCACGCAAAATATATTCAAGGAAGAAAGAGGGAGAGGCATGATTGATCTTGCTGCTGGAGAATCCGCGATTCGCCTGTCGCTGAGTTGGGTGGATTGGCTGATCCTCATCATCTATTTCGCCATGATCGTGTGGATTGGTTACTCCATCCACAAGCAGCAGAAGTCCAGTGAAGACTTCCTGCTCGCCGGCCGTTCCATGCCGGCGTGGATTGCAGGCTTGGCATTCTGTGCCGCCAACCTAGGCGCCACCGAGATTCTGGGTATGGCCGCTAACGGTGCCCAGATCGGTATGCCGACCATCCACTACTACCTGATCGGCGCCGTGCCGGGCATGGTGTTCCTCGGCATCTTCATGATGCCGTTCTACTACGGCTCCGGCGTGCGCTCGGTGCCTGAGTTCATGTACCAGCGCTTCGGCAAGGGCGCGCACATCATCGTATCGCTGTGCTTCGCCGTCTCCACGATTCTGCAGGCCGGCATCAACCTGTACGCCATGGCCCTGATTCTTCAGGCCATGCTGGGTTGGACCCAATGGACCGCCATCATCGTGTCCGCCGTGTTCGTGCTCGCCTACATCACGCTGGGTGGTCTGACCTCCGCAATCTACAACGAGGTCATGCAGTTCTTCGTCATCGTCGCGGCCCTCATCCCGGTCACTGTCATCGGTCTGTCCCACGTGGGCGGCTGGTCCGGCCTGACCGCCAAGCTCGACAGCATGCAGGACTGGAGCGGTTCCATCCACGCTTGGGCCGGCACCGGCCTCGGCAACGTGACCAACCCGGTCGGTGGCGACTGGTTCTCCATCCTTATGGGCCTCGGCTTCGTGCTCGGCTTCGGCTACTGGACCACGAACTTCACCGAGGTGCAGCGCGCCTTCGCCGCGAAGAGCATGACCGCAGCCCGTATGACGCCTATCCTGGGCGCCATCCCGAAGATGCTCATCTGGATTATTATCATCATCCCTGGCCTGATCGCCGCCGCTACCGTGGGCAACCTGTTCGCTGGTGACCACCCGGTGCTGCAGTACAACGAAGCCATTCCGTACCTGTTCAAGATGTACCTGCCGAACGGCGTGCTCGGCGTGGCAATCACCGGTATGATGGCCTCCTTCATGGCCGGCATGGCCGCGAACGTCTCCTCGTTCAACACCGTGTTCACCTACGATCTGTGGCAGGACTACGTCAAGCCCGGCAAGGACGACAAGTACTACCTGAACATGGGCCGCTGGATCACCGTCATCGGCGTGTTCATCTCCGTGTTCACCGCTTGGATCGCCTCGCAGTTCGGCAACATCATGACATACCTGCAAACGCTGTTCAGCTTCTTCAACGCCCCGCTGTTCGCCGTGTTCATCCTCGGCTTGGTGTGGAAGCGCGTCTCCAACGTCGCCGGCACCGTCGGCTACGTGTGCGGCATTCTCGCCCCGCTCGTCACCTACATCCTGTACTTGCAGTCCGTCGCGGCCGGCAACCCGATTTTCGGTTCCGCCACCGCCGAGACTTGGTACGGCGCCATCATCTCCTGCCTCGCGACCTGGATCGCGGCGGCTGTGCTTACGCCGTTCACCAAGTCCAAGACCGATGAGGAGCTCGAGGGCCTGACCTTCGGCACCAACGGCATCAAGTACTTCAAGGAGGCCTCCGCCGAGGAACTTGAGGACGCCAAGCACGCCGCCAAGGAAGCCGGAAAGGATGTCTCTACAGTGAAGGTTCCGTGGTACAAGAAGCCGCTCATTCTCGGCTCCGTGATCTTCACCCTCGGTCTCGTGTTCTACATCCCGTTCTTCTAAACCGCAGGTGGAAAGATTTAAGGAGTGTATGAAATGACTGATGAAACGCAAGAAACCAAGAGCCTGCTGACCCAGGCCGAAAAGGATCAGGCCGTTAAGGCGGCCCGCACCAACGACCTGCGTCGTCTGATCGCGATCCTGTTCGTCATCTACGGTGTGATCGTGACGATCGTTGGCATCGTGGCACCGAACATGAACGGTGCCGACACCAACGGCATTGCGATCAACCTGTGGACCGGCATCATCATGCTGGTCATCGGAATCCTCTTCGAGGTGTGGTGCCGTGTCAAGCCGCTGTCGGCCGACGACATCATCGCCTCCGCCGAGGAGTCGGCGCGTAAGGCGCAGGTTAAGCACGAAGGCGACAAGAAGTGATTCTCGCCTGACCTTCGTCGGTCGAAACGGGTCCGTGATTGGACGTGGTTCATAACCGACGCAAAAGGGACCATCGGAGCAATCCGACGGTCCCTTTTCGTGTTCGTTGTGTGCATACAACGCCGAAATATCCCATCAGTCGCACTAGGGTGTGTTTACATTATTTAGGTTTTGTGTGATGATTGGCGTGTGTGTACGCCGGGGTATGGCATCACGCTTGACCGGTTCATGAGGGTCGCGCACCTGTTGCCGCGACAGAGGGGCAACGTGGCGGTCGACAACTACAGGTTCGTCAACGCCCTGCTGTGGATGTGCAGGACGGGAGCCCCGTGGAGGGACCTGCCGGAGTGCTACGGCAAGTGGATCACCGTCTGCCGGCGGTTCGACCGCTGGTCCGGGAACGGCGCGATGGAGCGCCTGTTCACGGCATTGCAGGAGGAGCGGATCATCGCCGTCGAGGTTCGGGTGCTCGCCATGGACTCCACGAGCGTGAAGGTCCACCAGCACGCGGTCGTGCCGCCCAAGAGGAACCGCACGGACCCATGGGACTACGACAGGCAGGCGCACAAGGGACGGAACATGGTCGAACGCGTCTCAACCGCATGAAGCACCACCGCAAGGCCGCCACCCGCTACGACAGGCTCGACGCCACCTTCCTCGCCAACCTCCAACTCATCCTCATCACCATCCAACTCAAAAACGCCAGCAAAACCAACTAGCGTAAACACACCATAGGTTACTTTCCCCGATACACGGCAGCGACGCCGAAGACAAATTGTATGATGAACAATCCCAGCAGGAAGATCAGAGCTCCTGGCCGGTACGTGCGGTAGAAGTCGACCATATCCGGCTGCGCCAAAGGCGCTGCCATGATATACACCAGCGCAGCGAACACGGCGCCGAGCGCGGAAACAACCAAGAACGCGCCTACGGCAAAACGCAGCAGGCCACGATCCGAGGTCCTCCGGCGCAGACCACGGCATCCCACGAAGACGAATACCGAGATCAGCAGGTAGAACAGCAGCCCGTACGTGGGCAGCATGTCGATAATCAGCAGATCGTTCATGGCATATCCTTTCGTGGCGCAATCCCATTCAACCTGCGCATGGCCAAAAGCGCAACATCGTGTCAAGTAATCGCATGATAGCAGGTTTTGTCCGGCTGCGACCGTGGCCACGATGAGCGGCATGGGACATGATGACATGGCCGGGGCTGCGGCGCGGTCGATCCGTATCGCCCGTATTGGACAATGATCCGTTCGCCCTGGATGCGATGTGCGCGATGATCTCGGCCGTTTCCAAGGACTTCCATGTCATGTGGGGCACGGGTTCGCCCGCGGTGGCGATCGAGCACTGCCATAACCCGCATACCAGGCCGGACGTGCCGGTGTCGGATCCTAAGGAATCTGTTGGTGTCGCTGCAGCTCATTGCCATTCCCACTGAAGAGATGATTGGCGAAAACGATACTCACTACCTATTCATTAGGCTTCAGCTCGTGTTCGAGCACAAGTTTCATCTTGCTGTTATCCATCAACCATGCGTGTAGGTCTCGGTCCAGGATCATCGCCAGAGCGAAGCACGCCTGCGTCGCATTCTCCAATGCAATCCGTCGATTCTCACCCGGCAGAGGTATGCCGTTGACAAGCGGCTCATGGTGAGCGACCCGATTACGCAGGGCATGCACTGTTTTTACGATATCCAGCGCGTACTTTCTCGTCCAGCGTTCTTCCACTGCACGGGCATACTGGCGCCCATTGGAGAATGTCTTATCGAGTCCTTTGCGCCATAAATCGTTCTCATAATCTGCACGGCGCTGGTCTGGCCACTTCGTGTGGATTGTTCCGCCGTCTTCCAAGAGATTGCGCCAAAATCCGAATGTCAATGACGCTATGAGATGGCCATGCGTATGATTTTTTCGCTGGTGCGGGGTGAGATGGTTCCACGCTTCACGAATCTGGTACTGGGTTCGGTCATCGAATTGTAGCCCTGCCATATACCAGTCTTCAGTGCCATTCTGCTCCAGAGCGAGGAGGGAGAGTTGCCGGTCCATGCGGTTGCGCAGAGCGACCTCGAGGATGGCGATGTCGCCCATACAGGCGCTGGCCATGTCGTGATCCCACAGGTACAGCTCTAGCGCTGGGCATGAACGTCTTTGAGCCTCATAATTGTAGGTGGCAAGCCGTTCATCGGTAATGCACGCGCGCAGCGCCTTCTCCCGCGGACTTCCTTTCCTTGGAGTCCGTGAGAGGAAATCAGTTGTTGAATTTGACTGTCGGCTCATGGCTCATTATGATATATCAAGAATTCCCCCAAAGGGCCTCTCCGGACGGTCTTCGACTCAGCCGTGATGCACTGGGGGTTTCTTTTTATCTGGATAATCGGGGCTTGGTTGGTCTGGGCTCTTCTTCAGGACAATCGCATATGTTTCGGGAGTGCTCAGCTTTCAGACGAGGCATTCGAAGAAATGCCATTCCGAGGAATCGGCATCATGGATGATGATCAGCGTGCCGCCCTCGTTGGTTATCTCCTTATGAGGCCGGTCGTAGAGCGCATCGAGCTGTGTTCCCAGGTTCAATCGCAGGGTCGCATCCGCTTCCTTGATTATGCGGATGTTCTCCTGGGGCAGTTGGCCACTGGAGTAATCCCTGCCGTCCAGAATGGTGCCGTCGACTTGTTCTGGGTCAGCGGCGACCTTCACGTACCGGTATCCGTCCCCATGAAAGCTTTCCTCGTCCTTGCTGACGATTGCCCGCGCATCCTCGGAAAATGAGATCGAGAACGTCTGCGACAGATTCGAAACCGGACTATAGCCCTAGTATCGAGTCCATCCGAACCATACTCCCGCCACTACCAACGCCGCGATGCCCAAAGCGATGATCGTTCCGGCCCGGCCACCAGCGGAAGGTTCACCTTTCCATACGCGGTTTCCCATCGTCGGCCTCCTAGCCTTAGCCGTAGGGTCTGCTAGATCAAAGTATGTATTACTGATTAGCGTGAGGTCGCCGCCACTACGTGAGCGGTCGAAAACCTCATGCCACCCGGCAAATCCGAGAAGCGGTCGGAGAACTATTCGAAGCCGTCAGCTAATCCAGTGTTGAACGTACGCGACGACACCCAGAAACGATCCTATACCCGCTCCGAGGAAGACGAATCCCCATCCCAACCAGTCAGCAAATCGATTGACCGGGGATTTCGCAAAGCCCTCCATCACCGAATTCGTTCCAGTCGACCCCTCCCCTGATTCATGGTTGTCCTCCTCGGCACCCCTACATAAAACCCGTTAGTCCAATTCAACTATATCTGTTTTTCGCCAGCTACAGGAGAGAATCGACTATAACTGATTTCCATGCGCTTCTTCAGAGAAGACAAGTCTGTTGGACACTTTGATGGACTAAAGGCCAGAACACAATGGCGCTAGATGGGACAAAAGGTACATTGGTCCTATGGCTAAGCGCAAACATATCGGCACCGTAATTCTCACGATACTGGTCGCGGCTCTGCTGGCGTCGGGCATTTCCGGCTGGCTGTTCTGGCAGTCGGTACAACGGGTGATCGGCGAGGCGCAGCAGGCGGGCGAATATGCGGCTGAAGCACAGCAATCCGTCGGGCAGGGCGACTTCAAGCAGGCGCTTGAGCAGATGGACAGCGCTGGCAGTCACATCGTCGCGGCGCGAGACGAAACCCAGGGCATGCTATGGCAGGCCGCCGAATACGTGCTGTATTACGGTTCGGACGTGAAGGCGGTGCGCGGCATGCTGGATGCGGCCGCCGACGCCGCGACCAACGCCCTGCCTAAGATCGACAGTGCCGCGCAGGGCACGCTGGTGGACTTCAATATCGAAGAGCTGCTGTCCGGCATGAACTTCTCCGACGGCACGCTTTCCATTCCCAAAATCGCTTCCATCAAGCAGGACCTGTCCGACGCCGGTGCGGTCTTGAAGCGCGTCAAGACGTCGATTTATGCGCTGCCGCAACCCCGCACGGAACAGATCACCGAAATGGTCAACCAGGGCAAGCAGGTAGTGGACCAAATCGATGAGACTTTCGACACCTTGAACACCATCGTCGAAAAGATTCCGGGCTGACGTTGGTTCGTTCTTGTCGTATATTGGCGTAACCTCCGCATAAGGCTAGTCCATACAAATTTCTTGTAATTCTGATAATTGTTCTAAAACAAATTGTAAATAATCTTTACTTGAAGCCATTTCTAAATCTCCAATCTTGAATTTTATTATTCCAATGCTTTCTTTAAGTCCAGAACAAATTGCTTTTGTTGTTTTTTCAAATAGGTTTTTACAAAAGGTTTCATAAACCACTTTTTAGGTATCACATTTTCTGTAAAGTCTATTTGTGTTTCATTCCCTTTGTCTGTAAAAATACCAATCCAGTGACCTTTCATGTTGCTATTATCCATATCAAATTCCCAGCGTTTATATGGTTCTACAACGGTAACGGTAAATGTAGTAGCATATCCATTTTTTGTGTATTCAATAAATTGTTTGTCATTTATTATTTCTGTTTTGCTCAAATCACTTCGCCATGAGTTATATTTATCGGGTATTCGGATTTTATGGTGGAAAAGGGCTTATAAATCACCCTTCTCCAAATTCTTAATAAGTGTGGAAAAATCGACACCTAAGTTGTCTGTAATGTCGTGATCATTCACTTCATGCCAATTGAAAGTATCGTATAACATAGCTTTATTGAAAGCACTTGAATTAAATCGTGGCTTACGCTTTTTATGGAGCTTCTCATTGAAAAGGATTTTGGCTCGTAAGGCATCAAACGAGTAACCTCTACCCATTCGCTCTACCTGCCTAATAATGCTGTTAATTGACTCCGTATAAGCATTAGTGAGCCTTTTATCAAAGTAGTTGAATATTTCAACATGCCAGTTGTCTACGGCTCTCACGAGGTCTTTATATGCGTCTTTAGAGTTGCTGGACATACAACGGTGTCTCCATTGACTATAACGAAGATGACCTTCATCTGGATCAGGAGTATCCCATATCCAGTAAAACTCTTCTTTGAGTTCATAGGCTTCTTTTAAAGCAGGAAGATTACCTAACCAAGTATCTAAGAGGAATGATTCACGTTCATTTAGATCGTGTTTACGCTTTAGAAGGATAAACCTTTCACGCATAAGGGTACGTCTTTCTTTTTGGCTCATATGGGCTTTCAAAGACTTTCTGACGTTATCTAAGGCTTGATTAGCCATTCTAACTACATGAAACTTATCTACGACAACTTTAGCTTGTGGAAGGATAGTGTTCACTGCGTCTTTGTAGGGCTTCCACATATCCATTGTGACGTACTCAATGTAAGTCCTGTCACTGATTTCTGAAAGACGTTGGATGACTGTTTCCTTGTTACGGTTAGGCTTGATGTCATAAATAGTCCTGCGTTCAATATTAGTCAATACAAGCCGAGGTCTACGGATAATATGTATCTCGTCTATCCCAAGCCACTTAGGAGTTTCAAACTGGTATTCACGTTCTTTGAGTGCCACATAGTCCTTAAAAACGTTCCTAATGGTTTTCTCGTCAACACCAACGCTTTCTGCGACTTCTACAAAGGTCTTAGACATGGATTGCTCTTGAATGGACTTTAAAAGCCTTTTGGTCATACTACGCTTTTCATCTACAGATATTAGGCGTTCCCAGAAGGTAGATCCGCATTCACGACACTTGTATCGTCTACGGTTCAATTGTAAGCCCACTCGCTTTAAACGAATGGGCAAATCCATAATTAGTTGATTTCTTGAACTGTGTTTGTACAACTTGTCAAAACCACATTTAGGACAACGTTCAGGTGGTCCGACTGCTTCAACTTTAAACATCATATCGGTTTCATTTTCTTGTGGCGGTTCTATTGTTTTAATGTCTGGTAGGGATAATAAGTCTGACATATTATTCATCCTTTATTACTCTGCGGTGTTAAGGTATCAATTATAGATTTGATGTCGAAATCATCAGTGTTAAATTATTTTTGTGACCACAAATGCACTTAGAAAATCCCTTAAAGCATTAGCTGGTTCACTTGAATAGGGAGTTGTAAAAAAGTTCCCTTAGCCTGCACAACAAGATAATTTCGAAATATCTTTATCGAACGTAAGTGCAACTAATTTTAGCCCTTCAGCCATTGTTAAATATGGTGCTAGGGTTTCTGTTAAATCTTCTATCGTTAAGCCAAATTTAACAGCTAATGATGCTGCATAGATGACATCTCCTGCATTTTCAGATACAATATGAACCCCTAATACTTTTAGTGTTTCTGCATCTGCTACTAGTTTAAATACACCGGTTGTTTCACGGTTTACAATTGCTCTTGGAACAGCATCTAAAGGTAATACAGATGTCTTCACATCATACCCTTTCTCTTTTGCTTGTTCTTCTGTTAAACCAACCGTTGCAACCGTCGGATTCGTAAACGTAACAGCAGGAACTACCGATAAATCTATTTTTTTGTTTAATCCACCAATAGCATTATCAGTAATAATTCCACCTTCATAGGCTGCTACATATACAAATTGTGGTCCTAAAGTCACATCTCCTGCTGCATAAATCTTTTCATTACTTGTTTGACCAAAATCATTGATCAGGATTTCATTATCTTTTCCAGTTTCAACACCTGCTGCACTTAAATTTAAAGAATCCGTATTTGGTTTTCTTCCAGTGGCAACAAGTAACTGATCTGATTCAATGACTTCTCTACTGCCATTTACTGTTACGTAAACCCTTTTTATCTCTCCACTTTGTTCAACACGCTCAAAAGTCGCCCCTTTGACAAGGTTTATACCCTGTTCAATTAACGCTTTTTCAACTGACTCTGAAATCTCAGGATCATACTCCTTTAAAAGTCGCTCACTTCTTTGCATAAGCGTTATTTCTGAACCTAAATGATGAAATAGTTGTCCAAGCTCCATTCCAATGTATCCTGAACCAATTACAGTTAATCGTTTTGGTATTTTCTTTAACTCAAGAAGTGTTGTACTAGTTAAATAGTCCATTTTTTCAAGTCCTGAAATTTGGGGCAACGAAGGCGATGCACCTGTTGCAATTAAAAAGCGTTTTGCAGATAACTTTGTCCCATTGACCTCAACCGTACTAGCATCAACGAATTTTGCTTCACCTTTAATTAAATCAAAATTATATTCATCAATTAAATCCATATATTTTTGATTCCGAAGTTCGCTCACCAATTTATCCTTTTGCGTGATTAAACTAGCTAAATCCACTTCTCCAGCGGATGTTTGTAAACCTATAAACGGATTGTCTTTTGATAAATGATTGATTTCCCCTGCCCTAAGAAGAGTTTTTGACGGAACACAGCCAATATTCACACAGGTTCCCCCAACCGTTCCACGCTCAATCATTCCAACTTTTGCACCGTATTCTATAGCTTTAATTGCCGAAGAAAAGGCAGCAGCACCAGAACCAATAATAAGAAGGTCATAATTGTCTTCATTAATTAACGCCACGTTTTCTAGTGATGATACTTCTTCAATTTCTCCGGCTTGGTAATTTGCTTCATCAATCGCCTTTATTGCACTTTCAACCTCAATATCATCGGGCAGTTCAAATACTGCTTCACCACGACGATAACTAGACTCAATATTTTTAGCACCTATCTTTTCAAGTGCTGATTCTACGTGTTTTTCACAACCCGTACAAGTCATTCCTGAAATGTTTACCTTAAATTTATTCATAAAAAAGCTCCTTTCGTTAATTAATCTCTCATGTTATAATGTTTCTATTATTGGACACGAATGTAATTTCTTTTCATCTGGACATCGTTGTTTTAAGTCGTCTAACATAGTTTCAATTCGTTTTAAATCCTCTATTTGTTTTTGCACTTCCTTTTGTTTTTTAGAAACAAATTCGAACATATCTTGACAACGAACTTCATCTTTATCTACAACACCAAGTAATTTATAAATCTCGCTTAAAGAGAAACCAAGTTCCTGTATTCGTTTAATAACCCCAACACGCTTAACGTCATCATATGAATATATCCGATAACCAGCTTCCGTTCGGTGAGGTTCTTGTAATAAATTTTTTCGCTCGTAATATCTGATCGTTTCTTTATTAACTCCACATTTATCTGCAAACTCACTAATGCGATAAATCATCTTATTTCACCCCCTGAATATTATAAACCATGTACCATAGTACACGGTCAAGTAAATTGGACTATTTTATTTTTTTCCCAAAGTATCACTCGTATGTGATTGATACTTTTATATAATACTATTGATTTTCCTAACATCCCACCAGAAAATCCGATTTAAACACCAGTTGTTTTTAAACTATTAAGAAAGTAATTCCACTATATATTCCGAAGACCCTATTTATCAACAGCTAAAACAATGTTCCAAACTTTTTGAATATCATTACTAATAATTGTATTTATATTTGAAATTGCCACTTTTTCATTTCCCCTTTTTAAATTACCGTTTATCGTTTTTTCATATCCACATTATAACATTCTCATATCAGCACTACAATAAAATTTTATGCTCCGATAATCTTATTGAACAGCTCTAACAGACACCATGTCATCACTCCGATCTGAAATTTTGGCAAGAAAAAGCAGTCAATCATAAGACTAACTGCTTTGTGTAGATATGAACTTATAAAATATTTAGTTTATGATATTGCAACATCATTTAATGTCCTCTGTGTTTTGCTTTTTTCTTTTGTTGCTTCAACTTAAACTTTTGTTCTGCGTCCATTTGCTTTTTATGTTTGGAATTAGATTTATATTCTTTTTTTAATTCATGTTGTAATTTTAAAGCTTGTTGCGATTTTGTCCCAATTCCATTGTTCTGTAATTGTTTCTTTACATCTCTAAGAACTCTTTTAGGATTTTTCTTATCTTTTTTTACAATCGTTTCAACTGCTGGACTAAATTGTAAATCATAATAATGTTTCAACACAAATTTGGGATAGGAGGTGCCAATATGCCGACACGCACACCAATCCCGGTCAGTCGGGCGATGCGTCAGATATCCGCCAACCTCAATTTGGCGCGCAGACAACAGCGCATTCCCGTAGCCTTGCTGGCCGAGCGGGCTGGATTATCCATGCCAACGGTCACCAAAATGCTGCGTACGGGTAATGGCAGCTTTGAGAACTTCCTCCGCATTGCTCGTCTGCTTGGACTGCTGGACGGCGTACAGCAAGCGACGGACCCTCTTAACACAGATATCGGCAAATTACGCGCCGACGAAGACACTCCGAAACGTATTCGATAGTACAGCAGGAGGCGCAACACATCATGGAAGCAATCGTCACCCTGCAGTTCAACGGCACAGACGTCACCGTCGGGAAATTATTCACCAGTATCAGGCGCGGCATCGAATCGGCACATTTCACATACGATACGGCCTATATGCGCTCTTCAAACGCAGTATCCCTCTGTCCAGAGATGCCCCTCTCCCCCGGAACGTTCCCGGCCGAGCATAATGCGATGCATCGCATCTTTCAAGACTGCATGCCGGATCGTTGGGGCAGGAACCTCATGCTTCGTGCAGAACATCAAGATGCTCGTTCGGAGCATCGCACAGCACGCACACTATTTGAGGGAGATCTCTTGCTATCCGTCAACGATGAGACCCGACAAGGCGCATTGCGCTTCTGGAACAACGACGGTGACGCGCTAGCTCCCAGTGAGACCGGCGGTCCAAGAGAAGTGACCATTCAGTCCCGCATCCATAGCAATGATGAGCAGCTGCTTTGAATCCGGCATTGCGCGGCTTCGCGAAGCAAACGCACAATGACTTCACATTCCCGCCTTGCACCAGCTGGCTGCAATCTGCGTACGGTCATGTATCTGTAGGCCGGCACGAATGCGGCTGATGGGTGCGGCGAATCGTGACATTGCTTATTACCCATTCGCCCCTTCAGTCGTACCATTCGGGTCGTCGCAGTTCCAGGAATGTCCGCTGTTTGCGCGCTGCTGCGGTCTGTGTGAGATCGATGTCGGCGATAATCAACTGTTCTTGGTCGTCGGCCTTGCTGACGACGTTGCCGTACGGGTCCACCACCACCGATTGGCCGGCGAACGTCACATCGCCTTCCTTGCCGACCCGGTTGCACATGACGATGGCCACCTGGTTCTGCATGGCCTGGACACGGATTTTCCACAGGAACGGCTTCGACGGTTCGGCGTCAGTGTTCGGAACCGATGCTCGCCGTCGGCACGATGACCAGGCGGCGCCGCGCAACGCGCATGTGCGGATGCCTTCACGGGGTTCACTCAAATAGCGTCATCCAGTCGGGATCGCGGTGGGCCGCAAAACACATGGCGATTTGTTCCGCGGTGTTTCTTGTTTCCGAAAGACGCGGCAACCGGTCTTCCTCGAAGTAGCGGATTTCCGTCGTTTCGATGTTGGCCGAGAACCAACCGCCGGCGCGGCTGCACAATACGAAGAACTTGAGCACCCCGTACGGATAGGTCAGCGCGTTGTGATTGGCGCAGTCCTGCACCGCGATGAGTCGCTCGCCCCTCACATCGAGCCCAGTCTCCTCCTTGACCTCCTTGACGGTGTTGGACCGAATGGACTGGTTCTCGTCGACCCAGCCTCCGGGCAGTGACCATTCCCCGCTGTTCTCATGCGTCATGAGGATCCTGCCTTCCTCATCGAAGATGGCCGCACGAGTGTCGAGTTTCGGCGTCGGATATCCGGCGCTGAGCAGTCGACTCACCTGTCCGGCCGGCGCATCAACCTGCGTGGAGAGCATGTCGGCCGCCATCGCGCGGATACGCTCGTAGCGCTCCCGGTCGAAGGGGTCCTTGCAGTACATCAGTCCGGTCTGGGCCAGCGCCTGCAATTCTCGGGCCTGTTCCAGTAACGTGCGGTTCGTGGCCATCATCGTTCATCCTGTCATCGTAAGGTCTTGGATCCGTTTGCGCTCAGGCATCGCAGCGTAGTGCAAGCAGTATAGCACTTCGAACCGTTCCGGGGACGAGGGTCTCAGCGCATCCCCCGTAACCTCTCCCATGTGCCATCAACGCTTGGCGAGCTGCACGTTCTTGCGCTGTCTGCGATTGCGGCTGGCGACCGACTTTTCACGCTCGCGGCGCACGTGGGCCTCCTCACGCGCGGCCGCCGCGCGCTCTTCTTCCAAAGACGGCAATCCGGAGGCGGCGCGGCGCCGGTTCTCCCGCTCATGGTCGCGTTCGGCCTTGCGCTCCCCCGCCTCGGATCCGGGCGCCGGAAACCATCGCAGTTGGCAGAGCGTCTGGCCGAAGTTCCACAGGTTATTGGTCAGCCAGTACAGCAGCACGCCGAACGGCAAGGTGCCGCCCGACACCACGTAGATGGCCGGGAACACAAACGCGGTCAGCTTCTGCGTGCGGAACTGCGGTGAATCCATGGCGTCCTTCGGCGTATTGCGATGGATGAGCAGCCACTGCATTGCGAACAACATCAGACACATCAACGCCACGGCCACGCCGATGACGACGTGCGACTGCGGCGAGACGACCGTGCCGAACGAGTCGGCGATGCGCACGCCGAATATGGACGATGATTCGATGTCGCCCGCCATGACGCGGTCGATGCCGCTCAACGGTTCCGCATTCCCGGCGGCGCTTGCGGGCAGGGATTGCAGCGTGTAGAACAGCGAGCACAGAATCGGCGCCTGAATCAGCGAAAGCAGGCATGAACCGAGCGGATTGGCGTTATGCCGCTGCTGCAAAGCCATAATTTCACGTTGCATGGCTTCTTTGGAACGCGGATCCTTACGCGCGGCGTACTTGCGTTGGATACGTTGGATTTGCGGTTGGAGCACCTGCATACGCTGCGTCGCGCGCATTTGGGAGAAGAAGAGAGGCAATAGACAGATACTGATGATGAGCACGAGGCACATAATCGCGATGCCTAAGCTGTGCGGCACCGTCTCCTCCTTCTACGGCGGCGGCATGGTCGTCGGCCAGCCCATCGGCACCATGATCGGCTCTCGCATGATCAACAATGCGCAAGCCGGCTTCATCATCGGCGCCGTGATCATGGGCTTCCGGATTCGTGGCGCTTGACATCTGACCTCGCGAGGAATCCTCAAAGGACATGGAACGCACCAAGATGACGCTCAAGGATCTCGCTGTCTCCTTCCACTTCCCGAAGTTCTCCACCTCGCGTGACTTCTACAAGGCGTTCGGCTGCCGAGTGTGCATGTTGCTCAGCTACCAGATGATCTCCGTGTACCAACTCTACATCGTCGAGGATTACGTGCACCAGACCAAGACCGAGGCTGCCAGCACCATCGCCACCATGTCCATCATCACCATGGTCGTTTCCCTGACCGCTTCGCTGATCTCCGGCCCGATCTCCGACAAGATGCACACGCGCAAGGTACCAGTCATCATCGCCTCGCTGCTGTTCGCGATTGGCACCGCGATGCCGTGGATCATGCCGAGCGTCACGGGCATGTACCTGTATGCGGGCATCGCCGGCTTCGGCTACGGCGTGTACTCAGCCATCGACCAAGCGCTCAACGTCGACGTGCTGCCGAACAAGGAAGAGGCCGGCAAGGACCTCGGCATCCTCAACCTGGCCACCACGCTCGGCCAGGCGGTGGGCCCCACCATCACCTCGACGGTAAAGACCGCGACCGGAGCTTTACGCCTGCATTCGCCATCTCCATCATCATGGCCGTGTGCGCCGCCGTGTTCGTGCTGCGCATTCAGAAGGTGAAGTAGACGCTGCAAAGTGCCCATCTCCGTTTCGAGGGGCTGATTTTGACTTTGCGGAACATCTATCTCCGTTTCGAGGGGCTGATGCCAAAGTAGCTACTGGTCAAAAACAACGGAATGACGTTGGAGTAATGCCATTTCTATCCGCGATCTGGCAGTTGACCAGCCCCCTGAAACGGGAGTAGACCTCCGACAAGCACGAAATCAGCCCCTCGAAACTGAATTTGGCTCAATGCATCGCCCGGTGTAACTATATCCCCGGTGCGGGTATACTATTTCGGGCCGTCACGATGACGTCCACGGAACGCACGCATGGCAAAGAGAGAAGCATGAGTCAGCCCGATACCGACATGGCAAAGCAGTCGCCGTCCTCGCAACAGGAACCGCAGATTCAGACGGATGGCCGTCAAAACCAGCCGGAACAGGTGAACCAACCAGCGCAAATCAGCCAGTCCGAGTCGCCACATGACGGCAAAGGCGAGCACGCGCTGCATACCAACCTGAAGCGCGGCATGGAGTCGCGCCACCTGCAGATGATCTCGTTGGGCGGCGTGATCGGCACCGGCCTGTTCCTGAGCTCCGGATACACCATCCAGCAGGCGGGCCCCATCGGCACCATTCTGGCGTATGGCATCGGCGCGTTGATCGTCTACCTGGTCATGCTCACGCTCGGCGAACTGTCCGTGGCCATGCCGGTGACCGGTTCCTTCCATGTGTATGCCGAAAAGTTCATCGGCCCGGGTACCGGTTTCGTGATCGCGATCCAATATTGGCTCACTTGGACGGTGGCTCTCGGCTCCGAATTCACCGCCGCCGGGCTGCTCATGCAGCGCTGGTTCCCGAACAGTCCCACATGGGCGTGGAGCGCGGCGTGCATCACACTCATCTTCACTCTGAACGCCTTGTCGGTGCGTTTCTTCGCCGAAGCGGAGTTCTGGTTCGCTTCAATTAAGGTGTTCGCCATCTGCGCGTTCATCGTCATCGGATCGCTCGCCATCTTCGGCGTCATCCCGGTCGCCGGCTACCAACATGCCCCGATGTTCGGCAATCTCATCAAGGACGGCGTCTTTCCCAACGGCTTCATGCCGGTGTTCGCGACGATTCTGACCGTCAACTTCGCGTTCTCCGGCACCGAGCTCATTGGTGTGACCGCCGGTGAGACGCGCGACCCGGAAACCGCCGTGCCGAAAGCCATCCACACCACCCTGTGGCGTCTGGTGCTCTTCTTCATCGGCTCAATCACCGTGATGTGCGCGCTGATTCCGTGGCGTCAGGCCGGCGTGGGCGAAAGCCCGTTCGTGCTCGTGTTCAACAGCATCGGCATCCCCTATGCGGGCGACATCATGAATTTCGTGGTGCTCACGGCCGTGCTTTCCGCCTCGAATTCCGGCCTGTACGCTTCCACGCGCATGGTGTGGTCGATGGGTAACGAAGGCATGATTCCGCGCTGGTTCGCCAAGACGAACCGCCGAGGCGTGCCGATGCTCGCATTGTGCGCCGCGATGGCGGGAGGCCTTCTGGCGCTGCTCTCGTCCGTGGTGGCCGCCTCGACCGTGTATCTGGTGCTGGTGGCGCTGTCCGGCCTGTCCGCCGTGGTAGTGTGGATTGCCATCGCTTACTGCCAGATTGTGTTCCGCCGCCGTTGGCTGGCATCTGGCCATTCCGCTGATGAACTCAAATACCGCACGCCTGGCTACCCTTATGTTTCCTGGGCGGCGTTCATCCTGTGCACCGCATCGTTCGTGCTGGTGGTTTTCGATGCCGAGCAACGGTTCGCGCTTGTGGCTGAGCTCGTGTTCATCGTAGTCTGTTACGGCATTTACTTCCTGCAACAATGGTGGCGGAAACGCAGAAAAGCGTCTGACAGCGAAGACGATCTATCCATGCCGTGGGCCAATCAACACTGATTGAACGATTACATTTTGTTCCGGGTTCCAGCTCCGGTTCTTTGCCTTGCGGATTGCGTATATCCGAACAATAGATACAACACAATAAAAAGCCATATTTGATTGGAATGCCGTCCATCCCCATTCATAGGTCAATAGAAGGCCGGCAAACAGATAATAAACCGCGAGGGGCGGTGATGTTCGGATGATGATAACCGAACGCCACCGCCCCTCGCACTCATTGCGGGATCAAAGCCACGAATCAGCTCTCCGCATTCTCGCGGAGAGCCTCCTTGGCGTCGTTCTTGACCTCAGTGGCCTTCTTGGCGGCCTCGGCTTTGGCGACATCCGCCTTGGCTTTGGCCTCGTCGAGCGCATCCCCGGCCTTGTCCACCAGGTCAGAGGCCTTGTCGGTAGCCTTGTCTTTGATATCGCGGGCCGTATCGGCAACTTTGCTGCCGGCCTGTTTGGCAAGATCCTTCGCATCATCGATCAAACTCATGGTTGCTCCTTAGTACATGTGTGCATGGAACTACTGAAATTGCTGACAATACTGTTCGATTATTCTTGAGTTGTGGTGAGCCTTACTTGCGACGTTCCCGCGCAAATATCCAGCTCACGAATAATTATACATAGCGTGAGTGAATGGAATCCGTCAACTCGGCAACCATCAAATGAATTTCAACGGCTCATGCAGACTGCAATCTCAATGGTTCTCCACATTCCCGCAGCAACGGATTGCTCCTTGCCGTGCGCCGCCTCTTGACTTTTTATGAGCACGCGCCAATCATGGAATATATGGGGATTGCAATCAAGCGCATATATGAGGAGCCGGCAGCATCGGACGGGTTCCGCGTGCTGGTGGACCGCCTGTGGCCGCGCGGCATGACAAAGGAGCGCGCGGCCCTGGACCTGTGGCTGAAGGCCGTCTCCCCTTCTCCCTCGCTACGCAAATGGTTCGGCCATGACCCCGCGAAATTCGCGGAATTCCAAGCCCGGTACGTTGCCGAACTTGACGCCAATACCGTCGTCGAAGACCTGCGCTGTATCTGCGCGGAGCATCCCGACGTGACGCTGCTGTATGCGGCCAAAGACCCGCAAGTCAATCATGCCTTGGTACTGCGCGACTATCTCAATGAGTCACTTCAATAATCGGTAGCACAAGCAAATGTTCAAAAACGACATTCGCTTCTCGCGGCGATTTCGAATTCCAAAGTTCACACCAACGGCTTGCGTACATCCAGTTCGCAAGTGATGCCAGTCTCCTTGCGAGCCCATTCCGCCGCCTGCAATGCGGCGATGTTCCAGAGCGCGTGCGGCACACCGCCGAGATCTGGATGGGAACCCCAGAACGTGATGTCATCGGAGTATGCGGTGATGACCGAATCCTCCGTAACCGGCATAATCGTGTGGTAAAGCCGATCGGCCAGCGTGGACACGAATTCATTGGCCGCGGCAAACGTGTCGATGAGATGCTGCTCGGCAGTCACCGGCGGGCCAACCAGCTCCCAGGATTCGACATCCGTAGCGCTCCATTGCGCGGCCTCGCCGTCCACCTCGCGCTGCAGTGAAACGAACAGCCTAGCGAACTCGTCCGAGGTCAGTCCCGTAACCCGGCGTCGGGTTGACAATTCAATCGGAGTCATCAACTTCTCCTTTCCATGTATTTATGCATCATATGCTCTTAAGGGTCAAATTCGATTCATGCGGACGAACGAATCCATCTAGTAAACGAAAAGCATGGCTGCAATGCATTACAGAATT
The DNA here is from genome assembly GCF_026016385.1 of Bifidobacterium sp. FKU. Lineage (NCBI taxonomy): Bacteria > Bacillati > Actinomycetota > Actinomycetes > Bifidobacteriales > Bifidobacteriaceae > Bifidobacterium > Bifidobacterium sp. FKU. Next base: position 1,429,396 of record NZ_CP092888.1, read on the forward strand.
GACTCAAGATCCCCAGATGAATGCTTTTTCTTGTAAATCGGATATACTGGCGCGAGAACAGTGCGAGAAAGAGGCGAGGATGATCGAGAAACAATCGCGGAACCAAACGGCAACATACGCCAACCTGCAGAACGACCAGTCCGGTCAGCCACAGCAAGGCAAGCCGCGCAAGCCGTCGCTGCATGCACGCTGGAAAACCATGGGCCAGGCCATGCGCATGGAGATCCGCGAGCATAAAAGCTCGTTCGCGGTCTACGCCGTGCTGCGCATACTGGTGCTCGTCATGGCCGTGCTCCAGTTCTTCAACGGGAACTATGAGAACGTGTTCCTGTGCATCCTGACGTTGCTGCTGCTGTTGGCGCCGGCGTTCATCCAAGTGCGGTTCCGCATCGAGCTGCCTTCGGTGCTTGAGGTCATCGTGCTGGTGTTCGTGTTCTCGTCCGAGATTCTTGGCGAGATCAGTTCGTTCTATGAAATCTTCCCGTTCTGGGACACGGTGTTGCATACGATGAACGGCTTCCTCGCCGCGGCGATCGGCTTCTCGCTGGTCGACCTGCTCAACCGGTCCAGTCGGGTGAAGTTCGAGCTTTCGCCCCTGTATCTAGCAATCGTCTCCTTCTGCTTCTCCATGACCATCGGCGTGATCTGGGAGTTCTTCGAATTCGGCATGGACCAGATGTTCGGGGTCGACATGCAGAAGGACGCCATCGTACACTCCATCAGCTCGGTGATGCTCGACCCCACGCACACCAATCACGTGATCCACCTCAACGACATCACGCAGGCCGCGGTCAACGGCCACGACCTAGGTCTTGGCGGGTATCTCGACATCGGTCTGATCGACACGATGGAGGATCTCATCGTCAACTTCATCGGCGCGGTCGTGTTCTCCGTGTTCGGCTTCCTGTATGTGAAGAACCGCGGCAAGAAGGACTCCATCATCAGTCGTTTCGTGCCGCAACGCAAGTCCGCCGACCGCGACTATCTGCGACTGGTGATCGATGGCGGGAGCGCGGCTGATGCCAAGGCCAAAGCCGGCGGTGTCAACGCTGACGATAGTGCTAACGCCAGTGCGGCCGGCACTGATTCAGCTGATGCAGCCGGAGCCAAAGCCGGCAATGCCGACGCCGCCCCGACCGTCACCGCCAAGCCTTGAGCACGTTCTGCGGCACTTTCGAAGCGTCGAGACGGTAGTGCCCGGTGACCGTCACGTGCTTCTTAAAGGCGAAGTAGTCGTTTCCCCGCTGCTGCTGCGCCATGTTGTGAATCACATACGGTGCACGCCCCGCGGTCAGCCGTGACACACTCGCCGATAACTGCGACTGCAGCACGCCGCCCAGATGGCGTACCACCAACGCGCCGCCCACCGTCAACGCCATGATCAGCACGATGGCGACGATTCGCCCTGTTCGCCGCCCGGCCCGTCGGCCCGTCTCATATCCCGTTTCCGTCAGATGCCGCGCCATCCCCGATTTCGCCTCGCCGTGTGATTCGATGATTCATGAACGTATTCGGGTCACACTGTGATCGTCCGACCCGCCGCCCGCACCTCCCAATCCGCCCGGTGCTTGAACTTGTGGGGCTTTGGCGGTATCGCGACCGCAGCATCGCCATGCTCATCTCCAGCCATCAGCTCAACGAATTGCAGGAGTTGTGCGGGTGATTCCTGTTCATCAAAGGCGGCCGGCTTGCGGACGAATTCGCCGGCGAACAGAAGCGGATCACGGTTATCGAGCTTGGCCGGCCGCTCGGTGTCGCGAAACGTGCGGCGGTCGCGGCTTTGGATCCGGCCGCCGTCATTCATACTGATTCTGCCGGCCGTGAACCTGTTCAACTCCGATTTCATGAAAGTCAGCGGAAAGACCGGTTCGGTGAGTGTGCTGGATTTCCTCGCTGGCGAGTTCGTCGTACAGAACATGCTGATGCTGCCACCCGGTTCTCGACCGGCAGTACGAGAGCGCGGACCACACCGTGCACCTCGATGTGAAGGTAGACGAGGACACGGTGTGGCTTAACAGACAGCAATTGGCATTGCTGTTTGGCCGCGATATCAAAACAATCGGCAAGCATATCGGCAATGCATTGAGGGAAGAGCTCAATGGATTTTCAGTTGTCGCAGAATTTGCGACAACTGCATCTGACGGTAAGACATACCAAGTCGAGCATTACAACTTGGATATGATCCTGTCGGTCGGATACCGCGTCAAGTCCAAGGAAGGCATCTATTTCCGGCGATGGGCCAACTCAGTTCTGAAGCAGCATCTCGTTGATGGTTATATCATCAATCGCAAGCAGCTTGACGCACTTCACGCCGTCGTCAAGGTGCTATCGAGGTCCACCGAACCGGAAATTGCTGGCACCGCCGAGATCCTGGAACGATATTTGCCGAGTCTTGTACTGCTTAACGACTATGGCACAGGTGTGGGCGTCAGCGTCGAGGAAGCGATCGTTCCCATCGCCCATCTGATCGACAACCCGCCGCACGCGGCGCTGTCAGCGTTCATCAAGACCAAACCCGTCGATCTCACTATGAACACCTTCGACAGGGGCAAGGCGGTCCGGTTGGACGATATCACCAAAAGCTGCTGAATCGCTAGCTGTCATAGCACAAGGCCTTAGGCAGAACACCCGGAAATCGAATGGGTAGATGGATCGTGTCTCCCCTTGACTTCCGGCAAGCGCACGCCAATCATGGGGCGTATGGGTATTGCAATCAAACGTATATATGAAGAGCCGACTGCGTCGGACGGGTATCGGGTGCTGGTGGATCGCCTGTGGCCTCGCGGCATGACGAAAGAGCGTGCGGCGTTGGACCTGTGGCTGAAGGATGTCGCTCCCTCTCCCCTCCTGCGCAAATGGTTCGGCCATGACCCCGCCAAATTCGCGGAATTCCGCACGCGTTACATCGCCGAGCTCGATGCCAATGCCACAGTGGACAGTCTGCGCCGCATCTGCGCGCAACATCCCGACGTGACCCTGCTCTATGCCGCCAAGGACCCGCATATCAATCACGCCCTCGTACTGCGCGATTATCTTGATTGAATATTGAATCAAGACAATCGTCGTTTCAGTCCATCTGCGAGATTTTCGCCGATTTTCGTATCCTTGAATCGAAGCGCACAGTCGTCACTCCTTGGATTGCCAAGCAAAGGGATGCCCCCAAACCAAATCAACCCGTCATCGATTATGGCGAAATCGGAACACGATTCGGCGGTCCGGACAATGCACCCAATAGCGCGCAGCCGATTGATATTCCGCTCCATTCGTGTTCTGGTTGCCGCCGCAGCAGTCGCCGGCAAACGAACATAAACTTCGATGAGCGCTTTCCTGTCGGCCAGTCGGAGCAATTCATCGTCAATTGCGCTGAGTCCCTGTTGCGACACATATTCAGCCGAGATAATCAGGGAACGTGCGCAACCGGCAATATCCTTGCGAAGTATCTCTGCATAATTCGTGGCCGTAACGATGCTGCCTTCGAATAATCCGCCCGGTAGGAGTCAGCAGCGGAGGTAATTTTGCTTTGACCGTCAGAAACTGCTCAAGCCGGTCACGCCATTGTTCCATCAGAGATGACGAACGGATGATGATCAATGTATTGGTTTTGCGCTTTGCTATTAGATCCGCGGCAATTACCGTTTCCCCGAAGCCAGTTGGTGCGACAAGAATTCCATCATCATATTCCAGCATTGTCTTCGCGGCTTCACTTTGTGGTGCACGGAGACTCCCGATGAATTTGACTCGAATACGTTTGCCCTGATTTCGTTCATCGTCGAATGTCACGGTGCATCCGGCATCCGTCAGCAACGCCGCAACGGATTCTCTGCATCCGCGCGGCAACAATATGCTGTCAACGGTTTCTTCGCCGCAATAGATGATGCGTGGCTTGTTATACACAGGCTGTCTCATGGCCTGAGCCCGATAGAAGTCCGGATTGGCGAACGCGGCAAGACGGCGAACGGCATTCTGCGCAAGCGGAGTCAGATTTGTCTTTGAAATTTCCAACATGCTGCGCTCAATGATGGTAATCGTCTCCGGAACGTCCGCATTAGAGAGTGGGGTACGGGAGCCAGTGCGCAAACTGCCGTTTCCCGTAGTCGGGGCTTGTTTGTCGGTCTCCTTTTCTTGGCCTACAGCATGAGGAATGGGCGAATCGAATTTCGCAAGATTGCCAAGAGGGCCGGTATTGGCGGATGCCAGTGTAGCGATGGCATTCACTTGTTGCGCCGTGATTCGTCGTACGGAATCCAAAAATGCCCACTGATCGGCATAGGGGTTGAATTGTTCGTCGACGAATACGCTATTCCCCGCATCTCTGGCCAATCGTTGCAGAGGTAACGCAATCAAATTCCCAAAGCCACCTGATGGCAGCAAATCCTGGTTGGGGAACATTCGGTCATACGAACGAAACCGAATATGCGTTTTCTGAGCGGCTTCCGATAACAGCGCAGTGCCCATTTCGCGAGCTTGTGCGGCTTCGATCTCTTCAGAGAAGAACATGCAAAGATGACCGCCATCCCCTGAGCGGGATCGTTCCATGATTGGATGTAATCCGTGGTTTTCGCACACCCGTTTGGTTACAATGATTTCCTCTTTCCACCCATCATCATCGAAATCGATGGCGAGGAACCAGACCTTGGAATCTTTGGAAAGCGGATAAAGTCCGACAACATTATGGAATTGCGAATCACGCTTTGTGAAATGGTCAAGGAGCACCTGATCTGTCAGTGGCTTGCATCGTCGTTGATCGGATGGAGTCGGCACACGCTTGCCGTTCGGCACAGTCATCCATTCATTCCACGCAGCGGGTGCATACCCGACTTTGCCGGTCTTTTTGCTCAGGAATCCGTAAGCGCACACATCATCGCGGCCGCGGAACAAAGAACGAAAAAACTGTATCTTCTGTGCCGACTAACTGCGAGCAGTGATTTCAGCCACTACGCCGTTCGATGGTGAACTCACTTGGCTCGTGCAACGACGCTGAGCCTCATATTGTTCGACGCCTGCGTTCCACTCGGCTTTAGTTGCGTACCGTAAATCATGGTCCAGTGATACTGCATGATCTTCACCGGTCTTCTCAACAGTCGCCCGGTAAGGAACGCACAGTATCACCGCATTGCCATCTCCGGCATGAGGAAGACGCCGGATAGACCGATAAAGGCTCCCTCCCAGAATCGAGATTACTGTTGTCATTTCCGTTCCCTATATATGCCAATCACTGTTGTGTTTGCGAACTCCTTCGCTCATGGTGCCGAAGATGCATACATTTGGTTATTCGCTGTTTGCGGTGGGGCGGGCATAGGTTAGTGTTTCGGGTTCGATTCCCTGTCAGAAAAATAATCGAGTGCGGGATTACGGCCGGTAAAGCTCCTGCTGTGGATGCGGATGCGCATCAGCCTTACGGTGGTGCTTTCCCAAAACGCGGATTGTACGAGGTGCGGGACGGCACGCGGATTCGGCCGTTTTCTCCCCGCCGTCCCACAGCGCTCACAATGAACGGTTGTGGCTAGTCATGGAGCTGCAGCGGGAATCGGCGTTATTCCGCGGTTTCGACAGTCGTCGGCGTGGGACGCTACGGACGTTAAACGGTTGACTTGTCTGCCATCCCGCGTTCTTGAGGGACGGCACGGACGACAAACGATTGACTTGTCTGCCGTCCCACAGATATTGGGATGCGCGCGGCCGCCTGCTGCCCATAGCGGGTGTCGGTCACCCCACCGGTCACCCCCCTGCTTCCGAAATACGCGACTCGACTTTCTGTAGGCATCATGACGGCATGACGACGGCGGACAGTCGAAAAGACCCCATGATGCCTCAACAGCCATCAACCGCAAATATCAAAAGGCCGAAAATCTATGAGACAAGCAGCCTCGGAAAGTGACCTCGGAAAACCTCAGACCCTACAAATGGCTTTATTGCAAGGGTATATGCCGGTTCAAACTCCACTAATAGAACTAATAGAACAAATAGAACAGCCGGCTTAGGCACGGCGCGGCAAATGGCGCAAACCGGCCGCGATAGTAGTAGCGTGGTGCATACCAGTACAACCATGCGAGGAGAACAGCCATGATCAATGAGGAATACAAGGCCATGCTTGGCGGCAAGTCCGTGATTCGCGAACTGAGCGAGTACGCCACGAGCCGCGGTGCCGAAATCGGCTACCAGAACGTGTTCGATTACAGCCTTGGCAATCCCTCGGTGCCGGCTCCGAAATCCTTCACCGACGCCATGGTCGACCTCTACGAAAACGGCGATCCGGTGGCCATCCACGGCTACTCCCCTTCGCTCGGTATCCCATGCGTCAAGGACGCGATCGCCGAAAATCTCAACGAACGTTTCGGCATGGCATACACCGGCAACCACATCTTCCCGACCACGGGCGCGGCGGGCGCGCTGTCCCACGCGATGCGTGCGGTGACCAAGCCGGGCGACGAGATCATCACCTTCGCCCCCTACTTCCCCGAATACCAGCCGTACGTCAAGGGCACCGGCGCCAAGCTGACCATCGTGCCGGCCGACACCGAGAACTTCCAAATCAACTTCGACGCATTCGAGGCTGCGCTTAACCCGAACGTGCAGGTCGTGCTTATCAACACCCCGAACAACCCGTCCGGCGCGGTGTATTCGGCGGACACGCTCAAACGTCTGGCCGCGATCCTGACCGCCAAACAGGCCGAATACGGCCACGATATCTTCCTGATCAGCGACGAACCGTACCGCGAAATCGTGTTCGACGGCGCCACCCAGCCCTACCCGGCCAGCTTCTACGCGAACTCGCTGACCTGCTACTCGTGGTCGAAGTCGCTGAGCCTGCCGGGCGAACGCATCGGCTATGTCGCGGTGAACCCCACAGCCACCGACGCCGACCTGCTCGTGCCCATGATGGGCCAGATCTCGCGCGGCACCGGCCACAACTGCCCGCCGAGCTCGATTCAGTTGGGCGTAGCCAAGGTCATCGACCAAACCGCCGATCTCAACGTCTACGAGACGAACATGAACCTGCTCTACGATGCGCTGACCGGCATCGGCTTCGACGTGGTGCGCCCTGGCGGCACGTTCTACATCTTCCCCAAGGCGTTGGAGGACGACGCCGTGGCGTTCTGCATGAAGGCCAAGGAATACGACCTGATCCTCGTGCCGTCCGACAGCTTCGGCGTGCCCGGATACTTCCGCATGGCCTACTGCATCGACACGGAGAAGGTCAAGCGCTCGATCCCCGTGCTCGAAAAGTTCGCCCACGAGGTGTACGGCCTGTAAACACGGACCGCAAGTAACAAACACAGGAAAGGGGTTGCCATGGAATACACCGAAGACGCCGATCGTCGCGAACTGCTGCTGCACAGCGCCTATGACTCCGATACGGTCCGGGCCATGGAGCGACCCCTGCTGGACAAAGGCGTGCCGCTGATGCGCATGGCCGCCCAAGCCGCGGCCCACATGGCGGCCGGTATGCTGGACGACGAGGATCTGGCGCTGGAGGACACGTCGATCGTGCTGCTGGCCGGGGCCGGAGACAATGGTGGCGATGGTCTGTTCGCATCCGCCGCGCTGGCTCAGGAGGGCGCGAACGTCACCGCCATCGCCGTGGGCCGGTCGTTGCATGAGGCCGGATTCGCCTCGTTCGTGCGCGCCGGAGGCAAGGTGCTGGTGCTTGATCCCGCGGCTGATATTCCCGGTTGCGTGTCCGGGTTTTCCGCCGGTGAGGCCGGCGAGCGACTGCAGACCGCCATCGCCGTGGCCAGGAAATCGCATCTGATCATCGACGCGATGACCGGCATCGGCATCCAAGGCTCGCTACGCGGCATTCCCGCCGCACTCGCCTCCGCCCTTGGTCTCGACGGCGAGGCTCCCGATGAGCCCGCCTTGCCGAACCGTGAGTCGTCAGGCGATTTTCCGCTGGTACTTGCTGTGGATACGCCATCCGGCGTCGGTGTGAACGATGGTTCTCTGCCCGGCCCGTACATTCCGGCCACGGTCACGGTCACGTTCGGCGCGATGAAGCCGTGCGCGGTGCTGCCGCCCGCCACGTTCGCCTGCGGCCGTATCGAGTTGTTCGATTTCGGATTCGATATCGACGACAAGGATCCGGACGTCGAGGTGGTGGATAATTCGTTCGCGTCCGACGCGGTCCGTCTCCCCCGGTTCGAGGATTCCAAATACTCCCGTGGCGTGGTTGGTCTGGTGACCGGCTCGCAGCGCTACCCCGGTGCCGCCGTGCTCACCACCAGCGCCGCCGCCCGCGCGAACACCGGCATGGTCCGGTATCTGGGCCCGGAGCGCGCGCAGAACATGGTGCTCACCGCACTGCCGGAAGCCGTGATCGGCAAGGGACATGTGCAGTCCTGGGTCGTGGGGTCCGGCGTGCCCGAGGCTAGCGTCGAGGACGCCGACGGCGATATGCAGCGGGACACCATCGCCGCATTGCTCAAGCATTACACGCTTGGCAGCGAGGATGAGAACAAGGACGCCTACGATATGCCGCCAATCGTGGTGGATGCCGGCGCACTTGACCTGCTGCCGGAGCGTGTGCCCGGCCAGGTGGTGATCACGCCACATGCCGGCGAGATGGCGAAACTGCTCAACCGGTTCGAAACCGCCGCCAGCACCGCGGAGCACGCCGATTCGCACGAGCCGTACACCGCCGACGACGTGCGGTTGAACCCGTTGGCCAGCGCGAAGCGCGCCCACGAGCTCACCGGCGCCACCGTATTGCTGAAGGGCGCGGTGACCATCGTGGTGGATGAGGACCACGTCTATGCGTCGGGCAGCGCGCCGGCCTGGCTGGGCACCGCCGGCGCGGGCGACGTGCTGGCCGGTCTGACCGGCGCCCTGCTCGCCCAGCAGGATGACGTGGCCACCACGGCCGAGACCGTGGCCTCGGCCGCATACCTGCATGGCCTGGCGGCGGCGATCGCCTCCGAATCCGAGCAGCAGGGCTGGCAGGAGCCGGAACTGATCGGCCGCGAGCATCACCAGCGCTTCATGACGCTCGGCCACCCGATCGTGGCCGGCGACGTGGCCCACGCCATCCCCGAAGCCATCGCCGACGTCATCGCATAACCTTGTTGACCTCCCTCTGACGAGGGAGGTGTCTCGGCAAAACCAAGACGGAGGGAGAGAAACATAAGCCTCAAACTCCACATACCCCGACCTATACACAAACTCCGTACACTAAATCGCAGACCCCACCCAACGACCCAAACACACAAGGAACCATCATGGCCAACTCCCCCATCACCGACGTGATTTTCGACTTCTGCGGCGTGCTGCTGGACTGGAACACCCGCGCATGCCTGGAAGGCCGATTCCCCGATGAGATCGTGGAACGCATCTGCGCCGACGACGACCCCTGCGGCTTCTTCCACTACGAGGATCGTATGGACGCCGGCGAGGATTTCGCGGACATCTACCCGGATGTGGTACGCGAACAAGGCCAGGAACTCGCCGACATCTTCAAGTTCTACATCGGCCACTACGCGGACGCGCTGCCTCGCACACTGCCGGGCATGGTCGAACTGCTGGCGGATTTGAAGGCCCACGGCTACGGCGTATGGGGTCTGACCAACTGGTCGCATGAGACCTTCCACCTGGCCTTCGAGAAGTACCCGCGCCTTGAACAGCTGTTGCAGGGCACCGTGGTCTCCGGCGTGGAGAAGATGCACAAGCCGAACGCCGACATCTACGAGCTGGCCCTGACCCGTTTCGACCTCACGGCCGAGCGCTGCGTGTTCTTCGACGACACCGCCAAGAACATCGTCGGCGCCAACGAGGTCGGCATCCACGGCATCCTCTTCGAGAACGCGTTGCAGGCACGCGAATCGCTCGCCGAACTCGGCGTACGCCTGTAAGTCGCCAGACGTTGCATCGCGGCATCGGACGGCGAGCCGATTATTGACGACGATCCAACCCAATGCCGCGCCGAATACAGCAACCGGCTTATTCCGCCGAGTCCGCGCCCTTCAGCCCGGTATACAGCGTGTAGTACCGCCCGTGCGATGGCGAGCAGCTGGCGCTGGCCTCGGCTCAGCGCCGCGCTTGCGGGCGGTCGGGTCGTTTTCGGACGGCTTGACTTCCGGATAGCTGAAGTCGACGTCGTTGAAGCCTATGGACCCATCCTTGACGACGGTGACCGGCGTTTGGCGGCCGGCATGTTACACTGTTCGGTGAGCACTTCGACGACGCGGCGCGCGGAGGCCGACGACATCGTGATCATCACGATCGTCATGGACAGCATCCCCAGACTCATCAGAATGTTTATGCAGTACATGAACAGACTGGTCAGATCGCCGGCGTTCAGGTCGCCCGCGATATGCGAGGCGTCTCATATTGTGTCGCCATAGTGGATTGATGAGGTTATAAACCCGTGTGGCGACCATCCCTAGCGATATAAATAGACTTTATGACACTGCTGCAGCTGAAATACATCGTCAAAATCGTCGAGTGCGGCTCGATGAACGAGGCCTCCCATGCCCTGTACGTCTCCCAGCCGGCCCTGAGCTCGTCGGTCAAGGAATTGGAGAACGAGCTGGGCATCGAGATCTTCACCCGCTCCTCGCAGGGCATCGCCCTGACCGTGGACGGCGCGGAATTCCTGACCTACGCCCGCCAGGTGCTCGACCAGGCCGACCTGCTCGAAGAGCGCTACAAGCACGCCAAACCACGCAAGCAGCTGTGCCAGGTCTCCACCCAGCACTACATGTTCGCCGTCGAGGCGTTCGTGGAGATGATCAGCTCCATCAAGTCCGACGAATACGAGTTCACCATCCGCGAGACCCGCACGCGCGACATCATCAACCAAGTCGCCAACATGCAGTCCGAGATCGGCATCATCTACCTGTCCGATTTCAACAAGGACGTGATCGGCAAACTCCTGCGCGAGAAGCACCTCGAATTCCACCCGCTCTTCCGCGCGCCGCTGCACGTGTCCATCTCGCGCAACAACCCGCTGGCCGCCAAGAAGGTCATCACCATGGAGGACCTGAAACCTTACCCGTTCATCCAGTACGAGCAGGGCGAGGAAGGCTCGTTCTACTTCTATGAGGAAGCGGTCTGGCCGGAGTACTCCCCCAAGCAGATCAACGTGACCGACCGCGCCACGATCCTGAACTTCATCATCGGCCTCAACGGCTACACGGTGTGCACCGGCATCGACAACGGCGACCTCAACAACGAGAAGATCGTCACCGTGCCGCTCGACACCGACGAAACGATGTTGGTCGGCTGGATCACGAACGAGCGTTCCAAGCTCTCCAAGGCCGCCGAAACCTACCTCACCAAGCTCAAGTCCGTAGTCGCCGATCACGGCTACAAGCTCATTGATTAGGAGTAAGTAAAACAGGCATGGTCAGCAGTGAGATATACTGCGATTAAGCCAACCCCGCTGGGGAAATGGAAGTAAGAGCCGGCCCCTGAGTATCTCAGGGGCCGGCTCTTGCGCTATTGAGACTGACTGGCACAACCAGTTTGATGGCCTCCGACTACTTGGCCGAGATTACCGATGTGGCGGCTGTCGCGGCGAAGCCTTTAAGCACTTCAATCATCACGTCGCGATCTTCGACATCAATGTTGCGGGCCGCGGCGAGCATAATCGGCAGTGACTGTGTCAAATGCGAAGTGAGGTCGCCGAATGTGTCGTATCCGCCAGCCTCGAAGATGGCAAACAGGTTTTCGATGAACTTGCGGCGATGCTCGTCGTCGTATTTTGCCATCCATCCGTTGATCGTGCGTGCCAGGTATCGCGCGCTACTTGTCAGTCCATCAGCCTGTACGAATTGGCCATGATCGACTTGCCAGTGCAATGCGAAATGCTGCATGATGCTGGCACCGTCGCTGCTGACCACCGTATAGCCGTCTTCCACATGCTCGCGGGTCTCAAACAGCATGCCGATGATCGACGAGCCCGGTACCGATTTATGGATCTTCGACGCAATGCGTACGTACCCGTCTTCATCGAAGAACACCTCATCGAATCCAGGCCCATCGTGCGAATATACGACCGTGATACGTTCCTGAATCTCGCTAGGCACATTGGCCGCCGCATACACCGCCAGATTGCCGCCTTTGGAATGGCCGCCGACCATAATCGGCCCGGCCCAATGGCCAGCCAGCTCAGTCAGATAACGCGCGGCGGCCTCCTGCGAGGCGACCGCGCGGCGGAACGCCATCATGAAGTCCTCTTTCCACCCGACGATTGAGCTGTCGGTACCGCGAAAAGCCACATAGAGCGTGCCGTTACCCAGTTCGAACACGCAGGCCGAGAATTGCTTGGTGGTTTCGGCATCGAATTCGTCCACGTATGCGCCCACGCGTAGGTTCCTCCAACGTGGGCTCTCGCTCATCGCACGTAACAGATCGATATTCATCGAAGGCGACCACACCTTGCCGAACATGTCGTCATAGCATTCGGCGCGTAGCAGGTCGCGGATGGAGACCGCGGGAATCATGCCGCTGGCGTCCGCCGAATCCTCGTGATAGCGCGGCACGTTATCCGGCATGCGCGCGTAGGCCAGCTGGGACAGGGCGAGACTGTCCGCCTCGGTGAACGGCAGTGCGGCGAAAGTGTCGAAATGTTGCCGAATATCGTCGGTGATGTTCCCCATAGCGGCCTTCCTTGTTCGAATGCAACGAACCTACGGTAATTCTACGCCGAGCGGGTTTTCATCACAGGCGAGTCGGTCCCAGAGTTTAGAACCCTATCTCGCCTTCAAGGGGCTGATTTGGCCTTCTGGAGACATTTATCTCCGTTTCAAGGGGCTGTTCATCCGTCATATCCCGAGTATGAGCGGCATCACCCCAACGTCATTCCGCCATTTTCATGCTGCTTCTACTTGGGCATCAGCCCCTCGAAACGGAGATAGCATCAATTTAGGCCCAGATTGCCCGTTACAGCATCGGGTAATACTTACCGTGATCGATTTTGGCGGCGATATCACGTAATTCGGCAGCATCTCGGCGGTCTTCTTCATTACCTTGCGACAACTTGTTCGCTTTGCTGTCCAGATGATGCTCGATGCCGAAGTAACTGCATATCCCCACGAGCGCAAACAGCCCTATACCAACTAACCAGTTCATAGCACGCTCCTTGCCAAAGCTTCTGCCTTAATATGGTACTGCTGTTCATGGAACGTAATAAAAAAGAGCGGGCTCGCAAGCCCGCTTTTGGTTTTAGGTTGAAGACGATCAGGCGCCGTATTCCTCAAGGTAGGCGGCGGCGCGCTGCTGGATGTCGTGGCTGAGCAGCGGGGTGCCGTCGGGGTTCTTCATCTTGGCGGCGGCGTCGAAAATCTCGCGCACGTTGGCGATGGAGAGCACCGGGAAGCCGAATTCGGCTTCCACGGCCTTCACGGCAGACAGGTCGGAGTCCTTGGTCTTCTCCATGCGGTCCACGGAGAGCACGAGACCCACGACCTCGACGTTCGCCTCGGCCTTGAGTTTGGGGATGACTTCGCGCACGGCGGTGCCGGCGGTCATCACGTCGTCCACGAGCAGCACCTTCATGCCGTCGGTCAGCGGGGTGCCGACCATCCAGCCGCCGTCGCCGTGGTCCTTCTTCTCCTTGCGGTCGAAGGTGTATCCAACGGTCATGTTGTGGCCGGCGTTCAGCGCGATCGCGGTGGACACGGCCAGCGGAATGCCCTTGTAGGCGGGGCCGAACACGGTGTCGATGTTGCGGGGAATCGTGTTGTGCACGATGGCCTGGCTAATCTTTTCGGCGTAGAACGCGCCGAGCGCGGCGATCTTCTTGCCGTCGTCGAAGGCGCCGGCGTTGATGAAGTACGGGCTCTTGCGGCCGGACTTCAGCGTGAAGTCGCCGAACTTCAGCGCGTTGGATTCCAACAGGAATTCAGTGAAGCGATGTGCGAGTGTTTCTGCCATGATGTTCCTTACCTCCAAGTCTGTCCTGCGGCCAGTTTAGCAGCGAGTTCGGGACGGCTGTCCAGCAGGTCGTCGAGTTCGCGGGCGACGCGCAGCGGGGCCACCGGGTCGAAGAGCGCGGCCGCACCCACTTCGACGGCGTTCGCGCCGGCGTACAGGTATTCGAGCGCCTTCTCGCCGCTGTCGATGCCGCCGAGGCCGATGATCGGAATCTCCGGCAGTGCGGTGCGCACCCGGTAGACGGCTGCCAGGCCGACCGGCAGCACGGCCGGGCCGGATACGCCGCCGGTGATGTTGGCGATGATCGGCTGGCCGGTGCGAATGTTAATGCGCATGCCTTTGAGCGTGTTGATCATGCTCAACGCGTCGGCGCCATGTTCCACGGCCGCACGGGCCGGCACGGTGATGTCGGTGACGTTCGGCGTGAGTTTGACGATCATCGGCTTGTCGGTCATCGGGCGCAGCCTGTCCATGAGGTTGGCGAGGGCCACCGGGTCGGTGCCCACGCTCATGCCGCCGGCGGAAATGTTCGGGCAGCTGACGTTGATTTCCAGCATGTCTGCGTTGGAGTCGGCGAGCTTTTCCACGACCGCCGCGTAATCGTCGTCGCAATGTCCGGCGACATTGGAAATGACGAACGCGCCCGCGGCCTTGAGCTTGGGCAGGTCCTCGGCCAGGTAATGGTCGATGCCGGGATTCTGCAGGCCCACAGCGTTGATGTTCGCGGCCGGCGATTCGGCGGTGCGCGGCGAAGGATTGCCCTCCCACGGCACGGGCGAGGCGCCCTTGGTGCATACGGCGCCGAGCTGGCTGACGTCGTAGAACCAGCGGACAGCGGCGTGCTGGAAGGTGCCGGAGGCGGTGCCGACCGGATTCTTCCATTCCAGACCGGCCACCTTGGTGTGGTGCTTCCACACGTGGGGCTCGTACAGGTTGATGTGGTTGTCGCTGCCCTGCGCGGACTGGTTGTTTGCGGTCATCGTCACTCCCCCCATCCGAGCTGTTCGCGGGTGAACACGGGTCCGTCGGAGCAGACCTTGAGGCGGCCGTCCATGGTGTCGATGGTGCACAGCACGCAGGTGCCGTAGCCGCAGCCCATGCGCTGTTCCATGCTCAGTTGCGCGGGGATGCCGCGTTCGGCGGCCCAGGCGGCCACGGCCTTCATCATAGGCAGCGGCCCGCAGGACAGAATGATCGGCTTGCGATCGTAGGCCTTCAGGTCGTCGCCTTGTTCCAGTTTGTTGAGCAGGTCGACCACGTTGCCTTCGGCGTCGTCGATGCTCCACGACCAGTCCGCGTACCGGGAGACGTATTCCTCGGCGAAGTGGTCGTTGCGGTAGCCGAATACGGCGGTGGCAAAGGAGGCGTCGTGTTCGGCGAGCTTTTGCGCGGCGTAGATTAGCGGGGGCACGCCGAGTCCGCCGCCGACGAGAATGTAGTTAGCATCTTTCTTGAGGTTGAAGCCGCGGCCGAGCGGGCCGAGCACGTCGACGGTGTCGCCGTCTTGCAGTCCTGCCAACTGTTCGGTGCCGTGGCCCACGACGGCGAAGATCACGCTGACTTCGTCGCCGTCGACTTCGCTGACGCCGAACGGACGCGGCATGAGCATGAAGTCGTCGTGCGTGAACAGGTTGACGAACTGGGCGGGCTTGGCGTGGGAGGCGATGAACGGGTCGTGGAACGTCAGTCGCATCACGCGGTCGGTCAGTTCCGTAACCTGCGTGATTTCGACGTTGTGGCGCGGCGGGAAGAATCCGGCCGCAGTCGCCTCCGCAACCACATCATGGGTGGGGGTGAAAGTTGTCATTTCATTCCTATTCAGCACATCAAGCTCCCCTTATCAGGGAAGCTGTCAACCGCAGGTTGACTGAGGGGGAGTTAAACACACTCGGCTCCGGTTTCCAGCCCACACTCACGTATAGCCCACAGCCGGACAATCTACCTACCTATATACGGCAACCCGCAGATTATCGCGCATGTCGAGCGCCGCCTGGCGCGCGCTGCTCGCCACAAGGTCCAGCGCCTCGTCGGCGGTCATGGATTCGGAGTACTTGCCGCTCTTCTTCCATGCGCCGATGATGCCGCGCGACGAGTTGACGATGGCGCCGCTGCCCTGCTTGTCGAACATGCCTGCCACGTCCGCGGCCGTGCCGCCCTGCGCACCGTAGCCCGGCACGAGGAAGAACGTGTGCGGCATACGTTCACGCAACGCCTTGCCTTCCTCGGGGTGGGTGGCACCGACCACCGCGCCCACGCGGGAGTAGCCGTGGCTGCCGATGGTCTCGGCACCCCATCCTTCCACGAGATCGGCCACGTGCTCGTAGACCTTCGTGCCGTCGGCCAGGTCGAGCATCTGCAGTTCGCTGGAGGACGGGTTGGAGGTGCGCACGAGCACGAAGATGTCCTTGTCGGCTTCGGCGGCGGCCTCGACGAACGGGGTGATGCCGTCGGTGCCGAGGTACGGGTTGACGGTCACCGCATCCTCATGCCACGGGTCGAAGTCGCCTACGCCGTTCAGGTGGTGGGCGTAGGCGGTTGCGGTGGAGCCGATGTCGCCGCGTTTGATGTCGCCGAGCACGTAGAGGCCCTGCTGGGCCGCGTATTCGCAGGTCATCGTGTAGATGTCCACGCCGGCGGGGCCGAGCGCCTCGTACATGGCGATCTGCGGTTTGACGGCAGGCACGATGTCAGCGATGGCGTCGATGATCGTGCGGTTGTATTCGAAGTAGGCGATGGCCAGCTGCGCGGATTCGATTTCCTCCGGGGATTCGACCGAGTCACGCACCTCGTCGGCAAAGCTCGCCACGACCTGCGGCGGTACCAACGCCTCGGTGGGGTCGAGGCCCACGACGCTGGGGTTCTGAGTGTTGTCAATCGCTTCGATCAGGCGATCCATGCTGCTCCTTATGTTATCTACAGACGGCTGAACATCAGCTGGGAGCCGATGATTGTGGCGAGGGGGCGTCCGGTGACCTGCCAGCCGCCGAACGGGGTGTTACGAGCCTTGGAGTGGAACTGTTCGGGGTCCACGGTCCATTCCTCAGCGGTGTTGAGCACCACGAGGTCGACATTGTCGGCGTCATCCACACGGCTCAGGTCGAGCAGTCGGTTGACGCCTTCACGCTGCGGCTGAGTGTCGCTCTCCCCCGCAATCACGCCATCCGGATCATCCCCGGTGGGCGCGGGTTCGGCGTAGTCCTCGACCAGCGCGGCCACGTCGGTTGGCACATGCCCCATGAGTTCGGCAGGCCCCACGGACATGAGCCCGATCAGACGCTCATCGGAAATGAAGCCGCCGTCGACGAGCACCTTGTGGCACACGCCATACGCGCATTCCAGTCCGATGATGCCGTTGGGCGCCTCAAGGAAGCCGAGTTCCTTCTCTGCCAACGTGTGCGGCGCATGGTCGGTGGCCAGCAGATCCACGGTGCCGTCGGCGATGGCCGCGATGGTGGCTTTGCGGTCCGCTTCGGAGCGCAGCGGCGGATTCATCTTGGCGAGCGTGCCGTACTTGAGCAGCGCCTCGTCGCTCAACGCCAGATAGTGCGGCGCGGTCTCGCAGGTGATTGGCAATCCTTCGGCCTTGGCCTTGCGAATCGCCTCGAACGAGATGGCAGTGCTCACATGCTGGAAGTGTACGTGGACACCAGTGCGGCGGGCCGCTTCTATATCGCGGGCCACGATCTTGAGCTCGGTGTCTTCCGGAATGCCGGGCACGCCAAGTTCGCGCGAGACCGGGCCTTCGTTCACGGCACCTGTATCGTGATGCTCGCAATGCTCGATCAGGTACAGGTCGGAGGCCTTGACGTTCTCCAGCACCTGGTCCAGGATCTCCGGCGTCACAGCGGAACCGTCGTCGCTAATTGCGGTGATGGGGTGCGTGAGCATGGCCGGCGTCTTGGCGTCGTCCTCGAATCCGGGCACGTACCTGAGCCAGTCGGCAACGTCGCTTGCCTCATGACCGGCGCGATCCTTGGACGCGCACACGCACAGATCGTAACGAACCGACAATTGAACATCGTGCGCAGTATCGTACTGCTGCAGGAAGTCGATGACGTTGTCGAAGCCGGCATCCAGAACCTCTTTCGCACCGGCCGCTTCCAGGTCAGACACGGTCTGCCCATCCAGTGCCGGCAACGTGTTCGGCATGATGAGCACATTCGTGTATCCGCCGGATGCGGACGCGCGGCAGCCGGAGACCATAGATTCCTTGTAGGTCTGGCCGGGATCGCGGAAGTGGACGTGCGGGTCTTCGAAACCGGGGGCCACGGTCAGTCCGGTGGCGTCGATATCGGCACCGTCAGCCACGGCGGAGGTGTCGGCGAAGTAGGCGGCAGCGGTCTTGGGCACCACGAGGTCGATGACCTCGCCGGTGTTCCAGACCTTGATGTTGCGTAGGGTGATGCTCACAGTTTGGCTTCCTCATCGCAGTAGTCGCAGCGGTATTCGAGCCGTTCGGAGTGCACGAGGTGGAACATCTGCTTGATGCCGGGCTCGGTGGTGGTCACGCAGCGCGGGTTCACGCAGGAGATCACGCCGACGATGTGCTCGGGCAGGTTCGGCTGCTTCTTTTCGACGATCTTGCCGCCGCGCACCACGTCCACGGTGGCCTGGCGGGCCACGAAGCCGAGCACGTCGAGATCGATGTCCTTGTCATCCTCGATTTTGATGATGTCCTTGGAGCCGTAACGCTTGGAGTTGGCGTTCATGATGAGCGCAAGCTTGGTTTTGGCCGGGTCGATCTTCAGGTATTCGAGAACCTTCAGCGAGGTTCCGGCCGGCACATGGTCGATGATGATGCCGTTCTGAATGCTGGTGACTTCCATCAGGCCTGAACCTCCTTGGGGTTGAGCGGTTCGTATCCGGGCAGTTCGTCGCCCACCACGGTGCTTTCGAGGGCCATGCGCACGAGCATGCCGTTCTTGACCTGTTCGAAGTAGGCGGCACGCGGGTCGTCGTCCACGTCCACGGCGATTTCGTTGACGCGCGGCAGCGGGTGAAGCACGGCCATGGACGGCTTGGCGAGCTGCAGCTTCTCTTCGTCGAGAATGTAGGTGTCGCGCAGGCGCAGGTAGTCGTCTTCGTTGAAGAAGCGTTCCTTCTGCACGCGGGTCATGTACAGCACGTCGAGGTCGCCGATCACGGAGGCCAGGTCGCGCACTTCCACGTAGGAGCAGTTGTCGGTGGCGTTGATGCGGTCGATTACGTACTGCGGGGTCTTGAGCTCGTCCGGGCTGATAAGCACGAAGCGCACGTTGCCGAAGCGGCACAGGGTCTCGATCAGGGAGTGCACAGTGCGGCCGAAGGTCAAATCGCCGCACAGTCCCACGGTCAGGTCGGTGATGCGGCCGAAGCGCGACTGCAGCGTGGCCAGGTCGGCCAGCGTCTGCGTGGGATGCATGTGGCCGCCGTCGCCGGCGTTGATCACCGGCACGGATGCGGCGCGGGAGGCCACCAGCGCGGCACCCTCCTTCGGGTGACGGATGGCGACCACGTCCACGTAGTTGGACACGGTCTTCAACGTGTCGGCGATGGATTCGCCCTTGGTCACGGAGGCCAGCTGCGCGCCGGCGAATCCGATGACCTTGCCGCCGAGACGCAGCATTGCGGTCTCAAAGCTCAGGCGCGTACGGGTGGAGGGCTCGTAGAACAGCGTGGCCAGCACTCGCCCATCGCAGGTATGGGCAACCTCTTTGCGGTGGGAATCGATGTATTCGGCCTTATGCAGTAGGTCGAGAATCTGGTTTGTAGACAGGCCGTCCAGCGTTACGACGCTTTTGCCGACCATTGGCGTTTCTTCAGACAAGGCTCACCTTTTCGCTCGTGGTTTTCAGGTGGCCACCCTTGTGTGACCTAATATAACTTACGCCATTTTTCGGACAGCCGCATTCACCGAGTGTTCACCTGAAAATCCAACGAATATGCTGTGTCTGTATAGCTGATATCTGCTTTGGAACGCCAGAGCTCATTCATTAGGTCGATTTGACGTTCATTAGGTCACTGCACCCTCGTATCTGTTGTTGGAATGCCGCCATTCCAACAAGGTATGCGGCGGCGGACCGACCTAATGAACGATGAATCGACCTAATGAACGTAGTGAACGCAATACAAGAAAGGTCTATCGCTGCGCGCGGCGTCGGTTCCGCTCCAGTCGCGGTGCGATCACGTGCATACGCGGTCGAGGCGCGGTTTGCGGCTGCTGCGTTGCGGCGGAGGCCGTGGCGGTGGTTGCCGCAGTCGCCTCGTCTTCGGCCTGCCCGTAGAACAGGCGCTGGCATACGTCACGGCATTTGCGCATCACGGCCAGCAGGTCGTTCTCGAAATGCTGGCCGCGGTGGGCGCCGTAGCCGAGGTAGACGGCGATGCCGCCCAGCGAATAGATGTCATCAGGCAGAATATCGGCCTGGTTGGCGCGCCCGCTCCACAGATAGTTGCCGTTGCGGGCCGCGGTGCACAACGTCCATGCCTTGCGCAGCTGAATCGCATCGATAGCGCTGATGAGCTTCTTGGCCTCCAGCACGTCCAATGCCTCCAATGTGCCGTTGACGCGCAGATCTTTGATATCGCCGGCGTGCTGGAGCTGCATGAGTTGCACGGTCCATTCCACGTCAGACAGACCGCCCTTGCCGAGCTTCAGATGACGTTCTCGACGCACGCCGCGCGGCAGACGCTCGGCCTCCATACGGGCCTTGAGCTTGCGGATGTTCTGCAATTCGGCCTCGGTCAGCTCCGTGGTCGGGTAGCGCAACGGGTCGGCGATGTTGATCAGGAAGTCCCGCGCCAGTTCGGCGTCGCCGGCCGCGTACCGGGCGCGCAGCAGCGCCTGGCGCTCCCAGGTCGAGGCCCAGGATTCGTAGTATTCCTCGCAGGAGGCGTAGGAGCGCACGAGCGGGCCGTTCTTGCCTTCCGGGCGCAGGTCCAGGTCGAGTTCGATCTTGGGTTCCAACGTCGTCGGGCCTTGCAGGATGTTGCGCAGGTCTTCCACGACCTTCTTGGCGAAGGCGTTGGCCTGGCCGTCATCGGCGTCGTCGGCCGGACGGTAGATGAGAATGGCATCCGCATCGGAGCTGAAGTTCACTTCGCGCCCGCCGTAACGGCCCATGGCGATGACGGTGATACCGGCCGGCGCGGTTTCGACGCCAAACGCGGCAATCTGGTGGCGCACGGCCCAAGTCAGAGAGACGTCGATGATCGCGTCATACACGTCGGTCATGGCCTTGAGGCTGTCGGAGTCGCTGATCACACCGCTCATCCAAGACAGGCCGATGCGTTCGATTTCGTGGCGGCGCATGGCGCGCATGGAGTTGGCGAACTCGTTGATGTTCGAGCCGAAACGTTCCAGCGCCGAGCCGGTCTGCACATCCAATGCCTCGCGCGTGCGGGCCTGCAGATTGCCGTCATCACCGAGCCAGCTGATCGATTCGACCGACTTGTTGAGCGCGTCGCCCAGGAATCGCGAGTTGGACAGGATGTGGCACAGACGCTGGGCGGCAGAAGTGGAGTCACGCAAGAAGCCGAGGTAGCCGGATTCGGTGCCGAAGTTCTCCTCCAGCTTGCGCCAGTTGAGCAGGCCCATGTCCGGGTTCTGGCCCTCGCCCAGCCACTGCAAGACGGCGGGCAGGATGATGCGGTTGATTTTGGCCGCGCGTCCCACGCCGGCAGTGAGCGCCTGCACGTGGCGGATGGCGGCGTCCGGGTCGCCGAAGCCGATGGATTCGAATCGTTCCTGTGCTGCCTCGACGCTCAGCACGATCTGGTCGTTCTCCATCTGGGCGTTGACCGGCAGCATCGGGCGATAGTAGATGTCAAGGTGCAGGTGGCGCACTTCGCGACGGGTGTCGTCATATTTGTCGACGAGTTCTTCCGGGTGCAGGCCGAACGCGCGGGCGAGGCGACGCAGCTCCTGGTTCTGGTTGAGCTCGTCCACGTCGATGTCGCGCTTCTTTTCGAGGCCTCCGACCGAGGCTCGGCCGAGGTCCGGGAACAGGTGCGTGCGCTTCAGGGACCAGATCTGCTGGCGATGCTCCATCACGCGCTCAAAGCGGTAGTCCTGGGACATGCGCACGGCCTGTTTGCGCGAGACATAGCCGCCTTCGGACAGGCGCTGCAGCGAGTCGAGCGTGTTGCTGGTGCGCAGCGATTCGTCGGTGCGGCCGTGTACGAGCTGGAGCATCTGCACGGTGAATTCCACATCGCGCAGGCCGCCGCGGCCGAGCTTGATTTCGCGGTCCTTCAGGGGCGCGGGAATCAGATCCTCCACGCGCTTGCGCATCTTCTGGCAGTCGTAGACGAAGTTCTTACGCTTGGACGCGCTCCACACGAACGGCCGGGTCATGTCCATGTAGGCCTGGCCGAGGTCGGGGTCGCCAGCCACCGGGCGGGCCTTGAGCAACGCCTGGAACTCCCAGTTCTCGGCCCACTGCTCGTAGTAGTTCTTGTGCGAGGAGAGCACGCGCACCAGCGCGCCGTCCTTGCCTTCCGGGCGCAGGCCGCCGTCGATCTGCCACAGCGGCTGCTCGGCCACGCCCATGATGGCGGACTGGCAGACACGCTGCAGCATGGTGCCCATCTTGGTGCTTACGCGGATCAGCGTCTGATGGTCCACGTCCTTGTCGGCCGGTTCGACCACGTAGATGAGGTCCACGTCGGAGACGTAGTTCAGTTCCTGTGCGCCGAGTTTGCCCATGCCGATGATGGTGAAGCACACGTGCTCGCTGCCCTCGATTTCGTGGCGGGCGATGGCCAGCGCGCCTTCAAGCGCCGCGTCCGCGAGGTCGGACAATTCGCTGCTGATGGTCGGTTGGATGCGAATCGGATCCTCCGCCATGACGTCCTGCGCGATGATGGCGGCCAGCTGCCGGCGATAACCGGCACGCAGCGCCGTGGCCGCTTCCGCCAGATCCTTGGAGGCGACGGGCATGGCCTGATCGTCGGGATCGGCGCCGACCGCCATGAGCAGACGGGCTCGACGCTGTGCGCGGTTGAACAGGTGGCTGTCGGCGCTGCCGACGGACGCGGCTTCGACGAGTTCCGGCCTGAAACGCATGAACTTGCCCATCGCGTCGGAGGCGCCGAGCACGGTGATCAGACGTCGGAGGGCACCGGCGTCGGGAATGACCCGATCCAGATCCCGCCGACTGGACTGCATCGCGTTGACGATATCCACGAAATTGCCCAGCGCCACGTCGGGGTCGCACGCATGGGCCAACACGCCCAGCAATTCGGCGCATCGTCCATCGGCGATGGCGTCGGCCTTGAGCTGGCCGAACAGGGCGCGAGCCCTGTCGAGGTCTTGCAGACCTGCCCTGATGAGGTCCATGGAGCTGGGTTTGAACATCGACGATTCCATAAGATTCCACTATATACGCTCATGTCCTTCCGAATGGGGCATGAGCCGGGAAGGAGTCATCGGGCGACGCTGATGAGCTCCGAGGAATCCATATCGTAATCGGCCATGGCGTAGGAACGGATGGCGGGATCATCATAGGTGTTCATGTAATAGGTGTTGGTCTTGGACGAGTATCCGCTGGTGAACAGCGTGCGTTCGAACTGGCCGTTGCCCATCTTCGCCATGCCGTCCACCATCTGCACGGAGCCGAGGGTGTGGAACAGGCGCGACACATTGGCGGCTTCATCGTTCTGCTGCGGGTAATGCGCGTTGGTGTAGGCCACACGAACGAAGCGGGACGGGGAGCTCACGTCGCCCGGGATGCCATGCATGCCCACACCCGCACCCCAGGCGGTCAAGGAGGCCTTGCCCCATGAAGTCGGTTCGGCCATCTCGTTGCTGACGCACATGTAGTTGCGCAGATTCTCCATATGGAAGTCGAACGTCGGCTGATTGGTCAGCACATCGACGTCGTCATGATGCACGTGCATGCCATCGGCCATCTGCTCGACGACGATGCTGCGCTTGCCGTCGCCGATGAACCAGTGCAGCAGCGACTCCTGCTGTCCCGGCACGATCTGGGAGACGAGCGTCACGTTCCTGAGCGCCTCCTCGACCTCGTCGACGGAGTCGAAATTACGCGCCACCCACAGCGGAAATTCGAACGTGGCGACGTTCTCCGTGCCTTCGACCGGTTCGTGGACGAACGAGGCGTAACCAGGGAAATTCAAGCCGGCGATGGCCAGACCATGTTCGTTGGCGCAGTCGAAATACATCGGCCTATCGGCCATGACCACGCCCACGCCGATCACCGCGTTCGGCTTCGCCTTGCCGCTCGCACCGAACACCGTGTCATAGTGGTAGCCGCGCGGAGTGACCAGGATGGTCTCCCCATATGAGAAACTCCAGTCGAGATTACGGCCGAAATAGGTGTTGCCCTCATCATCGGAGAAACGGACACCAGTGCACATAACGGACTTCCTTCCATCGCTTTGGTTGGCTCGCACGTTCATGATACCCATCGGCCGCTGGGTGAACTCTGGGTTTCGCCAGCAGGTTAACGTGCGGCGCGACACATTGAGACGCGCCGCGCCGCGATATGCGTCAACCTTGCGTACCGAGGAACAACGGTTCCACGTTGCGCCAGATACGGCGCGTGGTGGCGGGGTGGTTCATCGAATACAGGTGGACGCCGTCCACGCCGTGGGCCACGAGGTCGGCGATCTGCTCGGAAGCGTAGAGGATGCCGGCGGTACGCAGCGATTGAATGTCATCCTCCCACCTGTTCAGCAGTGCATCGAGTTTGTCGGGAATGCGCGAGGCGTTGCGTTCGGCCATGCGCCGCACCGACTTGGCGCCGCGCACCGGCATGATGCCCGCTTCGATCGGCACGGTGATGCCGGCGGCGCGAGCCTTGTCCAGGAAGCGGTAGAAATCCTCGTTGTCATAGAACAATTGCGAGATCAGACGGGTGACGCCGGCATCGACCTTGATCTTCAGGTTCTCGATGTCCTGATCCAACGATCCGGACTGGTAATGGCCTTCTGGATAGCATGCGCCGAACACCGTGAAATCCGGTTTCATGGATCTGATGTAGGACACGAGATCGCTGGCGTGGTTGAAATCGCCGACCAAACGTTCGCCATCGATGTAGTCGCCTCGCAAGGCGAGCACCGCGCTCACACCGGCCTGCTCGAACATGTCGAGGGCCTCGTCGATTTTCGCCTTGTCGGAGTACAACGCGGTCAGGTGCGCGACTGCGGGAATGCCGTACTCCTTGCTGATCGTGTGGGCGATGCGCGCGGTGGCGGTGCGGTCCGAATGGGTGCCGTGGCCGTAGGTCACGGAAATGAAGTCGGGGTTCAGCCCCTCCAGACCGTCAAGGGTGTCATAGATGGTGTCCACGGGAGCGTTGCGTTTCGGGTGAAAGACCTCAAGGCTGAACATCGGGGAATGCATGCTGATTTCCTTACATAAACCCGAGCTCCCTCATCTGGAAGGGAGCTCGGTGATTTCCGCTACTTGTCGAGCTTGGCGCGCACGGCCTTGGCGGCGGCGACCAGATGTTCAAGGCTCGGCCAGGTCTCGTCGTTACCTCGGGTCTTCAGACCGCAGTCGGGGTTGATCCACACCTTCTTTACGTCGATCTTGTCCAGGATCTCGTAGATGCGATCCTCGATCTCCTTCTCGGAGGGGATACGCGGGGAATGGATGTCGTACACGCCCGGACCGGCTTCGGTCTCGAACCGCGCGTCGTGGATGGCGTCAAGCACCACGAGATCGCCGCGGGACGCCTCGAAGGAGATCACGTCGGCATCCATCGCATCGATGTCGCGGATGATGTCGTTGAACTCGGAATAGCACATGTGCGTGTGGATCTGGGTGGTCGGCTTGACGGCGGAATGCACCAGACGGAAGGCCGGGATGGCCCAGTCGAGGTACTTGGCGTGCCAGTCGGACTTGCGCAACGGCAGCTTCTCGCGCAGGGCGGCCTCATCGATCTGGATGATCTTGATGCCGGCGGCCTCAAGATCGAGGACTTCGTCGCGGATGGCGAGGGCGAGCTGCTTGGTCTGTTCCTCATGGGTGATGTCCTCACGCGGCCAGGACCAGTTGAGGATGGTCACCGGTCCGGTGAGCATGCCCTTCATCACATGGTCGGTCTTGGACTGGGCATACGCGGACCATTCCACGGTGATCGGGTTGGCGCGGGAGACATCGCCCCACACGATCGGGGGCTTGACGCAACGAGTGCCATAGGACTGGACCCAGGCGTTCTTGGTGAACAGGAAGCCGTTGAGATTCTGGCCGAAGTACTCGACCATGTCGTTACGCTCGAATTCGCCATGGACCAGCACATCGAGGCCGATCTCCTCCTGTTTGCGGATGACGGCGTCGATCTGCGATGCGATGAACTCGTCATAGGCCTCCTTGGTTACTTCGCCCTTGCGCAGCTTGGCGCGCTCGGCGCGAATCTCCTTGGTCTGGGGGAAGGAGCCGATGGTGGTGGTCGGCAGCAGCGGCAGCCCGAGGGCCTCGCGCTGCAGGGACTGGCGCTCTTCGCGGGCCGGCTGACGCACGTAGTCGGCACCGGACAGCTTGCCGATGCGTTCGGCGACGGCCGGATCGGCGGCCACTCGGGTGCCGTCGAACAACGCCTGATTGGCGGCGAGGGCCGCGGACGACTTCTTCTCATCCTCGGTGGCGTCGGTCAGGGCCGCGATCTCCTTGAGCTCGCCGAGCTTTTGGACCGCGAATGCGAAGTGCTTGAGGTCTTCGGCCGGGATGCCGGTCTCCCCTTCGGTGCTGAACGGCACATGCAGCAGGGAGGACGCGGTGGAGACGGCCACATCGGCGGTGACCTGCTTCAGAGCATCGACCAAGCCGAGGGAGGTGGCGTAGTTGTTGCGCCAGATGTTGCGGCCGTTGATCACGCCGGCGAAGATGGTGGTGCCGGCGGCCACGCCGTACTTGGCGACGGCTTCGAGGTTCTCCTCGCGACCTTCGTTGAGATCCAGCCCGATGCCGTCGAAACCGAACAGGTTGACGGTCTCATACACGTCGGCGATGTGGCCGAAGTAGGTGTTGAGCAGCACCTTCACATTGCCCTTGGCGGGCAGGATCTTGGTGTAGAGGGCCTTGAAGAGCTCGACATCGCCCGGCTCCTTGTCGAGCACGAGGTACGGCTCGTCAAGCTGAACCCACGCGGCGCCAAGATCGTTGAACCTGGCGAGTACCTCGGCGTAGACGGCGGCCACCGCGTTGACCAGTCCTTTGTCGATCTCCAGTTCGGCGGCTTCCGGAGTACGCGCGAGCTTGAGGAAGGTGTACGGTCCGATGAACACGGGCTTGGTTTCGACGCCCAGGGACTTGGCCTCGTTGAATTCATCGAACGGTTTGGTGGAATTGAGCTTGATTTCGGCGGACGGTTCGACCTCGGGCACCAGATAGTGGTAGTTGGTGGTGAACCACTTCTTCATCGGCAGTGCGGTTACATCACCCTTGTCGCCCTGGTAGCCGCGCGCCATGGCGAAGAGCGTATCCTCCTGATCGTCGAAGGCGAGACGCTGGTAACGCTGCGGAATCACGTTGAGCAGGATGGCGGTGTCCAGCATCTGATCGTAGTAGCTGAAGTCGTTGCTGGCGATGAGATCGATGCCGGCGGCCTGCTGCAGCTTCCAATGCTTGGCGCGCAGTTCGGCGGCGGTGGCCTTGACGGCGGCAAGGTCGTTGGCACCCTTCCAGTAACCTTCGATGATCTTCTTCAGTTCACGGTTCTGCCCGATGCGGGGGAAGCCGGAGACGGAAGTCAGAGTGGACATGAATCCTCCAAATTGTGTGCGTTCGTAACCCGATTCAGGGTAGCAAACATTCGGATTCCGGCCCCTATAAATAGCCGCAGAGTGTCGCTATCAACGGAATTTATACCCTGACGATCCCCTCCCGGCAGCCCCCAGGTCGCACGCGGTCACGGAGGGTCGATTCAGTCAAAATCCTTCACATTGATGACGGCAAGCAATTCGCCGCTATGAACCTGCCATTCGTCGAACGGTTTGTCCAACCCCATGATCACGACGGATGCGGGCGAAAGTCCCAGATTGAGCAGATCAAGCCGTTCGGCATCGGAGTCGGGCGAGGCGAGCCATTGGGCGCTGATCGATACCGTCGGCTCATGACCCACGATCATGAACACGCGGTTCTTGGCCTTGACGTGGGCGAGCTCGTCGAACACCGCCTGCACTCCCCCGTCATACAGACTAATGCGGTAGTCGACGATCGGCTTGTCGCCAAAGGTCTTGAGCATGCGGTCCAGTGTCTGGCGCGTGCGGGTAACGGACGAGCAGGAGATTTGATCGGGCACCAATCCCAGCGACTCGATACCCTTGCCCACGACCTTCGCCTGTTTCAGACCTTTGTCGGTGAGCTCGCGTTCCGAGTCGCCCTTGTCGCCGAACGGCTCGGCCTTGGCGTGCCTCATGATGATGAGGATATGGTCGTATTTCTTCGCTGCTTTGGCGACTTTGCTCAGCTTGATGCCCATCCGTGGCTCCCTTCACGAACCGCCTGCCCGGTGTGTCGGTGTGGTGTTGCTTCCAGTATAGAGGTGTGTGAGCGTTCACAAACTCATCGTTTGGCGGTTATTCGTGCGTGTTGCCAAGTTCTCCCACCTGACGGTCGAGGTCACGCAACACCTTACGTAGTTTGTGGTCGGAGATGTCGCGCAGTTCCAGTTCCTCGATCTGCGCCTCACGCTGTTCGTCGGTGAGCGAGTCGATGTCGGTCTGTGTGTCCTTGGTCACGCGATCGCGCTTTCTGAGCGCCTCGAACCCGGAGGCCATGGCGCGCGAGATAACAAGGAAACCGGTATGGCCGATCATCTGGTGGTCGGGGCGTACGGCGAGGCCTTGGGCCTTCCATGTGCGTTCGAACGATTCCTGGATCTGCGGCTCGGTCCAGCAGCCGGCCGCGCGCAGGGCTTCGGCCAGTCGGCTCATCTGCGTGGTGGTAGTTACGTAACTGACCAACACGCCGCCGGGGGCAATCACGCGGTATGCCTGGTCGAGCCTGTTCCACGGGTCGAGCATGTCGAGCATGATGCGGTCGAACCAGTGTTCGGGCAGTTCGGCGGCCACGGAGTCGAAGTCGCCGGTTTTGAGATCCCACCAGCTGGGGGCTTCACCGTAATACAGCGTGGCGTTGGCCTGAGCCACTTTGGCGAATTCGGGGCGCAGCTCGATCGTGGTCAGATGGCCGCGCTCGCCCACGGCGTCCAGCAGATTCACGCTCATCGCGCCCGAGCCGGCACCGGACTCAAGCACGCGCATGCCGGAGCGGATGTCGCCGAGCTGAATGACCTGGGCGATGTCCTTCGGATACATGATCTGCGCGCCGCGCGGCATCGAAAGCACATAATCGGCCAGTCGCGGGCGCATCACCGCATACTCCCAGCCGCCGATGGCGCGCGACGATTTCCACGGCTTGTTCTTGTCTTTCTCGGGATAAACCTGATTGACCTGTGCCTCACGCTTGGCGTGCACGGTGAGGATGACGGTGCCTTCGGTCTTGCCGATCACATCGTCATGCAGAATCAGGCCATGCTCGGTCTGCGTGGAGCCGCCAGCCACAAGCTGATCGGTGATCTTCTTGCCCTTGCGGTCGGTGAACTGCACCTTCTCGCCTGCGGTGAGAGGCCCGCGCCTCGGCTCCATAACTTGCTCCTTGCGTGCTCGGTGGGTCAATCGCTACAAGTCTAATGCATGTAAGCTCGTTGGTGAGGTGATGACGATGCAAATGCAGATGACAAGCCAGATCGATGCCGGCGGCAATGACCCCATTTTCCTGATGTTCCACGGTTACGGCAACGACGAAAGCGAGATGGTGCGGATTCTCGACGCCGTATATGCGCCGATGCGAGCCGATGCGGCCCCGTCCGCAATTGCCGCCGTACCCAGCTATATCTCGTTCCGTGCCACCTACGCAAGGCCCTATATGGGCGGCAATTACTGGTATCCCGACGGCTGCGGCGTGGACGAGCGCCAACGCGAATGCGCGGCGGTCGGGGATGCGGTGGCTTCACTGCTGGATGCCTCGGCATTCGCCCATCGCAGGAAGATATTGATCGGTTTCTCCCAAGGCGGTTATCTGTCGTATCGCCTGGTCAAGGTGCATCCGACGTTGTTCAATGCCGCGATCCTGCTCAGTCCTTCGTTCATGGGCGAGGAACAGGCGGCGCTTGACTCCACTACCCGATTCTTCCTGGCGTATGGCGCGCAGGACCGCACGATTCCGCTGCCCGACCAGCAAACGGCCCATCAGGTCCTTGAACGGGCCGGGCATCTGACCTATCGCGAGTATTCCGGCATGGCCCATGCCATCTGTGATGAGGAAATCGCCGATATCCGGCATTTCCTACGTGCCGTATGATGCCGGAATAGCTTCAATATGGAATATCTCCGTTCAAAGAGGTACCGGTCCAAGTAGAAGCGGCTCAACAATGGCGGAATGGCGTTGGCCATGCCCATTCATCGCGCGATGGTTCTGCGATCAGCTCAATTCCCCTGCCGGCTGATGCCGCCCTTATGACCGGTGGCCTTGAATGGCGTGGCGCGTGCCGTCACCTTCGGCCCCGGCAGATTCGTGCTGGTATTGGATCGACCGCGGAGCCCGACAGCCGGCTGGGACTCGGAGCGTCGACCAGTACCCGTGATGTTGGTATGCCGTTTGCCGTCATGTGCCTGTTTCCCACCAGCACCTTCAGCCTCGTCAATATCAATACCCCTGGCGCGCAAAGCACGCGCCCACCGCTCATCCATCGTGCGCCTCACACGTCCCATTCGGGTTTCCACGTGTACTGTATATCGCAGGCGCTGGGCGAACGGCGGCAGGTGGTTCAGGGTGATCGGGCCGAATGCGACGGCGTCAAAAGACATCGTTTGCCCCCTTCGATGGTGTTGGCCAACAGGTTCCAAGGGTCAGGCACAGCGCCTTTCTCAACCCGTTCGCCGCCACGATGGCCGGCAGCTTGCGTTCACGGGTTCCCCTGCAATGTGCCTCATTATGGCAACACGAACCGACAGGTGCCGGCTGCGCCTAGGATGGGAAATGATTGCTGCACGCCGAAAAGGGGAGGCGACTGCCATGAGGTATTTCACGACCGACACGCATTTCGGGCATCCACTGGTCACGGTGTTGCGAGGGTTCACGACGTTCGACCCGACGCACTCGCGCTATGAGGAGGTGCTGCGCGCGCATGATCGCAAGACCGCCGAGGATTGGGCCAAGGAGGAGACGTTCGGCGCGGGTCTGACGTTTCGTCAGGTCGCCGATACGGATGCGCATGACAAGGCGATTGTGGATCATATCAACACTTTGGTCGGCCCGGATGATGAGCTGTGGATTCTGGGTGATATCGGTTTCCGCACATCGCTGACCCATCTGAAGAACTGCCTGCGAGCGCTCAATTGCAAGCATCTGCATGGTGTGATCGGCAACCATGATGACTGGTGGCTGGAAGACCGCCCCGCACTCAACCTGTTCAAAAGCTTGGAGCCGCACGATACGGTTGAGATTGAGGGACTCGGTACAGTCAATTTTTCACATTACCCGTATCGGGAGGATCTGGCATACAGTTGGCCCGATGATGTGGCGAAGTTCAGCGGCAAGGCGTTGCCGTTTGACGGTCGCAGACTGCTGTATGGACATACACATCAGCTTTCGCCAGATGGTGCACGCCCGGAGGCACTGAATGTTGGCATTGACACAATGCATTGACCGCCGTTGAGATGTATGCACGCTGAACACGCGCCTCAACGGCATTGGTCTCGTCATCTCTCGCTCACACCAACGGATTGCCGGCAAGACGGGTCAATTCGGCGTTCAGCTCGGGGAAATGCTCGTTGCCGACGAACGGACCGTATTCCGTGCCGGATTGGAATGGGCACCATGCCTGAATGGTCATATGCTTCAGCCGTGAATAAGGCAGGATGCCACCGGTGCGATCGGCTGCGGGATCGCTCGCCATATTGAATTGGATTTCAGCGTCGAGCATCTATGTATGCATTCCGCCGTGTCGAAATAGTCGATGCCGGAATCATGGGCCACGGCCACGGTACGTGCCGCATCGGCGGCATCCAACGCGTCCATGCGCATCACGCCCAGCGCCACTCGTGACGCAATCATGCCGGATTGTCCGATTTCCTGAGTCTTCATAGTGTCACATTTCTGTTATCGTGAATCGGCGAACGAGCACTGTCCGCTTCGTTGCCGGGCAGCAATCTCCAATGCCGCTGCTTATGTCACCTTATCGCTTGAAGTGCACTTGAAGGCAACTCGCAGGCAGGCAGGCAGCGCGCGCTGCCGGGCGCGTCTTCGCGTCTTCATGTCTTCGCTGTGACCGAGACATCGTTGTGCCGTAATCATGCCCATTTCTTGTATGATGACCTCTATAGCAACAGAGCTAGGGGGATTCCATGAATACTACCGATTCAGCCAAAGTCAGTGATGCCAACGCCGGCGCAAACAATGTCATCCATATCCCGCACAATCCCACGCTTGCCGGATTGGCCACGCTGACCCGCAACGTGGCATACAAGACCGGGGCCGATAACCTGGTGATGGATATCATCTCGCCACAATCCACCGGCGATGACGATGACCGCCGCTACCCCACCGTGGTATTCGTGCAAGGCAGCGCCTGGACCACGCCGCATCGCGACTACGAGATCCCGCAACTCTCGGCTTTGGCCCGCGAAGGCTTTGTGGTGGCTACGGTGAATCATCGCGATGCCTCGAGCGATCCCCACGACGTGTTCCCCGCATATCTCGAGGACGTAAAAGCAGCCATCCGCTATCTCAGGGCAAACGCACGTCAATGGCACGTGGACCCCGACCGTCTCGGTATCTGGGGCACGTCGTCCGGCGGCAACACGTCGCTGCTGGTGGGGTTGACCGCCGACGATCCGCGGTATGAGGACGGCACCAATGCCGATGAGAGCGATGCGGTGAAGTACGTGGTCAGCTGCTTCCCGCCCACCGACATGCTTGAAGCTGTCGACGCATTCGACGATGAGACCAATCCATTCCGGCTGTACTATTTCGGCCCGTTCGCGGCCGTGGTGGGTGCGACCCATGAGACCGGCATCAATGCCGAGGTCCGTCAGCGCGCGGCTGACATGAGCCCCTACCTGCAGGTGCGGGATGACCAGCAGTATCCACCGATGCTCCTGTTGCACGGCACCGCCGACACCGTGGTCCCCTACCATCAATCCGTCAAGATGCGCGACCGGCTGGCCGAGCACGGCGTGGACGCGCAGCTGGTGCTAGTCGACGGCGCCGAACACGAGTACGATTTCTGGAGCCAACAGGTCTTCGACGTGATTTTCGATTTCATTCGTGAGCGGAGCTGAACGGTAAGGGCACACGGGCGCGTCCTTTTTATAGGTTGCCGAGTTCTCTTTTAGCCAATTTTGTTGGAGCCCCTATCTGCGCGAACATACCATGACAGTTCTAGACTGTGTTCTAGGACTGTCAATCGGCAATGTGTATGAAGCGTGATGTGATGGGTCAGACGGCGATTGATGGAGTTGAGGGACTTAATAGGGCCGGCGAAATCAGCAGATTCAGCGGTTCGCGGTCGGTGGCGTTGCCGCCTATACCATTCTGGCCGTGCTTACTTCGCGACTGTTGCAACGGCCGACTACCACGGAACTGTTGCTCATCGTCATGTGGATCACGCTGGAACTATGTGCGCTGACTATGTTGCACAGTTCCGGAGCTCTCGGGGCAACCGCCGCCATCGTTTTGGCCATCATCCTGCTGATTTTGCTTATCGCCGACATGGCCTGCTACCTCGCCTACTGCCATCTGCCACCCATGCCCGCCTTCATCGTCGGCACCGCACCACTGATTGCCGTAACGGTGTTTTCTGAGATTGTCGTGGCGATGATTGTGTAGGTCCGGGGATTTTGTTTGCTATTTCGTGTTATTCAATTGTGTCCCGAATATATCTGGGCACTGCCAAATTTATGATTCCAATCTTTTCCTGCGGATCGGCTTAAGATAATTGACTCTGAAGGATTTCCAATCACCAAAAAACTTGTTGTCCGTTTCAGTTTGTTCCCCATTCCGGAATTTCTCACAGGTCAATTCAAGGGTGCATAGAAAATCCGCAACTTGTTCAAGCCGGTAGTCGCGTGGAGAAGCGTCACGATAGACAATGGCATCTATGGAGAGTGCATACTCAATCCCGCCTCGCAGGGCATCAGTAACTATCTGTTGGCCACCGTCGTAATACACCTTGACAGTGCCATAAGAATGGAAATCCGAAAGATGCGCCAAAAGTAGATTAACAATATCGCGTTTGAGTTGCGCTTCAAAACGTTGGCGGTTATCGTCAAAATCACTTTTACGATGCACAAACGTCCGATATGTAATCGGCAGCCGCCGAGTCATGATAACGAATAAACCCAGAAGCCTCTTACGCTCCGATAGGCTCATCCCTTCGTAAGCATCATGCCCGGTAAGCAGCGGCCCAGCATGGAAAGGGACATCAGGAAGTCCATAGTCAGCCAACGACTGGCGGTACCGCTCTAAGGCAAGACTAATATCCTTAGACTGGTCATGAAAAACAAGAGTAATTAAATAATATTCCGATCGTTTACCCCACTCACCGCTCTCATCAGCGAAGATGCTCAATACAGACGGCATCGCACCCCCGTCCCCGTTGACAAAAAATGCCGGGGGAGCCCCCCGGCGACTTGGAGCCTTTCTCGTTTCCGAGTAAAGCAATATATTTATAGCATTTTCAGCCCCTAGCCCGCAAGCCACAAACGGCTATTCCGCTGACAGCTGCTCATATTGTAGCCACGCCATCTACTGCAACATCATGTCACGGTGCTTGTGCCAACGGAACAGACGCTCACGATGGCGGTTCAGCGTGAAACGATCCCACATCTGGTCCTCGGCCCACTCAACCATGCCATCATGTTCTTCATCTTCGGGATTGCCCAAGGTATCAAGGAACCGCTCGAACCCATACACCCCGCCGACATCCTCCGGAGGCGCATCCCCCGCCCCATCCCAAAGCTGAGGATCCGCAACGTGCACGCTGCGGTAGGTACGCAGCAGCTTGATGTCATGGATCCAATCGTCACCATAATCGTAGTAATAGCGAGCGGTACGCGCCTTGGGAAACACGTCGCCCAGCTCGGTTTCCGAAGCAATGCGAACTTCCGGCAACGGCTCCACCGGCATATATTGTTCGTATTTCGCCTCATGGTATGAGGGCTCTTCTCCCCACAATTCTTCCACTTGCACCTGCTTCCCATCCGGAAATGTGGCGCAGAAGCAGAACAGATGCTCGCCGTACCACATAAAGCATTCCTGCAATACCGCATGCAAATCGAAGAACGTCAATGATGCCGGCACCAGAATCTCCCGCCAGCATTCACGCCCGTCAAGGCGCAAAGTGACTCGGAAACGAAATGCCGTGTTGCCATTGCCTGCCATGAAGACTCCCTTATCAACGATGAAGTTATTATCACCGTAACAGAGTCTGGGGCAAACCACTGCGTTACGAATCTGATTCGCGCCCTCAGAAAAGGCCGAATCATCTGTTCAATCTCCGTGTCCTGTGGAAAAGACTCTAACAATAACCGGTACTGTTCATCATCAGCAAGTCCAATATGCCATGTGACCAGGTGCGGGACACTCATGTGATCAGTCGCTATGGTGGTGAGACGTGACTTCGGTTCGTACCGTCGAGCAGACGCGAATGGGGATAGCCGCGCCGCTCGTGTCCAATATCGGCTGGGGCGTGCTGCCGCTGTACTGGCGCACGCTGTCCAGTATGAATGCCATCAGCGTGCTCGCGTATCGTTTGGTCGCCACGTTGGCGGCCATGGTCGCGCTGTTGGTGGCGTTCTCCGGCCTGCCCACCGCGATTCCGCTGGCCACGTTCTCCTACGGCGTGCAGCACAGCCATTACTTGACCGTGAGTTTCATCCAATATCTCACCCCGCTGACCCAGTTCTGTGTGGCCGTGCTCCTGCTGCACGAACCGATGCGCGCGCAGGGCTATGCGGCGTTCATGGTGATTTGGGTCGCGATCGCGGTGTATTCGTTCGGCGCGATTCGGGCGTATTGGGAGCGGCTGAAGCCCCACGCACGTTAAGCGCTTCCTTAACTCCCCTCCCCGAGGGGAGCTGTCGCCGTAGGCGACTGAGGGGAGGTCGACACGGCAAACAGCAGAAACCTCGCTCCCGACCAAAGCCACAAACACCACTCACGAAGCAAGCTTGTACAAGTTCTCCTTAAATTCCCGCTCACTCCACTTAATGGGATACGCATTGTACTTTTCCAAAGCGGTTATTAGCTGATTGTCAATGCGCCGATCCGAATCATTGAGGAAAACAACCAGTTCACTTGGTGTCTTTCGTGCCGCCTGCGTATCCTCCCATGAAAATAAGGTACTGGGAATGAGTCGCTGGGAAGGCCGCGTAATAGATGTGCAGAATCGTTCCGTCTGTTTACTCGTGAACGGCAACACAAAGTCATACTGGCACAGCAAACCAGACTTGCCACGGAACTGAGCGCCTTCCACATACCGTATGTTGTTCGCATTAAAGAACATACGAATGTCATCTGCAAAATACGTCTGCACATGGGATTGGCCAGCATAGACATATCACCAACTTTGATGATAGCTTGCAGGAACCGATTCTTGGCATCAGCAAAATCAGCAGTATCGCTCGTCAGAGTAAGCTCGTCGCCGTTACGTTCAATACCAAACTGATTCAGAATATCTTTGAGCACTGCCAAACGCGATTCCGTCACAGTCATCCCATGCGACTCCAAACGGCGTAATGTGGCACAGCCATCAGAGAACGTCACGCTGTTCTTCCCGGGCTTCACATAGAACTGCGTATAGTCGTTGTCTTCATCCAGAAGTGGAACATTAACTTCATACCACTCATCCAGTTGCGTATAAGTCGTGTTATCAGACAGCCATTTTCCGTAACTTCGAATTAATGAGTCAAAATCAGAACTCGTCATACTTTCTTCTCGTCGTAAACACCACGATTTATTTGACTACAAACTTATCTGATGCAATTGGAATTGCTTCTCGCCTTTATTCAGGGTGATGGACTTCGGAGACAAAGCTTCCTTCAGCAGTTCCAGCATACGACGAGCTTCAGCATCTGTCAGTACAGCCATTGACGCCTCTTCCCCGAATGCGATTACCCAGTGGAAACAAGACTACATCAGACCAGTATGCACCGCCAAGCGGCGAGTAACACTCCACCCGCTACAATCAGCAGTATGGTTGTTCCGCAAAAGCCAGCGTTGGCTCAATTCGAAGTCATGTTCGAAGGCACGCCGCTGATTCTCGAACGCGCCACCGATTACTGGGAATCGGGCCGCGTGAGTTCGGTGCAGGAGATTGCGCCGCAGCTGTATCACGCGCAGGTGTCCGGCAGTGCCGATGACTGTTATGACGTTGACATCCGCCTCAGCAAAGACGCTCACGGCGAGAACGCCAATGAAGCAAACACTGATGACCAAGCCACTACCAGCAGTAACACCGACCACGAATCCACAACCGACGACAATTCGATTCGCATACAATCCGCCGCGTGCACCTGCCCGTATCAGAGAACACCATATTGCAAGCATATAGGTGCCGTGCTTTACGAACTGCGCAAACAGCTCATTGGCGCGCACGGCAATCACCACAATGATGACACCGCCAACGCTCACGATGGTGTCATCGCACTCCCCCGCACCGTGCTGGATCCCATCCAGCAACACCTCGACGCGCGCGCAGAGCAGGGCAAAGGCCATCTGCTGTTCCTGTGGTCCACCCAACTGCGCGAAGCCGCAAAGACATTCTGCGCCCAGCCAGACGAAGAACGACCGCTAATCCCGCTGATCGACGCACAAACCATGCTCTCCGACACAATCCGCCGATGCCATGAACGTTTCATTATTCATATCAGTAAGCACAGCGATGCGTACAACAAATCATGTGACTACACAGAATTCATCAAAACCGTGCAGGCTATCGCGGGCAATGCCCTGCAATCCAGTGATTACGCGAGCGCATGCGGCAACCTGCGACTGTGCATACACGAAGTCCACGCGCTTCTGCTCTCGTCCGAGAACGATGATGGCTCCGAACCTTTGCTCACGCTTATGGATGATCTGGCGATGCGCGTGCGATGCTATATGGAGAATGTGGCGGAATTCGCCGACTCCTCTACCGCCGGCAAGGCATTGAACACCATTGCGCAGGCCGCGAACGACAAAGACATGCGGCAATGCGAACCATTGAACAGTATGTTGCTGATTTCCAGCGCGCTCGCTTTCGCCCAATATGACGACAAACGCATATGGGCCTATGACGTGATCGAGAACGCGATAACGCGTAATCTGGAATACTCGTTCAACGAAGAGAGCGAAGAAAGCGACGAGGACGACGAGGATGAGGATAACGAGGATACGAGCGAAGTAGACGACGAAACCGACTTCATTTCGGATGAATCGTTACACGTATTGCAGTTGTTCACACTCATGAGCGCCTACGACCTATACGCTCTATCCAACGATGGCGCTGGACGCGAGCAGCTTCTGAAAGACTACCCGGAGTCAATGGCCCTCACGCTGATGAACGCTGCGAACATGATTCATGAAGGGCGCTTGCGTTCCGCATACATGCTCGCACAAGGTTTCCTTCTGTCGAGCCGGGATATGGAAGATGTCGATATCGATGCCCGGCATAACGGTCTGCTGCCGGACCTGCTGCCCCATGGATGGCATACCATCATGGAATGCTGCGCCGAGGGACTCAATGACGTTGGCCTGCTCGCCAACGTGTATCGGTACTACATTCTTTCCTGCAACGACAGATCCGATACCCATTACGTGAGTAAACTACGCAATCTGTTACGCATCTACGGCGGTCTTAGCGCAGAAGAATGGCATGACGTGGCTGATGGGCTGGCCAGAGATTGCGCCCGGAACATCATCGACCGTATCAAGTACCAGCCGGAAATAACCACCAAAGGCGGTACACAACGTCACAGCAGTTGGCGCAATCCCGCTTATGAGAAGCTCATCGTGGATGAGCGGCTTTCGGACGCGGCCCTGACCTATTATGTCACCGTCGATTACCCGCCGCTGCCATTGCTGCGCACCATCGCCATCGAACACCCCGAATCGGCAAAATCGATAATCCTCGACGCGATGCCATACGGCACCATGGGCACGCCCGCGTTCCGGTTTACGGTGGAACGTGGCGTCGACAATACATTGACGGCACGCCGCGCCACATACCAGCAGATCGCCAAACAGCTGCGTCGTTTCGCCGCAGTGTTCGGCGATGAGGAGACCCGTGTGCTGGCACACGAGATTGTCGAGCGTTATCCGAATCGTACTGCGTTGCGGGAGGAGCTGGCGTTTGCGTTGTAGTGACGACATTGGCAACGCGGTACGGCATTCGGCACATATCCATTGCCTATGCAGAGAAATGCCAGCCTGTTCTTCGCTGAGATTCCTGATGATATTGGTCAGCTGGCTGCAAACCCAGACCTTGGCCAAATGCTCGTCCATGAGGAATCCCTTGCCTTTGGCATAGCGAACGACGACACCCGGCATGTTGAGTGCATTTTCAGCGCATTCAACATCATCTGCGTGCGCTTCGCGTGCATTTTCAGCACAATATCCGTCACATACCTTAATGGATGCAGCACTCCTTCAAACGCTGCTGCAGGCCTTCGTCCACCGCGAAAAGGTACAGACCGTGGACGCCGCGCTTGAGCAGGACATTTAACTCATGCTTCAAATTTTCTTCGGCAAAATCTCCTAAATCTTTGCGCTTATTGGTTGCCAGATAGTTTTGGCTGGCCTTTGCATCGAACACGATTCCCCCGTTACGATACGTCACCGAGGGTCCAATGATCACACCGGCATAGTTCAAATCAAACCCTTGGATGGTGAAGATGGAGCCAATCTCATCTATGGTGTACGGCTTCTCCGCCCAAGACAGTTCTTTGTCGATGCCTTTCCTGCTTTTCGGAGCGGAATCTTCGAGCTGATAGTTCCAAGGCTTGCAGAATTGGTCAGAACTTATTGCGGAATGATCGAATCCATGGTCATCCGCAAGTCCCATACGCCATACGCCGGAAGTATCGCGATGCAGTTCCACATTCCAAAAGCCATGCGGATCATTCTGATTCTCAGATTTCGCCGAATACTTCCAGTCATAGGTGGCCAACAAACGGGACAGTCCAGCCCCATCCCAACCATCGGGCTTCAGCTGGGCTTTCGCGTGAATGGCATTAAACAAATCAACCGGCGAGTCGAACACCTTAACGTCATAAGGTTCTCGAATCACTTCACCATCTGCGGCATACTCGCCCGTATCAACGGGCATAGGGCCGATACCTTTCCCCGAAGCGAATCGGTCAATCCACTGAATCATCGACTTACTCGCGGCAATACGGAATTGCTTTTTCAAATGGACATGCGCAATGTCCACGGAAATGGACGGCAGATGATATTCGGCGCCCAAATCAACCGCTTTGAATGCGCCGATTTTCCCGGTCGCGCATGCGATCTGAGTCGAATCAGAGTCCAGCTGAAGTTTTTCCAGCATCGCTGGGTCCCACTGCTGGCTGGACTGCATAATCTGATTGTGATCAAAGACCGCAATCACCACCCGGGCTCTGCGCAGAATGTCATACAGCTGGTTCTTCCCGGAATATCCCTGATTTCCTTGCGTCATCAACAAATGGGCCTCGTCGATGAGCACGATGTCCGCCAGGCCTTGCGGTTGGTCTGGAATGCCTCGACCATGCTCGTTGCGTAGGCTGAATCGATTGATGAACTGACTGGGCAGCATGACCACTTCATCAGATTTCTTCTGCAAACCCAGTTTCGTGGCAATCTGATTATATACGTGCACCTGTTCCTTATGATTGACAAGAATGTATGAGGAAAGCCGGCCGTTCGCCGTTTGTGACAGCTCAGGATAATCTTCGTCTTCGGAATAGGTGTCGCCTTGGATGCCGATTTCAGCCGCGATTCTGTAGAACAGGTGGCTTAACAGGACCGTTTTGCCTGTCCCTGCAGCACCTTGAACAAAGATTAATTTCGGATGGCGGTCTGAAGATTGCTCATCGGCTTTCTTCTGTTGCCGGCTATCGGCAACCAAGGCGGCAAGTTGCACCAAAATAGATTCTTCGGCTTCGAGCTGGCTATCGCTGAGTTTATGAAAAGGCGATGCCTTGAACAACGCGGAATCTCGGATGATCTCCTCCGCCGGGAACAGGTCAGAATCTTCCTTGTGTAATCTCAACCAGATTTGCGAGAAAATCCGATCAAACTGGTCTGCGGTGTAATAATCGCCTTGCGCATTGGTCCGTCGGTTGTTGAGCCTTTTCACCGAATCGGTACTGGACATATAGTGCATAAGACGGTTTTCGACATCCAGGGTTAACGACTTATTGAATTTGGGATGTGAAATAACATATTGCCGATATGCATCATCATTCCGCGAGACAGCATCAGCTACAGCTTTCCAGTCCTCGCGTTCTTTAGCATCTCTTTCAAGATGCTGGAATGTACGATGCCGTATATCGTTGGTCTCACCGACGTACACCGTATATTCGTTCTTCATCGAATAGCGATTGGTCTTTCCTGAATACACGACATAAACCGTTGGATATGCCAACACATATCGCAGCATGAAATGTTCCAGATCGGAATCATTAACACTGCGCCCCATCTGCTTCTCGAGGGATTCGTCAAAAGCCTTTTCAAAAGCTTCCCTACTGTATTGACCATATGGCAGGTTGATGACAAACGGCGCCAAGCTCTCACTGTTCATAATCATATTATGGTCCATCATGAGCTCTGGTACATGACCAACATTCAGCAAGTCCTATAATGTCAGTCATGATCAGTGACAGTACCATTCAGTCGATTCGTGATTTTGTGTCGGAGCGTGGCTGGGGCCAATACCACACTCCTGAGAACCTGGCGAAGTCCATCAGTATCGAGGCGTCGGAATTGCTGGAATGCTACCAGTGGACGCCGC
Organism: Bifidobacterium sp. FKU; assembly: GCF_026016385.1. Lineage (NCBI taxonomy): Bacteria > Bacillati > Actinomycetota > Actinomycetes > Bifidobacteriales > Bifidobacteriaceae > Bifidobacterium > Bifidobacterium sp. FKU. The sequence goes on from NZ_CP092888.1 coordinate 1,471,251, forward strand.
AGTCGCCATCCATGGATGAGGGACATGTCAGGGAAGAACTAGCGGATGTGCTCACGTATTGCATCATGATGGCCGATGCGCTTGGTGTGGATATGGATGACATCGTCATGGGCAAGCTCGCAAAGACCAAGAGCAAGTATCCCGCGGAAGCCGTCCGTGATGACTTCGAGGAATACGAGCACCGGCATCTGAATGCTCGTAAGACGGATGACGATGCTCAATCTTCGCCTAGCAAGTAGCTTGTTCCATGCGGCTGCTATCACCATGCCGTGATTCCGACACCACCACGCGATAATGGTACACATGGAACCAATCAAGGATGACGGACGGCCGGTGGCATTGGTCACCGGCGGCACGAGCGGCATCGGCAAGGCGACTGCGCGGATGCTCGCTGTGCGGGGTTGGCGTGTGATTGCAGTGGGACTCGGCGCGGACGAGAATATCCCTGAGACTCAGCGTCTTGGCCACAGCGAACTGTTTACCTACGAGATGGATGTCACCAAACGGTATCCGTTACCTCATGTGTATATGTAGTATCAAGGTCGGGGATACAGTACAACACCTCAAATATTCGCTTGACAGCATGCCAATCTCCCTCTGTCAATCCGCGATATTTCGGGAATTCATGCATCGTATCCCATCTCACACAATTCAATGCTTCATGAGGAAACTCTGAAACTTGGTCTTGCGATTCATCTAATTCCCGACGTCGGCTCTCACGCATGAAGATAAGCACCGCAGCCACATGCTTGCAGTACGTTGCACGTTGGGAATATTGGCATGTGCAGGCGGCAGAAATCACTTTGCCATGGCGCAAACGAATGTCCACTTGATAGTCGTCATTCCCGCGAACCACGGTATGCCAAAGATTCTCAGCAATCATGACCGGCGGATCAACCTTGCCGGCATCGTAATAAGCTTCTCCACGCACAAAAATCCTGCGTTCAAACAATTGAAAGAAACCGTCATCCACTTCTACTGTCATACGGCCTCCTTGCCCTATGTATTTCAGGATAACGCTTGTCACCCGCTTTTTGTCATGTCCTGCGATATTTTCAATTGCTGCGAGCATCGCCCGGAACCAATATTCGCTTTCGGCGTTCCATGGACCATTCCCACATATTCAGGACTACAGTAAACGGCAGATATAGCCGATTGTGCCCCAGTTCAAAGGAGGACATTATGGGATTGTTTGATTCGCTGAAGAACATGTTTGCGCATCATGAGCACCATCATGGAGCCAGCATCGGTCAGCCGCTCACTCTTACCGACGCCAAAGCAGTGCTCGCTTTCATCGTGCTGCACCAACATCTGGCAGATATGCGCAAGGTGGCCGAAGCGGTCAAGCAATTGCAGGATGAGATGCCTCAGTACATCACATTCGGCATGTCGCATTATTACAGTGAGCCCAAGCGCGTGCGCTTCCAGTCCGAAGGTGGCAAGTTCATCGATGCGGACGCCATCGCCACCGCATTTGCCGAGACCACCGTATTGCAGGACGAGTGCGAAATCCAGCATCTTATGGGCGATATCGAAGACAACCGTGAGCATCGCGATCCGGCAAAGACGCCAGCAGTACCGATTGACGAACTCGTGCGCGTCACCGATGAAAGGCTTGCGACCGGCAACGATGAGGAGCAAAGTCGTGCATGGCTGTTCGCCTTATTCGATCAGCTCGATGACATTGCCGAGGCGACAAAGAACAACCTGGAGCCGCTTGTCACAGCGTTGGATACGACTCTACAAAACAGCTCCGCTACTATTGGCAACTCCGCCACTACCGACGCCGGCAACAGCAGCAACAATGCCAATGCCGGCGATGCACGTTCCCGTATCATCTCCCTAATCGCCGACGCTCTCTTCCCGGCCGCAGAATCCTCGAAGACAAGCGAGTCCTCAGCATCCGCCGCCATCCGCGAACTGATGCTCAATCCCACCGCAACATCGCTCGATTACATGCCAGCCATAGACGTACTGCGCGCCCACGGTCTCACTATTTGCCGGTGAGTCCGAGAAGTCAACCGGTGGTTCATACGGCAGTGGTTCATACGGCACATACCGCACGGAGCTGCTATGCACGAACCACCGTGTCCGAACAACGAGAACGCACTACTTCTCCGGCTTCTCCAGCTTGTCCAGCGCCTTCAGCAGCGATTCGACATGCCCTTTGGCACGCACGTTGTAGCGCGCAATCGCCACGGAGCCATCGGAATTGATGACGAGCGTTGAGCGAATCACACCTACGTGCACCTTGCCGTAGAGCTTCTTTTCGCCGTATGCGCCGTACAGCTTGTGCACGGTCAGGTCGGGATCAGACAGCAGCGGGAACGTGAGATGATCGCGCTGTGCAAACTTGCGCAGCTTGTCAAGCGAGTCCTTGGAGACGCCAAGCACCGTAACGTTTTTCGACGCCAATCGGGCGAGATTGTCGCGGAAATCGCAAGCCTCGGTGGTGCAACCGGGCGTCATCGCGGCCGGGTAGAAGTACAGTACAACCCTGCGGCCGGCATCAAGCACGTCAGACAGGTTGATTGATCCGCTCTCTGTAGACCCAGGTATAACCGCCGGCAGAGTGAAATCGGGCGCCGCGCTCCCCTCTTGCAGACGTTCCGGCATTGCATCAGAGCTATCAACAGTAGTGGTCATGATTCCCATCATAGAACCCTTATCAACAGCGCCAGTAAAGTTATTCAGAGGTCAGTCACACAACTGCGGATCGGCAAAACGGCGATTCTGCAACACCGGCAATGTTCGACGCGCGGAATCAAGACACTCACGACTCAGCTCAGCAGTAATGAGATCGGCTTCCCTATCGCCCGCCGCCGCATCACGCGCGAATCCGTCGATGATCTCCAGATTCCGTTCCGGCTCCTCCGCCACCGTAAATTGCGCAACCGCGACGGACAGATGACCACTATCTTCGCATGATGAACAAACCATTTTGAATTCACAATTCTCTATGCTCGGCGCAGCATACGTTCTGCCACATCGATATGAATATTGCAATCGAAAATGACACATACGGCGGAGCTCATCAGCTCTCCAGAAGTTGCTTCAAATAAGCTGAATCATGCACCCGCACTGGTCGAGTATCCTCATCAAAGCCTTCATTGGTGTCTACCTGCTGCTTGATGAAATCAAAAGCCTGCTGAGGAGTGACACGAATGCTGGCTTCCATCTGTTCTTTCATTATCGTCGGCATAAGATCGTTCCCTCCTTCCCCGTTCAGTATATATTCAACTTATTTCTCACTACTACAGCACGAAAGGATCCTCCGTCTGAGAGCAAACGACATAACCTCACACCAGTCCCAACGTTTTGAAGGCGTTGGCCAGGCCGTCCTCGTGAATGTCGGTGGTGGTGAAGTCGCAGAAGGCTTGGATGCCATGAATGGCGTTGCCCATGGCTACGGATGTGCCGGCGGCTTTGAGCATGGCGGTGTCGTTGTCGGAGTCGCCGATGGTGATGGTGTCGGCAATGGCATAGCCCAGCAAAGAAGCCACGTCGCGCACAGCGGTACCTTTGTCGATGCCGTTGATGAGCAGTTCGCCGTTATTCGGCGAGATCTTGTCGTATGAGCCGTGCACGAGCTCAAACCATGGGCTCAAATCACGTTGAGTCTCCTCGAAAGTCACGTCAGGATTCGGCGAGGTGAAGTATGACCCCTTGCTCACATGAATCGTATGTCCCAACGTGGAGCCGGCCGGAACCTCGACCTCGTCCAGCAGATGCCAGAACCGCGCAAACTCACCACGATTCCACGTCTTGCCCTTGGACTCCAGATGGCGGCGATAACCTTCGGAAATGTACATGCCGTCCGCACCCTGCCATTGGTAGCTTTCGATATGATGCTCGGCGAAATACGCCATCGCCGCATCGACCGCTTCAGGAGGGACGAGATGCTGGAACAGCAGCCTGTCTCCGATATTCGCCTGAGCGCCCGCCACGGAAACCACGCCATCGAAACCGAGGTCGAGGATGCTGCGTTCGATTTTCGGCACGGAACGCCCGGTGCAGATGAAGAGCTTGTGGCCGTTGGCCTGGGCTTGTTTGCAAGCGATTTTGGCAGATTCGGGTACGACGTGGTTTTCGTCGGCTAGGGTGCCGTCGATATCGATGAATACGAGTTTGCTATTGGTTGTCATGGTTACCTTCGTAACTGGTTGGACCTCCCCCAGTCAGCTTACGCTGACAGCCCCTCCAGAGAGGGCGAAGAAAATCCCGCCTAAAAACTTACAAGCGTCACACGGCGTAGGCGGTCCAGCGGCCGTGGGTGTGCTGGACTTCGATGGGCATACCGAACAATTCCGACAAGCGTTTGTCGGTCAGGCCATTCTCCAACGAACCAGTGTAGACGATGGTGCCAGCACCGGGATTACCCATTGAATCCACGCCCGCTTCGGTGGCGTCCTCGGCAGGAATCGGCTTGCGTCCCATGATAGCGATGTGGTCGAAACCGGCCGGAATCTCCTCCAAGCGATGGGTGACCAGCACCACGGCACGCTCGGAGTTCTCTTCGCCGATTCGGCTCAATGTGCGCATCACCTGCTCGCGGCCGCCCAGGTCAAGGCCGGTGGTCGGTTCGTCCATGATGAGCAGCTCGGGATCTCCCATTAGTGCGCGGGCGATCAATACGCGGGTGCGTTCGCCTTCGGACAGTCGCCACATCTCCTTGCCTTCCAGATAGGAGACGTGGAAATCGCGCAGCAGCTGGCGGGCGCGGGCGTATTCCTCTTGCGTGTAGGTGTCGCGCCAGCGCCCGGTCACGGCGGACAGGCCGGTGACCACGGCGTCCAGCGGGTCCTCGAACTCGGGGAACTGCCGGCCCAGGTCGGCAGAGGCGAGACCGATGCGGGTGCGCAGTTTGAATACGTCGTATTTGCCGAGTTGATGGCCGAGGATGAATACGCGGCCCTCTGAGGGGAAGGTGCGGGTGGCCAGCATGCCGACCGCGGTGGATTTGCCGATGCCGTTCGGACCGAACAGCACCCAACGCTCCCCCGCGTTGATGGTGAGGTTCACGTCGGTGATAATGACGCGACGGTTACGCCGGAATTCGACGTTGTCGAGTTGGAGGACGGTGTTTGTCATGAGTGAAATACTACCTATGATTCGCGGTCTGACGACTCCCCTCAGTCACTGCGGTGACAGCTCCCCGCAGAGAGGGGAGCCAAGAAACCGGTACCTGAGGGGAGCTGGACGGCGCAGCCGGACTGAGGGGGGGCACTCGTTGCAGCGCTACTTACTTCTTCTGCTCGTCGAGCACGGACTGGTAGACTTCCACGGTCTTGTCGGCGATGGTCTCCCAGCTGAACACGTCGCGGGCGCGTTCGTAGCCGGCCTGACCCATCTTCTTGGCGAGTTCGGGGTCGGCCATGATCTTGTCGATGGCGGCGGCCATGTCGTGCACGAACTTGTCCGGATCGGTGGGGGTGCCGGTGCCGTCGTGCAGCTGGTCGATCGGGACCAGATAGCCGGTTTCGCCGTCGACCACGACTTCCGGAATGCCGCCAGTGGCGGATGCGACGACCGGCAGACCGCAGGCCATGGCCTCAAGGTTCACGATGCCCAGCGGCTCGTAGATGCTCGGGCAGATGAAGGCATCACAGCCGTGTTCCAAAGCATTCAGCTCAGGCTTCGGCAGCATTTCTTCAATCCAGACGATGTTGCCGCGTTCCTCATCCAGCTTGGCGAACGCGATCTTGACCTCTTCGGCGATTTCCGGGGTGTCAGGAGCACCGGCGCACAGCACCACCTGAATGTCCTTGGAAATCAGGTGCAGTGCCTCGAGCAGGTATGGCAGGCCCTTCTGGCGGGTGATACGGCCCACGAACAGCAGGGTGGGCTTCGAACGGTCGATGTGGTAACGCTCGAACACCTTCCAACCCGGATCGTCTGGTGCCGGGGTAGCGAAGTCGGCCATGGTGATGCCGTTGTACACCACAACCACCTTGTTCGGATCGAGGTTCGGGTAAGCAGTCAGAATATCCTTGCGCATGCCACCGGAAACGGCGATCACACGATCGGCGTGCTCGTAAGCATCCTTCTCAGCCCAGGAGCTCAGGTTGTAGCCGCCGCCGAGCTGTTCGCGCTTCCATGGGCGGAACGGTTCCAGGGAGTGGGCGGTGATGACCAGCGGCGTACCGTGCAGCATCTTGGCCAGGTAGCCGGCCAGGCAGGCGTACCATGTGTGTGCGTGGATGATATCGGCGTCAACGTCGTTGGCAATCTGCAGATCCACGCCGAAAGTCTTCAATGCGGGGTTGGCGTCAGCCAGCTCGGAAGGCGTGTCATAGCCGACGACCTTCAAGCTGCCCTTAGCATCGGCAGCATTCGGGATAGCAGGAATGTCCGCCTCGATGCGCTTGCCGTCAAACGCACGCACGGTCACGTCAATGCGCTCGGCCAAAACCTTGGACAGCTCCTCGGCGTGTACGCCGGCACCACCATACACGTGCGGCGGGTATTCGCGGGTTAGAATATCAACTTTCATCGGACTGCCTCTCCTTCGTGCGTCAGAAAGAAACTCAAGCACTTCTTACTTTAGGGCACCGCATACAAGAAAACGCACAACTTCCGTCGTGCGTTTTGCTTTTCAAGCCGGATTTACCGGGCAAAAGATCAGACTGCCGTGCCGTTCTGATCCAAATTCGGATTATGCTTGGAATCGCCAGCCGTAAAGAACAGGCTCAGCACACCCACAATGAACACCGCGGAAACGGTGATGACCAGCCACATCGGATGGCTTGGCAGCCACATAACCACGAAGAACGCGATAATCGCGATGGCGATCAGCGTCCAGCTGCCCACACGGAACCACTGACGCAGCGAATGCGGTGCCTTGAACATCTTCGGATTCGTGTAGTTCGGGTTAGTGGTCAGCAGGGTTTCGGTGTCCGCAATCGTACCGCCGCTGGGCTTCCATTCGGTGCCGTCGGTGCCGTCCTGCAGACGCTGGGACTTCTGCTGCAGCTGGTATTCGTCAATCATTCCCGAACGGCCACGGCCACGGGTCTGGTCATACTGCGACGGCACTCCCCTGCGGCCTGCTTTGGCTTGGGCACGGCGTTCTGCACGATTCGGCATTCCACTACTCCTGTTTCGACGGTGACACTGTTGGCTATATTACTCGCTTATCGGCGGCAATTTGCCACCAGTCCATCGGAACCCACTGTGTGTCATTGTATTTTCAGTCAGTGATGCGGGCAGTCGGTGATGCGATAGGTTTGCGTATGGAAGTCGCAAGTGACCGCAGTGCCGTCCGCGAATACCGAACGCTGCACCAGCGGATCATCATCCACGAACTCGTGACGAACCAGTTCCTGCATGCCGACCCGCTCATGGAATGCAGCGACCGTATGGCAGCGTTCGATGTCGTTTTCCGTGCGAGCGCGCTGTTCGTCGTCCATGTCGCCGTCAACGCCGATGTATGCGGCATCGCGAATCAGGTATGGAGCTCCGCCGTTGAGCAGGGCGTACAGCATGTAATCGTCGCCGTTCGCCACACGCTCCATCATCCATGGTTCGATAATGCAATCATGGTAGACGAGGTTATACAGCGGCACCGGCACACCTTGGCGCGGCTCGTTGGGTGAGCGCATCTGGAAGTCGTATGGCGCGTAATGGCAGAATATCAGGCTTGGCACTGCCCAGTCCGATACCTCTTCGGACGAGGAGAGGATGCCGTGCGAGAGCAGATATTCGAAGCATTCGGCGCGGCGGTCAAAGCATTCGCGGCGGGTCATGCGGTGTTCGGGGTTCGAGCATTCGTCGCCTTCGTTGCAGGTGAAAACATCCAAGTATGCACAGTCGAGCTTGATGCCGTGTGCGGCGATTTCGGCGAAATTGCGGCGCACGTAGTCCGGTGCGAGCTCGGCGCACAGGTAGGTCTGGTGGCCGCCCGCCCAGCGTGCGTGTTCGGGCATCGTACCGTCTGCCAGCCGAATCGCATTGTTGGCATCAAAGGTTTGTGCGGTGAAGTAGTAATCGCGGTACTGGTCATGCGTGCCGAAAATATCGCCTTGCTCATGGCAGGCGTCGACCAGCGACTTCATGCCTTCCCAGCCGCCTGCCTCCTGACAAGCCGGCAGATAGTCAGGGTGTGCGTTGTCGTATCCGGGCTGTGCCCAACCATCCAAGTGCATGTACAGTCGGCCTGCACCCATGCTGTGCAATGTTCGCATTTGCTTTTCGCGCTGCACAAAGGTGACCAATGAATCGTTTTTCTCGGGGTGATCCTTATCGTAGTAGTACGAGTCGGGCTGTACTTTGGTTTTGATGCCGATGTGCACCCATGAACGACCAATCAGGTCACGCACGGAGGGATTGCGCGCCGCCTTTTCGGCGAGCGTACGCAAGCGACCTCGTTCATTGACGTACAAACGATAGGCCTTGCACACCGCCGTGTGATCGGCGTGGTCGAGGAACTGGTAGCGTACCACGCGGCGATAATTCATTGTGCCGAGGCTTGGCTCAAACCAAGTATTGATATGGGTGTACGGGCCATCGCTGGGATGGTCGATGCCGTAACCGGCATTCCATGGAGTTTCGCAGATGGCGATATACCCGTGTCCGTCTGCGCGGAGCTGCGCGAACCAAGGCATGTAACCGCCAGCCGTTTCGAAGCGACCGTCGAAGGCGATGTCTTTGGTGCTCACGGCGGTAGGCCATGTGTTGGGGATCATCACACCTTGCTCATGGGTGATGAGAGTCGTGTCATGGTCGTCGGCGCAATCGAAGTCCATGGCTGCGGGCCACGTCACATTGGTGATGTTCAAGCCTTGCTCATTGAGCGGAATCCATTCGAAGAGCACATCGCCTGAGGCACGCTCCACCCATACATAGGTTTCAAAGGAGTATGCGCTGTGCCCAAAGCCGGTGAAGATGCTGCGAATGCCGGTTCCCGTGCCGGTTTCACGCTGCTCATGGGTGATGGAAGTGGCATCTGCGAACGCGAAGGTGCCTTGCGCGCATTGCAGGGTCGGCTTGAAATCAGCGCAGGTATTCCATTCGGCACCGTCGCGCGTAAAAGCGAACTGCATTGTTCGTTCATCGAATCGCACAGTAGTGCCGGATACGGTGAATTCCATAGTTAATGTGCTCCTGTATGTTCTCGATTGCTCCCGATTATGGGAACTCGCTCATATAACAAGATTAGGGGTGGTCTGCTGTTTGAGACCACCCCCAGTCGGCTTTGCCGACAGCCCCCGCCAGCGGGGGCTAGCGCTGTCTGTTTATTACTTACTGCTTACTGCTTCTTGGTCAGTGCGGTGAACACTGGGCCGCCGCCGTAGTCGAATGCGACACCGGAGACTGCGGAGGTGCTGGCTGCGGTGGCATTCTGGTTCCACAACGGGATAGCCGGAAGGTCCTGCAGCAGAATCTCCTCACCTTGCTGATAATACTTGTCGGCTTCCTCGGTGGACGGAGCGGAAAGAGCCTTGTCCATCATGGCATCGAACTCGGGGTTCTTGTAGTTGCCGCTGTTGCCGCCCTTGCCGTCGGCCGAACTGGAATCGTACAGCTGTACCAGATAGTTGTCCGCGGATGGATAATCAGGGCCCCAACCGCTACGGTATGCGGAGGTCATCTTGCCTGAATCCACATTGGACAGGAATTCGTCGGAAGTGGACATCGGGATGCTCTTGGCATCGATATCCAGCGTGTTCTTGATGTAGTTGCAGATTGCCTCAACCCAGTTCTTCGCAGTGCCATCAGCATTGTATGCAATGCCGAACTCACCGCTCCACGGGGAGATGGCGTTGGCCTTGGCCCACAGTTCCTTGGCCTTGGACGGGTTGTACTTCAGTACTTCATTTCCCTTGAGTTCCTTGGAGTAGGCGCTGATTGGGGCTGCAAGGAAGTCGACGGCGGGCGTGGCGGTGCCGTGGAAGATCTTCTCGGCGACGGTCTTGCGGTCGATGGACATGGAAATGGCCTGACGACGCAGGTTGCCTTCCTCGTTCTGGCCGAAGTGTTCCAGCCATTCAGGAATGGTGAAGGTGAGCGTATTGCCACCGGGCTCGTTGTATGCCTTCAGCGACTTGTCGGATTGGAAGGAGGTAAGTGCGGTGTCAGGAATCGTGCTCGTGAAGTCCAGGTTGCCACCGCGTAGGTCGGCGTATGCCGAATCAGGCGAGGTGTAGATCTTGAAGTTCAGGCCATCGTTCTTGGCGACACGATTGCCCTTGTAGTCAGGGTTCTTCACCATTTCGATGCTGTGGTTGCGCTGCCAGGACACGAACTTGTATGGGCCGTTGCTCACTGGGTGCTGACCGAACTTCTTCGGGTCCTTGAACGCGGACTCGGGCAACGGCATGTAGGCGTGGCTGCCGGCCTTGACCGGGAATGCCGAGTCGGGCTGGCTGAGCTTGACATCGATCGTGTTGTCGTCAACGACGGTCAGGCCGCTCAGCGTGGCCTTGGGGTCCACGTCCGGCTTTTGCAGATCATCATAGCCTTCGATTGTGCTGAAGAAGCTGGCGCTGGCCTGCTTGTTGGCACTGTTGGCGGTGTAATTCCAAGCGTCTACGAAGGAGCGCGCGGTCACCGGAGTGCCGTCGGTGAACTTCCATCCGCTCTTGAGCTTGATGACGTAATGCGTGGCGTTGTCGCTGGAGGTGATGCTGTCTGCTACCTCGTTGTGGATGCCGCCCCGCGCATCATAGGTCACCAGACCGGCGAACAGCTGGTCTACAACCTTGCCGCCACCGGCCTCAGTGGTGTTGCCGGGGAATAGTGGGTGTGCCGGCTCACTGCCGTACACGGAAATGATGTTGGAATCTGAAGCATTACTGGAATTGGAGATGCCGGTCGATCCGCAGCCGCTGAGCAGCATGACGATTGCCGCACCGGCCGCGACCAGTGAAGTGACATGACGTGTGTTCATGAATCTCTCCCGAATATTTTGGCGTCGTCTTTTTGGCGACGAAAGGCACCATAGGAACTTCATGTTAACCACGTATGCAATATTCTCGAAATATAAACATTACTTAAGACTCAAGGCAGTAATTAATCCCAGAAACGCAAAAATCCCCTCACGAAGAAGGGATTTTCATGTTTCTGTTTGGAAAGTATTCAGCGAGGCAGCATCATCGGACGCTGGCTGGCCTTAATCGGGGCCGGCAGCTCGCTCTTTTCCTTGGAGAGGTACTCGTCCACGGCTACGGCGCAGGAGCGGCCTTCGGCGATGGCCCAGACCACGAGGCTCTGACCACGGCCGGCGTCGCCGCACACGAACACGCCGTCCTGGGAGGTGGCGAACTTGTCGTTGCGGGCGATGTTGCCACGCTTGTCAAGTTCGACGGGCAGCTGGTCGAGGATGGTCTCGGTGTCCGGGTGCAGGAAGCCCACGGAGATGAGGACCAGATCGGCCGGCAGCACGCGCTCGGTGCCGGGCTGGCGGGTGAAAGGGCCGTTCTCGCCGGGGGCCACAGAGACGACCTTCAGGCCGGTGACGTGACCGTGTTCATCGGCCACGAAGCCTTCGGCGGTGGTCGAGTTGTCGATGGTGACCTTGGCCTTCTCCTCTTCGGTGCCTTCGAAGTTCACCGAGTCGGTCGAGTAGATGTACTCGCCACCCTCTTCCATGGAGGAGGTCTTCTGGTAGGTGCGGGCGAAGGTCGGCCACGGGCTGTTGTCTGGGCGTGAAGACGGCTCTTTCGGCATGATCTGCAGCACGGTGACATCCTTCGCACCCTGACGGATGGAGGTACCAAGGCAGTCGGAACCGGTGTCGCCACCGCCGATGACCACCACGTGCTTGTCCTTGGCGGTGATGTCGTGCACCGGCTTGACGCCGAAGATACGGCGCGTGGCGTCGGGCAGGAAGTCGAGGGCGAAGTGGATGCCGTCCAGCTCGCGGCCTGGAATCTTCATATCGCGCGGCACGCGGGAGCCGATGGCCACCACGACGGCGTCGTAACGGTCACGCAGGTCATCCCACGTGATGTCCTTGCCAATTTCCACGTTGGTGCGGAAGCGGGTGCCTTCGGCCTCCATCTGCTTGACACGGCGGTCGAGCAGACCCTTCTCAAGCTTGAAGTTCGGGATGCCGTAACGCATCAGACCACCGATGGCGTCGTCCTTCTCGTAGACGACGACAGTGTGGCCAGCGCGGGTGAGCTGCTGTGCGGCGGCGAGGCCGGCAGGGCCGGAGCCGACGATGGCGACCGTCTGGTCGGTCAGACGCTGCGGCGGCAGCGGCTTGACGTAGTCCAAATCCCATGCCTGGTCGATGATGGTCTGCTCGTCAAGCTTGATCATGGTCGGCGGCTGGTGGATGCCGAGCACGCAGGCCTGCTCGCACAGGGCCGGGCAGATGCGGCCGGTGACTTCGGGGAAGTTGTTGGTCATGGACAGACGGTTGTAGGCGTCTTCCCACTTGCCCTGACGGACCAAGTCGTTCCACTCGGGAATCAGGTTACCCAGCGGGCATCCGGTCATGCAGAACGGGGTGCCACAATCCATGCAGCGGGCCGCCTGCGTTTGGGTCCACGGTTGCAGGCCGGTTTCGGCGTGAACGTCGAACCAGTCCTTGATACGCTCCTCAACGGGGCGTTCAGCCAACTCTCGGCGGGTACGGACCTTCAGGAATCCTCTCGGGTCGCCCATGTCAGCGCGCTCCTTCCATAACCTGCTCGTACACCTTTTCCCAGGCGCCGGGCGTATTGAAATCTACATTGTTGGCCTTGGCTTCTTCCATGGCCTTCGTCATGGCCACGAACTGCTTCGGCACCACGTGAGTGAACCGCTTGACGGTTTCGTTCCAGTCCTCCAGCAGGGCCGCGGCGAACTGGGAACCGGTCTCTTCGGCATGCTGCTTGACCAGTGCGTACACCAGCTTGGAGGTTTCGGCATCAAGCGACTTGAAGAGCAGTGCACCGGACTTGATGGCACCCGGGTTGACCTTCTTCATATCAAGGTCAAGCACATAAGTGTTACCGCCGGAGAAGCCTGCACCGAAGTTGCGTCCGGTGGGGCCGAGCACCACAACAGTGCCGCCGGTCATGTACTCGCAGCCGTGGTCGCCCACGCCTTCGACCACGAACGTGGCACCGCCGTTACGAACGCCGAAACGTTCGCCGGCGCGACCGGCTACGAACATCTGGCCGGAAGTGGCGCCGAAACCGGTGACATTGCCGGCGATGACGTTGCTGTGCTTGTCGAAGGTGACGGTGTCTTCCGGGCGCACGATCATGCGACCGCCGGACAGGCCCTTGCCGGCGTAGTCGTTGACTTCACCGTAGATGCGCATGGTCTCGCCGCGCGGGATGAACGCACCGATGGACTGGCCTCCGGAACCATGCAGGGTCATGTCGATGGTGTCGTCCGGCAGACCTTCCTCGCCGTAACGGCTGGTGATCTCGTAGCCGACCATGGTGCCGACCGTACGGTTGACGTTGCGAATCGGCATTTCGATGCGCACGGGTTCCTTGTGTTCGAGGGCCGGCTGGGCAAGTTCGATGAGCTTGTTGTCCAGTGCCTTCTCCAGCTCGTGGTTCTGCTCGATGGTCTGGTGCAGGATCGTGCCGGGTACCGGGCCGGCCTGCTTGAGCACGTTGGTCAGGTCGATGCCGCCGGACTTCCAGCGCTTGATGGCCTCGTCCTGGTCCAGGCACTCAACGTGGCCGATGGCCTCCTCAAGAGTCCTGAAGCCGAGCTGGGCGAGGATCTCGCGCACCTCCTCAGCGATGAACATGAAGAAGTTGACCACGTACTCGGGCTTGCCCTTAAAGCGGGCGCGCAGCTCAGGATCCTGGGTGGCAATGCCCTGCGGGCAGGTGTTCTTCTGGCAGGCGCGCATCATGACGCAGCCTTCCACGATCAGGGCCGCAGTAGCGAAGCCGAATTCCTCGGCACCAAGCAGGGCGGCGATGACCACGTCACGACCGGTCTTAAGCTCGCCGTCGCACTGGACGACGATGCGGGAGCGCAGGCCGTTCAGGATCAGCGTCTGCTGGGTTTCGGACAGGCCGATCTCCCACGGGGTACCGGCGTGCTTGATGGCGTTGAGCGGGGCTGCACCCGTACCGCCGTCATAGCCGGAGATAAGCACCACGTCGGCATGGCACTTGGCCACACCGGCCGCGATGGTGCCGACGCCGAACTCGGAAACGAGCTTGACGTGGATACGTGCCTTCGGGTTGGCCATCTTCGCATCGTTGATCAGCTGCTTCAGATCCTCGATGGAGTAGATGTCGTGGTGCGGCGGCGGGGAGATAAGCTCCACGCCCGGGGTGGCGTGACGGACCTTGGCGATCCACGGCGGGACCTTGGCACCGGGCAGGTGGCCACCCTCACCGGGCTTGGCACCCTGGGCGAGCTTGATCTGCAGGTCGGTGGCGTGCACGAGGTAATCGGAGGTCACGCCGAAGCGAGCGGACGCGATCTGCTTGATGCGGCTGTAGCGCTGCGGGTCGTTGATACGATCGTCGGATTCGCCGCCCTCACCGGAGTTGGAGCGTGCGCCAATCGAATTCATGGCGATGGCAAGCGTCTCGTGCGCTTCCTGCGAGATGGAACCGTAGCTCATGGCACCGGTGGAGAAGCGCTTGACGATCTCAGAGGTCGGCTCGACTTCGGAGATGTCGATCGGCTTGCGGTTGGTGTTGAACTTCATCAGGCCACGCAGGGTCATGAGACGGTTCGACGTGTCGTTGATGTGGTGCGAATACTTCTTGAACATCTGGTAGTCGCCACGGTGGGTCGACTGCTGAAGCAGGAAGATGGCCTCGGGATCGTTGAGGTGATCCTCGCCGGTACGACGCCACTTGTAGTCGCCGCCCGTACGCAGGTTGCGGTGCGGGGATGCGCTCCACTGGTTCGGGTAGGCCACGCGGTGACGGATGGCCACTTCCTCGGCGATCTCGTCAAGGCCAACGCCGCCCACACGGGAGGTGGTGCCGGTGAAGTATTCGTCGATGACTTCCTGGCTCAGGCCCACAGCCTCGAACAGCTGCGCGCCACGGTAGCTCATGATGGTGGAGACGCCCATCTTGGACATGATCTTGAGCACGCCGGTGGACAGGGCCTTGGTGAGGTTCTTGACAGCGGTGTCCGCGTCGACCTTGAGGTAGCCGTTACGGGCCAGATCCTCAACGGATTCAAAGGCCAGATACGGGTTCACGCAGGCGGCACCATAAGCGATCAGCAGCGCGACATGGTGAATCTCGCGCACGTCGCCGGCCTCGACGGCCATGGAGATCTGCGTACGGGTGTGGTGACGCAGCAGGTGATGCTGCACGGCGGAAGTCAGCAGCAGGGACGGAATCGGGCCCCAGGTGTGGTTGGATTCACGGTCGGAGAGCACGATGAAGTTCTTGCCGTTGTCGATGGCCTCATCGATTTCG
Source organism: Bifidobacterium sp. FKU (assembly GCF_026016385.1). Taxonomy (NCBI): domain Bacteria; kingdom Bacillati; phylum Actinomycetota; class Actinomycetes; order Bifidobacteriales; family Bifidobacteriaceae; genus Bifidobacterium; species Bifidobacterium sp. FKU. Next base: position 1,486,601 of record NZ_CP092888.1, read on the forward strand.
GCAAAGATCTCGGCAAGTCGATCTTCGAGGGCCTTGCCGCCGCCGGCGATCTGGTAGAGGCCCTTGACCACGTACGGGCGATAGTAGCCGCCGAGGATGCGGGCCTTGTCGAGGCGCTTGAGCTGGGCCATCTCATCAGAGTTGACCACGGGCAGCGGGATGAGGATCTTCTTGGCGTGCAGCTCGGAATCGGACAGCAGGTTCGGCTCAGGGCCGATGGCGGATTCAAGCGAGGTGACGATCTCCTCACGCTCCCAATCCAGCGGCGGGTTGGTGACCTGCGCGAACTTCTGGGTGAAGTAGTCGAACAGCATGCGGCTGCGGCTGGAAAGCGCAGGCATAGGCGCATCGTTACCCATGGAACCGAGCGGTTCCTTGCCGGTGTTGGCCATCGGAGTGAGCAGGAGCTTCAGATCCTCTTCGGTGTAGCCGAAGGCACGCTGACGGCGCTGGACGGACTGTCCGGAGTGGCTCACGTGCTCGCGGCGGGGCAGGTCGCTCATTTCGACCGAGTTGCCTTCCACCCACTTGCGGTACGGGTGCTGGGAGGCGAGGGTCTTCTTGACCTCTTCATCGGGAATGATGCGGCCTTCGGCGGTGTCGACCAGGAACATCTTGCCGGGCTCAAGACGGCCCTTGGACACGATGTGCTCCTGCTCGATTTCCGGAATCACGCCGGCCTCGGAGGCCAGAACGATGTAGCCGTCGTCGGTGAGCTGCCAGCGGCCGGGGCGGAAGCCGTTGCGGTCGAGCAGGGCGCCGACCTGGGTGCCGTCGGTGAAGACGATGTCGGCCGGGCCATCCCACGGCTCGATAAGCGTGTTGTTGTACTCGTAGAAGGCGCGCACGTCCGGGTCGAGGTCGGGGTTCTTCTCCCATGCCGGCGGCAGCATCATGCAGATGGCGTGCGGCAGGGAACGGCCGGCGAGGTGCAGTAGTTCGAGGCACTCGTCGAAGGTGCCAGAATCGGAGTAGCCCGGAGTGGTGATGGGCAGCAGCGGCTCGAACTCGCCGAGCAGTTCGCTGCTCAGACGACCTTCACGGGCGGAGAGCCAGTTGCGGTTGCCCTGAATGGTGTTGATCTCGCCATTGTGGGCCAGCAGACGGAACGGCTGGGCCAGCGGCCAGCTCGGGAAGGTGTTGGTGGAGAAGCGGGAGTGGACGATGGCGATGGTGGCCTTCATGCGCTCGTCGTTCAGATCCTCGAAGAAGTGGGTGAGCTGCATGGTGGTGAGCATGCCCTTGTACGTGATGGTACGGGCGGACAGGGAAGCGAAGTAGACGCCTACCTCATGCTCGACGCGCTTGCGGATGCGGAAGGTCTTGCGATCCAAGTCCACGCCGGCCAGAGCACCGTCCGGAGAGGCGACCACGAGAGTCTTGAATCCCGGCATGGCGGCAAGGGCCTGCAGGCCGAGGCCGTCCGGGTTGGTGGGCACCACGCGCCAGGCGAGAACTTCGAGTCCCTCCTCGCGCACGATCTTGGCAATGGCCTGTTCCTGCTGACCGGAGGTTTCGATGTCGCGGTCGAGGAAGGCGATGCCTGCGGCATAGTGGCCGGCTTCGGGCAGTTCGGCGGGCACGGTGGCACGCATGAACTCGTCCGGCATGCTCATCAGGATGCCGGCGCCGTCGCCCGTGTTCTCCTCGGCACCCACAGCACCGCGGTGGTCGAGATTGACCAGCACCTCGATGGCGTCAGTGACGATTTTGCGTTCAGGACGCTTGTTCAACGTGGTGACCATACCCACACCACAGGCGTCATGCTCGTTGGCGGGATCATACATACCGTCCGGAGCGTGGACCGTGAGATCGAGCGGGGCTTTGAATGTCACCGGAATCACCTCAATTGGTTGTGGACACGTAAGGGAATCGTGTCTCTTCGTTCATTGCTGTTGACACAGTACCGTTGCTCCATGTCATTTACGTTTCGCGTGTCCATATTCCGAATCAGGCGATCCGCGACGATGACGGGCGGGACGTGGTCGGCCCGCTACAGGGCTTCGCCGCCGTCATACGCACGTTCGGAGGCGCGAAGACAGGGTTCGCCCTGCACCACTTCGACCTGCGAGGGCGGCATGCCGTCACCGGTGCGTTTGGCTTGGATCCGCTCGAACAGCATGCGGAAGGATCGCTCCCCCATGTCCAGGAAATTCTGCGTGTAACTGGTCAACGCGGGATTCCACATGGCACCGAAGTTGCGGTCGTCGAACCCCACGACGCTCACATCATCGGGCACGCGGCGCCCGACCTCCCTCAGGCCTCGGATCACGGCCACGGCGATCTCATCGTTGTCGGCGAAGATCGCGGTCACCTCGTCGCGTCGTCCCAGGACGCGACCGGCCTTGACCGACTCATCCAGATCATCGTCAGGCACGATGATCGGATCGGGCGCCGCGATGCCACGTTCCTCGAGCGCATCGCGCCAGCCGTTGGTCCTGGTGTTGGCGGTCGGCCCCGCCGGGCGCCCCACGTGAAAGACGGTGCGATGCCCGAGATCCAGCAGGTGCATGGTCATCCAGCGTCCGCCATCCCTTTCGGCGTTGATGATCTGATAATCGCCGTCTCCGAAACTACCGCCCACCACGACCATCGGCATGTCTTTGGGAATGTGTTCGAGCGCGGCGATGCCGGCCCGATCGTATTCGTAGACGATCACTCCGGCCGGCCTGATCGACAGGCCCATGCGCACACGCGCCTCGACGGATTCCATGTCGGATTCATCCAGGGAAACGATGTTCAGCAGGAACCGGCGCCTTCGCGCGGCGGCCTCCACGCCATGATTCGTTTCGGATGTGGAGAAAGCGGACGGGTTGGCGGCGAACACCACCACGGAATCCATCTCCCGGTTCGATAAGGCACGCGCCACGATGTTCGGCTCATAGCCCAACTGGCTGATGGCTTTGGCGATGCGTTCGCACTTGTCCTCGGCGACGTTGACGGTGCCGTTGAGATACCGGGAGACGGTCGGTGCCGAAACCCCGGCCAACCTGGCCACATCCTTGATCACCGGTCTGGTGCGGCCCGTGCTTTTCGCCATCCTCATCTCTCCCGCCATAGCCGCCGGGCATGGACGCCGTCATGCACCCGCGTCCCGGTCACGAATCCTTGGTTTTCCGCGTCTCATTGTAGGCCATGGCGCGGAGGGCGACGTATGGGCCGGATGCGCCAACGAGCGGGAAACGCCGAGGGCGGAATTTCGCTCTTGCGTTTGTCATCGAACCGCGCTATTCTGAAACCGGTTTCAAAAGGAAGCCGATATATAACTCAAAGCCACAAGGCTTTGACCAACGAAAGGAAACATGATGTCTTTCAAGGATTCCATGATGCGCGGTCTCGCTATGTACGGCATGAGCTCCACGACCCAGTACGGCCGCGCCAACGACACCATCCTCGCCGACCTGATCAACGAAGCCAACAAGAGCGCTCGCTGAATCGACGGGACGCACGCCTGACGACGGATGTCGCATCAGGACCCGAACGTCATCGACAGCAAGGAAACAACAGGAGCAAGGCCTTTTTCGGCTCTGCATGAACGAAAGGCAGTGACTATGTCCTTCAAGAATTCCATGGTGCGCGGTCTCGCCCTCTGCGGCATGAACTCCGTCGCCCGCGCCGGATACGCCGACAGCAAGATGTTCTCCGACATCATCGCCGGCACCGATAAGGACGCCCGCTGAACCGCCGCGGACGATTCCCGTTCAGACAACCGATAATTCAACACAGTGATAATCAAACACAGTGATAACTGAATGACAATCGGACAACGAAGTCCACTTCTCTCTCGCTCTCATGCCATGTGTCCGGGTAGGCGGCTTGACGAAACGTTCATTTCATCCGCATGACCCGCACGATCTGCTCGGTGGTGCGCGTCACATTGGCGGCCGCATCGGCCAGCAGGTCGTTGAGGCTCGAAGCGCCGGGCGCGATGCCGAAAACCGCGTCGATGCCGAGTCCATGTAACCCGTCGATTCCCACACCAACACATCCGGCCACGGCGACAACGGGCTTGCCGTACCGTTTGGCCACTCCGGCCACACCGGCAGGAGCTTTGCCGAATCCGGTCTGAGCATCGATGGCGCCTTCCCCGGTGAACACCACGTCAGCCCATCGCACGGCCTCATCAAGACCGGATTGCTCGATGACGATATCGACGCCCGATCGAAACTCGGCGCCAAAGAAACCCTTCAATGCGGCACCGATGCCGCCCGCGGCACCAGCGCCGGGCACATCGTTCACGTCCACACCGAAACGGCTTTCGATCAGACGCGCGAAATGCGCCAAGGCGGCGTCCAACGTGACGACATCATCGGCACCGGCCCCCTTCTGCGGTCCGAACACCGCGCTGGCGCCAGTGGGACCGGTCAACGGATTGGTCACATCGCAGGCGGCGATGATGGACACGTTCCCAATGGCCGGATCCATCGTTGTGATGTCGATGACGGATACATCGGCCAAGGCCGCTCCCCCACGTCCCAGCTCGTCGCCGTTCGCGTCCAGGAGACGCACGCCGAGGGATTGCAGGAGGCCGGCGCCGGCGTCATTGGTGGCGCTGCCGCCGAGACCGACGATGAGTCGTCGAACGCCAAGACGGGCGGCGGCGAGCAACAGTTCGCCGGTACCATAGGATGACGCGATCAGCGGGTTTCGTTCCTCCGCGTTGAGTCTGGCGAGACCGCTGGCCTCGGCGGTCTCGACCACGGCGGTCGCGCCATCGGCAAGCACTCCGAACCGGCCTTCGATAAGTCGACCGAGCGGATCATGAACCGGCACGGCATGCATCGTCCCCCCGGTGGCGTCGACAAGCGCACGCACGGTCCCTTCACCGCCGTCGGCCATGGGAAGACAGCGAATCTCGGCATCGCGGTCGGCATTCTCAATCCCCCGAGCCATCGCCTCGGCCGCCTGCATGGCGGTCAAGCTCTCTTTGAAGGAGTCGGGGGCGCATAGGTAGCGCGTCATGATTCGAGCATACTCCACGACGCTCCGGTCCTAGATGCCGGCGAGATCGAAGAACCGTTCGATGACCGTGTCATTGATGAGCCTGCCGCGCCGCGTGGGCACCACCCGGCGTCCATCGACCACGGTGACCAGGCCCTCTTCGATCATCGGCGTAAGCCGATCCACGGCAATGACGCGATCGATGCGCTCCAGATCGAGCCCTTCACGCATACGCAGACCAAGCATGATCAGTTCCTCGAGGTTCTCCTCGGCGGTGATCCGCTCACTATCGGCCCACGGCACACGGTGTTCGTTGATGGCGACTCCCCAGAGACGGGGGTGGGCGATGTCCCAACTGCGCAGGCCGTACCCATTGGAAGACACCGCATGGCAACGGTAATGGGAATGGGCGCCGGGACCCAGCCCCGCCCAATCGACGTTGCGCCAATACCCGAGATTATGCCGGCTCTCGTATCCGGGGCGGGCCCAGTTGGAAATCTCATACCAATCGAGACCGGCTTGGGTGAACAGCTCGTCGGCGAGCTCGTATTTGGCGGCCTCATCATCGTCATCCGGCTTGGGCAAGGTGCCGGCGGCGATCCGACGGCCCATTTTCGTGGTGGGTTCCACGGTCAGCGCATAAGCGGAGATATGATGCACACCGAGATCGAGAGCGGCCTCAACCGAAGTGCGCCAATCCTCAAGGCTCTCCCCCGGCGCGCCATAGATCAGATCCACGCTGGAACGCAGTCCGGCCATGGTGGCGGCGTCGACGCCGGCGGCCACGTTGGATGGCGTGTGCGTGCGGTCGAGCGTCGCCAGCACGTGCGGCACGGCTGACTGCATGCCGAAGGATATGCGGGTGAAACCGCCGTCGGCAAGCTCGGCTATGTAAGCCTCATCGACCGTATCCGGGTTGGCTTCGGTGGTGATCTCGGCGTCGGGCGTCAGACCCCAGATCGCGCGGATGGCATCCACCATGGCCACCAGATCGGCGGCGGCGAGAACCGTGGGAGTGCCTCCGCCGAAGAACACGGTGGAGGCGGCAGGCTCCTCGATGCCGTGATCGCACTGCCATTGCCTGATCAGAGCCATCTCCCGGATGACCATCTGGGCGTAATGACCGCGCGAGGCGCCCGCACCGAGGTCCGTGGCCGTATAGGTGTTGAAATCGCAGTAGCCGCACCGCCGCAGACAGAACGGCACATGAATGTAGATCTCGTAGGTCAACCGTCACTCCCCTCAGCCATCCGTGCCGAAGACTCCCCGGCGAGGCGAGCCTCCGGCATCCGCTCAGCCTTCCGTCTTCTGCGCGGCGCGAATCTTGTCTTTGGTGTCGCGGTCGTTGGAATCCTCGCCGGTGGACAGGGCCGCGATGAACGCCTCCTGCGGCACCTCCACGTGACCGAGCATCTTCATGCGCTTCTTGCCGGCCTTCTGCTTTTCCAGCAGCTTGCGCTTACGGGTGATGTCGCCGCCATAGCATTTGGCGAGCACGTCCTTGCGTAACGCACGAATGTTCTCACGCGCGATGATGCGCGAACCAATCGCAGCCTGAATCGGAATCTCAAACTGCTGGCGAGGAATCAGACTACGCAATTTCTTGGTCATCATCACACCGTACGAATACGCCTTATCGCGGTGAACGATGGCACTGAACGCATCGACCTTCTCGCCCTGGATAAGGATGTCCACCTTGACCAAATCGGCGGACTGCTCGCCGTCCTCATGGTAATCAAGGGAAGCGTAGCCTTTGGTACGGGACTTGAGCTGATCGAAGAAGTCGAACACGATTTCGGCCAGTGGAATGCGGTAGTGCATCTCCACACGGTCGGTGGAGATGTACTCCATCGTGCCCATAATGCCGCGGTGGTCCTGGCACAGATCCATCACCGCACCGATGAATTCCTTGGGCGTGATGATGTCGGCGGCAACCATCGGCTCGACGATCTTCTTGATCTTGCCGTCCGGGAATTCGCTCGGGTTGGTCACATGATGCTGGCTGCCATCCTCGGCGGTCACGTCGTAGGTGACGTTCGGGGCGGTCTGGATAAGGTCGAGGCCGAACTCGCGGGAGAGTCGCTCGTTGACGATTTCCATGTGCAGCAGACCCAGGAAGCCACAGCGGAAGCCGAAACCCAGAGCCGCGGAGGTTTCCGGCGTGTAGATCAGGGCGGCGTCGTTGAGCTTGAGTTTGTCGAGTGCATCACGCAGTTCGGGGAATTGCGCGTTGTCGATCGGGAACAAACCGGCGTAGACCATCGGCTTGGGGTCGCGGTAGCCAGGCAACGGCTCGGTGGCCGGGCGGACGGCCGAGGTCAGGGTGTCGCCCACCTTGGACTGACTCACATCTTTCGCACCGGTGATGATGTAGCCGACCTCGCCGGCACCGAGTGCCTTGGTGCGAGTCATGTCCGGACTAATCACACCGATCTCGATGGGATCATGGGTCATGCCGATACCCATCATGTGCACTTTTTCGCGGTCGTGCAGTTCGCCGTCCTCCATACGGATGTAGGTGACGATGCCGCGGTAGGAGTCGTAGACAGAGTCGAAGATCAGCGCGCGGGCGGGGGCATCGGGGTCGCCGTGCGGGGCGGGCACGTCCATGACGATCTGATCGAGCAGGTCGGCCACGCCTTCGCCGGTTTTGCCGGAGACGCGCAGCACGTCGCTCGGCTCGCAGCCGATCAGACCTGCGATCTCCTCGGCATGCTTGTCCGGTTCTGCGGACGGCAGGTCGATTTTGTTGAGCACGGGAATGATGGCCAGATCATGGTCGATGGCCATGTACAGGTTAGACAGGGTCTGCGCTTCGATGCCCTGGGTAGCGTCGACGAGCAGCACCGCGCCTTCGCAGGCGGCCAGTGCGCGGGACACCTCATAGGTGAAGTCCACGTGGCCGGGGGTGTCGATCATACCGAGCGTGTATTCGGTACCGTCAAAGGTCCATGGCACGCGCACGGCCTGGGATTTGATGGTGATGCCACGCTCCTGCTCGATATCCATACGGTCAAGGAAGCGATCGCGCATCTCTCGCTCGGGCACAATGCCGCTCAACTGCAGGATGCGGTCGGCCACGGTCGACTTGCCGTGGTCGATGTGTGCGATGATACAGAAGTTGCGAATCACCGACTGATCAGTGGAACCCGGCTGATTGTGTTGGATGACCAACGCATTCCTCCTCTTGGCATATACTCAAACTTCACCTAGTGTAGCCGAGGGACTGTATTCGGCGTGGCATTGCGCGGGTTTTTCCGGGGCTCATGCTATTCTCTAACTCTTGTATGTCCTTATAACACACATCGTTTGGAGTAAACGTGGCAAACATTAAGTCGCAGAAGAAGCGCGTGCTCACCAATGAGAAGGCGCACCTTCGCAACGTGGCTGTGAAGTCCGGCCTGAAGACCGCCATCCGCGCCACCCGCGAAGCCATCGCCGCCGGTGACAAGGCTGCCGCCGAGGCCGCCTACAAGGTTGCCGCCCAGAAGCTCGACAAGGCTGCTGGCGCTGGCGTAATCCACAGGAATCAGGCCGCCAACCGCAAGTCTGGCCTCGCTGTTGCGATCAACGCTCTGTGAGCATAAGCCTCTTAAGGTTTTAGCAAGTCCCTGCAAGTCATCTGGCTTGCGGGGACTTTTTATATCTCCGTTCAAAGAGGTACATTGGCGGTCCTGCGAAATGACATCTCCGTTCAGAGAGGTACCGGATACGGGAAAACCCAATTATAAACGCCGTCATTGCAACGCTTATACTCGACGTTTCGTGCTTCAGGCACCTCTTTGAAAGCAACTAGCCCTGAGGCGGTCTTGAATCATCCTGAGGCGTACCCCCATCATCCATGGTATTAGCGTGGTCTCGGCCAGCTGATTGCTGAATATGCCGTTTTTCGCTAGGCAGATACACACGATGACGTTCGACGGCTCCGGGCAGAGTGACGTTGAAGCCTACCGAAAACAGTCGCAGCGCCACCACGATGATAACGATCAGTACATCGAGCAGCATTTCCGAGCGCATGTCGAACCAGCCGTATCTCGCGCCACGCCATACCAACACAGTCAATATGCAGCCGATAAACGAGGGCACAGCATAGAGGTGTTTGTCCCGAATAATCATTGGCACGTCGCCAATGAAGATGTCACGAATGAGGCCGCCGGCCAGTGCTGTGAACATGCCCAGGAATACGGCGGTCATGCTTGAGGAACCGTATGCCAGCGCTTTTGCGGTGCCGTTGACTGCGAATAGTCCGAGGCCCAGAGCATCGATGACAGTCATCGTCCATTTGAGTTTGGTAATCTCCGGGTGGGCCACCACCACGATAATGCCGGAAAACAGCGTAGTGAGCACAAAGCCTTTGTCGGTGATGCCGACCGGCGGCAGGGCACCGAGCATTACGTCGCGCACAAGACCGCCGCCGAGTGCAGTCAGCCAGCCGCACAGCATAATGGTGAAGATGTCATAGCCCTTGCGAATGGCGGCAAGTCCGCCGGACAGTCCCCAACACAAAATAGCGAAGTACTCGATGACCACAAAAACGATGTTGTTCTCCAACGCCACCTGCATGAGCCGCTCCCCTCTTGTGCCGCTTCGGTTCGTTTCAGTCCGTCTTCGTTCTGTTCCCATTCATCCTTATCCGGCGCTACCGCCCGCCGTACCCGAGCTTACAGCAGGCCTTGCCTGACGCAATTGGACTAGAGAACAAACCGAATAAATGCTATTGCCGGTTCGACTCCACTCTTTTTCTCTTACAGCGTCGCCAGCGCGCCAAACTTTGAGCAGCCACCGACGTTAGTCCTTCTCATTTGTCGGAGGTCGGCCAAAGTTTGGCACGGCACCAACGGTCATGCGCTCCAGTGTCGTTGCCGTGCCAACTTATGTACAGCTAACGACGCTAAGCCCCTTTTTACCGTCGTTTGATCGCCAGAACTTGACCCGTTAACGATGCTAAGGTGTCTCAGCGACGTCAGCAGTCCAAACCTTGAACCATTACTGACATTGAACATCCCCCAGCGTCGCCAGAAGCTCATGTCTTGTCTCACCACCGACGCTATAGTAGTGGAGGCCTTCATCAAGAGCCCAAAAATAGATTCACTCATCGCATCCGAATGTAGTTTTCAATGGATTCAACGCGTGATTCAACATCGCGTAGACGGTTGCACAATGCTGCTTCAATATCGATACCGTCCGAGCGGGCTCGACGCACGATGGCGAGGATTTCATCGGCGTAGGCATCGGCCTTCTCATGTTCAGGAGAATTGTCACCATTTGATTCGGATTGAATCGCCGCTTGAGGCTGCTCGTCATCTTGCTTCGTGTCAGCCGCAGCCGGCTCATCAAACTCCGCGAACAATCTATCAGCATTCGGCGATTTGGAGATACGAGAAACGACTTTGGCCGCGCGAGGCGACGCACCTTGAGCGCGGGGAATGCCCTCAAGCACGGATTTACGATGCTTTCCTGCTGTTTCATCTTTTCCCATAGAGCCACTACGGCTTCCGGGGATTCGGGTTGGGTAGTCTCTCTCCCGTCGTTGCCGTCAGCATCAAAAGCATCAGAAGATTCGGAGGAATTGCCGGCATCATCAGCCGCAAACACATGCGGATGCCGAGTGATGAGCTTGTTCATCAACCGGTCGGCGACCTCGTCAATACCAAAAGGACCCTCGGCATCCGATTCGCAGACCCGCGCCTGAAACACGGATTGAAACAGCACATCGCCCAGTTCCTCGCGTATGTTGTCACGGTCGTGAGTTTCCACCGCGTCGACGTATTCGTAGGTTTCCTCAAGCAGATTCTTGAGCAGTGACTCGTTCGTCTGCTTACCGTCCCACGGGCAGCCGCCCGGCGAATACAGCACGTCCACCACGGCCTTGACCCGGTCCAGCGCCGTAACCGCCTCAACCACCGGCCTTAATTTCGAACAATGCTCGAAGCCTGACGGCAAACGGTAGGCTGAAGCATGGTATTCCGTCATGTCACTCATCTTGCTCATAGGTTTGCTCCTGTTTTCATCTGGATGAACCATAACCAACCCCCGCAACGTGCAGAAGACCTAGATCATATTATTTGTTGCGAAATGTTGCTAAATCCATCTGTATCTCTCTAGCCAAGAACATTTCCAATACGCCAAGACCCCTTGGAATTGTTGACGTTCCAAGGGGTCTTAGTCAGAAACAAAAGGTGCTAGTTCAGCACACCTTCCACATCCAGTTGTGCGGGTCTTCCACCTCGCCGAGCTGGATGCCGAGCAACTCGTTGCGCAGGGCGACGGTCAGCTCGCCGGAGCCACCGTCGGCGACGGTGACATCGAACTTCTCGGACTTGAATCGACCGATCGGGGTGATGATGGCGGCGGTACCGCAAGCGAACACCTCAGTGACCTCGCCGGACTTAATGTCCTCGAGCAGCTGGTCGAGGGCGATCATGGTCTCGACCACGTCGTGGCCCTTGTCCTGAAGCAGCTGAATCAGGGAGCGACGGGTCACGCCCGGCAAAATGTTGCCGGTCAGGGACGGGGTCTCCACGTGGCCATCCTTGTGCACGGCTATCATGTTCATGCCGCCAAGCTCTTCAAGGTAGGTCTTGGTGGCGGCGTCCACAAAGCAGACCTGCTCGCAGCCGTTCTCGATACCTTTGTACTCGCCGAGCAGGGAGGCAGCGTAGTTGCCACCGCACTTGGCGAAACCAGTGCCGCCGGGGCCGGTGCGGAACCACTTGTCTTCAACCCAGATGCTCACCGGCTTGACGCCGCCCGGGAAGTACGGGCCGGACGGAGAGGCGATCACGCAGTAGTCGACTTCCTGCGGAGCGCGCACGCCGAGGAACGGCTCGGAGGCGAACATGAACGGACGCATGTACAGCGTGTACTCACGGCGTGACGGCACCCAGTTGGCGTCGCGCTTGACCAGCGCGGCCACGGAGCCGAGGAAGTCGTCAACCGGCAGCTCGGGCAGGTATAGACGCTTGGCGGAATTCTGGAAACGCTCGGCGTTCGCATCCGGGCGGAACAGCCAGGTGGAGCCGTCAGCGTGACGATAAGCCTTCAGACCCTCGAAACACTCCTGTGCATAGTGCAGCACAGAGGCACCCGGGTCCATCTTGAGCGGCGCGTACGGCTCGACGCGGCGGTCGGACCAGCCTTCGCCTTTGGTCCAAGTCATGTGAGTCATGTTGTCAGAGAACACCTGGCCGAAAGCCGGCTTGTCGATGAGGGACTGACGCTTCTCATCGGATGCGGGGTTGTCGTTCGGCAGTACGGTGAACGGTTCGGTGAGCTGGTCGAGCGCTGCCGGATCGTGGTGCGTATTTTCAGTCATTACTAGCTACTTCTTCTTGACTTTGGCAGCCCGAAAGCCACCATATGGGGTGTGTGCTGTGCGCTTGTGGCGCGAGCTCTGTTGCATACTTTTGCACACCCATGTGTTACTCGTGTGGCAGAGTTCACATGGTGAAAAAACGAAGAAGCCCGCACCGTTCTCAACGGCTGCGGGCTTCCACGTTTCAGTTATGTTCTGAATTGTTCGCTATCGAAGCGACCGACTCACTTGGCGTCGGCAGCCGGAGCAGCGGCGGCGTCAGCCGTGGCGGCAGCAGCTTCCGGAGCGGTGGTGGACTCGGTGGCATCCTCCGGCACCTCGACGGTGACGACGGACTCTTCCGGATCCTCGATGTCCAGCTCGACGCCCTCAGGCAGGACGACATCCTTGGCGAACACCTTGGTGCCGTCGGTCAGGCCTTCGACGCTGACCACAATCTTCTCGGGCAGGTTGGTGACGTCGGCGCGGACCTTGAGCTCCTGAATGTCGACGAACGCCACGGCAGCACCCTTCGGGGTGCCTTCCACGAACACCGGCACCTCGACGTCGATCTTCTCGCCGGCCTTGACCTCGAGGAAGTCGATGTGCTCGATGATGCGCTTGACCGGGTTCTTCTGCACGTCCTTGACGACGGCCATCTTGGTGTTGCCGTCGAAGGCGATGGTGAACAGGGCGTTGGTGTGACGCAGGGCCAGGGTGGTCTCGCGCATCGGCAAGGTCACGAAGGCGGGCTCTTCGCCGCCGGCGTAGATGGTGGCCGGAATCTTGTTGGCAACGCGCAGACGACGAGCAACGCCCTTGCCGAACTCGGAACGGGCCTCGCCCTCAAGCTTAATGGTGGTAGCCATAATGGATACTCCTTGTAGTTTCGTTTCGTACTGTCTCGCTCAGACGCCACGACGCGCCGAAAGACACCCTACAAAGAGTGAAATACGCCGAGTCGATAACGGAAGCTGTGTCATGTGTCAGCACGCACACTTCCCTCGCCAAAGCAACAATTGTCAATTATACGCCAACTCCGGACTTTGCGTGGTGATGCTTCGATGACGCTGCATCCCGGCCGTCCCAGCCACGTCAACGCACGGTTTCCGCGAAATAATCCCTAGCTTTGTGAAGAACGTACGCTTACCCGTTCTCATCATACGGTTTTCACGAAATCGTCCGCCATTTCGTGAAAACCGTACGCTCAGCGACACTCAGTGTACGGTCTTTCACGAAGTTGGGGATGATTTCGAAAAATAACGTACGATGGTGAGTACCGTATCGGGAGGTTGATATGACTCGTTCGGACGACGTCATCAATGAGGATGACCATGACGTCATCGCCGCACACACTCGCGTTGTCAGGGGTATGGCTGCGGCACTTGCCGCGATAGCCGCCACCGGAGCCGGCGTCACAGCCGCGGCCGCCAACGTCATGTTCACGTTCGCGCTGGACACCAAGGCCAAACGTTCGATGTTCAACATGCCGCACGAGGAGACGCCGAAAGGCATCGAATTCGACATGTCCGAGCAGCTTGAGGCCACCCGGTGGTTCGAGGAGGCCAAGCAATCGGTCACGCTGCGCAGCCATGATGGATTGAAACTCCACGGCTGGCTGTTGGACCCGGATTGTTCCGACCCACAGCCGCATCTATACGCGATCTGCTGCCATGGTTATACCGGAGAGCCCGCGGAAATGGCCAAATGGGCGCATCGCTATGCGCAACTCGGTTTTACGGTCCTGCTACCCGCGCAGCGCGCCCATGAGTTGAGCGAAGGGCGTTACGTGGGTATGGGATTGCTGGAAAGCGACGATCTGTTGGGCTGGGTTTCGCTGATCACCGCAGCTGATCCGGATGCACGCATTCTGTTGCATGGCAATTCGATGGGCGCCGCCACGGTGATGATGGCGGCCGGCGATGCGCGACTCCCCCGCAACGTCGTCGCCGCGATTTCCGATTGCGGATACAGTTCCGTGGTCTCACAGTTTACGGATAATGCCGAGGCGATGTTCCATTTGCCGCACTCGTTGGCCGTGCTGCTGGTCAAAGTGGCCAGTCATGTGTCTAAACGCAAAGCTGGATACCGGTTTGAGGACGCCTCCTGTGTGAAGGCATTACGGCACGCGACTATTCCGATGATGTTCATTCATGGCGGAGCGGATACTTTTGTCAATCCGAAGTATCTGGACATCAATTACAACGCCTGCGCCAGCATCGACCGCGAGAAGCTGCTGATTCCCGGCGCCGACCACACGATGAGCGCCAGCACCGATCCGGACCGCTATTGGCGTCGCGTTAACAGCTTTGTTAAGCGGGTGTTTGGGCTGTAGTAGATATAGAAGCTTGGCTCCCCTCACAGAGGGGAGCCAAGAATGGTTACGCGAGCAGTTCCTTGACGGCGGCGATGACGGACTGCAGACTCTTCTTCGCGTCACCGAACAGCATCTGGGTGTTGCCCTCGAAGTAGAGCTCGTTCTGGATACCGGCGTAGCCCATGCCGCGGCCACGCTTCATGACCACGACGTTCTGGGACTTGTCGACGTCGAGAATCGGCATGCCGGAGACCGGGGTGCCGGGGCGACGAGCGGCCGGGTTGGTCACGTCGTTGGCGCCGACGACCAGAGCCACGTTGGCCTGCGGGAACTGCGGGTTGATCTCATCGAGATCCACGAGTTCCTCGTAGGGTACGTTGGCCTCGGCCAACAGCACGTTCATGTGACCAGGCATACGGCCTGCGACCGGGTGAATGGCGTAGGAGACTTCCACGCCGTGGCCCTTGAGCAGTTCGCCGAGGTCAGCGAGCTCGCGCTGGGCCTGAGCCTGAGCCAGACCGAAGCCGGGCACGAAGATGACCTTCTGCGCGTAGACGAGCTGAACGGCCAGATCGTCCGGCGTGGTCTCCTTCATGGTGCCTTCCAGACCGTCGCCAGCAGCGGCGGCGTCAGCACCACCGCCGAAGCCACCGGCCAAGACGGAGAGCAGCGGACGGTTCATGGCCTGAGCCATGAGGATGGACAGGGTCACACCTGCGGAACCGACGAGTGCGCCGGCCACGATCAGGGCAACGTTGTCAATCGCCAGACCGGACATAGCCACAGCCGTACCGGTGCAGGCGTTGAGCACAGAGATGACGACGGGCATATCGGCGCCGCCGATTGGAATCACGAAGACCAAGCCGTAGCACAGGGCGAACACGGTGGTCAGAATCGACCACAGCAGACGCTGTTCGGGCTGGACGCACAGCATGACCAGCGAGGCGACAGACAGCACGGCGAACAGAATGTTCCATACGCCCTTGCCCGGCAGGTTCAGCTTCTTGACCCACTTGATGCCCTGTAGCTTGCCGGCAGCGATGAGCGAGCCGGTGAAGGTCACAGAACCGATGAGAATACCGAGACCAGCGGTGATGAGCACCACGATGTCCGGGGTGCCTTCCTTGGTCAGGATGTCGTTCAGGGCCACGAGTGCGGCGGCGCCACCACCCACGGTGTTGAACACGGAGACCAGCTGCGGCATATCGGTCATCTTCACCTTCTTGGCGGAGACGACACCGGCCACGGCACCGATCAGGATGCCGACGACCAGCACCACCACGGCGACAATGTTCACGAAGCCCTTGGCGAAGAGCACGATGAACGCCATGAGCACGGCCACGACCATGCCGAACGCGGAGATCTGGTTACCCTTGCGGGCGGTCTTCGGCGAATTCATGAAATGCAGACCGACCACAAACAGAACGGCAGAGAACAGGTAGGCGAACCAAGCGACGATGTCGATGGCGCCAACGGTTGCGGAGGTCATTACTTCGACTCCCCCTTCTTCTCGTTCTTGCTGGACTTGAACATCTCAAGCATGCGGTCGGTGACCACGTAGCCACCAACGACGTTCATGGTGCCCAGCACAGCGGCCAGGAAGATGAACACGTAGGCCAGCGGGCTATTGGCTTCGGCTGCCACGATCACAACGCCGACGATGACGATGCCGTGGATGGAGTTCGCGCCGGACATAAGCGGCGTGTGCAGGGTGGCGGGCACCTTGCCGATGACCTCGATGCCGATGAGCAGCGCGAGGACGAACAGGGTAATGGAAACGACGAGAGTAGGCATGGTATTCCTTCTTCCTTACTTCTCGGACTTCTCGGCATCGGCAGCAGCTGCCGGGGCGGCGGCGCGGCCGGCAACCACCAGCGCGTCGTCAAGTTCTTCGGTGAGATCCTGGCCGAGCTTGCCGTCACGCACGAAGTGCACGAGGATGTCGGCCACATTGCGCGAAAGCAGGTTGGATGCGGTGGTGGCGACACCGGAGGCCAGGTAGGGAGCGCCAATCAGCTTGACACCGCCCTCGGTGACCTGCTCGCCGACGGCGGAGCCCTCGACGTTGCCGCCGAGGTCGGATGCTGCGCAGTCCACGATCACGGCACCACGCTTGAGACCCTTGACGCCGGCTGCGGTGAGCAGCACCGGGGGCTTACGGCCCGGGACCTTGGCGGTGGTGATGATGATGTCGAAGCCGGCGGCCTTCTCATCGACGGCAGCCTGCTGCTGAGCCTGCTCTTCGGCGCTCAGCGCGCGGGCATAACCGCCCTCGCCCTGGCCCTTGGAGAAGTCAAGTCCCAGATCAAGGAACTTCGCGCCGAGGGACTCGACCTCGCCCTGGGAGGCGGGACGCACGTCGTACGCGGTGACGACCGCGCCTAGACGCTTCAGCGTACCAATGGCCTGCAGGCCGGCGATGCCGGCACCAAGCACCAGCGCCTTAGCCGGGCGAATCGTGCCGGCGGCGGTGGTCATCATCGGCAGGAAGGAACCGTAAGCATCGGCGGCGGTGATGGCTGCCTTGTAGCCCATCACGGAGTTCTGAGAGGTCATCTCATCCATGGACTGGGCGCTGGAAAGCTTACGGGGCAGCTTTTCGATGGCGATGCCCACCAGACCGGCCTTCTCGAGCGCGGCCATGTAATCGGCATCGGTGAAGGAACCGAGCATGCCAATGACCCACTGGCCGGCCCTGAGCTTGGCCACGGTCTCGGCGGACGGTCGGTCCACAAAACCGAGCGCGTCGGCTTCGGCGAGCACCTCGTCACGGCTGGTCACCTTCGCACCGGCCTTTTCGTAATCCTCATCGGTGTAGTCGGCAGCAATGCCGGCACCTGCTTCAATCAGTGAAGAGACACCGCTCCTCTTCAGCCGGGTGACGATATCCGGCGTCAGCGCGACGCGGGATTCCGTTTCGGACGTTTCGTTCAAAACGCCGAACACCACGGTGGCTTCTGGGTTTTGCGCCATGAGAGCCCTTTCTTGTTCTACTTCAAAATGGACATGGTTATCCGCATAGAAAGTGTAGTCGGAAGGCAAAGACCATGACTTGAGATTCCGCCAATCGAAACAGAAACGAACCCGAAATTAGTGAGAAACACGAATGTGTCCATGTGCATTGCGGATGAATTGCTCGGAAGTCGTCCAACAATCACCCGGCATCGATTAGCAACCAACCGCTCAGTAATTATCGACAATCACCGTTTCGTAGCTCACGGTTACTCAACAATATCGGGACCTGTGCAATATTTTGCCACGCACTCCCCTAACCCGCCAGAATCCTACGGTTGCGTAAGGTGACGAGTTCGGTTTGGGCGATTACAATTTGAACTTTGAGAAGCGTTCGCCTCATGGCTGGACGACACTGAAAGGTTTACAGGAGCAAGACTTGTCGGTTATCAATTCCTTCACGCAGCACACTATCAATCTCACCCGTAAGGCGCTCAGGTTGGGATCCGACTTCGTCCACCCGGTCCACGACGACACCCCGGACGAGCCCGATTACCTGTCCAACGCCGACGTGCCGGTCGAGACCAATATCGCTTTGCCTCACAGCGACGATTGGGACGACGGCCACCTGACCGTCACCGACATCGACCCCGCCACCGGCCTGCTCACCACCTCCACCGAAGGCAATCCGCCGCTGGACGAAGGTACGTCCATCTACGACCTGTATGCGGACCGCGCCGAACGTATGGGCGATGAGCCGCTGTACACCTACAAGTCCGGCAACGATTGGGTGACCGTCACCGCCAACGAGTTCCTGGCTGACGTGCGTGCCGTGGCCAAGGGCCTGATTCATTACGGCCTGAAGAAGGGCGATGCCGTGGCATTCATGTGCCGGACTTCCTACGACTGGGACCTGACCGACGCGGCGATCATGGCGTGCGGCGGCGTGCTCGCCACCATCTACGACACCGATTCCGCCGAGCAGATTCGCAATATCGTCAACAACTCCGATGCCCGACTGCTGATCGTGCAGGACACGGACATGCGTAAGAAGGCGGATGGGGCCGTCGAAGAGTGCCCGTCCCTGGAGCACATCATCACCATCGAGACCGGTGGCTTGGACGAGATCAAGGCCTACGGCACCACGGTCTCGGACGAGGAGCTGGACGAGCGCATCGATTCGGTCAAGAAGACCGACCTGTGCTCCATCGTGTACACCTCCGGTTCCACGGCCGCGCCGAAAGGCGTGGAGATGACCCACGAGCACTACTGCCAGACCGCGCTGAATCTGCCGGCCTACATGCCCGATCTGCTGCACGACAAGAGGAACACCATCCTGCTGTTCCTGCCGCAGGCCCATTCCTTCGCCCGCGCCATCAACTACATCGTCGTCTCCTCGAACGTCCGCATCTACATCGCCACCGGCATCAAGACGCTGATCAGCGATCTGCAGGTGGCCAAGCCCACTCTCATGATCGTGGTGCCGCGCGTGCTGGAGAAGGTGTACAACGCCGCGTCCCAGAAGGCCGGCCACGGCCCCAAGGGCGTGGTGTTCGCCTCCGCCGTGGTGGCTGCGCAGAACTATATGAAGGAAGTCTCCGCCAATGGCAAGGCAGGTGCACTGACCCGCACTCGCCGCGCTGCCTTCGATCCGATTGTCTACTCTTCGCTGCGCGAAGTGCTCGGCGGTCGCGCCAAGTGGATTGTGGCCGGCGGTGCCCCGCTTGACCCGGAACTACTGGCTTTCTTCCGTGGCGCGGGTGTGCCTGTATACGAGGGCTATGGTCTGACCGAGACCACCGCGCCGTGCGCGTTCAACCCGCTGGGTACGCCGTTCCACGCTGGTTCCGTGGGCATCGCATTCCCCGGATTCTCCCTGCGCATCGCCGAGGACGGCGAAATTCAGGTCAAGGGTCGTGCCGTGTTCCCGCGCTATCATAAGAACGACGAGGCCACTGAGCTGTCGTTCACCGAAGATGGCTGGTATGCCACCGGCGATCTGGGCCGCATCGACAACGACGGGTTCCTGTACATCACCGGGCGCAAGAAGGATCTGATCATCACCGCCGGCGGCAAGAACGTCTCCCCCGGCCCGATCGAGGAAGTCATCCAGCGTTGCGAGTTCGTCTCCCAGGCGTTGGTGCTGGGTGACAAACGCCCGTTCATCTCCGCCCTGGTGACGTTGGACGAGAAGTCGTTGCGCCCGTGGCTCGCCGCCAAGGGGCTTGACGAGAACATGTCCCTCGAGGACGCGGCAAGGAACGCCGCCGTGCGCGCCGAAGTGCAGCAGTGGGTCGATCGGGCCAACGAGGGCGTCTCCCGCGCCGAATCCGTACGCAAGTTCATCATCCTGCCCGAGGAGTTCACCCAGGAGAACGGTCTGATGACCGCCTCCATGAAGGTGATTCGCCCCAAGGTCATCAAGCGCTACTCCACCCTCCTCAACACCCAGATGTACACCAAGAAGAAGTAAGGAGGACTCGAGTACAGCAAAAGGGAGATTCCATTGGAATCTCCCTTTGTTATAACCGGCCGAAGGCCGATTCCTAGAAGCCGAGGCGTTCTAGCTGCTTGGGGTCGGACTGCCAGCCTTTGGCTACCTTGACGTGGAGGTCGAGCTTGGCTTTTTGGCCGACGATGCGGTTGACCGGGGTGCGTAGCTTCTTCTTGACGTAGGTGAGGTTCGAGGCGCCCTTGCCGATGATGATCGGCTTCTGTGAGTCACGCTCCACGTAAATGGACACGTTGACCTGCGCCTTGCCGTCATAGCCCTGACCGGTCTCGTTGTCTTCCGGATAGTCGATGGAATCGACCACCACGGCCAGCGAATGCGGCAGCTCGTCGTCCAGGGTCTCCAGGAACGCACCGCGCACGAGTTCGGCGATGGTGTCTTCCGGACGCTCCTCGCTGATCTGATCGTCCGGGTACATCTGCGGGCCTTCGGGCGTGTGTTCAATGAGCACGTTCTTCACCTCGGCCAGATTGTCGTGCTTCAGGGCGCTCACCGGCACGATGTCCGAGAAATCGGCGAAATCGTTGATTTCGATGAGCTTGTTGATGAGTTGCTGACGGCCAAGCTCATCGATCTTGGTGACGATGGCAATCAGCGGGATGCGCCATTTGAACGTACCGTCCTCACGCTTGGTGGCGAAGTCGGTACGCAGTCGGGAAAGAATACGCTTGTCGCCGGGGCCGATTTCCTGGTCGGCGGGCAGCAGGAAGGCCACCACGTCCACATCGGCCAAGGATTCGTCGACCACGTCGTTCAGACGCTGGCCAAGCAACGTACGCGGGCGGTGAATACCGGGCGTGTCCACGAGCACGAGCTGCGCGTGGTCGGCGGTCAGGATGCCGCGAATCGCCTTACGGGTGGTTTCCGGTCGAGAGGATGCGATGGCGATCTGCTTGCCGATCAACGCGTTGATCAACGTGGATTTGCCGACGTTCGGGCGGCCCACCACGGCCACGAATCCGGAGCGATACGGAACGTCCTGCTTGGTCACGTTCTCCGTTTCACCGGTCGCGTCGACTTCGGCAACGCCGGCAACATCGGAAGCATCGGTGATGTCAATGTTGTCATCGACGTCGTTCGTGCTGTTGTTCTGGTCGGTCATATCACTCCTTGCTGGCGGTATCATCGCCTTCGACGGGCTCGCCGTCAGTTTCCTCATGGGTCTTGTTATCTTCCTCGCCGCCCTCGACGTGCGCCGGTTGTACGACGATGGTGGACACCTTCTTGCGGCGTCCGGCGGAGTCCACGGCGGTCAGTCGCAGACCGCGCGTCACGGCCGAGGCACCGACAATTGGCACGCGGCCCAGAATCTTGGTCAGCAGGCCGTAGACGGTATCGACGTCGTCCTCATCAATGTCGATCTCGAAGATCTCCTCCAGATCGGCAATCGGCGTACGGGCAGGCATCTTCCACTTGTTGTCTCCGATTTTCTCCGGCTCAGTACGCTGGGTGCGGTCGTGCTCGTCTTCCAGCTCTCCGACAATCTGTTCGATGGCATCCTCGATAGTCACCATGCCGGCGATGCCGCCATACTCATCGACCACCACGGCCACATGCTGGCGGGAACGCTGCATCTCATGGAACAGGTCGTCCACCGGCTTGGATTCGGGAACAAGCAGCGGCTGCCGGACGATGGATTCGACCGCGCGCTCCATGGCCGCCGGGTTGAAGGCGGTGGCACGCACGGCGTCCTTCAAATAGGCCACGCCGATCAGGTCATCCACATCCTCACCGATCACCGGCACGCGGGAGAAACCGGAGCGGGAGAACAGTTTCAGCGCGGAAGACAGTGTGGAGTCGCGCTCCATGCAGATCATATCGGTGCGCGGCACCATGATCTCGCGAGTCAACGTATCAGACAGGGTGAGCACGTTGCGCAACATTTCGGAGACTTCCGGATCGAAGTCGTTGGACTCCACCAGCCGGTCGATGGCGGCCTTGCCCTGCTCGAGCTGAATCTTCTCAAGCTCCTCGTCGTCGGACAGATCGGAGTCCTTGGAGCGGCGGCCCGACCCCTTGGAACCGGACTTGTCGCCACCGATGCGTGCGAACGGCGTGAGCTTGGTGGCCAACGACACGATGCGCGAGTTGGAAATCATGATGTCGACCGGCTTGGTCATGCCGGCGGTGCGCGGGCGGACCAGTACGGAGACCACGGCTACGATAATCGCGAACAGGAATCCGGCGAGCAGTTCAACCCACAGTTCCGCACCCCACAGGGATGCGATGGAAGACACCAGTACGCCGTCGAGCACATTGCAGGCGATGCGGAAGAACGCACAGCTGCCGGCGGTGGCGTAACGGTCGGCGATGAGCCGTTGCACGCGATGAATCTTGTCGATCTTCTTCATCTTGAGGAACTGGCTTGCTTCGGAGTCGGTCTGCACCTCGAGGATGAGATTGTTGAGGCTGGCTCGCGTTACGCGGGCCACGGCGCCTTCAGCGGCGGCCATGGTCAGCGAAAGCCAGACGAACAGGGTCGCCACAAGTACGAGAATGACGGTGACGGCGATCAGCGTGGTACTGGAATACTCCATAATGTTTTTTCGGTGTCCTTGAATGTCCTTGAACGGTATCGAATAATCCGAATTTGGTGTGATTGATTTGGAAGTTTATTTGGAATCGAGGTCGCGGCCAGCACCGTGCGCGGCGTCGTACAGGGCCAGCGCGTCGGGTGTGCCGGCGGGCAGCGTGGCCTGCACGTTGGCATCGTGGCGCAGGGCGAAGAAGGTGAGCAGCAGCTGTCGCTGCAGGCCGAACATCTGGCGCTCCTGCTCGGGGGTCACGTGGTCATAGCCGAGCAGGTGCAGGATGCCGTGGATGGTGAGCAATAACATCTCCTGCATGGTGCTGTGTCCAGCTGCGGCAGCCTGTTGGGCAGCGACCCACGGGCAGATGACGATGTCGCCGAGCACTCCTTCCATCACGGTTTTGCCGTCGCCAGGGCGCAGCTCGTCCATCGGGAAGCTCATCACATCGGTCGGGCCTTCGAGGTTCATCCAACGCATGTGCAGTTCGGCGATGGGATCGGGATCCACGAACATGATGGTCAGGTCGGACTGGGTGCTCACGCGCATCTGGTCGAGTACCCAAATACCCAAATCGGAGAAGACCTTGGGGTCGATGACCCACTGGGTTTCATTGGTGACGTCAACGCTCATCGTCTGTCTCACTTTGGTTGGTTGAATCCGCTTGCTGGCGGGCATCGAAGTCGGTATGGTTGCGGCGGCCCTTGCGTTCGATGTCGCGGTGGTCGCCGGCGATGGCGGAGTGACGGTCGTAGGCGGCCACGATCTGGCCGACCAGCTGGTGACGTACCACGTCCTCGGTTTTGAGATGCACGAATGCGATGTCGTTGATGCCGCCCAGGATGCGTTCGATGGTGGCCAGTCCCGAGCGCGGCACGGTCAGGTCCACCTGCGAGATATCGCCGGTGATGACCATCGTGGTGTTGAAGCCCAGACGGGTCAGGAACATCTTCATCTGCTGTTCGGTGGTGTTCTGAGCCTCGTCGAGGATCACGAACGCGTCGTTCAGCGTACGGCCGCGCATGTAGGCGAGCGGCGCCACTTCGATGGAGCCGTCGTCCATGTACCGCTTGAGCTGGTCGGCGCCGAGCATGTCGCCAAGCGCGTCGTACAGCGGGCGCAGATATGGGTCAACCTTGTCGTTCAACGTGCCGGGCAGAAAGCCGAGGCTTTCGCCGGCCTCCACAGCCGGGCGCGTGAGGATGATGCGGCGAATCTGCTTGTCCTGGAAGGCACGCACAGCCTTGGCCACGGCCAGATACGTCTTGCCGGTGCCTGCGGGACCAATGCCGAAGGTGATGGTGTGCGATTCGATGGCGTTCACGTAGGCCACTTGTCCGGCGGTTTTCGCACGGACCGGCACGCCGGCAGCAAAGGTGATGACGCCGGGAACCGTGGGCTTGCGGTACGTCGGGTCGTGGGAGCCGGCAGAACGTGCATGGGCGCGTTCGTTTGAGGTCGATTGCGCCAGTTTGTCACGCACCGGGCCGTGACCGGGATGTTCGAGGCGCACATGGTTCTTGAGCACGTTCTGGTCGAGCATGCGACGCACGGTGTCGGCATCCATAGGCGCGGTGTAGGCGGCTTGGATGATGGAGTTGACCAAATCCTCGGCCTGTGCGGCTTGAGCTTCGGTCTGCTTGGAGCGGGAGACGATCGCCACGCGGTTGCCGCGCACGATAATCGTCAGGTCCGGAAAGGCGCGCTCCACCTCGCGAATGACCTCGTCAACCGGGCCGAGCACGGCGACGGGGTCAAGTTGAGGCGGGATGGTGATGGTACGTGTAGTCGTTGCCACGAAGCGGATATTCCCCTACTACTCGTCGAGCTTTTCGCCGGTCATCACGTGCGCGTGCACGTGGAAGACGGTCTGGCCGGCGTCGAGACCGGTGTTGAACACCAGTCGGTAGGCGCCGTGAAATTCCTTGTCGGCGATGTTCTGCGCGATGGAGACGATGTGGGCCAGCTCGGTCGGGTCATCGGCGGCAAGTTCGGCGACGTTGGCGTAGTGCTTCTTGGGCACCACAAGCACGTGGACCTTGGCCTTGGGATTGATGTCGTTGAATGCGTAGGTCGTCTCGTCCTCGTAGACTTTGCTGCCGGGAATCTGCCCTGCGATGATCTTGCAGAACAGGCAATCGTCGGATTCGCTCATCATGCTCCTTGGTTTGATGTTGCTACGCACCAGCTTAGCGCGTGGGCGTTACTCGTAGCGTCCCAACACCCGAGACAACAGCGACAACGCTACAGGACCGGCCGTCGCGGCTCTCAGAATATTGCGCCCCAGTACGCAGCTCACCGCTCCGGCCTTGACGAAATCAGCTACCTCCTGCTCACTGATGCCGCCCTCAGGCCCAACCACCACACTGACAGTCCGCGGCCGGCCGTCCTGGAGCGTGCGTTCCACCAAATGCGCAACCTTCTCCTCCACGCCGGACCACGTATCGGTAGCATCCTGATGCAGCACAATCACCACATCGCCATGCACGCAGGCCCTGCGGCAGATGGCCACGACCTCCTTGCCGGACGCGCACGCCTCCAATTGCGGCTTAAAGGCACGCCGCGACTGCTCGGTGGCGGCATCCAGTACCGAATTCCACTTCTTGTCTGTACGGCCGACCTTCCACTTGGCAATGGATCGGTCCGCCTGCCATGGCACCACTTGGTCGACGCCGATCTGCGTAGCCATATCGATGGCCTGCTCATCATGGCCGGTTTTCGCCAATGCCTGAATCAGCGCCAAACGGGTGAACGGCTGGGGTTCGCGCCCCACTTCCACGACTTCAGCCAGTCCGGCTTCAGGATCGGCCATCACTGCCTGGATTCTCAAGCCGTTGCCGTCGGAAAGTTGCAGGCTGTCCCCTGCCTTGAGTCGCATGGCCTGCACGGCATGGCGCTTGATGTGAGCAGGCAGGGTTAGCTTCCAGCCGGCGTGGAGTTCGTCGCTGTTCACCGGGACGTCGTCGACCTGCGGGTCGAAAAGAAAAAGGGCATCAGTCATGACTTCAAGGCTACACGCGACACGCCGTGCACACGCGCGAATTGCATCCCTGTAATTTCATGCTAAGCTATTTACTCGTTGTCCAAACGACACCTGCCCGGGTGGCGGAATGGTAGACGCGCTAGCTTGAGGTGCTAGTGCCTATTTTATACGGGCGTACGGGTTCAAGTCCCGTCTCGGGCACAGATAAACCCCTTGCATTGCAAGGGGTTTTTCGTTATCTGCACACACGAAAGGCCACCAATGCAGTTCATCACGCTGGACACCGTTGACGACCCGCGCGTCGAAGCGTATGTGAGCCTCACCGAAATGCAGTTGCGCAATCGCTTGGAACCAGCCAAGGGCGTGTTCATCGCCGAGTCCCCCAAAGTCATCGACCGCGCGCTGGCCGCTGACCGCGAACCGCTGTCACTGCTGGTCGAGGAACCTTGGCTGGAGGGCATGAAAGACACCTTCGACTTCATCGACGGGCGCTGGGGCGCGGATATTCCCGTCTACGTGGCCTCACCTGAGCAGCTCAAGCGTCTGACCGGCTACCGTTTGCATCGCGGCGCCCTATGCGCGATGCGACGCTGGCTGCTGCCCTCCGTAGCCGAGGTCTGCAGGAGCGCCCGCCGCGTGGCAGTAATGGAAAACATCGTGGACCACACCAATGTGGGCGCACTGATGCGTTCGGCGGCCGCGCTCAATGTGGATGCCGTGCTGGTCACGCCCTCCTGCGGCGATCCGCTGTACCGACGAGCCGCTCGTGTGTCGATGGGCACCGTATTCCAGATTCCGTGGACCCGTATCACCGGGTTCAACGACGACGGTACCGAAAACAAGCATTACTGGCCGTTCCAGGGCATCGACGAGTTGAAGTCGCTGGGCTTCACCACCGTGGCCATGGCATTGGAGGATCGTTCGATTTCGTTGGACGAACTGACACGCCGTCTGCACGCGCCTGACGAAGATCCGACGCATATCGACAAGCTCGCGCTGATCTTCGGCACCGAGGGCGACGGCCTGTCCCACCATACGATTGCCCGCGCCGATTTGACCGTGAAGATTCCGATGAGCCACGGCGTGGATAGTCTGAACGTGGCGGCATCCAGCGCAGTGGCGTTCTACGCGACACGCTAAGGAATCGCACGCGCTCCTAAAAGGCCGAATCCTTAACAAATCCACGAAACTGTTCATCGCAAGTTCACGGCACGCGGGTGGCAAAAGCCTTGCATGTTCGATTTTTTCTGCAATTATTAACTATGTAAACCGAATGCAAGGAAGCATCCGGCCCAGTAGTGCGGTGTCGAAAGACGCTCAGTAACAGAGAGGACAGTTACGATGGCCAAGAATCCCAAGATTCTGTCGATTGTGCTTGCAGGTGGTGAGGGGACCCGCCTGATGCCGTTAACCCGCGATCGCGCGAAGCCCGCCGTTCCCTTCGGTGGTGTGTATCGTCTGATCGATTTCCCGTTGAGCAATCTGGTGAACTCCGGGTACCGTCAGGTCGTGGTGCTCACCCAGTACAAGTCTCACTCGCTTGACCGCCACATCTCCCAGGTCTGGCGTTTCTCCCCGCTGCTTGGTTCGTACGTCTCCCCTGTGCCCGCGCAGCAGCGTCTCGGCAAGCATTGGTATCTCGGCTCCGCCGACGCCATCTACCAGACCATCAACATCATCGAGGATGTCCAGCCGGACATCGTGGTGATTGTGGGTGCCGACCACGTCTACCGCATGGACTTCGAACAGATGGTTCAGCAGCACATCGAGTCCGGTGCTGAGTTCACCGTGGCCGGTATCCGCCAGCCCATCGAGGAATCGAACCAGTTCGGTGTGATTGAGGTCGATCACGATCACCCGAACATGATCAAGAACTTCCAAGAGAAGCCGGCCACCACCACCGGTCTGCCGGACAATCCGAACCAGATTCTGGCTTCCATGGGTAACTACGTTGCCAACACCAAGGCCCTGTTCGAGGCTCTGTCTCTCGATGAGAAGGCTGCCGACACCAAGCACGACATGGGCGGCGACATCGCCCCGTACTTCGCTTCTCGCAACGAGGCCGGCGTCTACGACTTCAACTCGAACGAGATTCCAGGCTCCACGGCCACTGATCACGCTTACTGGCGCGACGTCGGTACGATTAAGCAGTTCTACGATGCACACATGGATCTGATCGCCTATGTGCCCGAGTTCAACCTATACAACCAGGATTGGCCGATTTACACGATGTCCGGCAACCTGCCGCCAGCCAAGTTCGTGCACGCGGGCCGCGACCGTCTGGGCCACGCCACCGATTCAATCGTCTCCCCCGGTGTGATCGTCTCCGGCGGTGAAGTGCACCACTCCGTGCTCTCCCCCAATGTGCGTATCCACTCGTGGGCACAGATTGTCGATTCCGTGCTGTTCGACGGTGTGATCATCAACCGCCGTGCCCGCGTGTACAAGGCAATTCTTGACAAGAATGTGGTGCTCACCGAAAACTCCACTGTCGGCATCGATACCGAGCACGATCTGGCCCGCGGCTTCACTGTCACGCCAGACGGCATCACGGTTGTCCCGAAGAACACCATCGTCGATGACTGATTGACCAGTCCAGACATGGAAAAGCCCCGTATCATGCGGGGCTTTTCTCGTATAGAGCTCCCTCATCAGAGGGAGCTTACTAAGCGCTATCAGTACTTTGGCATGTTGTCGAAGTTGAAGCCTAGGGCGGCGAGCTGGTCGCGGCCTTCGGGTGTGATGCGCTCCATGGTCCAGCGCGGGTCCCACGTCCAGTCGATGCGGAACTCCTCGACCAGACCAGCCAGTGTGGAGGCGCATTCGTCCTCGATAAGGTCGGTCAGCGGGCAGGCCGGCGTGGTCAGCGTCATCGTAATAATGGCGCGGCCTAGCTCATCGATCTCAATGCCGTAGACCAGACCCAAATCGATCACGTCGATGCCAAGCTCCGGATCAATCACCTGATGCAGTGCCTCGCGCACGTCTTCGGCAGTGGCGCGGCCGATATCGTCAATCGCCTTGATCGGAATCTCGCTGCCATCGGACTGTTCGTCATCCCGGCAACCGCATCTGCCGTGGTGACCGCCACACGCACAGGTGTCATCGCCGGACGCAGCAGAGTGCTCGATCGGGCGTCCGTTCGGGAAGCCCTTGGCCAAGGCCGGGTTGGCCATCACGCGGCGAGCGGCCTCCTCGTCCTGCAGGACGCCGTTGACGGCATCGAAAACGGACGGCTGTGGTTCGGGAACCAAATTATCGTTGGACATATTTCCTCAGTTCTTTGCAGCGAGGGCTTTGGCGATGGAGTCCTTCAGCCCTTCCCAGCCTAGCAGAGCGCATTTGATGCGCATAGGGTATTTCGACACTCCTTGGAATACCACGGCGTCGCCGAGCTTTTCTTCCAGGTTCTCGTCGTACAGACCGGCACCGCGCGATTCCATCAGCTTGTGGAATGTCTGTTCCAGATCCATGGCCTCGTCCACGGTTTTGCCGTCCACCAGATCGACCATCACCGACAGGCTGGCCTGCGAAATGGAGCAGCCGTGGCCGTCCCATACCAATCGCTTGATGGTGTGCGGTTCGTCATCGGAGACTTCGACATGGATGGTCGCCTCGTCGCCGCAGGTCGGGTTGAACTGGTGCGATTCACCGGGCGTGCAGTATTCGTGGCTGGCTTGCACGGTGACATTGGCCGCTGCGTCCGCGGACTGTTCGACCGCTGCGTTGGGAGCAAAGGATTCCTTGCCATGCGGATGTTTCGACGCCTCGAGGATGACCTCTTGGTACATCTGTTCGAGGTCATCCCCGCTCATACCAAATTCGTTCATGGTGTTCTGTTTTACTCCACTCCAAAGAACTTACGGATGCCCTTGGCCGCTTCGACCAATGCTTGGGCATCTTCGACCGAATTGTAGACACCGGAGGAGGCACGGTTGGATGCGTATAGGCCGAAGTGGCGGTGCACCGGCTGGGCGCAGTGGTGTCCCACGCGAATCGCGATGCCCTGGGCGTCGATGAACTGGCCCACATCGTGCGGGTGCACGCCGGCCACGTCGAACGCCACGGTGCCGATGCGGTCCACGTTTTCGCGCGGTCCGAGGATGCGAATGCCATCGATGTCGCCGAGCTTCAGCAGTTCGGCGGCGATGGTCTTCTCATGGGCTTCGATGTTCTCAAGACCGATATTCATCATCCATTCGGCGGCGACGCCTGCGGCCACCACTTGGGCGACCGGCTGGGTGCCGGCCTCGAAACGGGCCGGAGGGGCCATGTATTGGGCCTCGTGGTCCATGTAGGCGAGCTCGACCATGGAGCCGCCGAAGTTGGCCGGCGGCAGGGCTTCGAGCAGTTCGCGCTTACCGTACAGGAAGCCGACGCCGGTAGGACCGTACATCTTGTGCGCGCTCCAGGCGGCGAAGTCCACATCAAGCGCGTGGAAATCGACCTTGAGGTGCGGTACGGACTGGCAAGCGTCCAAGATGAAGATCGAACCTACTTCATGCGCACGCTTGATGATAGGGGCGATGTTGGTGATGGCACCCGTGGTGTTGCCCACGTGGGTGACGGCCACGACCTTGGTGCGTTCGGTAATGACTTCGTCGAGGTTGTCCGTACGCACACGGCCGTCCTCGGTCAGGTCGATCCACTTGAAGGTGGCACCGGTACGGTAGGCCAGCTCCTGGAACGGCAGCAGCACTGAATGATGTTCCGCACGCGAGACGACGATTTCATCGCCCGGCTTCAGGGCAAAACGCTTGGCGGCTTCTCCCCCACGACCCAGCGATGCATTGCCGAATGCGGTGGCGAGCAGGTTCAGTCCGGCCGTGGCACCACCGGTGACGACGATCTCTTCTTCGCCTTCCGCTGCATTCGCGCCGACCAGCTTGGCGACCTTGGCACGGGCCTCTTCGAAAGCCATGGTACTACGGGCCGCCAGCTCGTGGGCACCGCGGTGCACGCCGGCGTTGATCGTACGGTAGAAGTTCGCCTCGGCGTCGATCACCGCATTCGGCTTCTGCGAGGTGGCCGCAGAATCCAGGTACACGAGCGGGTGCCCGTGAATCTCCTGATTCAGAATCGGGAACTCGCCCCGAATCTCCTTAAAATCAACCATTATGTTCCCCTACTTACGTAACAATTGTACGAAACGAGTGGGAGTCGGACATGGCCTGTTCGCGGCCGTAAAGACTTGGCCTGAGCGGCCCGGAGCGTGTCGAGAATAGGGCATGTCAGGCTCCCCCGGTCACGGACTCAGGCCAGCGCGGACTCGGAATCAGCACCCTCGGGCAGGTACTGGTCGTAGCCGTTCTCTTCAAGTTCGTCGGCCAGCTCAGGGCCGCCGGTCTTGACGAAGTGGCCGTCGGCGAACACGTGCACGATGTCCGGCTTGATGTACTTCAAGATACGGGTGTAGTGCGTGACCATGAGGATGCCGAACTGGTTGGCTTCCTTGGCACGGTTCACGCCTTCGGACACGATGCGCAGGGCGTCCACGTCCAAGCCGGAGTCGGTTTCGTCAAGGATGGCAAACTTCGGCTTCAGCAGTTCGAGCTGCAGCACTTCGGCGCGCTTCTTTTCACCGCCGGAGAAGCCTTCGTTCACGGAACGGGAGGCGAACTTCGGGTCCATCTTGAGGCGCTTCATGGCTGCGGACAGGTCCTTGGCCCACTGGCGAATACCGGGAGCCTCGCCGTCGATTTCGGTCTTGGCGGTGCGCAAGAAGTTGGTCATGGACACGCCCGGTACTTCGACCGGGTATTGCATGGCCAGGAACAGGCCGGCCTTGGCGCGCTCGTCCGGAGTCATCTTGAGGATGTCCTTGCCGTCGAGGAGGGCCTCGCCGGAGTCGACCACGTACTTGGGGTGGCCGGCCAACGTGTAGGCGAGAGTGGACTTGCCGGAACCGTTGGGGCCCATGATGGCGTGGGTTTCGCCGGAGTGGACGGTCAGGGTGGCACCCTTCAGGATCGGCTTGATGCCTTCCTTGGTTTCGACGTGGACGTGCAGGTCCTTGATTTCGAGTGTTGACATTGTTGTGCTCCTAAAAATGCTGTTCTTACTTGTCTTCGAGGACCTGTGCCATGGCGTCGTTTTCGCCACGGGCCAGTCGGCGGTCAATCACGGTCATCAGATGTTCGGAGATGGCAGGAATGCCGATCTCCTCGACGAGTTCGCCGAAGAAGCCGCGCACCACAAGCTTGCGGGCGTCGGTTTCGGGGATGCCGCGGGATTCGAGGTAGAACAGTTCCTCGTCGTCGAAGCGGCCCACCGAAGAGGCGTGACCGGCACCGATGATGTTGCCGTTTTCGATTTCGAGGTTCGGCTCGGAATCGGCGATGGCACCCGGGGTCAGGACCAGGTTGCGGTTGAGCTCGTAGGAGTCGGTGCCGGGGGCGGTGGGCTGGATGAGCGCGTTGCCCACCCAAGTGGAGTGCGCGCCCTTGCCGTCAAGCGCGCCCTTGTAGACCACGCGGGACTTGCAGTCGGGGTGGTTGTGTACCACCATCGTGCGGTGTTCGATGTGCTCGCCGGGGTCCACGAAGTAGATGCCGAGCATGTTGAGGTCGCCTTGTTCGCCGCCGAAGTCCTGATCCATGCGGATGCGGACGATGTCGCCGCCCAAGGTCACGACGGAGTGGCGCAGGGATGCGCCTTCGCCGACGTGGATGCGGTGGTTGGCCACATGCTTGGCGGTTTTGGCCCATTCCTGAACGAACGTGGTGGAGACGTGCGAGTCCTTGCCGGTGGTGATTTCCACGCCTTCGGCCAGTCGTGCGTCAC
Organism: Bifidobacterium sp. FKU; assembly: GCF_026016385.1. Lineage (NCBI taxonomy): Bacteria > Bacillati > Actinomycetota > Actinomycetes > Bifidobacteriales > Bifidobacteriaceae > Bifidobacterium > Bifidobacterium sp. FKU. Next base: position 1,518,911 of record NZ_CP092888.1, read on the forward strand.
CGTCGTGTTCCACGACGACGTCCGCATGAGCCTTGTCGGCGGCGGCGATCACCAGATGGAAAGCGTCGAGGTCCTCCCCCGCGCCGTGCACTTTGACGAGCACGGGCTGGGCGATCTCACCGGACAGTTCCAGAATGGTTGCGGTGTGGCCGGATTCCCATTCGACTGCGGAGACGCGGTCGTTGGGCTTGGACACAGTGCCGGACAGGCCCTCACCGAGCTTGATCTGGCTGAGCTTCACGCCTTCGGCCAACGGCGAGCCGTCAATCATGGAGACTTCGATCTGCGTTTCGCCGGAAGGCTTGAACACGGTGAAGAACTCGTTGATGCGCTCGATAGGCGTGTAGCGCCATTCGTCCTGCTTGCGGCTGGGCTCCGGGTAATCGCCTGCGTTGAACGAACGCACGGCATGGTCCACGGAGGACGGCATGGCGGCCGGAATCGCGTACGGGTCGTTGGGGTCGGCGACCGGAATCTTGATTTCCTTGACGGGTGTTGTGTTGTCGGTCATCGGAATCAGCCCACCGATCCTTCCATCTGAAGTTCCACAAGTCTGTTGAGTTCAAGCGCGTATTCCATCGGCAGCTCGCGGCTGATCGGTTCGACGAAGCCGCGCACGATCATGCCTCGCGCCTCTTCCTCCGTGAGTCCTCGGCTCATCAGGTAGAAGAGCTGGTCTTCGGAAATCTTGGAAACGGTGGCTTCGTGGGCCATCGAAACGTCGTCTTCGCGAACGTCGACGTGCGGGTAGGTATCGGAGCGGGAGAAGTCGTCGACCAGCAGGGCATCGCACACGGTCGAGTTGGACGAACCGTACGCGCCCTTGACGATTTTGACCAGACCGCGGTAGGCGGAGCGGCCGCCGCCGCGCGAGATGGACTTGGCGACGATGGTGGAGCTGGTGTGCGGGGCGAGGTGAATCATCTTCGCGCCCGTGTCCTGGTACTGGCCCTTGCCGGCGAAGCCGAGGGACATGGTGGATGCCTTGGCGTACGGTTCGGCGAGGATGCAGGCCGGGTACTTCATGGTGGCCTTGGAACCGATGTTGCCGTCCACCCACTCCATCGTGCCGCCCTCACGCACGTAGGCACGCTGGGTGACGAGGTTGTAGACGTTGTTCGACCAGTTCTGCACGGTGGTGTAGCGCACGCGGGCGTGCTTCTCGACGATGATCTCGACGATGGCGGCGTGCAGCGAGTCCTCGGACCAGATCGGGGCGGTGCAGCCTTCCACGTAGTGCACGTAGGAGCCTTCGTCCGCGATGATCAGCGTACGTTCGAACTGACCCATGGCCGGGGTGTTGATGCGGAAGTATGCCTGCAACGGGATGTCCACGTGCACGCCCTTCGGCACGTATACGAACGAGCCGCCGGACCATGCCGCGGTGTTGAGGGCGCCGAACTTGTTGTCCTCCGGGGGCACGACGGTGCCGAAGTACTTCTTGACGAGTTCAGGGTATTCGCGCACAGCGGTGTCTGTGTCGACGAAGATCACACCCTGCTTCTTCAGGTCCTCACGAATGGAGTTGTAGATTACCTCGGACTCGTACTGGGCAGCCACGCCGGAGACGAGGCGGTTCTTCTCCGCCTCCGGGATGCCAAGGCGATCGTAGGTGTTGCGGATGTCGTCCGGCAGCTCCTCCCACGACTTCGCCTGCTTCTCGATCGGCTTGACGTAGTACTTGAAGTCGTCGGCGTTGAAGCCGGAGAGATCCACACCCCAATCGGGCATGGGCTTTTCGAGGAACGCCTTGAATCCACGCAGACGCATGTCGAGCATCCACTGCGGCTCGCCTTTGTCGGCGCTGATCGCGCGTACGACGTTCTCATCAATGCCTCGTTTTGCGGCTTCGCCGGCGGCATCAGAATCATGCCAACCATAGTTGTAGTCGCCGAACTGGCTGATGATCTCGTCATCCTTCTTGATCTTGTCCTCGTTGACGCGGGTACGATCAGCCACATACTGGCTCATCTCCACGTCAGCGGCGGCGTTTGGTGCTGTGTTTTCGGTCACCATCCTGCCTTCCTTGTATCACACTTAACCCTATGAAAACCTAGCAGAACCCAAGTGCAAACACTAGCTGCCCTGACGCATATTGGCTGTGGTCTTGATTACATGCGGGCGCCATCGGGCCATGCGGCATCACGGATGGCGCCAAACGGCGAAGGCGTGGCGGCGAAGCATCCTGAGATGCCGTGCCGTCACGCCTTCATCGTGCGCGGACCGACCGCGCGGGATCCACGGTCAGCGGGCCGCCTGATGGCCGAGCGCCGCCTTGACCAGACCGGCGAACAGCGGATGCGGCTTGGTCGGGCGGGACTTGAACTCCGGGTGAGCCTGGGTGGCCACATAGAACGGGTGCACGTCCTGCGGCAGTTCCACGAACTCGGTGAGCTCGCCATCCGGGCTCTGGCCAGAAATGCGCAGGCCGCCTTCGCGCAGACGATCCTTGTAGGCCACGTTGACTTCGTAACGGTGGCGGTGACGCTCGGTGACATGCGTGGTGCCGTACAGTTCGGCGACCAGCGAGCCTTCCTCCAGCTCAGCCGGGTAGGATCCAAGACGCATGGTGTGGCCCATGTCGCCCTTGCCGGCCACGATGTCCTTCTGCTCTTCCATGGTGGCGATCACCGGGTTGGCGCAATCGGGCTCGAACTCGGAAGAGTTCGCGTCTTCAATGCCCAGCACGTGGCGGGAGTATTCGATGACCATGGACTGCAGGCCCAGGCACAGGCCAAGGGCGGGCAGCTTCGTTTCACGGGCGAACTTCAGGGCGCCGATCTTGCCATCGATGCCGCGGATGCCAAAGCCGCCGGGGATCACGATGCCGTCGACGTTGTCGAGAGCGGCGGCCGCACCTTCGGTGGTTTCGCAACGGTCGGCCGCAACCCACTTGACGTTGACCTTGGCCCAGTTGGCAAAGCCTCCGGCCTTGATGGCCTCGGTGACAGACAGGTAGGCGTCCGGCAGATCGATGTACTTGCCGACGATGGCGATGTTGACTTCATGCTTGGGGTGGTGGACGCGCTCAAGCAGGTCTGCCCATTCATCCCAATCGACATCGTGGAACGGCAGGCCGAGCTCACGCACCACGTAAGCATCAAGGCCCTCTTCGAACAGAATCTTCGGCACATCGTAGATGCTCGGCGCATCCACGCAGTTGACCACGCCTTCGGCATCGACGTCGCACATCAGGGAAATCTTGTCTTTGATGGACTGGTTGAGCGGGCGGTCGGAACGCAGCACGAGGGCGTCCGGGGAGATGCCGAGCTGACGCAGCATCATCACGGAGTGCTGGGTGGGCTTGGTCTTGAGCTCGTGGGCGGCGGAAATGTACGGCACCAGGGAAACGTGCACGAACATGCAGTTGTCCGGGCCGAGATCGCGGCGCACTTCGCGGGCGGCCTCAAGGAAGGGCTGGGACTCGATGTCGCCGACAGTACCACCGATCTCGGTGATGATCACATCCACGTCATCGGAAGCCTGGGCGCGCATACGAGACTTGATTTCGTTGGTGATGTGCGGGATGACCTGCACGCACTGGCCGAGGTATTCGCCGGCGCGCTCCTTGCGCAGCACTTCCTGATAGATCTGACCGGTGGTGACGTTGGCCTTCTGGCTCAGGAAGACGTCGAGGAAACGCTCGTAGTGGCCGATGTCGAGATCGGTTTCGGCACCGTCTTCGGTCACGTAGACCTCACCATGCTGGAACGGGTTCATGGTGCCCGGGTCGACGTTGATGTACGGATCGAGCTTTTGCTGCAGAACATGGATACCGCGGCTGCGCAGCAAACGACCGAGCGAAGATGCGGTCAGGCCCTTGCCGAGAGAGGAAACAACGCCGCCAGTGACGAAAATATGCTTGGTGACGTGCTCTTGAGAATTACCATGTGTTCTTCTAACCATGGAATTCCACTCTATCATCCGTGTATGACCCGGCGTGTTCATGACGTGGCCGGTGTAGTCGCGCGTAGGCGGCCCGTCTCGTCCTGCCTTGGCCAGCATATGGTCGAATACACGGTGCACTTCAGGCCCATAGGGCGCACCAGGACGAGGATTCTGGTCCGATTCGTCGGAACAGGAATCCCGGGCTCAACGTCGACTGATACCCGGGATTGGCTGGAGGGCTTGGTTCTATTCGCTCAGCAAGTGCGCCACAGCATCGAGCGCGAGCTTGTAGCCGTAGAAACCCATGCCGGTGATGGTGCCGGTGGCCACAGGGCTGATTACGGAACGCTTGCGGAACTCGTCACGGGCGGACGGGTTGGAAATATGGACTTCCATAAGTGGCAGGTTCTCATCAATGACCATGTGCGCGGCGTCGGCGAGAGCATACGAATAGTGCGTGAAGGCGGCGGGGTTCATGACCACCGGGGTTTTCTCGTCGGCGGCTTGGTGCATCCAGCGCACCATTTCGGCTTCGTCGTCGGTCTGACGCACCTCGACTTCAAGGCCGAGGTCCTTGCCCCATTCGGCGCAGAGCTTGCGCAGGGTGTCGAGGTCTTGACGACCGTAGACGTCGGGCTGGCGGACGCCGAGACGTCCGAGGTTAGGGCCATTGACAACGATGACTTTGGTCATCGGGACTCCTTTTGTTTGTGCTTCTCTCCCTCCGCCCCTTCGGGGCACCTCCCTCATCAAAGGGAGGAAGAAGGTAGATCCGACTCCGGGGCACCTCCGTTAGAGGGGAGCCAAGTACTTTTTTCTGAGGGGATGGCGAACGGCACGGCCTGTGGCCGTTCAATTATTGCTGGATACGATGGAAGGCTTCTTCTACGGCGTCGGCGGGCGGGTTGTCGAGGTGTACGACGTGACCAATCTCGTCAAGGACCACGAAACGCAGTTCGTTGCCACGGGCTTTCTTGTCGCGATGCATCAATGCGAGCACGTCGTCGAACGAGCCGCCATGCCACGACGTCGGCAGACCCAGCGAAGCGAGCAACGAGCGGTGATAGTCAACCAGATCCTGATCGATGTAACCGATCAGATGGGCCAGCTCGGCGGCATACACCATACCGACGGCCACCGCATTGCCATGCCTCCAGCGGAAGTGCTCGAGCTTTTCGATGGCATGGCCCATCGTGTGCCCGTAGTTGAGGAATTCACGAAGACCCTTCTCCTTCAAATCGGAGGAGACGTGGTAGACCTTGACCTTTACCGTGCGCTCAATGAGCTCGGCAACCACGTCTTCGAGCGGCGAGCCGAGGAATGTAGAGCCGTCGAAAGCGCGCAGTTCAGCTGCATGGTCTTCGAGGATATGCAGGATCTCGGGATCGCGGATGAAACCGGATTTGGCGACTTCGCCGAGACCCTCGATGAAGATGTCATTGGGTAGCGTAGCCAGCGTCTTGGTGTCGGCCAGCACACCGGCAGGCGTGTAGAACGAGCCGACGAGGTTCTTGCCCTGCGGGGTGTTGATGCCGGTTTTGCCACCGGTGGAGGCATCGACCATGGCCAGCAGCGAGGTCGGGCAGTTTACATAGCGCACGCCGCGCATCCACGTGGCAGCCACGAAACCGGCCAAATCGGTTGCGGCACCGCCGCCAAGCCCCACCACGGCATCGGATCGGGTGAAACCTTCGTTGCCAAGGCGTTCCCAAATGCCGTTGGCCACGGTAATGGTCTTGCCGGGTTCGGCATCCGGAATCACGATGTCGGAAACCTCATAGCCGCCCTGACGCAACAGAGCGCGGGCACGATCGGAGTGTCGCTGCACCGACTGAGTGTGGATAAGCGCGATTTTGGCGGGTTTGGGTCCCAGCACATCGGCCAGATGGTTCATGGCACCTTCGCCAATGACCACATCATACGGCTCAATTGCCGCTCCGGTAACATGCACTGCTCGCTCAGATACCATATCAATCACTTTCTTCGCTGCGCCCTGAGGCGTAAGCCCCCGGGTATGGACATGAACGTTGGCGACCTCGCGGAATACTGGGTCACGCTGCTTGAACAGTTTTTTCCAACGGGAGTTGGCGTTGCCATTGAGCATGGGCCGGCCTCCCCCACGGTTCGCGCGTTCCATGGCTTCCGCCGGATCGGCATCAAGGTAGACCACACGACCGCCATGGTCGATGTAGGAGGCGAGGGCATGCTGGGTGGAGGACGTCATGGGAGCGCCACCGCCCAGCGAAAAGATACCGTCGAAATCCTCAAGCATATCGGCGATGAGATCGGCCTCGACCTCGCGGAATGCCGGCTCACCGTATTCCTCGAAGTAGGAGGGAATCTTCATGCCCACTTCACGTTCGATCTCCACATCGGCATCGGCGAACGGCAGACGCAACATATGCGCCACTTCCTTACCGACACGTGTTTTGCCGGCTCCCATCATGCCGATGATGACGGCGCGGGGGCGTGCGGTCATAATCTACGAATCCTCTCGACGATTGGTGGGTACAGTTGCTGATAGTTCCGCGGCAGTCGTCACGAAACCATACGTCCTTCGTTCAGCGCATGTGCTCCGGCCACGAGGCGAGATACGACTCAAGGTTGCGCCGTGTTTCGGCAACACTGTCTCCACCGAACTTATCCAGCGCGTACTTCGCCAAAGTCAGACGCACCATGGCCTCGGCCACCACGGATGCCGCAGGCACGGCGGTGCTGTCGGAACGCTGGTTGATGGCTTGTGCGGATTCGCCGGTCAGCACGTCGACCGTACGCAGGGCCTTGGGGATGGACGGAATCGGCTTCATGGCACCGCGTACGCGAATCACCTGGCCATTGGACATACCGCCTTCAATGCCACCTGCGCGGTTGGACAGACGGTCGATGCGGCCGTCGGCGTTGACCACGATCTCATCGTGTGCCTGCGAACCGGGGCGGGAGGCTTCCAGGAAGCCGTCGCCGATCTCCACACCCTTGAACGCCTGAATGCCCATAATCGCGGAGGCCAGAGCCGCGTCCAGTCGGCGGTCGGACTCCACATACGTGCCGATGCCGGCAGGCACACCGTAAGCCAGCACTTCAATCACGCCGCCCAACGTATCGGCGGCCTTCTTGGCTTCATTGATGCGTTCGATGATACGGACCTCGGCCTCTTTATCCAACGTACGCACGGGAGAGGCATCCAACGCTTCCAGATCGTCAGGTGTGGGCAACGGCAAATCAGGGTTGGTCTGCACGCCACCGAGCGCCACCACGTGGGCTACGGTGCGGATGCCGAACGCCTGATCCAGGAACTGCTTGGCCACCTCGCCCAAGGCCACACGGGAGGCGGTCTCACGGGCGCTGGAGCGCTCCAGTACCGGGCGGGCGTCGTCAAAACCATACTTGCGCATGCCGGTCAGATCGGCGTGGCCCGGGCGCGGGCGACTCAGCGGCGCATTGCGGCCTTCGCGCGGCAGGTCATGGTCGAGTGCATCGGCGCTCATGACCTCGGTCCACTTCGGCCATTCGGTGTTGGCGATTTCGATGGCCACCGGCGAGCCGAGGGTCAGGCCGTGGCGTACACCGGTCAGCAGACGGACCTTGTCTTGCTCGAACTTCATGCGGGCACCGCGACCATATCCAAGTCGACGGCGTACCAGTGCGGAAACGATATCGTCCGTGCTAATACGCACGCCGGCCGGCAACCCTTCAATCATGGCCACCAATGCTTCTCCGTGCGACTCCCCTGCCGTCTGCCAACGCAGCATAACTTCCCTCGTTTCATGTGTGTACGTCTATGAGTACGTCTAACTAGGGGTTAATGTTAAGCTATGCCATACCTGTTCACGCTACCCGGTCTGCTATGTGGGCTTACACTGTCCATTGAGGATGTTCGTCATCGGCGGGTGCCGATCGCATGGGTGGCCGTGGGCGCGTTAATCCAGTTGGCCGCCGATTTCGCGTATGGAGTGGTGGCGAACGACCTGTTCGTGCTGTTGCAGGCACTGTTGTTCACCGTGCTATGTTGCCTGATCCAGTTCGCGTTGGCGTTGCTGGTGCCGCGGTCATTGGGATTCGGCGATGTGACCGCCTTGATACCTATGGGATTGTCTGTCGGACTGTTTGGCCTGTTGCCTGTGGTGGTCTGGTGGCTGGCGATGGGCGTTGCCGGCATCACATGGATTGCCTTGTGGACGCGATTCGACCCACAACGCACATCACCGGCACATGCGGGCAAGGTGCCGTATGTGCCGGTGATATTGGCGGGCGCGATTGTGGCGGTGGTGGTTGGGGTGTTGTCCTAGATTTCTCCTCCATCCGCTTTGCGGGAGCCCCGGGCTTAAGTCGAGCGTTACATTCCCCGCAGTGCTCCCCTCAGTCCGCTTTGCGGACAGCTCCCCTCGGCGAGGGAGCCAATGAAGAGACTAATATCCGATCAGCTTCCCCAAGCGAAGGAAGCTAACGGGATGACTACTGGTTTTCGGCTTGCCACTTGCGTAGTTCGGCCACGTTCTGGTCATGTTCATCGGCGGTTGCGGCGAACTTGGTTTCGCCGGTGTCCAGATTGACCGTGCAGAAGTACAGCCAATTGCCGCTTTCGGGGTGCAGTGCCGCTTGAATGGCGCTATCTCCGGGATTGCTGATCGGCGTAGGCGGCAGGCCGGAGATCTTGTACGTGTTGTACGGGTTGGACTCGTCCTGGGTCATCTCGGTGGTCACCTGCGCGGGCTTGACGTTATTGCCATAGGCCACGGTGGAATCCATGCCCAACGACATGCCCTGCTCCAAACGGTTCTCGATGACTCGCGTCACTTTGCCGTAGTAATCGGCTTTGTTGACCTCGGCCTCGGCGATAGAGGCGATGATCATCACCCGTTCGCGGTCACTGCCGGTCGGCACGCCCAATTCATCCAACTTGGCGATACGCTTATCGACCATGGCCTTGAGGATTTCCGAAGCGCTCTTCATGCTCTTGACGTTGTAGGTTCCCGGCTCCAGCCATCCCTCAAAGCTACCGCCCGCTTCATTGGGCAGAATATCCTTACCCTTGTTCTTGATAATCGTGTCGAATTCGCTTTGGGAAATGCCGGAAAGCTTCGCGGCGTCGGCGAACACATCGGTGGCACGTTCACCGGGATGAACCTCAAGGAAGCCCGCCGCCTGGTTGGTGTCGGAGAGAACGGCGATCACATCGGATGCGGCCATATGCTTCTTCAATGTGAACGTTCCAGGATAGAGTGTCGAGCTATTGGCGTTGACCACGCTGGTGAACGCGGCAGTGGACTTGATGACTTCGGCCTTGAGCAGATTATCGGCGATCTCCGCAGCGCCTTGGCCCTCGCTCACGGTGAATTCGACCTCGCCATAGCCCGGTCCCGGATAGTCTGCGATGGCCGTCGACTGGTTGCTCCGGCTGTCGCGCCATGCGATGAGCTTGGTTACGCCGAAATAGCCGCCGCCGATAAGCAGGGCGACGATGGCGATAGCGATGATAATGCCACTGATACGCTTGCGCTTGCGATGTGCACGTCGCTTGCGCATCTCCTTGCGGGATTTCGGCGGTTCTGGCGGCGTGGCCCCGCGCATTGGTTCTGACTCCTGTTCGACCCAATGCGTGTTGTCATCAAAGAACTCGTTAAAATCATCGGTCATAACCGATACCTCACTACTCCCGGGTACGGTCGAGTGCCGTCTGCAAAATCACCACTGCCGACTGCTGGTCAACCACCGGCCTGTGCTTGTTCGAAGCTTTATGGGCCTCGAACAGTTGACGATGCGCACTGACTGTTGTTAATCTCTCATCTATCAATGACACCTGCGGAATCTGATACTCCGTAGAATCACTGTCTTCACTCTCTGCTTGCAGCCTCTTCTCCAGATTGGCCGCCCACCTGCGCGCTTTTTTGGCGCTTTTGCCTTCTGTACCGTCCATCTGCAGGGGCAATCCGACGATTACATGGTCCACATGTTCGTCTTCGATGACGTTCAGGACCTCGTCAATAGCAAAGAAATAGTCGCCGGCAACATGAATGTTGCCAGCAGGGTGTGCAAAGGTAAGCTCCGGGTCGGACAGTGCCAGTCCGACCCGGGCATTACCCAAATCAACGCCTAACCACACCACTGGCGGAATCAGGCTTTCTGCGCCTCGTGCTTGAGCGCTTCGAGGGCCTCGCCGATCTTGGAGGCATCGACACCGCCACCCTGGGCGAAGTCCGGCTTGCCGCCGCCACCGCCGCCGAGGACCTTGGCTGCGCCACGCACCAGATCACCGGCCTTGATGCCGGCCTTGCGGGCGGCATCGTTGGTGGCCACGGCGACCATCGGCTTGTCATCCTCGTTCACGCCGGCGAGGGCCACCACCACGGGGGCGTCTTCACCGAGTTGTGCGCGCACGTCGAGCACGGTCTTGCGCAGGGCGTCGACCGCGCCGAAGTGGCCCACGTTCTTGACAGCCACCTTGACCGGGGCCGCGGAGTTCTTGGTGTCAGCAACCAGCGCCGGAACCGAGGCGGCCAGCTGGGACTCGTACATGGCGGCCAAGCGACGATCGGATTCCTTGAGCTTGGCGAGCAGGGCGTTCACACGCTCGGCGAGCTCGTCCGGGCGAGCGTTGAGCTTGTCGGACAGCTGGGAGACCAGCGCGTGCTCACGAGCGTTGAAGTCATAGGCACCCTGGCCCACGACGGCGTCGACACGACGCACGCCGGAGCCGATGGAGGCTTCGGACAGGATGTTGACCATGCCGATCTTGCCAACGTGGTCCACGTGGGTACCACCACACAGCTCGCGGCTCCAGCCGTCTTCGCCGATGGAGACCACGCGTACGATGTCGCCGTACTTCTCGCCGAACAGGTGCATGGCACCGAGGGCGATGGCGTCGTCGAACTTCATTTCCTTGGTGGTCACGGCGAGGTTGTCGCGCAGCTTGTCGTTGACGCGCTCCTCGACTGCGGAGATCACGGACTTGGCCGGGGCCTTGGACCACTGGAAGTCGAAGCGCAGACGGTTCGGGGCGTCTTCGGAACCACGCTGAGTGGCCTGCGGGCCAAGCTCCTCACGCAGCGCCTTGTGCACCATGTGCGTGGCGGTGTGAGAGCGGGCGATGGCGCCACGGCGGGCCAGGTCGATGTTGGCGTTGACTTCGGCGCCGACGACCAGCGTGCCTTCGGTCAGACGGCACTGGTGGACGATGAGGTCCTTGATGGGCTTCTGCACATCGTCGACTTCGAGCACGGCGCCGTCGTCGGACAGGATCTCGCCCTGATCGGCAAGCTGACCGCCGGCCTCCGCATAGAACGGGGTGCGGTCGAGAATGACCTCGACGTTGGCCGGACCGGTCACGGCGGGCACGGAGCCCTTGCCTTCCTGCATGATGCCGATGACCTTGGCACGGGCAGACATATCCGTGTAGCCGAGGAAGTCGATCGGGCTGACGAGCGTCTTCTTGAAATCGTCGTAGACGGAGAGGTCCACGTTGTGGCGCTTCTTGAGGGCGTCGGCACGGGCACGGGACTTCTGCTCGGCCATAAGCTCGCGGAACTTGGCCTCGTCGACTTTCACGCCTTGGTCGGCGGCCATTTCGAGAGTCAACTCGATCGGGAAGCCGTAGGTGTCGTGCAGAGTGAACGCGTCAGAACCGGAGACCACCGGGTCGGCGGTCTTCTTGGCCTTCTTGACGGCCACGTCGAGAATCTCGATGCCGTTCTCCAGCGTACGACGGAACGCATCTTCCTCGCCGTAGGCCGCTTCGGAGACATCGTGGAAGGTGTCGTTAAGCTCCGGGTAGTTGGCGACCATGGCCTCCTTGGAGACGGGCAGCAGCTCGGGAATCACCGGATCGGTCACGCCAAGCACGCGCATGGCCTGCACAGTACGACGCAGCAGACGACGCAGCACGTAGCCGCGGCCGACGTTGGACGGGCGCACGCCATCGGACATAATCATCAGCGCGGAACGCACGTGGTCGGCCACGACACGGAACTTGACATCCGCGGCCTCGTCCTCGCCGTACTTGCGGCCGGACAGGCGCTCGGCGGCCTCGATGACCGGGAAGACCTCGTCGGTCTCATAGATGTTCTGTTTGCCCTGCATCAGGTAGGCCAGACGTTCCAGACCGGCGCCGGTATCGATGTTCTTCTGGGCCAGCTCGCCGACGATGTGCAGGTCGGTCTTGGACTTGACATTGTCGACCTCGTAGTTCTCGAACACGAGATCCCAAATTTCGATGAAGCGCGTCTCGTCGGCCGCAGGGCCGCCATCACGGCCGTATTCGGGGCCGCGATCCACGTAGATCTCGGAGCAGGGGCCGCCGGGGCCCGGGCCGCCGGTAGTCCAGAAGTTGTCTTCCATGCCGAAAATCTGCATGTGCTCGGGATCAAAGCCCTCGTTCTTCCAGATGGAACGGGCTTCCTCGTCGTCGGTAAAGGTGGTGACCCACAGCTTTTCCGGGTCAAAGCCGTAACCGCCCTGGTCCTGCGGGGTGGTCAGCAGCTCCCAGGCGTAGTGGATGGCCTCTTCTTTGAAGTAGTCGCCGATGGAGAAGTTGCCAAGCATCTGGAAGAAGGTGCCGTGGCGGGTGGTCTTGCCGACCTCATCGATATCCAGCGTACGCACGCACTTCTGGTTCGATGTCATACGGCGCTTCGGCGGGGTCTGCTCACCAAGAAGGTAGGGAATGAACGGCACCATGCCGGCGATGGTGAACAGCGTAGTGGGGTTCGGGGAAATAAGTGACGCCGAAGGCATGACGAGATGATCATGTTTGGCAAAGTAATCGAGGTATCGCTTTGCGATGTCCGCAGTGCGCATGAGCGGATGAACTCCTTGTTTGGGTAATGGGCGCAGTTGCGCCTGGTATTGATGGAAAAAGACTGGATTATGAGGACTAGTTTGTTCTAGCTGGTTCAGTGGCTAGATGGCAAGGCGGCATGCGCGTGTCAGTTGGCGCGCTCGATGTACTGACGGTTGAGCTCAGCCTCGCGGGCTCGACGGGTGGCATTGAACTCGTTGACCAACCCTTCGAGTGTTTTCATCGGCACATTGTCCTGATCGGGGCCAAGCAGGAACTGGCGTGCCGCGTCAGGCGTATTGGCCTTGACATAGGCCTGTGCCTTGGTGACGGCAACGATTCCGATGGCCACGCCGACGCCGACCCAGAAGATGCGTTTGAACATCACTCCCCCTTCTCGGCGGTGTCGTTGACGGTGGTTTTCGCGGCGTTCTTCGCAAGGAAGGACTGCCCTGTGGTTTTCAGCGCGTAGAAGGTGGAAGCAATCTTGATGATGGGCTTACCGAGGAAGGAGCCATACAAATCGGTCAACGCACCAACGTTGTTGGCGGTGGTGGAAGCCGCGGCGGAAATCTTGTTGACATCCTCAAGCGACTTGTTGACCTGCTTGACGGTGGTCACGCCCTCATCCAATGCGGGGATGGCATGCTCACCGGATTCCTTGACGGTCTGCGAAATCTGGTCGAACATCTTGCCCAACCGAATTAGCGGATAGATCATGAATCCGGCCAATACTGCGAACGCGATGGCCGCAATCAGGCCTGCGATCTCTCCGACTCCCATTGTTGCCTCCTTGAGGTCACACTTACTCGGATAAGGGTAGCACTCCTCCCCTATTTACCCGTGCAACTGACGATGAAATACGCTATTTGCCGTATGAGACGATGGTCACGGCCTGCGAAAACGGTTTGGTCGTGTCGAAGTCGAGTACGGTTACCGAGCCGTTGGCCGGACGTTCGCTAAGGTCAAGATCGGGGCCTCCGAAACGGTGGCCGAGGCTGAGCAGCGTGTTACCGTGCGAAATCTGAAGCACATCATCGCCATCCTTGAGATTGGGGTTGCTGGCGATGAGCTGGAATGCTCCTTCGACGCGCGTCCAGTATTCTTCATCGGATTCCGCGTCATGGAAGGGGTCGGCCTCTTTCAGGAAATCACGGGAGGCGGCCAGACCAAATTTGGCTACGATGTCGTTGTAGTCCTTCGCGCCGTGAGGCCCACCCGCAGCGGTCCAAGCCAGCGACATGTCCTGACCCTCGAAGTATCCGTAGCATTGTTCGCGGAAATGCATATCGGCCGTGAGTTCTGGCCGTGCATGTCCGGCAGCCTCATTGATATCGAGAATTCGCTTCGCTGTGATTTCGGCGCGAGAAGTATCGGAACAATATGCCGCCGCAAAATCATAGCTCTCAAGTTTGTGCCCGGCCCTGTCGGCATCGGCAAGTCCGGATGCGGTAAGCGGCGCATTGCACCATCCCTGAAGACGGTTGTATTTATTGAACGTGGTTTGCCCATGACGAACCAGATGCAAATGCAGAATCATGGTTCCCATGCTACCGCAGTCCGCTAAAACGCAGGAACCCCCGTTGTCTAATTGAAAGTGCAGCACCCGTTAGATTGGAGATTGTCCGGATAGCCAATTTCGCCGACCCGTACAGCTCGTGGCGGCGCGGCGGCAACGAGAACAGGAACGGCATGATCCGCCGCCACCCGCCCAAACGCACGCCCGTCGCCCCCTCCATGGCACGCGAACCGCAGGAGACCGTCGACGAAACCGACAACAGGCCCATGCGCGTGCTCGGCCACCGCACCCCCGCCGAGGCATTCGCCGACAAACCGCCAGAATCAGCCGAAAACAAGGATGCTGCACTTACAAATAGATAATGGGGCCCCAGCTGACATGACTGATTTGAGGTATGATATACGTATGTCATACCACTGTTATAAGGAGTAATGATGGCTATCAAGGAGAAGACCACAATCAGTCTGGATGCGCAGACCAAGCGTGACGGCATCGCCATACTTGACGCCATGGGGTTGAACCTGAGCACGTTTGCCGAAATGTCTCTCAGACAATTGGTACGCGACGGGCGTCTGCCATTCACGCCAAGCGTCCGCCCTTCATTCGAAAAAGACAACGAGGGATATCCCCTGTTCAAAGCGAACATGGATGATCCCCGCATCGTGACGCCCCAGATACGTGATGGTGCCGTGATCCTGCCGGAGGGTTGGGACGATGATGAAGACTGATCCGCGCCAGTTCGAGATATGGTGGGTGCCGTTCGCTTTTCCCGACAAGCCAGGCAAAGCGAAGAACCGTCCCAGCGTGATCCTCCAATGGGACGACGGCACCCGCATCGCCTTGGTGACCAAGGTCACCGGCAACACCTGGCGCGACGAACCGGGCTATGTGGTGCTGCGTGACTGGCAGGACGCGGGACTGAGCAAGCCCAGCGCCGTGCGATGCTCGCAACTGCTGCGGCTGCCAAGCAATCTTTTCCTCGACGACGGCCCGACAGGAAGACTTTCGGCATATGATGCCGGCCGCGTCGCCTGGGCGATCAACGAACTCTATCCGGGCCTACTAGCCTGAGAGCAACCGATACCGTCACCATCCCTGTCGAGGTGCTTGCCGCAGCACGGGTCACCGACGTCACTCTTGTCAAGTTTGGCGTGATGGGCTGTTGTCGCGGGCGAATCGTCCCCCGCTAACCGCTAATGCAGTCCGAACAAAAAAGAGTTGCGCTTACAAAATAGACGGATTATCGAACCCGGTATAGCTTGGCATAGACGTTGTTTCCATCAGTGTATTCCCCCGGCAGTCCGAACCAGCCGCTGCCTCCTGCCTCCCGATAAAAATGAATTCGTCAAATTCTTTCGGGCAGCGAATGCAGATACATGTATAGAGCATCTGTACTATTTTCAAGAATGCTCATTGTCTGCGGCAACGGTTCGGCATACACAGTTTTATAATCCACCTCATCGTACTCTTTCCGAATGGGGAAAGCCAAACGTTCATCGTCAACAGAAAAGTCTGCTTGTACACCCTCTTTATTCCCTCTTGCATCTACACGAATCCATCGGTCAATGGATCTCAGATAAATGGCATTCAAGGCATGGATGCAGTATCCGCTTTCAGGCGTACTGCCTAACGTAAGCCTTTGATAGCATATTCCGGCAGGAATGCCATTTGCTCTTAATAGGGCGGCCAATAAATTAGATTTTGCCCAACAAATACCGACGCCCTCCCTTAATGCGTCTGAGGCTGTTGCCGTGACTCTTCTGTCTTGGACATCCCATGAATGCTTGATCTCATCTCTAACAAAATAGTAGGCGACTTTTGCCAGTTCGATTTCGCCTTCAGTGGAGTCTTTTAGTTCCTTGGCTTTTCTTTGCACACTCGGTTCATTCCAATCGATATAGTGCGAAAAGGCAAGGTAGCTACTGATATCATCTTGAATATCCAACATATAACACCTCCGAGAATCCCGATTCGTCGCTCTCTTACTTTTTACCCCGTTGCGAGGTTGGTTGTTTCAGCAAGTCCGACATAGCGGCTTCTCACCAAGCTATCTCATTTTCGTGCAGACCGATCTGCCACAACAACGACGACCAGATTGGCCAGCACCATGACAACAAGCGTGGCCACCAACGCAATCAATGCCTCCGATGCCATGTTATTGAAGCTCTTCTCCATGGCCCCGCCAATGATGATTTCAAGGGCGATGAGGAACAGGGCACATGCATCAACGAGGAATATCGGAGCGTACTGCTTGTGAATCCGATTCCATGTGTCTTCGGATGACATTGTTGCCGGCGTTTTGATGCCTACCGAATTCTGCAAAGACAACGGTAAACATGACGGAAGCAACGGCTCGGAGGCACTTATCGTCACGAGCGTGGCGATTGAGACACCCAATGCCGCCGCTTCGCTATGCATCGAGGTCGGAGCGATGTGCGAGGCGATGAAGCTTGATCGCCGTGTCACCCACACCATCTGCGTCGTACGCGATGACGAACACGCCCCGTTCACCGTGTTGTCTCCATGCGGCATCTGTCAGGAACGGCTGCGCTATTGGGGCGACGACGTGATGTGCGCCGTTTCAGACAACAATCAGGGAGAGCATCCGTTGTTCGTGCCGCTGCGCGACCTGCAGCCGCACCATTGGACTCAGGTGTATCCACTCGCCGAATTGGAACACTACGAGCGATAAGCCGCCCTCGATTGAAATCCCTACCTCCCTAAGCTATGCAGTAGGCTCCGCCCGCAAGTCACACTGGTACAATTTTCAGGTTTGAGACTGTAGCAAGTTGAGTCGCTTTATCAGTAAGTCTGTATTTGGAGGTATCGATGGCCCATCGTCCGCTTATCGGCGTGGTCCCGTTGTGGGACGACAAATTGAACAGCCTGTGGATGCTGCCCGGCTATTTCGACGGCATCATCGAAGCCGGCGGCATCCCGGTGATGCTGCCGCTGACCGACGACGAGACTACAATCGAACAGCTGGTCAGCCAATGCGATGGGTTCCTGGTCACCGGCGGCCACGACGTGGATCCAGAACGGTATGGCGAGGCGGCCGGCCCCAAGACGGTCAAACTATGCAAGGCCCGCGACCGGATGGAGGAGCGCCTGATCCCCTCCGTCATCGCGGCGGACAAGCCATTGCTGGGCATCTGCCGCGGCATCCAGAGCCTCAACGTCGCCTTGGGTGGCACGCTGTGGCAGGATCTGCCGGACGAGCATCCCAGCCCGGTCGTGCATCATGGCGACAAGCCGCCGTATGACCCGGTGGTCCACGAAGTGTCGATCGCGCCCGATTCGCCGTTGGCCCGCGCGTTGTGGCCGCTGGGAGACAACGGCCCGAGTGAGGCGGAGGCCGATGAAGTCGATTCCTTCGGCAGGCCGTATCATCCGCGCGCCTATACGCTGGGCGTCAACAGCTATCACCATCAGGCGATTCGCACGCTGGGCCAGGGACTGGAACCGATGGCCACTGCACCGGACGGCATCGTGGAGGCCGTCTGGATGCCGGCCAAGCGTTTCGTCTGGGCCGTCCAATGGCATCCTGAGTTCTCCCACCGCGCCGATAGCAACCAACGCCGCATCCTCAGCGCCTTCATCGACGCCTGCTGACGCAAGCTCCCGCCAATCTCGACGAAACACCTTCCAGGAAGCAGAACGGCGTGATTCCGCTCATCCAGTCTCCGGGAAAACGCCCGCGCCCCGGAACGCGAGAACCCCGCGTCCCTTGCGGGAGCGGGGTCCAAGCGGTATGTCCTTGATTCTGATGTTTCAGATAAGGGGGCCCGAATCAGCGGGCGTAGAATTCGACCACGTACTGGATGTTGACCTGCACCGGAATCTCTTCAACCTCCGGCTTACGGGTCACAGTGGCCTTCAGGGACGGCAGGTTCACGTCGAGGTAGCCGGGGACCGCAGGCAGCACGTCACGGTGCACGCCTTCGGCGGCGATCTGGAACGGAACCATGGTCTGGCTCTTGGCCTTCACCTGAATGGTCTGGCCGGGCTTGACGCGGTAGGACGGGCGGTCCACGATGTTGCCGTCAACGAGGATGTGACGGTGCACCACGAACTGACGGGCCTGGGCGGTGGTGCGGGCGAAGCCGGCACGCAGCACCAGGTTGTCGAGACGGGTCTCGAGGTCGGTCAGCATGGCGTTACCGGTCTGGCCGGCAGTACGGGTGGCCTTCTCGTAAGCGGCGCGAAGCTGCTTCTCGGAGATGCCGTACTGAGCGCGCAGACGCTGCTTTTCGCGCATACGCACCGCGTAATCGGACTCGGTGCGGCGGCGGTCACGGCCGTGCTCGCCAGGAGCGTACGGACGCTTTTCGAAGATGCGCTGAGCCTTGGGGGTCAGTGCTATGCCGAGGGCGCGAGACAGACGCACCTGACGGCGAGAACGCTGAACGTTCGTCATTGGATTAATCCTTCTGTCGTTATCTGAACGGAACGCTTGCCTTGCATATGCCTGGCAAGCGCTGAGCCGGGCCTCCCCAGCGCTTCGTCGTGAACGAACACGAACGGGTTGGTTTTCTTGCGATCACCTACCGCCGACCCGCTGATGGGCTATGACTCCAGACGGTATCTACCTGTTGGCAGACACCAGCAGACCATATTACACCGAGGCTATGGACAGCGCTCCAGCGTCCATGCGATACACCCGGTCTGCGTATTCGAGTGCATCGGGATCATGGGTGACCATGAGAATCGCCGTGCCGTTGTTGGCTTGGTCTCTGAGCAGACGCATTACGATGTCGGTGCTCTCCTGGTCGAGGTCGCCGGTCGGCTCGTCGGCGATGAGCAGGCTCGGCTGGTTCATCAGCGCGCGGGCGATGGAGACGCGCCGCATTTCACCGCCGGACAGCTCGCGCGGGTAGCTGTCTGCCAGATCGGCGACACCAAGCTGGGTGAGCAGCATGCGAGCTCGGGTGGCGAACAGGTCCGGACGGCTCGCAGCCGTGTTTGACGGCGTGTTTTCCCGGTCTGTGATTGGCGCAATGACATCCGGCATGAACAGGTCGGCGGCTGCTTCATCATTGGTGGCAGCGGCTTGTGCCACGGCATCGGTCGACGCAACAGCGTCCACCTGAGCAACGGCATCCGTTGCTTCTGCGTTTTGGGCGAACGGCAGCGGCTCCGGAAACATCGTTGCGGGCAGAATCACGTTGTCGAGCACGGTCAGGTTGCCGAGCAGGGTCTGGCTTTGGGTCACGAATCCGATGGTGCGATTCCTCAGCACGGACAGTGCTTTATCGCCCAAGTCGGCCACATTGCGTCCAGCCACGCTCACGGTTCCCGAGGTCGGGCGAATCAGCCCGGCGACCATGTTGATCAGCGTGCTTTTGCCGTTGCCCGACCGGCCGACGATGGCGATGAATTCGCCGGCATCGACGGTGAGGTTCACGTGGCTGACGGCGTCGAACGGCGTGCCGCGGCGGACGAACTGGCGGGTCAGGTCCGTCAAGGTCAGCAGATGGTCCGGGGAGGGCGTCTCGGTTACGTGCGGCGAATCCGGCGCAGTCGGCGCGTTCGGCTGAGCTGGCGTGGTCGGCTGGAGCTTGGTCGGCTCAACCGTGGTCAGCTGAGTCGGCGTAGTTGTCTCAGTCATATCACTCCCCCTCTCGCAGGGTCAGGTAGGCTTCGGGCCGGCCGAGACGCCACATGGTGGCCAGCGAACCGATGATGCCGATGACCGTAGAGCACACAATGGTCACGGCGATGAATCCGATCACCGCAACCGGGCTGGCTTGCAGATACGGCAATTGAAGCTGTTTGCCGATCAGCGAACTGAATGGGAAAATCACCAGGCTGGCCGCGCCGACGCCGATTACGCCACCGATCAGACCGATGATGGCGGATTCCTTCAGAATGATGGCATTCAACATGCCGCGCGTGGCGCCCATGATGCGCAGGGACGCGAATTCGCGTTTGCGTTCGTTCACCGACGAGGCGAATACGGCGAGCAGCACAATCACGCCCATTACCCAGATCACCGCCACGAAAATCTTGAGGTAGGTGACAAGCGCGGTCAGCGAAGTTCTGGTGTTGGCGGTGATGCCGCCGGGGTATACGTACCCCAAATCGGCGAACCGGGAGTCAAGACGCTTGATGTTCTCAGCCACGGTCTGCGCTTCGTAACCCCGCTGCGTCTTGATCATCACGGTGGAGACGGCTTCGCCTGCATATTCGGCGGGCATGACCTGCTTGGAGACCTTGGCCGAGGCGGCGACCATATCAGGCACGGTGTTTTGGCTGATGAACACCGAATTGTCGAGGCTGGTGCCGGTGTTGGCGAGCTGGGCGACGACCGGCCACTTATGGCCGTAGAGTTCGATGGTGCCGTCGGTGGACACGTTGACGTTTGCGCCGGCAATCATCTGACCGTCTTCAAGGGGGCCTTCGAACTGGGATGCGACCCATGGTTCGATGACGAAGTCAGTGTCCGGGTCGTAACCGATGATCTGCAGCTTTTCGGCACAGCAGGCGGCGGCCAGCGACGATATATAGGTCTGTTCGGTGGCCTGTGCGATGCCGTCGGCCTGCATGACCTCGTCGGCGATGTCTTTGGTGAAATAGAAAGTGCTGGGATTGCCGCTGGTGAGCAGCGCTTCAGCCTTCTGCGCGGTGTTTTGCGGCACGACCATAAGGTCGGCGCCCAGGCGCTTCTCCATACTGGTCATGCCGGTGTTGAGGTTCATGGTCAGCATGGTGCCGCCGAAGAACGTCAGCGCGAGGATGGTGACGACGGCGAGCAGTGCGCCGGTGCGGAACGGCTTGCGTTTGAGGTTTTCAATCGGAAGGCCGCGCAATGCGATATGGGATGGCACGATGAGTCCTTATGTTGCTTATAGTGCGGTTGCAATAAGCGAGACCGGAGTCCAGCGTTCGGAATGGCTGGGCTCCGGCCGTCTGCTCGATCAGTTGCGCTTGGCGGCGCGAGAGTCGAGCCAGATGGCGATGGCCGCGAACACGATGGTGAGCACGCCGAGCACGATGAGCGTGGGCAGCATAACCATGCGGCAGTGCATCATCGCGCCCTTGCAGATGCCGATCAGGAAGGTGGGTACGGCGAGTAGTAGCAGGGCGTTGGCTGCGGCGGCGATATTGAGGCCGATGCGAATCTGCGGGGCGACGAACAAAGCCACGACGCCAAACACGAGGATGACGACGCCGATGCCGGTGGCCGCCTGCTGCGAGTAGTGGCAGGCACCCGGCATGTCATGGCCGGTGCAGGCGTGCGCAAAGGTCTGGGGCGCGATGGTGATCAGCGCGCCGAACAGAATATTGGGCACGGATGCAAACAGCTTGTTCTTCATAACTACTTTTTCCTCTCCCCTGTTCCCAGGGCTCGTAGGCGCAACCTCCGCATTATGCCCAGATAGTGATGAAGAACACAAGTCTTGTTTTTTGTGAATTTATTTGGTATATAACTCAGCCCCTCGTCAGAGGGGCCAATCTATCTACAACTTCTCAATAGGTGCTACGCGGAGCATGAGGCGTTTGACGCCGGCGGAGCCGAAGTCCACGGTGATTACCGAATTGCGGCCCTTGTCTTGCGCGTCGGTGACCTTGCCGAGACCGTACTGGTCGTGGCTGATCATGTCGCCCACGGCGAAGTCGGCGATATTCAGGCCATTGTCCTTGGTGAGCTTCGAGCTGGGCACGGCAGAGCCGGTCGAACCGGATTTCGGTGTGGTGCGGCGCGTGGTGACCTTGCCGCCACGGGTGCCGCCATATGAACCGGATGAAGAACCGGAACGGGAACGCGACCCGTAAGACGACCCCGAACGGGAGCGAGACCCGTAGGAGGACGAGCCGGAGCGGGAATCATATGATGATGAACGGGAACCGTACGAAGAACCTGAACGGGAACCATACGACGAGGAGCCGGAACCCGAGCCATACGACGACCCATACCGCGACCGCAACCCATAGGACGAGCCCGAACCGGACGAACCACGCGAGCCGAACGTCGACGACCCGCCAAACGTGGCACCGCCGAAATCGTCATCATCCCAGCCGCCCAAATCGTCGGCGAATCCATCGGTCTCCCAGTTGGCGCGCATACGCTCCACGCCGGCTTCACGGCGTTTCCAATCAATCAGCGGATCCGGAATCTCGTCGAGGAATTGGCTGGGCATCATGTCGGCGGCCTGACCCCACTGGGAGCGAACGGCGGCGCGCGTGACATACAGTCTCTGCTTGGCACGCGTGATGCCCACATAGGCGAGTCGGCGTTCCTCCTGCAGTTCAGTGGTGTCTTCCATCGAACGCGAATGCGGGAAGGTGCCCTGTTCCATGCCGGTCAGGAACACCACCGGGTATTCGAGGCCCTTGGCGGTGTGCAAGGTCATGAGCGTCACCTTGCCGGAGTCCTCTGCCTCGCCGGGTAGTTGGTCGGAGTCGGCCACAAGCGCGGTGGTCTCCAGGAATGCGGACAACGTGGCGTCAGGCGTGTTCTGTTCGAATTCGGCTGCGGTGGACTGCAGCTGGGAGAGGTTCTCCAGACGGGAGGCGTCCTGCGGGTCCACGGATTTCTCAAGTTCGGCCCTTAAGCCCGACTTCTCCAATACTTCGGCCACGATCTCGCTGGGCTTGGAGTCGTGCGCGCGCGTGAACTGCGAGAGCGCGCCCATCAGATCGCGGAATGCTCGTAGCGAGGTGGCGGTGCGGGTCGGCACCTCGATCTCATCCAAGTGCATAAGTGCGTAGAAGAAGCTGGTGCCGTGCTCGCGCGCGTAGGCGAGTAGCACGCCTTCGGCGCGGTCGCCAAGCCCGCGCTTGGGCACGTTGAGAATACGGCGTAGATTCACATCGTCGTCCGGATTGACGAGCGCCTGCAAATAGGCCAGCGCATCCTTGATTTCGCGACGTTCGTAGAACTTGGTGCCGCCGACGAGCTGATACGGCTGATTCGTGTTGATCAGCGCCTCTTCGAGCGAGCGGGATTGGGCGTTGGCGCGGTACATGATCGCCATGTCGGAGTAGGCGATGCCCTCTTCGGCGTGCAGGCGCGCGATTTCGGTGGCTACCCACTGGGCCTCCTGCTGGGCGTTGTCCGCCGCGTAGCCGACAATCGGCTCGCCCTTGCCGAGCGCGGTCCACAGTTTCTTGGGCTTGCGGCCCTCGTTGTTGCTGATCACCGCGTTGGCCGCATCCAGAATGGTCTGCGTCGAACGATAGTTCTGTTCGAGCATGATGGTCTTGGCGTTCGGGAAGTCCTGCTCGAAGTCCTGGATGTTGCGGATGTCGGCGCCACGGAACGCGTAGATGGACTGGTCGGAATCGCCCACCACGGTGATCCAGGCGGGGCCGGACTTGCCGGCGTTCGGCGCGCCCGGGATGGCCTTCTCCCCCGTGTCCACGCCGGCCAGCTCGCGCACAAGCACGTACTGGGCGTGGTTGGTGTCCTGATACTCGTCGACGAGAATGTAACGGAAGCGGTGATGGTAGTACTCGGCGACGGCCGGGTCGGTGCGCAGCAACTCGACCGTGCGGCCGATCAGATCGTCGAAGTCGACGGCGTTGGCCAGGGCCAAGCGATGCTCGTATTCGGCGTAGATCACCGCATAGATGGCTTCAAGGTCGCCCACCGTGCCGAACTGGTAGCCGCGCTGGCCAGGCGTGAAGTCGGGCGCGTGAACGGCGAGGTTTTCCTTCCAACCGGTCAGATTGTTCTTGAGGTCGGAGATATGGCCGAGGATCGAGCGTGGAGTGTAGCGCTTGATGTCGAGGTTGAATTCGGTGGCGATGATTTTGACGAGTCGCTCGGAGTCGGCGGAATCATAAATGGAGAAGCCGGACTTGAGCCCGATGGACTTGCCGTCGCGCCTCAGAATGCGCACGCAGGCGGAATGGAAGGTGGAGACCCACATGCGCTGGGCCACCGGGCCGATCAGCGAACCGAGTCGTTCGCGCATTTCGGCGGCGGCCTTGTTGGTGAAGGTGATGGCCAGAATCTGGCTCGGCCATGCGCCGAACTGGCTCAAGATCCAGGCGATGCGGCGGGTCAGCACGCGGGTTTTGCCGGAGCCGGCACCGGCGCCGATCAGCAGCGCCTGACCGCGATATTGCACGGCTTCCGCCTGTTGCGGGTTCAGATCGCCTACAAGTTCCTGCGCGCTGCGTGCAATGACTTCCGGCTCGTCGTACACTGTTGCCTCCCTTTGAATCGCGACATTCATGTTTACCACATGCACGGGTCAGCGTAGGACAACGTACACTTACGAGTATCCATATCACTCACTGACATACAGCAATGGGAGGTCAAATGCAGGAACTTGAGGAGCGAATCCAAAGCGAGGGAACGGTGAAGGAGGGTGATGTGCTCAAGGTGGACGCGTTTCTGAACCACCAGTGCGACGTGCGTCTGTTCGACCGCATGGGTTCGGCATGGGCCGCTCATTTCGCCGGCAAGCACATCACCAAGATTCTGACCATCGAGGCGTCCGGCATCGGCATTGCGTGTGTGGCGGCCCAGCATTTCGGCAATGTGCCGGTGGTGTTCGCCAAGAAGGCGCAGTCCATCAACCTTGACGGCGACCAGTACACCACCACGGTCTATTCCTTCACCAAGCAGAAGGAGTTCCCGGTGATCGTGGCCAAGAAGTATCTGAACGCCGGCGACCATGTGCTGCTTATTGACGATTTTCTGGCCAACGGCAAGGCGTTGCGCGGTCTGATTGACCTGTGCGAGGCGGCCGGTGTCACGGTCGAGGGCATTGGCATCGCCGTGGAGAAGGGCTTCCAGGGCGGCGGTGACGCGCTGCGTGCCGAAGGCTACGATGTGGATTCGCTGGCCATCGTCGAGTCCATGAATCCCGAGACCGGCGAAATCACATTTAGGCACTGAGCACATTGACTGCTCCCGCCAGCGGGAGCAACAGAGAGAAGAAAAGAATCATGTCAGAGAAGAAAACCAAGAATTCCGTATCCTTTGAGGCGCTGTCTTCGCTGAACGCGCCAGTATCCTTCTGGAAGGGCATTCCGTTCGGCCTGCAGCATGTGATGGCCATGTTCGTGGCGAACCTCGCCCCGATCTTCATCGTCGCCTCGGCCGCGAAAATGACCCCGGCCCAATCGGCCACCATCATCCAGGCCGGCCTTCTGGTGGCGGGCCTGGGCACCTGCCTGCAACTGTACGGCGCGTGGCTCATCGGCTCGCGTCTGCCGATGGTCACCGGCATCTCCTTCACCTACGTGGCGGCCGCCGTGGCGATCTGCGCAGACAAGGGCTATGGCGCAGTGGCCGGCGCGGTAATGGTCGGTGGCCTGCTGGAACTCGTGCTGGGTTTGACGGCCAAGTATTGGCGTCGGTTCGTGCCGCCCATCGTCTCCGCCATCGTGGTCACGTCGATCGGCTTCTCGCTGCTTAACGTGGGTGCCACGAGCTTCGGCGGCGGCAGCGGAGCCAAGGACTTCGGAAGCTGGCAGAACCTGACGCTCGGGCTTATATCTTTGGTCGCCTGCCTGGCGTTCCAGCTGTTGATGAAGGGCACGGCCAAGCAGCTGTCCGTGCTGTTCGGCCTGGTGGTCGGCTATGTGGCGGCCATCTGCATGGGCAAGGTCGATTTCTCCGGTTTCCAGAACCTCGCCATCGTGTCCGTGCCGCAGTTCATGCCGTTCAAGCCTGAGTTCGACTGGGGTTCGATCATCTCCATCGGCCTGCTCTACGTCGTCTCCTCGGTCGAGGTGCTGGGTGACACCGCCGCGCTGACCAAGGTGGGCCTGAACCGTACGCCCACCGAACGCGAGACCGCGGGCGCCATCGCCGGCGACGGCCTGATCTCCACCGTATCCGGCTTGTTCGGATGCCTGCCGCTGACCTCGTTCGCACAGAACATCGGATTGGTGGCCATGACCAAGGTCGTCAACCGCAAGGTGATTCTCTCCGGCGGACTGATTCTGGTGCTGGCGAGCTTCGTGCCGGCCATCGCCGAGGTGTTCAACTCGCTGCCGCAGGCGGTGCTCGGCGGCTGCACGATCATGATGTTCGGCAACATCATTCTTTCGGGCTTCCAGATGATCGCCGAAGCGGGCTTCACGCAGCGCAACATCACGATTGCGGCGCTTTCGCTGACCATCGGCATCGGCTTCACCCAGGTGAGCGACATCTTCGCGCAGTTCCCGGCACTGTTCCAACAAATCTTCGCCTCGAACTGCATCGCCGTGTCGTTCGTGGTGGCCGTAATCCTGAACGCCGTGCTGCCCAGCGAGGAGCACTTCCTCTCCGCGCCCAAGGAGGCACCGGCCGCGGACGCCGAGTGATAACAACGCGACATATCAGCTGCGCATAATCACATGCTGATGCCCTATCGTCTTGCAGGATGATAGGGCATCATTGATTTTGAGAGAGACTACAAGTTGAACCATGAGTTCGAGCCGGTGGCGTGTCGATCAATCGACATCTTCCCATTCGAGGATGTCTCCGGGTTGGCAGTCGAGTGCCTTGCAGATGGCGTCCAATGTGGTGAAGCGGACGGCTTTGGCACGTCCGTTCTTCAGAATGGACACGTTGGCGGGCGTGATGCCAATTTGTTCGGCGAGCTCGCCGACGCCAATCTTGCGTTTGGCCATCATGACGTCGAGATTGATGCGAATCGTCATCTCAAATCACCTGCTCAAGTTCGCGCCCGATCCGGACAAGGAGGACAGTTTCCATACGGCCACGAACGCCGCTTCGATGCAGAGCAGGAACAGCACGCCCATAATGAGATATGACCAGTGCATCGACGTCTGGCTCGGGCAGAGGCCGGCCAGCGCGCCGCTCAATCCCGGTACGGCGAATAGTTGGCCCCATAGGCAGGCCAGCCAGACCAGAATCACGATGGCTTTCAACGCGAGCAACACCCATCGGTTCATGTAGTTTTTCATAGCCCGGTCCTTTCAGGTGCCGACGTTTTTGGCGACACCGCGAACATCGATATGACTATATCGAAAAACGATATACCTTGCAAGGCGTATTGCGTCAACCGGCATTGGTCGCTCATATGCATATAGGCTTCGGCAGACCGTCAGCTCAACGGAACGAACGCCATATGAGCCACCCATTCGCGCACGAGCGTGATGACGGCTTCGGGTTGGTCGATGTGCGCGTTGTGACCGGCATTATCCAGAGTCACGAAGGTGGCGTTGGGATAGTGCGGCAACAGGGCTTGCTGGTCTTCTTCCGTTTCAAGGGGCTGGTCATTGGCCAAAACCCAAGTACGAATGGCTTCACGCCAACGTCATTTCGCCGTTTTGGAGCTGTTGCTACTCGGCCATCAGCCCCTCGAAACGGAAGTGGATGTCTCGGAACGAGCAAATCAGCCCCTTGAAACACAGATAGACGATTGCGAATCGGCTTATCAGCCGCGTCAACCTTGCAATACAGATGTCGGCGTATCATTCCCCGGTCTGATTGCGCGGATGTCATGAAGCGTGAAGAATTGTCACGAAGTCGCGTGATAGCGC
Organism: Bifidobacterium sp. FKU; assembly: GCF_026016385.1. NCBI lineage: Bacteria > Bacillati > Actinomycetota > Actinomycetes > Bifidobacteriales > Bifidobacteriaceae > Bifidobacterium > Bifidobacterium sp. FKU. The sequence continues at coordinate 1,546,540 of NZ_CP092888.1, forward strand.
AGCCGCCGTTCAGGTGGATATGCCACGCTGTCATGATGACGGCCGAGCCGGAACAAGGCAAATCCCGCATGCTGCATAGGCCAGCCGGTCACGGTCAGCCATGACACCGAAATATTGGAGGCGCAATGGGACAACAGGTGCGGTACGGCAGACGCCGCTCCCATGGCGCGGGCGCGCTGATTGCAGCCGTCATACTTGTTGTTGCGGTGCTGATCGCGGCATGGACGCTGCTGCCACGGCTATTCACGCCTCGCGAGACCGCGCGCACGGCCGAGGAAGCATATTGTGCGGCGGTGTCGTCCGACGGAGCCCGCCGCACCTTGACGCCTGATCAGGCGCAGAACGCGGCGCTGATTGCGAACATCGCCGTCACGCGCGGACTGCCGGATCACGCGGCGACGGTGGCCATCGCCACGGCCATGCAGGAGTCGAGGCTGACGAATCTGGACTACGGCGACTTGGATTCGCTCGGCCTGTTCCAACAGCGGCCCAGCCAAGGCTGGGGCACGGCGGAGCAGGTGTCCGACATGACCTATGCGACAAACATCTTCTACGACCATCTGCTGCAGGTGCCGGATTGGGAGACGATTCCGGTGGAGGACGCCGCGCAGGAGGTGCAGCGCTCAGGCTACCCGGAACTATATGCCACATGGGATGCGATGGCACGCGCTTGGGCCTCGGGGCTGACCGGCGAACGGTCGGCGGGCGTCACGTGCGCGTTGGAGCCAGCAACCTCCTCGGACGCGAACGGGTTGGTTGCCGCCATAAGCGCTACACTGCCGAATGTCAAGGTCTCGGTTATGCCCCTAAATGGCAAAACCGGCACGAACAACGGCGCTGCGACCAATACGGCCAGCACAACGTTGACGATCACGCTGCCGGACGGCCTGTCCGCCGACAACCGCACTCGACTTTGCTGGCAGACGGCAGGCTGGCTGGTCACGCATGCACGTCAATACGGCATTGATGCACTGCACGCGGACGGCATGGATTGGAACCGCAGAGCCGGCACATGGACCGGCACCGAAACCGCCGAGCAGACCGTCACCGTCACGCTTGCGTGATGTGACCTATACCGCCGTTGCGACCACAAATCCGACTGACTGGAGCCTACGCCGTCGATGCTGCCTGAGGCACGACATGGATATGTTTTTTACTCGTTCGAATGAGCCCAATCCACGACGGCTTCGATGTTATTGCCATCCGGGTCCAGCACGAATGCGGAGTAATAGCCGGGATGGTACGGGCGCGGACCGGAAGCGCCGTTGTCTCGGCCGCCGGCGGCGAGCGCGGCTGCATGGAACGCCTGCACGGCTTGCTGGCTGTCAGCCAGGAACGCGATGTGCGTGACCGGCGTGACCGGCGAAGCCTCCGCCTCCGGCCCGTCAATCGGTGACACGTAGAAATCGGAGTGCAGGGTTCCATCATCCACGCCGAATCCGAGCGTGGGCTCATGATGCGCCTTGACGATATAGCCGAGCGGTGCGAGCGCCTGTTTGTAGAATGTGATGCTACGGTCGATGTCTTTCACGTGCAACGTCAGATGGTCCAGCATAGTCTTGGTCGCCCTCCCCTGGTTCTTGTATTCGATTGCTGCTTGCAGTGTAAGCCCGAACGTTTCCCCACAGGGCCGCGCATGGCTATGATGAGAGCAATCGCACGTCGAGTTCGAGACAATATTCAAAACGAATCCAAGGCAATAGGGGGAATGACGATGACCAAGGCACTGATTGTGGTGGATGTGCAGCCGACGTTCTGTGAAGGCGGCGAACTGGGAGTCGAAGGCGGCAACGCGGTCGCCGAGCGGATCGCCGATTATGTGAACGCGCATCGCAGCGAGTACGCGTATATCGCAACCACGCAGGACTGGCATATCGAGCCGGGCGCGCACTGGTCGGCGGAACCGGATTTCGTGGACACGTGGCCGAAGCATGGTGCGGCCGGCACGCCGAACGCCGAATTGCATCCGGCGATCAAGGCGCTGAATATCCAGCATCATTTCAAGAAGGGCCAGTATTCGGCGGCATATTCCGGTTTTGAGGGCATCGAGGACAATACCGACCGTATCCAGACCCGCGAGGAGGTCACGGCCGAGCAATCCGCCGGCAAGACGCTGGCCAATGCGCTGAAGGCCGCCGGCGTGAGTCGCGTGGATGTGGTGGGCATCGCCGAATCGCATTGCGTCAAGGACACCGCGCTCGATGCCGGGAAGCTCGGTTTCGAGGTCACCGTGTTCGAGGACCTGACCGTACCGGTCAGCGAGGAGCTCGGTGTCGCGGCCCGCAAACAGATGACGGCGGCCGGCATCACATTGGCCGAGTCCCGCTGATCAGGCCGGATATACCCAGAGCGAACGCACGAACACTTCCGTATATTCAAGCCCGACACTGCCGCATAGTCGCCTAGTCGATATGTGAAGAAGGCTTTTATGGTTACGATGCTGCTGACTTCGATATTCCGCAACGCCTCGTCCGCCGTGCATGAAGTCGAACCGCATCCGCAAGGCAAACGGGTCGCGTTCATCCCAACGGCGAGCGCCGTGGAACCGTGGGGGCCAGTTCACTCGGCGTTGAGCAAACGCGCGCTGCAACGCCTCGGTTTCGAGGTGGAGCAACTGGATGTGGAAGATGTGCCGAGCGGGTCCGCCGAACGCGTCACGCGTAGCATCGCCGAGGCCGACTGCATCTATGTGGGCGGCGGCAACACGTTCTTTCTCCTGCAGGAGTTGCGCCGCACCGGCGCTGACCGGGCCATCATCGAGCAGGTGCGCGCCGGCATGCCGTACATCGGCGAGTCCGCGGGCTCGGTCATCACGGCACCTGACATCGGCTATATCAAGCTCATGGACCGCACGGACAAAGCCCCCGATCTCACCGATTACGCAGGATTGGGCTTGGCTGATTTCCGCGTGGTCCCCCACCATCATGCAGCGGCCATGGGCCACGCCGCACAACGCATTCTCGACCGGTATGGTGCCGATCTCAGTCTCAAGCCCCTCACCAACCGGCAGGCCCTGCTTGTCAAGGATGGCAAAACCCGGCTGCTGCGATGATGCGGGTCGTCGGCCCGTCGCCCATTTGGCACCGCCGTGGTGTGTCCGGCCTGATATGCCTATCGAGCGGCATCAATCACACAGCAATGTGGCTGGGAACCTCGCCGAACGTCAACACCTGCGTACATCAGCACGGCAAGATCTGCCGAAATCGCCCGGCGCACGAGATGCCAGCCGGCCCCATCCGTCACCTCAGTGCCGTACCGGGCCAGGCATGGCCTTGAGCAACGGGATGAATCCGGCGCACAGTACCAGGGCCACGACGGCGAGTATCTGCCAGTGGGCGGAGCCGAGCCAGCCGCCCCACGTGCCGACAGCACCGCCGATCGCATACGCGAACCTGGCACGGCCGCTGAATTTGGCCAGGTCACCACCGCTCAGCAGCAGTTGTCGCGATACGATCACGCCATGCGCCAGCAGGCCATAGCCGAGGTTGTTGATGAGCCATCCGGCGCACACCGCGGCAAACGCGGGAACCAATACGGCGGCAAGGGAAATCGCCGTGGCGATTGCCCCGATGGCGGACACGGCGCGCATGCCGAGTTTTGCGGAGAGCCGCATGTAGACAAACGATCCGATGATGCTGCCCACGCCGCCGAATGCGTAGACCACGGTCAGCATATCGCTGCCGTACCGGGAGCCGATGCCCAGCAACGCATAGCTTGCCCACAGCGACGGAATCAGCGCAAGCAGCAGCGATGCGATCAGCAGTCTGACCCGGGTCAAGCGGGTGACCGGAGTGCGCTGCGGCGCGTGTGACGTGTCGGCCGCCGTGGATTCGTCGGCGGAGCCGTCGACGTCATCGCCGCCCGCACCATCGTTGCCGAATCCCGGCATGAACTCGCGGGTGCGGAATCGCGTCAGCGCGCAGGCAAATGACAGTGCCGACGAGGTGAGCAGCATGGCCATGATGGAGGCGTTGGCCAAGGCCGATCCGGCAACCTGGCCCAGCAACGTACCGGCCACGCTGGCAATCACGGCGACGTAGCCGCTGTACTTGACGAGCATGTCATCGTCGTCGCCGGCCGCATCCACCTCGAACACTTCGGAGGCCACGTCGATGACCTGCCCGGTCATCAGCAGCAGGCATGACAGGGCCAGCAGCAGCCACTTCCAATACGTCCAACCGTTGGGCACCAGCGCGACCGCCAGGCACAGTACGCCTTCCACGCCCTCCGTGGTCGCAAGCGAACGGAACGAGCCGAACCGCTGCACGATCCATGCGGATACCGGAGAAGCGAAGTCGATGACCAGATTGAACGTCTTGCGGAACGCGATCACCCATGCCGGCAGTCCGACGATCAGAATCGAAGGAATCACCGACCCCTCGAAAATCGCGTTGGACAGCATCGAAAACGTCATACCCACCAACGCCCATCGCAACGCCCTGCTCAATACCGACAATCCGCGCATACCAATCCCCCACGAGCAAACCCCAACATATCCGCCGCAACAGCATACCCACCATTTCGATGGTTTGTAAACCGGTCTACAGTGAGAATCAGAGGAGGCCACTATGCGAATCATCGAACAGCACTGCCAAGGTAAGCGGACCGATCAGTCGCTGAACGAGGACGGGCTGATCATCACCGACGATTTCGCAGCGGTGGTGGATGGAGCGACCAGCAAAAGCGTGCATCACCTTGCCGGCCTTGTTCTTGGCCGCGTCCAGCACCGGCGCGAGGCCTGCGGCCCATTCGCGCACCGAACGGCCGGCGAGCATGTCGTTGCCGCCCACGCACACGATCAGCACATCCGGCCGGTCATTGATATCGCCGATCATCCGGTAGCGCACACGTCGAGCGGTCGCGCCGAGCTTGCCGACCGTACGCCAGGCCACCGGCCGACCGGTACGCTTGCGACGCGCGCGGCAAGCAGCGGCATAATGCCTTTCGACTGGCCGTCCACGCCACATCCGGCCACCAATGAATCGCCGACCATGACGGCAAGAATCGGCTTCACGCCGTTCGCGCCTTTCCAATCGGGGCCGATCGGCGCCTTGATATCCACCACGCGACCCTTGGCATCGAACAAACCGAACCGTTTGCCCTTCGGCTCGGACGCCAACTTCACCCGGCCCTTGGCCCACATACCCTCAATCGGAGCAACGGCAGCATCAAATCACACGCAAGATTCCCACGCCACCCAACATAGTCCGCCCTCCTCGACCTCGTTAGCGGCCAGTAGCAACCCATATTCGAAAACTCGATAACCATCGTCAATTCGCATAATTTGAACGTTTTAGGTGTTTTGGTCGCTTTGGACGTTTTATACTGTGATAGATAAAAAGGAGGTCACCATGGCAGAATCCGACAAACTCACCATTCCACGAACAATCCTTCCATCCATCAACATTGACGACATGACGACATTGGAGGCATTCACCGCACGATTTCTTGATGAGCGGATCTTCATCAAAGATGCCAGCGGCGTGGAGACTCCCCTACCTTCGCAGCTTTGCGACGCCGTCAGGCAGACGGCCATCCTTCTCGCCGAAGGCAAAAGTGTAATGATCAGTGCCACCGAACAAGATCTGACTACCGAACAGGCGGCGGCAATGCTCGGCATTTCGCGGCAAACACTGATAAGACTGCTTGATAAAGGACTTATTCCTTTTTCACGTCCGTCCAATCACCGTCGCATCCGGCTGGAAGACCTGCTTGAATACAAGCGAGCCTCGAAACACACCAAGGATTGCGCCCTGAGCCAAATGATCGGCGTCGGGGAAGACGCCGAATTGTACGACCTGCCCGAGCCGACCCCGCAGGAAGCCATGCATGCGGTATCGGAGGTAAGGAGAGTACGGGCCGATGCTGTCGGTGTTTCTTGATGCCAATGTCATCTATTCCATCACCTTGACCGATGTTCTGCTCACCTTGGCCGAGCATGACCTTTTTCTTCCCCTGTGGTCGCCTAACGTATTACAAGAAGCACAGGAAGCCGCCTCCCGAACATTGCCTGACGCCGCACAACAAGCCTTCCGAAAAAGACTGATAATGATGGACCAGGCATTCCCCGAATCCTCCATACATGTTGAGGAATCGGAATGGAGCCAATTCGATCTGCCTGACCCGGATGATCGTCACGTACTTGCGGCTGCGGCACAGGGACAAGCAGACGCACTGGCCACGCGCAATATCAAGGATTTTCCCCAGAAACTGCTTGACTCTTTCTCCATTCAGGTCATCACGCCAGATGATTTGCTCTGTGTATTACTTAGACGAAATCCGGAAGCCACAGCTAGCGCCATACGTGAGCTTATCGATTCTCGACATCGGCCACCGATAAACATTCCCGACTTTGCTAAAAGACTTGAACGCTCTGGCGCAACACAGTTTGCAGCCGCTATTGCGCATATACGACAGCCTCTCGGCAATCATTCGTACTTTGACCAGTAACCCATGAATTCTGGATGAATTGGGGTGAACCGGCGGGGCTGGAGGCGAGCGGGCGGCGGATTATGGGGCACAATGGTGTCAAGGAGGCCGCCATGGTCGATGACTATACTGCCAAAATGACTGAGCTGATCGAACTCATGCGTCTGATCGGCAACGATACGCAGCAGTGCGAGGTCAAGGAATGCAAGCGCAAGATCTCCTCGACCATCACCGATACGCTGTCCGCGTTCTCCAACGGCTCCGGCGGCTGGATCATCCTGGGCCTGTCCGAAAAGAACGGGTTCACGCCGGTCGAGGGATTCGACGCGCGCGCCATGCAGGAGGCGCTGAGCCAGGCGTGCGAGAAGATGACGCCGGTGGTGCGGCCCGTGATCGTCACCTGCCCGTTCGAAGGCGCGAATCTGGTGTTCGCGCGCATCGACGAAATGCTGCCGCGCGATAAGCCCTGCTTCACCACCGCGCTCGGACCGCACGGCGGCTCGTTCATCCGCACCGGCGACGGCGACCGGCGCATGACCTCCTATGAGGTCGACCGGCTCATCGAGGAGCATCTGCAGCCCACATACGATCTGGATATCGTGCCCGGCGCCACGACCGATGACCTCGACCCGCAGCTTGTTGCCGGATTGTTGGCGCGCGTGCGCGAACAGCATCCGCGCGTGTTCGCCGACCGAGATGGCATCGATGTGCTGCTGGATCTGCAGGTGTTGCGCCATGATGATTCCGACGAGTCGGAGGTCGGCGGAATACTGCGTCCCACCTTGGCCGGACTGCTGGCGTTGGGCCGCTATCCGCAGAAGTTCTATCCGCGGCTCGGCATTTCGATAGCCGTGTTTCCGGGGACGAGCCGGGACGATGTGTTCCGGGGCGACGAGCGATTGGTCGCCTCGAAGTCGGTGGTCGGTTCGATTCCGGTGATGATCGACGATGCGGTCGACTCGTTGATGCGTTGGATTGGCGCGAAGAAGCCCGATTATCCGCCGCTCGTGTTGCGCGAGGCGATTGCGAACGCGCTCACCCACCGTGATTATTCGCCCGATGCGCGCGGCACGCAGGTGCATATCAGCGTGTTCACCGATCGCATCGAGATCACCAATCCGGGTGGCCTGTACGGCATGGTGACACATGACGTGCTGGCGAGCCCGCATCCGGTGACGGGCGCGCCGTTCGTCTCCACCCGAAACCAGTTCCTGTTCACGCTTCTGGAGTCCACGCCGTATCCGGGCGGCGGGTTTGTGAACCCAGAAGGCGGCGACGGCTACCAGCGCATCGCCGCCGCGTTGCGTGAGGCCGGCATCGAGCCGGCGACCACGCGCAACGACATCAACACGTTCACGATGACCATCACCAAGCAACGCACGATGGAGAACAGTTCGCCGGGCGACGTGGTCAAGGCGATTATGACCGTACTGGAGCGGCATTCGGCGATGAGCGTCAAGGAGATCATGCGCGAACTGCAGTTGACTCCGCTGGCCGCCACGTCCGGCATGCGCGAGCTGATGAAGGAAGGGCGGGTTGCCCGAGTCAAGTTCGCCGACGACCCGGTGCAGCGGTATCGGCTGAAAGGCTGATTTCTCACTCGGCCAGCTGCGTGGTGGCGGGCGCGGCCAGGGTGGGACGGGATCGGCGGAAGCGGCCGGCGGCCAGGCCAATGCAGATGAACATCACACCGAACAGTGCGACCAATCCCAGCGAGCCGGCCCAGCCGGCGACGCTCACGCCGCTCTCCGCAGCCGTGCCGAAGCCGAGCGCGTTGTCGATCGCGGTGCAATACCACCAGCCGGGCAGGAACTTGGCTATGGTCACCATCACGCCGGGCATCATGTCAACCGGCAATGCGACGCCCGACGTGAACATGATGAGCAGGCCGAAGATATTGGCGAATCCGTTGGCAGCCGCCTCCGAAAACCCGAATTCGCTGAGCATGAATCCACAGGCGACGGTCATCAGCGCATATACGCAGGTTGCGCAGAACGTCATCAGCACTCCTTCGGCGCTCAATGTCAACGGATCAAGTCCTGCCGCGACCATCAGACCGACCGCCAGCACCAGATAACCGACGCATACGACGAGCGCGAATCCGCCCAACGTCAGCAACCGCTGGAGTCCCATCGACGACATACGTTGCGGGGATGCGGTGAGACGACGGCGAACCTCCCCGGTGGTGAATGTGCCCAGAATCATTGATCCGCAGACGGTCATCGCCAAAAACAGCGGATGCAGCGCGGTTTTCATGGTGTTGCCGAATCCGCTGGCCGCCATGTCCGAAGCACTTTCCGCGTCCGCGCTTGCCGTGTCGATCACAGCGACCTTATGGTTCGCGTCCATGTCACTCGCCGATGCGGCAGCCGCTTTCGATGCCTCGAACAGATCGCCGACGCTGGGTTTCTCAATCTGACCGGCCGGCAGCATATCAAGCATGTCCTGATTCGAGAATTCACCAAACCCGCCCATGCCATCTTCAGACGAATCACCCGCAGTGTCTCCAATGTCGATGCCGGCCATAGCTGCGAGCGCCGCACTATCGACCGTCGTATGCGAGCCAATCAGTGCCGTACGCGTGAGTGAAAGGAACCCGATGACGTTCATCCGGGCCATCGAGCCTGCGCCGGACGTATAGCTGGTGACCGTGTCCACGCTTGGTGGATTCTCGCCTGTCGCCGCGGCATCAATGAAATCGTCGGCGAAACCATCGGGGATGATGACGATCAGATCCACCCAGTTCGAGGCGACGGCTTGTTGCAGAGTTTCACTAGCATCGTCAACGTTCACCAGTTCGCTGGAATCCGACAGGTATGTGCGCATCGATGACGCGATGCCGCCCCTGTCCGAGTCTCGATCGATGACGGCGACACGCATTTTGGCCGGCTCGAATGCCGCGGCTGCGGAATCGGATGTGCCAGACAGCATCGACCAGCTGATAGACAGCATCATGATGCCCACGAACACGAGGTAAATCAACAGGTAGGCCCTGTGCGAGAACAGTACACGCAATGTGGCTTTACAGGTGTTCATAGCGTTGCCTCCTCAGCATTGCGATGCCAGCCAAGAGGAATACCGCGCTCATCGCCAGCAAAATGGCACAAGTGGTGATGAACGGCTGGTAGCTGTCGTAGTACAAAATGTCGTAAAACAGGTTCGTCACCTGTTGCGCGGGGTTGATGGTGCCGAGGATGGGCGCGTTGCGTGCTATCCAGTCACTGATCTGCATGGCGAAGCCGCCGTACAGTCCGGTGAACAGCGACAATATGCAGGCGATTCCGCTCGACAAACCGTATTTCGTGTCGTAGGAAAGCTTCGGTACCGCGCCGAGCAGGGTGCCTGCTGAGCTGGTCATGAACGAGGCGATGATGACCGCGAAAATCGCTGCCGGTTCGCGTCCGCCGAGCGAGACGTTGCAGGCGAGCCGGATATAGGCCAATGCGATGGACAGGGCGACCGACGAGCACAGCCAGCAGGAGAGGAAGCCCGCGACGAGCTGTTTGGCCCGGCTCAGCGGCGCTACGGTCCGCCGTATGCCCAGCGCGGACAGGTTCGCCTGTGCGGCGGCGACTGTGCTGATGGAGTATCCCATGGCCATCATGCAGGACATGGCCAGCAGCGCGTAATAGTATCGGGCGATCGCGTCAGGCTGGAAATGCGTGAGCGTCGTCTCATGGGTCATGTCGACGTTCTGCCCGACGCTGTTCCAGAAGTTCCGGCTGAGCGCGGCCTGTGGATTGTCGGCGATGGTCTGCCGGGTGACGGCGTCGGTGCGGTTGTACAGGTCGATGACGCCGCGCAGGGCCGCGAGGCTAATGTCCAGTCCGCTGTTTTGCGTGGAGTCTTTGGCTGTGACGGCGGTTTCCCGGCTCACGGTCATCGCCAATCGGCCGTTATTGTCGGCGGTCAGATAGCCGTTGGCAGTGCCGTCGGCGAGCCGTTGTTCGGCCTCCTTCACGGTGCCGACTGTGGTGATGGTCAGCAGCTTTTGGTCGATTCCGGCGTAGGTCGTGTCGTCTGAGGCCGATTCCGTTTCCCCGGCCAGCGCGTCTACGAAGGTGCGGGCACCGTCCGCCTGCTGCCAACGGGTGTCTTCGATGACGGCCATCGGCACCGGCTTGAGTTCATATGCTTCGGCCAGCCCGCCGAACAGTCCGTTGAACATGGTCGCCAGCACGATCGGGAACACGGTCATCCAGAACAACGCCGACCGGTTGCGCAAGTTCGCTTTCAATGCGACCAGAAATGTGGTCCACATGATGTCTCCTTACCTGCTCCCGCTGACGGGAGCTGTCGGCGAAGCCGACTGAGGGTGGTTGTTGCAAGGCCACCCCCACTCGCTTCGCGGGAGCCCCGCTAGCGGGGGCAAGATTGTTAGTCCCTTAGCGCCTTGCCGGTGAGTTCCAGGAATACGTCATTGAGGGTGGGCGGGCGACTGGTCAGGTGGCCGATGTTGGCGCCGGAGCGTTTCACCGCGTCGAGCACGTCGGTCAGGTTGTGTTCGCCGCGACGGCATCGCACGTCGAGTTCCTTGCCGTCGTAGGTGGCTTCGATCACGCACGGCAGCGCACGGACCTCGGCCATCGCCGAATCCGCCAGATCGAGCGTTTCGATGGTGATGCGCTCGCCCGTGTCGATCATGTTCTTGAGCTCGTCGGCGGTTCCGAGCGCCAGGTGCCGGCCGTGGTCCATGATGAGGATGCGGTCGCAGATCTGCTCGACCTCCTCCATGTAGTGGCTGGTGTAAATCACCGTGGCGCCGGCCTGGTTGAGCCGCTGGATGCCTTCCAGAATCGAATTGCGGCTTTGCGGGTCGACGGCGACCGTGGGTTCGTCGAAGAAGATCAGGTCAGGCTTGTGCGCGATGCCGCAGGCGATGTTCAGGCGTCGCAGCAGACCGCCGGACAGTTTGCCGGGCCGGAACTTGCGGAAGTCCTGGAGTCCGACGAATTCGATGGACTCCTCGACCAGCGGCGCGCGGTCAGTTTTCTTCGGCACGTACAGCGAGCAGAAGTAGTCGATGTTTTCGGTGACGGTCAGTTCGTTGAATACGGCCACGTTCTGCGGCACGATGCCGATACGGCGCTTCAGCGCGTATGAGGTCGGCGTCATCGGCTGGCCGAATACGCGAATCGTGCCCGAATCGTAGGTGAGCAATGCGAGGATGCAGTTGATCGCAGTGGTTTTGCCGGACCCGTTCGGCCCAAGCAGGCCGAAAATCTCGCCCTGGTTCACGTCAAGGTCAAAGTAGTCGAGCGCCACCATGTCGCCGTAGCGTTTGACCAGTTGGCTGACGTGCACGGCCAGAGCCGGGTTGGTTGTCGAGTCGTGTTCGGAAGCTCTGTTGTCGGTTGCCATAGCCACTCCCTTCCTTGGTGATTCCATCATCCCAAGAAGGGGCCGGACGCCGCCACAGGCAAATGTCACGACTTGGCTGTACAGGCGTGACATTTGTCATTACAACCCTTCGGCGTCGGTCTGCATGGCCTTGTACACCTTATCGACCGGCATCAGGCTGATCTCGTCCATCGAATAGTTGGACGCCCTGTGGCTTTGCGCAATCATCGGTATCATCCCTTTACGGTTGTGTCGACAACATCCGACGCTTGTGCCTCATCTATTCGGGAAGTGTGACCCGTTGTCTTGGACCGTCATGCGAATAATTCCGCACGCCCGTCAAGTTCGTCGTGTTCCGCACACCGCTAGACTGGTGGTGGAAGAGCGTCGAGCCGGGGAGGTGCCATGCGCGTGTTGGCCGAGAAGGGCTTGCTGCTCGTGTTGGGCCTGGCTTTGGCCTGGCTTGTCGGGGTGCGGCTCGATGGCGTGTTCATCGCCGGTCTGCTGTTGGCCGTTTCCGTCGCCGGATTGGTGGAATGGCTGCGTCCCGCGCAATGGTCTTGGGTCTTGTGTACGGCGTATCTCGTCATCGCCGTGGCAGTGCCTTCATGGTGCGCGTTCATGCCGCTCATCGCCTACGATACTGCACAGCTGCCGGCCCTCGCCTCGGCCGGAGCCCGAACTGGGGCACGGACTGCGGCAAGCGGCCGTTTCCCCAGTGTCTCGCGGACCGCGGCCTCTCACCGTTCCCTTGCCGATGCAATACGTTCGGCCCCGTGGCTTTCGGTCGCCGCGCGCTGGATATGGGTGTTGCCGCTGATCGCGCTCTGGTTCGCCCGTGGCACCGACCGTCTCCAGACGCTGGTGATGACGATGGTCGCCCTGCTTGGATTCGTTCTGGGCCGGGCCCGCGCCTCCTCGGACGAGGCGCGGCGCGCGTTGCTGCACGCGCAGGACAGGGCGCGCGAATCCTCGCGGGCCACTCGTTCGCGCATCGCCGACATCGATGAGGAACGCGCCCAGTCGATTCGCATGGCGACCCTCGGCGAGCGCACGCGTATCGCCCGGGAGATCCACGACAATGTGGGCCATCTGCTGACCCGCGCGATCATGCAGGCGCAGGCCGGCAGGACGGTGGCCGAGGCGACAAATGATACGGTCGCCGCGCAAGGGTTCGCCACGTTGGGTGCGACGTTGGATGATGCGATGACGATGGTGCGCCGTTCGGTGCATGATCTTGAGGATGACGGCACTGATTTCGCCGCGCAGATCGATGATGCCGTCACGTCGTTCGACGGCATCTCCCCCGGTTTCGCCGTGACGCTGGCGAACGACATCGCCAAGGCGCCCGCGCCGGTCTCGCGCTGTTTCGCGACCGTGATTCGCGAGGCATTGTCGAACGTGGTGCATCATAGTGCGGCGCACGAGGCGAGCGTGACGTTGCGCGACTTCCCCGCGTTCTGGCAGTTGGTCATTCAGGATCCGGGGCCGGCCGTGTCCGAGTCCGATGGGTCCCGGACGGCCGCTGTCCGCCCGCGTGCGATGTGTGCCACGCGCGTCGGCTCGCGACTCGCCGCCGACAGTGTTGCCGATATGCGCGGTTCGGCCGATGAGCTGATGCGCGGCATGGGTTTGGCGGATATCGAATCGCGCGTGCGCGCCCTTGGCGGCACCGCGGTCTGCGGGCCGTATGAGGACGGCTGGCGTGTGTTCGTATCCGTGCCGAAGAGGCGTTGGACCATGGAATCGAGGGATTGATGAGAATCGCAATCGTGGATGATGATCCGATCGTCTGCCAGTCGTTGGAGACGATTCTGACGGCCACCGGCACGGCCGAGGTGCTATGGACGGCAAATGACGGCGATACCGCCGTGCGCCGTTATTTCGAGACGCCGGCGAGCCGACCGGACGTACTGCTGATCGATATTCAGATGCCCGGCACCAGCGGTTTGGATGCCGCGCGCGAGATTCTGGCCACGGACCCGGCCGCGCGCATACTGTTCCTGACCACGTTTGCAGACCAGTCGTATATCGCGCAGGCGATGGGGCTTGGCGCCAAGGGCTATCTCATCAAACAGGATGTGGCGGCGGTCGGGCCTGCGCTGCAGGCGGTGATGGCCGGTCAGGTGGTGCTCGGCGCGGAAGTGCTCGGCAAGCTCACCGAACGGACTCCGAATCCTGCCGATTCCGACGATTCCAGAGATACCGCCGATTCCATCGAGGGCCTGCTTGGCGAGCGCGAACGTGAGATCACCGCGCTGGTCGCCGAGGGCCTCGATAACCGCGACATCGCCGCCAGACTGTTCCTGAGCGAAGGCACGGTCCGCAATCGCATCAGCGCGATACTGGACAAGCTCGGCCTGACCAATCGCACCCAACTCGCCATCCTCTGGCTCAACGCCCATCGGTGAGGGGCCTTTGGTCAAGTAGGTCTCTCCCTCCGTCATCGCTTCGCGATGCCACCTCGAACGCGATTCAGGACAGCTTGCAGCTGACCTCTTATTCGCTCGTTGTCACTCACCCTTGCCTAAAAACACCTCCGGCGTTTTCTTCACGGCTCGGCTCATCAGAGGGAGGTTGTGAAAAACCAACCTCAGCTGTTTTTCATGACGATACTGTCGATGGTGTTGGCCACGCGCTCGCAGTCGTCGGAGCACTGTTCGAGGTGACGGTACACGTCATGCCAGGCGAACACCTGCAGCGGATCGGTGCAGGTGGTGTGCAGCGTGCGCATCGACTCGATGAACAGGTGGTCGGCGTCCGTTTCGATCGTGTTGATGGCGAACACCAGTTCGCGCAACGTCTTGGAATGCCGGAATCGCGGCAGTTCGTTGACCAGCTCGCAGATGCTTTCCGTGGCGCGCACCACCATATCCGACATCTGGACCGCATCGTCGCGCATGTCGGTCACATTGTCGTAGTACATGCGGTTGAGTACGCCTTCGATGCTGTCGGTCACATCGTCGAGCACGTGGCCAAGCTCGTCGATGTCCTCGCGGTCGAACGGCGTGATGAACGCGGTCACCAGTTCGTCCATCATATCGTGGCGCACCTCGTCCGCCGACTTCTCAATCGCGTGCATGCTGTCCATGCGTTCGCGCAGCTGGTCCGGATTGAAGTCGTGCATGACCTCGGACAGCAGCTTCGCGGCCTGGCATGCGTAGTCCGCGCTGCGGCGGAACCCGTCGAAGTAGAACACGTCTTTTTGTCTCGCCATGATGGGTGGATTCCTTTCTAGAACACGACCATGAACAGTTTGGCCATCACGAAGCTGATGAGACCGCAACCGGGGAAGGTGAACACCCAGGTGAGCATCATGTCGCGCACCACGCCGAAGTTGATGGCGGAGAGGCGGCGTACCGCGCCCACGCCCATGATGGCGCTGGTCTTGGTGTGCGTTGTGGAGACGGGGATGCCGAGCACGGTCATGACGAGCAGGCACAGCGCGCTTGACAGATCGGCCGAGAAGCCTTGGTATTTCTCGAGTTTCACCATGTCCTGGCCCACGGATTTGATGATGCGTTCACCGCCGACGGACGTGCCTACGCCCATGATGGTGCTGCACAGAATCATGAGCCAGACCGGAATCATCACACCGGTCACGCTGGGTTGGCCGTTGCAGAACGCCATGCCGAGGAACAGCACGCCGATGAACTTCTGGCCGTCCTGCGCGCCATGCATGAAGCTCATGGCCGCCGCGCCCACGATCTGCGCGTAGGTGAAGAACCCGTTGGTGCGGCGGCGGTCCATGCCAGCGCAAATCAGGGTCACGGCCTTGCATACCAACCAGCCGACGGCGAAGCCGAACAGGAGGCTTGCGACCAGACCGTAGAGCACCTTGACCCATTCGCCCATGTTGATGCCGCCGATGCCGCCTTGGATGGCGATGGCCGCTCCGGACAGGCCGGCGATCAGACTGTGGCTTTCCGAAGTCGGAATACCCAGCAACGAGGCTCCCACGCTGTATACGACGATGGAGAACAGTGCCGCGCATAGGGCAATCAATGCCGCATTCGTATCACCTCCGAAATCGACCATATTGCTGATGGTGGAGGCCACGGAGGCATTGAGCTGCGTCATGATGAAGACGCCGAGGAAGTTAAAGATGGCCGCCATGATCACGGCGGAACGCACGCGCATGCATCGCGTGGTCACACAAGTGGCGATGGCATTGGGCGCATCGGTCCATCCATTGACGAAGATAACCCCCAGTGTCAGCAATGTTGTCACGAACAGAGCCGGGTTCGAGAACACCTGCTGAATGAAATTCGCCAGGGAGACATCCAAGGAAATCAACACCTTCTTCTTCGGGGGCGGAAGCCGTCACACTGATTGTAGCGGAAGAATGGCTACGTAGTTTCCGTGGCGCGCGGATTTTATGGTGTTGTTATGTTGCGCGCCGCGCATCCTTTCGTGAAAACAGAGCGGGACAGTCGTATGCTTCGATTCGGCGCCTGCATCGACAACTCTCGTCATCTACCGAGGATTCGGTCATACGTGTGCGAAAATGGACGCGGCGTCAATCAGGAGGTGCACGGTGGCGGTAAGCGCAGATTCGGCTCACGAGCTACCCGAATGGGTGAAGTACGGGATGTTCTGGCACGTGTACCCGTTGGGATTCTGCGGCGCCGATATCCGTCCCGCCGGCCCGCGCGAATTCCATGGCCGTGGCCTTGACGCGCTGATTCCTTGGCTGGAATATGCCCGTGACTTGGGCGCTTCCGGTCTGCTGCTCGGTCCGATATTCGAATCGGCGACGCACGGGTATGACACGCTTGACCATATGCACATCGATGTGCGGCTGGGAGGAGATGCTGCATTCGACCGGCTGATCACTGCCTGCCGGGATATGGGTTTGCAAGTGATATTGGATGGCGTGTTCAACCATGTAAGCCGCAATCATCCTGCCGTTCAGGCGTCGCTTGACGAAGCCGCCGGCCGCTTGGATCCGGCCGATAACCCGTGGCACGGTCTGGTCCGCACGCATGTCGGCGATAATGGCGAACCCACTTTGGATGTGTTCGAGGGGCACGACGATCTGGTAGCGCTGGACCATTCGTCCGATAAGACCGTTGACTATGTGGCCCGTGTGATGAACTACTGGCTGGATCGCGGGGCTGCCGGTTGGCGACTTGACGCCGCGTATGCGGTGCCGAGCGCGTTCTGGGCGCGAGTGTTGCCACAGGTCAAGGCCACGCATCCGGATTCGTGGGTTTTCGGCGAGGTGATTCATGGCGATTACCCGCGCATCGTCGAGGAATCCACGATGGATTCAGTCACGCAGTATGAGCTGTGGAAGTCGATTCAGCATGCGCTGGAGACGGAGAACTTCTTTGAGTTGGATTGGAATCTCAAGCGGCATAATTCGTTCCTGGATTCCTTCGTGCCACAGACGTTCATCGGCAATCATGATGTGACGCGCATCGCCTCGCAGATAGGCTCGGCCAAAGCGGCGTTGGCGGTGGCGGTGTTGCTGACGGTTGGCGGCGTGCCGAGCATCTATTACGGTGACGAACAGGGCTATGTGGGCGTCAAGCAGGAGCGGTTCGGTGGCGACGATGATATTCGCCCGAAGTTCCCCGACTCCCCCTCCAATCTCTCCACATTGGGTGAGCCAATATACCGGTTGCATCAGGCGCTGATTGCATTACGCCGCCGCAATCCATGGCTGATTGACGCGCGTACCGAGGCACTCGAACTGGAAAACAAGCATTTCGTCTATCGCTCAGTGAGCGCCGACGCCCAGCATTCCCTGACCGTGGACCTCAACATCGAGCAATCCCCCACTTTCACCATCCGCAACGCCGACGGCAGTACAGCGTATCAATACTGAGCTACCTCATCAGAGGGAGCTCATCATTTACCGCCGAATGCCTCGGATCAGCAGGTCGAGCAGGTACCCGTACGACCGGTCGACCCGTTCGCGGCCGCGTGTGCGGGGTTGTGCGGAACGCAGTTCGAATTGGATGAACCCGTGTATGGACACCCAGATGGAGGATGCAATCAGGTGAGGGTCATCGTCACGGATGCGACCGAGTCATCCAGCAATCTGCGCAGGGTGCCCGGCAGGGAGCCGGAAATGGATTCGGCAGCCATCACGGATTCCTTGGATGCGCCAAGGATGTCCTGGGGCAGGTGGGATCCTCGCAGCGCGTCCGTCAGGCTGGTGGTGTACGTGCCGGCCTGCAGCGACCCCATGATGCCGACGCCGAGCGTGCCACTGAGTTCGCGGATCGTGTCGTTGACGGCACTGCCCATACCTTCCTCGCCGACCGGCACGGCCGTCATCAGTGTGTCGGTGGCGGTCCCTGGACGAGGGCGATGCCTGCGGCCATGACGGCCGCGAACGGCAGTGTGGCAATCGCCATCTCGAGCGCCGAACACCCACGCAGCGCCTGGAACCATTAGGTCGTGAGGAAGATGAAACCGAACAGGCACAGGAAGGCGGCGCCAATGGCCAACGTGCCGATGACGGCGCACACCCAGAACACGCTATCCCATGCGAACCGTTGCAGCAGGATGCCGCCGATGACCGGGCCCGAGCGCTATGCCCACCCCGGATGTGCCGACCCGCAGTCCGACGGCCAGCCCACGCATAGGCGATCCGTCGAACAACCCGATGATGGATGACAGCGTGGCTCCCATCAAGTTGTGTATTAATATCATATATTTATGAAACATTGATACACATCATGTCGGGAACAGGCATCCACATCGAAAACACCGACCTACAACACAATCAGGCCCGACGACCATCAAAGGTCGTCGGGCCTGATTCATACGCGCTGTCGGACTAACGGCGTCCGGACTTCATACGGAATGGCGCATTGTTGCGATTCTTCTTGGAATGGCGGCGGTTTGGGCCTTCCGTGTTGCCGTATTTGGCGATCATGCGGCGTTCGTGACGCTTGGTACCTTCTGAACGCTCGTCGCGTACGATGCGGTTCTCGTTCTTGCGATGGATGCGCTTGCCGCCTTCGCCCTGACGGGTGTTGCGCATGGACTGCCTGCGGCCGTCATGGGAACGCTCGTCATAGGAGAAGCCGTAGTCCTCGTGGCTGCGCTCATTGCGGCGCGGCTTACGCGGACGCTCGAAATCGCGGGGATCAGTACGATCGAAGCGACGGCTTGATCCATGCTTACGGCCGCTGAAATCATCGTTGCGGCCGTATTCGGCCCCGTCGCGCTTGTCGAATTTTCCGCCCTTGCCGTACCGATCATTGCGACGGCTGCGACCAGAATCGCGGCCTTCGAACTTGCCGCCACGACGATCGTCGTACCGGTTCTTGCCGTACTCGTTGCGGCCATCGTCCTGACGCTCGCCGTAACGGTTCTTGCCGTATCCGTCGCGACGGCCGCCCTTACGGCGGTCATCGCCATGCTCGAACAGATAGTCGCGGCGCTCGGCCTCGGGGTTGCTCATGCCGGCGCGGCGTTCCGCACGGTTGCGGTTCTTCTTCACGGCCTTCTTGCTGGCCTTGTCGCCGTGCTTGCGCTGCGGCTCGCCTTCGGCAACAAACTCGCCACCTTCGTTCTCGTGCTGGAATTCGGTCTTGGCAACGTTCTGCTCGTCGCGATTGCGATTGCGATTGCGATTGCCGCCGCGGCCGGACTCGTCGCCCGCCGCGTTCTTGGCACCCTTGTTCTTGCCCTTGCGCGGGTTGCCCACGGGCTGCGACTTGTCGAGGCTCCAGCCATCCACGCGCTCGGCGCGGTCGCCCACAAGCTCAAGCACTTCGGGCGAATCGTGGGTCACTTCAATCATCTTGGTCTTGATGCCGGCCTGGTTCAGCAAGCGGCGCGTCTCGCGTCGCTGCTCGGGCAGCACGAGGGTGACCACGTCGCCCGCCTTGCCGGCGCGGGCGGTACGACCGGAGCGGTGTACAAAGGACTTCGGGTCGGCCGGCGGCTCGACCTGCACCACGAGCTCCACGCCGCCGACGTCTATGCCACGGGCGGCCACGTCAGTGGCCACCATGACGCGCACATCGCCGGAATCAAATGCGGCGAGGTTGCGATCGCGCTGGTTCTGGTTCAGGTTGCCGTGCAGCTCGGCGGCCGGAATGCCGTTCTGCGTCAGATTCTTGGCGAGCTTCTTGGCCTGGAACTTGGTGCGGGTGAACAGGATGCGGCGGCCTTCGCCCGAGGCGAGTGTACGCACGAGTTCGTGCTTGTCGCCGCGCGTGGTCTCGAACACGTGGTGGGTCATCAGATCAGGTTCGGTGGTGGCCGAATCGACCTCGTGCACCTTGGGATCATGCAGGAAGGTGTTCACCACTTCATCCACGCCGTGATCGAGCGTGGCGGAGAACAGCATGTGCTGGGCGTCGGGCGAAATCTGCTCAAGCAGTCGCTTGACCGGCGGCAGGAAGCCCATATCGGCCATTTCATCGGCCTCATCGATGACCACGACTTCGACGGACGAGAGCGTGAGCGCCTGCTGGCGCAGCAGGTCCTCAAGGCGGCCCGGGCAAGCGACCACGATATCGGCGCCGGCCTTCAGATCGCGGATCTGGTGGATGTACTTGACGCCACCGTACACCGTGGTGGTGTTCATGCCAAACGTGTGGGCCAGCGGCATCAGCACGTCGTTGATCTGGTTCGCGAGCTCGCGGGTGGGGGCCAGCACCAGGCCGCGAGGGTGCGGCAGGAAGTCGTCGGCGCGGCGCTCTTCCAGGCTGGCCTTCTTGCGGCGCTTGATTTCGTTGCGGAACTCCTCCATCGCGATTTCGCCAAGCGAATCATAGGAGCCCAGCCGGGTGACCAGCGGAATGGAGAAGGCGAGGGTTTTGCCGGAGCCGGTGCGCCCTCGGCCGAGAATGTCGCGGCCGGCCAGTGAATCGGGCAGGGTGTCGGCCTGAATGGGGAATGCGGTCTTCTTGTCATCTGCCGCAAGCACGCGCACCAGCGGTCCGGGTACGCCAAGTTCGCCAAAGGTAAGGGGGCGGGATTCCGCGCTGTCGTTCATCTGGAAATCAGCGGAATCGTCACGATCATCGAAATTATTACGGGGCACAGTGGCCTTTCATGTTAAAGGTTACGCAAATTACGCAAGCCTTCCGAGCTTAGCGTAAGCCCCCTACTTTGCTTGGTGTTCGCCACGCTGTCATCCCACTCTTTACTTATGACCCCATGGGGCGGTAATTGGCCCATGGGGCGGTAACTTGCCCATGAGGCGGTTTGAAGAAATTGTGAAACCGCAGAATAAAGCCATTTTCACCTACCGCCCCATGAGGGTTTTACCGCCCCATGGGATGTTTGCCGCCCCATGGGCCAATTACCGCCCCATGGGTTCTACCACCATGTAAGGCGAGCACCGCTCCATGGAACACGCAAATGGCCCCTACCAGTGAAGGTAGGAGCCATTGTGCAAAAAGGCTGAACCACAATACGGCCCAGTAGCACTAAAACACACTACAAAATATCCGGATCGTCTTTGGCAATAGTGCCGGTTGCCTTGCCAATGGCCTTCAGGCCGTGGTAGGCCACAAGAATCACCATCGTGCCGATGGCGATGCCGTTGAAGGAGACGCCGCCGATGGCGAAGGCGAACTGGCCGATGGCAATAATCATGGTGATGGCTGCCACCATGATGTTCAGCGGCTTGTCGAAGTTGACCTTGTTCTCAACCCAGATGCGGATGCCGATCATGCCGATCATGCCGTACAGCAGCGTAGTCACGCCGCCGAGCACTCCGGCGGGGATCGTGTTGATCACGGCGCCGAACTTCGGGCACAGGCTCAGGATCAGGGCGAAGGCGGCTGCGCACCAGTAGGCGGCGGTGGAGTACACCTTGGTGGCGGCCATCACGCCGATGTTCTCGCCGTAGGTGGTGGTGCCGGAGCCGCCGCCGAAGCCGGCGAGCGTGGTGCCCAGGCCGTCGGCCATGAGGGCGGTGCCGATCTGGTTGTCGTAGTCGCGGCCGGTCATCTGGGCCACGGACTTGACGTGGCCGACGTTCTCAGCCACAAGCACGAGCACAACAGGGATGAACATGGGAAGGATGGAAAAATCGGCCTGCGGCAGGTGGAACTTCGGGAAGCCGATCCATGCGGCGTCACCGATGGCGGAGAAGTCGACCTGGCCGCGGATGCAGGCATATACATAGCCGATGATTACGCCGACCAAAATGTTGAGGCGACCCAGCAAGCCCTTGAACAGCACGGCCACGAGCAGCACGGCCAGCAGGGTAACCAGTGCGGTGTCCGGCGCGGCTTGGAAGTTGGTCCACACGGAAGGTGCCAGATTGAAACCGATGATGGCCACAATCGCGCCGTTGACCACGGGCGGCATGATGATGTCAATCCATTTGGAGCCGGCGTAGTGCACGAGCACGCCAATCAGGGCCAGCAGAATACCGGTGACCATGATGCCGAAGCTGGCGACCGCAATGCCCTTGTTGGCGGTGGTGACCGCGGTGATCGGTGCGATGAAGCCGAAGGACGAGCCCAAATAGCTCGGCAGCACGTTCCTGTTGATCAGCAGGAACAGTGCGGTGGACATAGCCGTGAAAAACAGGGTGGTGGACGGGTCGAAGCCCGTCAGAATCGGCACCAGAAAGGTGGCACCGAACATGGCGATGACGTGCTGTGCGCCGATACCGGCGGTGCGCACCCAAGTCAGACGTTCATCGGGCTCGACGACCTCGCCGGGCGCCAGCGTCTTGCCGTCGCCATGCAGCCGCCATTGGAAGATATTGGACATGGACATTGCTCACTCTCCTCGCTCTTGCTTGGGGGTGCGGCACACACGACCGGCCGCGCCACGCGTCATTCTAGCGTACGAGGATCGTGCGGCGTCCATCCGTCGGAACGCTCACTTGCCGTAATACTCCAGCAGGTGGGGGTCGACGGCCTGCACCACATCGACCAGATCGCCGTTGGACAGGTACGGGCGCTTGAATTCGCGCCACGGCTCCACTTTGACCTCCCAGCGTCCGCTCGCCTCATCAAGCACGGGCCGGGCGGTCTGCTCCCAACGCACACGCTTGGACGTGCGACCGGTTTCGGGGTCTCGGCGCGTGTAATGCAGGCACGTGCAGTTGGTGATCTTCCAGTCGTCCGAATCGGCGCGATGCAGGAACTCCTCGTCGGCCAGATCCTCGATGGTGAGCATCAGGGCGAGCATGAAGTCGCCGTGCGTGACCATGACCACGGACTCCGAGTCGGATTTGCGGCTCAACGAGGTCAGGATGTTATGCACGCGGTCCTCGGCCACGTCGGCGATGGATTCGCCTGCCGGCGGCCGCCAGTACAACGGGTCGGTGTTCTTGAAGTTCCAGTTGCGGGCGTAGTTGGTTTTGAACTCGTCCTTGGTGATGGTGTTGATCTCGCCCCAGGAGCGTTCGCGCAGCACACGGTTCTCCTCCCACTTGGCTTTGGGCAAGGCCATGGTGGCCGCGGTCTCGCGGGTGCGCACATACGGCGAAACCATGTAGCGGTCGAACAGCTGCTGCTGGCTGACGAGCCAGCGTCCGATGCAGTCGGCCTGCTTGCGACCGGTGGCGGTGAGCCGCCATGAGCGGTCGGGCACGGTGACGTTGTCCTGCGTGTACAGGGAGTTGTCGCCCTGCTCGCCCGCCTGGACGATGACGTTCGCTTCGGATTCGCCATGTCGGATTACATAAAGATCGAGCGGCATGCTCATCTGCGCTCCTCCTTCGTTGTCGGTGACGTCGCGTTGTTCCGCGCCGTCCGCTATTTCACCCGCGTTATGGTGTCCCCTTTGACCATGAACGCGCGACGGGCCATATCGATCATCGGCTGGTCGAACTTCGAGTCGGTGTAGAACTCGTCGACGACGGCGTCCGGACCGTACAGCTCGCGGAACCGCCTGGCCTTGTTGGTGTTGAAGTTGAGATACGTAACCCTCATCGTCTCCAAATCGACCTTGCTGGCCACGAGGTTCCGCACGCCGAGCCTGCGGCAGGCCTCCCCCACCGTCAAATCGAAGGATGCGGTGAGGATCACGTCATCCGGTTCGGGCTGGTACCAGGGCTTGATGCGCGGGTAGTTCCGATCCCAGAAATCGTTCACGAGCTGTTCGACGCTCGCCACGCGTCGGGAACGGTTCAGTTCCGTAAGATAGCCTTCGGCCATTCTGCCCACGCCGTATTCCATCTGCTCAAGCGTGGCCCGCCCGAGTTTGTATTTGACCGCGTACCGCAGCACGGGTGCGATGAAACGGAACACCTTCGGGTCGTGTCGAGCGGAATACAGGTACAGGTCGAACAGGCTTTCGCCGTCGTAGATGGTTCCGTCAAAATCGAATACGCGCATACCTTCTGCTTCTACTCTGCTGTTCCTTGTTCAAGGCTAATCATGGCGGACCGGCAAAAGCGCGAATATGCGGTGAATTTCACATGAACACTGTTTTTGGAGGGTCGCAACCAACTTCCCCGGCGGTCATCGTCCCCGGTCCGACACCGTTCCGGCACGCCTGCGCGTCTGGCCGAACAGATAGACGCCGATGGGCAAGGTCAGCACACCGCCGATGACGAACACCAGCGAAATCGGAATCATGTCGGCCAGAGGCGCGAAGACCAGCATGCCCAGCGGCATGCCCAGCGTGCTGAGCGTGGTGTCGAGACCAAAGACGCGGCCGACCACATTCTCATCGGACTCGGTTTGCATGATGGTACGCATCGGACCCACGCAGATGGCGGAGGCGACGCCATTCGCCACGTCGACAAACAGGTACGCCAGCAGATTGGGCGCGACCCCGAGACCCACCACGGTCACGCCGACCAAAGTGACGCCGAGCGCGACCATGCGCATGTTGTCGCGCACGACCTTGGCCCCGACGGTGGACATGAACGCGCCGCCAAGCAACATGCCGATGCTCCATCCCAGCTCATTGGCCGCGAGTTTGTCGGAGGCGGTGGTCAGGTTGATGAATCCCAGATTCAGATCGATTCCCTCGTATTCGCGGGTCATGAGCAGCAGGGTCAGATTCATCGGGGCAACGGCGATGAAACAGGTCAGCGCGTCGCCCAACACCACGTTGCGCAGATTCGGCCGACGCCACGTGTAGTCGAATCCCACCTTGAGATCGGCGAAGACACGGCGGACGCCGGCGAGCGGCGAGCGTCCCTCCCCTTCGGACACGGCGTGCGCGGCACGCTCCGCCGTCGCGCGTCTCTTCGGCACCTTGATCAACGCCACGAACACGACGCCGATGACCGCCGTGGTCACGTCGATCAGCAGGATCGACCACAACGGCACCATGTTGATGAGCACGGCGGCCACAGCCGGTGCCACTATCATGTTCGCCGAGTTGATCACACCGTATATCGAATTGACGCGCAGCAGTTTGCCGGAGGGCACGACGTCCGGGATGAACGACTGCACGGCCGGCGTCTGGATGCCGCCGCCCGCCGAACGGATGAGCAGCACCACGAAGATCGTGGCCAGTCCGGCCCATCCCATCGCGAAACCCAACGACAACACGACGGTGACGGCGGCGATCACCATGTCCGGCAGCATAATCAGCAGTTTGCGATTATGGCGGTCCGCCCATGAGCCGCCGAAGATCGAGACCACGGCCTGCGGCACCACGCCGAACAGGGTGGCCAGCAGCATCGCCGAACCGGTTCTGGTCTGCAATACGATCCACCACCAGATGGCGTACTGCACGATGCTGGAGCCCAACAGCGAAAACGCCTGACCGACGAGCAGCAACGCCACACGCCGGATCCACGCGGCATCGGCCTCCTCGCTCGCCATGGCCTCGGCATACGCGCCGGGCCCGTCCACCCCATCGGACGTCACGGGCATGGTCGCTCCAATCTACTCGTCTACTCGGCGCTTCAAGACGCATGGGCCTGGTCCCGGCCCCGCTTCACCTCATACCAGTACCATAGAGTGGAGGTCTGATATACCATCCGGCATCTTCCGGGACACGGTCGAACGTAAGGAACCCGCTATGAGCATCATCGGCATTCCCCTAGGCATCCAGGCGTTCAAGATGGCCAAACTCGCGCTCTGGTCGTTCGGGGCGAACGTCCACGGGCTGTAGGTCATCGCGGCACGTGCGGCACAGGCCCGGACTTCACGACCTTCCAGGGCGCCACCCTTTCCATTCGCATCGTCTGCCGTCTATCATGGAATGCGGATGCACAACGCACCGAACGCATGAAAGGACAGATCATGATCAACCATGTGACCGTCAAGGTGAAGGATTTCGACAAGGAAGAAGCGTTCTACGAGGCCGCCCTGGCACCGCTGGGCTACGGCAAGGGTCCCGCTTTCCCGGGCGTTCAGGCATTCGTGGCGGAGGACGGTTCGTCGGTATGGGTTTCCACCGCCGCTGAAGGCGATGCCGTCGCGCCGGCCCACGTGGCGTTCGAAGCCGCCGACGACGACGCCGTGAAGGCGTTCCACGAGGCGGGTCTGGCCAACGGCCAGCCCGGCCCGCGTCCGGACTACGGTCCGACCTACTATGCCGCGTTCGTGCATGATCCGGAGGGCAACAACATCGAAGCCATGCACAACTGATCGATCATCGACCGATCGAGCGGGAATCCCGTCGGACGGAACACGCCTTCCATCCGGCGGGATCGTCATAATTCCCCCCACCCACGCCCACGCATCACCGCACTGCCGCGACTGTTCAGCATGCCCCAGCAGCCAGGACCATCACAGGTAAGTGTTCCAGCCAAGCTTGACGGCGAGGATAATGCCGGTCAACACGGCGGCGGCCCGCATGATGTTCTCCGGAATACGCCGGGTGATGGGAGGCGCGATCGCGCTGCCGATGGTGCAGCCGATGCACATCATGATGGCGAACGGCCAGCAGACGGAACCACGGATTACGAACATGACCGCGGCGGAGATATTCGCGCCGAAGCCGACCACGGTTTTCAATGCGTTGATCTGATGGAACGGGCCGATCCTGCCCAAATCGAGAATCGCCAAGGCAAGCGTACCGGCGGCCGCGCCGAAATAGCCGGAATAGACGCCGACGAAGCTCACGCCGGCCCACAGCCACCACGGATCGTCGCGCAATGCGCCGTTCATCGCCGCACCGGCGATCCGCGCGGCGCGCTCCGCCTGATACGATTGCGGCAGCGCCCGTGCCACGGCATCGCGCGCGGCCGCTTTCCTCCGTGGATTGAGCGCGATGATGAGCGCACTGAACAGAATCAACGGCGGTACCGCGAATTCAAAGACCTTCGCGGGCAATTCGAGCAGCAACAGACCTCCGATGACGCCGCCGACCAGACCGATGCAGGCATAGACGATCACACGCCGGCCCTGGCCCGTGAGCTCCTTGCGAGCGGAGAGCAGCCCGCCGATGCCGGTACCACACACGCCCACCGTGTTCGTGGTGTTGGACAGCACAGGCGGAATACCGAATGCCAGCAACGCCGGATAGGAAACCAATGAGGATGCGCCGACCGCGTATCCAACGAATCCGGCGGCGACGCCGGCTACAAGCACCGACAGCAACGTGGTGACGGACATTCCTGCAATCATGGGGCCCTCCCCCTTCTCATTCCGGTCTGTGTGGCAACGGGAGTCAAGCGTAATGGTTCGGCTCCCGCGCATCGCATCATCGCCCGTAACGTGGCCAAACACCGACGACGCCACCCGCATTCATGACCGCACCGAGGAGGGCGCCCTGAACGGGCATCCCGCACAGACCAGCGAGGCGGGGTCCGGTCGGCATGCCGTCCCGTCGCACAGGGATCGCGATGCGCGGTCCATCAATGTGACCAGCCCACGCTCCTGTGCACGCATGATCGCCATATCCACGAAATCGGAGGGCAGACGCCGATAGTCGGCGATCTGCGGAACCGTCATCCCGGTTTTAAGATCGGCGGCTATGTCGGCAACGATATCGGCCGGCTGTTCGTCGGCCGCCTGCCCATTTCGCCCGCCGACCGCGCGAAACGGGCGACGCCAATCGTGTGAGAGCGAGGACCGTCGTATCATGCGCGCCATGCGGATCACCACACCAAACGCAGTGCCTGGAAGGCGATGACGGCGATCACATACGCCACCACCAGACTCAGCATGACGGATTGCGCCGCGACTTTCGTGCCGAATTGCCGCCGCATCTCGGCGACCGTGGCCAGACATGGCGTGTAGGCGAGCGTGAACAGCAGGAACGCGATCGCCGCGGCCCTGCCGTGCCCGTGCGAGGACCGGTCGAACGAGGCCCGCAGCTTCTGCCCCAGTGTGCCTTCCGTGCCCTGCTGCGCGGCCGCGGCATCAGGTTCGTCGGCATGATAGGACTGCGACATCGAACCGATCACGACTTCCTTGGCGACGAATCCCGTAATCAGCGCGGCCGACGCATGCCAGTCGTCGAAGCCCGCCGGAGCGAACACGGGGGCCACCGCATCGGCGAGCACGCCGTACGCGGAATCGTGCACATCGTCGACATGCGCGAAACCGCCGGCACCGGCCGTCATGGGAATGCCCTGCAGCAGCCATAGCGCCATGATCATCGAGATGATGATCACACTGGCGCCGCGAACGAATCCCCATAGACGCAGCAGCACCGAACGAACCAGCTGCAGGGCGCGGGGGCACTGGTATGAGGGAAGCGCCAGCATGAGCGGCTCCGACTCAAGCCCACGGAATATGGTGTGGCGCAGCATCACGCCGACCAGCAGGATGATCATCACCGAAACGACGTACATGAGGAACACCACGAGACCCGCATACTTCGGAAAGAACGCATGGGCGAGCACCAGGAACACCGACAGGCGCGCGGAACACGCGGCAAACGGCACCAGCATGCCGGTCAGCACCCGCTGACGGGAATCAGGCAGGGTGCGGGTGGCCGCCAAGGCCGGCAGATTGCAGCCGAAGCCGACGATGATCGGCAGAAACGCGCGGCCGTCCAATCCCAAGGCGCGCATGGCGCGATCCATCACGAATGCGGCACGGGCCATGTAGCCGGAGTCCTCCAGAATCGACAGCAGCAGGAACATGATGCCCATCACGGGAATGAACGTCAGCACGGTGATCACGCCATCGAGCACGCCATCGACCAGCAGCGAACGCACCCAGCCGCCGCGCCAAGCCGCGCCGAACAGCCCAAGCAACCAGTCGAGGCCGGATGTGCACCAGCCGCGGAACGCCACATCGATCCAATCCTGCATCGGACTGGCCAGCGTCGTCGTGGCTTGGAACACCGTGAACAGAACCGCGAGAAAAACGATGACGCCGACCACGGGGTGCAGCAGCATGCCGTCGATGCGGTCGGATAAGGTGACGCGACCGTCATCGTGAACGTCAAGGCGACGCAATATGCCGGCGGTCCAGTCGAGACGGGCATCGGCCCGTGATTCAGCCCAGGAGCGCAGGTCGTCGACGGTGTGCCCGTCGGCGTCGGCCGTGATGGCGGACCATGCGGTCAGCCCAGAGGGAATGGGGGTTCCCCGGAAACCCACGGCGATGGCATCGGCCAACGCCTCGCCGCCGTCTCCGGTACGCCCGTCGACCGCGATGACCGGCATGCCATCCAGCAGACGGGATAACCGTTGCGCATCGACGCCATGGCCATTGCGCAATGCGAGATCGTTCATGGTGAGCGCGATGACGGTCGGCAGTCCAAGCTCCGTCACCATCGACAGCAGGTAGAGAGAGCGGGACAGCGCCGTGGCGTCCAACACCACGACGGCGAGATCAGGAGCGGGCATGCCCGACGCACCTATCAGCGCGTCGACGGCGACCTGTTCATCGGGGCTCATCGGCAGCAGTGAATACGTGCCGGGAGTGTCCACGAACTGCCAGAGTTGCGTGTGCGGCGCATCGTTCGCGCTCTTGTACCGGTACTGCCCGCAAGTGATGGACACGGTGGTTCCCGGAGCGTTCATCGTGCGTGTCCTCGCGCCAAGCAGCGCATTGAACATGGAGGATTTGCCGACGTTCGGATTGCCGACGAATACGACGCGCTTCATTGACGCCGCACGACCGGCATCGCAGGTGTCGCCGCGAGCGCCGTCACGCACGGCGCCATTCGCGGACGTCTCCGCATGGCGATCGCAACGCCGGCAGCAATCGTCCTGCGAGCTGCAGCAGTCGCCACCTCTCAGGTCCCGTAGATTCATCATTCGCGCATATTCTCGTTCTCTTCGTGTTACGCAACGTCGTCTTGCGTATGTTCGTCCTGCGCGAACCGTACGCGGACGGCCCGCGCGGTGGCGCCATCCACCGCGACGCGTTCGTCTCCGAAGGCGATGACCCGCCCGCCGAAAGCGCCACGCTGCACGACCCGCAGGCCCGTGCCCGGAGCCAGGCCGATCTCGCAGAGGCGGAACCGGTGCCGTTCATCCAGGTCGATGCCGTCCACGACGACGCGCATGGCGCGCGGGCAGTCGCGCAGCGTCATGATGGTGCCGCGCTCCCCCGTCCGACGCCGCACCGTGCCATCGAAGCGGCGAGCATGCGTATTACCCATGTTTTCACACATAGCAGGAAACGAAGCAAAGCACAAGAGTGTTTTTCACGGAACTGAACCGCACCCCGTTTGTTGGACGTCGGTAAGTGGGATGCAGTCTGAGACCGCGAGGGACATGCTCCGGAACTCCTCCGGGGTGCATCCCTCGAGTCGCGTCCGGCGACGCTTGTGCGGGAGCAGGGCAACCAATATAAGCGCAATGCCATTGCGGTTCACACACCCAATGCCGGTCTTATGGGATATGTAAGGCTAATCTCGGTAAGCTGGTGAAAGCGCAGATACGCAGTGAATTTCACATGAACACTGTTTTTTGGATTGATTTCGGTACAGGTAACGTACACTGGTGACAGCGTGGAAGGAGGTGCGTAATGGCGGCGTCTGAAATCGAACAATGGTGGATTGATAAGTTTCAGGAGAACCTGGGTCCGATTCGCAAGGTAGCCGGATGGACGACTCAGCAACTGGCCGACGAGCTGGGAGTCGCGCGACAGACGGTGTCTAACTTGGAGACCGGCAAAAGCCCGATGACCAAACTGCAGTATCTCGCTTTACGTACGGTGTTCAGCGCCGAGATCGCACGTCGTGAAGACCGCGATCTGGCACGCATCATCAAGACTTTGGTCGACGATCCCATTGAGCAACGCATTCGCGAACGGCGCGCCCAAGAGCAAGACGGCGAGGCCGTTGCCGACAATGCCCCGGTCAATACAGACTGTGGCAACGCTGCCGACAATGCCATTGCCGAGAAACGCAAGTCCAGTGCCGCCACATTGAAGGCTGCAAAGACTGCCGCAACGGGCAAGCCCACGCTCAGCACGGCGATGCAGGCTCTTGCCGTCATCACCGGCGCATTGGCCAGTGGAACCGCCGCCGGCATCATCACCTACTTGATGTTCCCGGACGGCGGCCCGAACAAGCGCTGAGTCTCCTCAACAACGCGAGCGCTACTCGCAGGCCACGCCATCGTGATCGCGATCGAGCTTGCTACTGTATCCGGGCTACCCCTGATAAATCGGAGCCGCTCCAGCCGCACGAACTTCAGAGCAATTCGCATAATGCACATTCTGCTGCGCTTGCTGTTGCTGCTGTGCCTGTCGAGCGGCCTCCTCAGCTTGCCGCTGGGCCTCGGCCTGTGCAGCAGCTGTTCTTCAGCGGCCTTTCTTGCAGCCTCTTCTTCGGCAGCCTTCTTGGCGGCCGATATACCGCACCAACGTTTCCCTCATTATCAACTGTCTCGAGTTGCATGAATGCGCCGTTTATAGGCCGAGAATTTCGTGCTTTTTTGCATCAAATTCTTCTTGGGAGAGAATGCCGATATCAACCAATTCCTTCAATTTCTTCATCGCCTCGACTTGTTCTTCCACAGACATGGATGTCGTGTGAGCGGCGGGAGCAGCGGCTTCCGGTGCCGGCGCTTGAACCGGGGCGGCCGTCATAGGATTAATGGCTTGCGCCATATTCATACCAAGCAACATGCCACCATCGCCAAAGCCGTTGTCTTGGATGCCTTGCGCAATGCGCTGCTGGGCAGCCATATTGCCAGCTTGTTGGGAAACGCCCTCGTATGCGGCAACATTCATCTTATTCGAGGCGAACTGCTGCACGAGTTGACGTGATTGCTCGGTGAACTCGATACTTTCGATGCCCACACTGGACACTTCAAAGCCAAAACGATCATTCCACGTACCTGCATTGGCCCGATCGCCACGCACGCATGCTGCGATGTCATTCGCCTTGCCGGGCAATTGCGAAATACGATATTCATTGGACAGCAAATTGATGGCCACAATAAATGACTGTACGAATTCAGACAGAATCTGCCTACGTGGCCCTTCATCATCGAATGAATACGACACGGTAGTGGCCGGCACAAAGTTACGAACGAATCGAACTGGATCAGCGACCTTTAGCGACATGGATCCGCGTGCGCGAATTTCCAAATCGACGCCATAGAACCGGTCGTTATACACCAGCGGCGCAGAAGTGCCGAATTTGATGCCACGAATCTCACGCAGGTTGACGAAGGCCACATATTTGGTGCGGCCAGGCTGACCTCCGAAGGTGAATCGATCGGCAACCTGATTGAAGAACGATCCGATGCCGTCTCCGGCGAGCACGCTCTGCTCCCCGTTGCGATATTCATAACCGCCCGACTCGGTGATGACGTTTTCGATACCTGTTTCAGAGAAAATGAACGCCGCAGTATTCTCTGGCACATAGATACGCGAACCATTGGTGATTATTCCCTCGGAACCGTATTCATTCGAACCGCGATCGTTGTTGCTTCCGCGGGGAATGCCCGGCACAACGACGGTGTGTTCCGTGAACGGACCAGCGGTGATGATATCACGCCACAGGTCCGCGAATGTACCGCCGAGCGCGCCGGCGAACGCCTTAATAACTGCCATCTGTTTTTTCCTCGATATCTCATGCATATGGCCGATCTTGCGACTATACAATCGCAAGACCGGCCGTTATGCTGGCATGTTGGTTATAGCTGCGTTTCGCGATCGCAGTATTCGCATCGAACGACTTCTTTGCGATGACCGGAAAGCGGAGCGCCACAACCTTCGCAATTCACCGAAACCACGGGTTCGGTAATCCCAAGCCCACTACGGAATGCGCCAAAAGTGTCTTTCAGGGTCCCGGCCAGAGCCTCCGTTCCGGGGATGGCCTTGTTGAAGACCGGCTCATCCATTGGCGTATACTGTCTGCCGCGTATACCCATATACCGTCATCGTTCCTTTCTTGGAAAACCGTTACCTCGATACGCCAGTCTGATCACTGGCCCACCGATGTGAGCTTCTGCGCGCATCGAGTCATGACCTCGGTGTAGTAGGCCGAATCCTCACTGCTGAGGGAGTTTTCGTCAATGGCGTCTACCTTCTGGGAGAACTCAGAGTAACGCTTCATCATGCCGGCATAGTCGGTAGCCATGCTGACCACGTTATCGGATTTCTGATATTTGTTCATGAAGGCAACATACTCATCGATAAAGGCCTCGTAGCTGTCCATCGTGGCCTTGAAGTCAGCACTGTCATTGGTGTTCTGCTGCGCCTTCTGATCCGAAGACTGGTCGCTCTGCTTGTTGGCATCGCTGGAATCAGTGCCCGTATCAGTGCTCTTATCATCCTGCTTCGCGGCGTCGCCGTCCGTAGACGTATCTTCCTTCTTTTCCGGAACCTGGATAGTGATGGACATGATGGTCTCGTCGTCAGTGTTACGAGAAACGCTCACACTGTATCCATCGGCGTTCTTGGCATTGAAACTGTCAGCGGACTTGCTATAGTCCACGGTGAAACCGTTGTCTTGCACGGACTTGACGTAGTCGGCATACTGCTTGGCGTCGGTACCGCACACCTCGATGGAGAAATAGTCCGAAGACTCGCTTTTAATTTCACCCTTTGTGGATTTCGGCTGCGGCAGCAGCGCCGCGATGTCCGACTCCGGCCATGAATATGCTTCGCACTTGGTGGCGAGCGATGCTTCCAATTCCACCCGATCAGCCTTGGCCTTCGCATCGTCACGAATTACGAACACGCCACCGATTACCAGACCCACAACGGTGATACCGACTGCCACCCAGGCCAGCACTCGGCCTTGCACCTTGCCACTCGGGCGGGTCACGTATACGGCGAAGCCTGAGAGCAGTGCCGGAATCACCGTGGCGAACAGCAGTCCGCCCCAGGATCGGCCAGAAACATCCACAAATTGGGCGAGTACGAACAACACTCCCCAAATAATGGCGAACACAGCCAGCTTGGAAGTCTTCTTCACCCCTTGTGCATTCGGAGCAAGCACGGCAGGCGCAGCGGCACCAGCAAAACCAGTGGCAGCACCGGCACCATGTGTGGCGGGTGCAGGAGCCACACCAATACGCTTGTCCAGAGCGGCGAGGAACTCATCAACGCGCTTGGCGCTTTCGTTTCCAGTCGCCTCCAGACGAATGGCGGCCCCTGCCGCACCCTGCGGGACTACGGTTAGCGTGCAGTTCACCCCATCATAGGAGTGGAAGGAAAACGCTCCGGTCTGGGTGTTTTCGTTATCCAAGGTAAACGTGGCACCAGTGGTCAGCTGGTCGTGAATAACTTGGAACAGCTGTTGCGGACTGACCGCATATACACGATCAAATGGCGCGCCGGCGGGCCGCTGCGATGCCGTAGCCGGAGTCATCGGAGTGGTGGTAGCACCATCAGACGCTACGTTCGGTTGGCCAGCCGGTACAGTATTCGGCACGGTAGGCGCATTCGCGCGATCTTCCGGTGCGTCATTCGTGCCTTCGGACGGTGGAACCGGCTGAGGTTGTTGATCAAATGGCGTTGTCATGATGCCCTTCTTTCCTTAAGCAGCAGCATTACCAGCACAGAAGAGGCAAGCCCGGCAACCGTTACGGTCAATCCGACTGCCATGGCAAGCCGGTATCGTTCGCTCATCATTGCGTCCCTTCTTATTGCTCGCTTTGCTCTGCGATACATCGAAACCAGTGTATGGCGTTGTTATTATGTACGCAAATTAGCATTTTGTATGCATGTTAGCTTTATTGTCGATGCTTGATACCGCGCATGAACATCCTTTCCGCCACCGCACCTACACGGATGGCATCGACCATTGTCGGCGACACGCGCGGGCCATACATCAGCTGACAACTGAATTTTTCGGCGTGTTTCCGAAAAGTCGGCGTCCTGTACGCTGGGAATCGAGCAACCGCGTACGATGGCGCAGCACAGCACCCGCAACACAGCGACAAGGAGCATGGGCATGGCAGACATCCCCGAAGAACATTTGACCGAGGAACTGTTGGATCGGCTGCTCGCCAGCGCCAGCATTGAGCAGTATCTCGATGAGGGACTCGTCAGCGCACGCACGCTGACCGACTATCTGTTCGACCGTATGGAAGCCCATGACCTGAGACGAGCCGACGTGGTGCGGGCATCCGGCCTCAACGCCACAGTGGTTTATGACATTTTCTCCGGCAAAAGCCACCCCGGCCGAGACCATGCCATTATGCTGGCGTTCGGCCTACAGTGCACGCTGCGTGAAACCCAACGGCTACTTCGTCTTGCAGGCGTTTCCGAACTGTGGTGCAAACAGCGACGCGACGCGATTATCATCTGGTGTATACGCAATGGATTCGACCGCATTGCCACGGACGACGAGTTGTATCGTATGGGAGAGGCGACGTTGCTACCGGCCGATTGACGACATTCGGCCCAACAACACTCACCAGTGAGACGCAAGTAAGAGGGCGTCAAGGAGAGACATGGACGATAAGCAGGCGATGCATGCGATGAGCATCGACGATGCGTACCATGTCGAGCGTACGCTCGCTCGCGGACCTTCCGGCGTCACCGAACTGGTGAGCATTGACGGCAACGGCCCGTTCGTACGCAAGAAGATTCCCTCTCCCCTAGCGCAACGCAATGTGTGGGCAGCGCTCAGCGCCTGCCAGAGTAATCGTCTGCCGCGTGTGGAAGCGACGTACGAGCTGCCCGACCGGTTCGTCATCGTCTACGATTACGTGCCGGGCAGCACGCTTGCGCAAATTGCGGAGGAAAACGGGCGGCTTGCACCGAATGTGGCCGTGCAGCTTATCGACCAAATTTGCGAAGCCGTGCAGGAGCTTCACCAGCACGGCGTTATCCACCGCGACATCACGCCGGCCAACGTCATCGTGGCCCAGGATGGCGCGCATCTCATCGATTTCGGCATCGCGCGCATCCGGTCAGAGGCAAGCAACCGTTCACGGGATACCACGGCGCTTGGCACCTACGGATTCGCCTCGCCTGAGCAATATGGCTTTGCCAAAACCGACGCGCGTTCCGACGTATTCTCGCTGGGCCGGCTACTCGGATTCATGCTGACCGGCGTATATCCCGATGCCAGCGACTACGAGCAGCGACTTGCCGATGATGCCGCAGTACCGGCTCGACTACGCGCCGTCATCGGCTATGCGTGCGCATTCGAGCCCAGCAAACGGCCACAGAGCGTCCAAGAGTTTCGCCAGGCGCTGTTCTCCCAGTCCAATCCGCCCATACCGAACGCATCATCGGCAAATCCGCCATCAACGAGAACAACGAACGGCAGCGCGTCGGCGTCTCGACTATTCCGGCGTCTGCACTTGAGCAAACGCGCCATCGTGCTGTGGTCCATTGCCGGAGCGGCACTGATAATCGCCGCCATTGCGGGAGGCATTGTGTTGGCAGGCCAACTGGGCATTATCGGGTCGGCAACATCACCCGATTCCTCGACACAATCCAGCAGCCAATCAACCGATAAGGCCGATGGCGGGCACTCCTCGAACGGGCCAGGAACCGACAATGCCAATGGCACGGGCGGAGTAGGCGGCACTGACGGCGCTGATGGAGACAATCAAGACACCGTCACCGACAATCCTCTGAAAATAGTGGAATCCGGCTGGTCGGCGGACCAGCAAGGGTATGTCCACTACGCTTTCGCCCTGCGCAACACCAGTAAGACCCAGCAGGTGCAGTATCCGCAGATTACCATTACGGGGCGGGCCAAAGACGGTT
Source organism: Bifidobacterium sp. FKU (assembly GCF_026016385.1). Classification (NCBI taxonomy): domain Bacteria; kingdom Bacillati; phylum Actinomycetota; class Actinomycetes; order Bifidobacteriales; family Bifidobacteriaceae; genus Bifidobacterium; species Bifidobacterium sp. FKU. The sequence continues at coordinate 1,583,253 of NZ_CP092888.1, forward strand.
CCATCGTGTTCTCGCAGACGCAAGCACTGAATATGGCATTCCCGAATCAGACTGTATATGACGCCGGTCAAGCAGGCGAAGGCACCGCCCCAGAAACGGTTGATTTTACTGTGCTCAATCCGGATACATACAACGTCGCCAAGGCTCAGGGAACCGCCGCCTTCCCCATCAGTGGAATATCCAAAATAGACAACAGGGACGGCGGCACGACGTTCAATGGCGAGGTCCGCGCCGTGGCAGATGGATTCAAGCCATCTGATGGACAGCAAATCAAGATTTCCCTAGTACTGCGTAACGCACAGAACGCAATCATCTATGGAGATATCGCATTCGTGGATTGGCCGGGCAATGGCCGATCCACGCCATTCTCGATTACCGTCTACGATCTGCCGAAGTATGTGTCTTACGATCTGTATGCGCAAATCTGGTAGTTGACTTTACGTCTGGCAGGTGGCCGTCAGGTGCCTGTCAGGCCGCTGTTCGCGTCACCTGCGCACTGACGTTACGGCGCGCCTGGCCGAACAGATAGATGCCGATGGGCAGGGTCAGAACACCGCCGATGATGAACACCAGCGAAATCGGGATCACGTCGGCCAGTGGCGCGAAGATCAACATGCCGAGCGGCATTCCGAGCGTGCTCAGGGTGGTGTCAAGGCCGAATACACGGCCCACCATCTTCTCATCGGCCTCGGTCTGGATGATGGTGCGCATCGGGCCCATGCAGATGGCCGAAGCCAAACCGTTCACCACATCAATCAGCAAATACGCCAGCAGATTGTGAACCACGCCAAGACCAACGACGGAGACGCCCACCAGAGCGATGCCGAAGGCGACCACGCGCATGTTGTTGCGGATGAGCTTGGCACCGATGGTAGACATCAGCGCGCCGCCGAGCAGCATACCGATGCTCCATCCCAGCTCGTTGGCGGCGAGTTTATCGGAGGCGGTGGTCAGGTTGATGAATCCGAGATTCAAATCGATGCCCTCATATTCGCGGGTCATGAGCAACAGCGTAAGGTTCATCGGAGCCACGGCCACGAAGCACACCAAGGCGTCACCGAGCACCACGTTGCGCAGGTTCGCCCGGCGCCATGTGTAGCTGAAACCATCTTTCAAGTCAGCAAACACACGACGGACGCTGGCAATCAGCGAACGATCAGCATTGGCATCCGACATCGGTTCGAGTGTGGGTTGCCCGCTATTCTCCGCTTCAGCCATACGCCTCGCAACATGTTCCGCGCTCTTCTTCGGCGCTTTGATCAACGCCACAAAGCCGACGCCGATAATGGCCGTGGTCACATCGACTAACAGAATCGACCACAGCGGCACTGTGTTGATAAGCACAGCAGCCACCGCAGGTGCCACAATCATATTCGCCGAATTAATCACGCCGTATATTGAGTTGACGCGCAATAGTTTGCCCGAGGGAACAACATCCGGTATGAACGACTGCACAGCGGGCGTCTGCACCCCGCCTCCCGCCGAACGAATGAACAGCACCACGAAAATCATGGTCAGACTCGCCCATCCCATCGCGAAGCTCAGCGACAGCACGACGGTGACCACAGCAATCACCATATCCGGCAGCATAATCAGCAACTTGCGACTGTGACGGTCGGCCCAGGAGCCGCCGCAAATCGAGACGATGGCCTGCGGCACCACGCCAAACAACGTGACCAGCAGCATGGCCGAACCGGTTTTAGTCTGCAATACGATCCACCACCAGATGGCATATTGCACAATATTGGAGCCCAGCAGCGAGAACGCCTGGCCAGTGAGTAGAAGCACTACACGGCGGATCCACGCACGCTCGGATTCCCCGTTGGCCACTGCTGCGGCATAGGCGGCACCGGGTTTGTTCGCGCTATGGACCGCTGCGCGCGCATTCGCATTGTCATCGCCGGAAACCTCGGGTGTTTCGCGCACAGTTGGTTCAGTTGTTGTACTACTAGAAGACATACGAGTGTTCTCAATTCTTCAATTCCACTACAAAGGTCACATCACGGCATACGCACGCCGACGCGCGTATGCGTGCACGACTCCAGCAACGAGCCGTACCCGCCGTTAGATGGCAGGCTTCAGTATCGTGACGCCATGCGTTAGCGTCACCATGCAACGATAGGAACACACTATTCGATAGTATAATCATGAAGGCGTGACGTTGCCCTTGCGCAGGTGCCGTAAGACTCCGCGGACAAAGCAATGAGGCTTCCCCCGCGAGAGGAGAAGCCTCATGTTCCATTCATTCTATTCAGCGATGATGACGCCGAATCACCGATCATCCTTTGGGAACAGCGCATCGAAGGCATGTTCCATCACGGACTTACGGCGGATCACACCGACGAGTCTGCCATCACCATTCACCACCGGCAGTTTCTTGAACTGCTTCTTGGCGAGGATGCGGGCCACCTCTCCAACATGCTGGTCGGGCGTGGCGGCAACGACCTTACGCGTGGCGATGTCCATCACCTTCTTGCCGGAGAGCGCCTGCACCTTGGAGGCCACGGTTTCGTCGTCGAACACCACCATCGTCGAACCGGTGCCGGTGGAAACCGTGCGGGATTCATAGGTGGCAATCGATTTCAGGACATCGCCGTCGCTGACGAAGCCGACGAGCCTGCCATCGCCGTTCACCACGGGAAGGCTGGAGACGTTGAGACGGATGAACTCGCGCACCACATGCGTGATGTCATCGCTGTCCAGGCAGCTGTAGGGCTGATCGTCCATGATCTCGCCGATGGACTGTTCCTGGGCCTGCTTGAACAGGGAGGCGGCGGGGGCCACGTATGCGCCGGCGTAGTGATGCTCGGCGGGCTGGCCTTCAGTGGTTTCGGCCGCGACTTCGGCGGAGGCTTGCGCCTCGGAGGCCTTGGCGTTGCGTGCGGCCTTCTCCTTGGCACGGCTGGTGACGGTGAAGATGCAGATGATCAGGGCGACCAGCGAGATGGCGGCGCACAGCAGGTAGGAGAACGCGATGCCGCTGGCCGTGGCGGACTTCACACCCTGGGACATGTGCGAGGCGGTCACAGATGTTTCTGCGGTGACCAGAAGCGAAGTCGCAATGGCTGCCGCGATCTGGCGGCCGGTGTTGGCGATGGCGTTTCCATGGGCGATCATGTCGTTCGGCAAAGCGTTGACGCCCCAAGTGTTGATCGGCATGTTGGCGATAGCCTGACCGGATGCCTGCAATGCGCAGAACACGGCGACAAACAGCACTGATGTCCTGGTGTTGATGGTGCCGAGAAGACCAAGAGAGATGGTCATGAGCGCAAGGCCGCCGATGCCCACGCCGCGAGGGCCGAATTTGTCGAATGCGGCGCCGGCGACCGGACTCAGGATGATGCCGACCGCCGCGGCGGGCAGCATGACCATGCCGGTGACGGTGGCGGATTGGCCGAGTACATTCTGGATGAAGATAGGCAACGTCACGTTGGTTGCGGCGACTGCGGCGTTGATCAGAGTGACCAGAATCGCGGAGTTGCGGAAGTTGCGGGTGGCAAGGGTGTCAACGCGCAACAATGGCTCATCGAGCTTGACTTGCTTGTATACGAATGCGACGAAGGCCACAAGACCAACGACGATTGAGATAATGACGACCGGACTGGCCCATCCCATCGTGGAAGCGGACGAGAAGCCATAGAGCAGGCCACCGAACGCGATGGTCGAAAGGATCACGGACAGGATGTTGAGCTTTGGGTTCTTCAACTCGCTGACGTTCTTGAGCATCATCGTGCCTCCGACAAGGATGACCAGTGTCACGACTGCGATGCCAATGAACATCGGGCGCCATCCGAAACTGTCAATCACCAGACCACCGACAACCGGGCCGATAGCCGGGCCGGCGGCCATGACGATACCGGCCATGCCCATGGCGGTGCCGCGCTTATCCGGCGGATAGACGAGCATCGGCACTACGGCGACCAATGGCAACAGCACGCCGGAGCCGGCGGATTGCAGTATGCGTCCGACGAGCAACAGCATGAAATTCGGCGCGACGGCACACAGCAGTGTGCCGACCATGAAAGTGGCAAGAGCTCCGGCGAAGAGCTTTCGGGTGGAGAATTTATCAATCAGATAGCCTGAAATCGGCACCATGATGCCCGAGACCAGCATGTAGACGCTGGTCACCCACTGCACGGTGCCGGTGGTGATATTGAAATCACGCATCAGTGCCGGCAAGGCCGGTGACATGACGGTCTGGTTGAGCAGCGCGATGAACGAGCCGACGACGATCACGCCCACGATGATGAATCGGGCGTGCGAATCAATAGGCTTTACGGAACTGGTGGCGGACCCGAGTTCCGCGTTTTTCTGTGAGGTCACAGCATTTCCTTCTGTTGGTAACGTCATGTGTGGCGATCCGGCCCCATGCTTGTGTCAAGACGCGAGGACACCGATGAGTCCGGACGTAAAGGAAAAGCCGCCATCCGTTCCGCATTCATATACGGCAAACGATTCGCGGCTTTGCGTAAGTTGATGGCTATGGTGAGCGATTCATGCGACGTCGACTGCGGATGGGCCATCGGTACATCCCGGCATAAGGCGTGTCCCCGCTACACCAGCATCGAGAATAGGGCCATTCGTGGATTGGCAAACAGAACATTGCCGACGAACGACCCACGGCAGGCGCGTGCGATGAACATCGCGTAGCGATACAGGTTCATGGCATCTCCTTGATGGGGTCTTCGTACGGCAGACATCGAGAAGCCTATCATCATTCAAATCGACGGTGAAACCCACGCATGCCTGACAATACACAAAATCTTCACAAAAGGATTGGGCTTACCGCATACGCTCCGCCTGAATAACGGTCCGGGGATGAATCAGGGGCGAGCTAAGGGTTGCGTCTCGTGTTTCCGTCATGATTTCTGGCGAAGACTCATAATAGAACACACATTATGCTGCTGCAGCAGCCAGTCCTTGCAGAACAATGTCATGACAAAGGCCTGAGAAGACGACTTCTCAGGCCTTATCCGTACCGCTCCCCCAGTCGCTTGTAGCGACAGCTCCCCTCGAAGAGGGGAGCCAGAGAAACACTTACTTGGAGACGTTGAACTTGAACTCGGCGTCTTACCGGTCTTCTTCTTCCCGCCTTGCCGCGGATATTCAATCGCATCGCAGGGGCGACTTCCTCGATCATTTGACAGACCGACCGACGGTCTGTATGCTTGACGGGGACATGAACGAAAGGCAGGCCATCCGCATGGCGCACGATATGCATTCCGGAGACACCGAACGACGAATCCTCGATTCCGCTCGCAGGCTCTTCGCTGAAAAGGGCTACGAGAAGACGTCCATCCAGGACATCCTGAACGACCTGGGACTGTCCAAGGGCGGGCTCTACCACCACTTCAAATCGAAGGAGGCGATTCTCGACCGGCTGAACGCCGACGAGTGGGCCGCAACCGCGCGTCTTCTCGACAAACTCATCGAGCGCAAGGACATGAGTGCGCTTGAGAAGCTGCGCGCGCTCATCGTTTCCGCTGTGGACACCCCCGATCATCTGGACCTGGTCCGTTCCCAGCTGGCGCTGCTCAAGGATCCTGCGTTCTTTACGGCGAACATGCGCGTCTGGTCGACGAGACTGCCGGAGTCCTTCCGCTCGCTCATCGATATGGGCGTGCAGGACGGCTCCATTCCCACGGCATACCCCGAGGAGGCGGCGCAACTGCTCTCGCTCCTCGGCAACTACTGGCTCACGCCCTGCTTCTACCCCACCGATCATGCCGGCCTGGAACACCGCATCCGCTGCCTCGCCACGATGCTCGACGCCATCGGCGCGCCAGTGTTCGACGAGACGCTCATCCTGCGGATGACCGAAGAGCTCACGGCCCTGACGCCGGAAGAGGATACGGCGTCCGCATAGGAGACGCGCCCGGGTGCGCCGCATCTTGCACATCCTGATGCCACAGATGTCGAAGCGCTTCCGCGCCCTTTTCCTTGGGCGTATTGTTATCACCATAACAGACCGACGGTCGGTTTGTGTAAATGGCCGTGGCCAATCACAAGAAAGGAATCCACGATGACGAACGCATACGAATGCACGACCCAACCACAAAGAAGCCAAGCCGCTGATCCTCTTCGCACACGCGACTTCCGCCTGCTCGTCGCGGGTCTCGGAATATCGCTCTTCGCCAACCTTATGCTGCGGTTTGCCATGTCCATGTGGGTGCTTGACAAGACCGGCTCGGCGGCGGCGTTCGCCTCCATTCTTACTGCGAGCATCCTGCCCACGATTCTGCTCTCGCCCCTTGGCGGCGTGATGGCGGATCGTACGAACCGTCGGACCGTCATGGTGGCGCTTGACGCGCTTTCCGCCGTGACGGTGCTCGTCTGCGTGGCGATCTTTTCGGCCGCCGGTTTCAATCTGGCGGCGATAGCCGTGATGCAGGTGGTGCTCGCCGTGCTTGACGCGATGGAGACGCCTACGGTGCAGGCGGCGCTGCCGCAGATGTTCCGCTCCCATGGCGAGGATGTGATGCGTCGCGCGATGGCCGTGGTGAACGTAGTGAACCAGACGAGCACGCTCGTTCCCGCCGTGCTCGGCGGCGTGCTGTACGCGGCGGTTGGTGCGATGCCCATGATGGGAATCACGATCGTGGGGTTCGGTACGGCCGCCGTCGTGGAGTGTTTCATCCGGCTCGGCGCTCCCGACCGCGGTGACGCCGGCCGCGTCACCGCGGTCGACGACCTGCGCGCGGCCGGACGTTTCCTCACCCGCGAACATCCTCATGTGCTGCATCTGGTGTTGATCTGCGCCGCGCTCAACTTCCTGGTGACGGGGTATGCGGAGGTCGGCTTCCCCTACATGGTGCGGACCGTACTGGGGTTCGGCTCCACGGCGTACGGCCTTGCATATGGTCTCGTGGGAGCATCCGGACTGCTCGGCGCGCTCGTCGGTGGGCGGGTCGCGAGGTCGCTGTCCATGCGGCGATTCCCGATGGCGATCGCCGCCTTCTCGCTCACCATCCTGCCCCAAGCGCTTGTCATGACGATTCCCGCAGGTGGAGTGATGCGACTCGCGGTGCTCACGGCGAGCACCTGCGGAACCATGATCGCCATCACCCTCGCGAACCTCATCGCCGTGCCGGCGATCCAGATGGGCTGCCCCGAGAACATGACCGGCAAGGTGATGTCGCTCGTGCTCTCCGCGAGCATGTGCGCTCTGCCCCTCGGACAGATCGCATACGGCTGGGCGTACAGCGTCTACCCGGCGGGCGCGGTCCTGGCGGTGACGTTCGCCCTGGCCACCGCGATGCTGCCGCCAGTCGCGCACGTAACGCGGCGGTTCTAGGACGGGATTCCATCACCTTCGCTCTGGACAGCTGAGACATCAAAACCATGTGTGGATACGTGAACGGCCGCCATCAATCATGGTGATGTTGGCCGTTCACGTCATCCCCGTACCGTAGATATGAAAACGACCACTGTAATCGCACGTACGACAATGGTGGTCATTGGATCAATCGCCCCGGCGTCAGGCCTGCACGAGCGGGCGGATGTCGTCCAAGGTGCTGGGGTCGAAGGTCAGCAGATCGTAGTCGGTCTGAAGGTTCGCCCAGAAGTCGGGCGTGGTGTCGAGCGCCATGCCGAGCCGCCATGCCATGGGGTGGTGATGCGCCGCCTGCCATTGACGATCTCGCCGATCGGCGACATCGGCGTGCTTTGCCGTACCCGTCGAGGCGGGTGTGGACCTGCCAGACGTCCCAGATATGGTATGCGCCGATGAGTCCGAAGCAATCGGACTTTGATTCGGAAACGGCCTTCATACCGCACTTGTCCATCACACAACCGGACTGGAACATGAACAGGCACGCAGTCACGGTTGCATAATAGGATTCAAGTCAATAGCAGCCTTCCACGCCTCCTCACAGTGCGCAACCCGGAAGGTCCCTTTTTATTGGCGAACTCGACCGGTTTGGTCTATCGCAACAGTCGTTCGTTGAGGATGACAGGAGCGTGTTCGATTGACGGCTGCAACGCATCGAGCTGGTCGGACAGCTTCGACTCGTCGACCACCGGCAGTTCGAGCAGGGATCGTGCGGCCGCGTGCAGGTAGTCGTTCAACGCCTCGATGCGGCCCGGCTCCAGCGGGTAAGCCGGGTCGTTCTCCAAGGTGACGTCCAACGTTTTACGCAACATCTCATGCTGCGCGATGCCCATGATGGCCGCGCACTGGTCGCGGAACGTCATACGAGAATTTGCCGGCTGACGTTCGGACAGTACCTGCGGAATCCACGCGCCGCCCTCCCAGTCGGCGCGCATGTCGTTCTTGAACAGCGACATGTTATGGTCGAACAACGGCGCCGGACCCATAATCCGGCCGGTACGGTTGTCGCGCAGGAACCCGTGGTTGTTGGCGTGACGGTCCTGATTGACGATGAGCGCGTCGAACACTAGCATCGTGCGCATCGCCTCGAACGATTCCTCGGACACGGCGCGTGCGGCGGCGAGGCTCTCCGGGAACGACGCCAGCTGCGTCGCCGCATAGAACGGCACGAACGACACGTCCTTTGAGTTCATCGAACCGCACACCGACGCGAGCTTGCCCTTCCAACGGGCGATGCGGTAGTCGACCGCATTCACACCGAGCCTGCGCGCCAGCTGCGAGGCGAGATACTCGGAATACGGTTCCAAACCGGCGTTCGCATACCATTCGGAACCCGCCTTCCACAGTTCCAGCCCACGTTCCGTATGCCGCCACGCCTTCGGGAACTGGCCGTCCGTCGTCCACTCGCTCGACAGGCCGATCGCATGCTTCTCGCTCGACGTATACCCCGTGTAGGCCACGATGGCGAGCGTCTCGTCCAACGGATTGTCATACAGATTGATGTCCGCGAACTTGAGGTTCTCACCGTCGCGTTCCGCCCAGAACGAATCGTTGACCGACAGCCCCTTGCACAGGTCGATGATCCCCAGCGTATCCGCAATGCTCAACCCCGCCTGCGCAAGAACCTGCGTGGCGAACTCACGATTCTTCGGAATCGTGCGCCGCTCCAGCCACGTCGTCAGCTTCGCATTATCCGGCTCCGGAGCCAACGGAAACGGCAGCAACGCGCGCTTCGACTCATCGAACCAGCGGACATGCGCCTCGATCTTGCCCGCCAGCAGGCCCTCGCCATACGACGCATCGAACCGGAGCAGCGGATCATCATAGAGCCGCAGCACGTAACTCGTCATATCCGGCCCCTCCAATCACAAGCCCGCTCCAAAGTCATATCGGGCGATTCACATATGAAGAACAACTGTCTACAGTATAGACAAGGGCCTTGGAACGCGGGGGCTTCACTCTGAAGTCAAGTATTTGATACAATTTGGTGCAAAAAGATAGCAAATAGCAATAAGGAGTGGCTTTGAGCATGCAGATTGCCACGCGAGTTGATGACGAGCAGGCTGCGTTGTTTAAGGAGACGACCCGACAGCTGGGTACCACCCCGGCCGATGCCCTGCGTATGTTCATCAGCGCGTTCAATGATTACCGTGGGTTCCCCTATGAGGTGCGTTTGCCACGAAATGACGTGGAGCCGTTTGCGTCCGAGCGGGACGCTACTGAGTATGCCAGTCGTCTCGCCTTGAGGATGTCCGATGAAACGAGGTGAGATTTGGACGTTGCAGGCCGATGGCTACGCCAGCAAGCCACGGCCGGTTGTCATCGTGCAGAGCGATGCCGTCGATCGGTTCGATTCCGTCATCACTTGCCTGCTGACCTCATACGATTCCTCCGACATCGACACGCGGGTCCGATTGGAACCAAGTCCGGAGAACGGCCTGAACAAAGTGAGTTACGTGATGACGGACAAGATCGTCACCGTCGACCGCAAACTGCTGGGATACCAAGTCGGCGTGGTTGATGATGCAGCCATGGCGAATATCGGCCGTCAGCTCATGCGGGTTCTAGGTTTGCTGTGACGTTTGGGATGGCTGGCGGGCGTGCGTCTACTTGTGACATCGTTTATGCACCCTTGAGGCCGTATGATGATGGCGTCGAATTCAAGCTCTCCCCAACGTCTAAGAAATGGCTTCCTTCATATTACGGTCATACGACCAACACCATATGAAGGAAGCCATTATGAATGGTCTAACGGCAATCAGCTTCTCATACGTGATTGCCAGTCATTCACCGAATCAGCCGCGGTTGTCGAACATCTGCAGCAGCATCTTGCTGGGTTCGACGGCATAGACGGTGTGCGGCAGACGGGCGCTCAGGTAGACGATGCCGCCGGCCGTAAGCTCGACTTCACGGCCTTCGCCACCGACGCGCAGCTTGCCTTCCAGCACCTGGATGATCACGGGCATGGCCGCGGTGTGCTCGCTCAGTGCCTGGTCCTTGTCGAAGCCGAACAGCACGGCGCGCAGGCCGTCCTCGCGCAGCACCGTACGGGAGACAGTGGCCTCCTCCTGAATATCGATCAACGAGGCCAAGTCTTCGATGAATCCAAGATGCGGCTCGGTCGAAATGGCGTGGCCTTCGGCGTCGTGGGCGTCGTGCTTGCAGGCGCAGTGCTTGGCCTCACCCGCTTCAGCGGCCGCGACTTCGCCATGCTTGCAGTGGCACTTCTTCTTCGCGCCCGGCTCCGCGGCCGCGCCCTCGGCGTGCTCGTGCTTGCAGGCGCAGTGGTGTTCGCCGTTGGCGGCAGCCGCCTCGGCTGCCGCGGCGGCTTCCCTACGCTGCTTGCACTTGCACTGCTGCTCGTCGCGTCCTGCCTTGCATACGGTCTGCTGCTCGTTCTCATCGGTCATGATGTTCTCCTATTCGTCGCGCGTACCTCACATACGCGTCATCGCTTTTGCTTGTTTTCCATTATCCGGCCATCGTGGGCCGGCACACCGCTGTTACGCTTCGGGCTTGCGCACCTCATCTTTGACGGATTCGTCCAGGTTGTCCGGCTACAGGCCGAGTTCGTGAATCGAGTAGGTGCCGCCGGCGCGCAGTAGTCGGAAGGCCTCGCCGATAATCGCCTGCTTGCCACGCTCGGTCTGCATGGTAAGCACGGCTTCGCCGATCACCACGTCGGCGCTGTTGGATTCCAGACCGGTGTCGGCGGCGTCGCGCTGCACGCAGCTTGCCGGAATCGTGGCCTTCTCACTGGTGAGTTTGGAGATGATGTCCACGACCTGCTGGTCGCGGTCCACGCCACGGTAGCTCTTGGGGTCTCGGTCGGACTGCGGCAGGGGCAGCTCGCGGTTGGTGGCGGGTTTGGTGGCGGTGGACTGAGATGCCTGAGAAGGCTGCGGTGTAGTGGTCATGTGTCGTGATGCTATAGTCCACAGCCCGCCCGCACAAGGGTTTTTCGCTAGAAATCAGCCGAATGTGAGAATGCTCACCCGAGTAGGCGCCTGAGCATGCGGCTCAGGGACGATTCAGGGGATGCTCAGGGGTCCCGTCACCGATTCCCCACATATCGCCCGCGTTCACCTAATAGAATGGAATCCAGCATTCGATTCGGTATCCGGCGCAATGCCGGCAAACGTGAGGAACTTACGATGAGGGTCATCGGCAATATTCTGTGGATCATTCTGGGCGGACTGGCAATCGCCATCAGCTGGACACTGATCGGACTGTTTCTGTGCATCACCATTATCGGTATTCCACTAGGAGTTCAGGCGTTCAAAATGGCGGGCCTTACCTTGACGCCGTTCGGCAAAACCGTGCAATACGGTGGCGGCGTTGGCTCCACGCTGGTCAATATCCTCTGGGTGGTGCTGGTCGGCTGGTGGATGGCACTCGGCTATCTGGGTGCAGGCGTGCTCAACTGCATCACCATCATCGGCATCCCGTTCGGCCTCCAGTCGTTCAAAATGGCCAAGCTCGCGCTCTGGCCGTTCGGCGCACAGATCTACAGTCTGTAACAATTGTTTCTGCAGTAAGTCCGGTGCAACGCATTATCATCGTGCGTTGCACCGGACTTTTTTATATACAACGGGCATTTCACACACCGCGTGATTTGACGGATTCGGACGTAAGACCTTATGGTGCGTGAACCATGATCAACACATCGCATTCAGCAGCGACGGCGTGAACGAACACGCCATCTGACCAGTACACCTCTCATTGGCGCATAGCTGAATCATTGCCGGTGATATCGAGCCGACTCGTTCGCACCATGCCCCATAAACGTACCTATACGAGTATGCGTTCTTGGCATAGTCGCAACGCAATGCACCGCGGCAAAACCCATTGCATACCATCACATATTCAGAAAGAACAACAGATCACGAAGTATTTCACTACTGACACGCATTTCGGGCACTACATATGTCACTCACACGCAGTCATGCGCACAACTATATTTTTGTATCATCCATGATTTTATAGTTGTTTATTGACCCATTTCCTTCTCTATCTTATACTTTCTATAATCAAGGATACTCTTTGGGAAGCGAGTCTCTCATGGATATGAAGTATAGAAGTTTGGCAAGGCTGTTCCATGCCGACAGGTCAGTCGATTCCTTCAATAACCATGCGGCACTCGCACGGCAGCGGCTTGAGGCAGATTCCACATTCAGGACCGGGGTCATCACGCCATTGGGCGAGCTGTTCTCCGCCACACCACGCGAGACGACCCTGCTCACGGAAAATATACTTCTCGCCGAAAGGCGCGTATCACGGCTCTGGAACCAGATTCCCGGCGTCATGCGCTGGGACTACATACGGCATTCCATCAGTGAGGAACTGTTCGCCACCAACGAGATGGAAGGCGTGCGCAGCACCCGCAAGGAAACCCAGGACGCCGTGGACGCGGCCGACAAGGCAAGGAGGGACGGCGACGACTCCAAGGCGCGGTTCAGCGAATTTGCCAAGCTGTACCTGAACCTCACGGACAAGGACTCCGCGTTGCCGACGGGCATCGCCGACATCCGCGACATCTATGACAAGGTCGTGCTCGACGAAATCGATGAGAGCGATCAGCCGGACGGCGACCTGTTCCGGAAAGGCGATGTGGAAATACAGGGGCCGCACGGCCTCGCGATCCATAACGGAGTCAAAGGCGAAGGCAACATCGGCGCACTCCTCACCGATATGATCCATCTCGCGACCTCCGACGAGATTCCCCGGCTGCAGTCGGCCATCATGTCGCACTTCCTGTTCGAATACGTCCACCCGTTCTACGACGGCAACGGCAGAACCGGCCGGTATCTCCTGGCCCTGTACCTGAACCATGACCTGACTATGCCCACCGTGCTATCCCTGTCCCGCACCATCGCGGAGAACAAGAACGCCTACTACAAAGCATTCATGGAGGCGGAGGACAAGCTGAACTGCGGCGAACTCACGCTCTTCGTGAACACCATCCTCGGATTCATCCAACAAGCCCAGGATGAGCTGATTGACGAACTCAGTATCAAGGTCGATCAGCTCGACAAAGGTCGGATACTCTGTACACAGCTTGAAAAGAGGCATGCCCTATCGCGCAATGCCGTCTCGGTGCTCTATGGCGTGATTCAGGAAGAGCTGTTCGACTCGTCCAAATCCATGTCGTTGGACGAAGTGGCCCATCACATCGGACTATCCAAACAGAGCGCAAGGAAATACGTGGAAGAGCTCTTGGCCGCGGGGCTGGTCGTACAGACCGGAAAACGTCCGCTGAAAATACAGGTGGCGAAATCATTGAGGAATGTTCTCGCCACAGGAGCCGACGAGAACGCGGAAGCCTAAATGAAGAAAGGTGGACGCAAACATCTCAACGAGGCCCATACTACGTGGAAAGGCCCGGGCAGCCAACACTGCTCGGACCTCTCTTTCATCGCTTTCCTCAGTCGCCTTCAGCGATAACTTCCCTCGCCGAGGGGAAGCCACGGAAAAAAATTTCTTTCTGAACATCATCACTACGACGACGGCATACATCATCCATTGCATTGGGAATAAGCCGTCACCGAATACAGAATCTAATGAGCTCGGATCACTCATTCACGAGCACCAGAATTCGTTTCATGAATTACCACGTTTGTGTCTTTGAAAGGCATGCGGCCGAATCCAATTCGAATCGCAACTCGGGAATATACAGGCGGCGGCACCGATGCCTCTCACATCACCGGGAAACGATGACGACACCGGGAAAACCATCAGCCCACACTGCGGAAAAACACTGCCGAACCCGCCCAACAAATATTGAAGCAGTACACACCACGTGCAGGCCAACATCCTCGAACTGACCGGCAGGCGGCCCCGCCTGGAGGCCGGCAGACGGCTGCGCGCGATTGCCGCCGCCCTGGCATGCGTCAAGGACTGGGACTCCGCCACGGCGTGGCTCGTCTCCTACAGCCGGTGGGAACAGGACTTTGCCTCGTTCCTCGACGAGAAGAGCGAATACGCCGACGGCAGCGTGAACGGCATGCACCAAAGGCTCGTCAAGGCGCGGCGCATGATCCCAGGCGCATCCGGGAGGGCCAGCCGTTCGCGTTCCTCGACGAGGGCTCGCGGCCAACGCGATGACCGACGAACGACTCGAGCGCCGGACACACATTTTGGCCTATAACCCTTAATTTCCTAATCAGGAGCAGGGAGAACAGGAATTCGCCTATGAAATACTGGATGCACGCAGACAGTCCGCTGTCAGTGTCTTTGCATTTTGAAGCATCTCCTCCGGTGTCCCTGTAAATACCACTTCTCCCCCGTTCTTCCCTCCATCGGGGCCGATGTCAATAATCCAGTCCGCCTGCTTCATCACGTCCAGGTTATGCTCAATCACTACCAGCGTATTTCCGCTGGATACAATCCCATCAAACAGCTTCAACAGATTATCTACATCGGACCTGTGAAGGCCTGTGGTCGGCTCATCCATGACAATGATGCTACCGCTCTTCCCCAGGTTCTTTGCCAGCTTAATCCGCTGCCGCTCTCCCCCGGACAGGGTGCTAAGGGGCTGCCCCAGCGTCAGATAGGATAATCCCACCTGCTGCATTACGCTCAGACGTTTCCTGATCCTGGTATCCTCAAATAATTCCAGTGCCTGGGAAGCGGTAAGCCCCAGCAATTGGACAATATTCCTCCCCTTGTAGGTACAGGCAAGGGCCTCCCTGTTATACCGCACACCGCCGCATGCCTCGCATTCTGTAACAATCGGGTCCATAAAGGCAAGTTCCGTAACGAGAACACCTTTGCCGCCGCAGATTGGGCAGGCTCCGGCGGAATTAAAACTGAACAGGCTTTCCGGCTGATTGTTCTCCCGTGCCAGAAGTTTTCGTATCTCATCAAAGAAGCCCAGGTAGGAAGCTGGTGTAGAGCGGCTGGTAGCTGTAATCGGCCCCTGGTCCACCATCACCACTTCATTCTCATACGCTCTCGCAAATACCTGGGAAATGAGGGTACTCTTTCCCGAACCAGCCACACCAGTCACCACCGTCATGACCCCCAGAGGGATATCCACATCCACATGCTTTAGGTTATGAAGGCAGGCATCCCTTACCGGCAGGCTGCCTGTGGCTTTACGTGGCGTCTGTTTTATGGGGAACAACTTTTGCATGGATTTTCCCGTCAGTGTATCTGCCCTAAGTAGTTCCGGATAGCTTCCCTCAAACACGATTTCACCGCCGTTTTGTCCTGCCGCAGGCCCCACGTCAATGACATGGTCTGCGATGGAGATTACGTCTTTATCGTGTTCCACCACAAGGACTGTATTTCCTTTATCCCGAAGCTTCTTGAGAAGATGATTCATACGGTAGACATCCCGTGGATGCATCCCGGCACTGGGTTCGTCAAAGATGTAGGTCATCCCGGTCAGACTGCTTCCCATATACCGGACCAGCTTCAGCCTCTGGGCCTCCCCGCCGGACAGGGAGGGTGTTTCCCGGTTCAGATGCAGATAAGGGAGTCCAATCTCGATCATCCGGTCCAATCCCTCCAGGATGGTATGAACCAGCAGACCCACTGTCTGGTCCGTGATTTGTGTCAGGACTTCCCGCAGGAGAGTCAGCTCCATCTCGCACATGTCTGCAATAGAATACCCGTTTATTCTACAGTTCAAAGCCGCCTCATTCAGCCTTCTTCCATGACAGTCACTACATTCTATTTCCGTAATCAGCTTTTTTGACTTCTCTTTGGTGTGTCTGCTTTTGCTGCTGATATCCCGGTTTAAGAGGGCCTTCGTATACTTATGGTACAGTCCAGTTACTTTCGGGTTCTCCGGCTCTCCCTTACCATCACGGGCACCATAGACAAGAAGGTTGTATTCTTCTTTTGTGTAATCCCGGATGGGTTTATCAAGGTCGAACAGCCCTGACTCAGCATACTGCTTCCAATACCAGGATCCCGGACGGTACAGGGAATCCTTCACACAGCCCTGGTTCCAGGATTTATTCCGGTCCAGGACTGCTTCCATATCCACTTTTGTAACTTTTCCGAGACCGGAACAGGTCTTGCACATCCCGTTGGGGTCATTAAAAGAGAAATAGGACGCAGTTCCCACAAAGGGCTGCCCAATCCTGGAAAACAACAGCCGCAGGCTGGCATACAGTCCGCTGATGGTCCCTACTGTGGAGCGTGCATTTCCCCCTAAGGAGGACTGGTCCACCACAACGGACGGTGTCAGATTGTCAATGCGCTCCACTGCCGGTCTGGGGTATTTGGGAAGCCTGGACCGTACAAATGCCGGGTAGGTTAAGTTCATCTGCCGCTGGGATTCCGCTGCAATCGTGTCAAAGACAATACTGGATTTCCCGGACCCGGACACCCCGGTAAATACTGTGATTTTTTCCTTCGGGATTCTGAATGTGACGTGTTTCAAGTTATTCTGGGTAAGCCCATACACCATAATGTCTGCCATCTGATCACACTCCTTTTCTCTTTTTCCTGCTGTCATATCCAACCAAACCTGCTGCAATCAGAGCCGTAAGGATGTCTGCGGTGGGACCTGCGTACAGAATCCCGTCCATTCCCCAGATACCCGAGAAAATATGGATGAGCGGTACCATCAGCAGAAGTGGCCGGAGGATGGAAAGCAGCATCGCTTTCACTGCCTGTCCGGCTGCCAGATAATACTGGGCTGACACCACCTGAAATCCAGTAAACGCCAGTCCGAACAGGGAAATGCGCATACACTTGATACCAAATGCCATAGATGCTGGCTCATTCGTCCCAAAAATCTGCAGAATCTCCGCCGGGAATAACTCACAGATAAGCCAGCCAATCACAGAAACCACCGTAGCTGCGCCAACCGCCTTTTTATAGGTTTCTTTGACCCGGTGTTCGAAACCAGCGCCTTTGTTAAATCCGATGATGGGCTGCATCCCAAGTGCAATCCCCACACAGATAGAAACCACTACAGAACTGATCCGAAGCACAATCCCAAGACTGCTAAGTGCCGCTTCGCTGCCAACGCCTGCCATTTCACAGCTCACCACCGCTTTGTTCAGTTCAATCTGCAGAATTGTTACCGCCACCTGAATCATGCAGGATGGAAGCCCAAACGCAAATATCTGACCGCAGATGGGTAATGTAGGGCAGATATTTTTTCTGGGTATTCGGATTTTATGGTGGAAAAGGGCTTATAAATCACCCTTCTCCAAATTCTTAATAAGTGTGGAAAAATCGACACCTAAGTTGTCTGTAATGTCGTGATCATTCACTTCATGCCAATTGAAAGTATCGTATAACATAGCTTTATTGAAAGCACTTGAATTAAATCGTGGCTTACGCTTTTTATGGAGCTTCTCATTGAAAAGGATTTTGGCTCGTAAGGCATCAAACGAGTAACCTCTACCCATTCGCTCTACCTGCCTAATAATGCTGTTAATTGACTCCGTATAAGCATTAGTGAGCCTTTTATCAAAGTAGTTGAATATTTCAACATGCCAGTTGTCTACGGCTCTCACGAGGTCTTTATATGCGTCTTTAGAGTTGCTGGACATACAACGGTGTCTCCATTGACTATAACGAAGATGACCTTCATCTGGATCAGGAGTATCCCATATCCAGTAAAACTCTTCTTTGAGTTCATAGGCTTCTTTTAAAGCAGGAAGATTACCTAACCAAGTATCTAAGAGGAATGATTCACGTTCATTTAGATCGTGTTTACGCTTTAGAAGGATAAACCTTTCACGCATAAGGGTACGTCTTTCTTTTTGGCTCATATGGGCTTTCAAAGACTTTCTGACGTTATCTAAGGCTTGATTAGCCATTCTAACTACATGAAACTTATCTACGACAACTTTAGCTTGTGGAAGGATAGTGTTCACTGCGTCTTTGTAGGGCTTCCACATATCCATTGTGACGTACTCAATGTAAGTCCTGTCACTGATTTCTGAAAGACGT
Source organism: Bifidobacterium sp. FKU (assembly GCF_026016385.1). Lineage (NCBI taxonomy): Bacteria > Bacillati > Actinomycetota > Actinomycetes > Bifidobacteriales > Bifidobacteriaceae > Bifidobacterium > Bifidobacterium sp. FKU. The sequence continues at coordinate 1,601,503 of NZ_CP092888.1, forward strand.
TGGATGACTGTTTCCTTGTTACGGTTAGGCTTGATGTCATAAATAGTCCTGCGTTCAATATTAGTCAATACAAGCCGAGGTCTACGGATAATATGTATCTCGTCTATCCCAAGCCACTTAGGAGTTTCAAACTGGTATTCACGTTCTTTGAGTGCCACATAGTCCTTAAAAACGTTCCTAATGGTTTTCTCGTCAACACCAACGCTTTCTGCGACTTCTACAAAGGTCTTAGACATGGATTGCTCTTGAATGGACTTTAAAAGCCTTTTGGTCATACTACGCTTTTCATCTACAGATATTAGGCGTTCCCAGAAGGTAGATCCGCATTCACGACACTTGTATCGTCTACGGTTCAATTGTAAGCCCACTCGCTTTAAACGAATGGGCAAATCCATAATTAGTTGATTTCTTGAACTGTGTTTGTACAACTTGTCAAAACCACATTTAGGACAACGTTCAGGTGGTCCGACTGCTTCAACTTTAAACATCATATCGGTTTCATTTTCTTGTGGCGGTTCTATTGTTTTAATGTCTGGTAGGGATAATAAGTCTGACATATTATTCATCCTTTATTACTCTGCGGTGTTAAGGTATCAATTATAGATTTGATGTCGAAATCATCAGTGTTAAATTATTTTTGTGACCACAAATGCACTTAGAAAATCCCTTAAAGCATTAGCTGGTTCACTTGAATAGGGAGTTGTAAAAAAGTTCCCTTAGCCTGCACAACAAGATAATTTCGAAATATCTTTATCGAACGTAAGTGCAACTAATTTTAGCCCTTCAGCCATTGTTAAATATGGTGCTAGGGTTTCTGTTAAATCTTCTATCGTTAAGCCAAATTTAACAGCTAATGATGCTGCATAGATGACATCTCCTGCATTTTCAGATACAATATGAACCCCTAATACTTTTAGTGTTTCTGCATCTGCTACTAGTTTAAATACACCGGTTGTTTCACGGTTTACAATTGCTCTTGGAACAGCATCTAAAGGTAATACAGATGTCTTCACATCATACCCTTTCTCTTTTGCTTGTTCTTCTGTTAAACCAACCGTTGCAACCGTCGGATTCGTAAACGTAACAGCAGGAACTACCGATAAATCTATTTTTTTGTTTAATCCACCAATAGCATTATCAGTAATAATTCCACCTTCATAGGCTGCTACATATACAAATTGTGGTCCTAAAGTCACATCTCCTGCTGCATAAATCTTTTCATTACTTGTTTGACCAAAATCATTGATCAGGATTTCATTATCTTTTCCAGTTTCAACACCTGCTGCACTTAAATTTAAAGAATCCGTATTTGGTTTTCTTCCAGTGGCAACAAGTAACTGATCTGATTCAATGACTTCTCTACTGCCATTTACTGTTACGTAAACCCTTTTTATCTCTCCACTTTGTTCAACACGCTCAAAAGTCGCCCCTTTGACAAGGTTTATACCCTGTTCAATTAACGCTTTTTCAACTGACTCTGAAATCTCAGGATCATACTCCTTTAAAAGTCGCTCACTTCTTTGCATAAGCGTTATTTCTGAACCTAAATGATGAAATAGTTGTCCAAGCTCCATTCCAATGTATCCTGAACCAATTACAGTTAATCGTTTTGGTATTTTCTTTAACTCAAGAAGTGTTGTACTAGTTAAATAGTCCATTTTTTCAAGTCCTGAAATTTGGGGCAACGAAGGCGATGCACCTGTTGCAATTAAAAAGCGTTTTGCAGATAACTTTGTCCCATTGACCTCAACCGTACTAGCATCAACGAATTTTGCTTCACCTTTAATTAAATCAAAATTATATTCATCAATTAAATCCATATATTTTTGATTCCGAAGTTCGCTCACCAATTTATCCTTTTGCGTGATTAAACTAGCTAAATCCACTTCTCCAGCGGATGTTTGTAAACCTATAAACGGATTGTCTTTTGATAAATGATTGATTTCCCCTGCCCTAAGAAGAGTTTTTGACGGAACACAGCCAATATTCACACAGGTTCCCCCAACCGTTCCACGCTCAATCATTCCAACTTTTGCACCGTATTCTATAGCTTTAATTGCCGAAGAAAAGGCAGCAGCACCAGAACCAATAATAAGAAGGTCATAATTGTCTTCATTAATTAACGCCACGTTTTCTAGTGATGATACTTCTTCAATTTCTCCGGCTTGGTAATTTGCTTCATCAATCGCCTTTATTGCACTTTCAACCTCAATATCATCGGGCAGTTCAAATACTGCTTCACCACGACGATAACTAGACTCAATATTTTTAGCACCTATCTTTTCAAGTGCTGATTCTACGTGTTTTTCACAACCCGTACAAGTCATTCCTGAAATGTTTACCTTAAATTTATTCATAAAAAAGCTCCTTTCGTTAATTAATCTCTCATGTTATAATGTTTCTATTATTGGACACGAATGTAATTTCTTTTCATCTGGACATCGTTGTTTTAAGTCGTCTAACATAGTTTCAATTCGTTTTAAATCCTCTATTTGTTTTTGCACTTCCTTTTGTTTTTTAGAAACAAATTCGAACATATCTTGACAACGAACTTCATCTTTATCTACAACACCAAGTAATTTATAAATCTCGCTTAAAGAGAAACCAAGTTCCTGTATTCGTTTAATAACCCCAACACGCTTAACGTCATCATATGAATATATCCGATAACCAGCTTCCGTTCGGTGAGGTTCTTGTAATAAATTTTTTCGCTCGTAATATCTGATCGTTTCTTTATTAACTCCACATTTATCTGCAAACTCACTAATGCGATAAATCATCTTATTTCACCCCCTGAATATTATAAACCATGTACCATAGTACACGGTCAAGTAAATTGGACTATTTTATTTTTTTCCCAAAGTATCACTCGTATGTGATTGATACTTTTATATAATACTATTGATTATCCTAACATCCCACCAGAAAATCCGATTTAAACACCAGTTGTTTTTAAACTATTAAGAAAGTAATTCCACTATATATTCCGAAGACCCTTTTTTCTTCTTAACCGGATATGCCCTTTCTTTAAAAAGTAAACCAACAGTATGACCGCGGACATGATCTGCGAGGTTACGGTAGCGATTGCTGCACCTTTCACTCCCCAGTTAAAAACAAATATATAGATTGGATCCAAAACCAGGTTGATTACCGCTCCGACCAGGAAGCATCCCATAGCCAGGATGGGGCTGCCACACGCTCTGGCCATACTGGACAGGGCAATAGCTGCCATACTAAAGGGTGCACCAAGTAAAATGATGGGGGCATAATCCAGCACATAGGACAATGAGCCCTGCGACCCCTTCGTAGCCCCAAAAGCTAGTGCCAGCGGTTTCAGGAAAGTAAGGCATATAACGGTAAAAAGAATACCTATGGCAACAGACAGAGTGAATACCGTTCCAAGGGTTTTTTCGGCTTCTGCTTCTTTTCCTGCCCCTAAGTTCATGGACGTATAGACACTGCCGCCAATCCCCAGCAGGGTGGCGATGGATAAAAGAATCGTGACGAAAGGAAAAGTAACCGTGGTTGCAGCAATGCCAAGATATCCCACCCCACGCCCAATGAATATCTGGTCTACGATGTTGTAAAGTGCATCCACCAGCATGGATAAGACAGATGGGATTGCAAATTTTATGAGCAGCCTGCCGAGAGGTTCGGCTGCAAGAGGGTTTCCCCTCACTGTTTTAATAGTCTTGTCCATCTCTTTTTCTCCTTTGGTTTTTTCATCATTTACGCTGGATTAGCGTATCAAAGGAGCGCAGCCCATTCATGATACTTTTTGCGGTTTTCCTTCATCCGAAGGCCTTATGATGGCAGAACTTCTAAATGCAGATACCGGAACATGTTATCGGAAGTCACATGGCAGTATGGACCTGCTGTTACCATGCACTAGGTGGCTTCAGGTATCCGAAACTCTTCCATTCCTGGGAGGCATTGCATGGTTTAAATAGAACTGATATAATATGGATAGGAAAACTGTGAACATCTGGGAGGCAATATGAAGGATCTGTCGGAATTACCTAACATAGGAAACGCTGTGGCTAATCAATTAAAACAAGTTGGTATTTTAAATGAAGACGATTTGAAATCCAATGGAGCGGAGCAAGCATGGCTGAAAATACAGCAAATTGATGAAACAGCGTGTATCAATAAACTTTACGCATTAGAGGGTGCAATCTTAGGCATAAAAAAATCTTTGTTACCAGACGAAACAAAAGAAGCATTAAGAGAATTTTATAACAGATATAAAAAGTAATAGTAAAAACGGATGGAGGTGCCTGTTTGAAACGATATCCCCCTTTAGAAAGGGCCATTACCTATATCGAAGCACATCTAAATGAATATATCGGTCTGAATGAAGTATCAAGAGAAACCGGCTACTCCTACTACTACATGACCCGCCTGTTTTCTTCTGTTTTAGGTGAATCCGTGGGACACTATATCAACCGTCGGAGGCTTTACAATGCGTCCGAAAAACTGATTCATTCCGACCAGAAGGTCATTGATATTGCACTTGACTGTGGTTATGAATCGTCAGAGGCGTTCAGCAGGGCCTTTAAAGCTGTTTTTGGATACAGTCCTGTAGCTTACCGGAAAGCCGGACTTGATTTGGTGATAAAAGCAAAAAAAGAACTGGCGCCGGAAGATGTGTGCCATATTGCCAATCATATTTCACACGCTCCCAAGATCATCCTGCTAGGTGAGACAGAAGTAGCTGGGCTTCGGGGGACTACTTCCCTGTCCGACAATCAGCTGCCCGGACTGTGGGAACAGTTCCATGGTCTTAACAAAGATTTTTTCACCACATCTGCGGGATATGGCATCTGTGAAACGCAGAAGACGGCTTATACAAAAGACGGCGACGCGTTATATTCCGTCATGATCGGCGGTCCGGTGAAGGATTTTGATTGCCTGCCGCTGGAACTGGCAAAAAAGACGCTGCGTGCAGGAAGATACGCTGTTTTCACCCACCGGGGCACACTTGGAAACTTATATAAAACATATCAGTATATCTTCGGAACATGGTTGCAGACAACTAGGGAAGAACTGGATGACAGGGAAGATTTTGAAGTTTATGAGCATGAAATTCTATCCTTTGATGATCCAGATAATGAAGTTAAAATTTTTATTCCTATCAAATGACAGGACACCATTTTGCGCACGGGCGCTGACGGTGTTTTACATATCACCGGGTATTTAGGGTGTGTTTACACTATCTAGGTTTTGTGTGATAATTATCGTATGTGTACGCCAGATATCACACAAAACCTAGATAATGTAAACACACCCTAGAATTCCCAGATTTTCAGCACTACCAAACGGTCACTTCTTAGACGTTGGGGAGAACTTGAACTCCACAATATCTCCGTCGGCCATGACGTAGTCGCGGCCTTCCTGACGGAGCTTGCCTTCCTCCTTGATCTTGGCCATGGAGCCGTCGGCGGCCACGAAATCGTCGTAGGAGACGATGTCAGCCTTGATGAAGCCCTTTTCGAAGTCGGTGTGAATCACGCCGGCGGCCTGCGGGGCGGTCCAGCCCTTGTGGATCTGCCAAGCGCGCACTTCCTTGACGCCTGCGGTCAGGAAGGTCTGCAAGCCGAGGATGTCGAAGCCGACGCGGGCCAACTGGTCAAGACCGGACTCACTCAAGCCAGCGTCGGCCAGCATTTCGCGGGCGTCCGCCTCGTCGAGCTCGGTCAGGTCTGCCTCGAACTGAGCGTTGAGGAACACGGCCGGAGCCGGGGCCACGGATGCGGCGAGCTTTGCCTGCAGGTTCTTGTTGGCCAGCTCGTTGTCGTCCACGTTGAACACGTAGATGAACGGCTTGGCGGTCATCAGATGCAGGTCGTAGACGGAATCCTTGTCGAAGCGGCCTTCGCGTGCGGCCTTGTCGAGCGTCTCGCCGGCTTCAAGGATGGTCTTTGCCTGCTTGACAGCGTCCATGTAGGCCGGCTCGATCTTCTTGCCGCGCAGATCCTTCTCCAGCTTGGGCAGCGCGTTTTCGATGGTCTGCAGGTCGGCGAGGATCAGCTCGGTGTTGATGGTGTCGATGTCGTCGGCCGGATCCACCTTGCCGTTGACGTGGACGATGTCGTCGTCCTCGAAGGCGCGCACGACCTCGCAAATCGCGTCCGCCTCGCGGATGTTGGCCAGGAACTTGTTGCCCAGGCCTTCGCCCTCGGAGGCGCCCTTGACGATGCCGGCGATGTCCACGAAGGTCACCGTGGCGGGCACGACCTTTTCGGTGTGGACCAGCTTGGCCAGTACCGGCAGGCGCTTGTCCGGCAACGGTACGATGCCAGTGTTCGGTTCGATGGTGGCGAACGGGTAGTTTTCAGCCAGCACGTTGTTGCGGGTCAGTGCGTTGAACATGGTGGACTTGCCGACGTTGGGCAGTCCGACGATTCCGATAGTAAGAGACATGATTCCAAGTCTAGGGAGAAGCTGGACACCTTGAACCTGCATGTGGTGAACCGGCCATATGCAAAGGCCTCCGAGCATACGGTTCGAAGGCTTTGACTGTGATATGCGAATATACGCGAACTCTGATTGGCAGTCAGCCGACGATGGCGTCTACGGCGTCGATGACCGAGCCGCGGAACCCGTCCTTTTCAAGCTGGGCGACGCCCTTGATGGTGGTACCACCGGGCGAGCAGACGGCGTCCTTCATGGCACCGGGATGGGTTTCAGTGGCCATGTAGAGCGCGCCGACACCTTCGACCATCTTGGCGGCAAGCCGGTAGGCCGTGGCTCGCTGCAGACCGTACTGCACGCCGGCGTCGCCCAAGGCCTCGATGTACATGTCAGTGAAGGCGGGCGCGCAGCCGGCCACCACCATGGCGATGTTCATATGCGCGGTGTCCACGCGCTCGATGAGGCTGATGGGGCCGAATAGCTGCTCGAAGGTTTCGGTTTCGTCGTCGGTCAGGGTGTTGACGGATTCGGTGACGAGCACGCCCTTGCCCACGGCCATCGGAGTGTTCGGAATGGTGCACTGGATATGGATGTCCGAAGAGTCGACGGATTCGCCGTCTTCGGTGGTGAACAGGTCCTGGTACTTCTTGAGGTTCCAGCCGGCGGCGATGGAGACGACGATCTTGCCCGGCCTGGCAAGTTCGTCGGCCAGCGGCTTGACAACGGCGGCAATCTGGTAGGGCTTGATGGCGATGATGACCACGTCAGCGGCCGTCACCACTTCCAGCGCATTGTGCAACGGACGCACGCCAAGTTCGGCGGTGGTCTTCTCAAGCTTGTCGTAGTGGGCGGCGCAGGCAACCATCTGGCCGCCGGCGACCACGCCCGCGTCAACGAAGCCTTGGGCGATGGCCTGGGCCATGTTGCCATATCCGATAAAACCGATGGTGAGGTTCTGAGTCATACGTTTTCCTTTCGTGCATGTATACAGAGCTCCATCATCAGAGGGAGCTTGCTTCCTTGAGTCAGAACAATGCTTCAAGATCGCCCCGGTTGAGGGCTTCGTCATAGAGATGCTTGAAGACGAGCGGGCCGTGCAGACCATCATGCTCGAATTCGTTGGTTGTCCAGTAATGGCTGTTGCCCACCCGGCTCAAGGTGTCGAGCTGCAGGCCGGAATCGACGTACATGTCGTCGAAATAGACGGCGGCCTGCAACGGCACTTCGTTGCGCGCCAGCTGGTCTTCGTCATAGATCACGCCGAAGTGCGTGTCTTCCATGAGCAGGTCCATGGCCGGCCTGAACGGGCGTAACGCAGACTCCTGTTCGAACATCCAGGGGAACATGGCCTCGCCGGTGAAATTGAGCGGACGCGCAACGGCATCGAATTCGGACCTGCAGTCGCGCACGCGCTGGGCAGCCCAACGAATGGGCTCGTCAAGCTCGCCGTTGGCGTAGATGAATTCCTGCAACGGCCAATACAGCGGGCGCGACGACGTGGCGGCCATCACTTTGGTCAAAAATTCGTCAGACAACGGCGAGTCGGCAGAAGCGGAACCATCGCCATCAAGGAAGGCGTCGTCGAGAATCCAGTGGACGCGCTCGAAGCTGGGTTTCATGCCGAAGTCACCGCCAAGGCACTGGAACCGTTCGACGGTGAGTGGGTCGCCGTTCGGCAGCAGCGGGAAGCCGTGGGCGGCCATGCCGGCGATCACGCCAAGTCGATGCTCCACATCGGTACCAGCCATCGGATTCAGTACGGAATCGGTGAGTTTGCCAACGAATTCGGCGACTTCCGCAGTAGTCGGCAGCTTGTCGGCGATGGCGGCCACGCGCTCCTTGTCCTGTGGGTAGCGCTCGTAGAACTGAGTCGTCTTGCGCACCATGCGCGGGAAGGTATGCTCGTACACTTCAGCGGCGTCGGCCGGCACGTGCGGGATGCCGCCGGTGGTGAAGCTGGCGATTACGCCGGCCGGGAACAGGGACAGTGTGGTCAGGGTCAGGAAGCCGCCGTAGCTTTGGCCCATCGTCACCCACTTGCGGCCACCGAATTCGGTCAGGCGCAGATGTTCGAAGTCACGCACGATGGAATCGGCAAGGAACTTCTTCAGGTAGTCGGCCTGGGCTCGTGCGCCGGCCGCGGCATCATCGTCGTGCGCGGCGGCGATGCGGGCCATGGCGTGCGTGTCCACGCGCGAGGAGCGGCCGGTGCCGCGCTGGTCGGGCAGGATCACCCGGAAGTGCCTGATGGCCTCCTCGATCCATCCGTCGGAGGTCGGGCTGTTGAGGCGCGGGCCGGCACCGCCGGGACCGCCTTGCAGGAAAATCAGCAGGGGCAGGTCGTCATGCACGTGTTCGGGCGCGGTGACCACGCGATAGAACAGTTTGATGGTTTCCCCGTCGAATGCCCGTCCGGGCTCGTGGCCGGTCCAGTCGAGCGGAACATCGATGGAATGGTCCTCTATGGCCAGTCCGGGCACGTGGTATTTGCTCAGCATTGTCATGGTTCAAGACTCTAGTCCACAAACTCTAGTCCACAAATCCTCCTGAAGAGTGATACCGGTTCGTCTCCGGACACGCTAGCCTTGTGCGTTATGGAGATGATGGCGCGCGTGAGGGCATGGTGCGCACGGGAGTCGACCCGCACACTGCTATGGGACACGTTGCTCGCCGCGGCGCTGATCGCCGGTTGCGTGCCGTTCAACGCCTCCACCAACCCTGATGCCGGCATATTGTTTCCCGCAACTCAGGCGTCGATGACGCTGTGGTCGCTGCCGGTCTTCGTGCCGCTGATGCTGCGCAGGTATCGCCCGGAGCCGGCGGCCTGGCTGTTCGTGGCGCTGACCATCACGCATCTTGTGTTCGGCCCGGCGATCACGTATTTCGATTTCTACGCCCTGATCATGGTGTATTCGGTGATTCTGTACGGCAATCCCCGACATTCCTGGCGGTTCATCGTCACGGCGTTCGTCATGGGACTGGTCGCGGCGACGGTCTGGTCGGTGTCTTTCAACGTGGGTCCGCTGTTCGCCGGACCTTCCTCCGGTTCGCGCGTCATCCGCGACGGCTGGCTGGCCGATGCCATCACGATGCCCGCATGCCCGGCGGTCACCGGCGTCGTGGGGGCAAACGGCGCCGTCAACTGCGGGGCCAAGATGCTCGCTGACTTCGGCATGGAGGCGGCGTTCATCGAATCGAGCGTGCTGAGCGTCATCATCATGGCCTTGTGGCAGCGAGCGCGCAACGCCACGCTGGCGGCCATGCGCGAGCGCAACGCTTCCATTGTGGCGAAAGAGGCCGAGGAGACGCGCATCGCGGCGCTGGCCGAACGCGCACGCATCGCCCGTGATATGCATGATGTGGTGGCACATACGCTCTCCACGATTATTGTGCAGTCGGATGGCGGCCGGTATGCGGGTGCGCATGATCTGGCCATCGCCAAGCACACGATGGGTACGATTCGGCATGAGGCCGAACGCGCGCAGCATGATATGCAGCGTCTGTTCAATGTGTTCGGTGCGAGTGGCAGTACCGGATATGCCGACATCGATTCGCTGTTTGATGGTCATCTGGTGGTGTCCCGGCATATGACCGGCAAAGCGCAACCTGACCGGCTGTCCGCCGACGCGGAAACCGCCGTGTTCCGTCTTGTGCAGGAAGCGCTGACCAATACGCGCAAACATGCGGGCGAGGGCGCTAAAGCCACCATCGATGAAATCTGGTCAAACGATGTGCTGTCGATTACCATATCCGATAACGGCCGTGGCGCGGCGTCTGCAGCAGACGGTCATAAGCCCGGATACGGATTGGTTGGTATGCATGAACGCATTGAGTCGTTGGGTGGCAGCGTGCAGGCCGGCCCAGGGCCGAATGGTGGCTTTATTGTGGCGGCTACGATTCCGCTCTCCCCTGCCGCCCCACAGTCTGGCACCGATACGGAGGATCCGGTGCTAACCGTTATCTCGCGTATACGAGGATTGATGGATCGGGCGCGCCCCAAAGTACTCGACCAAGGAGATACGCGTGAGTCGAACTGGGTGGGTCGATTTGCGCAGTGGACCGAGCGGCACTATCTTCTGATGGACGTTATCGCCACTATCGTGCTGATTGCGCTATTTGATTCCGCCACGTATGGCGATTTGCAAATGATCGGCAATGCCCCGTATTCGCCGAGCCGCGTGCCGACTATAACGCTGACGATTATTATGCTTTCACCTTTGGCGTTCCGCCGCCGCTTCCCAGAGGGCAGCGCGCTGGCGATGGCGGTGCTGTCTGCTGTGCAACTGTTGTTCTTGCCATCGATTTTGACCATCAATATGTATGCGATGGTATCCGTGTATTCGGCGGTATTGTATGGACGAGAGTCCGCTTGGCGCTGGGTGAGCGTGGCGCTGGCAGCCGATTCGTGGCTTGCGGGCATCAAGGTGATGGCTGGGTGGAATGGATACAGTCAGCTGTTCCATCTGTTTTTGCCCGATGGTAGTTCCATGCTCTCAAAATGGAGGCTGGTTTTGTCCGGCTTGCTGCCGGGCGTGGGAATCATGTTGGTCGGTTTTGCCTGCATTGCGATGGCTCGATGGAGCCGTTCGCGTGGCGCAAACGCTCTGGTGCTGTTGCAACGCGAGGAGGCGCTGCGAGCCGAGCAGGAGCGGCAAAAGGTGCTGGCGGCCAACTTAGAGCGCAACCGTATTAGTGCGGCGATGCAAACCGAAGTACTGACCACGCTGGAATCGGTGATCGCGCAGGCTGATGAGGGACTGGTGATGCTCAACGCCGAACCTGCGCCTGATAGTATGCAGATTGCAGAGGCTTTTGCCGCGATTGGCGCTCGGGGGCGTGCCGCATTGGCTCGTATGCGTCAGCTGTTGAAAGTGTTGCGTGAAACCGGGTTCAGCGACGAGACCCATGAGGGTGTGCAGCCGGATATGCAGTTGCGACCGGCGGCTTCGTTGGATAGTCAGATGCAACACGCGGGAACGTTACCCCGATGAGAGCCTTGCCCAATAAGAACTCAGGGAACAATCAGGGTGTTTATGGAGCGGCGCTCCGATAGGAAACGGATACAGTGGAGAGCATGAACGAGAGCAGAAGCATTCGCGTGATTATTGCGGACGACCAGGAGCTGGTGCGTGCCGGTTTTGCCATGGTCATTGGTTCGCAGCCGGATATGGAGGTGGTCGGGCAGGCGTCCGACGGCGCCCAAGCCGTGGCGTTGGCGGAATCCCTGCATCCCGACGTGGTGCTGATGGATGTGCGCATGCCCGGCATGGACGGCATTGAGGCCACGAGCCGTATTACCTCGCTCTCCGCCGCGCCGGGCGACGCGACCGTCTCGGCCGAATCGGCTGACGACCGGCCGACGCGCGTAATCATTCTGACGACGTTCGATTTGGACGAGTATGTGATGGCGGCCATCAATGCCGGCGCCTCGGGCTTCCTGCTCAAGGACACCGAACCGGAAACGTTGCTCAATTCGATTCGTACTGTATTCCAAGGCAATGCGATTATCGCGCCTTCCGCCACCAAGCGACTCATCGAAAAGATGATGCAGGACGGTTACGCGCAGCATGGTTCGCTGACCGGCGATGTCGCGCGCTCCGGTGCCGTGTACGGTTCCGCCGTCGGCGTCTCTGGCGGTGCGGCCGGCAACGGTGCCGGCTCGATGACCGGCATCCCCTCCCCTGCCGGAGCCGCTTCCGACGGTTCCAATACGTCACGCCCAGCATACACCGATCCCGAACTGGATCTGCTCACCGACCGTGAACGCGAGGTGCTGGTGGAGATCGCCCATGGTCTGAGCAATCAGGAGATCGCGGACAAGCTCTTTATCTCCCTTCCCACCGTCAAAACCCACGTGGCGCATATCCTTGCCAAAATCAACGCCCGTGACCGCGTACAGGCTGTAGTCTTCGCGTACGATAACGGGCTGGTGTAACAAAAAAGCTCCCTCTGATGAGGGAGCTTATTGCTCTACGCTTCGGCCAAGGCTTCAACTGGTGGCGTTTTGACGGCCCGGCGGGCGGGTGCCACGCTGGCCAGCAGAGCGGCGAGCGCGGCGACGCCGAGCACCACGCCGTTGGTGGCCCATTCGAACGGGAACACGGTGTCGCCGTACAAACTAAACACCATGTAGGATCCGAGCCAGCCGAACAGGGTACCCAATATCACTCCCACCACGCCGGAGACGAGCGAAAGCAGCAACGCTTCCACCGCCAGCGAGCGCCGCAGTTGGCCGCGCGTCATGCCGATGGCACGCAAGGTGGCGGATTCGCGTGTGCGTTCGATCACCGACAGACTCAGCGTGTTCGCTACGCCGACCAAGGCGATGAGCACAGCCACCGCAATCAAACCGACCAACAATGCCATCATGCCGTTGATCATGGTCTCCCATTGCGTACGTTCGGCCACCGGACCGGTCACGGTAACACCCGCACTGGCGGAGAACACATTCTGCACGTTGGTGAATACGTCGTTCAACGCAACACCCGCGCCTTCGGCGTCAATGCGCATAAGCATGATATGCCCGTCGGCCTTGATTCCACCGTTGGTGAAGTGGCTGGCGTCCACGAAGGCGACCGCGGCGTAGTTGGAGGCGATGCGGCGATAGTCCACCTTCCGCGGTTTGAGCGTCAGCGTCTGTGTGCCGCCGGATTGTCCATTGCCGTTTTCGGCGCTGCCGTTCGCATCATTACCGGACGGACCATTGGTGGCATCGGCTTGTGCTTCGGCCGCTCCAGCCGTGAACGTAACGCTCTTGTCCAGCGGAATATCCTTGCCTGTAGCGGCGGAATACTTGGGCATCAGTACGGAATCGCCATCAATGGTCACACCGGACAAATCGGAGCGCACCACCTTGCGCAGCGCGTCGACGCCATCCACGCCCACGACCAGCACACTCAGACTCTTGCCGTCGGCATCCTTCATGGTCATCATGCGGGTCGGCGCGTAGATACTGCTCTGAACGCCCTTGACTTTGGCTGCCTCGCTGGCCTGTTTGCCAGTCATATCGGTGCCAGCGGCAATCATGTCGACGCTGTAGCGCGTGGTCAACGCCTCGTTCATGGTTTGCTTGGCGCTGGCGGCACCGGTGGCGATGGTGGAGACCAGCGTCACGCCGATAAGCAGTGCGGCACCGGTGGCGGCCACGCGGCGCGGGTTCTTCTGAATGTTCGCATGTGCCACTTTGGCGGACGGACCGGCCAGTGCAACCAGCGCGCCCACGCCGCGCATGAGCACCGGCAGCCAGAACGTGGCGGAAAGCACCAGTCCAAGGAAGATCAATGCACATCCGATGATGGCGGCGAGCAGCACCAGCGAATACTGCTTGTCGGCCATTGAATCACGTCCGGCGATTTTCTCGGACATCTGCCATACAGAGAATGCGCACAGTGCCACGCCGACCGCAATCAGCAGCATGGAAATCACGGCGCGGACCACACCGGCCCGTCGCGTGTCGGTCAGTTCGATGGGTCGCAACGCTTCCAGCGGGGTGACGGCGGTAGCGGAACGCGCGGAGCCTAGCGAGGCAATCACCGTCATAATGATGCCGAATGCCACCGGTACGGTGAACGCCGGGCGGGACAGCACCAGTCGCATGTTCATGTCGGTGGCCTGCATGATGCCGGACCGGCACAGCGCTTCCACAAGGGCGATGCCGAGGCCCACGCCCAGCACGGAGGCGATCAGTCCCAGCACGCCGGCTTCGAACAGCACACCGGCATACAACTGTTTCTTGTTCGCGCCGATGGTGCGCAGCAGCGCGAGCGTGCGGCGGCGTTGCGCCACGAGGACGCGGAAGGTGTTGGCGATGACCAGCGAGGCCACCAGCATGGCGAGTATGCCGAAACTCAACAGGAATATGGTGGTGATGCTGGTTTCGCCCGCGCTCATGCTCGCGATGGATCGTTCGGCGTATGAGGCTCGGGACTGGACGCTGAAATGCTTGGGGAGCAGGGCGTTGATCTGTGCGACCGCGGCCGTCGCGGCCGCATCGCCCGCACCATCGATGTCGAGGTAGATCATGCTGGCGGGCAGTTCGTTGAAATCGTCGCCGCCTCCCATCGCGGCGATCACGTTGTCGGAGAGCACGGAGGCGCCGCCGTAGTAGGGGTAGGCACCGTTCGGATCGTCGGTCAGGCCGACCACGCGCACGGTCATGCCGGAGTCGGCGGCCGTGTCGGTGCCGTCGGATGGGGCGGACGCGCCGGACGCGGCATCGGAATCACCGTCGTGCGAGCTCGCGCCATCGGCGTTCTGGGCCGACTCATCACCAGCGTCACCGGTATTACCGGCCGAATCGCCGGTCTTGCCCGCATACTGCGCCGCCTGCGAGTTGACGGTCACACGGTCCCCTACCTTGACGCCGAGCTGGTCGGCCACGGACTTGGTCAGGGCGATCTCGTTGCTGTCCGCCGGCTGGTCTCCTTGCGTGATGGTGACCGGCAGCAGCGTGCGTTTTGTGGCGGTGGTGATGACGTAGCTGCTGGCATGCTTGTTGCCACGGGTTACGGTCACAGGACCCGCGTAGCCGGCACGTGCGTCCTTGACGCCTTTGGTGGCGCGGATGCGGTCAAGCTGGAAGTCGTTAACCGTGCGCGTGTAGATGTAGTCCTGGTCCTTATCGGTCAGGTCCTTGCCGCTATCCGGGCTGATCACGTAGTTCGCGCCGCCGAGCTGGGCGGTGTTCTGGGCGGCAAGCGCATCGTTCATCGCGTTGCCGAACAGGAAGGTAGCGGCGATGAACGCAGTGCCGATCAGGATGGCGATGCCTGCCGGAATCAGCATCCTGGCGCTTTTCTTCATAAGTTTCAGAGTGATGGAAAACATGGGGGTGTCCTGTCTCTCGCTTTCCGGCTCAGCGAGCGTGCTGTACGACGGCGCGGGCATGGCGCATGGTGCCGGTTCTCCCAGCTGGGGGCAATGGAGCGTCGGTGATGGGCAGGTTGGGCACATCCTTTACGCCGGCAAGACGGGCGAGCGTGTCGGCGCGTGTGCTGGTGACGGCAGTGCGCGCGGCACGTTCGCGTTCGGACATAAGCAGCTCGTTCATCGTTTCGGCAGTGGGATTCGATTCATCGGCCACGATCTGTCCGTCGGCGAATACGATGGCACGGTCGGCGTAGGAGGCGGCCACCGCATCGTGCGTGACCATGACGATGGTTTGGCCAAGCTCGTTGACCGAACGCTTCAGGAAGCTGAGCACTTCGGCGCTGGAAACGGAGTCGAGGTTGCCGGTCGGCTCGTCAGCGAACACCAGCTTCGGCTTGGTAATCAGCGCGCGGGCGATGGCCACGCGCTGCTGCTGGCCACCGGACAGTTCATTCGGTCGGTGGTTCAGGCGCTGCTTCAGTCCCAGGGTATCGACGAGCAGGTCGAACCAGGCGTGGTCGGGCTTGTCTCCGGCGAGAGTCAGTGGCATGAGGATGTTCTGTTCGGCGGTGAACATGGGCAACAGGTTGAAGCTTTGGAAGATGAAGCCGATCTTGTGGCGACGTAGCAAGGTGAGCTGCTTGTCGTCCATGCGGGTCAGGTCTGCCCCGCCGAAAAGAATATGCCCGGATGTGGCGGAGTCGAGGCCGGCGAGCGTGTGCATAAGCGTGGATTTGCCGGAGCCGGAAGGGCCCATGATGGCGGTGAATTTGCCGCGTTCGAAACTCACGTTCACGCCGCGCAGGGCATGGACCATATTGCTGCCGGTGCCGTAGTTCTTGACCAAGTCGACGGCCTGAATAGCGATGCCGCGCGATGCGGCCGGGTTCTGCACGTTCATAATGTCTCTCCATATTTGGCCGGGCCTTATGCCCGGATGACGATTCCAACTTATGAAGAAATAACGGCGCGCCCCATCGTGCGCCAGACTGAATTGGGCGGTCGGCCACGCGCCGGCCCTCATCCTTGAGGATTATGTCGTCTCAGGTCTCACACTATTCATGCCTCTGCGCAAACAGTGTGAGGCCAACCGAATATAAAACGAACAACGACATCCGACAATCGGCGAAATATCGCGGATTGTCAACATGTGTGATTGGGTGATGATGTGCGTTTGTCTCACACATTTTTTGGCGACGGTCATTTTTGTGTGAGGCATACAGACGCAAGAAAGCCCGCACTGCATGACGTCAGTGCGAGCTTCCTACTCCTTGGGTCAAGCGATCAGGCGGAAGGCACCCCATGCGGCTCGATGATTCGCGATGCACCCCATTAGCATCGCGCCCCTTCTCATCGGGCTGTCAACCTTTCTGTCGACCTCACTTGGCCAAGCCGGAAGCGCGAAGGGCTTCGAAGCCGCCCTTCAGGTCATCGAGGATATCCTCGATGTTCTCGGTGCCGATGGACAGGCGGATGGTGCCCTGGTGAATGCCCTGGTCCTCGAGCTCTTCCAAGGTCTCCTGGGAGTGCGTGGTGGAAGCCGGGTGGATGACGAGGGACTTTGCGTCGGCCACATTGGCAAGCAGAGAGAACAGGTGCAGATTGTCGATGAAGACGCGAGCCGCATCCTTTCCGCCCTTGATATCGAAGGTGAAGATGGAGCCTGCTCCGTTCGGGAAGTACTTCTCGTACAGGTCGTGATCCGGACGGCCCGGGATGGACGGGTGGGAAACGGACTCGACTTCCGGCACGGTCTGCAGGTACTCGACGACCTTCAGCGCGTTCTGGACGTGGCGCTCAACACGCAGGGACAGGGTTTCGGTGCCCTGCAGCAGCAGGAAGGCGGCGAACGGGGACAGGGTGGCACCGGTATCGCGCAGCAGGATGGCGCGGATACGGGTCACGAAGGCGGTGCCGCCGAGAGCCTCGTAGAAGTTCAGGCCGTGGTAGGAGGGGTCCGGCTCGGTCAGGGTCGGGAACTTGCCCGGAACCGCATTCCAGTCGAAGTTGCCGCCTTCAACAATCACACCACCCAAAGTGGTGCCGTGGCCGCCGATGAACTTGGTCGCGGATTCAACCACCACGTCGGCGCCGTGCTCCAGCGGGCGGAACAGGTACGGGGTGGCGAAGGTGTTGTCGACGATCACCGGCAGGTTGTGCTTGTGGGCGATTTCGGAGATTGCCTCGAAGTCCGGCAGATCAGCGTTCGGGTTGCCGAAGGTCTCGAAGTAGACGAGCTTGGTGTTCTCCTGAATGGCATCCTCGAACTCCTGCGGGTTCTCGGCGGAAACGAAGGTGGTGGTGATGCCGTCGCGCGGCAAGGTGTGGCGCAGCAGGTTGAAGGTGCCGCCGTAGATGTTCTTGGCGGCGACGATGTGATCACCGGACTGGGTGATGTTGCGCACCGCGTATTCCACGGCGGCTGCACCGGAGGCGACGGCAAGGCCTGCGGTACCACCTTCAAGGGCGGCGATGCGGTCCTCAAAGACACCCTGGGTGGTGTTGGTCAGACGGCCGTAGATGTTGCCCGGGTCGGACAGTCCGAATCGTGCCTCGGCGTGATCGAAATCATGGAAGACGTAGCTGGTGGTGGCGTAGATCGGCACTGCGCGGGAATCGGTGGCCGGGTCGGCCTGCTCCTGGCCCACATGCAGCTGCAGGGTTTCAAAACGGTACTTCTTGTTGTTCTCGGCCATGGGTATTTCTCCTTGGTTATGCTAGGTCGCGAGGATTTTTCCTTGCCGCCCGCCTGCCGTGTTCGGGTGGTTGGCGAGGTGTTGGTTATGAAGTTACGACGCTTGGGCCGCGCGACGCAAGCCGAACGTTATCGGGCTTGCCTATAGGGGCTTATAAAGCCTTGGAATCATTGACGTGAGAGACTGTCAAGAGTCACGGAAAAGTCGTTGAAATTATCGCGACACACCGGGCCGCGCGCATGCGCTTTCACGTTCGACTGCGGTCACGGTGATATCGCTACCATGCCTTTCGCGCATGGCTCAAGCGTCCGTGATGATTGCTTGTTCCACCCATCACCAAGACGGTTTGCCCGCTCGGCGATGACGTCTGTTTCATTTTTCTGCCGCCCGGTTACATGGTTTACATGACGAACGACTACAGTCAAACATCGCCAATGAATTATTCCGCCAACATGGTGAAGGGGTTCGAACAGACATGACCGATGTAACACTGTATGACCGTGATCCGAGCTATATTCCGCGCGTGGCCGCCGTGCACGACATGTGCGGCTACGGCAAGTGCTCGCTGACCGCCGCGATTCCGATTCTCTCGGCCGCAGGCTGCGATGTGTGCCCGGTGCCGACCGCCCTGTTCTCGGCGCACACGCGCTATGCAGTG
Organism: Bifidobacterium sp. FKU; assembly: GCF_026016385.1. Classification (NCBI taxonomy): domain Bacteria; kingdom Bacillati; phylum Actinomycetota; class Actinomycetes; order Bifidobacteriales; family Bifidobacteriaceae; genus Bifidobacterium; species Bifidobacterium sp. FKU. The sequence goes on from NZ_CP092888.1 coordinate 1,620,139, forward strand.
TTCACGTTCCACGACACCACGGATATTCTCTCCGGTTACTTGGATGCCTGGCAGAAGGAAGACGTGGAACTGGATGGCGTGTATTCAGGCTTCCTCGGCTCCCCCGATCAGGTGGCGATCATTCAGCGTCTCTACCGTGAATATCCGAACGCGCTACGTCTGGTTGACCCGGTGATGGGAGACGCCGGCGAAATGTACCCCACGTATACACCGGAGCTGTGCGAGGCAATGGGCGCTCTGGCCGATGGTGCCGACGTGTTGATGCCGAACCTCACCGAAGCGAGTATTCTCACCAAGCGTGACTATCCTGGCCAGAATATTGATGAGGCCACGGTTAACGAGCTGCTTGGTGCTCTGCTGAAGTTGGGTGCCAAGAACGTGGTGTTGAAGGGCATCGACCATGGCGATGGCAAAATCGTCAACTATGTGGCCAGCGCTTCCACCGGTGTTGCCGGCAAGATCGAGCTGGCTCATGAAAAGCTGCCATACATGATTCATGGCACGGGTGACGCCTTCGCATCTGCCCTGTGCGGCGCGGTGATGGCCGGCCGCGGCTTGGCCAAGTCGGCCGAAATCGCCGGCGAGTTCGTGCGACACGCCATGGTCAGCACCCGTGACCAGCCGCATTTCGAGGATCGTGGCGTCAGCTTCGAACTGAACCTTGGCGAACTCACCGATTTGGTGAAGTGACCGCACCTTGGCTCCCCTCTCCGCTCACTGGGTCTGACGTATTCAGCGAACAACTCGGCGGGTTGTTTGTCATCACAGGTAAGTCGGCTGGGGAGCCTTGGTAAACCTTCTGAACTAATGGTGGATAACCGGGTTTTCATCCACACGTTATCCACAACACGCCAAACCGCGTCATAGTATCCACATTTGCCGGTTGCGCTTGTGCTCTTACATATGTAACCCGCACAGTGGAATCATGAACGCTTTACCACCTACCCAGCCGACGACGAAGTCCGGCATCGACGCCGGTCTTGCCTTTCACCAGCCCATGCTGGCTTCACCTGATCCGCAGGCAACGCTGCCTTCGGAACGGATTGCGGCCACGATGGGCGACCGCAATCTGACGCCCAAACAGTTCGGTGCGCTCGGCGAGCAGTATGCCGCCGCGTGGCTGGAGGAACACGGTTGGACGACCTTGAGCCGCAATTGGCATACCCGTTACGGCGAATTGGACATCGTGATGCTCAATCCCGAGTACACGGTGGTGTTCGTCGAAGTGAAATCACGCCGGTCCATGCATTACGGATATCCGCAAGAGGCCATCACGCCGGTGAAACAGCACAATCTCAGGAAAGCCGCCTGCGATTGGCTGCTTGACCGGCGTAATCGTGTGCCGCATACGGCAGTCCGTTTCGATGTCGTCACCATCGTGCTTCGGGTGGGCAGACCGCTCGTGCATCACATCGAAAACGCCTTCTGAATTCGTCCCCCAAAAAACAGTCACGTTGCGAAACACATTGCGAAAGGAGTAGACATGGCTATCGGCAGCACTCTCTCAGTCGGACTGATCGGCCTTAAGGCCTTCATCGTCCAAGTGCAGGCTTTCATCAGCCCTGGCTTGCCATACTTCAGCATCATCGGATTGCCGGATGCATCGTTGTCCGAAGCCCGCGAGCGCGTGAAATCGGCGTGTCAAGCCACTGGATTCGGTTGGCCGCAAACCCGCGTGACCGTGAACATGAGCCCTGCGGCCATGCCCAAACGTGGTTCGTCGCATGATCTGGCCATCGCGGCCAGCGTCCTATGCGCGGCGGATGCCATAGGGCATGATTGCTTGGAAGATACCATTGTGCTCGGCGAAGTGAATCTTGACGGCTCGGTGCTGCCGATTCATGGGCTGCTCCCGATCATGCTGCATGCCGAGGAACGTGGCGTGCGCAAAATGATTGTTCCCCATCGCGATCTTGACGAGGCTTCGATGGTGGATGGACTGGATGTAGTGGGCGTGAGGCATGTGGGTGAGCTCATCGAACTGCTGGGCGGTGATGCCACCTATACGATTACTGATACACCGGTTGCCGACGAGACCACCATGGATCAATCGCCCACAAGCCATCCCAACGATTGTGGCGATATGAACGAGGTTCTGGGTCAGGAACATGCCAAATGGGCGCTGCAAGTGGCGGCGGCAGGCGGACATAATCTCATCATGACCGGCCCGCCAGGCAGCGGCAAAACCATGCTGGCCTCACGTATGCCCGGCATCATGTGCCCGTTGAACGAGGCGGAACAACTGGAGGTGGCATCGATTCGGTCGCTGTGCGGCATACTGCCTCAGTACGGCATCACCGACATGCCGCCGTTCGAGGCACCGCACCACACCGCCAGCACGGCGGCCTTGGTGGGTGGTGGCAGCGGCATCGCCGTTCCCGGCGCGATCACGCGCGCGCATCGAGGCATTCTGTTCCTGGACGAGGCACCGGAATTCAGCGCACGCGCCCTGCAGACGTTGCGCGAACCATTGGAATCCGGGTATGTGGCGCTTTCCCGTTCAAAAGGCAGCACCTATTACCCGGCCTCATTCCAACTCATCATGGCGGCCAACCCCTGCCCGTGCGGATACTATTACGGCACCGGCGAACGTTGCGCTTGCCGGGAAAAAGACCGTATACGTTATTTCTCGCGATTGTCCGGACCGATATTGGATCGTGTGGATATTCAGATGGCGGTGCCACCGGTCTCGCGCATTGCCGTGCAAAGCGAGCCAATCGGCGAGTCCAGTGCCGGAATACAAGCTCGTGTGATTCGCGCCCGTCAAGTGGCCAAGGACCGGTTCAGACAGTACGGATGGGTGTGCAACGCGCAAGCTTCGGGAAAATGGCTGCACGCCAATACGTCGCTGAAAGCGATGGAATTGGTCAATCGGGCCCTGTCCAATCATCAACTCACATTACGCGGGGCCGATCGCGCCATGCGTCTGTCTTGGACGCTCGCCGATCTGGCCGGCCGCGTGTCCCCCACCGAGCAGGACGTCCATCAGGGCATCGAAATGAGAACGAGGATGACATGAGTAACGCTACTGATATCCGACAATCTGGCGGCACCGCAGGCAGTGTGGATCACACCGATACGGGCCTCGCTGTTTCGCGCACCATTCCCATGCCTCCCACGGATACGTTATACCGCGCCGCGCTCACGTTCTGTCTTGATGGGGCGGATGTGATGATGTACGCCACGCTCAAAGGCGCGGAAAGCGCCGAATCCCTCTGGCACGCGTTGGCGCAATCCCATCCAAGCCAGCCATCTGAAATCTGCGGCCCGGCGCTGTCACGTATTGACCGCATGTTCGTGGACGGCCTCACTCGATGGGGCCGCAAGGCGTCGGCGAACGCGATGCGCTCCTTCCGCAATGCACTGGCCGGCTGGCATAACCGCATGATGGACCTGCCCTCGCAAGACATCATCCAACTGGCTGACTGGTTCACTATGGATGGCACGCAATGGATTATCGGCCCTGGCCATCCATGTTGGCCCTCGCAGTTGGCCGACCTGTCCATTCGCTCCGATTGGGCGCCACCGCTGTGTTTGTGGATCAAAGGCGATCCACGCGCATTGACCAGTTGCGCCAAACCGGTCGGCATCGTCGGTTCACGGGACGTGACCGAATATGGCCGGTATGTGGCGCACACCGTAGCCGAACAGGCAGCCGTTGCCGGGCATCTGGTCGTGTCCGGAGGCGCGATGGGAACGGATGCGGCGGCACATTGGGGAGCGTTGAATGCGCTGCACGGCAGAATGCCCGCCAATGTGGGCAGAACCGTTGCCGTATTCGCCGGCGGGCTCAACCATATCGGACCGATGCGTAACCGCACGCTGTTCGAACGTATCGAGGCACAGGGTGGTGCACTGATCAGTGAACTGTGTCCAGGGACGATTCCCGAAGCCCGTCGTTTTCTACTCCGCAACCGCATTATCGCGGCCATGTCTTCCACATTGATTGTGACGCAAGCCCGGTTGCGTTCCGGAGCGCTCAACACCGCGGGATGGGCATGTGAATTGCTGCGCGAAGTGTATGCGGTTCCCGGTGACATCAATCAGCCTTGCAACGCCGGGTGCAATAAGATGATCGGCGACCACCGAGCGATGATTCTGTGTGCCGCCACATCCACCGAGGATATATGCCATGAACGGCACAAACCCGTTATGGGAGTATGCCCAGGCATATCGAAATCCACAGGTCAGGACTCGTCCGAAAACGAGGAGGCCATGGAAGTGCCGGCAACGACTCCGTTATCGCCAGCATCCTCGGAATCATCGGCGTCACAGGAGTCGTCACAAGATCCAGGCCATTCGAAACGTCTTAAGACCAAGCATACTCAGCCTACACTCGTTCAATCCAAGGATGGGCCGGCGAGCGCAACCGCCGGGACCGGTGCCAACAAGAGCAAGGGTGAAGAGCTGCCCTCGTCGCATCAGATGCCGGATCTTCGTGTCAAGCCGAAGCCCGATCCCGAGAAGGAAGCCCAACAACGTATCATTATCGCCAAGCTGCCGGAAATGGAGCGCACATTAGTGGCATTGATTCGTGAATGCCGTAAACGACATCTCATCGTCACTCCGGACGCACTATTGCGTGTGGCGCGAGAGACGGTACCCGACGAGATTCCCAATATCGGCACCATACTTGAGCTACTCGGCGCATTGGAGCTGAAGGGAGTGATCGAGCGGGATGCCGGCATACTCAAGCTGAGCAGCCGTGTCGGCTAATCGGCTTCCATGACACGGCTCGAAGACTGTTCGGCGGGTGTGCGAGAATCGAACCCATGAGTCCGAAACGTTTGGAAGATATGTATGATGCGGTGATCGTCGGCGCCGGAGCGGCCGGCCTGTCGGCGGCGTTGGGACTGCTGCGCTCCCCCAAAATCACCGAGCTCAAGGAACAAGGCGTGGACCCGAAGATCCTCGTGGTCTCCAAACTGCAGCCGCTGCGTTCGCACACCGGTTCGGCCGAGGGCGGCATCGCCGCGAGCCTGGGCAATGTGGAGTCCGATGACTGGCACTGGCATTACTACGACACCATCAAGGGCGGCGACTGGCTCGTCGACCAGGACGCGGCCAAACTGCTCGCCGAATACGCGCCGCAGACCGTGATCAACCTGGAGCGTCAGGGCGTGGCCTTCTCCCGTACCGATGACGGGCATATCGCCCAGCGCCGGTTCGGCGGCCACACGCGCGAGTTCGGCGGTGCCCCGGTCAAGCGCGCCGCCTATGCGGCCGACCGCATCGGCCACCAGATTCTGCACACCTTGTGGCAGCAGTGCGTGGCCGCCGGCGTCGAGTTCGCCGAGGAATGGTATGTGACCGACCTGGTGCTCGCCGACGACGGCAAGCAGGCGGCCGGCATCGTGGCATTTGACACGCATTCGGGCAAGATTCAGGCCATCCACGCGCGCAACGTGCTTCTTGCCACCGGTGGCGCGGGCCGACTGTTCCATACCACATCGAATTCCTGGGACCTGACCGGCGACGGCATGGCATTGGCCTTGGCCGCCGGCCTGCAGCTGGAGGACATCGAATTTGTGCAGTTCCACCCCACCGGGCTCGCGCACACCGGCATCCTGCTGTCCGAGGCGGCCCGCGCCGAGGGCGGCATCCTGAGGAACGCCGACGGTGAGCCGTTTATGGAACGCTACGCCCCGGAGCATAGGGATCTGGCCGCGCGAGACGTGGTCTCCCGCTCCATCATGGCGGAGATCGACGCCGGCCGCGGCGTCGCCGATCCGAAGGACCCGGATGGTCCGAAGGACTGCGTCTGGCTGGATATGACCGGCATCGACCCCGAACGTATGAAGGAAGTGCTGCCGCAGGTAGTCGAAACCATCGAGCAGTACGCGAACCTCGATCCGGTCAAGGACCTGGTGCCCATCAAGCCCACTGCGCATTACACGATGGGCGGCATCCCCATCACCACCAATGGCGAGGTGTACCGTTGGGCCGACGGTGCCGTGCAGGTAGTCGATGGACTGTTCGCCGCTGGCGAATGCTCTTGTGTCTCCGTACATGGTGCGAATCGTCTGGGCGGCAATTCTCTGCTCGACGCCTGCCTGTTCGGCACACGCGCTGGTCAGACGATGGCCGCACGCATCGCCGAGAACCCGGTTGACTCCCCTATGGCCGAAGATTCGGCCGATGACATGCTGACCGATGCCGCCGATCAGGCTGCCGATTCTCGCAAGGCAGAGCTTGACGAACTGCTCGCCGGACCAATGGGTGATTCAGACGATGGGACGACCACTGCCAATCCTTATCAGCTCATGGCCCAACTCGGATCAGTGATGGAGCAGGCTCTGGCCGTACGTTGCACCGCTCAGGCCATCGATACGGCGTTGACTCAGATCAACAACGACATCACGCCGGTTGCCGATACCTTGCGGGCCCATGACAAGACCGCCGCTTTCAATCAGGAGGTCACCGCCATCTGGGAAGTCCGTCATCTGATCGAACTGGCCGAGGCCATGCTGCACGCTTCCGAATCCCGTCAGGAATCTCGCGGATCCATGCAACGCCTTGATTTCCCCGAACGCGACGATGAGCATTTCCTTGCTCACTCGATGGTCGCCGATGATGGTCCGGTAAGTTTCAAGCCGGTGCACATCACCGACTATCCGCCCAAGAAGCGCGAGTACTGATCCGCTGGTGGTAATACCCAAGCCGCCTAGGGCTTGTGGCACAATAGGTTGGCTAATACTGGACTTGACATCCCACTGTTTCATGGAGGCAGAACATGGCTGAGGCGAGCAACACGACGGTTACCCTGCAAGTGCATCGTTTCACGCCGCGACCCGAGCGCGCCGAACGTGCACGCGGCGGCAGCCCGTTCGCCAAGAAAAGCTCCCCATTCGGCGGCGGCTTGGATTCGGCGGCACGCCGTCGTCCGCGCGGCAAGCAGTGGGTGCAGGAATACACGATTCCCGCGCGCCCCTCGGACACCGTGCTCGACTGCCTGCTGACCATCAAACGCACCGTCGACCCGACGCTGGCTTTCCGTTATTCGTGCGGTCATGGCATGTGCGGTTCGGATGCCGTGGCAATAAACGGCACCCCCACCCTGCTATGCACGGCCACCATCCGCGATTGGGCCAAGCAGCCCGGCGCCATGCCTGAAGTCGATGACGAAGGGTTCCGACACACCGGCACCGAGGCTGAGGAATCCGACGATTCCGCGGAAAACGTCGCGAACGCGGCGGCCGACCAGGACTCGGCCGCAAACGGTTCACTGGGAGTCATCGAACTGGCATCCCTGCCCGGCTTCCCGCCGCAGCGCGACCTCATCGCCGACATCGACCCTATGCTCAACCAGATCAGGAAACTCACCCCATATCTTCGGGCGGACGGCGTGCTCGTCACCACCGCCGAAGGCAAGGTGGACGTGTTCGAATACCTGCAGAACCCCGAACAACTCGCCAAATACGAGCTGCTGAGCAACTGCATCGCCTGCGGCGTGTGCGAAGGCGCCTGCCCGGTGTACGCCGGCGGCGACGCCTTCATCGGCCCGGCCGCGCTGATTTGGGCCTCCCGTTTCGTCAACGATTCGCGCGACACCAAGGCCATGGAGCGTATGGATGCCATCGACACCGCCGACGGCGTGGCCGCCTGCCAGTCCGTGCGCGCCTGCTCCCGCCACTGCCCGCGCGGCATCGATGTGGGCGAGGAGATGTGGCAGATCGTGGCCAAGGTCCGCGAGCGCTAAGCCGCGCCGCGGCTGGCTGCGGCGATCGTCTAAGCACATGCGTCGATGCATCCGCCGGGTGCCCGCACGAGAGAAGACATGAAGGAACGAATTATGGACAGAACGCAGTACACCAACCTCGCCAAGGCATGGGAATTCACCGAGGAACACGCGCGCGAACGTGAATCCGATGCGTTGACCGACGCCCGTACGGCCGCCGACGAGTCCGGCCAGTTGCAGGGTTCGGCGGCGCAGGCCCGTCTGCTGGGCATGCTGGTGCGCATCACCGGCGCCGCTTCGGTCATCGCCGTGGGCACCGGCTCGCTGGTGGAGACCTTGCAGCTCGCCCATGCGCTGGATAGCAAGGGCCTGCTGACTGCGGTCGATTCCACCGCTCAGGGCATCGCGCTGATTCGCAAGGCGTTCGCCGAGCTGCAGGATGAGACCGACACCACGTTGCGTGCGGTGAATGCTCCGGCCAGCGTGTTTCTGCCGCGCCTCAACGCCAATGATTACGATCTGATCGTGGTGGCGGGCGACGCCGAGAACTATGCCGCCACGTTCGCCCAGGCCTCCCGTCTGCTGCGCGCGCACGGCGTGATCGTGTTCACCGATGTGCTGGTGTTGGAGGACGGTCAGGGCGGCGTGATCAATCCGGCCGACCGCAGCGACAAGGCCATCGCCATGCGTGAATTGCTCGCCACCGTCGAAGATGACGAAGGTTTCGAGTCCACGCTCACCCCTGACGGCACCGGCCTGCTCATCGCCTACAAAAAGTAACTCTGTCCTTGGCTCCCCTCTCCGAGGGGAGCCACTCTATCTCGCTTATCTCACGATTGCGCTGACGGCCACGTCCACGGCTTCGTCGGCGTCGTCGGTTACGGTGACCAGTTTCGGGTCGATCGTCGAGATCATGCCGTGCTCGGCCACCGGACCGTTGAGCCAGTCAAAGAGCCCCTGCCAGTATTCCTTGCCGTAGAGCACCACCGGAATATTCGCCACCTTGTGGGTCTGGACCAAGGTCAGTAGCTCGAACATCTCATCCAGTGTACCGAAGCCGCCCGGGCACACGATCACGCCCGAGGAATACTTGACGAACATGGTCTTCCGCACAAAGAAGTACCGGAAGCTCATGCCGAGGTTCACCCACTGGTTCACCCCCTGCTCGTGCGGCAATTCGATGCCGAGTCCCACGGATTTGCCGCCGGCCAGTGCCGCTCCCCTATTCGCGGCTTCCATGATGCCTGGACCACCGCCGGTGATGACGGCGATGTTGCGCTTGGCTATCTGGCTACCCATGCGCCGTGCCGCCTTGTAGATCGATTCGGTGCGCTGGGTGCGTGCGGAGCCGAAAATTGAGACTGCAGGTCCGAGCTCGGCGAGCGCCCCGAAGCCGTCCACGAATTCCGATTGGATGCGCAGCACACGCCATGGGTCCATGTGCAGCCAGTCGGTGTCCCGGTCGGGTTTCAGCAGGTTGGCGGTGGTGTTGTCCGAGGGAATCATCTGGCCGCGTAGAATCACCGGGCCGCGATGATAGGTGTCGCCCAGCGGCGAAGCCTCCTCCAAGTCGACCAGGTTCACCGGTGTGGCCGCAGCCTCAGTTGCCGTCTCAGCCTCCAACGTTGCCGTATCATTCGCAGCTGTGGCTTCCAATGGTTCCATATCGTCCACGACTGCGGACTGGGACGCGGCCTCGGCTGGATTCTTTGCTTCAGCGGCCTTTTTGCCGCCGTTCTTCTTGGATTTCTTCTGCTTCTTTGCCATCCAATGTCCTCCTGTACGGTGCTATCGACTCTTCGCATTCTAGCGCCTGAAGCTCTGCATACGTTTTCCGCGAAATCATCCTTGACTTCGTGAAGAACGTACGGTGAGTGACACTCAGCGTACGGTTTTCACGAAATAAGGCCTCATCTCGTGAAGAACGTACGGTGAGCGCGCCTCAGCGTACGTTTTCCGCGAAACAAGGCCAACAACGGAGTAGGGACCGTCTAAGCCATCAGTGGCGGAAGTCAATCTCCACACTGGCGGTGCCGTCGGCGAGGGTGCCGGGGTGTTCCGTGGGCGTGGTGGACTTTGTGGTGCGACCGGTCTGACCAGCGCCATCGCCATCAATCGATTCGTCATCCTCCGCATCGGCCGCTGCTGCGGCTGCGGCCTTCTCGAATCTCTTGGACTGACGGCTCAGCAGCACACCGGAAATCGCGGCGGCGATCAGGGAGGCCACCAGCACGCCGAAGCGCGCCTCAGCGGAAAGTTCCGCGTTCTTGTACGCCAGCGAAGCGATAAGGAAGGACACAGTAAAACCAATGCCGCAGGCGACGGCAGCGGGAATCATGTCACGTACGCGCAGCCCCTTGGCCATCTTGAGCCCGCCCACATGCGTGGCCAGCCATGCGGTGGTGATGATGCCCAAAGGTTTGCCGACCACCAAAGCCACAATCAGTGCGATAACCAACGGCGAAGCCAGCAACAGCGGGCTCACCGACTCGAAGTGCACGCCGGTGGCGAACAGGGCGAAGATGGGCAGAGCCAGCAGTGCGGAGAATGGCTGAAGCTTGTTGGCATAGCGTTCGGCACGCGGTGAAAGTTCGCCGTGCATTTCACGGGAGGGAGTCAGCAGGCCAACCAGCACGCCGGCCAGTGTGGGATGCACGCCTGCCTCGAACATCATGATCCAAGCGAGGACGCCGACGATGCCGACCGCGATCCACGGCACTTTTTTCAGTCGTACGAGGTATGCCCAGATGGCGGCGCATACGGCGATGCCGATGAACCAATACCAGGCGTTGATCGAGGAGAAGAATACGGCGATCAGAATAATGGCCAGCAAGTCATCGACGGTGGCAAGCGTCATCAGGAACGCGCGGATCGAACCGGGCAGGGCCTTGGCAAACAGGGCGAGCACGGCCAGTGAGAACGCGATATCCGTGGCGGTGGGCACTGCCCAGCCGTGCGACATCTCCGAGAACGGGATGCTGCTGCCGGTGGTGGTCAGAATCAGCGTGCCGGGTTCACCAGGCCCGATCTGAGAGAACAATGCCGTGACGGCCAGGAACAGGATGGGCGGGGCGATCATGCCGCCCACCGCGCACAGCATCGGCACGGCGGCCGCTTTCGGATTGGCGAGCGAGCCGGTGGTGAGTTCCTGCTTCAGTTCGAGGCCCACGGTCAGGAAGAAGATGGTAAGCAGACCATCCTGGGCCCAATGGCCAATCGGCAGGTCGAGATTGGTGTAGGGGATGAACAGATGCGTTTCCGCTACGGTCTCGAACGCATGCGCGGTGGCGGGCAGGTTCGCGAGCACCAGGCCGGTGAGCGCGAAGCCGAGCATGATGAGTCCGGAAATACGGTCTGAGGCGGCGATTCGCCTGATGGTGGACCAAAGTCCCTTCTTCGCGCCGGCGGTCGTGGCCATCGCGTCTCCTTGCTGTACTCTCTTGGATGAACCGTATGTAATAGTACGGAATATCTCAGGACGTTCCGCTCCGGGCTGAGTCGCGAAGAGCAACCTTACCCCACCCCTGTGTGGCCGACTCAAACGGGCCAATACAATTGGAAAAGCCTCGGAAGCATTTCGCTTTCGAGGCTTACTGTGCGCCAGACAGGATTCGAACCTGCGACCTGCTGATCCGTAGTCAGCTGCTCTAATCCGCTGGGCTACTGGCGCATACCACTGTTGTCCCCGTGGTTCGGGAGTGCGCCAGACAGGATTCGAACCTGCGACCTGCTGATCCGTAGTCAGCTGCTCTAATCCGCTGGGCTACTGGCGCATGTTGTCTTTCAGACAACTCGATATATAATACACGCCGTTCAGCTGAATGCAACTCGGCGTGTTGCGGCGATTCGCATCATCTTAATCGTCACCGCAACGGCGTATTTACTGGCCTCACGCAGCATGTGTACGGACTCGGTCAAGCAAAACCGACTACGCAACTTTGAGGCGTCCCTGCGGCACATCCACGGCTTCGCGCAGGAGTTTGGGCGTACTGGAACCCTCTACGGACGCCTTGTCCACAATCACCTGCTTCACATCATCCAAACTCGGCAACTGGAACATCGTGTCCTGCAACGTACGTTCGATAATCGAACGCAACCCGCGTGCGCCGGTCCCCTGCTTGATGGCGATATCAGCAATCGCCCGAATGGCCTGTTCGGTGAACTGCAGGTCGACGCCGTCGACGGCGAACAGCTTACGGTACTGCTTGATCAGCGCGTTGGCTGGCTGGGTGAGAATCGCCGTCAGATCGTCTACGGTAAGTTCCTTCAGCACACTGGTGACCGGCAAACGTCCGATGAACTCAGGCAACAGCCCGAACTCGGCCAGATCATCGGCATTGACCTGTTCGAGCAATTCCTCGTCTTTCATGTCGGCGTCGTGCCAATTCGCGCCGAAGCCGGTCTCTCGACGGCCCAATCGCTTGCGAACAATATCCGTCAGTCCCACGAACGCACCGCCGCAGATGAATAGGATGCCGCGTGTGTCCATCTGCGCAGTGTCCTGCTCCTTATGCTTGCGCGTGCCCTCCAACGGCACGGAGGCGATGGTGCCTTCCAAAATCTTCAGCAACGCCTGCTGAACGCCCTCACCGGACACGTCACGGGTGATGGAGGTGTTCTCACCTGATTTGCGCGCGATCTTATCGATTTCGTCAATGTAGATGATGCCGTGCTGGGCTCGGCTTACGTCGCCATCCGCAGCTTGGAGAAGACGTTGGAGCACGGTTTCCACATCGTCGCCTACATAGCCGGCCTCGGTCAGGGTGGTGGCGTCGGTGATGACGAACGGCACGTTCATTACGCGGGCCAACGCCTGCGCAAGATAGGTTTTACCCACGCCGGTGGGGCCAAGCAACAGAATGTTTGACTTGGCGACCTCGACGCCAGCCAAAGGGTCATTGCTGCGGCGGGTAGCACGCGTCTGGGCGGGAGCGGATTGCTTGGCTTGTTCGCCGGTCTGGCCACTGTGCCCGTTATTCCCGTCGAGCTGTTCAGCGGACTCCTGAAGCTCCATATTGACGCGCTTGTAATGGTTGTATACGGCCACGGACAATGCACGCTTGGCGTTCTCCTGACCGATGACGTAGCGGTTGAGATAATCGAAGATCTGAGCGGGCTTGGGCAGGCTCAGCGAATTGACCTCGGCATCTTTGACACGCTCCTCGGAGATGATGTCCACGCACAGGGCGATGCATTCATCGCAGATGGAGGCGTTGGGACCGGCCACCAGTTTTCTGACCTGACGTTCGGTTTTGCCGCAGAACGTGCAACGGGGTACGTCCTCGTTGTAGCTCACCACACGTCCCATGATTCTCCTTTGCCGACCGCGCCGCACCGTCGAACCGCCACGCTGCGCATTATCATTGTCATCCTTGAAATACAATACCCCCGGTCGTTGCCGACCGAGGGTATTGCAATGTTCGGAAGTTTTACTGGCGGTGTTCCAGCACCTCGTCCACGATGCCGTATTCCTTGGCTTCAGGAGCGGTCAGGAAAGTGTCCACTTCGATGTCGCGGCGAATCTTCTCGACATCCTGGCCGGTGTGCTTGGCGAGGGTCTCCTCCAGCCATTCGCGCATACGCAGCATTTCCTTGGCCTGAATCTCGATCTCCGTGGCCTTGCCGAAGCCTTGGTCGATGGCCGGCTGGTGGATGAGCACACGGGCGTTCGGCAGCATCAGGCGCTTGCCCTTGGTGCCGGAGGCCAGCAGAATGGCGGCGGCGGAGGCGGCCTGGCCGAGACACACGGTCTGCACGTCGGGCTTGATGTACTGCATGGTGTCGTAGATGGCGGTCATGGCCGTCATCGAACCGCCGGGTGAATTGATGTACATCATCACGTCACGGTTCGGATCCTGGGATTCGAGGACCAGCAGCTGGGCCATCACGTCGTCGGCGGAGGCGTCGTCCACCTGCACGCCGAGGAAGATGATGCGGTCCTCGAACAGGCGGGAGTAGGCGTCCTGGGTCTTCATGCCATACGGGGTCTTCTCCACGAACTGCGGCATGATGTAACGGTTGGTCGGCGCTGGCTGGGCTGCGCGGGCGGCGTCCGGCATGAAACCGGCTACGCCCTGACGGCCGGCCAAGCGGTCGGCACGGGCGGCGAACTTTGCTTCTTCACTTGCCATGAGTCTCACTCCCCCTGCTGGTTGTTGCCGATGGTGTCCGGCGTGGTCACGAGCTTGTCCACGAAGCCATAGTCGAGGGCTTCCTGGGCGGTGAACCAGTGGTCGTATTCGTTGTCGCGGTAGATTTCCTCGAGGGTGTGGCCGGTCTGTTCGGCGGTCAGCTCGCTCATGGTCTTCTTCATGTCCATGATGAGCTCGGCGTTGATGCGCACGTCAGTGGCGGTGCCGCCAATGCCGCCGGAGGGCTGGTGCATGAGCACACGGGCGTGCGAGGTCAGGTAACGCTTGCCCTTGGTGCCGGAGCTCAGCAGGAACTGGCCCATGGAGGCGCACATGCCCAGACCCACGGTCGCCACGTCCGGCTCGATGAGCTGCATGGTGTCGTAGATGGCCATACCGGCGGTGATGGAGCCGCCCGGCGAATTGATGTACAGCCAGATATCCTTCTTCGGGTCTTCGGCGGCCAGCATCAGCAGCTGAGCGCAGATGCGGTTGGCCATATCGTCCTTGACCTCTTCACCCATCCAGATGATGCGGTCTTTGAGCAGACGGTTGAAAATCGGGTTGACGGGGCCGGCCGGGACGTCATCGCCCGCCATGACCGGCAAGGTCGCAAAGGTATTGCTCACCTTGATTCTCCTTCTAATTACTCGAACACTGTTCAGACTACCGCCTTGAAGCGACTGAAGTCGGCTTTTCGCGTGCTTTTTGGCGGGTAGCGTAGGATATCTCTCCCTCCGTCTCGACTTTGTCGAGCCACCTCCCTCGTCTTTTGTTGACTTCTCTCCCTCCATCTCGACTTCGGCGAGACACCTCCCTCATCAGTGGGAGGTTTTATTCAAGGGTATCGAGGACGTCGTCAATGAGGAGACGGGTCTGGGAGGCGGCATCGTCGCCCAGACGCGGGAAGCGACGGGCGGCATTGGCGGGGCTGGCACCGGCGGCTCGCGCTACGTTGGACTTGCTGGCACCATGGGCCACGGCTTTTTCCGCGAGCCGATCGACCAGTGAATCGGCGACTTGGCGCATCTGTTCGGCCACCCATAATTGGGCCATATCCGCAGGTAAGTCGTAGTCTTCGGCCACATCGCTGGCTGCCTCCTGAATGGCGGCCCATAACACCATGAATGGCTTTCGATAGTAGTCAATCTGCTCAGTGAGCGGCTCGGCGGCAAGCAATTCAAGTGCCGAGCGAATTTCTGTATTTTCTGACATAGCTTTCTTTACCTCGGCTCCCCTCAGTCTCACCGTGTTCGACAGCTCCCCTCAGAGAGGGGAGCCAGAATATATGTATCTACTTACTTACGACTCAGCAACCACTTTGATATCAACGACGACGTGGCCACGGCCATGCCGACCGGCACAAAGAAGCTAATCGGCGCTTCGCTCAGCTCCATCACCAAGCACATGGCCATAAGCGGTGCCTGCTGTGAAGCCGAAAGCAACGAAGCCGCACCGATCAAGGCACACGCGGTTACCGAATCGGTCGGAAACATCAGTATCCATACGAGGCCGAGCATCGCACCCAGCGTGGAACCTAATGCGATGCCGGGCTGCAGCACACCGCCCGATGCACCGGAGCGAATGGTCATCAGCGTCACCAGCGCTTTGGTGACAAAGGTGAGTGCCAACACACCCAGCAACATCCAGATATTGGACTGGGACAGCGGGAAACCGGCGTTCATCCCGGATCCAGAAGAGCCGCTCCCACCCTGAAGCATGGCCCAGAACGAGGCCATTCCAGAGCCCGCTCCCCCGCCAGAGGCCGAATCGGATACATTACCGCCGCCCGTAAGCAAGTTCCATGGAGAGGCGGCCGATGAAGATGCCGACTGCATGGCACCAGCAGTGCCAGCGGTTTCAGGAATGAACGTGCTGAATCCAAGTTGCGCTGCGGCACGGCCGTTGCCCATCACCTGCGGCACAACAATCGCCACCAAACCGGTGATGAGACCAGCCAGCGGCATCTGCCACAGAATGGCCTTACCGGTCGGCTTGTGCGCTTCCGCCCATTGCGAACCTTTTCGGAACAACGCGCCGCCCACTCCACATGCCGCACCGCAGATCAGAGCGAACAGCATTAACGTTGGCGTGGATTCCGGTTGCATGGCGGTAATGTCGTAGAACAGGCAATGCCCTTTGATCGCAACCGCCACGAATGCGGCAATGGCAGACATGCCCAGTCCAAAGGCAACCTTTTCGATCGTCACATCCACCAATAGGATTTCGATGGCGAAGAACATGCCGGCCAGTGGCGCGTCATAGACGCCTCCTAGACCGGCACCGGCAGCCACTGCCACCACCATGCGCCGGTCGATGCCGTCAACGCCCTCGATATGGAACAGGTCGCAGAAACGTTGCGCGATCATGGCGCCGAGTTCGCGTGGGGCGACTTCTCGGCCGATCGAGGCACCGGAGCCGACGATGAAAATCTGCAACACCACATGCACAATGGTCTGCCAGAAAGGCATTCGCTCCCCTGCCACGGCCTTCTTGACTGAAGATACCGCAGTCGTTTTGCGGCGTAACAGATGCCAGATAATGCCCGCGATGCCGAGTCCCACGGTCACCGATATCGCACGGCGTACAGCGGGCACGCCGAATGGACCAGACAATTCTGGGCCTTCGATGTAGCCGAGCAGCACATGTTCAACGCCGTAGAGCAACAGGGTCAGCAGACCTGCTCCCACACCGATGAGCACGCCGAGCACAATGGTCGCCGCAGCGAGCCAACCAAGGCGTTTGATAGTAACCGTTGGCTGCATGTCAACCTCCGCACCCTATGCAACGAGTATGCCTTGGGAACTCCCCTCAGTCTCGCTACGCTCGACAGCTCCCCTCAAAGAGGGGAGCCAAAGAAATAGTCCTTTTGCCAGAATATGAAGAGCCCGGAACCGTGAAACACGATTCCGGGCTCAAACAATCACGCTAACGCGATGAGGCTACGCTCACTCAGCATCCTTGGCGTCATCCTTGGCGGACAGTTCGTCGGCCACGGCGGCAGCAGCGGAAGCGGCCTCGACGGACTCGGACTCTTCGTCCTCAGCGGCCTCGCCCAGGAAGCCGGAGAGGTCCACAACCTCGCCATCAGCGGTGAACTTGACGGCGCGCATGCCGGCGAGCAGACCCTTGGAGCGGGCGACTTCCTGCACGGCCGAGCCAAGCTGGCCGTTCTTGATGATGGCCTGGATGAAGTTGTTCGGGTCCATGCCGTACTGCTGGGCGATGGAAGCGAGGAAGTTGAACACGTCGGACTGGGACACCTGAACGTCCAGCTTCTCGGCCAGGGCGTCGAGCACCATCTGGTCGCGCAGGTCCTTCTCCACGGTCTCCTCGGCCTGAGCCTTCTGCTCCTTGGTGGCCTTCTCCGGGTCCGGGGTCATGCCCTTGAGCTGTTCGGCGACCATGTTGGCCTTGACGCCCTTCGGCACCGGGATCTCGAGGCCTTCCTGCAGCTTGGCGATGAAGGCATCGCGAGCCTCGGTGGCCTGACGACCTTCGGCGTCCTGAGCGGCAGCCTTGCGGATGTCGGCCTTGAGCTCGTCCAGGGTGTCGAACTCGGAAGCTTCGGAAGCGAACTCATCGTCCAGCTCCGGCAGTTCCTCAGCCTTGACGGAGTTGACCTTGACCTTCACGGTGGCCTTCTGACCCTCGTGCTCGCCGGCTTCCAGCGTGCCTTCGAAGGTGGTCTCCTCGCCGGCGGACAGGCCGTCAAGGGCCTCGTCCAGACCGTCGAGCATGGTGTTGGAGCCGAGCTCGTAGCTCACGCCTTCCTGGGAGTCGACGGTCTCGCCGTCAATCTCAGCAGTCAGGTCGATGTTGGCGAAGTCGCCCTTGGCGGCCGGGCGATCCACGCCGACCAGGGTGCCGAAACGCTGACGCAGGGTCTCGAGGCGCTTGTCGACGTCCTCATCCTTGACTTCCGGCTTGGAGATGGCGATCTCAAGACCGTCGATTTCCGGCAGTTCGATGTCAGGACGACGCTCGACGGTGGCGGTGAACTTCAGCTTGGTCTCGTCGTTGGCGGACTGCGGAACATCCTGCACGTCGAACTCCGGCTGAGCCATCGGACGAATCTTCTTCTCATCCAGGGCCTTGGAGTACAGCTCCGGGACCGCGTCGTTCACGGCCTCACCGGCGACGGCGGCGAAACCGATGCGCTGGTCGATGATCTTGCCGGGAACGTGGCCCTTACGGAAGCCGGGAACGTTCACCTGCTTGGCGATTTCCTTACGGGCCGCATCCAGATACGGGTTGAGCTCTTCCGGTTCAACAGTGACGGTGAGCTTCACCTTGGTGGGCTCGAGGTTACGAACGCTGATCTTCACGCTAATGACTCCTCAAAAGTCGTTATTTCTTACAGTTCTGCCGTAAGGCAACCTCTACATGATAACGCCACTTACGGACGGTGCAATGAGTTTCACCTGCCAGTTTCTTGCGCCCTGCTCGATCAGGAACGTCTCGACGTCCACTTCCACCGGGTCTTCCACCCAGCACAGGTTGCGTAGGATCTGTGGCTTGATGATCATCTCGGCCGGCGTGCGGGTGTCTTCGGCGATGCGGTTGATCACACGCCGTACCCGTTGCAGACGGTCATAACGCTCCGGATGGCGCTGTTGCCACAGCCGCATGGATCGGGGCGCGTTCACCACACCGTTTTCGCCCTGTTCGGGGGCAGGCATGGTAGGCCATTGGGTGGGCTTCAGGGCCATGGCTCGGTCGATGGCCTGCTTCCAGACCTTCGGTTTGACCGTACGCTGAATCGGCGCGTACCGCTCGAACATTTTGTCCTGCTCGGTACCGGTATGGATGCGCACACGCTCGTTCAGGGATCGGAGCGCGCGGAATTGGGCGGCATTGTGTGGCTTGTTGGTCGCGGCCTCAATGATTGACGAATCGGTCAATAACAGGCTGGGGGCAATATCGTATTGCCGGGCGAGCCGGTCGCGCTCCTCCCATAGGGATTTGGCGATGGCCAAGCCCCTCGGATCACGACTCAGCTGGGTGATGCGCGAGATACGCAGCCAAGGAATCGGATGAGGTTTGCGCGGGGCAAGGCCCGCAACCAAAGCGTGAGAAAACTCTTCAGCGGCCCACTCATCCTTGCCTGCGGCTTTCAGGTCACGACGCATCAAGGTTTCGAGTTCGATAAGCACCTCCACGTCGAGCGCCGCATAGTTGCGCCAGTCGCGCGGCAGCGGACGGTAGGACCAATCGGCGGCGGAATGCTCTTTGGCCAGCGTGATGCCGAGGTAGTGTTCGGTGACGGCGGCCAGACCGAAGCGATGCAGGCCGAGCAATCGCGCCGCTATTTCCGTGTCGAACAAGGCCTTGGGTTTGAGTCCGATTTCGGCGAATCCGGGCAAGTCCATCAGAGAATCATGCAGAATCCACGTAGCGTCGCCCACGGCGTCATTGAATTCATTCCAGTCAGCTCCGGCCCGTGTCAGGGCGACGGGATCAAGCAAGGCGATGCCCGCCCCTTCACGTTTGAACTGAATCAGCCAATCCTCATGTCCATAGCGGAATCCAGACGCACGTTCGGCGTCGGCGGCCAGCGAGCCCGTCGCCTCGGCCAGCGCATCGCAGGCACGATGATAGCCATCCAGCGTCGAAGTGACATCGGGCACTCCCCCGCGAGGCTCTTTCAGCAGTCGGGGTTCGGTGTCACGGACGTCACTCAACTGGCGTCATCCTCCTCAAAACGGATGGTGGATCTGATGAATGCGGCCCACGAGCGGATTTGTGCGCCGGCGTCCATAGTACCGTCCGGTCCGGTCCCGTCAAGCGGGGTCCATGAGACGCGAATCTCACACCCGGCGCTGGTGGAGCCAGACATCGAACCAAAAGCCGTGTTCTGGGTCACGGTGACTGTGCCGGATACCGAATCCGGCTCGATGCCGTCGAAATAGTCGCACATGTCATCCCAGTACATGCCGGGGGTCAGAGAATCGTTTTCGGCGGTTTCCAGCGGCAGCCGCGCGAACGCCACGCAACGCCAGTTGGAATCCCAGTCAATGCGCAGCTCATGAGCATAAAGCATCATGATCCAGCCTGTGGCGATTCGTGATTCGGCATCGTTGCCAAGACCGGCGGAAAAGGCATCGCCGAGGGCACACTCTCCCGCTTCGAATTCCACGCCGATACCATAATCGGCCAAGGTGGAAGGCACGGGAATCTCCCGATAGCGCACGTCATGGATGCGCTTCATGGTGCTGACGGATTCGACAGCTGCCCATACTTCATCCGGCACACCCTGAGGGCGTACGAGGCGTCCGTCGTTGGACGCTCCCATAGGAAATGCGTAGATGTCGGCCATATCTCTAGGGTATGGGCGAACGGGCCGAATCGTGGTATTTACGCGCGGTTCGGCCCTGCAATTTAAAACACGGTGAAGCCGTGGTCCTTGAACTGGTTGGTCACCCGTTCGCGGGTGGCGGCGTTGGGTCCCTTCTGGTTCTCCAGCGGGTATGGGATGCGCAGTTCGTGCCACTTCGGGCGGCCAAGCTGGTGGAATCCCAGCACGTCGATGTGTTCGACGGCATCACCGAAGGACTCGCAGATCTTCGCCACGTTTTCGACGTTCTCTTCGGAGTCGGTCAGGCCCGGCACGAGCACAAATCGTATCCAGATCTTCTTGCCGGCCTTGGCCAGTCGCTGGCCAAAATCGATGGTGGGCTGCAAGGTGCCGCCGGTGACCTTGTGATAGGTCTCCTCGTCGCCGGATTTGACGTCGAGCAGACACAGGTCGATGTCCTCGAGCATCTCGTCGGTGTAGCTCGTGTTGAGGAAGCCGGACGTATCGAGGCAGGTGTGCACGCCCATCTCCTTGGCGGCATGGAACACACGCGAAACGAAGGCGGGCTGCATCATGGATTCGCCGCCGGAGAAGGTGATACCGCCATGCGTGGCCTTGAACAGGTCCTTGTAACGATCGACCTTCTTGATCATGGCGTCAAGGTAGACGGGCTTGCCGTCGCGCATCTTCCAAGTGTCTGGGTTCTGGCAGTACTGGCAGCGCAGCGGGCAGCCGGACATGAATACGGTCATGCGGGTGCCCGGTCCATCCACGGAGGTGTTGATGTCCCAAGAGTGGACGAAGCCGATATCGCCGGATTTCAGGGCGGAAAGGCGGTCACGTCGGTCGAGTCCGATTGGGGATTCAAAGCCGGAAAGGCCGCCCATCAAAGTCTGCGAGGCATAGGTCTTCGATTCCTTGAGCATATGCCTGGTCGTGGTGCGGAACGTGGGTGTTGCGGGCATAGTTGTCCTCCTGTTCCAGATATGCGAACGTCTGTGTCGATTCCTGTGGGTGTCGCCGGCATTGGGGAATCTCGCCGAAGGCCGGCGCGGCGGAGACGAAGAAGGGGTGGAGCCGTGCCCCACCCCTTCAGTTAGTCAGTGTCGCGTATCGCGAAGCCGGTCATCAGTCGACGACGGCGCCCTGGTGGAAGGTACGGGAGATGACGTCGAGCTGCTGCTCCTTGGTGAGCTTTACGAAGTTCACCGCGTAGCCGGAGACGCGCACGGTCAGGTGCGGGTACTTTTCGGGGTGCTCGACGGCGTCCTCCATGGTCTCGCGGCGCAGAACGTTGATGTTCGCGTGGTAGAGGCCGTGGCCGTTGCCGGCGTCTAGGATGCCGACCAGATTGCTGATGCGCTCGTCCTCGTCGCGGCCCAGGCCATCGGGGGTGATGGTGTTGGTCGACGAGATGCCGTCAAGAGCGTCGTTGTAATCGATCTTGCCGACGGAGAACATGGACGGCAGCATGCCGTGGGAGTCCATGCCGTTCTCCGGGTTGGCGCCCGGGGCGTACGGGGTGCCCTTCTTGTGGCGGGACGGGAAGGAACCGGTGTTCTTGCCGTACTCCACGTTGGAGGTGATGGTCAGGATGGACTGGGTCGGGACGGCACCACGGTAGACGGGCAGACGCTTGACCTGGCCCATCACAGTGGAGACAACCCACTTGGCGATGTCGTCGGCGCGATCGTCGTCGTTGCCGTAGACCGGGAACTCGCCCTCGGTGCGGTAGCCGACGACCAGATCGTCGTCGGCGCCTTCGACGTACTCGTACTCGTGGCCTTCGAGGTTCTTGGCTTCCTTGTTAGTAATCGGGTACACCTTGGCGTACTTGATGGCGGACAGGGAGTCGGCGGCGATGGACAGACCGGACATGCCGCAACCGAGGGTGCGGTACACCTCCTTGTCGTGCAGGGCCATCTCGATGGACTCGTAGGCGTACTTATCGTGCATGTAGTGGATGATGTTCAGCGCTTCGACGTAGGTTTCGGACAGCCACTCGAGCGCCTTCTCGTAGTTGTTCTTGACCTTCTCGTAGTCCAAGGTGCCGTCGGCCTCCGGGGCGATCGGGTCGATGACGCCCTTGTCGATGACCTGCATGCCGGTCATCTCGTCGCGGCCGCCGTTGATGGCGTACAGCAGGGCCTTGGCGGAGTTCACTCGGGCGGCGAAGAACTGCATCTGCTTGCCCACACGCATCGGGGAGACGCAGCAGGCGATGGCGGCGTCATCGCCCCAGTGGTTGCGGATCTCCTTGTCGGACTCGTACTGGATGGCGGAGGTGTCGATGGAGATCTTGGCGCAGAAGCGCTTGTAGCCTTCCGGCAGCTTCGGATCCCAGAAGATGGTGATGTTCGGCTCGGGGCCGGGTCCGAGGTGTTCGAGGGTCAGCGTGTTGAGCAGACGGAAGGAGGTCTTGGTGACCAGCGGACGGCCGTCGTCGCCGAAACCGGCGTCGGACCAGGTCGCCCAGTACGGGTCGCCGGAGAAGATGTTGTCGTAGTCCTTGGTACGCAGGAAGCGCACGATGCGCAGCTTCATGACGATGTTGTCGATGAGCTCCTGGGCGTCGGTCTCGGTGATCTTGCCGGCCTTGAGGTCGCGCTCGATGAAGCAGTCGAGGAAGGCGGAGTTGCGGCCGAACGACATGGCGGCGCCGTCCTGGGACTTGATGGAGGCCAGGTAGCCCATGTAGGTCCACTGCACGGCTTCCTTGGCGGTCTGGGCCGGACGGGTCAGATCCAGGCCGTACTCGTTGCCGAGGGTGATGAGCTGCTTGAGGGCCTTGATCTGCTCGTCGTGCTCCTCGCGGAAGCGGATCCAGTGCTCGATCTCCGGCTCGGTGAAGTCGTTGCGGTACGGGATGGAGTCCTTATCGCGCTTCTTGAAGGCGATCAGCTTGTTGACGC
Source organism: Bifidobacterium sp. FKU (assembly GCF_026016385.1). Classification (NCBI taxonomy): domain Bacteria; kingdom Bacillati; phylum Actinomycetota; class Actinomycetes; order Bifidobacteriales; family Bifidobacteriaceae; genus Bifidobacterium; species Bifidobacterium sp. FKU. The sequence continues at coordinate 1,643,158 of NZ_CP092888.1, forward strand.
CGTACAGGGCGACGCGGCGGTAGTCGCCGATGATACGGCCTCGGCCGTAGGCGTCCGGCAGGCCGGTGAGGATCTTGTTGTGGCGGGCGATCTTGATGGCCTTGGTGTAGACGCCGAAGACGCCGTCGTTGTGGGTCTTGCGGTACTTGGTGAAGATCTTCTTGATCTCCGGATCGGGCTCCTTACCGGCTTCCTTGATGGCCTGCTCGACCATGCGCCAGCCGCCGTTGGGCATCATGGCGCGCTTGCAGGGCACGTCGGTCTGCAGGCCGACGATCACGTCGTCGATTTCCGGAGATTCGATGTAGCCGGCCGGGAAGGCGTCGATGCCTGCCGGGGTGTGGGTGTCAACGTCGTAGACGCGCTGCTTGCGCTCCACGGCCAGGTAGTTGTCGTCGAGGTACTTCCACAGATGCTTGGTCTTCTCGGTGGCAGGCGCCAGGAAGCTCTCGTCGCCCTCGTACGGGGTGTAGTTCTTCTGGATGAAGTCTCGAACGTCGATATCCTTCTGCCAGTTGCCCTCGGTGAAGCCAGCCCACGCCTTGGCGTCGAGCTCCTCCTGGGAGACAGCTGCATTTTCCACTGCGGTCATGTCACTCCTTACATGGGGTTGTAGGTTTCGCATCCTCACGGAACCCTTGGTTCACAAGTGTAGTTGGCACTTGCTTGAGAAAAGCCGAAATTGGGGGTGAGCTATCTCACATTGTTTTTGTGAACGCTACCATTCCAATGGTTTTTAGGTATTGATGGGACTATTGCACGTCTCCAGATATGGGAAACCGCTCATACTGTGATGTTCGTATGAGCTGTTTGATGAGCAGCTCGGTCTTGAGCTTGACAGCAGAACCGTATCCGCCAGTTTTCGACCGTCAATCCTCGGGGTGAGCCTGTGCGGGTTTCGCGCCGTAGTTCTTCCAGCGCCGGTTCTCCTCCTCCCATCTGGCATTGCGGTCCACCACGATGTCCCACGCATGTTCGGCGTCTTCCTTGGTCTTGTACGGACCCATGCGCTGTTCGACCGGTGAGACCATGCCCAGCTCGGCCTGCTTCTTGACGGTGTTGAAATACCACTGCTTCTTGTTATCGTCTGTCATTGGTACCTCCTCAACGGTATTACTTGCTCCCGCTGGCGGGAGCAATATATGTTTATTCCCTGAATGCGTTGGTGACGGGCAGTCGGCGGTCTCGTCCAAATGCGAGGGCCGTGACCTTGGGCCCCAGAGGGTATTGGCGGCGCTTCCATTCAGCGCGGTCCACCAATCGAATCACGGTGTCTACGGTGGCCTGGTCAAAGCCGTCGGCTAACAGGTCGGCACGGCCGTGCGCGTGCTCGATGTATGCGGCGAGCACCTTGTCGAGCAGCGCGTATTCGGGCAGGGAGTCGGAGTCCTTCTGCCCGGGGCGCAACTCGGCCGAGGGAGCCTTCTCGATGGATGAGACCGGAATCATCACGCCGTCCTTGAGCGGGACGCCGGTGTTGCCGTCCTCGTTGCCCACGATCTTGAGCCCACCGATGCCGACGCCCGCGGCCGCAGCTTTGTTACGCCAACGGCTGATCTCCCAGACGCGGGTCTTGAGCAGGTCCTTGATGGGTGCGTAACCGCCTACCGCATCGCCGTAGATGGTCGAGTAGCCGCAGGCGAGCTCTGACTTGTTGCCGGTGGCCACGGCGAGCAGACCGCGCGAATTGGAACTGGCCATCACGATCACACCGCGGATGCGGGCCTGCAGGTTCTCGGCGGAGACACCATGGAGATCAAGTTGCTGTTGGTAGGCGTTGAACAATGGCTCAATGGGCTGAACCTCGTAATGGGCGCCAATGTTGGAGGCCAGGTCAGCGGCGTCGTCTTTGGAACCATCGGAGGAGTACATGGAGGGCATGGAGATGCCCCAGACGTTCTCGCCGCCGCATGCGTCGGCCGCCATGGCGGCTACCAGTGCGGAGTCGATACCTCCTGAGAGGCCCAGCGTCACGCCGGTGAAGTGGTTCTTGGCCATGTAGTCCTTGAGGCCGAGCACGCAGGCGGTGTATACCTCTTCGTCCGGGTCGAGTTCCGGAACGATCTCGGCCTTGGCCTGATGTTCGGCGGCGGAATCGAAGTCCCAGAACGTCAGGTTTTCCATGAACATCGGGCTGCGTTCGATAAGCGTGCCGTCGGCGTCGACCACGAAACTGCCACCGTCGAAGACGAGGTCGTCTTGACCGCCGACCTGATTCAGGTAGATGACCGGGGCGTTAACCTCGGCGGCACGACGCTGGGCGAGCTCAAAACGGGTGTTGGTCTTGCCTTCCTCATACGGCGATCCGTTGATGGTGAGCAGCAGGTCGATGTTCTTGGTGGCCAGGTCGGCCACCGGGCCGCCGTCCTGCCAGATGTCCTCGCAGATGGCCACGCCAATGGTGGCGCCGTCCACGTCGAGGGTCACAGAGCGGTCGCCGGCGGAGAAGATGCGGAATTCATCGAACACGCCGTAGTTGGGCAGGAAGTGCTTGTCGTAGCCGGCCCAGACCACGCCCTGATGCAAGACCACCAGTCGGTTGCGCGGCTTGGAGGTCTTGCGGTCGGTGCCCACGGTGCCGACCACCACGAACAGATCGCCGAGGCCGTCGTCGTTGAGCTGGGTGGCGAGTTCGTTGGCCTTGTCCCATGCGGCTTGGCGGAAGGTACGGCGCAGGGCCAGATCCTCGATGGGGTATCCGGTGAGGGTCATTTCCGAGAAGACTACCACCTGGGCGTTTCCTGCGGCGGCTTTACGGGAGTAGTCGAGCACCTTGGCGGCGTTGACGTCAAGCGCGCCGACGCAGGTGTCGATCTGGGCGAGTGCGAAGCGAAGCTGTGTCATAGCTTCTTAGTGTAGCCGCGTATGGCGTCGGATTGCCTGTTCTTCCGGCTTGGCGTCATTCATTAGGTCGTTTTTGCGTTCATTAGGTCACTGCAATGCGATATCAGTCGTTGCAATGGCGCGATTCCAACAACCAGTATCACCGTTCACCGACCTAATGGACGATGAATCGACCTAATGAACGAATGTCACTCCCCTCAGTCAGTTTCGCTGATAGCTCGTCCTGCGCTTATGGACGGGCGAGGCCCGCGCATATCTGGTTCGGCTGTCGCCTCACCTTCGGCTACAGACAGCCCACTGGGCTGTCTGCCTAACGCCTCAGCCTCCAGAGGGGAGCCAGAAAAGGATTTACCTCAGCTCGTTGAGCACGCGCAGAGCGGCGTTGACGTAGAAGTTGACGAAGGTGGGAATGGATTCGTCGAGACCCACGAAATGCGGGCTATGCCAGTCGGCGCAACCTTCTTGGCCGTTTGACCCGACGAACGCGAACACCGGCAACGTCACCTTGGCGAATTCGCAGAAGTCCTCCCCCGCCATCGACTGACGTATCGGTTCGAGCTGCGCGTAGTCGTTGACATCCGCCGCCACGGCCTTGGCAAGACCTGGATCGGAGACCAGCGGGTCTTGAAAGTCATCCCAGACCACGTCGGCGCTGATGCCGTATGCCTCGGCGGTGTGTTCCACCACTTCCTTGAATCGGCGGCCGACCAGATTGCCATCCGACTTGTGGAAATAGCGCACAGTCCCTTGGAATCCGGCTTCGGCGGGCACCACGTTCCACACATGGCCGCCGTGCACTTCGGTAACGGACAGCACCAGCGGGTGGAAGGGCGTGACGTTGCGGCTCACGATGGTCTGCAGGCTCAGAATAATACTGGAGAGCGCTTCGATGGGCCCGGTGCCCTTGTACGGGTAGCCGGCGTGGGTGCCTTGGGCGTGGAGGGTCACGCGGAATTTCACGCAGCCGGCCATCATCGGCTCAACGCCGATGGCCAGCTGGCCGGGCGCATAGTTGGGGTTGTTGTGCGTGCCGATAATGGCTTCGACGTCATCCACGAGTCCGGCGTCGATCATGGCGCGAGCGCCTTGGCCGGTCTCCTCACTCGGCTGGAACAGAATCTTGATTGAGCCGGCGAACTTGTCACGGTGCTCGGCGAGCCAGAAGGCGGCACCGAGCAGACCGGTCATGTGCAGGTCGTGGCCGCAGCCGTGCATCACGCCTTCATTGACGGAGCCGAACTCCAGTCCGGAGTCTTCCACGATGGGCAGGCCGTCTATGTCGGCGCGCAGGCCGATGCGCGGGCCGGGGCCGCGCTTGCCTTGGATGAGGCCCACGACGCCGGTTTCCAGCGGATTGTGCAGGATTTCGACGCCGTGCGCTTTGAGCTGGTCGGTCAGATAGATGCTGGTGTCGAATTCGCGGAAGCTGCGTTCCGGGTGGGAGTGCAGGTAGTGGCGGATGACGATGAGTTCGTGGTCAATGTCGATGTGTTCGCTCATGGTTCTCGATTCTAGTAGCGCGCAGAATATATTGCGGCCCTCGCTTCATATTGGCGAGGGCCGCGATCTATGGGGTCAGTATGCCTTGTTATTGCTGGCGTTTGAGCAGTCGTTTGGCGATGGCGTTGGCGATGCCCTGCACCACCTGGACCAGTACGATCATGATGATCACGGCCGTCCAGGTGACGGTCTGGTCGAACTTCTGGTAGCCGTAGGCGATGGCGAAGTTACCGAGACCGCCACCGCCGATGTAGCCGGCCATGGCAGACATGTCGAGCACGCCGATGAACAGGAAGGCGTAGGCCAGGATCAGCGGTGCCAGGGCTTCGGGGATGAGCACGGTGCGGATGATGGTGAGCTTGCCGGCGCCCATCGAACGCGCGGCCTCGATTACCCCCGGGTCGACCGGCACGAGATTCTGTTCGACCAGACGAGAAGTGGCGAAAGTGCACATGACCACCATCGGGAAGATGGCGGCCACGGTGCCGATGGACGTGCCGACCACGACGATGGTGAGCGGCTGCATGGCTGCCAGGAAAATGATGAACGGAATCGGGCGCACGATGTTGACGATGATGTCAAGGATGCGGTAGACGACCGCATTCTCGAACAGGTTACCGGGGCGGGTGCCGTAGAGCACCACGCCGAGGATCAGGCCGAGGAATCCGCCGATCACGAGGGTGATGAGCACCATGGTCAGGGTCTGGCCGATGGATTCGAACAGGAGCGGGCGCAGCACGTTCCAGTCGCTGCGGGGGTTGGCGAGGATGATCATGCGTTGTCTCCTTCATGTGCGGCGGCGGATACACCGGGCGCGGTGGATGCAGAGGCAGTATCGGCCGCCAGCGGGTCATGGGATCGGTCTTCGGCGTAGGTGGCATGTCCAGCGACCGCGTCGGCGTACGCCACAGGCTTTGCGGCGGTGCCGAAGTCGATGACGTCGCTATTGACGGCGAGCTCGCGCAGGAATTCGTCCACATGCCAGCCGGGCCCGTTGAATTCGTAGGTGATGGCACCGATGGCGGCACTTTTGACCGTGTCGATACCGCCGTAGAGCAGGCTGGATTCAACGCCGTATTTGGCGATGAGTTCGGAGATATTCTGTCCGGATGCCTTGAGTTCATGGCCTTGGGTGCCGGAAACGTCCTTTTGTCGGATAAGCACGGTGACAATGCGGCCCGACCATTCGTGATGCAATCGCTCGACCCGATCTTCCTCGGGCAGGCCGGACAATGCGGTGGCGATGAATCGCTTGGTCACCGGCTGCTGGGGTGCAGCGAACACGTCGTATACGTCGCCGGATTCGACCACGCGTCCGGCGCTCATTACGGCCACGCGGCCGGCAATCTGCTGGACCACGTTCATCTGATGGGTGATAAGCACAATGGTGATGCCGAATTCCTCGTTCACACGCTTGAGCAAGGCCAGCACTTCGGTGGTGGTTTCCGGGTCGAGCGCGCTGGTGGCTTCGTCGGCGAGCAGAATCTCCGGATTAGTGGCCAGTGCGCGGGCGATGCCGACGCGCTGCTTCTGGCCGCCGGACAGCTGCGAAGGGTATTTGTTTGCGTGCTCACTGAGGCCCACGAATTCAAGAAGTTCGTTGACACGACGATCCTGATAGTCCTTGCGCCAGTGATCGAGTTGCAGTGGGTAGGCGATGTTCTGGGCCACGGTTTTGGTGGAGAACAGGTTGAACTGCTGGAAAATCATGCCGATTTTTGACGGATGGGTCGCAGCTTGGTCTCGCTCAAAGAGGTGATATCGGTACCGAGCACGGTCACAGTGCCGGAGGTGGGTCGTTCGAGCGCGTTGATAAGCCGGACCAGTGTGGATTTGCCGGCACCGGAATAGCCGATGATGCCGAAGATGTCGCCGCGATCGATGGTCAGGCTGACGTCATCCAAGGCTCGTGCGATGTTCGCGCCGCGTCCGCGTGTTTTGAATTCCTTCACGACATGGTCGAAGGTGATGATGGGGTCGCTCATAGTGCTCCCTGATGCTGGTTGTTGGTGTCCGGTCACGGAAGCGGAGCGAATCCCGATGTTGGCTCGGGTACTCGCTCCGCTTGGTGGTAATGGCTATGGATAGGTTAGTCGTACGCTCGTATCAGCCACGGCTCACTGCTGGGCCTTGGCATCCTTCTCGATGTCGGACAGGAAGCCTTGCAGCTCGCTGGCGCTGAACTGTCGGCGAACACCGCGGTACCGCCGGAGTTCTCCTGCAGGGCGGCCAGCACGTCCTTCTGTTGGAAGATGGAGACGAGCTTCTTGTAGGTCTCGTTGTTCACGTCGGACTTGCGGGCCACCCACACGTTGATGTAGGGGCGGGCCTCCTCGGATTCGGCGTTGTCCTGGTAGATGGCGTCCTTCGGGTTGAGACCGGCGTCGGCCACGTAGTCGTTGTTGATCACACCGGCGGCGATGGTCGGGTCCTTCAGGGTGGTGGCCACCTGTTCGGCCTTTAGCGGGGTGACCTTGACCTTGCTCTTGGCTTCATCAATGTCGGCCGGGGTGGAGAAGGCGGTCCAGTCGCCCTTGAGCGTCACGAGACCGGCGGCCTTGAGTACGCCGATGGCGCGGGCCTGGTTGGTTTCGTCGTTCGGGATGGTGACGGTGTCGCCCTGCTTCAGGTCCTTGATGTCCTTGACCTTGGTGGAGTACACGCCGAGCGGGTAGATGGCGGTGCCGCCGATGGGCTGCAGGTCCTTCTTGTTGCTCACGTTGTAGTTGGCCAGGTAAAGCAGGTGCTGGAATTCGTTGAGGTCCAGCTCGCCGGAGTCGAGGGCCGGGTTTTCGGAGGTGTAGTCCTGGAAGTCGACGATGTCGACGTAGATGCCGGCCTTCTCGGCGTTCTGCTTGAACTTGACCCATTCGGGGTTGGTGGCACCGACCACGCCGATCTTGACCGGGTTGCCCTTGCTGCCCTTGGCGGACGACTCGTTGGCACCGGCAAACGCGCGGTAGCCGAAGAACGCGGCCACGGCGATAATCGCCACGACCACGATGGTGATGATGACGTTGCGGGCGGTGTGGTTCACACGCACCGGCTCGTTATTGTTAGGAGCGGCCGGGGTTGCCGGCTGGGTTGCTGCTGTCATTGGATTTCCTCTCTCCAAAATTGATGTCGGGTAACACCATAACGCGCTTGAACCGCGAAAGTGTCGAAAAATGGCCGATTGCCGTATAAGTGTCTTTTATGGCGCGCATGCAATGGCCGGGATTCGTGCGTTTGGCGGCCGGGCGGCACAGCCGGTGCCGATATGCGAACAGGGCCCGGGACGGATCCCGGGCCCTGTTTCGTCAGCGGTCTAACGACACCGTGGAGGTGTTATCACTCGTTGTCGCCGGCGGTGGCGGCGGTAGCGGTGACGGCACCCTTCTTGTCGGTGTTCACGCCGGAGTACACCCAGTCGGTGTAGTCCGGGTGGTCGTAGCCCTTGTCGACGGCGAACTGGAAGGCCTCATCACGGAACTTCTCGAGCTCGTCGATCTTGTCGGCGTACTTGTCGGCGTCGATCATGCGCAGAGCCTCAGCGGTCAGCTCGTAGCGGTCAATGCGGTTGACACGAACCATGTCGTACGGGGTGGTGGTGGAGCCCTCCTCCTCGTAGCCGTGGACGTTGAAGTTGTCGTGGTTCGGACGATCGTAGATCAGACCGCGCACGTCGTGGGCGTAGGAGTGGTACGCGAACAGCACCGGCTTGTCGGCGGTGAAGATGTCGGCGAACTCCTCGTTGGACAGGGCCTCGTCGTTCTCCTTGGCGGACTGCAGGGAGAGCAGGTCGACAACGTTCACGACCTTGAACTTGATGCCCAGTTCCTTCAGCTTGTCGGAAGCGGCCATGATCTCCTGGGTGGGGACATCGCCGGCGGCGGCAAGCACGATCTCGGCTTCATCGTTGGTCTTGGCGGTGGAGGCCCAGTCCCAAGCGGCGGCACCCTTCTCGAGCTCGGCACGAGCCTCGTCCAGGGTCAGCCAGGTGGCGGCGGGCTGCTTGCCGGCGATGATGGCGTTGATCTTGTTGGTGGACTTGTAGCACTTCTCGGCGATGGCCAGCAGCATGTTCGCGTCGGTGGCGAAGTAGATGCCGATGACGTGGTCGTTGTGGAAGCACTTGTTCAGCAGGACGGAGGTGACACCCGGATCCTGGTGGGAGAAGCCGTTGTGGTCCTGACGCCAGACGTGGGAGGAGACCAGCAGGTTCATGGAGGCGATCGGCTTGCGCCACGGAATCTCGCGGACGGTAGCCTCAAGCCACTTGGCGTGCTGGTTCAGCATGGAGTCGATCACGTGGACGAAGGACTCGTAGGAGCTCCAGATGCCGTGACGGCCGGTCAGCAGGTAGGCCTCGAGGAAGCCTTCCATCTGGTGCTCGGACAGCTGCTCGACGACCTGGCCGGAGACGCGCATGTGCTCGTCGACCTCGTCGGAGATGTAGCCGGCATCCCACTGCTTGTTGGTGACTTCGTAGGAAGCCTGCAGACGGTTGGAAGCGGTCTCATCCGGTCCGAAGATGCGGAAGTCGCGCGGGTTGTTCTTGATGATGTCGCGGGTGTAGGCGCCCAGGGAGCGGGTGGCCTCGAGCTGGCCCCAGCCGTGGCCGAACTCGGCCACTTCCTTGACCTCGTAGTCCTCGAGGTTCGGCAGCTTCAGGTCGTCGCGGATCACACCGCCGTTGGCGTTCGGGTTGGCACCGATACGCAGCTCGCCCTTCGGCATGAAGGCGAGGACGTCGTCCTTGACGGCGCCGTTGGCGTCGAACAGCTCTTCCGGCTTGTAGGACTCGAGCCAGTTCTTGAGGACCTCGAAGTGGGCCTCGGTGTCGCGGGCGGAGGCCAGCGGCACCTGGTGGGAACGCCAGGAGCCTTCTGTCTTCTTGCCGTCGATGTACTTCGGGCAGGTCCAGCCCTTCGGGGTGCGGAAGATCAGCATCGGGTAGAACGGACGGTGCACGTTGTCGGTCTGAGCGGTGGCCTTGATGTCGCAGATCTCGTCCCAGATGGTCTCCCACAGCTCGGCGAAGCGGCGGTGGATGGACATGTGGTCCTCATCATCGAAGCCAGCGACGAACTCGTAGGGCTCGTAACCCATGCCGTAGAAGAACTCGTGGAGCTCTTCGTCGGAGATGCGGGACAGGATGGTCGGGTTGGCGATCTTGTAGCCGTTGAGGTGCAGGATCGGCAGCACGATACCGTCGGTGCGCGGGTTCACGAGCTTGTTGGACTGCCAACCGGTAGCCAGCGGGCCGGTCTCAGCCTCGCCGTCGCCGACGATGGCCGGGACGAACAGGCTCGGGTTGTCCATGATGGCGCCGTAAGCGTGGGACAGAGCGTAACCCAGCTCACCACCCTCGTGGATGGAGCCCGGGGTCTCCGGAGCGAAGTGGGACGGAATACCGCCCGGGTAAGAGAACTGACGGAAGAACTTCTGCAGACCAGCTTCGTCCTTGGTGATCTTCGGGAAGGTCTCGGTGTAGGTGCCGTCCAGGTAGGACTGGGAGGTACCGGCCGGGCCACCGTGGCCCGGGCCCATGATGATCACGGTGTTCTGGCCGTGGTCAGCAATGAAACGGTTGATGTGGCCGATGAGGAAGTTCAGGCCAGGGGTAGTGCCCCAGTGGCCCACCAGACGATGCTTCACATCTTCGCGGGTGAAGGGCTCCTTCATCAGCGGGTTGGAACGCAGATAAATCTGGCCGATGGAAAGGTAGTTGGCAACGCGCCAGTACTTGTCAACGCCTTCGAGGGCTTCCTCGGAAACCGGAGCGCTGAGCTTCTTCCAAGGGGTGCCAATAACAGGACTCGTCATGTGTACTCCTGTACTCCTGCACGTAATCGTGCGATTGATTATTTCTGTTCGGTCACGGTCCCTGACCCTTGCGGTGCCAAGGTTTTCCGTTCCCAGTCAACCGCCATGGTACGAGGACAACGCGACTTTTGAACGATTTCTTGCGGGTGTGTTCGAAATTGTTGCGGAAATTTCAGTATTTGTGCGGTTCAACTGACCGTTTGTCAACATTAGTTTTTTCAACATACTTTTTCAAAACGGCGGAAGCATGCGGAAATCCATTATCTGGCTAGAACAGCGCACGTTCGATTTCCCATGTTTGAAATCGGCGTGTTGTCCGACTACAGGCATGTAGTTTGTTCGATTTACGCACATAGTTTCTGCGTGTCGGCCTTGTCGCCTTGACCAGTGATAATCAGTGGTGTTCAGCCCACGTAAAATTCCAATGAACGTTAGGGGAATATCAATGGCAAACGGTCCTGTGCTTGTCGTCGACTTCGGCGCCCAGTACGCCCAGCTCATCGCCCGCCGCGTGCGCGAAGCAGGCGTGTACTCCGAGCTGGTCCCTCATTCCATGCCGGTTGACGAGATCCTGGCCAAGGATCCGAAGGCGATTATTCTGTCCGGCGGCCCGGCCTCCGTGTTCGAGCCCGGCGCGCCGACCATAGATACTAAGGTATTCGAATCCGGTGTTCCGGTGCTTGGTATCTGCTACGGCTTCCAGGTCATGGCCTATGAGCTCGGCGGCAAGGTGGATAAGGCCGCTCTCGGCGAATACGGCAAGACCTCAGCCACCATCGACGACGCCGACGGCATCCTCGCCGACTCCCCCGCCGAGCAGACCACGTGGATGAGCCACGGTGTGGCGGTCGAACAGGCCCCGGCCGGCTTCGAAGTGCTGGCCCACACCGAAGGCGCGCCCGTGGCCGCCATGGCGGACGAATCCCGCAAGCTCTATGGTGTGCAGTGGCACCCGGAAGTCAAGCACTCCCCGCTTGGCCAGAAGCTTATCGAAAACTTCCTGCACCGTTGCGCCGCGCTGCCCAACGACTGGGATGCCTCCTCGATTATCGAGGATCAAGTCAAGAAGATCCGCGAGAAGGTCGGCGACGCCGAGGTGATCTGCGGCCTGTCCGGCGGCGTGGACTCCGCCGTGGCCGCCGCTCTGGTGCACAAGGCCATCGGCGACCAGCTCACCTGCGTGTTCGTGGACCACGGCCTGCTGCGTAAGGGCGAGGTCGAGCAGGTCAAGCACGACTTCGTTGCCGCCACCGGCATCAAGCTCATCACCGTGGACGCGGCCGACGACTTCCTTGAGGCCCTGAAGGGAGTCTCCGAGCCGGAGCGCAAGCGCAAGATCATCGGTGAGAAGTTCATCCGCACGTTCGAGAAGGCCCAGCGCCAAGTGCTTGAAGAGGCCGGCGCGCGCGGCAAGGAAGTCAAGTTCCTCGTGCAGGGCACCCTCTACCCCGACGTCGTCGAATCCGGCGGCGGCGACGGTGCAGCCAACATCAAGTCCCACCACAACGTCGGCGGCCTGCCCAAGGACATCAAGTTCCAGCTCATCGAACCGCTGCGCACTCTGTTCAAGGATGAGGTGCGCGCCATCGGCACCGAGCTCGGTCTGCCGGATGAGATCGTCTGGCGCCAGCCCTTCCCCGGCCCGGGTCTGGGCATCCGCATCATCGGCGAGATCACCAAGGAGCGCCTCGACCTGCTGCGCGAGGCCGACGCCATCGCCCGCGAGGAACTCTCCAAGGCCGGCCTCGACCGTGACATCTGGCAGTGCCCGGTCGTGCTGCTCGCCGACGTTCACTCTGTCGGCGTCCAAGGCGACGAGCGCACCTACGGCTCCCCCATCGTGCTGCGCCCGGTGAGCTCGGAGGACGCCATGACCGCCGACTGGTCTCGCGTGCCCTACGACGTGCTCGCCACGATCTCCACGCGCATCACCAACGAGTGCCGCCAGATCAACCGCGTCGTCCTCGACTGCACGAGCAAGCCTCCGGCCACAATTGAATGGGAGTAATTGCTCTCTGTGACGAATGGGATTCTCCATCGGGGAATCCCTTTTTTGTTGCCGACGATGCCCAGTATAATTTTTCCGCTTACGACGTCGTCCGGAAAGGGATGCCGACCTCTTCGCGCCAGGGATTCGACAACGAAAAATACATCGAACTGCAAGCCGCCAACATCTCAACAGCGTGAACCGACGCTTGCACTCGGATGAAACGCTGATTGCATTGTCAATCACCAGCGCCACCAGTCCTGTGGCCGCTCGCGTCATCGAAGGGCTCAAACAGTTGCAGGGCTGCGACGCCTTTTCTCCGTTATCATCTCATCCACGGACGAGGCGCTGTATCGCAATCTCGACATCAACGTGTGCTGCGAACCGAAGTACGAACGGGTGAGTCTGTATCACCGGTAAACGCCACCGATAAGCGCGGTATGCCGCGAATCGTCAAGCCGGTAATCATGCAGCATGCGGCCTGACGATTCGCTGCTGTCGCATTGTCTCTCCCCTCTACCATGCTGGGCTTGTTTTCCGTTTGTTGGAGAGAACGGGGGATGCCATCAGCACTACGGTGAGAGAAGGATTATCCGTGAAGCGGTTCGTGGGTCTAGACGGTATTAAAGGACTGGCGCTGCTGGCCATCGTGCTCTATCACTGCATGCAGCAGCGTCTGCCGGGCGGATTCTACGGCGTGGACGTGTTCTTCACCGTCTCGGGATTCCTGACCGCCACAAGCCTCATACGGTCCCTGAACACGACCGGAACGCTCAACCTCGTGCGATTCATCCCCAAGCGGGCGGTGCGCCTCTACCCCGCGTTGCTCCTGCTGATCCCGATCATCGTCAGCGCCGGCTGGCTGTTCGATCACGATATGCTGGTGTCCATCCGCGATCAGGTCATCACCGTGCTGCTGGGCTGCTACAACTGGTACGCCATCGGCACGGGACAAAGCTACTTCGACCAGATGAATCCGCAGGTGTTCCGTCATCTGTGGTTCATCGGCGTGCTTATGCAGTTCTACGTGATCGTGCCGTTCATCGTATGGCTGATGTGGCGGATTCGGCGCACGCGGTATGCCTCACTGGTCCCTTTGTCGCTGGCGGCGGCCAGCGGCCTTGCCATGGGACTGATGTATACGCCCAAGGGCGATCCCACCCGCGTCTACTTCGGCACCGATACGCACGGCATGGGTCTGATGCTGGGCGTCGCCCTCGCCTGGTGGGTCACCGTGGCCCCGCTGGGCAACGCCGACCAAGAGCCCGAACCGACGCCCCGCATCATCAGTTCAGGTGATTTCCCCGTCGCACGTGAGACGCCGACGCCTCACGTTCCGGCATGGAGGCGCCTATGGGACGCGGCGGCGCCCTCGATGGCGTTCATCAGCCTGATCGCCTTGGTGAGCATGACGGTCGTGGGCAGGCAGGACGCCTTCGCCTTCCGCGGGGGCATCATGCTGTCCAGCCTGCTGTCCGTGCTGCTGATCGCCGGCACCATCGCCGATGACTCCTGGATGCAAAGCCTTATGGTGTTCAAGCCGCTGGCCGCACTCGGCCGGTATTCATACGGCATCTATCTGTGGCATTGGCCGTTGTGGATCCTCTCCACCGCCCTCGCCCCGAAGCTCTTCCGGTCCGCCGCCCCCTGGCCTCTCGCCATGGCCGCGCTGCTCACCGTCGCCATGGTGACGCTCTCCTGGCAGATGGTGGAGAAGCCGGCGGCGCTCTCGCCGCTGTCCATCGTGCTGCCACCTCGCGCATGCGGCTGCCGCCGGGCCGTGCAGGTCATCGTCTTCGACCTCATTGCGGCGCTCTCGCTGGTCGGCTGCGTGCAGGGCATCGTCCATGCGCCGGCGAAGACCGCCATGCAGATTCAGTTGGAGCAACAGGCCGCGCAACTGGAGCGCCTGCAGAAGACCGAACATGTGCTGCTGCGCCGCAACGTGCCGGCCCCGCCCAAGCCCACGCATACGATGCCCACCGGAGACCGGATCACCGCCATAGGCGATTCGGTGATGCTCGCCTCCTCACAAGGGTTGTCGGCGGTGTTTCCCGGCATACAGATCGACGCGAGTGTGTCACGATCCATCATGGCCGCGCCCGAGCTCATCGACGATGATCTCGCCGCCGGGAGCCTACGGCAATGGGTGCTGGTGGGACTGGCCACCAACTCGCAGATCAGCGCCGATCAGCTTGACCGCATTCTCGCCATGATCGGGCGGGACCGTGTGCTGGTGCTGGTCAACGCGCATGCTGATCGCGCATGGGTCCCGCCCACCAACCAGACGCTGGCCGACTATGCGGCCGCACATCCGAGCAATGTGGTGCTGGTGGATTGGAATGCCGCGGCCAACGCGAACGCGCAGATGCTCGGCTCCGACGGCATCCACCCGAGCATGGATAGCGATATCTATGCAAAGGCGGTCAAACAGGCCATCGAACAATGGATCGCAAGCGGCAGGTGAACGGCAGGCAACGCTGAGTTGTCCAACCGGTCGTGAAGAACGGCTATGCTGAAGACTGCATCAACGAGACCACACGTTGGGAGACATGGTGAGCGCAATCCTTGAAGGGAAGCCCGATAAGAATCTTATTCTCGTTACGGGAAGGATTCATCCGAAGTTGGCTGAGGATGTCGCCGAGCAGCTCGGCATCGACGTCCTTGAAACCACCGCATACGATTTCGCCAACGGCGAGATGTACGTGCGCTACACCGAATCGGTGCGTGGCGCCGATGTGTTCGTGCTGCAAAGCCACTACAAGCCCATCAACAAGGCGATCATGGAGCAGCTCATCATGATCGACGCATTGAAGCGCGCCTCGGCCCGTTCCATTACTGCGGTCTGCCCGTTGCTCGGCTACTCCCGTCAGGACAAGAAGCACCGCGGCCGCGAGCCCATCTCCTGCCGTCTGGTGTTCGATCTGCTGAAGACCGCCGGTGCCGACCGCATCATGTCGGTCGATCTGCATGCCGCGCAGTCCCAAGGCTTCTTCGACGGCCCGGTCGATCATCTGGTGGCCATGCCGGTGCTGGTCGACTACATCCGTGATCGTTTCCAAGGCCATCTCGACAACGTCGCCGTCGTCTCCCCCGACGCCGGCCGCATTCGCGTAGCCGAGCAGTGGGCGCAGCGTCTCGGCGGCGGTCCTCTCGCTTTCGTGCACAAGACGCGCGACATCACCCGCCCGAACCAGGCGGTCGCCAACCGTGTGGTCGGCGACGTCGCCGGCAAGGACTGCGTGCTTGTCGATGACCTGATCGACACCGCCGGTACCATCGCGGGCGCATGCCACGTGCTGCAGGACGCGGGAGCCAAGTCGGTGACCGTGGTCGCCACGCATGGCGTGCTCTCCGGCCCGGCCATCGAGCGACTCAAGAACTGCGGTGCGCGCGAGGTCATGCTGACCGACACCGTGCCGATTCCCGAGGAAAAGCGCTGGGATGGCTTGACCGTCCTGTCGATCGCCCCGCTGCTGGCCAGCGCCATCCGCGCCGTATTCGAGGACGGCTCGGTCGCCGAACTGTTCGACACCTACCCCGAGCACCACGGTCAAGGCTTCCTGTTCGCCTGATTACGTGCGTGTTTGTTCGCGGAAAGCACACAATGCGAGACGCGACATGGCGTAGTCTTTCGGTAAATACCGACAGTATGATATAAATGAACACTTGTGGGCCGAAAGTCCACGACTCCCCCATGGTGTAATGGCAGCACACGGGTCTTTGGAACCCTTTGTCTTGGTTCGAGTCCAGGTGGGGGAACGGCTGACGGCCGCTCGACATCCGGGCGGCCGTCTATTGTTTTGAGGTGTTTCCGCCCTCAATAGACATTCCGATCGAAGGGAATACGTCAGTTATGGCATTATCCGCAGCCATCGTCCTCGCCGCCGGCGAAGGTACCCGCATGCGTTCCAACAAGCCGAAGGTGCTGCATACTTTTGCAGGCAAGACCTTCCTGAACAGGGTCATGGATTCGGTGGCCGCCCTGAATCCCGACACGCTGGCCGTGGTCGTGCACTTCCAGGCCGAGCGCGTCGCCGAAGCCGCACGCTCCTATGACGAGCAGGTCACCATCGTAAACCAGGACGACATCCCCGGCACCGGCCGCGCCGTCCAGTGCGCGATGGCCCAGCTCACCGAACCCGGCAAGATCGACGGCCCGGTGCTCATCGCCGCCTCCGATATGCCGCTGCTCGACAGCGAGACGCTGCACCGCCTGGTCGAATTCCACACCGCCTCCGGCAACGGCGCCACCGTGCTCACCACCATCCTCGACGACCCGACCGGCTACGGCCGCATCATCCGCGACCGCGAAGGCAACGTGCTGCGCATCGTCGAGCAGAAGGACGCCAACCGCAGCGAACTCGCCGTGCAGGAGGTGAACACCTCGGTCTACGTGTTCGAGGCCTCCGTGCTCGCCGAGGCGATCGCCGGACTGAAGTCGAACAACGCGCAGGGCGAGTTCTACCTGACCGACGCACTGGAAACCGCCAAGACGGCCGGCAAGGTCGGCGCGTTCGCCGCACCGGATCCGCTCACCGTCGAGGGCGTGAACGACCGCGTGCAGCTGGCCGCCCTGTCCAAGACCTACAACCGCCGCGTCTGCGAACGCTGGATGCGCAATGGCGTGACCATTCTCGATCCGGAGACCACCTGGATCGAGGACGACGTCCAGATCGGCCGCGACGCCACCATCCTGCCCGGCTCCTTCCTGCAAGGCCATACGGTGATCGGCGAGGACGCCGTCGTCGGCCCGTACACCACCCTTATCGACGCGACCGTGGACGAGGGTGCGGTGGTCGAACGTTCCCGTGTGCAGGAATCGCATATCGGGGCGCGCACGAACATCGGACCGTGGACCTACCTGCGTGCGGGCAACGATTTCGGCGAGGACGCCAAGGCCGGCGCATTCGTCGAGATGAAGAAGGCGCACATCGGCAACGGCACCAAAGTGCCGCACCTGAGCTATGTGGGCGACGCCCGGCTCGGCGACCACACCAACATCGGCGGCGGCACCATCACCGCCAACTACGATGGCGTGCACAAGAACCGCACCGTGATCGGCGACGGCTGCCATGTGGGCGCCGGCAACCTGTTCGTGGCCCCGGTCGAGGTCGGCGACAACGTGACCACCGGCGCCGGCGCCGTGGTGCGCCACGCCGTGCCGAGCGACACGATGGTCTACTCCGAGAACACGCAGCACAACGTCGAGGGCTGGAAGCCCGCCTGGGAGCGCTGAACCATGCCCGCACTTCAGGATTCCATCAACGCCGTCCGCGTGGCCGCCGAGGCCGCAGACCGTCTCAAGGCCACCGATATCGTGGCCTTCGACGTGGCCGACCTGCTCGGCATCACCGACATCATGATGGTCGCCGGCGCCTCCAACGAACGTCAGGTGCTGGCCGTGGCCGAGGAAATCGAAAAGGACCTTTACCTCAAGGGCTCCGGACGCCAGCCGCGCTCGCGCGAGGGCCTGACCGAAGGCCAGTGGGTGCTGCTCGACTACGGCGATTTCGTGATTCATGTCATGCACGAGGAATCACGCGAATTCTACGGGCTCGAACGACTCTGGCGCGACTGCCCGGCCATCGATCTCGATCTTGCGCATCCGGAGACGAAGGAACCGTTGCGATGAGCGATCACGTCCGTTCCATATTCCTCGTCCGTCACGGACGCACTTCGTACAACGCCGCCCACAAACTTCAGGGACAGGTCGACATCCCTTTGGACGCCGTGGGCGAATGGCAGGTCAGGCAGACCGCCGAGGCTTTGAAAAGCCTGTATGTGGACCGTCGGCCGGAAGTGCGCCATCGGCTCATCGTCTGTTCCGATCTGCGGCGCGCACATGCCACCGCGCAGGCTTTCGCCGACGTATTGGGTGGAATCGAGCCCGTCGATGATCCTCGCGTGCGGGAACGCAGTTTCGGCGAGTGGGACGGCCATGCCGTCAGCGAACTGGCCGAACGCTACCCCGAGGACTTCCGCTCCTGGGCGGAGTTTCGCGGCGGCGAGCTGAAGTACGGCGCCGAACCCAAGGAGGCCGTGGGCCGTCGAGGCGTGCGGGCCCTTGAGGACTGGTCCACGCGCGCTGGCGACGACACGGACCTGTTCGTGTTCTCCCACGGCGCATGGATCGCGCAGACATTGCAGACCCTGTTGGGCATTTCCGCGATCGATCCGACCTTCTCCACGGTGGTCTCATTGCGCAATGCGCACTGGGTGCGCTTGGTGCCGATGGACAATCCTGATGGCACTGTGCGCTGGCGTCTGCTGGACTACAATCACGGTCCGGCCATCGCCGACACCGACGAGTGGGAGCGCGAACGCTGATCGCGTCACGGCTCCCCTGCTGATCCAACAGGTCCGTTGTATTCGGAACCGTTCAAGCAATAACTGAATGACTCAATGTCTGAATAATGGCGGAAACAAGCCAAAAAGTGTCGCCAAATCACACTTCTGTCATTTGGCGACACGCCGAGTGTTGCCGGAATCGGCATCCCGGCGTAATGTATACGAGGTCCGAACGACGGGCCAACAATTAAAGAACGGGGCTATAGCGCAGCTGGTAGCGCATCTCCATGGCATGGAGAGGGTCGGGGGTTCGAATCCCCCTAGCTCCACGATGAAGCCGTCAGGTTGCATGATGTGATGGTTTCTCCGCTGGTTCGTGGTGGGTATCTCGACTCCCATGAATCGGATAGCTTCACTCGGGGCTATAGCGCAGCTGGTAGCGCATCTCCATGGCATGGAGAGGGTCGGGGGTTCGAATCCCCCTAGCTCCACAATCAAGGCCGGTGCTTCACGCATCGGCCTTTTGCGTCTCCCCCGCCACGACACTGCGTGAACGGTAACGGTGATCGCCACTACAATGAATGATGGTCCCTATCATGCTGATATCAAAGGAGACATCGTGACCGTCACCCGTGTATACATCGCCAGCCCCGAAGGCGCCAATGGACGCAACGTCGTCGCCTATGGCGTGCTCAATGCGTTGACCTCCAAATACAAGACCATGGTGTTCCGGCCGGCCGTGTCGAACCATGACGAATTCACCCCCATCCTGCTCGCCGCCTCCAATGCGGGGCTCGGCGTGTCCCTGTCCACCGGCCTCGACGTGCATAAGGTGCGCGCCGACAAGGACACCGCCCGCGGAGACATCGTCGGCGAGTTCAACTACGCCATGGAGGTCTCCCGCGCGAACGCCGCCCTGATCGTCGGCACCGACAAATCCCACGTCAACGACCCGACCACCTACGAGTTCAACGCGGACGTCGCCGCCGATCTGAAGGCCGGGGTATTCCTGGCCGTGTGCACCATGGACCGATGGCCGCACGAGCTCGACGAAACCGTGCAACTGTCCATCGAGGGCATGCGCGCCGCGGGCAATACGGTGCTCGGCATCTTCGTGACCGGCTGCGAGCCGCGTCATGCCTTCTCCGTCAAAGAGACCCTCGCCAAATACGGCCTGCCGGTCTGGACTTTGCCGCAGGTGCCCTTCACCGACGAATCCACCAAGGACCTGGCCCTTGAGACCTTCCGCAAGCACGCTCCCATCGACGAGGTGCTCGCCGCGCTCGACGTGGACGTCACCGCGCCGGTCACGCCGTACGCCTTCCAATTCGACCTGCTCGGCAAGGCCAAGAGCAACAAGAAGACCATCGTGCTGCCCGAAGGCGAGGAGGACCGCATCATCAAGGCGGCCGATTACCTGCTCGAACGTGAGACCGTGAACCTCATCATCGTGGGCGACAAGGACGCCATCCTGGCCCGCGGCCGGGAACTGGGGCTGAACAGTCTGGGGCGCGCCCGATTCCAGGCCATGGACGACGAGAACGTGCTCAAGCCGATGGTGGCCAAACTGTGCGAGTTGCGCGCCAAGAAGGGCATGACCGAGGAGCAGGCCCGCAAGCAACTGACCGACGCCGGCTACTTCGGCACCATGCTGGTGGTGCTCGGCTATGCCGACGGCCTGGTTTCGGGTTCCGTGCATTCCACCGCCAACACCGTGCGCCCCGCCCTGCAGGTCATCAAGACCAAGCCGGGCCAGAAACTGGTCTCGGGCGCGTTCCTCATGTGCTTCAAGGACCATGTGGCCGTGTTCGCCGACTGCGCCATCAACCTCAACCCGGACGCCGAGCAGCTTTCCGAGATCGCGCTGCAGTCCGCCGAGACCGCCCGCGCCTTCGGCATCGACCCGAAGGTCGGCATGCTCTCCTACTCCACCCTCGGCTCGGGCAAGGGCCCGGACGTGGATCTGGTGGAGGAGGCCACCAAGCTGCTCAAGGAGAAGGCGCCCGATCTGCCGGTGGTCGGTCCCATCCAGTTCGACGCCGCCTGGTCGCCCACCGTGGCCGCCACCAAGGCCAAGGGCAACGACGTAGCCGGACATGTCAACGTGTTCGTCTTCCCGGACCTGTGCGCCGGCAACATCGGCTACAAGGCCGTGCAGCGCTCCTCCGGCGCCCTGGCCATCGGCCCGGTGCTGCAGGGTCTCAATAGGCCGGTGAACGACCTGTCCCGTGGTGCTCTGGTGCAGGACATCATCAACACCATCGCCCTCACCGCCATCGAAGCGCAGTGAGCCCGGCTTAGCTCCCGCCAGCGGGAGCTGTCACGCACAGCGTGACTGAGGGTGGTCAGGCGCGAAGCAGAACCACCCTCAGTCGGCTTCGCCGCCAGCTCCCGCCAGCGGGAGCCACTGTAATGCTTATTTTGTAGCAAGCAACGAGTAATCTAATCAACGGTAACCCGTGTCTCACGGGAACATTCAATCACAATGGAGGATGCCCACAATGGCGAAAACCGTCCTTGTCATCAATTCCGGCTCCAGCTCGATCAAGTACCAGCTGGTTGATCTTGAATCCGGCGAAGGCCTCGCTTCCGGTCTTGTCGAGAAGATCGGCGAACCGGTCGACGGCCACTACAAGCACGAGTACAACGGCGAAAAGCATGAGCTTGAAGAGCCGATCCACGACCACGAGCAGGGTCTCAAGCGCGTGCTCGGCTTCTTCGAGGAGTACGGCCCGAAGCTGTCCGAGGCCGGTATCGTCGCCGTCGGCCACCGCGTGGTGCAGGGTGGCTCCATCTTCCCGAACCCGGCCCTCGTGACCGACAAGACCATCAACCAGGTCAAGGATCTGGCCGTGCTCGCCCCGCTGCACAACGGCCCGGAGGCCAAGGGCGCCGAGGTCATGCGCTCCCTGCTGCCGGATGTTCCGCAGATCTTCGTGTTCGACTCCTCCTTCTTCTTCCAGCTGCCGAAGGCCGCCAGCACCTACGCGCTGAACAAGGAGATCGCCGACCAGTACCACATCCGCCGCTACGGCGCCCACGGCACCTCCCACGAATACATCTCCTCCGTGGTGCCGGGCGTCATCGGCAAGCCGGCCGAAGGCCTCAAGCAGATCGTCCTGCACATCGGCAACGGCGCCTCCGCCTCCGCCGAGATCTCCGGCAAGCCGGTCGAGACCTCCATGGGCCTGACCCCGCTTGAGGGCCTGATGATGGGCGGTCGCACCGGCGACATCGACCCGGCCGTGGTCTTCCACCTGATCCGCAACGCCCACATGAACGTGGACGAGCTCGACGCCCTGTTCAACAAGCGTTCCGGCATGATGGGCATGACCGGCTACGGCGACCTGCGCGAGGTCCACCGTCTGGTGGCCGAGGGCAACGAGGACGCCAAGCTGGCCCTCGATGTCTACGTGCACCGTATCGTCAGCTACATCGGCAACTACACCTATCAGATGGGCGGCTGCGATGTGATCACCTTCACCGCCGGTGTGGGCGAGAACGACGATGTGGTCCGCAAGATGGTGTGCGACAAGCTCGCTCCGTTCGGCGTCAAGCTGGACGAGGCGAAGAACGCCGTGCGCTCCAAGGAGCCGCGCATCATCTCCACTCCGGACTCCTCCGTGGTCATCGCCGTGATTCCGACGAACGAGGAGCTGGCCATCGCCCGCAAGTCCGCCGCGATCGCCGAAGCCGGCACCGACACCTACGGCAACACCTTCGCCAAGTAAGTAACCGCCGTTAGGCATCTCACTAATCTCTAGTTGCAACACTGTGAGGGGCTGTTGATTCCCAGAGAATCAACAGCCCCTCGCTCGTACCCGGCGCACAGGGAAGGCCGGTCAGGCGGCCAGCATGCCGCTCCACATACCGACGAAATCAGGCAAGGTCTTGCGCGTGGTGGCCACGTTGATGACCTCGATATCGGGAATACGCAGCCCCAGCATCGCGGCGAACGTGGCCATACGGTGATCAGCATAGGTTTCCATCACGGCACCGTGCAACGTCTCCGCCGGCACCGGTTCGATACGCAATCCATCAGGCAATTCCTCAGCCGCTCCCCCAACACGACGAATCTCGTTGACCAATGCCTCCAGACGATTCGTTTCGTGGCCGCGCAAGTGACCAATACCAACCATGCCTGTCGACTTATCAGCAAACACCAGAATCGCCGCCAACGAGGGCGCAATCTCCCCGGCCGCCGTCAAATCGAACGTACCCAGCCCACGCACGATGCCGTCACCGGTCACCTCGCAATAGCGCACGCCATCGATTGTCGGGAACGATACTTTGGCACCTATCTGTTCCAGATAGCCCGGCAACAAACCACCCGGCTGGGTGGTGGTCTCAGGCCAATGAGGCACCCGGACCGTGCCGCCGGCGATCAATGCCGCGCCGAGGAATGGCGCCGCGTTCGACAGGTCGGGCTCAACAGTCACCTTGCTCGGCAGTTGCATTGCGCGCGGTTCAACCGTCCATGTGCGGGCGGATTCATCGGCCTCAACCGCTCCGCCAGCACCGGTCACATCAGCCACAGTCATGCGAATGTGCGGCAGACTCGGGGTCTTCTCCCCCGTGTGCGTGAGGTGCAGACCGCCAGGCAGTTTGGAACTAATCAGCAACAGGCCGGAGATGAACTGGGAAGAACCGGACGAATCGATGCTGACATGCGCCTGGGCAGCCGGCAAGGTTGCAGGCGGCGTAATAGTGAACGGCAGACGGCCAATCTCGCCGTGATAATCAACCGTTGCACCCAGCTGTTCCAAACCGTCAAGCACCGGCTTCATCGGGCGTGCATAAGCCTGTTCGTCGCCATCAAAATTCACTGGGCCATCTGCAAACAGGGCAAGGCCGGGCACGAAACGCATCACCGTGCCGGCCAGTCCGCAGAACACATTGACGTTGCCATGGAATCGGCCGGATACGGGAGGAGTAACCGTTACGGTGGTGTCGGTTGCGGAATCCACGTCGCAGCGGACACCGAGGACTTCGAGGGCGTTCATCATAAGGTCCGTGTCGCGCGAACGCAGCAGGCCAATCAGAGTAACGGGCTTGCTGCCGAGGGCGGCGAGAATCAGGTAGCGGTTGGATAGGGACTTGCTGCCCGGCACCGTTACCGTAGCGTTCAACGGCTGTGTGGCGAGCGGGGCAGGCCAGAGATTCGTAAGTTGTTCAGTCATAAGGCCAAATCTATCAGTATTTGGAGGCTCCAGAGCGTCCGCTGTCATTCATTTGGTCGATTTGTCGTTCATTAGGTAGGTCAGCCTCCGCACCCACCTTTGAAATGGCGCGATTCCAACATGGCGTAGGACACCGAACCTACCAAATGAACGATAAATCGACCTAATGAACGAGATATCTATCAACGGTCGGCGGCGATGCGGGATTCGATCTGCTGGTCGGGCTCGTCATGCGGCTGTTCGAAACCGCCTTCGATGGCCTGCGCGTGCAGCAGCTGGGCGGCCACGCGGTCGGCTTCGATGGCGGCGATCTGGCGCGAAAACACGATGAACCAGCCGAGGAAGGCCATGCCGGCCAACGCCTCCACATTGGTCAGGGTGTTGTGGCCCAACATCATATTGGCCCAGAACGCGGCGCACACGAGCGCGGTCAGGTCGGAAGCCACCATCACGGCTTTGGAGAGGCGCGGCGCCAGCCACGGCAGGAGCCCGAACAGCAGCAGCATGACGGCCGGCAGTCCCTTGGCGCACACATTGTGCAGGATATGGTGCGGCGTGTATCGGAAGACGCCGATGCCGATGAACGCCAGGCCGGACACCGTCAGCAGGAGGGACAGCACGGCGATGCGCGCCGCGAAATGCGGGATCTCATAGCCGCGGTTCGGGTCGCTTTTGGTGCGGTCATGCCATAGACGCCGCAACCGTTCGGTGGCCACCAGTTCGGAGATGGCGAAGTAGCTGACGATGATGATGCACGAGCCGGCAAGGATCAGCGTGGAGTTGAACATGCGCGCCGCGAACGTGGAGCGGTCGCCAAGCTGGGAGAAATTGTTGAGATACCAGTACGGGTCATCGGTGGTCATGCCGGCGGTGGCCACGCCGGAGACGACGAAGAACGGCAACAGGCCGGCGATGGTCTTGGCGTTCATCATCTCCGCCTGCACGAAGGTCATGTATCCCACCACGCCGGCGAACGCCGCGCAGACGCTGGAGATGTATCCGGAGAAGATGGCATTGCCCATCATGTCGTTGGCCACGCCGACGAGTGCGAACGACGACAGGAAAATGGTCGCGGCATACACCACGGACAGGGACGCGATCTCGAAGACGCGGCGGATCGGTGCGAACCAACCGTGCCTGAGGTTCAGGGAGCGGGACTTGCGCCCATAGCCGATGATGAAGGAAAAGACGCCGCATAACGCCACGATGCCCGCGCACACCATGAACCGGCGTTGCGTCAGCTGCCAGATGGCCGGCGCGTATTCCATGTACAGGTTCATCGATACCGCACCAACGACGGCACAAATCAAGAAGGAGATGAGTCCGGAGGTTTCTGCACGCTGATGACGTCCCATGCCGGGCCTCCCCTATCTATTCAATGCCGCGTTATCTTTCAACAACAACCAAAACTCCCCCCGAGGACAATGCTTTACTAGCAAGCCAGCGGGATTCGACTGTCGCCATTCTACTGAAAATTTGAAACATGGAATGGAATATCAGGCAAGCCGGAATCAGCCAAATGACGTTCATACTTATCAATATGTTCCGCTACAGAATCGGACTGGACGTGAAGCACCAATGTGATGAGATGGTATTTACCCCACTCGCCAGATTTTTCCACGAAGATGCTCAATTCGCTCAAATGGGCTCCTGACAACGTTGGAGGAAAAGGAATGCCGGGGAATACCCCCGGCGACTTGGAGCCTCGCCCTTGCGGGCTAAAGCACTGCTTATCATGCCAAAATACGTGACGACTTGCAACACCCTCATGAATGTTGTTACTGAATTAAACTGAAATAGCAGATGCAGATCCAAACCCAGTCGTTGTAGAGCATCATTGGATAAAGATGTCGCTCATATGCTATCAAGAGAATCCAGAACCTTTTTGAATTCACATGCTCGACACGCAATGTATCCAGCGTCGTTTATAATGATTACTTGTGCCTTAATGGCGCATCGGGCTATAGCGCAGTTTGGTAGCGCGCCTGCTTTGGGAGCAGGATGTCGCCGGTTCAAATCCGGCTAGCCCGACAAACAAAAAAGCCTGGAATCTCAACGATTCTGGGCTTCTTCTTTTATCCGGCTGCTAAACGATTTATCCGATTTTATCTGATGACCGTAGAACCTATATGGCCTTGCGGTCTAAGGGACTTTTGTGATGTTGGGACCTCACCTGCTAGTCAGTTCGATTCCATGCGACATCGATTTCCGCTTCCCAATCTCAAATGACACCAAAATACCTGCAACCGATTGTGCAATCCCGTGGGCGGGAGTGGGTTGCAGGTAAAAGGGCCCAGAATCACCCCTAACTAGTACCGAAATACCTGCAACCGCAGTAACTAACCCCTTTATACCCGCAATCCGGCAAATATGGTTCAGACAATCCGCACATCCAGACCGCTATCCGAACACACCGTTTATACTGGATCACACATCGAATCAACATCTAAAACCGACCGTCTCCAACGACCCATAGGGAGAGCACATGGACGATATAAGACCACGTTGCGGCTGGTGCAACCTCAGCAATCCTGTCTATGTTGCCTATCACGATGCTGAGTGGTCAGTTCCTTCGCACGATGACCATCATCTCTTTGAAATGCTGGTGCTCGAAACCTTTCAGGCCGGACTGTCATGGGAGACGGTACTGAACAAACGCGAACGTTTCCGTCAGGCGTTCGAGGGGTTCGACATCGAACGGATCCGACGCTATGACGAGAACAAAATTGCCGAACTCATGAACGATCCGGGCATCATCCGCAACCGTCGCAAAATAGTCGCGACGGTCGGCAATGCCAACGCATTCCGGGATATCCAGGCGTCATACGGCAGTTTCGACGACTATATTTGGCGGTTCACCGGCCGTCACGTCATCTACGAGACAGGCATGACTACATCCCCTCTGTCCGACGCCATCGCAGCGGATCTCA
Organism: Bifidobacterium sp. FKU; assembly: GCF_026016385.1. Classification (NCBI taxonomy): domain Bacteria; kingdom Bacillati; phylum Actinomycetota; class Actinomycetes; order Bifidobacteriales; family Bifidobacteriaceae; genus Bifidobacterium; species Bifidobacterium sp. FKU. The sequence continues at coordinate 1,669,698 of NZ_CP092888.1, forward strand.
AGACGTACGGCATGCGATTCATCGGTACCACCATCGTCTACGCCTATCTGCAATCCATTGGCGTCATCAATGCACATGAGCCTGGATGCTTCCTGCACCGGGAAAGATGACCTGTGCCGGATTCATAAGGTCGCTCGGGCAGAATCTCTCCGAGAGGAACCAGTGCTTCTAGTTATTTTGCTTATCGAGTTCTTGGTAGCGCTCTTTGACCACGGTGAGGATTCCGGCAGATTGTTTGCGCTACTGCGCGGTGAGCGCTTCGAGCAGTTCGCCGAAAGTCAACCCACCTTCACTACCGGATGACGGATGACGGTTTTGAGGTTTTCCGGTTTTGCTCGGCGCGGATCGGATATGTAGATTTCGTGATGTCGGCGGGCGTCGGAGAGGTCGAGCTCGTAGCCTTGCGAGCGCGCGTAGTCATCCAGAATCGCCACGGTTGCGGGCTCGTCGTCGTACGGGCCCCTGTGCATGACCTGCGCGACCACGCCTTCATCGAAATCGAAGAGATATGCGCGATTGACGTCGGATTCCGGGTGTTTGACGGCAAACGATGCTTTGGCCCACGCAAAGATCTTATCGGTCACGAATTCCGGCAGACGAATCATCGAAGTCCAATGGAAGTCGGCTTTGTGCGCGTAATCGACGCCGGACACACCCTCCCCCATGCTCCATAAGCCCTCCAGCGGAGGCACGGTGTAGTCGAAGTACCCGTCGATATGCTCGGCCGGGTTCTTTGACTTCTTGCTCATTTTGACGGTGAACGAAATGCCGTAAAGCAGTTGCATCGCCTTGGCGTAATCGCCGCCTTCTTCGTTCGGGTCGCCCACACCGTCCACCGCGACGAACCGCATCGCCGGTACCATGACGATGGCCGGCATGGTCTTCGGCTGATACAGGTCGGCATACTCCTTCTTATAATCGAACGCCATCGCTCATTCCCCTTCCGCCACCGCATCGATCTCGTCCTGACGCCGCCACCGCTTGAGGTTTGGCAGCAGCGCCGACATGCAATCCTCGGCCTGTTCGACGCTGATATGGCAGGATTCCGCCATCATCGGCGCACACGCGGCGACCAATTCATCGCTATTGGCATAGGCCTGAAGAAAAACGCCGTCGTCATAACAGTAGTTGCAATAATCTCCGCTTCGCGTTCCATCCGGTTCGGTGCCATGGTCTTCCGGGCGATAGAACGGCATGGCGCAACTTTGGCAAAAACCGTTGTCCGGCATTTCCATAAGCCTCGCCATCGGCGCCTCAAAACGGGTGCTGATCAGCCGAATCATGTCGATGCTCGGCTCTGCCGTTCCCTTCTCCCAGCGGGAAAGCGCCTGTTGGGTGACGAACAGCTCGTGCGCGAACTGCGACTGCGTAAGACCTCGCTCCTCGCGCACGACTTTGATAACCTGACCGATCGACATGACTACCTCCCGACATCGGAAAACGATTCGAGCGCCTCGCTGTGCGCTTGCTGATTCCAGTCTAAGGGCATGGCCCGTTCGCCAAGCGCGGGTACAACAAACCGTTGTTCGCGCTTGCATCCCGGAGGAAGAAACGGCTCGGTCGAACCTATTTCCTCTCCGCACCCTTCAGTTCTCCCGGTTCCTCTGACTCCTTTGCAAGCGCGGCGGACGGGATAAGCACGCTCACGTATGGGGTTGCGCCGGATAGGACGTTGTCGTAGAAGCGCTGTTTGGCGTCGATGAAGTCGATGGAATCCTGGATTTCCGTAAGCTGTTCGACCAGCCGCGCCCGCTTGTCGGCAAGCATCCGCTTGCGCTCGGGAATGCTCGGCTCGTGGAGGAGCGTAAGGGGCGCGAGTAGGAGTTCGCGGCTTTGCTGCGGTCTCTCCCTCACCCGGCTACACTGGGAGCTCCCTCGTCAGAGGGAGCTTAAATTCGGTCTGGTTATAGGCCCATGGGCTTCTTGGGCTTTTTGTCGCTCATGAGCATGAGGAAGCTGCGGGACTGGGCGGTGATCATGAAGCCCGCCTCATAGCTCAGTTCCGGCCTATCCGGGTTGTGCGTATCCACGACCAGCTGCCATTTGCGGCCGTATCGCTCATCCGGCAGGGTGAACATAATCGGCTCGTAATGCGCGTTGAAGATCAGGATGAAGTCATTGTCGACCATCCGGTTGCCGTACCAGTCTACCTCCGGAATATCCGAACCGTTCAGATAGATCATCATGGAGAACGCATGCGTGTTCTGCCAGTCGTCCATATCCATGATCGAACCGGTGTGGTCGAACCATTCGACCTGCGGAATCATGTTCGAATCGTCGCCGGGCTCACGGCCTGTGAAGAAGCGACGGCGGTGCAACACCGGATGATCCAAACGCAGATGAATGAGTTTGGAAACGAAGGCGAGCAGTTCCTTGCGTCCCTTGTCAAGATGCCAGTTGGTCCAGGAGATCTCGTTGTCCTGACAGTAGGCGTTGTTGTTGCCCTGCTGGGTGCGGGCCACTTCGTCGCCACCGCAAATCATCGGGATACCCTGGCTGAACAGCAACGTGGCGAACATGTTGCGCATCTGACGCTGACGCAAGTCGTTGACGTCCGGAATATTGGTCGGGCCTTCAACGCCGCAATTCCAAGAGCGATTGTTGCTCTCGCCGTCGCGATTGCCCTCGCCATTGGCTTCGTTGTGCTTTTCGTTGTAGCTGACCAGGTCGTTCATCGTGAAACCGTCATGCGCGGTGATGAAGTTCACGGACGCCACCGGTCGACGGCCGTTGACCTGATACAGATCGGAGCTGCCCATGAGGCGTGATGCGAATTCGGGCAACGTGGAGGGCTGCGAGCGCCAGAAGTCGCGCACCGTGTCGCGGTAGCGGCCATTCCATTCGGACCAGCTGGACGGGAAGCCACCCACCTGATAGCCGCCGGAGCCCAGATCCCACGGTTCGGCAATCAGCTTCACGCGCGAGATGATCGGGTCCTGCTCCACGATGTCGAAGAACGCAGACAGCTTGTCGACCTCCTGGAACTGGCGTGCCAGCGTGGCGGCCAGATCGAAGCGGAAGCCGTCGACGTGCATTTCGGTAACCCAGTAGCGCAGCGAATCGGTAATCAACTGCAGCGCGTGCGGCGAGCGCATGAGCAGCGAGTTGCCGGTACCGGTGGTGTCGAAGTAGTGCTGCTGGTCGCCTTCCACCAGTCGGTAGTAGGAGGCGTTGTCGATGCCCTTGAAGCTCAGGGTGGGGCCCATATGGTTGCCTTCGGCGGTGTGGTTGTACACCACGTCGAGGATGACTTCCATGCCGGCGTGATGGTAGGCCTTGACCATGGACTTGAATTCGTTGACCTGCTCGCCGCGTTCCCCGGAAGAGGAGTAGGCGTTGTGCGGCGCGAAGAAGCCGATGGTGTTGTAGCCCCAGTAGTTCGACAGGCCCTTCTCCTGCAGGAAGGAGTCGTTGACGAACTGGTGGATCGGCATGAGTTCGATGGCGGTGATGCCGAGCTTCTTCAGGTATTCGATGACGCTCGGGTAGGCCAGGCCGGCGTAGGTGCCGCGGATGTCCGGCGGCACGTCCATGTTGAGGTTGGTCATGCCGCGCACGTGCGCCTCGTAGATTACCGAATCGTGGTACGAGATGTAGGGGTGCTGGTCGTTGCCCCAGTCGAAATACGGATTGATGACGGCCGACTTCATGGTGTGGGCGGCCGAGTCAAGGTCGTTCATCGCCGAGGTGTCGTCCGGGCTTTTGAACCAGTAGGAGAACAGGCTTTCGTCGCCGTCGATGTTGCCTTCGATGGCCTTGGCATACGGGTCGAGCAGCAGTTTGTTGGGGTTGCATCTGAGGCCGTGCATCGGGTCATAGGGACCGTAGACGCGGTAGCCGTAGCGTTGGCCGGGCTGGAGGCCGGGGATGTAGTTATGCCATACGTATGAGTTCTGTTCGGTCATTTCGATGCGCGTTTCCGCATCGTGCTCGTCGAACAGGCATAGCTCGACTTTCTGCGCAACCTGTGAGTACAGCGCGAAGTTCACACCGGCGCCGTCATAGCTGGCGCCCAGCGGATACATTGATCCAGGTCTGATCTGCATAGTTTTCAGTATCCCACTTTCTTGTGTCACTGATGTGCCGGGGAGTTGAACGTCAGGAGAACAGCGACGGCTTGTCTTTGTCGGAGTTCCTGGCGATGAGTCTGCGCAACGCCTCATGCTGGATGGCGATCATCGAATTGGATGAGGTGATGCGCGTGGCGGCAAGGTCGCTCCACGGAATCCACGCGGATTCCACGTGCTCGTCCGCGTCGAAATGGCGCTGCTCCCGCCTGAACGGGCCCAAATGCAACACCATGATGTGGGCCAGTTCGTCGGTCATGCCTTCGGACGAGTAGAAATCGCCCACGAAGTCAACACCCATGGTGTCACGGTCCGGCACCACGCCGGTTTCCTCGGCCAGTTCCCTCAGGGCCGCGTCCATGATGTCCTCGCCCTCGTCCATGAGACCGGCGGGAAGCCCGTAGGCGAACATGTCCGATCCGGCACGGTATTCGCGTTCGATGAGGTAACGGTCGGTGGACATGTCGTGCACGAGCATGACCACACAGGGGGCGTGACGCAGCACCTGGCGGCCGATCTCGTGTTCCTTGCCCTGCTTGTCGGTCAGAGCGATGCGCATGTCGTCCACGTGGAAGATGCGCCCGGTATAAACGGTTTCGCTACTGATCACTTTGGCGGGCACGTCCATGTCGATGCCGTCCGAGGAGGCGTTCAGCTTATGGTCGAGCCGATGCTCCAGTTGTTCCTGCTTGCTTCCCCCAAACATGTCATCTCCTCGGAAAAAACGTTTTCGCCACGTCACTATAGCGTCTTAATCTCGATGCGCGGTAATGGACAGCGTCCATGGATCGGTCGTGTCGTGGAACCACTCGACTTCAGGCCTTGCTCCGGTCGCTTGTTCGATGGCGGCTGGCACGTCATCGATCGCGTAGTTGAACCACATGGATTCGATGGCAGCATGAGGGGTGTTGATGAAGCAGGGACGCACATGGCTCTCCCCCGCCATTCCATGGCCGAGCATGATGCCTTGGGCCCTCATACGGGCTTCATACCGGGCTTGTTCGATGGCGTCGGTCACCGGGTGGTGACGCAAATCGCTGGTTACGTACACGTCCGCACCGGTGGCACGCACCTCGTTGAACAGGGAGTCACCGGAGCCAGGCAGAATGGCCACATACTGAACAAAAGTGTCCGAATCGCCGCATACCTGGATGCCGAGCGCGGTGGTCATGCCATGATCGGACACTTCGTCGAATACACGCTGAGCGAAATCCTTCAGGGCAACAGGCTTCGGCAAACGACCCACACGCCCCAAGCCGACCGGATGAGAGGCGTTGGCATCGTCAATCGGCACGAGTGGTTTCTGGTCGATGAGTCCGAAGTAGTCGGCCGCCGCCTGCCCCACGCCGCGATACGCAGCGTCAGCATTGGTGTGCCCTACCCACAGCCCGCAGCCTTGCTGGTAGAGCCTGCGGACGATGTCGCCCCGGAAACCGAGTCCGCTCGTCTCGTGTACGGAACGGAAGAACAACGGGTGATGGGTGATGAGCAGGTCCGCGCCAGTAGCGATGGCCTTGTCAATGATGGCGGAGGTCGGGTCGGCGGCGAACACGATGCGGTGCACGTCGTGGCTCAGATCGCCGACGATGAGACCCGGCTCATCCCATTCCTCGGCGTAGCGCAATGGGTACAGGGTCTCGAGAACGTCGATGACTTGCTTGAGATTCGGCATATGTCCCATTGTAGTGGGCTATTGCGGCAAGGGACTCATTCTGCAATTGCGGACAAGCCATGCTCGTGCTCTTCGTTGCTCGACTATCGGCTCGCCTTCGCCTACAAACAATCCACTGGACTGTTTGCTCAACGGCTCAGCCTCCTCACCCGAGGGGAGCTAGAAATTGTCAGTGTGCAGCGAGCTGCCAGTCGGAACCGATGCCGCACGATACGTCCAGCGGCACGGCAAGGTCGACGGCGTGTTCCATGGCGTTGCGTACCAGTTCGGTGACCTGGTCGCCTTCTCCCGGCGCAATTTCCACTACCAGTTCATCGTGAATCTGCAGAATGATACAGCTCTTGACGTGGGCCTCGGCCAAGGTCTGCTCGGCGCGAATCATCGCGATCTTCATGATGTCGGCGGCAGATCCCTGAATCGGTGCGTTGAGTGCCGCACGTTCGGCGGCCTCACGCGCAACACGATTGGTCGAATGCAGGGCCGGGAAGTAGCGACGCCGTCCGAAAATGGTTTCCGTATACCCCTTCTCTCGGGCATTGGCCACCAGCGATTCAAGGTAATCGTGCACCTTGCCGAAGGTATCGAAATACCGGTTTTTCAACGCTTCCGCTTCACGTGGCGCGATCTTGAGCTGCTGGGCGAGACCATACGTGCTCAGACCATAGGCCAATCCGTAGCTCATGGCTTTTACATGGCTGCGCTGGTCGCCGGTGATCTGGTCGACCGGCAGCTTGTAGACCATCGAGGCCACGTATTTGTGGAAGTCGGCTCCGGAGCGGAACGCTTCGATCAGCGCCTCATCACCGGACAGATCAGCCATGATGCGCAGCTCGACCTGTGAGTAATCGCAGCTCATCAAGGCCTCGTACCCCTCCCCCGGCACGAACACGCCGCGAATCTCACGGCCGGCGGCGTTCCGATTGGGGATGTTCTGCAGGTTCGGGTCCACGGAGCTCAATCGGCCGGTGGCCGCGACGGTTTGCTCGAAAGTGGTGTGGATGCGCTCATCTGATGTATTGGTGGCATCGATCAGCGTTTGAACGATCTGCTTGAGCTTGTTGATCTCTCGGTGGCGCAGCAACGCCCCGAGGAAACCGTTGGCCCGCTCATTGTCCACTGATTTGACATACAGATCCTGCAATGCGGCCGCATTCGTGGTGTATGAGCCGGACTTGGTACGTTTGGTGGGCTTCAAACCCATATCTTCGAACAGCACCTTCTGCAGCTGCTTGGGACTTTGCAGGTTGATTTCGGTGCCGGCATACTCCCAAGCCATTTCCTGCGCCTGACGAGCCTCGGCGGCAAACTGGTCACGCATGGAAACGAGTCGAACGCTATCGACTTTGGCTCCTGTGTGCTCCATGCCGTGCAGCACGCGGGAAACAGGAAGTTCAATCGCGCGCATCAGCCAGCATTGTTCACGCTCGTCGATAATCGGCCCGAGCGTGACGGCGAGGCTGCGGATAATGGCCAAATCGCGCAGACGATGTTCGTTCGGATCTTCTTCGACCTGATCGTCATCGAAGTCCAACGTGCCTTGCGAAGGCTGTTCGGTTTCGGTGAAGTGGATGTCGAGGAAGTGCTCGGCCGCCTGCTTGAGGCTATCGGCGTGGAAATCCGGTTGGGTCAGATACCCGGCAAGCTTGGTGTCAAACATCGGCAGGTCCATGTCAAGATCTACCGCGCCCAGAAGATGCAGCAATTCTTTATACCCATGCACGATGGTGCGGGAGTGTTCGCTTTTCAGGAACCGCGCAAACTGTGCTCGCAGGGTATCGGTGATTGGAAGGGGCACAATGGCCGCTGATGTTGCCGTGGCAACAGCAATGGCTTGTGCCGTGGCACGCCCCGGCCTTTCGTCGCCCCATGCGGCCACGGTCCAAGCGTGGCCGACCGCGTCGCCGCAGACGGTATGCCGCTGCGATCCATCGCCATAGTCGGAAACCGTGAAATCGGCGATTTCACCGGGAACTTTGACCTCGGCGCGATGGGCCTTGACCCATTCGTCGAACTGCTCCGGAGCAGTGATGCTCGTGGGTTCCGGCAGGTTCAGATCGAGGTTGCTATCCCGCTTGTCCTGTTCATTATTCGTAGACTCGCCGGCTCCGGATGTGTTGCAAACCTTGGCCCCGGTATTGAAGGTTTTCAGTACACGACTCTTGGTACGCGGTCCGAATTCAAGCTCCTTGAACAGGGCGTCGATTTGTGCCACGTCCACGGTGCCGAATGTCAGATCCTCGATATCGACGCCTAGATCGACGTCTCGTACCAGTGCGTTGACTTTGCGATTGAGCTTGACCTGGTCGATATTGGCCCTCAGCGATTCGCCTTTTTTGCCGCCGATTTCATCGGCGTGCTCGCAAATGCCGTCGAGGGAACCGAATTGGTTGATCCACTTGGCCGCAAAGCCGTCGCCTACGCCGGGCACACCGGGAATATTGTCGGCGGTTTCGCCGCGGAGCGCCGCCAGATCCGGATATTGCGCGGGAGTGACTTTGTATTTGTCGACGATGGACTGCGGCGTCATATGCTTCAGGTCTTTGAAGTGATGGCCCGGGTACAACACGGTGACGTTGTCATCCACCAGCTGGAAGGCGTCTCGGTCTCCGGACAATACCAGTGTGTGGTAGCCGGCCTTATCTCCCATGGTGGCGAGGGTGGCGATCACATCGTCGCCTTCGAATCCCGGCTTCTCGATGTATGCGACGCCGAGGGCCGTGAGCATGCGTTGAATCAATGGCAGCTGGGTGAGCAGCTCTTCGGGAGCCGCCTCACGGGTGCCTTTGTATTGCGGAAGCATCTCATTGCGGAATGTGCCGCCCTTCACATCGAAGGCGACGCCCAGATGGTCGGGCTTCTCCGCATCGATCACCTGCGCGAGCATGGTGGCAAAACCCCAGACGGCGTTGGTGGCTTGGCCGCTGGAGGTGCTGAAGTTGTCGACCGGCAGGGCGAAAAATGCACGGAAGGCCAGCGAGTGGCCGTCCACCACCAGCAATGTTTCATTGGTGGGTACGGTCACGCTGGCCTCTCCCATAGTGTGTTTGTGTTACTTTACGACTCAGCACGGCGACGCCGATAATCAGCGTTCGCCCGAATCAGAAGGCTTCGGATCGCCGTACTTGGCGATGATGGCCTGAGCCAGGCGCTTCTTGGGGATGCGCTGGTCCATGGAGGTCTTCTGAATCCAACGGAAGGCACCCTGCTCAGAGAAGTCCGCCTTGTCCATCAGCAGACCCTTGGCGCGGTCGACGAGCTTGCGCTCCTCAAGCGTGTCTTCGGCCTTCTTGAGCTTCTCTTCGGTTTCCTTGAGCTGGTCGGTGGTTTCCTTGAGCTTGCGTTCGCTGCGCTCCACGTTGTCCAGCAAATCGTTGATCTCGGCGAAACGGCCCATGGCCACCTCGAGGGTCGGCAGCAGCTTGGATTCCTCGTACGGCTTGGTGACGTATGCCATGGCGCCGGCGCCGGTGGCCTTCTTCACCAGATCGGTCTGGGAGAATGCGGTGAGCATGACGACGGGGGCGATGTTCTCATCGCAGATGATGCCGGCAGCGGCGATGCCGTCCATACGCGGCATCTTGACATCCATGCACACCACATCGGGGCGGTACTTGCGGGTCAGTTCCACGGCCTCCTCGCCGTTGGCGGCCTGACCAACGACCTCATAACCGTTGTCTTCCAGCATGGCGACCAGATCCATGCGGTTCACGGCTTCGTCTTCGGCCACGACAACGGTACGCGGACCGTCCTCGGGCTTGACCTTGCGCTCAGCAGGTTCGCTTTCATCGGCCACGGCCTTGAGCTCTTCGTCGGTCAGCACCTCATCGACGTTGATACTCGGTTCTTCGGACTTCTTCCTTGCAGCCATGCCAACCTCTTTCTTGAATTACCCAACAGTGGGGTTCGTAATAATTTCAGCGAACTCCTAACTAAAGTGCCCTCGGTGGGACTCGAACCCACACTGCGCAGATTTTGAGGCTGCTTCCTCTACCAATTGGGATACGAGGGCGTGCCAAAGCACTCTGAAGAGAGTACCATACCGATTCGACTCCCGCCACACAAGACACGCGCACCGCCACGGCATCCCCGTCGGACGGGCGTTCTGCGGCGTTCGGACGGGCCGCGCTCCCGTGTGTCGCCCACGCTTGCGCCCATGGCCCACGTCCCGAAGGCGGCGTGTGCGATCGACCGTTGCGAGGATTGCGCATCCCGCACCCGGCGATGACCGCCGTCCGATACGCGAAGGCCCCCACCCCGCAGCGGGATGAGGGTCTTTACGTACCGCACATCAGCGGTCAGCGGCTACACGACATCAGTCGCAGGCGCCAACGGTGTGCACGTAGATGGAGTCGGTGCGGCCCGGCTGGTGATCGCCCTGGGCGGAGCTCAGGATGACGATCTTGTCGCCGTCGACGACCTTGCCGGCGTCCTTGAGAATCTTGTCCGTGTAGATCATCAGATCCTTGCGGGACTTGTCGTGGTAGTCCTCCTTGAGCAGGAAGGCTTCGGTGCCCCAGGACAGAGCCAGCCAGTGGTAGGTGTGCTCGTTGCTGGTCAGACCATAGATCGGGGCGGCCGGACGCTCACGGGAGACGCGGTGGACGGTGGCGCCGGTCTGGGTGTAGGCGACGATGGCCTTGGCGTTGAGCTTGTCGGCCAGGTCCACGGCGGCGGAGGAAACGGCGCCTGTGGAGGACATGTCGAGGTTCTTGAGCTCGGGGATGCGGTCGAAGCCGTGGTCGGTGGCGTAGCCGGAGATGCGCGACATGGTGGACACGGTCACATCCGGGTACTTGCCGACGGCGGTCTCGTTGGAGGTCATGGTGGCGTCGGAGCCGTCGAGGACGGCGTTGGCGCAGTCGGAGGCCTCTGCACGGGTCGGGACCGGGGAGTTCACCATGGAGCCGAGGACTTCGGTGGCCACGATGACCGGCTTGGCATACTGGCGGGCCAGCTCGATGATGCGCTTGGTGGCCAGCGGGACCTCTTCCAGCGGGCACTCAACGGCCATGTCGCCACGGGCGGCCATGACACCGTCGAAGGTCTTGACGATCTCTTCGAGGTTCTCCAGAGCCTGCGGCTTCTCGATCTTGGCAACGATCGGGATGCGACGGCCTTCCTCGTCCATGATCTCGTGGGCGCGGTCGATGTCGGTGGCGAAACGCACGAAGGACATGGCGATGATGTCGGCACCGGTGCGGATGGCCCAACGCAGGTCAGCCTCATCCTTCTCGGTCAGAGCCGGCAGGGAGACGGCGACGCCCGGCAGGTTGATGCCCTTGTGGGAGGACACAGGACCGGCCACGATGACCTTGGTGTACACGTTGTTGCCCTCGACCTTGGTGACCTCAAGACGGACCTTGCCGTCATCGATCAGAATCGGGTCGCCCGGGTGGCAATCGCCCGGCAGGCCCTTGAAGGTGGTGGAGGTGATGTGCTCGTCGCCCTCGACGTCGTCGGTGGTGATGACGAATTCCTGGCCGAGCTGCAGCTGGACCTTGTCCTCGCCGTCGGCGTTCTTCTTGAACCAACCGCAGCGAATCTTCGGGCCCTGCAAATCAACAAGCGCGGCAACGTTGCGACCAGTGGCTTCGCTGGCCTTGCGCACGTTGTTGTAGACCTTGAGGTGATCCTCGGGGGTGCCGTGGGAGCGGTTCAGACGAGCAACGTCCATACCGGCTTCAACGAGCTTCAGGAGGTTGTCGTAATCCTCGGTGGAAGGACCGATGGTGTCTACGATCTTGGCTTTACGCATGAATGCCTGCCTATTCTTGTTCAATTGGGTCGAGGCGCGATCGCCTCACTTGCCGAAGCCCAGTCTACTAGCGCGCGCCGACTCATGACAAGTTTTCTTCACGGTGTGTTGTGAGCGCTCACATTGTTGTGCTGACTGGGCTTAAGGGTTGTATTCTCTAACGATTTCAGGCCTTTTCAGCGCTTTCCATGCTCTTCATCTTGATCACGGAAGCCACGGATGCGCCGCCAATTGCGACCACAATCACAGCCAGCGACAGCCATGTGGGCACTTCCGGCACCCAATGGATGCCTTCGCCGCCGTTGATGAACGGCAAGGTATTGCCGTGCAGGGCCTCCATGATGAGCTTGACGCCGATGAAGCCCAGCACCACGGACAGGCCGGCAGGCAGGTAGACGAGCTTGTCGAGCAGAGCACCCAGCAGGAAGTACAGCTGCTGCAGGCCGAGCAGGGCGAACACGTTGGAGGTGAACACCAGGAACGGATCCTTGGTCAGGCCGAAGATCGCGGGAATCGAATCGAAGGCGAACATGACGTCGGTGGTGCCGATGGTCAGGAACACGATGAGCATCGGGGTCCAGTAACGCACGCCGTTCTTGGTGGTGCGCAGCTTCTCGCCGTCGTAGTCGTCGGTGATCTTGATGATCTTGCGCAGATTACGGATGATGCCGTTCTCGTGATATTCCTCGTCTTCATCGCCACCGAGCACCAGTTTGACGGCGGTGTAGATCAGGAAGGCGCCGAACAGGAAGAACACCCATGTGAAGCGGGTGATCAGGGCCGCGCCGATCAGAATGAAAATGCCACGGAAGATCAAAGCGATGGTGATACCGACGGACAGCACATACTTCTGAACCTGCTTGGGCACCGCGAAGTTCGACATGATAATGACGAACACGAACAGATTGTCGATGGACAACGAGTATTCGGTGAGCCAGCCGGAATAGAACTCGATGGCGGGCTTGGAGCCGGCGAAGAACCAGATGCATCCGCCGAAGATCAGCGCCATGACCACGAAGAAGGCGATATGCTGCACGCATTCCTTGGTGGAGGGCACATGCGGTCGGCGCCCGATGACGAACAGGTCGACGATGAAGAACAGCGCGAGCACCACGAAGGTGATGATTTCAAATGCGAGTGGGGTTTCTGCCATGATTCCCTACACTAACCCATGTATGTGACGGGTCATCGCCCCGCCTCGGTCATCTGCCGGAGCTCCTTCTTGAGATCACGGATCTCGTCGCGCAGACGGGCCGCAAGCTCGAACTGGAGCTGCTCGGCGGCGGTGTGCATCTGTTCGCTCAGCTGGCGAATCAGATCGGCGAGGTCCTGCGCGGGCAGGCCGGCCTTCAGGATCTCCTCGTGGCGTTTGTCCGCCTCGTTGGGATCGAGTACCGGCACGCCCAGGTGTGTGTTGCCGGCCTTGCCCGCGTTGCGGTAGCCACCTTCAAGCAAGGTCTGGGTGTCCACATCCTCCTTGGCGAGCATGTCGTTGACGTCGCTGATCTTCTTGATCAGGGGCTTGGGATCGATGCCATGCTCCTGGTTGTAGGCAATCTGCTTGGCGCGGCGGCGGTCGGTCTCGTCGATGGCTTGCCGCATGGCTTCGGTGGTCTCGTCGGCGTACATGATCACCACGCCGGACACGTTTCGCGCGGCACGGCCGATGGTCTGGATGAGCGAACGATAGGAGCGCAGGAAGCCCTCCTTGTCGGCGTCAAGAATCGCCACCAGCGATACTTCCGGCAAATCGAGGCCCTCACGCAGCAGGTTGATACCGACAATCACATCGATCTTGCCTTCGCGCAACATGCGCAGCAGTTCGACGCGCCGCAACGTATCCACATCGGAATGCAGGTATTCGACCTTGATCCCGCGTTCCAGCAGATAGTCGGTCAAATCCTCGGCCATCTTCTTGGTCAGGGTGGTGACCAGCGCGCGCTCGTTCCTGGCCACACGGGCCTTGATCTCGGCGAGCAGATCGTCGATCTGCCCCTTGACCGGGCGCACGTCGATCTTCGGGTCCAGCAGGCCGGTCGGACGGATGATCTGTTCGACCACCCCGTCGGACAAGCCCAACTCGTAGTCGCCGGGCGTGGCGGACAGATACACGGTCTGGCCGACGCGCTGCAGGAACTCCGGCCATTTGAGCGGTCGGTTATCCATCGCGGAGGGCAGGCGGAACCCGTGTTCGACCAACGTGCGCTTGCGGGAGGCGTCCCCCTCGTACATCGCGCCGATCTGCGGCACGGTAACATGCGACTCATCGATGACCAGAAGGAAATCATCCGGAAAGAAGTCGAGTAGCGTATGCGGCGGCGTGCCGGCCGCGCGGCCGTCGAGATGACGCGAATAGTTTTCGACCCCCGAGCACACGCCCACCTGGGTGAGCATCTCCAGGTCATAGGTGGTGCGCATGTCGAGACGCTGCGCCTCAAGTTCCTTGCCCTGTTTGCGCAGTTCGGACAACCGTCCGTCAAGCTCCTCGCGGATGGTTTTGAGCGCGCGTTCCATACGCTCCGGCCCGGCCACATAGTGGGAGGCCGGGAAGATATGGACCTGCGGTTCATGGGCGATCACATCGCCGGTCAGCGGATGCAGGGTGGAGATGCGGTCGATCTCGTCGCCGAAGAATTCGATGCGGATGGCCAGTTCCTCGTATACGGGGATGATTTCGACCGTATCGCCCCGCACGCGGAACGTGCCGCGGGTGAAGGCGATGTCGTTGCGCTTGTACTGCATGGCCACGAACCGGCGCAGCAGGTCGTCGCGATTGATCTGCTGGCCTTCCTTGAGAAACAGCATACGCCCGGCGTATTCCTCAGGAGTGCCCAGGCCGTAGATGCAGGAGACGGTGGCCACGACCACGCAGTCGCGTCTGGTCAGCAGGTTGGCCGTGGCCTGATGGCGCAAACGTTCCACATCGTCGTTGATGTTGGAGTCTTTCTCGATATAGGTGTCGGTCTGCGGTATGTAGGCCTCCGGCTGATAGTAGTCGTAGTAGGAAACGAAATAGCTCACCGCGTTGTCGGGCATGAGCTCGCGGAATTCGGCGCACAGCTGCGCGGCGAGCGTCTTGTTCGGCTCGATGATGAGCGTGGGACGTTGCAGCCGTTCGATCAGCCATGCGGTGGTGGCGGTTTTGCCGGTGCCGGTGGCGCCCATGAGCACCACGTCGTTCTCGCCGTTCTCGATGCGCGTGGCCAGTTCCTCGATGGCCTTCGGCTGGTCTCCGGATGGTTGGTACGGCGATTTGACCACAAACGGCTTGTCCACACGTTCGATGTTGAATCCCATGCGCTGTTTCCTTCCGATTCACGCTGTATCCCGATGATATATCGGAATATACGCTAGGCAACTCCAATACCCGTCTTCCTCTTGGATGCGCAGCCAACCACCGCTCCGCGTAATTGATTGACGCAGATGAGACATTCCAAATCCCATGCCCAATGTTCTCGGAGATTCCGCCAATGCTCCATCCGCCATCTTGGCGGGAACGTCAGCCACCGATACGTATAGTCCGTCTTGCCGCACTTGTATGGCGAGTACATACCCTTGTTCGCGATCCGCGTGCTTGGCGATATTGGCAAACGTCTCTTCCAGCAACGACCGCGTCAACTGGATAGTCTTCTCGTCAAACCGACTCAGGAGATCGAAGGGATCGGACACAACCACCTCGCCTCGGAAACCAAGCGCTGCGAGTTCCCGCCGGTGCCGTTCGATCTCGGCCTCGAATCGACCTGCACCGATCGGAACGATGGCTTCTCCGGAGCGACGCGCATGGCATCGCGGGATTCGCGCAGTACCGACATTGTGCTTTGCGAGAACCGCTATGACATCATGCGTCTGATCGAGCGCCCGTTGAGCCACTTCGCGCAACAGTGGCAAGTCCATCGACTCTCCTTGCGAAGGGTGTTCCGACATGATCCTGTCGATGCTCATGATGAGATATGAGAGATCATTGGTCGTCGCATCATGCAGCCTTGCCGCCAGATCCAACGATTCGGCCCTGCCACGCGCTTCCGACTCCCTCTCCCCCTCACGATGATGCCAATTCAGCAGCAGACCGATTCCAACGCACGCCAACGCCGGCATGACGGTCCAAGGCACAACGGACACCAACGCCCCGGCATCCCAACCCATCGGCAACCCATACTGCCATATCAGCTGCGCCACGCGAGATACGGTCACAGCCACCGCCAACACCACGCCGCACCATATGCGTTGATAGGAGAGGACGATTAATGGCTCGGCTATCACCACGCTCACCGACATGGACAGATCCACCGGCAAGGGGAACACCACGCACCATAAGATCGCCAACGCGATATTGCCGCCGAACGGGAATGCCACGCAGAGCAACGACAGGATGACGAACAACAGCCCCACCCACAGGGTCCACGCATCCCAAACCGGATTGATACACGACTCGATGACCGTATCAGCGGCTATGCACAAGGCGCAGGCTAGCGCCGCGATCTTTTCGCCATGCCAAGACTTCCCGAAATCGCGGAAGCGACGTCTAAGAAAACGGCTGCCGTCACAGAACATGGTATCGCTCACAGTAATCAAGGAGTTCGCCGCGCCTCGTCACCCCGACCTTGCGCATGGCTCGTTTCACATAGCTGTACACAGTTTCGACACCGATTCCCAAGCGGCGCGCAATTTCAACGGTCGGTACATGATGCGCATAGAGACGCAACACCGCCAGCTCTCGATCGGAGAAGAGCCTGGCACCATCCGCTTCCGGCTGTGCGGCATCCACCGTATGCAATGTCTCTTCAAGGCTATGCAAACCCCAACCATGAGGGTATGTTCCCCCGTCAGACACCGATTTAACCGCCTCGCGTATGGTCGCTGCGAAATCTCTTTTCGAAATCAACGCTTGGGCTCCGCAACACGCGATATCCTCACCATAGGTTGCCAGGTCATACGAAGTGACTACGATGACGCCAACCTGCACATTCCGCTGTCGAATACGTTCCGTCAGCCGCACTCCGTTCAGCCCGTCCATCATGAGATCGCAAATAAGGATGTCCGGCTTCCGCGGATCGAACAGACAACGTTCCAAGGCAAGACTGGGATTATCCGTAACCCATAGCATATGCGCCTCGGGAATCATCCTGCCAATAAGCAAAGCCATCATCTCCGCAGAGCAACGATCGTTGTCCACCAAGGCAAGCCGAATCGGGCGCCCGTTCTTCATAAGTACCCCCTCCCCAAATCGCCTCCGTCAAACGCAATCGTAACACTGTGACGATTCCCGTCACACAGACTTCGTTCGCTCCTCATTGGCATCTTACCGTGTTGCATGCGGCAAAACAGCCGCTCAATGAGGAACAACAAGGAGCACTCATGATCGCAAAGAAAACCACCGGAGGCCTACTGGCGTCAATGCTTGCTCTCGGCGCAAGCGGAACACTTATCATTCCCGCAAACGCCAATGAAGTCGGTACTTCAGTAAAAGTCTCCTGCAGCGTTCCCACAGATAGGGATGCTGGCATCAGCACCGTTGATGTTTCATATCCCTACGGTGGAACATGGCAATATGGAACCACCTTGTGGGGCGGATGTGGAGATGTCTACTCCAATTTCCTCCACAATTCCCGTCGGCATCATTCCTCGGTTTTGAACGCCGATAATGTATACGCATACAGCGGCGTCAAGGAAGCGGGAATCTGGGCCTACGCAAGGACTTACGCGGTATGCGGCAAAGTGGATCAAGCTTTCTATGGATTTGATGCTTGAATCATTTCGCAGCATCCACACCATTTATTGAATGTGCGGCGAGCGAACTTCCTATCGTCCGCCGCACAAACACATTGTTACCGGGAATAAGGTGTATCATGCACTGGACTTATAAAATCGCCAGTATATTGGCCGTGGCTCTCATCACTCTCGCAGCAGGATTCTATGCGCAAAATAACGAAGAAACCTATCCCTCCGGCCCTAGCTACGATATTGGAATTTCCGACGCGCACGGGCAGCCTCTATCGACATTGACCGGTCTCGCAGCGACCCATCATGTCGTACTCGCGAGAGTCTCCTATGAGCCGGACGGTCACGGTACCAACAGACGCGTAATTTCTATTTTCGGCGCATTAGACGGCAACGGCATGCATGCGAATTCGCCATACCCGGATTATGGGTTCGGGCCGCGCACACGTGTGCAACGCGGAGACAGATTCACCGACCCATTGGGAAGATGGCTTCTCTATGGATCACCACGGGATACCGCTTCAGTAGCCAAATCCATACGGCGCCAAGGATTCGAACTTAACAGAGCAACCCCCATCGGCATCACACAAATCACCAAACAATTCTTCTCCAATTCCATCGCCCAAGTCATATTCGCCGGACTTGCTGTAGTATTTGTGTCCGGCGCGCTTTCCGTGTCGACAGCTTCACGCGTTTGCGCGATACAAGCCTTGCATGGCATGAGAACAACCGGCATTATTATGAGGCAATTCCTGCGGCATGCGTTCTTTTTCATCATCTGCGTCTGCATCGGATGGATGACTTGGATTTCCATTGGTGCGATCTTCTGGCCTTTCGCTTCTCCCTTAGGATTCGCCGGTCAGGTATTCCTCTCCATCATCATCGCCACAACGTGCATGGCATTGGTTGCCTTGTCATTGTCGATTGCTCTAGTAAGGGTTCTGGTGCCGAACGCACTCAAATTAATCCAAGGAAAGCGCCCTTTACGTTTTCTCATGGCTTCCGGCTGCATCATGGCAATCATCGTTCTCGCTCTCAGCTCTGCCAGTTTGAACGTTACGAACTTCAAATGGCGGCAATCCCAAACACTGAAAACAACATTGGAGCATCAATTGTCATCCAACGACGGATTCCAATTGCAACTGTGGTATAGCAGCGATCAAAACCGAGCTCGTTCCATGCCCTCATGGAACGACTTCGTCGAACAAACTTCCCAATCAGAACATACGCGATTCGCCTCATTCCGGCTAGGATGCACGTGGGTGGATAGCTCGCAAGACCCACAGCCCTGCATCCTCATGGATTCCCGTACGGCAAGGCTTCATCATCTTATACGAAACAACACGACACTTGCACGAATCAGTGTGATTATGCCCGAGAATGAACAATGGAACAGCGAATCCATTACGAACAATGTGCTTCGCGCATACTCATTCGAGCAAAGTTTGGCGGCAGAAGAGGGAAAGAGTCTGCCCGCCATCAATCGCACGAGCATCTCCATTGAATCCAGACCAAGAGATGCTGTCTTATCGGCATTTGACACCCCTTCCAACACCGATGGCCTTTCCTCTGTTCCTGTTGTTGTCATTGACCCGTCACTGCTCTCTGGCGATACCACTACATCGATGGTGTCCACCGGCGGCATGACCTTCGATTACAGCTCCCGCCATCAGCTGCTCGAAATCCTACGGGAAAAGGGCGTGGACTCTTTGGTGGCTTCGGTCGTCAATCGGCACGACGAGATACAAACTCGTTTGGCACGAACAACTCAGGAAATGAACTATTTTTCCATCACAGCTTGCATATCCATAACATGTCTGCTGGGCGGCGCAATCATGGTGGCTTTGACACTATGCACACTCCGACGTCAAATTATGTTCGTGGAATATATGCATGGAGCGCCGTCATATCTCCGTTTTCAATCGATACTGTTCCTAGCAGCGGCGTTATGCAGTGCATCTCTTCCGATCCAGTTGCTCATAGGAGGTTACAACGCCGTTTCCACGACCTCGGTTTCCTTACTATTCATCGTCGTTTCGCTGGCAACCACAGTGCTTTACGATTCGCGGCTGCGCGCCGACAGTATCAAACATCCCTGATCGCCATCCACAAACCTGTATCAGCAATCACTTACCACGTAAGGAACATCAAGCATGAGCGCCTTATTGATCACGCATAATCTGACATATCGAATCGACGACCGCACCTTATGGGAAGGACTGGACCTGACGTTCAGCCCCGGTGACATGGTTGCCCTGACCGGAGAAAGCGGATGCGGCAAAACCACTTTGTTGAATGTCCTAGGTCTTTTGGAAGAGCCAAGTTCAGGAACAATTACCTATGATGGGCAAACAATTGCCTCCAGAAAGGGCCGACGGCTCATGCACCGCAACGTCATGGGATTCATGTTCCAGAATTACGCCCTGGTGGAGCAATGGACGGTGAACAGAAATCTGATTCTGGCTCTGCGCAGCGTCGGAATACCATCGGCAGATAGAAGTCGGCTCATCAGACGCGCATTGCGGGCCGTGAATCTGACGGGCTACGGCAATAGACCTATCTACACACTCAGTGGAGGCGAACAACAACGAGTCGCAATCGCGAGGCTTCTCATCCGTCAATCGCTGCGCGTCATACTGGCGGACGAGCCAACAGCGGCCCTCGATGCCGACAACCGCGCCATGGTCATGCGTCACCTGCGTGATTTCGCCGACAACGGAGCGATCGTGATCTACACGACGCACAACGAGGAGACCGCGGCTCTCGCCGACCGCATCATCGCATTATGATTCCGCCAGCCACTGTTCGTACAGCGCATCGACGGCTTCGAGCATTCGACCCATCGGCTGCGTGGAATCGATCACCGCGTCGGCTATGACACGGCGTTGTTCCGGGCTGGACTGGTGGCGAATGCGCGCAAGCGCATCATCTCGTGTCATGCCGCGGGTCGACACCATTCTGTCGACCCGCACTTGTTCGGGCGCTTCGACGGTGACGATATGGTCGAATCGCATGGGCATGGCGTCCAGGACTTCCGCCAACAGCGGAACATCATGCACGACCACGGCATCCGGATTGTCCGCGACCGCCTGCCGCTCCCGAGACAGCGCAAGATCATAGATCAACGGATGCTCGATATCGTCCAGTTTCCTCCGCATCCGTTCCGAGTCGGGCCCGGCGAACACGTGCTCGGCGATCCATCGCCGGTTGAGCCGCCCCTGATCGGTCAGCGCGTCGGGGCCGAAACATTCCGCTATACGACGAAGACCGACGCCGCCCGGTTCCACCACTCGGCGCGCGAGCTCGTCATAGTCGATAAGCGCCGCGCCGAGCTCCCGCAGTCTTGTGGACACCGTGCTTTTGCCCGCCGCAATACCACCGGTCAATCCTATTCGAATCATGCTCCCCCCATCATGCCATGTTTCGAGGTTCATGCACACAACGGCAAAACCCGGCCCGCCGAAGCGAGACCGGGTTTTGACTATACGTCAGGCGTCAGTCGCCCGATGGCGAACTCACTTGCCGAGCAGCTGGTCGCGCAGGGCGGCGAGCTGATCGGAGTCGGCGAGGGTACCGGTAGCCGGAGCAGCGGAAGAGTAGTTGGAGGTCTCCTCGACCGGCTTCTCTTCCTTCGGGCCCTGGCCGTCGGCGGCCGCGGACTCGGCGGCGTTCTCCAGCTCCTTGGCCACGAACTCCTTGTGCTCCTCCCACAGCTCGTGAGCGGCGGCGTACTGGGACTCCCACTCCTCGCGCTGCTTCTCGTAACCAGCGATCCACTCGTTGGTGTTCGGGTCGAAGCCTTCAGGGTACTTGTAGTTGCCCTGCTCGTCGTACTCAGCCGGCATGCCGTAGATGGCCGGATCGAAGTCCTCGGAAGCCGGGTCGACGGAGTCGTTGGCCTGCTTGAGGGACAGGGAGATGCGGCGACGATCGAGGTCGACGTCGATCACCTTGACGAACACGGCCTCGCCCGGCTTGACCACGGTCTCCGGGTTCTCGACGTGACGGTTGGCGAGCTCGGAGATGTGCACCAGGCCCTCGATGCCGTCCTCGACGGAGATGAAGACACCGAACTGTACGATCTTGGTGACCTTGCCCTTGACGATTTGTCCGGGAACGTGGGTGCGAGCGAAGCGCTGCCACGGATCCTCCTGAGTCGCCTTCAGGGACAGGGAGATACGCTCACGGTCGAGATCGACGTCGAGCACCTCGACGGTGACCTTGTCGCCGACCTTGACGACCTCAGACGGGTGGTCGATGTGCTTCCAAGACAGCTCGGAAACGTGGATCAGGCCGTCAACACCGCCCAGATCGACGAAAGCGCCGAAGTTGACGATGGAGGACACCACGCCCTCACGAATCTGGCCCTTCTTGAGCTGGGACAGGAAGGTCTCGCGGACCTCGGACTGGGTCTCCTCGAGGTACTGGCGGCGGGACAGGACCACGTTGTTGCGGTTCTTGTCGAGCTCAAGGATCTTGGCCTTGATCTTCTGGCCGATGTACGGGGAGAGGTCGCGGACGCGACGCATCTCGACGAGGGAGGCAGGCAGGAAGCCACGCAGACCGATGTCGACGATGAGGCCGCCCTTGACGGCTTCGATGACGGTGCCCTCAACGACGCCGTCAGCTTCCTTGATCTTCTCGATGTCGCCCCAGGCGCGCTCGTACTGGGCACGCTTCTTGGACAGAATCAGACGGCCTTCCTTGTCTTCCTTGGTGACGACAAGGGCCTCGATGGTGTCGCCGACCTCGACGACTTCGTCAGGATCAACGTCCTTCTTGATGGAAAGCTCGCGGGAGGGGATGACACCCTCGGTCTTGTAGCCGATGTCCAGGAGGACTTCGTCGTGATCGATCTTGACGACGGTGCCCTCAACCAGATCACCATCATCGAAGTTCTTGATGGTGGAATCGACTGCCTTGATGAAGTCCTCTTCGGTGCCGATGTCGTTGATGGCGACCTTGGCGACTTCAGTGTTGTTCTCTGCCATGTAAATATATGGTTTCTAATAGTGGATGGATAATTTCTCGATATTCAGTTATACGCACACCCTTACAGGCATACGGATATTCACAATACAAGCAACTCTGCCCAAATTTCCTAGGAAACTCTAGGCGTGTCGTTCGGCCATTTCCACGACGTTGGCCAGGAGCATGGCTCGGGTCATGGGGCCCACGCCTCCGGGGTTGGGGGTGTAGGCGGATGCCTTGTCATAGCAGGCCTTGTCCACGTCGCCCTTGATGCGGTAGCGACCGGCTTCTTCGTCGTAGACGCGGCTGATGCCCACGTCGACGAGCACGGCGCCGTCCTTGATCTTGTCGGGCGTCACGAATCCGGCCGAACCCATTGCGGCGACGATCACGTCGGCGCGGCGCATGTGGTCGGCCACATCCCGGGTGCCGGTGTGGCACAGGGTGACGGTGGCGTTGACGGCGTTGCGCGTGAGCATCAGGCCAATCGTGCGGCCAATGGTGATGCCGCGGCCAAGCACGCACACTTCCTTGCCGTTCAGATCAATGTCATAGGCGTCGAGCAGCTCGAGCACACCGCGCGGAGTGCAAGGCAGCGGTGTCGAAATGTCGCCGCGCACATGCAGCACCAGTTCGCCGAGGTTGTACGGGTGCATGCCGTCGGCATCCTTGGCCGGGTCGATCATGTCGATGATCGCGTTCTCGTTGATGCCCTTGGGCAACGGCAACTGGACGATGAACCCGGTGCAGGCCGGATCTTCGTTGAGTTCGCGTACGGCAGCGGCGATGTCGTCGAAGCTGGCGTCCGCCGGCAGTTCCTTCTTGACTGAGGTAATGCCCACTTCCTGACAATCGGCGTGCTTGCCGGCCACGTACTTCATCGACCCGGGGTCCTCGCCCACCAGCAGCGTGCCCAGCCCTGGTTGGATGCCCTGCGCCTTGAGCTTGTTCACTCGCTCGGCAAGGTTGGTCTTGATTTCGGCCGCAATCTGCTTACCGTCGATTTTTGTGGACATCAACGCCCTCCCCTGTAGTTTCGGTGCATTCTATCGAAACGATAGGCTATCGTTGGAACAAGTCAGGATTATATATCGTTCGCTCTCACGAAGAAGGCGTGCCATGGGGACTCAAATCACACGACTTACGCGACTCGCCGCAGCCGGCCTGAGCGCCGTCCTGTTGTTCGCGACCGCCGCATGCGCAGCCACCTCCCCCGCTGAAACCGAGCCGGACAACAAGTCCAGTGTTCCCGCACCGACCGGGCCGATCAATGTGGTCGCCTCCCTCAATCAATGGGGCTCGCTGGCCGCCGAGCTGGGCGGCGATGATGTGGAAGTCACGTCCATCGTGAACTCCACCAATGTGGATGCCCACGATTTCGAGCCAAAGACCTCGGACGTCGCCAAGCTGTCCAAGGCACAAATCATCGTGGCCAACGGTGCGGGCTACGATTCCTGGGCCACCAAATCGATGACCAAGACCACGACTATCGTATCCGCCGCTTCCGTCATGGGTGCCATGGAAGGCGATAACCCGCATCTGTGGTTCTCCAAAGACGCTCGATCCAGCATGGCCACGGCCATCACCGATGCATATGTAAAGGCACTCCCCAGCAAGAAGAAGGCCTTCCAGAAGCGGCTCAAGGCATGGCAGGCGGATGAGAAATCGCTGGAAACATGGACGTCCGAGTTCACCAGATCCCACTCCGACCTCACCTATGCAGCCACCGAACCCGTGGTCTATTATCTGATGGCCGATCTCGGGTTCAAGAATCAGACGCCCAAGGGGTATACGCAATCGACCGCTTCCGGCGGCGAACCGGCCCCCGCGGACCTGCAGTCTTTCCAGAAACTCATCGAAGACAAGGGCGTGGATGTGCTGGTTAACAACACGCAGGAAGCCAGTGACGCGACCAATATGATCACTGGCGCTGCCGGTCGTGCCGATGTGCCGGTAGTCGACGTCTCCGAACAAATGCCCAAGGATACCGACACGCTGAACGCCTGGATCAACCGGCTCATCAACACCATCATCGACGCGGTGGATCCGAGCTATGGCTGCGAAGACGCCACGGACGGCAACGCGAATTCCGATGATTCCAGCGCCGACGGCGCCGCCACGGATGATGCCAATGCGCACGATTCCAAGGCCAGCACCGGTTCCAGCACGGAGCCCAAGTACATCCGTCAGTGCAAGGCGGCCACATCCAGTGACTCGTCTCAGGATTCGGCAAAGGCCGATGCCTCCAATGGCGATTCCGGCGATGCCTCCGGCAACGACCAGACCGACTCCGGCAAATAGTTAGAAGCAAAGGACACCGGCATCGGATTCATGCAATGCCGATAGACGCCTTGCACGAGAAGGGTTGTGCGACCATTGTCGAGATGGCCGCACAACCCTTTTCTTTGGTTGTCACCATCCGTACACGATATTGAGAACGATTGTCAGCATCGTTTGCCACAATCGGGCGTTATGAGTGAAACTTCCGATTGCATCGTGTTCAGCGATGCCGCCATCAAGCGTGGTGACCATATCATCTGGCAGCATGGCACCTTTGCCATTCCCACCGGTTCGGTCACGGCCATCGTCGGCACCAACGGCACCGGCAAAACCACGATGATGAGGGCCGAGCTGGGACTTTTGCCGCTTTGCCATGGCAGCCTGACCGTACTGGGCAAGCCCGCAGGCGAGATGAACAAACGCATCGGATATGTGCCACAGAGCTATGTGGCGAATGTCGATTCCAATCTCACCGCCGAACAATCCGTGTTGCTGGGCCTGACCGGCACCCGATTCGGCATCCACCCCATCACCAAGGCCCAGAAAGCCAAAGCGCTCGAGGCGATGGAGTTCACCGGCATCGCCGACAAGGCGCAGTACCGTCTGTCCGAACTGTCCGGCGGTTTGCGCCAGCGTGTGGCCATCGCCCAGGCGTTGGTGTGCGATCCACAACTGCTGATGCTTGACGAGCCGTTGGCCAACCTCGATCTGGCCAGTCAACGCGCCACCGTACACGTGCTGGCCAAGCTGAACCGTGAACTGAACATGACCATCCAGGTGGTTGCGCACGATCTCAATATGCTCTTGCCGATTCTGACCGGTGCCGTCTACTTGCTCGACGGGCACCCGCACTACGCCGATATGCACAAAGTGCTCGACTCCGACCTACTCACCCACCTCTACGGCACACAGGTGCAGGTGGTCACCACTCCGCAGGGTGACATGTTCGTGACCCCGACGCCGGATGAGCCCCAGGACCAGCCGCAGGATATGCACACGGCAGCCGAAGTGGCGCAATTGCACCATCACGAGCACGGCAACGCCACCAATGGCAGTGCCGCCAACAGCGCCGAGAATCGATAACATCAAGCTAGCCGATCCACAGCCCGTCAACGGGCTGCAGCGCAGGCATGGAGAAAATACAGGGACATGAGCACCATCAACTTTTCGTATGATCCCGAATGGCTGGACACACTGTCCGCTCCATTCATGACCAACGCCTTCATCGCCGGCCTGTGCATTGCCCTGGCCGCCGGTGTCATGGGATACTTCACCATCGCCCGTCGTTCCACCTTCGCGGCCCATGCGCTGGCCCATATCGGTCTGCCGGGCGCGACCGGCGCGGTGTTGCTCGGCCTGCCCGTGTCACTGGGCATGGGCGTGTTCGCACTGGGCGGCGCACTGGTGATCGGTGCTTTGGGCAAGCGCGTTTCCGAGCGTGAAATCGCAACCGGCACCGTGCTGGCCTTCGCCACCGGCTTGGGTCTGTTCTTCGCGCGATTGTCGAGTTCCGCCTCCCAGCAGATGCAGTCGATCCTCTTCGGCTCGATCCTGACCATCACCACCGGCCAGATCATCGGCTTCGCCGTGTTCGACGTATTGCTGCTGGCATTGTTGGCCATCATCTACCGCCCGCTGCTGTTCAGCTCGTTGGATGAGCAGGTGGCACAGGCCAAGGGTGTGCCGATCGGGCTGATGAACGTGGCGTTTATGGCGATTATGGCCGGTGTAATCACCATTGCCGTGCCGGCAGTGGGTACCTTGCTGATTTTCGCGCTGGTGATCACGCCTGCGGCCACCGCCAATATTCTGGCCGGCTCCCCATTCAAGGCGATGGTGATCGCCAGCGTGCTGTGCCTGGTGTCGATTTGGGCCGGACTCGTGCTGTCGGCGATGCTCCCCGCCCCCCCGAGCTTCATTATCGTGACGCTTTCCACCCTGTTCTGGGCTATCGCCAAGGCCGTGGAGACAGTGCGGAAGTAATCTCATTCATTTTTCTTGCCCCCGCTGGCAAATTCATAGCGGGGGCTTTGTTATATCTTCTCCACCAAGGCATTGGCGATGGCGGCGATGCCTTCGCCGCGGCCAGTGAATCCCATATGGTCGGTGGTGGTGGCGGTAACCGATACCGGGCAACCAACCGCCGCAGACAGGGCGGCTTCGGCTTCAGCACGGCGTGTGCCGATTTTCGGGCGGTTGCCGATGATCGCCACTGAGGCCGATGCCGGCGTATACCCGTTGGATGCCAGATGCGCCACAACTTCTTGCAGCATATCGATGCCATGCCTTCCGGCACCATGCGCGTCCGCACCGACACCGAACAGTGAACCAATGTCTCCCAATCGGGCGGCGGCAAGCAACGCGTCAATCAGGGCGTGCGCGGCCACATCGCCATCGGAATCCCCTTCGATACCCTCGTATTTGGCGGCATCGGCCTCGCTGCATGAATCAGGCACCGGCCAGTAGAGCCCGGCAATCCACAGTTCACGGCCTGAACCGGCAGGCGCAAAACGGTGAGCGTCAAAACCTTGCCCTATCAGTACTCCTGCAGACCCCATGCAGTTCCCTTCGATGGCATTGCCCAGATGAACGGCAGCAAACGATTATGAATCACGAAGCCCCGGCGCATCGCATAAGGACACGACCGAGGCCTCAAAACAATCAAATCACTTCTTCTTGGACTTCTTCTCGGCTTCGACACGAGCCAAAGTATCGGCCGCGGCCTCTTCGGGCTCGGCGGTGTGATGCTTGTCGTCACCGGGCTGAGCGGGCTCGTAGCCCAGGTTCACGTCGAGCAGACGCTGGGCTTCCGCCTCGTCGATCTTCTCGGACAAGGCGATCTCAGAAGTCAGAATGGCGCGGGCCTTGGTGAGCATACGCTTCTCGCCCGCGGACAGGCCGTGCTCGTCGACATCGCGCTGGGCGAGATCGCGAACCACTTCGGCGATCTTGTTGACATCGCCGGTGGCGATCTTTTCGACGTTCAGCTTGTAACGGCGAGACCAGTTCATCTCTTTCTCGATGATCGGGGTCCGCAGGATGCCGAATACCTTGGCCACTTCGGATGCGGAGACGATATCACGCACGCCGACCTTCTTGGCATTGTCCACGGGAACGTTGATGACCAAACCATCGGAAGAGAGTACGGACAACTGCAGATATTCGCGCGTCACTCCCTTGACCGTCCGCTCGGTAATGGCCTCCACCTTCGCTGCACCATGACGCGGATAGACGACCATATCGCCGACTTTGTAAGACATGTACCCTCCGAGAACTGACGGCTTACACACAAAAACTCGAATAATTATGCCATGCGGCCTGGACCGCCCCTATGAGAGCGCTCACAACCACGAAGACACACCGAAAAGGGCAAGAATTCGCCATTTTCGACGCGCCAATGTAGCGTTTTCGACTCCAACGCACGTAGACTTTGGGTCATGGCTAAAGAAACGAAGATCAAGGAAGATACCGTCACCGTGCCTGTCGCCCAAGGCGACCTCGATGCGGTGAGCAATGCTGAATTCTACAACCCTCACGGAGTTCTCGGCGGGCATCTCGGCATCGGCAAGCATGCCGACACCGCCACAATCCGTGTGCTGCGTCCGCTTGCCAAGTCCGTGACCATCCTCACCCAGGATGGCGAATACCCGATGACCCACGAATACAACGGCGTGTTCGTGACTACCGTGCCGGCTTCCGGCACCAAGAAGCAGCCCACGATTCCCGACTACCGCGTCAGGACCGAGTGGGAAAGCGGCGCAGTGCTCATTGAGGACGACCCATACCGTTATATGCCCACAGTCGGCGACATGGACACCTATCTGTTCGGCGAGGGCCGTCACGAGAAGCTCTGGGAGGCGCTTGGCGCGCATGTGCTGCGCTATGACGATCCGATGGGCGGCGTGGACGGCACGCCTGGCGAACAGGTGGTAGGCACCGCGTTCTCCGTGTGGGCCCCGAACGCCCATGCCGTGCGCGTGGTCGGTAACTTCAACGCCTGGGATGGCCGTCGTCATGCCATGCGCGAGCTCGGCTCCTCCGGCGTGTGGGAAATCTTCATCCCCGGAATCGGCGCGGGCGAGACCTACAAGTTCCAGATCCTGAACGCCAATTACACGTGGGAGATGAAGGCTGACCCGATGGAGCGTCAGCACGAGGTTCCGCCGAACACCGCCTCCATCGTCACCGAATCCACCTACGAGTGGAACGATGACGCCTGGATGCAGCACCGTCGCACCACCAACCCGCATGATGGCCCGGTCTCCATCTATGAGGTGCACGCCGGCAGCTGGAAGCAGGGACTGACCTACCGTGACCTGGCCAAGCAGCTCGTGGACTACGTCAGGCAGGAAGGTTTCACCCACGTGGAGTTCATGCCACTGGCCCAGCACCCGTTCTCCGGCTCCTGGGGCTATCAGGTCACCGGCTACTATGCGGTGGACTCCCGTCTCGGTTCCCCCGACGACTTCCGTTACCTGGTCGACCAGTTCCATCAGGCCGGCATCGGAGTGATCATGGACTGGGTGCCCGCCCACTTCCCGAAGGATGCCTTCGCGCTCGGCCGCTTCGACGGCACCCCGCTGTACGAGGACCCGGACCCGCTGCGCGGCGAACACCCCGAGTGGGGCACCTATGTGTTCAACTTCGGACGCCGCGAAGTACGCAACTTCCTGGTGGCCAATGCCCTGTTCTGGCTCGAGGACCTGCACGTCGACGCATTGCGCGTGGATGCCGTCAGCTCCATGCTCTACCTCGACTACAGCCGCGAACCCGGCCAGTGGCGTCCGAACATCTACGGCGGACGCGAAAACCTGGAGGCCATCGACTTCCTCAAGGAAGCCACCGCCACCGCGTACAAGAACAACCCCGGCGTCATGATGATCGCCGAAGAGTCCACCGCATGGCCGGGCATCACCGCCCCCCACCTCCGCCGGAGGCATCGGCTTCGGCATGAAGTGGAACATGGGCTGGATGCACGACACCCTCGAGTATCTGCACGAGGAGCCCATCAACCGCAAGTGGCACCACAACGAAATCACCTTCTCCATGGTGTACGCCTACTCCGAACACTACGTATTGCCCATCAGCCACGATGAAGTCGTGTACGGCAAGGGCTCCCTGTACGGCAAGATGCCGGGCGATGGCTGGCAGAAGCTAGCCGGCGTGCGTTCGATGTTCGCCTATCAGTGGGCTCACCCGGGCAAGAAGCTCTCCTTCATGGGCAACGAGCTGGCCCAGTGGGGCGAGTGGGATCACGACGCCTCCATCGATTGGGATTGCCTGAACTGGCAGGAGCACCGTCAGGTCCAGACCATGGTCGCCGACCTTAACGCCTTCTACAAGGCGCATCCGGCACTTTGGAGCCAGGACTTCGATCCGGCCGGCTTCCAGTGGCTGACCAGCGACGATGCCGACCACAACACGCTGAGCTTCCTGCGCATCGGCACCAAGGGCGAGACCTTGGCCGTGGTGGTCAACTTCTCCGGTGAAGCCTGGTCCGATTACCAGGTGGCGCTGCCCACCGGCGGCAAGTGGACCGAAGTGTTCACCACCGATGACGCCAAGTACGGCGGCTCCGACATCCACAACGGCACCTTCGAAGCGGTCGAGGGCGAATATCATTCGCGTCCGTTCTCGGCGAAGATCACCGTTCCGGCTCTGGGAGTTGTATTCTTGAAGCCGGAAGACTGAACTGGTCAACAGGCTGAAAGGTAACCGGTTTATTTATGCTCAATACCACAGCGCGTCAGAATACGACACCGCGCACGGTGCTGGTGGTCGAGGACGAGCCCACGCTCGCCACGGCCATTGCCCAGCGCATCACCGCTGAAGGATGGACCGCTCGCGTGGCCGGGGACGGCGCTTCCGCCGTCCAGGCCGCGTCCCAGCTACGCCCCGATCTGGTAATCATGGACATCATGCTGCCGGTCATGGATGGTCTTGAGGCCACCAAACGCATCGTCGCCGAACGTCCGGTGCCGGTGCTGATTCTCACCGCGCGTGATGACGAGGCCGACAAGGTCATCGGTCTGGGAGCGGGCGCCGATGATTACATGACCAAACCGTTCTCCATGCGCGAGCTCATCGCCCGCTGCAAGGCGCTGCTGCGCCGCGTGGAGCGTGCGAAGGTCATCGCCAAGAATTCGGAGAACGAGAAGCTGCTCGACTTCGGTTCGATAGTCATCGACCCGGCCCAGCGCATCGTCACCGTGAACGGCGAGCAGGTGCATCTGACCCCCACCGAGTTCGATCTGCTGGCCACACTGGCCCGCCGCCCGAAGTCGGTGCTCACCCGCGAAAAGCTGCTCGAAGAGGTCTGGGACTGGGTCGACGCATCCGGCACCCGCACCGTCGACAGCCATGTCAAGGCGCTGCGCCATAAGCTCGGCGCCGATACCATCCGCACCGTGCATGGCGTGGGCTACGCTTTCGAGCCGCCGACCGCGTGATGGCATCCAAAAAACAACAGCAATCCCGGCTTGATGCGATGAAACATCGCGTCAAGCCGGTTGATTTGTTCTCCTCTCTGAAGCTGGAACTCAGCGCACTGATCGTTATCGCCACGGCCGTCGCATTTGCCATGTGCTGGTTCCTACTGAAATTCGGCTGGTCCGGTTGGATCGCCATGCCGCTGACCTTGGTACTGGCATTGGGCATCACCTATTTCTTCTCCCGCGGCACCACCGCTCCCCTACGCCAGATGCGCGATGTGGCCGAAGCCATGGCGGATGGCGATTACACGGTCCGCGTGGATATCGATCAGGATCGTCATGACGAGGTCGGCCAGCTGGCTCGCTCGTTCAACGAGATGGCCGGCGAACTCGAACATGCCGATAAAATGCGCCGCGATATGATCGCCAATGTGAGCCATGAGCTACGTACGCCCGTTTCCGCTTTGCAGGCGATGGTCGAGAACATGGCCGACGGCGTCACCGAGCCCACTCCCGCCAATCTGGAGAGCATCCTCACCCAAACGCAGCGTCTCTCCGATCTCATCGCCTTCCTACTGGACCTGAGCCGTATGGAGGCCGGTGCGGCGAGTTTGAATATCGAGAAGTTCAATTTCGCCGACTTTCTTGACGAAACCATCGAGCCGTTGGAAATCGCCGATGGCGGTCACGCCCACGACATCCATGTCACCGTGCCGGCCGACATCTCGATGGAAGGCGATCAGGACCGCCTGCGCCAGCTATTCACCAACATCATCGCCAACGCGCTGAAACATTCGGCCGACGGCACCACCGTGCTGGTCGATGCCCACGAGGACGAAAACCAAGGCACCATCGTGACCAATGTGGTGAATTTCGGCTCACAGATTGCGCTTTCCGACCGTTCAGACATCTTCCGGCGCTTTGTCAAAGGCAAGACAGGTCCCGGCACCGAGTCGGGCGGCACCGGTCTTGGCCTGTCCATCGCGCGCTGGGCGGCACAATTGCACGGTGGCACCGTCAAAGTGGTCGATGACACGCGAGGGGCCGATTTCGAAATCATCCTGCCTAAATATCACATCGCCGAACGTTGATATTGTCCGACGTCCTACCGTATACTGTATTCGAACAGATGTTCGAATACAGGGTGGGAGGCACAGCATGACACAGCAATCCGAGTCACGAACCATGCCGCACGAGGCCACGCTGTTTGTTATGCAGATGGCCGGCGATTCCATGATCAATGCGGGTATTCATAACGGCGATCTGCTGATTGTCGACCGTTCGTTAACACCAGTCCCCGGAGATGTGGTTGCGGCTGTCATGGATGACGAAATCGCCATCAAGCGGCTGGTTTCACGGGCCAGCATCACCATATTGCACGCCGAGAATCCGCGATACCCCGATTACATGCCAAGCAACGGCGATTCGCCTGCTATCTGGGGCATCGTAACCGATGTCATTCACCCACTGATATCGTCATCGGACCGTCGCACCACGGCATCCGCCAATACCAGCACGCCCACCACTTTAGTACCGGCCTGCTGAAATGTCTGAACGCATTGCCGCACGGTGGCACCTGTGGTGACGATGTCATCAATGAGAAGCACCACGTCGCCATGGCCGATGAGATCACGCTTCACCGTGACATGACCGGTGATACGGCGGGCACGCTGTGCCGAAGAGACCTGCTGCACGGAGCGTGCCTTGGTGGAGGAGCTCAGGGCATCGCATGGTCGCGCATCGACGCCGTACCCACGCAATGCCCCTGCCACCGATTTGGCCAACGCTGCCGTGTGAGCCCGTCCTCTTCGGCGCATTGACGCCCGCGATGACGGCACCGGAACCACCAATACGCGATGACCCAAGCATGATGATGGTATTGGCGTCTTGTTCAGCAGCGACACCATGATGCGGCCGAACGGGCCGTCAAGCTCGGTATCGTCGTGGTCCTTCCAGTCGAGAATGGCACGACGCGCCGCTCCCTGATAGATTGACGCGGACCATATACGGGCTCCGCCACCACTGTCTGCATCCCGTTCCCGGCATTGCGCGAACAGGGCCCAGCATGCCGCACACAATACCTCATCCGGCGCGTCACACCCAGCGCAGCCGCGTGGAAACAGCAGATTGCAGGCCTGCGCCCACATCGCATGCCACCACTTGTATACGCTCGGCCCATCCATAACGCCTCACCATCAAGCTGGAGTATCGAATCGCGCAAGCAGTGCATCCAGCAGTTGTACCGTATCTTGCGGATTCTCCACACGAACACCGATCGCACCGGCCTCAACCGCGGGATAGTCATTACCCGTAGGCGTCATGCGATCACCCACGAACACCATTTCATCGGCCCGTATGCCAAGTGTCTGCGTCAGCTTGCGCACGGCATAGGCCTTATCGATGCCGCATTCGCTGACATCCACACTGGTGTATCCGCCGGCCCTGACCAGCATATGCGGCAGATCGGCCTTGACCGCTTCGACCAGCGCCTGTTTCTTCGTGTTATCGCGATCCCATGCCTGCTTGGCCGCTACGGACGCGAACTGTCCAAGAGCGGAGAAGGTGATCTGGCTGCCCCTGTTCTCGATTCGAGGCCCCCATACCTGCTGTTCCCACAATCCCAGTTCCCGGGCATGTCGCTCAAGACTTTCCGAGACAGCAGCCACGGTGGCTTCGGACAGATCATGCGCATACACCAAGGCCCATTGCGTGCCATCCCACCGGTAATACCGGGAGCCGGAGGTAGGCATGACATGCAGATTGCCGCGCCTGGCATTCGGGGTGAGCACATCCAGCACCTGCGAGGTGACCACCGCCATGCCGCCCCCTGAGATCAGGGCCACCACCGTATGGTCGAGCAACGCACAGAACCGTTCGATCATCGCGGGCTTCATCGGCTGTTTTGAGCTGGCCAGCGTGTTGTCCAAATCGAAACCGAACACCTTGGCGTTGGAGCAGACATTATCGAAATCAAGTTCGGACCACGAACGTACCACCATCTGTCGCGCCTCCCTCGTTGACGAATGTTCACAACCAATGAACCAATCCTAACGCATGTTGCCGCCGCCATGCCCTATGGTGGGAACCATGCTTCAGCCACCTTGGAACACACGAATCTACCGTAACCGCCACGGTCGCGGCACACGAACCCCGATGTTCGGCACCCGTCTGCCCCGTTACCGCACCCGAACCGGCATGTTCGACGATATGGTGGCGGCCCAGGTTCGCAGGCTCGGCCAAGCGTGGCCGGAACTGATACGTCCGATCCAGTTCGCGGTGGAGGATGTGCCGCCTTCGGATCCGACGCCTTGGCAGACCGAGCCGAATATGACGTCCCAGTGCTTCCCCGCCAGCCACGGCATTCCCGCACGAGTCGTGCTCTACCGTATGCCGTTGCAGACCGAGGCACCTTCCAAGCTCGAATTGCAATTGGCCGTCAGGGATGAGCTGGTGGCCCGCATAGCGGAATTGTATGGGCGCAGGCCGGAGGAAATCGACCCTGACTGGGGCCTGTGACAACACTGCGGGCCGTGTCACTTGTAATAAGATAGTGGCACGGCCCGCAGCTATATCGCCGCCGAAACATCATCAGACTGACGCTTCGGCGAGCATACCCTTCTACTTGACGATGGAGGAATCATTCCGAGCCCAGACATGAACCGTGGCGGGCATCAGCGTTGAAGCGTCGATGACGGACAATCCGGCGATGTCCTTGTCTTGCAACGAATCGTGACTGAACCGCGCTCCCCAGCTCACTTTCTTGGATGAGTCCTCCAACATCAGCGCGACCGCGGTGCCATGATCGCCGGAAAGTTTGCCGGTCTCAATCGTTTGCGCTGCGTTCGCATCCAGTGTGATTTCCTTGGAGGTTACCGAAGCACCGGCATCATCGTAGGCGTGCAAGGTGACCGTCCTGCGCGCATTGGACGTATTGGCCAGCGTGATGGAGGCCTTTACTCCGTCGGGAAGGGCCAACCCCGAGAATTCGGATGGCTCGCCAGCATTGACCAATGCGAAATCGGCTTGGCCGGAGTCACCGGAGCGTGTGGCCTTGACGGAGAACGACACGGCATCCTCTGCGGTGGACATCACGCCCAACGCCCCATCAGGAGCCTCTCCCAAGTCGATCGCCGTCACCTTATCGGCAGTGACGGTGGCATCTTTGGCGGGAACCAAGCCTTTGTCGGTAATCCATGACAGCCCGGTGCTGGTGTCTGCCTTGGCGAACAGATAAGCGGTGACCGCATCGCCGGCAGTGATGGACGGCGCCACCGATGCATTGGATGCGGTCGGCAGCGGCAGCGCGAAATCAGAACCCTTCGGTGTCAGACCATCCATGGTCACCGTACGTACCACGGACGCGATAGGAGTCTCCTTGCTGGAAACGGTCACGAACAGACCATGCTGCCCATCGACCGCGGCGGACAGTTCCATCGATGACTCCCCCTCGGCCGGCACAGACAGCGTGGATTGGGTGGACAATGCCATCTTCCCGGCTGTCTCGGAACCCCAGACGGCAATGTCGACGGTGGTCGGCTTGGTGGAGGGATTCGAGACGATGAGCTGCTGTGTGGTACCGGTCGTGCCGCCGGAGAGCAGGAACGACTGGCTGAGCGAGGTCGATACGCAGGATGCCGCCGATACGCCTCTCACATCGCCATCATCGGCCCATGATGCGATGGTGCCGACGGCGCCGGTGCCGGCTGCGGCCTGCAGCATACGGGTATTGATCAGGCGAGCTCCCTGATTGATCTTCTGAGCACCGGTTTTCACCGAGGAATCGTCGGTCGGATCGGCGTCTTTCAAAGTTACGTCATCTGAACTGGACTTTTGCCCGATCGCCGAGACAGTGGCGCTGTAGACGGAGCCGAACGCCGCATAGCGCGCCTGTGTGCTCAGATTGCCGACAGTGGCCTGGAAGGCGCTGTCGCCATACGTGCCGGTATCGGCCAATCCCATAGGTGCCGGGCAGTAGGTTTCGGACTGGGTCGGACTAACGGTCTGGTCGATGGCATTATCGGAAGCGGCCACCTTATCCACCCAGATATTGGGGATGGGGGCCATGACGAGAACGACGAACAGCGCAATCAACACCAGCATGGTGATCACACCGAGCACGATGCCGATCGCACGTTTGAAACCAGAAGTTGTGTTGCTCATGCCTGCTCCTCCAATCCGTAGGACAGTCGTCTGCGAGGCATGGCGACCAAGCAGTACAACGCCGTGATCACACCTAGGCATATCAGCCAGGCGTGCCTCCAGACACTATGCTGTGCACGTTGCTGCCATGAGGTATCCACCTGCTGTGAGGCGCTGCTACGCAGCGTCAGACGATAGTAGCTGCCGCTATCCGTGGAGACCAGGGACTGGGTGCCGTTCGATGCGGCGATATTCGCGCTCAACTGTTCATACGGCATGTCGTTCGAGGAATCGCCGGTCTCGGGAACCACGTAGATGCCGCCGAATCCAAGCGCGCTGATGGCCGCGATGGCTTCTTCGTCGGGATTGGACAGCAGCGAGGCACAGGCCTGGGCCAGCTGTTCGTCAACCACATCATGCTTGCCGGACAGCAGGCGCGCCCGCTGGACCGGAGAGCTGTCGATCAGATCGCCGCGCGAGGTGCGCATCACCGCATAGTTGACGATGTTGCGGGTCTCCGCGCTCACGGCAAGCACACGATGATCGGCACTGGCCTCCAGATAATCGGTGGTGACCATGGGCAGGCCGTTTTCGGACACGCCCAGTCCCGTATCCTTATGACGTTCGATGCCATACATGCATTGGATGCCAATGCAGCACACCAGTATCAGAGCAAGCACCACACGGCCAGACACGATGAGCACATGCAGACGGTCCCTTTTCGGTGCGGGATCACTGCCAGACGCATGCAACGGTTGGAATCGCTTCACCGCACCACCGGCGACGAGACACACGCAGGCAAGGAAGCCCAATATCATCATCGCGATGCCCGGCTGCGCGGAACCGACCACGACACCATCGGCATCCACGGTTATGGCCACACGGCTGGAGACCAGGGCGAGCGCGCCTCCGCAGACGATTACCACCCACATCAGTCGCGAGGTCCGCAACGCGAACGGCAGCACCAGCGAAGCAAGAGCAAGCAGCGTGATGACGCCAAACAGCACAGTGACCGCCAAATCGGCATAATCGGTCGACCCCATTCGCCATCCCAGCGCACGCTGTACGGCCTCAAGCAGACTCAGCGACGCCGGCGACCCGTTGGCGGATGACGTTGGCACCGTGACGTCGCCGAACAGTTGACGCCACATGCCCAAACCGGCGTAACGCACCGCATTGACGAGCGTAGGAGCCACCGCAAAGGCGGCAGGAACCGGAATAAGCAACAGCATGGCGCGCTTGCGACGCACGAATAGCAGGAACATCAGGAACACGACGATCAGCGCGAACAGCAGCTGCGGTTCGGCGGCCACCACAGGGATGAAGCACAGTGCGGCGATGGCTGCGGCCTGAACGGATGTGCGCGGTTTAAGCGGGTCTTCGGTATGGTACATGCCCACGGCACGGAACACGAATGCGAACGCGGCCGGCAGGAACACCATTACGGTGAGCATCGGCATATTGGCCTGCGCATACCAGCCGAACATAATGCCGGTGGATGCCCACAGCAGTCCTCCCAGCACACGAACCACGTCCGAGCGGGTGAATACGCCCGCCAGCGCCCAGAACGACAATGCGCTCAGCGGCGCGGCCACAAACAGTATCATCGCCAAAGCGGCGGTCACATGGCCGAGCGTGACCAGCGAGGCCAGCATCAGCACCAGCAGCCACGGCATGGGCGGCGCAGGAATGCCGGTGCCGCTGCCAAACACCCACGGCGTGGTGGCGGACTGCACCAGTTGCGTGAAGCTGGCACCGGTGGGAAGCAACACATCGGAATACAACGATCCGCCGGAGAATGTCGAACGGAACACCGGCCAATACATCACCGCGATGGCCGCAAAGCACACCAGCGCCATCACCACGGCCGCACTCCAGCGATATATGGTGCGTATCCGCAGATGGGCACGTTCCAGCGGACTGAGCAGCACTCTGTCCTGCTGGGATTGGAATGCGTCCCGACGATCGTGGAACTGCTTGATCTGCCGACTGTCGGCGAGCAAGACCTGCAGGGACGACGCGGTGACCTTCGACTGTCTGGCCACCAGCCTGCGTGATTTCATGTTTCCCGCGATATCGGCCAAAGCCAGCCATGGCAGGCACAATTGCACCCATGCTTCATACGGCTTCTTGCCGAACATCATGGCTATGGCCATGCCAAAACTGCGGAGCAGCCTCCACAGCCAGACGATAAACCAGGATGACATGGCCAGATCCGTGTACAGATACCGCTGTTGGGAACGATGCACCGTCATTGCATGATTGACCGTGTGATCGTCTTTAAGCGGCTCCCCGCCTCGCGTACGAATGCCTTCATACCGTGCACGACGATGTGATATCTCCGCTTGCGGGACAACCACCACGCGTCCGCCGCTCAGGCAGACGCGGCGGCAGAAATCAACCGATTCGCTGTAGGTGGTCAGCCAGGCATTGATGCCCCGCAGTCGCGTGAATTGCGACATGGACACCAGCGCGCCCGCCAGCGACACCGCAAACACATCCTGTCGCCCGTCATACTGCTCCTGATCGGGTTCTCCATCGACCACCAGGGAGTGCACGGCGTGGTGACCCGCATACATACCGACATCATGCAGATGGGAGCCTTCCCAATCGCACTGCTTGCATCCAAGCACACTGGCACCCGGCGTATTGCGCCATGCCTCAAGCAATCGTTCAAGGCATGAGGCATCCGAGGGACGGGAATCATCATGGAGTAGCCACAATGCGCGGGGAACATCACCCAGATCGGCACGATCCAATGCCCGGCTGACCGCATCACCGAAGGAGCGTGCACCCTTGGCCGAGACGATGTGAATGGTCACATGCTTGGACTGCGGCACCTCCATCACCGGCCCCGACGGCGAGGGGATGACCTCGAACGAGGTGGTTATCCTCGAACTGGTGCGTCCGGCCGCGTCGGCGATGATGACAACTCCCGGGAGAACATTCTGTGTCAATACCGAACGCAATGTAGACCGGAGGAAACGCATATCCTCCTCAACGGTGATCACAGCCGTAATGCCGGTATCCACATCCTGCCTATGCGTATACGGTCGAGAAGACATGGCGTCAGCCAACGCCTCATGAATATCGCTATTACCTGTCGGACTCATAAATTCCCAGTGTACGCACCAGACTTGAAGGGGGTGTGTGGAACTACGCCTGCTCTCGGTGCTCTCGCTTATATCGGCGACGTTCGCGCTCGCTCATGCCACCCCAAATACCGAACCGCTCATCATGATCGATGGCCCATTTCAGGCATTGCTCACGCACTTCGCATTTTGCGCACACACGTTTGGCATCACGGGTTGAGCCTCCCTTTTCCGGGAAGAACGCCTCCGGATCGGTTTGCGCGCACAACGCCTTGTGCTGCCAAGATACATCGCCATCAGGTCGGAATAGTCCCCACAATTCATGCCATGGCTCTTCGGCTGAATCGTCGACCACACCCCACATGCGATTCTCCTTGCCTATTGAGCTTTTCATACGGACTAAATTACACACATGCAATTTCGGTTTTGTCAAATTCTTTCTCGTGTCATTACATCATTTTTATGGAACTGTGTGCTATGGCGTGAACGCGATGCCCTGACGCCGTTGCACATGATATTGTGCCGTTCCTGCGCAGGAACACCATAGCGCAGGAACACCCGGCGGATGCTGTGTCAAAGTGTCATTCAGACAATCGACAGTTTCAGGAGGGGTTATGACGCAGGAATCAGGTGGGGCAGATCCGCATATCAACCCGCCAAGCTTCATTCCTGCGGGAAATCGACGCCCCCGGCCTTCCGGGCAGGTGCCACGCTCCTTCGCCCCTGCCCGCGCCTCACGTCAGTCAGGGCAGGCTCCATCGGACCGTCTGTCTGTCATGGGAAATAACGTCGAAGAGCCCCAACCGAACGCCAATGCCAAGGCAAGCACCAATGCCGCGGACAACGGCAGGCGGACTCCGCCCAGTTTTTCTCCGAAAACCGGACGTGCCACTCGCGGCGCGGCTCCGGATGCCGCCGCGCCGCGCAGTATTCCGCCGTCGCGAGCACGGATGTCTTCCGGCTCATCCCGCAACGCCGTGCGCAATCCGTCGGATATGCCGGTTTCCCGGCCCTCATCGCCAGCAGCAAACGTGTCCACGAAGTTCAGCCATATTGACCGGCCGGCGGCGGCAACGGCGAAAACGGTAACGGCACACCGGCCGCGCGCCTTGCGCATCATCTTATGCGCGATTGCGGTGCTGGTGGCGGCGTTGATTCTTTCCGTTTTCGGCGCCTGGCAATGGGTGGACAGCAAACTGAATCGGAGCGACTGGCTGACCGACACCCCCAATACGCCGGCCTCGACCTGGCTGATTCTTGGCTCCGATGAGCGTGACGGTTCCACCGATTACGGCGGCGTGGACGATATCTCTGGCTTCAGGACCGATACGATTCTGGTGCTGATCAAGCCCAAAAGCGGGCCGAGTTCGTTGATTTCCATTCCCCGCGATTCGCTCATGAACGTCGATAACCAGTACATGAAAATCAATGCGGTGGCGCAGATTGCGGGCAAGAAGGCTTTGATAAGCAACGTCGAGCAAATCACCGGCCAGAAAATCGATCATGTGGCGCAGATCAAGTTCGGCGGTCTGCAGAACGTGGTGAACGCCTTGGGCGGTATCGAACTGTGCTATGACGAGGATGTTCAGGATTCCTATTCCGGACTGAACTGGAAGGCGGGATGCCATACGGCGGATGGTTCCACCGCATTGTCCTTCTCTCGTATGCGATACGCCGACGCGCGAGGAGACTTCGGGCGCAACGAACGCCAGCGGCAGGTCATCTCGGCCATCGTCAAGACGGCTTCCAGCAGTGGGACCCTGACCAATCCGTCCAAAGTCGTGGCAGTGTCCAATGCCGCGATGAGCGCACTCACCGTGGACGAGAAGACCAACCCTTACACGTTGCTCACCATGGCGTTGGCGTTCAAAAGCGCCACCGGCTCGAATGGCATCTCCGGCAGCGTGTACTGGTCCGACCCAGATTATTACGTTGATGGCGTTGGCTCCTCGGTGCTGCTCGACGACGCCAAGAACACCGAACTGTTCAATCAGCTTGCCGACGGCACGCATAAGGCCGGCGCCGTGGGCAATCTGGCGGAAGGCTGACCGACGCTTTCCCGGAGCCCATCGGCTTCATCGTCGGCGCATGATCGCCGCCGTTGCCCACGCAGCCAATCATGCACTGGCAAGATGTCATGTGGATAACTCGGCAAGCTGGAACCACATACCTTGATTCGACTTGCGCTTTCGGCACGCGCTCCCCCACGCTGGAAGCATGACATCACAGCAGAACGATTCGAAGCGACATTCCGCCCATACGGCATCCGCCGTATCCCGGGCGAAGCACCGTTTGGGCGCGCCGCCATTGCGCGCCCGCCTGACCATGCTTGCCGCGGCGTGCCCGATGATCGCGCAGGCACTGATGATGGTCATACTGCTGTTGCACGGGCAATGGCTGTTCGCCGCCATGATCACGCCAGGCATATTCGCCTGTCTCGTGTCCCTGCTGCTGACGCTCCCTTCATCTCCGGGTCCGGAGAAGGCTCCCGCCCCGCAACAGGCAACGATCGATGTCGGTATCGCGGACGACGCCGATGACCGCGTCGCAGACCTCCGTCATGCGCCGTCGCAGTCGATAGAATCGCTGCTGCACTTCGCACGCCTGCCATGGCGCACCATTGTGGGCCACTGGCTTGAGCCCCTTGACCTTGCGGTGCCGATTGGCATGACCGGAAGCGAGCCGCTGACGCTCGACCTGAACCGTCAGGGACCACATGCCTTGGTAGCCGGCACCACCGGTTCCGGCAAATCCGTGTTGCTGCAAAGCTGGTGTCTGGCGCTCGCCTCGATGAACGGGCCCGAACATCTGAATTTCGTGTTTTTGGACTTCAAAGGCGGTTCCGCGTTCCGCAAACTCGAACGGCTGCCTCATACCGTTGGCAGCGTATGCGATCTGGATCTGGCGCATGCCGTACGCGCGTTGCGTGCGTTGGAAGCCGAACTGACACGCCGTGAGCAGCTGTCCGCCGCTATCCGTGCTTCCGATATCCGCGATATGGTCAATCCGCCACCGCGCCTGATCGTGGTCATTGACGAATTCCATGCTCTGAAGGACCAGCTCCCGGATTATGTGAATCGTCTGGTGCGTATTGCCTCGCTCGGCAGGTCGCTGGGCATGTACCTGATCGCCTGTACGCAGAATCCCATGGGCCAGGTCAGCGCCGATATGAAGGCGAATATGTCCGTCAGCATTTGCTTACGGGTTCGGGACCGTCTGCAATCATGCGAGCTGCTTGGCGATGGTCGTGCCGCCGACCTCAGTCCGGCAATGCCCGGTGCGGCGTTCTGCAACGATTCCGAACAGGTGACGGCATTCCGCTGTGCAACGGCACGCGATATCGATGCGGTGTGCCGCCAGATCGCGTTCGCATCGCGGTTCGTCGCAAGCCCGCCGCAACCGCCCCTGTTTACCGCGCCACTCCCCCGGCACGTAAAAGACCGGACTGTGGCCGATCACGCACCGCAACGCATTCGATTTGGACTTGCCGACGATGGCATCAATCTGCGAGAGGCGACAGTATCCCTCATCGGCGGCAATATCGGCGTCATCGGCCCGCAGGGGCGTGGCAAAACCACGTTGCTGGAAACATTGGCTCGACACGCCAGCATTGCCGATGGCTTGGCGGTACGTGTCAGTTCCCCGCATCGCCGGGTATGGAGCTCGCAATGGCTTCATAGCGGCCGTCGCATGCCGTATGCCAGCTCGGATGCACCACCGCCTCCGCATATCGTGTGGTTTGTCGACGATGCCGATGAGTTGTTCGATCCATTCCGCACCGACGAACAGGCGCTGTCTTTCACGCATGCGTTGGCTGATGAGTCCGTCAGCGTGGTATTCGCCGTCAGCACGATTCGACCGATACGCATACCGGAGCATTGCAATACCAGAATCGTGTTCCCGTGCGGGGAGAGAACATCCGATCTTATGGCTGGAATCCCCGCTCGCCTATTGGATACAATGAGTCTTATCGATGCCGACAACGCGGGCCGGGCCGTGCTCATCGAGGGCACATCGGCATGTCTGGTGCAGTGCGCTTCGTGAGAACTTCGGTTTTTTCTCGGCGAAACCTCTTGAAAATCACCACGGTTCGTGGTTACCTTGGTACTGGACTTAAGGAACAACACCAGTCACGGGGCTTTTAAGGGAGGCAAGCAATGAGCAGCGCTTTTGATTGGCGAGCCAAGGCCGCATGTCGCGACAAGGATCCGGAACTCTTCTTCCCGGTGGGCAACACCGGTGCAGCTTATCAGCAGATTGAGGAGGCCAAGGCCGTGTGCCGCACCTGCAAGGTGATTGACGCATGCCTGAAGTGCGCACTGGACACCAATCAGGATTACGGCGTGTGGGGCGGCTTGAGCGAAGACGAGCGTCGTGCGCTGAAGCGCCGCGCCATGCGCGCCCGCCGTTCTCAGGCCATGCAGATGCAAATCTGATGTTTTGATTATTTCTTCGTTATACCAGG
Source organism: Bifidobacterium sp. FKU (assembly GCF_026016385.1). Taxonomy (NCBI): domain Bacteria; kingdom Bacillati; phylum Actinomycetota; class Actinomycetes; order Bifidobacteriales; family Bifidobacteriaceae; genus Bifidobacterium; species Bifidobacterium sp. FKU. The sequence goes on from NZ_CP092888.1 coordinate 1,713,288, forward strand.
AAACCCTCCCACTCGGGAGGGTTTCCTCATTTCGGGCTTCTCGTCACTCGTCCTGAGCAGCCCTGAGCTTCATATCGAGCACCACACGGGTGCCGCCTTCGCGGCGCGGCTCCCAATGCACGGAACCACCGAAATCATTGGTCACGAAGGTGTTGATGATCTGCGTGCCCAAACCGGAACCGGAAGAACGAGCCAATCCACCCTGCTCTTCGGAGCCGAGACCGGAACCGTCATCTTCAACCACCACATTGAGGTTCGGGCCGGAGCGGCCCACGGAAATCGTGATATGGCCATCCTTGCGGCCTTCGAACCCATGCTCCACCGAATTGGTGATGAGCTCGGTCAGCACGAGGGACAGCGGCGTGGCATCCTGAGCGGGCATCATGCCGAACTTGCCCATGTAGTTGATATCGATATGCTGGTCTTTCATCGTGGCCAAGTCCACGGCCATGCGCAGCAGGTTGGCGATTACCTTGTCGAAGTCGACGACTTCGTCGGCGGTCTGGCTCAATCCCTCATGCACCATGGCGATGGTCTGCACGCGGCGTTGCGCCTCCTGCAATTCCTTCTTGACCTCATCCGACTTGGTTTTACGAGCCTGAAGCCTCAGTAGCGCAGAGACGGCCTGCAGGTTGTTCTTGACACGATGGTGAATCTCGGAAATCGTGGCGTCCTTGGTCTGCAGCTCCTGCTCTCGGCGGCGCAGCTCGGTGACGTCACGGCATAGCAGAATCGCTCCGATACGGCCGTTGTTGTCATACAAGGGCAGCGAGCGCATCGAAACGGCGGAACGGTTGGCGTCAAGTTCGGAGTCCACCGCGGCCTTGCCGGTCAGCACCAATGGCAGGGTTTCCGGAACGGGGTCGTTCTCCTTCAGCAGCTGTGTGCCAAGTTCGCTGAGGTAATGGCCAGGCATGGTGGTCAGCAAACCGAGACGCCTAAAGCAGCTGATGGCGTTCGGGGCTGCGTATCGAACCACGCCGTCCATGGTCAGGATGATGAAGCCGTCCGCCACGCGAGCGATATGGCGTTGGCTCATCACCGAATCCTTGTAGGGGAATTGGCCTCGCGGAATCATCTCGTACAGCTGCTTGCCGGCATTGATGCTTTCCGACTCATATCGGCCGTTGGATTCTCGTGTGGCCATATTGGTCTCACGCACGACCAAGCCCAAGGTCTTGCCATTGTGCCGAACCGGCGCGTACACGTTGCAGACGGTCGCCTTGCCCACAGTTCTCAATACCGTGGAGCGGAACACCACGCTGGAGAGCATGGCGGCGTCCAATTCGCCGACCATGTCGTCCGGCATGACGTTTCCCACCACGTCTTCCGCCCGCAGCGTCATCACGGTGGATGGACGGCATTGCTCGGCCACCACGTATTTACCATCGCCATTCTGTACCAGCAGCAGCAGATCGGCGAAGCTCAAATCGGCGATCACCTGCCAATCGGCGACAAGATGATGCAGCCACTCGCGGTCCTCGTCGTCGAAGTCGGGGCGCGTTGCAAGGATATGTGAAAAATCAGCCATGTCACTATCATACGCAGATGCGACGTCGCATCGCCCGACGGCGAGGAAGAAGCGCGGTGTCCACATCGGCGTCCGCATCGTTGACCAGCATAGATGTTACGCTGACGTAGGTTACGGCAGCGTAAGTAACGTATCGCCAACTCGTGAAACGGGGGAACCATCATGGCATCAGCGGATGACGACGCAACGGCAACGATGCGCCATGACACTCGCGACGATTCGACGGCCACGCCGGACGCCGCCATCGAATCCAAGCGTCAGGCGGCCGAGCAGGCGCTCGAACAGGCGACGCGGGCCAAGGCGGATACGATACGGGCCAAAGCCCGGTTCAAGGCCGCGTCCATACGGGCCGCAGCCGAGGAGCGCGCCCGACGCACGCTCGCCAAAGCGGAGAACCACGCGCTGAGGATCGAGGGCATCGCCCCGGTGCAAACGCCGCGCAGGATTCGTCTCGACGTGCACGGACGGCCAAAGCCGTTGATGCGCGGCTGGATTCACGCGATTGCCGCTCCCCTGTCATTGGCGGCAGGCATCGTGCTTATATGCCTGGCACATGGCGCGAGTCTGAAGTGGGCGTGTGCCGTGTTCATGACAGCGTCTCTGATTCTGTTCACCAATTCGGCCTGCTACCATCTGGGCGATTGGAGCCCGCGCGTCACCGATGTGCTGCGGCGTATCGATCATGTCAACATCTTCCTGCTCATTGCCGGCACGTATACCCCGGTCTCGTTTGCGCTGGAACCGTTCTGGCGCAATGTGATCATCATATCGATGTGGGCGTGCACGGCCATCGCCATCGTGATTCACGTGATCTGGATCAACGCGCCACGCTGGTTGTATACGGTGGTGTACATCATCTTCGGCATCTACGGCCTGGCTTATATGGTGATGTTCTGGAATTCGCCGTATGCGGGGCCAGCCGTGGTGGCGCTGCTGTGCGCCGGCGGTGCCTGCTATATCCTCGGCGCCATCGTCTACGCCTTGCGCAAGCCCGACCCTTGGCCTCGCGTCTTCGGCTTCCATGAGATTTTCCACTGCGGAACGGTGGCCGGATATGCCTGCCATATGGTGGCCATCTACATGGTGATCATCTCGCTGTGGCATTGACGTCTCCAGGCCCGGCGACGGTGCCGGGCCAACGAACGGGGAGGGGTTCCGGAATCGTCCGGAACCCCTCCCTCGCGTTGAGACGACGTCAGGCCAGCGGCTTGGCGGCCTTGACCGTCACGGACAGCTCGCGGCCGTTCGGTGCGGTGTAGGAAACAACGTCGCCCACCTTGGCACCCTCGATGGCCTTGCCAATCGGGGAATCCGGGGTCATGATGTCGTAGTCGGTGCCGGCCACGATGTCACGGCTGCCGAGCACGTAGGTCATCTCGTTGCCGTTGAGCTCGATGGTCACCACAGAGCCCTCGCCCACGGTGCCTTCCGGAGCATTCTCGATGATCTTGGAATCGCGCAGCTTGACAGTGAGCTCGGTGATGCGGCCCTCGTTCTTGCTCTGCGCCTCACGGGCGGCCTGGTAGCCGCCGTTTTCGGACAAGTCGCCCTCGGCGCGAGCCACGGCGATCTTGTGCGCGATTTCCTCACGCAGCTCACCTTCACGATGGGCAAGCTCTTCCTTCATCTTGTTGTATGCTTCCTGCGTCAGCAGGTAGACCTTGTCCTCAGCCATATCGTCCTCCTGAACCGTTGTCGATGCTGAAACAATCTTCGTTATTTATGACAAAACGCCGGCTATGACCCCGGCGTTCGTCATGTGCTGACCTGTGGTCAGCGGGTGGAAATGATGTCGATGACGAACACCAGCGTGTCCTCGCCGCCGATGCCGGCCTGCGGGATGCCGCGGGAACCGTAGCCGTATTCCGGCGGAATGGAAACCACCAGACGCGAACCCACGTTATGGCCCGGCACGGTCTGGTCCCAGCCCTTGATGACCTGTCCCACGCCGATGCCGAAGCTGGCGGGCTGATGACGGTCGAAGCTGGAGTCGAATGGGGTGTCCTTACCCCACACCACGCCGTGATAGTTCACGGTGACGGTGTCGCCGCGACGCACGATAGGGCCGTCGCCCTCGGTCAGCTCCACAACCTTGAGGCCCTTCGGGGCTTCGGGCGTCGGGAACTCGATAACGGGCGTGGTGCCGTATTCGGCGTTCACCTGAGGCATCTGATCTGCCATTAGTCCTCCTTCAAAGACACAATGCGCCCTACCTTAGCACCATCGGCGAATCGGCGGTAGTCCTTCATCCCTGTGCGATACGACACGCCGGCCGTATACGTCAATTCCGGTCATCATGCTGGTGAATACCAGACATGTCAATCAGCATTCGACGACATTGACGGCAAGCCCGCCCTTGGAGGTCTCCTTGTATTTGGCCATCATGTCTTCCCCGGTCTGCTTCATGGTTTCGATGGCCTGATCAAGGGTCACGATATGTGAGCCGTCGCCGAGCATGGCCATACGCACGGCGTTGATGGCGGTGTTGGCGGCCATGGCATTGCGCTCGATGCATGGAATCTGCACCAGACCGCCCACCGGATCGCAAGTCAGGCCCAGATTGTGTTCGATGCCTATCTCGGCCGCATTCTCCACCTGCTCCGGCGTGCCGCCCATGACTGCGGCAAGTCCGGCCGCCGCCATCGAACAGGCCGAGCCGACTTCGCCCTGGCAACCGACTTCCGCACCGGAAATTGAGGCGTTGCGTTTGAACAGGTATCCGATGGCACCGGCGGTCAGCAGAAACGTGACCACGCCCTGTTCATCGGCGTTGTCCACGAAATGCCAGTAGTAATGGAGCACGGCGGGGATGATGCCGGCGGAACCGTTGGTCGGAGCGGTCACGATGCGCCCGCCTCCGGCATTCTCCTCAGAAACGGCCAAGGCGAAGAGATCCACCCATGCGGCGTCCGAGGATTCGAGCACGGCGTCTTTGCGCCGGTTGTCGCGGCGCAGCACATCGGAATTCAAGGCGAGACGCCGATACATTTTCGGCGCGCGGCGGGGTACGTCAAGGCCACCGGGCAATGTGGGTTCCGCCGAGGTGCATCCGTGGTCCACACAGGCGCGCATAACACGCCAGATGGTATCAATATCGGATCGGACCTGGGCGCCCGAGCGTGAAGCGGTTTCGTTGGCCCATACAAGTTCGGCGATGCTGAGATGATGTTCCCGGCACAACGACACCAGTTCGGTGCATGACGAGAACGGGTAGGGTGCCTCGACGCCGAAATCAGTGGATGATGATTCGTCCGCGTCGGCAAAGGAGGTGCCTTCCGGAGGGCGTTCATGAATGCCGATCATCGGGTCTTCGGGAGCGCCTTTGCGCACGAATCCGCCGCCGATGGAATACCAGACCTGTTCGTCGACCAAGCTTGCGGCGGCGTCGAAAGCCTGGAATCGCATGCCATTGGGGTGCGCGGCCATGCGCTTCCATTGTTCGAACACCACGTCGCGGTCGTAGTCGAAATGGATGCGTCTGAGGCCGGCAAGGTTCAGAGTATCGTCCAACGCGCAGGTCTCGCGGATGTGCATCATGTGGTCGGTATCCACGGTGGCCGGCAGATTGCCTTCGAGCCCGGCCATTGCGGCGCGATCGGTGCCGTGGCCGAGACCGGTCAGCGCCAGAGAACCGTAAAGCGTGATTTTGACACGTGCGGTGCGATCGACCAAATGGTCGGCCTGCAACGAGGAGGCGAAGGCATGTGCCGCGACCATCGGGCCTACAGTGTGCGAGGATGAAGGTCCGACGCCGATGGTGAACATGTCAAGCACACTGAACATTTGGCTCCTTCTCCCCTGCTGGTTCGGCATGCCGGTGTTGCCAGGCGTCACGCCATCACGATATCGTATTCCAGCCTAACGCCCGGAATCGCTTTCGCCTTGTGCGGTGATGGCCGCGCGCGTCGTGCCGGTGATCGATAAGTCAGTCAGCGAGACAGTGCGGAGAACATCATAACCAGTACGATGATGCCGATGATGGCCAATACGATCTGCACCACCATCAGCCCGATGGTCAGTCCCTTCTTGGTGGCGATTTTGGGCGCGTACGCCTGTGCCAACAGGAAGGCGATGAAGCCGAACACCGCGTAGTTGACGGTCAGGGCCATCACATCGCTGTTCGACAACACCACGCCGTTCAGCGGCTGGTTCAACGTGTTCATCATCGTGCTCATCACGAACATGCCCCACACGCCGTAGCCGATTAATCCGACGACGCCGTACAGCCATGGCTTGAGTTTGTCGTTGGCACGCAGGGTCAAGGCTTCGGCACACCACAACAGGGCGAAGCCGACGATGTAGGTGAACGCCACGGCAATCAGTATCACGATAGTCGCCCATGGCAGGAGTGCGGCCACATTGCCGATCATGGACAGATAGAATCCCGAGCAGGCGATGGCACCAACGGTGAGCGCCGTGCCCGCAATGACGGCTTGGGCAAGCATGGTGGGCAGGGCGCCTTGTTCGACTCGTTCGACATCGGTCCAGCGTGAAGCCATGTGGGTTCCTCGTTTCATCAGGTACAACGTCACAACGCCACATAGCCTAACGGCCTTTTGTTTCGGCCTTATAAGCCCCCCACATAGTAGGCTGCGAGCCTCCTTCTGACGAGGGGGCCTGCGGCGAAGCCGACTGGGGGGAAGAGACCGCGGCACAGCCACAAAAAACGCATCGGCCACAGGCCGATTTCAAGGTGCCTCCGGTGGGACTCGAACCCACAAGCCGAAGCGATCGATTTTAAGTCGACTGCGTATACCATTTCGCCACGGAGGCCAACTTTTCTATTATAAGCTATCTCCTGCCCTGAGCGTTGCTTGCGGGTTGCTGCACTTCGTGCAGCCGTCGCGGCATAGCCGCTCCCTTCGCCTACAAACAGCCCAGTGGGCTGTTTGTAGCAGCCGGTAGCGATAGCGTCGCCGGCGTCGCATATAAAGCAAACAGCCCAGTGGGCTGTTTGCTTAACGACTCAGCCCACTGGGGGCACTTACCACTTACGCTATTGAGCCAGCAACCGGCGACCATAATCGAGCACAATGCCGTCCAGCAGCCCGTGTTCGCTGGCGACGAACGAATCGATGGCTTCACCATGATCGGCCTTGGCGGCTTCGCTGACACGCGTCAGCACAAGGCTCCACACCACAGCGCCGCCGCCGACCACATCGATACGGCCGGGGTGGATGGTCTTGTATTCGCGGCGCTCGGCGCGCGTCATCCTAAGGAACTTGTCGTCCACGGCATAGGCGTCTTCAAGGCTCAACCGATGCCCGTCGACCACGGTGTGATCGTATTCCTTCAATCCCATGGCCAAGGCGGTCATCGTGGTCACCGTGCCGGACACGCCGATGATGGTACGGGCCTTGCCTGCGTCCACGGTGCGCAAGGCCTCATCGATATGTTCATCGACGTCCGCAACGGCCTCATCGATCTGTGTCTGGGTCGGCGGATCGTTGGTCAGATGACGTTCGGTCATGCGCACGGAACCGATGTTCATGGAAAACGCGCCCTGAACCTGGGTAGTGGGCGCACTGACGCCGTCGCCACCGATGACCAGCTCGGTGGACCCGCCGCCGAGGTCAACCACCAGATAGGGGGCGGGCAGATTGTCGCGATTGACCACGGAAGTGGCGCCGAGGAAGCTCAGGTCGGCTTCTTCAGTGCCGGGAATGACTTCGGGGCGCACGCCGAGGATACGTTCGATCTCATCCTCGAACTCCTCACGGTTTTCCGCGTCACGAGTGGCGGAGGTGGCAACGAAACGCAGGCCGTCGATGGGATGCTCGGCAATCACACCGGCGAATTCCCGAGCGGCCACATAGGCGCGTTCCAACGCTTCGTCGGCAAAACGATGGGTCTTGTCCACATCCTGACCAAGGCGTATCACACGCAGGATGCGCGGCACCACCTCATGCATGCCATCGGCATCGACACGTGCGATCTTCAGTCGAATGGAGTTCGTGCCGCAATCAATGCCGGCGACGGTTACGGATTCCTTGCTCATTGCCTTCTCCTCGTATCCCTTAGTGCGTATGAATGGGCTGTTCGCGGTGGCTCATCTGTTGATCAATCGTCCAGTGTGCAACGGCAGACGGTCGGATCGAACTCGTCTTTGACACGTTCCAGCACCAAATCGCCAATGGGGTTGGCACCCGGTCCCATAACCAGGGATTGGGCCAGCAGAGCGTGCAGGCACTTGACGCGCACTGGCATGCCGCCGGCCGAAGTGCCTTCAATATGCTTCTCACTGTCGCCAAGACGTCCTGCCAGTTCGTGGCGGAATGCCAGATACAGATTATGGGCCTGCTCATATGCGGCCTTGAGCTCCTCATCAGCGGCCAGCATATCGTTGTATTGTTGCATCACGCCGGCGGCCTCGACATGGGAGGCAGCCTTGACGGCTTCCGGACCGGTCAGATAGCACGTGGTGGGGAAAGGGATTCCGCCGGGCAACACCGGGCGGGTGATTACGGCAAGTGGCCTACCGCAGACGCATCGCGCCCCCACGGCGACCATGCCGCGCGGGTATCGGCCGAGCTGACGCTGCACCAGGTCGATGTCATGGTCGTTGGCGGGCTCGGCAAGCATGGTGTCGACAAGGGTCTTGGCCTTGGCGGCGATATCGATGGTCACTGTTGGGTTCCCTCCCCTGTGTTCTGTTGGGTGTTCTGATCGGATGGGGTGTTCTGATCGGATGGGGTGTTCTGGTCTGACTTATCGGACTGCTTGGATGAGTCGTTGGATGACGAGTCAGAGGAACCGGAAGTATCGGATTTGCCGGACTCGCTATCGTTCACAGGCTCATCGGCCTTTTTGAGCGAGTAAGACAGTTCGCTGTACCATGGCAGGACTTTTTTGTTGCTGCTACTGGAATCTTCCGTTTTCTGGGATTCGCTATCGGAGCCGGTCACGGCTTCGGGATGCAGCACACGCACGGCCTGTTCTCCCGGGAACACGAAGCCGAGTCGTTCACGGGCCTGTGCGGTGATGTACGCTTTGTCATCCCAACGCTTGATGTCGTTCTCCAACTCCTGCTTTTGGGCGATCAGCGAGGCCTCCTCACGCTTGAGACCATTGAGTTCGGCCAGATTCAGGGCATAGGTGTGAAAGGTGGAGACCAGCTGGATGGTGCCGAGTGCGATGATGAACAGGGAGACGAAGAACGCTATGGGCCCCGCTGACCTTTTTCTCCTGACTTGTGCTTTGCCGGTTTTGCCAGGTTTGCCGGTACGGGACGACTTGCTCATGTCACATGAAAATACCCGCCGCATTCGACTTGACGAACACGACGGGTATCGAGCTTCAGTGGAAACTCACGCCTTTACGGGCGTTTCAGCTCACTTGGCCAGGTACTTCTTGCAGGCCTTGAAAGCGCTGTAGCCGGCGTACTGAGCGGTGGAGCCGAGCTCCTCCTCGATCTCGAGCAGGCGGTTGTACTTGGCAACGCGCTCGCCACGGGCCGGGGCACCGGTCTTGATCTGGCGGGTGTTCTTAGCAACAGCCAGGTCGGAGATGGTGGTGTCCGGGGTCTCGCCGGAGCGGTGGGAAACCATGGAAGTGTAGCCGTTGGCGGTGGCCAGCTCGATGGCGTCGAGGGTCTCGGTGACGGAACCGATCTGGTTCAGCTTGACCAGCAGGGAGTTGGCGGCGCCGAGGTCGATGGCCTTCTGCAGACGAGCCGGGTTGGTGACCAGCAGGTCGTCGCCGACGAACTGCAGACGATCGCCGAGGCGAGCGGTGATGGCAGCCCAGTCTTCCCAGCCTTCCTCGTTGAACGGGTCCTCGATGGAGACGATCGGGTACTCGTTGATGAGGTTCTCGTAGTAGTCGAGCATGTAGGCGGAGTCGCGCTCCTCACCGTCGAAGCGGTACTTGCCGGTCTCCTTGTTGTAGAACTCGGAGGAGGCGACGTCCAGGCAGATGCCGATCTGCTTGCCGGGCTCGTAGCCGGCGGCGGAGATGGCGTCCATGATGTACTTGAGGGAGTCCTCGTTGGACTTCATCTTCGGAGCGAAGCCGCCCTCGTCGCCGAGGCCGGTGTTCAGTCCTTCCTTCTTCAGGACGTTCTTCAGGGTGTGGTAGACCTCAACGCCAGCGCGCAGAGCCTCGGAGTAGGTGTCGAAGCCGTACGGGGAGATCATGTACTCCTGGATGTCGGTGGCGAAGTCAGCGTGAGCGCCACCGTTCATGATGTTCATGTTCGGGACCGGCAGGATGTGTCCGTTGGTGCCGCCGATGTAGCGGTACAGCGGCAGGCCGGCGGACTCGGCGGAAGCGTACAGAGCAGCCAGGGAGACGCCCAGGATGGCGTTGGCGCCCAGCTTGCCCTTGTTCGGGGTGCCGTCGAGCTCGATCATCAGGTCGTCCAGAGCGCGCTGGTCAGCAGCGTCCATGCCGATGACCTTCGGAGCGATGACCTCGTTCACGGCCTTGACCGCGTTAAGAACACCCTTGCCGCCGTAGACGGACTTGTCGCCATCGCGACGCTCCCAAGCCTCAGCTTCACCGGTGGAGGCGCCGGACGGAACCAGACCCTTGCCCTGAGCGCCGTCTTCGGTCTCCAGGTAGACCTCAACGGTCGGGTTGCCACGGGAATCCAGAATCTGACGCGCGTACACGCTTTCAATTACTGCCACAACTACTCCTTAAAACGGTTGTGTATCTTGAATGACATTCTTAAGAGTAGTGCGATTTGTGGACGTTGTGAACAACACGCCCAAAATTTAGTGTTAGCGCTCACAATGCCAGTGTGCCGCCTGATTGCAAGGCAGTACGGACGAAATCGCTCAGTCGATGTCCTTGCCATTGAGGTAGTCGATTTCACTGTCGGACAATTTCAGTTCGCCGGCTTTGAACGAGTCCTGAATCTCCTGCGGGTTTCTGGCCGAGGGAATCGTGAACAGATATTGGTATTGCGCAAGTTCCCACGCGAGCGTGACGCGCTGGTAGGAGCAGTCGTGGGACTTCGCGACTTCGCGGAACCGGTCGAACAGATGCCCGTTGAACGGGTCAAGGAATCCCCCGAGCGGCGACCAGCAGACGAAAGCCAAACCGAGTTTTTCGCAGGTTTCCAACGTGTGTTCGGGGTCGCGGTGGACCGGGGAGAACTGGTTCTGGACGGCCACGAGACGATCGCCCAAAATGTTGTGGGCGGTTTCGATGTCTGTGTTGTCGATTCTGGAGATACCGACCGCTTTGGCCACACCTTCGTCCACGAGCTGCTTGAGTGCGCCCATCTGGTCTTCGTACGGCACCTGCGGATCGTTGCAGTGCGAGTAGAGCAGATCGAGCGTATCGACACCGAGGCGGCGGGCTGATTCCTTGGCATTGGCGATCATGGTTTCAGGTCGGGCGTCGGCCTGCCAGCCGTAGTTGCCGTTGCCGTCAAGCGTACGCAGCCAGCCGGTTTTGGTGGCCACGAGCACCTGATCTTTGGGGCCATGCCACGAGTGCAGAGCATCACGGACCAGATATTCGCCATAGCCCATATCCTCCGGTTCGCCGGTGCCGGGCGCGCTGGGCAGATAATAGGACCAAGCCGTGTCCAAATAACGGACTCCGGCATCGAGCGCGGCATGGATGGTCTCGATTGCCTGATCACGGTTAGAGGGGCGCCCCTCGATGGCGAGCGCCATCGTGCCCATGCCGAGGCGGGGAATCTCATAGCCGGCAAGTGTTGCCGTGGTCGCGCTCTGGTTCGTACGGTTCGTAGTCGTTTCGCTCATAGCAGTCACTTAATCCCGCTCGCTGGACAGCCGGAACGATTCCGTCTGTAGCGAATCATCGTCACAAACGACGGCCCGAAAATATGAATATGGCTCACCGGAGGTTGCCCGGTGAGCCATAGCTGGCTCGACTGTCGCCTCGCACCCCGCCTACAAACGGCTCTGCCGTTTGCTTAACGACGGGGTCCATGCCAAATCATCAAGCAACTGGTTGGTCCAGAGGACTACCTGGTCGGAGCTCATGGGGCCTTGGCCCAGGGAGCCGGTGAACGGGGTGGGGACGATGAGCTGGTGTGTGACCGGACGGTATTGGGTGCCCTTGTAAATACGACCCATACGCATCTGGATGGATTCGGGCGGGTCGATACGGCCGATGCGCACGCGGTTGGATTGCGCGAGAATCTCCGAAATGCCGAGCTTGCGGGCCTTGAACTTCAGACGGGCCACATCGAACAAGGTCTCGAATTCGACCGGCGGCTTGCCGTAACGGTCGGTGAGCTCCTCTTCCAAATCCTTCAAATCGGCCTCGTTGCGGGCGGAGGCGAGCTTGCGGTACGCTTCCAGACGCAGCTTGTCCGAATCGATGTACTCGATCGGAATCGACGCTTCGATGGGCAGGTCGATGGACACGGCCACCGGCTCGACGTTCTCTTCGGGCTCCTTGTACTTCTCCACGGCTTCGGACACCATGCGTACGTACAGGTCGAAGCCCACGCCCTCGATATGGCCGGACTGCTCGTCGCCCAGAAGGTTACCGGTGCCACGCAGCTCCAAGTCCTTCATGGCCACGTCGAAACCGGAGCCGAGCGCCGTGTTCTGCGCGATCGTGGCGAGCCTGTCATGGGATTGCTCGGTCATCGGCTTGGACGGGTCGTACAGGAAGTAGGCGTACGCGCGTTCACGTCCACGGCCGACGCGGCCGCGCAGCTGATGAAGCTGGCTCAGGCCGAAACGGTCGGCATGGTCGACGATCAGCGTGTTCGCGTTGGATATGTCAAGACCCGTCTCGATGATCGTGGTGCACACGAGCACGTCGATGTCACGATGCCAGAAGTCGCGGATGATCTGGTCAAGCTGCTTCTCACCCATCTTGCCGTGGGCGATGCCGACGTGCGCTTCGGGCACCAGCGTATGGATCTTGTCGGCGATGGACGCGATGTCCTGCACGCGATTGTGCACGTAGAACACCTGGCCGCCGCGCAACAGTTCGCGGCGCACCGCCGCGGTGACCTGCGCGTCCTCGTAGGCTCCCACATAGGTCAGCACCGGCAACCGGTCTTCGGGCGGGGTGGCCAGCGTGGACATTTCGCGGATGCCGGTCACGGCCATCTCCAGCGTGCGCGGGATAGGCGTCGCGGACAGGGACAGCACGTCCACATTGGTGCGCAGTGCCTTCAGCGTTTCCTTGTGTTCCACGCCGAAACGCTGCTCCTCGTCGATGATGACGAGCCCCAGATCCTTGAACGTGATCTTGGGGTTCAGCAGTTTGTGCGTGCCGATGACCACGTCCACCGTGCCGGACCGCAGGCCCTCGACGGTCTCGTTGATCTCCTTGGTGGTCTGGAACCGGCTCATGGCCGCCACATTGACCGGGAAACCCTCGAACCGTTCGCTGAAGGTCTCGTAATGCTGCTGGACCAACAGCGTGGTGGGCACGAGCACGGCCACCTGCTTGCCGTCCTGCACGGCCTTGAAGGCGGCACGCAATGCGATTTCGGTTTTGCCGAAGCCCACGTCGCCGCAGATGAGGCGGTCCATCGGCACGGGCTTTTCCATGTCGGATTTGACCTCGTCGATGGTGGTGAGCTGGTCGGCGGTCTCCTGATAGGGGAAGGCGTCTTCCAGCTCTTTCTGCCACGGGGTGTCCGGGCTGAACGCGAAGCCTTTGGCGCGCTGGCGGGCGGAGTACAGCTTGATCAGGTCGTCGGCGATCTCGTGGACGTGCTTGCGGGCCTTGGCTTTGGTGGCCGCCCAGTCGGAGCCGCCGAGCTTGTTGAGCTTGGGGGCTTCGGCACCGATGTATTTGCTGACCTGGTCGAGCTGGTCGGTGGGGATGAACAGTTTGTCCGCCGGGGCGCCGCGCTTGGAAGGCGCATATTCGATGACCAGGTATTCGCGAGTGGTTTTGTTGGCGCCGGTGCCGATGGTGCGCTGGCGCATTTCGATGAACCGGCCAATGCCGTGCTGCTCGTGCACCACGTAATCGCCTTTTTTGAGTTCCACCAAGTCGATGGCCTTGCGCCGGCGTTTCGGCGTTTTGGCCACGGCCACGGCTGAAGTGCGGCCGGTCAGGTCGCGTTCGGTGAGCAGGGCGATTTTGGCGGCTTTGTCCACGAAGCCGTCGATGGCCTGAGAGCGGATGACGTTGAAATTGGCGATGCCGGTAGTGTTGATCGCGCGCTTGAGTCTGGCCAAGGTGCCGGTCGCAGCGGCGGTGATGGTGACGTGGAAGCCGGCATCGAGCAGGCCTTCGATGCCTTGGGAGGCCTTGGCCTCATCCCCTCGGAATTCGGCCGGGTTCTGGGCGTCGAGCTGCACATGGCCGGTCAACGTGGTGTCCACGCCGAAACTGGTGAGGCGAATCACCGGATGTTCGGAGTATTCGAGGGAGCTGATGGTTTCCGCATAGTCGAGGAAGCTGGCTTCGTCGAAGCTGATGGGCGCGCCGGCGCCGTGGCCGGAGGCGGCCACATGCCAGCTGGCGGCCAGGAACTCGTTCGCGGTTTTTGCCAAGTCTTCGGCGGAACGGCGCAGTTTCTCCGGGTCGCTCAGGAGGATCACGGCATGCTTGGGCAGCATGGAGCCCACCGGTTCCAGATGATCCACGAGTGCGGGCATCAGGGATTCCATGCCTTCGACCGGAATGGCGTTGGCGATGGATTCGAGCATGTCCTCAGCATTGGGAATCGAACCGACCAAGGCTTTGGCGCGGGCGCGCACGGCGTCGGTCAGCTGCAGTTCACGGCATGCGGTGGCCCAGATGGTCTTGAGGCCGTCGCCATAGGTACGCTGGTCGGAGGCGTGGAATTCCTTGATGGTGTCAATTTCGTCGCCGAAGAATTCGATACGCACCGGGTGCGGTGCGGTGGGCGGGAATACGTCAAGAATGCCTCCACGCACCGCGAACTCGCCACGGTCCATGACCAGATCCACGCGCGTGTAGGCGTTTTCGATCAGACGTTTGGCGGCTTCGTCGAGGGGCAGGTCCTCCCCCACGGCGAACACGAGCGGCTCGACGTCGCCCAGTCCTTGGACGACCGGCTGGATGAGCGAGCGGATCGGCATGACGAGAATGCGAATCGGGCCGAACATCGGATCGGTATCGCTCGGATGCTTGAGTCTGCGGAACACGGCCATGCGGCTGGCCACGGTGTCCGCGCGCGGGCTCAGACGCTCGTGCGGCAGGGTTTCCCAGGCTTCGAGCTGGGCGATGTCGTTCGGGTCGCCATCATACCAGGAGCGCAGCGAGCCCACGGTCTCTTCGGCTTCGCGGCCGGAGGCCACGACCAGCACGACCGGCTTGCCGGGTTTGCCGGCCACACCCTGGCCTATGGCGGCGGCCAAAGCCGGGCGCAAACCTTCGGGGACGCCGGCCAGGACGGAGTTGTCGACGTCGTCCGAAATCTCGATGTCGCCAGTGGCGAGCCTAAGGAAGGTCTTGTCCTGTTCCAGCCCGGACAGGATGCCTACCAGTGAGCCGTTGATCAGGTCCGGGTGCGTCACCTCACCGGCCATTGAACTTCTCCTGGGTCTTGGCAAGACCGTGGAAGATGATGTCCTCGGCGGCGTCAGCGCCGTCAGCCAGGAATTCGGGCAGCTGCTTGCGCTGGTCCGGGCCGAAGCCGCCCAGTACCCAGTTCACCGTGTTGTCATGCGCGTTCGCACCGCGCTTGGAGTGGCCGACGCCCATGCGCACGCGCGCGTATTTCGGCGTGCCAAGGGAACGGTCAATCGACTTGATGCCGTTGTGGCCGCCTGCGGAGCCGCCTGCCTTGACCTTGATACGACCGAATTCCAAGTCCATGTCATCGTGAATCACCACAATATGGTCGGGCTCGATCTGGTAATAGGCGCTAATGGAAGCCACCGCATTGCCGGAATCATTCATATAAGTCAGCGGCTTGGCCAGAAAGAACTTGACGGTGCGGCCGTCCAGGTTCATCACGCTTTTACCGAGCATGGCCAAGCCCTTGTGATCGGCGAAGTTCACCGTCCAACGTTCGGCGAGCACGTCGGCGGTCATGAAGCCCATGTTGTGCCGCGTGTCCTCATATTTTTTGCCGGGGTTGCCCAGTCCCGCAATCAGCCAGAAATCCGACGCCATAATCCGCTCCTCGTCCGTCTTCCTATATTCCCGTATGCACGTTCCGTACGTTCCGTACGTCATGCGCGCGTTCGCCTCGCGCACTGGCCCATGCCCGGCCGGATTCAACCGTCAAGATTGTACTCAACGCCGCCGTCAAGCCTTGGAATCGGCAAGCAGCAGGGCGCGGCATTGCTCGGCATCCATCGATCGGACCGATGAATGGTGAAACGCTTCGACGTCACGAGTCACGATGACGTCGGCATCATTGTCCTCGGCAACGGCACGGATGATCCCGTCCTCGAAGTCGGGCTCATCGGACCGGTACGACATACGCGCATGGCGTTCCATAAGTGGACGGATGTCGAACAATTCCATCAGTCCACCGATATCGTCTCGCGCCGCCCGCTCCTCGCCATAATGCTTGCGCAACACGTAATACACGTCATTCAATGACGATACCGGCGCCATGATCTCAATGTTTGGCTGCGCAACGGCTTCCATGAGCAAATCAACGCATTGTTTATGGAAAGGCGCTCGTTTGTCATTGCACAAATCGAGCAGAATATTCGTGGCAAACAGCAGTTTCATCCCGTTCCCCAAATCGTTCCATACGTGCCTGCGCGAGAATCTCCTCATCCGAAAGATCGCCTTCCGCCTCCGGCAAATTCCGGTCGGCGAAACGTTGAATCAGCTCCTGCTTTTTCCCACGCTCCGGCTCCTGAATCAGGGAAAGCGTCAGACGCTCGAATTCCGGCAGTTCCCCCGTATCCGCAAGATAGTCGGTCAGATCACGAATCAGGTCCGAATAGGTGCGCCCATTACGCTTAAGCACTTTCTCCGCGTCGCGCTTCCGTTCGGCATTGACGCGCGCCGTCACCATGGCCATAGTCATATCGCACCTTCTTGTAATACCAGTATTACAAGAGATGGGGACGGGTGAATCACGTCTATTAGGAGATACCGCCAGCGACCTTTTCGCGCTGTTTGCCGTTGAGGTACCAGTAGGCCAGCGCCACGAACAGGGCCGCCGAGGATATTGCCGAGCGTGGCTGCGGACAGGTTATAGAGGATGCCCGATGGTGTCTTCACCTGCGCAACCAACTAGCGATGGATTCAACGCGACATCAGCCGTATCTCCCCTGCCTGCGCCGTCACCTGAACATATTGCAAAGCGCTATTGCACCAATTGCGGCACGCCTTGCCGAGTCTCCGCACGATTCTGCCCAAACTGCGGCAAACAGTTGGACTGATATGTCCGCCAATGCCGTATATCGGGCATCGGCGACGAGCCCTGATTGTGCAACGCCCCACGCTTCCCTGCAACCGGATGACATATTGCGGGACGGCAGCGGATTTTGGGCGTTTCTGGCGTGGCATCCCGCAAGCGTTATCGCACGTTATCTGCACCGAATCATAAGAATGGCAGAATTCCAATGATTTCGCAGGCAGAGTTGCGGGACGCTAGCTATGTGCATCGTTTGACGTGTGTGGCATCCCACGTGATTGCGGGACGCCACGTCAAAACGGACGAAAATCGCGTGCTGTCCCGCAGTTTGCCGTTATCTGGGATAAGCGCGTCCGATATATGGCGTTCGAGGAAAAGAGCTGATCCGATACAACTTTTTAGTGTTATAGGACACCGGAATCCATGGAGAGCAAGGGTAAACCGCCTCGGTGCTACAGGTCCAAATACCAGTAGGACATGTCCCGCATGGTGCCGGTGGAGTCGGTGGCAGCGGCGGGCATGAGTCCGAATTGGGTGAAGCCGAAGCGGTGCATGAGGGCAATGGAGCCGGCGTTATCGGCGAAAATGATGCCGCAGGCCTTTGCGCATGTGGCGGGCCCGCGCCTCGGTGAGCAGCCTGTCAAGCATGAACGTGCCTACTCCCCTGCCTTGCCATGCCGGATCGATGTAATAGGCCAAATCGGTGACACCGTCATATCCAGCGCGGTCATAGAACACGGAGAGCGCACCGAAGCCGATGATTGAACCGTCTTCCGATTCCACAACAAAAACGCCGTAGGGCGGCGTATGGGATTCGACCCAGGCGCGGCGTTGGTCGAGGGTGCGCGGGGTGAGGTCGGCGGTCGCACCGCCGGCCATCACTGAGGCGTTGTAGATGTCGGTGATGGCTTGGATGTCGGATTCGACGGCCGGACGGAAGGTGTATGGCATGAGGTTCCTTTGAATACGCAAATAGCCCGTCCTTATGATAAGGACAGGCTATGTCAGTTGAGGTAACCGACTCCCGTCAGTCGCCTTCTGCGATAGCTCCCCTCACCCTGAGGGGAGCCGGAACTACTTGTCGAGCTCGATGGCCTTGTTGAGGGCGTCTTCAAGCTCCTTCTGCGCCTTGCCGTAGGCGGTCCAGTCGCCGTTCTTCATGGCGGACTGGCTGTCCTTCATGGCTTGGGCGGCATCGTTCAGCGCCTGCTGGAGTTCGGGGCTGCGGTCGGAAGACGAGCCGGAATTCGACTTGCCGTCCGTGGTGCCGGACTGGCCACCATTGGTATCGGAACCAGATTGGTCACCGGATGTGCCGCCGGAAGCCTGGTCACCAGACGATCCGTCACCGGACACGTTCTCAGCATCGCCTGCGGCCGCACCGGAATCACCACCGAACACCTGATCCAAGGCCTCATCCAACGTATCCGCGAATCCAACCTGATCACCGAACGCGACCAGCGTCTTCTTGAGCAGCGGGAATGAAGTCGCGCCCGAAGACTTGACGTACACAGGCTGCACGTACACCAGTCCGCCACCGAGCGGCAGAGTAAGCAGGTTGCCGCGCATCACTTGCGTGTCGCCGGATTGCAGCAGGTTCAGTTCCTTGGACACGTCGGCGTTGGCGTTGAAGTTGTTCTGCGCCTGGCCGGGGCCCGGTACGTTCGAATCCTTGGGCAGCTCCTGCAATCGGATGGTGCCGTAGTTTGAACCTATCTTGCCCTTCTCATTGCCGGCATCCGAGTCGACCGACAGGAAGCCGGTGAGGATCTCACGGGTGGACTGTCCAGCCGGAATGTAGGTGGAGGTCAGCGAGAACACCGGTTCCTTGGTGCCACCGGTCTGCAAGGTCAGGTAGTACGGCGGCTGCAGGATGTCCTGGTCCTGCTGGGACTGGGATTCGGTCGGGTCGACCGGCGTCTGCCAGAAGTCCTCGCCGGAGTAGTACTGGCTGGCGGAGGTCACGTGGTACTTGGAGAGCAGCTCGCGCTGCACCTTGAACAGGCTTTCCGGGTAGCGCATGTGGCTCATCAGGTCGCCGGAGATATCGGAGAGCTGGTGGTACTGGCCGGGGAAGATCTTCTCCCATGCCTTGATTACCGGGTCGGATTGATCCCATACGTACAGATCCACGGAACCGTCGTAGGCGTCCACGGTGGCCTTGACCGAGTTGCGGATGTAGTTGGCCTTCTGCGAGCCCAAGGATGAGACCGTTGCGGAAGAGACGGTGGTGGAATCCTTGGTGGCGGAGCCGAGGTCGGTCATCTGCGAGTATGGGTAGGCATCAGAGGTGGTGTAACCGTCGACGATCCACTTGACGCGGCCATCGACCACGGCCGGATACACACGGCCGTCAAGCGTCAGGTACGGCGCCACCTTGGCCACGCGCTCCTTGGGGGAACGATCGTAAAGAATCTGCGATTCGCTGGTAACACGGTCGGAGAAGAGAATCTGATCGGAGCCGAAGCGGATTGCGTAGAGAATACGGGAGAACAGATTGCCAACCGAGGGGCCGCCGTCGCCCTTGAACGTGGTCAGGGCACCTTCCGAACCGGTCGGGTAGTCGAACTCCCAAGCCTGCGTGCCCTCCGGTGCGCCGACGATCGAGTATTCGGTGGCGTTCGGCGAGAAGTAGATGCGAGGCTCATACTTTTCGGATTCAGTGAGCTTGCCCTGAGCAGGGATGCCGGATTCGAAGAATTCAGGCTGGCCGTCGGCGGTCACCTTGTTACCGTAAGCGGCCACCACACCGTAACCGTGGGTGTACACGGTGTGATCGTTGACCCAATTGCGGTTGTCGTTGCCAGACAGGTCAAGCTCGCGGGCGGCAATCACGGTGTCTTGGGAAACGCCGTCGATCTCGTACTTATCGACTGCCAAAGTGTCGGCGAAGGTGTAGTACTGCTTGGACTGCTGCAGCTGCTTGAATGTGGGGCTGACGACCTGCGGGTCGAGCAGACGAATCTGCGCGGTGGTGTCGGCCTCCTTGGCCAGAGCGCCCTGCTCGCCCTTGTCGGTTACCTTGTATTGCTCGGTCTTGAGCTTGTCAAGACCGTAGGCGGCGCGGGTGGCGTCGATATTGCGCTGAATGTAGGTGGATTCCATCTCCTGTGCGTTCGGGTTGACGCGGAAGCGCTGCAACAGCACCGGCCATGCCACGGTGAGCACGAGACCCACCACGACCACGACGGCAATGGAGGTCACCGGCACACGCCAGGCCTTGAGCGCGGCGGAGGCGCGCACGCCGATGGACGCCTGGCCTTCGAGCGTGTGGGAGCGCATGAGCCAGATGCCCAGCACCACGCCGAGAATGGCGGTCAGCGCGGCCATGATGAAGGTGACGGGGATGTGGGCGTGCACGGTGGTGTAGGAGGCACCGGTGATATGCGAACCCTGCCCGGTGAGCTGGTCGAATACGCCGATCACCTGGCGCACTGCCCAAGCGAACATGTTGAGCATCAGCCAGATGCCAAGCTGGCGGCGGCAACGCTTGGTGATGGAGAACAGGCCTCGGCCGTTGGCCGGCATAGTGATGCGGATACCGCCCATCAGTACATGCGTGACCACCGAGAACACGAGGCCCACGCCCAGCAGCACGGCCACGGCGGCGAGCACGAGCTTCAGGCCCGGTAGCACAAACACGTAGAAGCCGTTGTCCAGACCGAACTGCGGATCGGTGGTGCCGAACGACTGCGCGTTGAACATGAGCAGAATCTCGCTCCAGTTCGCGTTGAACTGGGAACCGAAGATGACGCCGACGATCAGCGAAATCACCACGGCCACGCGGCGAGCGGTTTTCGAGCTGACGGATTTGCCCACCTCGACCACATCGCCGTTAATACGAATGGTGGATCCGTCTGCCGAATCAGGGCGTGCCCGGATAGCCAGCCATGCAGAGACGAAGCCGGTCAGGGCCATGAGCAGCGCGTAGGCCACCCACAGGCCGATCTTCACCCCGAGCTGGGTCCAGACCACGGACTGGAAGCCGAGCTGGCCGTACCACATCAGGTCGGTGATGAATCGGGACAGGCCGAAGAACAGACCGACGATGATGGCCAAAGCCAGCACCACGCCGATTAGAATCTTGCTGCCACGGCTGGCTCCTGAGCCACCGGACGCTGGCTTACGGGTGATACGCGGATTGGCCGGGCCACGTGGAGGGCGGGATGACCCGGAGGGGCCGGCGTTGGTGTTGCGGGCCGGACCGTCCCCATCGGCCTCGACATCGAGGATGATCGGATCGTCATTGTTCGCACTATTGCGTCGTGAATCGCCGCCATTGCCGAACAGTACTGAGAAAGGATCGTTAAAAGACATAACTCAAGCCTATCGGAAGGGCGGGAGGTAGGTTATGCCCTGAGCACAGAATGAGGCAGCGTTCTGTTCTACGTTCTGTTCTACGCTTGCCGGTATGAACAGACAACGGCCACATCATATGCGTCCCTCAGTACACGCCACACGCCAACTTCGGCACAGGAGCACTCCAATCGTGGCGACAGTATGTGCTTTGGCAGTGGTGTTGGCCGGCATGGCAGCCTACGGATGGCATGTCGGATGGTTCGCCAAATCCACATCAGACGGCAACACCGCCACTCCCCAGACCTCCCGGACAAGTGCGTTACCACGCACCGACGTTCCTTCCCCGAAGAAGAACGACGCCCCGGCCGCACAAGCCCAACGTGCGGTATCCGCCATGACACTTGAGGAACGTGTGGGACAGTTAGTGATGGTGCCGTTGTTCGCCGGTTCCGATCCCTCCTCGTTGGCTTCAACAATCGCCGACGAGCACATTGGCTCGGCCATTCTCATTGGCAATTGGAATACCGGCGTCGATACGGTCAAGACCGCGACCGCGCAACTCCAAGGATATGCGCCGGCCGGCAATCGTCTCATCATCGCCACCGATCAGGAGGGTGGTCAGGTACAGCATCTGACTGGTACCGGTTTCGACACAATGCCCAGTGCCGTTGAGCAGGGCACAATGTCCGCTGACGCATTGCGTCAATCGGCAGGCACGTGGGGTTCGCAATTAGCTGCTGCTGGCATAAATGTCGATTTGGCACCGGTGCTCGGCACGGTGGTGGGCGATCGTGCCTCGAATGCTCCGATTGGCGCGCTGGATCGTGATTTCGGATTGGATGCGGCCGGTAACGCCGAGCATGGCATCGCCGTTATTGAGGGTTTGCGAGGCGCTCAGGTCGGTGCGGCGGTCAAACACTATCCTGGGTTGGGCGCGGTAAGCGGCAATACCGACTTCACCACCGAAGGCATTCTGGATACGACCACCACGTTGGACGGGGCCGAGGCAGGTGCCTTTGACCAGGCGATCACCAAGGCCGATCCTGCAATGGTGATGATGTCGTTGGCCACGTATCAATCCATCGATCCGAATAATCCGGCGGTGTTTTCTTCTACGATTATCGACGGCCATATTCGCAACGCCCTGAAATATACGGGCGTGGTGATTTCGGATTCGATATCTGCCGAAGCGTTAAGCAGCTACGATGTAAGCCAATTGGGAGTAAAGCTCGTCGAGGCGGGCGGCGACATGTCCTGCATCGGTCAGACGGATTACGTAAAGCCAGTTGTGGACGGCCTCAACGAACGGGCGAAGTCCGATCCGGCTTTCGCTTCGAAAGTGACGGCGGCGGCGACTCGCGTAATGACATTGAAAATCAAGATGGGACTGGCCTGACCGTTCATCCCTGTACTGGCGAGGATTCATGCGCGCTGATTCGCGCTAATCCTCACCAGCCCTCGTACAAATGCACACTAGTCCTCGTACGAATCGTCAGTCCTCGTATGAATACAGACCATGCTTGCCGATGTATTGCACCACGCCGTCAGGCACCAGATACCAGACCGGCTCGTCGTGTTCAGCGCGGCGGCGTACATCGGTCGAAGAGATGGCCAAGGCCGGGATCTCAAGCGTATCGACCTTGCCTTCGGGCAAGGTCACGCCGTCCGGGCTGAAGTAGCCGGGGCGCGTGACGGCCACGAAGTGGGCGAGGTCCCACATGAGGTCGGCGTCCTTCCACTGCATGATTTCGGCCACGGCGTCGGCGCCGGTGATGAAGAACAGCTCGGCGTCGGGATGCTGGGCTCGGATATCGCGCAGAGTGTCGATGGTATAGGTGACGCCCGGACGGTCGATGTCGACACGCGAGACGGTGAATTTGGGGTTGGATGCGGTGGCGATCACAGTCATCAGATACCGATCCTCGGCGTTGGTGACGTGCTTGTCCAGCTTGAACACAGGTCGGCCAGTGGGCACGAAAATCACCTCATCGAGGTCATACACCCAGGCGACTTCAGAGGCGGCGACCAAGTGGCCGTTGTGGATCGGGTCGAACGTGCCGCCCATGATGCCGACGCGCAGGCGCGTATGCCAATTGCCACGTGCGGAAAGCCGGCCTTTGCCATGGCTGCTGGCCCCGGCCGGTACGGACAGGTCGGACATACGCCGTTCGGTTTCGCCTTGGGTGACGGCAATGATTTCGGCGGGTTCGGCGGATTCCACTGATTTTCCGGACTGAACTGACGCAGCCGTTTTGTGGCTGCCGGCAATAACACTCATGCTTGGCCGCCCTCGCTGGCGGCATCATCAGCGGATTCGGTTTCCTCTTCGATTTCGCCGGCGGTGGGATTGTCTTCCTTGGGATCGATCTTGCCCATGTCTTCATCCCATTCGTCTTGGACCACGCGGCGAATCTCGGCGAAGGTGGGCAGCGGGAAGTCCGGCTGGTAGAGGCGGCGGACCTCGGCCACACGCTCGGTGATGCGGATGAGCGTGTCGGTCATGCCGTCAAGGTCACCGTCGTGCTCCATCTGGCTGTATCTGCCGATGTAGCCTTCCATGAGTTCCATGTGTTCGCGCACGATCTTGAGCTGGGCATCGTTGAGGTCCACGACTTCGGGCGAATCGGTCTCGGGCCAACCGATGAGCACGGCGTCCGCGTATTCGAGCGACGCACGCTGGGCGGCGGAGGCGATGCCATCCTCGATCTGCACAAGGAACACGTAGCGGACAATGCTCAGACGTTCGGCCGCGATCTTCAGGCCGAGCTTGGGATCGTTGAGGTCGATGTCGGGCCGCAGTTCGCTTGCCTTGTTTGCCGTGTCAGCCGTGATGTTCATGTTGCCGTCCTCGTTCATGCGCGCACCTGTCCTGTTCCGTAACCGATCCACTTGGTGGTGGTCATCTCCCGCAATCCCATGGGACCGCGTGCGTGCATCTTCTGCGTAGAGATGCCAAGCTCAGCACCAAAGCCAAACACGCCGCCGTCGGTGAAGCGGGTGGAGGCGTTGACCACGACCACGGCCGAGTCGATGCGCTTGGTGAATTCCTCGATGGCCGCATAATCCTCGGCGATGATGGATTCGGTGTGGCCTGTGGAATGCATGTTGATGTGGTCGATGGCCGCGTCCAGGTCCGGCACCACCTTGATGCCCATTTTGAGGGCCAGGTATTCAGTGTCCCAATCCTCTTCGGTGGCGTGGTTGAGGTCAAGGCCCTCGATTGCCGCGCCGGAGATGATGTCGTACGACGTGGTGTCGGCCTGCAGTGCAACGTTCGCCTCGGCCAACGCGACGGCGATCTGCGGCAGGAATTCGGCGGCGACATCCTTATGAACCAATAGCTTTTCGGCGGCGTTGCACACGCCCACGCGCTGGGTTTTGGCGTTGATGATGATCGGGATGGCCTTGGCGAGATCACCGGACTTGTCGATGTAGATATGCACGTTGCCGGCGCCGGTTTCGATGACCGGCACTTTGGAGTTGCGCACGACGGCTTGGATTAGACCCGCTCCTCCTCGCGGCACGAGCACGTCGATATGGCCTCGCGCCTCCATCATGGCGGTAGCACCGGCGCGTCCGTACTGGTCGACGGACTGCACCAGTGCGGATTCGAAACCGTGGGCTTCAAGCACCGAGGCGATGACGCCCAGCGTGGCAGCATTGGTGCGTTCGGCGGCGTGGCCGCCTCGCAGCAGCGCGGCATTGCCGGACTTGAGGCACAGGCTGGACACGTCCACAGTGACGTTCGGCCGGGCCTCATAGATCATGCCGATGACGCCCATCGGTACGCGCGTTTGGGTAAGGCGCAGACCGTTGGGCAGGTTGTATCCGCGCACGATTTCGCCGACCGGATCGGGCAGGGTGGCCACATGGCGCACGCCTTGGGCGGCGGCGGCCACGCGCGGCACGTCGAACAGCAGGCGGTCGAGCTTGCCCGCGTCCATGCCGTTTTCCTTGGATTCGAGCATGTCCAGCGCGTTGGCGGCTTCGATGTCCGCGGCGTGCTCGTCCAGCGCGTCCGCAATGGCGAGCAGCAGTTCATTCTTGGCTTCGGTATTTGCCTGTGCAAGACGCTCCTGTGCGCGTGCGGCCTGATCGGCCTGGCGGCACACCGCGTCGAACACCTCAGGACTCAATTCATCGCTCATAACAGTCAAGCGTAACTCACAACGCGGCTGATTGCTTACTCCGACCCGCTTGTTATGGGATGTCTGACGTTTTGAATCGCAAACAGAACCGGCTCCCCTCCATCTCAGGCGGGAAGCCGGTGATGTGATGCGCTCCGGTCAGCGAATCATCACTAACCGGTACACCACGGTGGATTAGCGAATCAGCAAATCAGTGAATCTGGTCCAGGTCGGGGTAGAGCGGGAAGTCTTCGGCGAGCTTGTCGACGCGGGCCTTCAGCGCGGTCACGTCGGCGGACGGGCCGGCGGCGAGCGCGGTGCCGATGATGTCGGCCACCTCCTCATATTCCTTCGGTCCGAAACCGCGCGTGGCCAGGGCGGACGTGCCGATTCTCAGGCCCGAGGCCACCGAGGCCGGGCGCGGGTCGAAGGGCACGGTGTTGCGGTTGATGGTGATGCCGCAGGCGGCAAGCAAATCCTCGCCCTGTTGCCCGTCCATCTCGCTGTTGCGCAGGTCGACCATCACCAGGTGCACGTCAGTGCCGCCGGTCAGCACGCTGATGCCGTTGGCCTTGACATCGTCGGCCAGGAGACGTTCAGCGAGAATCTTGGCGCCGTCGAGCGTGCGCTGCATACGGTCTTTGAATTCGGGGGTGCCGGCCACCTTGAAGCTCACGGCCTTACCCGCGATCACGTGCATGAGCGGACCGCCCTGCTGGCCGGGGAACACGGAGGAGTTGAGTTTCTTGGCGTATTCCTGCTTGGCGAGAATGAAACCGGAACGCGGACCGCCGAAGGTCTTGTGCGAGGTGGAAGAGACCACGTCGGCGTATGGCACGGGGCTCGGGTGCAGGCCTGCGGCCACGAGTCCGGCGAAGTGGGCCATGTCGACCCAGAATTTGGCGCCGACCTCGTCGGCGATCTCCTTCATGGCCTTGAAGTCCTCGATGCGCGGGTAGGCGGACCAGCCGCCGATGATCATGGCCGGGTGGGTTTCGAGCGCGCGCTGGCGGATGATTTCCGGATCGATGCGGAAGGTCACGGGTTTCACGCCGTACGCCTCGGCGTGGTAGAAACGGCCAGAGAAGTTGATTTTCATGCCGTGGGTCAGGTGGCCGCCGTGGTCGAGGGCCAGACCGAGCACGGTGTCGCCGGGCTTGACGAGCGCCTGGTAGACGGCGGCGTTGGCCTGGGCGCCGGAGTGCGGCTGGACGTTGGCGTATTCGGCGCCGAACAGGGCCTTGGCGCGTTCGCGGGCGATGGTTTCGATCTGGTCCACGTATTCGCAGCCGCCATAGTAGCGGTGGCCGGGGTAGCCTTCGGCGTATTTGTTGGTCAGCACGGAGCCCTGGCATTGCAGTACCGCTCGCGGCACGAAGTTCTCAGAGGCGATCATCTCAAGGCCATTGCGCTGGCGGCCCAGTTCGGAGTCCAGCAGTTCGGCGATCTCAGGATCGGTTTCGCAGATCGGCGCGTTGAAAGCATCGGTCGCTTTCTGCGCAAGGGGTGAAGCGGTCATGGGTGCTCCTTTGGTATGTGCGACAATTGATTCGCCGCTGTCGCCTTACTGTATGGCCCGTTTGCAACCGGCCTGTTTCATGATATGGCCGGTCCCCGTTCGATGGCAATGGTGATTTTCGCCGGTGCGACCGGTCGGCTACGCGAGACGGACGACCCTTCTGCCCACGGCCCACGCTAGACTGGTGTGGATTCATCATCCCTTTCAGGCAGAAGGATTCATCGTGACAACCACCTTCCATTCCACCCGCAGCACCACCGATTCGCTGACCGCCAAGCAGGCGATTCGTAAGGGCATCGCCGATGACGGCGGCCTGTTCGTTTCGGACGCGTTGGGCAAGACCAAGGTGGACGTGGCCTCCCTGCCGGGCAAGTCGTACCAGCAAATCGCCGCCGAGGTGCTGGGCGCGCTGCTGCCGGACTTCACGGCCGAGGAGCTGGGCCAGTGCATCGCCGACGCCTACGGCGAACAGTGGTCCGATGAGCGCATCACCCCACTCAAGCCCCTGGGTGACGATTACGTGCTCGAACTGTTCAACGGTCCGACTTCCGCGTTCAAGGACGTGGCGCTGCAGATCCTGCCGCGCTTCATGGCGCACACCACGCCGGCCGATGGCGACGCGGACGAGAAAATCATGATCCTCACCGCCACCTCCGGCGACACCGGCAAGGCCGCGCTGGCCGGTTTCGCCGACGCCCCGGGCACCGCGATCACCGTCTTCTACCCGGAAGGCAAGGTCTCCGAGGTCCAGGAGCTGCAGATGACCACGCAGGCCGGCGCCAACGTGCAGGTGGCCGCCGTGGAAGGCAACTTCGACGACGCCCAGTCCGCGGTCAAGCGCATCTTCGGCGACCGCGCCCTGGCCGAGCGTCTCGCCGGCAATTCGCACGTGGTACTTTCCTCCGCCAACTCCATCAACGTGGGCCGTCTGGTGCCGCAGGTCGTCTACTACTTCTCCGCTTACGCCCAGCTGCTCGCTGACCAGGTGATCAATGTCGGCGATGAGGTCGAGTTTGTGGTCCCGACCGGCAATTTCGGCGATATCCTCGCCGGCTACTATGCCAAGCTGCTCGGTCTGCCGGTCAAGCACCTCGTGGTGGCTTCCGACAAGAACAACGTGCTGTTCGACTTCCTGACCACCGGTACCTACAACCGCCAGCGCCCGTTCTTCCAGACCATCTCCCCCTCGATGGACATCCTCATCTCCTCCAACCTGGAGCGCATGCTGTACTACTTGTCCGAGGGCGACACCCGTCTGATCTCCATGCTGATGAACGACCTCAACAAGTGGGGCACGTACGAGATCCCGGAAGAACTGCTGGCCAAGATTCGTCAGATCTTCGGCACCGGTTGGGCCGATGAGGATCAGGTACGCGAGTCCATCAAGCACTGCTGGGACGAGAACCACTACGTGATCGACCCGCACACCGCCTGCGGCTACTACCTGCTTGAGCAGATGCCGCGAGACCCGCTGACCCCGCGCGTGCTGCTCTCCACCGCCAGCCCCTACAAGTTCCCGCGCGTGGTGAACGAGGCATTGGGCTTCGACGCCACCGGCACCGACTTCGAGTGCATGGATGTGCTGGCCCACGAGACCGGCACCACCGCCCCGGCCGCCCTGCGTGGTCTTGAGACCGCCGACGTGCGGTTCAAGGACGTCGTGGCCATCGACGGCATGGAGGACTACGTGGAGAAGGCCGCCCAGGCGCTGTAAAACATACCAGCACATTGGCTCCCCTCAGAGCGGGGAGCCATTTTTTACATCAGAATTGCGTTTACATCAGTATCGCGGCGACTGGCAGTCCTATGGCGATTGCCAACAGCACGATAGTGCCGATGATCACGCTGGGGCGTGCGAGGTTGACGGTCCAGCCGACGCCGAAACGTTTGGGGATCATGATGGCAGGATCGTCACGGTTGATGTAGATGATGCCGCCAATCCAGTGCAGGTCATCGTCATACGGCATGGCATTATCGTCCGAAATGTCACCGCCGTCACTGTGCCGAACACCGGCATAGACGCGCGCCCCGTTCTGCCCGTAATACACGCCGATCATCAGCGCGCCGACCAGAGCCGCCACGGCGATGAACATGCCGATGATGCCGATTAGATTGATATCCAGCACGCCAATGGTGACAAGCTGAACGCCTAGGCCCAATCCACCGGCTGCCAGCAGTCCGATGACCAGCACGTAGATGCTCCAGACCCGCGAGAACACACCATAGGCATACCCGGTGGCGGCGGGGTGGTCGGGATCAATCGGGTGCTTGGCGTAGATGATCGCGGCATGGCTGGCCACCATCACCGCTGCCAGCACCACCTGCGCGAGCACGGCGTACCAAATCACCATCGGACTCTTCTCGGCCCAACCGTTCACATTGCCGGCGATATCCGCATGAATCGGCACCCGCTCCGGCATCCGGTCATAGCCCAGCAACCCGACAGCAATGGTGACAGCGAGACAAACGACTTGCAGCAATTCCCACTTCAAGCTCATCGGGTCGGGATTGTCCCGCTCACCTATCAATGCTGCACGGCGGGCACTGGACGCCTCCCATCCCTGATCGACTTTGATGGATAGTACTTTGCGGCGAAACATCTGCTGCAGCACGAAACCACATATCGCAATCGCCACCGCTGCGATGGACACAGTCCAGAACGCCGCGTCGACTCCGCAGAGTTGCCAAACGGCCAGCGAGACCAGTATGGCGCATACGCCAAGCGCCACCGTAATTCCCGAAAACGCGACTTTAAATCCGCGAATGCGCGTATTGACATGGGCGGCGGCCGGCACTGTGACACCGAACACCTCATGCCGGTCGGTAACCCATGGAACCCCTGCCAGGCCGGCGGTCACTATCACCGGCAACAGTAAAAACGCACACAACGCGATGTTCATCGACACGACTGTATTATTCATCGTTATCTCCCCTGATTTCCTTTTGTTGCACCGTCAGTAACGCTCTGCGAGGAGCGCACGCCGTATGCCCGTTCGCATTGCCGTTTGGTGGCATCGAGGAATGCGGCCGAATCACCGCCGCGCGCCCTGTAGGCCAAGGCAAGGCGATAGAGTTCCTCGCCCATCCGCTCATCCTGTGCTTCGGCAGTTCGGTTCGGTGCTTCTCCCCCGCCGTCATGCTCGGCGACGGTTGCACCGGCACCACGACGCATAACGATGTATCCCTCGTCACGCAACAGCGCATAGGCCTTGTTCACCGTGTGCAGGTTGATGCCAAGGTCCACGGCCAGCGAGCGCACGGACGGTAACGAGTCACCTGGCGACAGCTCATCGCCCGCGATGGCTGCGATGAGCTGCCTGTGCAGCTGCTCGTAAATCGGCACGTCACTGCGCTGATCGATTTCCACAATCACGGTCAATTCCACCCCTCTCAAGAACTGTTCTATTTGTTCTACATCAAATATAACAGTTTTGCCGTATGAGTCAAGATATGCGAATCTCGGTTGAACATCCGGCAATGGGCCAACGGCGTGTTGCTTGAATTTTCTAGGAAGGCGGGAATCGCCATGCTGCCGGCGAATGGGAAAATCCATGTGGCTTGTCAGATTCTGTTCCTGCAACTGAATAGTCCCATGAGGGAGTAGACAGCATTGCGGCGAAGGGCTCGGCCCAAACCGCAATAAAGCGTGCCGAGCGCCAAAGCCGCCAACACCGGTATGACGCCGCTGCAGGAGAAGCTCGCGAAGCTGGACGAACTTCATGGGCGGCACCGCCGAACAGCAGTCGACCATTCTGTTCACGCTGTTCGTGGTATTCCAGCTGTTCAGCAGTCGACCATTCTGTTCACGCTGTTCGTAGTATTCCAGCTGTTCAACGCCTTCAACAGCCGCGAGCTGGGCAACGCCAGCCTGTTCGCCAATCTGCTACGCAATAAGGTGATGATCGGCGTGTTCGCGCTGATGTTCGCACTTCAGGTGCTGGTGGTGCAGTTCGGCGGAGCGATGTTCCGCACCGTGCCGCTGCCGATCGACATGTGGCTGAAGATCATCGCGGTCGGACAAATGCGCGGCTAGAGTTCTTTGGCTCGGTAGATGCGGATGGCTATAAGCATGGAGCCAAAATATGCGAGCAGACACAACACGGCGAGAACAAGCGCCGTATGCCACCAGATCGTCAGGAAATCGGTAATATTCAGCAAAAGCCATTGCCAGTCAACAGGCAATCGGGCCAGCAGCGCAATGACGGCATACAAGCCAACCATGACCGCGACAGAGGCCACCATCATCTTGCGGAAGGTGAACCGGTATGCACAGGCCAGCAGCACCGACCCAAGAATGATAGCCAAAGCGAAGATGAAAGCACCTGCTGCCAAGGTACCGATCCACCCCATATCTGCTATATCGCCAAAGACAATGAAGACGCCGCCGCATATCACCACGTCCAAAGCCCAGAGCAGGCCAACCACCAACAGAAAAAGGTACCGACCTACAACTTGTGCAGTGCGTGAAACAGGAATCAGCCCTCGCATGGCACTGTGCCCTGCAGATTCCTCGGATGACGCAGGCCCCAATGCACTCATACATGCCATCGTCGATGCCAAACCTCCGAGTCCGCCCATCAGACCACTGGCAACGTGTTCATCGACGTGGGTCGATATCATCACCAGCGATACCACGATAGACAGCATCGGGAGAGCCAGCAGAAATACCATATTCGCCACGCTAAACAGACCCATCCCGGCACAATCGAATCGACATTGCTTTACTACGGATTTCCAGTTCATCGTCACCATTCCCTTGAAGCAAATATGCGAGAGGCAATTACATACGAGATTCCATATGCCACAACCGTCGTTGTCAATACCGCAATAACCAGCCACAATCGTTGCGCGATGATGGCATTCGCGGCATGGGCCAATCCTCTGGTCACCGAAGCAGGCAAAATAGATAGCAGTATGGATACAGCCAATGCAACGACATAGATCACCATCATCGTGACTTGAAGACCGCCTAGTTTGGTCCACAGATAACCCGTGGGCACGATAAGCGCGACCATCAGCGCGGTGCAGAAACCTCCCAACGGCGCCGCCCACAGATTGCCCGCGAATGACCAATCTGGATTGACCAGCACTTGCAACCCGTCAATCAGAACAATCATCGCTATCGACAATACGGAAATCACCAATCCAACCACATATCGCGCGGCCACCTGACTCTTCCTCGAAGCCGGAATAATGCCACGAAGTCGATATCCGTTCTGTAAGTCAGCAACCGCCATGGTTAGCACCCACATGGCGCAGGTGAATACCGTCATGATGACACCCATGCGATAGCCGAAGCCATCACCATAAGCTTCACCTTGAAAGATGACGGAGAACAACGGTGCCAACAACAACGAGAACACAGTCCGTACGTCGACGCACAGGTAGGCCATATCGACGCGCAATGCAGTGGTCAATGCATGTTGCCGAGACCGCGACACCCTCAGTATTGCCTCCATGGCCGCTCACCTCCCGCTCAAGTCACGATTGGAATCATGGGCATTGGTCAGTCGAATGATGTCATCAATGGAAGCCGATTCAACGACAAGCCCCGAAACCACCGACGCAACAGCATCAAGCCTGTCTGACCGGACCAGCGCATCGAATCCGGTGGCATACGTATGTGAGCCCAGCACTACGTCCGCAGGCAGTTGTGCCAGTTCGTCTGGACCGCCCTTAATCAGGCGGAACGATTCCTCAAACTCGTCTTTCGGACCGGTGTAGTAGAGACGGCCATCGGTGATGTAGGTAATGAAGTCAGCAGCACGTTCGAGGTCGGCAGTGATATGGGTGCTGAACAGTACCGAATGCTCGCCATCCTCAATGTAGGCATGCAGGATATCCATGAGTTCGTCGCGGGCAAGCACATCGAGTCCACTGGTCGGCTCGTCGAGAATCAGCAGCTTGGCATCATGACTCAATGCGATGGCCAGCATCAGCTTCATCTGCATGCCGCGGGAAAGATCCTTGATATGTTTCTTGCCGTTCTGTGCGTCACCAAGGCCAAAAGTATCCAGATACTTGTGATAGCATCCACCGTCCCATGATGGATACAGTGGCGCAACGATACGTTCAATGTTCTTGACTTGCCACTGTTCATGCATGTAGCTGAAGTCAAACACCACGCCGAGTTGTTCTTTGACGGGCTCCTCGTTGGCGATGTTGTCGAGGCCGAGCACGTGAATCGAACCGGCGTCGCGGTGGATCATGTTGAGGATGAGTTTGATGAGGGTGGATTTGCCGGCGCCGTTCGGGCCGATCAGTCCCATGATGTAGCCCTTGGGCAGGTCGAAGGTCACGTCGTCCAGCGTGAAGCCGGAATCATAGTGTTTGGTGACGTCGGTGACCTGCAACGCCATCGCGTCGGATTCGGATATGGCGGTCATGTCCATGGTCCTTTCTTGAGGTTATTCCTTGCGGTATTCCTCTTCGAGCATGCGGTCCAATGCGTTCAGCGGAATGCCGGCGGCTTTGGCGCCCCGGCTTGCCTCGGCCAGGCTTTCACGAATCTGGGTTTCGAGCTGACGTTGCATCAGTTCGTTGCCCTTGTCCATCACGAAAGTGCCTTTGCCTTGAATGTTCTGTACCACGCCCTCATCGGCCAGTTCGTTGTACGCCCTGGTGACGGTGAGTACGGAGATGCGCAGCTCCTTGGCGAGTTTCCTCAAGGAAGGCAGGGCCTCGCCCGCCTTCAACTCGCCGCTGAGCACCGCCGAACGGATTTGGGTTTTGATTTGCTCGTAGATGGGTTCACCGGACACGGATGAGATGATCAGTTTCACCTATGCCCCTTTCGATTGTGGTTGACTAGCACCCCAGCTGTTTAGCTGTTATACAACACAGTATAACTGTTCTGCTTAACTGTCAAGGTGTGTTACATAACAGTCGAACAGTAAGCAACAAGCAATGAGCAGGCAAATCCTTTGACAACGGCCGCTTTCCATTGAACAGACACGCCACGAACGCTATTTGTGCGTTGTCCAATTCCGATGAGAGCAGACGGGCGGCCTCACATTCCTTCAACCTGAACCGTTAGAACAGACGATGGAATTCGGCTGGTTCGTCCCCCGCTCCATTTCGTGGAGCGTTGATCACGGACAGCCGAATGTCCACTTGGTTTTTTCTCTCGGGGTTCTCAGCGACTTTCCATCAGGTGAAAAATCGAGAGGAGCAAAGCATCGAAGAGCAACCGCAGGAGAAAAACGTCAAGCGTAAAGAACAAATCAAAATATGACCAGCGGCTATCTGTGTCTATCCAACGAATAGGTCGTTGCAACCTATTCATAAAAAGAGACATACCATAACTATATATTATCGACAAGATGAATAATGAGCCGAGAGAAGAGGACTCTTCCGTGGAATGCTACCATAGCACGGCGGTTGCATCAGCCGCCACCCATATTACACTGCTGGATAATGACGCAATTGTGTTAAAAGGATTACAACAGATTATCGAATACAATCACTTAGGAAGCATTACGTGGACCACTCGGAGCGGGAGAGAGGCTGTACAAAGATGCTCAAGTGCCGTAGATACACCGCATTTGCTGCTGTTTGATATGTCTCTTGACGGAATGTCTGGTATAGACGTATGCCGTCAGATTCGCAAAAGAAGCGCATCCGTGCTGCTACTTGGCATCACGGCTTTCCCCCCTAGAACGGTACATTTCTCGGCTGATTCAGGCTGGGGCGCAAGGACTAGTTGCAAAAGACGAAGAAAGACAAATCGCTGAAGTTACGCGTTGGGTATTAAATAAGGGGGGCTGCGGAAATGGGTTCGAAACGGCCCGTAATGCGCATATGCGACTGAAACACGAGACAAATGACATCCGCATGCTGTTATCCGACAGAGAAGAAGAAATCATGATTCTTCTCAGCAAAGGACTATCCATATCAGAAGCCGCGAATCGCATGCAAATTGGACAGGCTAGTGCAGCAACATATCTTAATAGAGCTCGTCGTAAGCTCAAAGCGGAAACAGTGCGCCAAG
This sequence comes from Bifidobacterium sp. FKU, assembly GCF_026016385.1. Classification (NCBI taxonomy): domain Bacteria; kingdom Bacillati; phylum Actinomycetota; class Actinomycetes; order Bifidobacteriales; family Bifidobacteriaceae; genus Bifidobacterium; species Bifidobacterium sp. FKU. The sequence continues at coordinate 1,748,004 of NZ_CP092888.1, forward strand.
CAGTAGCTATCTGGACAGGTGATTATGAACAGTAACATCAAAAAACATCCATTCAGATTAATTATAGTGTTACTCTCCTTATTTTTTTCGATAATTGATTGGACAGAGAGACCCACCACATCTGCGTATGAAATATTATTTGGCTTCATCCACATCGGATTGCTGTTAATCGCCCTATGGTTCCCACGCATTAGTTTCGTAGGATTAATTTTTATGGAATCAGTTGCGTGTAGCTTACCTGTCCTAAATGGGCCAAGCCGTTTCTGGGGCATCTATTGCACTATCGGACTCACTGCATATGAAACGGGTATCTCTATCACGACAGTTTTAGGTATATTTGTATTCTTAGGAATTCAATGCTATCAGATAGCGCGATGGAATAATGGCGAGATAGACATAATCAGCATAACAGTGTTTCTGATGTATGCAGCAGCCACCGTGATTGTCGGATATGGTTTTCATTGGTGGAAGACGACAAATGAACAACACCTTCAAAATTATCAAAGCAAAGAGCACGAACTGCAACATTCTTTTTCTCTGCAAAATAGCGACAACGCTATCATGCTTCATGACTCCGTTGCCCAGTGTTTGACGAGTATACGATTGATTGCGCAACGGCAATCAAATGATCCCCAGAATGATGCCTGGGAGAAGATAGATAAAATTGCACGAAAAGGATTAGAAGCAACCAGAGATATTATCGATACAATGATTCAAGATAATAATGAAAATGGAATACCCATAGAGTCGTCCGAATGGTGGTTAGCGGTAAAACGGTTAACCGACGAATGCGACTATATACTCCACCAACATGGGTTTACTGGCACTACTGAAATCATTAATGGTGGGTTTACGGTACAGCAACAGGTGACCGTAAAGAATATCGATATTCTGCATGAAGTACTGAGAGAACTATGCTCCAACATTATTAAACACGCGCCAGAGTATAGCGAATTCCAGTCCAGCATAGCCCTGCAGAAATCACAAACAGAAATAGTCATGTCCAATAGCATGTCCACAATACCGGACGAAGAAAGGTCGGGCCGCGGGCTAGAGTCACGCAGGCGCAAGCTTAACCTAATCGGTGGTGAAATTGATCACGAAGTGGATGGCGACACATGGATTGTTTATGCGCGTATACCTTTAACTATGGTTTCACCGGACAAAGCAGCCACGGAATCCATGGAGGACAACGAACACGAGAAATATTCACCGAGGAAAAGGGGAAAGACGCGCTCTGTTGAATGCCAAAGGGAACAGATGGCACGGAAGGAGCACAAAGCGCAAAAGTAGTGATTACAGATATAACGAAGCTCATTAATACTCCTAGAACAATAACAACTGGTTTAATTGAAACCTATTATATAGGTACAATGACCGAGTCGTATGGAACCGTGTAATCGTCAGAATTACATCATAATTACCTGAGAGGATGTCATATGTATTGAAGGTATTTAGCGACTTACCTCTATATGCGCACGTTCTACAATCATATAAAAGTCATGTATTTTGCGAAGACATTAATGGAGAGAACCCTAGCCCAACTTCGCGCTTCATAACCGATTTTTAGCATAGCAGCAGAGGGTATCCAAGACACTAATATTTATCATATTCTACCATCACCAGAAAAAAAGGGCTTCCTGTTTTCCGAATGTTCGACTAAACAAGCAGATTCACAGCACCGAATGGATACCCAACCACAACAAACATATCAACACATCCAGCCGGATAACACCTTGAATCGTTCACTGTCAGGGAGTACTAAATACCCCATAAACTCCATCTCCGTTCATCGAAAAACGATGTTTGTCACGGGAAACCCCTATGCGAAGCAATACGAAACGGCATGTTCTAGCCGCCTCCAAGAACGTTTATTGGTCAAAAGACGACGGCACACCTATGTGAGCGATGACATTAATGCCCGAACATGGCAACTGTTGAGACGTAACGCGCAAAGCGCATCTGGTAAGGTCAGTTATCAGCTAGTTCACGATATCTTTGTTTCCCCAAACGACGTAGTATACTGCTTCACCGTCCTTGGCGTTTCGCGTAAACGGACCTTTTCAGGATGTTCGACCTTGCACCGTGTGGGCCGCAATCGGCTATATCGTTGTGAACATCGAGCTAATGGCGATTAAACATCGCTACTATTAATAATCCCTGAGGAATTCGAACGGTGATCTATAAGGTAACAAAATGGGAAAACAATGATGACCAGGACAATCATTATTGAGGAGGATACAGTAAGTACGACGGCAGCATGAATAGTGCCAGTGAAGCCGTATAAACCGTAGGCGAGAGGAATTAGACCGAAGCTAATTGCATAATCAATTGAGGAAACTCGTCCCATGTGCCGCTTATCGACGCATGTCTGCATAGTAGATCCCCAGAACACGCCAGACAATTCCAGTCCAAGCCCAGCAACAAATGACGCCACATACCACAGTACTTGGATGTCCAAAGTACCTACAACAAAAATCGGCATAATAGCTAAAGCGCCAAATAACACTGATTTAGAAAACATGTGCCTAGGCCTTTCCAACTTTAACGCGATGAGACTGCCGCAAATGTATCCAGATGAGGTGATAGATGCCATCAGGGACCATGCGCCCCGGCCACTCTCTTGCACGACCCACAAGGGCATTGTGACGTCTGTTGCCCCGGATTGTACGGCAAGGAACAACGCCCAGAACGGCACTCCCACTGCTAACCAAATATAAGTATGGAACAAACTGGGAATAGAACGTAATGCAGAAATCATGGAAGCATCATCATCGTTGTTATTAGCCTCGTCATCGCAGCTGGGCATGAGTTTCAACGATAGAACAAGCGGCATGGAGACAGCCAGACACACAGCACCATCCAGAAATAGAAAAGAAGGTGATATCAGTTGAGCAAGCCATGCACCAAGAAGTGGACCGACCACCGAGCCGGCATTGCGAAACGTACGTATCAAGCCGTTGGCACGTACAATATCTTCAGGGGGAGCAACCGAAGGCAATAAGGCGAACAAGGCTGGCGAGCCGACCGCACCAATGATACCTGCGGCCAAACTGATTGCTTGCACGGGCCATCCAAGACCACTCAACTGCACGACCCATGTTCCGACTCCATAGGAAATAGCTAGACCACCCAGCATTCCTGAGGCAAGAGTTTTCCGCGGCAATCGATCCGCTAAAACACCACCCAGAAAAGCCATGACCAAGGTGGGCAGCGTCTTGAACATGAGTACCAAGGCTAGGCCCAAGCTGTCAGATGAAGCTGCTCCAGTGAATACAACACCGCATGTGAAGAACGCCGAGGACATTGCTTGCATGCCCTGGACCAATGCCAGTTTGGCTACCTGCCAGCGTACGACACTCCCGACATTCTTCACCATGCTCGAACAGCCTCCTTTTGTTTTATCATGTATTTAAAACGTAACTATATTGCCTTTTATTCAGGCCACTACCGAAATATGCTTTGGGGATTCTAAAATATTCACTTCTTCGCGAGATTCGGCGAAAATATCGTGCTCATATAAGACGGGATCTTTAATTCCAAGAATCTCAAAAGAAGTTCGTCGATCACGACACGGGTCACATACTCCACAATGAACTGTCCCGCCCAAGGCACAGCTCCACGTATCGCCGAACGGCACGCCAAGACCCATACCTTTTTGAATGACGGCACACTTATTGATACTAAGATAAGGAGTATGGAACGTTACCCCGTATTCATCTCCTTCACATTCTACGGTAACCGTATGAAGAGCTTCAAAATATGATGCATGATTATCGTGGAACACAGCATCGTTACTATGAACTGCGTAATAAACATCAACGATATCATGCTTAAGCGCCCATGAAGCCATTAGCATAAGCGCAATTGCCGATCCAAAAGGCTGAACATGCTCTTCCTTATTAGGGGCAACGACAAATGGCCCAAATGCTTTGCGGAGGAACTGAGGCTGAGGCAATTCATAGAAACGCTTCAATTGCTCGGAAAAATCATATTGATAATGATGGAGTCGTTCAGAGTGGAGATTTGTAACGATTCTTTGCGCATGTTGACTCTCATTACATCCCTCAGTTTCACCAAAATTGAAAGTAACGGCATATATTTCTTTCCCCTGATTTAATAGGTCATACAAGAGAGTAGTAGAGTCCGGGCCTCCTGATAGAAGCAACGCGACACGATTATGATTCTGAATCATTGTTTAATCCTTTGACTTTGTGAAATTCAGCGAATCTGTTGAACTTCTGTATAGAAGTTATTCTGTTAATCGACGTTTGAGAAGTAGTCATGTAAACGTCACAATGACAAATGCGCGACGATTCCTGGGTCTGATGAAAGATCTTGGTGCTTGGCTTTCAGAGTCTCTCCTCATTTTTTCAATTGTTGTATGTCGTTTCCGTGCAACAATACAGCACCGAAACACAGCCAGCGCCTACAATGGCCTCGGAAAGGGGGACTTATGCCGAACAACGCCGTTACGCTACACCACACCGAACCGACCGATTATCCGGAACAAGGGCGAGGAACTGGAGCGGCAGCGGTTTGAGGCGCAACGGCGGTCGGATAGGATCGCGCGGCGGTAGGGGCTTCATATATGGCTCCCCTCAGGGAGGGGAGCCAGTTTTTTACAACACCCGTGGGGCGTTGTGGAAATCGAAGAGGACGCCGTCGGCGAGCCGGCAGATTTCGGGCCAGTCGGCCGCGGAGGAATCGTCGTGCATGGCCCAGACCGTCATACCGACCGATTTGGCCGATTTCATGGCGACCAGCAGGTCCTCGAACACCGTGCAATCGGTAGGTTTGACGCCCAGACGTTTAGCGGCAAGCAGATAGACGTCGGGCTGGTCCTTGCCGACGTCGTTCACATCGTCAACAGAGACGATGTCATCGAATAGCCCGAACATGCCCACATGCCGCAGCGCCGGTTCACGCAGGTGCGGGGGCAGCGAGGTGGCGACGCCAAGCTTGACGCCGGCGGCCTTCAGGTCGTGCAGATAGCCGAGCGCGCCCGGCTTGGCCTCCACCGTGGTGGAGTAGGCGACACTGGCCATGTCATCCCACTCCTGCATAAGCTCCTCGGGGGTATCTTTCAGGCCGAATCGCGCGATGGTGTATTCGGCGATCTGGCGAAACTGCATGGCGGAGACCGTGGTCGTGTAGTCGGGCGGAACCGCGATGCCACGCTTGTTGAGGAAGTCGATGTCGACTTGGTCCCAGACTCCCATGGAGTCGAGGAGGGTGCCATCGAGGTCGAATATGGCGGCTTTGGTCATAGGACACTTTCCTTCAACAGTTCTCGGGCGTGGTCTAGGGAGGCTTCGGATTCGCTGCCGGAGAGCATGCGGGCGATTTCGTGGACGCGGGTTTCGCCGTTGACTTCGGCGATGGTGGTGACCACGCCCAAATCGTCGTCATCGGCATCCGGCGGCTCCTTGGTGACCACGAACTGCGCGTCCGCCCACGAAGCGACCTGCGCCAAGTGGGTGACGACGATGACCTGCGCGCTGCGGGCCAGCCGTGCCAGACGTTTGCCCAGTTCGACCGCGGCCTTGCCACCCACGCCGGCGTCAACCTCGTCGAAGATGAAGGTCTGGTCGGCACCGCCGCGCGTGTCGGCGGCCACCAGCTCCAAGGCCAGCATCAGTCGACTCAGTTCACCGCCCGAAGCGCTTTTGCCCATCGGCAACTGCGGCGACCCCTCGAACGGCGTAAACAGGAACGCGATATCGTCGCGACCATACGGGCCGAGCGGATCATCGGCCTTGTCTCGCGGCGTGACACGCACTTCCAAGGAGGCGCCCAGCATGGCGAGCGAGCCGAGTTCTTCAGTGACGCGCGCGCCCAAGTCGGCAGCGGCAGCCACGCGCGCGGTGCTCAGCACGTCGGCGGCGGCGAGGGCCGCAGCGTACAGCGTCTGCCGTTCGGATTCGAGTTCGGCGACCTTTTCCGGCGAGGCGTCCAGATCCTCCAGATCGAACGCCGCCTTGTCCCGCCAAGCGAGCACGTCGGCCAAGGTGGGGCCCCACCGACGGGTGAGGTCGCCAAGCTCGTGGACACGGCCGTTGATCTGGTCCAGATCCTCCACGCTGCCTTCGTCGCCCAGCTCCTGGCTCAGGGCGAACACCACGTCGCCCAAATCGGCATTGATGGATTCAAGCCGATCGGCCTGCTCGGCGAACGTGCCGCCGACGCGAATCGCGCGCAACGAGGTCACCGCATGATTGATGAGTTCCACGGCCGAAGCGCCGTCGGCGGCGTCCACATCCACCTGCGAGGCATCCAGCGCGCCCAGCGCCGAACCCACGCCTTGGGCGATGTCAGCCGCGTTTTCGATGCGTTCGCGGCGCGCCTTCAGCTCCTCGTCCTCCCCCGGCTGCGGGTCGGTTCGGTTGATGCGGTCGATGGATTCGCGCAGGTAGTCGGCCTGTTGGCGGGCAGAGGATTCCTGCGAGCGCAGGCGTTCCAGCCGCTCATCCATGGCGGCCAGCGCATCCCACGCCTTGCGGTAGGCGGCCAGTTCGGCTTCGTCTCCGGCCACCCGGTCCAGAAACTCGCGTTGCCGTGCGGCGGCCGCGATTTTCAGCTGATCGGTCTGGCCATGAATGGTAACCAGTTCGCCGGCGATGGCCCCCAGCACCGAACGCGGTACGGACTTGCCGCCGAGCACGGCCCGCGAACGTCCGGAAGCGCGTACGGTGCGGGAAAGGAACAGTTCGCCGTCTTCGGGGTCGACGCCCGCGTCATGGGCCTTGGTCACGGCCACGGCAGCACCGGTGAACCCGCTGTCGGCATCGCCAGAACCGGCATCGTCACCGGCATCGTTGGTGTCGCCGGAATGTTCAGATGCGACGGCATCATCCGAGAGCGCGAAAATCGCCTGGGCCCAAGCCTCGTCCGCCCCGGCCGAGACGCGCGAGGATTCGGCGGCCCCGCCGGAGACCAGTCGGATCGCGGAGAGCAGCATGGATTTGCCGGCGCCGGTCTCACCGGTGATGGCGGTCATGCCTGCGGCCGGCGCAATGGCGGCTTCTCGAATCGGCCCCAGATTGCGGATATCGAGTTCTTCGAGCATCAGGCTCCTGCCTTGCCGTCACGTTCGCCCGGCTTGTCGGGCTCGGTACCAGCGACGCCAGCGTCACCGGCAACGGCAACGCCAGCCGCATACGCGGCCGCCGGGAACGTGTGCCCATGATGCAGCGACTGCCCCGAGGCCTCGTTGCGCGCATGCTCGCGCCAACCGACCACGGGCAGATCGAACTTGGAGACCAGACGGTTGGTGAACGGCATGCCGGAGAGTCGAGCGAGGCGCAAGGTATCGCGCGATTCGCGCACCATGACGCGCGTACCCTGCGGCAGGGCGCGCTGACGGCGTCCATCGCAGCAAATCCAGCCTTCGGACATGGAATCGTCCAGAATATCGATGGTAAAGGTCGAACCGGAGCCGATGATCAGCGGCCTGGCGAACAGGGCGTGCGCGGCCAACGGAATCAACTGCAGGGCCTTGACGTTCGGCCACATGACCGGACCGCCCGCGGAGAAGGCGTAGGCGGTGGAACCGGTGGGCGTGGAGACGATGACGCCGTCCGCGCCGAACGAGTTCATCTCCACATCGTCCACGCGGATGGACAGTTCGACCATCTTGCCCCGGTCGGCGCGTTCCAGCGTGATGTCGTTCAGCGCCCAATCCTCAATGGGCTTGGTGGCGCCAGGCAGCCAGACGTCCACATGGGCGATCATGCGTTCGTCGATCGAATAGTCGTGGGTGGCGACCCGGCGGATCGCCTCGTCGATCTGGAAGCTTTCGAATTCGGCCAGGAAGCCGACATGCCCCATGTTCACGCCGAGAATCGGCACCTGGGTGCAGTGGACGAGTTCGGCGGCGCGCAGTATCGTGCCGTCGCCGCCCAGGACCACGACGATTTCGGTGTCGTCCGACACGCACGGCGGCTGCACGCCGAAATCGGGGGCCTCGGTGTTGTCGATGATGGTGACTTCGAAACCGGCCACTCGCAGCTGGCTCACCGCCTCGGCCACTACGGTTCCGGTCTGCCTGAGCCTGGTATGCGTCACCACCACCGCGTTGCGCTTGGCCATGGCATCCTCCTGTCGATTCGGTCGCACTGCTCATTATTCTAGCCGCAGACACCGTCATCACTCGTACAGGTGTTCGAAAAGTGCTGCTTCGTGGCGCGTCGCCGGCAACGTTCCACAGAGCCGATTATCGTAAGGCTTCGGCATGCAATGGCATACAGCCGTGCAATCACCCCCCCCATCTGCTCACATCGTGACCGATATAACCCCCTCAACATGGATGCGCTCATTATTGTGGCAATAAGCCATAAAGCTGTACGTCCATATTGAGGGAGTTTTATCATCATGGGCAAGCATACGCAGAATTGCACGTTGATAGGCAAAGGAGTCTACGGCACCATAGGAGTAGACCAACGTTCCCGTCTTGCCGATGGCGCGCATTTTCACACCATGATTGTGACCAGCACCCTCGAGGCCTCAGTTATAGAAGGGGACAAACTGGTCATCAAGAGTGGCATTGTGCGGTGTGATGGTGATATTCGCGTATCCGGCATCAGTGGCAGCGGCGACATCGAAGTCGGCGGCGACATTATCTGCGATGAAGTAACCTTTACCGGCAAACTACGATGCAACGGCGATATCGTCTGTTCCGGAAATCTGTCCGTCAATGGCTCCCTGCAAGACCCCCGTCATATTAGCGGTCAGACAGTTCACTTGAACGGTGTGCTGAAAGGTCATGACATCAACAGCAGGGCGCTGGAAGTTCATCCACTGCGCAGTACGATGTTTTCTCGTTTTGATATGGATGGGTATGAGGATGGCAGCACGGTTCGTCATATCACAGCCGTCACGGTTGAAGCCAACCATCTGCAATGCCAGACTTTGACGGCGGACTCCGCCATGCTACGCAACGGCAGTGCGGTGGAAAGCGCCACGTGCGCCACCGCAATAGGTATCGACCGTACCTCCAGCGTGCTGCTGGTGAACGGAGACTGCCAACGCATTCATCTCAAGACAGCGTAAAGCAGGTATTCCTCATTACCGTGGGTGCCGATGATGGGACTATCGGCAGTGGCCACCACGTCAAGTCCGTGCTGTTCAGCACAGGCGACCACGTCGTGTAATGCCCGCTCCCGCAATGCCGGATCTTCCACGATGCCGTTTTTGCCGAGTCCTGCCCGGCCGACCTCGAACTGCGGTTTGACCAGTAACACAATCTGCGCACCGGGAGCCGCGATGCGCGCGATTACCGGAATCACATAGGTCAGGGAAATAAAGGAGACATCGGAGACGATCATCGCCGGCCGGTAAGGCAGGTCGTCGGCCTCAACTTCGCGAATGTTGACGCCGCTCATTTCGATGACGTGCTCGTCATTGGCGATGCGCGGGTCGAGCTGGCCGTGGCCGACGTCGAGCGCCACGACTTTGGCCGCTCCCCCACGCAACAGTACGTCGGTGAAGCCACCGGTGGAGGCACCGATGTCCAGACATTCCAAGCCTTCCGGCCCGGTAAGGCCATTGTCGGCAAAGGTTTCGAACGCGCCCAAGAGTTTGTAAGCGCCTCGGGAGACGTAGTCGTCGCCCTTATCCACGGCGAGTTTGCTGTGCCCGGCTTTGACCATGAACGATGGCTTGGTGATGGTCTCGCCGTCCACGCGCACATGCCCGGCTTTGATGAGTCGCTGCGTTTTGGCCCGCGATTCGACCAGTCCCGAAGCCACGAGCATCATGTCGAGTCGGTCAAGTGGGGTCGCGGGATCGATATGTTGCTTGGTCATATACCTTCCTTCCGACCCACCATCTACCAACGGGGTGGCTCGGCATGGAGCCACCATCCAGCACTTCACGTCATCTTCCGCTGGCGGGAGAATGAATCTCCTCTGCTAGCTGCGGCTGTTATCAAGCTCGTGTTGTAACGATTCCAGCACGTTGCGATAGGTCTCAAGCTTGCGGTCGTTGTCTTGTTCATCGATATCCGCAAGTTCGGGGTATCGCTCGGTGACCGGCGCGTGTTCGCTATCCGTAGGCATAGGACTATGCCTCGATGGCGAACACCGGTACCGTGGCCTCGCTGAGCTGTGCGCCTTGGTCGGCGGCTTCCCATGCGGCGCATACGGCGGCACGCAGGCCGTCCATACTGGTGGGGTCGCTGACGTGTACCTGGCCGTTTTCAAACCAAGCGCTAGCCTTGCGGCATTCCCAAGTACCGCTCTCGTCGCGGACCGGCTCCGGTTGAGCTTCGCCGAGTTCACGCAGATCAAGGGCGATGAATGTGGGCCTCAGGTGTGCCGGTGCCAGCATCAGTTCGGTCGGGTTGGTGACACCGGTCAGCACCGCCAGCGAATCGTAGTCACCGCGGTTACCGGCCTCGATATCGGTGTCGAGGCGGTCGCCAATAGCGATGGACGCCTCCTTGGGCACCAGATCGTGGCCTTCGGCGGCGTTCAGTTCGCGGGCCTCATCGTACATGTACGCTTCCGGCTTGCCAGCGGAGGCGACAGGTTCGACGCCGGTGGCCGTGATCACGGCGCGAATCATCGATCCGCAACCGGGGGCGATGCCCAGTTCACGAGGAATCGTCAGGTCGCGGTTGGTCACGAAATACGTGGCTCCGGCCTCGACCGCGAACGCGGCGTCGGCCATCATCTGCCAGGTCATATCCGGATACCAGCCCTGAATGACGGCCTGTGGGCGGTCCTGAGGACCGTCCACGATGGTCAGGCCGTTGCGGGTGACCTCATCGCGCAAATGCTCGGTGCCCAATACCTGTACGCGCGCGCCGGCGGGCAACGCCTTGGCCACCACACGGGCGGCCACCACCGAAGAGGTGATGACCTGCCACGGCTCCACGTCCAAGCCGAAGCCCTTGAGCTGGTCGGCCACCACGTGCTGGAAGCGCGAGGAGTTGTTCGTGGTGTATTCGATGGTCATGCCGGCGGCTTCGGCCGCACGAATGGAATCGGCCGCGTATTCGACCGGATTCTTGCCGCGATACACCACGCCATCGAGGTCCAGCAGCGCAAGCTGATAGGCCTCGGCGAGCGGGCGATCGGTGCCTTTGAGGAAACGGGTCATTACGCCGCTCACTCCTCGGTTTCGGTCTCGGTCTCGTCGGACTCAGCCGGTTCAACGGCATCGTCAGCGGACTCGGAAGACTCCTCAGCTTCAGATTCCTCAGATTCTTCCGATGCATCCTCGGACTCAGCATTTTCGACATCGGCCTCATCAGACTCGGCATCGCCGTCTTCAGCCTCGTCGTCCTCATCGCCGTATTCCTGCTCCAGATCCGGGGCGTACTGCGCCTCGTCCGGATCGATGCCGAGCTTCTCGAGCACGTCGGAGTCGTCGGTGATGTCTTCGAGATCGTGGTCAATCACCACGTCGTCGCTGTTTTCGTCAATCTCCTCGTCGGCATACTGATCCTCAAGACGGTCCAGCAGGTCATTAAGCTGCTCGGCTTCCTTGCTGCGGCCGGCCTCTTCAAGGAAGTACTGCTCGGCCTGCACGGCACGCATACGGTACTCACCCGGCAGACCCTGAGAGCGGCCGACGGTATGAACCACTTCAATGGCCTTGTCCCACATCTCCAAATCGCCAAGGGCACCGGCATACACCAGGAACATCTCGACCTTGGGAGCGCCATGCAGCTGCTTGCCCTCATCGGACAGCGCCAGTTCCACGGCCTTCTTCGGTTCACCGACACCACGCTCGCAGTCAGCGATGAACGGCAGGTAGTCGAGGAAGCCGTTCATACGGTAGGCGGTACGGAACTCACGCAGGGCCAGCTTGTAGTCGCCCTGACGGTAGGCCACGAACGCGAGCGTCTCGCGGGCAAAGTCGATGCGGGAGGCCTGACGGGCCACCCACTTGGCGTGCTCCAAGGCAAGTTCGGGATCGCTCTCCTCCAGCGCGAAAGCGGCGAGGATGTGCAGACCAATGTTCTCCGCATGCTCCTTGGACAGGCCGCGCAGACGTTCGCGCTCATCCTTGGACAGCATCGACCATTCCATGCCCTTGGGCATCTTGGGCTCGTCGGGACGACGGTCGGTGTACGGGTTCTGCGAGGGGAAGCTCATCGTGCCGTCGGAGTTACGGCGCGGACGCCTCATGTATTCAGAGCGCTTCTCCTCACGGTACTGGCGCTTCTCTTCCTGCGAAAACTCGCGGAATTCGCCGTCACGACGGTTGTTGTCGCGGCGATCGTCACGGCGGAAGTCACGACGATCATCGCGGCGGTCGTCCCTGCGGAAGTTGCGGCGGTCGCCATCACGGCGATCGTCGTCGCGACGGAAGTTGCGACGCTCACCATCGCGGTGGAAATCACGGCGATCGTTATCCCTGCGGTCATCGCGACGGAAGTCACGACGGTCATTGTCACGACGGAAGTCACGACGGTCATTGTCACGACGGAAATCACGACGGTCCCCATCGCGACGGTCGTCCCTACGGAAATCTCGGCGGTCGTCGTCGCGGCGGAAGTTGCGACGCTCACCATCGCGGTGGAAGTCACGGCGGTCGTCGCGGCGGAAATCACGACGATCGTTATCACGGTGCTGGTAGCGCGGATTCTCGCCGTTCTCGCCTTCGTGGGAACGGTAGCCGCCTTCGCGGCGCGGCTTGAAGCCTTCGCCGTCACGGCGCGGACCATTGCCGCGGTAACCGCCCTTGTGGAAGCCGCCGGACTTGCCGTACGACTTGCGGTAGCCGCCTTCGCCATCGCCGTCGCGGCGCGGCGCGTAGCCCTCGCCATCCTCACGGCGACGCGGCTTGAAGCCCTCACCGTCATGACGCGGCTTGAAACCGCCCTTGCCGCGCGGCTTGAAACCCTTGCCGCCGCGGTTGCCCGGTCGGCGATCGCCATACCCCTTATGGCCGCCGCCGTAGGACTTGCCGGAACGCTCGTTACCTTCTGCCATTACTTGTTTTCCTTAATTCGTTGTTGATTAACGGTTTTCCACGGCGCCGAGCGCCTTCTTGCCACGACGGATGAGCGCGAAGCGGCCTGCCAGGAAGTCGGCTTCGGCCAGCACCTGCTCCTCATCCTCGATACGGTTGTTGTTGAGATACACGCCACCGGACTTGATGGCGCGGCGTGCCTCGGAAGCGGACTTGAACAGTCCGGCAGCCTGGGCGGCGTCGATTACGCGATCGCCCGGCTTGGAGACGGGGAAGACGTGCTCGCCGTTCTCGTCGACCACCTTGAAGCCGTCGAGCACGGATTCCAGCGTTTCCTCGTCGATGTCTTCGAGGTTGCCACCGCGGCCGAACAGCGCACCGGAAGCATCGATGGCAGCCTGGGTAGCGGCCTCGCCATGCACGAAGCTGGTGACCTCCCAGGCGAGGGTCTTCTGGGCCTCGCGCTTGCCGGGGTTGGTCTTGGATTCCTCGACCAGTCGTTCGATTTCGGCCTTGGGCAGGAAGGTGAACGCCTTCAGCAGGCTTTCCATCTCCACGTCCGGGCGGTTGATCCAGAACTGGTAGAACTTGTACGGGCTGAGCATCGTGGCGTCGAGCCAGACGGCGTTGCCCTCGGACTTGCCGAACTTCTTGCCGGAAGCATCAGTGATGATCGGGCTGGTGAACACATTGACGTCCACACCGCGCACCTTGTGGATCAGGTCCAGACCGGAGGTGAGGTTGCCCCACTGGTCGGAGCCGCCGAGTTCCAGCGTGCAGTGGTATTCGTCAAACAGGTGGAGGAAGTCGTTGCCCTGCAGCACCTGGTAGCTGAACTCGGTGAAGGAGATGCCTTCCTCAGAGTTCAGGCGGCGGGCGACCGTGTCCTTGGCGAGCATGGTGCCCAGACGGAAGTTCTTGCCGACGTCACGCAGGAAGTCGATGACGGTCATCGAGGCGGTCCAATCGTAATTGGACACGAAACGTACGGCGTTCGCGCCTTCGGTGTCCAGAATGCCGCCGATCTGGTTCTTCAGACGATCGGCCCAGCCGGCCACCACGTCCTTCGGGTTGAGCGTGCGTTCGCCGGACTGGCGCGGGTCGCCGATGAGTCCGGTGGCGCCGCCGACCAGGGCGATTGGATGATGGCCCGCAAGCTGCAGGTGACGCATGTTGATGAGCTGCACGAGGTTGCCGATATGCAACGATGCAGCGGTGGGGTCGAAGCCGCAATAATAGGTGATGGGCTCGCCGTTCAGTGCTTCTGCGAGTCGATCCCGGTCCGTGGACTGGGAAATCAACCCGCGCCATTCCAGTTCCTCAAGCAGGGTGTTGAAACCCGCTTCCTTGAAGTCGGTGACGTGAGCCATAGCTTGTCGCTTCTCCCTATCGAATTGTGAATGAGACTGCCCAATTGGGCACAGTCAAGTTTCGCAGAACATGGCGACAGTGCCGAACACCAGCCGAGCCGCGCGATTCAGTAAAACGCCTTATTCTAGCGGCGCGGGCCCATAAGTTCGCGCAAAGAGTCGATGATGTCCTGACGATCCGGCACCTGGAACTTCGGGAAGGACTTGAGCATACGCTTCTGCTGTGCGTTGATGACGCCATTGACGGCCCAGCGCAGACGCTCAACCGTATCCTGCGAAAGCTCACGCATCCTGTCGGATACCGCACTGGAGCCCCGCTGCCACGTGTCACCGGCGCGTGCCGCCACATCCTGCACCACCTGAGCGACGGAATCGAGCACCTGCTCGAATCCGAGCATGCCCGCAACCGTGACCGCCAAGTCGATGATGGTGATCAGGGCCAGTACCGTGACCAGCGTATGCAGCATCGGCAGCGGAATCATATCCGTGACCCGCTCGACATATGGCTGCGAACCAAGTACCACGCCCACGCCGCCGAGGCCGAAAATCAACGCGCCCAGCAGGCAGACGCGGCCTTGGAGGTTGAAGCGGAAGTTCGAGTAATCCCACCAGCGGGCGTGGAACAGCTGCTCCATGACCCATGAGGTTGTGTATTCGAGTATCGTGGCGCCCACCATCGAAATCAGGAAGATGATGATCGGGTTATGTACGTTGCCGAGAATGGCGACGCCGAGTATCGCGCCGGTGCCGTAGATCGGGCACAGCGGGCCGTTGAGGAACCCTCGGTTGACCAAGCGGTGCTGTTGGCAGGAGACGAGAATGGACTCGTACATCCAGCCGACGAAACTGTAGAACAGAAACCAGAGGAAATAATGTTCGAGTGTGGTGATCATCGACGGGCTTCGATCTCGGCGTAAGGCTTCGCGGCGGGCAACGCGCGCTTGTTGAACCGGTCGAACGAGAAGGTCTCGGCGGTGGCGGAGCATTTGTCCGCCAAGGTGACCAGATAGCCTTCGATATAGCGCGGCGGCACCAGGGTCATCGGGAACATGTGGTTCTCGATGCTGTTGCGTTCGATATCGTTGAGCTTGAAGTCCTTCAGGGCATTGGCCAGGGCGGCGTGGCCATGGGTGAAGCCATGCCACTGGTGTTCGCCGTTATCCCAGTCGTGCCAGTCGTACAGGAAGTAATCGTGCAGGAGGGCCGCGCGAATCAGGGATTTGAGGTCGACGCGGTACCACAGGTGCGCGCGGTCGGCCATCCACACAGCCAGGCAGGCGACACGCACGGAATGTTCGAACGTGGTGACGTTGCCGTGCTGGTAGTAGCAGCGTTCGATCTGCATGTGGCGATGCTCGATGACCTCACGGCCGTGCTTGGCGACCAGGCGTTGAATCTGCGTTCGGGTGAGCAGATGTCCCACGGTTTCGACCCTCCGTTCGGGTTGGTTCAGTGCAATCCCTTGTTGTGAATTACGATTACCCGACGATATTCAAGAATCCATCGAGTAATACCGTGACCGATTGTAGGGCACACGTATGTCCGTGCACACTCATCCAAAAGAACGACAACGGGAACCGTTAATCGTGGTGGGTTTCAAGATAGTCGAGATAACCCTGAAAACCGCCATCTAGGCTTGCTACATCGTAACCGCGATCGGCAAGGATTTCAGCTACTTCCTCGCTCCACCATCCTTGAGCACAATAGACTACGACAGTTCGATCTGTGGGCACGGTTTTGAGCACATGGGCCAGAGGGTCGAGTGGTGCATTGATGGCACCTTCGACCGGGTGGGCGGCGAAGTCGGCTGGTTCCCTCAAGTCGAGCAGCGTGACCGTATTCGGGTCGAGCTTGGCAAATTCCGCCGGCGTGATGCGGCGGTACGATGATTCACTGCTCTCATCGTCAACGACCGCATTATGCAAGGCAATAGGCATGTTCTTCCCCTCTCGTTCTGATCTTGGCTCCCCTCAAGGAGGGGAGCCACATAGCTCTAAATCGCGCAGGCCGGCTGAATATAGTTGGCCGGATCAATAGCAGTAATGGTCGGCTGCTCACCGCACACCGGGCAATCCGGCACATGCTTTGGCAGTGGGACCCGTCGAATATTCATGGTCAGCGCATCCACGGTGAGCATGCGCCCCACCAACGGCTCCCCCACGCCGGCAATCAACTTCACGGCTTCGGTGGCTTCCAGACTGCCGATCACACCGACCACCGCGCCCAGCACGCCGGCCTCCTTGCAGGTCGGAATCTCACCGGCGGCGGGCATGTCGCGGAAGATGCAGCGGTAGCAGGGGCCTTCGCCGGGAATGACGGTCATCACCTGACCGGCGAATCCGACCACTCCGGCATGGATGTACGGCTTGCCGGCCAGCACGCAGGCGTCATTGATGAGGAATTTTGCGGCGAAGTTGTCGGTGGCATCGATCACCAGATCGTACGGTTTGATGAGGCCGGCGATGTTGCTCGCGTCGACGAGCTCGTAGTAGGTGTCGACCGTCACATCCGGGTTGAGCGCGCGGATGGCTGTGGCCGCGGATTCCACTTTGGGCGCTCCGACACGTGCGGTGGTATGGATGATTTGGCGTTGCAGATTGCTCATATCCACCACATCGCCGTCCACCAGTCCGATATGGCCGACGCCGGCCGCCGCCAGATACAGGGCGGCCGGAGAACCAAGCCCGCCCGCTCCGATGATGAGCACGCTGGAGGCCAACAACCGCTTCTGCCCTTTGACGCCCAGCCCCTTCAAAATCAGATGGCGCGCGTACCGCTCCACCTGTTCATCAGTCAATGCCATGTTTTCTCCATGTTTCCAGCTCCCCTCAGTCCGCTACGCGGCCAGCTCCCCTCAGAGAGGGGGAGCTAATAAAAGTGTCAGTGCAAATACCCCGTAGTCGGGCTGGACGGCACAGCCTGTCCCTCGGTCACCTTGCCAAGGCCAGACAAATACGCCGCACGGCCGGCATCGATGGCGTGCTTGAACGCCTCAGCCATCAGGGGGATATTGCCGGCAGAGGCAATGGCCGTGTACGCCATCACCGCATCCGCACCCATCTCCATCGCATCGCAGGCCTGGCTCGGACGGCCGATACCAGCGTCGATGATGACCGGCACATGCGCGTTGGCGATAATGATTTCGATGAAGTCACGCATGCGCAGGCCCATATTGGAGCCGATCAACGAACCGAGCGGCATAACGGCAGCGGCACCGGCCTCCTCCAGCTGACGGGCCGCAATCGGGTCCGGGAACATGTAGGGCATGACCACGAAGCCTTCCTTGGCCAGCATCTCGGTGGCTCGGATGGTTTCGGCGTTGTCCGGCAAGAGGTACTTGGTCTCGTGTTCGATTTCGACCTTGACGAAGTCGGTGTGGCACACTTCGCGTGCCAGTCGGGCGATACGCACGGCTTCCTCGGCGTTGCGCGCGCCGGAGGTGTTGGGCAGCAGCGTAATGCCTTCGGGAATGTAGTCGAGCACGCTGTTCTCGGTGGTCTGCGCGCGGCGCAGTGCCATGGTGACGATCTGCGTGCCGGCATGTTCGACCGTGGCCTTGATGAGGTTCAGGTCGTAGCGGCCGGAGCCCAGGATGAATCGCGACTGGAACTCGTGACCGCCCAAGTTCAGCGGCTTGTCTTTCACCGGGAGAATCGGCGCGGCGGTGCCGACCGGATTGGTGACGGCGGGCTGCGGCGGCAGCGGAGTCGCCTCAACAGATGCTTCAGTAACCGGATTAATATTGCTCATAGCTTTTCCTTTCATCCACCCTGTACAAACTGCACAATTTCCATGACGCACTGGTCGTCGAGCATGGCGTCGGCACGCTTATCGCGCGGGATAATCTCACCATTGAGTTCGATGGCCACACGCTCGGCGCGGAATCCGCGCGCTTCGAGATAATCGGCGACGCTGACCGGCGTCTCGAGCGTGACCTGCTCTCCGTTGACCTGCATAATATCCTTTCAGATAGTAAAAAAGGGTGCACGAAACGAACCGTACCTTAAGTGGTGCGCCCATTCATGAACCCAATCATGCGACCGTTCGACCGTTGTGATGTATTGGCTCCATCACGACCGTCTCACGGCTGAATTATGCAAACGGAATGAAAGCTGTATTGGAGAACCCGGCAAATCTGCAACAACGATTCCTTACGGCGGCATGACCCGCGTCAAGTTCCCCGGTCGAAGTCTGGCAACTTCCTCTCAGCCTCACGGCTCCCGTTCGTTACGATTTCTCAGTGTATGCCGTTGCAGTGACAACAGCAAAATAGAGCTCCCTCTGACGAGGGAGCTCTATTGGGACTAGAACGTGCCGGGGGCTTTGTAGGCGGAGCCATCCGACGTGGATGCGGGGAAGAGCTTGAGTTCTTCGACCTCGGCCTTGGCGTCGGCGATCTGCTCGCGCACGCGACCGTAAGCGGTGCCGCCCTTGCCGTTGCGGGAGTCGACCGAACCGTGGCTGGAGAGCACTTCGCGTACTCCCGGAGCCTTGTCGGCCGGCAGGAACGCGGCGAAGGTCTCGATGAAGTCATTGTCGGTCAGATCCCACAGTTCCTGGCCGCGGCCTTCGGCGAGCTTGACGCAGGCACCAGAGAGCTCGTGCGCGTGGCGGAACGGCACACCGTTCTTGACGAGCCATTCGGCGATGTCGGTGGCCAGCGCGAAGCCGGTCGGAGCTTCCTCTTCCAGGCGGTCGCCGTCGAAGTGCATGGTCTTGACCATGCCGGTGAAGGCGGGCAGCAGCACTTCGAGCGTATCGACCTGGTCGAACACGGCCTCCTTGTCTTCCTGCAGATCGCGAGCGTAGGCGGTGGGCAGGCCCTTCAGGGTGGCCAGCAGACCGGTCAGATCGCCGATGAGTCGGCCGGACTTGCCGCGGGCGAGCTCGGCGATGTCCGGGTTCTTCTTCTGCGGCATGATGGAGGAGCCGGTGGAATAGCCGTCGTCGAGCTTGACGAAGGCGAACTCCTGGGTGTTCCAGATGATGATCTCCTCGGACAGGCGGGAGATGTCCACGCCGGTCATGGCGGCCACGAACGCGAATTCGGCCACGAGATCACGTGCGGCGGTGCCATCGATGGAGTTGTCGGTCACGCGGGAGAAGCCGAGCTCACGCGCCACGGCCTCCGGGTCGAGGCCGAGCGTGTTGCCGGCCAGCGCGCCGGAGCCGTACGGGGAGGCGTTGATGCGCTTGTCCCAGTCGATCAGTCGCTGCACGTCGCGGATCAGCGGCCAAGCGTGGGCCATGAGCTGGTGCGCGAGCAGCACGGGCTGGGCGTGCTGCATGTGGGTGCGGCCAGGCATCACGGTGCGGCCGGCCTTTTCGCTTTGCTCGATCAGGGCGTTGACGAGGTCAAGCAGGAGTCCGGCGATTACGCGGGAGTGGCGGCGCAGCCACATACGAATCAGGCAGGCGATCTGGTCGTTGCGGGAACGGCCGGCCCTGAGCTTGCCGCCGAGTTCGTCGCCGGCAATGTCAATCAGTCCGCGTTCGAGGGCGGTGGCCTCGTCCTCATCGTCTTCGATGGGGGCGAAGGAGCCGTCATCGACGTGGCGCTGGAGCGTGTCGAGCGCATCCTCCATGCGCTGCAGCTCGTCGGCGGTCAGGAGTCCCGCACGGCCGAGAGCACGGGCGTGGGCGCGCGAACCGGCGATATCGTCGTCGGCCAAGCGCCAGTCGAACTGCGTGGACTTGGACAGTCGGGCCAGTTCCGGCGACGGACCAGACGTAAAGCGACCACCCCACAGGGCCAGATGTTCGTTGTTCTCAGTCATGAAGGCTCCTTGAAAAGTGAAAATAGCTGTGTTTAAGCGTAGCAATGTGTTCAAACATACAGTTGCCCCCGCTGGCGAGGGCTGTCACATGGAGTGTGACTGAGGACAGTCCTTTCAAAGACCACTCCCAGTCAGCTATGCCGACAGCCTCGCAGCGGGGGCGACTGAGTAAGAATCACTCGACGGTGTTCTTCGGGACCTCGATGCCGTTGCCGAACTTGACGTCGCGCGCTGCGGCCACGCGGGACGGCAGACCGTAGATGTCGATGAAGCCGTTGGAGGACTTCTGGTCGAAGGTATCGCCGGAATCGTAGGTGGCGAGCTTGTAGTCGTACAGCGAGGAGTCGGAACGACGGCCGGTCACGACGGCGCGACCGCCGTGCAGGACCATGCGAATCTCACCGGACACGTACTTCTGGGTGTCCTCGATGAACGCGTTGAGCGACTGGGTTGCCGGGGAGAACCACTGCGCGTCGTAGACCAGCTCGCCCCAGCGCTTGTCGATGTCGCGCTTGATGCGGTGCTGTTCGCGTTCGAGGCAGCAGTTCTCGAGTTCCTGATGCGCGGTGATCAGGGCCACGGCGCCCGGCGCCTCGTACAGCTCGCGGGACTTGATGCCGACCAGGCGGTCCTCGATGAGGTCGATGCGGCCGATGCCCTGGGCTCCGGCGCGGCGGTTCATCTCTTCGATGGCCTGCAGCGGGGTGACGTCACGTCCGTCGATCTTGACCGGCACACCTTCCTTGAACTCGATGACGACTTCATCTTCGACCGGCGGGAAGGCCGGGTCGTCGGTGTAGGAGTAGCAGTCCTTGGTCGGGCCGTTCCACGGATCCTCAAGGAAGCCGGTCTCAATGGCGCGGCCCCATACGTTCTGGTCGATGGAGTACGGGGACTTCTCGGTCTGGGTGATCGGCAACTTGTGCTCCTTGGCGAACGCGATCTCGACATCGCGGGTCAGGGACAGGTCACGAATCGGGCTGATGGCCTTCAGCGTCGGGTCAATGGAGGCAATGGAGACCTCGAAACGAACCTGGTCGTTACCCTTGCCGGTGCAACCGTGGGAGATGGTGTCGGCACCGAACTGGTGGGCGGCGCGCACGAGGTGCTTGGAGATCAGCGGACGGGAGATGGCGGAGACCAGCGGGTAGACGCCTTCGTACATGGCGTTGGCCTTGAGGGCCTTCATGCAATATTCGTTGGCGAACTCGTCACGGGCGTCGACCACGTAGGATTCAACGGCACCGCAGGCGAGGGCGCGCTGCTTGATGGTCTCAAGGCTTTCACCACCTTGGCCGACATCGAGGGACACGGCCACGACGTCCTTGCCGGTGCGCTCCTTCAGGTACGAGATGGCGACGGAGGTGTCAAGACCGCCGGAGTAGGCCAGAACAATGCGCTTGTTATCTGCCATTGGTTCCCTTTCGTTCAAGGTCTGAAAAACAAACTGATGCAAGTATATACAGAGGACTGTATATTTATGCACGGCGTGTTGGTTATTTGGAAGCGAGGCTTAGCAGCCAGTCGGAGCGGGAGACGGCGGTGTCGTCATTGGTGCAAATCACCATGACGGTGTCGTCTCCGGCGATGGTGCCCAGCACGCCTTCGATCGGCTGCTTGTCAATCACCGAGGCCACGTATTGTGCGGCACCGGAAGGCGTGTGCACCACAACCAGATTCCCGGCGGCGGCCACCGAGGTGACCAGTCCGTTCAGCACGCGGGACATCTGTGCCTCACCGCGCTCCCCTACATCCTCACCTTCTGAAGCAACGACGCTGCGACCCACCGTGTAGGCCACCGTGCCGTCCTTCAGCCGGGTCTTCACCGCATGCATCTCGTCAAGATCGCGGCTCAGGGTCGCCTGAGTCACCGCAATGCCCTCGTCGATAAGGATTTTGGACAGCTGTGATTGCGAGGTGATGATATGCGTGGCGAGCGCCTGTTCTATGGCACTCAGCCGCGCCGCCCTGGTGGCAGGGCGCTGCAGGGACGGACCGGTTTCACTCATGCGAGCAGGCTTTCGTCTCCACGGGCCTTGCCGGTCAACCAAGTCAGCAACGCTTTCTGTGCGTGCAGACGGTTCTCGGCCTCGTCCCACACCACGGACTGCGGGCCATCGATCACTTCAGCGGTGACTTCCTTGCCGCGGTAGGCGGGCAGGCAGTGCTGGAAGAGCGCATCCGGCTTGGCCAATGCCATAAGTTCGGTGTTGACCTGGTAATCCCAGAACGGCTTGGAACGGATGGCGTATTCGGCCTCCTCGCCCATGGAGACCCAAGTGTCGGTGAACACGCAGTCGGCGTCCTTCACCGCTTCCTTGGCATCGGTGGTGACCAGGATGGAGCCGCCGGTCTCGGCCGCGACGCGCTTGGCGTCGGCCACGATGTCCGGGCGGGGCAGGTAGCCGTGGGGGCCGGCCACGCGCACGTCCATGCCGGCCACGGCACCGCCGAGCAGGTAGGAGTTGGCCATGTTGTTGGCCGCGTCACCGAGGTAGGCGATGGTCTGGTTCTTCAGGTTGTCGACGCCGCCTCGGTGCTCGGCGATGGTCTGGAAGTCGGCGAGAATCTGGCAGGGATGGAAGTCATCGGTCAGGGCGTTGACCACCGGATGGGTGGAGTACTTGGCCATTTCTTCGACGCGGTCCTGGCCGAAGGTGCGCCACACCACGCCGTAAGCCATGCGGTCGAGCACACGAGCGGTATCGGCCACGGGCTCGCCACGGCCCAGCTGGGAGCCGGACTTGTCGATGACCAGCGGGTAGCCGCCAAGCTCGGCAACGCCGATGGAGAAGCTGGAACGGGTGCGGGTGGATGGCTTGTCGAACAGTACGGCGACGGCCTGCGGACCGGCGAACGGCTGCTTGTAGAAGCGGTCATGGTGGAACTTGATGGCAAGTTCGAGCACCTGCTTCTGCTCCTCATGGTTGAGGTCGTCGTCACGCAGCATGTGGCGAAGTTCTGGGGTCATGATGATCTCCTTGGATCGGTGGGTCGGCAGTGACGGCGAGAAATCAGTCGTCGGGCAGGTCCGTAGGCACATCCTTGAGGATGGCAAGTGCCTGATCCACGTCTTGAGCGGTTACAATCAGCGGCGGTGCGAAACGCAGCGCATTGGGAGCCACCGCGTTGACGATGAGCCCGTGTTCGAGGCAGTAGTTCATCACCGCGTGGGAGCAGGGATGCTTGAGCTCGACGGCGTCCAGCAAACCACGGCCGCGTACGGAAACGAACAGCGGATTACCGGTGGCCATAATGCCATCGCGCAGCTGTTTGCCGCGAGCTTCGGCGTTGGTCACCAGATTCTCGTCTTCAATCACGTCAAGAGTGGCGAGTCCCGCAGCCGCACCCAGCGGATTGCCGGCAAAGGTGGAGCCGTGGGAACCAGGAGTGAACAGAGCCGCAAGTTTCTCGCCAAAAGCGATCATGCCGCCCATCGGGAATCCGCCTGCCACACCCTTGGCGAAAGTCACCATATCCGGCGTCACGCCGCCGGACAGATCGTCACGCTGGAATGCGAACCACTTGCCGGTACGTCCGATACCGGTCTGTACTTCATCGATGATGAGCAGCGCGTGGTTGATATCGCACAGTTCACGCACGAACTTGACGTAATCGGCGCCCAACGGCTGCACGCCGGCTTCGCCTTGGATAAGTTCCAGAATCACAGCAGCCACCGGACCCTTGCCATAGCGACCGAGACCGGTCTGTGCAAAAGCGTCGTGCAGGGCGACCTTGTCGCCGGCGCGCACGAATTCGATGTTCGGCACCAGCGGATCATACGGCTTGCGGATACCGGGTTTCCATGTGGCGGACAGCGCACCCATCGTACGGCCATGGAAGCCGTGAGTCATTGCGAGAATGCGTGCGGGCTTGCCGCCGATGGAAGGCAGGGCATCAGGCAAGGTGCGGCCATACAGCTTGGCGAGCTTGAGGGCAGCTTCATTGCCTTCAGCACCGGAGTTGCCGAAGTAGACTTTGGAGCCTTCAGGTGCACCAGCCAGCTTGACCAGTTTGGACGCCAATTCAATTTGCGGCTCGGACGCGAAATAGTTGCTGATATGAGCCACCTTGGCAGCCTGATCGGCAACCGCTTTGACCCACTTGGGGTGGGCGTATCCGAGGGAATTGACGGCGATGCCTGCCAGGAAATCGAGGTATTCGTTACCGTCAACATCCCAGATGTGGGCACCTTGGCCGTGATCCATGACGCGCAACGGCGTACCGAACACATTCATGTGGACCTGAGAGTACTCTCCCAGCCACTTGCTGTCTTCCGTACCTAGTTTTTCCTCATGCTCAGTAGCCATAAGAGCTCCTCATTCCCAGTCCTTCATCGGGCATAACCATGGTACCGATGCCTGCGGAGGTGAATATCTCGTTCAAAATCGAATGCGGCTTGCGCCCGTCGATGACATGGGCTTGGGGCACGCCACCGTCGATGGCCCTGACACAGGCCTCCATCTTGGGTCGCATACCGGATTCCAGGTCCGGCAGCATATCGCGCAGGTTTTCCACACCGATCCGGCCAATCAGAGAATTCTTATCCGGCCAATCGGCGTACAGACCATCCACATCAGTCAAGATAACGAGCTTGTGCGCGCCCACAGCGGCAGCCAAAGCGGCGGCGGCGGAATCAGCGTTCACGTTGAGCACTTCAGTGGCATCTTCTTCGTTCGGAGCCACGGAAGAGACGACCGGGATACGACCGGCGGCCACCAGATCCTCGACTGCCGAGGCATCGACGGAAACCACGTCGCCGACCAGGCCGATATCGGTGGGCTTGCCATCGATGACGGGCCTGCGCTGCATGGCCGAGAACAGGCCGCCGTCTTCACCGGACATGCCTACGGCCAGCGGGCCGTGCGCGTTGATCAGGCCTACCAGTTCGCGTGACACCTTGCCGGTCAGAACCATGCGCACCACATCCATGGCCTCGGGGGTGGTGACCCTCAGGCCGCCTTTGAATTCGGATTTGATGCCGAGAGCCTTGAGCATGTGGGAAATCTGCGGACCGCCGCCGTGCACGACGATCGGGTGTAGACCCACCTGACGCAGAAAGACCATGTCTTCGGCGAAGCACTGCTTCAGATGGTCATCGACCATGGCATTGCCGCCGTATTTGACGACGATACGCTGGCCGGCGAACTCCTCCAGCCATGGCAGCGCTTCAATAAGCACTTCTGCCTTCTGATCGGCGCGCAAATCGGTGTGCACGTCGAAATGGAACCCAGGTCCCTTCAATTCTGTAGACAATTTTTCTCTTTTCTGCGACGCCGGCGACGCTATCGCTGCCGGCTGCTACAAACAGCCCACTGGGCTGTTTGCGTTATATGCGGCACCGGCAACGCTATCGCTGCCGGCTGCTACAAACAGCCCACTGGGCTGTTTGTCAGCTTTCGTAGTCGGCGTTGATGTGGACGTATTCGTGGGTGAGGTCGTCGGTCCAGACGGTGGCCTGCGCACTCGAGCCGGTGTTCAGGTCGATGTCGATGTGGACTTCGCGCGGGGTCATGTCGACCTCGCTACGGTCGCGGCCGGCACCGCCGTTCTCGCAGATGCGCACGCCGTTGACGTCCACGGTCACCTTGTTCGAATCGTAAGGCGCGACTTCAGGCAGCACAGTGCCCAGGGAGCTGACGATGCGACCCCAGTTCGGATCGTTGCCGGAGATGGCGCACTTGAGCAGGTTCGAGGCGGCGACGGCACGACCACAGGCAAGTGCCGCGTCTTCGCTGGTGGCACCGGTGACGGTGATACGGATGTCGTGGGAGGCACCTTCGCCGTCGCCGACGATCTGGCGGGACAGGGATGCGCAGGCCTCACGCACCAGCTTGTTGAATTCGTCCTTGTCCGGTTCGACGCCGGAGGCACCGGAGGCGAGCAGCAGGACCGTGTCGTTGGTGGACATGCAGCCGTCCACGTCGATGCGGTTGAACGAATGTTCGGCGGCCACGGCGAGTGCGGCCTGCATCTGGCCGGCGGAGACGACCGCATCGGTGGTGATGACGCACAGCATGGTGGCCAGCTGCGGGGCAATCATGCCCGAGCCCTTGACCATGCCGCCGATCTTCCAGCCGTTGGAGCCGGTCAGTTCGACCGTCTTCGGCTTGGTGTCGGTGGTCATGATGGCGTGGGAGGCGTCGGCGCCGGCTTCGGCGGTGGCGGCAAGAGCCTCATGGGCACTCTTGGCACCAGCCAGCACGTTGTCCAACGGCAGCAGTTCACCGATGAGACCGGTGGAGCAGACAGCCACATCATTCGGTTCGGCGCCGATGAGACCGGCGACCGTTTCCGCGGTGGCGACGGACTGGGCGTAACCGGCCTCGCCGGTGCAGGCGTTGGCACCGCCGGAGTTCAGAATCACGGCCTTGACGTGACCGTCGGCGACGACTTTACGGCTCCACTGCACCGGGGCGGCGCAGAAACGGTTCGAGGTGAACACGCCTGCAGCCGCGTCGAGCGGGCCGTTGTTGACCACGAGGGCCAAGTCCTTCTTGCCTTCGACGGATGAAATACCAGCCGCCACGCCGGCGGCGGAGAAACCTTGTGCAAATGTAACGCTCACGGTGCTACTCCGATCTTGGTCAGGCCCGCGTCTTCCGGCAGGCCGAGTGCGATGTTCAGTGATTGGACCGCTTGTCCGGCGGTGCCACGGTTGAGGTTGTCTATGGCGGCAAAAGCGTAGATGCGGCCGGCCTTGCGGTCGGCGACGACCTGCAGGTGGGCTGCGTTGGATCCGATGATGTTGCCGGTGGCGGGCAGTGTGCCCTCGGGCAGCAGCACCATGAAGTCCTGGCCTTCATAGGCCTTGGACCATACGGCGCGAATCTTCTCATCGCTCAGTGCCTTGGCCTTGTCCGTCATGCGGGCGGACACGGTGGCGAGGATGCCTCGGGACATGGGGGCGAGAATCGGCGTGAAGCCGAGCGTGAATTCGCTGGCTTCGGCCGCGCTCTTGCCGGCCGCGTGAGCGAAGTTCTGCAGAATTTCGGGAATGTGGCGGTGCTTGCCGCCCACCGAATACGGCAGGGCGGATTGCAGGGCCTCGGCGGCAAGCAGGTTGGTGCGCTTGAGATTCTTGCCGGCACCCGAGTATCCGACGACCAGATCGGCCACGATATCCTGCGATTCAACCAGTCCTTCGGCGATGCCGGGCTGGAGGGCCAGCGTGGTGGCGGTGACGTTGCAGCCAGGGCCTGCGATGCGCTTGGTGCCAAGAAGCGCCGCGCGCTGGCGGGTGTATGAGCCGTCCGCGGCTTTGCCGGTGATGAGCTCGGGCATGCCGTAGGTCCAATGCTCATAGAAATCGCCGCCGTAGAACTCATCCCAAGCGGCCTGCTCTTCGAGACGATGGTCGGCGCCCAAATCCACAACAACGGCATTCGGATCGAGCTGCGAGGCGAGCTTGCCCGAAGCACCGTGCGGCAGTGCGAGGATGATAACGTCATGCCCGTTCAGCACTTCGGGCGTGGTATCTTCGACGACCAGATTGGCCAGTTGGGGAATATGCGGCATGTGCTTGGCCATCGACTCCCCCACTGAGGAATGGCCTGCCACGCAGGTGATGTCGAAGTCGGGGTGCGCGGCCAGAATGCGCAGCGCTTCACCGCCGGCATAGCCCGTGGCCCCGGCCACGGCCACTGTATATTTCGCCATACTCATCTCTTTTCACTGATGTGTCTTGGGATGAGTATACGCGATTATGCAGACTATTGCATATTTATGCAGTGGGTGTGTTGGTATGTGAACGCTACTTATGCGGAGATGGAGTCGGAGGAGGAGCCGGTGCCGCCGGTGAGTTGCTGGAGGGCTTCCTGGTAGAGGCTCATGGCGTCATAGCCATTGAAGGCCATCCAGATGACGGCGATGGTGTATAGCACGTTGATCACCACGGCGGCCACGGCCAAACCGAAGCCCTTCATATGGAAGGTGCGCGTGCGCCACATTGCCACCGCGCCCATCAGTGCCGAGAGTACCGGCACAGGGAAGAACAGGGCGAGGATAAAGGAGATGATCGCATACGAATCCCAGTGCCCGTAGAGCGGGTTCTGGTTTGGATCGTTCAGGTCGATGCCGTGGTAATAATGCGGCTGGTGAGGCTGACCGTTCGGCTGTTGACCATACGGCTGGCCCTGCATGCCCGGGTACCCGCCCGGATATGCGCCCGGACCGGACTGTTGGCCGCCTTGAGCATACGGCCAGCCGCCCGCCTGCTGATTGCCGGGCCACGGCGTCTGCTGGCCGTACGGCTGGCCGGCCTGCTGAGATTGTGCCGCGCCACCGTTGTTGCCAGCGGCTGCGGCGGAATCCTTCTTGGTATCCGGCTCGGGAGCGCCATAAATATACGGGTTGTAATTCGGCCCGTATTGGCCAGACATAGCACCATATTCAGGCTGCTGGTACTGCCCGTATTTCGGC
This sequence comes from Bifidobacterium sp. FKU, assembly GCF_026016385.1. Classification (NCBI taxonomy): domain Bacteria; kingdom Bacillati; phylum Actinomycetota; class Actinomycetes; order Bifidobacteriales; family Bifidobacteriaceae; genus Bifidobacterium; species Bifidobacterium sp. FKU. The sequence continues at coordinate 1,776,496 of NZ_CP092888.1, forward strand.
TTGTCCTGCTCCGGTTGGCTCATGGCGCTCCTCGATTCGGATGATTGGTTGGGTCAGGCGCGCAGCTGGGCGCCGATTTCGGCGGCCTCAGCCACGATGGCCTTGCGGATGGCGTCGCTGTCTTCGGCGGACAGCGTTTTACTCGGCGAACGGAACACCACCGCATAGGCCAGGGACTTCTTGCCCTCGCCCACCTGTTCGCCGGTGAACACGTCGAACAGTTCGATGGATTCGAGGTTCGCGCCGGCGGCCTTGCGAATCACGTTCTCAAGCTGGCCTGCGGTCACGGTCTCGTCCACGGTGAAGGCCAAATCCTGCTTGACCGGCGGGAACGTGGAGATCGGCTTGGCCTGGACGGGCTTGCCGGTCAGCGTGGCGAACAGCGCGGTGAGGTTCAGCTCGAAGGCCGCGGAATGGGCCGGGAAGCCGAGCGCCTCGTTGACGCGCGGGTGCAGTTCACCAACCCAGCCGGTGAAGACGTCGCCCACCATGACGCGGGCGACGCGGCCGGGGTGCCATTGGACGGGCACATCGTCGGCGGCGGGCTGGTCGAGTTCGATTGCGGCACCGATACGGCCGGCGATGCGGCGCACGGCCTCGACGGCGTCGGACCAGTCGACCGGGCGCTTGCCGCCCATCCAGCCGTCGTCCTCGGCCAGACCGGTCAGGATGCCGGCCACATGGTCGGGCTGTTCGGGCAGACCGGCGTCAAGCGCAGCGAGCTGTTCGTCGGTGGGGCGCACGCCACCGGGCAGTGCCGGGATGGCGGGCGCGTTCGAATCCCACAGGTAGACGTGGCCGAGCTCATACAGGGACACGTTTTCGATGCCGCGGCGGATGTTGCGCTGCACGGTGGTGGCCAAGGTCGGCAGAATCTCGCGACGCAGGTACGGACGGTCGCCGTAGAGCGGGTTGGCGATCTCGACGCTGACCTTCTTGGTGGCTTCCGGGTCGAAGCCGAAGGCCTTGTAATCGTCGTCGCCCACGAACGGGTAGCTCAGCGATTCGACCATGCCGAACTCGGCGAGCTCGTCCGCCACGCGACGGCGACGCTGCTGGTCCGGGGTCAGGCCCACCAGACCCTCGACCGGTGCCGGCGGCACGGTAATCGGAATCTGGTCGTAGCCGATCAGTCGGGCAATCTCCTCGACCAGGTCGCACGGCTCGTTCAAGTCCGGGCGCCAGCTCGGCGCGGTTACGGCGAACTCGCCGTTGCCGCCGCCGGCCACCGTGCAGCCAATGTCGGTCAGGATGTCGGAGATGCGGTTGATGTCCACGTCGAGGCCGGCCACGCGGGCCACTTCGGAGGCCTTGAAGTGGATGACCTTGGCGCGCGGCGTGTTGTTCACGTCGTTCGGGTGTTCGCTGGGCTCGCCGTTGCCGTACTTGGCCATGAGCTCGGCGGCCATCTGGGTGGCGGCGGGCTGCAGCGCGGTGTCGACGCCACGTTCGAAGCGGCGGGAGGCCTCGGATGGAATCTTGTGGCGACGGGCCGAACGGGCGATGGTCACCTGATCGAAGTGCGCTGCCTCCAGAAGAATGTTCTTGGTGTCAGCGGTCACTTCGCCATACAGGCCGCCCATCACACCGGCAAGGCCGAGGATGCGCGAGCCGCGTTCGCCGTTCGGCGAATCGGTGATAAGCAGATCTTCGACGCTCAGGTCATGTTCCTTGCCGTCCAGGGTGGTGAGTTTCTCACCCTCGTTGGCGCGGCGCACGACAATCGGGCCTTCGAGCTTGTCGAGGTCGTAGGCGTGCATCGGCTGGCCGAGGTCAAGCATCACGTAGTTGGTCACGTCCACGGCCAAGGAGATGGAGCGCATGCCGGCGCGGATCAGGCGGCGGCGCATCCAGTTGGGCGTGTGGGCGTTGGGATTGAAGTCCTTGACGATACGCGCGTAGTAGCGGTCGCAACCGGGCACGCCGTGAATCGGATTGTTATCGTCGATTTCAACATCGATGTCCACCGGGGTGCCGGGCTGATAGTCAGCAGGTTCCGGGGCCTTCTCGTTGAGTGCCACGGCCGGATCGGTGTAGGCGGCACCGGTGGAGTGGTGGTATTCGCGGGCCACGCCACGGTAGGACAGCGTGTAGCCACGGTCCGGGGTGATGTTGATCTCAAGCAGAGGCTGGTCGAGGTGCAGCAGGTGCATGGCGTCCTGACCAGGCTTCAGAGCCTCGTATTCAGCCTCGGAGAAGCCGTACTGACGCAGCAGGATGATGCCATTGTGGTTGTCGCCCAGACCCAGCTCACGTTCGGAGGCGCACATGCCGTTGGAGATGTGGCCGTAGGTCTTGCGCGGCTCGATCTTGAAGTCGCCGGGCAGCACGGCACCGGGCAGGGTGACGACGACCTTTTCGCCGGCCTTCATGTTGGGCGCGCCGCAGATGATGCCGCGCGGCACCTTGTTGCCGTCTTCGTCGGTCTCGTTCCATTCGTCGCCGCAGTCCACGTGGCACCAGTTGATGGTCTTGCCGTTCTTCTGCGGTTCGGGGGTGGCGTCGACCACGTAGCCGACCACAATCGGGCCGGTCACCTGGGAGGAGTGAATCTCCTCTTCCTCAAGACCCACCTTGACAAGGTCCTTGGCGAGCTGTTCGTAGGTCAGGCCTTCGGGAACCTCGACATGGTCCTTGAGCCAATCGATATCAATCATAGGCATGGCTGAATCACTCCCCCATCACAAACTGTTCGGCGAAACGCACGTCGCCTTCGACCAGGTCGTGCATGTCGTTGATGTCGCTGCGCAGCAGGAGCGTGCGCTCCATGCCGACGCCGAAGGCGAAACCGGTGTAGACGTCCGGGTCGATGCCGGCGGACTTCAGCACGTTCGGGTTCACCATGCCGCAGCCGCCCCACTCGAGCCAGCCGGGGCCGCCCTTCTTGTCGGGGAACCACAGGTCGAGTTCGGCGCTCGGCTCAGTGAACGGGAAGTAGCTCGGGCGCAGGCGCGTCTTGGCTTCAGGGCCGAACATGGCGACGGCGAGCTTGTCCAACACGCCCTTCAGGTCGGCCATGGTCAGGTGCTTGTCGACGGCGAGGGCTTCGCACTGGTGGAATACCGGAGTATGGGTGGCGTCCAGCTCATCGGTGCGGAACACACGGCCCGGGGACGCGATGTACAGCGGCACGCCACGGGTCAGGAGGGCACGGACCTGATCGGAGGAGGTCTGCGTACGCACCACCATGTTGGAGCCGACGAAACCGGCGGCGTCCTTGGCCTGATTGCCCTTGACGTAGAAGGTGTCCTGCATCTGGCGGGCCGGATGGTCCGGGCCGAAATTCAGGGAGTCGAAGTTGTACCATTCGGCTTCTATTTCCGGGCCGGAGGAGATCTGCCAACCCATGGAGATGAAGAAGTCCTCGACGTCCTCCATCAGCTTAGGCAGCGGGTGACGGGCACCCAGAGGCTTACGGTTCACCGGCAGCGTCATATCCACGGTTTCAGCGGCAAGCGCGGCCTTCTCGGCGGCTTCCTTGAGCTCGACTTCCTTGGGACCATAGGCACGGCCGAAATCGGCGCGCAGCTTGCCCATGAGCTTGCCGGCTTCCTTCTTCTGGTCGGCGGGCAGGGAGCCAATGGCCTTGCTGGCCTTGGTCATCGCCGAATCGGCACCTGCGTACGTTGTCTTGATGGCCTTGAGCTCCTCCAGGTTGGAGGCGTTCTGGATTTTCTCGATGCCCTCGGCAACCTCAGCAGTCACCTGGTCGGCGTCGAACACCATTTGTTCTGCCACGAGAACCCTTTCGTCTGATGTTTTCTCAGCGTTTCACAGCGTTTTTACCGGTTTCACATTCTTTCAACATGACCCGACATAGACAGCGACATCAGCATCACCGCGGCCGAGGTGCCGAGGTTCAGCGATTCGGCCTTGCCATAAAGCGGGATGGAGACGATGCGGCCGCAGCGCGTGAGGATGTCCGGTTCCAAGCCACGCGCTTCATTGCCGAACAACACGGCTTTCGGAGCCTCGACCGCCGCCTTGTCCGCCAGTACTGCGGGCAGGCTTTCCGGCTTGCGTTCTTCGGTGCCGTATACGTCGGCGGCCCAGACGTCCAAATTATGGTCGCCTGTCCAGGTGAAGAATTCGTCGGTGCTCATGGCAAGTACCGGCAGATGGAACAGGGAGCCTGCGGTGGAGCGGATGACCTTGGGGTTCAGCACGTCCACGCAGTCGTCCACGAAGATTACGGCGTCACAGCCGGCCGCATCGGCCGCACGAATCACGGTGCCGGCGTTGCCCGGGTCGCGCACCTGCCAGAAGACGGCAATCTGCGGGGCCCGACCGTTCTTGCCAAGTTCGACGTCATCGGCACCGGCGTGCATGGACTCGGCATTGCCGACGGCCGCGATGCCTTGGGCGTCCGGACTGATGCGGTGCATCACGTCGCCGATGCAGTAGTGCACATAAATCGTGGCATCCTGCGAGGTTTCGACGATCTTCTCCAACGTGGAGGAGATGATACGCGGATGTTCCAGCGCCTGCGAAACCTCTACATACAGGTCCCGTACCACGTCCGGCCGCCAAGTGACGGCCTCGCGCACGGATTGCGGGCCTTCGATAAGAAAACGGCCCGAACGTTCGCGGCCTTTGGTGCGGGTCAGATCGGCGATGCGGCGCACGCGGTCGGATTTCGGATTATCAAGAATCTGGGCGTTGATGGGCATAGCCACTACCCTACTGCCGGGGCATTACGTCAGTCGTGGCTCGCTCCCCGCTGGCGGAGGCATCGTAACCCTGAAAGGCACTGTGCCAGTCTGCCGCCTTTCAGGCACCCTGAAAGGCGAAGTGCCAATTCCCGGTGCCGACGGCTACGCCTATGGAGGCCAGCGGGACGGCCAGACAGATGACGTAGAAGATCCAGTCGACAGGCTTCAGACGCGAGATGCGGGCTTGGGAGCGTGGGGCGCTGGAGCCGAAGCCGCGCGCTTCCATGGCGGTGGCAAGTTTGGTGGCGCGCCGGATGGAGAGCACCAGCAGTCCGAACGCCTGGGAGAGGGCACGGGCGATGGCGTTACCGTCGCCAAGGCCGCGCGAACGCTGGGACAGGCCGAGTGCGCGCCAATCTTCCTGCAGCAGCGTAAACATGCGCAATCCAGCCAACCCGCCGTATACGAATCGCGGTGAGAAGTGCAGAATCTCAACCAAACCGTCCGCCAAATCAGTGGGATCGAGGCCCAGGGCCAGAATCACGCCGGGTACGGCAATGGCCGCCACCCTGATAGCCGTGGCGATGGCCAGATTAACGGATCCCTCGCTGATCACAATCCAGCCGCCCTGCCACAGGATCTCGCCCGAGGTGCGGCCGTAGAGAAACACGGAGATAAAACTGCCGGCGACGGCGATCCATACCGGCCAGGTCTTACGGCATACGGTCCACGGAGCCACGCCACCAATCCACAGCAGCACGAATTCGATGCCGAGCGCCGTGGACGCGGATACCACATCCAGACTGATGAACATCGGAATACACAGCAACAGCGCACCGATGATGCGGCTGACCGCGTTGATGCGCGCGATGAACCATGAGGGCGATGAGGCTTTGACCGGCTCCACGCGCGTTTCCTGCGGACTGACGATTACCACGTCACTCATGCCTTCGCCTCCTCGAACATCACACGTCGCGCGCCCAGCGCATCCACCAGCGCCTCATCGTGCGTCACCATGATCACGCACGAGCCTTGATCGCGGATGGCGGCAATCAGCTTGACCATCTCATTCCACGTACTGAAATCCTGTCCGAATGTCGGCTCATCCATCACCAACACTTTGGGTGCGGCGGCCAGCATGGAGGCCACGGACAGTCGCCGCTTCTCCCCGCCAGACAAGGTATACGGGTTGGCTTTGGCGAAGCGCGTGAGATTCATCTGCTCAAGCATGCGGTCGGCGGTCCGATAAGCCTCGTCTTGGCTTTGCCCCATCGACTTGGGGCCGATGGCGACTTCGTCACGCACGAAATTGGCAGCGAACTGGTGCTCGGGCTCCTGGAACACCATGCCGATACGGCCCAGCAGTTCCTTGCTTTTCCAGTCGATCGGCTCACGCCCGGCATGCGCGGGCTTGAGGTTGTCGGCGATGAGCACCTTGCCGGCGATAGGCTCGAGTAGCCCGGCCAAGGTCAAGGCCAAGGTCGATTTGCCCGCGCCGTTCGGACCCATCAGAGCCGTTACTTCGCCGGGATAAAAATCCAGATTGATACCAACGCCAAGAGCGGTTCCACGGCCAAAGCTTAAGTTCTCAGTGCTGAGCACCGGCGCATCGTGCGCAGGCTCCTGCTTCGGCGAGTAATCGGGAATCGCACGGCCCGGCACCCACGCGCCACCGGCGGCCAATACGTCGCCCATCTCGGCGAACACCTCGTCCGGCTTGCCGTCGGCAATGACCGCACCCGTGGGCGAACTTGCATCGGGTCGACCGAGCACAATCACGCGATCGACCAGATCGAGCCATACATCGATATGATGTTCGACCACAACCATGGTCTGTCCGGTGGCCTCGATGACCTTTTTGACCGCGTCATGCACTTCGACCACGCCTTCGGGGTCGAGGTTGGCGGTCGGTTCGTCCAACAACAGCAGACCGGGCTTCATAGCCAGCACGCCGGCCAACGCGAGACGTTGGCGCTGACCGCCGGACAGATGGCGGGTGGACCGATCCAGTTCGAGTCCGCCGAGTCCCACCATATCCAATGATTCGCGCACTCGCTGCCGAATCTCCTCGCGCGGCACGTTGAGGTTTTCGCAGCCGAAGGCCGCGTCATCGCCTAGTCGTTCAAGAATGATCTGCGAGTCCGGGTCCTGAAGCACCAGTCCCACGCGGCCTCGCGCCTCGCGCGCATCGACGCCATCGATGGTGAGCGAACCCTCCTGCTCGCCTTCCTCATCGCCGCCAAGTACGCCTGCGAGACCGGCCATCATCGTGCTTTTGCCCGCGCCCGAAGCGCCGAGCATCAGCACACGTTCACCTGGCCGGATGGTGAAATCGACGGCACGCAACGCGAAGTCCTTACGCGTGGCGTGCCGCCAGCCCCAGCCGCTGGCCTCTACCGCAGCCGGATTAATCTGCATCAGACGCGCGCCTTGCTACGGCCGGATTCAAAGCGCTCCAGAGCACCGGTGGCAGCGAGCGCACGAGACAAGTACCAGACCACCACGCCGGCGATCACGACGCCGGAGATGATGGAGCCCACCAGATACCAAGTGACGCGCAGGCCGTTCCAGCCCGGGTTGGTGGACCAGTAGTAGGCCCAGCAGCCCACGCCGGCGAGCGCACCGGACAGGATGGTAGTGCCGATGTTCCACTTCTTCCAGGCGAAGACGGCGAAGGCAATTTCGGCACCCAGACCCTGGATGATGCCGACGATCAGCGAGCCGCCGACGCCCCACTGGTTGCCCAGCGTAAGTTCAAGGAAGGCGGCGAGGGTTTCGGCAAACAGTGCGGCACCGGGCTTGCGCACGATGATTGCGGCGAGCGGGCCGGCGAACAGCCAGAATCCGTTGAGCAGACCCTCGAAACCGGGGGTCACGCCTTCGAACAGGGCCAGCGGGGCGGAGCAGACAATGTCCCAGCCCCAGAAAATGACGCCGGATGCGACGGCGATGATTGCGGCGACGACGATATCGACGACGCGCCACTTGTAATTGGCTTTGGCCACAGCTTCAGTCATGAATGTGCCTTTCTTCTGCTCGTACGCAGGCCGAACATACATGGATATATGTACGCACATGATGCACATGTTCGTGGCCACGCGCAGGTTGGTTCAGGCACGGGTGGGTAAGAGCGACATTTCCGTGCGCCGGCATTATCCGGTCACGTTCCATCGGTCGAGACTATGAGTCTCCTCTCAGCCGCCTAACGGCAGCTCCCGTGTCAACTCCCCGACTATAAAGCAAGCCGCCGTCAAAGGCAATAGCCACATCTGTGACCTACCGGACGGCGGCTCGCTACCATTACCGATACAGTTCGTCTACTTGCCGAGCTTGTCCAGCAGCAAAGCCTCGGTGATCACGTTGTTCTTGAGGCCGGGCAGGGAGATGGACTCATTGGGACTGTGGGCGTTGGCCTTCGGGTCTTCGGGACCGGTGACCAGCACCTGAGCGTTGGGGAAAATGCGCTGCAGTTCGGGGATGAACGGAATGGAGCCGCCTTCGCCCTTGTTGATGGGCTCAACGCCGAAAGCCTCGGTCATGGCTTCCAGCGCGTCCTTGGTGGCCACGGCAGTCGGGTCCATGGCCCAGCCCATGCCGTTTTCGCCGCGTTCGACAGTGACCTTGGCACCGAACGGCGCGTGGGATTCGAAGAATGCAGCCAGTGCTTCCTGCGCTTCTTCAGGGCGCTGGGTGGGCGCGGTGCGCAGCGACAAACGGAAGCGGGTCTCCGGGGCGATCACGTTGAAGGATCCCTCGACCGGGTGGGCGTCGAAGCCGATCACGGTCACGGACGGCTTGGTCCACAGGCGTGAGGCCAGCGAACCGGTGCCGGCGAACTCGTAACCGGCCACCACGCCGGAATCCTCGCGCACAGTGGTTTCGTCAAGGTCGTGCTGCAAACCGCCGATCGGCTCTTCCGCGGCCACGCCGGGTACGGCCAGATCGCCGTTCTCGTCATACATGGAAGCGATGAGCATGGCGGCCAACGTATTGGAGTCGAGAATCGGGCCGCCGTACTGGCCGGAGTGCACCGGATGCTCAAGGCCCTGCACGGTCACGTCCACACAGGTGTTACCGCGCAGCGAGGTGGTCAAAGAAGGAATGTCCGCCGACCAGTTGCCGGAATCAGCCACGATAATCACGTCAGCGGCGAATTCGTCGCGGTGAGCCTCGATGAAGGGAATGAAGCTTGGCGAACCCATCTCCTCTTCGCCTTCGATGAACACTTTGATATTGACGTTGAGGTCGTCGCCCAAGGCCTTCAGCGCACCGGAGTGGATAGCGATGCCGCCGCCGTCATCGGCGGAGCCACGGCCGTAAAGGCGGCCGTCGATTTCGGTGGCCACGAACGGGTCGGTGTCCCATTCGGCCGGGTCCGGAACAGGCTGCACATCGTGATGGGCGTAGAGCAGCACGGTGGGGGCGTCCGGAGAAACGATATGCGAGCCGATGACCTCCCATGCGCCCGGAGTGCCGTCGGCATTGGAAGCCTGGACCACCTTGGCATCCACACCCACGAGGCGCAGTTCGTCTGCCACGAATTCAGCGGAGCGCTTCATATGTTCGGCGGTGATGCCCTTGGCGGAGATCGACTGCAGCGCGACCTTTTCGGCCAGCACCTTGACGATGCGGTTCCAATCGGTTTCGACGCGCGAACGAATCTCGTCAGCGGTGAACGTTGCCATGATGATCCTCCTTTATATATGTGCGTGAGCGGCGTCATTGCAATGACTGCGCCAGTGTACAAGTGTCTGAACGTCACCGTAACCTCAAAGCATGACATGGAATCCGTTTAAGAAAAAAGAAGAGGCCCAAGTTCCTGTTGAGCAGGCCCCGAAGAAGGCCGCCGATCCTTCTGAGAAAAAAGGCCGTCCTACCCCGAAGATGAAGCAGGCTCAGGCCGCCGGTATCCGTCCGCTGGTTCCGGTGGACCGCAAGGCCAGCGCCAAGGCCGCCAAAGCCCGTCTGCGCGAGAGGGAGAACGCCGAGTACGAGGCGATGCAGAAGGGCGACATCAACCACATGCCCAAGTCGGAACGCCTGCCGTGGCGCATCTACATCCGCGACTACGTGGACGCCCGGTTCAACCTCGGCGAATGGTTCATTCCGGTGAGCTTCGGAATCCTGATCGTCTCCATGTTCGCCGCCTCGTTGATGCGCAACCAGTGGGCGTCGGTCACCATGATGGCGCTGATGTACGGCTATCTGATCGCCGTGATCATCGACGTGTGGCTGATGTGGCGCAGGCTCAAGCCCAAGCTGATCGCCAAGTACGGCGAATCGTCCGTAGCCAAGGGCTCCCGCTCCTTCTCCTACGCCTGGAGCCGTTCCATCCAGATGCGTCGTTGGAGACTTCCCAAGCCGCGTTACCCGAAGCGCGGTCACTGGCCGGCGGACTGATTGTTCATATACACTCCGGCTCCCCTCGTTGAGGGGCTGAGCCGTAAAGAAAACAGTCCAGTGGACTGTTTTTAGGCGAAGTGGCGGCGATAGCCGCATATGGCTCCCTAGCATGGGAGCCATACTTATATGTATCAAGGAGGCAATCATGAGCGAACAGTTTGATCTGGTCATCATCGGGGCCGGCCCCGGCGGCTATTCCACAGCTCTGCGCGCGGCCGAACTCGGCATGAAAGTGGCACTCGTCGAGCGTGACGCCACCGTGGGCGGCACATGTCTCAACCGTGGCTGCATCCCCTCCAAGGCGCTCATCACCGCCACCCACACCATCGACACCGTGCACCGTGCAGCCGAACTCGGCGTCAACGCCTCGGTGAATGGCATCGACTTCGGCACGCTGCGCGACTATCGCCTGCGCGTGGTCAAGACGATGGTGGGAGGACTGGCCGGACTGCTCGCCCATCGCGGCATCACCGTGTTCCGGGCCAATGCCGCGTTCCATGCGGATGAGATCGCTCCAGCAACTTCCAACCGCATCGTCCGCCTCGTCCCCTCCCCCGGCCAAAGCGACATCCTCACCTATCACAAGGCCGATGTCCCCGAACCCAGCGGCCCAACGATGGACCTCACGGCCACGAACATCGTCATCGCCACCGGTGCCAAGCCACGCCCATTGCCCGGCAACCCGTTCGCCGGCGCCCTCATCGACTCCACACAGGCGCTGGAAGTCAACGAATTTCCCTCTTCGGCGGTGATTATCGGCGCCGGGGCCATCGCCCTTGAATTCGCCTCGATATGGAACGCCACCGGTTCGAAGGTGACCCTGCTGATTCGCAAGGACCGCGTGCTCTCAGCCTGGGACCGGAGAGCCGGCACCACGCTGACCCGTGAGCTCAAACGTCATGGCGTGAACATCATCACCCGCGCCAACGTCACCCACGTGGACACCGGCGCGAACCTTGGCGCCACCGTGCACTACACGCGCGAAGGCCAGGATGGCGAACAGAGCGTCTGGGGCGAAATCGCCCTTGTCGCCATCGGGCGTGACCCGATCACCGACCCAGCATGGGGCGTGACGATCGACGACCACGGACATGTCGCCACGGATGCGTACGGTCGCACCGACAAACCGGGCGTATGGGCGGTAGGCGACGTGACGGCCGGTCACGCGCTGGCGCATCGTGCTTTTGAGCAAGGCATCGTCATCGCGGAGACCATCGCCGGACTCAATCCCAAGCCGGTGGACGAAGCCACCGTGCCGCAGATCGTGTTCTCCTTCCCCGAAGCGGCGTCGGTCGGGCTCACCGTCGAACAGGCGCAGGCGAGGGAGGATCTCATTGAAATCAAGGAGACCAACTATCCGATGCTGGCGAACGCGCGCATGCTGATGAGCGGCACGGCCGGCTCATTGACCATCGTCTCCGGCTGCGACGCGGCCAACCCGGACACCCCGCGCGTGCTCGGCGTGCACATGGTCTCCCCGATGGCCTCCGACATCATCGCCGAAGCCGAACAGCTGGTCGGCAACCATGTGCCGCTCGCCGACGCAGCCCGCCTCGTTCACCCGCATCCCACATTCAGTGAAACGCTCGGCGAGGCGCTACTCAAGGCCGACGGACGACCATTGCACACACGCTGAGACCAACCAGCACAAGCAAGTTCGGACCAGCGCACCTGATAGGATATTGCCCAGTGTGTTTCGTCCCAACAAAGGAAGAAGTGATGGCGGAGAAGGACGCGAAGCCGAAGAAGCAGAGCACAATCAAGCAGATCATCCAGATCTACAAGTACACGGCTAAGGAAGACAAGGCCCTGCCGTGGCTTGAGGCCGGTGCTTTCCTGCTGCCTGTAGTCGTGACGATCATCATCGGTCTGATTGTCAAGTGGACCTGGCTGATCTGGATCTTCACCATGATCACCGCCATCATGCTCGGCATTCTACTGGCCACCATGATGCTCACCCGCCGCGCGGATGCAGTCGGCTACAAGCAGATTGATGGCAAGCCTGGTGCCGCCATCGGCGTGCTGAGCAACATGCAGAAAGCCGGCTTTGACTTCCCGCAGGAACCGGCGTGGATCGACCCGAAGACCAAGGATGCCATCTGGCGTGGCACTTCGATGAACGGCATCTACCTGATCGGCGAAGGCGAATACGGTCGCGTCATGAAGGCGATGGATCGTCAGGAACGCGATATCAAGGGCGTCACCGCCGGCTCCTCCATTCCGGTGTACCGCATCGCCGTGGGCCACGGCCCCAAGCAGGTGCCGCTGGCCAAGCTGCGTAACACGGTGATCAAGTCCAAGAGCTATGAGCCCACGCACCACAAGAACGCACTGATCGCCAAGATTCATCCGCGCCGTCGCTTCCTGCTGACCAAGGCCGAGATGGAAACGCTGAACGATCGTCTTCGCACGCTGCAGGCCAAGAAGGGCTATGCCATCCCCAAGGGCATGGATCCGAACCGCCCGCAGAAGATCTCCCGCCGCGCGATGCGCGGTCGCTGATCGGCAGCACACAACCAAATCGCACAGAAGCTCCGGAATCCGTTCAATCGGTTCCGGGGCTTCGTCATATGTCTCATAATCGCGTCCACTTACATCCACCTACGTCACCTGTCAATACCCACTGTCCACGTTGCGGACATCTCTACCTACTCCCCCGATAGCCTCCGTTTCCATTCTGTAATGATGTTTCGTTGAAATAACGCGCCTGCGCGATTGTCGGCCACAGTCACGAAACATTCTCGTAACCCAAGTTTCGAGCCGGCGAAACGCGCTATTTTACGATATATACCGTTATATCTCATACGAAAGGAGCGGTCCCGTGACCGAACTCAAGTCCAAGGAAGACGTCGAGGCCCTTATCAACAAGGAAGGCATCGAGTATGTCTCCGTCCGTTTCACCGATCTTATCGGCGTTCAGCAGCACTTCACCGTGCCGGCTAGCGAATTCCTGAAGGACGCTTTCACCGACGGCATGCCGTTCGATGGTTCCTCCGTTCAGGGCTTCCAGGCCATCAACGAGTCCGACATGAAGCTGGTCCCGGACGTTGAGACCTCTTTCGTTGACCCGTTCCGCAAGCACAAGACCCTTGACGTGGCCTTCTCCATCGTCGACCCGCTGACCGACGAGCCGTACTCCCGCGACCCGCGTCAGGTCGCCGGCAAGGCCGAGGCCTACCTGAAGTCCACCGGCATCGCCGACACCGCATCCTTCGCTCCTGAGGCCGAGTTCTTCATCTTCGACAAGGTGCGTTTCGAGAACTCCATGCAGCGCTCCTTCTACGAGGTCGACTCCATCGAAGCTCCGTGGAACTCCGGCGTTGACGTTGAGGAAGACGGCACCCCGAACATCGGTTTCAAGAATCGCGTCAAGAAGGGCTACTTCCCGGTTCCGCCGATTGACCACACCCAGGATCTGCGCGACGATATGGTCGCCAACCTGCAGAAGGTCGGTCTGATCCTCGAGCGTTCCCACCACGAGGTCGCCGGCGCTGGCCAGCAGGAGATCAACTACCGCTTCAACACCCTGCAGCACGCAGGCGATGACCTGATGAAGTACAAGTACGTCGTCCACGAGACCGCCGCTCTGGCCGGCAAGGCTGCGACCTTCATGCCGAAGCCGATCGCCGACGACAACGGCACTGGTATGCACTGCCACCAGTCCCTGTGGAAGGACGGCAAGCCGCTGTTCTACGACGAGAAGGGCTACGCTGGTCTGTCCGATCTGGCTCGCTGGTACATCGGCGGTCTGATCAAGCACTCCTCCTCCGTGCTGGCCTTCACCAACCCGTCCCTGAACTCCTACCACCGTCTGGTCCCGGGCTTCGAGGCTCCGGTCAACCTGGTGTACTCCGCTCGTAACCGTTCTGCCGCCATCCGTATTCCGCTGGCCGGCACCTCCCCGGCTGCCAAGCGCATCGAGTTCCGCGCTCCGGATCCGTCCTGCAACCCGTTCCTGGCCTTCTCCGCTCAGCTGATGGCTGGCCTGGACGGCATCCTGAACCACATCGAGCCTCCGGAGCCGGTCGACAAGGACCTCTACGAGCTGCCGCCGGAAGAGCACGCTGGCATCAAGCAGGTGCCAAGCTCCCTGGCCGAGGCTATGGACGCCCTGGAAGAGGACCACGACTTCCTCACCGCCGGCGACGTGTTCACCGACGACCTGATCGAGACTTGGATTGGCCTCAAGCGCGACGAGATCGACCAGGCTCGCCTGGCCCCGACCCCGCTCGAGTACGAGCTCTACTTCCACATCTGAGTTTGAGAGCTTAGCAACGTTGGGATTTCGCCATTGCTCTTCTCTTGTGGGAGTCTAATGGGAGTCATTCAGCGTAACTAGAAAGAACCTCGTGAAATTCGTTTTACGAGGTTCTTTAGGCTGGACATAAAGCCCACGGCCGCACATTCATCGATGACCAGGAAGCCCTCGCGGTCAGCCATCCTGAGGTTCTCTTCGCTATACGGGTAGTGCGAGGTACGGAAGGAGTTCGCGTTGACCCATTTCATGAGTTCGTAGTCGCGCTTGATGACGGCCGGATTCTCGCCGCGACCGTTGATAATGCTGTCTTCGTGGCGACCGAAACCCTTGAGATTATCTTTCGGCCAGAACAACAGAAAAATGGTTCTGATTCGTGGTAAAAAGAATAGCCAGCATTTATTTATGAATGAGATTCCAAGCGCCGGAGGCCCCCGGCATTCTTTTCATCGAAGGGGACAATTCAGAACACGACCGCCGACACAATCGTCAGGGAGGCCAGCGAGAACAGCGTGCTTACGAGCACGAAGCCGACCGCATACTCGGTCATGTTGTTCTTGCGACCGGTGAACATGGCGATGGTGGTCATGGTCGGCAGTCCGGCGATGACCGTGATCATCAGCACCATGTCATGGGTGATCGGCAGTTGCGGCGATGCGCCGGTCAGCGCGGTCAGTAGCGCATAGAAGGCGAGCGGGAATGCGATCATCTTGGCGACTAGGCCAGCATAGAGTTCGTAGCGTTTGAGGACGCCCCACCACTTGGTCAGTGCGAAGAGGCCGCCCAAGTAGATTAGCGACATCGGCGTGGCCATATTGCCGATGGTGTGCAGCGGCTTCAGGATGATGTCCGGCACCTTGACACCGAGCAGAATCAGAATCAGGGCGAGCATCACGCCGATGAAGGCGGGATTGACGAATCGTTTAAGCAGACCGAGGACGCGGGTACCTAGCGAGAGGCGGACGACGGCCGGAGAACCACCGTTTGCGGCATTGCTCGCCGAACCAGCCTCCCCCACCGAACCGGCGCCGTTCACCGAACCGTTCGCGACCGCCCCTCGCGCGCCAATCGCGTTGCCGTCAGTCGTTTCGACGACCGGCTCGCACAGCCATACGCCGTACGTCCAGAGCAGCGTCTGGTCGATGATCGACATCAGCGCCACGTAAATCGCGCCGTTCTGCGGCCAAAGTGCCATGATCAACGGAATGCCGATGAATCCGGCGTTGCCGAAAATAAGCGACGCCTGAAATACATGGCTACGCGAACCTTTGAGCCGCAACAGTTTGGCGACCAGCCAGAACACCAGGATGAGCAGCGCGTACATCACGGCGGTCAGCAGCATCACGCCCCAGTTGGCGGCAAGCTGCGCGCGGTCCGCGCCGTCGACGGCGTTCGAGAACACGAGCACAGGGATGAGCACGTTGAGCAGCAGCGAACACATGCCGTCCAGCGCCGTCTGACCATAGAACCGGAGCCTTACACATCCGTATCCGACCATCAGCATGATCAGGAATCCGACCAACTGGCCAATCATGACACCGAACTGCCCCATGCACACTCCTCTCGTTTGCTCTCCCGCGATTTCCTGTCACTGGTTCATATAGGCAGCCATCTGGACAGGCTCGGCGGCACACGCATCAGTATGTTCGATACCACCACATGCCAATCCACTTCTCGTTCAACCGTTCCCCGTGCTAATGAGCCGCCTGCCACCCCCGTGTTGCCGGTGCTGCGCGAGCACCGCTACATGTATTGCATTCCGGTGGCCCTCGGGCGCAACGTGTGGGTCGGCGCGAACGTGTCGATCCAGACGTTTTCGCCGATGTGGATCGGACACGAATACTGGGCGCCCCGGTAGCGCAGGTCCGGACGCACAGGATGGCCGGCGGCTACAAGCGTGACGTTGGGGCCGAGCATGGTGTGGGAGCCGATGAAGATATCACCATCGTCGACCAGCGTCAGGTTGAAGTTGGCGTAGCAGCGCTCGCCCCAGTACGTATTGCTGCCCCAGTTCGCGTACACCGGGCCTTCGAGGTACAGGCCCTCCCCGCAGCGCCGAAGAACGCCTGCATGAGTTCGGTACGGCGCTTCGGGTGGGTCAGCGGCGTGGCGTTGAGTTCGAGCTGGAGGTCGCGCTGGGCGGCCTGCAGGTCGAAGAAGCCATCCACATCGTCCGGCAGATAGACTTCGCCGGAGAACATGAGCGCCATTTTCTCACGCGTGGCGTCATCGATCATCGGCTTGGCGATCGGCTTGCCTTCGGTCATCATCGTCTCCTGTTAGTTGCTGCGGCGACTGTGCCAGTCGAACTATTGTGCCACAGACTCGTCTTCGATACCCAGCATTGAGCGCAACCAGTCGAGCTCGGCGGCGATTTCGGCGTCATGCACGGCGATGATGCCGCGGCGGTAGGGGTCATCGATCTGCTCGATGGAGAGCGGGTTGCCGGCGTCGCAGTAGAAGAAGTGCACGTCATGGCCGTTCAGCAGGTCGTAGCGGCGGCGCAGCACCGCGTCACGGTCTGATTTATCCGGAACAACACCAAGGAAGGTGAGCACGACGGTCCAGCGGGTGATATCGGTGAGGTTGAATCCGCCGGTGTTGCGCAGTTCCTCGATGAGTTTGTTGCGGCCAGCCTCAAGCAGGGTGAATACGCGGCGCTGACGGCCATCGCGGATCTCAGACTGTTCGGAAATCAGGACGGCTTCGACGAGCCGGTTGGTCGCCGGATATACCGTGCCGTCGCTGAATTTGCGCGCGTAGCCCTGCAGCTGTTCCATCTTCTTGCGCAGTTCGTAGCCGCACATGGATCGTTCGCTTAAGAACCCCAGAATCATCATCTCAATCAAGCTCATGATCACCAGTCTACCTCGTTTCGACACGCCACGTTTAGATATATGTCGTTTCGATGTATAGTGTATCTCAACAGCAAGAAATACCTCGAAACGAGATATATCGAATTAAGAGTAAGCGCAGTAATCGTTCATTGAAAGGAACCATCACCATGAGCAACATCACCATCTTCGGCGCAGGCAACATCGGATCCGCCGTTGCGGACATCGCCAATCAGACCCCGTGGACCGGCGGTTTTAAGGTTGTCAAGTAAGCGGCATATCGCAGCGAATCATTCTCAATAAGAAAAGTGTGAGGCAAACGCACAATACCAATCAATCGCACATTCGACGGAATGGCATCGGACCGCCGTTCCCAGGATTTGGATGTGCGATTGGCGCTGTGCGAGCCTCACACTTTTCTTATTGAGCACCATTTTGTGTGAGGCTTACACCCAAGAACGACTCACTTTTTGCCGCGTCATCGCGGTATGCCTTGCCGAACTCGTCGATAAGCCCATGGAACTCCTGCAAATCCCCAACGCTGAGGCTCGTGCTCAGCACCACGGGCGAATAGGCCTTGTGGAATGCCGGATAGCCGCCCGGCACGTCGAATCCGAGGAAGGCGAACAGCCGCCGCGCGTAGGTATCGGCCACGAATGTGCGGCGCGAGAACACGTACAGCATCAGATCGTCGGCCGTCTCGCCGCCAATACCAAATAATCCAAGCAACTCGGCCCGTAATTCGGCATCGGAAATAGCCGCGGCACCCTCGGGCGCGGCCCCGCAACGCTCCACATACCACCGACTCAGCGACTGTACGGTCTTGGATTTGTTGACATAAAAGCCTGACGGTCGAATCAGTTCCTGCAAACGCTCCGGCTCCATGGCCGCCAACGCATGGGGTTCGAGCACATCCTCCGCTTTCAACGCCGCAAGCGAACGATCCACATTGCTCCACGCTGTATTCTGCGTCAGCACCGCGCCCACCATAATCTCGAACGTGGTCTCCGCCGGCCACCATCCGGTCGGGCCGAGTGCGTCAGCCATGGTGCGGTACAGCGATTCGATGCGCTCCGGCACAGGCCACTTGTGTGCCTGGTTGGCTTTCATACGTTTCATATTCTGCATTCAGGCTCCGTATTAGCCATCCGCCATTCATTTATTAGGTCGATTATGCGTTCATTAGGTCACTTGTGATGAACACCGCCTTCAAGAATGGCTTCATTCCAATGCTCATTATCTCATGCTAAGCAGGGCACCGACCTAATGAACGCATAATCGACCTAATGAACGCAACGGTAAGGAAAAACTACAGAGATTCAGCGAGATATGCTCGGTCCACCTGGTCTGGAAGTCGAAAATCTTGATGACATCTACCGCAATTCGTGCAGGATTCGCCGCATGAACGGGATGGTGACCACGAATGTCAGCACGTCGGACACCGATTGGGCCATTTCCACGCCGAGCACGCCGAACATCATCGGCAGAATCAGCACGATTGGCGCCAGGAACAGGCCTTGCCTGCACAAGGCCAGGAACGAGGCGATGCCGGTGCGGCCCATGGTCTGGGTCATCATATTGCCCATCATGTTGAAGCCATTGAGAATCACCGTGCAGCATTGAATATGCAGCGCTGCCACGCCCACCGCCACCACGGCCGGGTCGGAACGGAAGATCTCGACCAGTTGCGGCGCGAAAATCCACAGCAGCGCTGCCAACGCCACAAGCACGCAGGTGGAGAGCCGCACGCAGAACCAATATCCCTCTTTGACTCGCGCGAACAGGCCGGCACCGTAGTTGTAGCCGCACACCGGCTGAAAGCCTTGGCCGAGACCCACGATCACCGAATTGGTGCCCAACATAATGCGCATCACGATAGCCATGCCGGCGATGGCCGCGTCGCCGAACGGGTTGGCGGCGATGTTCACGCAAGTCACGGAAATCGAGCCGGCGCCTTGGCGGATCAGCGAAGGCAGGCCTCCGCCAGCCACTTCGCGCATGAGCAGCACATCCGGCTTGCAATTGCGCAGGGACAGTTTCATCACGCCGAATTTGCGGCTCATCGTGGTCAGAATCGTAAAGCTCACCGTCTGGCAGATGGCGGTGGCCAGGCCGGCACCAAAAATCCCCAGACCGGCCACGAAAATGAACAATGGCGCAAGCAGGAAATTCAGCAATGCGCCGGAAACCAGCCCGATCATGCCGAACGTCGATTGCCCTTGGTATCGCAGCAGTCCGTTGAGCGCGAACGAACCGCACACGCAGGGTGCGGCGACCAGCAACGGCGTCAGATATTGCACGGCGTATGGGGCAATCGTCGAGGTCGAGCCCAGCATGACGACAAGTGGCCGCAGGGTCAGCAGCCCGATTGCGGCAATCACCAAACCGGAGATCACCGCGCCCGCAAAGCCCACGGCCAGTAGTCGGGAGGCGCGATCATTGTTCTGCTTGCCGAGTTCGCGACTCATCGAGTTGCCCGCGCCGTTGCCGAAGAAGAAGCCGAGCGCCTGCATCACGGTCATGATGGAGAACGCGATGCCGATAGCACCGGACTGCGCGGTGCCGAGCTGACCAATAAAGAACGTGTCCGTGAGATTGTAGGCGGTGGTCACCAAGTTGGAGATGACGGCCGGCAAGCACAGTTTGAGAATCAGCGGCTTGACCGGCTGCCCGGTCATCTGCCGATATTTCGCGTCCGCGCTTGCGCGTCTAATGCCATGAATCTGCACCATGGGCGGCTATCCTACTCGCGCAGGGTCCTATGCAAAGGCACGTGACCGCCATACGAGTCAGCGCAGATACCGCCCGGTGATGCTGTTCGGATTGGCCGCGATTTGTTCCGGCGTTCCGGTGGTGACGATGCGTCCGCCGCTTTCGCCGCCGCCCGGACCCATGTCGATGATCCAGTCCGCATTGGCGATCACGTCAAGGTCATGTTCGATGACCACGACTGTTGCGCCGCTCGCCACGAGCCGGTCGAACACGCCCAGCAGCACGCGCACGTCGAACGGGTGCAGACCGATGGTCGGCTCATCGAACACGAATACCGCGTCCGATTGGGCCTTGCCCATTTCGCTGGCGAGTTTCAGCCGCTGGGCTTCGCCGCCCGAAAGCGCCGGCGTCGGTTCGCCGAGCGTCAAGTAGCCGAGTCCCAAGTCGTGCAGGGTGGTCAGACGTGCGTGAACCTTCTTGAGGTCGCTGGTCACGGCCAGCGCCTGGTCCACGCTCATTGCCATGAGTTGAGGCAGGCTCAGGGAAATGTTGCCGCCACCCTGATCCGTCGCCTCACTCAATTTTTCCTTGGCAGCTTTGCGCTTATCCGGGACCTTCATCTTCGCCGCTTTGCCCTTAGCCGCTTTAACCGCACGCCGAATCGCGCCGGCTTCGGGCGCATACCGGGATCCGCCGCAATCCGGGCATTCGATGGTCACGTCCGGCAGGAACTGCACGTCGAGTGAGATCGAACCGGTGCCGTCGCACGTGGGGCAACGCAGTCGGCCGGTGTTGTATGAGAAATCGCCAGCCTTCCAGCCGCCCGCCTTGGCGCCGTCCGTGCGGGCGAAGGCGCGGCGCAATTCGTCGTGAATATCGGCATAGGTGGCCACGGTGGAGCGCACGTTTGCGCCAATCGGCGTGGCGTCGATGAGATTCGCGCGACTGATGCCCGCGGTCTCAAGCTCGCGCACGTGTTCCGGCAACAGCTCCCCCGCCGCCTGCGCTTTGAGTGCGGGAATCAGCGATTCGAGCACCATCGTGGTTTTACCGGAGCCGGAGACGCCTGTCACCGCCACGAGCCGGCCGCGCGGAATATCAACGTCCAGCGGCTTGACCGTATGCAACTGGCTGGTTGTCATGCGGATGTGGCCAAGGCTGAACACCTGTGATTCAGCCACACGCTCACGTATACGCGCGCTCACCTGATCAGATAGGAACGGCGCAATGCGACTACTGGGATTCGCCGCCACCTCGCCGACCGTGCCTTGCGCGATCACATGCCCACCTTCGGCACCGGCGACCAGCCCCATTTCAATGAGATGGTCACACGCCTTGAGCACACGCACGTCATGGTCCACGACCACCACGGAATTGCCGTCCGCCACCAAGTCATACATCACGCCGAGCAGCCCGTCCACGTTCGAGGGATGCAGACCGATGGATGGCTCGTCGAGCACATACAGCACGCCGGTGGTGCGGTTTCGCACGGCCCGGGCGAGCTGCACACGTTGGCGTTCTCCGGTCGACAGTGTGGCGCCGGCGCGATCAAGCGCCAGATAGCCGAGCCCCAGATCCAGCAGTCGTCGGGCCACGTCTAGGAACGATTCGCAGATGTTGGTGGCCATCGGCCGCATGTCGGGGCGCAGGGATTCCGGCACTCCGCGTACCCAATCCGCCGCCGCGTCCAAGGTCATCGCGCCGGCTTCGGCCAAGTTCAGCCCGCGCACGTGCGGAGCCCGGGCGACGGCGCTCAGTCGGGTGCCACTGCAGTCGGCGCACGGCCCCTCCTTGAGGAACCGGGCCACACGCTTCAGGCCCTTCTCGTCCTTGGCTTTGGCGAGCGCATTCTCCACCGTGTACGCGGCGTTGAAGTAGGTGAAGTCGAGTTCGGCGAAATCGTCGCCTTTCTTCGGCTTGTAGAGGATGTGCTTTTTGACGGCTGGCCCGTTGAATACGATGTCGCGTTCTTCGGGCGTGAGCTCGCTGAACGGCACGTTGGTGCGCACGCCCATCGCACCGCACACCTGTTTCATGAGGTCCCACATGAGCGAGCCCCATGGCAGCACAGCGCCGTCGTCGATGCTTTTCGACTCGTCCGGGACCAGGGCCGCGCGGTTTACTTCGCGCACGATGCCGGTGCCGGAGCAGGTCGGGCAGGCGCCGGCCGAGTTGAAGGCGAGCGATTCAGCACCGGGCGCATGGAATTCCTTGCCACAGCTGACGCAAGTAATGGGCAGTCCGGCCGCCACGTTCAGCGTGGGCTCGTTGCGCGCCCCGCAATGCGAGCACACGTGCGAGGCGACGCGGGAGAACAGGAGTCGCAGGCTGTTGAGCAATTCGGTCATCGTGCCGAACGTCGAGCGGATGCCGGGCACCGTGGGCCGCTGGTGCAGGGCCAGCGCGGCCGGCACGTGCAGCACTTCGTCCACCTGGGCGCGGCTGGCCTGGGTCAGTCGACGGCGCGTGTACGTGGACAGCGCTTCCAAGTAGCGCCGCGAACCTTCCGCATACAGCACGCCGAGCGCCAGAGAGCTTTTGCCCGAACCGGAGACGCCGGCCACGCCCACCAGTTCACCCAGCGGAATGTCAATGTCGATGTTCTTGAGGTTATGCACGCGCGCCCCGCGCACCTCAATCGCCTGCGGCCGTTGATTGTTGGTCATACTCGGCATTGCTCCGCCGCCGCGCTATCTGACCTCTGTTCAAGTGTCACGCCGTCACCTCTTTCTCGACTTCGCCCTTGGCTGCCGCCGCCTGAGCTTCATGGTCTCCAGTATCATCACGGCCAACGACGGCGGCCGAACGCCGGACGAGAATCTTTCATCTTGGGCACCGTCCGCCACCTGCAATTCGAACTAGCTGAACCAGCGTGACGATATTGTCGGCTATCGATCTGCCGTGATCGTAATGGACATCGTCGTCCGGAAGCACGTCACCGGTTCCGAGAGGAGTCGGCGGCGCGCTTTCATAAGGGCACACAATCCCAAGATCACACCCACAGATCAATACCGATCAATACTCGTACGTGATCGCGGGGTCGCCGATGGTCGGCGTCTGATCCAGTTTGAGGTTGGCCGAGCCGGCCGCGGTGGTCACGTCGTATTCGATGGTCACCGTGTCCTGAGGCGCCAGGGAGATGTCGTCCATGTAGGTCATATGGTCCTTGGCCTGCACCTGTGCGAAGGAACTGCCGTTCGACGCCGACACGTTGCTGACCTCGCCTCCGGCCGGCGTGTAGATGACCACGCGGTTCACCGCCACGCCTCCCTTGGCGTTCGCCGTGATGTATTCCGGCAGGGATCCGGCCTCGCCCGGCTGCAGGGTGTTGGTGAACGAATACGTAACGTGGTAGGTGTTGTCGCCGGTCCTCTTCACCGTCGACTTGCGCTGGATGTACCAGTCCATCTTCGAGGCCTGCATCTCGTTGGAGTAGACGCCGGTCACCGGGTTCTTCGCGTCGTTGGTGATCTCGCCGGTGACGCCGGCGCTGCGCAGCACCGCCTGATCCTCCTCGTGGAACGACCAGAAGTACAGGTGCCGCTGCTCGGCCATCCGGAGCATCGTCTTGGCGACGGTCATGAGCTTCTGCGTGTTCATGTCGCTGAACAGGTGGGCGACCGCCTGGGCGGCGGTCTCGCTGAAGTACTGGTCCTGAGCGGAGGGCGTCAGTTCCTTGTAGGTGCCGTTGAGCAGGAATTCGGCGGTGTTCGACCCGTTGAGCACGCGCCCGTCGGACAGAGTCACGTCGCCGGTGGCGCCGATCATCGCCTGCAGCGCGACGGGGTCGAGCGACATCACGCCGTCGGACGATCCGCCGAACGGAGCCGCCTGCCAGAACTTCTGGGCCATGGACGCGACGCGCGGGAAGTCCGGCGTGGACGAAAGATTATGAATGACTTGACCGAAGTACAGTCCGCTGTACAGCGTGCCGTCACCGTCCTGGTTGACGTCATCCAACGCGGCGTTGGAGGGGAACTCGGCATCCGCGTGGAACTCCCCCACCGCGATCTTGCCGTTGTCCGCGCTGAAGGAACCGGCCGAACCGATCAGGCCGCCGGTTCCGCGGATCTCGGAATTCGTCTGGGCAAGCAGCACGTAGTTGCGGGCGCCGTTCGCACCGAGGAAGTTCGGCAGCATGTTGAGCATGCCGCTCAGGTTTTCGGTCACCTGCGCCAGGGCGGCCATCTGCGTCTTGCCGTTCTGCAGCGCGTTGTTCACCACGCCGAGTTTGGCGTCGGGAAGATCCTGGATCGTCCTGGCCTGCGATTGCACGGACTGGTCGACCGTGGCAAGCTGCTGCGCCGCGGCGATGATCGGCTCCATGTTGAGCTGCCCATCGCCACTGGAGAGGCTGGCACCGGTCAGTGTGGTGACGACCTTGCCCAGCTGGGGCAGCGTGGTCTGCGCGAAGTCATCGATGGTACCGATGGCGGTGCGCGCCGTCTTCACGTCACCGCCGACCACGGGCATCTTCTCCGCCAGCGTCCACAGACCGCCGCTGACATCCTGCTTGGCGGCGGCCGCCTCCTTCTGGATGTAGCTCACGTCGGACAGCGCCTTGACCATGTCGTCGGTGGAACCGTCCTTGATGACCTTGGCCGCGTTGACGACATTGTTGAGGTGCGCTTTGGCGCTCATCGCCGACTTGTACAGTTTGAATCCGCTGAAGCCGGCCGCCGCGGCGCACACGACCAGCAACAGCAGCACGACGAGCAGCGCGTTGCGAACGCGATGGGTTGTCCTGGTGACCGTGCGTGCGTGTGATGGCATGGGCTACTTCCTTACGTTATGACATGTATCGATACTGGCTGGCTGCCCGGTTACGCTTTCGCTGGACGGGTAGCCCGGCGGACGGCACGTAGCAGTGCACGACGTGCACATCGCGTATGATGCCGGGGGTTGTCAGCGCGGCTGACTGGGGTGGCCACGGACCGGTACCTGGACTTGCAGCTGCCCTCCGGCGATGCGTGTCACCTGCAGCGGGGAACGTCCACTGCAGTTACGGCTATTACCGGCCAGCCGACAGCAATCGCTGGTTTAGTTGTTGGTCTTTTCCGGCTGGTCACCCGTTCCCATGAGCTGGCATGCACCTTTCAGCGAGTATCTCTCCTACCGCATGCCAGTCTACCCATGCCCGCGGGATAACCCAAAAGGCCTTGCAAGAATACCGAATTTCTTTACCTTTGGCCCTGATCGTTCGCCGGCTCGACCTCATCCAACCGGCCGATCCCCGGAGGCGGAACCAGCGGAATCCTCGTGACCGGGAATGCAATCGTTCCCGCTTGCGCGATGGCGGATGCGCGCAACGCCAACGACGCATCGACAAGCCACTGTATGGCACTCTCAAAATCCTTGCCACGTCCACCAGCTCGCACCACGCCGTATACGAACTTCTTGTTCTCTTTCGCCAACTGGGAAGGAATTGAATCCCATACTTGATTGAGACGAAGCGTGGTGACGGCGGGACTATCACGCATATCAACATGTTTGGAGAAATCGTCACGATAATCGGAGACCAGACTATTCTGCAATTTACGAACCGACGTGAAGTCAGGATTCGGCAGAGTACTGGCGAACGCTTCAACGATCTCCGGCATGCCTCCTGTATACATGAAATACCGCAGCCAAGTCATGACCCTGTCATGCATTACGCTAATTAGTGGAAAATCCTTGGACTCAAGCATTTCGGCCAAGGCATACTGTTTGCACGCATACAGGAATTCAACAAAAGACATAGGATACAGCTTGAGTCTACTGACCTTGCCAACCGGGAATGAAAACCCAAGATGCATGGCGATGCCAAGCGCCGATCCAGTGGCCAAGACGTCATACTCCGGGGCGGCTTCATTGAACATCTTCAGCGAAGTCATCGCCCTCGGCACCTCCTGTACCTCATCGAAAATGACGAGCGTATCCTCGGGAGTGATCCTAGTTCCGGACTCGATCGACAGTGCGGGAATCAGCCGTTCCACACTCAGATCCGCATCAAACAACATACGCATGTTGGCATTGTCGAAAAATGCGACACAACAGCAATACGTAAGGTACTTGACAATCTTTGATGGAGTCGTATACTCATATCTGTCAGGTACTTGACATAATTACTGAAGAGGATGAAAAAGACATACGACCAGCGACGCTTCGCTCGCTCCCTCATTAAAGGAGACCGGCATGAACATCACACATGACATGAGCAACGACCTCACCGAATACGACCCGGAATCCCGTCAAGTAGACGGACCGAACCCCATCGAAAACCGCATCAGCTCCTCCGCGGCCCGTGTTCCCGACATCATCAGCTGCACTTCCGGCATCACCGTCCAGGGCCGCCAACTCCACTCGTTCGCGTTCACCACGGACGCGGCCATCATCCGCAACACCAATGCCGACGCCATTCTCGCCGTATATCCGTTCACCGGCGAACCAGTCATCACCCAGGCCCTACTCACCGTGGCCCAGGCCCCGCTGTTCGTCGGCGTGGGCGGTGGCACCACCACCGGCCCGCGCGTCATCCAACTCGCCATGATGGCCGAGATGCAGGGTGCGGCGGGCGTGGTGCTCAACGCGCCGGCGCCGCCCTCCACGGTGTACGACGTGGCGCGCATCACGAACACCCCGGTCATCGCCACGGTCCTGACCTGCGATGACGAATTGGACGAGAAAATCGAGGCCGGCGCCTCCATCATCAACGTGGCGGCCGGCCGCAGGACGCCTGACGTGGTCCAGCAGATCAGGCAGCGTCACCCCTCCATCCCGCTGCTCGCCAGCGGCGGTTCGACCGACGAGTCCATGGCCGAAACCATCGTGGCCGGCGCGAACGCGCTGACCTGGACCCCGCCGAACGCGCAGGAGATGCAGCGCTCGATGATGATGCGCTATCGCGGCGAATCCACCGGCGACAACATGCAGCACTGACGTAAGGATTCCGAACATGAGCAGCACCAGCAACAACGCCGCCGTAACCGGAAACGACGCGGTCGACGACGTAATGGCCACGAGTCAATCGGCGGAGAACGGCACAAGCCACAACACCGCCGACGGCGATATCAAGAACGATGTTCTCAGCAGTTTCATCAGCATTGGCCGCATCATGGCGTATCGCGCGATACACAGACGGCTCGTCTCCCCCGGCGCCAAATCGCCGCGCGGCGAACATGCTTTCGACCCACGCCGTGGCCAAGGCCGCGTCTTGGCCACGCTCAGGGAATCCGACCAGACCAGCCAGAAGGACTTGGCCGCGATGTTCGGCATGAGCCGCCAGGCCATGGCCGAACTGTTGAAGAAACTGGAGGCCAGCGGCCACATCAGCCGCCGTCCATCCAGGCGGGACAGCCGCGTCATGATGGTCAGCCTCACCAACCAGGGCCGCAAGGCCGCCGATCTGCTGGGCAAAGCGCCCGACCAGACCTCCTCCATGCTGGACTGTCTCAATGAAACCGAGCTACAAACCCTACACGGCTACCTGCAGCGCATCATCGACACCTCCTCCGACGACCTACCGACCTCGACCGCCGAGGATGTCAAAAAGTGTGAGCTGCTTATCGAACACCTCAAGCGCAGGCGAATGCCGGCCGACCGCGCATAGTTTGCGAACAGCCCGCACGACTTGTGGCCGCATAAGCATGCGGCCGCACAACAGTCCAGCCGCACAGTCATCCAGCCGCCCCTACAAACACGCCCGATTCACCATTTGCACGACATCTTGCACCAAACCCTACTTTGAAATGCGGTATTTTGCACCAAAACCCCATTTTGAAATGCGGCATTCTGCACATACAAGGCAGAAAATGCTACTCCCATAAGGGATATTGATTTTCATCGACGAAGTGCAAGAGGCACCGGATGTAATGACCACGTCAAGTTTGATGTACCGGCGTCGCAATTCGGCGATTTGACGTTTCACCACATGTTGCTGATTGCGAAAAACAGCAAGTCGTGATTCGAGCGTGGCATCACCTTGCTTAGTCATATCAACAAAATCCTTGATCTCTGCGAGACTCATGCCCGTGGATTTCAGACATTCAATGAGATCAAGCAATTCAAGATCGCCGTCATCGAAGCATCTCCGTCCGAAACCAGTTCAAGCGATACCGGGCAAAAGACCTTGGCCGTCATAGTAGCGCAACGTATGTTCGGACAGCCCAGTCTTTCGCGACACCTGACCGATGGAATATCCCATGCCAACTCCTTTCCCTGCAGTCGAGCCAGTGTGAGTCCAGCCATATTCACGGATGTCCTATGCGGAACGGACACTCTTCGACTGCCTGAACCTTGCAGCCCAAACATGCATCAATCAGCACAAATCACAGACAGTGGGCCATATACAACGGCAGCTTGATGCGTTCTCCATCCACTTCGAGTTGGCGGGGATGCAGAACGTATTCCTTGCCCAATCGTTGGGCATACCTTTTGCGGAATTTGTCGAGCGAAGACACACCGTATCGTTTCGTGGATTTCACTTCGATCGGGCTGATGCGAGGTTTCATCGCGGCATTATCGTATTCCCGAACGATGAGGAAGTCTATCTCCATGGTTTTCGAGGCATCCGTTCTATCCGAGCGCGAGAAGAAATACAGTTTGCGCCCATTAGCCCGGAATTGCTGAGCCACCGCATTCTCCACCAGCATTCCTTCGTTGAGCGAAAGCTTATCGAACAGAATATCCCGGTACACATCATCCGGCGTTGTCTCTCGATCGGCAAACGCCTGCGACACCAGCAAACCGGTATCCGCCATATAGCATTTGAATGAATCGTTATCTTCGTACAATCCCAGCCCCACCAAAGGGTCAGTCGAATTACGGCACAGGTTCACCAAGCGGGCGTCTTCCAACCAGAAGAACGCCGAATCGTATTCACGAGATCGAGCCCCCTTATCGACCGATGCCAGAGTGAATCGTTTCTCATGCTTGGACAGCTGCCCTGGAATCTGAGCGAAAATGCCCCGCACACGGCCGGCATCGCCATTGGCGAACTTGCCGATATCATCACTGTACAGCTGCAGGATGCCACGCTTGATCAAATCCACCTCGCCAAAATCGCGCTGCTCGACATGATCGGCAACCGCCTGCGGCATACCGCCCACCAGCAGATATTCGCGCCACAGCCTCATCCCCCGCTTATGCAGAGCATCAGGCAACGGGACCAGACGCTCGAACGATTTACGAATCGTTTCAGCAAGCAGCTCCTCCCCCATAGCCCAGCAGAACTCCTCAAAATCGAGCGGCCCCATATCCATTTTCCGTTCCTCGGAGGGAATGACGATATTCGCCACATTCCTCTTGATGGAGATCAGCGAACCAGTTTCCACATAGTCATATCGGCCATCCGCAACCAGATATTTGACGAGCTCCCTCGCCGCCGGATACCGCTGTACCTCGTCGAAAACAATCAACGATTCACGCTCATACAGTCTTGTGCGGTAATACGCAGACAACAGCATGAAAAATGTGTCAAAGTCATCACGCTGGTTTTCGAAGATGTCGCGAACGTCACGCGGCAAACGCGCGAAATCGATGAGAATATATGACTTGTACTGAGTGCGGCCGAATTCCTCGACAATGGTACTTTTGCCCACGCGGCGAGCGCCTTCGATGAGAAGCGACTCACGCCCACCCGCTTTTTGTTTCCATGCGATCAGCTTATCCAGCATCTTGCGCTTCAACATGAGCAATCACCTCATTACACGAAAACAACAGTATGGACATATGCTATTTTACACGAAAACAGAAGTATAGAGGTAGCCGATTCTACACGAAAACAACGGTATAAGGACGCAAGCCGAACCGGCTCACCCCCCCAATCCCCCCATCACACCGTCGGCCTGTTTGATTGTGCGATTTTGTGCGAATGGCTCACACGGTTCTTAGTGAGAACCGTTCGCTGCGTACCTGACCCTAGAACCGGATCAGCGCCTTGATGACCTTGCGAAAGAAGTTCGGCATTCCGTTCCGAATTGTTTGACGATTAGATCAGCCGATGTGTTATTCCACTGTGATACGGTGTCGATCACCGGCAATCTTCGGATTGGCACGGAGATTCCTGCAGAGCTGATTCCTATAGTCATAGATTCCTCTTTTCTTACTATTCGACGCTTTTCAGCGCGGACGAGAGATCGATGTTGGCGATTCGTTTCGCGATGACGAGTTCGATAATCAGCATGTTGCATAACACGAACAGGGCCGACAACGCGATGTATGGTGTGGGAAGATATGCGAAAAATTGCGCGTCCTTGGAATCGGCGACGGACACATATGCGTTCAGGAAGCCTATGCCCAGGGGGATGCCGAGGGTTGTGCCCAGAATCCAAGTGACGAAGCTGTCTTTGAGCATGATGGACCGGATTTCCTTGATGTGGAAGCCGAGCACTCGCATGGTTGCGTATTCCCGGTATCGTTCGGTGTAGTTCAGTGTGCCGATGCTGTACAGGATGAACCATTCCAGCAGTACCGCGAAAACCATCAGCAATGTCAGGATGCTTTGGAAGGTGTCCAGCACTTTGTTGGCCTGCGCCTTGTCCCATGCGAGGGAGTCCACCCGCTGCACCGCCGGATGGTTATCAACGGAACTGGGCACGCGGCCATTGACCATGATGCTGGTGGGGTGGAACGTTTCGCCGAGGTTCTTCCAATATGCTGAACTGAGGTATATGCCTTGCGGACTGCTGACGCGCACGATGTCGATAACGGTCATGATGACCGGTTCTGACATGCTGGCCGAGTCGACGCTAATAGTGTCGCCACTGGTGACTCCGAGAGCTTTCGACAGTCCTTCAGAAATGTACGCACCATCGGTTTGCGTAGTGATTGGCATAGATTCGCGCTTGTCGTCACGTGCCGTGAGGAATATGCCGGGTGTGGCGATGGACATGACGGATGACTGTTCGTGATGCGCCGTTGTAACAGTGATGGGCAGTTGTTCGAGGCTTTGCGCGTTATCCGGCAAGCCGCTCATGATTGTGTCGTAATCTGTGTCGGTATATCCGTTGGCAAGCTGGATTTGCCGACCGTAGCGGAATACGTCGCCATATGTCATATCGTTGGTGGCGGTGAGCGAGAGACGCACACCGAAGCTTGCCATCACCAGAACGGTCGCGCCGATAATCGCCACGACGGAGATGCCTTCTTTGACCATGGAACGTGATTTATCCCGCATGATCCAGTGCCATTGCCAGTGTTGTTGGCTGTCGCGGCGCGGGTTGCGCGGTGTTGATCGCATGGTGCCGACGCCGCGCATGGTGTTCGTGTCTAGGATCATGGCGGGCGTCAGGCGGGTGATGCGGAATGCTGGAATGATGGAGGCGATGCTGCTGACGATGATGATGCCTAGCATCATGAGCCAGCTGGCGTTGTCGATGCGGACCTGCCAATGGGGAAGATTGAACAGGAACCGTTGTTTGTCCAGAAACAGCCGTCCCAGAAGCGCAGGTCCGAGGAACAGGCCGAGGAGGGCGCTGGGAAGCGTTGCGATAATCGCATATATCTGATATCCGAAGATCAGGGCGCTGCGAGATATGCCCAGCGCTCTCATCAGTCCCAATGAGCTGCGCTGGCTGTTGACCAGTCGGCTGATAGTGGTGATGGTGGTCAGCGTCACCAATACAATCATCAACGTGGAGAACATGTACGACATGCGATACATGCTCGCGGTTTTGGCTTGGAACTTCGAAATCTCGGTTTTGGCGTCGCGGCCTTGCACGCTGACGGCTGCGTTGCCTAGCGTGTCTCGAACGGAACGGGCGATGCAGCCGGTATCGCAGCCAGGTTCGGCTTTGACCGCTATGCTGTTGATGCGGCCCAAAGCCACGGGCAGCGATGCACGATTAGTGTATGCGTACCCGTAGCGGTCGTGATTCGCCACCATGTCGTTCATTGGGCTGGTGTAGCCGATGTACTCCGGACTGGCGATGAGGCCCCGTACAGTCAATGCGATCGGGGACTTGTTTACATTGATGGTGACTGTATCCCCGGTGCTGATGTGATTGGCGTCGGCGAAGTTCTTGTCAATCCAGATGGAGTTCTTTTTCTTAGTGTCGAATTGTTCGCCGTCATTGACGAGTGGGCGGGACACTTCGTTGGAGTCTTTGAGGTTGACGGTGAGCAGCTTGTTCGCTCCGCTACGTTTCATCGAGGCGGTGACGATCAGCGATCCGTCGGCATGCGACACGTGCTTGGCATTGTTGACTTCATCGGTGAGCGTCGCACCCGCGGATCGCACGCTCACCCACGCATCGGCCAAGTTGGTTTGCATAGACCATCGTTCGAATTCGTAGCTCATGCCGTGGGCCGCAGACAACAGTCCTGAGAAAACGAATAGGGTAAGGAACACGAGCACTGCTATGGCGCTTAGGGACATTGCGTTGGTTCTGCAATCCCTCAGTATTTTCTTGAGCATAGAAGACGCCTACCACTGGATTTGGGTAATGGATTCCGGATTGTTGTTTCGCTGCACGGATTCGGTTTTGCCGTCTTTGATGGTGACGACCACATCGGCGATTCGCGCAATCGATGAATTATGCGTTACCACAATCACGGTTTTGCGGTATTGGCGAGACATCCGCATCAGAAGTTTTAGGACCGACTGTCCGGTTTTGGAATCCAACGCGCCTGTAGGTTCGTCGCACAGCAGCAGCTGCGGGTTCTTGCACAGGGCTCGCGCAATGGCCACACGTTGGAGCTGGCCGCCGGACAATTCTTGTGGGAAGGCATGGATTTTCTCGCCGAGACCAACGTCGGAGAGGACGGCTTGCGGATCGAAATTCTTTCCGCCGAAGCGTGCGACCATTTCCACATTTTCTAGAATGGTGAGGTTGGGGATGATGTTATAGAATTGGAACACAAAGCCGATGGAGTTGCGGCGATACTGTGTCAAGGCGCGTTCCCTCATGTCGGATATATCAGTGCCATCGACTGTGATGGAACCTGATGTGGGTGAGTCCATGCCGCCCAACATGTTGAGCAGCGTGGACTTTCCCGCGCCGCTCTGCCCAAGGACCACACAGAAATCACCCTCGTCGAGGGAGAAGCTGACATGATCCAAGGCCATAGTCTGCACGTCATTGCTGTTGTATTGTTTAGTCAGATTGATGACGTCAATGAACGACATGGTGTTTCTCCTTGCATAAGCTTTAGGATCCCGACTAGCAGTCGCTTGATGGACTGGAAGGTCGGCGTATCCGGTATGGTGTCGGGATTCGCAAATTTCTCACGCAGAATGCCGTTGAGCCCGTATACGATGAAGCATGACAGCTCATGCACATCCACCGCGGCCTCACGCGACGCGACGCCTTTCCTTTCCAGCAATTCGTTAATGATGTGTTCCGCCATAGGAATCTCTTCCGTCATCATGGTCATGCTGATGGTATCTAGAATCTGCTTGTTATCACCATGGTCCAGAAGATTGCGATACCTGTTGAAGTCGCATTCCACTGATTCGATGAGACGGTCAATCTTCCGTTCGGGATCGAGTGTTTCGTCGCGTACGATGCTCCATCGCTGGTCTAACTGCTGCTTGACGATGTGCTGCATGGCCGCTTCGTAGATATCCTGCTTTGACGCGAAATAGTAATAGAACAGGCCGGGGCCCGACGCGTCAGCCTCCTGAATGATGCTCCGGATGGACAGGCCTTCATACCCTTTCTCCAAAAGCATGCGTGAAGCTATGCCAATCATCTGCTCTTTGCGTTTGTCGTACTTAAGCATCCAAGCTCCCTGTCCCGCACATTAATTGAACGATGTTCAAAAACACTACTACGGCACCACAGTCACGTCAACGCATTGGCTTTATTTCACGCCCTTCTCTCCGCTGTCAGCGTAAATAGAGATGGAAATCGGCGACCGCTGCACAAGCCGAGAGGTGATCCAGCAACCACCGATTATCTTCCGCGCATTCATCGCAACAGTTCCCGACAGTGGGCGCACGAGCAAGAGACACGCTACGAGCCACCCCCTCTAGGCCGCTCCGCGTGCCAGCGTCCTGTAACGACGGACGGCTCGACGTCCAACATTCCCATTACGCGACTGCCGTCTCACCTTCGCCTACAAACAGTCCACTGGACTGACTGCTTCACGGCTCAATCGTCTGAGGAGACAGCTCGCCCATTATGGACAATGAATCAACGTCCTCTGGCTTTCGTTCATGTCCGTGGCCGTTATCCACAGGCCGTCCTGCGTAAGCCCGTAGCGTTCGCGCAGCATGTCGAACGTGTGCAGGCCCTCGCTCATCGCTGCCCGGTATTCGTCGTCGTCCGCCGCGCTGTTGAGGTTGGCGGCGATGGCGAACGCTTCGGATACGAGGCGTTCCATGTCGTGCGTGGACAGATTCTCCGGGTGTCTTTCTCGTCCGCCGTCGAGGAAGGGCGGGCGGTTCTCCATCGCGGCGCGCCATTCCTGGACGGCGAGGCTGCGGCTTCTGGCATCGTCCGCCCAGTCGTCGCGCAGTCGTTTCAATCGCATGTCGTCGCCGAGCTCGAAGGCGTTGAACCGTTCCGTCCACCCATCCGTGCTATGCCACGTGATCCGGTAGCCGACCACCTGGCCGGGGTCGGTGAACGAGTCTTTGGCGGTTCCCTTGCGCAGCCTGGGGTCGATGGAGAAGCCTTCCCTGCGCACGCGGCGTATGAACTCGTCCTCGCTGCGCGACGCCTTGGCGCACGTGGTCGTTGCCGTTGGCGGACAGTCCGTGACGGACCGCGAGCCATGTGACGCCCTGATCGTCGCCACCGTCGATGATGTTCATGCGCGTCAGATAATCGCGGATGACCGACTCCCATTCCTGATCGGTCAGTATGCCCTGGCCGGCCTTGATGGCGAGCGAGCAGTGCCACACGCGCTTCCTGCCATGCTCTCGTTCGGGATGGTTCTTGCCTCGCATGTCGGGCGGGAACGGATCGCCCTTGCGTCCCCTGACGCGGTAGCGTCGGTCGAACCTGCGGCCTATCTCCGCATACGACGCCGCCGGCTTGCCATCCATGTCAAACGAGGGAAACATGTCGCCGCTCGCGCACACGAGATGCTGGTCGGTGTGTTCATTGCGCCGTCCCTTGCCGAACAGGTAGCGTGGATTGGCAACGGCGTGTTGGACTGTTCCTGGAGGGTTTTCCCTTGTCTGGTGAACTCCATGGGACTCATGTATCCGAGGGTCGAGTGGAGCCGCTGGTGGTTGTACCACCACACGTACCGGTTGACGTCCGAGCGCAGTTGTTCCACGCTCGTGTACGTGTTGGCGTATATGAGCTCCTTCTTGATCAGCCGGTCGGTGGATTCGACCACCGCGTTGTCGTAGGGCGTGCCCGGCCTGGAAAGCGAACGCGTGATGCCGAACACGTCGAGCATTCGTTCGATGCGTTCTCCGGTGAACTCGCCGCCCCGGTCGGTGTGGAGCACCTCGATGTCGCCCAACGGGAAGCGCAGCGTGGCGAATGCGGCCAGCACAAGTTCGGGGTCGTGTCTGACGCCGACCGAATGCCCGGCGATCTCGCGGTTGGCGAGGTCGCCGGGCAGGCAGACGTACGCCCACGAATTGCCGACCATCACATAGGCCGGGTCGGAGGCCAGGTGGGTGCGCGGCTTGTACCCGTCGAACTCGCGGGCCGACAGGTTGGGCGCCGGGCCGTCGTAATGTGGGTGCGGCGCCGGACGTCCGGACTCCTCCGAGTCCACGGCGACCGGGAAAACCTTCATGACGGGAGGAACGATGATGACCCCGGACGACATCGACGTGTGGGTCGGCCTGGACGTGGGCAAGAGCGCGCACCACGCGCACGCCCTCGACCGGGACGGCGACACCCTGTACGACAAGCCGGTGAGACAGGACGAGAAGGCCATCCGCTCGATGCTGGAACACCTCTCCAGGCGCGGCCGCGTGTTGTGCTGGTCGTGGACCAGCCCAACACCATCGGCTCCCTGTCTCTGACGGTGGCGCGGGACATGGGGATCGCGGTCGCCTACCTGCCCGGCACCGGCATGGCCGAGACCATCATCCCCTCCATCGCCCGCGACATCAAGGCCATCAAGGACCGGCGGCGCGAGGTCGGGCGCCAGGTCGAGAAGCTCCTGGAGGACCACCCTCTTCTCACGGTCCCGGCGTCGATGCCCGGGATAGGCGTCAGGACCGCAAGCAGCATCCTGCTCGGCATCGGCGGCGACATCGCCAACTTCACAAGCGCGGCCCACCTGGCCGCCTACGCCGGCATCGCACCGGTCACCGGCCAGTCCGGCACCAGCATCAAGGGCGAGAGACCGGCAAGGGGCGGCAACAAACGACTCAAGAACGCACTATGGCAGTCCTCGTTCGTCGCCGGCACCAAACATCCTCCCTCGATCGCCTACTACAAGCGCAAACGCGAACAAGGCAAACACCACAACGCCGCCATCATCTGCCTCGCCCGCCGACGCTGCGACGTGATCTACAGCATGCTCAAGAACGGCGCCCTCTACCAGGAACCAGCCCTCGCCGCCTGAACCGGGCCACACGGGAAAGGACGCCGGACGCCACCGGCAGGGCGAAGCACGCCCACGACAACCAACCGGAAACCAAAACGCCAGCCCTACAGAGTTGACAAAAACATAGGAACACCCCCCCATCACACCGGCGCCCTGTTTGATTGTGCGATTTTGTGCGAATGGCTCACACGGTTCTTGGTGAGAACCGTTCGCTGCGTACCTAACCCTAGAACCGGATCAGCGCCTTGATAACCTTGCGCTGGTCCATCGCCTCGTAGGCGTCCTGGATATGGTCGAGGTCGTACTCGGCGGTGAACACGCGACCGGGGTTGATTTCGCCCTTGAGCACCGCATCCAGCAGACCGTCATCGAGGTCATAGTGGCGCACGGGAGCCGGGCCGCCCTTGATGCCGATGTTGCCGTACAACGTGCCTTCGGCGCTGATCTCCACGTCGTGCGGCAGGCCCACACGACCAATCACGCCACCGCGGCGAATCAGTCCAATCGCCGTGTCGAACGACTGCTTGGAGCCCACGCATTCGAGCACAGCGTCGGCGCCGTAGCCATCGGTCATCTCCAGCACCTTGTCGATGGCGGCCTGGTCACGCTCCGGCACGATGTCGGTCGCGCCAAATTCGCGGGCAAGCTCCGCTCGGTCTTCGTGGCGGCTCATGGCGATGATGCGTTTCGCACCGCGCATCTTAGCGGCAATCACACCGCACAGGCCGACTGCACCATCGCCCATGACCACGGCGGTGTCACCGGGCTTGACCTCGGCAGAAGCCGCCGCGTGATAACCGGTGGACATCACATCGGAAATGGTCAGCAGCGATGCGAGCTGCTCATCGGAATAATCTTCCGGTGAACCGGGCACCTTGACCACGGTGCCGTCCGCCTCGGGCACACGCAGGTATTCGGCCTGACAAGCGGAGAAGTAGCCGCCGTGCGGGCACACGGATTCGAAGCCGGCCTTGCATACCGGGCACTTGCCGCAGCTGTACGGGAATGGCACGACCACGAAATCACCTGGCTTAACGGATTCGACCGCCGCGCCAACCTCTTCGACCACACCGATGGACTCGTGACCCACCTGGCTGTGCGCGGCCTGTCCGCTCAGCCCACGGAAGAACCACAAATCAGAGCCACACACGCACGTGCGCACCACACGGATCACGATGTCATCATCCTGTTCAAGCGTCGCCTTCGGCACTTCTTCCACGGCCATCTTGCCAGGCTCCACGAAAATCGCAGCTTTCATGGTTTCAGACATACGTTCATAACTCCTTGTTTTCCGGCATCGAGCGCTTAAGGCTCGTTATCCTCGTGTTCTATTAAACAATAATCGCCTTGCATTAACCAATAGCCATAAACCATGTTTCGCCATACCCATGAGGTATGGCAACAACCGAGCAATTCACTGCGATAGGCCAATATCCGAGATACGCTCACTGTTCGATTCGTCGCCATGAGTAATCTGGAGATTCGGCGATGGGACCCGCCTGAACTTGTTTCGAACCGCACACTGCTGATAGTTCCTACACACGATTTGACATTGCATGAAATCGTTGTGTCTTCAGCAGGATTCAGCGGTTTCAGGAAAGGCTACTATGGGTTCGCAATCCCCATCCGCAGATGCCCGGCCGGGCACGCGCACGGCCACTCCTCCGGCGCACAAACTCCCCGATATCCATCTTGATATTGTGTTGGTCGTCGTCTGCGGCGGTGCCATCGGCACCGCGATTCGCTATGCGTTCGCGCAGATTCCCGCAGCCGGCAGCTTCCATACCGGCACGTTTGTGGCCAACATGCTGGCCTGCTTCTGCTATGCGGGTCTGACCGCCTATTTGGCCGGCTCTTCCCGGTTCGACACGCGTGCCAAGGAGCTCACCAGCCGTGGGCTCGGCATGGGCGTATGCGGCGGTTTGTCTACGATGTCGACGTTGGCATTGGAAGGCTTCACCGCGATTCGCGACGGTCAGGTGGCGGCCGGCATTGCCTATCTACTGGTGACGTTCGCGCTGGGTCTGGTTTGTGCGTCTGCCGGCGTGTGGGCAGGAACGCATCTGGCCGGCTCCTCGAACGCATCCGCCGAAGCGTCCGCTGATACGAATGCCGCTACGACCAGCAAGGGAGGTAAGGCGTGATGACCGTATTCCTACCAATCTTGGTCTGCCTGTGCGGCGGCGTAGGCGCCTCCTGCCGCTATC
The DNA here is from genome assembly GCF_026016385.1 of Bifidobacterium sp. FKU. Taxonomy (NCBI): domain Bacteria; kingdom Bacillati; phylum Actinomycetota; class Actinomycetes; order Bifidobacteriales; family Bifidobacteriaceae; genus Bifidobacterium; species Bifidobacterium sp. FKU. The sequence goes on from NZ_CP092888.1 coordinate 1,815,002, forward strand.
TGCTTGACGCGACCATCAAAACGTATTGGCAACGCGCATTCCCGCTGTCCACATTCACCATCAATCTCATCGCCGGATTCCTGACCGGTCTGGTTGCGGCGCTGGCACTGGGCGGGACACTTGATGAACCGTGGCGGCTGGTGCTGGCCACCGGTTTCCTCGGCGGATTCTCCACGTTCTCGACCGCGATCAACGAAATGGTGACGCTCTTCCACAAACGCCGCTACCCCACGGCAACGGCCTATCTGGTGCTGTCGCTGGGTGTGCCGGTCGTTGCTGCGGCCTGCGGTTTTCTCGTCTGACCGCCACGACGATTCCCGACGCGGTCAGCGGTATCATTGCGAGGTCGAACGTCACAGGTACATCCGGGAGGTATATGGGCATGGCGAACAATGGAGCGGATGTGAAGCACAATCAGGGCGCGGACGTCACGAATGCCTCGGCCACAACGAACACTGCGGAAAATACCGTGGGCACGGCAACCCCGAAGCAAAATGGACTCGCCGTGTTGGGCAAGTATATGGGTGTTTCCGCCACGCAGACCATTGTGGAGTATGCGACGTTCGCCATCCTGCACTTGATCGGCGTGTCCTCGCAGATCTCCAACGGTATCGCCGTGGTGTGTTCGGCGACCTACAACTTCGTGATGAACCGCAACGTGACGTTCAAATCGTCAAGCAACTTCACCCGTTCCGTGGCGCTGTTCGTGCTGCTATGGGGCTGGTTCGCTGTGGCGTTCGTAATCATGGTGGTAATCGCCTTCGCCATCATCGGCATGCAACGTGCGATGTCCTCAACGACTAGGCAGAACACTCATGGCAATCATCACGACAACATCCTCAGTCAACGCGGATACCATCGCGCCGACTGATTGCACCGACATATCACGACAACGAATAGGAGGCATATGACTCATTCATATGCCGCTTATTCGTATTTCAGAGCACTTATCAGATCAGAAGAACAGCACCGCGACGCCTGCCGCGAAGCACATGAGCAAGATCGAGGTCAGGAAGCTGGCGAGCATCGGCTTCTTACCCTTGGAAGCGATGGCCTTGAAGTTCACGTTGATGCCGAGCGCGGCCATGGCCATGCCGAGCACGATGTACGCAAAGTCCACGAGCTGCGGGGTGATGGAGGCGATGAGCGGCACGAAGGTGCCGATGATCGAAGCGCCGATAAAGCCGAGCATGAACCACGGGAAGGCCACGGTCTTCTTGCCGGTGTTCTCCACCTCAGAGTGCTTCTTCTCCCACCAGATAGCGATAATGATGGCGGCGAACACGAGCATGAGCACGCGGGAGAGCTTCATGATGGTGGCGATGTCCACCGCGCCGAAAGCGTCGCCGGCGGCGACCGCATGGGCGATTTCGTGCAGGGAAGCACCGGCGGTGATGCCCAGCTGGTCCTTGGTCATGCCGGTCAGCGGGCCGAGCGCGATCTCCAGCAACGCGAACACAGTACCCATAATGGCTACGATGGCCACGGCCATGGTCACGTCGTTGTCCTTCTCGTCCTGCTTGTCCTCAGACACCTTGATGGAACCGGCCAGACCCATGACGGCGGCCGCACCGCAGATGCCGGTGCCACCGGCGGTCAGGATGGCGAGCATCGGGTCGACACCGAGCTTGCGGGCGATGGCATAGCACACGATGATGGTCAGCGTGACGACCACAGCGGCGATCGGCAGACACTTGATGCCCTGCGTGAACAGCACGGCGAGGTTGAGCTTGAAACCGAGCAGGATGATGCCGAGGCGCAGCAACTTGTTGGAGATCAGGCCAGCGGCGTCCTTGACGCCTGCCTTGCGGCCATCATTGGAACCGACGTAGGCACTGCGGATCGGGAACTGGATGATCATACCGATGAGCAGCGCGATGATAAGCGCGCCGAACAGGCTGAATCCGGGGAACTGCTTGAGCCAGGAGGCGAACAGCGAAGCCAGCAGAGTCAGAACGCCAATGAACAACATGTCAATGGTGGTAATGCGCTTCCACCATTTTGTACAGAACTCTCTCATGGTGTCTATTGAATCTCAAGCGTTTACATCGGTCAAATCATTGCTACCAATACATATCATCGATTTTGTCGATACCTAATTGATCTCCCTCTGATGAGGGAGGTGGCCGCCGCAGGCGGACGGAGAGAGAGAAACAACGTTCGCGACCTCCCCTCAGTCGACTATCTGACTACCCGCGCAGCGCAGCAATAATCATCTCCGCCAACTCCCGCTGATCGTGCGTCAGACCGGATCTCGGCACCAGCGCATAGAACCGCCGCACAAACTCATCGCCAAGCTCCCGCTGCACCGGCACGCCCGCCGGCACGGCGGCTTCCGAAATCAACGACTGCCCGAACCCGGCGGACAGCGCCGCCACAATCGCCGCATTACTGGACACTTCCATCGTGCGTGCAGGCACAACCTGAGCGGTCTTGAAATACAAATCCGTGTAATACCGCACGCCGGAACCGTGCTCGCGCACCATCCACACGCCGTCGGGCTCCCCCGCCAACACCAGCCGGTCCTCGCACAGGGTGACGCGGTCCACCGAATCGTTCACGATCGGCTTTTCCACCACGCCGAGCTGCACGGCCTTCATGCTGACCCGTTCGAGAATCGCATCCGAGTTCATCACGTGTACGGCGAAGTCGAAACTGTCCATGTTCCGAGCCATCACCGGCAACGCCTTCGGCAGCAGAATCGCCGCGGTCGTGTGCGAGAACGAAACGGCCAGCGGCTCACGCGCCTCCTGCACGCGGGCGATCTGCTCACGCGTATCCCGCCATAATCCGTCGATGCCGATGGCGGTCTGGTACAGCATCCGCCCGGCCTGTGTGGGCGTCACGTCGCTTTTCGCATTGCGCACGAACAGCGGCGCGCCGACCATCTGCTCCAATTAGGCGATACGCGACGACACCGTCGACTGCGACACCTTCAGTTCGTCGGCAGCCAGCGTGAACTGGCCCACCTCGTATACGGCGACCAGGGTTTCGAGCAGAGGGAACATGGTTTAACTGTACGCTGTATGATGCACGAATATTTCAATTAACTTGGGCGTAGCCCTAGGCCACGGACCTGAACCACCCTCAGTCTCGCTTTGCGAGCCAGCTCCCGCCAGCGGGACCCCAATGGTTTTCATATCACTATGCTTCGCGCAGTTTTGCGAGCTGTGTTTTGGCCTTGTGGAGCTTGGCATAGATTTCATTGCGCTGAACAGGATTCTTGACGCGCTGATGGTCGCGGGTGAGCTTGTCCACTTCGGATTCGAGCCGAGCAATTTCAGTATGGCGAATGATGCGCGCATCCAGATTTTCGATCTCCGGCGTGCCCAGAATGGTCTGTGAGCACAGCGAGGCCCACAGCTCATCAATAGTAGAGCCGGCCAGCTCCAGCTGGGCCTCCCCCGCCGGCTGCCAATCGCCGGCATATACCCGATAGATCGGCGTGTGGCCGGCACGCCCCGGTATCGCCCGACGCACGGCGAACGCACATTCCTCACGTGTGCTGCCCTCGAACGGCACGTCGCGTACGCACACGAACACGATGCCCGATTTACGCTGCCCGGCAATCAAATCGATGACCGCGTTCGATATGCCAGTGGCTTTGGCCGTAAGCTTCAGTCCGATGACCAGCACTTCCGGAACCAGTTTGCCGTCCGCAAGCCCAGTGTTAATCGACCGGACCAACGCCAGCATGGTGATGGATTCAATCTCATTCACAAACCGCTGCTTAAGCTTGCCGGAAATCGGCGCTTTGCCCACGAACAGAGCCTTCGGCAATATGCCCTTGGCCTCCGGAATCGCCGTGGAAACAGGCAGTCCCAGTGAAATTGCGGATACGGAACCACAGTGAGCAGCCTGTGCACCAGTCATCATCGACCTTCTTTCCCGGCCTGCCATCAGTGTCATACCGGGCAACAACCCTCGCAGTGCAGCAGTCCGTTTATCTATTGGAAAGCAATACTAGCGCATCCAGGCCGGAAGTCGTGGTACATATCCATACCTGCTGCGGTTATAGGAAATCCCCTCCGAGTTTCCTCGAAGGGGATTTCCTATAACGCTAGTTCAAGCGAAGATTCTTGTCTGATGAAAATCAGGCGAGGATCTTGGTCACACGACCGGAGCCAACGGTGTGGCCACCTTCACGCACAGCGAAGGTCAGGCCTTCCTCCATGGCGATGGGCTGAATCAGCTCAACGGTGAAGGTGGCGTGGTCGCCGGGCTGAACCATCTCGACGCCTTCCGGCAGCTCGATGACGCCGGTGACGTCGGTGGTGCGGAAGTAGAACTGCGGACGGTAGTTGGAGAAGAACGGCGAGTGACGGCCGCCCTCGTCCTTGGTCAGCACGTAGACTTCGCCCTCGAACTTGGTGTGCGGGGTGACGGAGCCTGGCTTGGCCACGACCTGACCGCGCTCGACATCCTCACGGCCGAGGCCACGCAGCAGCAGACCGGTGTTATCGCCAGCCTCGCAGGCGTCCATGGTCTTGTGGAAGGTCTCGATGGAGGTGACGGTGGTGGTCTGGGTCGGACGGATGCCGACGATCTCGACCGGGGTGTTGACGGCCAGCTGGCCACGCTCGACACGACCGGTGACGACGGTACCACGGCCGGAGATGGTGAAGACGTCCTCGATCGGCATCAGGAACGGCTTGTCCAGGTCGTGAACCGGGGTCGGGATGTAGTCATCGACGGCGGCCATGAGGTCCTTGACGGACTGGACCCACTTCTCGTGGTCCGGAGCGTCGTCGTGCAGGGCGCCGTAGGCGGAGGTGTGGATGACCGGGCAGTCGCGATCGAAGCCGTTCTCGTCGAGGAGGTCACGGACCTCTTCTTCGACGAGCTCGATGAGCTCTTCATCGTCGACCATGTCGCACTTGTTGAGGGCGACGAGGATCTTCGGGACGCCGACCTGACGGGCGAGCAGCACGTGCTCGCGGGTCTGGGCCATCGGGCCGTCGGTGGCGGCCACAACGAGGATGGCGCCATCCATCTGGGCAGCACCGGTGATCATGTTCTTCACGAAGTCGGCGTGGCCCGGGCAGTCGACGTGAGCGTAGTGACGCTTCTCGGTCTGGTACTCGATGTGGGCGATGTTGATGGTGATACCGCGGGCGGCCTCTTCCGGAGCGGAATCGATCTGGTTGAAGTCGTACTCCGGGTTGACATCCGGGAACTCCTCGTGCAGCACCTTGGAGATGGCGGCAGTCAGGGTAGTCTTACCGTGGTCGACGTGGCCGATGGTACCGATGTTAACGTGCGGCTTAGTACGCTCGTACTTTTCCTTTGCCATTACTTTTGTCCTCCTGGACGTCTCGTGAGTTTCCTGCGCCCTTTCGCACAGGGACTCGCTTATTCTACTGGGTTTCTGGGTTATGTGCCACTTTGAAGAGCCAGAACCCAGTCAGCGGTATACGATACTACCGCTGACTGGAGACACTGGCTACTTCATGCAGTGGCGCGTGTCACTCGCCGCGCTGGGCCTTGATGATCTCCTCGGAGACGCTCTTCGGCACCTCGTCGTAGGAGTCCATCTCCATGGTGAACATGGCGCGGCCCTGGGTCTTGGAACGCAGGTCGCCGATGTAGCCGAACATCTCGGACAGCGGGACCTTGGCGTCGATGACCTTGACGCCGACGCCGTCGGTCATGGACTGGATGTTGCCACGGCGCTGGTTCAGATCGCCGATGACTTCGCCCATGTACTCTTCCGGCGTGCGGACCTCGACCTTCATGATCGGCTCGAGAATGACCGGCTTGGCCTTCGGGGCGGCTTCCTTGAAGCACATGGAGCCCGCGAGCTTGAAGGCCATCTCGGAGGAATCGACCGGATGCATCTGGCCGTCGGTGATGGTGGCCTTGACTCCCACGACCGGGAAGCCGGCGAGGATACCGGATTCCATGGCCTCCTTGACACCGGCCTCGATGGGGCCGATGAATTCGCCGGAGATGTGGCCGCCGGTGACCTGGTTCTCGAACTCGAAGGTCTTGCCCTCGGTGGTGTCGAGCGGCTCGAAGTTCATCAGGACCTTTGCGAACTGGCCGGAACCACCGGTCTGCTTCTTGTGGGTGTAGCCCTGGTCCATGACGGCCTTGCGGATGGTCTCGCGGTAGGCGACCTGCGGCTTGCCCTGGTTGCACTCGACCTTGAACTCGCGGCGCATACGGTCGACAATGATGTCGAGCTGGAGCTCGCCCATGCCGGCGATCAGGGTCTGTCCGGACTCTTCGTCGGTCGTGACCTGGAAGGTCGGATCCTCTTCGGCCAGCTTGGACAGGGCGATGCCCATCTTCTCCTGATCGGCCTTGGTCTTCGGCTCGACGGCCACCTGGATCACCGGATCCGGGAAGGTCATGGAGTCGAGGGTAATCGGGTCGTTGATGGAGCACAGGGTGTCGCCGGTGGTGACGTTCTTCAGGCCCACGAAGGTGTAGATGTTACCGGCGTCGGCGCGGTCCATCGGGTTTTCCTTATCGGCGTGCATCTGGAAGATCTTACCGATGCGTTCCTTCTTCTCGCGGGTGGAGTCGAGCACGGAGTCGCCCGGCACGACGGAGCCGGAGTAGACGCGCACGAACACGAGCTTGCCGTAGAACGGGTGGGTGGAGATCTTGAAGACCAGAGCCGAGAACGGATCGGTCTTGACCGGGTGACGGTCGATCTCGACGGACTCGTCGCCGGGCTTGTAGCCCTTGATGGCCGGCACGTCCTCGGGGGACGGCAGGTAGTCGACGACGCCGTCCAGCATCGGCTGAACGCCCTTGTCCTTGAAGGCGGAGCCGCAGAAGACCGGGAAGGCTTCCTTGGCGATGGTGAGCTTGCGCACGCCGGCGCGGATGTCTTCCTTGGACAGGTCGCCGTCCTCGAAGAACTTGTTCATGAGTTCGTCGTCGGCTTCGGCGGCGGCTTCCACGAGCTTCTCGTGGTACTCCTGGGCCTTGTCCTTGAGATCGTCCGGGATCTCGGTGGTGTCGTACTTGGCGCCGAGCTCCTCAGTGCCGTTCCACACGTAGGCCTGCATCTCGACCAGGTCGACGACGCCGGTGAAGTCGTTCTCGGAACCGATCGGCAGCTGCATCACGATCGGGGCGGCGCCCAGCTTCTCCTTGATGGTGTCAACGGAGTAGTAGAAGTTCGCGCCCAGCTTGTCCATCTTGTTGATGAAGCAGATGCGCGGAACGCCGTACTTATCGGCCTGACGCCACACGGTCTCGGACTGCGGCTCCACGCCCTCCTTGCCGTCGAACACGGCGACGGCGCCATCGAGCACGCGCAGGGAGCGCTCCACCTCGGCCGTGAAGTCCACGTGGCCAGGGGTGTCGATGATGTTGATCTGGAACTTGTCCTTGGTGTCGTGGGACTGACGGCTCCAGAAGCAGGTGGTGGCGGCGGACTGGATGGTGATGCCACGTTCCTGCTCCTGCGCCATGAAGTCCATGGTGGAGGCGCCGTCGTGGGTCTCGCCAATCTTGTAGTTCTTACCGGTGTAGAACAGAATACGCTCGGTAGTGGTGGTCTTGCCGGCATCGATGTGAGCCATGATGCCGATATTGCGGACGTCGTGGAGGTCCGAAATCTCTTCAGCCATCTTTTTCCTTAGTTTGTGCTCAGGGCGAGTGATTACCAACGGTAATGAGCGAAGGCCTTGTTGGCCTCTGCCATCTTATGAGTATCCTCGCGGCGCTTGACAGAAGCGCCGAGGCCGTTGGAGGCGTCCAGGATCTCGTTGGCGAGACGCTCGGCCATGGTCTTCTCACGACGGGCGCGGGAGAAGTCGGTCAGCCAGCGCAGCGACAGGGTGTTGGCGCGGTTCGGCTTGACCTCGACCGGCACCTGGTAGGTGGCGCCGCCGACGCGGCGGGAGCGGACCTCGAGGGACGGGCGGATGTTGTCCAGGGCGCGCTTGAGCACGGCCACCGGCTCCTGTTCGGTCTTCTCCTTGACCATGTCGAGCGCGGAGTAGACGATGTCCTCGGCGATCGACTTCTTGCCGTCAAGCAGAATCTTGTTGATGAGCTGCGCCACCACGGTGGAACCGTAGATCGGATCGGGCAGCACGACGTGCTTCTTGGAAGGTCCCTTACGTGACATATTACTTACTTCGCCTTCTTTGCTCCATACAGGGAACGACCCTGCTTACGGTCCTTGACTCCCTGGGTATCGAGCGCGCCGCGCACGATGTGGTAACGCACACCCGGGAGATCCTTCACACGGCCGCCGCGCACGAGCACGATGGAGTGCTCCTGCAGGTTGTGGCCCTCGCCCGGAATGTAAGCGGTGACTTCGATGCCCGAGGACAGGCGCACACGGGCGACCTTACGCAGAGCCGAGTTCGGCTTCTTCGGGGTGGTGGTGTAGACACGGGTGCACACGCCGCGACGCAGCGGGCTGCCCTTCAGGGCCAAAGTCTTGGACTTCTTCGGCTTTGCCTGACGTCCCTTACGGACGAGCTGTTCAATAGTAGGCAACTTGAATTCTCCGATTCAGTGGTTTCTCTTGCTTTTGTGTGACCGCCGCACTGCGCCCACACTTTTCAGCACACTCGCTTGGTATCCGCCTGTTGGCGGCACCCGACGAATCGGAAAAGATAGCCCAGTCCACCGGCCCGATGGCCTCCGCCCCTCCCGTCGACGCATTGCTGCGCGCGATCAACGGTTTGAAGGATATCCCAACTCGCTCGCCTGTCACATAAGGCGCGCTGTTGGCACACACGAATATTTATATTACGATTCCGCCGGACAACGACGCGCCGAGGGATGGCGCGGGTCCTCGGACAACGAACGCCCCCGCGCGAACCTTGCCGCGCGGGGGCGTCGCCCAAGAGGTTACATCATATCTCTTCTCGCCACATACCACCTGCATACCATTGACGTTCAGCACGCCCTTCGTGCTCTTCCATATACGATGGGAACCTCCGGCGGCCCGGCCTCCTTGCCGTACTACCTTGCCGCTTTCCTCACCATCGATTCTACCAAAACCACCCTGGCGAAACGCGAGCCCCGTTGTCTATTTAGAGGTGCAACACCGCTGTTGATCCTGCAATTCCCGCAGTTCCCCGGCCATGCCCATCCGAATCTCGCCGCGTTCGGGCGGATACCGGCGGATCATGCCGTTCCTGTTCTCGTCGCCTCCCCGCCGCCGGCTGGAGTACGGGTCGGCGAAGCACGTGTCCATGCCCGGCCCGTCGCGCAGGCGCGTGCGGCGGGCGAACCCGGCGCCGTCGTCGCACGTGACGGCGACGCGCGCCGGCCGGCGGCGGACGCTCGGAGATGGGAACCCGTCCGGGAATCGGGAAACGCGACGTCCTCCCGCCGCCACGCCCGCGCCGCCACCCGCGACCACAGGCGTTCGCATGACGGGCGGTGGCGCCTGCGTGGTTTGGCGCGCCTGCGGCCGGCCTTGCGCCGCGCGGGGCCCGCGATGTAGCAGCGGCCCGTCTTCGGACGCTTCGGCCGGTACGGCCGTCAGGACTCGCTCTCGTTGGACGGGAACCACGTGTTGCGCTTGATCTCCCTGCTGATGCTGGACGGGCTGCGTCCCGGCAAACGGGCCATCTTCCTGACGCTCGTGCCGTTGCCGGCCTCGATCCGGATGACCTGGCGCTCCTCTTCCGACAGGTGCGAATATACTTCTCCCATGGGTGCGACATCCCTTCGGACCGGTTATCCGGACGATCTCCAATCCAACGGGTGTTGCACTTTCATTTAGACAACGGGCCACTTGCTTCTGTGCACCGGTTGATATATTGTTTATGTCAACAGTAGCCTCCAAGCCTCCTAACAGTGCTCAAATCCGGGGGCTCTTGTTTTATCCATGGGAGGCGGAGAGGTGCGTAAGCAGGCCAAGTCGGTGTTCGAGATGATCGAACTGCTCAAGCAGCGCGGCCTGACCATCGATGTGCCCGACATGCCAGGCATCCTGTTGGACAATAACTACTATCGCCTGTCCGCGTATTTCCGACCGTTCCAGAAGGATCCGGCGAACGGTGACAATGATTTCCGACCAGGTGCGAAGGTATCCGATTTCCTTACTCCCTTTATGCTGGACGACCAGTTCCGCCGCCTTATCCTTGAGGGCACCTCGCGTCTGGAACTGACACTCCGTGCGCGCCTCGCCTACAACCTGGCGCTGAACGGCGACGCCTACAACTATGACGAGCCGGATTCCTATCGTGACATCGCGTATCCGAACGGCATGTTGAAGCGAGACTCCCTGATCTCGAACATCAAGGGCTGGGTGTCCCGTTCCCACGAGGTATGCATCCGCCACTACCGCCACCAGCACGAGCAGCCACCGGTGTGGGCCGTGGTGGAGGTGCTACCGTTCGATACCTTGTCCAAGATGCTCCAGTTGCATCTGGACATGGATGCCGTGGCCAAGACAGTGCTCTCGCTGGGATTGTGCAAGAACCGCCGCCGTGCCTCGGAAATCGTGCACGCGATGGTTTACCTGCGCAACCTGTGCTCACATCACTCTCGCCTGTGGAACCGCGAGATGGTGATCACCCCGGCGGTGCTCAAGGACATGAGGGCGGCGTTCCCGGAATTTGCATACGAAGACAAATCAGTTGGCAACTCGCTGATTGTGCTCATGTATCTCGTTGACCGTATCAACGGCGACCGGGAATACTCGCACAGAATCCTTGATTTCCTGGCACAGGATGATTCATACCGGCATGGCATCCTCCATCCGCTGCACTGGGACTAGAGCCGAGACAACAGCAAAGATCTGGACTGGTCCGCTAACCATCTAGGGTGTGTTTACGCTATTTAGGTTTTGCGTGATAATTGTCGTATGTGTATGCCGGGGTATGACGTCACGCTTGACCGGTTCATGAGGGTCGCGCATCCGTTGCCGCGTCGGCGCGGCAACGTGTCGGTCGGCAACCACACGTTCGTCAACGCCCTGCCGTGGATGCGCCGTGTATTTCGTCAAATCGAGGTGGACGCTTTCAGCACTTAATCTGGACACGGTCGGCGTTCAACTTGAACGCCGTCGGCGGCTGTTTCCTTGTTTTTTTGTTGTTTGTCTGGTTGGCTTACTTCATGAGGGAGTGTCTGTTCCGGTAGGATTCGCCGTGGAAACGGATGATCCCGCCGTGGTGGACGATGCGGTCTATGACCGCGGCGGCCATGTCCCCGTCTCCGAACACGTCGCCCCACCCGCCGGACTCGAGGTTCGAGGCGGAGATGACGCTGCGGGTCTCGTAGCAGTCCGCGCCGGCCTGGAACAGGAGCCTGGCCCCGTCGATGTCGATGGGCAGATGGCCGAGCTCGTCGATGATGACCAGCCCGGCCCTGCCGATCGCCTTAGGCTCTTGGTCGAGACGGTTCTCGTCCTTGGCCTTCCTCAGCCGCATGACCAGGCTCGAGGCGGCGAGGAACCTGACGGGGATCATCCGCCGACAGGCGAGCACGCCGATCGCGATGGCCAGGTGGGTCTTGCCGCGGCCCACGTCGCCGTAAAGCACGAGGTCCTCGGCCCGTTCGACGAACTCCAGGCTTTCCAACTGCTCGCGGCCCCGGTCGGCGGGGAACGAGGCCATGCCCCCGGTCGTAGCCGTCCAGGGTCTTGTTCCAGGGGAAGCCGGCCTGTCCGGGCAGCCGCCACCGTTTGGATCTGGCCCGGCTGGCGTTCTCGGCCTCGAACAGGTTGGCGAGGAAGCCGAGCTGGCCCGGGGTCGCGTTCTCGATGGCCTTCCCGAGCACGCTGTGCGTCAACGGCAGGTTGCACGCCAAGGCCGTGACCTGTTCGGGCGTGGCCCTGGCGACCACTCTGCCGCCGCGCTTGCGCGGCTGGCCGTCGTGTGTGCTCATGCCCGTCCTCCATGTATTTGTCATGGTGTTTCAGATCCTGGCCGCCCGAGGAGCCCTTGCCCTCGAGGACGCGTCGGGCGCATGTGGCGATTGCGGCCCGGTCGATGGTCCGTCCGGCGTCGATGACGGTCTCCACCGCTTTGACGATGGCCGCGAACCCGCATTCGGCGGCCACGACGCGGATGTCGTCGAGCCACACGCGGACCGACGCCCGGAAGCTCTCGTCCGACGGCATCGGCGCCATCGGGTCGCGTCCCGCGAAAGCCGACCGCGTTCTCCACGCCGCCCTTCCCGTGGTCGGAATACGGGTCGCGGAACCGGGGCCCGAACCCGTAGCGCGCGCGGAACAGGGAGAACAGGCGGGTCCGGGCGGCCGTGCCGTCGGCGTTGCGGTGGCCCACGCCGACGGCGTTGTCGAACACCACGACCCCGGGCGCCATGCCCGTCCTCTCGAACACCTCCGGCAGACCCCGGCACACGCATTCCGCGGTCTCGCCCGGCAACGCCGCCACCCAGCGCATGTTCGAACACGGGAACGACACCGCCGGTAAACGCACGACCCGTTCCACGCCCGCGACCCCGGCCCGGGCTCGGCCGAAATCGACCTGCGCGCTTCCCGGCGCCCACTTCGATTCGGCGAAGCCGTCCGACCGCGCTCGATGCTCCTGCCTCCAACGCCTGACCCGGCGCTGCACCGACGAGTACGGGCCCGTGAACCCGCATTCCCCCACAAGCCGCTCGTACACGCGGGCCGCGGCACGGCGCCGCTTGACCGGCATGCGCGGGCCGGCGGCCGGCCATCCGTCCACGACGGCCGCGTACCCGTCGTCGACCAGCGATCCGCCCGCGCGGGCGCCGTCCGACGATTCGGGTGAATAATCGCCGCGGTTGGCGTACTTGACCACGGTCGTGCGCGATACGCCAAGCCTTCGTGATATCTCCTTGTGGCTCAGGCCTTGGCGGTCGAGCTGCCTGATACGCCGTCGGACACGCACCGGTGTCGTCATTTCCTTTCCTCCCGAGAACCATCGGTTTGGTTGACGGGCACTCGGGAATCCATCAAGGAACCGGACGATGCCGGTGTTCTCGTTCCACCGGCATCACCGCCGCCTGCAATGTTCAAATTGAACGCTCACGGTGTACAGAAACAAGTGCCGACGCCGAACACCTTTATTCGATCACATACACTCCTCTTCCGACAGGTGCGAACATGCTTTCCCCATGGGTGCGACATCCCCTCGGACTGGTTTTCCAGACAATCTCCAATCCAACGGGTGTTGCACTTTCAATTAGACAACGGGACGTTCAACTGGAAGCGCTTGGTATGATAGGGGAATCGGCATAGTCGTGGCCGCCATTTTCGGATTCGTACTTTATTTGTCTGTACGGCGGAGCAATAAGGATGGAGAAAAGTGATGGATGAGCGACCATGGGTTATTAAAGTGGACTCGTTGTCTAAGTACTATGGGAAAGTATGCGCAATTCGCGATATGTCTTTCGAGGTCCCTCAAGGCTCAGTTACTGGATTTGTTGGCCCTAACGGCGCAGGCAAATCTACCACGATGCGTTGCATACTGGGGCTAACAAAACCCTCGAAAGGGTCGGCCAGTGTGTTTGGAACCGACTACTCCAAACTCCAGAATCCTGCGCGTCGAATTGGCTCAGTTTTGGATGCATCAAAGCAACATCCAGGTAGAACCGGGCGTAGTATATTGCTCGCAGCGGCAGATGTTCTCGGCATAGCGTCTTCCAAGATTGAGTTTGCTTTGGAGTCTTGTGGACTGACAAGCGCCGAGAGCAGGCGGCGGATCGGTACCTACTCTTTGGGAATGAGACAGCGTCTAGCGTTAGCTCTCGCCATATTGCCCGAGCCCGAGCTTCTTATTCTGGATGAGCCGATGAATGGTTTGGATCCAGAGGGAATTCATTGGATGCGGAGCTTCCTTAGAGACTTTACCCAAGCTGGGGGAACTGTTTTCCTAAGTTCACACTTGTTAGGTGAGATGGAGAAAATTGCTGACAGTGTTGTTTTAGTCGGTAAGGGGCAGATAATTGGGTCGGTGTCAATTAGTGATCTAAAGAGGGCTGGTAAAGGCTTGGAAGAGTTCTATTTGGAACAAACTGCGAGTGTCTCTCGGGGAAGTGTGGTTAACAATGGCTAATAATCTTAATGATCATGTCAAACCTGTTTCAGATTCAAAGATGTCAGGCACTATAAAATCTGAACTGAGGAAAGCTTTTGGTACTCGTGCGAGTATAGCTATAACCTTGGTCACCTTGCTGTTGACCGTTGGAATGAGCATTTGGTCGGCTGTATTGCTGGAAGCCGGGGAGTCTTGGTACATACCTTTCAAACAGGTGGCGAGTCCTCTAATCACTATAAGCCCACTCCTAATCATTCTTTTGGTTTGTGAGGAGTGGGATAAGGGTAGTGCGCTAGTAACTTTTACGCAGGTTCCCAAGCGGTCTCGAATTGTGATTGCTAAAACTGTGGTAGCGGTCTTGATTTTCTCAGCTAGTTTTGCCGCTTCATTACTACTAACATTGATTGTTTCAGTTACTACATCGAGTATTCATCATTTTAGTCTAAATTGGAAAGCTTCACTATCGGGCTTTCTAGCTCTTGCGCTACCGTTGTTGGTGAATATGGGTCTGGGGCTCGCTATGGCTTTATTCTCGCGATCTACCGTAATTTCAATCTCATTGTATTTCATCATTCCTCCGGTCACAGTGATGCTATCGCAGATAAATTCCATATCAGAATATGCTAGATGGATTTCGCTGGGACACTCGTCTTCAATTTTTGTAGCCGGTCTAACCCCTCAAACTTATTCTCAGATTGTTGTTTCAGTGATTTTCTGGATAGTTCTGCCGTTCGTACTAGGTTTTGTGAACATCTGCAGACGAGATATTTCATAGCCCTAACTTGATGCACTTTTGCCGAAAAAACATTGAACATAAACACGAGACCACCCTACCGGCGGACACGCCGCGAACGCCCGGCCCGCCGAATTCGCCGCGCCGGGCGACGGCCTTCTCAGGCGACGGACGGGGCGGTCTTGGCGGCATCGGACGGACGGGCCGCGTCGACGACGTTCGCCGCGGAGCCCTTCTCGCCGTTGTCGGAATCCCAATGAATCTCGTGCCGGTCGTCATGGTTGCGCCACCAGCTGGACAGGATGGAGCCGGAGATGTTGTGCCACACGGAGAAGAAGGTGGACGGCACGGCGGCGAGCGGGTTGGACGCGAAGGAGGTCAGGGCCAGCGTGGCGCCCAGGGCGGAGTCCTGCATGCCGACCTCGAACGTGATGGCCTTCTGCTGCGCGTAGCGGAAGCCCTTCGGGTAGATCCTGTACATCAGCTTCGAGAAGCCGAAGCCCAGCGAGTAGCCGCACAGATTATGCAGGATGACCACCGGGATGGCCATCAGGGAGCTGGCCACGAACAGCTTCGGGCCGTTGGCGGCGACGACCACGCCGATGATCAGCAGGATGGCCACCTGAGACACGATCGGCAGGGCCACGGTGACCTTCTCGATCTTCTTGCCGAAGACCATGTGGCAGATCACGCCGAGGGCGATCGGGAAGAGCACCACCTTGACGGCATTGAGGAACAGGGATTCGACCGGCACGCTCACATACTGGGAGGCCAGCAGCTGCATCAGCAGCGGAATCATGAACGGGGCGCACAGGGTGGAGAGGATGCCGATGGAGACATCGAGGGCCACGTCACCACGGGACAGGTAGCTCATCACGTTGGAGGAGGTGCCGGACGGGCAGCAGCCGACGAGAATCACGCCCACGGCCAGCGGGCCGGACAGGTGGAAGATCGCGCACAGGGCCACGGCGACGAGAGGCATGATGACGAAGTGGGCCACCGTGCCGACGATGACCATCATCGGCTGGGTGAGGATGCGCTTGAAATCGTCCAGCGTCAGGGTCAGCCCCATGCCGAACAGCACGATGCCCAGCATGTAGCCGGTGTACGCCTTGCCCCACAGGCTGGCGGCCGGCACGAAGTAGTTGAAGACGGCCCAGACGATGACGATGACCGTAAACCACTTGGTCAGCCAATCTGCAAAGGCTTTAACCTTTTCCATGGTGTTTCTCTTCCCTTGTTCGGTGTAGGTAACATCGCATGAAACTAGGCGTGTCGCGGTTGATATGAAACATAATGCTCACATTGTGAACGCTCACGTAATCATCTCTGCAATCCCCAGTCGCACCATCACGCCGTTGTGTGCCCCTGACTTTTCATCAATCGCCACACAAGACCCACTCGTCCACATCCCACCATTTGAGACAGCCCACAGCCTGGCCCCAAGAATGAAACCAACCACTTGATTCCATCGCGACACACCGATGAGCACACATCCGCAAAGTTGTGTATAGTATTCACCTGTTGTGCGAATTCAGCTTGCTGAATACGACACTATGGTGGCCATAGCTCAGTTGGTAGAGCATCTGATTGTGGTTCAGAAGGTCGCGCGTTCGAGCCGCGTTGGCCACCCCAGTAAAACCCTTCCGTTCGCGGAAGGGTTTTGTTTTTCCCTGAATTCCCCGCTCCTGCCGGGAACCACCGCGTTGTACACTCGGGCATATCCAATTCACCGAACATAAGGACAAAAGGTCCGTCATGCTGTCTTTTGAGAACGATTACTCCCGCGCCGCCCATCCCGCAGTGCTTGAAGCCGTGGCTGAAGCCAACAACCATCTGTATCCGGGCTACGGGTCCGACGAACTGAGCGATCAGGCCAAGGCCAAGATCCGCGAGGCCTGCGGCCAGCCGGACGCGGATGTGTGGTTCCTCGTCGGCGGCACGCAGACCAACCAGGTCGTCATCGACACCATCACCCCGGCGTATGCAGGCGTGGTCGCGGTCGCCTCCGGCCATCCGAACGTGCACGAGGCCGGCGCCATCGAGTTCTCGGGCCACAAGGTGCTTACGATTCCCCAGCACAACGGCAAAATGGATCCAACCGAACTGGACGAGTTCTGCAAGACCTTCTATGCGGACGGCAACTACGAGCACATGGTGTTCCCTGGATCCGTGTACGTCTCGCAAAGCACCGAATATGGCACCATCTACTCCAAAGCCGAACTGCAGGCTATCGCCGATGTGGCGCATAAGTACGATATGCCGCTGTTCGTGGATGGCGCGCGACTCGGCTACGCGCTGACCGCCACTGGTTCCGACATGACGCTCACGGATCTGGCGACCATCGCCGACGTGTTCTACATCGGCGGCACCAAGGTGGGTGCGCTGTTCGGCGAGGCCGTGGTGTTTACCAAGCACAACACGCCGAAGCACTTCCTGACCCGCATCAAGCAGCACGGCGCCTTGCTGGCCAAGGGCTTCGTGCTGGGCGCGCAGTTTGACGCCTTATTCACCGACAACCTGTATTTCAAGATTGCCCGCAGCGCCAATGAGGCGGCCGATCGTATTCGCGAGGCCCTGCGCGCCAAGGGCTACATGCTCACTTTCGAAGCGCCCACCAACCAGATTTTCGTGACGATGGATCAGCCGACCATCGACCGTCTGGAGCGCGAGGTCAAGCTCGGCTTTACCGAGAAGGCCGACGACACGCATACCGTGATGCGCATCTGCACCAGCTGGGCCACCACGCATGAAGAGGTCGATCAGCTTATTGAGGTGTTGTAAAACCCTTCGCTAATCTCTCTCTCCGTCATCGCTTCGCGATGCCACCTCCCTCATCAGAGGGAGGTTTTTTCGTAGCTCCCGCCGATGAGGGAGCTGGCCGCCGCAGGCGGACTGAGGGAAAGACCTCTCCGCAAACGAGAAGGCTCCTACTCCCCTATCGCCTTGCGTTCCATATCCACGAACTTGTGGACCGAGGCTTCCACGGAATAATGCGCCTTGGTGTATTCGGCGTATTTCTCGCCCCATTCGGCGCGCTCGGCCTGATGTGCGATCCACCAATCGATGCGTCGGGCCAGCAGGGCCGCGTCCCGCACGGGGAACAACGACTCGTCGATCAGCGCGAACTGGCCGGCCGCCGACAATTCGGACGCGGCGATCACCGGCACCAATCCGCACGCCATCGCCTCGATCACGCTCACCGATTCGATGTCGGCAATCGAACAATGCACGAACAAATCGCCCGAACGCAACAAATCGGGCATATCGGCGTGCTTGTGGAATCCGATATCGGCCTTGCGCGCCAGCAAACGCCCGGCGCGGAACTTGAGATACTGCTTGAGCGGCCCAGTACCGGCGATCACCAGCTGAATATCGCCGGCGTGGCGGGACATCGACACCGCCTTGATCAGCGTAATCTGATCTTTCTCGCTGGCCAGTCGGCCAGAAGCGACGACACGGAACGGCACGGGAGCCGAAGCATCCGGATCGGCCGGCTTCTTCGGTGAATACACCGGTGAATAACCATTGGAAATCACGTGCAACTTGGCTTTATACCCGTGCGCGCGCAACAGACTCGCGGTCATTTCGGTGGGCACATGGATGTGGTCAATGTGCTTGTACAGCCAGTGCTTGAACAGCCAGTACAGGAAGCTGGAAATACCGGGAATGCGACGTAGCGGGCCGGCCGAATACAGCACGTTCTCCGGCTGCAGGTGGAATCCGGCAGTCACGGGAATGCCCATTTGGTGGGCGACTTTAGCGGCACGACGGCCGAATTTGAACGGCATATAGATATGCACCACATCCACGCCTTGGAAGGCGGTGCGGAACAACGTGTCGCTGGGTTCGGCGAATTGCATGAGCTGCTTGGCGGCCACCCACGAGACGAGCGGCACCTTATTCACGCGCGCCGGATATTCGGGCGCCCCTATACCGACAAGCCTCACATGATGGCCTTGCCGCTCCAATTCCGCAGCCCATTGCAAGGCCGAATTGGAGGTGCCGTTGCCCTGATTGCCCACCGTATCGACCACAAGAGCGATAGTCAGCGGACGATCAATGCTCTCTTCAATCCCGTTTTCGCGCATTGCCTCATCCTAAACCACCGCGCGGCAATGACGTCGGCCGCGCTGCCTGAACGCGTGTGAAATGGTATGGGCTGCCGCATTTTGCCCAATATTGAATCACGCGCTTCGCAGCGCACGATCGGCGCGGGCCACGGCCTGGAACAACTCGGCGGTGTGCTTGAGCAGACTGATGCGCACCCAGCCTTCGCCCGCCTGACCGAAGCAGACCCCCGGCATCAGCGCCACGCCGGCCGTGTTGAGCAGCCAATCCACGAATGCGGCGGAATCGCCATGCCACCGCACCGGCACGCGCGCCCACGCGAACAGGCCGCCTTGGGCCTCGGCCACCGGCAGACCAGCCTGGGTAAACCCGTCACGCACCACTTCAAAACGATGCTGATATTGCACAGCCAGCAGCTTCACCGTGCTCTGATCGGATTCCAGCGCCACCGCACCGGCCTGCTGAATAACGCTGGAAGCCAACACCGCAGTCTGCCGGTGTACGGCTTTGACGGCAGAGAGGACTTCGGCGTTGCCCGCCACGAATCCACCGCGCCAGCCGGCCACCATATACATCTTGGACAGCGAGCCAAGTTCCAGCGCCACGTCCAGCGCGCCCGGAGTCTCCAGCAGGCTCAGCGAGCGCACGTCGCCGAATTCGAGCCCCGCATAGGCGAAATCGTTAAGTACGATGAATCCGTATTGCTTGGCCAGGCGCATGGCCGTCTCATACAGCTCGGGTGTTGCGGCCGCGCCGGTCGGATTGTTGGGATAGTTCAGAATCAGCAGTTTGGCGCGAGTCCATAGCGCTGGGTCCACCGCATCCAAGTCGGGCAGGAATCCACGGCTCGGGTCAGCGGGAATCGTCTCGAACTGGCCACCGGCCACTACTGTTGAGCCCTCGTACTGTGGGTAATACGGGTCGACCGCCACCACCGTATCTCCCGGATCGACCAGCGCCTGGATGACGGTGGTGATGCCGACGGACGAGCCGGAAGTCGCCAGCAGCTGGGTGGCGGGGTCCACGGTGACGTTGTGCTGGCGCGAATACCAGCCGGCAATCGCATTCAGATATTCCGGAAGCCCATCAAATGGCGGGTACCGGAACAGGGAAGGATTGTGGGAAGCGTGAGAAAGCGCGTCCTGTACAAAGGATGGCGGCCAGCCATCGGGATTCCCTTTGCTCAAGTCGATGATATCCTTGCCGGCGGCGACGGCTGCTGCAGCGCGTGCGTCCGCCTCAGCAAAAGGATTGCCGGGCAGACTAGCCGCCCGTCGAGAAATCAGAGCCGCGTTCGACGTCGGCATGTCGCCCTCCCCCTTCGACTATTGCCAGCGTGCCGGCTTGTAGCCTGAAACGCCGGAACCGACACGCCGCTATTCGCTATATGTCACATCCAAAAATGTTGGCCCGACCGCCCCATACTTCATCGGCCGGTGATTGCTAAGGTACGACGGCTCTGTTACACACGCAATGGCGTGTCTATACGCAGTATTTATGGCGGGTTACGGGCATCTGAATCTTCATGGGGCGGTAACCTGCCCATGGGGCGGTATTTACCCCATGGGGCGGTGAAATTCCCATGGGGCGGTAAGGCAAAACGGCTTAATTCCGCGGTTTCACAAAACCAACAAACCGCCCCATGGACTCATTACCGCCCCATGGACTCATTACCGCCCCATGAAGCCGGATATTCCGCCCGTAATTTTGGCCGCGCGAGGCACTTCGCTCACGCGACATACCGAAATCATCGCGTCATGGCAGAATGTGGGTATGACTGAAAACGCCGTGAATACTGCCGTGACTTCCGCCTCCTCTCCCGCAATTCCCGCCGAGACTTCCGCCGTTCCCCCCGCAACTCGCACAGCCAACCGACCGCTGGGCACACCGCTGGGCAAGCACCCCACCCGCGTGCTGTTTTTGGGCGCTGGCGAGCTGGGCAAGGAGGTCACGCTTGAACTCATGCGACTGGGCGCATGGGTGTGTGCTGCTGACTCCTATGCCGGCGCTCCGGCCCAGCAGGTGGCGCATGAATACCGCGCGTTGGATATGGCGAATGCCGCCGAATTGCAGGCATTGTTCGATGAAATCAAGCCGGACATCATCGTGCCCGAGGTAGAGGCCATCGCCACCGATGTGCTGGCCGGTGCTGCGGCCGCGGGCACCCAGGTGGTGCCGAGCGCCGAAATCGCCGCGATTTGCATGGACCGCGAGCGCCTGCGCGTACTGGCCCACGAAGAATTGGGCTTGCCGACTACACCGTATCGTTTTGCCGGCTCGCTGGAAGAGCTGCGCGCCGGAGCTTCGGAGGTCGGCTATCCATGCGTGGTCAAGCCGGTGATGAGCTCGTCTGGTCACGGCCAGTCGGTGGTGCGTTCCGCCGACGCCATCGATGCCGCTTGGACCGAAGCGCAGGAGGGCCGCCGCGCCGCCGATGAGGGCGATGTGTCGCGCGTGATCGTTGAGGCGCTTGCCCCGCTGGAGCGTGAGCTGACGGTACTGACCGTTTCTTCGTCCGCCGGCATTGTGACGTGCGCGCCGATCGGCCAACGTCAGGAGTCCGGCGATTACCGCGAGTCCTGGCAGCCGGCTACCGAGCCCGATGGTGAGGCCGAGCGGGCGCGCGACATCGCACGTACCGCCGTTGAAGGCTTGGTGGCCAAGGCTCAGGCGACCGGCGAGACCGGTTGGGGCGTGTTCGGCGTGGAATTGTTCGTGCTCACCGACGGCTCGATTCTGTTCAACGAGGTCTCCCCCCGTCCGCACGATACCGGTATGGTGACGATGACCTCCCAGCGTCTGAGCGAGTTCGCCCTCCATGCGCGCGTGATCCTGGGTCTGCCGATCACCCCCGAGCACGTGGCACTCACGATTCCGGCCGGCTCGGTGGCGGCAAGCCATGCGATTGTGGTGGCCGGCGACGGTGAGGCCGAGTTCACCGATGTGGCCGCTGCTCTGGCCGAACCTGGCACGGACCTGCGCATTTTTGCCAAGCCCGAAGTGCATGGCCACCGTCGTATGGCTGTGGCACTGGCCGTCGGCGAGTCCGAAGCCGACGCCCGTGCCAAGGCCGGCCGTGTTGCCGATGCGTTGACGATTACCGTGGAGTAGTCCACGGCCTGATCAGCTCAGCATGGCCTCAATATTATTGCCGTCCGGGTCGTGGATGAACGCGGCGTAATACGTGGGGCCATAGTTCGGGCGCGGGCCCGGAGCGCCGTTGTCGGTACCGCCAGAGGCGAGACCGGCCTCATGGAACGCCTTGACGGCGGCCTCATCCTTGGCGCGGAACGCCACATGAGACGGCACCACCGGGTTGCCGTCCTTCGGAGACTCCAGCCAAACGCTGTCGCCATCCTCGTCATTGGCAAAGCACACGGCGGTCGGGTATGCCACTTTCTTGACGTAGCCCAGCGGGGCCAGCAGCTTCTCGTAGAAATCCGCGTACTGTGCGGCGTCGGAAACAAACAAACCAATATGATCGATCATGACGAACCTCCTTGCACCATTTCGTCACTCCCATTATCGTGCGTGCGCGGCCGTACACTCACGTTTTGTCTATTGACGAACATCTGAGTGTCCGCGCGCTTGCGTAGATACTGTTACGCCGAACGACTATGCGACCGGCAATGAGTCGATTGTCGGACCAATACCGTCCGCCTCCGCCATCCCAACAGCGTATGGCCGTTCGATGCAGCGACGTATGATGCGCTGGCCGCATCGTAGCGTCATGCTGAGTGTTGTTGTAGCCCTCGATTGGTACCCTTTTACCGTTAGTTCACCCAGAAATTCCACTCCTGAAAGGTGAGTCATGGAGAAGCTGGAAAAGCTCTACGAGGGCAAGGCCAAGCAACTGTACGCAACCGACGATCCAGAGGTTCTGTGGGTCGAATACAAGAACACCGCCACCGCTGGCGATGGTGAAAAGAAGGAAGACTTCACCGGCAAGGGCCGCCTGAACAACCTCATCACCACCATCATCTTCGACCTGCTCAAGAAGCGCGGTATCGACAGCCACCTCATCAAGCGAGTGAACGACACCGGCCAGCTGGTGCGCAAGGTGAACATGTTCCCGTTGGAGATCGTGCTGCGCAACGTGGCCGCCGGCCACTTCTGCTCCCGTCTGGGTGTGGAGGAAGGACTGCCGCTCAAGGAGCCGGTGCTTGAGTACTTCCTGAAGAACGATGATCTGCACGATCCGTTCGTCAACAACGATGACCTGGTAGCCCTCGACGTATGCACTCGCGAGGATCTCGCCGAGATCGCCCCGCTGGCCCGCAAGATCAACGAGGCCCTGATCGAGATCTTCGCCAAGATCGACGTCAAGCTGGTCGACTTCAAGATCGAAATGGGCCGCGCCACCGACGGCACGCTGCTGTTGGCCGACGAGATCACCCCGGATTCCTGCCGTCTGTGGGACCAGAAGGACCACTCCGGCAAGGTCGAGCACCTCGACAAGGACCTGTTCCGCCGTGGTCTCGGCAGCATCATCCCGGCCTACGAAGAGATCGAGGAGCGCCTCGCCGAACTCGCCAAGTCCGAAGGCATCGCAGTCGCCGAATAAGTCGTTTAGGTGCAGGTAGCAGAACATACAGCTGGCTCCCCTCTCTGAGGGGAGCTGTCGCCGATAGGCGACTGAGGGGAGGTCAAGACGTTCACCGCCATGACAACTCCCCTCAGTCAGCTCCGCTGACAGCTCCCCTCAGAGAGGGGAGCCAAGTTCTTTTACCGCACTTCTTCAATTTTTCAATAATTTCAAGAAAGGATTTCCATGGTTTTTCGCGTGTACGTGGAAAAGAAGCCCGGCTTTGATGTCGAAGCCCAGCAGCTTGCGGGCGAACTGCGCACAATCCTCGGACTGAACGGCCTCAAGGCCCTGCGCATCGTGAACCGCTATGACGTCGAAGGCATCTCCCAGAAGCTGTTCGACCAGACCGTGCCCACCGTGTTCAGCGAACCCCAGGTGGACAATGTGGCCTACGATCTGCCCGACTTCGCCGGAGCCAAGGTCTTCGCCACCGAGTTCCTGCCCGGCCAGTTCGACCAGCGCGCCGACTCCGCCGCCGAGTGCATCCAGCTCATCTCCCAGGGCGAGCGCCCGACGGTCCGCTCCGCCAAGTTGTACGCGCTGGAAGGTGACCTGACCGACGCCGACGTGGACACCATCAAGCATTACGTGATCAATCCGGTCGAGGCCCGCGAGGCCAGCCTGGAGACCAAGGAAACCCTGAAGACCCAGGTGCCGGTGCCCGGCAAGGTCGAGACCATCGCCGGTTTCAACGAGATGGACGCCGAAGCCGGCCAGAAGTTCATCGACGAGCGCGGTCTGGCCATGGACCTGGCCGACCTCGAATTCTGCCAGAAGTACTTCAGCGAGGAGGGCCGCGAACCCACCATCACCGAGATCAAGGTGATCGACACCTACTGGTCCGACCACTGCCGTCACACCACGTTCGGCACTGAGCTGGACGAAGTGACCATCGATGACGCCACCGTCAAGGCCGCCTTCGAGCGTTATCTGGCGATGCGCCACGAGCTCGGCCGCGACACCAAGCCCGTCTGCCTCATGGACATGGGCACCATCGGCGCCAAGTGGCTCAAGAAGAACGGCATCCTTACAGGCCTTGACGAGTCCGAGGAAATCAACGCCTGCACCGTCAAGGTCAAGGTTGACGTGAACGGCCACGACGAGGACTGGCTGTTCCTGTTCAAGAACGAGACCCACAACCACCCCACCGAAATCGAACCGTTTGGTGGCGCGGCCACCTGCATCGGCGGCTGCATCCGCGATCCTCTGTCCGGCCGCTCCTACGTGTATCAGGCGATGCGCGTCACCGGCGCCGCGGACCCGACCGTGCCGGTCTCCGAGACGCTGGAAGGCAAGCTCCCCCAGCGCAAGCTCGTGACCACCGCCGCAGCCGGCTACAGCTCCTACGGCAACCAGATCGGTCTGGCCACCGGTCAGGTCGACGAGATCTACCACCCCGGCTACGTGGCCAAGCGCATGGAGGTGGGTGCGGTCGTGGCCGCCACCCCGGCCGACCATGTGCGCCGCGAAACCCCGGCCCCCGGAGACAAGATCATCCTGCTGGGCGGCCGTACCGGCCGTGACGGCATCGGTGGCGCCACTGGTTCGTCCAAGGCGCATAACGTGGAATCGCTCGAACTCGACGGCGCCGAGGTGCAGAAGGGTAACGCTCCGGTGGAGCGCAAGCTGCAGCGTCTGTTCCGCTGCGGCGATGCCTGCCGTCTGATCAAGCGCTGCAACGACTTCGGCGCGGGTGGCGTGTCCGTGGCGGTCGGCGAGTTGGCCGACGGCCTGTTCGTGGACCTCAACACCGTGCCCAAAAAGTACGAGGGCCTGGACGGCACCGAGCTGGCCATCTCCGAATCCCAGGAGCGCATGGCCGTGGACGTGGCCGCCGAGGACGTGGACGAGTTCCTGGCCTACGCCCGCGAAGAGAACCTCGAAGCCACGGTGATCGCCACCGTGACCGAGGACCCGCGCATGGTGATGACCTGGAACGGCGACAAGATCGTGAATCTGTCCCGTGAGTTCCTGGCCTCCAACGGCGCTTCCAAGCACCAGACCGTGCATGTCGAGGCACAGCAGTCCTACGAGACCCCGTGGGGCGAAGGCACGCTGGCCGAGCGCATGAACGAGCTGGTCACCGACATCAACGTGGCCTCCAACAAGGGCCTTTCGGAGCGCTTCGACTCCACCATCGGCGCGGGCACCGTGCTCATGCCGTTCGGCGGCAAGCGTCAGCTCACCCCGAACATGGCCATGGTCGCCAAGCTGCCGGTGTTCGGCGAGACCACCACCGCCTCGGCGATGGCGTGGGGCTTCAACCCGTACATCATGTCCAAGAACCAGTTCACCGGCGCCTACCTGTCCGTGGTCGAGTCGCTGGCCAAGCTGGTCGCAGCCGGCTTCGAGCATGAGAAGGCCTACCTGAGCTTCCAGGAGTACTTCGAGAAGCTGCGCGACGAGCCGGAACGCTGGGGCAAGCCGGCGGCCGCCGTGCTCGGCGCGCTGATGGCCCAGGTGGACCTGGGCGCCGGCGCCATCGGCGGCAAGGACTCCATGTCCGGTTCGTTCGAGGATCTCGACGTGCCGCCGACGCTGATCTCCTTCGCCGTGGCCGTGGGCAACATGAAGCGCGCCACCTCCCCCGAGTTCAAGGACGCCGATCACCGTATCGTGCGCATCGCACCGCGCTACCTGGCCGACGGTCTGACCCCGGACAAGGATGCGCTGCTTGAGGCGTTCTCCGTGATCGAGGAGCTCACCGACTTCCACGATGCCCTGGCCGTCTCCACGCCGGGCTATGGCGCCACCGCCGAAGCCCTGTTCAAGATGACGCTCGGCAACCGCATTGGCGTGACTCTGAACGACAGCATCGCCGTGGACGACCTGTTCACCCCGGCATATGGTTCGTTCATCGTCGAGCTGGCAGACGATGCCAAGCTTCCGGCCGTCTCCAATTTGGTCGAGATCGGCGAAATCGGCACCACCACCTCCGAGTACGTGTTCAAGGCCGCCGGCGAGACGCTGGACCTGGACGCTGTGCAGGAAGCTTGGGAGTCCGGCATCGAATCCGTGTTCCCGTACCGTTCCAAGGGCGAGGACAAGGGCGCGACCGTCGAGACCATCGACTTCCACGCGCCGAAGAAGACCGTGTACGTCGGCTCTTCCGTGGCCAAGCCGCATGTGGTGATCCCGGTGTTCCCGGGCAACAACTGCGAGTATGATTCCGCCGCCGCCTTTGAGCGCGCCGGCGCCGACGTGACCACGCTGATCATCAACAACCTGACACCGGCCGCCGTCGCCGAATCCACGCAGGCGTTGGTCGATGAGATCAACAAGAGCCAGATCGTGATGATCCCGGGCGGCTTCTCCGGCGGCGACGAGCCGGACGGTTCCGCCAAGTTCATCACCGCGTTCTTCCGCGCGCCGGCCGTCACCGAGGCCGTGCGTGACCTGTTGAAGAACCGCGACGGCCTGATGCTCGGCATCTGCAACGGCTTCCAGGCGCTCGTCAAGCTGGGTCTGGTGCCGTACGGCGACATCGTGCCGATGACCGACGCCTGCCCGACGCTGACCTTCAACACCATCGGCCGCCACCAGAGCCGACTGGTCCGCACGCGCGTGGCCTCCGACCTCTCCCCGTGGCTGTCCAAGACTTCGGTCGGCGACATCCACACCGTGGCCATCTCCCACGGCGAGGGCCGCTTCGTGGCCTCCGACGAGGTACTCGCCCAGCTCAGGGCCAACGGCCAGATCGCCACGCAGTACGTGGACGAGACCGGCACCCCCGGCATGGACCTAGATGTGAACCCGAACGGCTCGCTGCTCGCCATCGAGGGCATCACCAGCCCGGACGGCCGCGTGTTTGGCAAGATGGGTCACTCGGAGCGTTCCGGCAACGGCCTGTACGTCAACGTGCCCGGCAACAAGTACCAGCCGATCTTCGAGGCCGGCGTGGAATACTTCGCCGCCTGATAATCGGCGCGTATCGCGTCTGATACGGCACACAGGGAAGGAACTCTCGGGTTCCTTCCCTTTTTTGTTCATGCCGGTCATGGGCTAAGGTTGGGGTGTTCGCACTACCGAATCCGCCGCTGAAAGGACCTGTCGTCATGCCGATCAACGAGGCATTGTTCGCCGCGATGAAGGCCGCCAGCTACATCAAGCCCAACGCGGGCAAGTCGTACAAATTGCAGCGCGTGGCGGAAGAGCTTATCGCCAAGCAGGCACCCGCCAATCCGAAATGCCGTGTCGAGGACGCCTTCGCGCCTATGGCGGATGGATATGCCGTACCATTGCGAGTGTTCACGCCGCTGGTCGCCTATGGAGCGCCCCTGCCCGAAGCCCTGGAGGGATCTTCCGCCAATGGCACGCCAGTGGCCTCGGCAATATCCGCGATTCTGCCCGCCGTATTACCCAAAGTCCTACCCAAAATACCCATCAAGGAAAGCACGTCGAGCGGCAACACCGACGGTATTTCCGGCAATGCCAACACGGAACTTCCCTCAGTCACGCCGCGTGGCACGATCCTGTTTTTCCACGGTGGCGGTTGGACCACAGGCGGCATCAACCTGTACACGCAGGCTTGCGCGCATATGGCCGTACGTCTGCAACGCCGTGTGATCTCGGTCGGGTACCGGCTGGCTCCTGAATACCGCTTCCCTACTGCTGTTGAGAATTGCTATGAGGTAGCCCGGCAGCTGTTTGCTGGGGAATTGCCGATTTCTGGGGTGGGTGGTTCTGTTGATGTTGACCACCCCCAGTCGGCTGCGCCGACAGCCCCCACCGGCGGGGGCGATATATCTGCGACAATCCCAGCACCGGATCCCGACAGCATCGTGCTGTTTGGCGACAGCGCGGGCGGCAATCTTGCGGCCGCCGTCTCGCTCATGGCCCGCGACCGCGGCGAGTTCATGCCGCGCACGCAGATGCTGCTTTACCCGGTGGTCGGCAACGACTACAATCCCGAGACCAGCCCGTTCGAATCGGTGCGGACCAACGGCACCGACTACATCCTCACCGCACAGGACATGGCCGACTACATCGACATGTACCGTTCGTCCGTGGCCGACCTGACCAATCCGTATTTCGCGCCGCTCACCGCGCATGACCTGAGCAATCAGCCGCGCACGCTGGTGTTGTCCGCCGAATACTGCCCGCTCAGAGACGAGGACGAAGCGTACGCCCGTCGTCTGCAATTGGTGAACGACAACGTCTCCTGTTACAGGATTCACGATGGCATCCACGGCTACCTACTCAACACGTCGGCCGTGGGACTGGTGGCCACCACCTACCGAATCATCGAGCATTTCCTCGACGGCACACCGCTGGAACCGGCTCCCGGTACCGGCACCACCGCCAACGCACCGGAGGGAGGCGACGCGTGGCAAGACGTACTTGGTACCGACTAGACAACATCGGCAAGTTCTACTCCTCCCAGGCTGGCCGCTCCTCGCAGACCGTGTTCCGCTATTCGGCTGAGCTGGAGGACGACATCACCCCGGACATCCTGCAGCACGCGCTCGACCATGCCATCGCCCAGTTCCCGAGCTTCAACGTGCACCTGCTCAACGGCATGTTCTGGCATTACCTCGAACAGTCAGACGGCCGGCCGCTGGTGGAGCCGGAACATCTGCCGATATGCTCGCGACTGCATTACGGGCCCAAAAGCATGCTGTTCCGCGTGAGCTATTTCCGCAATCGTGTCAATCTCGAGGTCTCGCACATCATTTCGGACGGTCGCGGCGCCATCAACCTGTTCAAGTCACTGCTGCACGCCTACATCGCCGAGCGGTACGACGTGCCGGGCGTGCCTTCGGATTACGACGGTTCGGATAGCGACAAAGCCGAAAACAGCTTCGACAAATACTACGAGAAAGACAAGGCCGGCGCCGCGCCCGGCACGAAGATCTACCGGCTGTCCGGCCCTATCGACCGGGACGCGACCACGTTCATGGAATATCACGTCAGCGCCAGCAAGGTGCTTGGTGCAGCACATCAGTGCGGAGTGAGCCTCACCTCCTACCTCATCGCCGCGATACTGTGCGCGATTCGCGACGTCATGCCCTCGCGCGCCCGCAATCGCGCGATTCGCGTGGATATTCCGGTCGACTTGCGCGCCTTCTTCAGGTCGGAGACCGTGCGCAACTTCTACGGCATGACTTACGTGGCGTACACGCCGGCCGATATCGAAGCCGATGAGGACTCCGCGAAAACTTCCGCAACGAGCCCAGACGTGACCGGCAACGGCCAGCAGTCCGCCGCCCGCACCGCGCACGGCAACGGTATGGGTGGGTTGCTGACCGATGAGCCGTTGGCCGACATCGCCCGCCATGTGCAGGAGCAGCTCGGCCATGCCACCAGTCGCGAGCGCGTCGAATCGCATATGAACCGCATGATTGCGCTGGAAAAGAATCCGGTGCTGCGTCTCGCGCCCTCCCCTGCCAAGGACTGGGTGCTGGAGCTGGCCCGGTTCATCACCGACCGCGAAACCACGACCACCGTCTCGAACCTTGGCCGAGTCACCTTGGACGAACGACTCGCGCGCCATGTGCGTTCGGTGAACTTCCTCACCACACCGGCCAGCCTGAATTTCACGGTCTGCTCGTTCGGCGACGACCTGAGCATCGGCATCTCCACCATCTACCATGATCTGAACGTCATCAAGAACCTGTGTCGGATTCTCGCCACGCAGGGCATCAGCGGCCGTATGAACATCGCTGGCGTGCATGTGGAGAAAGGAGCGTCGGCATGAAGCATTGCGATGCCTGCAGCGTCAATTTCACCGGCGATATGGCCCGTTGCCCACTCTGCCAGAACGAATTGCACGGCGAGGCCTCTCCCGCCGCATTCCCCGCGCAGCAGATCTATCTGCGTCCGAGGCGTCTGACGGTGGAGATCATCACGTTCGTCGCCGGTGCGATCCTGTTGCTGCTCGGGTTCTTCGCCTATCTGTGGTCGTGGCCGGCGCCGATCGTCGGCGCTTCGGCGGCCGCGCTGATCATCAGCGTGCTGTTCATCAACAGTGCGATTCTGCACGCGCCACGGCCGCTTCGACTCATGTTTCGATATTTCTATATCATGCTGGCGATTGCGCTGGTCTGGTTTGTCGCGACGATGAATCATGTCGTCACCATGTTCGTCATACCGATCACGTGTCTGGTTTCGCTGGTCTTTGACGTGGTGCTGCTTATCGTGCTGCGGACCAAGGCCATTGACCAGTACGCCAAGTATCTGGCGTTCGACATCGTCGCTGGTCTGCTGCCTCTGACGTTCATTCCGCTCGGCTGGGCTCCGTGGGATGTGCTGGTGATGGTCAGCGGGCTGGTCTCCCTGCTGATGCTGCTCGGCCTGCTCGTCTTCGCCCGCCGTCAGCTCTTCTCGGAATTCGGCAAACAGTTCTCGGCCTGATTGCCTCGTGCGCTCAATCGCCCGATTTAGGATGGAAACCATGAGCGAACATGTGGAGCATGGGTTTGGGCCGGTGTGGGATGGCGAGTCGCGGGTGCTGATTCTGGGGTCGATGCCGAGCCCGAAATCCCGAGCGGCGGCGTTTTACTATATGCATCCGCAGAACCGGTTTTGGCCGGTGATGCAGGCGCTGTTTGCCAACTCCGCTGATCCTGCCGACGCCGTCGGCGATTCACCTGAGTCCCGTCGTGCGTTTGCTCTGCGCCACCACATTGCGTTATGGGATGTCATTGCTTCTTGCGATATCACCGGAGCCAGCGATGCCAGCATCCGCAATGCCGCGCCCAACGACTTGACACCAATCTTGCGCGGAGCTCCAATCGCCCACATCTTCACAACCGGCGCGAAATCAGCGCAACTTTACCGCAAACTTATCGAGCCGCGCCTGACCGAAGCCGGTATCGCCATCGGCATGACCCAACTGCCCTCCACCAGTCCGGCCAACGCCTCAATGCGTTTGCCGGACCTTATCACCGCCTATCGCGAAGCTTTTCAAAAGGCAAACGTACTAGAGAATGCGTATTGGAAAAACTAAAAGTAGATACCTAAAAGTATGGCGAGACCATCAATCTCGGACGGCAAACCCAGCATCACGAATCCTATCTTGCATCTCATTGGCAATAGCAATACAGCGCGCCCGCGAAATACCAGCCTTCACACCGACACCAGTCAAATCCGCAATAGTGATGTTCTTCCCCTTTCCGTTCACCGAAGCAGTGTGCTCGCCGTTGATTCCAGGGTTTTCCGTTAAATCATATCCAGGCGACAATCTCCACGCTTGGCGAGAACGATCATAGAGATAAGAGAAATTCTTCGCATGATCGTCGCGGTTTCCGATGAACACGTTAAAGCACATGAGACGGTACAACCGCTCGCACTCCTCTGCGCTGTTGCACACACGCATAGTCAGCCGCATCAATAGTCCGTAATCCAAATTGGGAATACGATGCGACGTTTCCAGCAATCCGCCGGCGGAAATCATATGCACCTTATGTTCGGTGCCATCGTCATCCCGCGTACGGTCAAACCGCCGGACACCAAAATATCCAGAACATTGCGCTGATGCGAACAGACGAGTTTCCGGCATATCAATGCCGCACTCGCGCGCAAGTACAGAAATTTGATACTCCTGTTCTCCGATATTCGCCGAGTCTACGGATGAGGGGAATTTGATAATCCATTCTTCTCCATCAACCTCAGTCAGAATTTTCGGCCGCGCGCCACCGGACGAGCCACCAAGGGCAAAAAGCTGATCCAAATCCTCAGAAAAATCAGTTTCCAGAAGATTCGCGCACTCTCTCGCTATATCGTCCAAGTCAGTAGCTGCAACACCATTTTCAATGACCGCCGCTGGTTCATATTCCAAGGCTCCCATACCGCTTGATCCCACAATGGACAGCCTCGTCAAGGTTCCGATAGAGTAAGGGTCTATTCCTCTCTGACGCAGAAGACGATCCGTGAGCAAACGCCCCCACCCATCCGGCATACTGTCATCGAACGCCCCAAACAAACCATGCAATGGATCTCTTTTGGCGACAAAGACCCCCTCACGCAATGGCAGACTCAGCGGACTTATGCTGAATCCACTGGACAACCACGAGCTTTCGTACGAGAACGCCACTGTTTTTGCCGGCGACAGTGTCAGCGAGCCAACAATTTCACCATCCAAAAACACCCGTACCCGATCAACCGATAAATCCAACGGCACTGTCTCGCTCATCGCGCTTCCCTCTCCCGCGCAGCAATGACATCATCGATAGTTGCATAGTACGGCTGTGAAAACAGTGTCTCAAAATCCTGCTCGCAACTCAGCGCAAACGCGATATTGATGAGCGCCGTCAACGAAATTTCGTGCTGCTGCTCGAACCGTCTGATTGAGCCAAGACTCACACCGGATTTTTTAGCCAGAGCCGTTTGCGATAACTGATGCTCTTTGCGCCTGGCAACCATGCGTTCGGCAATCGCAGCCGAAACATCCCCAGGCATAGGCTCATCTAACAAAGAAAACATACTAATATATTAGCAATTTATGCCTAAAAAGCCAATAACTACTCATATTTTAGTAGTTATCGATTGCGGCAAGTTGGTCACGGGACTACAACCGGCGTGTCGCAGTAGCCGCCAATTTGCGTCCAAGCGGGGTTGAGCTGCCTCAATAAGAATTGTTAACGCTCACGACTGGCTATGGAAAGACGGCGGTGGCGATTGGTCAGTAAGGAGCACATATGCAGTATCGCAATGTTGGCAAGTCGGGACTGAGGATCAGTGAGGTCGCGCTGGGCAGCTGGGTCACGGATCTCAAGGGCATAGCGGCCGAGGATATGGCCAAGTAGACCGTGAAGCTCGCCTACGATTCCGGCGTCAACTTCTTCGACTGCGCAGACGCCTATTCGGGCGGCGCTGCCGAACGCTTCCTCGGCGAGACGCTGAAGCAGTATGAGAGACCTGGTCGCCCAGGGCAAGGTGCTGTACTACGGCGTCTCCGAAGAGTGGGGTTCGGCTCGCCTCGAGGAAGCCCGGCGCATCATCGACCGCTACAACCTGTACCCGATCACCGTGGTTCAGCCGCAGTACAACCTGAACGACCGTTACATCGAGCACGAGATCATGGGCACCTGCCGCAAGCTCGACATCGGCATCATCACCTTCTCCCCGCTCGCACAGGGTCTGCTGACCGGCAAGTACCGCAAGGGTCAGCCGCTGTCGGCCGGTTCTCGCGCCACGTGGGCTGACGAATCTGAGACTTCCTCCAACGGGAGCGATTGTTAAGCACCGAAATCGGTATCGCCTTGGACTTCGGCCTGAGCGATGGCGGTTTCGGCGTTTTTTGCTGTTTGCTTGATGACTTGGTTGTAACCGGTCAGGGCCGCGAACGGCATGAACTGCGCGGCCCGCTGGTGGCGGGACATGTGCGGATGCTTGCGCGACTGGTGATGGGGCAGGTCGATGATGTCGTCGTATGCCCGGGTCTCTTGCAGGGTCATGCGCGATGGCCTCCGATCTGACGGTTGCGGTCCTGACCGGTGGCGCCGTCTTCCATATCCATGGCTTTGATGACGGCGTTGCGGCCGAATTTACGTTTCACATCCAGCAGCGCACGCTGGATATCATGCTCTCGAGCCAACGTCTGTGCGGCGGCATCGTCCCCACAAGCCGGCATACGCCCGCTTCCGTCGCCACCGGATTCCGTGCTATCACAGTCATATCGCATATCGCCATCATCACCGAACAAATCAAGCTGCTCATAGCGTTTGCCCGCCGCCAGTTCTTTGGGCGTGGCCACATCATCGGCAACAACCGTGAGTCGACGCACCAGCAACCGCGCATCCACAATACGCTCGTACAGCATGGTCATCGCCTCGCGAATACGTGCGGCAGACGACGTAAAATCACCCAATCCAATCGACCCCACGGCCGACTTAGGCACCCGACGACCGAAACGGTCAACGGTCACCGGCCCTTGATAGGTCTTTGCCGCGCGTTCGGCGGCACGCCTCATCGCCCGGTCTGCGCATGAATCAAGCTTCGAAGCATCGAGACTGCCAATGTCATAGCCGACCGCCAGTGTCAGCCGATTCGTCATCACCCCCTTATCGACCAAATCGAGGGCGAGCGCATCGGCCATCTCCTTGGTGATCAGCCGGGCCGTGGCATAGTCGGCGGGACCGGTGAGCACCTGACCGCTGCTGATGCTGTGCGCACCTGGCTCATAGGATTGGATGTCCGCGATTTCGCACGGCTCCCAGCCCCACGCATGGTCGATGAGCAGTTCGGCATTCACGCCGAACATGCGATATAGCAGGTCTTCGTTGTAGTAATCCGAAGCACGACCCACCGAACATCGGGCGATATCGCCCATGGTCATCAGTCCGGCATGCTCGAGCTTCCTGGCATAGCCGCGCCCAACCCGCCAAAAATCGGTGATCGGACGATGGCTCCAGAGCAGCCGACGATATGACATTTCATTCAGTTCGGCCACGCGCACGCCGTCCTTGTCGGCGGGCATGTGCTTGGCGACGATATCCATGGCGACTTTGGCCAGATACATGTTGGAGCCGATGCCGGCAGTGGCGGTGATGCCGGTTTCATCGAGAATTTCGCGCACGATGGTTCGCGCCATGGCATGCGGCCCCATACCCAGCGAGCGCAGATATGGCGTGACGTCGATGAACACCTCGTCAATCGAGTAGACATGGATGTGCTCGGGTGCGGCGTATTTGAGGTAGATGCCATATACCTGCCCGCTGACCTCCAAATAGTGCGCCATGCGCGGCTTGGCGATGACCATCGAGGCTTTGAGTCTCGGCGAGCGTTCCAGGTCGCGCGCATCGCAGGACTCCCCGATTAATCGGCCGCCGGGAGCATGGACCGCGCGCTCGATGTTGACTCCATTCAGGCGCTGTTTTACCTCGAATAGCCGCGCACGACCGGGAATGCCATAGTTCTTCAGCGAGGGTGAGACCGCCAAACATATTGTCTTATCGGTGCGGGTTTCATCGGCCACCACCAGATGCGTGGTCAACGGGTCGAGTCCGCGCGCCGCGCACTCCACCGAGGCATAGAAGGACTTGAGATCAATGGCAATATAGGTATGCTCGCGTTGCGTCGATACCGTTCCGCTGCCCATCGCCATCACCTCCTTACCACCGCCGGCCCGACCAGCATATCAATACGGTCGAACATTTGTTCGATACAACATGTCTGTTCGAAGCTGCCGAAGTCGACGCACGCAACGCGCCCAAGCATGCTCTTCACCCACACCACACGCGCAGCGGCATGCATGCGTACCATGGGAATATGAAGAAAAGCATTACGGCAGACAGCGATTTTGCGGCGTGGGCGGCAGCCCGATCCCAGAAAACGAATCGATCACTGGCAGGAGCCCGCCTCGCGATTCCGGAGCCGCAGAAGCATGCCGAAATCAAGTCTCAGGCCCAGCAATGGGGCATGACCGTCGAAGATGCCACGATGACCGACGGACACAGCGAGGAATTCCTATGTGACGGCACACAAAGCATTGATTCCATTGCCGACATGCGCACGGCAAGCGGGCTGGAGGCAATGGAGTACGCGGAACAGCACATGCCGGTATTACGCGACACCATGGATGACCTCACCACCCGCGTCGATTTCTCAGGCATTCGTATTGCCGTCTGCCTGATACTGGAGCCAAAAACCGCGATTCTGCTGCGCAAGCTCAAGGCCGCCGGCGCAATCGTCGGCGTATATTGCGGCCCGGATTCCACGGATCCCCGAGTGGCGGAACAGCTGCGCCGAGAAGGAATCACGGTCGAATCCAGCCGAGCCTGGACCGCGGAACAGGCGCACGAGGCAGCCCTGCGCCTGCTGGACAAGATACAGCCGAACATCATCATCGACGATGGTGCCAGCTTCGCCCGTCTCGCCTCGCTCGAACGCCCCGAGCTCACGGCGAATCTCATTGGAGTGGCCGAGGAAACGACCAGTGGCGTACGCGCGTTCCAGCAGATGCAGGAAGCGGGAGCCCTCACCTACCCGGTCGTAGCTGTTAACGACAGTGTGCTGAAAACCGGATTCGACAACGCCCACGGCACTGGGGAGACATGCGTGACCACCATGCAGCGCATTCTCGGCGAGCATGCATTCGACGGTAAGAACGTCACCGTCATCGGCTACGGCCCGGTCGGCCAAGGCTTCGCACGGCGTATTCGCGCGCTTGGAGCCGAAGTCACCATCTGCGATATCGATCCAGTGGCTTCACTCAAAGCGGTGTTCGACGGCTTCGCCGCACAAGACATTGACGAGGCACTCCCTTGCGCGGATATGGTGGTGTCCGCCACTGGCGTGAGACATACAGTCACACTTGAGCACATGCGCGCAATGCACGAGGGCGCGGCGCTCGCAGTGATCGGCGGCATCGCCAACGAAATCGCCTTGGACGAGGTAAGCGACTTCACCCCACAGGTCAACAGGGACACCGCGCAACTCATTGTTCCCGACGGGCCAACGCTCACGCTAATCGCCGACGGCGATGGCGTGAACTACACGGTGGGAGGCGGCAATCCAATCGAGATCATGGATCTGAGCTTCGCCGTACAGGCCAGCGCCGTCGCATATCTTCTAGAACATCGAGGCACACTGGATCACACGCTTATCAGACTTGACGCAGCGACCGACCAGCGCATCGCCGCCAGCGCGCTCAAGGCGCGCGGATACCGAGCCAGCCATGCCGTGGAGGACAACGGCTACGATTGGCGACTGACCAGATTCGCGGAAAACGACCGAGAGAACGCCGACCGATAGCCATAGACACGGCACCGAACACAACGCAGCGAGGAGAATATGACCGACAACACCTGGCCGACCGTCGATACCGAGCTTATCGATGATGTGACACTGTATTCCGCCAAACTCATCATCCCCGTGACGGGCCCCGTCATCATCGATGGCGCAGTTGCCATACATGGCGACCGCGTGGTTCATGTAGGTAAACGCCGCTGGGTGCTGGAGGCGCTGAAGCAGGAAATGACGTCTCACGGCACCATCCGTGAACGGCATTGGGATGGGGTGCTCACCCCCGGATTGGTCAACGCGCACACTCATCTGCAGTACAGCGGCATGGTGCAGGTCGGGCAAGGCACCTACGATCGGTTCCGCGCCTGGGAACTGGCATTCAACGAGGTGTACGCCGAGGCGCAGAAGACCCAGCCATGGAAGCAGTGGGCCGAGGACGGTGCTCGCCAGATGGTCGAATCGGGAACGACGGCCGCCGCAGACATCGTCACCGATTTGGACGCCGCCGGCGCGCTGGCTTCGCAGGGCATGCACGGCATCGCTTATTGGGAGGTAATGGGCTGGCACAACGACGAATGGATGGAAAAGGGCCGCACCGAGCTCATCCGGCAGTTGCGACGGATGAACGAGGAGCAGCTGCCGAACCTCGGCATCAGCCCGCATGCTCCGTATACGCTGGAGTCCGAACCGTTCGTTGATCTTCCAGACATTGCTCGTCAGCTGAACATGCGACTGCATATCCATCTGGCGGAGACCCCGCTCGAGGCCGGCACTTATCCGCCGGTGCTCACCACTTATTCGGCGTCCGACTGGCGTGACCACGATTGGGAAAGCTACCGGCAGCTCAAGGACGTGGGCAAAGGTGCCTCCGCCATCCAGTTCGTCGATCAGCTTGGCTCGCTTGGCCCGGATGTGCACATTGCACACGGCGTGTGGGCCAATGGCGAGGATCGGCGTATTCTACGTCAGCGCGGCGTGGGCGTGGCCTTGTGCCCCCGATCGAATCGCATTACCAACACCGGCAAAGATGCACCGGTGCGCGAATACCTCGAGGAAGGTAATCTGGTAAGCGTGGGCACCGATTCGCTCTCCAGCACGCCGACCCTCGATCTGCTTGATGACGTGTCGATGCTTTACGGCCTGGCCCGCGAACAAGGCTATGCCAGCGACGATCTGACACATCGCCTGATTCGTATGATGACGCTGGGCGGTGCCGCCTCCATGGGCATGCACGTGGGCCGAAACCGCATTGGACAGATCAACGCGGGCGCATTGGCTGATTTCGCGTTCTTCGACATCCCCGTCGACACATCATCTCCGGCCGGCATCGAAGAAACGCTGGAAACACTGGTGAAGCACGGCGCAGGCACGAACCGAGCCACGGTGATATCCGGGCGCGAAGCCTACAACAACATCTGGTGACACCGCTGACCTGACCTGACCTGATATCAAGAAGCCAAAACCAGCAAACCCGCCAAGAACAGGAGATCTCATTATGAGCGTCGCTTTGCAAGACATGAGTCCATACGCCCGGTCCATAGTGGAACGCCTTGGACTGGAAGCCCACCCCGAAGGCGGCTGGTACACGCGTGACTGGCAATCCCCGCACACGGATGAGGCCTCAGGCCGACCGCTATCGTCACTGATTTACTTCCTGCTGCCCGAGGGAGATGCCAGCACCTGGCATAAGGTCGATGCGGATGAGGTCTGGCTGTGGCATGGCCCGGCATCGGTCAAGCTGGAACTCGGCGGCAGCGGCGAGACTCCGGAATCCGACGAATCCAAGCGAACCGTAATCACCCTGGGTTCCGGCATCACCACCGATCAGGCCGACGTAACCGTATCGGGACATGCGGTCGTACCGGCTGGCGTCTGGCAGCGCACAGTGCCTGGCCAGGGCGATGCGCTGGTCTCCTGTGTGGTCAGTCCGGGATTCGTATTCGACGGCTTCACACTCGAACAGTGAACGCCATTTCGCTCTGCGCCAATATGAGATATTCGTTCGCTTACGCGCCAGATTGCGCGGCTCTAGCCGGCCATAAGCAATGGAGATAACCAGCATCCGAGAATATCGCCGTTTTGTAGTAACCCAATAGCCATACAATTGGCGCGCATGCATCAAGCACGACTTTGAACCGTGTGCATGACGAACACTTGAGGAGAGGAAGCCCATGTTCAATAAGCAACACATCGTCCGTACCATTGCGTCCACCGCCAGCATCCTGGCTCTGTCGTTCACCGCAGCCTGCGGTTCCGGCCAGTCCACCGCATCCAATTCCGCCGATTCGAACGACATCACCCAGCAGACGTACAAGCCGGGCAAGCTGACCATCGCCACCGGACAGCCGGCCTACGAGCCGTGGGTTATGAACGACAAGCCGGAAAGCGGTGAGGGCTACGAGGCGGCCGTCGCCTACGCAGTGGCCGACAAGCTCGGTTTCAAGAAGAGCGACGTGGTGTGGACCCGCACCGCATTCGACACCGCCATCGCTCCCGGCGCCAAGGACTGGGATCTCAACATCCAGCAGTTCGGCATCACCGACGAGCGCAAGAAGGCCGTTGACTTCTCGTCCAGCTACTACAACGACAGCCAGTCCGTCGTGGTCAAGAAAGACAGCAAGTTCGCCAACGCCACCAAGGTATCCGATCTGAAGAATGCGACCGTGGGCGTCATGGTCGGCACCCTTGCCTACGACTACGCCAAGGCGAACATCAAGGACGACATCCAGACGTTCAATGATGATGCCGCACTGGCTCAGGCACTTGACGCCGGTCAAATCGACGCACTGGTCACCAGCACCGTGGAATGCGTGTACATGGTGCAGTCCGAGCAGGTCAAGGACGCCAAGGTGCTCGGCCGTCTGCCTGACTCCGAAGACAAGAGCGGCATGGGCATCGTGCTGCCGAAGGATTCCAAGCTGACTGCAGCCGTGACCAAGGCAGTGGATGACCTGAACGCCGACGGCACCATCAAGAAGCTTCAGGACAAGTGGCTGGCCGAGTACACCACCGACCTGACCGAACTGAAGAAGTAAGTGGAGTAGGCTCACATCATAAGGTCACAACACCTTGGCCGGGCGCTGCGGAAATTTTCCTGTGACACCCGGCCATTCCGGCATTCAGGAAGCGAGCGACATTCATCACATGACCGCAGCACCAACCGAAACCAGGCAGCACAATGCCCCTGACGGACACGAGGTAAGTCAGGTCGAGCTCAAACGACGCCAATATCGTGTTCATCAGCAAATTCAATCGACGATTACCAGTCTGATCAGCACCATTGTGTTCGTTGTGGTCATCGTCATCGGCCTGAAGCTCTCCCCCGGCTGGCCACGAGTCAAGGAGACCTTCTTCTCCGGCGAATACTTCGTCAAATCGTTTCCCCATGTGCTTGACGGCCTATGGCTCAACATCCGCGTTCTGCTCGTCGCAGTGGTCGGCGTGGCGATTCTAAGCACGCTGATCGCATTGGTGCGCACCAGCCGCTCCCCTATTCTGTTCCCGCTGCGTATCCTGGCATTGATCTACACGACTGTGATGCGCGGCGTGCCTATTATCGTCGTGCTGTATCTAATCGGTTTCGGCATTCCCGGCCTAGGCTTGTTCGGCCGTATCGATCCCTCGGTACTCGGCACCATTGCAGTGGTAATGGGATACAGCGCCTACGTCTCCGAGGTGCTGCGTGCCGGTTTTAACGACGTACATCCTTCTCAGCGAGCCTCGGCCCGCTCGTTGGGCCTGACCTCCGGCCAGACGACCCGACTGATCGTCATTCCTCAGGCATTGCGCAAAGTGGCGCCCGCACTGATGAATGACTTCATCTCCATGCAAAAGGACGTCGGCCTGATTTCCGTGCTGGGTGCGGTGGATGCCGTGCGCGCCGCACAGATCGACGTGGCCAGCACCTACAACTTCACGCCGTATGTGGTCGCCAGCCTGCTGTTCATCCTGATGAGCGTGCCGTTCATCCTGCTGAACGACTGGTACACGGAACGTCTGCGTAAACGCGAACTCAGCGGAGGAACGGTATGAGCGGAATAACCAATATCACCACCGAGGCGAGTGACTCCCCCGTGAGCAACAAGACGGTGCTGCGTCTTGATGACGTGCGCAAATCCTTTGGAAACACGCAGGTGCTGCGTGGCATTTCCTTTGACATTCACCAACATGAGGTGGTGGCTTTGCTGGGGCCTTCCGGTTCGGGCAAATCCACATTGATGAAATGCGTCAACCTGCTTGAACAGGTCGATGACGGCCAGATTTGGCTGGGCAATACCGATATCACCGACCCGCGTGCCGACCAGGACAAGATTCGCGCACGTATCGGCGTGGTGTTCCAGCAGTTCAACCTCTTCCCCCACATGTCGGTGCTCAGGAACGTGACCCTTGCCGCAATCAAGGTTCACCACTGGAGCAAGGATCGCGCCGAAACCCGCGCTATGGAACTGCTTGAACGCATCGGCATGCGCGATAAAGCCAGCGCCTACCCTGATCAGCTCTCTGGCGGCCAGCAGCAGCGCGTGGCGATTGCGCGCGCACTGATGACCGACCCGGAACTGCTGCTGCTTGACGAGATCACATCTGCTCTTGATCCGATGCTGGTCGGCGAAGTGCTCAACATGGTTGCCGAGTTAAAGGCCCAAGGCACCACAATTCTCATGGCCACGCACGAAATGAGCTTCGCCCACGACGCGGCCGACCGCATCGTACTGCTCCGTCACGGCGTCATCGCCGAGAACGGCACACCCGCCGAGGTGATGGACGAGTCGCAGGATCCCGAGACCATCGAGTTTTTCAGCCATTTTAGGCACTGAGACGAAGCCGAAGAACAAGCACCGGATTCATACGCCGAAAGGCCAAAATACTAAACCACTATTCACACTCCACTGATCTGGTGCTTAAACCGCGTCCGCGAACCCCAACAAGTTTCACCACCACCCCACAACACGCGATGTAGCCGCCGATTGGTAGGGTTGACGGATAGTTAATCCCCTGTTTGAAAAAGGAGCTTTGGCTTGTCGGCTGAACTCGAAGACATTCACGAGGAATGTGGCATCTTCGGCGTGTGGGGCCACCCTGACGCCGCCCGACTCACCTATTTCGGCCTGCACGCGCTGCAGCATCGCGGTCAGGAGGGCGCCGGTATCGTCTCCAACGATAACGGCCATCTGACCGGCCATCGCGGACTCGGCCTGCTCACCCAGGTATTCAGCGACGAGCGCGAAACCGAACGACTCAAGGGAGACCGGGCCATCGGTCACGTGCGCTACGCCACGGCCGGCTCGGGCACCACGGACAACATCCAACCGTTCATCTTCCGCTTCCACGACGGCGACGTGGCCCTGTGCCACAACGGCAACCTGACGAACTGCCCGTCGCTGCGCCGCAAGCTGGAGGACGAGGGCGCGATCTTCCACTCGAACTCCGACACCGAAGTCCTGATGCACCTCATCCGTCGCTCCCTGCAGCGCACCTTTATGGACAAGCTCAAGGAAGCGCTCAACACCGTGCACGGCGGCTTCGCCTACCTGCTCATGACCGAGGACGCGATGATCGGCGCGCTCGATCCGAACGGCTTCCGTCCGCTCTCC
This sequence comes from Bifidobacterium sp. FKU, assembly GCF_026016385.1. Classification (NCBI taxonomy): domain Bacteria; kingdom Bacillati; phylum Actinomycetota; class Actinomycetes; order Bifidobacteriales; family Bifidobacteriaceae; genus Bifidobacterium; species Bifidobacterium sp. FKU. Next base: position 1,857,632 of record NZ_CP092888.1, read on the forward strand.
CTCGGCAAGATGAAGAACGGCGCCTACGTGCTCGCCTCCGAGACCTGCGCCCTCGACGTGGTCGGCGCCGAACTGGTGCGCAACATTCGCCCCGGCGAAATCGTGGTGGTCAACGACCACGGCTACAGGATCGTGCAGTACACCAACAACACGCAGCTGGCCATCTGCTCGATGGAATACATCTACTTCGCCCGTCCGGATTCCGACATCTACGGCGTCAACGTGCACTCCGCCCGCAAGCGCATGGGCGCGCGTCTGGCGCAGGAGTCCCCGGTCGAGGCCGATATGGTCATCGGCGTGCCGAACTCCTCCCTGTCCGCGGCCTCCGGCTACGCGGAAGCGGCTGGGCTGCCCAACGAGATGGGTCTGATCAAGAACCAGTACGTGGCCCGTACGTTCATCCAGCCCACACAGGAATTGCGCGAGCAGGGCGTGCGCATGAAGCTGTCCGCCGTGCGCGGCGTGGTCAAAGGCAAGCGCGTGGTCGTCATCGACGATTCGATCGTGCGCGGCACCACCTCCAAGCGCATCGTCCAGTTGCTGCGCGAGGCCGGCGCCGCCGAAGTGCACATGCGCATCAGCTCGCCGCCGCTCAAGTACCCGTGCTTCTACGGCATCGACATCTCCACCACCAAGGAGCTCATCGCCGCCGAGAAAAGCGTCGAGGAGATCCGCGAATACATCGGTGCCGACTCGCTGGCCTACCTGTCGCTGGACGGTCTGGTCGAATCGATCGGCCTGAACGCCGACGCCCCTTACGGAGGCCTGTGCGTCGCCTACTTCAACGGCGACTACCCCACCGCGCTCGACGACTATGAGACCGACTTCCTGAAATCCCTCACGCCCGAAGACCGCGTGCGCCTGCCCGAATTCGCGCTGTACAAGAGCAAGTACATCGGCAACGAGTACAACACCGTGCAGCCGGAAGCCGAATAGCTCACCACCAATCCACTCAATAACAATTCTTTGAACCAGAGGCGCTTGCCTCCCCTCAGTCGGCTTTGCCGACGGCCCCCCTCCAGAGAGCGGAGCCAAAATAAGTAGAAAGGCCAACCAAATGCCAAAAGCATATGAGAACGCCGGCGTGAGCGTCGAAGCCGGGTACGAAGTCGTCAAGCGTATCAAGTCGCACGTGGCCCGCACGAACCGCCCTGGCGTAGTTGGCGGTATCGGCGGTTTCGGCGGTCTGTTCGACCTGGCCTCCCTGGGATACAAGGAGCCGGTTCTCATCTCCGGCACCGACGGCGTGGGCACCAAGCTCATGGTCGCCAAGCTGGCCAACAAGCACAACACCATCGGCATCGACTGCGTGGCCATGTGCGTCAACGACATCGCCGCCCAGGGAGCCGAGCCGTTGTTCTTCCTTGACTACATCGCCTGCGGCAAGAACGACCCGGCACTGCTTGAGCAGGTCGTGGCCGGTGTGGCCGACGGCTGTGTACAGGCCGGTTCCGCGCTGGTCGGCGGCGAAACCGCCGAAATGCCGGGCATGTACGACGAGGACGAGTACGATCTCGCCGGATTCTCGGTCGGCGTTGCTGAAAAGTCCGCCATCGTGGACGGTTCCACCATCGTTGAAGGCGACGTGCTCATCGGCCTGCCCTCCACCGGCGTACACTCCAACGGCTTCTCCCTGGTGCGCAAGGCCCTGTTCGAGCAGGCTGGCTACACCGTGGACACCAAGCTCGACGAGCTGGGCGGCGAAAAGCTCGGCGACGTGTTGCTCACCCCCACCAAGATCTACGTCAAGGCCCTCTCCCCGCTGTTCAAGGCGGGCGTGGTCAAGGGCGTGGCCCACATCACTGGCGGCGGCTTCATCGAGAACATCCCGCGCATGATCCCGGACGGCCTGGCCGCCGAGATCGAGCTCGGCACCTGGCCTGTGCTCCCGATCTTCGACGTGCTGGAGAAGGCTGGCAACATCGATCACAAGGAGATGTACAACATCTTCAACATGGGCATCGGCATGGTGCTGGCCATCGACCCCGCTCGCAAGGACGAGGCGCTGAAGCTGCTCGCCGACAACAACGAGCCCGCCTACGTGCTCGGCCAGATCACTGCCGACACCACCGGCACGCAAATCGTACTGAAGTAACTCGCTTTCCGCAGGAAAGGAACAACATGGGTCAGAAAGTATTGGTTATCGGCTCCGGTGCGCGTGAGCACACCATTGCCTACACGCTGCTCAAAGCGCCGAGCGTCGATGAGGTCACCGTGGCTCCCGGCAACCCGGGCATGCTCAAGGACGGCATCCATACCACGCAACTGAGCCAGTCGAACCACGCCGCACTTATCGAATTCGTGAAGAATAATGGCTATGACTGGGTATTCGTAGGCCCGGAAGTCCCGCTGATCGAAGGCATCGTGGACGATTTCGCCGCCGCGGGCATCAAGGCGTTCGGCCCCTCCAAGGCCGCCGCCCAGATTGAAGGCTCCAAGAACTTCGCCAAGCAGCTCATGGAGCGTCATGACATCCCGACCGCCCACTACCAGACCTTCATCGACCTGGAGATGGCGCAGGCGTACGTGCACGAGCATGGCGCCCCGATCGTCATCAAGGCCGACGGTCTGGCTGCCGGCAAGGGCGTGACCGTAGCCATGGACGAGCACACCGCCCAGCGCGCGCTCGAGGACATCTTCATCGACCACCGCTTCGGCGCCGCCGGCGCCAAGGTCGTCATCGAGGATTTCCTGGAAGGTCAGGAGTTCTCCCTGATGAGTTTCGTCAACGGCACCGATTTCTGGCCGATGCCGATCTCGCAGGATCACAAGCGCGCCCATGACGGCGACGAGGGCCCGAACACCGGCGGCATGGGTGCCTACAGCCCGGTGCCGCAGATTCCGCAGTCCGTGATCGACGAGGCCATCGAGAAAATCGTGCGCCCCACCGTCGAAGGCATGGCCGAGGAAGGCACGCCGTTCACCGGCATCCTGTACGCCGGCCTGATCGCCACCGCCGACGGCCCGAAGGTCATCGAATTCAACGCCCGTTTCGGCGACCCGGAAACCGAAGTCGTGCTCCCGAAGCTCACCTCCGACCTCGGTGCCGGCATCTCCGCCATTCTCGACGGCGAAACCCCCGAATTCACGTGGAATGAGTCCAACGCCACCCTCGGCGTGGTCATCGCCTCCAACGGCTACCCGGAGAATGTCATCAAGGGTGCCCGTGTGCCCGAAATCGAGGTCGACGAGAATTCGCATGTCTACTATGCCGACGTCACCTCCGACGACAAGGGTGGTCTGATTGCCAACTCCGGCCGTGTCCTGCTCGTCGAAACCTCCGCCCCGGACATCAACTCCGCCCAAGACAAGGTCTACGCGATCATCGACAAGCTCGAGCTGCGCGGACTGTTCTACCGCCACGACATCGGCTTCAAAGCCCTGAAGTAGCAGAAGCGGCGCATCTGCCGCATATTTTTGGCCCGGTAGCCATGTCAATCGATTGACGTGGCTACCGGGCCAGATTTTTCTGTCCCGGTAGCCGATTTCGGCTCTTTTCCGCAAACCAGGACAGTTGAACACCTCGAATATAGGAATATTTGGAATTCCCTTCCATGCAAAACCGCACTATTCCGCCATTTTCGTAATACGCGGACGATACTTTCGGCGTCAGTTTTGTCCCGGTAAGCAGAAAATGACTCGAAATCAAATACCAGGACAGAAAAATCTGGCCCGGTACACGAATCAATCGATTGACGTGGCTGCCGGGACAGCGAACGTCACTATGACAACGCCATCACCCAATATCAGCGAGCGATATCACGCTAGCTGAATTTGGCGATGATGTTGAACAGTTTGGCCTTGGCTTCATTGAAGGGCGGGTACACGAGGCGCAGAGTGTCGGGGAACTGCGGCTTGGTAACCACGGTTTTGACGTGGCTGAAGGTGAGGAAGCCTGCTTTGCCGCGGTAGGCGCCGATACCGGAATCGCCCACACCGCCGAACGGCAGTCGGCTGGAAAGCAGATGGCCCAACGGCAGCGAGTATCCAAGAGCACCGGAACTGGTCTGACGTTCGAAAGTCAGCCGCACCTCGTGATCGCGCGAGAACACGTACGCAGCCAACGGTCGAGAGCGCTTGTTGATGAATCGGATTGCGGACTCGGCATCCTCGACCACCAGAATCGGCAGAATCGGCCCGAAAATCTCCTCCTTCATTACCGGCGCATCTGGCGACGTGCCGTATAGTACGGTGGGCGCGATATATCGGGCGGCGCGATCGACCTTGCCGCCGCAAACGATTCGACCGGCCGGGTCGAACACGCCGGGCACCTTGTGAATCTCGCTCGGCTCGACAGCGGCCGAGGCAGTCGCATCACTATCAGCGGCTGCCGTATTCGAACCGGCCGCCGGCTTCGCCGCATTGTTCGCGCTACCGGCACCGCCACCGGCTGTCTCCCCCGCGCTTCCGCGTCCGGCAGCCACGACATTGAAGCGCCGCCCGACCATATCCATGGCCGCGCCTACCGCCGATGCCACCTGCACCAGCGGCGAGCTCGGCTCCTCAGGCGGCACGGTGCCGACGGGCAATAGCTTGCACAGTCGTTCAAAATGACGATCGTTGATAATACGACCAAAATCAGGCGAGGCTTTCGGATCTTCACCATAGAATTCGGTGATGGCTACGGCGATGCGCTCGGCCAGAGCCTCGGCCACATCCGGCGTGGCGAGCACATAGTCGGGTGCCACGCAGGTCTGTCCGGCATTGGTGAACTTGCCCCATGCGATACGTCGTGCGGCCACATTGATATCCACCGTACGGTCCACGAAGCACGGTGATTTGCCGCCAAGTTCCAGCGTGACCGGCGTCAGGTGCTTGGCCGCCGCCCGCATGACGATTTTGCCGACGTGACCGCCGCCGGTGTAGAAGATATGGTTAAACTGGCACTTCAGCAGTTCGCCGGTTTCCTTGGGCCCGCCTTCGACCACGCGCACGGCCTCGGGGTCAAGGTACTGCGGCACGAGTTCGGCGATAAGACGCGAGGTATTCGGCGAAAGCTCAGAGGGTTTCAGACAGATGGCATTGCCTGCGGCTAGCGCGTCGGCCATGGGCTCCAGAGCCAACAGCACCGAGTAGTTCCATGGCGAGATGATGAGTACCACGCCTTTGGGTTCGGCGATCGTCCAGCCGACGGCGGGCTGCAGCATCCAATGCATTGCCTTGGGATGGCGAGCGGCCCATAAACCGAGCCGATTACGGACGAACTTCGCCTCGCTGGCCACCAGATTGAGCTCCATCAGTATGGTTTCCGCCGCGGGTTTGCCCAAATCGGCCATGGCCGCGGATGCGAAGGCGTCGCGATTGTCCGTTACCAGCCGGCGCAGCGCATCCAATTGCGCCCGCCGCCAAGCCAATGGTCGGGTGCGGCCTGATTCATAGGCGTGACGTAGCCGGGTGAATTCCACATTGACCATGACGCTTCCTTCCCACACACCCCCGGAATGGTCTTCCCGGGTGCCGACCTACCCATCGTACGTCATCGCGCCCGCGTCCCGCCGTCGCGCCGGCGCGCGCCGCCCGGGTTTACGGCAACGTCATGAAATCAGTGTCTTTGAGGTAGTTTTTGCCGGCAGTGATGTCGTATTGGATGAGCTTGTAGTCGGCAAGCAGCTGCTTGGTTTCCTTGTCGAAGTCATCGGTGGACATCGGGTTGCCGTTCTGATCAAGGTAGATGCTCTGGCCTTCGGGGATACGGTCCCAGCCTTGGATCTTGTTGACCACGGGCGGTTCCATGGCGGCGATCTTGGAATGCATCTCGGTTAGGAACGCCAGATACGGGCTGACCTTGGCGTTCATGTGATCGGCGGCCTGCGCCACGAAGAAGTTCGGCGAGGAGTAGGCTGCATCACTTGCTTTATTGCCTTGGGAACCAGAGACCTTGTTCGACCAGATGAAGTAATCGGTCAGGTGCAGGGCCAGGGAATTATTGTCATCCTCACTGGCGGACGAGTAGATGCCCGGCAAGTGGTCGCCATAGAACACCACGGTGACGGGCTTATCCAGCGCATCCAGTTCATTCAGGAACTCCTGAGTGGCCTGATCGGTAATCTCCACGCCCTTTTGATAGGTCTCAATCGACTGCTGTTCATCATCACCCAGCGGCGTACCCGTGGTGGATTCGGCGGTGTAGTCGTTATTCTCATACCACTCGTGGTAGGGCATGTGATTCTGCATGGTGATGATCTGGATGAATTTGTTCGTCTTGCCGGACTTGATGCCTTCCAGCGCAGAATCATAGGAAGACTTATCAGAAACGTACGGCGACTCGTCGATCTTGTCCTGATACTTGATCACGTCCGGACCGGTCAACGTGTAGAAGTGCGAGAAGCCGAACTTCTTGTAGTTCGTGGCACGCGAGTACATGCTGGATTCGTACGGATGATAGCCGAGCGAGTTGGCGGGCGCGCCCCACATCTGGTTGATGGTGGGGGTCCAATGCTGGCTCGGGACCAGCTGCTGGTACGGGCTGGACAGGGAGGAATCGAAATTGGCCATGCTCAGGCCGGAAAGTCCCATGTATTCGAGGTTGGCCGTACCGCCGCCGTAGCCGGAGGAGAGCATCAGGCCGGAGGTGGTGCCCGCCTTGATCTTGCGGATGCTGGGCATCGCATCCTTGCTGGTCTTCAGTCCCGGCACGCGGCTCGGGTCGGAGAAGGATTCGGACAGCACGTACACCACTGTCGAATCAGTAAGATTATTGGTGCGGGAGGCGTTGATCGTCCCCGCTTTCTTCTGGTAGCGAGCGGCGACCTTCTTCATGGTCTCCTCGGAGTAGTTGCTCGGCTTGTCCATGATCTTCGGGTCAAGCTGGCGGGTGAAGGCCACGAGCGGGCCATTGCGCTGCGCGTCATACACGGAATCCCACATGGATGGCGTGTCTCCCAAGGCGCTGGAGAATTTGTTGGCCAGCGAATCGGTGGTGCTCACATGCATGCAGTACAACGTGAACAGGAGTATCGGCAGCAGCAGCAGAATCAGACGGGACGTGAGGTTCAGACGGCGGTCATCCGTTTGAATCATGCGGCCCTTGCGCCCGTCGACGTAACGCAGCGCCAATACCGGGACGAGCAGCACGGCGAACACGGCGAGCGCGATGAGGATGGTCACGTGCGCGCCGGCCGGGGCGAAGGTGAGCATGTTGCCGGTATTGGAGCCGAGGAACCCGAGATCGGCGGGCAGGATGGCCTCGTAGCGGATCTCGATTTTGAAATGCTCGATGACGGCCACGATGATCCCGGCCGCGAGCATCACGATGCTCGACGCCCAGAACCGGTTGAGCAGCATCAGGAGCATAAGGTACAGCAGCGCGACAAGTATCACGTTGAGCACGAACACGAAATTGCCGTCGGTCCACATCTTGCTCACGAAGCCGAATCCGACGGTCGGACTGGACAGCTGCACGCGGGTGGAGCTGGACGAAACGCCCACTTCGAGCGCCGTCACGACGATGATGTCGAAGATAACGAAGAGCACGCCGTACACCCAGCCGGGGAAGGGCTTGTGGGGGTGCTGGGGCGTGACTTCATTGGCTTCGGCCTTTTTGGCCCAAAGCTTGAAATGGGGTTTCACTGTGGTGGTACTACTAGTGTTCTCGCTCATTCGCCTGTTTCCGTATGTGACTTTTCAAGTGCATATTGTTGCCACTGAACTTTGGAAAATCCATAGTTCCACTATTTTCTTACCGTTTCCTAACTATTCACCCTAACGCAAAGGGTGCCTCGGGACATCCCCGAAGCACCCTGATATATAAGGAGCCTTCCCTGATAGCGAAGTGTTCTGTTCTCCCCTAGACAACGCCTCGCTATCTGACTTGGCTATTTCCCTTATCGCTGTTGCGGATTGCCGGCTACTGCCGCATTACTTCACGGCGGCGGCGAACTGGTCGACCAGCTCGCTCATCCAGTCGAGCAGGTTGGTGTACTGCTTCGGCATCTGCTCGGTGAGCTCCACGATCGGCACGCTGGCGTCCTTGGCGGCACCGGTGATCTGGTCAGTGGTGGAGGTGGCTTCCTGACTGTTGAAGACGAGCATCTTGATGGAGCCAGCCTTCAGGGTGTCCTGGAAGTCCTTGATGTCGGCCGGGGTCGGCTCGCTCTCGTTGGCGGAGGCCTGGGCGTAGCCCTTCGGGGTGGCGTCGGTCATCTTGAGGTCGTCGGCCAGGTACCAGGCCACGGATTCGGTGGCGGCGTACGGCAGGCCCTCGGTCTTGGCGGAAGTCTCCTTGATCTTGGACTCAAGCTGGTCTTCCTTGGCGTGCCAATCCTTGTTGAGCTTGGCGTAGTCGTCCTTGTGGCTCGGGTCGGCCTTCTGATAGGCGGCGGTGATGGCGTCGGCGGTGCTGGAGCGCACCTTGGCGGAGAACCAGACGTGCGGGTTGTCGCCTTCCTTGATGCCGGTGGTCTCGGCGGCGGTGACCAGCGTGGCCTTGGTCGACTTGGCGGCCTTGGTGGCCCACGGGTCGTAGTCGGCGCCATTGACTACGGCTACCTTGGCAGTGCCGAACTTGGCGACATCCTGGCTGGTGGGCTCGTAATCGTGCGCCTCGACGTTGGTCTTGGCCATGATGTTGGTGACTTCGACGTTGCTTCCGCCGAGGTCTTCGGCCACGGAACCCCACTGGTTGATGGAGGCGACGACCTCGATCTTGCCGGAAGACGCGGCGCTGCTGGAATCGGACTTGCTGCCGGCGGCATTGCTGGAACCGCAGGCGGCCATCGAGAACAGGGTCGCCGAGGCGGCCGCGATGGCGAGCGCGCGCTTGGCGTTGGACATGATGGACATGATTGGATTTTCCTCTCTAATTCAGCTGTTTGGCTGGGCGATGTTGCTGTTGCTGCATCATCGCTCGGCCACCCACACGACAGAATAACATGTATTGAGAATTATTATCATTTGCATTTATATCGGCGTGTTGCACGCGCACACCCGCGCTGCTGGCGGAAATCCCGCGCCCCGACGACGGCAACGCGGGATCCCGCCGTTTTCGGCAGACGAAACGGCAGTATCCCCGCGTCCGAACGATACCCGCGCGGGGTTCTGCCATTTAAGGCCTCGGAAACGACAGAAATCCCGCGCCACCTTCGTTCGGACGCGGGGGTTCTGCCGTTTGCCGCACATGTCACAACGGCATCGCGGCACAGACCGACGCCTGCACCAGGTCGACGAGCCCCACGGTGTGGGCATCCTCACAGACCAGCGCATCACGCAAGGCGATTGCACGGATGATGTCGCGGCAGGCGCACTCCCCGTCTGTATCCAAATGGCATGCCAGGCAACCGGCACCAATGACCGGCAATTCGAGCACGCACGAGGCCTCACGGATCAGGCGGGAGACCACTACGCCGGTCGAACGCTCGTCATAGACGCCGTTCTCCTCGCCCATGCCGTACAGGCACAAACGGTCGTCGTCAAAGAATCGCTCTTCGAATTCGTCAAGGCCTACGGCATTGGCCACCGCACCCACGAACATCGACTCACCCCACTCGTTGAGACGGAAGGAATCGGCCAGATACTGCGCGACCGGCGTGGCCTCAAGGCCCACAGGCAGCGAGACCAGAAACGCGCCGGCCCGCCCTTGCAGCGATCCGAGCGTCCATTCAAGGTCATGTTTGACCGTGCAGCTCATGCAGCACCCCTCGAGCCCGAACGAATCGGACTCGCCGAACACCACCCCGCTTGCCTGGGGCTTCGCGACGTTGCGCACGATATCGAGACCGGATTCCACGGCTTCGTTCGGGCGCACGTCATAAGCAATCGAGCATACGGACGGGAAGGAATCGACCAACGAGAACGCCACGGAGTCCAGGCTCAGGCGGTCGGCGCCGGCGAGCAGCACCACGGGCGTGCGCCCCTCCGCGTTTCCCTGTGATTGCAATGCCGGATGTATCATGACAGCCTTTCTGATTTGATAATGGTTATCATTATGATATAGTTGCAGGCATGTCCAAAACATGTCAAATTCTGGGAACACGCGCCGGGGTCGGCAACCGCGTCTCCCACTCGCACAGGAAAACACGCCGAACCTTCGCCCCGAACTTGCAGTCCAAGCGGTACTGGGTGCCGTCCTTGCAGCGGCACGTCACGCTTACCGTGAGCGCCAAGGGCATCAAGACCATCGACCGCATCGGCATCGAGGCGGCGATCGCCCGCATCCGCCGCGATCAGAACGTCAACTGAACCGGCCACGGCATCACCCCCATGCTCGGGCAGTCAGTAGGCCCGCCACTGTGCCGGCGCGTAACCGCGCAACAAACCGCGCTAACGAGCTGCATCACCCACATGGCACCGCGACGTACGCGACATACGTGACATAACAGCGTGACACCCACACATAGAAAGCACCACTCATGGCAAGCAAATCCTCCGCAATCCGCCCGGTCATCACCCTGAAGTCCACGGCCGGCACCGGATTCACCTACACCACCACCAAGAATCGTCGTAATACGCCGGACCGTCTTGAGCTCACCAAGTTCGATCCGGTAGTCCGCAAACGGGTGCTCTTCCGAGAGACCCGCTAATCCATCTGTTCGTTCATTGGACACCAGTCGCGAGGCGAGGAAGAGGCTTAAGCACCCGCCGAAATCGTTTCCTTGTTGGCATTCCGGCGGTTTCCTCTATCACCATTTCATGAACTCATCTTCCGAACCTTGCGGCATGCGCCCAATGAACGAATGCACTCGTCCCAGCTCCGGCCGGCGCGATTCCCGCGCCCCGGAGCCTTATCAAGGAGCCGGACATGGCCAAAACCAGTAAGATCAACCGACAATTGCAGCGCGAACGCATGGTCGCCAAGTATGCCGAACGCCGCGCCGAATACAAGCGCGACAGCGTCAACCCTCATCTGACCGCCGAAGAACGCGCCGAGGCGATGCGCAAGCTGCAGGCCCTCCCCCGCGACGCCAGCCCCACCCGTCTGCGCAACCGCGATTCCATCGACGGCCGCCCGCGCGCCTACAACCGCAAGTTCGGCCTGTCACGTATCAATCTGCGTGAGAAGGCACACAAGGGCAAACTGCCCGGCGTGGTGAAATCCAGCTGGTGATCGGGCCGGCACAACCGGCCGTCAGGCCGTCTCAGGCCATCTCAATTCACCGGATTCCACCCGCGCGTCCGACGCCATTCTCATCCATATCACCACACAACACCACACAACCAAAGGTCCATAACCATGCAAGAGGGCATCCACCCCGAATACGGCCCCGTGGTCTTCTATGACCGCTCCGCCGACAAGTACTTCCTCACCAAGTCCACACTGGTGGCCAAGGCCGTAAACCTGCCGACCATCGACTGGGAGGACGGCAACACCTACCCGCTCGTCAATGTGGAGGTGTCCAGCTACAGCCACCCGTTCTACACCGGCAAGAATGTGGTGATCGACGCCGCCGGTCAGGTGCAGAAGTTCAACGCTCGTTACGGGCGCAAGTGATTCGCCGCACATTCCGCAAAGACCGTAAGACAAGAAGAAAGGAACGGACATGAAGGTCAAGGCATCGGTCCGCTCATTGGCCCGCAAGGATGGCTCCTATGTCGTCCGCCGGCGCGGCCATCTGTATGTAATCAACAAGAAGAACCCCCACTGGAAGGCGAGGCAAGGCTGATGGCACTGCCCAAGTACAAGGCGTCCCGAGCAAACACGCATTCGCGCCGAGCCAACTGGAAGGCCAAGGTGCCTCAGCTGGCCACGGTCAGAACGCCTGAAGGCGAAGTGGTTCAGGTTCCGCAGAATCTGGCCGCAGCCGTACGAAAGGGGTATATGAAGCCATAACCAACATCGTGGATTCCGCAATCCATCAAGTCTCGTAACAACAACTCGACGGTCCGATCCACAGGCCGGCGGCGTACGTTCTTTCTCCCATTTCCTTCCGTATGCCGTCACCTGCCGGGGCGAACCGCCGTTTTATGAGGCCACCGCATCCGATCTGGCCAAGCTCGCCAAGGCAGACATCGTGGCTCAACGTCGCCGGCTACGACGGTTGGGCGGAAAGGCGCAGCTTGACAAGAAACGCCAGACCATCGTGAACGTGGGCGGCCTCATGGGCGTCACCGCCACCGACGAGCACGAGCATTCCCACGACCACGCCGAGGGCGAAGAAGGCCGCCATCACCACCATGGTGCTACGAACCCGCACCTGTGGTTCAGCCCGGAAGCCGTGCTAAAGGATGCCGAAGCCATCAACGCCGCCTACGCGGACAAGGCCGGGGCCGGTTCTGCCACCGCCGCCACCGCGCAACGTCACTTCAACGACAGGAAGAAACCCTCAAGAAAATGGACAACTGGCCCACGTATTACCCGGCATCCATGAGCAAGGAGGAAGTGGCCACCGAGATGCTGGCCCACCGATTCGCCATCGGCCCAGGCAACCATGTGCAAAGTTCCCCGCATATCGATGTGTACCATCGGTATGCGGGGAACTCGCATATTATCTCGACCACTATCATGCGTACGGTGCTAATATGACGGCGATATGGCAGGTGATATTCGCATGAAAGAACCTCGCACGCAGCGCACGGAACAGGTGAACACCGCGCAACAGGACCATTCGGCGAACTATCTGTTTCTGATTATCGGCACGCCGCTGGTGGCGTTCCTGATTGCGGCTTCCGCGATGCTCGAGTCGCGTGGGTTTCCGGTTCCGCTGGTGCGTATCGGCACCGGTGCCGCGGGGCTTATCCTGCAGGCGATTCCGTTCATGCTGCTGGGCGCGATGATGTCGGCCGCGGTCAGCACGTTCGTCAGCGCCGATTTTCTGGCCCGCCACATACCGAAATCGTTGGCCGGCGGACTGGCCGCGGCATTAGTGGCCGGTCTGTGCCTACCGGTGTGCGATTGCATGGTGGTGCCTACGTTCGCGAATCTGATGCGCAAACGCCTGTCGCTGCCGTGTGCGGTGACGTTTCTGTGCGCAGTGCCGGTGATGAATCCGATGGCGATATGGTCCACATGGTTCGCATTCACCGACAAACCAGGGATGATGGCGGCCCGCGTGGGGTTGGGCATGGTAGTGGCGATAGTCGCGGGGGTGTCGTTCGCGGTGTGGCCGCCCCGCTCCCCTGCGGTGCGCGAGAGGCCGCTGAAGATTGGGCGGTCGTTGGTTTGCGAGGATTGTGCAGGGGCGACGGGTGATTCGCCTGAGAGCCACCCCCAGTCGGCTTTGCCGACAGCCCCCGCCGGCGGGGGCACGGGGCGCGGATTGGAGCGGTTCACGCATTTCATTCGGCATACGCATGACGACTTTATGCGGATGATGCCGATTCTGCTGTTCGGCACGATCATTGCCTCCATCATGCGCACCGCATTGTCGTCGTTGACCAACGGTTCAAGCACGCTCGATGACGCTGGTGCCATCGTACTGATTCTGGCGGCGATGGGACTGGCGTTCCTGTGTTCGCTGTGCTCTACGTCCGATGCGGTGATCGCCGCCAGCATGATTGGCGCGCTGCCGGTCTCCGCCATGCTTGCCTTCCTGGTCTTCGGCCCGATGCTCGACCTCAAGAACACGCTGATGCTGGCCACGGAATGCCGGCCACGGTTCATCATCCGGTTCATCGCGACCGTGGCGGCGGCCTGCTTCCTCGCCGCGATTGCCGCCCATCTGGTGATGGGAGCGTAGCCATGAAGCGCAAAGTCACACTCCCCGACCGCGTGGAGGCGCTGTGTTTCGCGTCGCTGGGCGCGGCCATCGCCTATGCAGCGGTGGGCGGATCATACACCACGCTGACCACGCCGCGTTCGCTGCCGTATCTCATCATCGGTGCGGTACTGCTGTTCGTGCTGGCGACCGCAGCATGGCTCGGACTGTTCCACGCCACGGAGCGTTCGGTTTTACGGTTCCTGATCGCCTTGATTATTCCGGCGCTGCTGATCGCCGTGCCGTTCCAGCCCAGCAGCGGCAGCGGCGGCTTCGACGAGTACGCCGGCGGCCGCGCTATCGTCATTCCCCGCAGCTCGCACAAGCCTGATGGCTCCTCGCAGCTGCACGGACTCGACACGGCGAACAAGACCCTGACCATCAGCGACGACGAATTCGGCTCATGGTTCGAGCAGATCGACCATAATCCGCAGCGTTACGTCGGTTACCATGTGCAGGTCACCGGGTTTGTGAGCAAGTCGCGTACGTTCGACGCGGACGAGTTCGAGCTGTCCCGCCAGTTCATGTCCTGCTGCATTCTCGATATGACCCCATTCGGGTTCATAGCCAGCTCCGGCAAGGCCGGCACCCCGCACAATCACGACTGGGTCACCGTCGACGCCGTCATCAAGCAGGGCGTCTACGGCTCCGCCGGCCACGAGCGCCAAGGCCTGATACTGCAGGTCCGGTCGGTCAACAAAGCCGCAGCCGCCCCGACCGGCTACTTCTACTGGCAGTAAATGACGCGTCTCCCGAAATGGAAAGCACTGCGCTGCGCCATGACTCGCCCCATATCGGCAGAAATCCCGCGTTACAACGAAAGGTACGCGGGGGCTCTGCCTTTATAGGGCTCAAAACTGGCAGAAACCCCGCGCAGGCCTCGTTGAAACGCGGGATTTCTGCCAGTTGATTCAAATCATGTGACAACATGCCGGGCATCTGATTTGCTTTAATAACGATAATGAATATCATTTGTTAACAGAAAGGGGCAGAACGTCATGAGCATCGAGCAAACCGCGACCACTCGGCGCGTGACGCGACCCCGACTCCTCATCACCCAGGTCCTGGCGGAACTATCCCGATTCGCCACGGCCCAGGAAATCACCGACATCCTGCGCGAGCGCGGCACGCGCATCGGCACGGCCACCGCCTACCGCAATGTGCAGATGATGGCCTCCCAAGGCGAGCTCGACGTAATCCACGTCAACGGCGAGGCCCTCTACCGCGAGCGCTCGGACCAGCATCACCACCATCACATCGTATGCCACGAATGCGGGCGGACCATCGAAATCGAGATTCCCGGACTTGAGCAGTGGATCGACAAAGCCACCAAGCAGTTGAAGTACCAGACCATCGCCCACGAACTGGAGATTTTCGACCTGTGCCCCAAGTGTGCGGCGAAGCATGCCATCGAACCGCCTCTTAGCGTCGGCACCTCACCAAAGGATGGACCACTGACGACGCCAGACGATACTGGCCGTCGGCGCTCGAACAAATAATGGCGCAGTCCCGATGCTACTGGCCTTCAGCATCGGTGCCCTTCCAATCCTTGGCGCAATAGCGACGATATAAGCTCCACTCGCATCGTTAGATTGCCAACGCTTGGCGCAGCACCGACGCCAGACACGCTCATCGTCGTCGTTCCACCAATATTTGGATTGGTACCGCCACCACCTATACCAGGCGCCGGCACTTGTCCAACAATCGGCCCGTTACCGACACAAAACTGCATGAGGTCTCATTGCTCTTAATAGCAGCAATGGGCCTGATAATCACTTTCACCAACTTTCGCCGCTGCCGTCTGCCGCCCTACAGTCACAGACGAACAAACGCTGAAAGGAACAACAATGACTATCAAGACCATCGATGAGCATGCTTACGAGATCGTTACCGAAGAGGGCGCCTTCGCCGTCTGCAAGGACACGCTGGCCAAGTTCGACGCCACCAAGCACGAGCACGGCGTGGCCGCCTGTGGCCGCTGCGGCTGCTGCTTCACCGGCGACTGCTGCGACGACACCGGCTGCGAGCACAACCACACCGATGAGTGCGGGGGGCAAGGCTTGCCTGCACGCTTGCCACGAGAACCGCGAAGGCCACGAGTGCGCCTTCTGCCACCTTGCCTTCGACACCAACGAGAAGTGCCACGATGAGATCCTGGCCGACCTCAAGGAACTCAAGGCCGAGCTGGCTGTCTGAGTTTTAGGTTTCCGATTTCTCCTGCGGATTGGCTCCTCTCAGGGAGGGGAGCCAAATTCCGACACGAACCACCGCGCTTACCGTATGATGTCTACGGGCGCGGTGGTTTTGTTTTTCTCGATGATGGCGCAGATTTGCTCGGGCGCCTCCTTGCAGCCGCGCCGGATCCATAGCCAGATAATCGATGAGACGGCGGAGACCAGAATTTCCAGCGCATAGTCGTGCGGAATGCCGCTGTAGCTCAGCTCGGCACCCACACGGGCCGCCTGCCCAAGCAGCATCTGCTTCAACACATCCTTGACCCGGTCATACATCTGCATATCGTTGCCCGAACGGGACAGCGCGTCGAAGAACGCATACTCACGCTTGACATAGCGCAACGCCTCGGCTTCGTGTTCCAGTTCTACAATCTGGTGGCCAACCTCACGGCCAAGGAGAACGTGGAGCTCGCCTCCGAAATCATGAAAGACGCGCAGGAACCGACCAACCTTACGCCCGCGACCGACTCCGCAGCCGATTCCGCCACAAATTCAGCAAACGACTCCTATACCGCGCCCGGCAGAACGCCCCACGCGCACAAGGCCAAGCGCAACCGCCGACGCAACGGGTCATTCCATAAGCGCATGCTATGGAAAGACATCCGCGTCACCATGGCCAAATCCAAGGGTCGATTCGCCTCCATCGTGAGCCTGATGACGCTTGGCTCCTTTGCGCTCGTAGGCTTGTTCGTCACCGGCCCGGACATGCAAATAACCGGCACCGACTTCTTTAATCAGAACAATCTCGCTGACATAACCGTCATCAGCGATTATGGCCTGACCAAAGCTGACGAAAACATTATTCGCAGCGCGCCGAAGTGGCCAAGGCGATGAAGGGCGGGGCCGTCTCCGAGTCCGCACCGATCTACTACGAGGAGATGTCGAAAGTGGCCGGCAAGGAGAACGACAAACAGTCGATTACCCTGATCGCCACTGATGACGCCTACAATTTCGGCGACTACATCACCCTGCGTTCGCGCACCGGGCACAAGCCGCAGGTGCTCACCGACCGTGGTGCGATCATCTCCGAACGTATGGCGGAGATGATGGACGCCAAGGTAGGCGACACGATTACCGTCACCGATTCGAGCGGCACCGAGCGCAAGGTGCGCGTGGACGGCATCACCGAAATGCATATCGGGCATTTCATGTTCATGACTTCGGGTGGCTATAAGCACGTGTTCGGCGAACAGTACCAGTCGAACGCCTATATGGTGAGGCTCAAGAACCATGAGACCTCCAATGTGGAGTCGCGTAGCGCCAAGCTCATAAAGTTGGACGGCGCGAAGGGCATTGTGCAGAACACGACTTCGAAGAAACAGGTGGCCACAATCGTCGACTTGCCGGATCAGATCATGGAAGTGCTGATTCTCGCGGCTGAGCTGCTGGCCGTGGTGATCCTCTACAATCTGACGAATCTCAACGTCTCCGAACGTATCCGCGAACTGCCGACCATCAAGGTGCTCGGCGGACTCGGCGTGCTGGTCTACCGGCGGTTGAAGACGGTCGACATGCTCGGCGCCCTGAAGTCGGTGGAATAGCAGCGGAATAACAAATGGGATCGGCTTTGAAGCCGATCCCATTCAATTATTCGCTCACTGCTTTCTGAGCCTTCTGCGCTTTCTGCTCCTTTTGGCAATCAGGGCATAGTCCGAAGACCTCCAGGGTGTGGGATTCGACGGTGAAGCCGTGGCCGTCGGCCACTTTGCGCAGCCAAGCCTCGCTGGGCGGGTCGATTTCCACGGTTTTGCCGCACCGCTTGCACACCAAGTGGTGGTGATGTCCGTCGTCGCCGCATAGGCGGAACAGCTGCTGGCCGTCCAGGCGGATCGTGTCGGCGGCACCGGCATCGGCCAAGGCGTTGAGCTGGCGGTACACGGTGGCCAAGCCGATTTTCGAGCCTTCGTCCTCCAGCCTGCGGTGCAGGTCCTGAGCGGAGATGAACTCCTCACAGTCGGCCAAGGCGGCGCGAATCGCGTCCTTCTGCTTGGTCTGGCGTTCGATATGTTCAACCATCGATAAGGTCACGCCTTCTTTTTCAGGTCGTCCCAGCAGCCGGTGGCCTCAAGGTCAGCAACCGTGGCATCAGGGTTGTCGGTGAGCACGGTGATGTGGCCCATCTTGCGGTCGTGGCGCACTTCGGCCTTGCCGTAGTCGTGCACATTCCACTCCGGGTGGGTGGCGATCAGCGCGCGCGTCGGCTCCACATGCTGGCCGAGTACGTTGACCATCACGGCCGGCGAGAGCAGCTTGGGCTTGGGCATGGGCCAGCCGGCGATGCCGCGGATGTGGGCGTCGAACTGGTCCATCGAGCAGGCCTCGATGGTGTAGTGGCCGGAGTTGTGCGGGCGCGGGGCGAGCTCGTTGACGATGACCTGATCGTCCTTGGTGATGAACAGTTCGATGGCCAGCGTGCCAGCCAGTTCGAAGCCCTTGGCCAAGCGAATCGCCAGTTCATGCGCTTCGCGAGCCACATGTTCGGACACTTCGGCGGGGGCGATGGTCATGTGCAGGATGTTGTTGCGGTGCTCGTTACGCACGATGGGGAAGGTGACGAAGTCCTTGCCGTTGCCGGAGACCAGGATCGAAGCCTCGAATGCGAAGTCGACGAAGCCTTCCAGGATGCTCGGCGGGAAGCCGCCACCACGGTCGGAACGGGAGCGGATCTTCTCCAAGTCGGCGTCGGAACGCAGCACGAGCTGACCGTGGCCGTCGTAGCCGCCGGACACGGTCTTCAGCACGGCCGGATAATGAATATCATCCAATACGGCGTCAAGCTCATCGAAGTTGTTGACAGCGCGCCACGGTGCGGTGGCGGTGCCGTGGTCGTTGATGAACTGCTTCTCGTGCACGCGGTGCTGGGTCACGCGCAGCAAGTCGGTGCCCTGCGGGGTGGCGGTGATGCCGCGCACCTCGTCGATGGCGTCGGCGTCCACGTTCTCGAACTCGTAGGTGAGCACGTCGGACTGCACGGCCAGATCATGGATGGCGGTTTTGTCATCGTATTCGGCGGTGATCTGGAAGTCGGCCACCTGACCGGTCGGGCAGTTCGGCGTCGGGTCAAGCACGCCGACGCGGAAGCCCATGTAGCGGGCGGACAAAGCCATCATGCGGCCGAGCTGGCCGCCGCCGATGATGCCGATGGTCGATCCCGGCATCAGCATCGAAACACGACCGCCTGTTTCCTCAGACAAGCTGGGCATTGGATTCAGCCACCTTTTCTTTCATTTCGTTACGGTAATCCTCAAGCTTGTCGGCCAGTTCGGGCTCGAAGGCGGAGAGCATCTGCACGGCGAGCAGGCCGGCGTTGGTGGCACCGGAGTTGCCGACGGCGGTGGTGGCCACCGGAATGCCGCCGGGCATCTGCACGATGGACAGCAGCGAATCCCAGCCGGACAGGGCGTGGGAGCGCACGGGCACGCCGATTACGGGCAGTGTGGTCTGCGCGGCGATCATGCCCGGCAGGTGGGCGGCACCGCCGGCACCGGCGATAATGACCTTCAGGCCATTGGCGCGGGCGTTGTGCGCGAACTCGGCCATGAGCTCGGGCGTGCGGTGCGCGGAGATGACCTGCTTGTGGTAGGCGACGCCGAACTGGTCGAGAATATCGCAGGCGCGCTTCATGGTCTCCCAGTCGCTGGCCGATCCCATGACCACTGCGACTTCGGGCTTGGATTCATTTGCCATTATCATTTACTCCCTAGTTATTGAGAATAAGGCCCACTGTACGCTTGGGCGCTTACTTCGGCAACGCCTTGCGGTTTTCCCCGGGTCCGCCCCGCCGACCCGCTCCCCCGGCCCGTGAAGCCGGGCTCCTACAATGCGATGACGATCTTGCCGAACATGTCGCCGGCGATCATTCTGGCGAACGCCTCGGGGGCGCGGTCCAATCCGTCGACCACGGAATCGATCACCGGATGCAGGTCGGCGTGCTCCACGAAGCGCAGCAGCCGGGCGAAATCCTCGCGCGAACCCATGGTGCAGCCCTGCACGCGGATGTCCTGGAAGAACAGTCGCGTGAGCTCCGCACCGGGCTGGTCGCCGGTGGTGGCGCCGCAGATGGCGATGGTGCCGCCGGGACGCACCGACCGCACCGAATGACCCCATGTGGCTGCCCCCACGGACTCGATCACCGCATCGACCTTGCGCGGCAACCGCGCACCGGTCTCCAGCGCGGCCTGCGCGCCGAGTTTCAGCGCTTTGGCGCGCTTGTCCGCGTCGCGCGAGGTGACGAACACCTCCAGACCGGCGGCATGGGCGAGCTGGATGGCCGCAGTGGACACGCCGCCGCCCGCGCCCTGAATGAGCACGGAGTCGCCCGGCTTGATGCCGGCGGCATCGAACAACAGCGAATAGGCGGTCAGCCAGCTGGTGCCGAGTGCGGCCGCCTCAGCCGTGGTGAGGTTTGCGGGCTTGGCGAACACGTTGGCGGACGGCACGGCAGTCTTCTCAGCCATCGTGCCGGGGTATTTCTCGGAGAGGATCGTGCGGCGCTCGCCCGGGGCCACGCCCGCGCCATCGGTGCCGACGAACGTGTACAGCACCACTTCGCTGCCGGCCTTGAGCCCATGCTTGCCGGGGATGTCCTCGTCCAGAATGCCCACGGCATCGGTGCCCAGGATCATCGGCGTCTGTTCGGCGGCGAGACCCACACCCTGTAACGACCAGACGTCGTGATGGTTCACGCTCACCGCACGCACCGAGATGGTCGACCAGAACGGGCGGGCCTGGGGTTCGGGCTGCTCGCCCACCGCCAACGCGGCAAGCGGATCAGCATGGTTGACGGTGGATGCGTATACGGCCTTCATTGCGCGCTCCTTGGTATCAAGGGAATTACCGCATTCATTGTTCCACATCGCGCAGCGAACGAATCACCCATTTACGGAGATGTTGGGGGCATTGCTTCGTCATGTGGACCTCGGACAATGCCGGGCGTTAGCATTCAACTTCGGAAAGATTAGCGAAGGGAGATTCGAGGGTATGCGCAACGCGTCAGGAAACGGATTTGATTCAAGCGATTCCTTCGCCGTCTCCGGCGCCGCCGAGGGGACCGCGCGCCTTCACGACATCCCCCCGAGCATTACCCCTTCCCATGGCGACGACTCCCATCTGCTGAGCCGCATTGCCAGCCCGGCCGATGTCAAGGCCCTTGCCCCCAACGAGCTCGCCGAACTATGCCGCGAGATTCGCGCCACGCTGTTGGCGTACGGCCATCGGCACGGCGGTCATATCGGCTCCAATCTGGGCATGGTGGAGGCCACGGTGGCCCTGCACCGCGTATTCGACTCGCCGCGCGACCGCATCGTGTTCGACGTGTCCCACCAAAGCTACGTCCATAAGATGCTTACAGGACGGGCCGGCGCGTATATGGATCCGAACCGTTTCGGCGAGGTGACCGGCTTCACCAACCCCGACGAAAGCGAACACGACCAGTTCGTGCTCGGGCACACCGGCACTTCGATCTCCTTGGCCTGCGGCCTGGCGAAAACCCGCGACATGGAGGGGCCGGGCAGCGGCATCGGCAATGTGGTCGCCGTGATCGGGGACGGTTCGCTCAGTTCGGGCGTGGCGTTCGAGGGGCTGAACAACGCGGCCGAGCAAGGCGGCAACCTCATCATCGTGTTCAACGACAACGAGATGTCGATCGCCGGCGATTTCGGCGGCATGTACGGCCCGCTCGCCCGTCTGCGCGCATCCGGCGGCACCGCCCAGCCGAACCTGTTCAACGCGTTCGGTCTGGATTACCGGTACGTGGAATCCGGCAACGACGTCGCCGCGCTGGTCTCGGCCTTCGAAGAGGTGCGCGGCATCGATCATCCGGTGGTGGTCCATATCCACACGCTGAAGGGCGCGGGATACGACGGCGCCGGTCACGTGGCCGGCGCATCCTCGGCCTCGGTCGGGAACGTCCATGAGCCGGATTCGGCAGTCTCCGACACCGGCGTGCGCCCCACGAGCAACGTGCTGCACAGCGAACCGTGGCATTCGGATCACTGCAACCTGTCCGATCACGAACCGCATGAGGGCCAGTGCGAGGCCTCGCACTGGCAGAACCCGGATTCGGCCGTCGGCAAGGCGGACAATCCGCGCAAGCATTACGGCAAGATGGCGATGGCGGCCCTCGAGTCCCGATTCGCCGACGAACCGGGGCTGGTGGTCATCTCCCCCGCCACGCCGGGCTCCAACGGCATCACCCACGAATTCCGCGAACGCGCGGGCTCGCATTACGTGGACACGGGCATCACCGAATCGCATGCCGTGGCGTATGCCGCCGGCATCGCGCGGGCGGGCGGCACCCCCGTGGTGGCCACCACGGCGTCCTTCTTCCAACGCGCCTACGACCAGTTCTTCCAGGAGATGAGCCTGAATCGTTCGCGGGTCACGGTGCTTGATTTCCTGGGCGGCGTGTCCGCCTCGGACAATACGCATTCGGGCGCATATGACGTGGCGATGTTCGCCAACATCCCCGGGGTCACGATGCTGGCGCCGACCTCGGCCGACGAGTATCTGGCCGATCTCGCGTGGGCCACCGCGCCTTCCGGCGCCACGCACGCCCCCGACGGGCCGGTGGTGATCCGCGTGCCCGGAGAGCCGCTGCTGTCAGCCGAGCGAGACCCGAGTCTGCTGCCGCTGACCGGCGGTCGGTTCGCGGCGCACCCCCGGCCGGCCGCAAGGTCCCACGGCGACGACGGATACCGCATGCTGGACTGGCGCGTCAACCAGGCCGGGTCGGCGGTCGCGCTCATAGGCCTGGGCAACGCCTATCCGCTGGCCGAGCAAACGGCCGCCGCGCTGTGCGCGGACCACGGCATCATGGCGACGGTCATCGACCCGCGTCAATGCTCATCGCTGGACTGCGCCACTCTGGAATCATTGCGTGACGGCCACACGCTGGTCGTCACCCTCGAGGATGGTCAGCGTGAAGGCGGCTGGGGCGAGAAGGTGACCGCATACTACGCGAATCATCACGTGTCCGAATGCGGTGCGGCCGGCCACGATCGCAATCCGCGCGTGCTGAACTTCGGCGCGGACAAGGAATTCACCGACCGCGTGCCGCTGGACGTCTTGGACGAGCGGTATGGCCTGACGGTACATCAGGTGGTCGAATCGGTCACTCGTTGTTTTTGATGGCGTCTAGGGCCGGGATTTTAACGGCTTTATTGGCAGGGCCGAAGCCGAACAGCAAGCCGATCAGCGTGGAAAACAGTACGGCGAACAGGAACAGCCACCACGGAATCACCGAATAACGGGTCACATTCTCGCCACCAACTATCGCCTGCCAGAGTATGGTCCAGATAGATGTTCCGTCACCGGTATGGTCGCCGGAGCCCCCGCCTGCACCGCTGACCATACCGTCAGACATGCCGCCGCTCATGCCGCCCGCATACAACGCGCCGACAACGTTGATGCCCAGCGATATCAGTCCGCTCAGCACGCAGCCGATCAATCCGCCGAAGAATCCGATCGCGCCGGCCTCCGCAAGAAACATGACGCGAATGTCACGAACGTAGCAGCCAAGCGCCTTCATAATGCCGATCTCGCGCGTGCGCTCGGTTACGGACATAACCATTGTGTTGGCGATGCCGATGGCCGCGACCAACAGCGAAACCGCACCGATACCGCCCAGAATCAGCTGAATCGCGCGCGACTGTTCTTCCAACGACTTACGCATGTCTTCATAGGAGGAGGTCTCGTAGCCCAACGCTTTGATCTGTGATTCGACTTCGGGCACGGACTTGAGGTCGGCGGCCTTGACCAGCACTTGATCATAAGCGGTGGCTTTTTTGGCGGCGGCTGGATCGACTTTGGCGGCCAGTTCCTTCAACGCCTGCAAATCCATGACCAGACCGTCGGAGGTGGCATAGCCCTTGTTGTAGTCGCCCGCCACAATGCCGGAAGCCCGCACATCGAGGGTGACGTTTTCCGACTGACCCGCGGCGCTGCCGCTTGCGCCGCCCGCGCCGCCTGTGCCGCCGCCACCGCCGCCGGACATGTTCATGGTGTACTGGTCGCCCTGATAATTGGTGCCGGTGGTCAGACTGATTTGCGTGGCGAGCGGGTCGAAGAACGGATCTTCGTCCTGATCTTCCTCGCACTGGCCGGTGGCCTGGTTAAACGTGCATGAGGAATACTGACCGCCACGTGTGCTGGTGCGTTGTTCGCCGTTCTTCAGGGTGTCCATGAAACCATAGGCGAACCATTCGCCGGCAAGCACCTGGTCTTTTTTGACCGGTTTCTCGCCACCGACGAGCTTGTAGCCCATCTGGTCGAGCTGGGTCATGTCGATGCCCATGATCTGCACGTAATCATAGATGTAACGGCCGCCCGCGCCTGCTCTGGCCGTCACGTTATAAGGGAAGTTCATCATCGGCGTCACGCCGGATACGCCGCTCATCGCGCGGAAGGATTCCACGGCCTTGTCGTCGAGCTTGGTATCGCCCATCTCGGACGAACCGCCACCGCCCATCGGACCGGCATAACCGTTGGTGTACACGGTGACGATGGACAAATCGCCCATCGATTTGAGCATCTTCTCGTTCTGCTCGTTAATGCCCTGACCCAAAGAGACCATGAGCACAATCGAGCAGCAGCCGACGATAACGCCCAGCACGGTCAGAATCGTACGGGATTTACGCCGCCATAGGTTTTGTCTGCAAAGCCGCAGTATGTCGCCGAATCGCATGGTCGGGCCTTTCAGGCCTTGTGGGACGGGCCGGCCGGTGAGGCCGGTGAGACTGGTGCGATAGGAGCGGTGTCTGCCGCAGCACCATCCGTCACGCCGGTATCTGTCTTATCATCCTTGCCTTCGGACCAATCATCCCAGTCCTCATCAATATCGTTCTTCTTGGCCTTCTGCTTGCGCCTGCGACGCACGAGCAGCACAATCACCACGATAATGACCACGGCGATCACGACGATGACCACATACACCAGCACCGGCAATCCCTGATTGGCGCTCTGGTCCATGTTCGGATCGGCCGTGCCGGAATTATCCATCGGCTGCATATCAGTTACGGGTATGGTGAGCGGGAATTCCTTGGTTTTGGTCTGTCCGTCGGAATCCTCGTACGTGACTTTGAGCGTGGTCTTCAGCTCGCCTGACGCGTGCGGCGTGAAGGCGTACCCGATCGTGCCGGTGGCGCCGGAAGCCACATTGCCCACGTACTGGGTTTTCATCGTGGCATCGAAACCTTCGCCCTCCATCGTGGCCTCGACGTTGGCGATATCGCCTTTGCCCTTGTTCACATATTCCATCGTGACCGTGTTTTCCTGGCCGGCGATCACCTGGTCGGGCACTACGGGATCACTGATTTCGAACCGGTCAGGCTGGCTGATCGGCACGGAAATCTTGACGTCGGACTGGCTTGAGGAGCGGGCGCCGGCGTCCACATATTCGTACCGGAAGTTCACGGTCACGGGCTGCGCGCCGCTTTTCGCGGAGGCGAGCGCCTGCATGGGCACGGTCTGCGTCATCGCGTACCCGGCCCACAGCGCGTCGACGTAGAACGTGTTCGTGCCGCCCGCGATGGCGAATCCCTCCGCGCCGTCCACGGTGACGACCATGTTCGTCACCGCCACCTGTCCCTTGTTCTGGAAGGTGAAGTCGAGGTTGAATTTGGATCCGGCGGCCACGGAATCACCGCCATACGCGAAGTTGGTGATGATGATGTTGGGCACCGGTCCGGCGAGCGGCGTGGCGCCGCCGTCGCTTCCCTGCGCGGCGCCTCCCGCGTCCGTGCCATCGACCGCATACGCCTGGCGCGGCAGGGAGACGACGGTGAGCGTCAGCGCGAGTGAGGACAGCAACGCCACGATGATGGCGATGGTGCGGCGGGTGAGATGCTTCATCGGTCTGCTCCTTGCATGCCTTGGCTGGATGGTGTGGATGATGCGGATGATGCGGATGGGCGGGGAGGAGGGGATCCGGCACCGAGGAGCCGGTCGCCGGTGATGCGCCCATCGAGCAAGGTGACGATGCGATCGGCGTATGAGGCCATCTGCGGATCATGGGTGACCAGCACGATGGTCTGGTTGAAGTCATGGGCAAATGCGCAGATCATCGTCATGACCTCGGTTTTGGTTCTGGAGTCGAGGTTGCCGGTCGGCTCATCGGCGAACACCACCTCGGGCTTGGTCACAAACGCCCGGGCGATGCCGACGCGCTGCTGTTGGCCGCCCGACATCTGGCGCGGGTAATGGCTGAGACGATGGCCGAGCCCGACTCGTTTGAGTACGCCACGCGCCGCACGTTCGCGCTGTTCCTTGGGCACGCCGTGGAACATCAGCGGCATTGCCACGTTTTCCAGCGCGGTCAGATTGGGTAGCAGGTTGTACGACTGGAACACGAATCCGAGATGCTTTTGGCGGAAGGCCGCCAATTCGCGTTCGTCGAGCCTGCTGACGGGCACACCGCCGATGCGCACGCCGCCGCGCGTCGGTTTTTCCATGCCGGCCAACTGGTTGAGCAGCGTGGATTTGCCGGAGCCGGACTCGCCGAAAATGCAGCAGATCTGGCCTTGCGGGATACTGAGATTGACACGGTCAAGCGCCACCACCGTCTCATCCTCGACGGGGTATTCCTTGCGTAGGTTTCTTACCTCGATGATTGCTCGCGGCACGGGCCCTTCTTCCTTCGTTCGTCGCCATTGGCGGACGCGCGATAGCTGGTTATTATCCAGCACATCTCAAATCAGAGTATAGCCGTTATGCAGGAGCCGCACCCCTTAAGGGTGTTCCCGGATGGCAGTGATAAGCATATAACCGCTGAGCTCGAGGTCGACGGTTCAGGCTCCAGACGGACCCAGACCGGCATAATGCCCAAAAGCCCCTGGCCCCCACAAACGATGAGGGACCAAGGGCTTATTACATCGTGACCCCGGACGGGCTCGAACCGTCGACCTTGAGATTAGAAGTCACATGCTCTATCCAGCTGAGCTACGGGGCCAAACTCATGTAAGTCTAGCCGTAGGGGTGTAAAACACCTCGGCGTAACGTCGGCTTGCACCGGTACCATCGGCGATATGGGGACAACGGAGAGCAACATAGATCACACCGTATCGGGCCAGACCGTCGCAGGCGATAGTGGTGAGCTCACTTTCACATACGCACAGGGTCGTTTTGCCAGTGAAGGCAGGGATTGGGAAAGCCCGGTTGTGACCAACATGACTGCATCCGTCTCTGCCGATGCCGGTAATGCCCTCGCCGGCAGCATCATCAACACCGGCTCCAACAACACTTTCACCAGCACCACCGAATCGTCGCTTGCCACCCTGCTGTCCGACCAATGCCCGTTCGTTATCAAGGCCACCATTTTCGAGGGCAATGGCAAAAACGCCATTCGCGAACGTCACACATTCACCGGCTCGGTGCTGCGCCAGCTCGACCAAGCCAGCGCCCTGCTGAACGGCATCAACGAATCCGGCCAACACCCGGCCATAGCCCTGCGCGAAGCATTGGTCAACGCACTGGAACATCGCGATTACACGTACTCCGGCCCCACACTGATCAATATCTTCGATTCCCGCTTGGAGATCGTGTCGCTCGGCGGCCTGACCGATGGTTTGGAAATCAACGATCTACTCAACGGCGTATGCCAGCCACGCACCCCGCGTTTGGCTGAATTGTTCGCCGATCTGGGCCTCTGCGAGAACTGCGGTACCGGCATTCAACGCATTATGGACGCCTACGCGCAGAGCGCGGTCAGTCCGCAACTGCGCGTGGGCCCCACTTCGGTGGCAATGGTGCTGCCCATCCCGGTATCGGCCGAGGCCGCATCCTCGCATCAAACCGATACCGATGCTTCCGCCGCGCCCAGCACCACTGACGAGGCGCAGCGCGCCAAAATGTACTCATTCCCCACGATTCAGCGCATGACGGATAACGCCGCAGATGCTTTGGCCGGCGCACGCATCATCGGCTGCGCACCATTGCAGACACTGATTCTCGGCAGCGGATTCGGCGAGCGCCCGGACGGTGACGATCAGGTCAGTACCCGCCCGCTCGATACGGCAACGCTGGAACCGTCGCCTCAAACGTTGGAGCAGTTCACGCTCAATTTCCTCGCGTTCCGCGGCGTGAAGCTCAGCCGTAAAACCATGCAGAAAGCGCTTGGTCTGAACAAGGATCAGATGACGCAGCTCTTGGACCAGCTGGAGTTGAGCGGCAAGATCGAACGTCATACACACGCCAAGTCCACTACGTATTCGCTGGCACATGCCTCAGGACGGTAGCGACCAGGGCGACAACGACCAAATCGTCAACAACCCAAGCAGCAACGACCAGAGCAATACAGCCCAAGGCTCGATAAAGCAGCAGCTCAGTTCTCGAATACGCGATCGCGAATCATGCGACCGGATTCGTCGAGCGCGGTGGAGAACCGGCCGTAGTCGGACAGAATCACGCCCATGTACAGCATGTCCACGAGCGCGGTATCGGCCACGCACGAAAAAATCGCATTGCCATAAATCGTATGCGAGTCACGACCCGTCAGCAACGTCACGTCGGCCCAGCTGGCCAGCGGCGCGCCGATGGCATTGGTAATGGCGATGGTTTTCGCACCATGCGATTTCGCCAATCGCAACGCTTTGACCGTATCCGCCGAACTGCCCGAATGAGAGAAGGCGACGGCCACAGCGCCGTGGGTCAGGTGCCCGGCACCGATCTGCTGCAGGTAAGCGTCAGTATTGAGACGGCACGTCAGTCCCAGGTAGCCGAGCTTGGTGAACAGATCCATCGCCGGTGTCAACGAGTTCTCCACGCCGAAAATGTCGATGAACTCCGATTCGGCGAGTAGGGCGACCGCCTTGCGATAGGCCTTGGGGTCCAACGCACTGTGCAGCTCATCGATCAGCGCCTTCGCGCCATCGGCCGCTTTGCTGGGAATCTCATCCTCGCCATCCCACGGATTCAGATCGAATCCATCCAACGGATTGAAGGTCACTTTGTGCTCGGCGGCCGGATGGCGCAACACGTACCGCAGTTCACGGTAACCGCCGAAGCCGAGCTTGCGGGCGAACCGAATCACCGTCGGCTGGCTGACGTGGGCGATGTCGGCCATCTGACCGACGGTCAGGTCGGCCGCCTCCTCGATATGATCCCGAATATACTGGGCCACGGCGCGCTCCGCCGGACGCAGCGACGGATACACGTGGTCGATGCGCTCGCGTATTCCCACCGAGGACTGCACAGCCACGCTCCTAGTCGCCCGTATTTTCCATTCCCGTTTCGAGGGTACCGGCTGTATACCGGCGAACAGTCGACTTGGATTGACCGCAACATGAACGGTGAGCGAACTCTTCCGTTTACCTTTCCGCTCCATGCCCTCTACAATCGAAACCATGGTGCGGATTAGCGTGGGAAGCCCCACCCATCACACAAGCGGGCGGCTGTACGGCGTGTTCCTCGAGGACATCAACCATGGTGCGGATGGCGGGCTGAACGCCAACATGGTGAACAACTACAGTTTTGACGGCGTCTATCTCGACCATCACACGTGGCGTATGGCCGGCGCCGAACGATGGCGTACACAGGCCGATTCCCTGCGTTTCTGGGATTTCATCAACTGTTCCGCCGCCAGCCTCGGCAGTGAGATACGCGGGATTCACGGCCAGCGGGTGACCACCGACTGTCCCGCCCCGCCAATTCACGCACATAGCCGATACGCTCGCATCACGTCCGATGTTCCTCCCGAAACCGGCCCTGCATATCTGGAAAACCTCGGCTATAACGGAGGCGGCGACAACGGGGGCGAGCCCGCGTTCTCCATCGTCGCCGACCACACCTATTCCGTCAGTCTCGCGGTACGTCCGGTTCATGGGCGGGCCGAGCTGTCCGTCGGCGTGGTCGATAGGTATGGCCTGCCGCTCACCAGTATCACTCGATTGTCGTATATCGTGGACTCCGATCCGCTTGACGGTACGGAAGAGACCGGTCTGAGGCAGGACGATGGGGCCGATGCGCAGGATTCCGGCGTTTCGATCAGTCCGGATTCGTCGGATGATGCCATCGTCATCGGTCGTGACGGCTGGTACCGGTTCAACGCCGACGTAACCGGTCTGAACACCGATTACGGCAAGCTGCGTATCACCATTGACGCCGGCGAACGCACCACGTTCGATCTTGATCTGGTGCAGTTCATGGATGCGGACTATTGGGGCGCGGGCGACCCGAAATGGCGTTACGGCAAGCTGCGCCGCGATTTGGTGGAGACCATTCAGGCGTTGCATCCAGCGTTTCTGCGATTCCCCGGCGGCTGCATCGTCGAAGGTGTGACGCCCGGCAATGAATATCGCTGGAAGGATACCGTCGGCTCTCTGGCCGCGCGACGCCAACAGTATTCGATGTGGTCGTTCAAGATGCCGGATGGTTCCAGCTATTCGCAGAGCTACCAGATCGGTTTCTACGAATATTTCTGCCTGTGCGAGGACCTCAAGGCCAAGCCGCTGCCTACCCTGTTCGCCGGCATCGCATGCCAGTCGCCCGGCCGCGATCCGCGCCACATGGATATCAATTCGGCAACCTTCCGCAACAATGTTATTCAGGACTACCTGGACCTTATCGAATTCGCGAATGGCGATCCGGAGTCCAGCTCGTGGGCCGCGGTCCGGCGTGATATGGGCCATCCAGAACCGTTCGGCCTGGACATGATCGGCGTGGGCAACGAAAACTTCGGGGCTGACTACGTGGCCAAGTTTGACATGATCAGCGAGGCCATTCACGAACGATACCCGGATATGCTGTGTGTGATGAGCGCCGGACTGTTCCCCTTCCAGCCGGCGATGAAGCGCATCTGGGACCATGCGCGAGCGTTGGCCGCAACCGATTCCGGGGCACATGATTCCGCCACCAGTGACGCGATTATCGTCGACGAGCATTCCTACCACTCCCCCGAATGGTTTGCATCACAAGCGTCACGATTCGATACTTACCCGCGTTGCGGCGCCGGCGTCTATTTCGGCGAATATTCAGCCAACGGCTATTTTGCCGGCCAACCACAGACCGAACAAGGCGCGAACACGTGGAAGTCGGCACTTGGCGAGGCCGCGTTCCTGACCGGTTGCGAGCGCAATTCCGACGTGGTGCGCATGACCTCCTATGCGCCGCTGCTCGCGCATATCCCGGCTAAGGGGTGGGCGCAGAATCTTATCGAATTCAATCCGGCGCATGTGAACCCCACGGTGAATTATGAGGTGGAGCGGCTGTTTTCCACGCATCTGGGCGACACGACGTATGCCGTATCCATCAAGCAGACCGCGTCACGCCCCACCAAACATCTGTATGTCAGCGCCACCGGGCATGACGGGGATGACGCCTGCCGTTACATCAAAATCGTCAATACCTCCGATTCCCCGGTGGATGTGACGTTGGAAATCGCGCGCGGACTGGCCGGGCTGGGCACCTCGCTATCGCGACCGGTGCGTTTGGAGGTGACGACGTTAAGCGCCAGTCCGATGGCGAAGACCACTATCGGATACCGCGGCGAGGCTTCGGGGGCGATTGTGCCGGAACGTCAGGCTTACACATTGCCGTCGCCGTCTTCATTGCTGGCGATGAAGATCAAGCCGTACAGCGTCACGCTGGTGGTTTCGCGCTGATTGGCATCGGCCATTAGGCCGATTCCTTTGCCGTTAGAATCACCCTCAAGGATGAGGAGAATCGTACAGATTCAGGGAATAATAGGGGCTATCCCCCATAGCGAATACAAGCGCGGGAGGGCAGGATGGAAACCACGGCGGCCAGAAGACCGCCGGCCAACGATGAAGGGGTGTGCGGTATGTTTATCAATCTGTTCCGCAGGCAGCGCCCTGCGCTCGCCCGGCTGGCCCGCAACTCCAACGCCTATCGTCAGCCGATGGTTGCGGCCGTATCATCGTCCGCAGTCGGCGTATCCAGCATCACCTCTGCATCCACCACAGCCAACACAGACGGCGTATCCGGCGTATCCACGCTGGATGCCACCATCGGCCGCATTCATGACATCCCGCAGTCGGCCATGAGCCGACTGACCGGCTCCCCCACCGTATACGCGCGGTAGACCACCCCAGTCGGCTTCGCCGACATCCCCCGTCAGCGGGGGCAGAGATGGCACAGTCGGCTTCGCCGACAGCCCCCGCCAGCGGGGACAGAGATGGCTGGGCTCAGAAACTCGGCTCGATAATCCAGCTCAAGGTCAGCAATACGGCCAAAAACAGTACGTTCACGGCGGAGTAGAAGGCCAGATACCGGCCTTTCTTGTTACCGATGAAGATGAAGAACATGCAGAAGGTGAGCGGCAGTCCCCAATCCACGTATTTGAATACGCGCCGATCGGCGAACAGGAACACGACGACCACGTGGTCTGCCCCGTTCGCCCGACAACGCTATGCGCATGCCACAGCGAACTGATGATGGCTTCCTCGCTTATTCATTCGTCGAATGCACCCATCGATGTGGGTATGTAGCCACCAAAAAAACTCGACAACCGCAATGAGCCAGTCACTTGGCTACATCTGTGCTATCGTCTCGCCAATGATTCGAATGCCGGTATCAATGTCAGCAGCATCCGGGCGCACAAAGTTGAGACGGATGTGGGAATCATCCATTTCGTCAACGTCGAACACGCTGCCCGGCATGAACGTGACGCCTTGGGAACGGCAGGATTCCAATACATCCAGAGAGCGCACGCCGTCCGGTAAGGAAACCCAAATATAGTAGCCGCCTGCAGGCACGGTCCAATACACTTCATCCGGCGCATACCGCTCCAATGCTGCGATTGCTGCATCTCGTCGAATGCGGTAAGCCTTAATCAAACCGCGCAAATGTTCGGCGACACGGCCTTCTTTAAGCAGTTCCAGGCAGATGCGCTGCGATGACGTGCTCGTATGCTGGTCGACCATGCGCCGCAGAGCCGCCAGCCGGTTGATCACATGCGGGTCGGCCACAACCCATCCCGTGCGCAGGCCCGAAGTGACGGTTTTCGAGAACGTCGACAAATACATCACGTATCCCGCATTCTCCATGCCCTTAAGCGGTATGGGGCGATGTGCGTCGGATGATCCCCCGCCGTACCACAAATCGCCGTAAGCATCGTCTTCCACGATCAGACACTGATAGCGCCGCGCCACGTCGATGAGTTCACTGCGTCGTTCGGGCGGCAGCGTGGTACCGGTGGGGTTTTGGAACGTCGGGACGGTGTAGATGAGCTTGGGCCGGAATCGCGCGCAATAGCCGTCCAACAGGTCTGTACGCATACCGTGCTCGTCCACTGGAACGCCGATGATGCGCGCATCCGCCGAGCGGAAGGTCTGCAATGCCGGGAAGAACGTGGATTGTTCGACCAGCACGCAGTCGCCGGGGTTGATGAACGCGCGCACGATGAGGTCGATGCCCTGCTCGGAGCCGGAGAGCACCATCACGTTGCGGACGCCGCATTGTACGCCTCGTGTGCGCATATGTTCGGCAAGTAGCGCACGCAACTCTTCGAATCCCTCGATAGGTGATTCCGGTTGGCCGTCGAATTCCCGCGATTCGAACGCCTCGATGCTCACCTTGCGCAACAAATCGTCCGGGATATCCGCCGGGTTCGGCGAACCGGTGGCGAAGTCAATAATGGTGTCGCCGCGCTGCGCCCGCTCGGCCGAGGCGATGTCATGGTAGGTAAACCGGTTGGAATAATCAGAGAACAACACCGACCATGGCGGACGCACAACGCTCGGTTTCGGCTCCTCGTCAATCGGCTTATGTCTCACTACAGGAATCCGGGCAGTCTCAGTATGCTGCAACGGCAGCACGAACGTGCCTTTGCCGACTTTGGAGGCGATAAGACCTTCGTCCTTGAGCTGCTGATACGCCTGCAACACCGTGGTGCGATTGACTTCGAGATGTGAGGACAGCTCGCGTTCGGGAGGCAGGCGGTAGCCCTCGGCCATCGCGCCGGAGACGATCTGTTCACGCAGCCCGGCAGCCAGCTGCCGGTACATCGGCACCTTGCTGCGTCGATTCAGCTCAAGCTGCATGGCAGATCGTCTCCTTGATTCGTCAGTCGGATACCAGTCTAGCGGCAGACGAATCGACTACAGCGACAGGAAGAGCTCGTGGATGCGGGTATCGTCCGTGAGTTCCGGGTGGAAGGCGGTGGCCAGGATATTGCCTTGACGCAAGCCCACCACGTGGCCATCGACTTCGGTTTCGACCGTGGCCTCAGGGCCGACCGACACCACGTACGGTCCGCGGATGAATACCAGTGGGAAGTCCGTGATACGCTGCGGATCATCCGCTGCACCAAAATCGGCAGTGGCCTGGAAACTACCGAGCTGACGACCATAGGCGTTGCGGCGTACGACGGCGTCGAGCGCGCCAAAGTAGACATTGTCGTCATTGTCGAGCTTTTTAGCCAGCAGAATCATGCCGGCGCAAGTGCCGAATACCGGTTTTCCTGCCTTGATGTGGACGGCGATCGGCTCGAACAGTCCGGTCGAATGCAGGAGCTTGCCCTGTGTAGTGGATTCTCCGCCGGGTAGAATCACGCGGTCGATGGATTCATCGAAATCCTCGGTCGCGCGCAGCAGTTTCCACGGCGCACCGAGCTTGTCCAGCACCGCCGCATGTTCGGCGAATGCGCCTTGTACGGCCAGGATGCCGGTCACGCCGTGCTTGGCGTTTTCGGCGTCCTCGGACTCTTCTTTGGAAATATATTCAACAGCTACAACCATGTTGTCTCCTTGGGCCTTGACTCCCGCTGGCGGGAGCGTCACCTTTTCTTGGCTCCCCTCAAAGAGGGGAGCCAAGGTGATGCACTCACTCGCCGCGAGCGGCCATGATGGTCTGAATCTCGTCCTCGTTGATGCCGACCATGGCTTCGCCGAGGTTTTCGGACAGCTTGGCGAGCAGATCGGCGTCCTGCCAGTTGGCGGTGGCCTTGACGATGGCGGCGGCGCGCTTGGCCGGGTCGCCGGACTTGAAGATGCCGGAACCCACGAACACGCCCTCGGCGCCGAGCTCCATCATCAGGGCGGCGTCAGCCGGGGTGGCCACGCCACCGGCGGCGAAGTTCACGACGGGCAGACGGCCGTTGTCGTGCACGTACTTGGCCAGATCATACGGCACGGCCAGCTGCTTGGCGGCCTCGTACACCTCGTCGTCGCGCAGGCCGACGAGCTCGCGGATCTGCTTGTTCATGGTGCGCATATGACGCACGGCCTGAATCACGTCGCCGGTGCCGGGCTCGCCCTTGGTGCGAATCATGGCAGCACCCTCGGCGATGCGGCGCAGCGCCTCGCCCAGGTTCTTCGCGCCGCACACGAACGGCACGTCGAACTGGTTCTTGTCGATGTGGTACACGTCGTCGGCCGGGGAAAGCACTTCGGATTCGTCGATGTAGTCGATTTCGATGGCCTGCAGAATGCGGGCTTCGGCGATGTGGCCGATGCGCACCTTGGCCATGACCGGAATCGAGACAGCTTCCTGAATGCCCTTGATCATGGCCGGGTCGCTCATGCGGGAGACGCCACCGGCGGCGCGAATGTCAGCGGGAATGCGCTCCAGCGCCATCACCGCACACGCGCCGGCGTCCTGCGCGATTTTCGCCTGTTCGGGCGTGGTGACGTCCATGATCACGCCACCCTTGAGCATCTGGGCCAGATTACGGTTGAGTTCCGCACGATTCTGCGTCATGAGTTTCCCTTCGTTTCGACGCTGCTTGGTATCGCGCTTCATTATTGAACGAATCGGATTGGCCCCACCCAGACCAGTCCAATTTGGATGGGGCCAATCCGCAACTTCTGCACCCATCCAATCCGGCAACCGGTTGTATGGCCTTATGCATCCGGCACGTATTCGAAGATGCGCGCAATCAGTGGGAGGTATTAGCCGACGGTGTTGCCGTAGATTTGGGCTTGGAGGTCTTTACGGGCGGTTTCCATGCGGGTGATCTGGCCGAGGAGGGTTATCTTCTCTTCGCCGTCGGGCAGCTGGGCCATGCGGCGTTTGGCCAAGCCGATCTGGCGCATGAAGCCCATGTCCAGTAGCCGGGTGAGCAGTTCGGTGGCATAGCGCTGCTCTTCCGGCGTGGCAGGGCGTAGCTGCACGGCGGCCGCACCACCGCCGACTCCCCCGGGCGCGTTCGACTGCGGAGGTTGTGCGCCATTACCACCGTCGTCGCCAGGCAGTGGCAACGGCATGACGGCCAGCTCGTTGATCACCTGATTGAGCATCGGCCCGCCGGCCTTGGTGAGGTTGTGCATCCACAGCCCCTGCGGGGTATCGTCGGATGGCAGTCCGCCAGCGGCCGCGATCGCCTGAAACAGGGTGCGGAACACCGAAGTCATGAAATGCTCGATGGTCAGCTGCCCGAACATGGTGCGGTCGATGGCGCGCGGCACCTGAATCAACACGGCCATGAACTGCTGTTCGGCGATGAACACGGCGTCGTCGATCTTGAAATATGCCTGTTCGGCGGCGTCACGGCGCTCCAAAGCCTTGCGCGTGGCCGGATTGGCGTACGGGTTGGTGCCGGGTTCCACACGCGGCTCGTCACGCTCGAATCGACGTTTGGGCGCATAGGCGTCCTCATCGCGCACGTGCATCTGCCGGCGCGCGTTCATCACCTCGCGGCGCATCACCTCAAGGTCCACGCCGATACGGCCCGCGGACTTGCGCGCGTAAGCGTCCCACAGGGAGCGGTCGCGAATCTGCGCCACCAGCGGGGCCACGGCTTTCATCGCACCCACCTGTCCCGGGGTGTAGGTCAGGTCGAACCGGCCGATGGCGGCGTCGATCACGAAATCATACAACGGTTTGGCGCGGGCGATCAGCGAGCGCACCGCCTCGTTGCCCCGTTCGATGCGCAGGTCGCACGGGTCAAGATTGTCGTCGGCCACGGCCACGAAGGTTTGGGAGAGGAAGGCCGAATCAAGGCCGAAGGCATGCAGCGCGGCCTTCTGGCCGGCGGCGTCACCGTCGAACGTGAACACAATACGCGAGCTCAATGGCTGGTCCTTGACCTTCAGCGGCCCGACCAGCTGGACCGCGCCCAGCGAATCGTCGGCGATCAGGCGGCGCACGATCTTGGCGTGCTCGGCGCCGAACGCCGTGCCGCACGTGGCGATGGCGGTGTCGATGCCGGCCAAGTGCATGGCCATCACGTCCGTATAGCCTTCGACGATCACGACCTGCCGCTTCTTGACGATGGCGGATTTCGCCAAATCGATGCCGTAAAGCACCTGGGTTTTGCGGTAGAGCTGCGTGTCCGGCGTGTTGATGTATTTGGCGGCGATCTGGTCGTCTTCGTATAATTTGCGCGCACCGAAGCCGAGCGTGCGGCCGGTCGAATCGCGGATGGGCCACGTCACGCGGCCACGGAAATAGTCATAGATGCCGCGCTGGCCTTGACGGGCCAAGCCCGCGTCGAGGATTTCCTTCTGCGTGAAGCCCTTGGAGGCCAAGTGGCGCACAAGATTATCCCAACCTTGGGGCGCGTAGCCGCAACCGAAACGTTCGCAATCAGCTTGGGAGAAGTTGCGGCCTCCGAGCAGCTTGCGGGCGGGCAGCGCTTCCTTGGTCAGGATCTGGGAGACGAAGAAGCGCTGGGCTTCCTCGCAGGCTTCCAGCAGTCGCGTGCGCTTGGAGCCGGTGTTCTCACGGCTCGGGCCGTTGTCGCTGTTCTCGTAGTGCAGCTCGATATGGTACTTGTCGGCGAGCAGTTCCACGGCTTCGCGGAAATCGATGTTTTCGGATTGTTCGACGTATTTGAATACGTCGCCACCCAAGCCACAGCCGAAGCAGTGCCACACGCCGAGCGAGGGACGCACGTTGAAGCTGCCGGTTTTCTCGTCGTGGAACGGGCACAGGCCCACGAAGGTGCCGGTGCCGGAGGGCTTAAGCGTTACGGTCGCAGATACAATGTCATACAGGTCCGCGGCGGCGCGCACCTTCTCGACATCTTCTTTCTTAATCATTCCGACCATAAGTCTCTAGAGTACCGCCTCACCTGAGACACAGTAAATTTTTGCCGTTGGACACCAGTTCTTCTGGGTTCTACTCCCCTCAGACTCAGCGAGGCCCCTTCCAAGAAGTGAACCCGCAGGGCGGAGTATCGCACCCGCCTGACACAGCCTCAGCACAAGATGGAGTGCAGGGCCAGGGCGGAGTTGTCGGTCAGGCTTGCGACCTGATCGATGGCGACGCGCAGGCGCTCGTCGTCGTTGGTGGATTCGTTCCAATCGGCCAGGAACTGGCTTTCCAAAGCGTCGGAGGGGAGCGGCGAATCGGCCATAAGCACATCGACCAAATCCGATACGATCTTGAGCTCCTCCTGATGGAATGGCTCGCGCTCGCGAGGCGCCATGACGAAGTACACGGCGATGCCCTTCAACGCCACGATCTCGTAATTCGTGTCCTCGGGAATCACGATGTTCGAGGAATACCGGGTCAACGGCCCGGGCCCATACGTGTCGCGCGTGGCGGTTTCCACCGACCAGCAGAAGCGGCCGATCAAATCGGACGTAATGTTCTTGAGCTGCGCCAACGATTCGCGCGAACCATTGAAATGTGCAGGGAACAAATGCTCTCGACGCAATCGCATGAACGCGGCCAGCAGCTTGTCGGCATCCCACTTCGCCCCATACCATGCGCGCGTCTGCTCGATGATGTGGTCCAGCATCTTCGGATCGGCGAGCACAATCGGATCGAACGCGCCGGTGGCGATGGAATCCTCGACATCATGCACGGAGTAGGCGACATCATCCGAAAGGTCCATGATCTGGCATTCCATGGGCTTGGTGGCCTGGGGAGCGCCGATTTTGAGCCAGCGGAACACCGGCTCATCATCCGGGTAGACGCAGAACTTCTTCGACCGCTCCCCCTTGGGGTGTTGGTCGGCTTCGGCCAAGGTCCACGGGTATTTGACGGCCGCATCCAAGGCCGCACGGGTCAGGTTCACGCCGGCCGAACGCCCGTCCGGGTGAAAGATCTTGGGTTCGAGCCGGGTCAGGATACGCATGGTCTGCGCGTTGCCCTCGAAGCCGCCGATATTGCTGGCAATGTCGGCGAGCGCACGCTCCCCGTTGTGCCCGAACGGCGGGTGACCAAGGTCATGGGCCAGACAGGCGCAGTCGACCACGTCCGGATCGCAGCCGAGCAATGCGCCGATTTGGCGACCGATCTGGGCGACTTCCAGCGTATGCGTCAGTCGGGTGCGGGCGAAATCGTCGGTACCGGCAATCAGAATCTGGCTTTTCGCGCCCAAACGCCGCAAAGCGGACGAATGAATCAGTCGCGCGCGATCGCGTTCGAAAGCCGTGCGCGACTTGGATTTGGGCGGCTCGGGTGCCCATCGCTCCTCGTCGAAGGCGCTGTAGCCCTCATCGCTCATCACCTGTTCCCCATCCAACGTTGTTTCCATATGCCAAGCATAGGCACACATATCGGCCGTAGTAATCCCGACTTCCCGAATATGTGCCACTGACGTCAACTCAACGGCACATATTCGGGAGATTGGGGCCGATTTCCCGAATATGTGACGCTCAGCACATGTCAGTGGTACATATTCGGGAAGAAGGGATTACGGGGTGCCACCGTATGGCGGTAATGCACCTTATAGCAGCGTGGCCGGGTCGAGTTTGGCGAGGTCGGCGGCGGGCAGCACTTCGGCAGCATGCTCGTAAAGGCGCGGGATGCGGTTGCGCAGGCAGGTGAAGATCTCGTAGCTGATGGTGTCGGCGGCGCGGGCCCAATCGTCGGCGGTAGGCTCAACGTAATCCTCGCCGCGGCCCGGGCCGAACAGTTCGACCGTGTCGCCCTCGTGAACGCCGAGTTCGGCGGCGGACCCATGCAGATCCACGATGAACTGGTCCATGCACACGCGACCGCACACACGGTACAGTCTCGGGCCTTCGGCGGTCATGATGCGCACCGGGCCTCCCGGCTTCTCCACGTGCTTGGCACCTTCCATATCGAAACCGGAGGCGGAGCGGTGGATGCCGTCGGCGTACCCCAGCGGCACTATGGCGGTGGACGTGTTGTCCGGGGTC
The DNA here is from genome assembly GCF_026016385.1 of Bifidobacterium sp. FKU. Classification (NCBI taxonomy): domain Bacteria; kingdom Bacillati; phylum Actinomycetota; class Actinomycetes; order Bifidobacteriales; family Bifidobacteriaceae; genus Bifidobacterium; species Bifidobacterium sp. FKU. Next base: position 1,897,499 of record NZ_CP092888.1, read on the forward strand.
AGATAGGTACGGCCATAGGAGATGCCGTGACCCGCCTCCACGTCCTTGACCGTGCCGAGCTGCGCCTGCAGGCGCATGGCCGGGGTCAGATGCCAGTCGCGTGGGGTGCCCATCGCGGGGTCGGGTTCGTAGCCGTACAGGCCGATGCCGGGGCGGGTGAGTTCGAAATGGATCTCGGGTCGGTCCAGTGTCGCCGCCGTATTGGCCAGATGTCGGATCTCGGGCGGGATGCCGGCCAGCTCCATGCGCCTGGTGAAGTCCTTGAACGTTGCGATCTGCTGGTCAGTGGAGGCGACGAATTCGGGCACATCGGGCGAATCGGCCACGGCGAGATGGCTCCACTGGCCCACGATGCGCAGCACACCCTCCTTGGCGAGGGGCACGAGCGCGGCGAGCGCGGCGTCGAATCCGGCCGGAGTGAACCCGTTGCGACCGAAGCCGGAATCGACCTTGACGTGTACGCGGGCGGGCTTGCCGAGCCTGCGCACGGCGGCGGCCAGCGCCTCGATGCCGGACAGGGAGCCGACCGACACGTCGATGTCGGCGGCGATCAAATCATCGAACGGCGCCGCGGCGCCGTTGTATACCCAGGTCAGGATATGGCACCGGTCGGGACCGATGCCAAGCCTGCGCAACAGGAGCGCCTCATGCGATTGCGCGGTGCCGAGCCATGTGGCCCCGCCGGCGAGCGCGGCCAGGGCGGTGGGCAGCAGGCCATGGCCGTATGCGTCGGCCTTGACCACGCCCATCACCGCCGTGCCCGATGCGGGGCCGCCCACCACGGAGACCAGATGGGCCATGTTGTCGCGCATGGTTTTAAGGTTCACGATGGCCTGCGCGGGGTATTGCCGGCGGGCGGCCTCGTAATTGGCTTTGCCCCGCTCGGAGGAGAATGCGATTTCCGGTGCTGCGTTCATGCTCATGGATATCTATTGTTGCGCGGGAATATGACGTGCGGTCGTTTCGACCGCATGACGTCGTCCCGGCGTGCGGAACGGCGGGCACCGTTTTCGCCGGGCAGTCGTACACTGATGTCCAATGTGCGGTTTTCAACACAGGACCGCCTATGATTCCCGGCGTTGAGGCGTGCCGGGATCCCGGAAATCCGTCCGGTTCAGCCCCATAATCCTAGATTTCATGAGAGAAGAACATGGATCTGTTTCGTAAGAAAAGCGTGGATCAGCTTGTCGCCGAATCCACTCCCCTGAAGCGCACGATGCGCACCTTCGATCTGACGATGCTCGGCATCGGCGCGATCATCGGCACCGGCATCTTCGTACTCACCGGCAAGGGCGCGCTGACCGCGGGACCGGCCCTGTCCGTATCGTTCCTGCTGGCCGCCATCTGCTGCGGTTTCGCCGGCCTGTGCTATGCCGAGTTCGCCGCCATGGCTCCGGTCTCCGGCTCGGCCTACTCCTACGCCTATCTGGCGTTCGGCGAACTCGTCGCCTTCGTGATCGGCTGGGATCTGATCCTGGAATACGCCCTGCAGGCGGCCACCGTGTCCGCCGGCTGGTCCGGATACTTCAACAAGCTGCTGGAAGGCTTCGGCCTGCATCTGCCGGTCGAACTGACCGCCGCCTACGGCACCAACCCGGACGTCACCACCTACTTCAACCTGCCCGGCTTCGTCATCGTGCTGATCATCACGTGGGTGCTGTCCATCGGCATCAACCAGACCAAGCGCACCAACGACGTGATGGTGCTCATCAAGCTCGCCATCATCGTGCTGTTCATCGCATGCGCCGTGTGGTATGTGAAGCCGTCCAACTGGCAGCCGTTCTCCCCGTATGGCGTCTACACCTTCCAGCCCGGCTCCACCCAGCCGTACGGCATCGTGCCGGCCGCATCCATCGTGTTCTTCAGCTTCATCGGATTCGACGCCGTGTCCTCCTCCGCCGAGGAGACCATCAACCCGAACAAGACACTGCCGCGCGGCATCCTGCTGTCCCTGGCCGTTTCCACCGTCCTATACATCATCATGACCCTGATCATGACCGGCGTGGTGCCCTACAAGGATTTCGCCAAGTACATCGACGCCCCAGTGGCCGGCGTGATCCTGGAGACCGGCATGAACTGGCTCGCGGTGATCGTGAACCTGGGCGCCCTCATCGGCATGACCACGGTGATGCTCGTACAGCTGTACGGCCAGTCCCGTATCTGCTACGCCATGAGCCGTGACGGCCTGTTCCCGAAGTTCTTCGGCCACGTGCACGAGAAGTACCGCACCCCGTTCAAGGGCACCTGGTTCTTCGGTCTGCTGACCGCGTTCGCCGGCGGCTTCATCAACATCAACGTGCTGTTCGAGCTGGTGAACATCGGCACGCTGTCCGCGTTCATCATCGTGTCGGCCGGTATTCTATGGATGCGCAAGACCCAGCCGAATGCGCCCCGCGGCTTCCGCGCGCCGGGCGTGCCGGTCACCCCGATCCTGTCCATCGTATTCTGCTTCGTGCTCATCGCCGGTCTGAACTGGGAGACCTGGGTGCGTTTCGCCATCTGGTTCGGTCTGGGCCTGATCGTGTACTTCGGCTACAGCCGCAAGCGCTCCAAGCTCGGCCTTGAGCAGAAGGCCGGGGCTGACGCCAAGGTCGCTGCGACTGAGGACTGAGGTCTATCGGCTGACCGATAGGCGATGGCTGCTTTCGTGAAAACCGTACGCTGAGTTACTTTCAGCGTACGGTTTTTGCGATATGCACGAGTTTGAACGGGCGGCCGACGGACCGTACGTGCGCGACGACGTGGACCTTACCTGACCAGCTCCACCGCGGAACCGAACACGCTGGCGACAGCCACACTCACCACTCGTGGCGCTGATAGGCGATTCTGGTGGTGTCGACCGGCCGGTCGAGCAGCTGGATCAGGCCGCAACGGGCGAAGCCGGAGCTTTCGAGCACGTGCTGCATGGCCTTGTTATTGGGGTGGGTGTCGGCGCGCACGTTGCCGTAGTGCTTCAGGGCCCACCTGATGCAGTCGCGGGCCGCGTGGCGCACCAGACCGGATGCGGCGATGCGGTGGATGGTCACATAGGTGTCGTTGTCCAGCCAGGCGCCTTCGATTTTGGCGTAGGTCGGATCCTTGCCCGGGCACAGGGCGAACTGGGCCAGAATGCGTTCGTGGCCATTGCAGGTGTCGACCAGCAGCATCGTACGCTGGTTGGCGATGTCGTCCTCAATCACCGATTCACGCGGAAATTCGTTGCCCCACTGGGTGGGGTTGCCGTTGGCGGCCATCAACGCGCGTGCGCGTGCGTAGATTTTTTGCATCTGCGGCAGATCGCGCATGGTGGCGTGGCGGAAACGGCGGCCTGTCGCCTTGTTTGCAGCGTTCGACTGAGTCACTTCTCACCTCTCCGACATGCCGGGTTGCCGGCACGGTGACCGGCGACTAACTGACGGCCAACCTACCATGCCGTAGGCACAAGAAATCCCCTCCGCGTTGCATGACGGACACTAATAAACAATGGCTTCCGTCCGCAGGAGCCGGACAGTCCAGCCGAGTTGAGGACAGCCACCCTCAGTCGGCTTTGCCCCCAGCTCCCGCCAGCGGGAGCCGAATCAGAATTGGATCGAATCAGACGAATCAGACGACCTTGCGTTCGAACGGGTCGGAACTGATGCCTTCCTCAAGGATCTGCTTGGCCCATTCCTTGGCGGCGAACAGGCTGTGGTCGCGATAGTTGCCGCAGCTCTTCTCAGTGGTGGCGGGCACGTCATCCCACGTGGCCTTGTATGCGATGAACTCCAACGATTCCTTCAACGCCTTGGCCACATCCTCGGTGGAGTGGGTGCCCCAGGTCAGCAGGTGGAAACCGGTGCGGCAGCCGAACGGCGAGCAGTCGATGTAGCCCGGGATACGTTCGCGCAGCAGCACGGCGATGGTGTGTTCGATGGTGTGCAGGCCGCCGGTGGGGATGGCCTGCTTGTTCGGCTGGGTCAGGCGCAGATCGTAATTGGAGATCACGTCGCCGTGAGGGCCCGTTTCGGTGTCGATGTAACGCACGTACGGTGCCTTGACCTTGGTGTGATCAAGCTGGAATGATTCGACGACGGGCTTTTCGGCCTTGTCCTCTGCCATGCTGTTGCCTTTCTACTTGCTGACTGTTCGGTCATGAAGTATCGAACAGTCATCGTAGTCGCGCCAGCCCAAGAACGCCCGCAAATACTCCGCGGTTCGCTATAGGAGATTGTTATGACGCACTCCCGGCATTGAACGAGGCGATGGTTTGCATGAAGCGCTGGCCGTAGAGGTCGAGCTTGTGTTGACCGACGCCGTTGACCGCCAGAAATTGCGCGTTGGTAACCGGCTTGATGCGGGTCATGTCGCGCAAGGTCTTGTCGGAGAACACGATGTACGGCGGCTTGCCGATTTCCTGGGCGATGGTGCGTCGCAGTTCGCGTAGCTTCTGGAACAGCGATTCCTCATCATCGTCCGGGATATACGAGCCCAGCGCATCGCCGGGAACATTGGCGGAATCGGCAGTATCAGCCACTCCCCCGCTCCGACCGGAACCGGCCGCCGCCGACTTGCGTTCCACCCGTTTGATCTCATAGTGGAAGTCGGGAGCGGCGGTTTCGGCCGCCCGCGCACCGAACATGACGATTGGCATACGCCCTTCGGCGATTGACAGGTACCCGTCCGTGGCCATCTGGCTCAACACGTCGCGAACGCGAGCCTCGTTCACGTCCTTGAGCATGCCGAAGGTGGGCATCCGCTCCGGGTTCAGCCATGCCAGATCCTGTGCCCGCGAACCGCGCAGGATCTTGACGATCTTGCCGGAACCGACGCGCTGCCCCACGTCATGCACGCAACGGCTGATCGCCTGCGCCACGCGGGTCACGTCGATGGTCTCGAACGTGCTTTCGCAGTTCGAGCAGGCACCGCATCTGCCGGACTGCGAAGAGTCCGCCGCAATGTCTTCACCCGCCGTGGAACCAGCATTCGACGACAATTCCTGACCGAAATACCGGGTCATATACCGGTGCAGGCAGTCGGTGGTGCGGCAGTAGCCGACCATACCGTCCAGCAGCCGGCGCTTGGACTGGCGAACGATTTCCTGCTCTTCGGGAGTCAATCGCTCGTTCTCATAATCGTTATCCAGCAACCGACGCCGGGTGACGATGTCTGACTCATTCCACAGCAGCGTGCATCGGCTGGGCTCGCCGTCACGGCCCGCGCGGCCGGCCTCCTGATAGTAGGCCTCAATGGATTCGGGCAGATTGTGGTGGATGACGTAACGCACGTTGGACTTATCGATGCCCATGCCGAAAGCGTTGGTGGCCACGACCACCGGCACCTTGTCGGTGATGAAGTCGCGCTGGGCCGCCTCACGCGCGTCCGGCGACATGCCGCCATGGTAGGCGACAGCCGGATGCCCCATCTGGTTCAGCGTGTCGGCGAGTGCTTCGGTGGTCTTGCGGGTGGCGCAGTAGACGATGCCGGATTCGTCCGGATGGTCGGCCACATACCGCGCCACCCATGCGGCCTTGTATTTGGTCTCCAGTTTGACCACATCAAAATACAGGTTCGGCCGGTCGAATCCGGTAACGGTGACGGCCGGATTCCGCAATCCCAGCAGTCCCACGATGTCCCGGCGCACCCGTTCGGTGGCGGTGGCGGTGAACGCACCCACCGGTGGACGCTGCGGCAGCCCGGCGATGAAATCGCCGATACCTAAGTACGACGAGCGGAAGTCCTGACCCCACTGGGAGACGCAGTGGGCTTCGTCCACGGCGATCAGCGAGATCGGCGTACGGGCGGCAAAGTCGCGGAATCGCCCGGTTTCCAAGCGTTCCGGGGCCACGTACAGCAGTTTGATCTGTCCGGCGGCGGCTTGGGCGAACACCATCGCCTGCTCGTCGGGAGTTTGAGTGGTGTTGATGAACGCGGCCGGCAGACCGAGGTCGTTCAGCGCATCGACCTGGTCGCGCATCAGGGAAATCAAGGGAGATATGACCAAAGTCGCACCCGGGCTGAGCGCGGCGGGAATCTGGTAGCACACGGACTTGCCTGCACCGGTGGGCATCACGCCCAAGACATCGCGTCCGGCAAGCAAAGCCTCGACAATTCCTTGCTGTCCGGGCCTAAACGAGTCATAGCCGAAGTATCGTGTGAGCGCCTCCAGCGCCGCCTGATGTGCTGTCATAAACGACCAGTGTAGGCCGACCGCGGATGGATTTCATCGTATAACGGAATACCTCGTAACGATGTACGTAGCCCTTCCGTATTATTATGCGTCGAGGAACGTTATTCCCGGCATATCGCACGATATGCCGCTTTGAGAGAACTAAGACGGGGCATTTTATGGCCAACGATACATTTTCCTTCTCCTCTCCTGACGATCAGGAGACGGCGGTGCTGCAGCCTGTGGCCGCCGATGGGCTGTTCGCAGCCGCGGCCACAGGTACCGCCACACCACAGCAAAGTGACAATGGCACCAATAACCATGCCGACAATACAGCCTATGTGGGTGAACATGTCATGGCATCTACCACCGCTAAATCACATGGCAAGGCCGCACGGATCGCCATCATAACCATATTTGCAGTGTTGCTTGCCGCATTAATAGCCTATTTCTTCGTCGGACGTTGGTACTTCCAAGACAAGGCTGCGCCCGGTGTTCATTTGGGCAATGTCTCTGTCATGGGCCAGACCCGCGAAGAACTTGCGAATACTGTGAAGCAGCAGCAGAATAACACCACGGTGACGTTCACCGCCGAAGGCAACAGCGTCAAAGCCTCGCTGAAGGACCTTGGTGTCACCGTCGACACGGATAAAACCGTAGATGCGCTGTTGAACGCGAAGACCGGCGACGTGGCCAAGCTCAATATTTTCGATCAGCCGCATATCGCTCTGACCGCCACCACGGACAAAGAGACTGCCGAACAATTCGTCACCGCCGGCCTGGTCGACGAGACCGACCGAGCGCAGATTGCCACCGTTGTCTACAACAAGAGCACCAAGCAGTTCGATTACACCGCGGGTCAGGATGGCAAGGGCCCGGATATCAATGTTGTCAATGCTGCAGTCAAGGAGGCCGTCGCGACCCCGGGCGAAAATGCGACGGTGCCGGTCAAGATACAGACTGTAAAGAATCCGATTGATGAGGCGAGCGCACAGCAAACACAGTTTGACGCCAATGCCAAGCTTGGCCTCAAACTGACCGTGGACAACGGCGTGAACAAGAGCGTCACCATCCCGGCCGATACCATTGCCTCATTCCTCAAGCCCACGGTGAATAAGGCGGATGACACCATGAGTCTGGTAGTCGACCGCGATGCCATCACCAAGTACGTCACCAGTGACAGCGTAACCAAGGAACTGACTGTTCCCAAGGTGACACGCGAGGTCTACATCACGCCGAAAGACGAAGGCGGCGTGGAAATTGGTGCCGATAAGACACTCGGCGTGGATGGTATTGAAGTGACTGGTGCCGGGGACGCCCCCGAACGTCTGGCTACCGCCATCGAGCAGAACCAGTCCACTGATTCCACTGTGGCTGTGAAAGACAGCCCATATGATGTCAAGCAGGTCGAGGTGCCTCATAACTTCGATACGGCAAATGGCGATAAGTGGGTTCATGTTGATCTGACGAACCAGACTGCCACTGCATATCAGGGCACCACGGTGGTCAGGAAGTTCAACATCGCTTCTGGCAAGCCCACCGCCGATGGTTCCATGCTGTCCGATACCGGCACGTTCTACGTGTATCTCAAGTACGAATCGCAGACCATGGTTGGCGAAGGCTACAACCAGCCAGGCACGCCGTGGATTTCCTACTATAACGGCGGCGAGGCCCTGCACGGTGTTCCTGCATACATGTGGGGCGAGCACCCCATCTATGTGCAGCAGGGTATCCCAGGCTCGCACGGCTGCATCAACATGCAAGTGGCCGACGCCAAGTGGATGTACGACTTTGCCACCATCGGCACTCGTGTGGTCGTTGATGGCACCACACCGACTTCCGGTCAGGCGTTGCGCCCAGCTGGTGCGGATGCCACTGGATGGCAGGGCGGCGACGCCAGCTGATTCAATCCATGTTTAATCGATAACGAAAAAATCCCCGACCCTTGTGGGCCGGGGTTTTTTGTAGGTACCAATCGATAGCGAGTCCGCCGATAAGCGTGGTGGCACCGTCAATACGGTGCCACCAGTACCGTCAGTACGGTCAGATACGATCCAACGCCTGCTTGAGATCGGCGATAAGGTCGTCGGCGTTCTCGATACCGACCGAGATACGCACCAGGTTGGCGGGCACCTGCAGGGTAGTGCCGGCCACGGAGGCGTGGGTCATGGCGGCGGGCACCTCGATGAGGCTTTCCACACCGCCGAGCGATTCGGCCAGTGTGAAGATCTGCGTGTGGTCCACGAAGTGCTTGGCTGCCTCGGCGCCGCCCGCGAGCTGCACGGAGACGATGCCGCCGAAGCCGCCGTGCATCTGGCGGGCGGCGATTTCATGAGCAGGGTGGGACTCGAGGCCCGGGTACCAGACGCGCTCAATCACATCAGAGGGCTGGGATTCGAGCCATTCGGCCACCTTCAGGGCGTTGGCACTGTGGCGCTTGACGCGCAGATCCAGGGTCTTCAGGCCGCGGATGTCCAGCCAGGAGTCGAACGGGGAGGGCACTGCGCCGGCGGCGTTCTGCAGGAAGGCGACCTTCTCGCGGGTCTCCTCGTCGTTGACCACCACGGCACCGCCGACCACGTCGGAGTGGCCGCCGATGTACTTGGTGGTGGAGTAGACCACCACATCGGCGCCATCGGCCAGCGGGTGCTGAAGGGCGGGCGAGGCGAAGGTGTTGTCGACCGCGACCTTGGTGCCGTACTTGTGGGCAACTTCGGCGGTGGCCGCGATGTCGGTGATGTTAAGCAGCGGGTTGGACGGGGTCTCGACCCACACATACTGGTAGTGCTTGGAGGCCAATGCGGTTTCCACGGCTTTCAGATCGGTGATGTCCACCACGTCGAGGCCCACATCCCACGGCACGAACACCTTGGAGAGCAGGCGGTAGGTGCCGCCGTACACATCGTTGCCGAGCAGGATGTTGTCGCCGGGCTTGATGGTGGAGCGCAGCAGCACGTCGATGGCGGCCAAGCCCGAGGAGAAGCTCAGCGCGTACTTGCCGCCTTCCACGGCGGCGAGCTGCTCGTCGAAGCTGGTGCGAGTGGGGTTGATGGAGCGGGAGTAGTCGTGGCCTCCCCTGAGGCCCAACACGCCATCCTGCTTGAAAGTGGAGGTGGCGAAGATCGGCGTGACGACCGCACCGGTGGTCGGGTCGGGCTCCTGGCCGGCGTGGATGGCGCGGGTGGCGATGTCGGTGTTGGCGAACTTGGCGTTGTATTCAGCGGACATGATATCGGGTTCCTTTCGGGATTGTTCCGTATTCGAAGGTAAAACAGGTGCGGTTGGCCAGTGCGGATATTGGTATTGATTCTTTTGATAGCTAGTTATGGAGTCCGTCCCCAGCTCCCTCATCAGAGGGAGCTCCGTCAAGGTACTGCTCGGCGAGGGAGGGTTTGCTGGTGCGCTCCACAATATCGCCGTAGCCGTTGGCGCGCATCCAGTCGTCATTGAAGATCTTCTCCAGATAGCTGCGGCCGGAATCAGGGGCGAGCACCACCACGATCTGGTTCTCGTCCAAATCATTGGCGAGCGCGTACTTGATGGCGCTGGCCACGGCCATGCCGGACGAGCCGCCGACCAGCAGCGCCTCCTCGCCGGCCAGACGGCGGGTCATTTCAAAGGCTTCGGCGTCGGATACGCGCACGATGTCGTCGGTGATGTTCCGGTTGAAGGCCTTGGGGTAGAAGTCCTCCCCCACGCCCTCGATGTCGTACTGGTGGACTTCATCGCGTGAGGAAGCGGAGTAGATGGAGCCTTCCGGGTCGGAGCCGATGACTTTGACCGCGCCGTTGGAGGCTTCCTTGAGGTACTTGCCGGTGCCGGAGATGGTGCCGCCGGTGCCGATGCCGGCCACCTGCGGGATGTGGTTGAGTTTGACGAGTGGGGCGTTGCCGATGAGTTCTGCGAGGCTGTTGTGGATGGTCATGTGAAGTCCTTCGTTGCTGGGGTTGTGGCGTTTTGCTGCGTTGCGTTCGTGAACCGACGTTCCCAGACGAATGGACTGTGGCTTTGGTTTGAAATCGAGTATTCCCACTCACTGTACGGTGAAGCCGAAAAGTGAACCGGTTTTTCATGTTAACCACGGCTCGCGCGTTACACGGTTACGCTCGTGCCATCAATTCCATGAAAATTCATGCGACAGATTTGCCGCGATTCGAATGCTCTATCTCAAGTTATGCGTCACTGACCGCTCGCCCAGGGGCGTCGGTTAGCGACAACAACATGAGATAATCTGCATGTCCCACACCATAGCACAACCCGCGACAAGCGCGTGTCGCCGGCGTTCATATGGTGGCCAAGATTCTTTGACAACGATTCCGCCACGCCTTCAAGCAGAACGCTTCCATACCGCCAATCATGCTCTTGTAATGGCAGAATCGTCAATCCGAAGTGATGGCAAAATACAACAGTTCGGGGCATAGACAACGATGAGGGCCGGCACAAGCCGGCCCTCATTTCACTTCGCCACGACCTGACGGCCCTGCACCCACACTGCGCGGATGTTCTCGGGTACGGCAAGATTGAGGATCTTCTGGAAGATGTCGGCGGGTGGCTCCTGCTCACCGTCCGGGATGCGGCGGTATACGCCATGCCGCCGAGCTTCGTCCCGCTCGACGGCATACCGTTCGGCATCCGGCTGGAGCACGGACGTGATGATGCCCCGGCCATCAATCAGGAACAGGGCGTTGTGGAAATACGCGACCTCGTCGCACGTGCGCGCGGTGAAGCCGGATCCTTCAATGGCCAGGGGCAGCGTCATGGCATCAGTCCTGCGCGTAGATCTTCTTGCGGAACACGAGGAACACGATCAGGCCGAGCGTCATGACGCCGGCGCCGATGAGCAGCAGGTTCGCGTATCCGGCCGCGGCACCGGTGGTGCCGGTGATGCTGGAACCGGCGAGCGCCTGCGATCCCATGAGTCCGCCGATGATGGAGATGCCGATGGAGGCGGTCACGTTCATCAGCAGATCGTTCATGCCCACGCCACGGCCGGACTCCTCCTGCGGAATCGTGCTCAGCACGGTGGAGACCACGGGCGAATACATCAGACCCACGCCGCAGTAGAACACGCATGCGGCGATCGTCAACGCCAGGAAGCCGGCGTTGACGGCCAGGGCGGCGGACACGAAGCCGGCGATCATGAGGCATGCGGCGATGATCAGCGCGGCCTGCTTGCCGATCCTGCCGATGATCAGGCCGGAGCAGGTGCCCACGATGGCCGCGCACACGAACGCCCACACGACGTACGTGGACACCTGGGCGGTGGTCATGCCGTACACGGTGGTGCCGATGCCGTTGAACAGCGGGGAGATGCAGTAGTTGGTGAAGTAGAACACGAGGATCAGCGACATGGCCGCCAGCCAGCGCGTGTTCTTGAAGAAGGCGGGGGTCACGAACGGATCGGAGGCCTTGGCGATGTACACGGCGAAGACCGCGAACAGCGCGACGGCCACGATGAGCATCCACCATGCCATGTAGGAGAAGAACAGGGTGAGGAACGCGCTGGCCAGGCCGAAGATGGTGAAGCCGATCCAATCGACCTTGTCGCCGCTGCCCTGACGTCCGGGCAGGCTCTTGAGCAGGGTGGGCAGGAAGAGGATGGTGACGGCGGGGATGAGGAACAGGTACTGCCAGGCGATGGAGCTGAGCGCGCCGGCGGCGAACACGCCGATGGAGGCGGACAGCTGGTAGCCGGCGGTGTACAGGCCGAAGAACACGACCTTGAGCTCGTTCTTCAGATATTTGGTGGTGATGACCAGATACACGGAGCCGGCCACCTGTTCGCCTGCGGTCTGCAGCACGCGGGCGACGATGACGGTCCACAGGTTCGCGGGGAAGAAGAAGTTGGCCACGAACCCGAAAACGGAGCCGACGAACAGCATGATCAGGCCGACGATGACCAGTCGCTTCAGGGAGACGAAGTCGCCGAGCGAACCGTAGATGAAGCACACGATGCCGAGCACGATGCTCGGGAAGGCGGTGATCAGCGAGGCCTGGGCCGGGGCGCCGACGTCTTCGCCCACCTGGGTGAACACGAGGTTGAAGCCCTGCAGGCACAGGGTGCCGAGGATGAAGGTGATGAGCAGCAGCACCAGGGCCTTGACGGCCGTTTGGGTGGTGACCTGCTCGTCGGCGGACTTGACGTCCGCGGTGTTGGTCGATGATGTCATGGGATTCCTCTCTGTTCTCTGTTTGCTATGCTCTGTTTGCGGTGTTCGGCATGTTCCGTGCGCCGACGCCGTTACCCGGCGTGCTTGGCGAGCGCGGTGATGCGGGTCATGAACTCGTGCAGGAAGCGCGGCACGTCGACGCCGACCGCGGCCTTCATGGTCTTGACCGGATCGTTGAGGCGCGTGTTGTCGCCGATGGTGCGGCCGCGCGTGGGGCCGTCCACATCCACCTTGAGGTTCATGGACAGGGTGTCGACCAGCGTGGGATCCACGGCCACGCCGACCGCCAGGGGATCGTGCAGGCCGCAGCCGCCCAGATGCGGGGAGGTCGTCTCGTATGCCTTGATGTAGAAGTCGGTCATGTCCGCCAGGAACGCACCGGCCTTGGTGCCCAGATCACGCCACTGCCGGGTCTCCCGGTAGGTGAGCAGGGTCTGGAGCGTCACGTCGAGGCCGATCATCGTGGCCGGGGCGCCCGAACGGAACAGGTAATCGGCGGCGTCGGGATCCTGGGAGATATTCGCCTCCTCCCAGGCGTTCACGTTGCCGCAGACGGTCAGCGCACCGCCCATAAGCACGATGCGGCCGATCTCGTCCTTGATCTCCGGCGCCTTGCGCAATGCGGCGGCGATGTTGGTCATCGGGCCGGTGGGCACGTAGACGAGCTCCTTGCCGTACGTCTTGGCCGCGTCGATGATGAAGTCGACCGCCGGCTCGGATTGCGGTTCGCGGTTCGAATCGGGGATCGAGACGTCGCCTATGCCGTTGGCGCCGTGGATGAACTTGGAAATCTCCAGCACCTCGAACGAGTCGGTGGTGCTGGAGTGCGGCAGACCCTTGTACACCCCGACTTCCGGGTGGCCGAGCAGATCGGTGATGGCCAGCGCGTTGCGCACGCCCTGGTCGAGCAGCACATTGCCGTATGTGCCGGTGATGCCGATCAATTCCACTTCCGGACTGCCCAATGCGTATGCGATGGCGAGCGCGTCATCCACACCGGTGTCAAGGTCGAGAATGAGCTTTGTCATGAAACACCCTTCCCTTGGGGGGCGAGACCGAATGGCCGTCACTGATTCCCCCGCAAGCATCATCTATGATAGCCGCCATGCCGCGATGGTGCGCGTCAGAGCGAGGCGGCCTCGATAAGCCGTCTGGTGTAATCGGATTGTGGGTCGCCGAGCACCGCGGAGGTGACGCCCGTCTCCTCGACCCGCCCGTCATGGAGCACCACGATACGGTCGGCGATGTGCCGTACCACGCCGAGATCGTGGGAGACCATGATGATGGCGGTGTCCGGGCGGGCCGCACGGATGGCGGCGAAGGTGTCGAGTATCTGGATGCGGGCGGCCACGTCGATGGCGCTCATCGGCTCGTCGGCGAGTATCACTTTGGGTTCGTTGATGACGGCGCGAGCGATGGCCACACGCTGCGCCTGTCCGCCGGACAGGTCGATCGGGTATCGTTCCAGGAAGTCCGCCGGTTCGAGGCCGGCCATGGTCAGGGCCGAGGCCACCCGTTCGGCGATGGCCGCGGATCCAAGGTCACGCCGTTGCAGGGTCAGCGGTTCGGCCACCGATCTGGCGACCCGCCATCGTGGGTCGAGCGAGGAGAACGGGTTCTGGAACACCAGACCGGATTCGCGGCGCAGGGCCCGCCCTCCCGGCGACCTGCGGCCCGGGGCCACGGATTGGCCCTCGTAGTCCACGCTGCCGGCGTCGGCGGGTTCCAGGCCCAGCATGATGCGGGTCAACGTGGATTTTCCAGAACCGGAGCCGCCGATCACGGCGAGGCATTCGCCGGCATGGACGTCGACGGAGATGTCGAAGAGGACTTGGTGGCGTGCGGCGCGCGGGCCGAAGGATTTGGTGATGGAGTGGGCGGAGAGGAGCGGCACACTGCTGTTACTCATGCGAATCCTCCTTGGGAGTGTGGAGGGTGAGGGTTTGGGCGGCGGCGACCAGGCGCTGGGCTTGTGGTGTGGTCGGCGCGGCGAGCAGATCGGCGGTGGCCCCTGATTCGATGATGCGGCCGGCGTCCAACACGTAGCATCGTTCGGTGGCCCGCGCGAGCACGGAGAAATCGTGGGTGATGAACAGCATGGATGCGCCGGCGTCGTCCACCAGCGAGGTCAGCAGGTCCACGATCTGGCGTTGCGTGATGGAGTCGAGCGCCGTGGTGGGTTCGTCGGCGATGATGAACCGCGGCGAGGTGATCAGCGCCGTGGCGATGCCTACGCGCTGCTGTTGGCCGCCGGAGAGTTCATGCGGGTATTTGCCGGCCACGTCACGGCCCAGTCCGACCTTGTCCAACATGAAGGCCACCCGGTCGGCGCGTTCGGCTTTGCTCAGATCGTAGTGCATGCGCAACGGCAGGGCGATCTGCTGCGCCGCGGTCATCACCGGATTGAGCGCATGGGCCGGATTCTGGAATACCGTGCCCACATACCGGCCTCGCAGGTCGGCGAGGACATGCTCGTCGGCGTATGCGCAACGCGCGTTCCCCGCCAGCCCGTCCGCGCCGCCGTCTTCGCCGGACAGCACGGAGGCGTCCCCCATCGTGATCTCGCCGGACGGCACGGCCTCATGCGGCAACAGGCCGAGCAGCGATTTGGCGATCATCGACTTGCCGGAGCCGGAGGCCCCTATCAGGCCCACCCGTTCGCCGTCCGCGATGGACAGGTCGACGTCCCCGATAATCGGCGTGCCGCCGATGACGATGCGCAGTCCACGGATCTCAACGCTCATCGTCTGCCTCCTTCGCCGCCGACGCGGCGTCTGCGCGCACGGCGCGGCCGACCCCGGCCGATCGCCGCAGCGCGGGGTTGGACACCGGGTCGGTGGCGTCGCGCAACGCGTCGCCGAACAGGTTCAGCGCGACCACCACCAGGGTGACGATCAGACCGGGCCACACCACCGTCAGCGGAAACACGTTGATGAGTTTGACCGAGGTGGCCAGCGAATGGCCCCAGCTCGGCACCCCCGCGCCGACGCCCACGCCCAGATAGGTCAGACCCGCCTCGGCCAGCACCGAGGTGCCCGCCGACATCGACGATTGCACCATCAGCACCGGCGTGATGTTCGGCACGATGTGTCTGACCAGTACGCCGAACCCGCTGGCGCCGTTCGCCCGGGCCGACTGCACGTATCCCGAGCGGGCGGCGAGCAGGGCGGCCGGACGGGCGACGCGCGCCAGATGCAGCCCGTAGCCGATGGAGCATGCGCCGATCACCACGGCCGCGGATGCGCCGAACGGCACGGCGAGCAGCAGGGCGATGAGCACGGTGGGGATGGAGATCAGCGCGTCGACCACGGCGACCGACGCCGAGGCGAGCACCGCGGAACGGGCGACCATAAGCCCGACCAGCAGCATGCCGATGCAGGCCGAGCAGATGACGGTCAGCAGGGCGATGGCAAGGTTCGTGCGTGAGCCGGCCATCAGCCAGCTCAGCACGTCCGCGCCGGTGCCGTCGGTGCCCAGCCAATGCGCGGACGACGGCTTGTCCCACACGTGGTAGCCGTCGGTGGCCAGCAGCGACTGCGGGGTCCAGAACAACGACACCAGGGCGACGACCATCCACAACCCCAGCACGATCAGCGAGTAGCGGCCGGTGCCACGGGACCAGATGGTGCCCAGAACCACGCCCGAACGACGCCATCGACCATTGCGATCAACCATCATTCCTCCTTTCCGGCGGCCAGACGCGGGTCAAGCAGCGCGTGCAGCAGATCCACCGCCAGGCCGATCAGCAGGAAGAACGCGGCGAGCAGGAACAGCTCGCTTTGCACGGCCACCAGATCGCGGTTGCCGACGTCGCCCACCAGCAGGGCGCCCAGACCGGGCAGGGCGAACAGGTTCTCCACCACCATCACGCCGGTGATCATCGAGGCGAACGCCAGTCCCACCACCGAGACGAGTTGCGGAGCCGCCAACCGCAATCCCACGCGCACCAACGCCTGGGTGCGGGTCATGCCGCAGGACATGGCCATATCGATCGGACCTCCCTCATCGGCGATGCCTTCCAGAATGGAGCGCGTGTAACGCATGATGCCCGCACCGGACACGAATCCGGTGGCCAGCGCCGGCAGGATCAGGGACGAGACCGCCCGCCCGGGAGCGCCCCACCCAGCGGCGGGGAACCCCTGCGAGGGCAGCAGACCGACAAGGCCCACGCCCCGCGCGAACAGGAGGATGAGCAGCAGGCCGCTCCACAGGGCCGGCACGGCGCCGCCCACGATGGACAGCACGCGCAGGAAACCGCGCACGGCCGGCGACCGGGAGATCACGGCGGCGGCGCCCATGGACAAGCCGAGGGTGAGCGCGATGGCCAGACTCATCACGATCAGCGGGAACGTGATCGTCGCACGTTGGCCGACCTGGGAGGTCACCGCCCGTCCGGTCAGCGCCGACACGCCGAGGTCACCGTGCAGCAGCCCTCCGGCCCAGTCGAGATACTGCACGACATACGGCCGGTCAAGGCCGAATTCGGCGCGCAGGGCCGCCACACGCGCCGGTGATGCGTTCATGCCGGCCATCACGACCGCCACGTCGCCCGGCAGGATGCGCAGCATCGCGAACACCAGCACCGAAATGCCGAACAGCGCCGCCGCGAACAGCAGCAAGCGTTGCATCAAGAACCGCATAACGCCTCCCTTATCGATTCCCTCGGATTCCCTCGCCACCGCCCGTGGCGTCACCGGCCGGATGGGCCGTCCACGGTCGGGCGCGCCACGGAATCACTCCCGCGCCGCGCCCGACCGATGGATTCCGGGACTACTTGGTGTAGGTGATCCGCCAGAGGGGCAGCACGGTCTGGCTCAGGTTCTGCGGGAAGCCGTCCACGCCCTTGGCGTAGGCGATGGTGACCTTCCAGCTGAACAGCCAGTCGGCCGGCGCGTCCTCGGAGACGATCTTCGCGGCCTTGGCCAGATACTTCGAGGCCTCGTCGTCGGAGGTGGCCTCCAGCGCCTTGGCGTACAGGGCCTGCACGTCCTTGTTGTCGTAGTGGAAGTAGTAGCTCGGCGTGGTCCATCCGTAGAAGTCGTGGCTTTCGGCATGGTCCACGAGCGAAAGATCATAGTTGCCGTTGGCGTGCACGTCCTGCAGCCAAGTGGAGAACTCCACGTAGTTGATCTTCAGGTCGATGCCGATGGGCTTGAGCTGGCTCTTGAGCTGGTCGCCGAGCTCGGTGCCGTACACGTTGGCGTAGGTGAGGGTCAGGTCCAGCGGCTTCGACTCGGAGTATCCGGCCTGCTCCATGAGCTTCTTGGCCTTGGCCACGTCATGCGGGTACAGGCCGCTCAGATCCTCGTAACCGGGATCGACCTTGGGGATCGGACCGCCGAGGGGGGCGTCCACGCCGCCGCGCGAGGCGATGATCTGCTTATGGTCGATGGCGTATCGGATGGCCTGGCGGACGCGCTTGTCGGAGAGCTTGTCGTTGGCCATGTTGAAGGCGAGCACGAACTTGTCGGAACCGTCACCGGACTTGACCACATAGTTCGGATCCTTGCGGAACGGATCGGCAAGGGTGGCGGAGATGGGCGAAAGCACCTGCACGTCGCCGCTCTTGAGGGCGTTGATGCTGGCGTTCTCGTCCGGCAGGAACCGGACGATCACGTTCTCGGTCCTCGCCTTGTGCTCGGTGCCCCAATACTTGGGGTTCGCCTTGAGCACGATCTTGTCGTTCGGGTCGAAGGAGACCACGGTGTACGGGCCCGAGCCCAACGCGCCGTTCTTCTGATCCCAGGTGGCGTCCTTGTCGTAGACCAGGCCGGGACGGCTGGTGAGGTACCACAGCATGTTCGAGTTGGGCGCGGAGAGGGTGAGCCTGACCGTGTTGGCGTCCACGGCTTCGGCTTTGTCCAGGCTCTTGACCTGCTCGTAGTCGTAGTACTTCTGGGCCTTGAGCTCGTTGATGGACCACGCCACATCCTCGGCGTCGAGCTTGTCGCCGTTGGAGAAGTTCATCTTCTCGTTGAGGTGGAACGTGTAGGTCAGGCCATCCTTGGAGATCTCCCAGCTCTTGGCCAGACCGGGGTGGACCTTGTTGTCCGAGCCACGCGAGACGAGACCCTCGTACACGTTGCCGATGAGGATCTGCTCAAGGGCCGAACCCGACTGGTGGCGGATGTCAAGATTGACCGGGGCGAGTTTGAGGCCGACGGCCACAGTGTCGGATCGGCTGGCCGAGCCGGAGACGTTCGCGTCCTTGCCCTTGCCTTTCCCGCCGAAGACGGTGACGCCCACGATGAGCGCCGCGGCCACGACGACCGCGATCAGCGTCCACAGCCACCATTTCGGGCCGCCGTTCTTCTTGTTTGATGATTTCGCGCGCGCGTTCAGGCTCGCGTCGGTGCTGGCGGCCTGATTCGCGCCGTCGATGTTCCTGTCTTCGGTTGCGCCGGACTCGCCGTGCACACCATTGTTCTGGGACATGGATACTCCCTGATGCATTCGGGCATGCTTACGCCCGAATATGGTTTCGTTGTTATCTTGCGTGGTTGACCGCCCATTCGGGTCGATCACCACGTTCTACTATATCCCCGGACACGCCGGAGGCAATGGCTATACTGGATTGCGGCGCCGACGGAGGGTCCGCGGCGACCACAACACGCGGCGCATCGTCGGGCAACGACGCGGGAAGCGCTGGCGTGGGCACACGTGCGGCCTTGGCATAAGGCCGGGAGGCAGCTATGGCACATATTCTTCTGGGCGTCACCGGCAGCATCGCCGCATTCAAGGCCTGTCATCTGGCATCCGATTGGACCAAGGCCGGCCACGAGGTGCGGGTTATCGAAACCACAGCGGCCGAAGGTTTCGTCACTCCCCTGACCTTCACCGCGCTGACCCATCAGCCCACCCGTACCACGATGTTCCCCGTTTATCCGGCCGCGCACGGCGACGTGACGGCCAATCCGACCGTGCCAACGACCATCAATCATGTGGCCGATGCGGCCTGGGCCAATCTGCTGGTGGTGGCCCCGGCGAGCGCCGACGTCATCGCCCGCATCGCCTGTGGATTGGCGAACGATACGCTGACGTCCACCATTCTGGCCTATGAGGGGCCGAAGATCCTATGCCCGGCGATGAACGTGCATATGTGCAACAATCCGGCCACGCAGCGCAATCTGAAAACCTGCGCCGAATTGGGCTGGCAGATTGTGGAGCCGGAGGAAGGCAATCTGGCTTGCGGCGACGTGGGACGAGGCCGTATGGAAGAGCCGGCGCGCATCGAGGAAGTGGCCGCTCGGTTGCTGGCGGATGCGCAGGATGACCAGGCTCCCTCATCTTCCCCGCTCAAGGGGCTGCGCGTGCTGGTCACTGCCGGGCCAACGCAGGAGCCGCTAGACCCGGTCCGCTATCTGACGAACCATTCCACCGGCAAGATGGGGTATGCGATTGCCTCGGCCGCAGCCGAATTTGGTGCCGACGTAACGCTGGTCTCCGGTCCAGTCGCCTTGACTGCGCCCGATGCGGTGGATGTGGTGCGCGTCACGACCGCGCAGGATATGTTCGATGCGGTGGCCGACGCCTTCCCGGCGGCGGATATCACGATTATGGCCGCCGCCGTGGGCGATTTCCGCGTGGCCGAGATTGCGCCGGAGAAAATCAAGAAGGCCGGCCGCAGCAGCATCACCGTGGAGCTGGTTTCCAACCCGGATATTCTGGCGTGGGCCGGCGAACGCAAGCGCGACGACGGCTCGCAGATCCTGTGCGGATTCGCGATGGAGACCGAGCATCTGATTCGTAATGCGGAGAAGAAGCTGACGTCCAAGCATTGCGACATGCTGGTGGCCAACAATCTGCGCGACGCCGGTGCCGGGTTCGGCACCGACACCAACGTTGTCACCGTGCTCACGTCCGGAGCGGAGGATGCCGGTACCCCGAAGATCGAGCATTGGGACAAGATGGACAAAACCGTGCTTGCGCAACGACTGTTGCTGCGGCTCGCAGCGTTGCGTTCCGGCGGCGCGAGCAATGTCGATGACGAGAACAAGGAGGCCTGACCCATGCTGATGGCGGTCGATATCGGCAATACGAATATCGTGATCGGTTTTCTGGAGGGCGACCGCATCGTCGGCTCCTACCGCATCACCACCAAGGCGACGCACACCTCAGACGAATACGGTCTGATGATCACGCAGTTCCTGGCTTTGAGCGATTACACGGCCGACGATGTGGACGATGTGATCGTCTGCTCGGTGGTGCCGAAGGTGATGTATTCCTTCCGCGCCTCGCTGATCAAATTCCTCGGATTGGAACCGATGGTGGTGGGCCCTGGCGTCAAGACCGGCATGAACATTCGTCTCGACGACCCCAAAACCTTGGGCTCTGACTGCATCGCCGACTGCGCCGGCGCCTACCACACCTATGGCGGCCCGGTGCTGGTGGCCGACTTCGGCACCGCCACCACGTTCAACTATGTGGACAGTTCCGGCACGATTCGTTCCGGCTTCATCACCACGGGCATCCGCACCGGGGCCGAGGCGTTGTGGGGGCAGACCGCCCAGCTGCCGGAAGTGGAGATCACGCAACCACAGTCGATTCTGGCCACCAATACGCGCACTGCTATGCAGGCCGGACTGTATTACACGTTCCTCGGTGGCATTGAACGCACGATTCAGCAGTTCCGCAAGGAAATCGATGAGCCGTTCCAAGTGGTAGCCACGGGAGGGCTCAGCCGCATTTTCAAGAACAACACCGACATGATCGACGTCTACGATTCAGACCTGATCTTCAAAGGCATGGCATACATCTACTCGCGCAATGTGAAGTAACGCGGCGTGCAGGAATCAGCCGCGCATAGCGCAGTCGATTCCGTCCCTCCCCGAAAACCAACTCAAAACCCTACTTAATCGTAAAGCCCTGATTGAAGCCGTATTCTCGGAGGTCTTTCTGCCATCGGGCCAGGCCGTCGGAGAGACTGACTTTCTTGCCGGGCTTCTCCAACGGTTCGAGCGGGTTGCCTTTCTCGTCCTTCATGCCCATCTCAATGGCTTCCTGTCGCTGCTGATAGTCGTGGAAACTGCTGGACCATTCGTATGCCTGGCCCACCGTCGATTTGAAGTCACTGCGCGCATACACTTCGAACGGCAGATACTGGTATCCGATCGGCACATCCTCGGCGGCCTCCGACAGTACACGGTTGAACTTCTGCCCGCCGAAATACGGGATTTCAATGCCACGGTCATTGGTAACCGTGGTTTTATCCAAAAAATCAGCGGAATTCAGGGTGGCATAATCGGCCGGGAAAGCACCGCCATCCACACGCGCGCTAATGCCTTGGGCGTTATGCGCCACAAAGTCCACGAAACGATAGGCCGCATCCGGCTTACGGGTCAGCTGCAACACGGTCAGCGCCGATCCGCCGTTTTCGGCATTGGCGGGCTGCCCACCATAGGTGGGCATGGGAGCCACGCGCCACAGACCGGCCGCGCCCGGCACATTGGACAGCAGCAGCGACGGCATCCAAGCTCCGGAGAACACGGAGGCGATGGTGCCGGTGCTCACGCTGCTTTTCCACCGATCCGACCATGTGGCGGAGGTGGTATCGACAAGCCCCTCATCGATCATTTTCTGCCAGAATTCGGTGAACCGTTGGGTGCCGGCATCCTCATCCAAATCGATGGTCACGGTTTTACCGTCGGCCGACGTGTGGAACGGCTGACCACCGGCAAGCCAGACCATCGCGTCATAGAAACTGCCATCACCCGAGTCGGCGGCGATGTACACGCCGATCTCCTTGAGCTTTTTGGCGGCCTCATAGTAGTCATCCCAAGTCTTGATCTTGGTGGCGTCCACGCCGGCTTGGCGGAACACGTCTTCGTTGTAGAAGAAGCCCATCGGGCCCGAATCCATGGGTAGCCCGTAGATACGGCCGGCGAGCTGCACGGACGACCATGTGCCGAGGGTAAAGAAGTTGGAATAATCCGAGCCGATCTTGTCGGTCAGATCAAGCAATTGGCCGGAGACCGCGTACTGCAACAGTGCGTAGTATTCGATTTGAGCCACGTCCGGCGTGCCGTAACCGTCCTGAATGGCGGTATTGAGATTGTCGTAGCCGGAGATGTTGGTCCATTTCACGCGGATGTCCGGATTGGCTTTTTCGAAGCGGCGGATGACCTCCCCCATGCTCGGTTCCCAGCTCCATACGCTGATCTCCGTACGGTTGTCGTCCGTAGCCTGCCCGCACGAGGCCAGGGATACGGAAAGGATGGCAGTCACTGCTATGGTTGCCATTCTTTTGATTCGCTGTCCGATCACTCGCATGGTGACGAGTGTACTAGGCGGGGCTTAAAACGGTAGATGCATCCTGCTCATGACCACCCTACCCGACTTTGCTGCCCGGATTCAACTTGTAAGTGCAACGGCTGGTTTCGGGTCGGCTTGTTTTGATTGTAGCTTGGCCATCTCCTCGTCCCATACCTCGTTGGGCGTTTTGTAGCCGAGGAGCTTCATCGGGGTGTCGTTGATCTCCCCGACGATCGCGTCGAGGTCCTCCTGGGCCAAGTCCTCGAAACTGGTTCCCTTGGGCAGGTAGCGGCGGATCCTGCCGTTCCTGTTCTCGTTGCTGCCACGCTGCCAGGAACTGTACGGGTCGGCGAAGTACGTGAGCATGCCCAGCGCCTCGTCCACCAGCATGTGCAGGCTCGCCTCCGTGCCGCTGTCCCACGTGCGGTCGACGCGCGCGGCCGGCGGCATGTCCTTGAAGATCTCGTATTCGGCCCTGGCCGTGGCGGACGCGCTCTTGTCGTCGACGAGCCGGGCGAACAGCCTGCGGCTCCTGCGCTCCACCTGCGTGTTCACGCAGCGCCTCGACGGCGCGGCGCCGACCACCGTGTCCGACTCGAAATGGCCGAACCCCTTCCTGGATCCGACCGCCTCGGGCCGGTCCGCGATGGGCACGCGCATCGGGATGCGCGGCCCCTTCGCCTTCCTACCCTTTCTCCTCGTCCGGCGTTTCCTGCCGCGCGCCAGATACTGGCGCAGGTCCAGCGCCCGCTGCGGCTTGGCGTAGATCCACTGGTAAAGGCACTCGTGGCTGATCCGCATCGACGGGTCGCCGGCGTGCCGGGCCTTCAACCGTCCCTCGATCAGTTCCGGGCTCCACCCCCTGCGCAGCGCGTCAAGCACCCAGGCGCGCAACGGGCCCGAATCCATGCGACGCGGTTTCCTGGACTCGCGCCGACGCCGGTCGGCCTTTCTCTGCGCGGCCAGCGCCGAATAGAACGGACCCGAGGTCCACGGCCCGGTCTTCAGCCGTTTCGGCCGGTAGGGCCGGTACGACCCGTTCTCGTTGGACGCGAACCACAGGCCGCGCCTCAGCTCGCGGCTCACCGTGGACTTGTCCCGGCCGATCCTCTCCGCGGTCCGCCGAATGCCCGGATGCCGCTCGCAATGCAGCTTCTCGATCAGGATCCTCTCCTCGGACGACAGGTGCGAATACTGTTGACCCATGAGTGCAACACCTTCTTAAGTTAGAAACTGAACACTTCCAACCCTAGACAAGGTGTTGCACTTCTATCTAGAACCCGGGTCGGAGAAACGAAAACGACTCCCCTGCTACGATGAGCAGCAAGGGAGCCGTTGAGTAATTAGGCGCTATGCGCGGTTTTACAGCTTGACGACGAGTACGCCGTTGGGCTGGATGGCGGCCGTGTGCTCGGACTCGTTGACCTGGGCCAGCGAGGCGACCAGCGGTTCGCCTTCCACGTCCACGACCGCAACATCGTGGGTGCGGTTGAACAGGAACACGAAGTGGTTCTCGCCAGTTTCGTCCGCACGCTCGACGCGCAGCACTTCACCGCGATCGTCCTCAGCCGAAGTCTCGATGCCGAGTTCCTCCAGCAGCGCGGGCAGGCTCTTGGCCAAGCCCTCACGGCCGAGACGGGCACCGACGTATGCGGCCTTGCCGTCGCCGAAGTCGTTGACGGTGATGGCGGGAGCGCCGTCAAAACCGGTCCACTTATCTGCCTTGAAGGAGGCGACCACGTGAGCGGTATCGGCCACGGAGGTGATCACGTCGGCGAAATCGTGCGCCACGGTTCCGTTGTCCAAGTCAAGGTGGTCCATGGTGCCGGGGGCGTCGGTGCCCATCGGGGCGAATTCCTCGACGCGCACGCCCACCACGTCGCGAATGGAGCCGGGGTAGCCGCCCAGCCAGACGTGATCCCTGTCGTCCACCAGACCGGTATAGTAGGTCACGAACAGCTTGCCGCCGTTCGCCACATACTCGCGCACGCGGCGCGTGGTCTGCTCGGACAGGATGGCCAGGCTCGGCAACACGACGGCCTCGTACTCATCCCAAGGACCGCGGACCGGCACCACGTCGGCGGTCAGGCCATTGTCCGCCAGCGCGCGGAACCAGTCCAGCGGCTCGGTCCAGTGGCGCACCTCCTGCGTGGGGGTGGCGGTGTGCTCGGTGGCCCACTGGGACTCGTAATCGAAGACGACGGCGACCTTGGACTTGACCAGCTTGGTGCTCAGCAGGCCCTCGTCAGCAAGCTTGTTGAGGTCGGCACCCAGCTCGCACACATCGCGGAAGATCTGGGAGTCGGGGCCCGCGTGGGGCACCATGGCGGAATGCCACTTCTCGGCGCCGGCCTTGGACTGACGCCACTGGAAGTAGCAGATGGCGTCGGCGCCCATGGCCAGATGGGCCAGGGAGTCGCGCACCAGCTCGCCGGGCTCGAGCCGGTAGTTGGTCGGGCGCCAGTTGACGGCGGACGTGGAATGTTCCATGAGGAACCACGGGTTCTTGCGGGCGATGCCGTCGGTGAGGCAGGCCGCGTAGGCCATCTCGTCGAAGTGGGCCTCGCCGGGCGAGAAGTAATGGTCGTTGGACACGAAGTCCACGTCGTGGCCCCACTTGTCGTAGTCGAGGACGGTGCAGCCCGCGGAGACCATGAAGTTGGTGGTCTGCGGCTTGGGGGCGATCTCGAGCAGGGCGTCGCGCTCGGCCTTGTAGAAGTCCAGCAGCGCGTCGGAGCTGAAACGCTTCCAATCAAGCAGCTTGCCCGGGTTCATGAAGTTGCCGTCGCCGATGAATCGTGGCGGGATGATCTCGGAGAAATTGTTCATGCGCTGCGCCCAGAAGGCGGTGCCCCAGGCGTCGTTGACAGCGTCGATGGTGCCGTACTTCTTCTCGCACCACTTCTGGAAGGCGCGCTCGGCGTCTTCGGAATAGTCGAAGCGGTTGTGGCAGCCGTACTCGTTGCTCACATGCCAAGAGACCACATAGGGGTTGTCCTTGTAGTGCTCGGCCATCTTGCGGCACAGGTTGAGCGCGTAGTCAAGGAAGACCGGGCTGGTGGCGCGCCAGTGCTGGCGGGCACCGGGCTGGCAGACGTCGCCGCGGTAGTCGACCCAGAGGATCTCCGGGTGGGCCTGGGTCATCCACATCGGCGGGGATGCGGTGCCGGAGGCGAGATCGACGGCGATGCCGGCCTTGCCGAGCTTGTCGATGACGCGGTCGAGCCAATCGAAGTCGTACACGCCTTCTTCGGGCTCAAGCTTGGCCCAGGAGAAGATGGCTACGGAGACGAGGTTGACGCCGGCCTGCTGCATGAGGGCTACATCTTCGTCCCACACTTCCTCAGGCCATTGGTCGGGGTTGTAATCGCCGCCGTACCAGATGCGGGGCTTGTTGCCCGCAAGTGGCTGCGGCCACTTGAACGCTCTATGTTCCATGATGATTCGGTTCCTTTATTGCATTGCATCGATAGTGTGCATGTACGCGAGTGGATTTTCTCATGTCACACAGACACACGGGACGACGCCGGACGGGGCGTCGCGGTCAGATCAGCAACGGTTGCCGGGAAACGAATTCCCGCTCCTGCCCCGTCACCGGATCGGTGAACCGCAGCACACGCGCCACCAACTGCAGCGGCTGGCTGAAATCGTCGTACCGGCGCGCCTGGATGCATGGATAGAAATCATCGCCCACGATGGGCAGCCCCAACGCATTCATGTGGACGCGCAGCTGATGGGTTTTGCCGGTATGGGGGCGTAGCGTGTAGCGGCAGACGGGCACGGCCGACGGACGGGGGCCGCCCGCCATCGGCATGCACGGCTTCACACCGGGGAAAGGGGACACGGGTTCGCCGCGTTCGATAAGGGTTTCGGCGTTGACCAAGCCCGGCGTCTCGAAGGCGGCCAGAACGCCACGCTCCTTGACGATATGCGAGCGGCGCAGCAACGGGAACGGACGCGGCGGGTCGATCCGGGTCACGGTGCCGTATCGAGGCCGCACGATCGGCCGGCATGGCGCCAGACACTCGTAGACCTTGACCGCCAGCCTGTTCTGGAACAGCATCTGATACGCGCCGCGGCAGGCCGAATCCCGCACGAACACCAATACGCCGGCGGTCATGCGGTCCAATCGGTGCGCTGGCGTGATGTCCGGCTCCCCCAGCCGCTCACGCAATCGGATCAGCGCGGTCTGCCGATACCACATGCCGCGTGGCATGGTGGCCAGAAAATGCGGCTTGTCCACCACGATGATCCGCTCGTCCTCATACAGCACGTCCATCTC
This sequence comes from Bifidobacterium sp. FKU, assembly GCF_026016385.1. NCBI lineage: Bacteria > Bacillati > Actinomycetota > Actinomycetes > Bifidobacteriales > Bifidobacteriaceae > Bifidobacterium > Bifidobacterium sp. FKU. The sequence continues at coordinate 1,924,326 of NZ_CP092888.1, forward strand.
AAACGGAATATGAGGCTCGTCAATCACATACCGATGTGGCTTACTCAACGGTCACGGACTTGGCGAGGTTGCGGGGCTTGTCCACGTCGTAGCCCTTGAGCTTTGCCATGTCCATGGCGAACAGCTGCAGCGGCACCACGTCAACCAGCGGGCTCATCAGCGTTGGGCAGGCGGGGCGCCAGAACACCACGTCAGCGTACCGTTCCACATCCGGGTCGCCCTGCTCGGCCACGGCGATGATGTACGCGCCACGAGCCTTGACCTCCTCGATACCAGAGATCACCTTGGCGTGCAACACATTGCGGCCGCGCTGCGGCGGCACGATGAACACCACCGGCTCGCCCTCGTCCACCAGCGCGATCGGTCCATGCTTGAGCTCGCCGGCCGCGAAGCCCTCGGTGAACGTGTAGGCGATTTCCTTGAGCTTCAACGCGCCCTCAAGCGCCACCGGGTACCCCACGTGGCGGCCGAGGAACAAGAAGGAGTTGGCGTTCACCATGCGCTCGGCGGCCGCCTGGATGGTCTTGGGCTGGGTGTCGAGCACCCACTGAATCTTGCGCGGCATGTCTTTCAGGGAGTCGAGCATCTGATGAATCTCATCGCGGAACATCGCGCCCTTGACCTGCGCCAGATACAGGCCCAGCAGGTAGGCGGCGGTAATCTGCGCCACGAACGCCTTGGTGGATGCCACGGCAACTTCCGGGCCGGCGTGTGTGTAGAGCACGGCGTCGGATTCGCGCGGAATGGAGGCACCCTGCGTGTTGCAGATGGCCAGCACCTTGGACCCCTGTTCGCGCGCGTGGCGCAGGGCCATCAGCGTATCCATGGTTTCGCCGGACTGAGAAATGGCCACCACGAGCGTACGCGGGGTCAGAATCGGGTCACGGTAACGGAATTCGTGCGCGAGTTCGATTTCCACGGGGATACGCACCCAGTGTTCGATGGCGTATTTGGCTACCTGGCCGGCGTAGCTGGCGGTGCCGCAGGCCACGACGATGATTTTGTCGATGGCCTTGAAGTCGTGTTCGTCGATACGCACTTCATCAAGGGTGATGTCGCCATTCGTGTCGAAGCGGCCAAGCAGGGTGCGCTGCACTGCGGCAGGGTCTTCGTGAATCTCCTTGTCCATAAAGGAATCCCAGCCGCCCTTTTCGGCGGCCGAAGCATCCCAATCCACGGTGTAGGTCTTCGGGTTTTCGACCACGTTGCCGTTGAAATCGGCGACGATGACTTTGTCGGCGGACACGCATACGGCCTGATCCTGGTCGACTTCCATGGCGCGCTTGGTGTAGGCCACGAATGCGGCGACGTCGGAACCGAGGAAGTTCTCCCCCTCGCCAAGGCCCACGACCAGTGGCGAATCATGGCGGGCTCCGACCACGATGTCCGGCTGGCGGCAGTCGGTGGCCAGAATGGTGAACGCGCCTTCAAGCATGCGGGCCATGCGGCGCACAGCCTTGAACAGGTCTGGCTTGCCTTCATCCGCGATAATCTTGTCCACGATCTTGCCGAGCAGCTTAGCGGCCACCTCAGTGTCGGTGGCAGAGGCGAATCGGTAGCCTTCGGCCTGCAGGTCGAGACGCAGCTGAGAGGCGTTTTCGATGATGCCGTTATGGATGATGGCCACCTTGCCGTCCATGCTGGTGTGCGGGTGGGCGTTCACGTCGCTCGGCTCGCCATTGGTGGCCCAGCGCGTGTGGCCGATGCCCACCGTGGCAAGCGGCATCGGCTTACGCTCGATGTCTTCGACCAGGTTCTTCAAACGGCCGGCCTTCTTGCGCACGACCACCTTATCCATGCCGGGCGCGGTCAGCGCCACACCGGCCGAGTCATAGCCTCGGTATTCCAGACGTTCCAGGCCTTGCAGGCAGACCTCCAAAGGCCTACCGCATGCCGTTTCAATATTTCCCGCGTATCCAACGATTCCACACATGGCTCACCAGCCTAGCGGACGATTATTGCGCAAAGCGAATCCAACCCGCCGTATTCGCGCGATCGGAGCATGCGGCGCGGGCGAAACACCCGGCGTGTCCGCCCGGCTTGGCATGGCCTACAGCACGTGCTGTAGGCGGAGCCGTAAAGCGGGGAGCCCAGTGGGCTCCCCGTAGGCGACGCCGAAGCACGACAGTGCTGAGGTAATATAACAGCCTTCCTACAGCACGTGCTGTAGGAAGTCCTTAAACCTAGGCTCGGTGGGGTGGTCGATGATGTCGGGGCCGCCCTGCTCCACGACCACGCCGCCGTCCATGAACACGATCTGGTCGGCGACTTCGCGGGCAAAGCCGATTTCGTGGGTCACGCACACCATGGTCATGCCTTCCTTGGCCAAGGAACGCATGACGTTAAGCACCTCGCCCACCAGTTCGGGGTCAAGGGCGGAGGTCGGCTCATCGAAGAGCATGATCTCCGGCTTCATGGCCAGAGCACGGGCAATGGCCACGCGCTGCTGCTGACCACCCGACAGCTGGGAGGGGTAATAGTCCATGCGATCGCCCAGACCGACGCGCTGAAGCTCGGCCACGGCCAGGTCACGGGCGGCTTTCTTGGACTGGTGCTGCACGTGAATCGGGGCTTCCATCACGTTTTCCAGCGCGGTCATGTGCGGGAACAGGTTGAAGCGCTGAAACACCATGCCGAGGCGAGAGCGCTGTGCGGCGATCTCCTTATCGTCCAGGGTCTGCAGCATGTCCTGGCCGTTTTTGGTCACGTGCTTGTAGCCGATGAGTTCGCCGTCGACCTCGATGGAACCGCCGGTCAGGGTTTCCAGCTGGTTGATCAGACGCAGGAACGTGGACTTGCCGGAACCGGAGGGCCCCAGAATCACGGTCACAGTACCGGGCATAACGGTTAGATCGATGCCCTTGAGCACATGCAGCGGCCCAAACGCCTTGTGCACCTGCACGGCCTTGACAGCAGGAATCACGGAACCGTCAGCCGCCTTGCGCACGACCGGGGCAACACTGGTGATGTCATTCGTAGTCATAATCGCGCTCCCGCCTTATGCATTCAATCCGACAAATGTGGTCTGGTTGAGCTTGTCCACGTCATCCTTCGGTTCACCGTCGGTCTTACCCGGCAATGGCGCCTGCTTGCCCTTGGTGCCCACCGGTCGGGCATCGAAGCCCTTGCCGAAGTGCGCCTCGAGGCGGGACTGCACAACCATCAGAATGGAGGTGATCAGCAGGTACCAGAAGCAGGCCACGAGAAGCAGCGGAATCGGCTTGTAGATACGGTTGGCGATGGCGTTGGTGGCGAACTGCAGTTCGAGGGTGAACGGCACGGCGGTGACCAGCGAGGTGGTCTTCAGCATGCCGATGGTCTCGTTGCCGGTGGGCGGGATGATGATGCGCATGGCCTGCGGCAGCACGATGCGGCTCATGATGAGCGTGCGGTTCATGCCCAATGCCTTGGCCGCCTCGGTCTGGCCGGGGTCCACGGCTTCAAGGCCGGCACGCACGATTTCGGACAGGTAGGCGGCCTCGTTCAGAGCCAGACCGATCCATGCGGCGTTGAATGCGGTGACCACCACGTTGGAGTCGATGCTCCAGAACTCCACCGAGGTGAACGGAATGCCGAGGCTGATCTTGGGAATCAGCACGGCGAACAGACCCCAGAAAATGAGCTGCGTGTACACAGGCGTGCCGCGGAAGAACCAGATGAAGAACCAGCTGACGCCGCGCAGCACCGGATTGATGGATTTGCGCATGATGGCAAGAATCACCGACAGGATGATCGCCACGACCATGGAGATCACGGTAAGCTCCAAGGTATAGCGAATGCCTTCAAGCACGTTCTCGTTGAACAGGTACTTCCAGACGGTGGGCCAATCCAGTCGCGGATTGGTAATCAAGCCTTGAATGAGCATCGCGGCGAGCAGTACCACGATCACTGCGGCCACAATCGGGCCGGGGCGCTTGACCGGCAACGCCTTGATGCGGTTGGGGATGTTCAGCCCCTCACCGTCGACTTCTTTCTTCGCCATAATCTGGTTCCTTGGATGTGTTGGGCAGCCTGAACTGCAAGTTGCAACTAGCGTTGAACCTTAGTGCACGAATGGGGCGACTGTGTTACAAACAGTGCGCCCCATCTGGATTGCTGGGCGTCGTGTGGACCACCCTCAGTCTCGCTCCGCGAGCCAGCTCCCGCAAGCGGGAGCATTCTTGGGGTGACTATTCGACGGCCGGGTTGATTTCGGCCTTGTCCAGTGCGCCGGATTCGACGCCCCAGTGCCGGAGGATCTTGGTGTATGTGCCGTCGTCCATGAGCTTTTGCATGGCCTTCTGCACGGCTTCGGTGGTCTGGGAATCGCCCTTCTTGATGGCGATGGCGTTCGGCACTTCATCGAAGTCCTTGCCGAGCTGTTCCAGCTGACCATCGGTCTGGGCGATGGCGTAGCCGACAACCGGGGAATCGGCGAAGAAGACGTCGGCCTTACCGGTCACCACAGCGGTGGTGGCGTCGGTCTGCTGCTTGGAGGACTGGATGGTGATGTCTTTCTTGCCGTCCGCCTTGCACTGCTTGGCGGTCTTGTTGATGGCCTCTTCCTCGACGGTGCCGGTCTCGACGGCAACGTTCAGACCGCACAGGTCGTTCTCGTCGACATTCTTGGGGTTGCCTGCGGCCACTGCATAGCCCATGCCTGCGGTGAAGTAGGAGACGAAGTCGACGGATTCCATGCGCTCCTTGGTGATGGTGAAGGCGGCGATGCCCAGATCGTACTTGGAGCCGATGGCTGGAATGATCGTATCGAAGTTGGAGGAGACGATTTCGGTCTCGAGACCGAAGATGTTGCCCATGGCGCGGGCGAGATCCATGTCGTAGCCGATCTGGGTCTTGCCGTCGGCGTCGAGGAATTCGGCCGGGGCGTAGGAGGGGTTGGTGCCGATGGTGAGCTTGCCGTCCTTGGTCACGGATTCAGGCAGCAGTGCGGCGATTGCATCGTCCTTCTTCACGGAGCTCACGTCGTAGCTGGTGATGGTGACCGACTTGGAGGAAACGCCCTTATCGGAACCGGAGTCGCTCGCCTTGTCGGAGGTGCCGCAAGCCGCGGCGGAGAACAGCATGGCCACGCTCAAGGCGGCGGCCGCAATGGTCTTCAGCTGGTTGAACTGCATGATCTCTCTTCTTCTCTGTGGAGCCGCCCTATAGCGGCTATCAATGATCAGGTATAAATATACATTATAGCGTATACATATACGAATGCTCCCGCTGGGAGGCCGTCGCATAAGAACACAACTGCTGGTGGCTGTTATGCTACAGCCCACCCTCAGTCGCCTTCGGCGACAGCTCCCGCCAGCGGGAGCGAACAGGGATACCTGGCAATCAGGCGGCGTCGGCCGGGTTGATCTCAGCCTTGTCGATGGCACCGGAGCCAACACCCCAAGTGTCGAGGATCTTCTTGTAGGTGCCGTCGTCCATCAGCTTTTGTATGGCCTTCTGCACGGCTTCGGCGGTCTTGGTGTCGCCCTTCTTGATGGCCACGGCCTCGGGCACCACACCGGTGTTTTCACCGAGCACCTCCAAGGTGTCGCCGGTCTGCTTGATGGCGTAGGCGGACACCGTGGAATCGGCGTAGAAGATGGAGGCCTTGCCGGAAGCCACGGCGGTGGTCACATCGGTCTGCAGCTTGGAGGACTGGATGTCGATGTCATCCTTGCCGTCCGCCTTGCACTGCTCGTTGGCCTTGTTGACTTCCTCTTCCTGCGTGGTGCCGGTCTGCACGGCCACCTTCACGCCGCACAGGTTCGAGGAGTCGACCTTGTTCGGGTTGCCCTTCTGCACCACGTAGGTGGAGCCGGTCTTGAAGTAGGTGACGAAGTCGACGGCCTGCATGCGCTCCTTGGTCACGGTGAAAGAGGAGATGCCAAGGTCGTACTTGGAGCCCACGGACGGAATGATGGAGTCGAAGGTGGAGGAGATGGTTTCTCCCTTCAGGCCGAATACGGCGGCGATGGCCTTGGACAGGTCGACGTCGAAGCCAACCGGGGTCTTGCCGTCTTCGGCCAGGAATTCGGCCGGAGCGTAAGAGGTATCGGTGCCGACGGTCAGCGTGCCGTCGCTGGTGACGGAATCAGGCAGCAGTGCGGCGATCTCGTCGTCCTTCTGGATGTTGCTGGTGTCGAAGCCTTGAATCGAAGTGCTGGACGAGTCCTTGGATGAATCGCCGCTCTTGGATGCGGTGTCGGTACCGTCAGTCGTGCCACAGGCCGCCACGGCGATCAGCATGGCCGCGCTCAGGGCGGCGGCCGCAGCGGATTGTATTCCCTTGCTTAGAGACATTGGATTTCCTCTCTCCGGATAGTCAGCTGGGCGGGTATGTTTCCCAGATGGTTCCAGAGCGTAGGAGTGCAATGCTACGGAAGCGTTAATCGTGGGCGAAATGGCCCACAACGTGGATATCCTACTCTTGGCTCCCCCTCCGGAGAGGAGCCAAGAGGCGGGACTAGTGGCGCATGTTGGCGTAGCGCATGGCGCGTAGGGCTTCACGCTTGTCCTGCTCTTCGCGCAGGGCCTGGCGTTTGTCGAATTCCTTCTTGCCTCGGGCCAGTGCGATCTCCGCCTTGACGCGACCGTCCTTGAAGTACAGGCTCAGCGGCACAATCGTGTATCCCTTGGCCTCGATGCCGCGGGCGAGCTTGGTGATCTGCAGTCGGTGCAGCAGCAACTTGCGCTTGCGCTTGGGCGCATGGTTGTTCCATGTGCCGTTCAGGTATTCGGGGATGTTCGCGCCCTCCAGCCACATTTCGCCGCGGCGGTCGATGGAGATGAACGCCTCGGACAGCGATGCGCGGCCTTCGCGCAACGACTTGACCTCGGTGCCGGTCAGGGCCAGCCCTGCCTCATACTTGTCTTCGATGGCATAGTCATGCCGGGCCTTCTTGTTCTGGACGATGAGTTTCTCACCGGTTTCCTTGGGCATGTCTCCTCCTTTCGTGGGCAACAACTCGTGGGTAGCAACTCGTGGGTAGCAACGCAACATCCGACGATATCACGGACCGGCATCGAATACGAAAAAGGGTTCCTCTTCAAGAGGAACCCTTCAACCGTATATATCGGCCGAACCAACCGATCAGTGGACAAACCAGTACTGACCCAAATTGGTCAAGGTGCGGTAGTTCATCATCCACAGGCCGCCCACGTTCATCTCGGAGATCTGGAATGTGCCGTCGCCATACACGGCTTCAACCACGGCAACATGGCCCCAGGTACCGTCGGCACCGTCCTGACCAGGCAGGAAGGAGAGCGCGGCGCCGACCTGAGGGTTGTGGTCCACGCGCAAGCCGTACGAGGGGGCGCTGCGCCACCAGTCGCCGCCATTGCCGAGATAGGACGGCGTGCCAATGCCCATCTGCCTACGGCGTTCATACGCCCAGTACGTGCACTGGCCAGCGGCATAGGCGTTGCCGTAATCACCGTTCGACGTGCCTTGGCCGCCGACGCTGGGGGCGGGGGCGGGAGCGGGGGCGGGCGCCGGAGCCGGCGCCGGAGCCGGAGCCGGAGCCGGAGCGGGGGTCACCGGAGTGGACGGCGTGCCGCCCTGGTTACCGGTATCCACCCGGTTGGCGGCGTCCTGCTGCTCCTTCTGGAACTGACGGTTGTAGGAATCGACCTGGGAGGCGATCAGTACGGTCCGAGCCGCCTGCTTGGCGGATTGGGAATCCAGACTGTCGATCATGGAAGACAGTTCGTCACGCCTTGTTTCACCCTCCTGGCGTAGCTTGTCCAAAGCGTCACGTTCGCTTTGCGCGGTTTCGGCGGCGGTCTGTGCGGAAGCGGCCTTCTCATCGGACTGGGTCTTGAGCACAGCGATCTGCTTTTCGATGGCCGCCAGACGTTCGCCACGGTTCTTCGACGTGCTCAGTGAGGTCGCGGCGGAGGAAGCCGCATTCGCCTCGTTGCGGGACAACGCGTCCCGGGACTGCATGGAGTTGACGAAGTCCTGTGTGCTGGTGGCACCCGTCACCACGCTCATCACGTCGGAAGCATTCGAGCCGTGCATCTCGTCACGGGCCAGCTGGGCCACGGCGGCGTGCGCGTCATCGTAGTCCTTGCCGGTCTGCTTGATCTGTTCCTCGAGCGTCTCCTTGTCTTTCTGCGCGGCGGAAAGACGTTTGGATGCGGCGTCGGCCTCGTCCTGAGCGGTGGCGGCATCCTCGTTGGCCTGCGTGACCTTGTTCTGGGCGGCGACAATCTTGTTGTTCGTCAAATCATCCAGCTCAAGTACCTTATCCGCCAGTTCCTGGCTGGCACCGGCCAACTGCTGCTTGAGTTCGGCCTCGCGCTGTACCGACGCGGTGTGCTGGTTCTGCGCAGTAATCAGGTCGGAATAGGTGTCTGCCTGGGCAGGCTGTGCCGAGCTGAACGCCAGACCTCCCGCACAGGCTGCGGCGGCCACCAATGCCGCCAGTGCGGGCTTGATCACACGTACATTCGTCATATGTGAATAGTCCTTTCGCTCACTTAAGCCAATACCATAACATGTGAACCTGAGAGGCTTGCACACGATATCATCACATTTCTTGCGGGTAAGCTGGTCGCGTTACGCCCTCAAATAACGCCGCAACGAGATGGTTGAAGCGATGATGGACAGCAGTATCGCGCCCACAACCAGGAACGGCGATATCACCAGTACCGTGAACTGATTCACATAAGGAATCCAGGTAATGGATTTCGCCAGCCAGCCGGTGATGAACACATTCACAATGGCCGAAAGCATCAGGCACGAGAGCACCGAGCCGATCAGCGAGGCGATGGCGCCCTCCAGAATGAACGGCAGACGAATCGTCCAATTCGAGGCACCCACGTACCTCATGATTTCGGTTTCGGTTCGTCTGGATGCGGCGGACATGCGAATGGTGGTTCCGGTCAGCAGGATGGCGACCACCACCATCACGCCGGCGAGCACGGCCGTAACCGCCGTGGCTCGGTTGAGCACGGCGAACACCGGGTCGAAGATCTGGCGCTGGTCGGTGACGTCCTCCACGCCCTCCTTGCTGGAGAGCACTTCGGAGACCACCTGATATTTGGTCGGATCCTTCAGCTTGAGCCAGAGGGAGTCCTGCATATCGTCCGCGGTCAGCGTACGGCCTTGGAATTCGCCATTCGGGTACTGCTTGGTGAATGTGTTGTCGTAGAAGTCCTGCTTGCTGACGTAGTCAATGTTGGAGACCACGTCGTTGAGTTCGTCGCGAATGGTTTTCTGCAGTGCCGTGATCTCATTGGCTGAGGGCGATTTGCCGGAAGCGCAGTTCGCGGATTGGCTGGTGCCGTCGGGGCATAGCCATACCACGACCTCGACCTTGTCGTACCAGTCGCCCTTGGCTTTGGTGATCTGCGCCTGAGTAAGCACCGAAGCGCCGATGAACAGGAACGAGATGAAGGTGACCAGCGTCAGAGACAGCAGCATCGACAGGTTACGGGTGAGGTTGGCCCACGTTTCGGACAGAATGAATCGTGCTCGCATGATGATCCCCCTTACTCCTTAGCGCCCTCAGCGGGTTGATCGTCGGATGTTTGGTCTGCGGCGGACTGCTCGCCGGCGGACTGCTCGTTGGCCGGCGGTGCGGGCGGTGCGGGCGGTTCCGGCGGTGCGGGCAGTTCCGGCGGTTCCGGCAGTTCCGGCGGTTCCGGCGGCTCGGCGGCGGATGACACGGACGTATCGGCAACCGCGGCGGTCTCGCCGGACTCGTCCTTGAACGGGTCGAACGCCTGGGTGCTTTCCAGGGCGGCGGCCTGCTCGTCCAGCGGAATGCCCTTGCCCCAGGTCAGCGTGTTTTCCAGCGGCGCAAACGTCTCGCCATAGCGGCCGGTGCGGCCGGAATGCACGGAATTGGCCAAACGGGCGATGCCTTCGGACGGCTCGTCACCGCCCTCGATGGCCTTGGTTGCCGCCGCCAGCACATGATGGGCGGCGTCGGACTTGGCTTCGACTTCGGCATCCGGGAAGAACAGGGCGGAATCATAGGATCCATGAGCCTCGTCACGCACGATCTTGCCGTTGTGCAGTTCGACCACGCGCTTGCGCATCGAGTTGACGATCTCTTCGTTATGCGTGGCCATGACGATGGTGGTGCCGGTGCGGTTGATGGCGTCCAGCACTTCCATGATGCCCAGCGAAGTGGTCGGGTCGAGGTTGCCGGTGGGCTCGTCGGCCAGCAGAATCTGCGGGTGATTCACGTAGGCGCGGGCGATGGCCACACGCTGCTGCTCGCCACCGGAGAGCTCATGTGGGTAGTTCTTTTCCTTGCCGGTAAGCCCCACGGTATCCAGCACCTTGGGCACCAACGATTTGATGGTGGACCGCCGCGTGCCGATCACCTCAAGGGCGAACGCCACGTTCTCCCATACGGTTTTGTTATTGAGCAGCTTGTAATCCTGGAACACGAAGCCCAGCGAACGGCGGTACTGCGGCACTTGACGGTTGGTGATGCGCCGCAGATCGTTGCCGGCCACGCGAATCTCGCCGTTGGTGGCCTCTTCCTCGCGCAACAGCAGGCTCAAGAGCGTGGTCTTGCCGGAGCCGGACGCACCCACAAGGAACACGAAATCACCGCGTTCGATATCGAGGTTGATGTCGTCAAGCGCCGGTCGGGTGCCTTTGGGATAGATCTTGGACACATTGTCCAGTGAGATCAGTGCCATAATGCTACTTACTCCTCGGTTTCGGCGGCGCGGCGCTGTTCATGGCGCCAGCGGATGCCGGCCTCGATGAACGCGTTGATGTCGCCGTCGAACACGGCCTGGGTCTGGCTGGTTTCGTAGCCGGTGCGCAGATCCTTGACCATCTGGTAGGGGTGCAGCACGTAGGAGCGCATCTGATCGCCCCAGCTGGCCTTGATGTCGCCGGCGAGCTCCTTCTTCTTCTTGGCCTCCTCCTCGTGGCGCAGCACGAGCAGTCGGGACTGGAGCACGGCCATGGCGGAGGCACGGTTCTGAATCTGCGAACGCTCATCCTGCATGGTCACCACGATGCCGGTGGGAAGGTGGGTGATGCGCACGGCCGAGTACGTGGTGTTCACGCCCTGGCCGCCGGGGCCGGAGGAACAGTAGGTGTCCACGCGGATGTCCGTATCCGGAATGTCGATGTGATCGGTGGCCTCGACCAGCGGCACCACTTCCACGGCGGCGAAGCTGGTCTGGCGGCGGCCCTGGTTGTCGAACGGGGAGATGCGCACCAGACGGTGGGTGCCGCCCTCCACGGACAGTCGGCCGTAAGCATAGGGGGCGTCCACCTGGAAGGTGGCGGACTTGATGCCCGCCTCTTCGGCGTAGGAGGTGTCCATGACCTTGGCCTTGAAGCCGTTACGCTCGCAGTAGCGCAGGTACATGCGCAACAGCATCTGTGCGAAATCGGCCGCGTCGACGCCGCCGGCACCGGAGCGGATGGTCACCACGGCGGAACGTTCGTCGTATTCGCCATCGAGCAGGGTCTGAATCTCCATCTGGTCGAGATCCTTCTGAATCTCGCCGATTTCGCTTTGCGCCTCGTCCAGAGAGTCCTGGTCGCCCTCCTCGTGGCCGAGTTCAACGAGCGTTTCCACATCGTCGATGCGCTGGGAGGCGGAGTTCAGACGCTTCAGCTGCGATTCCGCGGCGGACAGCCGGCTGGTGATCTTCTGGGCGTTTTCCGGATCATCCCACAGGCCCGGGGCCGCGGCCTGCGTTTCGAGATCCTTGATAGCGGCCTTGAGCCGGTCGACGTCCAGCGCCTTGGCGATGGATTCGTATTTGGCGCGGGCTTCGCCGATCGCCTGGGTAAAGTCAAATTCTGCCATCGTGGTTTACCTTACTGTTGGTTCTTTGAGATTCCTTGGGAAGTCACGTCCTTGTTGGCAGCCTTCGCACATTCCTCTGGCGTTGGCGGGCACTGCCGCGCCACACACGCATTCGCCTGCAATCCATGCTGCCAGAAGGTTCCGGGGCCTGCCTTGCCGATAGCCGGCCGGGCGACCTCACGAATCCCTCGCATCAGACGTGTTCAACTGCGGGCACGAATATGCGAAGGCAACGTCAAAGCCCCGCGTAGATCGCCGGGATAACCAAGGAGCCGAGCATGGCCACAGCTATGACGACGCACACCACACGCACGATGGTGCGGCGGCGGTTCTCACGCTGCTGTCGGCTGTCCTGATAGTCACTCACGAAGCCAATAGTGTACTCACCGCTTACGACCGACTACAAACCGATACAATCCGTTCACGGCGTAAACGCCTATTCAGATACCGATGCAAATCTGCACGACCGCCACGCACGAAATGTTCTTTTAACTTGACCAATCAGTACGCGGGCTTCACCGCACGTATGTCGCACCATGTTTAGAACTCAAAAAGGCGTGTTTACCCCAAATATAAAACCTTAGAAACGTGCAATTTAGTGATATGATAAAACCTTAGAAACGTGCAATCAAGGAGTGTTGATGTTCCGGAGGAAGGCGTACGACAGACTACTGGCATGGAAGGGAGCTGATGACAGGACCGCCATGCTAATCGAGGGTGCCCGCCGCGTGGGCAAGTCCACAGTCGCCGAAGAGTTCGCCAAGAACGAATACGAGTCATATGCTCTTATTGATTTCACGCGAGTGGACGCCGAGTTCAAACAGACGTTCCTGGACCTACGCAACGACCTCGACGGCCTGTTCCTGTACCTGAGCGCGGCGCTTGGCGTAACGCTCACGCAGCACCAGTCACTGGTCATCTTCGATGAGGTCCAGATGTTTCCCCCCGCGAGGGAGTTCATCAAACATCTGGTCGCCGATGGACGGTTCGACTACATCGAGACCGGTTCGCTGATCTCCATCAACGCCAACGTGAAGGACATCCTGATCCCCTCCGAGGAGGAGTCCATGCGCATGGGACCGATGGATTTCGAGGAGTTCTTGTGGGCGATGGGCGAGGATGCCCTGGTTCGGATGATCCGCCACGCGTTCGATTCCGGCGTGGCATTGCCGGACTCATTGCATCGTAAGGCATCGCGTCTATGGCGCGAGTACATGCTGGTCGGAGGCATGCCCCAGGCGGTGGCGGCCTACGCTCCCGCCCGCAACATGGCCGCGGCGGACAGGGCCAAGCGCCTGGTACTCAAACTGTATCGGGAGGATATTGGCAAGTACGGCGGACTAGCAGCGAAGCGCGTGCGCGCAGTGTTCGACGCGATTCCCGGACAGCTGGCGAAGCACGAGAAGAAACTGGTCTACACCCAGGTCGAGGAGGGGTCACGCTCACGTGACTTCATGACGGCCTTTGCATGGATGCGCGAGGCCGCGACTGTCAACCTGTGCACGCTGGCCGAGGACCCGTCGCTGGGATTAGCACTCAGCGCCGACGACACGGTCGTGAAATGCTATATGGCCGACACCGGCCTGCTGTCTACCATGGCGTTCTCCGCGGACGGCCCGTCGCTGCCGGATGTGTACCGTCAGGTGCTGCTGGGTGCCGACGGCGTGAACGAGGGCATGCTCGCCGAGAACGCGGTCGCCCAGCAGCTGGCCGCGGCCGGCCATGACCTGTATTTCTATGCGAAGTCGTCCAACGTGCGTGAAGAGCGCATGGAGATCGATTTCCTGATCGTGCGCCCGTACCCGGACGCCGCGATGAAACCGCGGATCAGCCCCATCGAGGTCAAGTCCGGCAAACGATACTCGACGATATCCCTCGACAAGTTCCGCGCGAAGTTCGCCAGCAGAACGGGAGAGGAATACGTGCTCCACCCACGCCCCATGGCGAAGAAAGACCATCGCCGTTTGCTTCCCCTGTACATGTCGTTCTGTCTGTAACTGCTGCTCCACATGTTCAGCGAGAACGGCAAGACTTGCCGCCGACGCCAGCCCTGCCGGCGGGCCCCCACGGCCCTTTCCCTTGCGCTTTCAGCGCCGCCAGATGGTGTTTCATGGCCACCAGCATGATGTGCGAATCCTCAAGGCCCAAGTGGCGTTCGTTGTGGGCGGAATCAAGCGCACCCTGACGTTTGGCGTAGGCGTCGAGCGTGTTGTCTCCGTAAGGATGCTCGTTGGTGGGTACCGCGCCGGGGTCCCACTGCCGGCTCATCGGCAGGGTATCGATGATGGTGATGCGCCCGGCACGGTAGCTTTCCGCGTATCCGGCGACGTTCAGCATGAACCAGCTATGTTCGAAGGTGGCGTTATGCGCCACGTACGGCTGCTGGGTAAGCCGCGCGAGCAGGCCGGCCTGGGCTTGGGGCCATTCGTCGAAGAGTCGGTACCCGGCCTCGCTGCTGCGGCCGCGTACATCGATGCCGGTGAGTTTGGCGATGAGGGCGTTGCCGAGCGCCGCGTTTTCCGGCGGCACGCCAAAAGCGAGACGGGACTGGCCGTAGGCGTCGCCGGCGGCGTAATAGCCCTGCTCATAGGCGTATGTCTCGGGTTCGCCGGCCGGGCGCGGACTGGCCATGTTCATGAACTCGAAGCCGACGTCGATGATGTAGTCACGCGCCGGATCGATGCCGGTGGTTTCGATGTCGATGCCCATCACCGCGTCCACGTCGCGGCCGGGCAGATAGGCGTCGCGCCAGTCGGGCTTGGGATGGTGTCCGGTAGCGTTGCCAGACGCGGCGGCACCACCCGGCAGAGCGGCACCACCCGGCGAAGTCGCGCCGGAGAGATTGGCGCGGGCCATCGCCGCATCGCCCGCACGCTTCTGGAAGCGCTGGGCCTTACGCCGTTTGGCGCGTGCGTCAAGAATCGCCGCCGTACGATCTTGGATATCGTCCAAGGCGACTGTTGTGGGGAACTTGACATCGCTGTTTTCGGCGGCAGTATTTCCGGCAGATGCGCCACCGGCTTCGCCGCTCAGATCCAGCATGCCTTGGTCATCGTTCGACGGGCCGCTGCCGGAGTACGGCTTGAGCACGGCAATGGTGGCCCTCCCCCGCCGTTCGCGACTGACCGCCCATAGGTGTTGCTGTTCGCCCAGATGCAACATCGTGTTGATGTTGTCGTTGAGCCGGCGATTGGCGTAGGCGAGCGCACGAGGCAGACGATAGGAGCCGATGAGCCGGTCGAAATCGGTCATGAATGCGCTGTTGCATTGGGCGATGATCGATTCTAGACACTCGCGTGTGGCGTAGTCGGCCTTCAATGCGTCGTGGATGGACTGTGGGGTGGATTCCGGTATCGTGCCGACGCCATGCGCCAGGTCCAGAGAACGCACCCAGTCCCAGTCGATGGTGGTGCCATCGGCGTCCTTGGGCATGGACGCCGCCCATTGGGGAATGTCTCCCTTGGCGGCGTCGAACCATGCGCGGTCGGTCATAGTGCGAAACCGAGCTCTTCAGCGGCCTCGGTGGGCACCGGGTCGTCGCACCAATAGTCCTCGAGGTTCTCGTTGGTGGTCAGCGAACGGATTTCGGCGCGATCGATATACAGCTCGCCGCTCAAATGATCGGTTTCGTGCTGGAAGATGCGTGCGGGCCAGCCGTGCAGCGGCTCGCTGTGGTGTTTGCCGTCTTCATCATCCCATTCGGCGGTGATGTCGAGCCAACGCTTGCGCACGGCTTGGTATCCGTCGAAGCTCAGGCAGCCTTCGTAGAACGAGGCGGTTTTGTCGCTGGTGGGTTTGTAGCTCGGATTGATGATCACGTGGAAGGGGAATTCCGCGATTTCGCGCGGATCATCCTCGTCGTCGCGCACGTGGTCTTCGACCACGGCGAGCGCGAGCCCCAAGCCGATCTGGGTGGCGGCGAGCCCCACGCCGGGTGCCTCCAGCATGGTGGTGTGCATCGTATCGATGAGTTTGGCGAGCGTACGCTTGGAAAGCTGGCCATTGAAGGCCACTGTCCGTTGGCGCAACACCGGTTCGCCGGCCTGCACGATGGGCAGAATCTTCTCCTTGCCGCCGGTTTTGATGAGTTGTTCGACGTCACGGTTGAGTTCGAGGTCGACTTTGGCGTTCTTTCCAAACATTGTTTTTCCTTAGGGAAGGGTGCTACAGCGCGAGTTCTTCGGCGACGATCTTGGCGAGGCGGGTGCAGACTTCGTCGGCGTAGGCCTGGGTGGCGGCCTCGGCCATCACGCGCACGAGCGGTTCGGTGCCGGAGGGGCGCAGCAGCACACGGCCGGTGTCCCCCAGCAGTTCCTCCTCGTGCGCCACGGCATCCTGGATGCGCTTGTTGGTGGCGGCGGCTTTCTTGTCCACGTTCGGCACGTTGATGAGGGTCTGCGGCAGCTGTGGGAAGTCGGCGGCGAGCTCCTTCAGGCTCTTGCCGGACTTGACGACCTCGTTGCACAGGGTCAGTGCGGTCAGGGTGCCGTCGCCGGTGGTGGCGAATTCGCGGTTGATCACGTGGCCGGACTGCTCGCCGCCGAGCGAGTAATCGCCCTTGAGCATCTCCTCAAGCACGTAACGATCGCCCACGGCGGTTTCCACGGTCTTGATGCCCATGTCTTTCAGGGCGAGCTTCAGACCGAGGTTGCTCATCACGGTGACCACGAGGGTGTCGTGGTTGAGCTTGCCTTCGCGCTGCTTGGCGCGGGCCAGAATGCCCATGATCTGGTCGCCGTTGATCATGTTGCCGTCTTCGTCCACGGCGAGGCAACGGTCGGCGTCACCGTCGAAGGCCACGCCCATCACGGCGTCGGTGGCCTTGACCATGGCCTGCAGCTGCTCGGGGTGGGTGGAACCGGCGTTCTTGTTGATGTTGTAGCCGTCCGGCGAGGCGTTGATCACGATTACATCCGCACCGGCACGGCGCAGGGCTTCGGGAGCCACCACGGAAGTGGCGCCGTTGGCGCAGTCGGCCACGATCTTCAGGCCCTTGAGTGGCTTGGGCTGGGTTTTGTCATCGTTCAGCGGAGCGATGGTGGACACCAGATGATCGATGTACAGGTTGGTGGCGGTGGTCTGGTCGTGGCTCACGCGGCCCACGCCGGCACCGGTCGGGCGGTCCCAGTCCTGGCCGAGCACGGCCTCGATCTCATCCTCCTTCTGGTCGGGCAGCTTGAACCCGCCGCGCGCGAAGAACTTGATGCCGTTGTCGGGCATCGGGTTGTGGGAGGCGGAGATCACGGCACCCATCTCGACGTTGAGCACGGAGGTCAGGTAGGCCACGCCCGGAGTGGGGATGATGCCGGCGTCGATCACATCAAATCCGCCGGCAGACATGCCCGCGGACAGGGCGGAAGCCAGAAAATCACCGGACACACGGGTGTCACGGCCCACGAGCGCGCGGCGGCGTCCCTCAGGCTGATCGTCTTGGGTGCCGGCGTCGCCGAGCACGCGCACGGCGGCATCGCCCAGATCCAGCGCCAGACGTGCGGTCAGATCCCTATTGGCCAGTCCTCGAACACCATCGGTTCCAAACATCTTCGGCATATGAAGTTCCACTCCTTGTATCGCGTTACCCGCACCATCGTAGTCGTTGTACCGCGGCGCGGGGCGCGACTCGGCGAAAAACCGCCACGGAATCCACTCCGGGGCCGCGCGGGGACGATACGGGAACGCCCGACGTATACGTGATCGAGGCAACCGTTAATAAGCCATGAAAAAAAAAGAATACTCCGTTAATCAGCGAAATGACCGCAATTCAGCTCAATACCATTGACCCGGGAAACACAAGAGACTTCAGAAAAGGATTAATCCCATGCGGGATGAAAAACCTCCGAAAGGATTTACGCATATGGACAAAACCAGAATGCGCACATCGGAAATACAGGTACGCACACGCAATCGGATAGCCGGCGCACTGTTGCTGACGCCAGGTCTACTTCTGCTTACGGTGTTCGCCTTTGTGCCGTTGGTGAAGGTCGTGGTGATGAGCCTCCAGAGCACCGACCTCTTCGGCACGCCCACCGGCTTCGTCGGCCTTGCAAACTATGTCACCGTGCTCACCGATCCCTCGTTCGTCAGCGTGCTGGTGCGTACCATGGTGTACGCGATCGCCGTGGTGCTGGGACGATTGGTGTTCGGCACGCTGCTCGCCATCCTGCTGACCCGGCAGTTCCATGGCAGCAAGCTGTTCCGCACGCTCATGACCTCCACCGTGAGCGTATCCGTGGCGGCCGCCTCTCTGGGCTTCCTCGCCGTGCTTTCCCCCACGGGCATCGTCAACATGCTGCTGGGCAGGCTGGGAGCGCCGGCCGTCGGCTGGCTCACCGACGCCAAGTGGGCGTTCCCCACCATCATCATGGTCACCATCTGGACGGGGCTCGGCTTCGACCTGATCCTGATCTGCTCCGCCATCGACGGCGTGGACCCGGAGATTCTCGAGGCGGCGCGCGTTGACGGTGCCAGCGAGGCCCGCATCCAGTGGTCGATGGTGGTGCCGCTCATCGCACCGACGCTGTTCTACGTCGCCATAACGGCCTGCATCGGGACGCTTCAGGCCTTCGCCCAGATCAGCATCCTCACCAAAGGCGGCCCCGGCTCGGCCACCACCACCATCACCTACAACATCTACACCGCGGCGTTCAACGCCGGCAGCGCCAACTTCGGCATCGCCTCGGCCCTGGGCGTCGTGCTGTTCGTGTTCGTGTTCGCGTTCACGCTCCTCCAGTTCAAGTTCCTCGACAAGAAGGTGGATTGCTGATGCCGCACCGTTCCCGTATCTCCCATGCCGCGTTGTGCGTCGTGTCCTTGGCGCTGACGCTGGTGATCCTGCTGCCCGTGCTCTACATCGCCGTCGGGGCGCTGTCCTTCGACGCCAGCGGCGGGATGCACGCGCCGTCCCTGCGCAATTTCGCGCAGGCCGCGAACTCCATGCCGTTGGTGCGTCAGGTGTTCAACTCCATCCTGGTGACGGTATGCCAGACCCTCGGCCAGATCGTCACCGCCATCCTGGCGGCGTACGCCATCGTGTTCTGCGATCTCAAGCGTCCGCAGCTGTGGATGATGGTGTTCCTGGTGAGCATGATGATACCCGGCGAGACCACGCTGCTGTCCAATTATCTAAGCATCACCGACTGGGGGCTGATCGACACCATCCCCGCCATCTTCCTGCCCTACCTGGTGCAGGGCTTCACCGTGTTCCTGTTCCGTCAGGCGTTCCAGACCTTCCCGAAGGAACTGCACGAGGCGGCGCTGCTCGACGGCGCCGGGCATCTGCGCTTCCTGCTTTCTATCCTGCTGCCGGTCACGCGTTCCACGGTGATCGCCGCCACGATCAACGCCGCGGTGGCCGCCTGGAACGGTTATTTCTGGCCGTTGCTGGTCACCAACTCACCGGAGAACCGGACCATTCAGGTGGGCATCACGCAGCTTTCCGGAACCGAGTCGTCGAACATGGGCGTCGTGCTGGCCGGGTCGGCCATCGCGATCATCCCCACCTTGGCGCTCACCCTGATCTTCAACCGTCAGCTACGCGGCATGAACGTCGCGAGCGGCATCAAATAAACATTCATCCCAACATGATGATAATCACTGAAAGGAAAAAAGAGATGCATAAACATCGCTTCGCCGCCCTCGTCATGGCGGCATCGATTTCACTACCTGCTCTGAGTGGATGCGGCGCAAAAACAAATTCCAATACCACTGCCACCTCGGGAGAACAGGAAATCACCT
Organism: Bifidobacterium sp. FKU; assembly: GCF_026016385.1. NCBI lineage: Bacteria > Bacillati > Actinomycetota > Actinomycetes > Bifidobacteriales > Bifidobacteriaceae > Bifidobacterium > Bifidobacterium sp. FKU. The sequence continues at coordinate 1,943,834 of NZ_CP092888.1, forward strand.
TCTGGTATTCGAATTCCGGCTCAGGAAAGGACGCCATCAACCAGCTCGTCAGCGAGTTCAACGCCGCCAACAAAGGCAAGATCAAGGTGAAGGCCTCCTACCAAGGCTCCTACGCCGACGTGCAGCAGAAGTTCTCCGCGGCCGTGCAATCGAAGTCCACGCCAGCCATCCTGCAGATGAGCGACATCTCCACAGGCTTCATGCTGGACAGCAAAATAACCACACCAATCTACAAGCTCGACGAAAAAGGCAGCGATTCCGCTGAATCCGATATTCCCAAAGTCATCAGAAAATACTACAGTGACGACAAAGGCTTATTGTCCATGCCTATGGCGGTTTCTGAACCGGTGATGTACATCAACAGGCAGCTGGCAGAACAGTCCGGGCTCGATGTCGCCAACCCACCCAAAACCTTTGATGAGGTCGTGCAGTGGGCCAAGACGATCCACGACAAGACCGGCGCCTACGGTTATTCCATGATCATGACAGATTCATGGATCCTCGAACAGCTCAGCGCCAATGCCGGCATCGATATCTGCACCCCGGGCAACGGGCGCTCGGGCAAACCCGTGAACGGCATCATGATGAGCGACGCCAGGCAGGTGAAGGCCTTCGAGCAGATCGCCGACATGTTCCGCTCCGGCGTGGGGCTCAACCCCGGTAATGGCTCCAGCGCCATAAGCTCCGCGTTCACCTCGAATCAGCTGGGACTGGCGTTGGCTTCGTCCGGCGGCTACACCACCATGCAGCCGGGAAGCTCACCCGACAACGTCGTGGTCGCCCGTTTCCCCAAGCTCGACGACTCCAAGGCCGCCGGCACCCCCATCGGCGGCAATTCCCTCTGGGTCGTGTCCGCCGAGCACAGCGAGGCCGAGCAGAAGGCCGCCTATGAGTTCGCGAAGTTCATGTTGACCCCACACGCCCAGGCGGTGTTCTCCAAGGCCACCGGCTACCTGTTCGCCAATGGGAAGGCCGCGCAGGAGAAGGAGGGCAGGGAGGAACTCGCCGATCCGAATGTCAAGGTGTTCTACGATCAACTGAACGCCAACCCCGCCTCCAGCGCATCCCTGGGCTGCCGCACCGGCGCCTTCCCCTCGATCCGCAAGGATGTGATCGCCGCCTTCAACGAGGCGTTGAACGGCAAGGACATGAAGACGGCCATGAAGGACGGCGAGGCCAAGGCCGCGCAGGACATCGCCACCTACAACAAGGCGGTGACGCGATGAGGAGCTTCGGACGGGAGCGGTATGCGACGGTAAACGCCTTCCTCAACAAGTCCCTGGCGAATCATCCCTTCGCCATCGCCGCCCATCGCGGCGCGCCGCGCGGCGACATCAGGGAGAACACGCTGCGGGCCGTCATCGCGTCGAAGGTGGTGGGGGCCGATATCGCGGAGATCGACATCATACGTTCCTCCGACGGCGAGTATTTCGCCTTCCATGACGGTTTCGAGCCGTCCCGGCTCGGCGACGTCGGCAGCCTGCTCGGCAGGACGGGGGAGGAGATCGCCGCACTACGGTACAGCGATTATCCCGACACATACTATGGTCATGTCGAGCGTGCGGGAGACATCCTGAAAGGGATTCCGGACATCGTCGTGAACATCGACCGCTCCTGGCGGTACTGGGACACCGGTTTCCTCGACTGGCTCGACGGGCTGCATCTGGAGGACAGGCTGCTGCTCAAGTGTCCGGCGGAGCCCCGGTATCTGTCGGCGCTGGCCGATCACGCGGTCAAGTACATGTTCATGGGCATGATCGAACGAACGGAGCAATTGGAACTGTTCGTGGAAGATGAGCGGATCAACACCGTCGGAGTGGAACTGATTGCGAAAACATGTGATACGCCGTTCAACGATTCATCCGTGTTCACACGGTTGCACGAGCGCAACCTCTTCGCCTTCGTCAACGCACTAGATTTGGGCAACGAACAGAACGGTCTATGCGGGTATGATGACACCACATCCATTATTCGTGGTCCTCAGTATGGGTGGGGAAAAATGCTGGCTCTGGGCGTCGACGTCATCCAGACCGATTGGCCCGAAATGTGTAGTCTGTACCGTCAACGTATTTCCTGAATACGATTGGACGCAGCAGTAAGGAAATAATAGAGAACCGGCGGAGTTCGTGCGAAATTCTCACAAGGATTTCGCACGAACTCCGCCGGTTTGCATGCCCGACGAGGTAAACCGCATTGACGACACGGGGCGAGTGTCCCATGGCCGATGAAGTCGGCGCTCACCGGTCAGAGGGCGTCGTTGTATTCACGAACCTTGAGGGTGCGGTGGGAGGAGGCCACGTTCTCGATGATCAGACGCCTCAGGGCGTTGTCCGCGGCGCCATGCTCGTCCAGCCATGCGTCACCGAGCCGGACCAGCGTGGCGGGATCGGCGTAGCCCGGGTACAGGCCGTTGAGCAGGGCCTCGGCCATGTGGTAGGTCTTGTTCGCCCAGATCCAGTCGACGGCCTCGAAATACCGGGCGGCGAATGGCTCGGCCAGGTCGTGGCGCGGGGTGGCGGAGAAGCCACGGGCCACGGCCTCAAGCTGGGAGTTGGTCAGCTCGTCGTTGTGAAGCGCCTGATCCCACGCCCATTCCTTGGCTTCGATGGTGGCCATGGAGGCGCGGGCGCCGTAGGCGAACTCGCGGTTTTCCGTGGTCTCCTTCCTGGCGAGCTGCGCGTCCACGTCGTCGTTGGTCATCTCATTGACGGAGGTGAGCGCTTGGACGATGGTCCACGTGAAGTTGTTGTCGATTTCGAGGCCTTCAAGACGCACGGTGCCGTCCAGCAGACCGTGTGCGTTGGCGGCGAATGCGGCGTCGCCCTCCTCGCCATAGCCCAGATAGGCGGTGGCGAGCTGGAACTGGGTGTCCGAGCCGGCTTCGGCGGCGTTGGCCAGGGTCCACAGTTCTCGGGCCACGTGGCGCAGCACGTCGTCGCGGCGGGCGGACGCCACGTAATGATGGGCGGTGGTGCCCATGCAGGCCAGCGCGTAGCGGAAGGTGGTGGACTCGGTTTCGGTGGACAGCAGGCGCAGGGTCATGTCCACGAAACGCTCGGCCGGGAACTCGCCGTCCCGGGTCATGTCCCAGAAGGCGAGCCAGGTCACGGCGCGGGCCAGGGCATCGTCGAAACGATGCAGGTTGGCTTCGGCGAATGCCTGGGATTCGGCGTCGAAACGGATCTTGGTGTAGGTCAGGTCATCGTCGTTGACCAGCACGAATGCCGGGCGCGGCTTGCCTGCCGCGGCCTCGACGATGGTGGTTTCGCCATCCACGTCGAGTTCGAACTGCTCGGTGCGCACGATCTTGCCGGTTGCGGCGTCTTCATTGTAGAAGCCGACGGCCAGGCGATGCGGGCGCAGCACCGGGTGTTCGGCCGGCGCGCTCTGGGTGAGCTTCAGTTCGGCGATGGTGCAGTCCGCGTTTACGGTCAGGTCGGTGGCGATCGTGTTGATGCCGGATTCCTCCAGCCACTTGGCGCTCCAGGCCTTGAGATCGCGGCCGGAGGTCTTCTCCAGTTCGCTCAGCAGGTCGGCCAGGGTGGCGTTGGAGTAGGCGTGGCGGTTCAGGTAATTGTGGATACCTTCGAAGAACTGCGTGCGGCCCACATAGAATGCCAGCTGCTTCAGCACGGAGGCGCCCTTGGCGTAGGTGATGCCGTCGAAGTTGACATAGGTGTCATTGAGGTCGTTGATCGGGGCGACGATCGGGTGCGTGGTGGGCAGCTGATCCTGGCGGAGCGCCCAACTCTTCTCGCCGGAGCAGAAGGTGGCCCAGGCGTCGTGCCATTCGGTGGCTTCGGCGGTGGCGAGCGTGGAGGTGAATTCGGCGAAGGACTCGTTGAGCCACAGGTCGTTCCACCACTTCATGGTCACGTAGTCGCCGAACCACATGTGCGCGAGCTCGTGCAGCACGGTCACCACGCGGCGCTCGGCCAGCGCGTCGGTCACCTTGGACTCGAACACGTAGGAGTCGCGGATGGTGACCATGCCGATGTTCTCCATGGCGCCCGCGTTGTATTCGGGAACGTAGATCTGGTCGAACTTGGCGTACGGGTAGGGCACGCCCCAGGTCTTGGCGTAGAACGCGAAGCCCTTCTTGGTGATGTCGAACAGGTAGTCGACGTCCTTCGCGAAGGCCTTGGCCAACGACTGGCGGCAGTACTGGGCCATCGGCACGACGCGGCCGTCCTCGTTGTGGTATTCGGTGTGCCATTCGGCGTACGGGCCGGCGCAGATGGCGGTCAGGTAGGAGCTCATCACCGGGGTCGGCTCGAAGTCCCACAGGCGGGTGCTTTCGTTCGGCTTGTCGCCGAGGGTGCCGTCGAGGGTTTCGCGCGGATCGTCCTCGATGGTGGCGACCGGCATGTTGGAGGTGACGATCCAGCTGGCAGGAGCGAGCACTTTGAAGTCGAACGTGGCCTTCAGGTCAGGCTGGTCGAACACGGCGTAGACGCGGCGAGCGTCCGGCACCTCGAACTGGGAGTACAGGTAGATGTTGCCATCGGACGGGTCGACCGAGCGGTGCAGGCCCTCGCCGGTGTTGGAGTAACGGCACTTGGCTTCGACGGTGACCTCGTTCTTCTCCTTGAGGTCGGTCAGTTCGATGCGGTTGTCTTGGAAGGCCACGGCCGGGTCCAGGGACTTGCCGTTGAGGTCGATGGAGGTCACTTCGTCGGCGATCAGGTCGAGGAAGGTCGACGAACCGGGCTTCGCGTTGAAGCAGATGAGCGACTTGGAACCGAAGTTCTTCGCGCCGACCGTCAGGTCAAGGTCGACGTGATAGTGAATCGGCGCTTCGATAACGGCCTTACGTTCTTCGGCTTCAATACGAGTGAGATTCGAACCGGGCATGACTTCAATTACTCCTTACGGTCGTCCCTGGATAATCCGGACTACTTGGTTTCTACGGTTTCGACGTCCTGGGCGATGTCGGCCACGACGGGCACGATCATCGGCTTGCGGTGCAGCTGGCGTGCAACCCAGCTGCCGAGCGTGCGGCGCATGGTCTGCTGCAGCTTGTAGGTGTCGCGCGTGCCCTGCATCATCTGGTCGTTGAGCTGTTCGACGATCTGGTGACGGACCTTGTCGAACTCGCTTTCGTCCTCGGCCACGGCGTTCAGGTAGATCTTCGGGCCGGTGACGACCTCCTGGTTGTCGGTGTCGACCACCACGAACGCGGAGACGAAGCCCTCGGTGCCGAGAATGCGGCGCTTCTCCAGCTCCTCGTCGGTCAGCTCGCCGACGGAATCGCCATCGACGTACACGTAGCCGCACGGCACGGAGCCGACGACCGCGGCCTTGCCGTGGTAGAGGTCGACCACGTCGCCGTCTTCGGCCAAGACCACGTTCTGCGGGTCCACGCCGGTCTTGACGGCAATCAGGCCGTTGGCCACCAGGTGGCGGTTTTCGCCGTGGATCGGCATGGCACACTTGGGCTTGACGATGTTGTACATGTACAGCAGCTCGCCCTCGTTGCAGTGACCAGACACGTGCACGGCCGCGTTGTCGCGGTTGACGACCTTGGCACCGAGCTGCACGAGCTTGTTGATCACCTTGTAGACGCCGTGCTCGTTGCCCGGAATCAGGGAGCTGGCGAGGATCACGGTGTCGAATTCGTTGATGTGGATGTCGCGGTGGTTGCCGTCGGCGATGCGGCCGAGTGCGGCCATCGGCTCGCCTTGGGAGCCGGTGCACATGAAGACGAGCTTGTCGTCCTGAATGTCGTTGGCCTGCCTCAGGTCCACGACGGTGCCTTCGGGGATGTGCAGGTAGCCGAGATCGGCGGCGATGGACATGTTGCGCACCATCGAACGGCCGACGAACACGACCTTGCGGCCGTACTTGTGGGCGGCGTCCACCACCTGCTGCACACGGTGCACGTGGGAGGAGAAGCTGGCGACGATGATCTTGCGGGTGGCCTGGGCGAACGCCTGGTCAAGGGCCGGGCCGATGGAGGTCTCGGGCTTGACGAAGCCGGGCACCTCGGCGTTGGTGGAGTCCATCATCAGCAGGTCCACGCCCTTTTCGCCGATCTTGCCGAATTCGACGAGGTCGGTGATGCGGTGGTCGAGCGGCAGCTGGTCGAGCTTGATATCGCCCGTGTCGATCAGGGAGCCGGCCGGGGTCTTGACATAGACGGCCAGGGCGTCCGGGATGGAGTGGGTGACGTTGACGAATTCGAGGTCGAAGGGGCCCACCTTGAGCTTCTCACGGCCGGCAACCTCAACCTTGGTGGGGTTCTGGTGGTGTTCCTTGCACTTGGCGTCCACGAAGGCGAGGGTCAGCTTGGAGCCGATCAGCGGGATGTCCGGGCGCAGCTTGAGCAGGTAGGGCACGCCGCCGATGTGGTCCTCGTGGCCGTGGGTGAGCACCAGGGCGTCGACCTTGTCGAGACGGTTCTTGATGTAGCTGAAATCGGGCAGGATGAGATCCACGCCCGGCTGCTCCTCCTCGGGGAAGAGCACGCCGCAGTCGATGAGCAGCAGGTGACCGTTGTATTCGATCACGTTCATGTTGCGGCCGATTTCGCCCAAGCCGCCGAGCGGCGTGATGCGCATGGAGCCCTTGCGGTACTTCGGCGGGGCGATCAGCACGGCATCCTGCTGAGGTGCGGTGGCCTGCCGGGTGGCGTTGATCTTACGGGACGGCGTACGGCTGTTGGATCCGTTGGCGTTGCGGCCGCGCGCGGAACCGCGACGGCGAGAATTCGTGTTCTTGCTTGTTTTCTTTTGTTCTTGTGCCATAACCTTTTTGGGATTTCTGTTGTGGTGCCTCTGCTCTGTCATGCAGGGGCGGCGGGCTGGCAACCCGTATGCAGCGTTTCGGGCTTACAGCAGTCCGGCAGCGCGCATGCCCTCTTCAGCCTTGTCAAGCTGAGTGGCGTCGGGACCGATGTTCGGCAGACGCATGGTGGTGGAGGGGATAACACCCTTGACCTTGAGCGCAGCCTTGGCCATGACGGCCTGATAGCCGTCGCCATTCAACGCGTGGACAAGGGGGGCGAGCTGGTTGGCGAGGCGACGGGCGGTGGTGATATCGCCGCGATCGAATGCCTGGACAAGCTGCTGCATGGGGTTGGAGGCGACGTGGGCAATCACCGAAATGATGCCGACGGCACCGATGGAGAGGAACGGCAGGAACAGGCCGTCATCGCCGGAATACCAGGCGAGGCCGGTGCGCTGCTGCTTCTCCACTGCGGCTGCAAGATCGCCGGTGGCGTCCTTGACAGCCTTGACGTGTTCAAGTCCGGCCAATCGGTCGTAGGTTTCGACCTTGACCTTCAAGCCGGTACGGCCGGGAACATCGTAGACGATGATCGGCTTTTCGGCGGATTCGTCGACGGCCTTGTAGTGGCCGACGATACCGTCCTGCGAGGGGCGGGAATAGTAAGGCATGACGACGAGCACCGCGTCGGCGCCCGCTTCCTGAGTCTGTTCGACCATACGCACGGTGTGTGCGGTGTCGTTGGAGCCGGCGCCGGAAATCACCGGAACGTCGACGACCTCCTTGACGGCCCTGACCAGCTCGACCTTCTCATCCATATGGGTGACGGGCGATTCACCGGTGGTGCCATTGACCACCAGACCATCCGCGCCATCGGCGACGAGGTATTTGGCGAGCTTCTGCGCGGCGGCGAAATCGACGCTGCCGTCGGATTTCATCGGGGTGACCATAGCCGGCAGAATGCGGCCGAAAGGTGCTGGCTCAAGAAGGTGCATGTCATGCTCGCTCATAGTGTTCACCGTACTTCCCATTGTGGACTCTTATATTACGTACCTTGATTGTTGCTGAATGCGTGGCATTATGACCGGAACCGGCGGCAATGCCGTGATGCGCGTCCCGGCGCGCTTCCCTGACCGAATTGCGGGGTCGACTGCGGGTCGATTACAGGTCGAGGAAGTGGTCGAGGCCGATGGTCAGGCCGGCCGGAGCGTCGCCGGCGAGCTTGCGCACGGCAAGCAGGACGCCGGGCATGAAGCTGGTACGGTCGAAGCTGTCGGCCCGAATGGTCAGCTGCTCGCCGGCGTTGCCGAAGAGCACTTCCTCGTGGGCGTTAAGGCCGCGCAGACGCACGGCGTGCACGTGGATGCCGTCGACCACCTGGCCGCGTGAGCCGCCATCGGTCTCGGTGGCGTCCGGCACGGGGGCGAGTCCTGCGGCCTTGCGTGCTTCGGCGATGCCGTGGGCGGTGTGGATGGCGGTGCCGGAGGGGGCGTCCACCTTGGTGGGGTGGTGCAGTTCGATGACTTCGGCGGATTCGAAGTATTTCGCGGCCTTGGTGGCAAAGTAGTCGGCCAGCACGGCGGAGATCGCGAAATTAGGTGCGATGAAGACCTTCTGGGTTTCGGGCTTCGGGCCGTTGGCGATGGCGGATTTGACCTGGGTGAGTTTCTCGTCGGTCCAGCCGGTGGTGCCGACCACCACGTCCACGCCTTGGCCGATCAGGGTCAGCACGTTGTTCAGGCTGACGGACGGCACGGTGAATTCGACGACCACATCGGTGTTGTCGGTGGTGACCTGGGTCAGGTCGTCGCCGGCATCCAATGCGAGCGCCAGCTGCGTATCCTCGGCCTTGTTCACCGCTTCGACCACGTGCGAGCCCATGCGGCCCTTTGCTCCGACCACCGAAACCTTGATCATGTCTTCTTCCCTGTCTACCCGTACCTGCCCGGCAATGTACCCGGGACGTTTTCCAATCGGCAATCAGCCTATCACCGCCAAGCCGTCACGCCAATATCCCGTCCACAGAATCAAGCTCCCTCTGATGAGCCGAACCGTGAAGAAAACGCCGGAGGCGTTTTTAGGTGAGGGCGAACGACAGTGAGCAATAATTCAGTTGGCTGAAAGCCATCATTTAATTGCGTTCGAGCTGGCCGTGAAGCGGACTGAGGGAGAGACCCCGGCGAAGCCGCCAACCATCCATCGGGCGTAGCCCGATCCCGTTTCACCCACGCCGCTTGGCCAAGGCCCATCCGGCCAACGCCAATGGCACGGACGCCAGCGTGAAGATGAATGGCAGCATCATGCCCACATGAGGGTTGGAGGCGTCAAGCACAATACCGGCCACGGACGAGCCAATCGATGTGCCGACCGTGCCTGCGGTGGTTACCCAGCTCAGTCCTTCGGTCAGGGATTCCGCCGGCACCAGATCCTTGACGATGAGGTTGCCGGTGGCGAACGTCGGCGAGACGGTCAGGCCGGAGAGAATTTCGAAGACGCCCAGCAGGATGAGATTGTCCATTGACAGCCGGAAGAACACGTAGCCGACGGTCAGCAGCGACAGGAACATCACCATATGCGCCCAATGGGAGCCTTTGAGTTGGCGAGAGCCGAACACCAGCGCGCCGATGCACGAGCCGACCGCGAACATCGCCAATTGCAGACCGAGGAAGGGCTCAAGTCCCATGGATTTCATGGTGGCGGTGATGGACACGTCGAAGGACGTGAAGCTCATATTGAACACGATGAACACGGCGAGCAACGGCAGTACGCCGGTATAGAGCAATACGCTTTTGGGCTTGGCACCGCTGCGTTTGAGCTGGCGCAGGGTCAGCTGGTCGGCATCTTCGCTTGCAGCGGGGCTGCCGTCATCGTGCGCGGCCACGGTGACCTGTTCCACGATGACCGGCGGCTGGGTGGATTTCAGCGAGAAGAATATGGTGCCGCCGATACCGCATGCCACGGTGGGCACGAACAGTTGGGATACCGGATGCACGGAGGTGGCCAGCCAAGCCGCCAGAATCGGCCCCAGAATAAAGACGATCTCGTCAATGGCGGCTTCCATGGCGTAGGCCGTGTTGAGCAGCTGTTCACCATCTTCCACACCGCGCAACGCATAGGACCAGCGTGTTCGGACCAATACGCCGAATGAGAACTGCGTCAGACCCATGATGATGGCCAGGACGAACAGCAGCGGAATCGGCACGCGCACCAACGCCGCGAAGGCGAAGGCGAGCATGGCCACGATCTGTACGGCGAGCGCAAGCCGGCCCACGCGGGCTTGGCCGAAACGGTCGAAGGCGCGGGCGTAGAACGGGGTGACGCAGCTCATGGCCAGCACATAGGCGGCGCTCATGGTGCCGGCGATGGTCCAATTGTCGTAGAGATGGTTGAGCGCCAGAACGATGCCGAGACTCATCATGGAGATCGGCAATCGTGCCACCGCGCCGGACAGGCAGAACGCCTTGGCTCCGGGCAGCATGAACAGGCGCTGGTAGGGCGAGTGGGCAGCGGACGACTTCGAAACCGCGCGAGTCGTGGACACAATAACTCCTTACTGGTGCGTTGTCCGGCACGTGCGCCCGCCCACACGTGCCATCCGAGGGTAGCGGTTCCCGAGCAACGTCACGCGGCGCGTTTCAACCGCGGACCGGTACGTGGCCAGTCGTCTTCATCGTCGGAGATGCCTTGCGATGCATAAGGTCTCTCCGCCGGTGAAGGCCGTCCGATGGTGCACAGGTCATGAGCCTTTGGGCTCAGTCGTTGTCAGATTGTTCGGGAATGCCGGAGCTCAACTCGGTAAGGATTTCCTGTTTGGTTTTCGCACGGGCGTGAAGCTCGCGCAAGCCCTCGTCGGGCTCACTGACATAGTAGAGAGTGGCGTCGATACTGTCCAATTCCACACCTTCGACCGCTGCCAGCAGCAGTCGGTACATGTCGAGCTGGGCGAGTTTGCGGGTGATGTCGTCTGGCTTGGTGGGCCGACGACCGGTTTTCCAGTCGACCACGGTAAAGCGTGCGGTGGTGCTGGACGGGTCAAGTCCACCGATGAATACCGCATCGAGTTTGCCATTGACCAGGCCCACGCCCGGCACGTCCACGACGATGGCACGCTCCGTCCACGCCGGGATGCGCTTGGCCCACGATGATTCGGCCAGTCTGCGCTGCCACGCCACCAGCTTGGACTCGGTGGCATTGTCGCTACTTATGGAAGTGGCGGAGGCGGCGGATGCGGATTGTTGAGCCGTGGACTGTGGGACAGCGGGCTGCCGTGTGGATGGCTTGCGACATTGCCGCTCCCGTTCGGCCAAATCGGCCAACATGGCTTCCCGGGAAACGAATCCAGCATCCTGACCTGTATGCGGCATACTTGATTCGGCTTCATATGCCAGTACCGCTTCATCCGGTTTACCGGCATTGATGAATTGCTCGGCCCACGCATGGAACTGCGTGCCGGCTTCGGCCGCCGGAGACGATATTCGTGGAATCGGACGGATAATGCTACGCCAGTAGAGGCGCTCCTCCCGTTCGCTCATGCCACCTACGCGGGCTTGCAGGCTTGTCACGTTCTGGCGTCCGGCGGCCAGAATGCGTTGCGCCTTGGCTTTGACTGCCTCATCAAGCGACTGGCCGCTGGTGGCATCGGCCATCAAATCGGCGTCGTCCACCAGCAATTGCGCCCGTTGCAGCAGTGGGCCGACGTCTTGGTGCTGCTCAAGTGACGAGGAATCCGCGGCGATGACATCGATGCCACGTGACAACTGTTCATGCACCGCGTCGCTGAGGGTAGCCGGCCACGGCAATTCGACAGCGGCATCCGTCTGCGTAATCGGCGTTTGCCATGACTCCCCCACCACGGCGTCACCGTATGCCGCGGCATGCTCTCCGATAAAGAACCCTTCGGGAGGGGCAATCGCTTCGCCTTGCGCCGAGATCAGCATGGGCTTCCCGGCATTGGCGGGTTGCAGCCGTTCCACACAGTCCTGAGCCGATATCGCATGTTCACGGGCTTGGAACGCGTCATGCACTTCAAGCCAGAAATTGGATGGCTGAGCGGCGCGAGAGCCTTTGGGCACCACTGACGGGTCCCGCCCGGATTCGCCCGTATAGGCGCAATAGGTCATCAGGGCATCTTCCCGCGCACGGGTAAGCGCCACATACATCAATCGACGTTCGTCGGCATGCAGCCGGCGCCCATATTCCTCCGCCTGCGTCAAATACCAGCCGGATGCATCCACTTCTTCCACGCCATCGCCGAATTCGCGCATGGAGCCGAACACTTCATCATCGATAAGCTCCACCTCATCCAAAGCCGCCAACGATGCGATGGGGTTGGCTTCCACATCGGCATCATGGGGGAATCGCGGCAGAATGCCGGCATCGGCGCGCATAGGCACGGGTACGGCGGTGGGGTTGGTGAGCCAGGAGTCGGCGGTCTCATGATATTCGGGTGCGGTCCAGCGACCTTGCTCGGCACCTCCCGTATGGTGTTCGTCCAGCACGATCTTGAGATGGTCGCCCTGGTTGCTGGGGAATCCGCCGGCGGTAAGCCCCACTACCGCAACGGCATCCCATTCCAACCCTTTGGACTGGTGTACGGTCATCAGTTCCACATCCACCGGAGCGTCGGGGAGACTGGCGGCTTCATCCTCCACCGAAGCCAGATGATCCACCCATGTGATGAACCCATGCAACGAGGGAGTTTGCTCAGCGGCAATCTCTTGCGTGTATGTATCCACCAAATCCACAATCGCATCCATAGGCATATGCGCCAAAGCGGGATTGGCGCGGTGCTGCGGATTATGCAGCACACCGGCCAATACGGTGTCGATGTCAAGATCCAACGCTTCTATGCCGGCGCGAATCACGTCGCCCAGTGGCCGCCCGACGGCATCATGCACCTGACTGAGCATCACCGCGGCCCGGGTTATGGCGTTGCGCCCGTGTGCGCTCAACCGTTCAAGCAGTTTTACCAGGTCGCCGCGTAGCAATACGTCTGGCAGGAATACCGCATTGGCCACCTGATCGCGGTACTCACGCACCACAGCCGCCCATTCATTCGCTGGTGTATCCGGTTGGGCAAGGCCGGCCTGCACCAATGATTGGAAGCGTTGTTCCGTGTTCTGTTCTTCAGCGAAACGGGCCGACATGGTCAAATCCGCTGCGGACATGGTGAATCGTGGCGTGGCCAGCAAGCGCATCAGCGATCCCGTATCGGTGTGGTCGGCGGCCACGTGCAGCAACGCCATCAGATCGCGGATTTCCGGACGTTCCAGCAGCGCGGAATAGCCGACCACGAATGTGGTCAATCCGGCCTGTTCCAATGCCGCCTGATATTCGGGCATATGTGATTTGGACCGAAACAGCACGGCGACCGGCGCTTTCTGTTCGCCCGGCATCTGTTCCTGTTGTTCGGCTGCGGAACGGTGCCGTGTGATGGCCGTCTTGCAGAAACGCACTACGGCGTCGATCTCCTGCCCGGCCGTGGCGAAGCCCAGTACTCCCAATGTTCCTTCGGGGGCATCAGGCATGGGGTCGAGCGATGAGACATCGACCTCACGCATCAATGAGCTGGAGGGACGCGACGGATTGGAGCGCAACGGCAGCGTGAGATTATTGGCGGCTTCAAGTACTATACGGCTGTTGCGCCTGGTGACGGACAACGGGAATGGCTTGTATCCGGCAGGCAGGTGGAAATCTTGCTGGAACATACGGAATGCACCAGGGCTGGCACCACGCCATGCGTAAATCGACTGGAACGGATCACCCACCGCGTTGACGGCGGACCTCCGTGACGCATCCACATGGAACAGTGCTGCCAGCAGAGCGGCCTGCGTGGTGGAGGTGTCCTGATATTCGTCGAGCAGCACATGGCTGTACCTGCGGCGCGTGCGCTCTCCGATGGAGGGGAAGCGCTCGATAAGCTGATACGCGGCAATGGTGAAGTCGGAGAATTCGGCCATATTGCGTTCCCGCTTGGCTTGGGCATAGGCCTCCACCAGCTGGAGCAGAATATCGCGTTTGCGCGTGGTCTCCAGCAGCGCACCGCAATGATAGGTGCAACGGGCGTGCAGATGTTCGGCACGGTCATCGAGCTTGGCTTGCCAGCTGGCGTCGGTATCTTTCTTCAGTCGTTTGATCTTGGGGATTTTCGGCTCGTCCTCGGGCATGGGTTCGTCTGCGACGGCTTGTTGCAATCGATTGATGAATGCCGAATCCCATTGCCGTACTCGATTGATCGCATCATCGAAGCTGGTGCAGCCGGCACCGATCATGGCACTGCCAATGGCATCCGACAACGCCAGAACACGGTTCGCCAAACTGGAGAAGGCGCCAAAATCCTCACTGAACGCCAGATCCATGTGACTGTCGATGACTTCGGTGGCCAGTTGAAGCGCTCCGGCTGCGCTCAATGGTTGCGTGTTCTGATCGAATCCGACAAGCAGTCCATATTGGCGCACGATGGTCTGGAAGAAGGCGTCATACGTGAAAATGGCCGGCTTGAGGAATGCCCGATCAGACACCGTGGCGGTCGTAGAGCCCGCCATATCACCGGCCACTGCGGCGGAGACGCGTTCCAGCAGTTCGCCTGCGGCCTTGCGTGTGAAGGTCAGGCCAAGGATGCGTTCAGGTGCCACACCTCGATTGATAAGCGCGATGATGCGTTGGGTCATCGTAAAGGTTTTGCCGGAACCGGCACCGGCAACCACCAGTACGTCAGCATCGACTGGCGCATCGATGATGGCGGCCTGTTCCGCACTGGGAGTGAACGTGCTCATGCTTGCCTCGTTTCGAAAATCGTGTCGATCTGGCCCGCACAGGCAGGGCAGACGTTCTTCATACGGCAGAATCCGATATGGGTGTCTTGCGGATGGGCCTCGATGATGGCCGACCTGCTGGCCGCCGCGGCATAGAATACGCGGGCGATCATGGTCAGCGACCATAACGTCTGCGTACCGGCGAGCGCGGCGAATTGCGCCCACGCTTCGGCACTCACACCTTCGGGAGGAGTAGCCGGATCTATGGCGGGTATGTCGAAGAAACGGTTGGGGTCCTTATACCAGTATCGTGGCGTGAACGGTTCGGCATTCAACGAACCATCAGTGAACAGCGGCGGCTGGAAGGCACCTTCCGGAGCATAGCTTCTGGCTGGTGCCGTATTCTGCCCGACATGGAACAGCGCGCTTTGGCTGATATGCGGCATTGCGGCAAGTGCCTTGGCACCGCGCGACCCGTCTTCGGGGAATACGAGGCCAAGCTGATAGCATACGAGCTGCAAATCATTGAAAATCTGTTTGACCGTGGGCGTTCTGCCTGTTTTGTAGTCAATGAGGCGAATGCATTCGCCGCCGTCTGCGAGTACGCGGGTTTCCATACGGTCGATGCGCCCGGACAGTCTCACGGTCAGATGCTCGTCCATGCCTTCCGGCCATCCTCCGACCAGTGCTCCCATCAGACGGACCAGCGTGTTCCGATCAATCGGGTGCATGCCGGGCACGGCATTGTATGCGTCGAGTATGTCACGCACATCGAATCGTGCGGCAAACTCCCGTTCGCATTCGGCACCGGCCAATGCGCCAATGCTGAAGTTGCTGGAGTTCTTGCCAAGATACGTTTCCGGATCGGCGTCGCTGCGCACAAAGTAATCGGCGATGTTGCGCAGGGCATCCGCCGCGGACTCGTCCTTACGGGTGGCCTCATAGCGGTTCCGGGTGTCGGCTATGGCATTCGGATCAGGACGTTTGCTCTGATAGATGGCATTAAGCCGTGCCGTGACAGCCTCGATGCGGCGTTCCGTGCCGGCCGTGGAGTCCAAGCCCAGTGTGGCCAACGACTGGGCATTGTGGGAAAGATGGTCCAGCCCTTCC
Source organism: Bifidobacterium sp. FKU (assembly GCF_026016385.1). NCBI lineage: Bacteria > Bacillati > Actinomycetota > Actinomycetes > Bifidobacteriales > Bifidobacteriaceae > Bifidobacterium > Bifidobacterium sp. FKU. The sequence goes on from NZ_CP092888.1 coordinate 1,959,424, forward strand.
TCGCTGCCTTGCTGCGCAACCGCATGGATGAGGGTTCCGAAACTGGTGGCCACGGAGCTGGGGCGAGGACCGGCGAACCGGTTCTCCAGCATCCAGCACACCGGGCACGCCCATAGGCTGTCGACCGCCGATGGAGACAGGGTGACCATGGGTGCGGCCTGCGCATCCGTCTTGCCTTTCCCCGTTTGGATACCGTCAGACTGTACACCGCCAGATGACGCGCTGTCGGATGAGGCACTGTCAGATGAGGCACTGTCAGATGAGGCACCGCCAGATGACGCACCGCCAGATGACGCGCTATCCGATTGGGCCGGCGATTCCACGAACGCCCAGCTCTGCGGATTTGCGGCGCGCACACCATGCTCCGACAGGAGTGTCAACGCAACCGCGGCGTCCTTTGCGGCAGCCTGCTGCGGTTGAGCAGTGGCCAGAACCGCGCGGGCGGCGCTGACCAACCCACGTGGGTCGGCGTCCAATCCGGCCAGATCATATTCGGCGGATCCTGTATGCGCCCCCACTGTGGTGAAAGGCGCCTGTTGCCGGTTGCGCGGATAGTATTCCGGCAGATACCCGAAAAGAAAGTCCGATGGGCTCATGCTGTCGTTCCATACCGCGCTGATCATGATTCGCCGTGCACGGGTCAGCGCGACCAGGAAGCTCTTCTTCTCGCCCGACAGCACAGCCGCGAACCGCGGATCATGACCGGTTTTGTCGCTTTCTTCAAGCGCTCCCCTCAGCACGAGCTCGGCAAGGTCTTCACCACCGAACATGGTGTTGCGCCCGGCGAGGTTCGGCCACACGTCTTGCTGGACCACCGGTATCCACGCATATTCCCAGTGGCGTCCGGCCGCGCCTGCCGGCGTGGTCAATGTCACCGCGTCTTCCACCGGCCCTATTTGGGCCAAGGAATCGGCCTGCACTTCCATGCCCCGAACCTGTGCCATGAATGACGTGACGTCTCGGCTGGCGGTGGAATCATCGGCGAACTGGAACAGGCGCATTGCCGCGTCCAGCCGGTCATTGGCCGTACGCCCTTCTGCCGTGTTGAATAATGCCGCACGCTGCCAGACCGGCGCCAGACCGGTGGCGTTCCACGCAACAGACAGCGCATAGCGCGGCTGTACGCGCTGGCTTGCCGGCAGCCGCTCCAAGCCGGAAGCAACACTGCCCACCAGATGCCACAGATTCGCAAAAGCGCGGGCCTGAGAGTCGTTGCCGAGCACCGCGTGGATGGATGCGAGCGCAGCCTGAGCCGGCGCGGCGGCATCATCAACGGCAAGCATCACGTACAGCGCGTCAACGCCAAAGGCCAAGTCATCGTCGGAGGGCTCACCGAGTATTTCGACAGACACTGGCGACGAAGTCACTGACGACGAAACCGCTGACGAGGATGTGTCACGACCTGTTTCATGCCGTGTTTCACGGTATGTTTCACGCAATGTTTCCCATGCCGTCGTCAGGGAGGTCAGCATGGCATCATCCGTGGCGAGATGCGCCAGCGACTCCAACGACCCCATGGCCGATTCGATCGGCGCAAGCCTTGCGGGACGCCCCTGACCGGGTCTGGCCCCGGCACTCACCAACGGGCCGTCCATCAACGTGGCCACTCTAGTCCTTACATATGCCGCGCAGGAAGCCAACGTCATCTGACATTCCGCCATTCCCTCGGCACGCAATCGGGCAAGCTCCACAAGCGCGAACAACCCCTGCACGAAAGTCTCGTCCTTCAAAGGACGGGTAACCGACGAATACCGCACCGGCACACCATCTCGGCGCAGTCGTTCGCCGAACAGCCGCACGGCGGCGTTGTCGTGGGCGATGACCGCCATGTCGTTCCACCGAATATGCCGGTCAAGATGCGCCCGCTTGATGCGCCAGACCACATCATCCAGCTCCTCACGTGAGGATCGGTACAGGCCGGCGGTCACTGTGCCGTCCGACTGATAATTCGCTGCATCGACTCCGCCCAGTATGGCGGTCAGCTTGCCGGGACGCTCGGCCGGAGGCAGCGGCTCGTCTTCCGGCGAGGGAATCGACAGCGAAATACGAGACGCGATCACACCAGCCATCGTCATGTGCGACTGATCAGCGCCGGTACTGCCGCCAACCAGCTGTTCTTCCTTGGCTTTCAGCCGCCCTTCCACGGCACGGCGCATCAGATATTCCGGATACGATCCACGGAAGGTCTGCACCGATTCATCCGAGTTGCCGACCAGCACCAACTTGACGCCGGCATTCCCCAACTCCTCCAAGAAGCGCATGCCGGCCAGCGTGGTGTCTTGAACATCATCCACAACCAGCAGCCGGGGCAAGCCCAACGCCTCCATACGCATAGGCCGGCCGGAATCATCCGCGTGATCGGCGGCGAATGCCTCATGCACCACACGAGCGCCTGCCACCAGCAAATACGAGGCATCCAAACGGTATTGCCCCGGATATGCCGCGCTTTGGGCTGCAATATATTCACGGCGCAACGCAAAAGCCAAACGCCATTGCACCGACAATCGCGCGTCCTCCGTCACGGCGTCCAAAAGACGTGGCTCTTCGTGAACGCCTACACCGAGCTCATCCAATCGGGCCAGCATATCGCGCAACTGGCTGATAAACGCATCTGAAATACCTCGAGTGAACCTATCCGCGCTGGTCGAGCCGCCTGCCGACGTCGGAGACGGTGAATCCGACCCTTGTTTCAAGAGGCTTGATTGTGCGGAAGCGGCCGAGCCGGGCATCTCGCCGGCACCGGCATCGCGTATGAGTTTCGCCCAGTCATCCTGGGCAAAGTAGATGCGTAGCAGATCACAGGTGCCGCAATCATCTCCCGCTACGGCATGGCGCAGATGCACGGCCATGACTTGACGCAGCAAAGCATCCTGTTCCGCACCGTTCAACAATCGAGGCGACGGCAATCCAGTTCCCTCGCGCGAAGCTGATATGGCCCGGAATGACACGGCACCCAGCGTGGTGACCGGCCTGGCCTGCACGGAAAACCCGAGCTCACGAATCACCCGATTGCCCAATGCGTCGGCGGCCACACGGCCGGATACGGCCATCACCACCTGCGCGCCACCGTAGCGGCGCAGCCCCGCCATCAACACCGATAAGGCGAATTCAGTTTTGCCGCTTCCAGGCGTGCCGACAATCAGCCTCGCCGCTCCATCACGGTCGATGCCGTCCAGCACTGTTCCAGGTTCAAGTCTCGTCATCATGGCTCCAGCCTAAACCCGACCGTCACAGAGGGAAAAATTTTACCGAACCCAACGAAGAATCGTACCCTTGACGGTATCCTGTAGAACGAATGCAGGGAGAGTGCATTTTCCAAGGAGGGAGGGAACAGATGGCCAATATTCCGATGAGGCCGCCGAAACTGCCCGGATATGATTTCGTCCAGATGTTGGGAAGCGGTGCCACCGCCACGGTGTACCTATATAACCAGCGTATGCCCGCACGCCCGGTGGCGGTAAAGGTCAGCGCCAAAACCCTTGACCCACGGGCCGCTGCCCTGTTCAACCGCGAGGCCAACTTCATGGCCAAGCTGTCATCCCACCCGTACATTCTGCCGGTATATGATGCCGGCGTCACCTCCGATGGCCATGGCTACATCGTCATCGAATATGCGCCGGGCGGCACCTACAACAGCATCATGAAGGCCCGGTCCATGACCTGCGAGCAGGTACTCGACCTCGGCATCAAGCTGTCAAGCGCGCTGTTCACCGCGCATCGCAGCAATATCATCCATCACGACATCAAGCCCAGCAATATTCTCATCACCTCGAAGGGCTTGCCTGTTCTGGGTGATTTCGGTATCTCCACCGATGTGTATGACCGTACCGAAACCGGATTCTCGCCGCCGTGGGCACCGCCTGAAGTGCTTCAGCATCTGACCAATGGTTCGGAAGCCGCCGACATCTATTCACTGGCGGCCACCCTGTACGCCATGTTCGTCGGCTGCTCGCCATTCCAGCACGAATATCATCCGCGTTCGCAATCAGAACTGATTTCGCTGATCGTCAACCAGCCATTGCCTCGCCTCAACCGCCCCGATGTGCCGGCCGATGTGGAAGCGGTGCTGCGCCGGGCCCTGAACAAGGACCCCGACCAGCGGTACTACTCCGCGTTGGAGTTCGCACGTGCCATGCAGCGTGTGCAATTCGCATATTTCGGGCATGCCACTCCCGTTACCGTGGAAGGGATGCCGGCCTATCCCAAAGACATCGAGCGTCGGCGCCGGGCCACGGACCAGCGAGATCAGATCACCCATTCGTCACGGCGATGGGTCAAACCGGTGGGCATTACCGTCGGTATACTTGCGGCGATCACCGCGGCGGCACTGATATTCGCCTTCGTGGTCGTTCCCCGCATGGACAGCGCCACCGGATCAGATACCAAACAGGTGGCTACGCCCGGCACCAAGGACGATGACAACAACCGCAATAATCAGGATGACGTGATCACCGATACCGCGAACGCCCAGATTCCTTCCCCGGAGAATCTGAACGGCACCTATGCGGCGGATGGGTCATCCGTGACGTTCACCTGGACGAATCCAGACCCGCAAAGCGGTGATACCTATGCGTGGGCCATAGTGCAGGGCAGCAATACCGACCAGAGCGCGCAAACCGTCACAACGTCAGATCCCACGGTGACCGTCAACGCGCAGGAAGGCTCGCAGACCTGCATTCAGGTGTCCATTGTGCGCAAGAACCGCCAGATGTCCGTCAGCCCCGCCATCGCCTGTGCGGCCAAACCGCAAGAGTGATCCGCTCGCCACTGCCGGGCATGCCACCTTGGCATTGCGTATCGCATCAGGCATGCGCCCGGCAGTGGCGAATTCACCAAATGGACAACAGGAACGGCAGGTATTGGAACCGTAAAGCGTTGTCATTACACCAGCAACCAGAGAAACCAGGGTTCAGGGAGTTCAGATGGCCACATCATCCCAGTCATACGGTCGTCGCCGACGCATCAGCGCGGCTCTGCGCCGCCTTATGCCCTCTGGAGGGCATACGTGGACGGTTCCCGCAATCACGCTCCTGCTGCTTCTGGGACTTGTTGCCGGCGCGGTGATCATGAGCACCGTCACACGCCGCCAGGTGCAACTGGACGATGGCACCGTATGGGTCACTTCGCTGAAGAACCAGAAGGCCGCACGATTCAACGTAAAGAACAAGGAGGCCGACGCCGGCGTCTCCTCCTCCGCCCCACGATTCGACATCGCACAGCATAATGGCGACACCATCCTGACCGAAACGACCAAAGCCTCCACCATCAAGGCATCCACGGTCAGCACCGGTGTCAAGACCGACATCAAAGCCAACACCACCACTGTGGTCGGCGGGGATACCGTAGCCCTGATCAACGAGAAGACCGGCAATGTGTGGACCGGCTTGTCGGAAAACCTTGATTCCGTGACTCCCACCACTTCCGATCCGAAAATGAAGCTGGGCGAGGGCGGGCGCATCGTAGTAACCCACGATGGCAAGATCTACGGATACCGTCCATCCGACGGTATGGTGCTGCGTCTTGACAATCCCAGCAGCGCCAAGGCCAGAACCCTCGAATCGCTGACCGACGGCAAGCAGAAGACCGTTGAAAGCTTTACCGTCATCGGGAGCACGCCGGTAATCGCAACCGGCAAAACCGTCATATTCAAGGGCGGCCGCGTCGATGTCGACACGACCGGCACCCTCACCCTTCAGGAGCCTCCCACCGATGACGTACAGTCCGATTGGGTGGCCGCGGCATCACCGAGAGGCCTTGCGCTTATCCCGTTGAAATCCAATGCCAAGGCGAATTTCATAGCCAACGGGGGCAAGGCGAATCCGGCACGACCGGTATCGTCCAAGGGCTGCGTGTACTCGGCTTGGAGCCAGAAGGCCAGCAACTACATTCGCGCCTGCTCCCCCACGGATACCAGCGTCAAGCCGCAAACCCTCGAATCCGTCAATGCCACTTCCGAATTGGTGTTCCGCACCAACCATCGCCTTGTGGTGCTCAACGACACGGTTAACGGCAATGTGTGGAACCCTGAGGATTCCACCACAGTCATCAAAATACAGTGGAACAAAATACAGACCGAGCAGACCGGGAAAGAACAGCAGAACAACGACTCAGCCAACAACCACCACGACTTCTCCAAGACCTGTTCCGCGCAATCCGGCCAAATCAAAGCCGAGGATGATGAAATCGGCGCGCGAGCCGGTTCGGAACAGATTCTCGACGTGCTGCGCAATGACGAGCAGACCGATTGTTCCGTACTGAAAATCACCAAGGTTGGCGCACCAAACGACAAAGACGTCACCATTTCGCCGATTTACGATGGCCGGTATCTGCAACTCGATGCCTCCGCCGCATCCGCAGGCACCGTTACCTTTACTTACGATATTTCCGATGGCCGCGGCCAGACCTCTTCCGCCACGGTGACCGTAACCCTGAATGATGGCGGCAACCACGCTCCCGTACAGTTCGACACTCCTCCCGAGATCGATGTGGAGCAGGGAGCCAGTTATACCGCCAATGCGCTGAGCAGCTTCAACGATCCGGATGGAGACCCGCTCACTCTGGTCTCCGCTGTGGCCCAGAACACCGACCAGGTGCAGGTGTCCACCCGAGCCGACGGCCAGCTTACGTTCAACACCGGTGCGCTGGCGTCGGGACGTGTGGGCGTCGAGGTCACCGTCTCCGACGGCACGGCGACCGGCACCGGCATGGTGTATTTCTCGGTCAAGCCCGCGAACACCTTGGCCGCGGTCATCGACCCGGTAGCGAAAACCACCGTTCCCAACACGGATACCGTCGTCAAGCTGTCCTCTTACGTGCATGGCACTTCCTTGCAGCCGGCACAACTGACTCAGGTGGATACGCCCAACGGCGCTTCGACGACCACCAATGCGGCGGATATGTCGCTGACGTTCAAGGCCACCAATCCCGGCACCTATTATGTGCCCTACACCATTACTCAAGGCTCGATTCCGGCCACCGGATTGGCTCGCGTCGAGGTGCAGCCCGCCACCGGCGAAGCCGCCAAACCGGTTGCCGCCAACGATGTCGCCCTGCTTGGCGCGGATAATACCGCCATTGTGGAGCCGCTCACCAATGATGTCGATCCGATGGGCGGCGTGCTATCCGTCACCACGGTGAACGCACCGGCCGGCTCCGGCATCAAGGTTGGTCTCGTCAGCCATAAGCGCGTGTATATCACCGCGCGTCAGGTGCCCACGAAACCCGTCGCCCTTACCTACACCGTGGCCAACGCCTCCGGAACCGCCAAGGGCACCATCGTGTTGCAGCCACCGGCTCTGACCACCTCGAATTCAGTGCCCAAGGCCAGCAATATCAATGCCCAGGTACGTACCGGCGGCATCGTGTCCGTGGATGTGCTTGACCATGTGTCCTACTCGGATGGCACCACGGTCAAACTCAAGAACAACCTGCAATACGACAAGGAGACGTTCAAGGGCCTGGCTTTCGTCTCTGGAGACACGGTCCGTTACCAAGCATCCAGCGAGACCGGCAACTTCCCCATCACCTATACGGTTGAAGACAATCTGGGCAATGTGGCTTCCGCCAATATCACCATTACCGTGCATAAGAGCGACGCAGCGAGCAAGGCCATGCCAACCCCGCATGACGCCGAAGCGCAGGTTGCCGCCGGGCAGAAGGTCCGCATCCCCATCATGCTGACCGGCATAGACACGGATGGCGACGACGATCAGCTGTTGGGTCTGGGCAACAAGGCACCCACGCTGGGCCGCATATCCGAAGTCGGTTCCGACTACTTGGTCTATGAAGCGTATCCGGATTCGTCCGGCACCGACACCTTCTCCTATGCCGTGGAGGATTGGACCGGTCAGCGCGCACAGGCGCAGATCCGCGTGGGCGTATTCCAAGGATCGTCCGACTCCGGCGTATACGCCAGGGATGACGAAATCACGTTGAGGCCCAATACAGCCGCAACCGTGCCGGTCGCGCAGAACGACATCTCCGGCGACAACACCAATCTGACCGTCGACAAGCATGTCGAGGTCCAAGGTCTCGACGGGGTGAGCGTGAAAGACAATATGATCTCCTTCACCACGCCCGGCAGCGCCACCACCGCCTATATCGCCTATACGGTCAAAGACAAGGCCGGCTTGTCCGATACGGCCACCCTCACGGTAAACGTGGATCCGAATGCCGCCATCGAGCCGCCTACCGCCTACGACTATCGTGTGCCGTCCGCCGCCACCATCGATAAGAAGTCCGTGGATGTGGATGTTTCCCAGTGGATCGCCAATCCTTCCGGCACAGCCAATGAGCTCAAGGTCGGCGTGCATCCCTCCGCCAGCGCTCACGCTCACGTCAAGGGCGGCGAGCATTCGACCACCATCACCGTCGACCTGACGTCACAGGCGCGAGCCGTGCCTTACACGGTGACCAATACGAAATACAACATCACCTCCACCGCGTTCATCCAGGTACCGGCCTATGGTGTCTTTCCGCCCACGTTGCGTCCCAAGGCACCGGAATTGAAGGTCAATTCGCGCGAAACCATTGAAATCAACATCAATGACTATGTTCGCGTCGGCGCCGGCAAGGAACCGTATATCAAAAGCACTGATTCCATCAGCGCCACCAAGGCTTCCAACTCCGATTTCTACGTGAACGACAAGACCCTGAAGTTCACTGCTGCAAAAGACTACGCAGGCCCCGCCTCCATTACCTTTACCGCTGTGGATGGCAAGCAGGGATCGGATAAGACCAAGATCATCAATTCCGCAGTGATCACTCTCCAGATCACAGTGATAGGCCGCGATGTGCCGCCGCCCACGTTCTCGTCCTCCACTATTGATGTCGAGGCGGGCGCGGACCCCAAGACCGTTGATCTGGCGGCGCTCACCCATGCACCGTCCGGCGTGTATGACGACGAAAAGCAATACACGTATTCCGGCGGAAGCTCATCGTCCAGGCAAATCACCGCAAACCTGTCCCGTTCCGGTAGCTTGCAGGTTTCCGCCACCAAGGATGCCGCTCCTGGCACCACCGCGTCCATTCCCGTGCAAATCGCATACGGCGCGGGCACCGTGAATGCCGGTGTGACCGTGCGCGTAGTGTCTTCGACCCGTCCGCTGGCACACGTCGGCGACAAGACGTTGAAGATCATGGCCGGTGCCAGCGATGTCGTGAACGCGCTTACCGGCGCGTACAATCCGTTCCCCGATTCCTCGCTGACCGTCATCAGCTGCAAGGCGGATGACGCCGCCAAACTCACCATCGCCGGATGCGATGCCTCCGGAAACGTCACCATCGCCGTCGCATCCGATGTGGGTGCTTCCACGAATACCGTGCTCGTCACCGTGCAAGACGGCACCAAGTCCAAGGATCGTGAAGTCACCGCATCGATTACCGTGTCCGTGATCGACAAGCCCGAGCCGCCACTGCTCTCCCCCGTAGCCGGGGAACCGCAGAACAGCGCGGTCAGCCTCACATGGACGCCCGGTGCCGCCAATGGCAGCCCGATCACCAACTACAAGGTCAGTTGGACCGGTGCCGCCACCGGAGAGAAGGATTGCGGTGCCGTCACCTCATGCCAGGTCACTGGTCTGAAGAACGGCAAAACCTATTCCTTCACCGTCGCCGCGCGAAATGACGTCGGCTGGTCCAAGCCGTCCACCGCCGTCGAAGCCACACCGGACAAGGTGCCGTCCGCTCCCACCGATGTTACGGTCACGGGTGGCAATAAAACCGCCAAGGTGACATGGAAGGCACCGAGCGGTGATTTCAGCGCCGTCGACAACTATTCGGTGACCGTCACCGGTGCAGGTGCTCCGCAGACCAAGGAAACCGGCAATACGGCCACCGAGCTGTCGTTTACGTTCAACAACAACGACATTTCCGATGGCACCGCCATCACGGCGACCGTCAAAGCCCATAACAAAATCAATTGGAGTGCCGAGTCCGCCGCATCGCCGTCAGAGAAGATCTGGGGAGACCCGGATGCGCCGAACATTGCGTTGTCGAACAACGACACCACAGTAACGGCGAAAGTCACTCTCGGCAACAACCGCAATGCCGGCTGCCGGAAGATATCCTTTGGTGGCGACGCTGGCGGCGAAGCCTCTTGCGAGTCACCGAGCTCCCGGTCGTTCTCCATCGATGAGTCATTGCTCAACACCACAACAATCACCGTAACGGCCACCGTGGTGCCGCAGCGCGATGCTTCCGCCGGCACGGGCGAGAGCAGCTTTGTCCCGCAGTACAAGGTCCAGCCGCCCACTGACGTCTACACCACCGGATCCGGCAGTACATGCACCGTGCATTGGACCAAGCAGGGGCATGCGCAGTCCTACAGCGTGACTGCCGATGGCATCGATTCCGGTACAGCTACTAACCGGAACTCACTCGACTTCCGAATGAGTCCTTGGGCCAGATGCAACACCGCATCGGTGCAACAGGTGTTCAACGGCGCTACCAGCGATGCCGCCACCGGAGGCCCGCGCAATGGCGCTCCCTACACCTATGAGAAGAAGGCTGTAATCAACAAACCGCAGGGGCTGCGCTGGTCAGACAACGCTCACGTCATTAACGTCACCGGCGGTTCGGTTGATGTCTATGGCAAGCCGGCCACTGTACAAATCATCATCAATGGTCAACCGTTCACGTGGAACTCCGGCCAGCCATTGGACGTCACCGACTTGGCCGTGGCCGCCGATGGCAACTACGCGTGGAGCGTCAAAGTCACCGGCGGGCCGGGATACTCCGGTCTCGACAACACTGCGGACGGAGACAGCGTCGCGGGCACACGCCCCTCTGGCTCCTCGGAGGGGACCGAATCGCTCAAATCCGGTACCGGTGTCATCACTTTGGCCAAGAACCCCTGGATTCTTGGTTTCGGCAATACCCCAATATCGTCAACCACCATTCACAAGCAGTAGGAGAACATCCATGAGCGAGAACATCGACGACGCGACGCAGTTGTCTGACACGACCCGTCTGTCCGACAGCACGCAGCTATCCGACGCCACGCACTTGTCCGACGCCACGCACCTGGCATCCGCACCACACACCGGCACGACCCCAAGCACCGCGTCGGTGCCGCAGCCCGTTGCGCTGCCTAACCTGCCGCAGTGGCCGTCACAGGCGTCGTCAGAAAAGCCGTCTCCTACTACTGATGCCGCCTCCATCCCTGCGGGCGATGACAGCACACCTCAATCCCAACCGCAGCGTCAGTCGAGCAAAGCCGCGCAAGCAGCCGCATCGGCACTGCCCGCCAACATCAATTCCGGACTACTGTCCCAGCCCATGGCTCAGGTCCGGGATTTCCAGCAGTCCTTCAATGCGCTGGTCGAGAATGTCTCCAAGGTGGTTATCGGCAAGACCATCCCCATCAAGCAATGCGTCACCGCACTGATGGTCGGTGGCCATATTCTGCTTGAAGACAACCCCGGCACCGGTAAGACCCAGTTGGCCCGAGGCTTGGCCAACTCCATTTCCACCGGTTTCAAGCGTATTCAGTTCACGCCCGATCTGCTGCCTTCGGATGTGGTGGGTGTGACTTTCTACGATCAGAAGCGCGGAGAATTCGAGTTCCGCGAGGGCCCGATTTTCGCCTCCATCGTGCTGGCCGATGAGATCAACCGCGCATCGCCGAAGACGCAGTCCGCACTTCTGGAGGTTATGGAAGAGCAGAAAGTCACCGTTGACGGCGTCACCTATGATGTGCCGCAGCCGTTCATCGTGATCGCAACCCAGAACCCCATCGAGCAGCTCGGTACCTATAAGCTGCCTGAGGCGCAGATGGACCGATTCCTTATCAAGACGTCGATTGGCTACCCGGGCCATGATGTGTCCGTCGATATTCTCAAGCAGGTCGATATCACCGACCGTGCGCAGACCATTTCCCCGGTGCTGAGCGGTGACGATGTCATGCGGCTGCGTCAGGTGGCCACCGAAATCTATGTGGATGATGCGATTCGTGAATACATCGTCAGGCTCGTCGAGGCGACCCGCCACAACGAGAAGATCACGGTCGGCTCCTCCATGCGTGGAGCTTTGGCACTGACCCGATGCGCCCGTATCTGGGCCGCGGCCGATGGCCGTGCCTACGTGGTGCCGGATGACGTCAAGGACCTTGCAGTGGCCGTGCTCGCACACCGTATCACGCTGACTCCGGAAGCCACCTTCGATGGCGCGACTCCGGAAAGCCTGATCGCACAGGTGCTCGAAGACGTTCCCTCCCCCACCATCGGTTCCTGATAGGGCCTGGAAAGGTATCCGACCATGGCATCTGCATCCGCCTCATTACGCCGTCGCCGGCGCGCTGAACGCATGTTCAAGCGCGCGGTAAGACGCATCAGACGGTTCTTCGCATCCTACGTCTCGCCCTTGGGCTGGGCGGTAACGGGCACAGGCATCGCATGTCTTATTGCGTTCCTGCCTCTGGGCTGGCATGAGCTGCTCGTATTCGGCATCGTGGCGATGGTGATGATGCTCGCGGCAATCGCGCTTTCCCTCGGCAACACACGCTTCCACGCGTCCATCGCCGTATCCAATCATCGCGTGACCGTGGGAGACCCCGTATCCGTTATCGTCGGCATCGACAACACCGGCAGAACGCCGACGACCACGGCACGCGGATATCTGCCAATCGGCGATGCGCGTGAACGATTCAACATCCCCATGCTGGCTCCCGGGCAATCCAAGCAAACCGATGTGGAGTTCCGTACCGTATCGCGCGCAATACTGCCCATCGGCCCGTTGCGCATCCGCAAGGGAGACCCGTTCGGCCTGGTGCGTCACGAAAAGGAGTTGGCCGACCGCATCACCGTATTCATCCATCCTCGTACCGTGCGTCTCGATACCCTGAATGCCGGCGTGCCCCGCGATCTGGAAGGCCAACCATCCGGCCAGATCGTGGATGATGATCTCGACTTCTACGGATTGCGCGAATACGAGCCGGGCGACGACGTGCGTAACGTCCACTGGCTGAGCTCCGCGAAAACCGGCACGTTGATGATTCGCCAATATGAGGCCACGCGCCGCACCGACACCTCGGTGACCATCAGCGTGAACCCGGATGAGTACGTCAACGGCGAGGAATTCGAGATGGCGGTGTCCATCCACTCCTCCATCGGCGTCAAATGCCTGCTGCAGAATCGCCCGCTGGTCTGTCACGCGGGCAACGCGCATGGCCAACCGCGCAACGCCATGGAGTTCCTCGACAACGCCAGTGCCATAGAGCCTGATCGTGAGGATAATCCGAATCTCGCCGAGGGCACGCTGAAGCACAGTCCTGATGCTTCGTTCTATTTTTTCACTGTTGGATCGCTGAAAGACATCGAGCAAATCAAGCGCATGACCTTGGCCTTGCCCCGATCGGCCAGCTGCGTGGTATTGCAGGCCAGCGCCGGCGCCAATCGCGGCATCAGAAGATTCGCCAATTTCACATTGGCCACCATCGGCGAACTCGATGATCTCCCGCTGATCATGGGGGTGCTCGCATGACCTTCGACCAGTCCAGTATCACCACTACCAATACCGCTGCGTACGCCGGATCGAGCGGCACATACACCGGCACTTCCTCCGGCACGTACACCGGAACCTCCACCACCACCGGCTCCTGGGCCGACTCCACACATTCGGTTATCTGGATGACCAGAGGCAATGTGCTTCGCGGCATGGGCCTCAGTCGCCAGCCGTGGGGCAAACGAATCGCCAGCCTTGTACTCATAGCGGCGATGATGTTGCTGGCGCAAGCCAATCTCATCGACGTGTACGGCGGCGTGGCCACTTGGACGATCGCCGCCGTACCGGCCACCTTGCTGGGCGCGATCATCGCTCTGGCGGGCATGTTGCCGGCGTTGCGACTGTGGTGGCAAATCGTGTTTCTGGCGTTTGCCCAATTCATCATCGGTCCGGTGGTAACGCTGAGTTCCACCACGTCCCGTTACGTGATTCCCACCTTGAAGACCTTGAGTTCAGGTTGGGAAATGACGTTTGGCTCGTTCAAGTACATTATTTCCGTCGATCCGCCTCTGGGCACGCAAGACGGCGTACTGATGGCGGTATGGACCATCGGCCTGTGGCTTACGTTCCTCACCGGCGTGTTTGCCATTAATGCCAACGCATGGTTGTCTCTGGTGGGAGTGCCGCCCCTTGCGGCGGCCGTGGCCGTATGTGCTCTGCTGGGTACGGACAGCGGCTGGCAACGTGCCATCTGCGGCATTGCCTTTGCCTTGCTGCTGATTATCTGGCTGTCTTGGCGTCTTGAACTGCTGGAATGGGGGCGCTGGATATCCGCGCTGATCATCGTCGTGCTCGCTGCCGGCCTTGCTTTCGGGGGCACGTTGCTGGTGTCGCAGGACCGTTTCGTGCTGCGTGACCGCTACGATCCGCCGTTAAGCCCCTACGATTACACCAGCCCGCTCAGCGGCATGCGATCCTATATCAAGGACCACAAAAAAGACGTGTTGCTGACCGTCCATAATCTACCGGCCGGAACACCGGTCAAACTTGCGGTGATGGATCGATTCGACGGCACAGTATGGAACCTGTCCGATTCTTCCGAAGCCACGGACTCCTCGAATTATCATCGCGTGGGCACCACGATCAAGGCGGATGAGCAGGGTAAATCCTTCACTGCGACCTTCACCGTCGATCAGGGACTGACCGACACCTGGCTGCCGCTGGCGGGAGCGGCCGCTGGCGTGAGCTTCGCCAACGATGCCGACAACGGCAATGACACGTTCTACTACAACACGGATACCGATTCCGCCATTATTCCCGCCGGCACGCGCAAGGGACTCACCTATACCGAATCCGGCATCATAGCCCACAAGCCCACCGATAAGCAGATCAGCAGTGCGGCCGCGGCCCGCATCACGCAGCCTTCAGCCCAGGATGTTCCCGATTCGGCCAGCAAACTGGCCACGTCCATTGCCGGCGGGCAGTCCTCGGGCGGTGCCGCCGCCACGGCCTTGGCCGACACATTGAAAGACTCCGGATGGTTCTCACACGGTCTGGAAGGCGATTATCCTTCCGATGCGGGCCATGGCAATTACCGTATCAACAAGCTGCTGGCAGGCACGGCCATGGTGGGTGATTCCGAACAATATGCCTCCGCCATGGCACTGATGGCTCGTGAGCTGGGACTGCCCTCCCGTGTGGTCCTGGGATTCCTGCCGAAAAACGAGGATGGCGAAATCACCGATGCCCGCACGGAGAAGACTTCAGGCAATGGCACCAAAATCGAATTCACCGGCAATGATGTGACCGCTTGGGTGGAAATCAAATTGCAAGGCCTGGGATGGGTGGCGTTCTATCCGACGCCCAAGGAGACCAAGGTGCCTGATGAAAACCAGAACCTGACGCCGCCGAATCCGCAGACACTGGTCCGGCAACCACCAGTGCCGTTGACCGACCCGCTGCGCGATCAGACGCAGGCCAAAGGCCAGAGTTCGTTGGCCGGTACCGACGCCGATGATTCGCCGTCCAACCTGTTCTGGGTGCGGTTCTGGCGAGTTACTCGTGCGGTAGCCATCTATGGAAGCCCCCTGTGGACTCTGCTCATCGTTTGCGGACTAATCCTGATATTTAAAGCTGCATTGCTGGCACGTGCACGACGGCACGGCAGTCCGAAAGCCCGTGTGGCAGCGGGGTGGAATGCCATACACATACTTGCCGAGCAAAGCGGCATCACAGCCAAAGGCACTCGTCGCGATCAGGCCGGCGCAATCGCCAGTCAGCTCGGCACGGACGATCAGGCACTGATTCAACTCGGTCGGGAAGCCGACTACGCCACGTTCTCGGGGCAAGACATTGCATCGGGCCAAGCCACCACATATTGGAATGGAGTCGACCGGTTGCGCAAGGCAATGCTCGCTTCTTTGCCGCGTTTCAGGAGGATACGTACACGGCTTTCGCTGAAAAGCGTGTCTATATTGGCAAATAGACACGCAGCAAAGCCTCATACAGCGCGAGTCAAGCGCAAGCATAAGAAGGGGAAAACGTCATGACCACAGGTTCCATCCGTGTCGCGATGACCAGTGACGTGGGTCTTAGGCGCAACAACAACCAAGACAGGAAGCCGTGGACGCCTTGGTGGCGGCCGCGCTCGATGCGGGCGGAACCGACAATATCACTGTGATTGTGGCCGATATGCCACTGACCGAACCCGAACATCACGCGTTCAGCGCTTTTAGACTGGACGAGGGCGAGGACATTGGCGCCATTGAAGACGCAACACTGCAAACACTACGGACCATACGTTCGGCATAACCGAGCGAACATAAGGAGGTAATCCCATGGTTGATTATGATGCTGCGGTCGCTGCCGTACAGGATCCGAACGCGGACCCGATTCTGTTGGCAAAAATCGCCTACGAGAATCCGGAATTCGGCGCAAACGTCGCCGTGAATCCGCGTTGTTATCCCGGCTTGAAGCGTTGGATCGCCGAATTCGGCGATGAGCGTGCCCGCGAAACCCTGGCACAATACGGGTTCACCGCCGACGCATTCGGCGGCCCGGTTCAGGATCAGGAGGCTCCGGAACAGGCGGCCCAGCAGGCTGCCGAGCAGCAGCCTGCAGACGCTTACGCCGCCGCCCAGTACGCCGCGGCTCAGCAGACTGCCGCCGCCCAGCCCGCCGCCGACCAGTACGCGGCCCAGCAGCCCGCAGCTCAGGCGGCATTCGAGGAGCCTGTGGCCACCAATCCTTATGGCTTCACCGCCGAACAGGCCCTGACCACCACCGACCAGATGCAAATCGCCCAGATTGCCCAGTACGCGCCTGAACTACGCGCCTGCATCGCACGTAATCCCAACACCTATCCGGCACTGATCGAATGGCTGGGCCAGCTCGGCGACCCGGCAATCAACGCCGCTCTGGCTTTTCGTCAGTGAAAGGACGGCATCATCATGGCCAAACTTCCCTACCCTCCAGCACCTGAACTGGGTTGGTATTCCGACGATCCGGTGGAAGGCACCACGGATTCCGCAGTTGGCACAGCCGAACCGCAGAACGACTATGGGCAGCCCAGCTCTGCGGAAACCGCGGCCAATACCGCTTTTGCGGCAGAGCCTGCCGCCACTGCCGCTACCGCCGCCGCTGAGCCCGCTGCCACCGCTCCGGCAGACACCACACTGCACGCCGCCGAAAACGACATCGAGGATTGGGACGGCACCGTGCTCTCCTCCTCGTTCACGTCCAAGGCACCGAAGAAGACGTACCTGCTGCATAACGATGTCACCGGCCAGACCATTGTGATCGATAAGAGCACGTTGCTGGGCCGCAAGCCTTCCATGGATGTGCCGCAAGGTGCCAAGGCGGAGCGTATCAAAGACCCGACCCGCACCACGTCCCGCAACCATGCCGCCATCAGCATCGACACCGATGGCGCGCTGTGGATCGAGGACTACGGCTCGTTGAACGGCACCTACATCATCACCAATGGCCAGGAGACCCAAGTCACCAAGGGCACAACGCTCAAGCTCAGTGCACCTTCAACGGTGCGTATTGGTGATCAGTTCTTCCAGTTCACCGAAAAACAGGCCTGAGTGATCAAGCAACGAGCGGCTGCCTGCTCTTGTTCAACAGGAAAATCACAATGGCAAATATACGGATGGCCCGGAACTGATATAGTTCCGGGCCATCTTATTGCGATTAACGCAAGATCTGAGTCCTAGAAAGGACATCCTTTCTAGGACTCTCTCGCTTACTCCTCGATGTCAGGCTGACCGCCCTGATCGGAGTAGAAATCATCCGGGTTGAAGTCGTCGCCGAGCTTCAGATCACCGAACTCGAGATTCGAGAAGTTCAGGTCAGACAGGTCGGCATCGGAGAAGCTCGCGTCGCCGAGATCGCCATCGCCGCCCAGACCGAAGTTCGGGTAGATGGTGTCGCGGATGGCCTTGTCGGGCTCGACCACGGCGTTGCGGTAGCGGGCGAGGCCCGTACCGGCCGGGATGAGCTTACCGATGATGACGTTCTCCTTGAGGCCCTTGAGGTCGTCGACCTTCTCGGAGAGGGCGGCTTCGGTGAGCACGCGGGTGGTCTCCTGGAAGGATGCGGCGGACAGCCAGGAGTCGGTGGCCAGCGACGCCTTGGTGATGCCCATAAGCGCCGGACGACCGACGGCCGGACGGCCACCGTTCTTGACGATGTTGCGGTTGATCTCGCGGAAGCGGGCATTGTCCACCAGCTCACCCGGCAGCAGGTCGGTGTCGCCGGAGTCGATGATGGTCACGCGGCGGGTCATCTGGTGCACGATGACCTCGATGTGCTTGTCGTGGATATCCACACCCTGGGAGCGGTACACGGTGTGCACTTCCTCCACGATGTTGACCTGGGCGGCGCGCTTGCCGAGGATGGTGAGGATCTTCTTGGGATCCACAGAACCTTCGACCAGCTGGGTGCCGACCTTGATGTGGTCGCCGTCGGCAACCTTGAGCGGCACGCGCTTGGAGACCTGGTAGGTGATCGGCTTGATCACGCCGTCTTCCTTCGGCGCGCCGGAATCGGCGTCCGGGGTCAGGATGATCTGGCGACCGCGATCGTTCTCCACGATCTTGATGCTGCCGGCGAACTCGGTGATCGGGGCCTCACCCTTCGGGGTGCGGGCCTCGAAAAGCTCGGTGACACGGGGAAGACCCTGGGTGATATCGGAGGCCGCGGCCACACCACCGGAGTGGAAGGAACGCAGCGTCAGCTGGGTACCAGGCTCACCGATGGACTGGGCGGCGACGATACCGACGGTCTCGCCGACATCGACCAGCTTGTTGGTGGCCAGGGACCAGCCATAGCACTTGGCGCACACACCGCGCTTGGACTCGCAGGTCAGCACGGAACGGCACTTGACTTCCTCGACGCCGTGGGCCACGAGGTCGTTGAGCACGTCCATGGACAGGGCGTCGTCGCGCTTGTACAGCACGGTCTGTCCGTCGGCCGGGTCGATGACGTCGGCGGCGAGCAGACGGGAGTACGGGCCACCGTCGGCGGCCTTGACGAGCACCAGGTTGCCGTCGTTGTCGCGCTCGGCGACACGGATGGGCAGACCGGCCTTGGTGCCGCAGTCCTCTTCGCGCACGATGACGTCCTGGGAGACGTCGACCAGACGACGGGTCAGGTAACCGGATTCTGCGGTACGCAGTGCGGTATCGGCCAGACCCTTACGTGCACCGTGCTGGGAGATGAAGTACTCCAGCACGGACAGGCCGTCGCGGTAGTTGGACTTCACCGGTCGGGGAATGATCTCACCCTTCGGGTTAGCCACGAGGCCTCGCATACCTGCGATCTGGTTGATCTGCATCATGTTGCCTCGTGCACCGGACTGCACGATGATGGCCAGGTTGGAGGTCGGGTCGAACTTCTCCTCGACTTCCTTGGACACCTCGGCGGTGCACTCGGTCCACAGGTCGATGAGTTCCTGACGGCGAGCTTCCTCGGTCAGCAGACCCATCTCGTAGTTGGCGTTGACCTTGTCGGCCTTGGCCTCGTACTCGGCGATCTTCTCGTCGCGCTCGGGCGGCTCGTTCACGTCGGAGAACGCGAAGGACACACCGGACCACGGTGCGCGGGTGAAGCCAAGATCCTTCAGGGCATCCAGCGTGGCGGCCACCTGCTGGGTGGAGTAACGCATGGCGATGTCATCGACAATCTTGGACAGACGGCCCTTGGCCACCTGCTCGTTGACGAACGGGTAGTCGGTCGGCAGGGTCTCGTTGAACAGGATGCGGCCGTAGGAGGTGGCGAACAGCACGGTGCCGTCGTGGAAGCGCTCTTCCTTGACGACCTCGTCCTCACCTTCGCGCGGGTCGAGCACCTTGACCTCGCCGGGCTCCCAGTTCTTCGGCAGAACGAAGCTCTCGGGCAGGCGGATGAGCACCTTGGCCTGCATGTCGATCTCGTGGCGGTCGAGGGCCATTTCGGCCTCTTCCAGCGAGGAGAACACGCGGCCCTGGCCCTTGGCGCCTTCCAGCACGGTGGACAGGTAGTACAGACCGAGGATCATGTCCTGGGACGGCATGGTCACGGTGTGACCGTCAGCCGGCTTCAGGATGTTGTCGGAAGCCATCATCAGCGAGCGGGCCTCGGCCTGGGCCTCGGCGGACAGGGGCAGGTGGACTGCCATCTGGTCACCATCGAAGTCGGCGTTGAAGGCGGCGCAGGCCAGCGGCGGCAGGTGGATGGCCTTGCCTTCCACCAGGATCGGCTCGAATGCCTGAATACCCAGACGGTGCAGCGTAGGTGCACGGTTGAGCAGCACGGGGTGCTCGGAGATGACCTCCTCGAGCACGCCCCACACTTCGGCGTCGCCGCGGTCCACGAGACGCTTGGCGGACTTCATGTTCTGTGCGTAGTTGAGGTCAACCAGGCGCTTGATGACGAACGGCTTGAACAGCTCGAGGGCCATCGGCTTCGGCAGACCACACTGGTGCATGCGCAGGGACGGGCCGACCACGATCACGGAACGGCCGGAGTAGTCGACTCGCTTACCGAGCAGGTTCTGACGGAAACGACCCTGCTTACCCTTGAGCATGTCGGACAGGGACTTCAGCGGACGGTTGGAGGCACCGGTGACCGGGCGACCACGACGGCCGTTATCGAACAGGGAGTCGACGGCTTCCTGAAGCATGCGCTTCTCGTTGTTGAGCATGATTTCAGGGGCGCCGAGCTCGATCAGTCGCTTCAGACGGTTGTTACGATTGATCACACGGCGGTACAGGTCGTTGAGGTCGGAGGTGGCGAAGCGGCCACCGTCGAGCTGGACCATCGGGCGCAGGTCCGGCGGGATGACCGGAATCACGTCAAGCACCATGGCCTCCGGCTTGTTGCCGGTGGTCAGGAAGGCGTTGACGACCTTGAGACGCTTCAGGGCCTTGGTCTTACGCTGTTCGGAAGCGTCCTTGATCTCCTCACGCAGTTCCTTGGAGATGGTGTCCAGGTCAAGGGACTGCAGGCGCTTCTTGATGGCTTCGGCGCCCATGCAGCCGTCGAAGTAATCGCCGTAGCGGTCCTGCATCTCGCGCCACAGGTCCACGTCGTCGACCATGTCGCCGGGCTTGAGCTTCTTGAACTTGTCGAAGACGGCGTCCACACGGGCGATCTGGTCGTTGTAGCGGGTGCGGATGGCGGCCATATCGCGCTCGGCACCGTTACGCAGCTTGGTGCGGGCCGGGCCCTTGGCCTCGCCGGCCTCCTCAAGGGCGGCGAGATCCTCTTCGACCTTCTTGGCGCGGGCTTCGATGTCGGAGTCACGGCGCTGCTCAAGGCGTTTGATCTCGGAATCGAACTCGTCCTGCAGGCCGGGCAGATCGTTGTGACGCTCGTCCTCGTTCACCTCGGTGACCATGTAGGAGGCGAAGTAGATCACGCGCTCCAGATCCTTCGGGGTGACGTTCAGCAGGTAGCCGAGGCGGGAAGGCACACCCTTGAAGAACCAGATGTGCGTCACCGGGGCGGCGAGCTCGATGTGGCCCATGCGCTCACGGCGCACGCGGCTGCGGGTCACTTCGACGCCGCATCGCTCGCAGACGATGCCCTTGAAGCGCACGCGCTTGTACTTGCCGCAGGCGCATTCCCAGTCACGGGTCGGACCGAAGATCTGTTCGCCGAACAGACCGTCCTTCTCAGGCTTCAGCGTACGGTAGTTGATGGTTTCAGGCTTCTTGACCTCACCGTGGCTCCAACCACGGATGTCATCGGCGGTGGCAAGGCCGATGCGAATCTTGTCAAATGCGTTGACGTCCAGCACTTGTTAATCCGTTTCTGTTCTTGAGACCTTCCCGAGCTCCCCTTGTCAGGGGAGCTGTCAGCCAAGGCTGACTGAGGGGTAGTGCAAACCGGAAAGGTCTCTGTACGTTATCTATTTCACGTTGGCGGGGCTACACGCGGCGTATTGACCGCATGCAGCCCGAGGGATCACTGGTATTCGGGCTCTTCGGCCTTCTGGTCTTCCTTGGCGGCCGCGTCGGAGCGGGCGCCAATGTTGAAGCCGAGGTCGTCAGCGGAGCTGGCCGGATCGTCATCCTCATCCTTCATGTCGATGGCCACGCCTTCGGCGTTGAGCACTTCGACGTTCAGGGACAGGGACTGCATTTCCTTCAGGAGCACCTTGAACGACTCAGGGATGCCTGCCGGCGGCAGGTTATCGCCCTTGACGATGGCACCGTAGACGCGCACGCGGCCGTCGACGTCATCGGACTTGGTGGTCATCATCTCGTGCAGCGTGTAGGCGGCACCGTAGGCCTCAAGGGCCCACACCTCCATCTCGCCGAAGCGCTGGCCACCGAACTGGGCCTTACCACCGAGCGGCTGCTGGGTGATCATGGAGTACGGGCCGGTGGAACGAGCGTGAATCTTGTCGTCGACCAGGTGGTGCAGCTTCAACATGTACATGTAGCCAACGGAAATCGGCTTGGTGTACGGCTCACCGGTACGGCCATCGAACAGGGTGGCCTTGCCGTCGGGGCCGACCAGACGGTCGCCGTCACGGTTCGGCAGCGTGGTGGACAGCAGGCCCTTCAGGACCTCGGGCTTGACACCGTCGAACACCGGGGTGGCGACCGGGGTGTTCGGCTCGGCCTTCTCGGCACCGGACGGAACCAGCTTCTTCCACTCGGCTTCCATGTTCGGGTCAAGGGAGATATCCCAACCGGAGTGGGCGATCCAGCCAAGGTGCAGTTCGAGCACCTGACCGAGGTTCATTCGGGAAGGCACACCCAGCGGGTTCAACATGATGTCGACCGGAGTACCGTCAGCCAGGAACGGCATGTCCTCTTCCGGCAGGATGCGGGAGATGCAGCCCTTGTTGCCGTGGCGGCCGGAGAGCTTGTCGCCCACCGTGATCTTGCGGTGCTGGGCGATGTAGACACGGATCATCTGGTTGACGCCGTTGGGCAGCTCGTCACCGTCCTCCTCGGCATCCTCGCGGGTGATCTCCTTGACGCCGATGACGGTACCGGTCTCGCCGTGGGGCACACGCAGGGAGGTGTCGCGCACCTCGCGGGACTTCTCGCCGAAGATGGCGCGCAGCAGGCGCTCCTCCGGGGTCAGCTCGGTCTCACCCTTCGGGGTGACCTTACCGACCAGGATGTCGCCGGCCTCGACCTCGGCGCCGATGCGGATGATGCCGCGCTCGTCGAGGTTGGCCACGGCGTCCTCGCCGACGTTCGGCAGATCGCGGGTGATCTCTTCGGCGCCCAGCTTGGTTTCGCGGGCGTCGATCTCGTACTCCTCGATGTGGATGGAGGAGAGGGTGTCGTCCTGCACGAGGCGCTGGGAGATGATCACAGCATCCTCGTAGTTGTAGCCGTTCCAAGGCATGAAGGCGATGAGCAGGTTCTTGCCCAGGGCCAGGTCGCCCTTCTGGATGGCAGGACCATCGGCCAGCACCGAGCCGGCCTCCACACGTTCGCCATCATGGATGATCGGGCGCTGGTTGTAGCAGGTGGTCTGGTTGGAGCGCTGGAACTTGGCCAGCTTGTAGGAGCTGGTGGTGCCGTCGTCGTTCATCACGCGGATCAGGTCGGCGGACACGTAGGTGACCACACCGTCCTTCTCGGACTTGATGACGTCGCCGGAGTCGTTGGCGGCGCGCCATTCGGAGCCGGTGCCCACCAGCGGGCGCTCGGATTCGATCAGCGGCACGGCCTGACGCTGCATGTTGGTACCCATCAGTGCACGGTGGCCCTCATCATGCTCCAGGAACGGGATCAGGGAGGCGCCGAGGGAGACCATCTGACGCGGGGAGACGTCCATGTAATCCACGGAGCTCACCGGCACATCGACCGCCTCTTCCTCGCCGACTCGGGCAAGGGCGGACTTGGAGACGAAGTTGCCGTTCTCGTCAAGTTCCTGGTTGGCCTGGGCGATGACGTGGTCGAGATCACGGTCAGCGGTCATGTACTCGACCTCGTCGGTCACGTGGCCGTTGACGACCTTGCGGTACGGGGTCTCGATGAAGCCGAACGGGTTGACGCGGCCGAAGGTCGCCAGGGAGCCGATCAGACCGATGTTCGGGCCTTCAGGAGACTCGATCGGGCACATACGGCCGAAGTGGGACGGGTGCACGTCGCGCACTTCCATGGAGGCGCGGTCGCGGGACAGACCGCCGGGGCCCAGTGCGGAAAGACGACGCTTGTTCGTCACACCGGACAGTGGGTTGTTCTGATCCATGAACTGGGAGAGCTGGGAAGTGCCGAAGAACTCCTTGATAGTGGCGTTCACCGGGCGGATGTTGATCAGGGACTGCGGGGTGATGGCCTCGGCGTCCTGAGTGGTCATGCGCTCGCGCACCACGCGCTCCATACGGCTCAGACCGGTACGCAGCTGGTTCTGGATCAGCTCGCCGACTTGGCGGATACGACGGTTGCCGAAGTGATCGATATCGTCGACGTCCACGCGCAGGTCAACGTCTTCGCCGTTGCGCTTGCCCGGGAAGGTCGCCGCACCGTCGTGCAGGGCCACCAGATACTTGATCGTGGCGATGATGTCTTCCTGGTGGAGGGAACGGTCGTTGAAATCGGCCTCGACACCCAGCTTGCGATTGATCTTGTAGCGGCCGACGCGGGCCAGATCGTAGCGCTTGGTGTTGAAGTAGAAGGAGTCCAGCAGGTTCTTGCCGGCCTCGGGGGTCGGGGTGTCGGCCGGACGAATCTTGCGGTAGAGGTCGACGAGGGCCTCGTCCTGGGTCTCGAGGGTTTCCTTCTCCAGGGCGTCGAGCACCAGCGGGTAGTCCTTGAAGGCCTGGGCGATCTCGGACTTGGTCATGCCGATGGCCATGAGGAACACGATGGCGGACTGCTTGCGCTTGCGGTCCACGCGCACCTGCGGCTGGTCCTTCTTGTCGATCTCGAACTCGAGCCATGCACCGCGGCTCGGGATGATCTTCGCGCCGAAGACCTCCTTGTCGGAGGTGCGATCCTGCTGGCGGTCGAAGTAGACGCCCGGGGAACGCACGAGCTGGGAGACGATGACTCGCTCGGTGCCGCCGATGATGAAGGTGCCGTGCGGGGTCTGCAGCGGGAAGTCGCCCATAAACACGGTCTGGGACTTGATCTCGCCGGTGTCGCCGTTCTCGAATTCGGCGTTCACGTACAGCGGAGCGGAGTAGGTGTAATCCTTCTCCTTGCACTCCTGCACGGTGTGGCGCGGCTCCTCGAAGTACGGGTCCGAGAAGGTCAGGGACATGGTCTGTGCAAAGTTCTCGATCGGGGAGATCTCGTTGAAGACCTCGTCGAGACCGGAGGTGTGGGCCACGGTGTTGGTGCCGTTGGCCTCATCCTCTTCGACGCGCTTCTTCCAGCGGTCGGAGCCGATCAGCCAATCGAAGCTGTCGGTCTGCACGCCCAGCAGGTAGGGCACATCGATGGGTTCCTTGATGGAACCGAAGTTCACGCGATCCGACGCCTTGTGCAGGTCAATGTCATGCTGGTCGGCGCGTGCGATGATGGTGGTGGTGTTCGTCGTAGACTCAGTAGCCAATGGACGTTCCTTATCGCTCGCTAATATGTGGTAATTCCCCTGGGAGCGCCGGCATGGCCACCATATGCCTATGCGGACGCTTCATTGTCGACGGCATGCCCGCAATATGACACACCTCATGCAAAGTCAAAAGAATACTGATATGCGAGGACATCTTTAGCTCCCGCTGACGAGGGAGCTGTCGAGCGGAGCGAGACTGAGGGAGAGACCCAGCGTCCAAGCACCAACCGCAGGTCCTACCCCACCGTAAACGTCACCGGATCGCTCTTCACCTTCGGATGATCTTTCAAACTCAACTGCGCCACGTACGTTCCCGCATTGACCTTGGCCCAACCCGACTCATCCGTGCATTCGGTGAGTGTGGCGTTCGCATTGGTATTCCACGTGACCTTCTGAACGTCCTTATCACCCTTAGCCATCAGCAGCAGACGCGAATCCGCCGGACACACATCGGACTTGTAAATCGTTTCCTGACCGGAAGTAATGGTGAGCATACGGCCGGAATCGGACCCGTCCACCAAACAGTTGCCTGACCCCTCGTGCACGATGGTCGCGGTGAAATCAAGCGATCCTCCTACCGGCACGGATTGGGAGGCCGCGGAAAGCTGCAATGTCACATCACTGGCCGAGCAATCCTTGACGTTGCTGACTTTCTTCGGCGCCGGCGTGGCGTCGCGGGAAATCGCATACACCTCGTCATGGTGAATCATCGTGTTCACGGCACCGATACCCCGGCCAAGGCTGTACACGCAGAATACAATCAGCGCGATTATCAGCAGCAACACCGTACCGGCCACGATACGCCGACGACGATAGATGGCCTGCTGCTTTTTGCTGATCTTGCGCTTGCGCGGCTTGCCGGAACGGTCGTTTCGGGCGGGCCCGCCGGATGGCCCATTAGCCCCGGCACCGGCTCCGCGTGCCGTTCTCGCGCCTGATGTGTTCCTCTGCACTGCCATAACTCTTCCAGTCTACGGTCACCACACCCATACACGCTTGGGGAGCCCACCATTTTTCACAATGTCAGTTGGGTAGTCGCAGTCCGCCGTCCAGAATCTCGATTAGGCCATCATCGTCAAGGCTGGTGATGCAGGCGGCAAGCTGAATCTGGTCCTTCCAAAGCTTGTCGGCATCTTCCCTGGGCAACGTGACTCCAGCGGGAAGCTCGCGCAGCGCGGCGAGCACCAGACCGCGCACCTGACGATCAGTGCCTTGGAATCGCTGCCGCGGGCGGGTGCGCCGCTCCCCCAGTCCGGGGCGACCGGCTTTGAGAAATGCACAATCATCCGCAATCGGGCAAATCTCGCATAACGGCGTCTTGGCTGTGCAAACCACCGCGCCCAATTCCATCACCGACTGATTCCACGTGACCGATGGAGGTTCGCTGCGCTGCAGGAAAGTGTGTTCGCCGGATCGATATGCATGGTCCGTGCAATCGGCACCGTCCCCACAAACCCTGTCTTGGGGCAACATGCGGTTGGCGAGCGCGCGTTCGGCCGGGCTCGCCGCTCCCCCGCGAGATTCGGTGCCGAGGAATACGCGGCTCAGCACGCGGCGAATATTCGTATCGATTACCGCAATGCGCTCACCGAATGCAAAGCTCAGCACGGCGGAGGCGGTGTAGTCGCCGATACCGGGCAGAGCGACGAGCTCGTCGTAGGTGCGAGGCAGCTCATCGCCATATTCTTCCGCCACCACGCGGGCGCATTCCTGCAATCGCAGCGCACGGCGAGGATAGCCAAGCCGGCCCCATGCGGTGATCACATCGGCTTTAGGTGCTGCGGCAAGAGCACGGGCGTCAGGCCAGCGTGCCATCCAATCGTGCCAATACGGCACCACACGACTCATCTGCGTCTGCTGGCTCATCACCTCACTGACCAGCACGCCCCACGGCGTGGCTCGTCCGAAGCGCCATGGCAAGTCACGCGCATTGGCCTCCCACCATGCGCCGAGCCGTAAAGAAATTGCTGTGTCGTTCATCGTTCTTATTCTTAGCAGCTATGACGAACGAGGCAGAACAGAATTCGCAGAACGCGCAGAATCCCGAAACAAAAGTCGAGAAGATGTTCGAGTACGGGTACCGTAAATCGAATTACGGACCGGACGAACTCGTAACCGACGCGCATGGCAACCCCATCTCCGTGGTGGACGCGATGCTTTCCGCCGAGAAGGCCGCCGCCACCGAAACCGTGACGCCGCACCTGTGCTATTACTCGCCGCGTATTCCCGGCAACACCGGTTCGGCCATCCGCCTGTGCGCGGTGACCGGCACCATCCTGCATTTGGTGGAGCCGTTGGGTTTCAACCTGCGCGACACCAAGCTGCGCCGAGCAGGCCTCGACTACCACGACATGGCCCACGTGGTGCTGCACCCGAATTTCGACAACCTGGTGGAGTCCATGCCCAATTCGCGCATCATCGCGTTCACCGCACATGCCACCAAGCTGTACACCGAAGTGGAATACAAGCCGACCGACATCCTGCTGTTCGGCCCCGAACCCGGCGACATCCCCGACCCGATGGACATCATGGAAGGCCCGCATGTGGCCGAACAGGTGCGACTGCCCATGCGCCCGTCCTTGCGTTCCCTGAACCTCACCAATTGCGCGTCCATCGCCATCTACGAAGCCTGGCGCCAACTGAATTTCAAGGGCGGAGCGTGAGGAGAAGGCCCGGTGGGCCTTCGAGTAGCGACGCCGAACGAACACCGACAGGCATGAGAGAGGAAACCCTGAGCCTCGCGCAGCGAGACCACAATTGCAGGACGGAGCGTGAGGAGGAAGCGCAGTGCGCTTCCGAGTAGCTCCGCCAAGTGAAGGCCGATAGGCCTGAACGAGGAAAAGTGACAGTCCGGCCGCAAGCCGGTCAATAATTGCAATCGGAGCGTGATGCATAAGCGCCCAGTGGGCTTATGCATAGCCCCGCCGAACGAGACCCGATAGGGTCGAACACGGCAATTTCTCCCATCCGCTGGTTTCTCACCGGCAGAGCCAACGGAACCTTGGTGCAGCAATCAGCAACGCTTGTACACCTTGCTCCTGTGCGCGACATCAATCACAAGAATCAGCAGAACCTCATCCTCTATATCGCACACGATACGATAGTCCCCGACACGGTAACGCCACAGCCCTGCCAGATTACCGGCAAGAGCCTTGCCGGTGCTTCTCGGATCTTCCAACTGTGAAATTTCCCTAAGCTTTGCGATGATTCTCTTGGCAACATTACGATCCAGCTTCTTCATCGAACGCTGGACGCCCTTGTCAATCTCAATCCTCCAAGCCAAGGCTTTCCTCCAGCTCGTCGAGCGTCACGGTTTCGAGTCTGCCGGCACGCCAATCCTCGACCTTTTTCATAATGCCGTATTCATACTCAAACCTATCGATCGATTCGGTAAGGGCTTCGTTCATGTAAAACGTCTTCGTACGACCAGTCGCTTTCGCCAGACAATCGTAACGAGCCGCCAATTCGACAGGCATCCTTAATGCTGCAGTAACCGTGGCCATAGTGCACCTCCCAAACGTTTACGTGTTATACATGTTAACACTTTTGTGATTCTCACAAAGTGCCTCGAAGACTGTTGCTCTCCTAACTTGGGGAAATAAGCAAAAAGAGCAGATGCTGAAACGCATTCGCAAGGCTCCGAAGGAGAGCGGCGCAAGGACGTGCTTGCCGCTGCGGTTGAACATTACTGGCGTCGCAAGAAGATCACCGAAAAACTCTGATGGCAAGTACTTTGCGACCTATCCAATGAACAGATTGACATACCAGTTGCCGAGCAGCGAACGGTTGCCGGCCATCGTGGCCTCTGAGCGACTAATTTGGAGAAGTATGAAAACCATCGAGTCATGGTGCACAAGACTATTAAGATTCTGATTATATGTACGTGTTCATGGACGGTGGATAAGGGGCTGCGGACGGTGTGGGAGATGCCTATCAGGCTTTGCTTTCATCACTTCAAAACTGCGTAGAAAACATCTGCAGCTTCTTATCCTTCAGTTGCTGATAGTTGTAGATATATGATGTACAGAATATTGCATCATATGCTTTTAAGCCCCTAACATTGCAATTTGGCATCTCATCGATGTTCATGCTGTTTGAGAGTTGTTATGCATGCATGCTGTCGTTAGTATGAACTGTTTCCTATGCTCTTTGTCTTGCAGTATTCTCCATTCACCAGTGACAGAAGGAATCGGTCCATTTACCGTTGTACCGTAAGAACTTCTAATTGATTTCAGACGAAATTTGCGAATAGGTAACAGAGAAATTTCTATATCCGTAAAGGGTATAGCAGTATTTTCTGCGTATGAGATTGCCTTGTATACTGCTTCTTTTGCAGAAAAGAATAGTCTATCCCAAGCAACAGTAGGATTGCTATTTTTTAACCTACTGATAGTTTTAATTTCATTATCAAACAAAGAAAAATGTATAATTTCTATTGGTAAAAAATAATTTTCTTCGATATCGATTCCTATAGATCGATAATAATAGGTATGAGCTATAGCTGCTCCCACGCACCCTTCGCAATGAGATAGACTGCCGATTATCCCTTCCGGCCAAACAGGTTTTCCATATATGTCAGAAAGAATCTCACTTCTTGTAATGTTGTACTCGCTAAATGCATATCGAGCGCAAGTTCGGGCGTCTAGAGACTGCTGGTAGAAACGTTGGGTATAGCCATTCTTTCCTTCGACAGCTTCAAACTCATGTGATCTAGGAAGATTTTTCACATACGTATAAATGGTAGTAATATTTCCTGTATGAATTATGCTATAGGGATTATCTGTGTAAGATGAGATCATTTTTGAACATTTACCGTAATTTACGATGAGAGGTTTCAGGGCCAAAGAAGATAACAATTACCATTGCGGCTATAGCTAAACCACTAATGCTTACATATATCAGTCCTTCTTGTTTCTCTGCTAGGAGAAAAGCTATAAACAGTGGCATAAAAACATTTCCTGATTTTGCCGCAGCGTTTACTATGCCGACGCAGCGGAAACGGATTCGTGTTGGAAATAATTCTGGAACATAAACAGCCGTAACAGCAGCAGTAAGTATATACAAAAACAATACCAAAAAGAACCCCAGTATTATCGCTGAAATTGTTGTTGCTTGCTTTGCATAAGCTATTCCTAGAATCGCTGTCATCAGAAAAGCCAATACAATCATCTTTTTTCGACCTATTTTATCAAGTAAAAGCAGGGCCATTAAGCAGCCAAAAGGTGCCCCAAACATCATTAAGCTACTTGTTAAAAGTGAACTCGATAAGCTAATTCCTTTTGAAACTAAGATTGTTGGTACCCAAGTTGTGAAAGTGTAGGAGCATACGTTTGCTGCAACCGCTGCTACAACACCTACAGTAAGCATAACGAATAAATTATCCTGTTGATCGGGATTCTGCAACGCAGTCCTTTTTAACTTATCGTTATTTCCATAATTTGTTGCTGTGGATGCACTGCTCAACTGTTCCACGATAAGAGCTGCTTCCCTATACCGTCCTTTGCTGATTAGCCACCTGGGTGATTCAGGAATGTCCTTACGAAAAAACCAAAGCACAATGGCCAATATGCCCACGGCAAAGAAAACTACGCGCCAAGAAGTGTTTGGGATTATCACAGCTGATAAAAGAATCGATGTAGGCAACCCGCAATTAGCGCCAAGTGAGACTAGTCCACACCACCTTCCCCGTCTTGCTACAGGTGCAAATTCGTTAATGAAAGCAAACCCTGTCACTATTTCTGAGCCAAGACCGATTCCCGCAAGGAACCTGCAGACTATCAGCATGTCCATGTTAGGAGAAAAAGCACCGAGTACAGTAAATCCACCGAAAAGCAACAAATTAATTTGATATGCTACTTTTCTTCCTTTGCAGTCTCCTATTAGGCCAGCAATTAGAGAACCGATGAGTAGTCCTAAAAAGTTCGCTGAAAGAAACATGCTGGTTTCTTGAGATGTCGACCATTTTGATGCAGTCAGACTACCTGCTACTGCACTTCCCATATAGACGTCAATACTGGCTTCCAACATCCCTAGCGATACTAGTATCACTATTTTACGGAAGAGTCTAGATTCAGTAGAATTATCAATTCTACATAATAATTCGTCATATATAGAACCTGCTGCAGAATTAGTCACAATTACCCCTCTGTAAAAAGTTAATTTTACTCATTATATTGACTATTTATAAGATAATTAGAACGTTGAATAATCTCAGATTCATTATTGCCGGAAATAAGGAATTTCCTGTCAGAATCAACAGAGTTATGAGCGATACCTTTTTTCTTGCCCACAGATTCCAAAACCGCCCAATCCGGGATTTCTTTTTCCTTTGGCCAGTTCAATCCGGCGGTTTCCAGCAGTATGCCATACTGAGATGATCGCGTAATATTCGCATCCGCATCGACAAGACCAAGTTCCAATAGGAAGTTGGCCTTGCTTTGGTCTATGCCATAGGCGGCTGCCAGCTCCTGCTTGATGAGACCGCCTCCTCTGCGTGCCGCCATTTCCCCGAATACGAAATCACCGGTTTCATTCTTATAGAATTCGATATGCATCACATTCGGAATTGTCTGATCGCTGAAAGATGCAATTAATTGCTTTGTCAGTCGGAGCAGCTCGGAGTAGTCGGCATCGTTCTCATCCAACATCACGGAACCGGTGTTTTGTTTCTCGAAATCCAGTGGCGGGACAAGATACCGTGATGGTGAGATCAGAATCGAACCGGAATTGATATAGACTACATCCACATGGTAGACGGAAACGGAACAATATTCCTCTAAGTAATACTGGTTTGAATGCACGTTTCGTATGAATTCCGGCTTGGTAGCTAAAGCGGGCAGGTCATCTTTCGAATGCAATATCGTAATGCCTGCAGACCCTGCGCCCCATCGAGGTTTGAGAACAACCGTCTCCCAATGATCGAACGCCGAAATAATATCTCCAAAGCCTTGGCAGGTGGTATAGGGAATAATCTTTAATCCGGCATCAAGGGCCGATTGTTTCATCGTGACTTTATCTCGACAGCTTAACGCCAGTTCATGCTGTAAACCGGGAATTCCAAATAAACTTCTCGCCTCTGCAACCCTCAGTACGTCTTCCTCTGAGCTGGAAACTATCCTATCTGGTTTAAATTTCCTGACAATATCAAAGAATTTTGCGGTAGCGCTATCAGAGGAATAATCGGAAACCTCGATTTCCTTGATGACGGAGCTCGGCCAACTATGGTGTGCGGCTCGATCGTTCGAGGTGAAGACCATAACTTCTAAACAATCGAAACGTTCTTGGCCCTCTTCGATCCATTTTGGATAATTCGAGAAAGATTTGGGTTGTTGCATTAGTAGTACTTTCATATTATTCCCTTTCTAGTGCATTTGCTAAAACATGAGATACTAAAAGGATATGCTCCTTAAAAAAATCTAAAAATTGTTCTATCGTCTCCTTGCTAAAATATGCGTTGTTATACGAGATTCTAACTTTGGCCTCATCATTAAAATATTGTATCCTCACTTCAATTGGATAACCATATGAATACGGATACGTGCTTCCTCGGATTAAGCTTGTTGAAAGTGGAGATGCTTCGTTCTTATGGGAAGAGCGCGTTACGTTCAGAAAGAATGTGGGGCAAGCTTCTGGATATACATGAGGAGAGTTTGAACGGAATGAGTTCCAAGCAGTCTCTTGCTGCAACATTTCTTCATACTCTGTATTAAGGGCAAGCAGCTCTTCATCGACTGAATTAAATCTGCAGTGTTTGTGGAAAAATGGAACTGAGCTGCTAATCCACCCTGTCATTGAAGGAAGAACAGGACAGTCAGCTTGTTCGCGCCCATTTCGAGTTACGTCGACAACAATGTTGTCGAGGTTGAGGCATTCTGAAGCTGCATTAGTCAACGCCGCTAAGGATAGCTTATCTAATAATCCATATTGTCCATCATCTCTTTCTTGCAACAAACGAATAGAGTGATCTCTAATATATAGTGGTGGTAAAATTTCAGGATTACTTCCGTTGCTTTCGCGATACCAAGAAGCAGAGAGACTGTCGTGTCTTTTAATATCAGGAAGTTGCTCTATCTTTTTTCTTCCTTTGTCTGAGTTATAAAAATCCTCCAAGAACCCAGCATACTGCAGGAATCCGGGAATCTCTTCTACCGGTTCAGATATGCCGATTCCTGCTCTTTTTGTTTCTGCTAACTCTTTTAATGCAGACTCGTATTCATGAATAGTCAATGCATCGCATGCCCAGTGATGGATAACTAGCACTAATAAATGAGTATCACGCTTAGTGAAATAATGGAGCACGGCAATGGGGCCGTTCTTGATGTTTAAATTTGAAGCTGACGTTTCAAGAGTCTCATCGATCTTTGACTGGATATCATCAGTTGGGCTAAGCTTAATAGTTTTAACCATAATAGGCTCATCAATCTTGACGAGATTCGGATGTTGTTCTCGACCTTTGAAAGATAACCCATATGAAATTTTCGGGAACTTTTTTACCAGCATTTCAGCGCAAACTTGCAAATCAATCATTGTATTCGCTTGAACGCTAGCTGCGACACTTTCCACAAAGCTATGTGAAGCAGTTATATTGTGGCTCAGAAATCGTCTTTGAGATGGAAGAACTCTGAACTCCTTCCGACCAAGTATGCAGGTTTTAGGTGCGATAAATACGTTATCTGTTTCAATAATGATTTTTTTCAGCTGATTTACAGTAGGGTTTTGATAAACATCTCGTACATTTAGGAATTGTCCCAGGCGACGCATCCTCGAAACAAACTGTACAACTTTAAGACTATTCATTCCATGGGCAAAAAGATTGTCATCGTCACCAATCTCTTCATCCAATAAATTAGATAGAAACTGAGTCATTGTAGGTTTTTTCAATTCTCGCAACTGTGCAAGTTTATTATTTCTATTACTTATGTTCACTTTTTCCAAATAATTGTTTTTAAGCAAAACTCTATTGATCTTTCCATTACTGTTAATTGGCAGTTCGTCCAGTAGTAAAATATTTGAGGGAATTGCGTAGTTTGGCAGCACAAGCTTTAAGCGATTTCTGAGAGCGTCGATACTATCAATCGGAGATTGGAGAGCGTTTTTAGGCAAGAAAGCTACAAGTCGGGTTTCGGATTCTGACTTAATCGCGCTCACACAGGATTCATGACCACCCAGAAAAGCGTTTATATGGTTTTCAACTTCTTCTGTCTCAATTCTGTAGCCATGGATTTTTATCTGATTGTCAGCTCGCCCGATGAAAGACATCTCTCCAGCAGATGTCAGCGATACGAGGTCGCCTGTTCTATAACCTTGAAAGCCAGTAGAGCTATCAGTAAAAAAATTACTTTTTGTTAATTCGATATTATTTATATAACCAAATCCAACGCTAGGACCCACAACATACAGCTCACCAGTGCGCTCATTCTTTTTCGTTGTTTGCACCCAGACTTTGGTTCCGGGGAGTGGTTTGCCTAATGTGATTTCTTCACCTAGTTTTAGCTTTTTTGAAAGACAATAGATAGTGGTCTCGGTAGTGCCGTAAATATTCCATATTTGGTTGGCTGTGCTTAAGTTTTTGAGTAGTAGATTTGACACATTTTCGCCACCTAATATCAGAGTGGCGTTCGTTTGTGGTATCCAACCTCCCATTGTCATCATCGTAAACATAGTTGGTGTTCCAGTGAAACAATTAATCTACCATTTTTTACTAATCTGCTCAAAATAATCCGGATTTTTGGGTATTGATTTGTCGGCGATGCAAACAGTGCCGCCAGCTACAAGAGGTAGTAGCAGCTCGAAAATAGAGAAATCGAATGCAGGAGATGCTACGGCTAATAATTTTGTGCTATTGGACACATTAAAACGTTCAATACTATTTTTAAGCACGTAATCCAATGAAGATGCGGCAATAACAACGCCTTTGGGAGTTCCTGTTGACCCTGAAGTAAAAATAAGATATCCACCGCCCGAAGGCACAGGGTCTTTTTTAGGGCGGTTTCCATCATTGAGCTGTGGAACTATTCGAAGAGTAGAGTTTTCGGTTAGTTTCGCACTTGCACTGATATGCGCTTGGTTGCAGACTACTTGTTTACGCTTTCCGGGCCATTCTTCTTCTAATGGGAGATAGAATGATCCGGACATTAAAATTCCCAGTAGAACGACCACTCGTTCTTTACATCTACCGACATCTACATTTATCACCGAGCCACAAAGATGCTGCTCTTCTATTTGTGTTGATATACGTTTGGCTTGTTCAACTAATTGCGAGTATGTAAAAGTTCCATTTCCATCCTTAACAGCCTCACTATTGGGATGTTTAAGGGCATTTGTTAATATCTTCTCGAGTATGAATAATCTTTGTGGATGCATGTGACTTCCCCTTTAACGACGAATGATTCTTTGTCCACGTTTTCTAATTTGATTAGTGACGACTGCAGGCATTATTCCCACTAACGCCAGTGCACACCAATACCAAGCCGTCAATCCTGCAGGACGTAGTACCGGAACGATCCAACCTCCAAGGAATGAGCCTGCCGATTCACCAATGGCTGCAATTATCAGCCGATAGTTCAGAATGTCCACCAAAGGCTTATCTGGCTGTGCCTCTACCAGAGCAATATTGATTAATGGCGCATAGATGCATTCTGCAATGGAGAACACAACCAAGGAAATGATGCATATCCACCAGTACGACGAGACTCCGCAGGCGAATAGTGCGAAGGAAATTCCATAAATCCCCAGGCTTTTGACTATGAATGAGGTGGCATTATGTTCTTTGGTCATATTGCGCGAGATGATCTTACTTACCGGCATTTGCAGTGCTATGACCGATATGGCATCAATGGAATAGAACAATCCTCTTATGACTGGACTATCGGATAACGAGTGGAATTCCAATGCCATTCCGGCAAAAAGCTGACCATTCATGATACTGCCCACGAACACCGCCAGGATGGCAAGAACCGTACCGGGACTTTTCAGCGAGTCTGTAATGGTTTTCACGATGGAGGAAGTGTTTTCCTTGCCGCTTTTCTCATTGCGTATGAAGACATGATGAGTCAGCGCTATTGGAGCTAGTAAAGCAGAAAAAGCATAGAGTCCGACGATGATTGCAATAAAGAGCGTTTGTCCGAAAGCCTTATATATGTAATTCGAACCCAGAGGTCCAATCGCGGATCCAAGATTGGCTGCCATGGTCACTAAAGCAAACAAAGAAGCCTGAATTTTTTTATCCTTTACTGTAGCGATGATATGCCCTCGTAGGGCAAAATTAACCAATGAAAGACCGAGTCCCAGCAAAGCCAAATCCGCAAAAAGGAAGCCGATAAAACCACCCATTGCCGGTTGTAGCAGCAAAAGTGAAAAAACCATGAATCCGAAACCGGTCTCAGTGAGGGATACCGTTGAGAAACGCTCAATCAAGCTACCTATAAAAACAGTACTGCCTCTAGAAAAAAGAGATAAAATTCCGAGCGCCAGTCCAACATATAGCGATGACGCCGCAGAAACTTGGCCGGTGAGAATAACCGAAAGAAGGGAGAAGAGACCGCTGTACGCAGCAGTATTCAAAAAGTAATTCACTGATATGGAGTCTCTTTTAATATCGTTCAGCTTCTCCATTTGAATGGACCTTCTTTTATGCTTTACAAATAATGTCTCCCCATGCTAGTTGTCATAGGGGAATTGTTCATTGCTGCGTCCACGTTTTGGCGTACCTGAGGGCACCAAGCCTCGGACAACGCAAACAATGCAACGTTCCACAGTCCGAATTCAGCAACGAAGCGGAAAAGAACGACTACTCGTCCATCTCTGTCTCGTCTGGCTGGATGGGTCGCTGCACGGACGATCCGCCGGAGAGCATTTCCAAGTAAACCGGAATCGGACGAGCACATGCTGCTAAGTAAGCAGCTACAACGTGCTATACAGCTCATCGACTGATTCGGCGATGAGTTCGGGATATTTAGCTCGTGTGGCTTTGCTCAGCGGTTTTTTGGTGAATACCGCCAAATGGGTGGCGGCAAATCCACGAACCAATCCGACACGGTCGCGTAAGGACTCGATGGTCTCGGTCTCGTCAAGATTGTTGCGCCATTTGCATTCGCCAAGCAATATGGTTTTTGATGAGGCGTCGGCTGCAATCACGTCGATGTCGGTCTGTTCGTGTTTTGCCGGGTTGGTTCCCACCATTTCCCGAAGGAGGTGGCGAGGAACGGAAGTTTTCCAGCGGCGTTGGCATAGGCCAGCCATTGGGCGCAAATCGCTTCGAATTGCTGACCGACATAGGTGGCGAACGCTTCGCCGAGAGCCAGTCTACGCGCTGCGATACTGCCCGCATTCTGTTCCACGGCTCCCATGTTGGGGGCCTACGAAGCGGAACCAGTATGCGAAGAAGGGGTCTTTGATGATGTACATGCCGCGGCGCGAGCGCTCCGGTTTTTCACTGAACGGCACTCGCTTTCCGACAAGGCCGAGGTTATTGAGTGTTTGCAGGTACAGGTTAACATTGCCGTGCTCGACTCCGGAATGCTCCGCGATTACCTTGGGCGTCGATTCGCCGTTTGCAATGGCCTGCATCACCGAAAAATAGATTGCAGGCTCGCGCAACTCCTCGCGCAACAGCATCATCGGTTCCTCGTACAGTGTGCCGAGTTTGTCGAAGCAGAGGTTGATGACGTTGGACTGGTAGCCGGCCGATTTGTCAAGTTGGCTCAGATAATATGGCATGCCGCCAAAGGTAGCGTAATAGTCTACCTGCTCAATCGGCGGGGTGTTCGGCAAGAATTTCGCGACTTCCAGATAGTTGAGTGGCTGCAGCCGGATTTGCGCGGTGCATCTGCCGAATAAGGGACTTTTGGAGCCAAGCACCTTGCTTTCCATGAATCCTTCGTTGCTGCCGGAAACAATCAGCATCACATTGGTTCGTTTGAGATCATGGTCGATGGCGATCTGGAGGACCGAGGGAAGGGAGTTGTTGGCGAGTGCTGCATAAGGAAACTCGTCGAATACCAATACCATCGGTGTACTGGATTCCCGTTCTCGTTTGGCTATGTAGTCAAAGGCTTGCTGCCATGTGGCGAAGGGCGGCGTTTCTGAAGGCTGCCCGTAAAATTCGGCGATGGTCGGAGCGAAAGCTCCGCCGAAGATTGCAGCAAGGTTGTAGCTCAGACCGGTGCCGGAGTAGCGCACATGGGTCGGGAACAGCTCAGGCAGGTAGGCGCCGCACGGTCCGAACAGGCCACCCATGATGACAAAGCCGACGCACAGGAAGATCATCACACGCGGCACACTGTGCACCAGCAGCACCGGAGTGAAGAAGCTGAACGCCATAGCTCAACGACCAAGTACTAAGCACGT
Organism: Bifidobacterium sp. FKU; assembly: GCF_026016385.1. Classification (NCBI taxonomy): domain Bacteria; kingdom Bacillati; phylum Actinomycetota; class Actinomycetes; order Bifidobacteriales; family Bifidobacteriaceae; genus Bifidobacterium; species Bifidobacterium sp. FKU. The sequence continues at coordinate 1,998,226 of NZ_CP092888.1, forward strand.
AGAACAACGTGTAGGTGATGCCCATGGCGAGCGTACCAAGCACGACTTCCTTCCGGTACGGAAGCAGTGAACGCAGCGGATGCTTGACAACGCGGTGTTCATCCCCGACCTTCCGGAAAAAGGTAACAAAAAGCCCGAAGGCAGAAACCTCCAGGCTTAGAGAGAGAAGAGAAGAAGGAATTCAATTATCGGAAACCTTGCGGTTCGGGGCTTTTGCAGCTGAGACATAGTTAACCTCTCTAACCTTCAGGAACCACCATGTTTTTCTGCGAGTTTCCTGTGAATCCGCACTCACCGACACACGCGAGCAGCCGTGTATCCGAAACCCACATACTCCCCACAATCCGCATGCCCAAAATCCGCACTCCCCCGCCAAGCTCGCATCTCACATCCATATGCAAACACAACGGTCCCTCTGCGGAGGGACCGAAGCAATGTACTAATGCGCAGAATGCTCTAGTTCTTGAAAGAGTGAATCGGTGCCGGAATACGGCCGCCTCGGGTTACGAAAGCTTCGCAGCTGGTCTGGTTGACCGGCATGATGGGCGCGTAGCCCATGAGGCCGCCGAAGTTCGCCATTTCGCCGACGCCTTTGCCCGCCACGGGGATCACGCGCACGGCAGTGGTCTTCTGATTGACCATGCCGATGGCGGCTTCGTCGGCGATCAGGCCGGAGATGGTGGAAGCAGAGGTATCGCCCGGAATGGCGATCATGTCGAGGCCCACCGAGCATACGCAGGTCATGGCCTCAAGCTTCTCGAGGGTCAGGCAACCGGAAGAAGCCGCGTCGATCATGTTCTTGTCTTCGGAGACCGGGATGAACGCGCCGGACAAGCCGCCCACGTAGGAGGACGCCATGATGCCGCCCTTCTTGACCTGGTCGTTGAGCATGGCGAGCGCCGCTGTGGTGCCGGGAGCGCCGACCTGCTCGAGGCCGATCTTCTCCAGCACTTCACCCACGGAGTCGCCCACGGCCGGGGTCGGGGCGAGCGACAGGTCGATGATGCCGAACGGGATGCCGAGGCGGCGGGAAGCCTCCTGAGCCACAAGCTGACCCACGCGCGTGATCTTGAACGCGGTGCGCTTGATGGTCTCGCACAGGAATTCGAAGTCCTTGCCCTTGGCCGCATCGAGCGCGCGGGAGACCACGCCGGGGCCGGAGACGCCGACGTTGATGACCGCGTCGCCTTCGGTGACGCCGTGGAAGCCGCCGGCCATGAACGGGTTGTCGTCAGGCACGTTGCAGAAGGCCACGAACTTGACGCAGCCGTAGGAGTCGTTGTCGGCGGTGCGCTCGGCAACGTCCTTGATGATGTGGCCGAGCAGTTCGACCGCGTTCATGTCGATGCCGGTCTTGGTGGAGCCGACGTTCACGGACGAGCAGACGATGTCGGTCTCGGAAAGGGCTTGCGGCAGGGAGCGGATGAGCAACTCCTCGGCCGGGGTCATGGACTTGGAGACGAGTGCGGAGTAGCCGCCGATCAAGTCGACGCCGACCTCCTTGGCCGCCTTGTCAAGCGCGTGGGCGATCTTGACGAAGTCCTCGCTCGTCTTGCAGGAGCTGGCACCGACCAGCGAGATCGGGGTGACGGTGATGCGCTTGTTGACGATCGGGATGCCGTAGTCGCGTTCGATGGCCTTGCCGGTGGAAACGAGGTCCTTGGCATAGGTAGTGATCTTGCGGTAGATGTTGCCGCAGGTCTTGTCGACATCGTCCGAGGCGCAGTCGAGCAACGAGATGCCCATGGTGATGGTGCGAACGTCGAGCTTCTCCTGCTCGATCATCTGATTGGTCTCGTGGACCTCCATGATGTTCAGCATGGTTTGTTCCTTACAGGATATTTAAAGACTAGTTTGGCGGTCACCCTCATCAGAGGGATAAGGATGGCTCCGTCAGCGGAAAGCCCACCGGGCTTTCCGCCTCCTCGCGTGCGGCGGCCTGCTGAGCGGGCCGCCTCAAATACGGTGCATCTTGGTGAAGATTTCCTCACGCTGGCAGCGGATGCGCACACCGATGTCGTCGCCGAGGTCCTCAAGGTTGCCGACCATCGCGCCGAAGTCCTTGTCCGCGTTGGCGTAGTCGACAATCATCATCATGTTGAAGTAACCGTCGATGATGGTCTGCGAGATGTCGAGCACGTTGACGTTGTGCTGGGACAGGTAGGTGCAGACTCGCGCGATGATGCCGACGGTGTCCTGACCGACGACGGTGATGATTGCCTTGTTCATGGCTCTCCCTGGTCGTATACAAAAAGCGGGTGACTACCCAAGTATAGGGAAGACACCCGCCATTATGTTCATTACCGATTCATGTATCGTTTGCCGCTCTTGAACATGAAGGAGAACACCAGCACAACGCCCGAGTTGACGCCGATGGTAAAGAACAGTGCGCCGCCGATCGCGGTCATCACCACGCCAATGGCCAGTATGCAGCCGACGACCATCCACTGGGCGGTACCGGAGGATACGGAGAACTCGTCCATCAAATCGGGCAGGGCGATGTTCATGGATGTCTCGGACAGCATGCCGAGGAATGCGCCGATGTACAGGCCGAGCATCACCTTATGTGGATGGTCGAAATGCCTGGTTTCAGGAGCGTTATGGGGGTTATGGGGAATAAGTGGTGCCGGATTCGCCGGCGGGCATGGTGGTGGTGCGGGATAAAACGAAGCTCCCTCGTCAGAGGGAGCTTGCAATGGCTCAGGCCTCGCGCGAAGCGCTTGGCGCTGCGTACGCGGTCCTGCAATTACGGACGACCTACGGCCGACCCAGCATTACCTCGGCCTCGCCTATTGGCTCGACCTCGACCGCATCCGCCGGGCAACCCACCGGGTTGTCCTAGGCCTCGTGCGAAGCGCTCGGCGCTGCGCACGCGGCCAGGGCGCGCGGTGCGTGGAAGCCTTGATTTTCGAATTCGTCGGCGATCTTCTGAGCGACTTCCTGAGAACGACCCTTGTCGACCAGGGCGATGATGGAACCGCCGAAGCCGCCACCGGTCATACGCGCACCGTAGGCGCCGTTCTTGCGGGCCACGTCTACGGCGATGTCCAGCTCGGGGACGGTGACCTCGTAGTCGGCGGCCAGCGAATCGTGGGAAGCGTTGAACAGACGGCCCGCAGCCTTGATGTCGCCGTTGGCGAAGGCACGCACGAAGGAACGCACGCGCTCGATTTCGGTGACGACGTGGCGCACGCGCTTCTTCATGGTCTCGTCAGGCAGGGCGTCAAGCGTTTCCTTGAGGGCCTGGAACTGGTCATCGGCCTTGGAGATGCCGTCGGCGGTAACGCGCAGGTTGGCCACACCGAGAATCTTGGCGGCTTCCTCGCAGGTGGCGCGACGCTGAGCGTACTGGCCATCGTTGAGCTGGTGCGGAGCCTGGGTATCGACCACAAGCAGCTCGAGGTTGTACTTGTCGAGGTCGAACTCCTGCTGGGAGACGTTCTCCAGCGGGGTCAGCTCCGGACGGCAGTCAAGCAGCAGCGCGTGGCCTTCGGTGCAACGCATGGAAGCGTTCTGGTCAAGACCGCCGGTGGAGGCGCCGGCCATCTCGTTCTCGGACTTGATGGCGGCGTTGATCAGGGTCACACGGCCGGCGTCGGAATCGCCGTAGCCAAGGCCGTACACGTCGTCCAGAGCCAGAGCGGTGGAGCAGGTCATGGCGGCGGAGGAGCTCAGGCCGGAGCCCAGCGGCACGCAGGAGACGAAAGCGGCATCAAAGCCCTTGACCTTGTCGAAACCAGCCTGACGCAGCGCCCAGGCCACACCGGTCGGGTAGGCGGACCAGCCGTCCACGCCACGGGCCTTGAGGCCATCGAGATCAGCTTCAGCGACCTTGTCGGGAGCCACGCCGGAGACGACGCGAACCTTGGTGTCTTCGCGCGGCTTCAGGGCGATGAAGGTGCGATGCGGCAGAGCAATCGGCAGGCATAGACCGGCGTTGTAATCGGTGTGCTCACCGATCAGGTTCACACGGCCCGGAGCAGCCCACACGCCCTCGGGCGCAGCGCCGTAGGTGTCCACAAACAGCTTGGTAGCTTGCGAGACGCCTTCCTCATGGGTCAGCGGCTCAATGAATTCAACAGCAGTCATTGATGTTTTCTTTCTATCAGTCGGCGATGTCGATGGAGCCGAGCTCATGGAAGCGCTTGGCGATGAGTTCCGGCGTGGTGTCGGAGATCCAGGCGGCCATGCCGGATTCGGAGCCGGCGAGGTACTTGATCTTGTTGGCGGCGCGGCGGAAGGAGAAGAACTGCAGGTTCAGGCGGTAGTTCTCGCGGCGGGCGTCGTGGATCGGGGCCTGGTGCCAGGCAGCGATGTACGGCAGATCCATGCCCTTGCCGTCGCCCTTGTCGAAGAAGGCGTTGCCGCGCTTCAGGAGGTGCGAGTACATGGAGGCAAGGTCCCAACGCTCTTCGTCGTTGAGCTGGTCGAGGGTGAGCACGTCGCGCACCGGAGCCACGTGGACCTCGAGGGGCCAACGGGCGGCGGCCGGCACGTAGGCGACCCAGCTGTGGTTGCGCATCACGATGCGTTCGCCGGCTTCGAGCTCGGCGTTCATGATGTCCTTAAGCAGGTTGCCGCCGGTCTTCTCGTGGTAGGCCTCGGTGTGCTGGAGTTCCTTCTCCATCTTCGGGGCGATGAACGGGTAGCAGTAGACCTGGCCGTGCGGGTGGGCGAGGGAGACGCCGATTTCCTGGCCGTGGTTTTCGAACGGGAAGATCTGCTCGATGCCTTCCATCTTGGAGATTTCGGCGGTACGGAAGGCCCAGGCCTCAACCACGGTGCGCAGGCGGGAGACCGGCAGATCGGCCGGCAGGCCGTCCTCGTTCGGGTCGAAGCAGATGACTTCGCAGCGGCCGGCGGCGAGCTTCTTCTCCCACAGCGGGTTGCCGTCAACGTAGGTCACGTCCTCGGAGACACCGGGTACGCGCACCATCGAGGGGAAGCGGTTCTCGAACACCACGACGTTGTAGTCGGTGTCCGGCACTTCGCCGTCCTGGTACGGGTCACCGGGCTTGCGGGCGGCCAGCGGGTTGCCCTTGGCGGTGGCGCCGGGACCGGCGGTGATCGGGCGGTTCATACGGGCGGTGGCCATCGGGATCCAGTCGCCGGTCAGCGGGTCGCGGCGCATCTGCGGGGCGGCGTACGGCACTTCGTTGCCGTCGGCGTCCAGGTGCGGGGCGAAACGGTAGTCCAGCGGGCGCGGGTCCTTGAGCTCGCGGGTCTTGGCACCGGAAACGAACTCGGGGTCGTCGTCCAGGTAGAAAAAGTCACGACCGTCGGCAAGCGTCGTCGGCGTGATGCGGATGTGCTCCTTCGCATACTCCCCGGGGGTGTAGTTGGCGAAATCAGCCATAGGTTTACTCACTTTCCTCAATGATCTCGCTCTGGTGGGCCAGCACGAGTTCCTTTACCAAATCCTTGGTTTTGGCGGCGGAGTCGGGGTCGAGCCCGTCGTCAGTAATGACCGTGTCCACTTGGTCGAAGCGCGCAAACAGCGACAGCGATGTGCAGCTCCACTTGGTGTGATCGGTCAAAACTATGGTGCGATCGGCGATGTCCATCATCGCCATATCGGTTGCGGCTTCCAGCGAATTCGGCATCAGGAAGCCACGGGGAATCGACACCGAGTGGGTGCCGAGGAATACGGTGTTGACACGCAGCGAGGCGACGACCTTGTCCGCGATCGGGCCGACAAGCGAGTTCGATCGGGTGATCACGCCACCGGTGACGATCACCTCCACATCCTTGGATTCGAGGGCCTGGACCAGCTCGGCCACGGGAATCGAATTGGTGAGGATGGTGATGCCGCTGGACTGCTGCGATTCGAGCAGATGCTGGGCGAAGACATAGGCCGTGGTGCCGCCGCCGATGGCGATTACGTCGCCGGGAGCCACATATTGGATGGCTTCCTGGGCGATGGCGCCCTTCAGGCCGATATCCATCTGGGACTTGACAGAGAACAGGGGTTCGCTGAGCAAAGTACTGGTAGTCACCGCGCCGCCATGGACGCGCTTCAGCAGTCCCTTGTCGGCAAGTTCGGCGATATCGCGGCGGATGGTCATCGCTGACACACCCAGTTCCTTCGATAGCGCCGTAATGCGCACTGCCCCGCGTGTGCGCAACCTGCTCAAGATGAGGTGCTGACGTTGTGACGAAATCATGTGAACATTATCGCACACAAAAGCTCACAAACCAAACCGGCTTGAGCGTTTTGGGGACAATTTCTCGAAAATTCCAGGCAATTCAGGTGTTCATTTCCGCAAAACCACGCAAAATCGCACATTGCGCGAACCGATATTCTCACAGCGGCCACTAGCGCGATAGCTCACGACCGACGACTCTCCCGCGCGCGTTGCTCAGCGGAGAGTCACGCCTGATACCTGGTGCGTCCCGATTCATGTATCTTCTGCCGAGCCTACGCCTGCGTGTGCCCCGACACGCGGTAGCCCCTTCCCCAATTCGCCTAGGTAGGGATCGCCTAGCCGCACCGGCCCAAGCGTGAGACAATAGGCGGTATGACTTACGTTTCTGAAAGCTTCTGGCACGACGCCGTCAACAAAGCCACCACCGATCTGTTCACCTTCGGCTACAAGCACATCATCAAACCGAACTTCGTGTTCAACCACCGCCCCGATGAGGCACACGATCAGATGATCGAGTTCTGCCATGTCGTCAAGAACGTCCCGCCGCTGCTGCTCGCCGAGCAGCTTATGCTCGACTACACCGACCCCATTCTGGAAACGAATGTGATGGGCGTCGATTTCACCAACCCGTTCGGCCTGTCCGCCGGCCTCGACAAGAACTGCGACATGCCCGTGGTGCTGGACCACGCCGGCTTCGGCTTCGAAACCGTAGGCTCCACCACCTCGCGTCCCTGCTCGGGCAACGCCAAGCCGTGGTTCCACCGTCTGCCTGAATACGATTCGATGATGGTGCACGTCGGCCTCGCCAACATCGGTTCGGACAAGGTCATCGAGCGCGCCGAGAAGGCTTGGACTCAGGCCCGCCAGATGCAGCTGTCCGTGTCGATCGCCCGCACCAACGACGACCAGTGCGGCGATTTGGACGAAGGCATTGAGGATTACTGCATTTCAATGCGCCGCGCCGTCGGCCGCACCGCGATGGTGGAGGTCAACGTCTCCTGCCCGAACACGCACGTCGGCGAACCGTTCACCACGACTCCGGAAGCGCTCGACCGTCTGTTTACGGCGCTCGACAAGATCGACCGCCCGCAGCCCACGCTGGTCAAGATGCCGTTGAACAAGCCGTGGGGCGAGTACAAGGAGCTGCTCGATGTGCTGGCCGAGCACAATGTGCAGGGGCTGTCCATCGCCAATCTGCAGAAGGACCGCACCGGCCTCGAGATTCCGCGCGATTGGGAGGGCGGCCTGTCCGGCGGCCCGTGCACCAACGCCAGCACCGAGCTGATTCGCAAGGTGTACAAAGAGTATGGCGACCGGTTCGCTATCGCCGGCATCGGTGGCGTCTTTACCCCCGAGCAAGCCTATGCGAAGATTCGTTCCGGCTCCAGCTTGGTCATGTTCATCAGCGCGCTGATGTACCGAGGCCCGCAGCAGATTACCGTGTTGAAGCGCGGTCTGGCCCAGCTGCTGCGCCGTGACGGATTCGAGCACGTCTCCGATGCCGTCGGCGTAGACGTGGAGTGAACTCACATATTGCCCTATTACCCATGGGGCGGTAAAACCCTCATGGGGCGGTGATTGTCCCATGAGGCGGTTAGCCAAATTTCACATTCCGCAGAATACCGCCGTTTTGGGTTACCGCCCCATGAGGGTTTTACCGCCCCATGGGAAAGTCACCGCCCCATGGGAAAGTCACCGCCCCATGAGGATTCAGTACGCACCGGCCACGTATTGCGGGGCGTAGGGGACCTCTGTGGACGGTATGCCCAGCTTGTTGGCCGCACGCAACGGCCAGTACGGATCGCGCAATGCGGCGCGGCCAATTTCCACGGCATCGGCTTCGCCACGGGCCAAAATCTTGGCCGCCTGCTTCGGCTTGGTGATAAGACCCACCGCGGTCACCGGAATATCGGCCTTGGACTTGACCTGCTCGGCGAACGGCACCTGATAGTTCGGCTTGACCGGAATCGACACTCCCGACATGATGCCGCCAGTGGACACGTCCATCACATCGACGCCATGCTCCTTCAGCACCTTGGATAGTGCAATGGTCTGATCCAAATCCCAACCGCCAGCGGCCCAATCCGTGGCCGAAATGCGCACCAGAACCGGCACGCCCTCGGGGACGGCCCCGCGCACGGCATCCACAACCTCGACCAGGAAACGAGAGCGACCGGTCAAATCGCCACCATATTCGTCATCACGCTCATTGCTCAGCGGGTCAAGGAACTGAGAAATCAGATAGCCATGCGCGGCATGAATTTGTATCGCTTGGAAGCCGGCGGCCGACGCCCGGCCCGCCGCCGCGGCGAACGCGCCGACCAGACCATGAATCTCATCCACGGACAGCGTGCGCGGCGTACGCAGCCCGCCGAATGCGATTTCAGACGGTGCCATGGTGGGCCAGCCGCCCGCCTCCTCCGGCACACTCTGACCGTCGTAGCCAACGGCAAAACAACCAGTCGAAGCCTTACGCCCCGCATGGTTGAGTTGGATGGCAGGCACCGCACCCGCCTCGCGAATACCGTCCACGATCCAGCGCCAAGCATCAATCTGCCCGTCTTCCCACAGGCCCAGATCGCATGGCGTGATACGCCCCTCAGGAGCCACGGCGGTGGATTCGACGATCACCATGCCGAATCCGCCGAACGCGCGAGACACGTAATGCTGGTAGTGGAACGGCGTGGGCCTACCGTCGCGGGCGAATGATGAATACGTGCACATCGGAGGCAACCAAATACGATTACGCACGGTCACCTCGCGCAGCGTCATTGGCGCAAACAGCCCAGGACGGTCCTTGCTGGCTTTCTTATCTGCCTTGCCCACAGCTTCCCTTCCCTCATAATCCTCATAATCCTCATAATCATCGAACGATTCGCTTGTCTTGCCCGTGCCGGCCCGCTTCTTGGACCGTGCGTCGGATTTTGACTTCTTCTTACCGTGCTTACGGTTCCTCGATGCATCCTCGTGCTTGGTCTTCGGCTGCTTGGACTGATCGCCGTCCGAAGACGAAGCCATCGTCACCGCTTTGAGATCCGGCACGTCGAATCCACGAAAATCAAAATTCTCATGCGTCAGATCGTCGTTGCTCATCGTTCCCCTTTCCGATGCGCGTTCATGGCGAATATTCGATGAACGCGCTGGCGTTGTCATTAAGTATTGTAAAACGGGCGTCACCTGAAACAGGTAACGCCCGCAAACTACGTAATCTGGGTATCGCAGTCGGCCATGTTACGTAGACTCAGCCGGCCTGCAATCACCAAATGTCAAACGCCAATCACCAATCACTGGCCATCATTCACAACTGCTCTGAATCAGTGCCCCTGGGTTTGGGTGTTGTTTTGCCCAGTGTTCTGCGACTGAGACTGATTGTTGTTGCTCTGCGATTGGCTGTTGCCATTCGCAGTGGTCTGCGGCGCGCTGAACGTTCGTCCGCCAATGCCCAGATACTTGCCAGTCGTGGTGTACTTCGAGACGGGCTGGCCGTAATCGTTGTCAATCGGTATTTTCTTCTTGGAAATGTAGCTATTGAAGAAGTTGGTAACGGCCGGAGCTGCGATTGTCGAACCATCCCAATAGCTGTTGTACCGGCCGTTGATGGCAATGTTGGAAATACGGTTGGTGTACGGGTTCTGTGCGTCGCCGACCACAGCGAACGCCGCGATCTGATTAGGAATGAACGATCCACCGGACACCGCGAGATCCTCACTGGTACCGGTCTTACCAAACGACTTACGCCCGTCAGCCAATCTGAATGACCAACCGGCACCATCCGGCCGCACCGTACCTTGGTTCAGGGTATAAGCGAGTGTTTGGATGATGTCCTTATCCACCGCCTGATGGCAGTTCGCGGACGGGACCTTGAACTCCTTGCCGTCCCTGCCGGTCACCTTGTTGATGGCGATCGGGTTGCACTGCACGCCGTTCGAGGCGTATACGGCGAAGATGCTCGCCATGGTCAGCGGGGACACGTTCACCGAGCCGATCATCATGGACGGCGTGTACACCGGGGTCTTGTCGATGGTCTCGCCGGTGGCGGCGTCATGGTATCCCAGTTCGGTCGCGGTGTCCGCCACCTTGCACAGTTTGAGGATGGCGCCCATGGAGGCCTGGGTGGTGTTGTGCGATCGCACCAGACCGAGGAACGGGCTTTCCGGGTTCACCGTGCCGGCGCCCATGGCGTTCGACACGTTCCACGAATCGGCGCCGCCCTTGTAGTTGTCGCAGGCGAAGTCGGTCGTGGGGTACGTCGTGGTGGTCTGCAGGTTGTCGTTGATCGAATGGCCCGCCTCCATCCATGCGATGAGGTTGATGGGCTTCCAGGACGAGCCGATGGTCCAACCGGAGCCGCCGCCGTCCACCAGATCGACGGCGTAGTTCTGGCTCGTCTTGGTCGGGTCGTTCGCGGCCGCCGGGGTGGCGTCGTAGTGGCGGTTCAGGCCGAAGCCCAGCACCTCGCCGGTCCCCGGTTTGACCGCGGCCATGGCGATCTCCATGCCGCTGGGATCATCGGGCGGAATGGTGCGGCGCGCGGTGTCCATCATCATGGAGTTCGCCTCCACATCCAATGTGGTGACGATCTTCAGGCCGCCCTCCTGCAGCAGTTTGTTGCGTTCGGCGCGGGTCTTGCCGAATTCCTCGGAGTTCTGGATGCGGCGCACCACGAAGTCGCAGAAGTACGCATAGTCGCCGGTGTCCTGGCAGCCGACGTTCACGGACTGCACCTTCAGCGTGTCCTTCAGCGGCGTGTTCACGGCTTCGGTGTACTGGTCCTGGGTGATGTACCCTTCCTGCAGCATCAGCTTGAGCACGATGTTGCGCTGGTTTTCGCTTTCCTTCTGGTTCTCCTCGACCAGCGGATCGTACTGGCTCGGGTTCTTGGTGATGGCCGCGATGGTGGCGGACTGCACCACGTTCAGGTCGGCGGCGGACACGCTGAAGTAGCGCTGGGCCGCGGTCTCCACGCCGTACAGGTTGTTGCCGAACTGGGCGATGTTCAGATAGCCCTGCAGGATCTCGGCCTTGGAATACTTCTTCTCCATCTGCACGGAGATCAGCATCTCGCGGATCTTGCGGGCGACGGTGTCTTCGGTGGCATGGTACTGGGCGATCGGGTCGTCGTCCTCGATCGCCTGCATGAGCAGCACGTTCTTGACGTACTGCTGGGTCAGCGACGAACCACCCTGCTGGGAGCCTTTGACGAGGTAGGTCTGCACGAACGCACGCATCACGCCTTGCACGTCGACGCCGGCGTGAGTCCAGAATCGACGGTCTTCGCGCGCCACCACTGCCTGCTGCATGGTTTTGGAAATCTTCTTCAGCGGCACGACGATACGGTTTTGGTTGTAGAACGTCGCGATAACGGTGGAACCGTCTCGCGCGTACATCGTCGACTTCTGAGGCAGACTGGTCACATCGAAGTCCACATTTTCTACCTTGAGCGACGGGATCACCGCTTTGGCGGCTTTATTGGCACCGACCACACCCGGTACAAACAACACACTGGCCGCCACGCCACCGCATACGGCAAGCATGATATAGGCCAAGAGGAGAACAAGCACACGTTGGAGAGTGAGGGACTTCTTTTTGGGCATGGGCCCCATTCTAAATGGGGTGCCCTACCAACCGGGCTTACGGTCAGCTCCCGTGAACATATCATCACAAGAACCGCACTAGCGTAACATCGGCTGGAAGTCAGCCGAACGGTCAGCGCCGCGAGCGTCGAATCAGCATACCTGGCTGGAAGATGATGATTGATCGGCCGTCACGTGCGATCCATCCGCGGTTGGAAAAGTCCATCAACGCCTTGTTCACGGTCTCACGACTGGAGCCCACCAGTTGGGCCAGCTCTTCCTGAGTCAGGTCATGCGGCACTTTGAGACCCTGTTCCACCGGCTCGCCGAAACGTGAGCCCAAGTTGAGCAATATCTTGGCCAGACGCGCCGGCACATCCATGAATACCAAGTCGGAGATGCGTTCGTTGTTGCCGCGCTGGCGGTTGGCCATGACCTGCAACATGTCGATGGCCACACGCGGATGCTCATCAAGCCATGCGAACAGGGCATCATGCTCCAGCCAGACCACGCGCGTTCCATGGCTCATGGCCACTGCTGACGCGGTGCGCGGGCCACCATGGGGGTCGAATACCGGAATCTCGCCAAGCACTTCGCCCGGCGCGTGGATGGACAGCAGTTGCACGCGGTCATCGGAAGAAGTGCGAATCAGCTTGACGCGCCCCTGCTCCAGTAAATACATGCGCTGGTCGGTATCGCCTTCGGAGAAGATATAGTCGCCCTTATCGAACGTCGCACGCTTCAAATGCGGCAACAGCTCCTCGGCTTCGGCTGGCGATACCTGCTTGAACAATGCCGTATGCAGCAGGATGTTCTCCTCGTCAGCAAAAGCGTTTGGCGTTTCCAAGCTCATCGCACCATCCTTATCGATCGTCCCGTGCCTGACCTCGACTGTCATATTGTAACGCGCCCGTTCGGCGCGGACGCTCATGCGGAGAACCAGTCGATGAGGTGTTCGACGATCCGCGCCCGGCTGAGGCCGGTCTGGCTTTTCATCGGGTCCACGCGTTTGACCGCTGATTTCACCGCTTTGTCTGACATCTTCTCGCGACTGGTGTTGAGCACACGGCTCATCTTGGCCGCATCGATGTCATATGCCATGGTCACATGGTGCAGCACCGCGCCGCCTGAGCCTACGGGGAAGCGCCGCTGCGCCGCTCCCCCGATCTTGCCGTACTGCGAGGCGATATCATTGAGGCCCGTGAACCGCACATCCAAACCAAGTTCGCGCAGCGCTTCGACCAGCCACCAGTCACAGAGCCGGTAGGATTCTTCGATGCTTACGCCCTGAACGAAATCGAGCGGTGCATACAGAGAATAGGTAATGGTGTTGCCCGGTTCGATAAACATCGCTCCGCCACCCGTGCAACGGCGTACCACGTCGAAGCCGAGCTGCTTGGCAATGTCCAGATTCACCTCGTCCTGGGCCGATTGGAAACGGCCGATGACCACAGCCGGGCCCGCCCACTCCCATAATCGGATGGTCGGCTGTCGTGTTCCTGCTGCGACTTCACGCGCCCAGGTCTCGTCAATGGCCATTTGTTCGTCCGGAGTACGCGGATGGTCGTGGATCACGGTGAGTTGAGGCTTGAGGGCGTTCCAACGCTCCCGGTATTCAGAGCTTTCGTCGGACTGTTTGGTTTGTGTATTGATGGATGCTGGGATGTTCGGCGCATCGGGGCTGACCACCCCCACCCGCTGCGCGGGAGCCCCCACCAGCGGGGGCAAGTTGCTGCTTACGGCTCGGCTGTATGCGGTTTTGATGGCAACTTCATCGGTGCCGATAATTCGGCAACTTGGATGAGCGTCCAATACGGACCGCAATGAATCATCGCTAATTAGAGCTTGTTCCAGGTCATGCAACAAAGCATGAGATTCGGCATCCGAAACTGATTCAATAAAGAAATCACCACTGATATGGCATGGCTGTGCGGTGCCGTCATCATCGACGGATACGGTCACGGCGACTAGTTTGCCGCCAACGGTTTTGCATTCCCCATGTCGTATTTGCATGCAACTCAGTATAGAGAGTTTTCTGGCTCCCCTCTGAAGGGGAGCCAAGTTTGAGGTCACATGCGGGCCAGAATGTCCTTGCCGACCTGGTCGGTGGAGCGCACGGTGGAGCCGAGCTCCTCGATGTCCGCTTCGACGGCGGTATGGATCTTCTTGGCCGCATCATCAAAGCCGAGATGCTCGAGCAGCATGGCGGCTGAGAGGATGGCGGCGGTCGGGTTGGCCTTGTTCTGACCGGCGATGTCCGGAGCGGAACCGTGAATCGGCTCGAACATGGACGGGAACTCGTCGGAGGCGTTGATGCAGCCGGAGGCGGAGTAGCCCACGCCGCCCACCACGGAGCCGGCCTCATCGGTCAGAATGTCGCCGAAGAGGTTGTCGGTGAGAATCACATCGAAACGGCTCGGGTCGGAGACCAGGAAGATGGTGGCCGCATCGATGTGCTGGTAGTCGTGGGTGACCTCAGGGTATTCCTCGCCGACCTTGTCGACGATGCGCTGCCACATATCACCGGCGTTGACGAGCACGTTCTTCTTGTGCACCAGGGTGACGTGCTTCTTGCGCTTCATAGCAAGCTTGAAGGCGTAACGCACCACACGCTCCACACCGTATGCGGTGTTGATGGACACCTCGGTGGCCACCTCCTGCGGGGTGTTGCGGCGCACCGCGCCGCCGGCACCGCAGTACAGACCTTCGGTGCCTTCACGCACCACCACGAAGTCGATGTCGCCGGGGTTGGCGAGCGGCGAGGTGACGCCCTTGTACAGCTTGGAGGGGCGCAGGTTCACGTACTGGTCGAGGTCGAAGCGCAGCTTCAGCAGCAGGCCGCGTTCCAGAATGCCGGCCTTGATGCGCGGATCGCCCACGGCACCGAGCAGAATCGCGTCGTTGGCCTTGATGCGCCCCTCTTCGTCCTCGGGCAGGATCGCACCATCGCGCAGATAGCGCTCGGCACCCAAGTCGAAGTTCTCGTACTCGAAGTCAGCTACGCCTTCAGCGGCCTTTTCCAAAGCCTTCTGAGCCCACGGAGTGACTTCCTTGCCAATACCGTCGCCGGGAATAACGGCGATTTTATATGTCTTTGCCATAGTTCAAGGAGCCTACTCGCGCGACCACCTGCCGGCCCGAACCCGCTCAGCTAGTGGACACAACCAACATGCGTATCGTGTCGAGACATTCATTAGGTCATTTTAGTGTTCATTAGGTCGGTGTGGGTTCATTTCAGGGACTGAAATGGCGGCATTTCAGTCTCACATAGAAGAGGACACCGACCTAATGAACGACAGAATGACCTAATGAGCGAGCCCCATCACATCCATGCACCAAGCGTTCTCATAGGAAACCTCTTCCCATTGCTTGTAACGCCCGGATAGACCGCCGTGACCGGCCTCGACCTCAATCTTGGCCACCGCGTCCACGCCGGCGGACTGCAGACGGGCCAGCCATTTGAGCGGCTCGACGTACAGCACGCGGGTGTCGTTCATCGAGGTGGTAATGAAGATTCTCGGGAATTGCGCGGCGGCGAGCGCGCCGGTGGCAGCCCCATCAGCACTGCCGTCACCGGCAGCCTCGTCGTCGCCGCCCTCGAGCACGGTGACCGGCACATTCTCGTATGGCGTGTACGACTTCATGTACTGATACACCTCAGGGTCATGCAACGGGTCTCCCCATTCGTCCCATTCGGTGACGGTCAACGGCAAGTCCGGGTCAAGAATGGAGGTCAACGCGTCCACGAACGGCACATCCGCCTCAACACCGGCGTAGCATTCGGGCGCCATATTGGCAATCGCGCCCATCAGCAGGCCGCCAGCGGATCCGCCGTTGGCCACGGTGCGCCAAGCATCAGCCAAATGCGCCTTCTGCAGCGCGCGTGTGGCGTCCACGAAGTCTTCAAAGGAATGCTTCTTGTTCAGTCTGCGCCCCTGTTCATACCAGGCACGTCCCATTTCGCCGCCGCCACGAATATGCGGCACGGCGTACAGCACACCGCGATCCAACATGCTCAGACGAGAGACCGAGAACCCCGGATCGGAGGAAATCTCGTATGCACCATATCCGGTAATGAACATCGGCGAATCCTGCGCCGGGCAATCGCGGTGCCAGACGAGGGAAACAGGAATGCGTTCGCCGTCGCGCGCGGTAATCCACACACGGCGTTCCATGTAATCGCGTGGATTGAAGTTGCCCAACACGGTGGCTCGCTTCAGCAGCGCATCTTCACCGGTGGCGGGATCGATTTCGTGCAGCTCGCCCGGGCGGGTGTAGCTGGCGAACGAGTAGCGCATGCGCGGCGCCTCATACGATGGGTTGCCGCCGACGCCGATGGTGTACAAGCGCCGGGTCTCACCGGGCAGGTGGTCGTCGCTGGCACCATCGGAAGATGACGTGTGATCCGTGGGGGCCTCATCTTCGGTCCACAAGATTTCGCCATGATCGCCGGTGAAGCCTTCGCGATCGGCGGCAACCATGTCCCAGTCGTCCTCCAGGGCAGGCGGCAGCAGTTCCGTAAACCGCCACGGCCGTCCGGCCAGGAAGTCGGCGGCAGCCGCGCTCTTGGTCATGTATGCCACGTGCGGCTGGCCGTCGGCACGGTAGCTCAGGGACACAAAGTTGCGATGCAACGCGATGCCTTCGATGCCCAGACCGTGGGCACCCTGCAATATCGCCGGATTGGTGGCGTTGAAGTATGCCTCGGTAATCGGCTTATCCGGCTCACCATGTTCACAGCCGTACGGCGACCCGGCGGCAATGCACACGCCTTCGCCGAGTTGGTACGGCGGCTCATGGCCACGCATGTCAATGACGTCGACTTCGAAATTCGGATTGGCGGCGTTGTGATAGACCACGGCGAGTGGCACATCCGCACCGTTCTCCCCCGCGCCTTCAAAACAGGCAAAGCTCACATCATATTCAATATCGTTCTGACGTGGAATGAAGGCTTGGAATTCGCCTTCAGGCGTGGCCACCGGCAGCATCAGCACTTCGGTGGTGGTTTTGGAACCGGTGCCGATCACGATATTGCGCTCATCAAAACTGATGCCAACGCCCACCCAGAACCGTTCATCGGTTTCTCGGTACACGCACACATCCGATTCGGCCGCCGTGCCAACACGATGCCGCCACACGGCGAGCGGCCGCCAGGAATCGTCCAATTCCACCCAGAACACCCATTGGCCGTCCGGCGTGAAGCATGCGCTGCCAATGCCGGTGAACTGTTCGGGCAGTTCGCTGACCGGCTCCCCGGTCTCCAGCCCGGCAAGGTCGCGAATGCGGAAATCATATCGTTCGTCTCCCGCAACATCCACGCCGTACAGCATCCAACGGCCGTCCTTGCTCAGATCCAAGCCGCCGAGCCGGAAGAAGTCATGCCCCTCGGATTCCTTGTTCGCATCAAAAACGACCTGTTCACCGGGCATGGAGCCGGGCGCGCCTTGCGGATCCACGACCGGCGGGTCCCAGTCATCGGCATCGCGCACGGGGATGCGGCATTGCACGCCATACTGTTTGCCCTGCTGCGTGCGGGTGAAGTACCAGTAATCATTGACGCGCGTGGGAACCGACATATCGGTCTCTTCCACATGCGATTTCAGCTCTTCAAACAACGTATGCCGGAAATCCGCCAGATGCGCCATGCGACGCTCGCAGTACTGGTTTTCGGCAGCTACGTAGCTGCGCACATCATCGGAGTCTTTGTCTCGCATCCACTCGTAATCGTCTTCGAAAACGTCACCGTGGAATTCGCGGCGCTTCGGCTCGCGCTTGGCGTAAGGCGGCATCGCGGCCGCGGCGTTTGTGCTATCGTCAGTCATACCACGCGATTATAGGCGAGGCACCACACCGGGACGCATTCGGCGTTCATCACGCCGCGCTTATCGCAACACCGTCTTCAGATACGGCAGCATGGTCTTCAGAATGTTCGAGCCGGTGGTGCCGGTGAATACTGGTACATCGGTTACCGGAGTCGGCTGGGTCGAGGTGAGCCCCGTCACCGACGCCAATCCGGTTGATTCGCGCGGGCTCAACTCACGAATGACGATCGCCAGTACACGTCCGGGATATCTGCGGGCGATGGTGGCGTACGTGGTCGGGTCCTTCTGCCCGTCATCGCCCACCAGAATGAACTTCATGTCCGGGAAGTCGGCCATAAGTTGTTCAGCAAACTCAAGTTTGTGCTGGGGGCCGGTGGGCACGAAGGTCTTGGGCCTCGGGTCGAGGTCGCGCAGCAGCAGCGGGCCTTCGGGAAAACCATGGTCAGTGATGAAGTTGCGAATCGAACTCTCCACATTCCAAGGCGATGTCGAAAGATAGAAGAACGGTGCGCCGGGGAACAAGTCGGCGATGCGGGTGAACAGCACGCTCATGCCCGGCACGGAGGCTTTCTTCTTGGGGTCGAGGAACAGCAGGTTGTACGCGGCCTTCCATGGCACCGGGGCCTGTGTGATCATGATGGTGTCGTCCACATCGGAGATGATGCCGACTTTGGCACTGGCGGGGATGGTGTACAGGTTGGCACTCACGGGTTTGCGGTTGGCCACGCTGTAGGAGACGCGATGGATGCCGGGCACCAGACGATGCTCGGCCACGAGGTCGAGGTATCCGGCGGAATCGGAGATGGCGTATTCGCTGCCGAGATCGCGCGTGCGGTCCACCTTGTCATAGACCTCGGAGACGCCGATCTGCACGGTGTTCAGCGGCATGTCATCAATGCTGGCCTGCACGTGGGTGCGCGGTGCGGGCACGGCAAGCATGCCGCGGATGCCGCGGATCAGTTCGCCGGATTGCGCATGCTTGGGGGCGTATACCGTGCGGCAGATCAGGCGCGAGTAATCGCCGGTGCCATAACCCACATAGGGTTCCACTCGCGGATACCAGCCCCATTGGCGCACCACCTGAGTGGAGATGTGTGACCATACGCCGAACACGCGGGTGATGGCACGACGTATGAATCGGGTGATCGGCGGCTTGACCTCGATGCGCTCATGCTTGGAGGGGGTGTCGAACGTCGTGGCAGCCTTGCGTGCGGGAATCGGCACGGTGGGCATGTCATCGGAATGTTCAGCATTGCTGGCATTGTCGGCGCCATTGGCGGATGCCTTGACGTCAGAGACTGGCGCAGTGGCGGACAGCGCTGCATTGCGAGCAGCAGCATCCCAAGGCAGTCGCTTGCCTGCCGCCTCAAAATCCTCGCGTGGGCTTCTCATAGACACCAATATAGGCCATACACCTCATTTTCTTGGCTCCCCTCTCTGAGGGGAGCTGTCACCATGGGCGACTGAGGGGAGTCCCCAACATATGGAAACTCCCCTCAGTCCGCTTCATAGCCAGCTCCCCTCAGGGGGGAGCCATGGGTAGAACTACCGCACGACATTCGCGTATTCGTCGGCGCTCAGCAGCTCCGGCTCATCGTCGTCAAGCTCGACCTTCAGCAGCCAGCCTTCGCCGTACGGATCGCCGTTGACCACGGACGGGTCGTCCGCCACGTCACGGTTCACATACTTGACCGTACCCGCCACGGGGCTGATCAACGGCTGGACGGCCTTGGAGGATTCAAGCTCCACGATCTCGTCGCCGGCCTCCACACGGGCGCCAGGCTCAGGCAGATCCACGAACACAAGTTCGCCAAGCTGGTCGGCGGCGTATTCGGTGATGCCGATGATTGCGGGGTCGACCGAACGGTCCACCCACGCATGCTCCTCGGAGTATTCGAGATGGTCGGGAATGTCGAGGTTCAGCGGCTGTTCGTTTTCGTTGTCATCACTCATAGTCATAAGCCTAACCTATCTTCGCGGTCCGTCACAGCTCGCGACCGAGCCATTCCTCAATCATGTAGCGGGCGATGGTGGCGCGGCCCGGCGCCGCCATACGGCCGGCGATGAGCTCGGCCGTGTATTCGTCGCGTGTGACCCATCGCGCGGTCATGGTCTCCTCGCCGTCCACATGCACGTCGGTGGTGATTGCATGTGCCTTGAACGCCATCATCAGCGAAGCCGGGAACGGCCACGGCTGCGAGCCCAGGTACCGCACCTCGCCGAGCTTGATGCCGGTCTCTTCCATGGCCTCGCGGCGGCAGGCGTGTTCAAGGTTCTCCCCCGCCTCCACAAATCCGGCGGACACCGAATACAGCCTCGAATCATTCCATGCCGCGTTGTGTTGCAGCAGCAGACGGTCGTGCCCGTCCACGATGGCGGTGATGACCGCCGGCTCCACACGCGGGAACAGCACACGGTTGCCGTCCGCCTCGTTGGTGCATCGCTGCGCCCATCCGGCGAGCGCCGGCCGGACTGCCGCGCCACAGGTGGGGCAGAACCGCTGGCGGCTGTGCCAGATGCTTAAGGTGATGGCACTGGTGGCTTGCCCAGCCTCGCGCGCGTTGGCGTGAGGGGCGAATCCGCGCAGGTCCACCCAGTCGAACCGGGTCACGGCCTGTTGCAACAGCGTGGGCTTCGGGACCAAGGGTTGTACGGGCGCGCCGACCGAATCATCGAAGGCATCGTCCGCACCTTGTCCGGCCGAATCCGGTACACCGAGCGGCCCGGCGATTTTGGCTGCGGCTACGCCGCCATTGCCCTTGGTATTTCCCGGCTGCCGTATTCCGGCGGCAGCACCTCCGCTGATGCCGTTCTTGCCCAGCGCGCCGTCCACGGTGCCGGAATCCTGGGTGCCGAGCACGCCGTCGGCAGCACCGGAAACATCAGCAATCCCGTCAACACCGGGAACACCGGCTTCCGGCACGCGCGTGATATCCACGGCGACCACGGATTCGCCGCGCGCCCCGACATAGGAGCCGAGGAACATGGCGACCGCTTCGGGGTAGCGTGCCAGTTCGGCGGACACATAGGCGCCCGGCAATGTGGCGAGCCGCATTTTCACGTTCTCATAGTCCACGAGCTCGCCTTGGCCGCGCGGTACGGCGACAAGTCCGCCGCGCGTAAGCACGACTTTGGTGGTCGGCTCGGCCAGCAGCTCGTCGATCAGGCCAGGTTCACTTCGCCGGTCCACCTGATAGTCGATGTCACCTTGCGCGAGCGGCAGGAACGGCAGCGCATGGGTCAGTGCCAGAGGTGAGAAATGAATGTCAGCGGTCATCGAGGTCTCCTATGCGTTCTTCTGCGCGCTCTGCACACGCCTGACAAGCGAGAGCAGCGCCCGCGCCACGGTATCCGGATGTTCGACGGCACTGAAATGGCCGCAGTCCGGAATGTCGATGAATTCAGCGCCGGTGATTCGTTCGGCGAGCGGACGCATCACGCTCGGGTTGCTGGAGGGGTCCAGTTCGCCGGATACCACCAGGCTCGGCGCGCTGATCGTTTCCGGCACCGCCCCCAATTCGGGCCGGCCATAGGTCATGCGCTGACGCCAAGCCAGACCAGCCGGGTTCTGTTCGTTGATCCAGCCGGTCATGGTCGCGATGAATTCAGGAGTCTTCTTGACGGTGGAATCGCCATCGGCCGGTTGCGCGAAGTGCATGACCGGTTCGACCGAGTTCGTCTGTTCGGCGGCGTCCGCCATCTTCAGTCGGTTCTCTCCGCCCACACCGTCGGACGCGGCCATCGTGTCGCACAAGGCCAGTCCGGCCACCGTTTCGGGGTACAGGCGCTGGATGTCCATCGCCACGTAGCCGCCCATCGACAGCCCGACCCAGATCGCCTGCTCATAGCCGGCGGCCTTGATCAGGTCCACGTAGGCTCCGGCCAGGCGATCCAGCGCCTCGCTGTACGCGCCGTTGGCCATACGCGGGCCGGAATCGACCTCGCTGGGAACCGGGGATGCGCCGGAGCCGGCCATATCCGGCGCCCAAATCGGGAAGTCCGGCACATCGTTCAGGTCGGCGAAGTCGGCGAGCGCCTTCGCGCACACGTCCCACATGCGGTGGTCCACCGGGTAGGCGTTCATCAGCACCACCGGCACGCCTTCGCCATCGCGATAGATATGATTGGCCAATTCGATTGCCATTGTCGTTACTCCTTCACATTCACACCCCACTGGCGGAGCTGTCGGCTCAGTCGGCTGGGAGCGGTTTCAACGCGGACCGCCCTCCGTCGCCACGCGCCATCCCCACCAGCGGGAAGCAGAACAACTGTCAGATTCCGGCCCAGGCCAACGCCTGCCGCACGATGCGACCATGACCGTTGACCATCTGCGCCACGAACGTGTTCATTACGTCGCTCTTGGGATCCACCCATTCCACATCCAGCGTCTCGTCCTGTGGCTTGCAGTCGCCAGCGATAGGTACCACGTAGCACAGTGCGATGGCGTGCTGGCGCGGATCGTAGTATTCGCTTAGTCCCGGCGTCGGGAAGAATTCGGCCACGGTGAACGGCTGGAGCCCGACCGGCAGCAGCGGCAAGGCGATATCGCCCAAATCCTTGGCCACATTGCGGGCGATGGCCTCGCGCAACGTTTCGTGATACAGCACACGGCCGGTGATCAGCGTACGCTCGATCGACCCGTCTTCGGCGACGCGCAGCAACGAGCCGACCTGGGCAATGCGGCCCATCTCATCGGTGCGCACGGGCACGATCTCCACGTACGCGATGGGCATCTGGTGGCGGGCCCGGTTGATGTCGGCCGGTCCCAGCCATCCCGGCGGGTTGCCGTGGCCCGAACCGCCGCCGTGAATGAAGTCCTCGGGCGTGATGTTGTCGAATTCGCCGCGGCCACGGCCGGCATCGTAATCGCCCTCGTCGGGCACTTCATCATTCATGACTGGCATGGTCTCATTATCGCGCGCATTGATGAACATGGGCACAATTCACCGAAAAATTGTCTGTGAATTCTCAGCAAAGCGCCTCATCGCCTCCATGCGCCCGCAATCCATTCAGCTTGGGGCACAAACTTTTGCCGAAATGTTGGGTGGTGCTGGGAAACTGGTATACAGCATCAAGCACTGTGTTTGAGGAAGGAACTTCAATGGCCACCACCGCCATCACTTCAGCTGAGTTTGAGAAGACCATTACCGACAACGAAATCGTGTTCGTTGACTTCTGGGCCACTTGGTGCGGTCCGTGCCGAGCATTCGGCCCGATTTTCGAGGCTGCGTCCAACGAGCCGGAGAATGCGAACATCGCTTTCGTCAAGGTGGACATCGATGCCAATCAGGATCTGGCTCAGGCTGCCGGCATTCAGGCGGTGCCTACGCTGATGATTGCCAAGCAGGGCGAGGTCATTTTCCAGCAGGCCGGCGCGCTGCAGGCCTCCGATCTGGACGACCTCATCGCCCAGGCCAAGGCGCTGGATCTGGCCGCCGCCAAAGCGCAGCAGGCAGCGCAGGAGCAGCAGTAAGCCTTATCACGCTGCGGCAGCGGAAGCACGGAAAAAGACCATATATAGCGCTTCCTTGCACTGCTAGCTACTACATATGCCATCCGTGGCGGGTCGAACACCCACCACGGATTTTTTATTCATCCACTCAACGTCCTATGATGGAGAGCAGTGTGTACCCAACCAAGGAGCGCAATGT
Organism: Bifidobacterium sp. FKU; assembly: GCF_026016385.1. NCBI lineage: Bacteria > Bacillati > Actinomycetota > Actinomycetes > Bifidobacteriales > Bifidobacteriaceae > Bifidobacterium > Bifidobacterium sp. FKU. The sequence continues at coordinate 2,021,418 of NZ_CP092888.1, forward strand.
CGAAGCACGCTGAGCGAACCTCAATCGTCAAGACCCTATCTCGGGGTCAGTGGGCGAAGATCGCAGCGGCCGTAGCCGCAGTGGGTCTCATTGCCACTGCAGGCGTTATATCTCGCGACTTCTATCAGTCGAGCACCGCTACACCTTCCATCGCCCCAACCTCATTCTCCGCCACCGACGGCGCAGCTTCCCGCTCGGCCTCCCGTGGTGCGCTCAAGAGCACCACTTATGTGACCGTCAAGGTCAACGGCAAGTCCCGCGTGGTTCTCGGCGAAAAAGATAACATGACCACCGTCAAGGATGTGCTGGAAACCGGCGATATCGTTCTCGATCCGGAAGATAGCGTGAGCCCAAGCCTGGATTCCAAGGTCACCGAGTCCACGGTCATTTCCATCGACCGCGCCAACACCACGGTGGAGACCACTGACACCGATATCGCTTTCAATGAAGTACGCAAGGAGACCTCGAGCCTGCCCAATGGCCAGGAGAAGGTCGAGACCGAGGGTGAGAAGGGTGTGCTGGAGACCACGTCTCTGGTGACCCGCTCCGGCGATAAGGTCGTCTCCTCCAACGTGTTCACCTCATGGGTCAAGAAGGCACCGGTCGACAAGGTGATTCTGGTGGGCACCGCCACCGTGTCTTCGCCCAGCGCCGCCAGCCTCGGCACCACCACGCCGGCCGGCTGGATTCAGTCCTGGGCGCATGACTACCTGATTTCCAACGGCTACTCCGAGGCCGACTTCACCGCCGCCAACTTCATCATCAGCCACGAATCCGGCTGGAGCCCCACCGCCACGAACCCGTCTTCAGGTGCTTATGGCCTGCCGCAGGCGCTGCCGGGCAGCAAGATGGCTTCCGCAGGTGCAGACTGGCAGACCAACTACCAGACCCAGTTCAAGTGGTTTGTGAATTATTGCAAAGACCGCTATGGTTCGATTTCCGGCGCGTACGCGTACTGGCAGGCACACAAGAGCTACTAAGCCAGCCAAATCAACACGTACACAACAGGTTCCGCGCCGCAAGAAGGCTGAGTGAAACCCGGCCCAAACGCCGAGCGAACTCATGCGCATGATGCCGGTTCCCAATCATCGGGGACCGGCATCGGCATTTCTGCGCCTTATCAGCCGAATAATAATTGTGTTGTCTATCTCTAACATTTTATAAAATGTTAGAGATAGACAACACAATATTCATATGTAATGTTAGAATGATCGAACAATGACAGTAATGTTCGGTATTACTAACATCGAGGTGGATCAATGAAAGCTTCTAGTATCATACGGTCGACCCGCCAGCTCGCTATCAGCCTACGTGACGCACGCATCGCCAAAGGACTCACGCAGACAGCGCTCGCCCAACAAACCGGTCTCGGCCGTCCTTGGATCAACCAATTAGAACAAGGAAAAATCGAAAACGCCAGCCTCAGCCGAATCCTTGCATTATGCAACGCCCTAGAGGTCACTTTTACCGTGTCATACGAAGTGCCCTCCACACAGGACATAGCCCCGTACCCATCAGCGCATGCATCTCTCGCAAGCAATCAGAATACGTTCGCAGAAACATCAGATGCATTGAGCCAAACCAATACACCAAGCATGGCAAAACTGGCCAAGCAGATTGCGGAACAAGCGACCTCGTTACCATCATTCCAAGAGCAGCTCAAACAATATCAGCTTCAACTGAAATCCATATCTTCGCTGCCAGTGCGACAATATCTCGACACATTGCATGACCTATCCTCAGCATCCGACGCATATGACCTTACAGGGGCAGACGAACCGAACGACAACGAGGAATACGATGACAAAAATCAAGATGCTTAACGTTTTTTTGGAAGGCATCCACTTAGGAGTCCTCCAAGAGGATCTTTTCGGCAATCATACTTTCACCTATGACTTATCAAGCCCCAGCAATGCGCAGTTATCATTATCGATGCCGCGCCGCGCAGCACCATGGAAGGGCATTGCAGTCGAAGCGTATATTGATGGGATCCTTCCTGATGACCCAGCAGTCAGGCAACGCATAGCACGTTTACATGGCGTTAATGCGCGCAATCCTTTTTCGCTACTCACCGCCGTTGGCCTTGACTGTGGTGGAGGGGTGCAATTCATTCCCGAAAAATCAGACTCTCTAATCACAGAAACGATTACGCCAATCAGCAAAGAACAAATCGGACAACGACTCGAAAAAATAACAGGGGAACAGCCGCCTTCCTGGCAAAGCCCCGATGAACATTGGTCTTTAAACGGCGCACATGACAAACTCGCCGTCAGATTCACCAATGGACAATGGTATGAGGCCGAAGGCAAAGCCGCCACTACTCACATCATCAAACCCGGAGTAAGTAGTCTGCACGAACAGGCATTCAATGAATACATATGTCTTAATACCGCAAAGAAACTCGGAATTCCCGTTGCACAATCCGACTATTGTCTTTTCGGCGGCATTCCGGCAATAGTCAGCGAACGATGGGATCGCATTGTCGACAACAGCGTCGCACCCGCAATCGTGAAGCGCATTCATCAGGAGGATTTATGCCAAGCGATGAGTGTTATGACCGACCAAAAGTATGAATCAGAGGGAGGCCCAGGAGCCACTGACATCGTGCATTTCATGCGCGACAATGGTTTGCCAGAGGACAGCGTACATCTTTTCTTCAAAGCGTTGGTTTTCAACTACATCATTGCCGGCGGAGATGCACATGCCAAGAATTATGCTATTTTGGAACCAATCGGCGGGACACCCCATCTTGCACCGCTATACGATATCGCATCGTATTTTGCCTACGATACACAGCGCAAAGAACGTAAACTTGCGATGCACATTGGAGGAGAATATTCATGGGAACGTATCGATTTACGTCACTGGCATCGATTTGCCGAAGCATGTACAGGACAATCCGATTGGGAGACGCTCGGTAATATACTTCTCGAATATGCATTGAGCACATTGCCAGCATTCCTACAAGTTTCTGAGGAAGCTCTTGCACTGGCACAACAGCTGGAGCAATCCGCCACCGGCGAACAAACCGCAAATAAATTCGAACTGATTATGCGAATCCGTGACGGCATAGCGGCACAAAGCACGCGTATATTGAGCTGGTTCGCAACAGCAAATGGTGGAAATGCGCGCTACTGTTATTCGCGGTTCCTTTGACAATTAGGCTAGAGCACAATCACTTACGGCTTCGGCTCATCTTTCGGTTTCGTCTCCTGACCAGCCACCGGGTCACCTGTCCCCTCATCGTCTGGTTGCTGCTGCAACAACTGCTGCTGCCTTAATCGTGCATAATAATCATTCAGAGCTTTCTGCCGCGCTGCTTCTTGCTGAGCCTCAACAGCTGCGCTGTAGTTGGCCATGGACGTGTTTACTGCATCCATGGACGCAGTCAGCGTGTTGACGGCATCCTGCATGGCCTTTACGTCAGTGCCCTGCTGGGACAGCACGGTATTGGCGTTGGCGATGTCACTTTCCAGCGTCACTCGCGTTGAATTATCGTCGACGGCATACAGGCTGTTGTCCAGCAAAGTCTGTGCCTCGGCGATCTTGCCTTGCAACGCCTGCTGGGCGTTAGCCTGATCCTTGGCGTTCTTGCTGTCCGTCACGGCCTTTGCCGCGGCAGTAATCGCAGTGGCGTTCTTCTTGGCGGTCTTGGTCTGGCTAGTGGCCGTCTTGGCATATTCCTTGAGGTCCGACGTAGAAGCTGAAGTCTTGCACTCCACCGCTTCCACGTTCTTTACCGCAGCAACTGCCTTCTTCAACGCATCCACGGTCGCGCCGTCAGCCACCTGATCAGCTGTAATGCTTTGAGCACTCTGGGCGTCGGCCAACGCCTTGGCCAGCGCCTTCTGAGCGGTGGAATTCTGGTCCACGGCCTCAGCACATGCTGTCAACGCATCCTGATGCAGCTGATGGCTTTCCTGACGCTGCTCGCTGGAACGCCAGTACCATACACCACCAATGATCGCTGCAATCACCACCAGCGCAGCAATCACCGAAATGATAATGCCCTTGGTCTTCTTCTTGCCGCCCTTGCCACCGCGAGACACCTCTGCCGCGCGGTCTCCCTCCGGCTCCTCCACCGGTTCAGGGTTCTGCTCGATGGCACTGAAATCGATGCTCAGATCGTCTGTGGCACTATCACGTTGCGGCTTGGCTTCAGGAACTGGCGCAAAAAGCGACAGCGTCGCATTGTCATCCCGCTGAGGCGACTGAGCGCTCTCCGCAGTATCAGGCGCCGCAAAAGTCATCGGGGCAGTAGCCACAGCATCGGAAGGGGAAGAGGCACCGCCATCAGTATTCGCCGCGCCCGCAGCGGGCCACTCCATTACTTCGTCAAAGCTGGGGAATGCAAATTGAGAGCCATCCGCAACAGCACCAGTACTGTTGCCGTCACCCGACGCAGCGCTGCCTGCGTTATCGACAAACGAGATAGGCGGTATGTCCCAGCAGGTATCGACGATATCGCCGTGAGCCGGAGACGTAGAGGAACCAGATTCCGCGTTCAGTTCAGGGCGTTCGTCTGTTCCCATGCTCTTCTCATTCCTTTGCGTCATTGAAGTCATTCCAAACTGTCAGTTTATACAGCCCCATGCCAAGTGTGCCAGCTGGTACTCAAGAACGTCACAATTCTTTACTATTCGATATACAGCCAGCATCATGCACCCAAACAACTCAGTCCTTTAACAGTAAAACCGGGGTTATAGGCCAAAATGTGTGTCCGTTTTGGCTTGTGTTCCTTTGTGGCGGTGGGCGTTCCTCCTGTTCGAGTTGTATGGGCGGGGAACTCGAGGTCGGCCAGAATGTGTGTCCGGAATGGCCGGTCAGGCCTTGCGGCACAACGGTTGAGTGACTTTCGAGTTGGCGTGGCAGATTGGGTGGATGAACACACCTTGTTGCGCCGTGTGCGGCGAGCCGATGAAGCGGAACGGAAGGACGAGCTCGGGACGGATCAGGTGGCGGTGCCGGAACGCCGGCTGCGGGAGCTCACGCACCCAGTCGCGCGACAACAGCGCCCGTGATCTGCGGTGCGGTCTGGATTGGCTGTTCTCGAAACAATCGCAGGCCGAGCACCGGCTGCCGGCACGCACGCTGCGCCGCCGGTGCGAGCTCATGTGGAGCCTGTGGCCGCCCGTGCCCCTGGTGGACGAGGTGCATCATGTGGTGCACGTGGACGGCATCCACCTGCACCGCGACGCGGTGGTCCTGATTGTTTTTGTTCAATAGGAAGTTGAGGTTTTAGTCACGAAGGTTTTTCGGGTTTAGGCGGAAAGGCATGCCGACCACCCGTGGGCCTTAGCCTGATGGTGCTTCTAGTTCCATTCGGGAAAGGTCCGGAAAGGCAATGATCAGCATGCCCCAAATACAGTCTATCCGTTCGCGTCGCAGGAACGGTGAGTCCATCGCCTCGATAGCGCGCAGCGAGAGGGTCAGCGAGCCGACCGTGCGCAAGTATCTGAGGGTCGACGACCTATCGGCCAGGCCGCCCGTGAGGCGACGTCGTGGTTCGGTGATCGACGAGTGGCTGCCCATGATCGAGGGCATGCTCGCCGAGGACCGGGAGACCTGGCGCAAGCAGCGGCATACCGCGACCCGCATCCATGAGCGGTTGCGCGACGAGTACGGGGCCGGGGTGTCGTTGTCGACGGTGACCCGGACCGGGGCGCGGCTCAGGCGCGAGGCCGCGGCGGAGCGGGAGGCCGGTTTCCTGGACCTGTCGTGGCATCCGGGCGAATGCCAGGCGGACTTCGGCCAGGTCGACGTGCGCTACCGGGGCGTCGTGACGCGAATGCGGCATTTCGTGTTGGATTTCCCGTACTCGAACATCGGGCCGAGCCGGCTGATGCCCGGGGAGAACGCGGAGTGCACGTGCCAGGCCCTCAGGAACCTATTCGAATGGCTGGGCGGGGTGCCCGAACGCATCGTGTATGACAACGCCGCCGGCGTCGGACGCAAATGGTTCGACAGGATCCGCCTGACCCGCCTGTTCCAGGCGTTCCAGGCGCACTACGGGTTCGAGTACACGTTCTGCAACCCGTACTCGGGACACGAGAAGGGCGGCGTCGAGGCCCGGGTCGGGGCCGTGCGCCGCAGGCTGTTCGTGCCGGTGCCCGGCGTATGGAACCTCGACAGCTTCAACCTGCGCCTGCCCGGCCGCTGCCTCGAACTGGGGGACAAGGACCACTACAGGAAGGGCGAGAGCCAGACCGGCCTGTTCGACGAGGACCGAAAGGCGCTGCTGCCCCTGCCCGCCAAGCCGTTCGACGTGGTCACGTGGACGAGGATGAAGGCCGACAAATACGGCAACATCACCGTCCAGGGCCGCCACCGGTACGCGGCCGGACCCGAACACGCCGGCCATGAGATGATCGTCGGCCTGAGGGCCCTGGAGGTGGAGATCCTCGATGCCGAAGGCAAACGCGTGATCACGCATCCGAGGTCCTACGGGGACAAGCCGACCGACAGCGGCGACCCGTCGAGCCAGCTCGGGCTGTTGTGCGACCGGCCGGCGGCCTGGCGCAACAGCCGGGTGCGCGACGCGATGCCCGACCCGCTTCGCGAATGGATCGACGCGCAGGACGAGGCCACGCGGCGCGACAGCCTGCGTGCCCTGCTGCACGCCGACGGCGAGAGCGGCTGGCGGGCGGCCGTGGCCGGCATGCCCGGTGATCCTCGAATCCACCGGAGGCACGGACCGGGCCGGGGTATGTCTGGCCGCGGCACGCTACGCCTCGGGCCTGGGACCCGTGGCCTACGACGACCCCGTGGACCTGAGCGAATACGACATCGCCTACACCAAGGAGGACGAGTGAACCAGAAGAACGGACGGACCGACCCCGGCCCGCTGCGCGAGCGGGCGAGGAGCCTGTTCATCTCGCAGGCCACCATCGACGAAACGCTCGAATGGGCCACGCCCCGCCAACTGGACGCCATCGACCGCATGCTCGCCACGGAACTGGCCAACAGGGAGGCCTCCAAACGGGCAAGGCTCATGCGCCAGGCCCGGTTCCCGGTGCCCAAAAGCCTCGACGGCTACGACTTCGCGAACGTGCGCCTGCCCGACGGATACACCAAGGAGCAGCTGACCGGCCTCGATTTCGCGGCCAAGGCGCAGGACCTCGTGTTCTACGGCAAGACGGGACGCGGAAAGACCCACCTGGCCACCGCCCTGGGCATGCTCGCCATCAAGCAAGGCAGGAGCGTGAGGTTCCGGCAGACCGCGGAGCTCGTGCTCCAGCTCGGCAAGGCCAAACGCGACGGCGCCCTCGACAGCCTGCTCAGGGACCTCGCCCGTGCCGACCTGATCATCCTCGACGAGTTCGGCTACGCGCCCGTGCGCCTCGACGGGGCCCGTCTCCTCTACCAGATCATCGCCGGCAGCTACGAACGTCGCAGCATCATCTTCACCACGAACATCGAGTTCAGCAAATGGGGGACGATCTTCGCCGACGACAAACTCGCCGCCGCGATCATCGACCGCATCGTCCACCACGGACGCCTCATCGAATTCACCGGCCCCAGCCGACGCGTCAGCCAAGCCCTCATGTTCGGCAAGACGGACAACCAGTAAAACAAACCACCGGCCGGCACTCCTCATGCCGAAAACCGAAAAAAATTAGTGACGAAACACGAAACACCGACTTGACTAAAAACACCTGATCGCGGTGGCCGGCGGGCACGTGATCGGCTGGCACGTCGCCAAAAGCGAGAAAGCGGCGGCATGGCAGTGCCTGATGGCGCGCATCGCGCCGCCCGACGTGCTCGTATGCGACGGCGGGGGCGGCGTCCTCAAGGCCGCGAAGGCCACGTGGCCGGATACGAGGATCCAGCGGTGCCTGTTCCACGTGCAGGCCAACATCCTCGAGCTGACCGGCAGGCGGCCCAGACTCGAGGCGGGCGGACGGCTGCGCCGGGTGGCCCTGTCCCTGCCCCGCGTCGGGGACGCGGGCGGCGCGGCCGAATGGCTGGTCTCCTACAACCAGTGGGAGCAGGACTTCGCCTCGTTCCTCGACGAGAAGAGCGAATACGCCGACGGCGGCGTGAACGACATGCACCAAAGGCTCGTCAAGGCACGGCGCATGATCCGCAGACGCATCCGCGAGGGCCACCTGTTCACGTTCCTCGACGAGGGGCTCGCGTCCGTCGGCCCGGTGCCGTCCACCAACAACCTCGTCGAATCATGGAACGCGCGCCTGCGCGACATGCTGCGCCGCCACCGCGGACTGCGGCTGGTCAGACGGCTGAAGGCGATCTGCTGGTGGTGCCACCAGCACACGGAACGTCCCGAGACCGACGCGTGGCTCGCGGCCAACGCGATGACCGACGAACGACTCGAGCGCCTCTACCGGCAGGCATGGGAAAGGAGCCCGCAAGGCCAGTACGAGACGTTCGGCATCCCCGCAAGATACGGCACCGGCATCGACTGGAACGAGTTCCACACACGGGTCGAATGGCAGTCGAACGACTAGACCGCCGGACACACATTTTGGCCTATAACCCTAAAACCGTGCGGCACAGAAGCACCGCACGGTTCATATTGCAAGACAATAGGCAAACGCCGAAACTACTACTTGTGGCCTTCCTTCTTGCCCTAGCCCTTGCTCTTGGCACCCTTATGAGAGCTGCGCTTGTTGCCGTCCTCGTAATAGTAGTAGTAATAGTTCTTCGAGTGTATCTTCTTCGGATCAGCGAAGTTGAAGACGAAGCCGAGAATCGGCACTTCGGCGGTCTGCAGAGCCGTAGCGGTGCTTCTCAGCTCCTTCTTCTCCACAACGCCCTTACCGGTCACGAGCACCAGACCACCGGCCATACGACCGAATACGGTGGCGTCGCTGGCAACGGACAGCGGAGCAGTATCGATGATCACGTAATCGTACTGGGTGAGGGCCTGATCGACCATTTCCTTCATCAGGTCGGAGTTCAGCAGAATGCTGGCATTAGCCGGACGCTTGCCGGCCGGCATGATGTGCAGGTTCGGCTTCCAGTACTTCTGAATGACATCGGCCGGGGATGCCTGGCGAGACAGCACGTGAGACAGGCCCACGTGGCCTTCGATGCCGAGTTTGTGGGCCACGGACGGGTGGCGCAGATCGGCGTCGATAAGCAGCACGCTCTTGCCTTCCTCGGCGAGAGCCACGGCAACGTTGGAGGAAACCGTCGTCTTACCTTCGGACGGATCGGTAGAGGTGATGACCAGCAGTCGGCCATGACCCTGCGTGGCGGTGGTGGTAAGGAACGACAGGTTCGTACGAATACGACGGAATTCCTCAGCCTCGCTACCGGCCGGCTGAGCGACCACGACCGGACGGCTGTCGTCAAGAATCGCAGCCTGCGGCACGGTACCCAGCGAAGAGGCGTGGGTCAGTTCGCGCACGTCATCGGTGGAGTCCACCTTGGTGTTGAGGATGTCCTTCAGCAGGGCAACGCCAATGCCTACGATGAGGCCGAGAATCAGGCCCGCGGCCAGATACAGCGGAATGTTCGGGGAGCTCTGCCCGGTAGGAGTCTGAGCCTTCTGCACTACCGTGAGCTTGATGGGAGAGCCGCTGGAGGAGGAGTTGTTGTACAGGTCGGAAGAAATCTGATCGGTCAGGTTCTTCGCCACGCTGTTGGCGATGTCGGCCGCTTGCTGCGGATCGCCGACTTCCGCCGAGATGTCCACCATGAATGTGTTCGTGGGGTTCGTAACGGTCACCACGCCGGCAAGATCGGTCGTGGTCATATCCAGGCCGAGGTCCTTAATGACGGGCTGGAGCACGGCTTCGGTCTTCACCAGTTCCGGATACGTCTTGATCTGGGTGTTCAAATAATTGGCACCATAGCTCATATCGTTGGCGGTCTGCGTCTCGCCGGACTGACCGGCATACGTGGCGAACACTTCAGCCGTAGCCGTGTACTTCGGCGGCATGATGAACGTGACAGCTGCGACCGCAGCAAACACCACCACGAACGAGATAATCGCAGACGCGAGATGCTTGCGAACGATCTGCAGCAAATCAGCGATGGTCAATGTTCTTCCTTACCTCTTCGGGAAATTTTCACAGATGGTCTATAATTTAGCACCTACCGGGGAACTTCTCGAGACCATGGATATCGTCTGAAACCCTTGGAACAGCCGCAAAAATTTGAAATATTGCGCACAACAGGCAATGAGTATATGTCAGATTGCACTTAATGAAAGTTATCGATCTCGTAGCCAGACCCTCATACAGTCTTCGAAGTTATCGCCAGGAAATCCAACAATGATAATTTCATACAAGAAAAGTTGCGCATTCAAAAAGGTGATGAAAAATCTGATTCGTTAATCTCATGGAATGACTTGGAGCATGTGACGGTAATGCCCGATATCTTGCTCACTTTGGTCTTCGCCCGTCCTTGTGGCGATAATCAGTCTGCCCATACGCTCTCACTGAGCCCTGACATGCCGAGACAGCGTCGTGTCGGCCGCTCGTTGAAGATCCGACCCGATCAACGGTACGCAGTGTGAACTCGTGATTGGGCGAGTCGGATTAGAGTTCCGAAAGGAAGGCCGTCTTTACCGGCAGGATATCGCCATCGCCTACATACCGGTTCAGCGAGGCGAGGATACGGTCGGTCTTGTCCCGACTTGCTTTGCGGCCCGCGGGCCGTTTAGTCACGCGAGTGTACGTGCTGCTGTTCCTCTCGGTTTTGACGATGGCGAGAACTTTGTGCGCGTTAGTCCAACGCCTTTCCAGATTCAACGCCGTATCGGGAACCATCCGAGTCCTGTGCTCGATGAAGCCCATCACTGCATTCATGTTGATGGCTACGCAATCCGCTTTGGTCTCCCCCGGCAAGGACGGATGTCGTTCGAACATCGAGGCCTTGGAATCCAACCTGACCAAGAGCCCGAGCACCGAAATCTTCAGATCAGTGCAGTGGTCGTATGTGTACTCAAGACGCGTCGCATCAATGGATTCGTTGACAGCGATATCGAGGAAATCCCGCTTGCTGGTGACCGGGTATTTCATGCCGCACAGATGCATGAAATTATCCGCGCCGAAGAAGACCTCCAATGGCGTGGTGCGGTCGTTGGGTATAAACAGAACCCTTCTGCCGCACAGTTCCTCTTTGTAGACCTTGGCGGCCGCATATACGATGTCGAGATCCTCGGCAACACCCATTCGCGCGACCTTCCCGTCAAAAAAGAAAAAAGAATGAAAGCCGGCGCCCTTGAGCAGCCGGCGGTTTCATTCAGCCGTTTAACGTCCTCTCGCGACGACAATCCGCGTTCCTCGGAGGGAACGTGTTTTCCATGAGATTTTCGGTCTCCATGGCGGGACCAGTTGCACGTTCAAAGGGCTTTGCAACCCTTTACGCCATATCGTGCGTCATCGCGTACGGCCAGATACGCGACAAAGCGGCGAGATCCTTTTTTACGTGAGGAGGCCAAAACACGGCACGGACGGACCGGAACCATCGTTTGCGGTATCTACTATACCGGCTCGGCCCAAAAGGAAGCAAGACAATCCCGCGTTTCGACGAACGAGCCTCGACCCAGTGGAAGGAATGGTCTGTGATTTTCACTTACATACACGTACGGCGTGCCGGTGGACCTTCACGCTCGTGGAGTCCAGGGCGGGCACCCGAACCTCGACGGCGATGATCCGCTCCTCCTGCAATGCCGTGAACAGGCGCTCCATCGCGCCGTTCCTGGACCAGCGGTTGAACCGCTGGTAGACGGTGATCCACTTGCCGTAGCACTCCGGCAGGTCCCTCCACGGGCCCCCGTGCGGCACATCCACAGCAAGGCGTTGACGAACGTGTAGTTGTCGACCGCCACGTTGCCGCGCTGGCGCGGCAACAGGTGCGCAATCCTCATGAACTGATCCAGCGTGATGTCATACCTCGGCGTACATATACGCCAATTATCACACAAAACCTAAATAGTGTAAACACACCCTAGCTCATCATCGCCACTCCGCACATCCTTGAGATGCATATGCAGCCCCCCACCACATCAATTAAATAGGCTTCCCTCGCCACTGATAATTCACGACACACCCTCTCACACAACGACTGTCCACAATCACCCCTCCCCGGTCACGAAACACAAACCGCAACATCGCAGTTTCGACTATTGTACAGGTACGTTTCAAGTGCCACAGCCTTCTAAATAGACAGCGGGAAGAGAATAATTTACTTCTTTGCCGGTAAAATGGTATGTCGATATCTCGTTGTTTTCCGGTTGAGCGAGGCTCTACGATGTTGGAGGTGATTGGAGTTGCGGTTTGATGATAGGAGACAGCTCGATGTTGAAAACGCTGCTCTGATCGCATTGATTGAGTGCTGCGAACGGCCTGATACGTGGTCTTCATTGGCCAACGAGTGTCTAGTTGAAGGCAGTGCTGTGCGTGTGCTCAGGCATCGGATGGATCCGTTGCATAATCCGCTTCGTGAACACGAATATGTGCCGACGAATGAACAGGGCTCACTGTTTGAGGTGGAGGACATGCCATCCGTCGAATACACGGCGAAAGCGAATGCCGCGTGGAATCAAGCCAACCAGAAGGTGACGCAGTGGCGAGAGCAAAGTCTTGACTTGGTCACCGTGTTCGACGACCGGTTCCCCTCGCGGCTGCGATCGGTCGTAGACGTGCCGCCATTCCTGTTCGCCAAGGGTTCTCTGCTCTCGAACGATTTAGGTGTTAGTGTCGTGGGATCGCGCAAATGCTCACCGGAGGGTGCCACGTTCGCCCATGACACGGCTTGCATGCTGTGCGAACGTGGATTGACTGTAATCGCAGGACTGGCTGAAGGCGTCGACTCGTTCGCCCACCGTGCAACATTGGAAGCAGGCGGACGAACGGTCGCATTCATTGGCACGGGCATTAACCGTTGCTATCCCGCATCCAACCGTGAACTGCAGAAAAGCATCGAAAAGCGGGGACTGGTGCTATCCCAGTTCTGGCCTGACAGTCCGCCAACCAAACAGACATTCCCGATGCGCAACGCGCTGATGTCGGGATATGGTCTGGCCACTGTGGTGGTTGAGGCATCGGAACATTCCGGCACACGTATTCAGGCCCGTCAGGCGCAACGTCACGGACGCCCGTTGATTTTCCGTGACGTCGTACTGGAACGCACCGAATGGGCGCAGGAATATCGTAACAAGCCAGGCGTGTTCGTCGTGCACAGTGTCGAAGAGGTCGGTAAAGCACTTGATAGGATCTCATTCCTCGACAACGATGTAGACACATTGCTGGGAAACATTCTCGACGCGAAGGCGCAATATGCTTGACTCTACGCTGAATCTAAATCTGCTGGCTGCATACGCCCGCTTTGAACAGAGTATGGGGTGGAGGTTGGGCAGCTATGCCAAAACAGTGATATACCGCAGTGCTAAGCATCATGTCTGTCCTACCTGCGGCGGTCCCAAGCTGGACAGCGCATCGCTTTGCTACAGCTGCACTAGTCTGCGCCAACAGGCTGAGGCTCTCGGCGTCGCACATCTGATGGCGGATCGGGTCAGGATTGCCAACTACGCTATTAAATTCGATCAGATGTACCGCGTCATGGATGGATACAAGCGCAACCGCCCTGAATCCAAGGAGGATTACTGCGAGACGCTGAAATATGTGCTTGGTGATGCGCTTGTCGTCCATTGGAGTTGTCTAACTCATACGTCTGATGGAGTGATGCCGAGCGCATGGGCTACCATACCGTCGACCACAACCAGCGAACGCTATGGTCAGCCACACCCACTCAACGGATTGGTCTCGCCGATGCTGAATAAAACCATCCCGGAGGTGAAATTGCTGGCTAATGAGCAGAAACATCGAGCGATTGCACCATCCACGTTCTCGCTGGATGGCTCGTATTCGGATGAGACACTAAGACATGTACTGCTCATCGACGATACATGGACGTCGGGAGGCACCGCCGAATCAGCCTCCATCATGCTTAAACAGTCTGGAGCGCAACGAGTGACCATCTATTGTCTGGAGAGAATCATCGATCTGGATTATTGCTCACGCATGATCGGGCAGAGCGTCTCTGACGGTTATAAGCAGTTGACCTATCGTAATGGATGCCCGTGGGATTATGACCAGTGCCCGATGCGGAACAAGTGATGATTTTTTACTTTTTCAAATTCCAGCTGTCTTTACACGGTTCGTGTTGCCTTTGCCGTCCACGATGGCGGTCCAGTCTCTCCATCGGGGCTTGAAACGATGGATAGGTCATCGTTGTAACGTTGGCTTTCGGATTCATATAATGAACACGCACCTGCACACGACGGATACGGCGTCAAGCTGGTAAAGCAAGTACGAGTCGTGCCCTGACCGATCGCCATTGGCACACGACTCATTCGCTATGCGTCTGTCAGTTTCCGGCCAGTTCCAGTTCGCCTTGAGTGGGCGGGAGCATGGGCGGGTTGCATGCGATGATATCGGTCTGGCCTTGCTCGCGGGCCTGCTGCACCGTGCGGATGAATTTGTCGTCCCAAGTGTAGACATGGGTGGCGTGGGCGTACTTCGCGCTGGCAAGAATCGCCGCGTCGCCCGGCCGGAGGTTCTGAACCGCCGGTGTTTCGCTGAACCAGCCAGCGGCGTCGGCCGTCAGATCGACCATGGGCAATTCACAGTCATAGCACCATTTGATCAGCCGTTGCTTGTGGTCACGTGCCCGACTGCGTGTCTGTCCGGATTGGCCGGAGCGGATGACGAAGTTGCAGGACAGTTCGATCATCACCATCGAGGGCAGCAGCAATTCCAGCTCCCCGGCGATGCCGTCGTTGAGCAGTCGTTCGGATCGGGGCAGGAATGACGGGTCGGTGGTGTCGTCCTTGCCGAGCGCCACGTTGACGATGACGTTGGTGTCTACCACGGCGCGTTCGGGATAGCGCCGTGAAGATTCGCTCTCATTGATTTTCATCGCCCGCCTCCCATGGTGGTGCCGTGGTCATGGGTCTCGCGCAGCGTGGAGACGAAATCGACGGAGCCGAGAGCGCCAGTGAAGTCGAGGCTGATGATCCCTTCCAGGTCTTCGGCAGTAGCCGGGGCGCGGTGGCCGTCGGCGATGATCTCCAGGTCCTCGGCGTCCACGGACACCAGTTCGCCGTCGTCGGCGCGTACGAAGCCGCGCGCATCGACCTCCATGCCCACTTGGATGCGTTTGACGATCGGGTCGAGTTCGGGGCCGAATCTCACGTCGACGCGGCTGCGGGTGACGTGGTCGACCAGCCCGAGCGTGCGGTGCGTGCGCTGCAGGATGACCTTATCCACCATGCCGCGCACATGACCGAACGAGCGGCGTGATCCACGGATCAGCAGACGGTTGATGCCGGTGAGCACGCCGGGCGTGAACGTGCCCTCCGCCTCGTGCGAGGAGACGGTGATGTTCGCGTTGGTCTCCTTGGCCAGATCACTCAACGCGGAAAATACGCCGGAGAACCGGAATGCCTCGTCCCGATTCACGTCGTCTCGTGTGGCCAGGCGGGTGATGGTGTCCAGTGTGGCGAACGAGCGTTCCGTTCTCTCGTCCACCACCACGGGTTTCGCGGCGAGGTCGATGCTGTGCAGTTCCATGCGGGAGATGCGCCAGTCGGACGCATCCGCTGCGAACAGTATCCTTGCGAATGCGGACACAGCCTGGCTCAACGCCTTCGGGGTCACGTCCCGCGGGGCGCAATCCAGTTTGAATCTGAAGTCTCTGTCGCCCATGGCACACCTCCTTCCCGTATACGCAGTATCGTCCCGTCGTCTGCGGGCGGGTCGCCGTGCCCAGTATTCCTGTGCTACTGGGTATCAGTGTACGTGGAGTGGATTTCAGTGTAAAGCACGAGCATGTCTGACGGTAATATGCCCATGGTCCATTCCCGTACGCCTCGTCGCAATAGCACACAGGCATACGCAACAGAGTGAGCCTCTGGAAAAAGACAGGATGCATCGGCTCGCATATCGCAGGCAGTTATGCCCATCATCGGAGAGTTCCGACACCCGTTTTACCTAATATTCGGCTATGGATACGTGGCTTACCAGTCCGTCAACGGTGCTGCCTATCCGGAAAGCAAAACCGTGATTTTCGATGCCGCCAATGCCACCTCCGAAACTATGAAGCGCCGCGGCCGCAAAAAGGCAGAATAACCACCAAGGTACAGGAATTCGCGTTATTGCACGCTATAGGGGGCTGCTGCATACTGCAATGCAGCAGCCCCTTTTACTATTGATGAACAATGTCGTCATATACATCGGCAAATGCGTAATCTGCTATCGCACTCAGCATTAATCTCAAAATACTATGTCGTTTCCGCATTCGTCCGAGTCAATCAGTCGTTAGGAACAATCACGACTTTGCCTTCGGCCACATCCTTGAGATGCTTGCCATAGGGGCTCTTGCCGTAACGTTCGGCCGATTCGAGGAGCTCCTCCTTGGAAATCCACCCATTTTCGTAGGCGATTTCCTCCACGATGGCGATGGGCAGGCCCTGGGCGCGCTGTACGGTGCGCACGAACTCGCCCGCCTCGTACAGGGAATCCATCGTGCCCGTATCCAGCCACGCGTACCCGCGGCCCAGCGTACGCACGTTCAGGGAGCCGTCCTCCAAATACATCTTGTTCAGGTCCGTGATCTCCAGTTCGCCACGAGCCGACGGCCTGACCCGCTTGGCGAACTCGACCACACGCTCGTCGTAGAAGTACAGACCCGTCACCGCGTAATGCGACTTCGGCTTCTTCGGCTTCTCCTCGATGGACACGGCCTTCTTATGCTCGTCGAACTCGACCACACCATAGCGTTCCGGATCGTCGACATAGTAGCCGAACACACTTGCGCCCCCGCCGCCTTCGGCCTTGGCGACGGCCTTGCGCAATGTGGTGCCCAGACCGTTGCCGTAGAAGATGTTGTCGCCCAGCACGAGCGCGCACGGCTCGCCGTCGATGAACTCCTCTCCCAAGAGGAATGCCTGCGCCAAACCATCCGGGCTGGGCTGCACCTTATAGGAAAAGTGCACGCCGTAATGCGAACCGTCGCCGAGGAGCTTTTCGAAGTTCGGCAGGTCCTTCGGCGTGGAGATGATCAGGATGTCACGGATACCCGCAAGCATGAGCACGCTGAGCGGATAGTAGATCATCGGCTTGTCATACACCGGCAGCAACTGCTTCGACGTCACCGTCGTCAACGGATACAGACGCGTACCGGAACCACCAGCCAAGATAATGCCTTTCATGGTGTTTTCCTTCACTTCCTGTTTCACCGCTTGTTGAGTTCGCGGGTGACGTATTCTTTGAGGGTTTCCTCCCAGTCGGCGGGCGTGTATCCGGCCGCCTCAATCTTCGCTAGGTCGAGCGCGCTGTGCACGGGGCGCGTGCTGACCGGGCTGGTCGCGTTCGCGAAATACTCGGCCGTCGAGATGGGCTTGACCTTGTCGCCGTTACCGTTCGTCAAATCGAACACCTCACGGGCGATCTCCGCCCACGACTTGACCGCACCGGATCCGGTCAGGTTATAGGTCCCGTACGGGGCATGGCTGTCGAGCAGATGGAAGATCGCCTCCGCCATGTCACGGGTGAACGTCAAGCGCCCGTACTGGTCGTCCACCACCGTCACCCGGTTCAGACCGTCGTTCCCGTCGGCGACGCGGTCCGACAGGCCCATCATGGTCTTGACGAAGTTACGCCCCTCGCCGATCACCCACGAGGAACGCAGGATGTAATGCTCCGGCGCGTTTCCGACGGCGATGTCGCCCGCCGCCTTCGACTGCCCATACACGCCCAACGGGGCGAACGCCTCGGATTCGGTATGCTCCTCGGCGGTCCCGTCAAACACGTAATCGTTCGACACGTGCACCAGCGTGATGTGATGCTCCCCCGCCACCTTGGCCAATAGGGCGGGGCCTTGGGCGTTGGCCTTCCACGAGACCGGACGCCCCTCCGCGGTCTCCGCCCTGTCCACCGCCGTATAGGCGCCCGCGTTGATGATCGTCCCGTACAACGACCAGTCGTACTTGTCGTACGCGTTCGGGTCGGAAAAGTCGAACTCGTCGATGTCCGTGTACTCGAACCCCTCCAGACCATGCGCTTCCGCGTACGCGCGGATCGCGTGCCCCAACTGGCCGTTGCAGCCCGTCACCAAGGTGCGCTTGGAGGCCATGGGCTTGGCATCCTTGAGCATAGGGTGATGCAGATCAGCCTCGGAGCGCTCGGACTCTTTCAGCGGAATCGGCCACTGGATGTTCAGTTCCGGGTCTGCAAGGTTTACGAACGTGTAGGTCTTCTTCTGCTCGAGCGACCAATGCGCGTTCACCAGATACGTGTACACGGTGCCGTCCTGCAGAGCTTGGAAGCTGTTGCCCACACCACGCGGCACGTAGATTGCGCGGCTCGGGTCCAGACGGGTGGTGAACACCTGGCCGAAGCTCTCGCCCGGCCTGAGGTCCACCCACGCGCCGAAGATCTCGCCGGCGGCGATGCTGATGTACTTGTCCCACGGCTCCGCGTGAATGCCACGGGTGACGCCCTTGGTCGCGTTGTAGCTGATGTTGTTCTGCACCGGGCCGAAGTCCGGCAGTCCCAGACCCATCATCTTGGCGCGCTGCCAGTTTTCCTTGAACCAGCCACGGTTGTCGCCGTGCACCGGCAGATCGAACACCAGCAGGCCCGGGATGTTCGTCTCCTCGACCTTCAGTTCTTTCTCGAATTCAAATGCCATGATCGAATCACTGTCCCTGCTGCTTGTACCTGGCCTCGGTGGCGGCCTTCGCCGGCTCCCACCAGGCACGGTTGTCCGTGTACCACTTGATGGTCTGCTCCAGGCCCTTCTGGAAGTCCGTGTGCGTCGGCTTCCAGCCAAGCTCGGTCTGAAGCTTTGTGCTGTCGATCGCGTAGCGGCGGTCGTGTCCTGGACGGTCCTTGACCCAGTCGAAGTCGTCCGGGCTCTTGCCCATCACGGTCAGGATGTCACGCAGCACCGTGATGTTGTTGCGTTCCCCGTCCGCGCCGATCAGATACGTCTCGCCCAGGCGGCCCTGGGTCAGGATGGTCCACACGCCCGTGGAGTGGTCGTCCGTGTGGATCCAGTCGCGCACGTTCTCCCCGTTGCCGTACAGCTTCGGGCGCAGGCCCTCAAGGATGTTCGTGATCTGGCGCGGGATGAACTTCTCCACATGCTGGAAGGGGCCGTAGTTGTTCGAGCAGTTGGAGATGGTGGCGCGGATGCCGAACGTGCGGTGCCATGCGCGCACCAGCAGGTCC
Organism: Bifidobacterium sp. FKU; assembly: GCF_026016385.1. Lineage (NCBI taxonomy): Bacteria > Bacillati > Actinomycetota > Actinomycetes > Bifidobacteriales > Bifidobacteriaceae > Bifidobacterium > Bifidobacterium sp. FKU. Next base: position 2,040,629 of record NZ_CP092888.1, read on the forward strand.
GAGCTGGCCTTCGTCGAGCTGTACGGGCTGGACGGATGGTACGGGGTCTGCTCCGTGAACTTGGCCGGGTCGTCCAGGGCCAGGTCGCCGTACACCTCGTCCGTGCTCACGTGGTGGTAGCGCACGTCGTACTTGCGGGCCGCCTCCAACAGGCGGAACGTGCCCTCCACGTTCGTCTTCAAAAACGGCTCCGGATTCGCGATCGAGTTGTCGTTATGCGACTCCGCCGCGTAGTGCACGATTGCGTCATGCCCCGGAACGATCCTGTCGAGCAGCTCGGCATCGCAGATGTTGCCGTGCACGAACTCCACACGGTCGCCCAGAATACCCTTGATGTTCTCAAGATTGCCCGCATACGTCAACGCGTCCAGGACCGTGACATGCACGTCGGGATGATTGTCATACACGTAATGCACGAAATTCGAACCGATGAAACCACAACCACCAGTCACAATAATATTCTTGGGAGTGAAAATCTCTTCTGCCATGATTCACAGCGTACAGCCACGTACCCCTAATTGACATGGTAAACATTTGGCTGGCACTGTATTGTCTCGGTGCATGGTTGACGTTTGCAGCGGTTTTCGATATTGGTATTCGCACGTTATATCGAGTGCTTGGCCGGCGAGAATCCCGCCGATGACGGGGACGACGACGATGATCCGGGATTCACTCCGAGTTCCACTATTTACTGATATTGTCTCTATCGATGTTGACGATGATGCGACGCAGACGCGCCACACCCTACTGGCAGACCCACCCACGACAGTCGACCTTATGCACGCGCCGGAATGGTCCCGTCCGCGGGTTCGACATACAACAGGTTCGGTATGCCGGCGTGGAAGTCCCGTTCCACGAGGTTCGCGGGCGCCTCGCCGATCTCGCCGGCGTAGGAACTCCGCCGCTTCGGGCGTTTCAGGTACACGGCCGCAGGCCCTCCTCGCTGTATGGGTTCAATTAGAAGTTGAAGTTTTAGTCACGAAGATTTTTCGGGTTTAGGCGGAAAGGCATGCCGACCACCCGTGGGCCTTAGCCTGATGGTGCTTCTAGTTTCATTCGGGAAAGGTCCGGAAAGGCAACGATCCGCATGCCCCAAATACAGTCTATCCGTTCGCGTCGCAGGAACGGTGAGCATGCGCTTGAGCGCGCCGGCTGATATGGTGGGCACAGGCGTTCCTCTGCTTTTCGGTTCTATTTCTTGGCGGAAGCAGACCTAACGGGAGAACGCCCCTTCCATACCCGCACACAGGACCCCTGGCAACGACGCCGAAGCCCAACCCCTCACCACACAAACTGGCGAAGACTCCTTTTTCTCATTCAGAAACGTCCGGAAAACCGACAGGATCAGATTTCAAACACAGTTTTAAGTCACGAACAAGCAAAGTGTTCATGGAAAACCCGTGAAGAATAACCTCCTAAGTGCGCGACGGGGGGGCTGAGTGTGTCTGAGGGGGATGCAAAAATCGACTTTGGCAGATAATGAATAGGATTTGGCAGTTCCTGCGCGGTTCGTATTGCGCTTGAAAAAACACCAATTCGGGGTTCATTTGGAGGGAAAGGACGGGGTTCGCATGCTGACCACAGGTCGATTGATTGCAAATAAGGACCGTTATGTCAGTTTTTGGTTGGCGTGATTTTCTCCAGGACGTCGGGCATGAAGATCGCGTTTATTGGGCATAAGAGGATTCCGTCTCGTGAGGGCGGGGTCGAGATTGTGGTGGACGAGCTGGCCACGCGCATGGCCGCGTTGGGCGAGCAGGTCGTGGCGTATAGCCGCAAGGGGCATAACGTCGCCGGCGCGGAGTTTGACAACGAGTCGAACATCTCGGACGCACCTTATTTACATAAGGGTGTGCAGGTCGTGCCCGTCACGACCATCGAGGCCAAGGGGCTGGCCGCGCTATCGTCCTCGTTCTTCGCCACGTTGAAGGCCATCAAAGCAAGGCCGGACGTGATTCACTACCACGCGGAAGGCCCATGCGTTCCCCTTCGTCTCGCACACTGGGCCGGCATTCGAACGGTCGCCACGATTCACGGCTTGGACTGGCAGCGAGCCAAATGGGGCAGGCTCGCCTCTCTGTATTTAAAGCTTGGCGAACAGACTGCGGCCACGTGCGCGGACGAGGTAATCGTACTGAGCCGTGGTGTGCAGCAGTATTTCAAAGACACATACGGGCGGGAGACGCGTTTCATTCCCAACGGCATTGCGCCGGTAGAATCCGTTTCTCCTAACGTGATTGCTGACAAGTGGAGTCTGGAGAAGGATTCCTATATTCTGTTCTTGGGACGCATCGTACCGGAAAAGGGCGTGCATTACCTCATCGAAGCGTTCAAGCGATTGGACACTGACAAGAAGCTCGTGATCGCGGGCGGCGCATCGGATTCCGCCGAATATTACGAGTCGATTAAGCAGGCCGCTACCGGAGATCAGCGCATTATTCTGACCGGGTTTATTGAAGGACGTGAACTCGAAGAACTGTATAGCAACGCATACATATATGTATTGCCCAGTGATTTGGAAGGTATGCCGATGAGCCTATTGGAGGCATTGGCTTACGGCTGCTGCTGCCTGACCTCCAATATCGCTGAATGCGCTGATGTGCTGTGTGATGAGTCCGGAATGATGCATGGAGTTACGTTCCGACATGGCGATGTGAATGATTTGGCCGACAAACTTGGTGAGTTGCTCGTAGACGTGGGTAAGGTACGAAAAATCAAGACCGGCACGGCCAGCTATATCACTGGCCGCTATAGCTGGGACAAGGTTGTTCAAGCGACCCTCAAGCTCTACCGAGGAGCAGATAAATGAGGATTTTACTGGTCAACAAGTATTTCTACCGCAAAGGCGGCGCTGAAACATATTTCTTCGCGCTTGCGGAGGGATTGAAAGCACTCGGCCATGAGGTTGCGATCTTCTCCATGCAGCACCCAAACAATGAGCCGAGTTATTGGAGCAAGTATTTCGTATCCGAAAAGGACTATGTCGGCAAGATTTCCGCGTTCAAAAAAGTGAAGGAAGCGGCGACGCTGGTGTATTCCTTCGAAGCGAAGCGCAAGTTTGAGGCGCTGCTCGAAGAATTCCAGCCAGACATTATTCATATAAATAATGTGCATCGCCAGCTCACTTTGTCGATTCTGGATGCGCCTTATTTGAAGAAGCACCGTGTTCCGGTGGTGTATACAGCGCACGACTATATTCTGCTGTGCCCGGCTTACACGATGGTGGACGGTTCCGGCAAGGTTTGCGACGATTGCCTTGACCGTCACTTCTCCCATGCGGTGAAGAAAACTTGTGTGAAAGGATCGAAAGCGAAGAGTGGTCTGGCGTTCCTTGAAGCGGAATTCCTGAAGAACCATCATTCTTACGACAAGATCGACAAAATCATCGCCCCCAGTGAATTCATGAAGCACAAGCTGGATGAGGGTGGATATGTCGGCAGAACCGTGGCCATGCAGAACTTCCTGACCACCAGCCAAATGGACATGGCACATAAGGTAGCCAACACGAATAAGTTCAATACCGTTGAGCCGTATTTCTTGTTCTTTGGTCGACTTTCCAAAGAAAAAGGCATCCTTACATTGGTGAGGGCGTTCCTGCGAGCTGCAGACTTGATGAATAGTGGGGTTGCGGGCAGCAAACTCCCAGCCAATTGGACCTTGCATATCGTCGGCGATGGTCCTGAGCGCCAGGCTATCGAGAATCTCATCAAATCAGCCGGCCCTGAAGCTGAACGCCGTATCAAACTCCATGGCTACAAGACCGGAGAGGATCTTCAGCGCGAGGTCGGCAATGCCCGCTTCAGCGTGCTGTGCTCCGAATGGCGGGAGAACATGCCTTATTCAGGTTTGGAATCCCTGGCAGCGCAGACTCCAGTAATCGGCGCAAATATCGGAGGAATTCCCGAGCTTGTGGTGGAAGGGAAAACCGGATTCAGGTTTGAATCCGGGCAATTAGATGATTTGGCAAACCATCTATTGCAAGCGTCAGCACTCAATGGTGATGAATACGCAGTCATGCAACAGGAATGCAGCGACTATATCAATCGCAGAGCTCAACAAAGCCTTTATATCCGTTCTCTTGGGGAACTATACATGCGTTGTTTGCAGATTCCAACCCAGCAAGGGATGTCAAGGAGAAGAAATGAAGAACACAATTGATTTGCATAATGCCGCTGTGCTGGTCACTGGCGCTGCGGGATTCATCGGCTCGAATCTTGCAAAGCAACTGCTTGATTCCATTGAAGGGATTCATGTTATCGGTTTCGATAATGTAAATGATTATTACGATGTGCGTCTTAAAGAATATCGCCTTAACCAGCTCTCTCATTATGAAGGGTTCACTTTCATCAAAGCTGATTTGGCAGATAAAGACGCAGTAAATGATGTATTCGAGCAATACCGCCCTACCGTTGTGGTGAATCTTGCCGCTCAAGCTGGTGTGCGATATTCCATCACGCATCCCGATGCTTATATTCAGTCGAATCTGATTGGTTTTTATAACATTCTTGAGGCTTGCCGCCATCATCCGGTGGATCATCTTGTGTATGCGTCTAGCTCCTCCGTATATGGGTCCAATAAGAAGGTTCCATATTCCACGGATGACAAGGTAGATAATCCAGTGAGCCTATACGCTGCTACGAAAAAGTCTGATGAGCTGTTGGCACATGCCTACTCAAAGCTGTATGACATTCCTTCTACAGGCCTGCGTTTCTTTACCGTGTATGGACCTGCCGGACGCCCTGATATGGCGTATTTCGGTTTCACCAATAAGCTTCGTGCAGGAGAGACAATCAAGATTTTCAACTATGGCAATTGCCGACGTGACTTTACTTATGTTGATGACATTGTTGAGGGCATTCTGCGCGTGATGCAAGGTGCGCCTTCGAAGCAGACAGGAGAAGATGGTCTGCCGGTTCCGCCTTATGCGGTGTACAACATCGGTAACGGGCATCCGGAAAACCTGCTCGAATTCGTCACTATTCTGCAGGAGGAGCTTCTACGAGCCAAAGTGCTTCCTGCGGATTACGACTTCGAATCTCATAAAGAGCTGGTTCCCATGCAACCAGGCGATGTGCCGGTCACGTATGCGGATACTGCGGCCTTAGAACGCGATTTTGGCTATAAACCTTCGACTCCGCTGCGTGAAGGCTTGCGTCGATTTGCCGAGTGGTACAAGACCTTCTACCTCGATGACTCTGATAAATAGGACATTCGATTCGTTATTCCAGTCATTCACGTAGTTCATAATACATTTTGCAAGAAAGGATGAAAAAAAAGAGATGAAGGATTTTGATTCATTGAAAATTGCCGTTGCTGGTACCGGTTACGTTGGCTTGAGCTTGGCTACGCTTTTGGCGCAGCATCATCAGGTTACCGCGGTGGATATTGTTCCTGCGAAGGTCGACATGATCAACGCCCGTAAGTCCCCGATCCAGGACGATTACATCGAGAAGTACTTTGCGGAGAAGGAGTTGGACCTCACTGCCACGCTGGATGGTGAAAGCGCATACCGCGACGCCGATTTCGTGATCATCGCGACTCCCACCAACTACGACAGCACGAAGAATTTTTTCGACACCTCTGCGGTGGAGGCCGTCATCAACCTGGTGATGAAGGTGAATCCGACCGCGATCATGGTCATCAAGTCTACCATCCCGGTCGGCTACACCAAGTCGATTCGTGAGAAGACCGGTTCCAGGAACATCATCTTCAGCCCCGAGTTCCTGCGTGAATCCAAGGCTTTGTACGACAATCTGTACCCGAGCCGTATCGTTGTCGGCACCGACCCGGAAGACGAGCATCTCGTGGAGGCCGCGAAGACCTTCGCCAAGCTGCTGCAGCAGGGTGCCATCGAGGAGAACATCCACACGCTGCTCATGGGCTTCACCGAAGCCGAGGCCGTCAAGCTGTTCGCCAACACGTATCTGGCACTGCGAGTCTCTTACTTCAACGAGCTCGATACCTACGCCGAGTCCAAGGGCTTGAACACCCGCGAGATCATCGATGGTGTGTGCCTCGACCCGCGCATCGGCACCCATTACAACAACCCGAGCTTCGGTTACGGCGGCTACTGCCTGCCCAAGGACACCAAGCAGTTGCTCGCCAACTACCAGGATGTGCCGGAGAACCTCATCCAGGCCATCGTGGAATCCAACGCCACCCGCAAAGACTTCATCGCCGACCGCGTACTCGAGCTTGCTGGTGCCTATGGCCCCAACAGCGAATGGGATGCCAGCAAGGAACATGAGACCGTGGTTGGTGTGTATCGCTTGACCATGAAGTCCAACTCCGACAACTTCCGCCAGAGCTCCATTCAAGGTGTGATGAAACGCATCAAGGCCAAGGGGGCGACGGTTATCATCTATGAACCCACGCTCGAAAACGGTTCTACCTTCTTTGGCTCCGAAGTGGTCAACGACCTTGATGAGTTCAAGAAGCGCTCGCACTCCATTGTCGCGAACCGTTATGACTCTTGCCTCGATGACGTAAAGGACAAGGTCTACACCCGTGACCTGTTCCGCAGGGACTAAACAGCACATATACCAATATAAGCAAGGACGTATCGATATGGGTGAGAGTATATGTTTCGTCATGCCAACTATGGACGGTGGCGGCGGCGAACGAGTGGTCTCTATTCTCTCTGGCGAATTCGCTCGTAGTGGATGTGATGTGACGCTGTTCTTAACTAACAGCACTCATACCGCGTATGCTTTGGACAAGCGCGTCCATGTCGATACATCCTGCGCGGAAAGCGACCCGAATTTCCTTGATCAGATTAAAGCTATTCGGGCGAAGATGAGAGCGATGCCGAATACGGTATTTATTTCCTTCATGGATGATCAAAATTTGTTCACCCTAATAGCGGGAATTGGTATGCGGAACCGCATAATTATCTCCCAACGTAATGATCCACACCGTGCTTTTGGAAAGCGTCGGCTGGTTAGGGCTATTCATCCGTGGCTATACGCTCTTGCGGACTGCGTGGTATTCCAAACACAGGATGCACTTGAGTATTACCCCAAATATGCAGCTGGTAAGTACCGTGTGATTCTTAATCCTCTCAATAATAGCATGCTGCCACGCTATGAAGGTGAACGATCCAAGCGAGTGGTTACCGTTTGTCGTTTGAATGAGCAGAAGAATTTGCCGCTCGCCATTGATGCGTTTGCAGAATTCCGCACACGGTTCCGCGACTATACCTTCGAGATTTACGGCGAAGGCGCACTGGAAAATGAGCTAAAGCGTTATGCAGTTTCCCGAGGGGTTGGCGATAGCGTTCATTTCTGCGGCTTCCGGAAGGATGTTCATGCCTGCATTTTCGATGCCGCCATGTTTGTTATTTCCTCGGATTTTGAGGGACTCTCGAATTCAATGATTGAAGCTATTGCGTTGGGAATTCCGACGATTGCTACGGACTGCCCAATCGGTGGGGCCCGCATGGTCATTGACAATGGCGTAAATGGATATCTTGTTCCGGTTCGGAACAAGGAGCGCATGGTTACGGCTATGTGCAGTATTGCAGGCGATACCGGTGTGCAGGAACGCTTTAGCAAAGCTGGCGTGCGGTTGCGTGAGCGTTTGTCGGTTGACTCTATTTCGAAGCAGTGGCTTTCGGCCATTAAAGAGAAATAAAACATCAAGAATATCAAGGAGAAAATCATGAAGATTTTGGTTACCGGTGCTAATGGATATTTAGGGCGCGGTGTGGTTGATGAGTTGCTTAAGCGTGGAAACGAGGTAATCGCCACAGACTTCGCCTGTGACCATGTGAATTCTGCGGCTCATTGCGTGCCCGGAGACATCTTTTCGATTGAAGATCCCTATACGTACTTCGGCGAGCCCGATGTGGTGTTGCATCTGGCTTGGCGCGATGGTTTTGTACACAATTCGAATGCGCACTTTGAGGATTTGCCTAAGCATGTTGCATTCCTGAAAAAACTGTGCGAATCCGGAATCCAGCAAGTGGCATGCATGGGATCGATGCATGAAATCGGATTCCATGAAGGCAGCATCAACGCTCACACCCCATGCTGGCCGATGAGCATGTATGGAATCGCCAAGGATGCGCTCCGTAACGCATTGCAGACCATAGCGTTGCAGAACAAAGTAAAGTTCCAGTGGCTTCGTGGATATTACATCGTCAGCGATACGCAATATGGCAGCTCCATTTTCTCAAAAATCGTTGCGGCGGAGATCGAAGGCAAGAAAGAGTTCCCGTTCACCACAGGTCAGAACCAGTATGATTTTCTAGATTATCCCGATTTCTGTCATCAAGTTGCCGCGGCGGTGAATCAGGATGAAGTGTTGGGGATTATCAATATCTGTTCCGGTAAGCCCGAAAAACTTGCTGATAGGGTGGAACGGTTTATTGCCGAGAATGGGTTCTCCATCAAATTGAAATATGATGCATTCCCTGATCGGCCCTATGACTCCAAAGCCGTGTGGGGCGATGCTTCGAAGATTACCCGAATCCTCGATACAGAACATTGATTTTCCATTTTTTCGCAAAGGATTGAGGATAACAATGGGTACTTTGCTCGAGCAGGATAAGTATCGATACGCCGTTGAGAAAATGCCTAGATTCCAGCGGTTATTTCGTTGTTGCCAAGAGTGCAGGTTCAAGCCTATGCAGTTGGTGTATCGACTGCTATTTCGCTGGTGCCGTCAGAGGAATTTCATCGAGTTAAGCCATCAAACGGTTATCGGTGGTGGCCTGTATATCGGACACCCTTATTGCATCACCATCAATCCTCAAGCCATTATTGGGCGGAATGTCAATATCCATCGAGGGGTTGTTATTGGCCAAGAGAATCGTGGAAAGAGAAAAGGTGCTCCCACGCTTGGTGATGATGTTTGGATTGGAATCAATGCGTCAATAGTGGGAGGAGTGAAGGTCGGGAACGACGTAATGATTGCTCCTGGGGCCTTTGTGAATCGCGACATACCAAGTCACTCGATAGTATTTGGCAATCCTTGCATTATCAAGCATAAGGATCATGCCACCGAGGGATATCTCAATCATAAAAGTCAGTGACGTGGTATTGCAAAAAGCAGGGAATGAAATGGAAGCTCACAATAGCATTAGACGCTATCTTCATCGCATTGGTGAGGAATGCAGATCGACTGCAGAAATCGCCCGCTTCACATCGTGGCCGGAGGCCCTGGAGACCTTCAGGGCCAAGGTGGATATTCAAGTCATGAATCGTAACGGTTTCAAGGAGCAGCCGTCTGTTCGCAAGCGCTTGATACACAAGCATGAGATCCTGATGAAGTATTTTGAGAAGCGCTACGGCGACTTCTATGGGAAATACGATTTCAACGCCCCTATGCCTGTAAGTGACCCGGCCTTGGAAAATAAAATCTGGGTGTGCTGGTGGCAGGGATTGGATAATGCACCGTTGATTGTGCAACGATGCGTGGAATCCATTAGGCGGAATGCCGGTAATCGTGAAGTGATCGTCATTACTGACGAGAACTATGAACAGTATGTGCATATTCCGGATTGGGTGAAGGCCAAGCAGGAGGCCGGTATCATCACAAGAACCAACCTTTCGGATTTGCTGAGACTCTCGCTGCTGGCGGAACATGGCGGTCTCTGGTTGGATTCCACCTTCTATTGCTCAGGCCCGCTAGAAAAGATGGTATTTAGCAAGCCGCTATGGTCCATCAAACGGCCTGATTACCTGCATTGCTCGGTCGCACAAGGTTATTTTGCCGGTTATTCTCTGGCATGCGATGTTAAGCATCGATGGATTTTCCGAGCCATTCGGGACTTCTTTCTTGAATACTGGAGGACGAGTAATTTCATGGTCGATTATCTAATGGTTGATTACATGATTGCGCTCGCGCAACGATATGACGAGCAGGCCAGGCGTGACTTCGGGGCTATTGAGCCCAACAATCCACAATGCGATGACCTGTTCAAGTGTTTAGGTGATGTCTTTAATGAGCGTCATTGGGAGTCATTAATCGCCGATACATCATTGTTTAAATTGACATGGAAGCAAGAGTTTCCCATCGAAATTAATGGTGTCGAAACTTATTATGGAAGATTGCTCAACGGCAATTTACGTCGAAATTAGTTTTTCCAGAGGTGTTGATGATTCGCATAACGAAGACCAAAACATTCCAGTACGCGTGGCTGTACCTTATGTTATTGATTCCGGGCAGCTGCGCGATGTCACGCTATCTGAATACCACATTGGTGTATGGCGTGATTATTGCTATATATGCCCTGCTTGTGTTGCTGAGCGCAAAATATAGGAATGTTTATGTGCTGTCGTTTTGCCTTTTGCTCGCATTGGCAACGATTGTTATCCGATTGAAAACAGGAGGTGTGGGGCCCCTAACTTTTCTTTCCAACGCAGCGATGCTGGTTGTCACCTATATCGCAATGACTATTGATCGGAGAATGTTTCTTACCCGATTCATAAGAATTGTTTGTTTCTTTGGCATCATCAGTGTGCTATTTTGGGCGGCGTTTTGTATTAACCCTTCGCTGGTGAATGCATGGCCTGCAACATCATTCTGGACGCAGAACTTGGGAACGGGTCAATGGGCCACTGTGCTTCATGGAAAAGGACTCTGGCTTTACTCGTATCTTGAAATACACGCAACCCGTAATTGTGGTTTCTACACTGAACCTGGCGTGTATCAGATTGTACTCAATGCTGCTTTATTCGTCCTGTTATTTTGGAAAGAGAAATTATATTTTGATAACGAGAAGCAATATCGTACGGCGGCCGTCATTGTCTTGCTCACACTGATTACTTGCCAGTCGACGACCGGTTATCTTTCTATGATGGTCATCTTGTTGTGCTTCTTCTTTATGCGTGGCAGAGAGCGAGACACACGTACGCTGAAGCAAAAGATTGCAGTGCTAGTGGTCGCCATCACGGCGGTGCTGATCACTGACTACTGTCTTCGCGGGGAAGAGAGTATCCTTTATGTTCAAGTGCTGAACAAACTATTTGGTGGAGACATTGGCGGTGGTATCAATTTAGAGGATAGCACGGGACAATATCGTTGGATGACAGTGATGGCTAGTTTGAAGGCTCTTTCCATGGACCCGTTCGGTATCGGTTTTGACGCATTCTATGCGATACGAGACTCATTTGGCCCAGCTGCAGTTGCCGCTAGCATTGCGACCTATGCCGCAGTGTATGGAGTGATTTTCTGGCTGGCGATGATGATTATGATTTTCTATCCAATGATTCGACGGGAACCAAAGAAAATACTTATTGCCGTATTTGCTTTTATGTTTATCAATTCCACGGTTAGCGAGACGTATTTGTTCTATCCGGGTCTCATGATGTTCCCAATTTATCTCAGCTCCTATTCCACGCATAAGCAGTCCAGTGTTGTTGGACATGCGATTGCTACATATAATCCTCGCCATTCGCTAATGGTTTCCAATCCGATGAATGCTAAAGAGGTGATGTAATGGAACGGACTCTGCTACTTGTTCCCAGCGGCAGCTTCTATTATTTCAATAGTATGCAACTTCCTAATGTGGTGGTTTTCCCTGTGTTCCGCGAAGTTCATGGCGCGTCCGAAATGGTTTGGAAAGCAATGAGGAAGCTGAGGCTTGCTGCCAGCTCACTGTTCTATACTGATTGGTACAAGGATTTGCAGTCGTTTTCCAAGATCATTGTTTTTGATCTTACGGCATGGCTGGATCCGGCGTTATTGCGCAACATTAATAGACATAAAAATCCTGACGCGAAATGTTATCTATATTCCTGGAATATTGTTCGCGATAAGCAGGTTGTCCTTGGCCATCTTGCGGCGTGCAGGAAGTATGGTTTCTCATATTATTCGTATGACGAAAATGACTGCAAGCAATATGGATTCCGCTTCAACACCATCATGTATGACGAGAACTTGCGTCTCCCGGAACGTGCTCTGACGTCAGATATGCTGTTTCTTGGTTTTCTCAAGGATCGCAAGGCAAAAATGCTTGCTTTGCATCAAATTATCTCCGATGCTGGCATGAAACCGGAATTCGTAATTGTTGAAAACGGTAATCAGCATGAAGATTTGCCATTCACCATTCGTCACTCATATGTTAATTATGCGGATTATCTCGATATGGTTTCGCAAAGCAAGGCGATTTTGGATATCACGCAGCAAGGTCAGAACGGATTCTCTATGCGCGTGATGGAATCCATTTTCCTCAACAAGAAACTCGTTTCGACTAACATGGCTCTATTGTCAGCGAATTTTTATGATCCCAATAATATTCTGGTCATTGATTTGCAGAACCCTGATGAAGAAGAGCTTACCGTGTTCCTGCGTTCCGAGTTTCACCCATATTCTCAAGAGACAAGACACTACTATTCCGTCGGCTCATGGATCAATCGTTTCCAACAATGATGGTGCAGACGAATAATGGCAAAACACATTAAAAAACATTTTTGGAATAGGCGGCCATCCGAGGGTATGAAATCGGCGGTAGCATACACATTTGCATCGCTGTTTTCTAAAGGTTTGGCTTTTGTTACTGTGCCGATTTTTACCCGAATCATGTCAACTTCTGAGATGGGCACAGTCAATCTGTATAATTCTTGGCAGTCGATACTGACGGTCGTGGCGACGCTCTCGTTGACTTACGGCGGATATATGGTCGCGTTGAAGGAATATGAGCATGAGCGCGATAGGTACGAATCTTCAGTGCTGACGCTCACGACATTCACATCAATCGTATTCTTTGCCGTATATTCCGTTGCTCCCAATTTTTGGAGTCGCATACTTGGCCTAGACAAATCGCTGTTGCTGCTGATGCTAGTTGGTTTCCTATTGCTGCCGGCTACGGAGTTCTGGCTGGCAAGACAGCGTTACGAGTATAAGTACAAGGCAGCAACACTGGTGACGATTGGCTCCGCCATTGTGGCATCAGTACTTTCCATTGTCGCTGTATTGTATATGCGAGGAAGCGGAAAAGCGGCCGAAGGACGATTGTTCGCGAATTATGCCGTGCTATATGCTGTTGCTCTTGTGCTATGGGCATACATCATGGTGCGGGGGCGCAAGTTCATTTCCATGCGGTATTGGAAATTCTCACTTGCTCTGAGTGTGCCTCTTATTGCGAATCAGTGCGCTACGCAGATTCTGAATAATTCCGGTCGCGTGATGATTGGTTGGTTCGTTGATAATTCCGCTGTGGGCATTTATGGCACACTTTCCTCGGTGAGTACCGTTTCCACAATCATATGGTCGGCAATTAATTCTTCGTTTGTCCCATTCCTCTATCGGAATATTGATGATTCCGAAGGCAAGAAAAGAGTTCGGAGCCTCGCTTCGATTCTGCTACTCACCTATGCTGCGGTATGCGTATTGATGACTTTCCTAGCTCCTGAGGTGGTCAAGATAATCACAACTGATGAATATATGGCAGCGATTTACATCATGCCGCCAATTTCTGCAGCCATTTTCCAGAACGCTATTTCCAATATGTATGCAAACGTGTTGTTGTATCACAAAAAAACTTCATACATAATGATTGCCTCTATTTGTGGCGCAGTACTGAATATTGTACTGAATGCAGTACTGATTCCTCTATTTGGATATCAGGCAGCGGCCTATTCGATGTTGATTGCATTCGTATTCTTGTCGTATGTGCAAATGCGTGTGTCCAAAAAACTGCACTTCACTATCACGGGAACCAAGGAAACCGTATATGATGACAAAGCCATTATCGGTATACAATGGCTGGTAATTGTGCTTTCCGCCATTGCGATTCCTCTATATAACTTCACGATTATTCGTTATATAGCAGCATTTGTCCTGATGATTACCTCCTTGTTCCTCTACAAAAAGAGCAAAATATCTGTCTGATATAGAAAGGAACCGCATTGTTTGAGAAATTAATGAATCATTTCCGTAATGCTAAGAAAAATGCTGCTCATTACCGAAAGCTGGGTTTAAAGCTGGGGGGGCTTCGAGATTCTCAATGGCTGGGATTTTGGAAGTGAACCGTGGTTGATTGAGATCGGCGATAATGTCAGGATTACATCTGGTGTTAGATTTGTGACTCATGACGGTGGCGTGTGGGTATTGCGTCATAAGTATTCTGAGCTATCCGATATCGATCTCTTTGGGAAAATTCGAATCGGCAATAACGTGCATATTGGTTTTAATGCCATTATTATGCCGGGGGTAACAATCGGAGATAATTGCATTATCGGATGCGGCACTATTGTTACGCATGATATTCCTGCAAATTCCATCGTAGTGGGTGTGCCGGGTAGGGTGATCGAGTCCGTTGGTGAATATGCGGCTAAACATGATGACGATTTTATGCATACTAAAAAGATGGCTACTGATGAGAAAAAAGCTTTCGTTCTTGGCCATCTAAAATGATGGGAATATTTTTAATGTGATTGTTCTTGGGACTGGCCGAAGCAATATAGCATTATGCTTCGGCCAAGGTTCTAGATGCTTATTTTCGAATAAACATTCCTGAACGTTCCATCTCTGTAAGGGATTGTTCGTAACGACTGTTGTCGGTCTCTTGTCCCAGTACCCATTTGCAAAACTCGGTCAAACCTTCCTGCAAGGAAATCGACGGAGTGAAATCAAGCAGCTTTCGTGCCTTTTGGGTATCAGCGACATTATGTGCGATGTCTCCGATACGGAAATCACCGGTAACGTCCAGATTACTGGTACTGCCATAGATTCGTTTCAATGTCTCAGCTATTTCGATGACACTTGTTCCGATTCCGCTGCCTAGGTTGATGATTTCTCCGTTCGATGCGACCGTATTGATAGATTTGATGACCGCGGAAGCAACATCCTTTACGTGGATGAAGTCGCGGCTTTCCTTGCCGTCTTCAAAGATATTGATGTCTTTATTGTCCAAAAGCAATGAGGAGAAGATGGAAAGAATGCCAGTGTAAGGATTCTTCAATGATTGGCCTGCTCCGTACACATTTTGGAAACGGAAGATGGTGTAATCAATATCCATCGCAGGGCACATTGTCTGAATCATCATCTCTTGTGAAAGCTTGGTGAACGCATAAAGAGAATTTGGGGTGGTTTTACTGTCTTCGGTGGTGGGAATTAAGGTCAAGGCGGTATTGCACTTGTCGCAATGCATAGTGAAATCGCCTTGCATCATATCTTTAGTTTTGCGTCCACGGGGGTAGACTACGCCACAGTTTGGGCATTGATACTTGCCTTCGCCATACACAGAACGCGATGACGACAGGATGACTTTGCGTATAGTGTTGCTTTTCCCCTTGAGCGATAGTGCTTGAAAAATATTTGACAAACCCATGACATTGATCTCGTTGTACTGGTTGATCATGTACATGGATTGCCCGGTACCGGTTTCTGCCGCAAGATGCAAAACAACATCTACCCCTTCAAGGGCTTTCTGGACTGTTGTGAAATCACGCACGTCTCCACGGATGAAATCACAACAATCTTTTATAGATTGGAAAAGATATGACTTTTCAGGATTGTTGCCATGAATTTGTTTGGTCAATGCATCTAGAACGCGAATTTCGTATTCATCATGAGCGCTCAGTTGTTTTACGATCTCGCTACCAATAAAACCTGCGCCGCCTGTTACCAGAATCTTCGTTGTCATATGTCTTGAACCGTTCTTTTGTAGAAACTTTCCCTAGAAGGAGGGTATGCTTTCAGTGTAGTTCAAACTATCTCATTTGGTATTTACCTTCATAGGCGAAAATTAGGTCACATTAGACATCGACTATAAATCGAACCGCTACGTCTTCCTCTCTGATTATGCTGTTTTCATCAATCGAGAGCGCTCATGAAGTTTGGATTACAAAGGAGTCGTCATGTTTGGACTAGGCCGCATTCGAGACAGATACTACAAATGGTGTGAATCCGTGAAGTTCCTTTCGCGGAACAAAGGGATGCGTGCCGGCAAAAACCTGGATCTGCGACTATCTCAGTATATTCACTGTGCTGGTTCCGTAGTTCTTGGTGATAATTGTCGTCTCTATTGCTGGGATGCTTCGCACGGTAAGCCCTTCGATCGTGAACCTGAAATTCGCATTGGAGAACGAGTACATGTGACTAGAAATCTCACTTTGCAATGTACCTCAGAAATCATCATTGAAGATGACACACTGCTTGCTTCTGACATTGTCATGATTGATTACAACCACGGTATGTCTCCGTTGCCAGATTCCTATCTGGACAACGACCTTGAACTCACCTCGGGAATCCATATTGGCCGAGGTGCATGGATTGGGAATAACGTGATTATCTTAGGCGGCGTTGAAATCGGAGAAAAGTCAATTATCGGGGCGGGATCCGTCGTCACTAAATCTATTCCTTCATATTCAATTGCGGTAGGTAACCCTGCTCATGTTATTAAGCAATATAACCCCTCTACCAATCTTTGGGAATCCATCAGAACAAACAACGAGGTCGATAGAGCTGCTTCGAAAACGATGTGAATTCGATTGGTTTTGTCGTAAGCCTTTATGTCCATCAAGAGAATTCAACAGACTGTCCCCTTGCGGAAATATATGCTAGTGTCCTGCGTTGGAAGTTCGTTGTTGAATTCGGTGGTCTAGATGCCGGTGGTGCGCTGGAGGAATCAGGCGAGGGAGGAGAGGATCTGGTCGGCGGTCTTGGTCCACTTGAACGGCCGGGGTTCTCGTTCCATGCCCTGGCCCACTCGAGCACGTCCCTCTCCAATGCCTGGACGCTGCGGTGGTCGCTGCGTTGGAGCATCCGGCGGGTGATCTCCTCGAACAGGCGCCCGACCTGGTTCAGCCAGCTCGAATAGGTCGGCGTGAAGTGCATGTGGAAGCGCGGGTGGCGTTTCAGCCATGCGTTCACGCTCGGCGTCTTGTGGGTCCCGTAGTTGTCGCACACCACGTGCACGTCGAGCCCGTCGGGCACCTCGGCGTCGATCTTCCCGAGGAACGAGACGAACTCGGCGGCCCGGTGCCGGCGGTGCGTGACGCCGATCACGGTCCCGTCGGCAACATTCATCGCGGCGAATGGGCTCGTGGTGCCGTGCCGCACGTAGTCATGGGTGCGCCGCTCGGGCATTCCCGGCATCATCGGCAAGGCCGGCCGGGCCCGCCCGAGCGCCTGGATCCGGCTCTTCTCGTCCACGCACAGCATGACCGCGCTCTCGGGCGGGTCCAGGTGCAGTCTGACCACGTCATGCACCCTGTCCGCGAACAGCGGGTCGTTCGACGGCTTGAACCCGTCCTCCGGATGGGGCTTGAGGTTGAACGCGCGCCAGATGCGGCCCGCGCTCGACCTGCTGATCCCGATGCGCTCGGCCATCAGCCGCCGGATCCAGTGCGTCGCGTCCCTCGGCGTCTCCTCCAGCGTCGCCGCCAGCAGGTCCTCGACCATCCGGTCGGTGATCGTCGCCGGTCTGCCCGGCCTCGGCTCGTCCGGCAGGCCGTCCAGCCTCGACTCGAGGAACCGGCCCCGCCACTTGCCCACCGTCGGCAGGCTCACGCCGACCCGTTCGGCGACCTCCTTGTTCGACAGTCCCTCCGCACACGCCAGCACGATCCGGCAACGCAACGCCAAAGCCTGCGACGACCTGCGGCACCTGGCCCAACGCTCCAACTGGCCGCGTTCCCCGTCGCTCAATGTCAACCCGACCCTGGGCCGCCCCGTCCTCGCCATACGCCAGCCATACCAGAATCAGTAAACGAATTAAAGACGCAGGATACCAGGCTTTCTTTTCTCCCATCCTCATCGACTTCACCGGCGGAATCGCAACGGGAACGTGACCAGCGACAAACACCACCACGCTGAATCTCGCGCCCTCTGCAACTCGCATCTGCGGAGCGACTAAAACTTACGAAAAGGATAGTAAACGATACCCCCCATACCTAGCAAAAGTGGTGTCTCTCATTAAGAAACACCCTTTCAGCCACTCTGATCCGACGCCTTACACGACTGGTAACGGCACCAATTGAACGCATCTTGGGCCTCGTGCTCAGATTGGCAACAGACAGCGTTGCTCATTGCTGAGCAGCTCACCCAATACGCGTTTTTCACCAATCCGTCACAACACGGGCGGCAACGCGGAACAACATCGTGCATCCTTGTTTATTTGCACCGACTGTGGACTTGCCCTCTGAGTTGCTTAGAACATGGCGGCATACACGAATTCTCTTTTGCCTGCCATTTGCTTCTCTTTTGATTCTCTTTTGCATCTAAAAGCAAAACCAAGCTGGACGTGGATTGGTACCGCCAAGAATTCGACATACCCCAGACGGCATCAACTCAACAGACGCTCCATTTACTTGCCAGCGAACAGCTTATCATCGCCCAAGATGCGGGGAACTACGCCATCACCAATCTTGATGCTCTCCTATTCGCTCGCGATTTCAATGATTTCCCAACCGTGGCGCGTAAAGCATTGCGCGTTATTCGTTACGATGGTCCATCACCAATCTCCCCATCTCGCAGCAAAACTTTTTCTCAGGGTATGCCAAGTTGGATCAAGCGTTGGAATATGTCGAAGCACTGTTGCCTGAGCAGGAAGTCATTCAAGGTGTACGACGTGTCACCCTGAGGATGTTCCCACATATGGCACTTCGTGAATTGATGGCAAATATGCTTATTCACCAAGATTTTTCTATTACCGGTACCGGACCTATGATCTGTATTTTCGATGGCCGTATCGAATTTACTAATCCAGGAAGTTCTCTTGTAGATGTCGCCAGATTGCTTAATGATCTTCCGCATTCGCGCAACGAGAAAATGGCAGCTATTTGCCGATGACTAACGCCAGCCTTCGCAAAAGATTTGATTTGCCGGCGAGTGGAGCCTCCCAAGTATCCAAACTTATTAAAACCTGCATCAGTAGTAATCTATTGAAAATAGCAGATCCCGATGCCGGTAAGCGATATGTCAGGTATCTGCCATATTGGGCTTAATGAGGCTATTCTTCACACGAGCAAGAATAACTTCGAGTAAACCGCCGAAATAAGCCAATGCACAATCACCATGATCGGAATACTCCAAATATATGAGTCATCAGAATTCTCATTTTGATTTAAGCCTTGGCACGGCAGCCACTGCCCATAGGAGTAGTGGAAGGGCATAAAAGGCATATCCTTCGAACTGCACATACAGGTATATGGTCAACAGCAGCCAGCAGACAGTGGTCTTGTTCCAGGCATGGTTATGGCTAATCCACCACAGCACTAGTACCACGAGAATTACAGAAGCAATCAGGCCGAACTCCACGAAAAAGCTGGTGTAGGCGCTCATCGTGAACATGTTTGCTGGTGTCACTTGTGCGTACCAGCCCTTCGGTGCCGAAGCGTTCAGGCCCAGACGTTCCAGAGACCGCACTGCGGCATCGGCACCCTGATGGGTGGCATCGGATAGATTGCCTGCGCCATAGCCGAGCAACAACTGCTTTGGATGCTTCAACGCACCCGCACCTGGTCCCAGTGACTGCCATAAACGGGCATAGAACGAACCGTCACCGTCAAAGCCAAGCTCGGCTATGGAGCTCAACCGATGGTTCACTGCCACGCTGCATGCGCCGAGACCGACCGTGACCACCAGTTCCCCGAACGCCACAAGCCGGCCGCGCCACGTGTGCCAACCGTTCATCTCGATAATCACAAACACCAACGCGATAATCGAGTCAAGAATGATGCGCACGCCTGCACCCATGATCACCGAGCCTGCAGCGAATACCATGATAAGGACGCGCAGTTGGTTTGCACGCTTGTGGTCACGACCACGCACCAGCCAGATCAGCGGCAGCAGCACACCGAACAGGTGCATACCTATATAGCTCGGTTCTGCGAACAGAAACTGCGGGCGGCCACCGCCCCAATGCGAAGTGCTGCTGATGTACTGGCGGCTCATCAGATGAATGAAGAAGTTCTTTACGGAAGTCCAATCAAACATGATTGACAACCGCTGCACCACGCCGACTGCGAAGGCGAACCAATATACGAGAATCAGCAGATCCAACATGCGCCGCCAAGACAAGCGCTTGATACGTAATGCCATGTCCAACGCACACAGGCAGGCGAGAGCCCCAGCCACGCCGGCCAGCGACACCAGCGCCGGAAGCCGATGGAATGCTACCAGCCACCAATCCACTGCAGACAGCGCGATTAACAGCACCGGAAACAGGAAGAATGCGCGGAAACGGTGCCAAACCTGCGGCAGCAAACGCCAGTTCGCTACCGCATATGCCATAAACAACCACGGAGAAAGCGGCGTCCAAAACGGCATGTATGGGCCTGCTACTGTGCCGTCAATCGGCAGCATGGCGAGCGCCGCATAGAACAAAAAATCTGAGGAATCGACCAATATCGGTCGATCATTATCAAACGAGACGCCGGCTTTCCCGAAATCCGCCTCGGCGATGCCGGCAATATTAGAATCAGTCATTCATTACTCCCACTGTCATCACCCAACAGCATGCCACTGTAACGGACAAATCATATCGGGAGATGAAACCGGCGTGAGAATGACGTGAATACTTACGTCTTACGTCAGCTTGATGTCAGACCGTTGTAAGCATACTGCCGCGTGATTTGAGGGCGCACCGGAGCTTCCTCAACGCGGTAGTGCTTGCGCATGCTGGTCAGGATGGTGCGCAGCGCCTTGTTTGTCTGCTCGGCGGCAGCGCGGAATTTTGCGTATTCCTTGCCGTGCGGATCTTCAATATCCTCGGGTTCGGGAAGCATGGGCCGAATAATGGAAGCAGAGTCAATCACTGACTGCAAGCGTTCCTGAATGGTCAAGCCCTTGACCAGCCCGTTGCGTGCGCAGTACTCGCACATGTTTGCGAAGTCACCCAATAGGAACGTGTATCTCACAGCAGTGGGAGCCAACGTGACGATGTCTTTGCGCTGATCCTTTTCAAAGCACAGGATCAGATCAGCTGACTTGGCCATCGGCTGTGTCAGGCGTCGAGAGCGGAACCCACTCGGTTCGATGCCCACGCTCTCCATGAGCAGGGCGCTGTTGGGGTCAATCTGGTGCATGGGCAAGCCATGCGTGCCCGCGCTGGAAACCTGCACTGTGGTACCGGAAAGGTAGCGGGTGAGTAGCAGCTCGCCCATGGGAGAACGACAGATATTGCCGGTGCAGACGAACATAATGTGCATGGGCTCAGTCCTTCTTCATACTTACAACGCTACCTTGCGGGCCTGCGTACAAACCACTAGCGCACCATTCTAGTCCGATACACCGGACTGCGGCCAATCCTCGTCCGCCCACCACCACTTCATCTTCACATGAATGTTACAAGGGATTCGCTTTTTGGGCGGATTTTGCTATAGGGGGGGGGGGTGGCATTCGTGCTAGGGTGGGCGAGAGTAAGAAAAAGGAATGAATGTTCCTTGCGATTTTTGGGGAACGATGGAGGAAGAATTCAGTATCATGTCGAAGGACAGAGGCACAGCAGCAGAGTCGCAGGCAACAAGCACCGCGACCATGGCAATGCCCAAAGTACGGGTGAGCGGGAGCCGGTCCTCGGCTTCGTTCTCCCCCGTTGCCGAATGTGACATTGCGCCGACATTCTTTGACGGCACCTACTTCTCCTCTACACCGGACGGCAGCTCCACACATAACGACACCACGAACATACGTCCATTGATGGGCCATTCTGTGCCGAAGTGGCGATATCTCTATAACACGACCTTGGTCGTGCTTGATCTGCTGATGACCATTGTGGCCACGTACATCGTGTTCCTGCTCCGACCTTTCGCTTATACCTATGTGCAGAGCATTGGTCCCGGCGAATACGGCGTTTTTAGCTTCCTGCTGTTGACCTGCGTATCGTGGCTCATCAGTCTGTATTCCGCACGCTCCTATGAACGGCACACCATGGGTGAGGGCTATGCCCTGTACGCCAAGCTGTTGAACGCTGCGTTCATCGATTTCATTATGCTGTGCACGTTGGGGTACCTGTTCCACCTCAATCTTCCCCGGTCGTTGAATGTGTTCATTCCGCTGGTTTCACTGGTGTTGGTTATTATCGAGCGTTGGATTATGCGCCGTGCGCTGCACCGCAACCGCATGAATGGCGAATTCAACTACCCGACTGTGGTTATTGGGTCTCCGGAAGGTATCCACCGGACGGTCGAACAATTGCGCCAGTGCCGTGGCCTCGGCTACGCGCCAATTGCGGTGTGCCCAGTGGCTTCAGTCAAGAACGAGGATGACCCGGATTCGGCGCAGCATTTGGTGTCGGTGCCCTTCACTCCTGCCAACGATGCTGAGGCACGACTGAAGGTGTTGCCACTCAACTCGCATTTGCCGCAAACCGCGAAGCGTATGAAGGCACGTACCGTATTGGTAGCTGATGTACTTACCCGTGATTCTGAGACCATGCGTACATTGTCCCTGGCCGTGGAATCCATGGGCATTGAATTGGCCCTCGCTACCTCTGTGGCTGATTTGAGCGGCGCTGACCTGCATTTCCGCAACGATCCGACGATGCCAGTAGTCACTGCACGACTGACGCAGTACTCAACCGTTACCCGCATCCTCAAGCGTGTGTGCGATATCGTGCTTTCCGGTATCGCCATTATCTTGAGCTCGCCCATCATGCTATGGGTGGCATACAAGGTCAAGCGGGAAGACGGCGGCCCTGTGTTCTATTCGCAGACGCGCATCGGCATTTACGGCAAGCCGTTTACCATGTACAAGTTCCGTTCCATGCGCACTGATGCCGACGAGATCAAGGCGAAACTGGCTAAGGAACGCGGCATTGAGGATCGTTTTATCTTCAAGCTCAAGGACGATCCACGCGTGACTAAGATCGGTCACTTTATTCGTAAGACATCGCTGGATGAGTTCCCGCAGTTCTTTAACGTGTTCAAGGGCGATATGAGCTTAGTTGGGCCTCGCCCGCCGCTGCCTGAAGAAGTCGCGCGATATGACATGCTGTATTCCACGCGACTGCTGGTTAAGCCTGGTATTACTGGACCGTGGCAGATTTCCGGACGCAGCGATTTGACTCAGGAACAGTCGGAGTATGCGGATGTGTCGTATATTCAGGATTGGTCTATTACGGGAGACATCGTGATTCTGTTGAAGACTGTGGTGGCAGTGTTTAAGGGGACTGGATCGTACTGAGTTTTCTTTGAGAATGTTGAAATGTTGAGAGGGCGTCAGCTTTTTGCTGACGCCCTTCTTTTGTCTCTCCCTCAGAGCCTGTGGCTGACGTCCTCGTCAGAGGGAACTTTTTTTAACCGGTTCTATTGTGGAGGTTCGAAGTTATGAAGAAGAAGATTATGGCCGTGCTGGCCGCTATCGCCGCGGTGTGGACATTGCGTTGCTTGCCGCCGCGGGCATCGCCCTGTTCGCCGTCCGCAAGAGCACCACTCGTCGCTGACGTGACTGACATAATAGACGGTAGACGCTGAAGCATAGTTCGCGAATACCACTGAACCGGGAGTCGATGATTCCCGGTTTTTCCATGTTATCGCTACGGTAATTACCCGGATTCAACTTGTAAGTGCAACGGCTGGTTTCGGGTCGGCTTGTTTTGATTATAGCTTGGCCATCTCCTCGTCCCATACCTCGTTGGGCGTTTTGTAGCCGAGGAGCTTCATCGGGGTGTCGTTGATCTCCCCGACGATCGCGTCGAGGTCCTCCTGGGCCAAGTCCTCGAAACTGGTTCCCTTGGGCAGGTAGCGGCGGATCCTGCCGTTCCTGTTCTCGTTGCTGCCACGCTGCCAGGAACCGTACGGGTCGGCGAAGTACGTGAGCATGCCCAGCGCCTCGTCCACCAGCATGTGCAGGGACGCCTCCGTGCCGCTGTCCCACGTGCGGTCGACGCGCGCGGCCGGCGGCATGTCCTTGAAGATCTCGTATTCGGCCCTGGCCGTGGCGGACGCGCTCTTGTCGTCGACGAGCCGGGCGAACAGCCTGCGGCTCCTGCGCTCCACCTGCGTGTTCACGCAGCGCCTCGACGGCGCGGCGCCGACCACCGTGTCCGACTCGAAATGGCCGAACCCCTTCCTGGATCCGACCGCCTCGGGCCGGTCCGCGATGGGCACGCGCATCGGGATGCGCGGCCCCTTCGCCTTCCTACCCTTTCTCCTCGTCCGGCGTTTCCTGCCGCGCGCCAGATACTGGCGCAGGTCCAGCGCCCGCTGCGGCTTGGCGTAGATCCACTGGTAAAGGCACTCGTGGCTGATCCGCATCGACGGGTCGCCGGCGTACTGGGCCTTCAACCGTCCCTCGATCAGTTCCGGGCTCCACCCCCTGCGCAGCGCGTCAAGCACCCAGGCGCGCAACGGGCCCGAATCCATGCGACGCGGTTTCCTGGACTCGCGCCGACGCCGGTCGGCCTTCCTCTGCGCGGCCAGCGCCGAATAGAACGGACCCGAGGTCCACGGCCCGGTCTTCAGCCGTTTCGGCCGGTAGGGCCGGTACGACCCGTTCTCGTTGGACGCGAACCACAGGCCGCGCCTCAGCTCGCGGCTCACCGTGGACTTGTCCCGGCCGATCCTCTCCGCGGTCCGACGGATGCCCGGATGCTGTTCGCAATGCAGCTTCTCGATCAGGATCCTCTCCTCGGACGACAGGTGCGAATACTGTTGACCCATGAGTGCGACACCTTCTTGAGTTAGAAACTTCGAACACTTCCAACCCTAGACAAGGTGTTGCACTTCTATTTAGAACCCGGGTTATGCAATCATGCATGCATGGATTTGTATAATACGGAATTAGCTGGCTACAATTAGCGACGTAAAAAGACACGTGACCAATGCAATAAGGAGAGCAATCATGGCTTCATTGCTTCAGGGATTCGAAGAGGTTCAGCTGGTCAAGCCGGTGGGCAAGACCGTTCTGACCGTCACCGATTCCGCCATTCGTTTCAACAAAGCCACCGCTGAAGCGCTCGGATTCCCGGCGTACGTCAAGGTGCTGATCAACGACAAGACCAGGCAGATCGCCGTGACCCCGACCACCGCCAAGGCCGGCAACGCCATCAAGTTCAGCAAGCCCGAAGGCAAGCAGGCCGCTTCGGTAAGCGTCAAGGAAGCCACGCTCATTGAAGCAGTGAAGGCATACCTCACTCTGCCCGAGGCACCGGAAGGCGAAATCGCCTACCAGTCCGTCAACGGTACCGCCTACCCCGAAAGCAAGACCGTGATCTTCGACGTGGCCAACGCCACCGCCGGCACCATGAAGCGCCGCGGCCGCAAAAAGGCCGCCTGATTCTTCTGCCTTGAAATGGTGCCCTGATTGAAGACGAACAGCCGGAACCCGTAAAAGATTCCGGCTGTTCCGCTGAGGTGCCACGTCAACAGCTCCTTGGTTTGGTCTGTCCAGTGTATGGGAAAGGTTCGATGGATACTGGTATGCTGTCTTCTAGCAGAAAGGTCGCGTCAACTTCGGAGCAATCTTCTAGGCGGCGCCACAGACTTTCGCCCCGTTGGACCCAACTGCCGAGGTTTCCTCAACCTCAGTTGTTACCAGAAAGGTCCCTGGCTGGTGAACTCAGTCAGGGACCTTTTACTTTTTCAGATTCCGGGTTAAGGGCCAGTTCCCTTACCTCGATTTGCAAGGAAAGCCCGATGCCATAAGGCACCACCGCTAAGAATCGTGTCGCAACCGCGCTTTGCGACCCGCCCAAGCAAATACCAGGCAAATAAAATTTTGGCGGAATTCCAACGTTTCGCACATGTGGAGTGCAGAATACGCAGTAACGAAGCAAATAAGAAAGTCCATTAGAGCTACGGCAGCACTATCACCGAATCAGCATAAACGATTGCTCACTCTCGTACCCATGCCGGTATATACCGCATCTTCTTATTGGCGGCATCCGCATCCACCGGGCGAATCAACCTGTCAGATATGGCGTCAGCAATCAGCCTTGAGATTTGAGAGCTGGATGATGTGGATAGTCCGAACCTCTCACGCAAAGACGCATTAGTCAGCGCATTACCATTGGCGTACTGCAGACAAGCATGCCAGTAGCATGCCTGCAATCTTTCATCAACCGTAAGATCCCGATATGGGCGCCGCTGCATTAAACGGACCCGCATACTCGGCGCATCACCGCGAGACTCCTGAATCTCTGGCGCAGGCAACTGCATCAGTTCACAGGAACGAATAATCTTATCCCAGCCAGACCCAGCTTCTTCACATATATGCAGCCTACGAGCCAATTTCGCCAGTCGCGGATTGCGTGACTGAGGAGGATCATTAACCAGCCTCGGCACCTGAATCAGTGATGCACCTGGATTAGAAAATTCAACACGATCATCAAAAACCTCCACGAGAGGACCACCGCCTCGTATCGTAAGATCCTGATGAATGAGCATATTGCCCACGAGTTCACGAATCGCCAATTCAGGATAACCGTTCATGGTTACACGCAATCCCTTATCAATCACTTCTTGCTCCGGCAATAACGCCTGAATGTAATCCATGACACCGTCAATATAGGCATATCCACCTAGGAAAATCTTGGAACGAGTCGCCGCAATCCGATCTTTGCCCGAGTAGCGAATAATGCGAATGGCCTTACGCGAGACGGTCTCGAAATCATCCATATTCGCTGCGAACAACAACGCCCCGAGATTGGTTACAGCGTATTGCCCGCTATCTAACGTCTTAACGATGTTATCTGTAACGAGATACTGAAGTATGGACGACCCACCTTCCGGTACTGGAATACCGGTCTGAGTAAAGTAACGAGCCCAATCGATTTTATGCAGCACTTCATCGCGGCTTAGCCAGCGCGATGCTATCTGATCCTCAAATGCTCCTGATCGAGTCAAATCCCACAATCGTTGTTCACGTTGGGAATTTTTCTGCAGAGGTTGGGTCGAGGTTCCTGAACGAATATATTCGACATTATCGAACGACACCGGATAACCGACTGCCGGCCAAATACGCAGCACAACGACATGTTTGCCATCTACATCGACTGAGAGGAATCGGAACTCAGCATTGCTGGAGAGTTTTACACGGAGCCAAATTTCTAGTTCCTGATTGCCCCTTTTTGCCGTCAGCGGATCGAATGATGTCCCGATAATGGCATGCGTCGAATCCTCAACACCCCATACCATATACGCATAATCTTGCCCCTCCACAATTGCGGAATTAGCAAGTGCCGCAATATCACGGCCAATCATCTCGAATCGGGCATTGGAATCCTTGAACTCAATCGTCTGCGTCTCTGAAACGTGACCGATGAGTTGTTTCACCAGTTCAACGTAATCTTCCGGCATGATGCTTATCCTTTCCGCGGCCCCTCTGCCAAATCGTTATCTCAAGTTCTTTTCCATCCAGTGTACCCCACCCAAGCAAATACCAGGCAAATAAAATTTTGGCGGAATTACAACGTTTCGCACATGTGGAGTGCAGAATACGCAGTAACGAAGCAAATAAAATCATCAGGAGGGTCGCACAATCGATAGCTGGAGTCGGTCCCATACAATCACAAAGCGGACCACGTGGCCAACACTTGGGAACGGCCTTACGGATCCGACGTGCATACTCACCCATGATTAAAGGGGCTCTTCGGGTGTTTGTGTGGGTGTGAATCATCTGTCTTGCTTACTGTCTATTGGCGTCCGGGGAGTTGGAGGTTGAGTCCGCCGCATTTGAGCATGACCAGGGCGATGAGGTTGTCGAGGTTCCGGTAGCCGTAGCCGATCTTGATGGTGGTCTTGATCCTGTTGTTCACGGCCTCGAGCCTTGCGTTGGACGGTCCGCTGACATGCTTAGCCGCGAGCGCCCTGTTGTCGATGATGAGCAGGCGCGAGTGGCTGAAACATTCAAGAAACTCCATCGAGGCGATATGGGCATCGTTGCCTACGAGGATGAGCACAAGTTTGACGGGGACGGGGACGAGCCGGCGTAGCATCAGTTCGCTTGAACTCACATATTCATGTATATATGTGTATATAAGTGTATATTTTTACCTAGAACTTATGGAAGGCCAAAGGAACCGCACATGAACACCGTGGATTCAGCCAGACGCAAAGAAGCGATGCACGCCCTCAATCCATTCGCGCCCGGAGCGGGAAGACAACCCAAGGAACTCGTAGGACGCGAGCAGGAACTCGAAATCATGGACAGAATCATCGCCAGAACAAAAGCGGGATACTCCGACCGCGGACTGGTCTACAGCGGGCTGAGAGGCGTCGGCAAGACCGTGCTCCTGCTGAGAATGAAAGACATGGCCGCCAGCCAGGGACTCATTACCGTCCGCATGGAAGCCACGGGAAACGAGACCCACGACTACGAACTCCTCTTCGACGGCATCTCCAAAGCAATACTGCGCGAGAGAAGAGGAACGCTCCGACAGAAAATGCTCGACTCCCTCAAACACGTCAACGAGGTTTCCCTCGAACTCGGGGTAATCAAAACGTCAATCGGGTTCGGCAACGAGGACAAAGGCATATCCAGCGACTCGCTGCGACTCGAAATGATGGTCGAGGAACTATGCCGCGAACTCAAAAAGGAAGGATCGGGCCTGTTCCTGTTCATCGACGAGTTCCAAGTGATGTCCAGCGACCTGATGGGCACCATCATCGGACTGCAGCACAGCATGGGACAGGAGGATCTGCCCTTCTACGTCATCGCGGCGGGACTGCCCAACCTTCCCGGCGTTCTTACCAAATCACGCTCCTACGCCGAACGCCTGTTCCAGTACAAGCGAATCGGACGGCTCCCTGAAGACGAGACCAGGGAATGCTTCGAAAAGACCATCAGCAAGATCAATGTGCGATTCGACGACGATGCCCTGAACCGTCTCATAGAGCTCTCCAAGGGGTATCCGTATTTCATCCAAGCATATGGTTCTGCAGCCTTCGATGAATCCGAATCATCGCCAATCCCATTGTCCGCCGTCATCAAGGGCGAACCCATAGCGCAGGCATCACTGGACAGCGGCCTATACGAATCACGCTGGCAACGGGCCCGCCCACTGGAACGGGAATACATGCGGGCCATGGCCTCGCTCGAAAAAAGCGTGTGCAGCTCGGCGGAGATCGCGGAACGACTGGGACGGACGCCTACGGATGTCGTACGGGTCAGAAAAGGCATCATCGATTCCGGGCTGGCATATGCGCCAGAACGTGGGCTCTTGGCATTCACCGTTCCCGGCATGGGTGATTTCATTCGCAGAGCCGCACCGTCGGAGGAACAGACCTATGACGACCGAGCATAGAGAAAACAGAAGCCTAAGGACTACAGGAACCTATTACACGACCACATCGTGGCATGACGCAGGGGATATGAAACGTACCCGGTCGCTCGTTATGAGCGCCGGGGCGTTTGTGGTTGTTTGACGAAATCGTCCGACGGGGTCTTGAATTCGTCGGAGACGGCGCGTTTCAGGACTCCGTCTATCTCGAGCCGAAGCCGTATCCGCAATATCTTCGATACCATTCCTTGTATCTTTTCCCTACCTTTTCCTCCGGAAAAGCAATCTTCCCATAAGCGTCCGAGATGGTGAGAGCAAGTACCAGGGCGGCACCACAGCATTCCGCCCGCAGCGCCTTCCTCACTTCATCGGCAAGGCATATCTCCATGGGATTCGTCATCTGCGGCGCAAGTCTTCTATTCCCTGTCGGCATCCCCCCTCCGGTCCTTGTGCCCGTTCAAGGTCAAGATCGACGAGAAGATGCACGCGCATATCGTTGACGAGCTCGAAGCCAAGCTCGCTTCCGGCGAGATCGTCGACGATGAGGCGCAGACCGTGGAGGCCGCCGAAGCCGGAGTAGACGGTACGTCCACAACACGGCAACTCGACCGGTACAAGGACAATCCGTAACAAGTCCATACGGTTCATCGCACGTTGAACATCAGCCGAACGGCGAATGATATTTGATGCGCGCACCATGAACAGTGCCTGAATCAGCCCTCGTTTCCCAAAAGCGGCGGATAGCCTTACAAAGGCCATATGCGTAGGTGCATTGCAACGGCACATTCGCATCGTCGTTGAAATAGGTGCTAAGGAGAACCTGGTCATGCATATAGGGAGAATACGCAATATCATCAAACCAGCGGTGGCGTGCATAGCGCTTGCCGTGTTCACAGCGCCGGGTACGGTAGCCTCCGCCGCAGCGTTTGAACGTGAAGGCGCCCCATTGGATGTGGTGGCCGATTGGAAATTTCAGCAGGCGCATTCCACCGGTTCCATCGACGGTGGCAACCTGATCATCAAGGATATGTCGGGCAACGGCAACGATCTGCATATGCAGACCTACGGGAAAGACGATTACAAGCTCAGCGACTATGTCAACTGGTCGTCGAATTCGATGAACGGTGACGGTGGTGGCAGCCTGAAACTCAATGGCGACAGCGATCTGGCGCATAAGAAGGATCATCCCGAGCAGCGAGACCCCAAAGGCGCGGATTTCATCACCGCAAGCGACGCTCCCATCAACAAAGAGCAATTTGCCAACGGATACACCATGGAGTTCGTGTACTACCTTCCCGATGACTTCAACGCCGGCACCGATTCGTGGATGGGGCTTGCGGCCAGGCAATCCACAAACAGCAACATGGATGAACACGAGATGGGGTCGATGAGCCTGTCGGTCTCCAACTGCAAGGAAACCCAGTTCAAGGCCGCCAACAAGGACAATGAGTCGACCATGAACACCGATGATCCCAACAACGGCGTCACCAGCTGGGGTGTCACTATGGATCACGGTGGCGTTTGGTATCACATCGCCGTCGTATCCGATGGCACGAACGTGGTGACATACACCAACGGTGCCAAAGCATTCCGCAATATCAACAAGAACGGCAACGGTCTGTATGCCGATCCGACCGATGGTCGCTTCCGTATCGGCTCGTCGTATTACAACGATACTTTCGACACCAGCCAATACAACAAGGACGACTTTGACAAGTTCCTGCGCGGCAACCTGCAGGAGGTGAGATTCTCCCGCGGTGCGTTGGCACGGGGCAACTGGATCGTGCCCAACCCGACCGATTATCTCAAGGATTATGGTACCAACGATCGTTTTGTGCTGGACAACCCCAGCGTACATACGATGGCTTTCTTGCCGGACACGCAGAATGCCATCCGTTGGGTGCCTACGGTGATGGACCGAGCCATCAACCAGTTCGATTCGGAAGCCTCCAGTCTCAACTTGACCAACATCGTGTCCCTCGGTGACGTGGTGGACAACTGGGACAGTGACGCGCAATGGCAGGCATCGTCCAAGGTGTTCGGGCGTATGCAGAAAATAGGTGTCCCCTTCCTGGAGCAGCCAGGCAACCATGATTACAATGGAGGCCGGCATGGCTATGGAGTGCCCAGCTTGCGCAAGGCGGACAATTACCTGAAACACTTCGGACCCGACTCCGATTTCGGCAAGTATCAAAAGGAACACGGTTTTGCATACTCGCCCGATGGCCTGTCCTCATACCATCTGGTCGACAACGGCTCCTACAAGTATCTGGTGATGAACATCGACATGGGCGCGGTGGTCAGCAACTCGTCCTCGGCAAGCAATGACGATATGCGATGGTTCGAGCAGGTGCTCAAAGAGCACCCGAACAACCCGACTGTAGTGGTGAGCCACGATATCTTCAAGTGCTCCGATTCACGTCCGAATGAAATCTCCCTCGATGATGATTCCGGATACAACGGTGAAGCCGGTGACGATGAAGGTGCCGGCTCAAAAATATGGAACATCGTGAAGCGGTACAACCAGGTATTCATGATGTACTCCGGTCACAATCACGGATCCGGACAAATGACCCTGACCAATGACGCCGGCAATCCGGTGTTGGGGCTGTTGTCCGACTATCAATTCGCGTATAACGGCGGCAATGCGTTCTTCCAGTACGTCGGCATGGATGAAGCGAACAACAAGATCACCATGCGTACGTATTCGCCATACTCGGCATCGCTATCCACGACCGAGCGTTCGTTCTTCGATGTCAACTTCCTGACCGGTATCGGCAACACCTATGACGGATCGTTCGATTTCACCAAACGATTCGCCGGCTACGAACATTCCTCCGGTTATGACACGCAGCAGTCGGTGATTTCCTTGGTGCGCGGTATCGGTGCGTTGAACGGTCAGACGCCGGCGAGCGAAGTACGGAAACTATATACTGCTCTGGCCGCATTGCCGGATAATGTGAAAGCGCAATTCGGCGATCCGTCGGATAGTGGCTCTCTGGCAGGCAGACTCGCCGCCGCATACAATGCCGCGTTCCCCAAGCCGGAACAGCCCGACACCAAACCCGGTGCCGACAACCAGACTGGAAGCCAAGGCGGGCAATCCGGAAGCCAGCAAGGGCAGAAGGGCGATGGCCATGGCAAGGGGCAGACGAATGCCGGCCCGGAGGCAACGGCCTCCACTGGTGCCGATGTGGTCCCGGTCGCCGTTATCGCAATGATGACGATCTTGTTGGCCGGCGTGC
Source organism: Bifidobacterium sp. FKU (assembly GCF_026016385.1). Taxonomy (NCBI): domain Bacteria; kingdom Bacillati; phylum Actinomycetota; class Actinomycetes; order Bifidobacteriales; family Bifidobacteriaceae; genus Bifidobacterium; species Bifidobacterium sp. FKU. The sequence continues at coordinate 2,072,987 of NZ_CP092888.1, forward strand.
TTGTGCTCATAAAGCGTGAGCATCACCTTTCGCACTAACCGATTACCGGTGCACAACCTGTCGACGAGCGAGCAGCCAATAGCTGGGCCCGATGCAGAGCCCACGGTACTGGTTGCTCGCTTGTCGAATCAAAGTCACGCCGATGCTTTTCTATGTTTCCGGTATGTCTACGTTTCCGGTATGTTCATCATGATAACGGTCATTCTTTCCCTGACCGACTCCATCGAGTATGGTTAGGAAGATCGGCAAGTAAACAAGGCCGGAACCGGCGGTGTGTCGACTATCGGCCAGGAGTGTCCGTCAGCTAATATCGGCTGGTATCCGATATGGGCCGTGGCCCTGCACCACCTGCCAAAGGAGGTAACCGTGCGTGCGCGACGTGACTTCGCATGGCCAAAACTGCTGACCGCGGACGGACGCGGCATCGCTTTCGGCGGCGACTACAATCCCGACCAATGGCCGGAGGACGTCTGGGATGACGACATCCGCCTGATGGGCCAGGCCCGCGTCAACACCGTGGCCCTTGCCATCTTCAGCTGGGATCGCCTCCAGCCCACCGAAGACCATTGGAATTTCGACTGGCTCGATCGCGTCATCGACAAGCTCGGCCAGGCCGGCATCGCGGTCGATCTGGCATCCGCGACGGCGACCGCGCCCCTGTGGCTCTACGAAAACCATCCCGAGGTTCTTCCGCGAGACAAGTACGGTCATCCGGTCAACGCCGGTTCGCGCCAATCCTGGAGCCCGACCAGCCCGGTGTTCAAGGAATACGCGCTAACCCTATGCCGCAAACTCGCCGAACGCTACGGCACCAACCCATATGTGACGGCATGGCATATGGGCAACGAATACGGGTGGAACAATCGCGACGACTACTCCGACAATGCGCTCGAAGCCTTCCGCGCATGGTGCCGCCGCAAGTACGGCACCATCAGCGCGCTCAACCAAGCGTGGGGCACCACGTTCTGGGGACAGGAGATGACCGGTTTCGACGAAGTGCTCATCCCACGGTTCATGGGCGCCGATTCCATGGTCAACCCCGGACAGAAGCTTGATTTTGAACGGTTCGGCAACGACATGCTGCTTGACTTCTATAAAGCCGAACGTGACGCGATCGCCGAAATCTGCCCCGACAAGCCGTTCACCACGAACTTCATGGTCTCCACCGACCAATGCTGCATGGACTACGCCGCTTGGGCGGAGGAAGTGAATTTCGTGTCGAACGACCACTACTTCCACGAAGGCGAATCCCACCTCGACGAGCTGGCCTGTTCCGATGCGCTCGTGGATTCGCTGGCGCTCGGCAAACCATGGTACGTCATGGAACATTCCACTTCGGCGGTGCAGTGGAAGCCTCTGAACACCCGCAAACGCAACGGGGAAACGGTGCGCGACTCCCTGGCCCACGTGGCCATGGGCGCCGACGCCATCAACTTCTTCCAATGGCGCGCATCCGCATTCGGCGCCGAAGCGTTCCATTCCGCCATGGTTCCGCACGCCGGCGAGGACACGAAACTGTTCCGTCAGGTATGCGAACTGGGCGCGACGTTGCAAGCGCTCGCCGATGCCGGTGTCCAGGGAAGCGAATTGGCGCATGCAGACACGGCGATCCTTTTCAGCGCCGAATCGGAGTGGGCCACCCGCTCCGAGACGTTGCCGAGCATGAAACTCAACCATTGGCATGACGTGCGTGACTGGTACCGCGCGTTCCTGAACGCGGGTGCCCGCGCCGACATCGTGCCGCTTGCCTACGACTGGAGTTCATACAAGACCATCGTCCTGCCGACCGTGCTGATGCTGAGCGACGCCGATACGCGACGGCTGGCCGGTTTCGTGCAGGACGGAGGCCGCGTGGTGGTCGGTTACGCGACCGGCCTGCTCGACGAGCGCTTCCACACGTGGCTCGGCGGATACCCCGGTGCGGGCGATGGACTGCTGCGCTCGATGCTGGGCGTTCGTGGCGAGGAATTCAACATTCTCGGTACCGAGGCGGAAGGCGAGCCGAGCGAGATTCGGCTGGCATCCACCGGGGATTCGTCCACGATGGACGGTGCCGTGACCCGCCTGTGGCAGAACGACGTGACCATCGCCGGACCGCATGTGCAGGTGCTTGCCTCGTATGCCGGCGAAGAAGCGGATGAATGGGAGCTTGACGGCACGGCCGCGATCACCCGCAACACGTACGGCGAAGGGGAGGCGTATTTCCTCGGCTGCGATCTGGGCGTGAGCGATCTGACGCGATTCGTTGGAGGCTGGCTTGCCGCGCGACCACAGGATGGCCGGCAGCCGGAAGCCAACCTGCGGTCGCCCGCCAGCGGCGTGACCTCTGACGTTCTGCACACCGTGCGTCAATCCGACGACGCCATATTCGACTTCTATCTGACACGTGGCAAATCGGATGTCGAACTGCGCGACATCGCAGGGGAGCCGATCGTCCTGTTCCGGGCGGAACGGGGCAGTGACGGCGGCGCGTATACGGTGCATCGCAATGGCGTTCTCGTGATGAAACGCCCGAACCCGTCGGTGTAGTCAGTTGCGGCGAAACAGGAGGGCTGCAGGACGGTGCCGACGTACATGGTTGCCCGGATTCTCCCTTTGCCGCTGCGCTGCCTGCCTCAGCAGATGTTCCACGGCCGCATCAACGGAAAGCGAGTTGTCGGACTCCAGCTTGAATGGTTTGCTGGTGAAGAACGCCTGTAGAATCTACAGCGCTTCCATAAGCTGCTCGAATTCCGGGGTGGGCTCGGCCTCGAAGGGATCGAGGAGTATGGCTTCCCGGCGTTCGGGGGCGGTCAGGGTCAGGTGGGTCCAGTCGGCGGAGAACTGGGCTCCGACGTTCAGGGCCGCGTCCACGAATCGGCCACGCAGGGCGGCACGGGTGTCGGTCGGCGGGTTGTGCACGGCGTATTCCACGTCGTCTCCTGTCAGCAGCTCACGCATTTGGTTGCGGGAAGTCAGCGAACCGTACAGGCGGCCATTGGCGATGTCGTGGTAGTCAAGCTCAAGCTGTTCCATCTGGGCGAAGGTGACGTCCGGGCGACGGCGTTTGAGCGCATCGAACAGACGCTTCTTGGCGGCCCAGTCCACGCGGTCGGCGAGCGCATCGTATGCACCACGCTCCAGTGCGTCCAGAACGCGGCTCCACTCCCCCATAATCGTGACGATCGTGGTGGCCGGCAGCGAACTTGCCAGCGCATCGCCATGGGTTTCGATGAAGGCCTTGACTGCCGCATAATACCGGCGCTGCAGACCCAGTGCGGACACGGATTCGCCTGATTCGAGCGTCAGTTCGGCGTGCGGGTCGTCGAGGAATCGGCTGACGGTGCGATTGGCCGCAGCCGGGTCGGCGAAGGCGCAGTGTTCAAAACCGGACGGGGTGCCGAGGCGGAAGGCATCTTCGATCGCGCACAGCACAAGGTGCGTGACGGCGAGCTTCATCCATGTGGACCATTGCGAACGGTTCGAGTCGCCGATGATCACATGCAGCCGACGGAAGGAGTCGGGGTCGGCGTGCGGCTCGTCGCGCGTGTTGACCATCGGGCGGGAGCGGGTGGTGGCCGAGGAGACGGCCTCGTCCAGGAAGTCCGCACGCTGGGTGATCTGGAAGCCGTCCGGAGTCACGCGGCCGGCACCGGTGTACAGCTGGCGGGTGATCAGGAACGGCAGCAGCTGGTGTTCGATGGTCTCCAACGGCACAAAGCGGCGGACCAAGTAGTTTTCGTGGCAGCCGAAGGCGTGGCCGGCGGAGTCGACGTTGTTTTTGAACACGTGGATCGTGGCGTGTTCGCTGTAGGATTCGCGCAGCTTGCGCTGGGCCTTCAGGGCCAGATTGCGCATCACATGTTCGCCGGCAAGATCCTGCCCCAAGGCCTCGCGCGGGTCACGGGCCTCGGCGGTGGCGTATTCGGGATGGGATCCGACGTCCAGATACAGACGTGAGCCATTGGCCAGATACGTGTTGGTGGAGCGGGAACGGGAGACGATGGGCTGGAACATGGTCATCGCCACCTGGCCGGCGTCCACGGGGCGTTCGGCACCGGTGACGGCCACGCCGTATTCGGTTTCGACGCCGAAAATACGGCAGAACCCGTCCATCTCGGCGGATGGTACGGGTTCCGTGGCGTGCAGGGAGCGGGTGCCGCTGTCACGCAGTTGGGGCATCACTCGCCGCCTTTTTGCACGAAGCTGTTGACGTATTCCTCGGCGTTGGTTTCCAAGGTGGATTCGATGTCGTCGAGGATGTCGTCCAACACGTCGGCCTGGTCGGTGGACTCGGTTTGGGCGGCGGCCTGCGTGGTGGCGAGGGCGTCGTCTTCCTGGGTCGCGGCCTGCTGTGCTTGAGGTTGTTCGAATTGTTGTGGCATGTTGTCTTCTTTTTGGGCTGTCAAACTCCCCTCAGTCAGCCTTCGGCCGACGGCTCCCCTCACCCGAGGGGAGCCGGAGGAGTCAAAAAAATTATCGCTGGTTGATGGAGTCGGGCCACGGATACTGCTGCAGGTAATGCTGCAGTTCGCGGATGATGAGTCCGTTGGAGGCCACTACATCGTTATCGTGACGCCAGTGGATACGTTCGCCGTCCCAACGGCTCAGCGTACCCTGCGCCTCCCAAACCACCACGGTGCCGGCGGCGATGGCGGGGATATCCCACACGTGCAGCATCGGCTCGAAGTAGGCGTCATAGGTGCCGTCGGCCACTTTGCACAGGTCGAGCGAGGCGGGGCCCACACGCTTGATGTCGGCCGGGCGTCCGGCGAGCGAGGAGGCCACGTCGAGCGCGCGCTGCGATTCGTCGGGCAGGAAGGACATGCCGTAGCTCAGCACGGAACCGTCCAGCGAGGAGGTCATCGACGGCACGACCTTGTCGCGCTTCTCACCGACCGCGGTTTTGTGGATGCGCACGGCACCCGCTCCCCTGGCGGCCAGGTAGGTCAGGCCGAGGGCCGGGGCATGCACGATGCCGATGATCGGCTTGGGCTCATTGTCCGGGCCGAATTCGAACAGGGCGGCGGTTACCGTCCATTCGCTCATGCGGCGTATGTAGTTGATCACACCGTCGATCTTGCCGATGTACCAGTAACGCTGGCCGGGGCGGCTTTCGGCGGGTCGGGTGGTCCAGAAGCCGTCGAAGTGGGCGATGTCGGCGATTCTGGCGCTCATAAAGCGCATAATCTTGCTGTCGACTTCGAGCTTATAGCGGGGACCACGATCCGCGTTCTCGGTGCTCGACTGGGCGAGGTTACGCGGATTGAGCTGGTCGTGGAGGGCATGCTGGCCGGCTTCTTCGAGAAGGCCGGCGACTTTGAGCGCAAGGTTGCGCAGGTCCTGTGGGGTCTCTTCGCGTGTTTCTTCCATAGCTATCAAGTCTATCGTTCGGCGTTGATGGCCAGCGACTTCAGCAGATCGATGGCGTGTTCGGCTGAATTGAGTTCGGTTTCGCAGTGCGCCTTGGTGAAGGCGAGCGGGTCGGAGATGTCGAGGGAGAACAGGTGATGGTCGGTAGCGGCCATATGGCCGGCATTGCCGTAGAATTCGACAGCCTCGCCCTCGTCTGCGGCGCGCGGGTCGCGAACAGTGAGTCGGGACCAGCTGGCGGCGGCCACCTCATCGCCGAATCGTGCAACGAGTTTCGCCCTGAGCCAGGCGCGGGTGTCTGCCGGCGGTTCGGTGGCGGCGCGTGCGATGTCGGCGGCGCTCACCACCCGTTCGGTGCGGGGTTCGAGTTTGGTGAAGATGCTGTCCGCGGGGTCGAGCGCCGCCCATTTCAGTTCAATGACCTTCAGTCGCGGATCATTCCATCCGTTAGCCACGCTGGGCGCAGCTGCCGCGGTGATTTTGCGGCGCAGTTTTTCGAGCAGCTGCCATTTGAGCAGCCATTCGATGCGGCTGGCCTCACCGGTCATGGCCAGGCGTTCGTCATCGTCGGCGGCATGGCGGATGGAGGCGCAGTCGATGAGCGCCTGCTGCCACATCGCCATGATGGATGTGGTGGATTTGTCCGACCAGGCGGGCTCGCCGGCGGTGTCGGCGCCTTCGACCAGTGCGGCGACCTGGTAGACGGCTTGGCGCAGTTTGAGCTGGATAAGCCATGCGTTGGTTTCGCCGCCGTTGGCCAGCGGCAGGCTTGCGCCCAGCGTCAGGTCATGGGAGATGGTGTGCATGGCTTCGACCGGGTCGGCCAGTTCGAGCTCGTCGAGGAAGACGTTCAGATCGAATCCGGCTTCGTCCGCGTGTTCGAGCAGCCACAGCAGCATGCTCGTGGTGCCGAGTTTCAGGGCCTGCGGTACCTCCATGCGGTTAGCGTCGCCAACGATGACGTGCAGGCGGCGGTATGCGTCGGTGGAGTGGGATTCGTCGCGCGTGTTGATGATCGGGCGTTCGAAGGTGGTTTGCAGACCGACTTTGGCATGGATGTAGTCGGCGCGCTGGCTGAGCTGGTAGCCCGGGATCTCGCTGTTCTCGCCGATTCCCACGCGGCCGGAGCCGGCGTAGATCTGGCGGGTGACGAAGTGGAGGGTCATCAGGCGCGTGACCAAGTCGAATGGCACTGAGCGGGCCATCATATAGTTCTCGTGCGTGCCCCAACAGGAGCCCTTGCCGTCCACATTGTTGCGATGCAGGGCGATGGGGGTGCCGGTCTGTGTGCGGGCGCGTTCGGTGGCGGCCTGCATGATGAGGTCTCCGGCGTGGTCATAGCGGACCGCTTCGAACGGGTCGGTGGTTTCCGGTGCCGAGTATTCGGGGTGGGCGTGGTCCACGTAGACGCGGCCGCCATTGGGGGCGATCACGTTGGTGATGTTGAGTTGTGGGGCGTCGGTGAGCATGTCCGGGCGGGCGGCGGCGCGTTCGAGGCGAGTGCCGCGCGCGTCGTTGACCGGGTCCTCCTGCCGGTAGTCCCAGCGGATGGATTTGCTGTGGCTGTCCGCGGCGCCGTTCACCACGTCGAAGGACAGTTGCACCGGGTTGTAGCGGTCCGGGGTGTTCAGGGATACCGCGTATTCGGTTTCGGTGCCCATCACTCGTTTGACGGTCATGTAGTGCTCCTTGAGCTTGAGCTATTCGGCGGTGCGGATGCGGCGGATCGGGTCCATGCCGTTGATGCGCGACCATTGTTCGGGGTCCACGTCGGTCATGGAATCGCGGGTCTCGCGGTATTCGTCTTCCACGGCGGCGGCGAGCAGCGGCACGGTGAGCGCCACGTCCGAGCCGGTTTCGATGGATTCCTTGACCGCTCGGGTCTTGGCCCGGTCCACGATGTTCTTGAGCATCGCGCCGGAGACCACGTCGGCCAGGAAGAGCGCATGCCACTGGCCGTTCTCCTCCTGCACGTCGCATAGATGGCGGCGTTCGGAGGTTCCGTAGATGTCATGCACCAGCACGGCGGACAAGGCGTGCGCGTCGACACCATTTTCCAGAGGCAGGTCGTCGGTGAGGTAATGGTCCACGATGGCGATGGCCTGATTGGTTTTGGGCCGGCCGACGCGAATCTTGACGTCGAGACGCCCCGGTCGCAGCACAGCCGGATCGATCATGTCCACGCGGTTGGAGGCACCGATCACCATCACATTGTCGAGTGATTCCACGCCGTCAAGTTCGGAGAGGAACTGGGGCACGATCGTGGTCTCCACGTCGGAGGAGACGCCGGAGCCGCGGGTGCGCAGCAGCGAATCCATTTCGTCGATGAAAACGACCACCGGATTGCCATCCGCGGCGCGTTCGCGGGCGCGCTGGAAGATCAGGCGAATCAGCCGTTCGGATTCGCCGACGTATTTGTTGAGCAGTTCCGGGCCCTTGACGGACAGGAACACGCCTTTAACGCGGGGTTCGGCCGGGCTGATCGAGCCGTCGCCATTCGAATCGTAACCACCCTCGCACAGGGCGTTCGCCACGGCCTTGGCGATCATCGTCTTGCCGTTGCCGGGCGGGCCGTACAGCAGCACGCCCTTCGGCGGCTTCAGATCGTAGCGCTCAAACAGCGCACGATGCCGGAACGGCAGTTGGACGGCGTCCCTGATACGACCAATCTCACTATCCAAGCCGCCGATGTCGGCGAACGTGACGTCCGGGGTCTCCTCCAGCACCAGATCCTTGTCGCCCTCGGCGGGCAGCGCTTCGATGGCGAGGCGGACGGACGGATCGACGATGATGCGGTCGCCCTGATTGATGCCCGCATACGCGAGCGCGCCGGAACGGCGGATGAGCACGGGATTGCCGGAGGCGTCGGTAACGATCAGTCGACCATCGTCAAGTACCTGCTTGACACTGCGAATCTGGCCCACGGTGTCAGCGTCGCGCTGCTCGACCAGCACGAGCTTCTCGTTGAGCATCACGGTGGCCCCGGCGGTCAGACGGGCGGCGTTGACGTCGGATGCCACGGGCACCACCATGCGGCGGGTGCCGGAAATGACTTCGGCCGACGCGTGCTGGATGCCGTCTGCGTCGGTGCGGGTGGAATCGACCTTGACCATGGTGGCGAAGGTGAGCGGCGGCTGAGCGAGCTGGGCGAGCCGTGACTTCGCCTTGGTCAGTTCCTTGCCGGCACGGTTCAATGCTTCGGCGAGCGCATGGTTCTTGGCCATCAGGCGATCGTTCAGCGCGGCGAGATCTTCGGTGTCGCTCATGCGGGTTCTTCGCTTCCCTTCTATCCGGGATTTTCGGCAACTTATGGCAGTCGGCAGACCCTATTCGTTGCCGTCGGCGGATTTCCTGTTACGTATCACAGTACGCACTTTTCGCACCACGAACCATACGATGACCACAATCACGGCCGCGATGACCACGTCCTCGAACACGCCGAGCGCGCCTTGAATCGAGCACCACTGGTCGCCGAGTAGGTAACCGGCGGAAACGAGGATGGTGTTCCACACGGCCGAGCCGAGCAGGGTCCAGCCGGTGAAGTGCAGGAAGTTCATGCGGTTGAACCCGGCGGGAATCGAAATCAGCGAGCGTACCACGGGAATCACACGGCCGATGAGCACCGACCATGTGCCGTATTTGGTGAACCAGTCGTTGGCTTTGCTCACGTCTTTGCGGCTGACGCCGGGGATTCTGTCTGCCGCGAGATTGATGCGATGCAGGCCCACCCAGCGGGAGATGCCGTACAAGGTCCAGGCACCCAGTACGGAGCCGATGGTGGCCCAGATGATTGCGCCCGGCAGACTCAAGGTGCCGCGTGCGGCGGTGAAGCCGGCGAGCGGAAGAATGACTTCGGACGGGATGGGCGGGAAGATGGATTCGAGGGCGATGGCCAAGGCCACGCCGATACCGCCGATGGTTTCCATCAGCATGATCAGCCAGTCGGTGATGGTGCCGATCAGGCCGGGTTCGGTGGTGGTGCAGATGGGCGTAGGGTCGGTCGCAAGAATAGTGGCGGCTGCCATGGAAAAACTCATAGAGGGCATTGTCCCAAGGTTTTCCCAGAATCAGGAGCATGACGCAAGAAGATGTGCATTTTATTGACAAGTCCGCCGAGAGCGAAGTTGGGAGCCCGGCTGGTTCTGCGGTTTTTGTGCCGACGCTGAGCGAGCCCGGCCTGCTGGTTATGGATGTGGACTCCACGCTCATTGACGAAGAGGTTATCGACGAGTTGGGCGTGGTGGCTGGCTGCGGTGAGGAGATTGCCGGAGTGACCGCACGCGCCATGCGCGGCGAACTGGAGTTCTGCGACGCCTTGCGTGCTCGTGTGGCGCTGCTGAAGGGGCTGCCGGTTTCCGCGTTCGATACGGTGCATGACAAGCTGCATTTCACCAAGGGTGCGCTGGAGCTTATCGACACGCTGCATGAACACGGTTGGAAGGTCGGCGTGGTGTCCGGCGGCTTCCATGAAGTGGTCGATATGCTGGCGGCCGAGGGCCATATCGACTATTGGATCGCCAACCGGCTTGAGGTTGCCGATGGGTGCTTGACCGGCAAGGTGCTCGGCGAAATCGTGAGCAAGACCGTGAAGTTGCACGTCTTGCAGACATGGGCGGACCGTTTGGGTATTCCGATGAGCCAGACCGTGGCTGTGGGCGATGGCGCCAACGATATTCCGATGATTCAGGCCGCCGGTCTGGGTCTCGCGTTCTGTGCCAAGCCAAAGACCCAGCTCGCCGCCGACAAAACCATCAACGACCGCGACCTAACCCACGTACTCGATTACCTGCGCCGGTAAAATTTTACCGACCTCGGCTCCGGCACTTATAGTTGAGCCATGACTACTTCAGGCGCAGAACAGCTGACGCTTGCGGGGCTGGCTCCCCGCAAGCGGCGTAAACGTGCGCCTGCGGAGCATACGCCGGCCGAGCAGCATCCCATAGCGCAAGTCGTGCTGGATGTGCAGGCGCTCCACCTCGGTCAGACATTCGATTACTTCATTGATGAAAAAGACAGCGAGGCCGCACAACCGGGTGTGCTGGTGCGCGTGCGGTTTGGCGGTCAGAGGGTCAGCGGCGTGATCTGGGCACGCACCGATACCAGCGATACGCCGCGCTCTTCGATTCGCTATATCGAGCGAGTGCTAAGCCCCGATGTGCTGGTTCCCGCTTCGATGCGTGAGGATATCGGTCTGGTTGCCAAAGCCTATGGCGGCACACGGGCCAATATTCTGCGTTTCGCCGTGCCACCGCGCGTGGCCAAGGTAGAGACCGAGCAGCGGTTGGCCGCGTCGTTCCGTCGGCCGGTCGGCGGCTCATTGCCGGATAATACGCAGGGTGGTTTTGCCGGGCGTGGCACCAATCCCGATGGGACCAAACCTGCTGGCTCTACCTTTGCCGTTGCCAGTACCGTTTCGGAGGGAGCTGCGCAGGGGTATCGTCGTCTGACCGCCAATTACGCCGATGTCAATGTGCTTCATGACGCGCTTACCGGTCAACGTTTCCAATCTTTTGTGTTTGATTCGTTGCCCGGTGCACAGGAGTGGCAACGAAACATGGCATGGATGGTGGCCACTGCGTTGAGTGCCGGTAAGGCTGCCGTAGTTGAATTGCCCACCATGCGCGAGGTCGAAGACCTGATGCCTATGCTACGCAATTATGGACTCAAACCGTTCGCCCCGGCACCCGCCGGCGGCTGGGTGGGCGACGTCGCCGTGCTCAATGCGGAGACCATGCCTGCGGCCGACCGGTATCGCACGTATCTGGCCGTGGCATTGGGCCAGGTGAAGGTGGTGATCGGCACCCGCGCGGTGATGTATGCGCCGGTTGCAGGCCCGGCACTGTTCGCCATTCTGGAGGATGCCGCCTATCAGAACATGGACGGTATGATGCCATATCCACAGGCCCGTGGCGTGATGCGGCTGCGCGCCAAGTCCCATGGCGGCGTGTTCGTGGCCATGGCCAATGCGCGCACCCCGCAAAGCCAGTGGGAAAACACCGGCCCGGATACGGTGGAGACCCCGGTAAGCGGCTATTCCACCGCGATTCACCCGCTCGCCTCGCCGCTGAAGGATGCGACGCCTTGGGTACGTTGGCTCAATCGCGATGAGCTTGCGCGTCTTGCCGACCCGTCCATCGGCGCACGTGTGCCGCATACAGCTGTCCGCGTGCTTTCCAAAGCGCTGGAGAGCGGCCCGGTGCTGTTGTCCATTCCGCAAGACAATGTCAGCGAGACCTTGAGCTGTGCGAAATGCCATCGTCAGGTGCGCTGCGCCAAGTGTTCCGGACCATTGCAACTGCCGGCCGACCGCCGGGACTCCACACCGCGATGCCGCTGGTGCGGGGCTGCCGCCATCAACTGGAAGTGTCCGGGCTGTGGGCATGAACGTATGCGCGTGGTGCGCGTGGGTGCTGCAGGCACTGCGGCTGAACTGGCCGGATTGTTCCGTGGCGTGCCAGTAGTTTTGTCCAGCAAGACGCAGGGTCTGGTGCGCGATGTGGCTTGCCAGCCGATGATTGTCATCGCCACTCCCGGTTTCGAACCGCGCGTGCGTCCGATCAGTGCCGAGCAGGGAACATCCGGTCATGAGTATCGCGCAGTGGCCGTGCTCGACGCTTGGACCAGCCTGTATGCGTTGGGCGTGGATGCTCGGTTGGATACGTTGACCGCGTGGATGCGTGCGGTGTCGTTGTGCGCGCCGCGTTCCCGTGGCGGCCAGGCGTTGATTCTCGGCGAAACCGACCCGGCCATCGCCCAATCGCTGATGCTCTGGGATTCGAGGATTCTTGCAGCCAAGGATCTTGAGGAGCGTGTGGAGACCGGTATGCCGCCGGCCGTGGCCGCCGCCTGCGTGTGGGGCCGCCGTGATGCGGTGATGACGCTGATGCAGCGTATCGGCGCCCTGGGCGGCGATTGGACGGCCTGCGGCGAGCTGCCCGGCATGTTGGGCCCGGTGCCGATCGCGCAACCGGACACGGTCGACGCCCGGGAGCTCGAAGCCACGGCCGACCGGGTGAAGGCAGTAATCCGTGTGCCGCAGAGTCGGCGAGCCGAGCTGGCGGCCCGACTGCACCGGGAAACCGCTCGTCATGTGGCGTCCCGCGAACCCGGCGAGCTTCGCTTCCGAGTAGATCCCAAAGACCTGATCTAATCGTCTTCAACACGTGAAACGATAATTACGGAACGAACATCGCTATAAGGAGGACACCATGAAGGGCTGGCCTGGAGAGCCGGATATGGATTACGACGTGCTGGTCGCGGACGGCGAGGCCGCTGCGAACGCCGGCAAGCCGATCACCGACGTGATCTTCGATTTCGGCAACGTGCTGATTTACTGGGATCCGGCCGCCGTACTCATCCCCCGCTACAGCCAGAAGACCATCGACGAATTCCTCGACAACGACATCTCCGGCTTCTACGATGCCAACGACCTGATGGACGGCGGCACCAGCACCGACGAGGCCATCGCCATCATGCGCCGTGACAAGGGCGATAAGTGGGCGGACATCCTCGACTACTACATCAAGAACTTCCGCGACTCCCTGACCGGCATCGTGCCGGGCGCGCGCGTGCTGGTCAATGACCTGAAGGCCGCCGGCATCGGCGTGTGGGGCCTGAGCAACTGGGAATCCAGCCTGTTCCACGTGGCCGAGGAACAGTGCGATATTCTGCAGCAGCTTGATGGCAAGCTCGTCTCCGGTTTTGTCAAGCTGCGCAAGCCGCACAAGGAAATCTACGAGGCCGCGTTGAACCAGTTCGGCATCAATGCCGATGGCGCGTTGTTCATCGACGACAAGGCCATGAACATCGTCGGCTCGAATGCGGCCGGCATCCGTGGCGTACGTTTCCAGGATCCGGTCAAGCTGCGTGAACTGCTCATCGCCAATGGCGTGAACATTCCGGCCGTGCAGTGAGCATCGACATTTCAAGGAGGACCATGCTCAAACTCGTATTCGCCGGCACCCCCGACGTGGCGGTGCCCTCGCTCAAGGCCTTTGCCGCCGACCCACGCTTCGACGTGGTCGGCGTCATCACCCGCCCCGACGCGCCTACCGGTCGCGGCCGCAAACTCACGCCCAGCCCGGTCAAGGCGAAGGCTCTGGAACTCGGGCTGCCCGTCATCGATCTCAAACCCCGCTCCCCCGAATTCATGGAGGCGTTGAACGACCTGCATGCGGATATCGCCGCTGTCATCGCCTATGGCAATATCCTGCCTAAGAACGTACTCGACGCAGTACCCATGGGCTGGTACAACCTGCATTTCTCCAACCTGCCAAAGTGGCGTGGCGCCGCTCCCGCCCAGCGTGCGATTTGGGCAGGCGACCCGACCACCGGCGCCGACGTGTTCAAGGTCGGCGAGGGCTTGGACGATGGCCCGATCGTCGCTTCCCTGACCATCGAACTGACCGGCCGTGAGACCTCCGGCGAACTGCTTGACCGTCTGGCCGAAGAAGGCGCACCCATGTATGTGGATGCTCTGGCCGCCGTCGGCGAAGGCACCGCCACATTCACCGCGCAGCCGGCCGAATGCCTGGAATATGCGCACAAGATCACGGTGGAGGACGCCCGCATCAGTTGGACGGACGAGGCCGGAGCCATCGACCGCCAGATTCGCGCCTGCACGCCACATCCTGGGGCATGGACCGAACTGTTTGCGGAGGGGCCAATCGCCGATAATGACGGGTCAACCGCTAAATCCCTCACCCTGCATATCCTCGCCGCGCAACCGGCCGACCAGTCCAATCCCAACACTCCGGCCGATCTCAAGCCCGGCGAGCTGAAGGTGGGCAAGAAGAACGTGTGGGTTGGTACCGGCAGCACGCCGCTGGAACTCACCCAAGTCAAGGCGCAGGGCAAGAAGGCCATGCGCGCCGCCGACTGGGCCCGAGGCGCACGCCTCTCCCCCGCCGCCTGCGTGCGATAACAAGCAATATCGCTCCCGTCATCGGAAGCACAGCAAAAAGCCCGGCATCTTCGCGAGGAAGATACCGGGCTTTTCAGCTATACAATCGGCGATCAGTCGAGACCGGAGAGCTTGTTGATCAGCTCCGGGTCACGCGTCGCACCCTTGTCGGCCGAGCGGGCGAAGGCGGCGTACGCCTTCAGCGCTTGGGAGACGTGGCGGTTGCGGTGAGCCACGTAGCCGTCGCCGGCCTCGAGTTCACGGCGACGCTCGTCCAACTGCTCGTCAGTCAGTTCGACGTTCACGGAACGGGCTTCGATATCGATATCGATGATGTCGCCGTTCTTGATGAGCGCCACCGGGCCCTTATTGGCAGCCTCAGGCGCCATGTGGCCGATGGCCAAACCGGAGGAACCGCCGGAGTAGCGACCGTCGGTGAGCATGGCGACCTGCTTGCCGATGCCCTTGCCCTTGACGAAGGAGGTCGGGTACAGCATTTCCTGCATGCCCGGGCCACCCTTCGGGCCTTCGTAACGAATCACAAGCGCCATGCCGGGCTTCAGGGTATCGTTCAGAATGACCTCGATGGCCTGCTCCTGGGAGTCGACCACCAGAGCCGGTCCACGGAACTTCCAGATCTCCGGCGGAACACCGGCGGTCTTGACCACGCAGCCGTCGGGGGCCAGGTTGCCGCGCAGCACGACGAGGCCGCCTTCGTGAATCTCCGGGTGGTTGATGTCGTGGATGGCGCCGTTGGTACGGTCACGGTCGAGCGAGTCGAACAGGGTGGTGTGCGTCCACGGCTCCGGGGAGATGATGTGGCCAGGAGCGGCCTTGTACATCTGCTGGGCTTCCTCGGTGCAGGTCGGGCGCATGATGTCCCAATCAGCCAGCTTGGCTTCCAGCGTCGGGTAGTCGATGGAGTGCACGTTGGTGTGCAGCTTGCCGGCGCGGTCGAGCTCGCCAAGGATACCGGTGATGCCGCCGGCACGGTGCACGTCGGAAATCTCCCACTTGCCGGACGGCGAGGCCTTGCAGATGCACGGCACGGTGTGGGAAATGCGCTCGATGTCGTCCAGGGTGAAGTCCACGTCGGCGGACTGGGCCATGGCGAGGATGTGCAGCACGGTGTTGGTGGAACCGCCCATGGCCACATCCATGGTCATGGCGTTCTCGAAGGCTTCCTTGGTGGCGATGGAGCGCGGCAGCACGGAATCGTCGGAATCGTCGTAGTACTGGTGAGCGATCTTGACGACCTGCTTGGCGGCACGCTCGAACAGGTCCTTGCGGTAGGAGTGGGAGGCGAGGATGGTGCCGTTGCCGGGCAGGGCCAGGCCGATGGCCTCGGTCAGGCAGTTCATCGAGTTGGCGGTGAACATGCCGGCGCAGGAGCCGCAGGTCGGGCAGACGGTCTTCTCATAATTGAGCAGTTCCTCATCGGAGACGCTGTCGTCGGCGGTGGCGTACATCACGTCGATAAGGTCGGTGCTCTTGACTGTGCCGTCGGCGAGCACCGTGGTGCCGGCCTCCATCGGGCCACCGGAGACGAACACGGTCGGAATGTTGAGGCGCAGGGCTGCCATCAGCATGCCCGGCACGACCTTGTCGCAGTTCGGAATGCAGATCAGGGCGTCGGCGCAGTGCGCGTTGCACTGGTATTCGACGGTGTCGGCGATGATGTCGCGGGAAGGCAGGGAGTAGAGCATGCCAGTGTGGCCCATGGCGATGCCGTCGTCCACGGCCATCGTGTTGAACTCGCGCGGAATGCCGCCGGCTTCCCTGATAGCCTCGGAAACGATGCGGCCGACCTTGTTGAGGTGGACGTGGCCGGGCAGGAACTCATCGAACGAGTTGGCGATGGCGATGATGGGCTTCTTGCCCATGTCGTCTCCGCTGACGCCCGCAGCACGGTAGAGGGCTCGGGCGCCTGCAAAGACGCGCCCTGACATAATTTTTGCAGATCGCATTTCAGTCATGGCTCTATTCAAGCCTTTGCGAGGGACACGCCACTTGTCAAGAGTCGAATAATGGAATCGGCAAAAACGTAACGTTTCTTACACATATTTTTTGGAATACATTCCTCTGGCGAGAGTCCGGTATAGGGCTGACAGAAGTCCCCCCAAACGGCTACACTTGCTTCGGCTGAGATAGATTTTCCAATGTTTGGAGATAAGAACAATGGCTTTTGGTACTGACCCGACACCCGACGGTCTTGCAAACCCGCCGATCGACGACCTGATGAAGCACGCCGATTCCAAGTACGCGCTGGCCATTTTCGCCGCCAAGCGCGCACGCCAGATCAACTCCTACTTCACGCAGCTCAACGAGGGCCTGCTGCAGAACGTCGGCCCGCTGGTCGAATACCAGAACAACGAGAAGCCTCTGTCCATCGCCTTCCGCGAGATCGACGATGGTCTGCTTGAGGAGACCTTGGGCGAGGACGACGCCAACGAGGGCAACTGATCGATTCCGACAATTCGTTTGGATTGTTTGGACAGTTCGTCGCCGAATGATGGTTTGAGAGTTCTCTCACAACTGATTTTGAGCGACACGCTTGCCTGAGTTATCGCAATCAGCTATAACTCATCATCAGGAGCGAACAAGACGTAAGGCTCGAGCCACCGCGCTGGTTGGCACGAGCCTTTATTTATGCCCGCTTCCGCAGTAACAAGTAAAAATTGACACCGTATCATTGTGCCTCGCATCCCGCGGGGCGATAAGTCCTGAAGAAAGGGATGATATGACAGAAGAACATCGGCTTATCTCCGCCGAATCCGTGACCGAAGGCCACCCTGACAAGGTCTGCGATCAAATCTCCGACGCCATTCTTGATGATCTGCTGGCCCAGGATCCGTCCAGCCATGTGGCCGTGGAGACCTCCGCCGCCACCGGCGTGTTCCTGGTCTTCGGCGAAGTCACGTCCAAGGGGTACTGCGACGTGCAGTCCAAGGTCCGCGAAACCCTGCGCAACATCGGCTATACCTCTTCCGAAGTCGGCCTTGACGCCGATTCCTGCGGCGTGGTCGTGGCCATCACCGAGCAGAGCGCCGAAATCAACCAGGGCGTTGCCCGTCTGACTGGCGATCAGGAGACCGCCGCCAGCCGCGAAGAACGTTACGAAGCACAGGGTGCCGGCGATCAGGGCGTGATGTTCGGCTACGCCACCGACGAGACCCCGACGCTGATGCCGCTTCCGATCTACTTGGCACATCGCCTCGCCTTCCGTCTGACCGAGGTGCGCAAGTCCGGTGAAGTGCCGCACCTGCGCCCGGACGGCAAGACCCAGGTAACCATTGAGTATGACGATAACGATAAGCCCGTTCGTCTGGACACCGTGCTGATCTCCACCCAGCATGATCCTGAGGTTACGCAGGATTGGCTTGCTGTTGAGCTGAAGAAGCACGTGATTGACCCGGTGCTTGATGAGGTGCTGGGTTCCAAGGTGCCGCATGACAACTACCGCCAGCTGGTCAACCCGACCGGTTCGTTCATCCTGGGCGGCCCGGCGGCCGACGCCGGTCTGACCGGCCGCAAGATCATCGTCGACACCTACGGTGGCGCCGCCCACCACGGCGGTGGCGCGTTCTCCGGCAAGGACCCGTCCAAGGTCGATCGTTCCGCCGCGTACGCCACCCGTTGGGTTGCGAAGAACATCGTGGCTGCCGGCCTGGCCCACAAAGTCGAGATCCAAATCGCCTACGCTATTGGTGTTGCCGACCCGGTATCCGTCAACGTAGAGACTTTCGGCACCGAGCAAGGCGTGACGCGCGGCCAGATCACCGCCGCCGTACGCAAGGTCTTCGACCTGCGCCCCGCCGCCATCATCGACGAGCTCGACCTGAAGCGCCCGATCTACTTGAAGACCGCCGCGTATGGCCACTTCGGACGTACCGACGTCGAGTTCCCGTGGGAAAAGACCGACAAGGTCGAGGAGCTCAAGGCCGCGATTGCTGCGGAGTGAGGTGTTCTAATTAGGGCAGGGAGACCATGAGAATAGGGGGCTTTCCGTGCAATCCACTATGACGTGCCGCTCCTCGTGTTCGCCGCCTCGAAGGTGAGGAGCGAGCGCTGATTCCTCTCGGGCCGACGCATCGACGCGGCCCGAGATGGACCAAAATCCAGAATAACCGACATTCGCCGCTGTTCCGTTTTTCGCCCAAGGCGTATCTCTTCCCGTATCTTGAGGTGCATCATGTATTGTCGCGGCTAACCAACCGGCGAAACGCGGCATGTTTCGCATTTTGGGCGAAAAGCCCAAGGCCTACAGGAGGTATTGATGACGTTCGTTGCACGGTCGGTGCGCTATGTGCTCAGAAAACGAGTGCGAACCATAGTGCTCCTCATAGTACTGACCATCATAACGGCGAGTATGCTATCCACGATCGCGGTTTCTCGGGCAGCTCAACAGGCCGCCGGACGAATCGAGAAGGAAGCGGTCGGCGGGTTCGTGCTGGCCAGCAACCTGCAGGGCAGCATGCTCACGCCTCGCGGAGGTGGCATGGTGCGTCCCGCCGACGTGCGCAGGATCGCCCAACTGCCCGGGGTCGATTCGTATATGGTCCGTCAGAACGCCACCGCCGATCTCGTGGGGGCGAATGTGGCGAAGGTCCCCGGCGGCGATGATTACGATGCGACCAAGGAGCAGCAGTTCGGCAACGCCGCCAACGTCATAGGCACGAATGATTCGTCGAAACTCAACGTGTTCACGTCGCGCACGCTCGGCATGGCCGAAGGACGGCATCTGAAGGCCTCCGACAAGTACACGTCGATGATCCATGAGGATCTCGCCAAAGCCAACGGGCTCAAAGTCGGAGACACGCTCACGCTCAAGGCCAACGCCTACGACGCCGACAACGAATCACATTCGACGGCGACCGTCAAGACCACCATCGTGGGCATATTCAAGGGCGACAGCGCCAGAAAGGTATCCAGCCGAGCGGAACTCACCGCCAACACCATCTACACCGATCTGGATACCACACGCGATCTGTACCAGTACAAGGACGGCAAGGAAATATACCAGGACGCCACCTTCGTGCTGTCCAAGGGCGTTGACGTGGAGAAGACCATGGACGCCGCGAAGAAACTCCCGGTGGATTGGAACAACTATCAGATCACGCGCAACGACCAGTATTCGTCGAGCATGCTGCATGCCGCCCGCGGCGTGCGCTCCATGATGCGCGGCGCCCTGATCGGCGTGACCGTCTCGGCCGTGCTCGTGCTCAGTCTCATGCTGCTGCTGTGGATGAACGACCGCCGTCAGGAGATGGGCATACTGGTGTCCCTTGGCGTCGGCAAGCCCTCCCTGGTCGCCCAATACCTCGCCGAGATGGTGCTGATCGGTCTGCCGTCCCTCGTCCTCGGCTGGCTGTGCGCGCAGGGAATGGCCCAATGGCTCGGCACCACGGCGCTCCATTCCGTGAACGCCTCCGCGGCGAAGGAGCTGAACAGCATGGGGCAGGTCGGCGGCGATCTTGAATCCAGCATGTCGGTGCGCACCCTGGATTCGCTCACGGTGTCGGTCGATGGGACCGCCATGCTGTACGTGGCGCTCGGCCTGTTGGCGGTGATGCTGGTGTGCGTCGCGGTGGCGTGCATGCCGATGCTGCGCAAATCGCCGCGAGACCTGTCGGAGATTCGATGATGAGCATGAATGTGTGGAAGCGTGCCACGTTGGCGATCGTGCGCAAGCCGGTACGCAGCGGCATCATCGGTCTGCTGATGCTGATGGTCTTCACGAGTCTGGTGGCGCAGGTCGGAGTCTCGACGGCCCTGCGTACCATGTCCGACAGCATCGGCGCGGGCATGGGCATAGGGTTTACCGTCAGCGCCGGCGAGAATCCCATCAGCGCCGAGGAGGCGAGCCGGTTCTCGCATATCCCCGGTGTGACGAAGACCGCCTATGCGACGAAGACCTTGGCGCAGGTGGATGGCGCGCGCCCGGTCATGCCCCGGCAGGGCCCCCGGCTGGACTCCGATCTGGGCATGCAGGTCAGCGTGCTGGGCACCACCGATTCCTCATTGTCCGAGGAATTCCAGAGCGGCCTGTACCGCCTGGAGCAGGGCCGCCATATCTCGGGCGACGGCGACGATGTGCTGGTCCACCGCGACTTCGCGCTGCAGAACGGCCTATCGGTCGGCTCGACATTCCGTCTCCGGCAGGAGGGGCGCAACGCCACGGTGCGTGTGGCCGGGATCTTCTCCGGTAACGTGCAGGCCCAAAGCCCCCTGCCCTCGGACACTTCCGAGAACCTCATCTATTCGGGCAGGCGAGTGACCTCCGCTCTGACCGGCAACGACCAGATCGGCATGATCCGATGCCTGTCGGATAATCCGCAGGACCTGTCCGCGGCGGTCAGTCAGGCCAAGACCATGGCCGGTGGCAAGTACGACGTCACCGACGATTCGGCCCGGCTCTCCGGCGTCCTGCAATCCGTGCAGACGGTGCGTGATCTGGTGCGCATGGTGCTGCTGTCCGTCTGCCTCGCGGACGTACTGGTGCTGGCGATGGCGCTGGTCTTCTGGATTCGCTCACGCATCCATGAGATAGGCACGCTTCTGGCCCTCGGCATCGACAAGATGCGGATAGTCGCACAGCTCGCCATCGAAACCGGACTCATGGCGGCGGTCGCCGCCCTGTGTTCGCTGGGCACCGGCGCCATGCTGTCGGGATACGTGTCTTCCCGACTGTTGCGCGATTCGGGCGTCGCGCCGTTGGAATCGTTGCACGTGGAGGCCTTGCCGCCTGAGCAGACGGTGCTCATCCTGCTGCTCGGATGCGCGGTCATCGCCGTGGCCCTTGCCGTGTCATGCGCCGCCGTGCTGTCCAAATCCCCGAAATCCATTCTTTCCTCTATGCGTTAGGAGTCACCAATCATGTCTAACTGTCTGCAACTGGACCATGTCGATTACGCCTACGGCGCGGCGAAGATCCTTGTTCTCTCGGATGTCAGCGCGGATTTTGAATCCGGGAAGATGTATGCGATCACCGGCCCGTCCGGCGCCGGCAAGAGCACGCTGCTGTCGCTGCTGGCCGGCCTGGACGCCCCCTCCCGGGGAGTGGTCCGCTTCGAGGGGGAGGACATCGCCGCATCGGGTTATGCGAAGCACCGTCGGGAGCACGTGTCCCTGGTGTTCCAGGACCATAACCTGATCGACTACCTCACCCCCGAAGAGAACCTGCGGCTGGTCAGCGCCAAGGCCGATATGAAGATCCTCGAGGAACTGGGTTTGAGCCGTGAGGAATCCAAGCGCAACATCATGCACCTGTCGGGCGGCCAGCGTCAACGGGTGGCGGTCGGCCGCGCGCTGGTCGCCCCGGGCCGCGCGATCCTCGCGGACGAGCCGACGGGCAGCCTCGACCCGGAGATGACCGACGAGGTGATTCATCTGCTGCAGCACGCCGCCCATCAGCTCGGCAAATGCGTGATCGTGGTGACGCATTCCAAGCGCGTCGCCGACTCCGCCGATGTCGTGCTGCGTCTCAGGGGCAAGAAACTGATCCGGGCGTGACTCACCTGGGCCGGGCGGCACCCATACACCGCTTCGGCATTTCGGCACCCGGCGACCCGCTTCGCGCTGCCACCTCCCTTTGTAAGGGAGGTGGCAGCGCGAAGCGGTGACCCGCAGTCGTAAGACTGCGAAACACACAACATCGGCCACAGGCCGATTCCTACAGCTGCTTCGCCACCCAATCGACGATGTACGGGGCGACTTCCTCAATCTGGTCGATGGCGACCTCGAACTCGTGCTTGCCGCCGTACCACGGATCCACCAGATCGATCTGATCTTCGCGGCCGGGCTTCGGCTTGGGCAGATTCGGGTCGAAGCTGCGGTACATGTGCACTTCGGCGCGCTTGCCGGACGGCAGCATGCGCAGTAGGGCGCGCATGTGGGAGGCGGTCATCGGCAGGAACAGGTCGGTACGGTCGATTTCCTCACGTGAGATGCGGTGTGCGAAGTGGTCACGCGGAATCTCATCACCATAGCCACGTTCGCGTAGCACGCGCACGGCACGCGGGTCGATCGGGTGGCTCCACTCCTCGTCGGACACACCACTGGATTCCACGTTCACCTGGTCGCCAAGACCGCGCTCATTAAAGAAGTGACGCAGAATGATCTCGCCCATAGGCGAACGGCAGATATTGCCGGTGCAGACGGTCATTACGGTGTAGGGCTGGGTATTGCTCATAGCTTTGAATAAATCCTCAATCGGACTTCAACGGGCCGCACACGGCCCGACTGTATTGTTGGGGTCGAATGAATATGAATCCGGCTCATGCCGCTATAAAGGGCATAAGCCGGATTCGCATGCTCACTTGGTTTTAGCCAAGATACGGAAACGATAGGAATCGATGCCGGACTCCTCCTTGGCGGGCGTATGCCACTCGCCCACTTCGGCTTCCCGCCACATCCCGGCCTCGACCAGCGACGCCATATCAGGCGCGTAGCTGTCGGCATCCACGGTGGCGGCCAGATCAGTCACATAGGCTTTGTCCGCGAACGGCAAAGCCTCGGCGAACAGCTGGGCACCGCCGATGATCCAAATCTCCGAACGGTCCAGACCGTCGTCCGGAATCGCCTCCTGACGGGCCATATCGAGCGCGTCGTCAAGACTGGTGACCACAGTGGCCCCCGGCGCACGGTACATCGGATCGTGGGAAACGACGATGTTGTCGCGGTTGGGCAACGGCCGGTACTTGACCCCCAGCGATTCCCAAGTCTTACGACCCATAATCACCGGATGGGAGACGGTCAGCTCCTTGAAATGCTTCATATCCTCGGCACAGTGCCAAGGCATGCCGCCATTGAGGCCGATGGCACCGGCGCGACCTTCCTTGTCGCGGGCTTCGGCCCAGATAAGATTCACCGAGAAGGTCTTGGGATAATCGTCACCCCAGTCTTCTTCAGTGGCAGACAGCCCGGCAGATCCGGGCTCGGGTTCGTGATAGCCGCTACGGCTACTGTCATGCTCCATTTCGCTTACTCCTCCTGGATTGCGGAACTGGGCCTTAGTGTAGTGGACAGCGAAGACTCGGGGTCCGTCACCTTCACAGTCTTCGCTGTCCACGAAATGGTAATCAGCATCAGACCGCAACAGGTGCCTTAATAGTAGGGTGATGCTGGTAGCCGACGACCTTGAAGTCCTCATACTGGTAGTCGAACAGAGAATCGGCCTTACGGATCTCGATGGTCGGGTACGGGTAGGGCTTGCGGCCCAGCTGCTCAAGGAACTGGTCGACGTGGTTGTCGTAAACATGGCAGTCGCCGCCGGTCCAGACGAATTCGCCCGGCTTGAGCCCGGTCTGCTGCGCCATCATCATGGTGAGCAGCGAGTAGGAGGCGACGTTGAATGGCACGCCGAGGAACATGTCACAGGAACGCTGGTACAGCTGGCAGCTTAGCTTGCCGTCGGCCACGTAGAACTGGAAGAGCGCGTGGCAGGGCGGCAACGCCATCTTCTCCACCTCGGCCGGATTCCACGCGGAGACGATCATGCGGCGCGAATCCGGATGATGCTTGATGAGGTCGAGCACATTGAAGATCTGGTCGATGGTGCGATTCGGGTCCTCGGGGGTCGGCGCGGGCCAGGAACGCCACTGCACGCCATAGACCGGGCCCAGATCGCCGTTCTCGTCCGCCCACTCATCCCAAATATGCACGTTGTGCTCCAGCAGCCAGTTGATGTTGGAGGAACCCTTCAAAAACCACAGCAGCTCATAGGCCAGGCCTTTGAAGAACACGGTCTTGGTTGTCAGCAACGGGAAGTACTTCGACAGGTCAAAGCGCATCTGCTGGCCGAACAGGGAAATCGTGCCGGTGCCGGTGCGATCGGACTTCAGCGTGCCTTCGGTCAGGATCTTGCGCACCAGGTCCTCATAGGGCATCGGAATGTCCGTTTCGGGACGTGCGGGGATACGGGAGCGAATATCTGCGAGTTGTTCTTCGGTCAAAGCCATGTGCACCAGTGTAGCTTAGGGGCATAATAGAGAAGTCCAATGATGCGGGAGAGCGGCCAGGTGCCGCGCTCCCCCGCTGGCATGGCGATGGGCCAGATCGTCGGCGGCTGAAAATAAAGGAGCAGCTATGGGTAAGCGACTGTGGGTTGAGCGCAACAAAGACGGTTCGTGGGATGCGTTCAGCGACGATGGCGCACACATTAAGTTCGGCAAGGATCGCGGCCAGTTCACGCCGGGCGATCTGATGAAGGTCGCGCTGGCCGGTTGCGCCGCGCTGTCCAGCCAGTTCGCCATCGAACATACGCTGGGTGAGGGCAAGGGTGCCAAGATTGTGGTGGATGGCACGTACGACCCTGAGAACGACGCCTACACCGGTTTCGAGGAGCAGGTGGTGATTGATGCTTCCGACGCCGGGCTGTCCGAGGAGGATGCCGACAAGCTCAAAGAGCGCGTCACCCGCCATATCGACAAGGGTTGCACAGTCAAGCACACCTACGTGCAGGAGACCCCGGTGCGCATGAACGTCACTGTCAAGCACTAGGGAAACACAGCAAGGCCGGGGGAAGGGACGGCGGCCGCACCGCATCCCTTCCCCCGGCCGTCTTGGCGACGCCCCGTCGCAGGACCCATCGCGTCCGGAGTCTAGTGCTTGTCGGGATCGATGGTCTTCTCGATTTGCCGCGCGACCTCGGGTTCGGCCGCAGGCACCGGTACCTCTTCGACGCCGGCGATATCCTCCAAGGACTTGGTGGGTATCTCGGCGGGCGAGCTCGGCACGGTGTCGAGACGCGATTCCGCGGCCTCAACGTACTTGCGCGGCACCACGTACACCGGGCCGGCCGCATGCTGCAGCAGTCCCTGGCTGGTGGAGCCCAGCAGCAAGCCAGTGAAGCCGCCACGACCACGGGAACCGACAACAACCACATCGTGATCGTAGCTGGCCTTGGTCAGTGCGCTGACGGCCGGGCCGGAAACGATCCGCTTGTTGATCTTCAGATCAGGATGCGATTCCTGCAACGGCTTGATACGCACCTCAAGATCGTCCTTGTAGGACTCCATGACGGCGTCCTCGCCATCCACGCCCTTCATGTTCGGCACGGCGGAAATCACGTCCAGTTCCGCACCCCAGCATGTGGCGAAGTCGGCGGCAATATCCAGTGCCTTCAGCCCCCACTTGGATTCGTCGGAGCCGACGGCCACCTTGGTGATTGTGTTGTTCAGGTGCATCAGGTTACCGTCATCATCGGTGTACGGCACCACCACAATCGGGCAGTAGGCGTATGCCGGCAGCGACGAGGACGTGGTGCCCAGCAGACGCTCGGCCAGACCGCCCTTGCCACGGTTGCCGATGACGATCAGATTGTAGTTACGCGACAATTCGACGAACACCGATGCCGGATCTCCGGTAACAATCAGTGTGGCGGCTTCGACGCCCTGCTCGTCTGCGATGGCCTTGGCCTTGGACAGAATCTCCTGAGCATCGGAATGTGCGGCGTTATCGTCCCCCATCGCCGTGTAAGTGGCATCGAACGAAACGGCGGCATAGCTCGGCAGGGAATATGCGCAGACAATCTGCAGCGTCAGCCCCGCGTGCTTTGCATAATTCGCGGCCCACCATGTTGCCTTGTAACTGGCATGCGACCCGTCAACGCCGACGAGAATGGCCTTGTCGTTAATCATGACGACCTCCTTGAAGGTATCCGCGGCACGAATACCGCGTATCTCCAACAATACCCCGCGACACTCGGTTTGGCCGGTATCCTCCGCTCAAAAAGATATTCGTGTATACGAAAAAAGGCACATCCCACAGGACGTGCCTTAATACGAATTCGCTTACCGCATAATTCTTGTCACATCACGCGGCGAATGGAATATCCAGCTCCACCGAATACGGAAACGCCGCTTACTGCCGTTCCCTGCACCGGGTTCATAGCATTCATCACCTGTCCGTTACCGATGTAAATGGCCGCATGAGTACCATTCGCAAGAATGTCACCCGGCTTGGCATCCGCCAAGCTTGCGATCGGAGTACCCACAGTGGCTTGAGCACCAGAGGTTCGCGGCAGGGAGATGCCAAACTGGGAGAAGACGTACTGTACAAAACCAGAGCAATCCCATCCTGCCGGAGTGTTGCCGCCGGCAACATACGGATAGCCTTGGAACTTCAGTGAGAAGCTAGCAAGCTCAGCGCCAGTGCCAGTCATCTTACCCAAGTCAACCTGTGGAATCGACGCACGCTGTTCAGAGCGGCTGGCTGCCGCAGCAGCAGCGGACTGGGCTGCCGCAGCTTCATCAGCGGCTTTCTGAGCCGCCGCCGCAGCAGCAGCTTCCTTCTCGGCCTGAGACTCGGTCTGTGGCACATCAAGAGTCTCAATGCCACCCCATTTAGAGTTCTCGTCAACCGAAGTGGAGGTGGATTCGGCGAACAGATTCTTCTTCACCGAACTCGCCTTCGGGAAAGAACGTGAGGACACCACAGCACTCGTCTGCGCGGAATCGGCAGAGGCAAACGGGGCTACGCATGCAAACATGGCACCCGTGGCGATAACCGCCACTGATGTGGAAATAATATTCTTAACGTTCGTCATCAGCGCCTTACCTTAGCACACATGGGTCGATTTTATAACAGGAATATCATTTCGAAGATGATGTCGCGGGTGTATCACTCGGCAGGAGAACGCAACAGGCCTCGGGTACCGATTGGCATCCGAGGCCTGCAATATATCAATCAATAAGACTACATCACGGGATACGCACCACGATGGTGAGCTTTTCGGTCATGGCACTAGCGAGAGCCACGCTATGGCCATTCCATCCACCATGGACCGCCTGACCGTTGCCGACATACAACGCCACATGATCGTAGTGTGCACCACCGTTCCATCCACCGGTGTTGGCATAAATCAGAATATCGCCCGGCTGCAGGGACCCGTCTGTAACTACGTGGCCACCAGGAACATTGACGTACTCTTCAGGCCAACCGTGGAAGTTAATGCCACGGGCCGCCAACGCTTGACTGACCAATGCGGTGCAGTCCATGCTCTGTCCGATCAACGAGTAGGCACGGTCAACGGAAGCAGCGGCACCAGCGGAAACCGAACCACTGGCATCGGAATAAGTAACAGAAGAGCGAGACTCATTACGGCTCGCGGCGTTGGCCTGATCCCGAGTCGCCTGAGCCTCGGCCTCCGCCTGCTTCTTGGCCTCCTCTTCGGCAACCTTCTTGGCCGCTGCGGCATCCTTTTCCGCCTGAGATTCCGTTTGCGGCACATCGAGGTTCTCAATGCCACCCCAATCAGCATTGTCCTCAACGCTCGTGGCAGTGGCTTCAGTCGTCAGATCTTTGCGCACCTGGGTATACGAGGGGAAGGACTTGGTGGAAGTCACAGTAACACCCTCAGCTGCAGTTGCTGTAGGAACAAACATAAACAAGCAAGCACAGGAGACAATCGCGGCAACAATGGAAGAAGCTACAGTTCTAGTCTTCATAGAACCATCACCCTACACGGTGCGCATTAACTCGTACAGGATGGAAGGAATAAAACACCTCGGAGCTATTGGGATATATCGGCGTGTCGGCATAGGTCAGTTCGGACTAATACGCGGCCGCAACACTTGAAATGTCATTTCGCGCGAACGATTGCCGATAGGGCGACGTCACATCCGAACAGCAATCATCGAATGTAAGCCAATGAAATGAATCAGTAGTGAACGTACTGGAGCTTACCGGCTTCGGCGGCGCTGAACGTACGGGTCGAAATCACGCCCAATCCCTTGGCATTGGATTCGGAGATCTCAATGGAGCCGTCGGCATTGATCTTTTCCAGAACGGCAACATGGCCGTACGTGCCATCGGCATTGGCCTGGCCAGGAGCGAACACCACAGCATCACCGACATGGCGAGGAGTGTTGTCCACCCAATAGCCCAGAGCGGAAGCTGACGCCGCCCACTCGCCACCATTGCCGAAGTTGCCGCTGGAAGGCAGTCCCAGTTCGGCACGACGCTGGTACGCGTACCACGTGCACTGACCCCACGGATAGTTGTTGGAGTTGGTGCCAACGGCATGGTTCGGGTTGAAGCCAGCCGGCACAGCATCGCCATCGACATCCATGAGAGCCGACACCACAGGATTGTTCGCATTATTGCGATTCATCAGCTTGGCGTCCAAGGTGCTGTCTGATTTGCTCAGCCCCCAACCGCCTTCATTGGTGGACTGTGCGGTAACGGAGGATGAACTCAAATCCATACGTGCTTCTGAACGAGAAGCCGCAGTCACATCGCTGATGCGCTTAATCTGCGTGGTCGTCGTGGCCGGATCAGCCACGAACGGGTTCACGGCGTCTTCATTGCTGGAAAACGCGAGAGCGCCTGCGGCCGTGCCGACCAGAGCAGCCAGTGAGGCCGAGGCAAGAATATGGCTACGGTGTTCAGCGGCACGAGCGGCCTCACGAATGGAACGACGAGTCTGGGGAGCGATTTCGTTGATCTTCTCGGCAATGGCCGGATCAAGCCCCAAAACAACAGCGTCGCTACCAGCGGATTGCACCGCGCGCACGGCACGAACGGAATGAGAACCCTTGCCGGAGGCAAACAGTGCCTTCGCTAAGCTGAACTTCTGGCGCGAGACCGTGGTCGCTTTATGCGAAGCATGCTTCATACTACGTTAACTCCTTGGATGGGTTCGGCGGGGTCATTGCGATGACCTCGTATGACCGTCACGATTGAGTACTGTACAACAAACAGAGGTCAATCCTCAATGCGATTCCCTGCCATCCGGGCGTGTCAAACGATTTACGTAACCGTGCGGCAGGGTGAAAGACTGCCTTGTTTCCGCCCGTTCACGAACCTCACTATCCGGTTATCGGAAGAATCACTAACTCATGTCATTCCGACACACCGTAGCCATGATGTGCTGCGTACATTCTGCACTGCATTCCGCATTGCCACCACTGCCGCCCGGCACCCCGGAATTCCGCAGTAGCCCCGCAGTAATCCCGCACACCGAGCATTATCCGCGATATTCCCCAACACTGGTCTACCCTTGAAACCATGACTATCACACTGAGTATTCCCGAGTCGCTGAAGCCCGAAGATGGTCGCTTCGGCTCCGGTCCCAGCAAAATCCGCCCCGAACAGATCGCCGCGCTCGATGCCGGCGCCACCACCCTGCTTGGCACATCACATCGCCAGGCACCAGTCAAGCAACTGGTCGCTTCGATTCGTGAAGGTCTGCGCGAGTTCTTCCACCTGTCTGAAGGGTATGAGGTGGCGCTTGGCAACGGTGGTGCCAGCGCGTTCTGGGAGATTGCCTGCGCTTCACTGATCACCCGTCGCGCCGCATTCGGCACGTATGGCTCGTTCAGTGCCAAGTTCGCCGCGTCCGCCGCGAACGCACCCTTCCTTGAAGACCCGGTGCTGTTCCCCGGCGAGCCGGGCACTTACCGTCTGCCTGAGCTCACCGAGGGCGTGGACACATATTGCTGGGCTCACAACGAGACCTCCACTGGTGTGGCCGCCCCGATTCGCCGCGTGGCCGGAAGTCGTGAAGCCGGTGCCTTGACCGTCATCGACGGCACCAGCGCAGCCGGCGCTTTGCCTGTGGACATCAGCCAGACCGACGTCTACTACTTCTCACCGCAGAAGGCCTTCGGTGCCGATGGCGGTCTGTGGGTCGCCATCCTCTCCCCCGAAGCTATCGATCGTGCGGCAGGCGTCGAATCAAGCGCTCATCTGGAAGGCGCACATCGCTGGGTGCCGCCGTTCCTCTCGCTGACCACGGCACTGAACAACTCCCGCAAGGATCAGACCCTGAATACGCCCGCCGTGGCCACCCTGATCATGATGGAAAACCAGATTCGCTGGCTCAACAACAACGGCGGCCTCGCCTGGGCCACCACGCGTTGCGCCAAGTCCGCATCCATCCTGTACTCGTGGGCCGAGCGCTCCGAATACGCCGCTCCGTTCGTCGTCGATGCGGACGCCCGCTCGAACGCCGTGGTCACCATTGATCTGGACGAGCGCGTCCAGGCCTCCCAGATACTGTCCATCCTGCGCGAGAACGGCATCGTGGACGCCGCCGGCTACCGCAAGCTGGGCCGCAATCAGCTGC
The DNA here is from genome assembly GCF_026016385.1 of Bifidobacterium sp. FKU. Classification (NCBI taxonomy): domain Bacteria; kingdom Bacillati; phylum Actinomycetota; class Actinomycetes; order Bifidobacteriales; family Bifidobacteriaceae; genus Bifidobacterium; species Bifidobacterium sp. FKU. The sequence goes on from NZ_CP092888.1 coordinate 2,103,310, forward strand.
GCGTTGGCGTGTTCCCCTCGGTGGAGCCGGCTGATGTCATGGCCTTTACCAAGTGCGTCGACTATGTGGTCGAGCACCTGTGATGGAGGTCTATGCCTCGCATGGCCGACCATATATGCCATGCACATTGATCGGTCTCAACTGATACCGATTGAATAAATCGTAGGGAGGGATGTTTGACGCCCCTCCCTACTCTTACTACAGTGCATGAGTATGAAGTTCGCGCCTCTCATTGACCCTGCCGTCCGCAAGCCCGCACCCAAGCCCGTACGGGTGGATCTGCGAAAGGTGTTTGCCATCGGTACCGGTCTATGGATTGTGGCGTTGATTGTCGTGCTGATTCTGCTGGCCGTGGGCTACAGCGTAATGCCGTTGGTGATTATGTGCGTGGCCGGTGTCATTATTGGCTTGCTACTGCTGATTTGGGAATACTTCGACCGCTGGGACTACCGCCGCCTCGGACAGTAATAAAGTTCACTGCGCCAACGGCAACGTCAGGCTGAACGTACTGCCTTGCCCGGGCGCGCTCCATACAGTCACATCACCATGATGGGTCAGCGCCACATGCTTGACGATGGCCAGGCCCAGTCCCACACCCTCCGCCGTGCGATTGCTCTGTTCCGCACCCCGATAGAACCGCTCGAAGATGCGCGCCTGATCCTTCTTAGCGATGCCCGTGCCTTGGTCGATCACGCGAATCACCGCACGGTCGCCATCCTTGTCTTTGGATGCGGACACGCTGACCACGCCATTTTCCTTGGAATAGCCGATGGCGTTTTCGATGAGCTTGGTCACGGCGCCGTCGATCTGGTCCGCCTCACCATTGATGACTAGATCATCGTCGCCCTTGATGTTCAGCTGCACGCCAGCCTCGGCTGCCTGCGGCTCTAGTCGCGCCGCCGTGGCCCTGAGCTGTTCCATAACGTTCAGTCGGTTGGCGGAAGACGGCGTAATCGGCTCCTGTGCGCGTATGAGCAGTAGCAAATCGGACACCATATGGTTGAGCTTGCTGCAGCTGGAACGCACCTGGCGGGCATCGGCAGCCACCTGCTGTTCGTCCAGATTGCCGGACTCCAGCGAATCGGCGAGTTTGGCCAGAGCTTCGGTGGGGCCCAACAATTGCTCGGACACATTGGTAATAAACGAGTCACGCACTTGAGCGAAACGAATCACGTCACTGACATCGGTAATCAACACGATAACGAACTGCTCGTTGATACGCCCCACAGTCACCTTCAGCCAGTTGGGGCGGTGGACGGACTGCGTGGCGACGTGATCGCCCTTGTTCTGGGCCACGACGTACCGCTCCGGAGTATCGGTGGTCAAGTCGAACTGGCGCTTGCCACCGGACTTGCGCGCCTCGTGAATGGCATCCAGCACTTGCTGCTGGGCAATGGCGTCATCCGACACCACACCCAGGCGGTAGGCGGCGGGATTGCAGCGGACCACCTCGTCGTGCTCGTCGACCACCACGGACGCACCCGGCAGCATGGACAGCAGCGTGGCAGTGTCGTCGGACAGATCGTCATTATCGTCATCATCGGCCAGCGGCGATTCCACGTACACTCGATGTGTCGCAAATCCCACGATGAGCGTGATGATTCCCACCACAAATAAAACAGCCGCGACAATAAGAGCAATCGCGGCGACGAGCGGCATCTGTGTCATGCCCCCATTCTTTCACACCACACGCTGGGATTGCGGTTTCCCGGCACGCCGGTAACATGAATTTCAGGTGAACAACCCAATGAACAGTAGAACAACTTGAGGTTGCCATTACCTACGTTGAAGTGGGGAGCAAGTACTGGAATAATACACTGGTACAGGTTGCAGTAAGCAAGCATGAAAGGCTAGAGAAATGCGCGTTATTTTCAACGAGGAGCTGAAGCAGGTTGCCGATGACCTCGACCGTATGGCGCAGGACGTGCGCAAGGCGATCAACGGCGCCGGGGAAGCCCTGCTGAACCAGGACATTGAGGCTGCACAGACTGTGATTGACGGCGACATCGAGATCGACGCCCTGGAGTCCTCCGTGATCGACCAGTGCGTCAAGCTTCTCGCCAAGCAGAACCCGGTGGCCACCGATCTGCGTGTAGTCGTTTCCACCATGCGTCTGGCTTCCACGTTCGAGCGTATGGGCGATCTTGCCCGCCACGTGGCCGAGGCCGCTCGCCGCACCTACCCCGCCGCCGCGATTCCTGAATCCGCTCAGCCGGTGTTCGCCGAGATGATCGACTTCCTGGACAACACCGCTGACCAGCTGGTGGCTATGCTCTCCGATCGCGATGCCAAGACCGCCGAGGCCATCATCCTGGCCGACGACAAGCTGGACAACCTGCACCACCAGACCTTCGATCTGGCGCTGTCCGATGACATCACCCGCCAGCAGACCGTGGATATCGTGCTGCTGGGCCGTTTCCTGGAGCGCCTCGGCGATCACGCCGTGTCCGCCGCCCGTCGCGTGGTGTACATCGTCTCCGGCTTCGACCCCACCAAGGAACCGGCCCGCGATGAAGGCACCGACATCGACTGATTGGGAGCCTGTCCTCACATTGGGCGAATAACTGAACACTTGTCCTCCTATGGTTTGAGGAGGATGCCCGAAAGCGGCGATCCGGCTACGGCTGGACGCCGTTTTTTGTTGCTTTTGGGCGGTACATCGGCGTATCCATGGGGCGGCAAAACACCCATAGGGCGGTAACTTGCCCATGGGGCGGTTTGAAGGATATGTGAAACCGCGGAATTAAGCCATTCTGGCATACCGCCCCATGAGAGTTTTACCGCCCCATGAGGGTTTTAACGCCCCATGAGGGTTTTACCGCCCCATGAGGGTTTTACCGCCCCATGGGGTGATCACCGCCCCATGGGGATTTGGCAGGCATAGCAAAGGGGAGCCGCACGTTATGTGCGACTCCCCTTACAGCTTGTACCGTGTTAGCGGCTTAGGCTCACTTCTGGCCCTGAGCGGCGACGGCGGCGGCACCGGCAGCAGCAGCCTCCGGGTCCAGGTACTCGCCACGCGGCTTGATCGGCTTGAAGTTCTCGTCCAGCTCATAAAGCAGCGGGATGGCGGTCGGGATGTTGACCTTGGCGATCTCTTCCTCAGACAGGTTGTCCAGCATCTTGACGATGGCGCGGAGGGAGTTACCGTGGGCAGCAATCAGCACGGTCTTTCCGGCCTTGAGCTCCGGCTCGATAGCGGATTCGAAGTACGGCTTCACACGCTCAACAACGTTGGCCAGGCACTCGGCTTCCGGAACCGGATCGCCGGCGTAGCGCGGGTCGTTGTTCTGGGCGTACTGGTCGTTCGGGTCGATCTCGGGCGGCGGGGTGGCGTAAGAACGGCGCCACAGCATGAACTTCTCATCGCCGTACTCTTCGCGGATCTCGGTCTTGTTCTTGCCCTGCAGAGCGCCGTAGTGACGCTCGTTGAGACGCCAGTCACGCTGAACCGGGATCCACAGACGATCTGCGGCATCCAGAGCGATGTTGGCGGTGTTGATAGCGCGACGCAGCAGGGAGGTGAACACAATGTCCGGAAGGACGTTCTTCTCCTTGAGCAGCTCGCCGCCACGCTTGGCTTCGGCTTCACCCTGTTCGGTCAGCGGAACGTCGACCCAGCCGGTGAACTGATTGGTTTTATTCCATGCGCTCTGTCCATGACGGAGCAGTACTAGTTTGTAGGTCATACGGTTCAGTCTACCGCCTCGCACACCCAAAGACGAGTGTTTTCTCGATTATTCGAGTTATGTTTATGCAACATCTCACATTCCGTTGCACAACCATCTGCGTTCAGCTACGGAAACAAGACCATCAGGGCAAACATAACGGTATCCCATTCATCATTCCCGACTTACTGGAATACTCGCATAAAGAATCCATTCGCCATCCTCTTTGCTGGTGTTGAGCACACCTCCGATACTGTCAATCCATTGGGCATGCATCCGCAGACCATTCCCGGATCCCCTTGAACCACGATCTTCGGAATTATCGACCGTCAGATTTGCAATGCCATTGGCCTGCGTGATGATTACCTCATCATTTTTTTCTTCGATAGTCAGAAGATACGGAACGTTTTTATCCGCATATCTACTGATATTGGTGTAGATCTCGGTAATCAACCCCGATATCCGAGCTGTCACGTCAGCTGAAACACAAGCTGTTCCAGCTGCCACTTTCGATGTTCCGCCAAATCCGAGTTTACGCAAACGAACATCTCCTAAGGCACACGCATCCACAAACATATGCCATCCGTCAGGCGAAGACGATTTCGACAAGTCATCCGTTTGGGGAACCGGCCCTGCAGCAAGAAGCCTAATGACCTTATGCACATTATCCAATGTGTTCATCGCCGCTTCATTCACATCATTCCAATCACGCTGCGGAGCTGCGCCATCCTCAATGTTTTTTTGCGCAGTGAATGCAATGAACGACAATCCGCTACTAACCGTGTCATGTGTCCTGCTGGCAATCGCATCATTCTTGCGCATAATGGCCATTCGCTCTTCAATTTGGCGCATTTGCACATTTCGTGCCTTCATAACAAGTAATAGCGCACGATGCGCCTGAACGAATACAACTATCGCTAAATATGTGAGATATATCAAGCAGACAAAACTTTGCAGCCATCGCAGTACCACCTGATCTCGTAAATAGCTGTCCCCAACCTTCAGCAGAAGTAATATCGCCACTGGAATGATAATTACGAAAAAGAGTGCGAGCAGGTCGTTATCAGCCACTTTCTCCATGGAGATAATCATACGGTGCCAAACTTTTGCGGATACGTCCCGATGCGTCTTCCCCTTATGTAAAGCAAGAACCACATCATGCATGATTGAAAGAATCAAATACCCTACGGTCACCACAAGAAGCAGCAGCGACACCATTAACCAGAAGGGATCAGCATCTTGCCGATACATGTAAGCTGCAAGAAAGAAACCAGACACCAACGGCAATGCCTTTATCAGAAAAGACTTGACGGACGCAACATCTCCCTGCGTCTCATGCAACAGTTTCTCCAGCTCATTATCAAAGTCACGCAAAATTCGTTCCCCCATCTAGCCAAATGGCAATGGCCTGACCGCGACTCGCCGCACCTAATTTACGAAGCATGCGGGTCGTCAGCGTTTTAACGGTGTTTACGGAAATATCTAGCTCTTCAGACACATGCACAGAAGTGTGACCTTGAGCATACAGCTGCAAAATCTGCGCTTCTCTGACGGTAAGCGAGGCAACATCGCATGGCTCGTCGGTGGCATCATTCAGCAAAGCGTGCGCCTGCTCGCAAGTATGGAACGCGCATTCCAGACCGGTTTTATTCCATATCCCTCCCTCATGTATCGCATGAATGGCCCGGACCACACTTTTCAGATCACGCTTCGCGATGATGCCTTGCGCACCGGCATTCGAAACGGACGGAGCATATACTTCCATGGGAAACGACGTAATAGCCAGTATTGGCATCAATGGCGTTCGCAAGCGAATCCGGCGCACAACTTCAACACCTTCCATATCAGACAAAGACATGTCAGCAAGAAGCACATCCGGACGTTTCTTTTCATTCAGACAGAGTTCGATCGCTTTCCTCCCCGCCGTCACGGTCCAAGCAATCCGAATGACGGGTTCATGTCTACGTAGATACGCGGTCAGCGCACCAATCGTCAATTCATCGTTGTCGACGATTCCCAACTTCAATACGTCTTCCATGGCTACCATACAACACCTTTTTCGCCTTTCAGGCCAGCCATGTCGCGAAAAAAGGTGACAAAACGATATCTGACACCGATCATCGATCTATCTTGGTTCATAAAAGGAAAGAAATTATGGGAAATAACAAAAAGAAATTAACAGCAGTTCTCATCACTGTTATCATCGGCGGCAGCAGTCTCCTGGTGGGGGCTGAATCTGCAATGGCTGAAGATATTGCGCCGATCTATACGGCCCATACGACCTCTTCATACTCAGACCTCCAGTCTCAAAATGCTGAAACCTACTCAGGAGAAAGCCGAATCGGACTCTCTGCTGTTGCAAAGAGCGTGCTCAAGGTCTGGAATAAACTTCCAGCCTCGGCACGAAAAGCAATTGGAAAATACACAGGGCTCAGCGGATTCCTTGCTGCCATCGATCATTTCACGGGTACAGAAGAACAAGTCATCTACAGTGCCTGTCGATACGTAGGAATGGATAACACAACCGCACAAACTGTTACAAAAATAATTACTTTGTTTATTTGATTATCTTAACTCAATATTAAGGAAAAAAGATGATTAAAGGTATCAAAATAGCAATCTCTTCTTTTATTGCATGCACGATTATTCTTTCAAGCGCTAACGTTGCTAACGCTTCAGAAGCTGAATTCGTGAATCATCCCCACAGTATAAGCAATACACAAACCTTGCAGGAGGAAGAACTTCAAAGAGGCCTGGAATTGATAATGGAAATTCCCGACGATGTCCTCGGAGAGGGGAATGCAGCAACTCGTCTCTGGATGCAGGAACACGACTTCAACGAACAGCCCATGGGTCGCGCCAGTGTTGGCGGATGTGTGGCGGCAATCGCTGCAGTGATCGCCTCTACCGCGTTCCCTGCGGCAAAAATTCTGAAAATTAAAAAACTCATCAAATCTCTGGGCGGCGTTGTGGAAGCGGTTAAGATTATAGCCGGAGCATCCTTCAGCTATGAGAAGTTACATGCTCTCGGCGGAGCCGCATCTGCCCTAGCTGCGGAACTGCTCGGAATCGATGGCATCAAGAAACAATGCTTCGCTTAATTAAGCACATATGAGAATCTGGAAGACGATTGCAGTGTGGTCACTCTTTGCGCTGGGGATCGTTTTGTCGATAAGCAGGCAATACAACTTTGCAATTATATCGTTCCTCGCTTCGGAGACCTTGGCCTTCCTGCATGACAACAAATAGTGGCGGCGGGCTGGAATCGTTGTTTTCCGACCCGCCATCCACTGCCCCCCGGCATTTCACCGCCTAAACCAATATCGACGAAGTCACGTAGACCAGGGCGAGCGCCAGCGAGGCAAGTGTACAGAGCGGTAGTGCTTTGCGGTAGGTTTTTCTTGCGATTGCGCATAATGCGGCAATTTGCGCCGCGCACAGTATGGCAATAACTGCGATTATTACGATCAGCGGAATGCTACTGGTTGCATATATCGACGATTGCAACAGATGGTGCAACGCAAGCAATGCCGAAATAATCAGGATTACGATAGTGAAGATAGTGCCGTTTCGCAGCCCCATTGCAGTCATCCACGTATGTTTTCCGTGATTGCGGTCAGATTCGATGTCACGCAGATTGTTGACGCACAGCACAGCAACCGAAACCAATCCCGCAGCTGAACCACCAAGCAGTCCACTCGCCGAAACCTTGCCAGACAACGCGAACATGGTGCCACAAGTGGCGACCAATCCAAAGAAAATGAATACGGAAACCTCACCCAGACAGTGGTAGCCGTAGGGGTGTTTCCCACCAACATAGAACCAGCCGGCCGCCAGACATGCGATGCCGACCAGAATGAACCACCAATAGCCGGTCAACGCGATGACGGCCAGACCGCACAGGCAGGCGATCAGCGCGTTGATTCCGGCCGCGGCCAGCACCTTCTTGGGACTCACGCCGGATGCGACAAGCCGGGCGGGACCCTGCCGACGCCGCGATGACGGAAGCGTTCCCGATGCCGAATCCGGTTCCGTGGACGGTGCTTCCGCAAACGATCGCGCCGTATCGACGGCACGTCCCTCGTCGGTGCCACGCACGCCGTCGGAATAGTCGTTCGCAAAATTCGCGGCGATTTGCAGGAACAGCGCCACGCAGCCGCACAGCACCGCCACCAGCACGAACCAGCCTGCGGAGCGCTGGCATTCGCCGGCCAACGAGCCGAATCGCATCTCCCCCAGATCATGCTGCCCACCGAAGAACGGGCACGGATCATGCCATGCATCACCGCCACGCGAGTATCCGGACACGCCCGGCCATGACAACGAGGCCCCGATGATCACCGGAGCGACCGACAACGGCAACGTCTTCGGGCGAGCGCCGCGAATCCAAGTCGATATGTGCATGAGCGCCATTCTACGTGCGGTTGCGCTTTCCTGACACCACCATTGTCGGGTGAGCCACATGGCGATCGCCCGGCTGCGCGTTCCAACGTCGGACTTCGCCACGGCACGCCCGGTATGGGTTCCGACCGAGTTCCCGGAGAATCACAGCACAGGCGGACATCAAGCGCAATGGAGCCGTCACCCGCTCGGGTGCACGAAGCCGAAGGGGATTTGAGCATATAAGGTCCATTGTCCATCCTCGAAACTGGCGTTCAGCACCCCGCCCATCGATTCGATGATCGAATGATGCAGCTTCAGCCCTCGCCGCGAAGGCTCCAGACCTTCACGTTCCTTGCATGAATCGTATTGCATGACCGTCACCGACTCGGCGGCAACGGTGACGAATACGCCATATGGCTGCGCAGGATCCGCATGCTTGGCGATATTGGCATAGAGTTCGGCAATCAGATTGAAGACCTCCTTGCAAGCAGGATCCTCACAGCCCATGCCGGCAGGGAACTCGCCATCCAATCTCGATTCCCCATACAAACGAAGACTGTTCATGCGCTCATCACCCTGGGCCATCATGGTCCGCATCCGTTCAGCCGGAGAATCCGTTGTACGCTTCCGAATCTTCGAACCCACTTGCCCAGCAGTCCACCCATCACCTTCATTCCCGGCATCGGTGGCACCGGTATCCTCATGTCGCAGCAGATCAATCACCGCATGCATCTCATCCAACGCGCGTTGCGCCGTATCGTTGACGCGATTCCAATCAGCCGCCTGCCTCGAACCATCGGCGGCGGATTCCTGCAGTTTGTTCTGCGCAAGAAAAGCGATGTACGACAGTTCTCCCGTAACGGAATCATGGATGCGACTGGCAATGCGATTATCCCGTTCGACAAGCCTCACACGCTCGGCGAGCTCATCCACACGTCGATTCCGATCGGCGACGATCCGCCTCACCTCACGCACAACCAAAGTCAGGGCGAACCACGCGATATACAAGGCATACAGCACCGCCGCCGCGATATTGACCCCGATGACGAATTCGGGTTCCAGACCAATCACGTGGATGCAAGATGCGCCGATCACCAGCACAAGAGGGACAATCACGGCGACAATGCCGAACAACCGATCGTTACGTGGGGGACGCGCGTCCTCCACGCCGCCAGGAGCCTTGGCCGCACCGCGAGATTTCCTTCTCATCGCAGCCAAGAATCCTCGCGCCGACGACCACTGAACATATACGCTATATGTCACCATCATCATAACGCAGATCCACAGGTAACCAACCCAGATATCGTTATGGGTGAGATTCCATAGCACCAGACAGCCCGCCGCGCACAGCAGCAACGGCACCGCTACCGCCATCATGGTCATGGACGAGCGTGCGGATGATATCAGATCGGACCAGATGGCATCGAATTCGTCGGATGATGCATCGCCCTGTTCCGTTTCCGACGAATGCTCTTCGGACTTCCGCTCAAGCATTATTTCCACTCGTTCCATCAGCCATCCATATGGCTATGGCCTGGCCTCGATTGGAAGCGCCAAGTTTCGCAAAAATACGATGGGAATACGTTTTGACCGTATTCTCCGTCAACCCCAGATGATCAGCAACCTGCTTGGAAGTAAGACCCCGCGTAAACAATCCGATCACGGCCTCTTCACGCTCCGTCAATCGAGGCTTCCGCCCCTCATCGCCGTGCATGGCGCGTCGATGGGCCTCCGTAGCCGGAAGGAACAGCTCGGCAACATCGCTTTCAACGCCATGAGTCCACGTGCGGTTCTGCAATACGACGCTGATGGCGTTGCAGATTGCGTTCAAATCACGTTTGGCGATGATGCCCTGCGCTCCGGCACGGGCCGCCGATTCGGCATACACCTCCAAAGGGAAAGAAGTAATTGCCAGGATAGGAGTTTTGGCGGTACGTTCCCTGATCGAGCGGATAACCCATTCCCCGGAAAGCCCGTTCAGCGACATGTCCGTGATCAGAATGTCGGGGCGCGTGCGATCGGACAAGGCTGCGGACGCTGCGCGTCCGGCGTCATCGGTAGTCCACGCCACTTCAGCCCCCAACAGATTATTGCGCAACCATGTACGCAACGCGGCCAACGTCAAATCATCATTGTCGAGTATCGCAATCGATGCGGCTTCATCTTCGTCCATAACGCCTCTTCAAAAGCATATTCGATGTCATCTCAATCATTGCCGCACCTTGCCCGCTACGCAACCTCCGTCATCCTTTCGAGCGACATGTCCCCCAGCCGGGCGACAACGCTACGCAACGCAAACCTCTTGGCTTTACATTAGTCACCAACGCATCGCCTGATGCGTCACTGAGCAATCCAGGAGGTTACTTCATGCATCTAGACACAAACAGAAAAGCAGTTGCTTCATTGCTTTCCCTCTCCCTAATCACCGGAATAGGTTTTGCCGCCGGTACGGCTACGGCAATGGCCGATGAACCATCAACCGCATCGAGCGCCGTTCCGTCAGCCGACTCTGAAATTCAACGTGACGCCTTGAGACATGCTGGTTTTACCGACGAGGAACTCACCCAGATCACCAATGATGAAGCTACGACATTGTATGAGGCTCTTATCTCAGGCAATCATGCTCTTGACGAACATGCACCCGCAACAAGAGGAGCATATTCCAAGCTCGCAAGAGCGATTCTTAGGATCTTCAACCAACTCCCCGCTTCGGTTCGCAAGGCCATTGGGCCAATCGGCAAATTCTTGGATTACATCGACCATTTCACCGGCACAACTGAGCATATCATTTACAGTGCATGCAAGGCGGTAGGGATGAATGATTGGTGGGCCAACTTCGTCACTAAGACAATCATGCTGTTCCTATAACAGTCATAGACATAAGGCAGGCATCCAATGACTCCACCGAAGAACCAGCCACAGGAAGACCCCAGAAATACCTGGAAACGGTATGTTCTGGGTAGTATCTGCCTGCTGGGAGCGATAGCAACGGCCGTGCTGTTCTTTCTCGATCTCAAAAACGGCTGGCTTCGGCGAGCCGTCACCTCCGCGATAGCGACCATAGTATTGCTTGGATACTTCGTTCGGGCGTTCCCTCCCGCAGACAAGAGCAATGCAGCCGCTTCAGAGAACATGGATGATTCGGGTTCCGAAAGAGATGATGATAATGCTTAAACCCAATACCAAACGATCGCGCACAAAGTCCGTATGGACGATCGTGTTGCTTTTCCTGGCGCTTTCCTCCATTCCGCTGTGCATCGTCGACCTGTCTCAAGCCGAATGGGCATCCGCGGCGGGAGAAGGAATGGCCGCCATCGTGCTGTTGGGATTCGCTTGGGCCGAATATCACGATTCCGCGCATTCGGGTACAAGCCGCGCATATCGCGAAGCACGCTCACGCTACGATGCGTGGGTGGAACAGAGGATGTATCGCCAGATAAGCAGAATCACGCTCATCGCGTGCGCGTTGACATGGACGGCATCGGTGATCGCGTATAAGGCAACGGGAAACACGGCGACGCTGTCCGTCGCGTTGGGAGCGGCACCGGCGATCATCGTCAATCTCGCACTCGCCCCGATACTCAGCCTGTGGTACGGCCATCGCTTCGAGAAGACCCACGACGGAGAAGCCACGTGGTTTCTCAATCCCGAACGGTGATGCATGGGCCAGTCCCCTGAGCCAGTACCGTCAAACAAGAGCGGGGCCATCGGAATCGTTATGATTCGAAGGCCCCGCTCTTTTGGCATACGCGTCTCAGTTCAGCGGCTTGACCAGCGGGAAGGTGATGGTTTCGCGGATGGTGGCGCCGGTCAGGGCGATCAGCAGACGGTCGATGCCCATGCCCATGCCGCCGGCCGGGGGCATGCCCACGCCGAGAGCCTCGAGGAAGTCCTCATCGATGTCGCAGGCCTCTTCGTCGCCGGCGAGTGCGTCCTTGGCCTGGGCCACGAAACGCTCACGCTGCACGATCGGGTCGTTGAGCTCGGAGTAGCCGGTAGCCAGCTCGAAGCCGCGCACGTACAGATCCCACTTCTCGACCACACCGGGCTTGGTACGGTGGCCCTTGACCAGCGGGGAGGTTTCGACCGGGAAGTCGCGCACGAAGGTGGGCTCGTAAAGCTTGTCCTCGTAGAAGTGCTCCCACAGGTGTTCGACGAGCTTGCCGTGGTTCTCCACGTCGTCGCGCTCCACGCCGAGCTTGTCGGCGATGGCGCCCAAATGCTCAACGGAGGTGCCGGGATGCTCAGGGCCGCCGTTCGGCACGATTTCCTCGCCCAATGCCTCGGACAGCGAATCGTACATGCTGATGGTCTTCCATTCGCCGCCGAAGTCGTATTCGGTGCCATCCAGCAACGTCACCTTGTGGCTGCCGAACACGTCCATGGCGGTCTTCTGCACAAGCTCCTTGACCAGCTGGCCGATGGAATCGTATGTGCCATACGCCTGATAGGCCTCGACCATGGTGAATTCGGGGGCATGGGTGGCGTCGACGCCCTCGTTGCGGAAATCGCGGTTGATCTCGAACACGCGATCGATGCCGCCGACCAGGCAGCGCTTGAGGAACAGTTCCGGGGCGATGCGAAGGTACAGGTCGAGGTCGAAGGCGTTCATGTGCGTGGTGAACGGGCGGGCGGCCGCGCCACCGTGCAGGGTCTGCAGCATCGGGGTTTCGACCTCGAGGAAGTCGTGGTCGTCAAAGGTGCGGCGCAGGGAGGCCACGGCCTTGGAGCGGTTGCGCACCATGTTGCGGATGTTCTCGTCCGCGATCATGCCGATGTACGGCTTGCGGGTGCGGGTGTCTTCGTTCAGGTCCTTGTGCAGGGCCGGCAGCGGCTGCAGGGCCTTGGAGGCGATGGCCCATTCGGTGGCGAACACGGACAGCTCGCCGGTCTTGGAGGCGATGACGCGGCCCTTGAGGTACAGGTGATCGCCAAGGTCGACGAGCTGCTTGAACTGCTTGAGCGAGTCGGCGCCAATCTCCTTCTTGGAGATCATGCCCTGAATCTTGGTGCCGTCACCGGCGGACAGCTGCACGAAGCACAGGCCGCCCGCGTTGCGCAGGAACAGCACGCGGCCCGCGATGCCGACCATGTCTTCGGTTTCCTCGCCGGCCTCAAGCCTGCCGTCATATCGGGCGCGAATCTCCTCGATGGTGTCGGTGACGTCCAAGTGCACCGGGTAGGGGGCGATGCCGGCCTCAAGCATCATCGCGCGCTTGGCCACGCGCATCTGCACCTGCTCGGGATGCCCCAGCGGGCCGAACTCCTTGTTGGAGGGGTCCACGGCTTCGTCCAGCGTGGCACCGGACTTGACCTTCTCGCGGATGGTGGCGTCCTGCTTGAGCAGCATTTCCGCACGTTCGACGGTGCTCATCTGCGGGACGGCCGGGGTTTCGTTCTCAGTGTTTTCGGTATTTTCGACAACTTCAGCCATGATTCATCAGTGTACGCAAGGCCGGCGATTATGAGCCCGGCAGACCGCACGGCCATCTGAACACCCGCTCACATGACGCAAAACCGGCTCTGCACAAGGCTTGAGAGACCTGTACACATGGCGAATCCATCATCACGCAACACTCGCGACATGCCGATTTGCATTGTCCACCACCACAATGTAATATCTACGTCTGTTGCCAAACGGGCTGTAGCGCAGCTTGGTAGCGCGCTTCGTTCGGGACGAAGAGGCCGCGGGTTCAAATCCCGCCAGCCCGACAACTGGACCGGATTGTTGAGGAATCAGCAATCCGGTTTTTCGTTTCCTGCCCCAACAATCAAACCAAGCGATCGAACAGCGGTAAACAACCCGCCGCACACAGCGACAAACCGGCGCGGCAAGCCCCGTATTTGTTGGCGGACCACCGTAATATATCGCTCGAATCAATCGATTGCCGCACTGTTTTTGTAAGTAATACTGAAGTAGTTAGAGGAACCATGAAGAAGAGTCTGCTTGCACTGGCTTCGGGCGCGTTCATTCTCGGTGCCGCCGAGTTCGTGATGATGGGCATTCTGCCGCAGGCCGCGGCCGCCACCGGCGTGGACATCCCCACCGCAGGCCATTACATTTCCGCGTATGCGATCGGCGTGTGCTTCGGCACGCTGATTCTGGTATTCGGCCGCAAGGTGCCGCCGAAGAACCTCATCATATTGTTTATGGTGATTGCGCTTATCGGTAATCTGGCCTCCGCGTTCTCGGTCAATGCCGCCACGCTGATTGTCGCGCGCTTCATTGCCGGCCTGCCGCACGGCGCATTTTTCGGCACCGCCACACTCATCGCCAAAACCTTGGCCGACAAGGGCAAAGAAGCACAAGCCGTATCGGTAATGGTCACCGGCCAAACCGTAGCCAATATGCTCGGCGTACCGGCGGGCACCCTGATGGCTGAGTTCCTATCCTGGCGCCTCGCATTCGGTATTCTGGCTGCATGGGCGGCAATGACCATCGTGCTAGTTCTGGCATGGATCCCCTTCGTTGCGCCGATTAAGGACGCCGGCATCGCCGGTCAGTTCAAATTCCTTACTCGTCGTGGACCGTGGGTGATTCTGGCCGCCGTGTTCACCGGCAACGCAGGCGTGTTCTGCTGGTGGAGCTACGTCTCCCCTTGGCTGCAGAAGACCGGTGGCTGGTCGTCTAACCTGGTACCGCTATTGATGATGCTTGCCGGCTTCGGCATGGTGATAGGCGGTCTTATCGGCGGTCGCATCACAGATAAATGGCGCCACGCCGGCACTGCCGCGCTGGGTCAGACGATTTCCTGCATCGGCTTGCTGATGGTTTTGCTACTGCCGGGAAACCAGGGCACTACTGCTTTGCTGACCTTCTGGATCGCCTTCGGACTGTTCTTCATCTCCGCTCCGCAACAGCTGTTGATGACCGAAGCCGGCCAAGGCGGCGGCGAGCTCATCGCCGGCGCAGCCGTGCAGGTGGCCTTCAACTTCGGCAATGCCATCGGCTCGATTGTCGGCGGCGCGATGCTCACCACCTTCTCGATGAACTATCGCTATACCGGTCTGGGCGGTATGCCGCTGGCTCTGCTTGCCGTAGGGCTGCTGGCCTTCTACTCGTGGCGCTGCGAAACCGATACCGACGCCATTCACCGCATGCGCGAAATCCAAGTATGAGACCGGACGTCACATTCACGCATAATCAGCGGAATGTGACGTTGCTCTCTTCTTACTGAAGTTCATCTGCGGTTCGTTTTCATTACACACGTATTCCACCTTGCCTTTCTAAGTTCTCACTATGAAAGAGCATCTTTCCTGATGCCTCATAAAGGAAGGGAATACAGTGAAACCCATCAGGTTCACGGCGAGGATGATCTCCGCACTCGTCGCCGCAGCGACGCTGTCCAGCGTTGCGATTGCGACCACGACGGCTTCTGCAGATGAATCCGTACCGGCAGCGTCCACGGTCGGTATCAGCGGCATCGCCGCCAGCGGCGCCACGGATGCGTTCAGTGAAACCAAGTACGCGGCCACCACCGAAGGCCGTTACGAAGCCTCGGTCGACGCGAATGACGTCACCGGCTATGCAGCCGTTCCGCAGACGCGTGCAGCCAAGCCGAATCTTGTGCAGCTGCTTGGCGAATATGACAGCTACTGGCAGCCGGCCACCGAAACCGCTGGCGGCAAGGTGCTCAACAAGACCGTGCTCGATCACGATGACGCCTACATCCAACAGATCAACAACGCCGCCGCCGAAGACGGAGACGGCACGACCGCTACCGCACAGCAGCAGCGCGCTCTGGTGGACGCGGATATGAGCGCCGATGAGACCTTGCCGGACTCCCTGGGCCCGGTGCTCGGCGAATATTTTTCCGCTGGTCTGGCCGACGGCAGCCTGAAGAAGGTCGCGGACATCTTCAAGTACGATACAATCTCCACCTCTACCGCCAAGAAGCACTTCCAGCATCCTCGTCCTTTCGAGGATCGCACCAATGGCGGCAAGAACGACATCACGAACATCAACGAGAACATCATGCGCGTCCCCGACTGGACTGACGCCCAAGGCAACGCGCATTCCGCCGAATACGACGGGCTGGTCGGTTCCGGTTCCTTCCCGTCCGGCCACACCACCGGCGCATACTCCTGGGGCGTGGCTCTGGCAGGCATGCTGCCACAACTTGCTCCAGAGATCCTGACACGCACCTCCGAAGCGGGCAACAACCGCATCGTGCTCGGCGTGCACTATCCGCTCGACATCATGGGCGGCCGCATCGACGGCGAAGTGGCAAACGGCTACTACTGGGGCACTTACTACGACAAGTACGTCAAGCCGGCATCCGACCAGCTGCAGTCCTATCTGGCAGCCAAGTGCGTGGCGGACGGCCACGCCACCAAACAGGACACCGATTACGCGACTGTGACCGAATGCGTGAACAACCTTGGCGCGAACGCCTCCAACGGTTACCAGAACGCCTTTGTGGATGCCGTGAGCAAGGAGCCCGTCACCGACCGCGCCTCGGCGTTGCGCGTCTACACGAACCGTCTGACCTACGGTTTCGGCAAGACCACCGCCGGCACCGCATTCACCGCGCCTGAAGGCTCTGCCGACTTGTTGAAGATCGCGTACCCGAAGTTGCACCGCGACCAGCGCGAAGCCATCCTCGCCAAGACCGCGATTGACGGCGGCTACCCGCTGGATTCCTCATCCGACGGATGGCAGCGCATCAACCTAGCCGCAGCTCTGAGCTCCACCGTGACGTTGAACGAGAACGGCGATGTCGTCAAGGTCGAGCCCGGCGCAGCCACCCCGTCCGTGATCGGCGAGGAATACGCCGACAAGGGCAACCACCCGGATTCCGACAACGGTGGCTCCGGCAACCCCAGCCAACCCGGTAAGGACGCCAAGCAAGTGACCGTGTTCGACATCACCGACTTCCACGGACACATCGAAACCGGCCAGTGGGTCGAAGCCGCTTATCAGAAGCTTGCCGTGCAGCACAACCCAGGCAACAGCGTGTTCGTCTCCAGCGGAGACCTCGTGGGTGCTTCCCCATTCGAATCCTCCTATTTCCAAGACACTCCGACGCTGAACATGGCAAAGGCATGGGATCTGAGTGTGAGCGCCTTGGGCAATCATGAGCTCGACAAGGGCACTGCAGACTTCAACAACCGCATCGCCGAACCGAAGTACGGCATCGACTGGGTCGCCGCCAACATCACCGGCGGCTCGCTGACTTCCGACCGTCTCAAGCCGTATACCATCAAGACCGTCAACGGCAAAAAGGTCGCCTTCGTCGGTGCCATCACCTCCGATCTGAAGAACGTAGTCTCCCCCAGCGTGATGCAAGGCGTCACGGTGACCGACCCGGTTCAGGCTGTGAACAAGGTGGCCGACCAGCTGTCCGATGGCGATGAGTCCAACGGCGAGGCCGATGCGGTCGTGGCCCTGATCCATGAGGATGGCGACACCATCGCCTCCGACGGCGACGGTCTGGACGCTAACGTCGATCTGGTCTACGCAGGCCACAGCCACCGCAACGAGTACGGCACCACCACCAAGTCCGGAGCGCCGATCATCGAGGCCGGCAAGTACGGCCAGGATGCAGCTGTCCAGGATATGTACATCGAGGGTTCCGGCAAGGATTCCAAGGTCACCGTGCAGAACGCCTCCCAGTATGACGTGACGTACGTGACCAACAAGGACGGCACCGCTCCGGCCAAGGGATTCGAGGGTGACGACAACGGCCCGGCCGCCAAGGTCTACAAGCAGGCTCAGGCGGATTCCGCCGAGGCTGGTAAGAAGGTCGTCGGCACCATCGACAAGTCAGCGAATTTCGCCAAGGGCAACTGGAGCGCCGAAACCCAGCTCGGCACGCTGAACGCCGATGCCGCACTCGAATCCGCCAAGAAGACGCCCGTGGGCGAGAAGGCCTCCATCGGCTTCATCAATCCGGGCGGTCTGCGCACCGACAACCTCGATCTTGACGGCGACAAGCAGATCACCGTCAAGGAGGCGTACAGCATGTTGCCGTTCGGCAACGATAACAGCGTGGTCACCCTCACCGGCAAGCAGCTGAAGGACGTGCTCGCCCAGCAGTGGCAGATCAAGGACGGCAAGTCCAATGTGGTCCGTCTCGGCATCTCCTCGAACGTGACCTTCGTGTACACGCTGGTCGAGGACGCCAACACCAAGGCACCGGTCGCCACCGTCTCCGACGTGTTCGTTGACGGCAAGCAGATCAAGGACACCGACACCGTGACGGTCGCCGGCAACTCCTTCCTGTTGACCGGCGGCGACGGCTTCACCGGTTTTACCGCGCAGGGTCAGCCGCAGCTGACCGGCACGGTGGACGTGCAAGGTCTGATCGACTACCTTGCCGATCACAAGGATGTCAAGGCCGATGACTCGCCTGCAGGCATCGAGCTCAAGTCCTCCTCCGTTGAAGGCACCAAGGCATCCCTGACCTTCGACCTGCCGGTCTACGCGAATGGCCCTAAGCCAATCGCCCTCGGCCTGTATGCCAACGGCGTGGACTTCGGCGTGACCAAGCTCGGCAGCGCCAAGCCGTCTGAGTTCACCGTGGCCAAGACGCTGAGCGCCGATGAAGCCAAGACGTTCGGCGGCACCGTCTCCACCGTCAACCCGCAGCTGCTTTACACGGACGCCGAGATCGCCGCCGCCGAAAAGGAGCACGCCAACGGTTCCGGCGAACAAGGTGGGAACAACAACCAAGGCGGCAACAACAACCAGAACGGCAAACCCAACGCCGACAAGAAGCCGACGGCCAAGCCGAACAAGACCGATCTGCCGGGAACCGGTGCTTCCATCGCTGGAATCTTAGCCGCAGTCAGCCTGCTCGCCGCCGCCGGTGGCGTGACCATCGTGCTGCGCCGTCGCCAGCAACGCTGAACGATTGTCCGACGCCTGTACAGGTACGGCAATAACCGATAACTGAATACCGAGGAATAGCCCCGCACGTCATAGCATGTGGGGCTTTTCCATGCCTGTTGAGCCTATTTCCACTGAGGACGACAACGGGGAAAACGACAAGCACATACACCAGCTCCGGCAGCCGCCGCACACTGTAACGACACTCACATCGGCGGTCTCCAAATCGTTCACAGTACGCTGGAACCTAGCAATAATCGGTATCTCACGACGAAGGAGATTATGTATGGCCGATGATGCGATGGACGCGCGGCTGGAGCAGGCACTGCTCGGCATGCAGGCGAAACACGCACATGATTTCGATGCGCCTGAAAACGGCCCGGCGGCTCAGGGCGGCAACGAACTGCATGACTTTGACGTGAACGAATTCCTCCACGGCCTCGACGCCATCTTCGACGCCCACAACGCCGCAGAAAAGGCGGGCCCGTATCTTGAACAAGCGGCGGTCGACGCGGAAAACGCCGGAGACGAAGCCGGACTGCTGACCGTGCTCAACGAGACGATGGGGTTCTACCGCTCGCAAGGCCGTCACAAGGAGAACCAGTGGATCGTGCAGCGCGCGCTTGAGTTGGCCCTGCACATGGGGCTTGAGGGTACCGAAAGCTGGGCCACTACGCTGATCAATTGTGCCACTGCCATGCGCGCGGCCAAGCGGTACGATCAGGCCGAGGATCTGTATCATCAAGCGTTGGATTGCGCCAATAAGAACTTCGCTCCCAACGACCGACGCCTGGCTGCGCTGCATAATAACCTCTCCATGTTGTACAGCGAAACGAACCGATTGCCACAGGCGGAAATCGAGCTCAGGCAGGCGTTGCACATCGTTGAGGCGGCGAGCGTGAATCCTGATGCCGACATCGACGTGGCCTCGTCGAACACCAATCTGGCTCTGGTACTGCTGCAGGAGAGCAAGCTCAAGGAAGCGCACATCCATGCCACCAAAGCGTTGACCATCTATGAGACTGGCAAGCTGACGCACTCGGCGCATTATGCCTCCGCATTGGCTGGCTGTGCGCAAGTGCTGTATGTCGAACACCGATATGGCGAGGCGGCCTCTCATTACCGCAGCGCTTTGGCGGTGATCGCCGAATGCTATGGCAAGGACACCGATTACTATCGCGTCACCGAGGCGAACCTGCGCGAAGCCGAGGCGCAAATCGGTAACGATGACGTGCATGCAGCGAACAGCGCCGATGCAACCAGCACCGAAACTAATACCAACACCGATGCCACTGCCGAAATCGCTGTGTCCGGTCTCAAATTGGCACGCGCGTTCTGGACACAGGTGGGCAAGCCGATGATTACGGCACAGTATCCGCAATACGTGGGCCGCATTGCCGCCGGACTGGTGGGGCATGGTTCGGAATGCTATGGCTTTGACGACGCCTATTCTCAAGACCATGATTTTGGCCCACGCTTCTGTCTATGGCTTACCGATGATGATTATGAGGCGATCGGCGAGCAGCTCGAGGCCGATTATGAAGCACTGCCACGCGGGTTCACGATGGACGCGCAAGGCCGTGTGACATTTATCGATATACCGTTCTCCCCCACCACGCCCCGCGCACAAGGTGCCAACCGCCGTGACGGCGTGTTCCGCATCGGCGACTTCTTTGAGTCGATCACCGGGTATCGCACTGCGCCCGCGCAAACCGCGCCGCACGAGTGGCTGATGCTGGCTGAATCGACTCTGGCCGCAGCCACCAATGGCGAAGTATTCGCAGACCCCACTGGGCAGTTCTCCAAAACACGCCAAGGGTTCAAGGATATGCCCGACGACGTGCGGCTTGCCTTGATCTCCAAGCGACTCGGCATGATCGCCCAGGCCGGTCAATATAATCTGCCGCGTTCGTTGAAGCGCGGCGACGGCGCGGCCGCATGGCTGTCCATCCACGAGTTCGTGCAGGCCACCGCCTCGTTGGTGTTCCTGGTTAACGTGCCGATGGTGGTGGGCTATATGCCGTATTACAAGTGGCAGTTCGCAGCATTGCGCAAGCTGTCTGGCTCGATGTTCGCGCTGTTGCCGAACGTGGGCGAACAGTTGGAAACCGTGATGCGATTGAGTTCGACAGCCTGCTATGGCGGGGCCGGATTCGGCGAAGGCGGCAAGGGCGCGGCTCCAGCAATCGAGAAAATCAACGATGTTGTGGAGCAGATTGCGGTGGATATCGTCAGGGAACTCAAACGCGAACACCTGACCACGTCCGGCGAGACCTTCCTCGAATGGCAGCGCCCGTATGTCGAGGACCACATCGCCTCTGATGATCCGGTGCTTAAAAGTTTGTAGATTCAAGCTCCCTCTGTCACGGCTTCGCCGTGCCATCTCCCTCATCAGAGGATTAGTGAAAGGAACGTCGATGACCAACGAACTGACTGATGATGAACTGCGCGAGGCTATTGTGCGCCATGAATGGGATCAGTTCCAGCGCACCAACAATGAGGGTGGACGCGCGGCATGCCAAGGCAACTGGCCGGTGTTCCACCAGATGCGGTTGGCCCAGTTCCTCACATGGGAACGGCCATTACTCACCAGCTATGCCGCTGATCTTGATGCGGCCGACCACGTGGGCCGCAACCTCGTGACCGAAAAATACGGCCGCATGATGGCCTCCACCGCGCCGGAAGATTTCACGAAGAACATAGAGCCGTATATTCCGCGTCTCTCTGAAGAGCGCGTGGCCCGTCAGGAACAGGTCATCGCCCAGCAGGTCGCCTGGGCCAAGGATTTCCGCGAGCGCTACCCCAAGCTCGGCGAGGCGATGCGCGTACTCACCACCACCGACGACACACCATCTGCCACCTCATTCGAAACCTATCTGCGCGGCGAGCTTGGTACGTATTCCGACCAGACCTTCGAACGTTACGAAGCGATGATTGGCGAGCGGGCCGCAGCCAGCCTGCAACGCAATATCACTGAGGAAACCTTGTTGCACACGGTCCAGCTCGGCGGTTTCGACACCTTGGAGGAGGCCGAAGCCTCCCAAGCGTAATACTCAGCCATTCACTGTGTACCGGACACCCCGACTGATGTACGCCGGCCGGCCACACCCAGGCCAACGCAATCTGCCGATCACCCCACACCCAGACCACCAACGCAGCTTGCCCGCCAGGCCCCATTGACCGGCACACATCGGCAGAATTACAGTGAGAATAGGCCCCAGAATGCCAGTGTCATCAGTGTGGTGAGAGTGCCGAGCGCTACCATCACGCATATGACGCGCCGTACACCGACGATATCGGCGCGGCAATACCAGACACGTTCCATTTCCCACGCAAACAGCACCACCAACAGCATGGTCGCTATTCGCAGCACCACCCATCCGACGGCAAACAGCCGCGGTTGAGGCATAACCAATACAGCCGATACGCCTACGGCGCTCATATAGCCGTACAACAGCCCAGTAATCACCATCACCGCTGTGCCGATACCGGCAGATAAGCCGGCAATGCCGTGCAACATGAGCCGCGGGGCGACCCCCAGCTCACTCGGCGTCGCATGCATGGCACGCACAGTCGCCACACTACGTCGCCCGGCCAGCAACGTCTGTAGCCAAGAAAACACAGTCAAGCCAATACCCAATATCGCCGCCATCACGATCAGCACGGGCCCTGCCACCATCAGACCGGCCAGCACGCCGAGCGAGCCGACGATACCGGATCTGGTACGTTGCGGCGCGGCGAAGCGCTGGTGAGGTGTCGCACCGGCGACTTGGGGCGTTGCCCATCCATCGGCTTTGGTTCCGGCAGTCACACCGTTCACCCAATTTTCCAGCGCTTGCGTATAGCCTTCGGCCAATGGCAGGTTCGGGGTGAATAAGCCCTCACCAGCCCGCATCTGATGGTTGCCGGCAAAATAGCGTACGGTGACGTTCTCGTTGCCGGACTTGTTGGCCGTGGCGATGATCCGCTGCGCCCCCTGTTCGATGGGCATGGCCGTATCGTAGGTGCCGTAGTTCACCAGCACCGGCATGGTGAGGGATTTCAGATACCGGTCGGCATCAAAGTCGGCATAGGCTAGATCGAATGGCGCGTAGTCCAGCGACATCAATTTGGCCATGTCTTTGACCACGGGCTTGGGCGCGCCGGCCTCATGCGTATAGGCGCTGACAGCCATGGCCATTTGCTCACGTCCATTGAACACCGGTGCGGATGTAAGTATGGCAAAGGCAATGTCTTGCCGTTTCGAGGTTAGAATCGTGGCAATCCAGGTGTCTTCGGATTCGGCGTAGATGCCGGTTTTGGCGGGGTCCACGCCGCTTATGCCACGCAACACGTCGAGCGAACGCCCGTAGTCGCGAGCAAAACGCGGGTAGTCGCGATGCAGCACGGTGTAGTTGTCGTTGCGCTTGGCCGGCACCAAGGTCACGATACCGGCAGAGGCCATGGCGTTGGCGATATCGCCGAAATCCTCGGCACCGCTGGTACCGGACCCGTGAATGAACAGACAAGCCGGGCGTGGCCCGGGAGCGTCGACCGGTTCACGTAGTACGGCGGGTAGCGTGACGCCATCGCCGGTCTTGATGGATAGTCGGGTTTCACGCGTACGATATCGCCCCTCGTGGGGAATGTTCGCATGGGCAGGGGTGATGGTGGTGTCGGCAGAAGCGATAACGATGTGCTTGGTGTAGGGCCGTGTGTTCCATTGCGGCATCATCGCCCAGCCAAGTGTGGCGAATACCAGCGTCATCGCCATCGCGGTGGCGATGACGCTCGCTACCCGCCGCGCCGAAATCCGTTTCATAGTTACTATGCCTCCCCCATCAGCATAGAACGGTCGGCTCCCGTCATAATGTGATTCTACTGGGACCGTAATGCAATGGTTGTAACGCTATTTTCTCTTCTTGACGGCACCGACTATGGCCCATACAACGGCCACTATTACCAGAATAAGTCCCACTACGGCGCAGATAATAGCCGTCAGCAATTGCGGATTCGGCGAGAACAGCGAAATCATCCGATCCGGAGATATGTACCCGAAAACCAGCGCGATCACGCCGATAATCACGCCTAATAGTCCGAATACCACAGTAGGCGCGCTGATGCTCTGTTTCTGGATGTTCTTGGCACTCTTGACATCCTTAGCATTCTGGACGTTCTTGGCGCTCCCCCCAGACTGGCATGGTTTGCCGGCGGTCTGAGACTGCTCATAGGAAGGTTGCGCTGAAGATGCTGCGTACATCGGTACATCATCGGCAGATGGAATCGGCCCACCATCCCCCTCCACGGCATCGGCAACTGTTTCCAGGGCAATCCGATCTGTGGATGGTTCGATGGGCGATGGAGAGGCAGTTGTCGCCTGCGTATCCGCATCCGAGACCGACGCATCCGCATGATTGTCGGTGACGGGCAGCACAGACGTTTCGTCATCATCAGCTGCGGATGGCAGCACCGTGGTATCGGTTCGGTCATCGACGGTCACCATGGTTGTTGTCGCGGTGGTCGCGTCGGTTTCTGAAGGTATGGCCGTGGTCGGTGTCGCATCCTCGATGGAGGCGAATTCCTTGGTTTCATCAGTCATGATTCCATCTCCTGGTTGTAACGGCTTGATCATTCCGATTGTTCGGTTGTGTTCTTGCTTGTACTGTTGCCGTCGTATATATCGGCAAGCGGCTGGAACGTGGAGCCTCCCCAATCGGAGGCGTACACCACGTTGACGCGTGCTTCCACCGCATAGGGAATATTGATTTTTAGTTCTGGGCCGTTGTCCGGCATGGCGGATTCCTTATCCAACCATTCGTAATCAGGCCCATTCATGGGATTGGTGGCGCTTTCAGCTTCGAAGAAACCAAAGCTTAGACCCATGTAGTTGTTGTATACCATCTCGTATTTGCCGCCAACGCCACTCGAAGTGGAGTAGGAGTCGGCGGTGCCGAAGGCGTAAGTGCAGGAATCCGGCAGAACGATATGCACTTGCGCCTGTGTTGCGGCTATGGTGATGGTACCGACCGGGCAATTACTGATGGAAGTTTTGCCATCCAGCATCTTCACCGTGTGCGGCCCATGTGTCTTGCCCCAATCGGACCAATCAATGATCGCCTGATCGGTGTTGTAGTTTTCACCGCTGAACGCCACACCTTGCTGCAATGTTTCGAACGTGGCATCGCTGGCATCGGCAACGAAGATGCCATCCTTTTGCACATCGTTCATGCCATCGCTGTTTCTCGCACTGACAGATTGGCTCAGTGAAACAACAGTATTGATGCCGCTGGCACCAAAATCACGGTAGTACACGCCAGACGTGCCTGAAACGATGGTCATGCAGAGCGCGCATCCACCGGCAACCAGTCCGAGAGGAATCAGACCACCGGTACGCCGTCCTTTGAATCCGAGAATGATGACCACCAGCCCCATCACTATGCATACTGCGGCAATCCAGATGGTGCTCAGACGCATAATGCCGATAATGCCCATGTCGTTTACCCAAATCAGTCCCATCAGACCGGCAAAGGAGAGGAAGGTAAGGCCCAGTATGCTCAAGACCACGATTGGGCCCGCCGGCTTGCGGCGCTTGGACTCGGTGGGGGCATAGGCCGTCGCGTTCATACGGTCGGGGGCAAGCGGCCCGTTGGGTACTGTGCTGGGCATCACGCTGGGAACCGCGCCGGGCACCGACTGATAGAAAGGCTGTGAAACAGGCTGTGAAACACTAGTCTCGGTTCGTGAAACAGGTTGTGAAACAGGTTGCGGAGCTGAATACAAAGGAGATTGAGGGACCGGTTGCGCGGCTGGATATGAGACAGGCTGTGGAGCTGGATATGACACAGGCTGTGAAACCGGTCGCGTCGCAGATGCCCTGAATCCGTACCCTTCCTGCTGGCGAATGCCGCTCTTGGCTAACAACCAAAGCGCTAAGGCGGCGAGCGCAATACAAACCCACCCCGCACCTGGAATCACGATTGCCACGGCGAGGAACAGGAAGCATCCAAGACAATTCCAGTCCCATTGGCCGGCAATGAGGTCCTCGGCCAAGATGTGCCCATCGCGTACATCCGGCATCAGAAACCAGCCGAGTGCGTACAGAGCTGCGCCAAAACCGAAGAACAATGTACATACAATCACCAAAGCACGTACTAGTGTGGGGCTCCAGCCAAGCCGTAAAGCGATGCCGCTGCATACGCCGCCGATCCACCGGTCGTCGCCGCGAACCAGTCCACTGGATCGCACCCAAGTGAAGAAGCGTCGCGATGTCTTGTTTTTTTGCGGACCAGGCTGCGGCTGTGGCTGATACGGATTCGCGTTTGGATTGCTCATGATTCCATTACACCGCCCGACCACTGCCACAACGCTCGGGGAACACCCTGATTGTTCCCTGAACACCGGGTAAAACCCCGGCCGCAACGCCCTGAGCGCGGCACAATAGGAGTATGACGTCATCTCCCGAACCATTGCTGCCTGCGCGCATGCCGTTGATGCGCCCCCGGCAGGGCCGTTGGCTCACCGGTGTGTGCAAGGGCATCGCCCTGCACTTGGGCATCGGCGTGGCATGGATTCGGATTGCGTTCATCGCACTGACCTTCCTCTACGGCGCAGGCATCATCGCTTATGTATTCCTGTGGGTGTTCATGCCCGCCGGAGACCCGGTGACGGCTGCAGCTCGCACAGTGCCCGTTGATCAGGCGCCGCTTGCGCGAGGCAATCAGTCACTTGCCGCCCATGACGACGAATCGGCTGCCGCACCGGAATCATTGTCCGAGGCCATCCAACGTGCTCCGAAACCGGCCGTCGTGGCATTGGCCGGTTTCGCGTTGATGGCCACTGGACTGTTGCTCACCAGCACCGGTGCGGATGTCCAGATTGTGCTTCCGCTGCTGGTAGGGTTGGGCGGCATCGCACTGGCATGGATGAATCTTAGTCCGCGAGGCACGCAGCTGTTGTCTATGTTGGGCGGCATCGCACTGATTTTCATGGGATGGGCATTGTATGTGCATAATGTCAGCATTCCTGGGTGGGGCGCCTCTCCTCGACGCATTGTTGCCAGCGGATTCATGATGATCGTCGGTATCGTGGTGGCGGTGATGCCGTGGGCGAACGCGATGCTGCAACGGCTCACCCACGAGCAGGCATTGAAGGAGCGCGAAGAGGAGCGCGCGGACATGACCGCCCATCTGCATGATGGCGTGCTGCAAACGTTGGCGCTGATTCAGCTGCACTCCGAGGAATCGACCACCGTATTCGCCCTGGCGCGTAGCCAAGAGCGCGAGCTGCGCGAGTGGCTGTATCAGGAACGTTCCACATCGGATCGTTCGGTGGGAGCCGGATTGAAGCAGATCGCCGCCGAAGTGGAGGACGAGCACGGCAAGCCGATTGAGGTGGTCACCGTGGGCGACGCGCGGCCGAGCGCCCAGACCGATGCGCTGCTGGACGCCACCCGTCAGGCGTTGGTCAATGCGGTCACGCATGGCGGCGAGCCGGTGTCTTTGTATTGCGAGGCCAGCGACACGATGGTTGAAGTGTTCGTGCGCGACCATGGCGAAGGCTTCGATATGGACGCCATTCCGCCCGACCGGCTGGGCATCCGCGAATCGATTATCGGCCGCATCAAACGGCGCGGCGGTACAGTGGAGATAGTGTCCAGAGCCGGCTGGGGCACCGAGGTCAGAATGCATATGCCGATCGCGCTGAAAGCGGCGCAGGGAGAACATCGATGAGCGAGAACGAGACAGCCAAGATTCGTGTGGCCGTGGTCGATGACCATGAGATGTTCCGTGCGGGCGTAATCGCCACATTGCGCGATTCCTTCGATATCGTCGGCCAAGCGGCGGACGTGCCCGGTTCGGTGGCGATGATCGCACAGACCAAGCCGCAGGTGGTGTTGCTGGATGTGCATGTGCCCGGCGGCGAGGGTGGCGGCGGTGCCGAGATCCTCGCCAAATCACGCCCCTACTCCCCCACTACCGTGTTTCTGGCGTTGTCGGTTTCGGATGCGCCGCAGGATGTGGGGGCGGTGATTCGTGCCGGTGCCCAGGGCTATGTGACCAAGACGATTACCGGCGCTGATTTGATTTCATCCATCAAGCAGGTGCATGAGGGCTATGCCGTGTTCTCGCCGAAACTGGCCGGTTTTGTGCTTTCGGCCTTCCAGGGTGTGCCGGCGGCGGGGTCTGATGGCGGCGCTGATGGTGCGGCACGGGCTCATGATGAGGAGCTGGACCGGCTGTCCGCCCGCGAGCAGGAGGTCATGCGGCTGATCGCGCGTGGTTACACGTATAAAGAGGTGGCGGCCGAACTGTTCATTTCGATCAAGACGGTCGAAACGCACGTGAGCTCGGTGCTGCGAAAGCTTCAGCTTTCGAATCGCACCGAGCTCACCCGCTGGGCCGCCGATAGGCGCATTGTGTGATAAACGACAGATGAGCTCCCTCATCAGAGGGAGCTCATCTGCTCATATCACTCCGCGTCGCGGAAACCGTTGGGGTTCTTGGTCTGCCAGTTGAGGGAGGAGGAGGCCATGTCGTCGATGGTCA
Organism: Bifidobacterium sp. FKU; assembly: GCF_026016385.1. Taxonomy (NCBI): domain Bacteria; kingdom Bacillati; phylum Actinomycetota; class Actinomycetes; order Bifidobacteriales; family Bifidobacteriaceae; genus Bifidobacterium; species Bifidobacterium sp. FKU. Next base: position 2,131,716 of record NZ_CP092888.1, read on the forward strand.
GCTCGGCCTTCCAGCCAAGCTCCTTCTCCGCCTTGGAAGCGTCGGCGTAGCATGCGGCGATGTCACCGGGGCGACGCGGCTTGATCGTGTACGGAATCGGATGGCCGGCGGCCTTCTCGTAGGCCTTGATAACCTCAAGCACGGAGTAGCCGTGGCCGGTACCCAGGTTGTAGACGAACACGCCTTCCTTGTCGATGTGGTCAATGACGGCCACGTGACCCTTGGCCAGGTCGACCACGTGGATGTAGTCACGCACACCAGTGCCGTCGGGCGTGTCGTAGTCGTCGCCGTAGACCTGGACTTCCTTGAGCTCGCCGACCGCGACCTTGGCCACGTACGGGGTGAGATTCGCCGGAATACCCTTCGGGTCTTCGCCCAGCAGACCGGACTCGTGTGCGCCGACCGGGTTGAAGTAACGCAACAGCACGATGGTCCAGGACGGATCGGCCACATGTACGTCGCGCAGAATCTGCTCCTGGAACAGCTTGGAGGTGCCGTACGGGTTGGTGGTGCCGCCGGTCGGCGTCTCCTCGGTAATCGGCAGTTCCTTCGGCGTGCCGTACACGGTGGCGGAGGAGGAGAAGATGATCTTCTTGACGTTGTGCTTCCTCATCGTCTTCAGCAGCACAAGCGTGGAGTACAGGTTGTTGTCGTAGTATTCGATCGGCTTGGCCACGGACTCGCCCACGGCCTTGAGACCGGCGAAGTGAATGACCCAGTCGATGTTGTTTTCGGTAAAGACGCGTTCCATAAGCGCCTCATCGCGCACGTCACCATCATAACGCTTGACCGGCTTGCCGGTGATCTGCTCGACGCGCTCAAGCGCCACAGGAGACGAGTTGCCGTAGTTGTCTACGGAAATAACGTCGTAGCCCTTGTTGAGCAGTTCGATGTCGGTGTGGGTGGCGATGAATCCGGCGCCGCCCGTAACCAGGACAGTGGTCATGTTTCCTCCTTTGGAAGGACTTGCCTTCGGTTTTCCTTCAGTATTGAGCTTACTTCACCACGCCGGTTTTACCTAGCGACGAAGCCAAGCCCCTCAAGAAAGGCCCGCGTGGCGGTTTTCCGCTTGAACACGGCCGTGTTGCCGAGGATGCGGTAGCAGACGCTGCCGAGCTCGTCGTGTATGGCTTGGCGAATGGCCTCGCGGTCGCGGTTTCCGGCCAATGTTTCAGCGAGTTCGCCCCATTCGAGACTGAATTCGCTGACTTCATCGGGCAGGTCGCGGCCTTCGGCGAGCGCCTCCTCGACGATGCCGAGCTGGTCGACGAGCCGTCCGGGCAGGATGAACAGGCCTTGAGCCTCGATCAGTCCGATTGGTTCCTGCTTGACCGGCCAGTATTCGGGGTGTGCATGGAAGATACCTTCCGGATACTCGTCGCTGATCGCATTGTTGCGGAAGATGAGACTCATCTCATAGCCGCGTTCGGTGATGATTGCGCTGGGCGAGAGGGCGGATTGGCGGTTGCCGTCCGCGTCATGGCTGGCGATGCCGTTCGCCGCGTCGTCATAGCCGACCCATGCCTCGCGGATGATGTCGGATACATCGATGATGCTCTGGCGGTTTTTCGACACCACGCGCACGGCGGTGCCGGGCCAGTCAAGGATTTCAACCACGGCGTCCGGATAGTCGGCGAGCGTGAAGGCGGACCAGGTGGCGGCCTTGTGCATCGGGAGCAGTTCACCGCCGCCCTGGTAGTGGTCATGGGCGAGCACCGAGCCGCCGATGCGAGGCAGCGCGGCGTTGCATCCGAGGAAGTATCCGGGGAAGCGGTCCACGAAGTCGAGCAGGTGGCCGAACGTGTCACGATCCACGTGCATCGGCGTGTGATCGGCATTCACGCAAATGCCGTGCTGGTCGAAATATCCGTAAGGCGAGAACTGCCAGAACCACGGTTCCCCGCCGAGCGTGACCGGCAGGGTGCGCAGGGTGCGCTTGTCGCGTCCCGCAAAACCCTCGTTCTCATGGCAGATCGTGCATTTCGGATACCCGCCGGCCACGGCGTTGCCCGCCGCCGCCTTCTTCATGTTCTTGAATTCGGGCTTGGCGAGGTTGATGGTCACCGTCAGGCCATGCGAATCGAACCGCGGATTTCGGTCGAGTTGGGCGCGCTTGACGTAGTTGTTGGCCACGCAGTAGTCGTAGAACCATTGCATCGCGGCCATGCCGCCGTCCCGATGCTCGACAAGCCGGAACCGGTCGTCAAGGTCGGCGGGACTGGCGCAGAGCAGCCCCATGACGATGTCGGCGTACATCGGGCCCTCCTGCGCTTCGAACAAGCCGCAATCCACCGCCGCGGCGCGAAAAGCGGAGAGCAAGGCGTCGGGAACGATGCGGGCGCGACCGACAGACCCCTCGGGCCCCTGTGCGCAACAGTCCTCCTCACCGCGGCACGGACGACACGAGGTCGCTTCGGCACCGGGATAGGAATCCAGGTCGAACAGGGCGAAAATCCGATTCCGCGCCCAGTCCGCGTTGCGGGGATCGAGGTCAAGGTGGGCGAGCGCATAGTCGATCAGCGCGTCGATGCTTGCGTACACCGTGGTCAACCGATCGTTCATCGCACTCCCTCCGCAACGCGGGCTCGGACATGATGCATCTGCCGGGAGCTCACTTGGTCGTCTCCATGACGTCGGCCACGATGGCGCGGGTCTCATCGGCTCGCTGCTCCATCTCCCTCACGAGCTTGATCTGGGTGCGGGAGCGCACCAGGTTATGCTCGGGGTACTTGGTGGCGAAGTAGACGTCGCCTTCCAGGTAGTCGGCAAGGAACCGCATGCCGCATTCCATGGTGAGCAGATTGCCGCTGAAAGGCAGCAGCTCGGCCTCACGCTCGGTGACGCTGCCACGCAGTTCGCCCACGAAACCTTCCGTATAGGCGCGGAACAGGTCGGTGCTGAAATGCACCTTGTCCAGATCCCGCTCATCCTCCAAGGCCGTGGACGCGCCGAAACGGATGGAATCGCCGAAGTCGAAGAGCATGGACCCCGGCATGATGGTGTCGAGGTCGATGATCGCACGGGCCTTGCCGGTGGTGGCATCCATGAGGATGTTGTTGAGTTTGGTGTCGTTGTGGGTCACGCGCAGCGGAATCGAACCGTCCCTGAGCCCATCCATCACGACGGCATACTGGTCGGCGTGGCTCAGATAGAAGTCGATTTCCGGCTGGCATGCGGCGGCGCGGCCGAACTTGTCCGCGGCGAGGGCGGCCTTGAAGTCCTCGAAACGATGCGGGGTGTCGTGGAAGTGGGCGATGGTTTCGGTCAGCTGGCTGGCGTCGAATTCAGACAGGAAGTTCTGGAAGTCGCCAAATGCGCGGCCGGCCTCACGGAACACGTCCGGGTTCGGCACGAGGTTGTATGACATGGTGTGTTCGATGAACCGGTAGACGCGCCATGCGCCGCCATCAATCTCGGCCCAGGTGTCGCCGGAGGTGGTGCGCACGATGTCCAGCGTCTCCTTGCCCTTGGCTTTGAGGGCGGAGGTGACCAGTTCGACATTGCGCATCAGATTCACCGTATCGGGGAAGATACTGGTGTTCATCTGCTGGAGGATGTAGCGGGGGCCGTCCGTGGTCACCAGATAGGTGGTGTTGATATGGCCGTCTCCGTAAGGTTCGATGCCGGTCACGGCACCTTCCAGCGCAAAATGCGAGGCGATGCCGAATAGAACTTCATTGCTTTCGGTCATGATGAGTCCGTTCTCCAAAACGCGGGATCAGGCTTCACGCCAGGCGATACCGCTGTCAGGCAGGTCGAAGTCCTCGGTGGTGCCGTCGGCCAAAGTCACCGTGGTCTTCTGCGGCTGATCGGTGTTGTTGATCACGCAGTACAGGCCCTGTGCGGGGAAGTGCGCGACCTCGCATTCCGGGTTGGATGAACTCCATGCCGCGTACTTGTCTTCGTTGTGGGAGGCATAGAACAACACGCGTTCCAGCAGTCGGGCGTTGGCCGCCGAATAAGGCAGTCCGGAGATGTACACGCCGCGGCCCTTGCCGTAGTCGTTGGTCGCGAGCTGCACCTGACCGCCGTCCGCGCGCAGCAGGGTCACGTTCTCGTTGACCGGGTACGTGTTGAGCACGGGTTCGCCGAAATCGATGCCTCCCAACGGCTTGATGGATTGGCCACCGCCGCAGCCGCTCAGCGGGGTGCGGTAACCGGCCTGTTCCCATGCCTCACGGGCCGCCGGGTCGACCGGCACGTCGGCGGTGATGAAGTGGTCCGGCACCACCGGCGGGAAGTACTTGTCCACGGAGAGGGTTTGATAGCGTTCCTCGTCCACGCCAAGCACATCGGCCAATTGGAAGAAACGACCCGACTGGAAACGCGGCGCCGAACTCGGCTCGCCCACGCCCACGAACGCGCCGCCGCCACGCACCCAGGCGCGCACGGTTTCCACGAGCTTCGGGTTGGTCCACACGTCGCCGCCGGTGAATGCGGTGTCGACCGGGCCTCCGTTGATGATTACGTCGATATCGCTATCGATGCCATGCTCGAGCACGTCATCGAAACTGATGAACCGCACGTTCACGCGCATGCCGGACAGCGACTCCAGGATGCCGTAGTAGGAATAGGTCTGCTTGTTGGGCAGGGCGTGCGCCACGGTGAACGCCATCCAGGAGCGCATCTTGCCCCAGGAATTCAGGATCGCCACGTTGAGCTCGCCTTCGGCGGCCACTCCGCCGGTGCGGTCATGGATGTCGCGGAACTCGTTGGCGATGTGGGTCACCGTGTCCACGAACTTCGGGAACTTGGCGGCCAGGGAGAGGTAGCCGCCGTAGCCCATGCGGCCGATCGGCGAGCGCAGGATCGCGCGGCGGGCCTTGCGCCAGTTGTCGAGGCCTTCGATGCTCGGATCGTTGCCCTCGTAGAACGTGTCGGGGAAGAAGTACGGCAGGAAGCGGCCTTCGGTGTACCTGACGCCCGGAATATCGGCGATCATGCGGGTGGTGGTGCCGTCGCCGATGGATCCGACCACGGCGTCCAGGCCAAGCTCGTCGAATCCATCCTTGTACGGTTCGGTGCCGATCCACTGGTCGCCGAGGAACATCATCGCCTCTTTGCCGGCGGCGTGGGACATGTCGGCGAGCTGCTTGACGTTTTCGCGCACGAAGCCGGAGAGGAAGTCTATCCAGTCGCGCTGGGCCTTTCTGGGCACACGCCATGCGGAGTTGTAGGCACCGCCGTCCACGAAGTCCTCCGGGCGCAGGCGGTAGCCGTACTTGGCTTCGAAATCATCTAGCGCACGCGGGCTTACGGTGCAGGCGCAACCGAACCAGTCGACGACCTTTTCGCGGCGCTTCTCATCGAACAGGAGCGTGAACTGGTAGAAGAACGTGGTGAATCGCACCACATCGGTCTGCGGGCTGTCCTTAAGCCACTGCTCGAACGTGTCGAACACGAACTTGCGGGTGGCCGGATGATAGATGTCGAACGGGATCTCGTGTTCCTTGTCGCCCCAGTCGTTGGTCAGATGGTTGTACATCTCGACCGGGTCCCAGATGATGTAGGCCAGGAAGCTCACCGTGTATTCGTGCATCGGCACGGCCGCGGTCACGTGCACGGTGTCCTCGCCCGGGTCGAGCGTCCAGCCGGACGGGTCCACGACCTCGCCCGTGGTGCGGTCCACAACCTCCCAGTACTTATGCGGGTCGGCGTCGCGGTTAGGCTTGAGCTGTTCCTCGAAGAAGCCGTCCATCAGCGGCACATCCACCGCGTTGGACTCGGCCAGGATACGGGCGGTCAGCAGGTAGACCTGCGGGGTCTCGTCCATGTGCAGGGTGATCCACTCGTTGTGGGCGCGGGTCGGGAAGTAGGCGCTGTAGATCTTCTTCCCGAGAGCGAGCACTGCCTCGTCCAGATGCGTGCCGTCGGAGTTGCGGATGGCGTCCGCACCCCACAATTCGGCGAGTTCCTTGGTCTTTTCGGCGAAATTCTCTTCACTGGGTAGCGTGAAGCGGCCGGTGCTGGTCATGAGTGCTCCTTTGCATTGCGGTTTTCAAAACATGTGGCGACAACATGTCGCACGGTAATGGCCGACGTCATCGTGGACTCTGAGGACCTGACTGCATGTGTCCTTGACGCCCACGATGACGCCGGACGACTGGGATATACGCCACTGGGATCATGGAGGGAATGTCGCCCGGCATGGAGGCAGTGGATGACATGTCGGAAAGACGGCACCATCGGCAGCGGGAGGGAAATACGCTGCGCGGTGCCGGCGCTCCCGAAACGAAGACCGGCCTTCACGACGAAGCGACCAGACACATCGCGGCCGCAGTCGGGCAGTCCCGTTCTCCGTGCTTCCGCGGCACGATCACCATGCGACGTCATACGCCTACTCCTTCGTAGCGAGCCGACACTTCACCGCGACGGCTCATGGCTAATATATGCCTTCGTTCCTTTATTGTCAACTTAACTAACAATTATCGCGAGCCTCGACGGAAGAACCGACGTATCCATGATGCCCAACACATGACTCATCGACGAGCACCGCAGGGAGAACATGAAAAAGCCCCGGGCAATCCGGGGCCTTGCCACACAAAGCGGACAGAGCGAGATTCGAACTCGCGGAGGGTTGCCCCTCAACGGTTTTCAAGACCGTCTCTTTAGACCGCTCAGACATCTGTCCTATGTTGTGCACAACGGCACAATCAGCCATTATAGCGAAACATGCCGAACAGTCACCTGAACGGAACACGCCGCCATCGCAGCGAACGCCGGGCGACCATGCGAGTCGACATCAACTCGCGCGCCCGGGGAAGCCCGCGTCCATGCGCGGACTCCCCCATCATCTGCTCAGGCCTCCCACTTCGTCGGCTCGATGACTTCCTTGCCGCCCATGTAGGCGCGCATGGCCTGCGGAATCTCGATGGAGCCGTCCTTCTGCTGGTGGTTCTCCATGATGGCGACCAGCCAACGGGTGGTGGCCAGCGTGCCGTTCAGGGTGGAGACCGGGCGGGTGCCGCCGTCTTCCATACGCTCGCGGATGTTCAGACGGCGAGCCTGGTACTCGGTGCAGTTCGAGGTGGAGGTGAGCTCGCGGTAGCGGCCCTGGGTCGGGACCCAAGCCTCGCAGTCGAACTTGCGGGCGGCGGAGGAGCCGAGGTCGCCGGCGGCGGTGTCGATGATGCGGTAGGGCACCTCGACCTTGGCGAGCATCTCCTGCTCCATGGCCAGCAGGTGCTCGTGCTCCTTGTAGGAGTCCTCCTGCTTGGCGTAGACGAACATCTCCACCTTGTCGAACTGGTGGACGCGGATGATGCCGGAGGTGTCCTTGCCTGCGGCACCGGCCTCGCGGCGGTAGCAGGAGGACCAACCGCAGTAGCGCAGCGGGCCGTTGCCGAGGTCGAGAATCTCGTTCTCGTGCATGCCGGCAAGCGCCACTTCGGAAGTGCCGACCAGGTACTGGTCATCGGGCTCACGCAGGCGGTAGATCTCGTCGGCGTGGGAGTTCAGGAAGCCGGTGCCGCGCATGACCTCGGGGCGCACGAGCGTCGGGGTAATGGCCAGCGTGAAGCCGTGCTCCTCGGCCTGATCCACGGCCATGGTGAGCATGGCGATCTGCATACGGGCCACCTGGCCACGCAGGAAGTAGAAGCGGGAGCCGCCAACCTTGACGCCACGGCGCATGTCGATGCCGGCCACGCCGGTGCCGAGGGTCAGGTGGTCCTTGGGCTCGAAGCCTTCGGCCGCGAAGTCACGGATCTGGCCGACCTTCTTGACGACCACGTAGTCGTCCTCGCCGCCTTCGGGAGCTTCGGGCTCCACGATGTTGGAGAGCTTCCACATGGCGGTGGTGTATTCCTCGGCGGCGGAATCGGCCTTGGCCTTGTATTCGGCGACCGTCTGGGACAGTTCCTTGGTCTCGGCGATGAGCTTGGCCTTCTCGTCCGCCGGGGCGGAGGCGACCTTCTTGCCGATTTCCTTCTGCTGGGCACGAGCCTCTTCGAAGGCCTTCAGCGCTTCACGACGTGCGGTGTCGGAGGAGAGCACTTCGTCGACGAGTTCCACGGACTCGCCGCGCTTGCGCTGGGATTCCTTGACGATATCGGTGTGTTCACGGATGAATTGAATATCAAGCATGGGCACCAGACTAGCCGCGTAAGCAGACACCGACAATGGCCGAATGTGCGGGAGTAACGCGGAAATCACAGGGAAGCCCGGGAAAGTCCGCGGACGGGTCCACCCGGCCAATTTCGTCAGATGAGACGCGATTGAACCATGATTGCGCCCCACGGGGCTGTTGCGTGCAGGAAATGTTCACGTACGGCGCACCATGGCCGTAAACGACCTCCCCACCGATAACAATAGGAGCCATGCCTCAGCCTGCCCTCACCGTGTTTCTGATCATCGCCGCAATCGCCATTGTGGCGGCGCTCATCGCCGTCATCGTCATCGCCCTGCGCGCGCAGCGCCGCCGCAAGCTGGCTCAGACGCTGGAGAAGCGCCGGGACGACGAGGTGCAGTACGCCTTCATCGTGAATCCGTCCAAACCGCAGGCCGAAGCCCGCCGGCTGCATATCCAGAGGTTCTGCGAAGCCAAGGGGCTCAATCGCATCCGCTTCTACGACACCCAGCTTGACAAGGACGGCAGGGTCTGCGCGCTTGAAGCGCTGGAGGACGGCGCCGACGTAGTGATCGCGGTCGGCGGCGACGGCACGGTGCGCACGGTGGCGAGCGCCGTCTCCGGCACCGGCCATGCGCTGGGCATCATCCCCATCGGCACCGGCAACCTGTTTGCCCGCAATATGGGCGTTCCCGTGGACGATATCGACGCCGCGCTGACCGTGGCCACCTCCCACGGCTCCCGCCTGGTGGACATGGGCCGTCTCACCCTGCTCGACCACCCGGAGGACGACCACGGCCACGCCTTCCTCATCATCGCCGGCATCGGTTTCGACGCGGCCATGATCGACGACACCAACCCCGAGCTCAAGGCGAACATCAGCTGGCTCGCCTACTTCGTGGGCGGCGTGAAGAACCTGTTCGCGCCGAAGTTCCGCGGCACGCTGACAGTCACCAGCGCCGACGGCTCGACCCACACCATCAAGAATCTCGATTTCCGCACGGTGATGGCCGGCAACTGCGGCCAAATTCCCGTGTTCTCGCTGATGCCGGCGGCCTCCTATGACGACGGCCTGCTGGACTTCGAAATCATCGACACCACTGGCGGCATCCTCGGCTGGGCCAACCTGTTCGGCGACGTGGTGCACCAGACGATCATCGGCAAGCCCGAGCAGAACCCGCTGTCCACGAATTCGACCATCGAGCAGGTGCAGGGCACCAGCGCCGAAATCACGCTGGAGAAGCCGGCCAAGGCACAAGTGGACGGCGACATGCTGCCGGAAACCCGCCACATCCGTTTCTCGGTGGATCACCGCGCGCTGATCGTGCGCGTGCCCGACGCCTCCGCGTTGGAAAAGACCGCGCAGGCCGCCGCTTCGAACGCCACCTCGGATTTCGCCGAAATGACCGGCACACTTGAGCCGATTCGCTGATTCACTGGCTCATATGCGCCAGCCGCGGATGGTCGGGAATATCCGAGGAACGGTTCTGATTCGTTTGATCCGTGACTCGTGCCACATGCAATGTCAGGTAGGCAACCTCGTCTTCGGTCAGCGTGGTATCGAGGCGCAGCTCAATAAGGGATGCGATAAGTCTCGCGCATTTCGAGGCTTTTGCATAGGAGCTCATAATCGAGGGAATGATTGCCTCCGGCTCCCTGCTGAGCTGCTCATGCTGATGAATACGCACGAACAAATACCGAAGATGGGTGATGAAACGGCCGACATTAACCGAATGCTCATCCAGCTCGATGTTATAGGTGCTTTCGATGACGGCGAGCAACTGTTGGATGACGCCGGTCATCATATACGTAGGAGAAAGGTCGCCTGTGGAGAAGCCGGCATTCACAAAATGCAGCGCAAAAGCAACGCTCTCGCTGGGATCCAGCGCATCGTCCAATCTGCGGTTCAGCGCGGCGAGCAGTGCGCAGCCCTGCTGGTATTCACGCTCATACAGCGAACGAATTTCCGAGTTCAGCGGATACGGCACAGGCGGAATGCCGTTCTTGGCGCGGCGTAAAGCACCACACACATGATCCGCGAGCGCCATGACCAACGTCGAGCTTTGTGCAGCCTCTGAACTCAGGCCAATCTCACCCATGGTCTCGGAAATGAGACGAATGATTTCAGGAGGAATATCGCCCAGCAACTGGGCCATATGGTCAGGGTCACGGCCTTGAGCCGGCACGAACACACGAGCCACTTTGGCATCGTCAACTGTCATGCCGGGCTTGGCCTTGAACCCCAGACCCCGGCCGGTAAGGATGACTTCGCGCCCCCGATCCTTCGCCAGGACGACGTTGTTATTGAAGACGCGAAGTATTTCCATGACATCCCTTCCGTTCGGGATCTTCAGGTTACGGTTGCGAACCGACCATGATTACTGTTCGATGGCGATGACTTCGTCACCGGCCGCGACGTTCACATCCGTCTTCGGAGTAACGGACTTGAGCGCTGCGGTGTTCAGTACCGTAACCAGCGTAGTGGTGCTGAATCCAGCCTTCTTGACTTCGTCGAGATCGACAGTCGCCAACAGGTCACCGGCATTCACTCGGTCACCCTTGGCCACATTCACCACGAAACCATTGCCATTCATCTTAACCGTATCAATGCCGACGTGTACCAGCACTTCAATGCCATCGTCGGTCTTGAGACCAAACGCATGGCCAGTCTCAGCAACGGTCTGCAGCACACCGGACACCGGAGCCTTAACCGTGCCGTCAACCGGCTCGATGCCCACGCCCTCGCCGAGGGCACGAGAAGCGAACACCGGACCGCCGGCATCGTCAAGGGATACCACGTGGCCCGCAATCGGAGCGAACACGGCGGAAGTGGCGGTCGCAGCGGCAGCCGGAGCATCGGCAACGGCAACAGCGGCGGTTGCGGTAGCGGTGGTGGCGTCACCACCGTTCACAGCCTTGGCGGACTGAGCCGCGGCACGGGCCTTGGCTTCGGCTTTCTGCTCCGGAGTGCGGTAGTCAAGCATGATAATCATAATCATGGCGGTGAAGAACGACACTGCGATGGAGACGCCGTAAACCCACATCTGGTTGAACACCGGCACGGTGAGCAGCGAGGTGAAGGCGAATGCAGTAGTGGTCACGCCGTGCACGGTCTCGCCGGAGGCGACGGTGGCCGGGAAGAGCCAGCCCATGACGGCGATTACGACGCCGCCCACGCCGCAGCCGACCAGCATACGGGAGTAAATGAGCTTGTAACGCAGGTGGATGCCGTAAAGGCTCGGCTCGGAAACGCCACCGAGCAGGCCGGCGGCAAGAGCACCGACGGAGGTCTGGCGCATGTCCTTATCCTTGTCACGGATGGAGAGGAACAGCACACCGGCAGTGGCACCGAAGCAGGCGAAGTTCCACACGCCCATCGGGCCCTGAATGAAGTCGTAGCCCAGGGTGTTGATGTTCATGATCATCAGAGCGTTCAGCGGCCAGTGCAGACCCAGCGGCACCAGGAACGGGTACAGCAGCGGGATTGCGATGGCGAAGATGAACGGAGCGTGTGTGTTCATCCAGGCGAGTCCGGCGCCGAGGCCGTTGCCGGCCCACACACCGATAGGTCCGATGATGAAAGCGGTGAGCGCACCGACGATGATCATGGAGAAGAAGGGCAGGAAGACCATCTGGACGCTGTCCGGAATGATCTTCTTCAGACCGTGGTACACGACCGCGAGCACGGCGACCATCAGCAGCGGCACGAACACGTTGCCGGAGTAGTCGGACAGCTGCATCGGCAAGCCGAACACCGTGGCGGTGCAGGAGGAGGTGCCCAGCGTGGTGTTCTCCACACACTTGACGGCGTCGCCCCAGGTCTTGGTGTCAGCCAGGGAGGCGAACTGCGGGGTCATGAGCATGCCCATGATTGCGCCGCCCAGCCACGGATCCACTTTGAGCTTGTTGGCGGCATTGTAGGCGACCATAATCGGCAGGAAGTAGAACACACCCTTCCAGATGGCCTGCACGAACACCAGGCCAGTGGTGGCGGTGTCGTTCGGAATCAAGCCCAGGGAAATGCACAGGTTGACCAGTGCGATGATGATGGACGCGCCAAGCAACACACCCAGAATCGGGCGGAAGGAGTCGGCCAGGTATTCGAAGAAGCTATCGAGCCATGCGACCTTGCCGCGGGCCTTGGAACGAGCGGCGGCCTTGACCTCCGCATCGGTCGGCTCATCGGCATTGTCGTCGACGGTGCCGGCGCCGAGACCAGCCATCTCGGGCAGGTGCATGATCTGCTCATACACGGAGGCGACCTGACCGCCGATAACGACCTGGTATCGGTCGCCGGACTGCGGCACGGCGCCCAGCACGAGCTTGTTGGCGTCGAGCGTGGCGTTGTCAACCTTGCCGGCGTCATTGAGTTCAAAACGCAGTCGCGTGGCGCAATGCGTCAGCGACTTGATGTTGGCCGCGCCACCGACACTAGTGACGATCGCCTTGATATCGTCTTGATGCGACATCTCTTACTCCATTCCTTTTCCACGGTTAAGCCAGCGCCTACCAGAGGAACCACCCTGTTCCTGAGCATCTGCGTTCCAGGAACCGGCAGTCACGCCAAATAACAGAAAAGACCTGAGATGTGGACGCCATCATGAATACACATGACTACGCCAACATCTCAGGTCTTGCCTCAACATTCGAGTAACAACCCTGCTAATTACTGACTGAACAGCGATTATAACGAGCTGAAAACAATCCGGCAAATCACACATATGGCCAGAGCCTGCCTATACCTCGAAACATAAGACGAGAGTAAGGAAGAACAGGCTTTAATCGGCGATGAACATCCGGCGTGTCTTTCTTGGACGATGCATCCGCAATGAGACGGCACGCAAGCCCACGCTTAGGCTCTTTGTGCCAGATGCGCGCCACCGCCATACACTTATTCGCACAAAAGTTGACAACTTTTAACATAATCTTGCCCCAGACGGCAAAAAACGTGGCAGAATGAAAGTATGGTAGCAAACAATGCGGGTCAGCCCGCCACCCCAGCAGATCTGATTAATGTCGATGAGGTTATCGGCAAATACTATGACCTCGTCCCCGATCCGGAAGTCCCCGAGCAGCGTGTCATCTTCGGCACCTCCGGCCACCGCGGATCGTCCCTGAAGACCTCGTTCAACGAGGCCCACATCATCGCCATCTCCCAGGCCATCGCCGAATACCGCAAGAAGGCCGGCGTCACCGGCCCGCTGTACCTCGGCTCCGACACCCACGCGCTGTCCGGCCCGGCCAAGAAGACCGCCATCGAGGTGCTCGTCGCCAACGGCGTGCACGTGCGCGTCGACTCCCGTGACGACTTCGTGCCCACCCCGGTGGTCTCCCAGGCCATCCTGACCCACAACCGTGCGGCCGACGGCACCCAGCGCTTCGAAGGCGAGGGCCTCGCCGACGGCATCGTCGTCACGCCGTCCCACAACCCGCCCACCGACGGCGGCTTCAAGTACGACCCCGTCACCGGCGGCCCGGCTCCGGCCGAGACCACCAACGCCATCGCCGCCCGCGCCAACGAGCTGCTCGGCGACTTCAAGTCCATCAAGCGTGTGCCCTACGAGGAGGCCATCAAGTCCGAGTACGTCGAGGGCTTCGACTTCCGCGAGCACTACGTGGACGACCTGGAGAACGTCATCGACTTCGACGTGATCCGCAACTCCGGCGTGCGTCTGGGCATCGATCCGCTCGGCGGCGCTTCCGTGAACTACTGGCCGCTCATCAACGAGAAGTACGGCCTGAACATCGGCGTGGTGCGTCCTGAGGTCGACCCGACCTGGCGCTTCATGACCATCGACCACGACGGCAAGATCCGCATGGACCCGTCTTCCCCGTACGCCATGAAGGGCCTGGTCGACGAGCTCAACGCCGGCGCTTGGGACAAGTACGATCTGGTCGGCGGCACCGACCCGGACGCCGACCGTCACGGCATCGTCTGCCCGAACTGGGGCGTGATGAACCCGAACCACTACATCGCCGTGTGTGTGGAATACCTGTTCGGCGGCAACCGTCCGGGCTGGCCCGAGGGTGCGGCCGTGGGCAAGACGCTGGTCTCCTCTTCCCTGATCGACCGCGTGGCCGCGGCGATCGACGCGAAGGTCATCGAAGTGCCGGTGGGCTTCAAGTGGTTCGTGGACCCGCTGTTCAGCGGCGAAGTCGCCTTCGGCGGCGAGGAGAGCTCCGGCATGAGCTTCCTGCGCAAGGACGGCCGCGTATGGACCACCGATAAGGATGGTCTGATCCCCGACCTGCTGGCCGCTGAGATCACCGCCAAGACCGGCAAGAACCCGGCCCAGCTTCACCAGGAGCAGGTCGAGCGCTTCGGCGAGTCCTGGTACAAGCGCGTCGACACCCCGACCACGCTGGAACAGAAGGCCAAGTTCGCCAAGCTGTCCGGCGACGACGTGACCGCCTCCACCCTGGCTGGCGAAGACATCAACGCCAAGCTGACCGAGGCACCGGGCAACCACGCCAAGATCGGCGGTCTGAAGGTCACCACCAAGGACAACTGGTTCGCCGCCCGTCCCTCCGGTACCGAGAACATCTACAAGGTGTACGCCGAGTCCTTCGTCTCCCCCGAGGCTCTGGACAAGGTGCTCGACGAGGCCACCGTCGTGGTCGACAAGGCCCTGAGCGAGTGAAATCGCTGCGTTAGTCGCGTTCACAGCAACCAATAAGGCTCTGCATTGGATTCATACAATCCACTGCAGAGCCTTATTTTTTCGACCACTGAAACACGCAGGTCAACGGTTCTCCTCATGCACCATGACTGCATTTTCTCAACATCACTGCAGGGCAGGACGGCCATATGACCGCGAAACGTTCGACTGCCTACATTATGACCGAGTTTCCCATCATCATTGTGGGGTCACAGCGGCCAGATGACCACCGAAGCGTTCGGTCGGCTTGCATCATGGTCGAGTTTTAACATCGTTGTGGGACGCCACGACGAATTTGCCCATTCCAGAGTTGCCATCCCACAAAAGCGTGGGACAACAGCTAAGTCAATCGTTTTACATTTCCCCCATCCCACACACTCAAACTGGAAACCCCGGAAAGACGCCATTCCTGCCACACCCGTCACAGCCATTACCCGAGGGGCCGTGGGACGCCACGCAAAAATCGGCAAAACACGCGTAGCGTCCCACACCCATTGGCGCAAATCCACGCTCAATGCACCGACAACACCCCCAATCGACCACTATGACACATTTCCCTCCACAATCGAACACTAGTCATTCACGAAATCCATCACTACGAGGCATCGCAATCGAACGGCATGCAATATCAAGCACACACCACAACAACAGCTCGTACAAATATTGCCTTTACATCAGTCCGTTTCGAACATCATGGTCACAGCAGGCTCTGCGCCAACTCTTCAAGAGACATGGCAACTACATGAAACTCGAATACGGCACCGCGCGAAGCAAGCGCCCTCGCCACGTTGAAAGCGAATTCAGCACGAGCATCCTCGTTAGCGATACTTGCCGCCGTGGCGACGAAGACCAGCCATCTCCGCCCGACCAGCACACCCCTTTTCTCTTGGTCACGGCGCCATTGAGTCTTACTCGTACGATGATGATCGCCATCATATTCAACAGCGACCTTGAACTCTGGCCACGCTAAGTCCAACGTTATGGGAGCTCCAGATGCAAAAGCCGCGTCCGGCACCACATAGTTCGCAACCGGCTGTGGAATCCCATGCGCTACCAGAGAGAGTCGTTCTTCTGATTCTTTGGGCGAATCAGCACCAGGTGATATCAGAGGCAATGCTCGAACGCAGGACGGGCGCCCTCTGAATCGGGTAAATTGCTCCACGAACTTCACCAGATCCTGATAGATTGCAGCAGCATCACGATCCTTAGCCAATACCGGCTGTTTGCTCGTAGCAGTGATGACGGCATCCCCGAGCACAATCAGAGACTCAAAAGAAACATACGGGGCAAGTTGAGCCCATACGTGAAACAGGTCCAGCGCAAACACGTGTTGGTTCATTTCCACATTGGCGGCTTTAGCCGCATGTTTCCAAATATGCGTTTGCAGTGGTGCATGGCGTGTACGAAACCGCTTGCTCTTAACGCTGGATACAGTGTGCAGCTTGGCCGAGTCGAGGTCGCAATCGGCGGGAATCGGTACGGATTGCAGAGCGAGGGAAGTGGTCATGCCGAAAAGCAGCTTCTTGCCCGCCCGTTTCGCTTCCTCAGTGCAGCGTGCGACCATGTCGCGTTTGCGCTGAGCAAGGCTTTCGCTCATGGTCAGTGCCGCCGCAGAATCATGTGCACCACTGTTTGGCGATGACGAGTCGCGAGAAGTCGGGTATTTCGAGTCAGCAGAAAATGACCCCGCAAATTCGGGCGGAACAAAAACTGCCTCCGATTCTTCCGGAGGCGGATCGTACATAGAGTCTGGCAGAGCTCCATAGTTGGTGATGCCGTCGGTCATGCTGTTCATGACACCACCATATGGGTAGTGGGTGCGGAAACGGAAGCCGATCCGAGGTATGTGGTCCTAGCTTCACTTACGCACATCTATTGTGGATAACCATGTAGACACCTCACTTATACACATAGTTATCCACCTCTTCAACCCTGATTTGACACACTAACTGCATCTGATATGATTACAGTATCATAACTGTACACATTATAGTTACAGTATCGACTCGGCAAGGAGGTCGTTTCATGAACGGCGACCATTCACTGGCAGTGCACGCATTGGTCTACCTTGACCATCGCGCCACACACCTGCCCAGTCATATCCTGGCCGAAAACATATGCACCAATGCGGCGCGCGTGCGCAAAGTAATGCGACCGCTCGCCTCAGCCGGACTCATCGCCACTAAACAGGGTGCTGAAGGCGGGTACGCTCTGGCCCGGCCCGCCGCCGAAATCACTTTGCGCGCGGTAGCGGAAGCCACCGGCACCACTTTTGTGGAAGTGAACTGGACACCGGGCGACGTACAAGAGGATTGCTTGGTGTCATCTTCAATGGGCGCAGTGATGGATGACATCTATGCCGGGCTCAACCGCACTTGCCTCGAACAACTCGAACACACCACCATCCACGACATCACCGAACAGATATTCAGCGAGCACAAAGGCGAATAATCCCGCGCATCTCCCCTAGCCAGCATCAGTCGACAACGCTTCGGCAGTCAAAGAAGAAAATCGGCACAGCACGGCGCACAACACATCAGCACAACACACTCTTACCACTCGAATACGTAAGGAAGTAACCATGTCCACCAGCACACCCAATGCCATCAGCACGCCCGACACCATCAGCATGCCCAGCACCTCCCCCACTATCACCACCGACGCCCTGATCATCGGATTCGGCAAGGGCGGCAAAACCTTGGCCGCCAAGCTCAGCGCAGCCGGCCGCAAGGTCGTCGTCGCCGAGGCAAGCGCCAACATGTACGGCGGCACCTGCATCAATATCGGATGCTTGCCGTCCAAGTCACTGATTTTGTCCGCCGAACAGGCGCGGCGGGATGGCGCGAACAGTACTCCCGAAACCCGCGAAGCAGCGTTCGAGGCTGCTATCAAGGAGAAGCGCCGCGTCACTTCGATGCTGCGCGACAAGAACTATCACAAGCTCGCCGACCAAGACAACATCACCGTAATCACCGGCCGCGCTCACTTCACCGGCCCTCATAGCGTGGAAATCGCCACCGCTGAGGGCCCGGTCGCCGTGACCGCCAGCAAGATCTTCATCAATACCGGTGCCACGCCGCGCATTCCGGATATTCCCGGTATCCGCACTACGCCCGGCGTCTACACCAGCACTGGACTGATGGATCTCGACGATATGCCGCAGCGACTGGTGATTATCGGTTCAGGATTCATTGGACTTGAGTTTGCCTCGATGTTTGCCGATTTCGGCACGGCGGTTACCGTGCTGCAGCACAATGCCGAGTTCCTGCCGCGCGAGGATGCGGATGTGGCGGCCGCGATTCGCGCACAGCTGGAAGCGCAGGGCGTCAAGTTCCTGTTCAACGCGGATACCAAGGCCATCGCGCCTGCTGCTGACGGCGGCGTCAGGTTGTCCGTTGCGGTGAAGGGTATGACTCGCGGTGCATCGCAAGCTTGCGATTCCACCCCCGCCGGCACCGGGAACGCTCATACCGATATCACCGGTGCCACCGACGCCACCGGCACCACCGACACTGCAACAACCACCAGCCCCACTAGCAACCCGACCGATCACGCCACGATGTCACACGTTCAAACGAAACCATCAGACGATGGCGAGCCGCGGTTCGCCGAACCGGCTGAAGCCCGATTCTGCCTGACCACCGACGCGGTACTGGTGGCCACCGGACGTACGCCGAACGTCGAGGGACTGCATCTTGAGGCGGCTGGCGTGGAGCTCACCGAACGCGGTGCTGTGAAAGTCGACGAGCTTCTGCGCACCACAGCAGCCGACATTTGGGCTCTGGGCGATGTGAACGGCGGCCCGCAGCACACGTACATTTCACTGGACGACTATCGCGTGGTGTGGTCGCAGCTCAATGGTTCCGCCCGTCCGTACACGGTGAAGGACCGCAAGCATGTGCCGTCGAGCACATTCCTCGCCACGCCTTACTCTCGCGTGGGATTGAATGAGCGCGAGGCGAAGGCGGCCGGATTGGATTATGTGGTCAAGCGATTGCCGGTGGCCGCTGTGCCGAAGGCCCAGGTAATGCGGCGACCGGATGGTCTGATGAAGGCGATTGTGGAACGCAATACTGGCCGCATTCTGGGTGCGATGCTGCTTTCCGCCGAGTCGCACGAGGTGATCAATATCGTCAAGTTGGCGATGGATCTTGACGCGCCGGCCAGCACGTTGCGCGATATGGTGTTCACGCATCCGACGATTGCCGAGGCACTGAACGACTTGTTCGCGTAGTTTGTCCGCATAGCACGCCCGCGCAGCATGACCCGCGTAGCGCGACCCGCAACAGACTCCCCTAATGCGCGCGAAGGTCCTCATCGATGTAAACCGATGAGGACCTTCGCGCTGTTGTCATGATACGTACGTGACAGCAATTACATCCGAACCAGCCGTTACTTCAAGCCGAGCTTACGGTCCAGAATGTCGGAGGCCTCCAATCCCAAGCGGCGTCGGATGAACCAGCCAAGACCGAGTGGCAGGCCCGAAGCCAAGGCCACGCCGTCTGAACCGAGTGCCACGGTTTTGGCGTTGTCTGCGATAAGCATGGTGCCCTTGGATGCGGCCGTGGAGGTCGAACCATCGCTGTCCGCCTCTGGTTTGAGGATTTCGACGTTGCCGTCACTGGTTTTGCACAGTCCCTTATTCTCATTTCAGATACCGGATGCACCATTGTCGCCGACCTCACCCGCAGAGAGGAAATGTCTTGTTTTTCTTGTGGGCGCTCACTATTCACGCGCGATGGCATGTTTTTCAAGCAAAGTCAGTAGGTGTGATGTTATTCACACTCTTCACTACGTTGTTTTGCCTCGCACTGGGCAACCCCACTTCAGCAAGAGATTGCACAGCTTGCGTTAGGGTGGAGAACATGACTATCACAGTATCCACAGACGGTTCCGCATTAGGGAATCCAAACGGGCCAATGGGCTGGGCCTGGGCCGATCATGAGCCGAACACCGGCGGCAAGCCCGGCCATAAGCACGACGACCACGGCTACGACGCCGGCGGCGCGACCAACGGCACCAACCAGATTGGCGAACTGTGCGCAGTGTTGGAAGCTTTGCGAGCGCATCCGGGCCCCGAGCCATTGCTCATCGAGTCGGATTCACAGTACGCCATCAATTGCTCGACCAAGTGGGTCAAAGGCTGGAAGAAGAACGGCTGGAGAAATTCGCAGAAAAAGCCTGTGAAGAACAAAGAGCTTATTCAGGCGATCGACCGTGAAATCTCGCAACGCCCTGGCCCGGTGGATTTCCGATGGGTCAAAGGTCACGCCGGCAACGAGGGCAATGAGTTGGTCGATGAACTGGCACGCACCTATGCGGGCGATTGCCGTTCAGGTGCGCGCGATGGCTATCTGCCGATTGAAGGCTGGCAGTCGCTGCTGGGCTCCGAATACGCACATGGCACCGATGTGCCTCCAGACGTGCAGTTGGTATTGGACGGCAAGGCAGATGCGGCAAGTTTGCGCAAACCGGCTGCGGCGACGGATCCGACGGATGTCACAAGGCCAGAGACCAAGTCTTCGTCCCCCTTAGCGGCACAATCAGCGCACCCTGTACAATCAGCGCACCCCGTACACCCCGCAAAGCCCAGTGGGCTGACGGTATCCGGTACGCTGACCTTCTCCCCCGCGCCGAAAACGAGCCCGTATTTCAACGGGCAGCCGATGCCGATCAAAGGCAGCATCGAAATCGAAGGCTATGTGGACGGCGACGGCAACCTGACCATCACCAACGCACCATTCATACGACACTAACACCCAAACACACGAATATGTACCGCAATCGGACACGATGGCACAAAATCGCTCATTCGCGTTAGGATAGGAGATAAGGCTTCACGCCGTTGATCCGTGCGGCGGAGGCAAGGATGGCAAAGGAGAAACCATGGATAAGGCACAGCAGGATGCGCTGAAGAAGGCGGCCGGCATCGAAGCCGCCAAGCTCGTTGAAAACGGCATGATCGCAGGCCTCGGCACTGGTTCGACCGTGAAGTTCCTGGTGGACGAGCTCGGCCGCCGTCATCAGGAGGAAGGTCTTGAGTTCACTGGCGTGACCACTTCCCGCCGCACGCAGGCCCAGGCCGAGAGCTACGGCATCAAGATCGTGGACATCGACGACGTGGACCACATCGACGTGACCATTGACGGTGCCGACGAAGTCGACAAGAACTTCAACGGCATCAAGGGCGGCGGCGCTGCTCTGCTGTGGGAGAAGATCGTGGCCACCAACTCCAACCAGATCGTGTGGATTGTGGACGAGTCCAAGGTTGTGGACACCATCGGCAAGTTCCCGCTGCCGGTCGAGGTCATTCCGTTCGGCGCTGGCCACGTCATCAAGAAGTTCGAGGCCTGCGGCTACAAGCCGGTGCTTCGTCTTGACGCCGACGGCAAGGAAGTGCGCACCGACGAGAACAACTTCGTGGTGGACCTGCACCTGGAGCGCATCGATCACCCGCAGGAGCTGGCCGAAGACCTGATCAACACGGTCGGCGTGGTGGAGCACGGCCTGTTCCTCAACATGGTCGACAAGGTCATCGTCGGCGACCCGAACGGCCCGCGCGTGATGACCAACGCCAACAAGTGATTGTCTCACATCACTAAGCTTTTCCAAGCCCGCATCTGCACATCGCAGGCGCGGGCTTTACTGTTGCCCGAACAAGGCAAAGAGCCAAGCAAAAAGAGAAATCCCGCGACCATAACGATCACAGGGTTTCTAATGCCATGATTGCAGGTAAGACTACTTACGCTGGTGGCGGGTCTTACGCAGCAGTTTGCGGTGCTTCTTCTTGCTCATCCGCTTGCGGCGCTTCTTGATGACAGAACCCATCTGAAGCCTCCATTTCGATTAATCGTAAAAGTTGCAACTCGCACTATGATACACGTGTTGCCAGACAGAGGGAACCAGTATGTTGCCGATAGTCCGCATATGCCCTGAACGCAGTTGAGGCATCCACATCAGCAATGCGGGTGCCCCAACGTTCATAAGTTTGTGCAGCAGCTGACAGCCGATATTAGATACTACATCGGGAACTTCTGATAGAAGCGATCGACCGCTTCCTTGGTACCGGTAGCTTGGAAGACCACGGTATCGTTCTGCCAGATGGCAACGGCGTTCTTGCTGTTGGAGGCATCGGCCTTCACCACGTACGCGCCCGTGACGTTGCCGGAAACCTTGACGTTGCCGGATGCCGACTCATCGCCGGTCTGCGCAGCGACCAACGCATCGTACTGGGTCTTGGCATTGTCCGCCGACGACCACTGCGCGGCGACCAGCGTGACATCCTTGGCGGCATCACCAGTGGAGTAGGTCAGAGTGTACCCCTCGAGCGGCGACGCGGAATTCCACGTCGTGGAGGCAACCGCCTTGGTACGCGCGTAATTCAGCACGCTGTCCGGCATGGCCTTCAACAGCTCACTGGCATCATCCGGCAAAGCTGTGGCGTCGATAGTCGGCTTGGTCGGCTCGGATGATTCGGTTTTCTGCTGGCTGTTTTGGGTGGTAGTGGAGGTGCCATCATTCTTCTGGATGGCCCAACCCGGCCACACAAAGGCCGAAAGCACTGCCAGGATAATCACAACAGCTGCGGCAACCACCACTGCAATCAACTTGCCATGGGATTGTGTGGTCGAGGAGTTCTCACTATTAGTCATGCCCCGATTCTCTCACAGCCGCGTGACGCTAGGCGGCCGTAATCTTAGTCGTTGTGCGCAAGCCGCGTGAAACTCTTACGAACGGTAAAAATTTACCGTCCGCTGGTGTTTGGGTTAGGGTGAGACCATGGCGAAATCAAGTGTGCAGTATGTATGTTCCGAATGCGGTTGGAACGGGCCGAAGTGGTACGGCCGTTGCCCCGAGTGTGGTCAGTGGGGCACGGTCGAGGAATTTCACGAGGCTCGGCCGGCGGCAGGCTCTCGTACGGCCGCTCCCGGCCGAACATCACGCACGCAGTCGGTTACGGTTGCCAACAACGCCAGATCTGCAGCCCGTCCGATTACCGAAGTGGGCACGGAAAGCGTCGAGCGGCTCGGTACCGGATTTTCCGAATTCGACCGTGTGCTCGGCGGTGGCGTGGTGCCGGGTTCAGTGACGCTGATAGCGGGCGAACCGGGTATCGGCAAGTCGACATTGCTGTTGCAGACGGCCGGCAATATCGCGCGCGTTGTGGCGGTGGACAGTACGTTCCGAGGGGCAGGTCAGCGGTCTGACCAACAGTCGAGCCGGGCGCAGGGCGGCACATCAAACACGGTGTCGACACAGGACAACACAGCATCAACGCACGCCAACACCGTGCTGTACATTTCCGGCGAGGAATCACAGGCGCAGGTTCGTTTGCGCGCTTCCCGCATCAACGCGGTGGAGCCGAACTTGTTACTGGCCTCCACCACCGACCTGTCCACAGTATTGGGGCTGATCGAACAGAACAAGCCGGCCTTGGCCATTGTGGATTCGGCGCAAACCATCGTCTCGCAGGAGGTCGATGGCATTTCCGGCGGTTCGACTCAGGTGCGCGAAGTGGCAAGCGCGCTGATAGATACCGCTAAGACACTTGACATTCCAGTATTTCTGGTTGGTCATGTGACCAAGGACGGTTCGATTGCAGGCCCGCGCACATTGGAGCATCTGGTCGATGTGGTCTGTCAATTCGAAGGCGACAGCGAGACTGCGCTGAGAATGCTGCGAGCGGTGAAGAATCGTTTTGGTCCGACCGATGAAGTCGGCTGTTTCGACATGAGCGGTGAGGGCATCGAAGAGGTCACCGATCCCGCCGGATTGTTCCTGTCTGGAGACGGCCCTGATGCGGCCAACGCGGCACCCGTGGAAGGCACCTGTGTGACGTTCACATTGGAGGGGCATCGCAGTCTGCCTATCGAAGTACAGGCTCTGGTCACCACGTCAGTGCTGCCCACACCTCGACGTGCGGTCAATGGCGTGGACCCCAGCCGTATCGCCATGCTGGTCGCGGTGCTCTACCGCCACAGCAAGCTCAACCTGCTGTCCAACGACCTGTATATCTCCACTATTGCCGGAGGCCAGGCCAAGGAGCCCGGTTCCGACTTGGCGATAGTGGCGGCACTGGCGAGCGCCGCCACGTCAAAACCCATTGCTCGAGCCACGTGTGCCATCGGGGAAATTTCCCTGACCGGTCAGGTGCGCCCGGTACCGCGTATGGAATATCGCCTTCGCGAGGCCGCGCGCCTTGGCTTTACGACGGCGGTCATTCCTCCTCTGCGCAAGCCAGTGCATGTCGAGGGACTTCGGCTGGTGGAGTCCAACACATTGTCCGACGCATTAGACGCCTTGGGAGTGCGTAAATAGCCCTGAGATATGCCTCAGGCGGTAAGACGCTTGGTCTCTTCGACGTTGCGCTTGAGTTCGTCAACGAGTTGGTCGGGGCCATCAAACTTGACCTGCGGGCGCAGGAAACCGATGAATTCAACGCGAACCTTATGGCCGTACAGATCAATCCACTCATCGGTGATGCAGTAGGCCTCCACTACGCGTTCGTTGAGTCCTGTTTTCTCGCTGAAGGTGGGTTTGGTGCCAATGGAGATGGCGGCGGGCCAACGGTTTTCACCATCTACCAGCCAACCGGCATAGACGCCGTCGACCGGAATGTAGCCTGCAATGTCGGAGCCAAGATTGGCGGTGGGGAATCCGATGGTGCGGCCGCGCTCCTCACCGTGCACCACTTCGCCTTCGATGGCGTGCGGAGCACCCAGAATGGCGTTGGCATCTTGGATTCGGCCATGAGCCAGCAGGTAACGCACATTGGTGGAGCTCCATGCGCGCATTGCCTTGGCCTGGTTCTTCTTGCTCCATGCACGGCGCTCGGCCTTGGTGGCATTGGCCAGCGGGTCGACGGGCTCTCCCCATCCGCTCGGGGCTTCCGGCTTGAAATCGCGCGGAATACGCACTTCGCCCGGGCCACGGTCATCGACCACGTCAAGTTCGAATACACCGGTGGCGACGGCAAGATTGGCGATATGCTTCACATCACCTTCTCGTCCCTTGCCCATGGCGGCATCCTGCCCGAGGACCAACGTACGCATGCCCAGCTTGCCGGTGAGTCGGCCAAGGAAAAAAATGTATGACATGGCTGCGAAGGCCAGCGTGTAGTGCACGACCAGCACATGGTCCACGCCGAACTGTTCCATGCGGTGCAGTCGATCATCCACACTGGTCAACGCTTCGGCATCCACATTCTGCGCCGCAGGTTCCTCGCCATGGTGCGAGGCGGCCCAGCCGTGCACGAATGCGGGGCGCGGGTCAAACAGAATCACCACGGAAAAAGCACCATGCTGGTGCGCGAGTTCCACCACGCGCTTGATCACCGCCTGATGACCCAAGTGCATGCCATCAAATGCGCCCAATGTCACCACGGCCTTCTTGTCGTTACTGAACGAGGGCCATTCAATCGAGCCTTCGGCGTCAGGGGTCAGGTGCGTGATATCCATCAGTGTGCTGTTCCTTTTATCCGTACGATGTTATTCGTGCAATATAGGCGTTGTTGTGCGCGGCCTGTATCAAGCTGCACTTTTCACCGCGTCCACTTTACGCGAGGGGGAATACGGTGACCGGCTTGGCCTGATGAGCGTTGGCACGCTCGATAATCGCCGCCACATCATGCGTTTGCGGCACAATGGCGGCAGTGGGCTCGCTGATCGCACGCTCGATACGGCGGCCGAAGCGTAATTCGCTGGCCTCCTCAGGAGTGATGTCAAGCGCCGGCATCGCACCTCGAGCGGCCTGTTCCATGGTGAGGGCATGGTCAAGCAGCCAGTTGCGGCGCTCGTCACCGGCAAGACCTTCAGGAGTGTCCAATACGCACTTGTTGCGCGTGACGGTTTGCCCTTCCCGATTAGTGAACGTCTTCTGATCGGTATGTGCGGTGACGGTATGGGTTCGCGTGTCAAGCATCGCCTCAGGAGCGATAAGTCCGCTGGCATCGTCCGGCAACGCGAATCGGCCGACTCGCGTACGGCGCAAACGGGTCAGGTATCCGCCGACGCCAAGTTCATTGCCGAGGTCGCGGGCGAGCGCGCGGATATAGGTGCCCGATGAACAGCTGACCCGCACGTCAACATCAAGTGCGGGAATCGCTCCCGTGTTCGCGTCTTCCCTCAATGGTTCAGCGGCCTGCTCCCCTGCTACGAATCCGCTGCGGATATCCAGCACAGTGAATTCGCTGATGGTCACCGGGCGAGGTTTGAGTTCCACCTCCTTGCCTTCGCGAGCCAAGTCGTAGGCACGCTGGCCGTTGATTTTGATGGCGGAGAACGTATTGGGAACTTGTTCTATATCGCCGGTGAAATTGGTGGCGATGGTGCGAGTGAGCAGATCTTGCCATGAGGCAGTTGGTAGCGCCGTTGGTTCGCCGCTCTGGCCGCCCTCGGTCAGCTGCGCTGACAGCGTTTGCCAGCGGGAGCGGGCTTCATCATCGACAAGCACCTCACCTTCGGCATCGTCGGTAGTGGTGCGCAGGCCGAGGCGTATGGTGGCCTCGTAGGTTTTGTCATGCGCCACGATGGCGTTGAGCAGTCGCGTGGCGTGGCCGAAGGCGATGACCAGCGTGCCAGTGGCCATGGGGTCAAGGGTGCCGGCGTGACCGACCTTCTTGATGTGCAACGCGCCGCGTACGGCGGCAACGGCGTCGAAACTGGTCACGCCTTGCGGCTTGTCGATGATGAGTAGGCCGCTGGGGGTTGTTTGAGGCATATGTGGTGTTCCCTTGTGTTGCATGCCTTCGGTATGGTCTCTCCCTCCGTCTTGGCACAGCCGAGACACCTCCCTCGTCAGAGGGAGGTCAGAGGGAACTACTCGTTGTCGGGATTGGATTCCTCGTCGAAGTCGTCAGAGTCGTCTTCGAAGTCGTCGTTGGGCTCGTCGTCGTGCTTGTACGGATCGGCGTCGCCGGCGTACTGGGCGGTGGCGCGGGCGCGGGCGAGTTCTTCGTCACGCTTCTTGGCCACGGCGAGAATGTCTTCGATCTCGTGAGCCTCGCCGGGCACTTCATCGAACACGAATTGGAGCTGCGGAGTCAGGCGCAGGCCAGCCTTGTGGCCCACCAGAGAACGCAGGTGGCCCTTGGCCTGATCGAGGGCCTGCTGGGCGCGCTTGCGTTCGCCTTCCTCATGGCCTTCGTGGCCGAGCTGGGTCCAGTAGACCTTGGCGATCTGCAAATCGTTGGTCACACGAACTTCGGTGACGGTGATGCTGGCGAGTCGCTTGTCATGCAGTTCGCGCTCAATGGAGGAGGCGACGACACGCTGAATCAAGGCCGCAATACGTGCGGCGCGCGGGTTGGTTCCTGCCATAGGAATTTCCTTTTCTAGACTTGAGCCCCCTCTGACGAGGGGCTGCCGAACACAGTGAGGCTGGGGGAGAGAAAATCATGGAACTACCATGTCTCTCCCCCAGCCAGCCTGCGGCTGACAGCCCCCTCGTCAGAGGGGGCTTAACAATGACTACTTGCGCTCGACTTCCTGCATCTCGAAGGTCTCGATGATGTCGCCGAGTTCAATGTCGTTGAAGGTGCCGAGGTTGATACCAGCCTCGTAGCCTTCCTTGACGGACTGAACGTCGTCCTTGAAGCGACGCAGCGAGGAGATCTCGAGGTCGTTGACCGTGGCCACGCCGTTGCGCAGGATACGGCACTTCGTACCACGCTTGACCTCGCCGTCCTGCACCATAACGCCGGCGATGTTGCCGAACTTGGAGGAGCGGAAGATCTCGCGGATTTCGGAATGGGAGGTGACGACCTCTTCGTATTCCGGCTTGAGCATGCCCTTGAGGGATGCCTCGATGTCTTCGATCGCACGGTAGATGACCGAGTAGTACTTGATTTCCACGCCCTCGCGCTCGGCGAGGTCCGCGACCTGACGGTTCGGGCGCACGTTGAAACCGATGATAACGGCCTTGTCGACCGTGGCCAGGTTGACGTCGTTCTGCGTGATCGCACCGACGCCGCGGTGGATGACCTGGATGCCGACCTCGTCGGATACCTCGATCTTCATCAAGGAATCCTCGAGCGCCTCGACCGAACCGGACGAATCGCCCTTGATGACAATATTGAGCATGTCGATCTCGGACTCGGCGAACTTCTTCTTGAAGTCCTCGAGGGAGACGACCTTGCGACGCTTGGCCAGCTGGGCGGCACGCTCGGTGGCCTGACGCTTCTCGGCAATCTGGCGAGCGGCACGATCATCAGAGGCGACCAGGAAGAGGTCACCGGCGGTGGGCACGGAGGTCAAGCCCAGCACCTGAACAGGTGTGGACGGACCGGCTGCCTCCATCGGCTGACCGTTCTCGTCAAGCATGGCACGCACGCGGCCGTACGACGTGCCGGCCACGATGGCATCGCCCACATGGAGTGTGCCGGACTGCACGAGCACGGTGGCCACGGCACCACGACCCTTGTCGAGTCGGGCTTCGACGGTGGCACCACGGGCGTCCATGTCGGGGTTGGCGCGGAGGTCCAGCTCAGCGTCAGCCGTGAGCAGCACGGCTTCGAGCAGCTTGTCGACGTGCAGGTTCTGCTTGGCGGAGATGTCGACGAACATGGTGTCGCCACCATACTCTTCAGGGACCAGGCCGAACTCGGTGAGCTGGCCGCGGACCTTCTCCGGGTTGGCACCGGGCACATCGATCTTGTTGACGGCCACGACGATCGGCACCTTGGCGGCCTGAGCGTGGTTGATGGCCTCAACGGTCTGGGGCATCACACCATCGTCGGCGGCGACCACGAGGATCGCGACATCGGTGAGCTCGGCACCACGGGCACGCATGGCGGTGAACGCCTCGTGGCCAGGGGTATCGAGGAAGGTGATCTTGCGCGGTTCGCCTTCAAGGTTCACGGTGACCTGGTAGGCACCGATGCGCTGGGTAATGCCGCCGGCCTCACGTGCGATGACGTTGGTCTTGCGGATGGTATCCAGCAGTCGGGTCTTACCGTGGTCGACGTGGCCCATGACGGTGACGACCGGCGGGCGAGGCTTGAGATCCTCGTCATCCTGCAGTTCTTCCTCGTCAAGGTTGATGTCGAACTGCTGGAGCAGTTCCTTGTCTTCCTCTTCTGCGGAGACGAGCTGGATGTTCCAGCCGATCTCTCCGCCCAGAATCTGGAAGGTCTCCTCATCCAAGGACTGGGTGGCGGTAGCCATCTGACCCAGGTGGAAGAGCACGGTGACCAGCGCGGCCTGGTTGACGTTGATCTTCTCCGCCAGATCGGCCAGGGAGGCGCCCTGACGCAGACGGATGGTCTGGCCGTTGCCGTTGGGGATGCGAACGCCGCCGATGGTCGGTGCTTTCAGCTCCTCATACTCATGACGCTTTGCCAGACGGTTCTTACGGGCCTTTGAGGACTTGCCGCCCTGACGGCCGAATGCGCCTGCGGCACCGCCGCGACCACCACGACCGCCGCCACGTGCGGGACCGTTGCTCGGTGCGCCGCCGCCCTGGAAGTTATTGCCGCCTTGGCCCCCACGGAAGCCGCCGCGTGCGCCGCCCTGACCGGCACCCTGGGAGCCGCCGCCCTGACCCGGACGGTTGTGGCCCCACTGGCCGGGACGCGGACCGCCCTGACCACCTTGGCCCGGACGACCGCCACGGAAGCCGCGGCCCTGCCCCTGGCCTTGGCCGGGACGGCCCGGACGACCGCCACGACCGCTATCAGCAGTCGGACGAGCCATCGGATGCGGACGCGGAATATCACCCGGCGTCGGGGTGTGCATACCCTGCTTGCGGGAGAACGGGTTGTTGCCCGGGCGCGGGCCCTGAGCGTGCGGGCGCGGAATCGCGTTTGAAGCGGCATTGCCGCCATTGGCACCGGCGCCGCCCTGAGCGTGCGGGCGCGGAGCCGAAGCATTGTCGCGGTTGTTCTGATGCTGCCCCGGCTGGCCATTGTTCGGACGGCCCTGGTTGTTACGACGATCGTTGTTACGGCGATCGTTCGGGCGACTCTGACGACCGTTCTCGCGGCCTTCGCGATTATCGCGACCATTCTCACGGTTGTCGTGCTGACCGTGGCGGCCGGGGGTCGGCATGCCGGGGCGTGCGCCGCCCTGCGGACGCGGTGTCGGTGCGCCCGGAGTCGGAGCCTGCTGATGTGCCGAGGCGGGCGATGCCTGACGTGCGGGAGCGGCCGGAGTCGGTGCGGAAGATGAAGTGGAAGCCGGGGCCGAAGGTGCGGCCGGGCGGCGCTGCTGCACGGGCTTGGCAGCCGGCTTTTGTGCGGAAGATGCGGGCTTGGAATCACCCTTGGCGTTGTCCTTGGCGAACTCTGCCTTCAGACGCCGGGCTACCGGCGGTTCAATCGTAGAAGAAGCGGACTTGACGAATTCTCCCATGTCCTTAAGCTTCTCAAGCACGGTTTTGCTATCGACATTCAAAACCTTAGCCAGTTCGTATACGCGTGGTTTCGCCACTAATTACTCCTATTCTGTGACCACGCGCGTGCATGGGCGTGGTCAGTTGGTGATGACGGCAAGCCTACCCTGTCTCATCGTGCGACCATGATCGTGTTACCTCGTCTCTGGTGTGGGCGATTTCGCGCACGCTGCGCCAACCCACATACGCCAATCAAGCATACTCATAGCGCTGGATAGCGTAGACGCAGCGAGCCGCGCCATTGCTGACGCGGCTCATATCAGGAAATAATGCGCCCTGAAGATCATTCGCCTTCAAGTCCGGCGGCCTATTCGGCTTCCGGAGCAGCAGCCTCGGCCGCAGCCTGGGCGGCCTTTTCGGCGGCGACCTTCTTGGCATGAGCCTCGGCGGATTCGATGCCGATCTTCCAGCCGGTCAGCTTGGCTGCCAGTCGTGCGTTCTGGCCTTCCTTGCCGATGGCCAGGGACAGCTGGTCGTCGTGGATGAAAGCGATGGCGGTCTTATTCTTCTCACTGATCACCTGCACGCCGGTGGCCACAGCCGGGGACAGCGCGGCTGCCACGAACTTGGCCGGATCGTCGGAGTAGTCGACGATGTCGATCTTCTCCGGGCCAAGGTTCTCCATAACGGCACGCACGCGAGCGCCGCCGGGGCCGATCAGCGCACCCTTCGGGTTCACGCCATCGGTGTTGGCCTTGACCGCGATCTTGGTGCGGGCACCGGCCTCACGAGCGATGGCCATGATGGACACGGCACCGGAGACCAGTTCCGGCACTTCACGCTCGAACAGCTTGCGGACCAGCTCCGGGTGGGAGCGGGACACCACGATCTCCGGGCCCTTGATGCCACGGGCCACGTTCACCACATACACGCGGATGCGTTCGCCGTGGCGGTAACGTTCGCCGGGCACCTGCTCACGGCGAGGCAGAATGGCTTCGACATCGCCCATCGCGACATGCACGTTGGAGGGGTCGGAAGCATCCTGCTGGATGATGCCGGTGATGAGCTTGCCCTTCTGACCGGAGAACGCGCCGAACACCTTCTCATCTTCGGCGCGGCGGAACAGCTGGGTGATGACTTGGCGTGCAGTGGCGGCGGCGAGACGGCCGAAGTCACGCGGGGTGTCATCGTATTCCTCGCCCAGCTTGGGAGCGGGGTAAGGGTCGTCTTCGGTGGGTTCGACCGGGATTTCGTCGGCGGCCCACACGGTGAAGTTGCCGGAACGTTCGTCAAGCTCCACGCGCGCGTGCTTGGCGGCGTGCGGGGTCTTGAGGTAGGCGAGGCGCAGGGCCTCTGCCAGCGCATCATCCAGGGTTCCGGGGTCGATTCCTTGCTCGGCGGCGAGCTTGTGTATTCCTGTCAGGTCCAGTTCCATCGATCCGTACCTCCTATGAAGTTATGCGGCGCATGGCCTATGAGTGGTCACAGTTAGCTATTAGTGTAGGTTTCCATGCAGACACGCTTCTCTTCAGGACGGTTTACCCGGCGCTTGGCATCCGCACTATGCGCGAGCGCGATGCTGTGTTCGCTTTCGGCGTGTTCGATGCCGCGACTGGCCGGACGGGCCGAGGCGGAAGCTCAGATGAGCCCTTGCGAGAAAGCGATGACGTTGGCGGACTACGCCACCCATCCGGCTGAAGGCACGCCGTTATTGGAGCAGTATGCCACCGGTCTGGCCGCTCCCCTGGCTTGGATTGACGTTGCCGGGTATTGTTCGGGTCGTTTTGCCGAGGGAACGTTACGTGACGCGCAGACCAAGCAATGGCTGACTTTTCTGGCCGATAAATTCGGGCAGTCCGCGCCTGAGGTGACGCCGGCGCGTCTTGATGGCGTCACGTCCGCCAACGTTGACCGATCGGTATTGGATGCGATGGCCGTGGCCGAGGATCGCGCCGGATTCGCTATCGAGGTCTTGGCCGCACGAGGACAGACCGCTGGGGCTACGTTGGCGTTGAGCGATATGCATAAGACCGCCGGGCAGCAGCTGGTGTCGCTGGCCAATGGCAATTTTGATGATTCCGGCGCACAATCCAGTTCTTCCGGCCAAAGCGACCCCCGCCAAAAGGTCTATGCCATCGACCAGCTACTGGCCAACCCCACCACCATCGCCGACAAGGCAAGTGGCCAAACCGTACCGACCGCCGCCGCCATCGAAATGGACTGCGCCCGCGCGCAGATCAAGGCTGTGACCGAATCGAAATCTTCCACCGAGAGCGATACGCTGCTCATCCTCGCCGCACTGGCCGCCAAGCACGCCTACACCGCGTTCCAACTTGGCTACCCAGCGACTGACGCCGCATTATTCGAGTAGACCCACACTGCGGCATATGCCTTTTCCCGCAGTGGCGTATAAGACGACCAGTACAAGACAATAATCTGTAGTTTTCACTCATCTGTAGCCGTCGAATATGTCGTCGTACGATTATCGCAATACGCACTCCCACATTTTTCCCCCGTATTATGTGTTTGCCTCTCACATTTTTCGGGGAAAAAAGTGAGAGATGGTCGATGAAAGCCACACGTCCGACAGCCACCGGTGACGAGTAGTCATGCATCTTCGTCTTGTGGGACGGCAGAGAAGTTTGACCATTTTCTGCGTGCCGTCCCACAAAAACGTGGGATAGCAGAAGCATCAATCGTTTGCCGTCTGCGGCATCCCGCACCGTCGGCCTTCAAAACCGCAGAATAACGCCAATTCCCATTACCAACCATGGTCGTCCAGGGGAGACACTGTGGGACGGCAGACAAAAAACGCCGAAATCCACGTGGCGTCCCCCACACCTCGTAAAACTCTCACCCTGAAAAGTACTACAGGCGCAATATGCAAAGCTACAACCCTATACCATCCGCAACTCAATCGAGGTACGTGCTCGCCGTAGCATGCTGCGGCACACACCGTCCACAAAGCCAATGCGGATTGTCAGTGAGCAAGTCGAGTCGAGGCACGTTCCACCAATGTGAAATCGGTGGTGTACGTACGGGCCGGGCCTGAGTACCCTTCGATGCGGTCGATAAGCATGTCAACGGCATGCTTGGCATAATCGTCGATATGTGGATCAATGGTGGTCATCGCCGGCACCGAGTACTTGGCTTCCGGCACGTTATCGAAGCCGACAACTTGTACATCGTCAGGTACACGCAAACCACGTCGTTGGTTCCGGGGTTTAATCTCAAAAAGGGAGGACGGCCGTTTTGACCGTCCTCCCTAGCAATGGCGGGCAACCGGATGTCAGTCGGCGTCGGTGGTGACCTTGAAGCCGTTGTCTTCCGCGTATGCCTTGAGCTTCTGCTGCGCCTTGGCCATGGCCCCGACCAAATCACCCTTCGCGTTCATCTCAGGAACGATAACGTCGTTGAACACGACCTCCACCTGGGACATGAACGGGAGATACTCCCAATCGGTGTTGACCTTGTCCATTGAATCGAAGTAGACGGCGTTGACATCATCATTGGCGTAGTAACCGTCGGTCTCCTTCTTATTGCGCTGGTTCTCATCGTCCTGATAGACGGAGGCCGCCATGAAGAAGTTGCCGTTGTTGGTATCCTGCCATGACTGGATGGCATCCTTGTCGGAATCAAGCCAGTTGATGAACGCGAGAGCCGCCGCCTGCTTCTCCTTCGGGCAAGCCGCGGAGACGCTCATCATGGAGCCGACGGAAGAGGACTGGTAAGGCTGTCCTTTCCAGGACGGTGGGGCAGCAACCACCATCTTGCCTTTGAGGCTCGGGTTCTGCTCCTTGTAGGTGTTGCCCATCCAGTTTTCATTGATGAAGGTGGCGTAACGACCGTCATTAATCGAACGGTTGAACTCGTCAGTGAAGACGGTACCGCCTTCAAGGACGCCATCCTTCAGGCACTTCTGCAGGAATTCCGTGAATTCCTTTGCTTTTCCGCTGTTCATAGTCAGCTCGACGTCGTCCACGGAATTAACCTTCCACAGACGCGCTCCAACGGAACGGTAGAGGTTAGTGAAGAAGGAGATGTCGGATCCCAGGATTCCCATATATTTGTTGGAATCTTCTTTGTGGAGCTTAATGCCCTCGTTGTAGATGTCTTCCCAGCTTTCTGGCACCTGCAGGTTATGTTCGTCCAGAATATCCTTTCGCACATAGTTGGCCAATGGTGTGGCGTCCTGCGGCGCACCGTAGAGGCCGCCGGCGTAATGCACCTGAGCCCATGCAGTCTTGGTGTATAGCTTGCTCCATGCCTTTTCGATGCTATCGTTGGCAAAATTCAGCAATGCACCCGAAACCGCGAACTGCTGGAATTTATTAGCGCTCATCTGCACGACGTCGGGAATATCCTTCTGGGCTTGAACGACGTTCTGGAACTTGGTGAAATGATCCTCCGCGGCACCGGTGTTGACAAAGTTGATTTTGATGTGCGGGTACTTCTTCTCGAATGCCTTGACAGTGGGCTCCATCTGCTTGGCGGAATAGGCCCAGACGGTCAGTTCGACGTTCTTCGAGGTGTCGGTCAGAGCGGTTTCGACGTCCTGCGCGGTCACATCGCTCTTGGCCTGGTTCCCATTAGTGCTGGAACCACATGCCGAGATCCCGGCCGTCATTGCCAGCGCCGCGATAGCGGCCACAAGCCTGATACTCTTCTTCATGATTACTCCTTTGTGTGTCATGAATTACTATTTTGTTGTTTTCCAAAAGGGCGGATGCCGCACGGTCGCCAAGGCAACGAATGGGTGATCGTAGGGACCGTGCGGCCGAAGGTTCACTGCTTGACAGAGCCGGCCGCGAGGCCAGACTGCCAGTACTTTTGCAGGAACATGAATGCGATGATCAACGGAACAACTGCGATAAGCGAGCCCGTGATGATGAGGTTGTTCGGAACCTGACCGTTGGCAGTTCCCTGGGCACCCATCTTCAGCCACATGTTCAGACCGACCGTCAACGGATAGTCGTTGGTGTCCGAGAGCATGATCAGCGGCAGGAAGTAGTTGTTCCAGACACCGACCAGCGTGAACAGCAGTACGGTGACGAAACCTGGAGACAGCAGCGGGAAACCGACCTTCCAGAAGATGGTCCAAGTGTTTGCACCGTCCAGTTTCGCGGCTTCGATCAGCGAGACCGGAATCGAGGTCTGCGCATAGATGATCATCAGATACAGGCCGAACGGCGTGGCCAGCTGCGGAATAATCACGGCCCATGGAGTGCCGACCAGCCCGATCTTCGAATACATGAGGAACAGCGGCACGGTGATTACCGTAGAAGGAATTGACATGAATGCCAGAGTGACGGCCAGCAGGGCGTTACGTCCAGGGAATCGCATGGTGGCGATGGCATACCCGGCGAAAGTGGCAATGATGGTTGCACCAACACCTGCTACCACTGCGTACATGATCGTATTGAACAGCCAGCGGGTATAGGCGCCATTCTGGTAGGAGAACGTATCCTGCACGTTCTGCCAGAACACATTCTTGTCATCGAACCACAGGCCGAAAGAGCTGAAGATGCCCTCACTGGTCTTTGTGGAAGAGAAGATGACCCACAGCAGCGGCACGAGGCAGTAGATGACCATCACAGCCATAATGATGTGCAGCAGCCAGTTGAGCACACGCTGCTTGCCGGTCAGCTTCGGAGCCGGCTCACGCTGCTGCATGCGCTTGTAATGCTCGCTTGCCTTGAGCGCCAGTTTGGCGTCTCTGCGCTGCAGCGACTTGGAACGTGGTCTTGCGATTGCTTCACTCATCACTTGTTCTCCCACTTGTTGCCGATGATCTTAACGACGGCGACCAAGGCCATGACGATGATGCCGATGACCAGAGAGACGGCAGCGGCATAGTTGACGTTCTGGCCATTGAATGCGAGGTTGTAGGTGTAGATGTTCGGCGTATAGCTGCTGTTGATCACGTCCGGGGCGGAAGTACGCAAGATGTTCGGTTCGTTGAACAGCTGGAGCGTGCCGATTACAGAGAAGAGGACCGTCATCACGATGGTGCTCTTAATCTGAGGGATCTTCACGGACCAAGCGATGCGCAGCTCCGAAGCGCCGTCAATACGGGCAGATTCGTACAGGTCGTTCGGAATGCCGATCAGTGCAGAATAATAAATCAGCATGTTATAGCCAAGGAAGCACCAAGTGCAGATGTTCGCGATGGCGAACAGCATGAGCTGCTTCGACAGCATATTAGGAGCCGCTACGCCAAACATGCCGGCGATTTGTCCAAAAAGACCATACTTATCGCCGTAAATGTATCCCCACATCAGCGCCGCGATGACGCCTGGGACGGCATAAGGCAGGAACAGCAGGATTCGCGGCACCGCGATATGGCGGATCCTCTGGGAGTCCAAGACGAGCGCCGCCACGAGGGACAGAATCAGATTCATCGGAATCTGGATCGCCGCGTAAATCAGCACGTTCTTAAAGCCGCCCCACAAAGCCTCATCCTTGAACGCTCGGATGAAGTTGTCGAAGCCCGCGAATGTGGTGCCACCGAGAAGGGACTGCTTGAAGAAGCTGAGATAAAGCGCGTAGAACATCGGGACGATCATGCCGAACAGGAAGACCACCACGTATGGAAGACAATACAATATGCCTATGTATTGGCGCTTCGGCTTGCGCATCACGGAAGTATCCGGTTGCGCCGTTGCATTTGTCATAGTTTTTCTCCTAACCCGTCTGAATGAGCCTGCCAACAACATCGTCGCCATTGCCGTTTCATCCATCGGTACGTCCTTCAATGTACAAGGCTTTAAAAAAAAAAGCAAATAAAACTTCATCGCGCGTGGCGAAATTTTCGTTATCTTGTTTCCCCGCCTTAGAAGGGCTTTACTGCAACGATATGCACAAATCGCACTCATCGAAGAAACAGCAGCCAATCCATGGCTGCAGCATCCATCTCCGCTATATAGGCAGCAACACGCCGATAGAAAAGCTGTTCTAGAGTAGCGAAAATTTCTCTACTCTATATGTAACGTTTTTTGCAGCGTCGCACACGAAAAGAGAAGAGCCGGGGGGCGGTGACGTTTTGTTGGACTTCGTTGTCTGAATGGTCGTTCGCAACGACAGCACGCACGTTCAGGCGACGAGCCCGAGCTCGATGCGTTTGCCCATGATGCTCATCCCGTATTCGAGTTTGATGCGCTTGTCCCTGTACCAGACCATGTACTCGTCGAGCATTTTGGTGAACCCGTCGATGGTGACGCCTTTGAAGCTACGCATGTGGAAGAATTGTTCCTATAGCCCTTCAAAGGTGAGGTTCCGCAGAAACAAAAAGGGTTCCGGGACAAACCCGGAACCCTAAAGGCGGATAAGGCGAGATTCGAACTCGCGGAGGCTTTCACCTCACACGCTTTCGAGGCGTGCTCCTTAGACCGCTCGGACACTTATCCATGCTGCCAAAATGGCAACTTGTTCATTATGCCACATTCTGCCGACCTGGCAAATCGGAGTTTCGCTGAGCAAGTCTCAAGTGTATGCCGCTTGAGACATGTCAGATCACAATCCCGGAATTCGCCCGAAGCGCTGGCATTGCGTTTACGCGCCAAGCACTCCGACAGGAATTACATACACTCCATCATCGCGTTGATACGCGAACTCGCCGACCCCCACCAACACCGCCAAGAACTCCGGTTCACGGGTTCGCGCACTCGGATTTCTCAGCAGTTTCCCTTTCAGTCTGCATAGATTTGCCGCTGCCTCAGGGACTTTATCCTCACTGGACTTAATCTCGATGCCGCCCCACCGTCCATCGGACAATTCAATAATGGCATCACACTCCAGACCGGAATCGTCATGATAATACCGAACCGGTTCTATCCCAATATCGAGGAGAGATCTCGCATACACCAACAGATCGCGGATGCATAGATTCTCAAACAGAAACCCAAAAGTCTGCCAATCGCCGATAAGAGCAGCAGGACTCATGCCCAACATTGCCGCCGCAATGGAAGGATCGGCAAAATACCGACGCGCCTTGGTCTGGAGTCGCTTTGGATCCCGTGCCGGTGGGACCCAGCCCTTTATCGGATCGATGACGAACATGTTCTCGAACATGGCCGTATACCCGGATACCGTTCTCTCCGAAATGAAATCGTCAAGATTTTCTTCAGTACCGTACATATCCTTACGCAAGGTTTTGAATGTCACAGCTTGACTGATATTGCGCGCAAGCGAATCCAGCAGACGACGAGCCACATCAGGATCCTTGCCTTGCTTGGGCACACTCTCAGTCAGCGTGAGTCGCATGTATTCCCGAATCAGAATCTGTGCGTCAGATACAGGCATAGCCACCGCCTCCGGCCATCCACCTCGGCATACGGCATCCAACAACATCTGTGTATTTATCTCTGATTTTGCAGCGGCGAACTTATGTTCAAACAGTCCACTGAGACTTACCGCACCTGTCGAGAGTCCGGACTCATATAAAGTCAGAGGATTCATACGGATACGTCCGATTCGTCCCGCACCACTATGGTTCGGCCGATTCTCATTGAGAGGAGTGGATGAACCGGTCAGAATCCACTGACCTTTATTCGCGGAGTCATCGTCGACGTGATGACGGACTTCATCCCATATAGCTGGGGCGAGTTGCCACTCATCCACGATATGAGGTCTATCTCCCAACAGCATCAATGACGAATCCGCCTTAGCCGCAGCCAAATTGTTATTGCGATCCACATAGGTAATGCTGGCTGCATGGGCCCGCGCAGACCAAGTTTTCCCGCACCACTTGGTGCCGGTAATCTCCACCGCGCCAAAGATGCGCATATATCGTTCGATCTGTGCATCCACGATACGAGGGCGATAGGCTTTCGGCTTGATGTCGCCCGCCAGAGAATCGGCCATTCCGCGCACCTCCCGTTATTTCACGTCCGCCATCGCAATAATCCGAATTTCCCAACTACCAAAATCCGAATGTTGCAACGACGAAAATCCGAACTTTCTAACTACAATAATCCGAATTTCTCAACTACCAAAATCCGAATGTTGCAACGACGAAAATCCGAATATTGGTGGTGGTAGAAGCGGTGACGGGGCCACTCTGCATTGAGTGGTCTCTCCCTCAGTCTCGCTACGCTCGACAGCTCGAACGCAATTAAGGACAGCTTTCCAGCTGCCATTTTATTTGCTCACCGTCGTTCGCCTTCGCCTAAAAACGCCTCCGGCGTTTTCTTCACGGCTCAGCTCATCAGAGGGAGCTTGGATCTCGTCCTTTACGCCACCTGTTCGTGGACGGAGGCGTTGACCCATTGGGTCTGCTGGACGTTGTAGCCGGAGAAGATGCCGATGTCGAGCATGCAGTCGCGGTAATCGCGGCCGTGGGCGATGGTGATGTAGCTGTCGTCCACCAATCGGTTATGCGTGGGATCCAGTCCGACCCATCGGCCATCCTGATACACCTCGACCCAAGCGTGGGTCGCGCCCTCTCCCCCAAGCAAACCGGCAATGTAGCGCGCGGTCAATCCCACATGCCGGCACACGGACAGCATTACATGGGCATAATCCTGGCATACGCCCTTGCGCTGGGCCAAGGCCTGTTCGGCGGTGGTGCGAATCGTGGTGGAACCGGGCGTATACACAAACGCCTTGTAGACCTCATCCATCACTTCGGCGGCCTGCTGCACCGGAGTGGCGTCGGCAGGCAACGCAGCCAAGCGTTCGCGGCATACGTCGATCATCGCCTCCACGTTCGGGCCGGGAATGGTGAGCGCTGAATTGAATCGGTACAGCGGTTTATAGGCTTCCTTATGGATATGCGCATTGTCCACGAAGGCGATGCCGGTCACCGAATAGCTGAATATGTCGTGCGGCTCGGGGATGAATCCGGTCATCACCACGGAGCCAAAGGAGTCGATGGTGGTTTCGAGTTCGGTTTCGGGCTGAATCTTCACTTCCACGTCAATCACCTGTTGGCGAGGGCCAGTGGCGGGAATACAGCGAAGCTGGAACCTGTGATCGGTGACCGGTGCGCTGAAGGACAGCTTCATCTCATAGTCGAACACGAGTTTTTTCACAACGTCTCCTGCACTTACACACAAGCCGGCAACCGGCACATTCTCGGGATAACAACACTACAGCCATGGCTGAGGTATGGTCCGCGCGCTCACAGCCCACGCATATATTCCGGCAACCTGCTGATACGCATCGGCCGGCACTCGGGCGCACGGTTTTTTCGCCATACCACCATAGCATTTGAACCCGTCAGGGCGA
Source organism: Bifidobacterium sp. FKU (assembly GCF_026016385.1). Taxonomy (NCBI): domain Bacteria; kingdom Bacillati; phylum Actinomycetota; class Actinomycetes; order Bifidobacteriales; family Bifidobacteriaceae; genus Bifidobacterium; species Bifidobacterium sp. FKU. The sequence goes on from NZ_CP092888.1 coordinate 2,171,997, forward strand.
ACGTCGGGTTAGGGGCGCTTGGCATCCATGTTCATGGAGCTCAGTGAGCCCATATCTTTGATGGCTAGGGCGCTGACACGGCCGGAATAATCGTCAAGGTACTTCTTCAGCAGGTCGGCGACTTCCTGATATCCGCGAGACGGCAGCTGACCGACCAGCCAGCTCAGCCCATCGGTGAAGCAACTGGGCAACGGCATGCCGTCGAGGATCATCGAGTAGGAGGCGAGCTTCCTAAGCGGGGCTTCCATCTCCTCCATCGTCAAACCGAAGCGCGTGTACAGGTCGATGCGCTCCAGATACTTGCCGATGAAGATGAACGCCTTCAGCGTGGGGTCGACCGGCGAGTTCTCGATGCCGCCCCAGAAGGCGAGCATGTCATCGGTAATATCGCGCTGCTTGTAGATGTCCTCGGCGTCGGCCGCGTATTTGGCGGCATCGGTGATATTGGTCATCGCCAACTCCACGTACTGCAACAGACGCGAGCTCAATTCCGGGCGCAGAATCATGGCGTTGTTGAATGCGGAGGTTACGGCCGACCGCACCGAATCAGGGTTGGACCCGTCGTACAGGAAGCTGTTCACGAACCCGTCGAAGTCCTCGAAATCTTCGGGCAGGTCGAGTGCGTGAGCGAACGGACGGAAGGCGTCCACATCGGTGTCCATCACGCGATCGTAGAACGGGAAGAACTGGTTCAGCGTGGTGAAGGCGCGCTCGGTGTACCGACCCAGCCAATACAGGTTGTCTGCCTTGGATGCGGTAACCAGAGACAACGAGTGGTGGCGGGACTGGCTCAGCAGGTTCGCCACATACGTTTCGGCACCGTACTCGTGCTCGACGCCGGATTCGGGTGCCAACACCCACGTATCCTTGAATCCGCCACCCTGCGACGAGTTGACGATCATCTGGCCGGGCACCGACGAGTATCGAGTCAAGCCCGAATACCACACGTGCGTGTTTTTGCCGGTGACCACGAAGGCACGCAGATCGCATTTGCGCGGCGACATCTCACCGGTCTTCGGGTCCACCACATCGATATCGCGGAACTGAATCACCTCTTGGGCGATGAATCGACGAGGTTCCTCCTTGATCCGGTTGGCGAGCTCCTCACGTGCGGCGGCATCCAGCGACGAACCGAACACCACGCCGTAACCACCGGCTTCGGCCACATCCTTGATGACCAGCTCGCCCATACGATTCAGGACTTCCTTACGGTCGGCCTCGAACATCGGCATATACGTGGGCGCGTTGTTGAGAATCGGTTCCTCGCCGAGATAGTACTTGATCATCTGCGGCACGAAGTAGTAGATGGCCTTGTCATCGGCCGCGCCGTTGCCCGGCGCGTTGACGATGGCCACGTTGCCCGCGCGGTAGGCGGACAGGATACCGGGCACGCCGATCACCGAATCCGGGTTGAAGGCGAACGGGTCGAGGAATTCGTCGGACAGGCGGCGGTAGACCACGCCCACGCGGTGGCGTTTGCCGGCGTAGTCGAGGAAGTAGACCTTGTTGTCCACCACTTCGAGGTCTTCGGGGAAGGCCAACGCCGCACCGGTCTTCTCCGCCAGATAGGCGTGCTCGAAGAAGGCGGAATTGTAGCGTCCGGGGGTCAGCACCACGGCGATGCCTTCGGTGGAGACGAAGTCCATGGCCTTGCGCAGCAGGCGCGGGTATTCGCGATTGTCGCGAATGTGCACGTCGCGGAACAGGCGTGGGGAGATGCGGCGCTCGATGTCGCGCACGAACAGCGGGTAGCTGGCGCCCGAGGGGATACGCAGGTTGTCTTCCAGCACCCACCAGCGGCCGTCCTCGCCTTGGACCAAGTCCTCGCCGGCGATGTGCGCGAAGATGCCGCCGGGAGGGGTCACGCCGTTGACCTGCGGGAAGTAGCCGGCCGAGGTGTATACGTATTCCTCCGGCACCACGCCGTCATGGATGATGGCCTTGTCGGAGTAGATGTCCTTCAGATAGGCGTTCAGGGCGTTGACGCGCTGCTTCAGGCCCTTCTCCAATTCGTCGTATTCGTCGGATTCGATAATGCGCGGCACGGGATCGTACGGGAAGAGCCGGTCATGGTATTCGCCGTTCTTGTAGATGCCGAAGCGTACGCCGTTGCGGGACAGCTCGCGGTTGATCGCCTCGCGACGGTTTACCAGTTCATGGGCCAGTCTGCGTGCTGCGGATTCGATCATCGTGCCTGCTCCTTGCTGTGGCGGCTTCTGTGGCCTCAAGCGGTTAGGCGTTTCGAGCGTACGCTGGCGCCACAAGCCGCAACCGGGTTTGATGGTTACAACCTAAGTCGGGCCCGTTTCAGCAAACGCGCGAGAATGTTACAGGCAGGTCACTTCGCCGGCCGCGCGCATCTTGCCGATCGCACTCGTCTCGCCGACCGCACTCGTTACAATGAATGGCTATGACACGACTGCGCATTGACTTGGCCTACGACGGCGGCGGATTCTATGGCTGGGCCAAACAGCCCAATCTGCGTACGGTGCAAGGCACCATTGAAGATGCGCTGCACAAGGTGCTGCGGGTGCCGGCCGATGACGCGGCCGAACCGTTACGCTTGACGGTGGCTGGGCGCACCGACACCGGTGTGCACGCCTCCCACCAAGTGGCGCATCTGGATGTATCCGATGAGGTACTGAATCGCTGCGTAGGACACATGACCATTCCGGTCACCGAGGCGCTGACCCGCAGACTCAAGGCCGTGCTGCCTCCGGACATCGTCATTCATGGCATTGCCGTGGCTCCGGTCGGCTTCGATGCCAGGTTCTCCGCATTGGAGCGCACTTATGTGTATCGGGTCGCCGATCGTTCGTCTGAGGTCGACCCGCGCCTGCGCGGATGCGTGCTTACCGTGGATGAAGCGCTGGATCTGGAGCTTATGAACCGCGCAGCCGCATTGACCATCGGCCTGCACGATTTTGGCTCCTTCGCCACTCCGAATCCGGGAGGCACTACGATCCGTGAAGTCAAGACCGCCTATTGGCGGCGGGCGCCGATCACTCCCCTGGTGCCGGATGAGATGGCATCACATGAAGCATATCGGACTCCGTCGCTGGAGTCCGGACTGGCGGTGTTCACGATTGTGGCGGATGCCTTTGCCCGTAATATGGTGCGGTCCCTGGTCGGCTCATGTATCAAAGTTGGTTCAGGACGCAAATCACTGGAGTGGTTTGCCGGTAAAATGGCCGAGCCAGTGCGTGAAGGCTCAAGCGGGCCGATTGCGCCGCAGGGCCTGACTTTGGAGCATATCGCATACCCCGTCGATGATCAGCTGGCCGCAAGAGCCGAGGCCATTCGAGCCGTACGTACGTTGTAGATTCTATGAAACAATGCAAAAGGGCTGGAACCCAAACGGATTCCAGCCCTTTCAGCTAGCTTGGCGAAAGCTATTCAGCTCACTCGGCCTTCTCGGCGTCAGCGGGAGCCTCAGCCTCAACGGCGGCGGCCTCCTCGACCGGAGCCTCAGCCTCAACGGCCGGAGCCTCTTCTTCGGCAACCTTGGCGGCGGCTTCAGCTTCCTTCACAACAGCCTTCTTGGCAACCGGCTCGGTGACGAGCTCGATCACAGCGGCCGGAGCGGCATCGCCAACGCGCGGGGCGATCTTGACGATACGGGTGTAGCCACCTTCACGCTGCTCCATCTGCTCGGCAATCTGGGTGAACAGGATGTGCACCACGGACTTGTTGCGGATGACGCGCATCACGCGACGGCGGGAGTGCAGATCACCGCGCTTGGCGAAGGTGATCAGGCGCTCGGCCAGCGGACGAAGACGCTTGGCCTTCGGCAGCGTGGTGGTGATGCGGCCGTTCTGGAACAGGCTGGTCGCCATGTTTGCCAGCATGAGGCGCTCGTGTGCGGGGCTGGAAGCCAGACGCGGGCCCTTCTTAGGTGTAGGCATTGGGTTTACTCCTTATATGTCCGTTCTTCAGGCAAGCAGGTGGGCATATGCCCGAACTTCCGCTTGCCTAGTGAACGAACGATTGGTCAAAGAGGCAGATCACTCGTCTTCCGGCGAGAAGAACGTGCCACCTTCGAGATTATTGGTATCGAAGGCCATCGGCGAGGACTTGAGGCTCAGGCCCAGGGTCTGCAGCTTCTCCTTGACCTCATCGATTGACTTCATACCGAAATTGCGGATGTCGAGCAGGTCCTGCTCGGTGTGGGAGACAAGCTCACCGATGGTGTGGATGCCCTCGCGCTTGAGGCAGTTGTAAGAACGCTGCGTCAGGTTGAGGTCCTCGATCGGAACGGCCATCTCGGGGTTGGTCTCCTCGGCCACCGGGGCCGGACCGACCTCGACGCCTTCAGCCTGGGCGTTGAGCTCACGGCACAGGCCGAAGAGCTCCACCAAGGTGGAACCGGCGGAAGCCACCGCGTCACGCGGGGAGATGGCGGGCTTGGTCTCCACGTCCAGAATGAGCTTGTCGAAGTCTGTGCGCTGTTCCACACGGGTGGCCTCGACCTTGTAGCTCACCTTGAGTACCGGGGAGTAGATGGAATCAACCGGAATACGGCCGATCTCATCGTTGTCCTGCTTGTTCATCTGGGCAGGAACATAGCCACGGCCACGCTCGACAGTGAACTCGATCTCGAGTTCGCCGTCGTCGGCGAGGGTAGCGATGCGCTGCTCCGGGTTGGCAATGGTGACGCCGGCCGGCGGGGTGATGTCCCCAGCCACGGCTTCGCCCTTGCCGCTCTTGCGCAGATACATGACCACAGGCTCGTCGTATTCGCTGGTGAGCACGATGCCCTTGATGTTCAGCAGGATCTCGGTGACGTCTTCCTGGACGCCCGGCAGAGTGGTGAACTCATGCAGGGCACCGGAAATACGCACGGAGGTCACGGCAGCACCCGGGATGGAGCTCAGCAGCGTGCGACGCAGCGAGTTGCCGAGCGTGTAGCCGAAGCCAGGCTCGAGCGGCTCGATGGTGAAGCGGGAGCGCTGCGGATTCAGAGATTCCTCGGTAAGAGTCGGACGCTGTGCAATAAGCACTGTGGTTATCCTTTCAGCTTGAACTCGGTGGTGCACTCACCGGTCAGGCGGTTTTGGATGGATTTGGTATTGCTGAGTGCTCAGACGCGACGACGCTTCGGAGGACGAACGCCGTTGTGGGCTTGCGGGGTGACGTCGGTGATGGAACCAACTTCGAGGCCCGCAGACTGCAGGGAACGGATGGCGGTTTCACGACCGGAACCCGGGCCCTTGACGAACACGTCGACCTTCTTGACGCCGTGTTCCATCGCCTTGCGGGCGGCGGACTCGGCAGCCATACCAGCGGCGTACGGCGTGGACTTACGGGAGCCCTTGAAGCCGACATCGCCACCGGACGCCCAGGACACCACGGCGCCGGACGGATCGGTGATCGAAATGATCGTGTTGTTGAAAGTGGACTTGATGTGAGCCTGGCCGACCGGGACCGACTTGCGGTCGCGACGACGGGGCTTACGAGCGGCTTGCTTAGGCGCTGCCATTGACCCTCGTTTCCTAGTAACGAACTTTGTTGTTGACGTTCGGGCGATGGGATGGAATCATCCCGTGGCCCGAATCATGCCACCGACTACTTGGTGGCCTTCTTCTTTCCGGCGACCGTGCGCTTCGGGCCCTTGCGGGTACGAGCATTGGTCTTGGTGCGCTGACCGCGCACAGGAAGTCCCTTACGGTGACGCTGGCCTTGGTAGCAGTTGATCTGAATCTTGCGACGAATATCTGCATCGACTTCACGACGCAGGTCACCCTCGATCTTGTAGTTGGCTTCGAGGTAGTCACGCAGCGTAATCAGCTGCTCGTCGGTGAGATCCTTGACGCGGATGTCCGGGCTAATACCGGTCGCGGCAAGCGTTTCCTTGGCACGAGTGCGACCCACACCGAAAATGTAGGTGAGGGCGATCTCGATGCGCTTCTCATTGGGGATGTCGACTCCGGCAAGACGTGCCATTGCGATTCCTTCTTGTTGCCGTAGGTCTTGCACCCGCTCGCCCGGTTACCCGGCACGGGCCTACGTACCCGTGGTTCAGTGTCGTTCCCTTGCGGGAAGCACTGTGAGAGAGTGCCTTATTTACTTAGTGCCGCTGGAGAATCTGCTCTCAGCCCTGACGCTGCTTGTGGCGCGGGTTGACGCAGATCACCATGACGCGGCCGTGACGGCGGATCACGCGGCAGTTTTCGCAGATCCTCTTCACGCTAGGGCTGACCTTCATGGTTATCCTTTTCTTGTGTACCTTTACTTGTAACGGTACGTAATGCGTCCGCGGTTCAGGTCGTAAGGGCTCATTTCGAGCACGACACGATCCTGCGGCAGAATACGAATGTAGTTCTTACGCATTTTGCCGGAAATCGTGGCGAGCACGATGTGCTTGTTCTCGAGTTCAACGCGGAACATCGCGTTAGGCAGTGCTTCCACGACCTGTCCTTCGACTTCAATCACACCGTCTTTTGCCATGTGCCTCTAGTCCTATTCCGTTGGATGATTACTATGGCATATCCGAAGACACACCAACTGTCAACTATATACGCACATACCCCTGTACGAACACTCGGCGTGTCGCACAGGGGTATGGAAACGTTGATGTGGTATTTCGGCATCACTCCGGCTTGTTGGCCGGGCTGCCGAACCTACTACTCAAGGTGGCTGATGATACGGCCGCTGATCTCGTCGATGTCGCCGACGCCGTTGACCACGACGAGCAGACCGCGAGATTCGTAGATGTCGAGCAGCGGAGCGGTTTCCTTCTCGTAGGTCTCCAGGCGCTTGGCGATGGCCTCCGGAGTGTCGTCAGCGCGGCCCTGCTCGGCGGCGCGCTTCTTCATACGCTCCAGCAGCACGTCGCGGGCGGCTTCGAGGGCCACCACGTGGTCGAGCGGAGTGTCGAGGTCGGCGAGCATCTCGTCGAGAGCGGTGACCTGGGCGGCGTTACGCGGGTAGCCGTCGAGGATCCAGCCGTTCTTGCAGTCTTCCTTGGCCAGACGATCCTTGACGATCTTGTTGGTCAGGGAGTCAGGAACCAGCTCGCCCTTGTCGGTGTAGCTCATCGCCTCAAGACCGAGTTCGGTCTTGTTTTTGATGTTGTAGCGGAAGATGTCGCCGGTGGAGATGGTGGGGATGTTGAAGTGCTCGGCGAGCAGAGCAGCCTGGGTGCCCTTGCCCACGCCCTGGGGGCCCATGATGAGCAGACGCATGGTGGTCTCCTTTTGTGTCGGTTATTAATACGGTTTCGGCTCCCTTGGTTAAGGGAGCCATTGAGTTATATGTGGAAGAAAGATTGCTCCGTCGTGGAACAGTCCACTGGACTGTTCCACTCCTCGCGCGCCCGCCTGCCCATTGCGGGCGGCCGCTGCCAAGCGGGCGTCAGCCTTCTTTGTGGTCCACGTTTTCGAACAGGAAGCCGGTGTACTGGAACTGTTCGGTCTGGGCCTTGGCCTGACGCAGGGTGTCGAGGCCCACGCCCGCGATGATCAGGATCGTGGTGCCGCCGAACGGCAGCTTGGCGTTGAGTCCGAGGGCCATGATCAGCACGGTCGGGATCAGGGCCACGAACAGCAGGTAGACGGCACCGACGGTGTTGAGTCGGTTCATCACGTAGGTCAGGTAGCGGCTGGTGGCGTTGCCGGCGCGGATGCCGGGGATGAAGCCGCCGTACTGCTTCATGTTGTCCGCGGTCTCGTCCGGGTTGAACGTGATCGACGTGTAGAAGAAGCAGAAGAACACGATCATCAGCGCGTACAGCGCGATGTACCACACGGAGGTGGTGTTCGCCAGGTTGGCGTTGATCCACTTGACCCAGGACTGGTCGGACTTGCCGAACTGGGCGATCAGGGTCGGGATGGCGAGGATCGAGGAGGCGAAGATCGGCGGAATCACGCCGGACATGTTGATCTTCAGCGGCAGATAGGTGGAGGAGCCGCCGTACATCTTACGGCCGATCATGCGGCGCGTGTACTGCACCGGGACGCGGCGCTGGCACAGTTCGACGAAATCGACGAAGATGAGGATGACCACGAGCACGCCCACGACGATGCCGAACTTCAGCCAGTCGCCGTTCTTGCCGTTGGTGCCGTAGCCGATCTCCCACAGCTGCGGCAGGAAGCCGGAGCAGATGGACATGAAGATCAGGATGGACATGCCCTGGCCGATGCCCTTGTCGGTCACGAGCTCGGCCATCCACATGATCAGACCGGTGCCACCGGTCATGATGAGGACCATGACCACGAGGTTCCACACGGAGCCGTCCGGGATGACCTGGTCGCAGCGGTAGTTGAACAGGGCGCCGGAGCGGGCGGTCACCAGGATGGTGGTGGACTGGAGCACGGCCAGGCCGATGGTCAGGTAACGGGTGTACTGGGTGAGCTTGGCCTCGCCGGACTGGCCCTCCTTGTGCAGGGCCTCGAAGCGGGGGATGACCACGCGCAGCAGCTGCACCACGATGGACGCGGTGATGTACGGCATGACGCCCAGCGCGAAGATGGACAGCTGGAGCATGGCACCGCCGGAGAAGAGGTTCACCAGGCCGATGAAGTTCTCCTGGGAGGCGCTGCCGATGGTGGCCATGCACTTGTTCACCACGTTGTAGTCCACGCCCGGGGTCGGGATGAACGATCCGATGCGGTAGACGATGATGATGAACAGGACGAAGAGAATCTTCTTCCTCAACTCTTTGGTCTTCAGGGCCTGGATTAGTGTCCTCACCTGGATTTCCTCCCTATAGCGCGCCAATCACGCGAAATACACAAACTAACGAACGAGCATAGTCTACAGTGCCTACTTCGGCCACTTCATATCTCGCGGATGTTACCTGAATTATGCTCCGTCGTACTGAACGGGGGGAAGCATACTCAAAACGATCATTGTGTTGAGACTGCTTCTCTGCGCTCAGAACAACAATTCTTTAGAAAAGGGAACCCCCGTCCACCTATTGGCGGACGGGGGTTGTACAGCCTATTGCGCTCCCCGTAGGACTAATCAGTCCTCGGAAACGGAACCGCCGGCGGCCTCGATCTTGGACTTGGCGGAAGCCGAAGCCTTAACACCCTTGAGGGTGAAAGCCACGGTGGTCTCGCCGTCGCCCAGAACCTTCACCGGAGCGTTGTCACGAACAGCGCCCTTGGCGATCAGGTCGGCCACAGCAACCTCGCCACCCTCGGGGAAGAGCTCCACGAGACGAGCGATGTTGATGACCTGGAACTCGACCTTGAACGGGTTCTTGAAGCCACGAAGCTTCGGCAGGCGCATGTACAGCGGCAGCTGGCCGCCTTCAAAGCCCGGACGCACGTGGTTACGCTTCGTCTGGCCCTTGGCGCCACGACCGGAGGTCTTACCCTTGGAGCCTTCACCGCGGCCCACACGGGTGCGGTCCTTCTTGGCACCCGGGGCGGGCTTCAGGTCGTGCATCTGCAGGATTTCGTTATCTGCCATAATCAGTCAACCTCCTCAACGGTGACCAGGTGACGCACGGCGTTCACCAGACCACGGTTGGCCGGGGTGTCCTCGCGGACAACGGTCTTACCGATCTTGTTGAGGCCGAGGGTCTTGACGGTGGCGCGCTGAGCCGGGGTACGGTTCACGATGCCGTGGTGCAGGGTAATCTTCAGGTTCTTAGCCATGAGTATCACTCACCATCCTTCTCTTCGGCGGCCTTAGCGGCAGCAGCCTCTTCGCGAGCCTTGCGAGCCTCGGCAATGCCGGCGGCACGGGCGCGCAGCAGAGCATCGGGAGCGACCTCGTCGAGCGCCAGGCCACGACGGGCGGCGATCTCCTCGGGCTCTTCGAGCTGCTTGAGGGCGTCGACGGTAGCGCGCACCACGTTAACGGCGGTGGCGGAGCCCATCGACTTGGTCAGTACGTCGGTGATGCCCGCGCATTCCATGACGGCGCGCACGGAGCCACCGGCGATTACACCGGTACCCGGGGCGGCCGGACGCAGCAGGACGGTGCCAGCAGCGTCGTGACCCTGAACCGGGTGGGTGATGGTGCCGCGGACGCGAGGCACAGAGAACATGTGCTTCTTGGCGTCCAGCTGGCCCTTGGCGATGGCGGCCGGGACTTCACGGGACTTGCCGTAACCGACACCCACGGTGCCGTTGCCGTCGCCGACCACAACCAGTGCGGCGAAGCTGAAGGTACGGCCACCCTTGTGGGTCTTGGACACACGGTTGATGGTCACCACGCGATCGAGCAGCTCGTCGCCGTGGTTTTCTTCACGACGGTTACGACGCTCGCCGCGACGGCCTTCACCGCGCTGGCCACGACGACCCTTGCGGTCCTCGTTGTTGGATTCGGTCGCCACAGTGTTCTGAGTTTCTTCAGCCACTTGGGTTTCCTTCGTTTCGTTGTCGCTCACAGTGCAAGACCTCCCTCGCGGGCGCCATCAGCAACGGCTGCGACGCGACCGGTGTACTTGTTGCCACCGCGGTCGAACACGACTGCGGTGATGCCGGCAGCCTTGGCCTTCTCGGCGATCAGCTCGCCGACCTTCTTGGCGGCCTCAGTCTTGGTGCCTTCGAAGCCGGCGAAGTCGGCCTGAAGAGTGGAGGCGGACACCAGGGTAATGCCCTTGGTATCGTCGACCACCTGAGCAACCATGTGACGGTTGGAGCGGGTGACCACCAGGCGCGGACGCTCGGGGGTACCGGAGATGCGCTTGCGGATACGCGCGTGACGGCGCTTGAGAGCTACCTTCTTGCCTTTTCCGAGAATAGCAACGCTCATATCACTTACCAGCCTTTCCAGCCTTGCGCAGGATGCGTTCATCGGCATACTTGATGCCCTTGCCCTTGTAGGGTTCCGGAGCGCGCAGCTTGCGGATGTTGGCGGCAACCTGGCCCACGACCTGCTTGTCGGTGCCTTCGACAACCACGTGGTTGGCGTCGGTCACCTTCAGGGTGATGCCTTCGGGCGGGTTGACGGTGATGGTGTGGGAGTAGCCGAGGAAGAACTCGATGCCCTTGCCCTTGGCGACGGCGCGGTAACCGGTGCCGACGATCTCAAGAGTCTTGGAGTAGCCATCGTGAACACCCTTGACCATGCCGGCCATGATGGAGCGGGCCAGACCGTGCTTGGCACGGGTCGGACGCAGGTCATCAGCGGCGGTCAGGACGATCTCGTTGCCTTCAACGGCAGCGGTGATGTCTTCCGGAACCACGTAGGAGTCAGAACCCTTGGCGCCCTTGGCGGAGAAGTTCTGGCCTTCAATCTTGACTTCAACGCCAGCAGGGATGGCGATGGGGAGCTTACCAATATGCGATGCCATGTTTCAGCTCTCCTTTCTCACCACACGAAGGCGACAATTTCGCCGCCAATGCCTCGGTCGAGGCATTCCTTCTGAGTCAGCAGTCCCGAAGAAGTCGAGATGATGGCGATACCCAGGCCACCGAGCGGCATCGGCAGGGAGTCGGACTTCGCGTAACGACGAAGGCCCGGCTTGGAGATGCGCTTGATGCCCTGAATGGAACGCTCACCGTTCGGACCGTACTTGAGGGTGACCTCAAGAGTCTGGCCGACCTTGGCTTCCTTAGCGGTGAAGTCCTTGATGTAGCCTTCGCGCTTCAGGATCTCGGCGATGTTCGCCTTGAACTTGGAGTACGGCATATCCACGGTTTCGTGCTTGGCCGCGCTCGCATTACGCAGACGCGTAAGCATGTCTGCGATCGGATCTGTCATTGTCATTTGGGCTTGTTGCCCTTTCTCGCTATGGTTTCCGCCGCCCTCACGCTTCTTCTAGAAGCGTTCGGGCCGCGGACCTTCAGCGTCGATGTTTACCAACTGGACTTCGTAACGCCGGGCAGTTCACCGCGGTGAGCCTTCTCACGAAGGCAGATGCGGCACAGGCCGAACTTGCGGTAGACGGAGTGGGGACGACCGCAGACCTGGCAGCGCGTGTAAGCGCGGACCTTGAACTTCGGCTTGCCGGCCGCCTTGTTCTTCAGAGCGGTTTTTGCCATATCAGTTCTCCTTGAAGGGGAAGCCGAGGTGCTTCAGCAGCGCGTAAGCTTCCTTGTCGTCCTTGGTGGAGGTCACCACAGTGATGTCCATACCGCGCACGTGATCGATCGAATCAGGATCGATCTCGTGGAACATGGACTGCTCGGTGAGACCAAAGTTGTAGTTGCCCTGGCCATCGAACTGGTGGCCGTTGATGCCGCGGAAGTCGCGGATACGGGGCAGCGCGAGGGTCAGCAGACGGTCCAGGAACTCCCACATGCGGTCGCCTCGCAGGGTGACGTACGCACCGATGGCCTGGCCTTCACGCAGGTGGAACTGCGCGACGGACTTCTTGGCCTTGGTGATCTTCGGCTTCTGGCCGGTGATCAGGGTGAGGTCCTTGACGGCACCTTCGATGAGCTTGGAGTCGCGGGCAGCGGCACCAACACCCATGGAGACGACGACCTTCTGGACACGGGCAACCTGCATCGGGTTGGAGTACTTGAACTCCTTCTCGAGCTCAGGAATGATCTGCTCGTTGTACTTGACCTTCAAGCGCGGGGTGGCCGGCGCTTCGACAGTAGTATCGGTCATGCCAGCTCCTTTCCGGACTTCTTGGCGACGCGCACGCGCACGGTCTTCACCTTGCCGTCACGCGCCTCTTCCTTAACGGTGATGCCAACGCGGGTCGGCTGCTTGGTCTCCGGGTCGATGACCATCACGTTGGAGCGATGGATCGGAGCCTCAGTGGAGACGATGCCAGCCTGCTGGCCCTGCTGCGTTGCACGCACGTGCTTCTTGACGATCTGCACGCCTTCGACGATCAGTCGATCGTTGGAGAGCACCTGCTTGACGGTGCCTTCCTTGCCGCGGTCCTTGCCGCGGATGACCTTGACCAGGTCGCCGCTCTTGATCTTGGCTGCCATGTCAGATCACCTCCGGGGCGAGGGACACGATCTTCATGAACTTGTGCTCGCGCAGTTCACGACCGACCGGTCCGAAGATACGAGTGCCCTTCGGTTCACGGCCGGAGCCGAGAATGACAGCGGCGTTCTCGTCGAACTTGATGTAGGAACCATCCGCACGGCGGGATTCCTTGACGGTACGGACGACAACGGCCTTAACCACGTCGCCCTTCTTGACCGACCCGCCAGGAATGGCGTCCTTGACGGAGGCGACGATCACGTCGCCGATGCCGGCATAGCGTCGCTTCGATCCGCCGAGCACGCGGATGGCGAGGAGTTCCTTCGCACCCGTGTTGTCGGCGACATGAAGCCGCGTTTCCTGCTGAATCATTGATTCTCCTTAGCCGAGCTGGTTCTCCCCATTTACCGGGGCATCGTGGTTGCCCATAATGCCCCGGTAAATGGCGAGCCTTGCCGAACTTTACTTACTTGGCGCGCTCGATAATGGATTCGAGACGCCAGCGCTTGGTCTTGCTCAGAGGCCGAGTTTCCATAATACTCACGAGGTCGCCAATGTGGGCGTCGTTGTGTTCATCATGGGCCTTGACCTTGCTGGTGGAACGAACGACCTTGCCGTACAGCGGGTGGGTCGAACGCTGCTCGAGCTCGACGGTAATCGTCTTGTCCATCTTGTCGGACACGACGTAGCCGCGGCGAACCTTACGGAAGTTACGCTCTTCAGCCATAATCACTTCTCCTTGGATTCGGTAGCGGCCGGCTCCTGGCTGATGCCAAGCTCACGCTCGCGAAGCACGGTGTACATGCGGGCGATGTCGCTCTTGACAGCCTTGAGACGGGCGGTGTTCTCGAGCTGACCGGTGGCGTGCTGGAAGCGCAGGTTGAACAGCTCTTCCTTGGACTTCTTCAGGAAGCCTTCGATTTCCGCGTTGGTCTTCTCGTTGAGATTCTTGATGGAGTAATCAGCGGTACCGACTGCCATCAGATATCACCACCTTCACGTGCGATAATGCGGCACTTCATCGGGAGCTTGTCGATAGCGCGGCGGAGGGCTTCCTTAGCGACGTCCTCGGACACACCACCGATTTCGAACATCACGCGACCAGGGCGCACGTTCGCAATCCAGAACTCCGGGGCACCCTTACCGGAACCCATTCGGGCACCGAGCGGGTGCTTGGTCAGCGGACGATCCGGGAAGATCGTGATCCACACGCGGCCACCACGCTTGATGTAGCGGGTCATGGCGATACGCGCGGCTTCGATCTGACGGTTGGTCACGTAGGCTGGGGCGAGGGACTGGATGCCGAAATCACCGAAGTTGATCTCGTTGCCACCCTTGGACATGCCAGAACGCACAGGGCGGTGCTGCTTGCGGTACTTAGTCCTCTTGGGGATAAGCATTCTTGCTCACTCCTTCGTTTCTGCAGCCGGAGCGGCCTCGGCGGGAGCCTCAGCCTTGGGGGCTTCGGCGGCCTGCGGGGCGGCGGAACGGTTGCCACGGCGCGGGCGGCGATCGCCACCACGACGGCCCGGACGGTTGTTCTGCTGAGCCTGCTGCTCTTCGAACTCGGATTCGGTCATGTCGCCCTTGTAGATCCAGACCTTGACGCCGATACGGCCGTACGTGGTCTTGGCCTCGAAGAAGCCGTAATCGATGAGGGCGCGGAGGGTCTGCAGCGGAACGCGGCCCTCACGGTAGAACTCGGAACGGCTCATTTCCGCACCGCCGAGGCGGCCGGAGAGCTTGATGCGGATACCCTTGGCACCGGCGCGCATGGCGTCCTGCTGGGCCTTGCGCATGGCACGACGGAAGGTGACGCGGTTGGTCAGCTGCTCAGCGATGCCCTGAGCGACGAGCTGGGCGTCCAGCGCGGCGTTCTTGACTTCGAAGATGTTGAGCTGGACCTGCTTGCCGGTCAGCTTCTCGAGCTTGGCGCGGACGCGCTCAGCCTCGGCGCCACGACGACCGATCACGATGCCCGGACGGGCGGTGTGAATGTCGACGCGGACGCGGTCGCGGGTGCGCTCGATGACGATGCGGGACACGCCAGCGCGCTCGAGGTCCTTGCTCATCTCCTTGCGGATCTGATCATCCTCAAGCACGAAGTCGCGGTAGCGTTCGCCGGCCTTGTTGGAGTCGGAGAACCACTTGGAGCGGTGGTTCTCAGTGATGCCCAGACGGTAGCCAAACGGATTGATCTTCTGACCCATCTTTAGCGGGCTCCTTCCTTGTTAGCCACGACGACCGTGATGTGGGAGGTGCGCTTGTTGATACGAGCGGCGCGGCCCTGGGCACGAGCGCGGAAGCGCTTGAGGGTCACACCTTCGTCAACGTAGGTCTCCTTGATGTACAGGTCGTTCTCGCGGAACGGCTCGCCGGCCTTGTCGGCCTTCACGCGAGCGTTGGCGATGGCGCTCTCCAGGGTCTTGCGGACCGGCAGGGCCGCAGCCTGAGGGGCGAACTTCAAAATGGTGACGGCTTCGGTCGCCTTCTTGCCGCGGATGAGGTCGACCATGCGGCGAGCCTTGCGCGGCGTCACGCGGACGTGACGAGCGATTGCTTTAGCTTCCATGTTCTATTCCTTATCCTTAGCGACGGGCCTTCTTGTCGTCCTTCACGTGACCCTTGAAGGTCTTCGTGGGGGCGAACTCACCCAGCTTGTGACCAACCATGGCCTCGGTGACGAACACCGGGACATGCTTGCGACCATCATGAACGGCGAAGGTGTGTCCGATGAAATCAGGGGTGATCATCGAACGACGGGACCACGTCTTGATGACGTTCTTGGTGCCCTTCTCGTTCTGCTCGTCGACTTTCTTCTGCAAGTGGGCGTCGACGAAAGGGCCCTTCTTGATGCTACGAGTCATCTTCTCGATACTCCCTTACTTGCGGTTCTTGCCGGACGGACGGCGACGAACAATCATCTTGTTCGAAGCCTTCTTCGGACGACGAGTACGAACCTCGCCCTTGCCCCACGGGGAGACCGGCGGCTTACCACCGCGGGTACGACCGCCGTGCGGGTGGTCGACCGGGTTCATGGACTCACCACGGGTGATCGGACGGTGGCCGATCCAGCGGGCGCGGCCAGCCTTGCCGAGCTGAATGTTGGCGTGGTCCTCGTTGCCGACCTCGCCGACGGTAGCGCGGCAGCGCGCGTCGACGTTGCGGATTTCGCCGGACGGCATACGCAGCTGAGCGTAGGCGCCATCCTTGGCGACGAGCTGAACGGCAGCACCAGCGGAACGAGCGATCTTGGCGCCACCCAGCGGGCGGAGCTCGATGGCATGAACCACGGTACCGGTCGGGATGTTCTTCAGCGGCAGGTTGTTGCCCGGCTTGATATCAGCCTGAGCACCGGTCTCGATGACGTCGCCCTGCTTGATGCCCTTCGGCGCGATGATGTAGCGCTTCTCGCCATCTGCGAAGTGCAGGAGGGCGATACGGGCGGAGCGGTTCGGATCGTACTCGATCTCGGCAACCTTGGCGGGCACGCCGTCCTTGTCCCAACGCTTGAAATCGATGAGACGGTACTGACGCTTGTGGCCGCCGCCGCGATGACGGGAGGTGATACGGCCGTAAGAGTTACGACCGCCGGTCTTGGACTTCTTGCGAACCAGCGACTTCTCAGGCGTAGAACGAGTCAGCTCGGAGAAATCCGAGACGGACGCGTTGCGGCGGCCTGCGGTCGTCGGCTTATAAACGCGGATAGCCATAATGTAGTTCTTCCTTTAACTTTTCTCGGCTAGCCTTCAGTTACCAAAGATGTCGATCGTCTGGCCCTCGGCGACGGTCACGATCGCACGCTTCTGGGAAGCGCGCTGGCCGAAACCGGTGCGAGTGCGCTGCTTCTTGCCAGCGCGGTTGAGGGTGTTGACGTTCGTCACCTTGACCTTGAAGATCTCTTCGATTGCCTGCTTGATCTGCACCTTGTTCGCATCCGGAGCCACCACGAAGGTGTACTGGCCACGGTCGGAAGCGGCGTAGCTCTTCTCGGAGACGACGGGCTTAAGAATCACGTCGTGAGCGGGCTTGTGAATAGCGACCATCTAAATCAGGCCTCCTTCGGCTCGGTCTTGGCAGCCACGAAAGCCTCGAAGGCTTCCTTGGTGAAGACCACGTACTGCGAGGTAATCACGTCGTACGTGTTGAGCTGATCGACGAAAATCGGGTGAACGGTCGGAATGTTGCGCACGGAGAGCCACTCGTTGATGTTGTCGCGAGTGAAGACGACCGTGGTGAACTTGTCCGCGGTGATCGGGGCCAGGGCGGCGACAGCGGCCTTGGTGGACGGCTCGGTGATACCGAACTCCACCACGGCAACGCGACCGGCGTTGGCGCGATCGGACAGGGCGTAGCGCAGAGCTGCGGCCTTCATCTTCTTGGGGGTGCGCTGAGAGTAGTCACGCGGCTGCGGGCCGAACACGGTGCCGCCGTGGTACCACTGCGGTGCACGGATGGAGCCCTGACGAGCACGACCAGTGCCCTTCTGCTTCCACGGCTTCTTGCCGCCGCCGGAAACCATGCCACGAGTCTTGGTGGCGTGGGTGCCCTGACGAGCAGCAGCGAGCTGAGCGGTGACAACCTGGTGGATCAGCGGGATGTGAGCCTGGACATCCTCGGCGGAAACGCCGAAGAGAGCCTCAGGAGCTTCAACGGTGCCGGTGGCCTGGCCCTTGGCGTCGGTGACGTTCAGAGTAACGTTTGCCATGGTTTATCAGGCTCCCTTCACAGCCGAGCGGACGAGAACGATGCCGCCCTTGGGGCCAGGAATGGCACCCTTGATGGCGAGGATGCCGTTCTCGACATCAGCGGAGACGATGGTCAGGTTCTGGGTAGTGGCGGTCACATGACCCATGCGGCCGGCCATACGCTTGCCCTTGAGAATACGGCTCGGAGTGGCGCATGCGCCCACAGAACCGGGACGGCGCTCGTTCTTGTGAGAACCGTGAGTACGGCGGTAGGACTTGAAGCCCCAACGCTTGATGGTACCGGCGAAGCCCTTACCCTTGGTGGTGCCGGTCACGTCGACCTCAGCACCCTCTTCGAACAGGTCAGCGGCCAGTTCCTGGCCGGCCTCGAACTGATCGACGTCATCGGTGCGCACTTCGACGAGGTGGCGACGCGGGGTGACACCGGCCTTGGCAAAGTGGCCAGCCAGCGGCTTGGTCACCTTGGTGGGGTCGATGGCGCCGTAGCCGAGCTGGACAGCCTTGTAGCCGTCAGATTCCTCGGTCTTCACGGCGGTCACCACGTTGGTGGACACGTCGACAAGAGTGACGGGCACGAAGAAGCCGTTCTCGTCCCATACCTGGGACATGCCGAGTTTCTTGCCCAGCAGAGCCTTGCGATTAGACATAATGCTTCCTCCTCCCTTACAGCTTGATTTCGATGTTGACGTCCGCAGGCAGATCGATGTGCATCAGGGAGTCCACGGCCTTGGGGGTCGGGTCCACGATGTCGATGAGGCGCTTGTGAGTGCGCATCTCGAAGTGCTCGCGAGAATCCTTGTACTTGTGAGGAGAACGGATAACACAGAAGACGTTCTTCTCGGTCGGCAGCGGAACGGGGCCAACAACAGTTGCGCCCGCGTTCGTCACCGTTTCGACGATCTTCTTCGCCGATTGGTCGATGACCTCGTGGTCATAGGACTTAAGCCTGATGCGGATTTTCTGTCCCGCCATTGCCGTCCGCCCTTTCTAGCGATGTTCGTTGTACTGTTTACCAACCTGCTTCTAGGGCACCGGCGCGCATGGCCTCCCTTGGACATACGTCCTCTGGCGGTCATCCGACATCAGTGCGCGGTTTCCGGCTGTCACTTCACTTGAAGTGGCTCCCGGCCCGCGCTCGCTTTTTTAATTCCAATTTGCGAGCCCAAATCAGGCAACTTGTTTATTCAAGCATTGAGGTGGGACAGCGCGGAGGAATTCGCGCGTGTCGCGCTCATGCCGTTCGTATTACCTCGCGGCATAGCCGCTCCGCGTGTCGCCTACCAACATCCTTCTGAGGCTTACCTATATATAGTGGTATAGCTCACGTTGGCGAATATGGATTGATTAATTGAGTTGGATGGTAACACGAATTACTCTTAAGGCTCGTGACACAATCACTGGCAAAGAACATCAAACCTATTCGTGAGCACGGCGCCAACGTGTTATATCAGCACGGCACTCTGGCCTTACTCGTGCCGGGGCTGCTGGAAGGTACCACCACCATCGGCGAATTGCTCAAGCATGGCGACACCGGCATCGGCACCGGCGAGGGCTTGGACGGCGAGCTCATCATCCTGGATGGCGTGGCATACAAGATAGGCCAATCCGGTGTGGCCGAACGCGTGCCGGACGACTTCACCATGCCATTCGCCAACAGCCATCGCGCGGCCTTCCAGTACCAGTGCGAGCGTCATGATATCGGCCTAGAAGAGCTCAACGATAAGATCGTCAAGGCGAACGGCCGCGCGAACACGTTCTTTTCGGTAATTGTGCGCGGCACGTTCAGCTTCATCAAGACGCGCGCGGTCATCAAGCAGCAGGCACCCTACCCCACGCTGGTGGAGGTGGCCGACCGGCAGGCCGTGTTCCTGCGCCACGACGTCAAGGGCACCATGCTCGGGTACTTCTCCCCCGTGATGTTCCACGGCGCGGCTGTGGCCGGATTCCACGAGCACTTCCTGTCCGACGACAAGACGTTCGGCGGCCATGTGCTCGATGCGGTGCTTGAGCGCGGCAAAATCTACAGTCAGGTGTTCGATACCTTGGTGCAGCATCTGCCGGTGGACGACCCTGATTATCGCAACCACGACTTCAGCCAAGATCCGATAGCCGAGGCCATTTCCAGCGCCGAGGGCGATACTCAACGAGATTAGTCTCGCATAAACACAATGTGAGCCAAATGAACATTTCCGAACAATCGCACATGTTGCATAATGGCGGAAGCACTGGCTTCTCGCACTTCCTATGTTCGATTGTCGCAATGCAGGTCTCACATCTTTCTTATTGAGAACCATTCGCTGCGATATCATGACAGATATGACTTCCCGCCGCAAGACTCTTAAACGCGATTGGTTCGACAACCAACCTGGCGCATGGGTAATGGTTATGCTACCCGCTGCGGCTGAGGAAGGAGCGCTCGCTGTGGGGCAATGCCGTGTCGGCCATGGCCACGGTGATCGCGTCGTTTGGCAGCGCTGTTGAGACGGCATGTGTTATGCCCATCAACGCAGCACATGCCTCGTGCGCAGCCGCTGATGTCACCGCCACACGCGCCGCCGGATTTGAGCCAGATATTCGACCTTCACGCCTGGTGGCCTGCGGGTTCATTGCCCGTGAACGGGCTGATTGCCACTGTGCTGTTTGCGCTGACGCAGTATGGGTCGGTTTTGGTGGTCAAAACCATGATCCGGGAACGCGGGGTGGCGGCTTCGTGGGTATGGCATGTGGCGCTATTGCTGCTAGCCGCCGTGCCGGCTGGACGCAGCCCGTATCTGATTGCGATGACTGTGCTGCTGTTGGCCCGCGCCGTTGCGTTGCCGGGTTACACGGCGCACAATCTTGAAGCCCGTGGTGACCGGCATTACCGAGGCGTTTGCCAGCTTTATTGCTTTTGGCTGCATTATTGCGGCGATTTAGCGACGCTTCAGCGATTCCATGGGGCGGTAATTCCCTCATGGGGCGGTAATTGGCCCATGGGGCGGACGGTAAAATTTTACCTTCCGCAGAATAGAGCCGTTTTCGTACACCGCCCCATGGGGTTTTCACCGCCCCATGGGCAAGTTACCGCCCCATGAGTGGGTTACCGCCCCATGGAGGTACCTGCTGGCTGAGGGAGCGCCACATATGCAAAGGAGCCCGGCCCCTGTAATGGGGTCGGGCTCCTTGTGTCGCGCTATGCAGCCACTAAGCTGCAACACCGCGGTTGGTGGCTTGATGGTGCCAGCAACCACAAACCGCCTGCAATCAGCGCTCGGAGGCTTCCTCAATGGCGGCCTCACCCTCGCGCTCGATGCGCAGCTTGTGGCCTTCCGCCTGGGAGACGCCGTAGTAGGCACCGACGGCGATGTCCTTCATGTCGTTGATCAGCGGGATGCGCGGGTTGGCCGGGGTGCACTGGTCCTCGTAGGCGCGCATGCCGATCTGATCGAGCACGGACCAGAAGTAGTCCTCGTCCACACCGCAATCCTGGAAGCTCTTGTTCATGCCGAGCCTGTTGTCGCGGTAGTCCTCGACGGCCTTCGCCAGGTTCTCCACGGCTTCGGCCGGGGTCTTGCCGGTGTCGATGCCGAGGTTGCGGGCGATGTCCTGGTAGCGTTCCGGGGCGATGTACTTGTTGTACTTCGGCCAAGAGGTGGGCTCCTCAGGGATCTGGCCGTTGTAGCGGATCACGTACGGCAGCAGGATGGAGTTGGTGCGGCCGTGGGCGATGTGGCACAAAGCACCGATGGTGTGGGCCATGCCGTGGCACATGCCGAGGAACGCGGAGCCGAATGCCATGCCGGCCATGGTGGCGGCGTTGTGCATCTTCTCCTGAGCGTCGGTCTTGGCCAGACCAGGCTCGCCGTTGACGGACTCAGCCAGGTTGTCCCAGATGAGCTTGGCCGCGTGCAGGGCCATGCCGTCGGTGAAGTCGTTCGCGTACACGGACACGTAGGCTTCCATCGAGTGGGTCAGGGCGTCGAAGCCGGCGTCGGAGGCCAGCTTGCGCGGCTGGGTGCGAGCCAGCACCGGGTCCACGATGGCCACGGACGGGGTCAGCGCGTAGTCGGTAATCGGGTACTTGTAGCCGGTCTTGTGGTCGGTGATGACCGCGAACGGCGTGACCTCGGAACCGGTGCCGGAGGAGGTCGGGATGCACACGAGCTTGGCCTTCTTACCCAGCGGCGGGATCTTAAAGGCGCGCTTACGGATATCGAAGAACTTCTCGCGCACGTCGGAGAAGGCGATTTCCGGGTGCTCGTAGAGCAGCCACATGATCTTGGAGGCGTCCATCGGGGAGCCGCCGCCGACCGCGATGATCGTGTCCGGCTCGAACTCCTCGCGCATCATCTCAGCGCCCTTTTCGACGGTCTCGACGGAGGGCTCCGGCTCGACGTAGTCGATGATGCGGAAGGTCACACGGTTGGAGCGGGCGCGCAGCTGGTCGATGACCTTGTCGACAATGCCGAGCTGCTCCATGACCTTATCGCACACGATGACGGCCTTCTCGATGCCGTACATGTCGCGCAGGTACTTGATGGCGTTCGGCTCGAAGTATGTCTTGGCCGGGATCTTGAACCACTGCATGTTGTTGTTCCTCCGAGCAATGCGCTTGATATTAACGAGATTCACGGCCTGCACGTTGCCGGACACCGAGTTGCCGCCGTAGGAGCCGCAGCCCAGGGTCAGCGACGGGGCGATGGCATTGTAGATGTCGCCGATGCCGCCAAGGGAGGAAGGCTGGTTCCAGATGATGCGGCAGGCGTGCATACGGACGCCGTACTCACGCACGAGCTCCTGGTTGTTGGTGTGGATGGCGGCGGTGTGGCCGGCACCCAGCTTGAGCATCTTCTCGCACATCTCGAAGGCCTGCTCCTTGTCGTCGGCCTTGAGCACGGCCTGCACCGGGGCGAGCTTCTCGTGGGTCAGCGGCTCGTCGTCGGAGACTTCCTTGCACTCGGCGGCCAGAATGGTGGCGTCGGCCGGAATCTCGAAGCCGGCGGCCTTGGCGATGAACTGCGGGGACTTGCCCGGCACCACGGAGTTCAGCACGGGCTTGACGCCGGAGCCGGCGGTGCAGCCGAACATGTACTGTTCCAGCTTGGCCTTCTCTTCGGCGTTGACGAAGTAGGCCTTACGGACCTTGAGCTCCTTGATGAGCTGGTCGTAGACGTCCTTGTGGGCGATGATGGCCTGCTCGGTGGCGCAGATCATGCCGTAATCGAAGTGCTTGGAGAGCACCAGATCGTTGGCGGCACGCACGATGTCCACATCGGAATCAACATAGGCCGGGGCGTTGCCGGCACCCACGCCGAGGGCGGGCTTGCCGGAGGAGTAAGCGGCCTTGACCATGCCCGGACCACCGGTGGCGAGGATCGTGGCCACGCCCGGGTGCTGCATCAGCGCGCCGGTGGCCTGGATGGACGGGTGCTCGATCCACTGGATACAGTTCTCGGGAGCACCGGCCTCGATGGCGGCGTCGCGCACGATCTTGGCGGCCTCGATGGAGCACTTCTGCGCGCCGGGGTGGAAGCCGAAGACGATCGGGCAGCGTGTCTTCAGGGCGATGAGGGACTTGAAGATGGCGGTGGAGGTCGGGTTGGTAACCGGAGTGACGCCGGCGACCACGCCGACGGGCTCGGCGACCTCATCGATGCCCATCACGTCGTCTTCACGGATGATGCCGACTGTCTTCTGGCCGGCCAAGTAGTTGGTGACGTGCTCACAGGCGAAGATGTTCTTGGTGGCCTTGTCTTCCACAAGACCACGGCCGGTCTCGTCGACAGCCATCTTGGCGAGAACGAGGTGCTTGTTCAGAGCGGCGATGGAGGCCTTGGCGACGATACGATCAACTTGCTTCTGGTCGAGGTTCTCGAATTCGTCGAGAGCCTTCTTGGCACGGGCAACCAGCGCGTCAACCTCGGCCTCAGCTGCGGCCCGCTTCTCTTCCGGGGTCGGCTTGGCGGCTTCGACCTTCTTCTTTGCTTCTGCCACTTGGGGTCCTCCTCGATCTTCTTGGGGTATATGGCAAAGTTCTGGGCCATCGCCTCGTCACCTCAGTTGCACCAGCGGGATACCGCCTCAGTAACCGAAAATGACCGGTGATGCGTTGTCACACTGCATATGTGACCTGAGTCACAATATACCGAACGGTCCAGCGCGATGCATACGCACAAAATCGACGGCGTTTCACGTTTGATATTGAACAGTTTTTGTTAAGAGTTGTGCGAAATATCGAACAAATCCTCACTTTATTCGGCGATTTGGTACTTTTCGTTCACTTTTTGCCGAGAATCAAACGCCCGCGAACAACACAATACAAGAACTTTTTTAAAGTAAGTTTTCAAAAGCACTCATTCTCTCCACATTTCTAGAAAATTGATTTAAAAAAGTACCCAAAATCGCCTACAAATATACGATTGTTGCCTCATAACCTCCGCGTCGAGGCACATGAAAGCCACTTTCATAAAGTATACTTGCATATATCTCATCGCACAAAGGGGTAACTATGAGGGCAATGCCATCGACCGCAGTGAAAGCGCACAACCGTAGTGCCATGACCCAGTATCTGTATGGCCATAGCCATGTCACCAAACAGGAATTGGAACGCGAACTCGGTCTCAGCCTGCCCACCATCACCCAAAATCTGCGCGCCCTAGAAGATGACGGACTCATCCGCAAAGGCGAACTGCAGGATTCCACCGGCGGTCGCAAGGCGCAAAGTTATGAGTTCAATCCCGATCATCGCACTGCCATCGGGGTAGTGATGCGGTCCAACGAACTGCGCCTGTGCGCGATTAACCTGTACGGCAACGTCATCGAGAAACGCAACGAGGCCCTGCCTTACCGCAACACCAACGTTTACTACCAGCGTATCGGCGACATCATCAACAACTTCGCCGCCGACGTCGAAAAGAAGCACGGCAAGGCGCTCGGCGTCTCGTTCGCCATCCAAGGCATACTCTCCCCCGACGCCACCACCATCACCTTCGGCACCATTATGGGCAACACTGGGCTCACGCTCGAAACCATCAGCCAATCGGTCCATTACCCGTGCATGATGATCCACGATTCCGATGCCTCAGCCATGGCCGAACTCTGGTTCGACTCCACGCTCACCGATGCGGTGTGCGTCTATCTGGAGCGACGCCCGGGCGGCGCGGTGATCGTGGGAGGCAAGCTGTATCAGGGCCCGAACCAGTGCAACGGCGCCATCGAACACATGACGCTGGTGCCGGGCGGCCGCGAATGCTACTGCGGCCAGCGCGGTTGCATGGACACCTACTGCTCGCCGGAGACCTTGCCCGAGGATTACGAAAGCATTCCCGGCTTCTTCAGCGTGCTCGAGCAGGGCGAACGGCATCATCGCGAGCGCATGGATGAGTGGCTGGATTACGTGGCGCAGGCCATCGTCAACGCGCGATCCATCATCGCGGGCGACGTGATTGTCGGCGGTGAAGCAGCCCAGCATCTTGAAGACAGCGACATCGAGGATCTCAAGGCGCGCGTCATCAATCGTAGCCCGTTCGGCACCGACCATTTCAATCTGCGCAAAAGCTACCGCGCCGAAGATCAGAACATCATCGGTGCCGCGTTGCGGTTCGCCGAGAATTATCTCGACGATATCTGTGGTGCTGCGGAACGCGGCAGGAAATCAAGGGCTTCCACCAAAAGTGACAACACGTCTACAATGGAGGTATGAAAAACCCACCGTTGCATCGTTACGCCACTCGCCCAGGGCTGTACTTCACTGACGACGGTGGAGCTGACGCCGTTGTTCGTTCCGAAACCGCCGATCAGGTTTGGCTATGCGTACTGGAGCCCATTGATGAGCCCGGCGCTTTCTTCCAAGACGCCATCCGCCTGTTCGAGGACCCGAATATCTCCTTTATCCAGCAGATTCATGAGTTCCCGGTATGCACGCGCATTATCGAACATTTGTATCTGCGCGAGACCCTGTTCCGCATGACCGGGCCGAACTACGGCCTGTGGTACGTGCACCTGCCCAAAGCATGGGACGGCATGCGTTATGGCTACCGCGTGGACGGCGCATGGGACCCGAAACACGGCGTGCGCTTCAATCCATACAAATTCCTGCTTGACCCGTATGGCAAGGGCATCGACGGCTCCATGGAGCTCACCCCCGCCGCCTTCTCCTATGAATGCGATGTCGTGGACCGCAAGGTAATCGGCTCGGCATACGGTGCCATGAGCACCGTAGACTCGCTCGGCCATGCGCCGGTGTCCGTGGCCATCGACGATCGCGACATCCACAAGCACGAGGCCGATCCGCAGCACCCGCATGTGCCGTGGCGCAAAACCGTCATCTATGAGATGCACGTCAAAGGCTTCACCGCCAACGCACCGTGGCTGCCCGAATCATTGCGCGGCACCTACGCCGGACTCGCCCACCCCACCACGCTCGCCTATCTGCAGGGTCTAGGCATCACATCCATCGAACTGCTGCCGATTATGGCCAAACAGGACGAGCTCTTCCTGCAAGAACACGGCCGCAAGAACTACTGGGGCTACTCCACTCTCAGCTACTTCGCCCCCGAACCCTCCTACGCCACTAAAGCCGCCCAGGAGAAGGGCGCGGCCGCCGTGCGCCAAGAAGTCATAGACATGGTGCGCGCACTGCACGAGGCCGGCTTCGAAGTCATCATGGACGTGGTCTACAACCACACATGCGAAGGCGGCGTCGAAGGCCCGACGGTCTGCTGGCGCGGCCTCGACGACCTGGCCTACTATCGCCATCAAAAATCCAATACCGGTCGACTCGAAGACACCACTGGTTGCGGCAATACGCTGGATTTCACCAACACGCATGTGGCCACCTTTGCCATCGACTCATTACGATACTGGGCCAAGCGTATCGGCATAGACGGTTTCCGCTTCGACCTTGGCGTCTCGCTGGCCCGTCTGGAAGGCGAATTCACCCATCATCACCCGTTCCTCTACGCCCTGCGTTCCGATCTGCTGCTGGGCAACCTGAAGCTCATTATGGAGCCGTGGGATCTGGGCAACCTCGGCTGGCGCACCGGCCAATTCTCCGTGCCGTTCGCCGAATGGAATGACCGCTTCCGCGACACGGCCCGCACCTTCTGGCTGGAAGATGTGGACGGCGGCTCCGATTTCGGGCGTATCAGTTTGCAGGAGATGGCCACACGACTCTGCGGCTCAGCCGATCTGTTCGCCACCGAACCAGGGCGTGGCGCTCCGGCCTCCATCAATTTCGTGTCCTGCCACGACGGTTTCACGCTGACGGACCTCACCAGATACCGCTCCAAGCACAATGAAGCCAACGGCGAAAACAATAACGATGGCTCGTCGGTGAACCATTCCGCCAATTTCGGCGTCGAAGGCGTCTCCGATGATCCAGACGTCATCACGGCACGCGAACAGGCGGCCATGAACATGATCGGCATGCTGCTGCTCTCGCTGGGTACGCCGATGATGCTCGCCGGCGACGAATTCCGCAACACACAGGACGGCAACAACAACGCCTACTGCCAAGACAACGACATCACGTGGCTGAAGTGGGATTGGATGTATTCCACCAACAAGACACGCGAGATGCGCCGCTTGAAAACCGTGTCTCGACTGGTGGCGCTGCGTAAATCACTGGACCTGTATCACCACGAGGATTTCTTCACCCGACTGACCCAGCTCGGCCTGCTCAAGCCCTCAAGCCGCGTGCAGTGGTTCCTGCCCGACGGCACCACGCCGATGGAGCGTGACTGGTTCGATTTGGGCGTACGTAGCTTCACCATGCGATTGCTGTCCAACAGTGAGGTGGACGTGTGCATTGTGGTCAACGGCACCGCTGATGACCGCGCATTCCGCCTGCCGCCAGACACTCACTGGACGCCTAAATGGTGCTCGGCCGAAATCAACGGCCGCCGAGCCGGGCATGGCACTCAGGTCGAGGAATGCGATTTGAACGGTGACACCGCCGTCTGGACGCAGCATGTACCGAACGCCAGCGAGACAGTACGCAAGCTGGTCGAAGAAGTGGCCATGCAGCGTACGGAATCCTCGACTGAGAATGAAGCGGATGTCATCGAATTCGCGATGCCAGTAACGGATCACGCCGCAAACGGCACCTCGTCCGCGCCTCGGGATGAGGTATCAGCTGATATGCCTGATGCCCCTGTGGATGACACGCCGGACACTCCCGTCGACGACAATGTCTGGACCATGCCGGCGCTGAGCATCACGCTGATGAAGCAGGTGTGAGTCACACTCAAAACGGCACGACATAAACACAAAGGCTCTCCGTGGAATTCCACGGAGAGCCTTTGTATGCTCGGTACAGGACAAGCGAAATTAACGCTTGGAGAACTGCGGGGCGCGACGTGCCTTGTGCAGACCAGCCTTCTTGCGCTCCACGACGCGAGCGTCGCGGGTCAGGAAGCCAGCCTTCTTCAGGGCGGCGCGGTTGGCATCACGATCGATGGCGTTCAGAGCGCGGGCAACGCCGAGGCGGATGGCGCCGGCCTGGCCGGTGGTGCCGCCGCCGTCAACGAGGACGATAGCGTCGAACTTGCCTTCGAGCTTGAGCAGAACAATCGGAGAGTTGACCTCACGCTGCAGCAGCTTGGAGGGGAAGTACTCCTCCAGAGTGCGGCCGTTGATGGTCCACTTGCCGTCACCCGGAACCAGACGGACACGGGCGACAGCCTCCTTGCGGCGACCGGTGCCGTAGCCCGGCTCGATCGCGGAGGTGCCGGTGCCAGCGCCAGCGTTGGTCTCGGTGGTGTAGTTGGTGAGCTCCTCTTCGGTCTCGACAACCTGGGAGTCGTTGGTGTTTTCAGCCATGATTCTTATCTCCTCTCAGGTTTCACTTGGCCTGCTGCGAGACCTGGGCGATCTCGAAGACCTGGGGCTTCTGCGGGGTGTGCGGGTGCTCGGCGCCACGGAAGACACGCAGGCGGTCGAGCTGCACCTTGGCCAAACGGTTCTTCGGCAGCATGCCCTTGACAGCGTTCTTGATGATGCGCTCGGGGTTCTTCTCGAGCAGCTCGGCGTAGGAGTCACGACGCAGACCACCGGGACGGCCGGAGTGCGAGTAGAGTTCCTTGCCCATCTTGTTGCCAGTCAGAGCAATCTTGTCGGCATTGATGATGATCACGTGGTTGCCGGAATCGGCGTGCGGAGCGTAGGTCGGCTTGTTCTTGCCGCGCAGCAGAATTGCAGCCTGGGTGGCGAGACGGCCGAGCACCACGTCGGTGGCGTCGATGACGTACCAGTCATGAGTCAGATCAGCTGGCTTCGGAGTGAAAGTTTTCACTGGATTACCTTTTCTATATTGTGTTCCGGGTCTCAGCTGCTTGGCGTGGCTTGGTCAGGGCCGCATCCAAGAGGCATCGAACCTCATTATCCGTGGGCTCCCTGAAAGTCCTCGATGGCGAGTGGGATAGCGCTTTGAAGGACCCCTTAGGGAAACACAACAATCCACTAGTATATCGCCGGGCTTGACATAGGGCAACTGGGGACACTCCACTGGGTTTATGGCTTCTCTTCCCCTATTTATGGTCTCTCTCCCACCCACTTCGGCTAACCGACTCACCTACGGTGAGGCAATTCCCTGCCTTCTCTCAGCTATCGCTTCGTTCAGGCCTCGTCTTCGGACAGTCCACTGGACTGTCCGCTTAACGACTCGGCTCGTCAGGGGAGGTAAAGCGGGTCAGGAATTGAAGATCTGGGCGAAGCGTTGGACACCGGGGGTGTCGAAGAGGGTTTCGAGCGGTACCACGTTGCCCTTGGCGTCGGCCAGCGGGATGCGCCAGTTCGGGTATTCGTTGTTGGTGCCCGGCTGGTTCTGCGCACGCTTCTCCCCCACCGCGTCGGTGATCGAGGCGGCGAGCAGCTTGCACGGCGAACCCTTCAGTGCGCGGTACAGCGCGTCGACGATATCCGCTTCGTGATCCTCACGATGTTCGGCGAAGTCGGCATCAAGATAGCCCTGCTCGACCAGCATGGCCAGCATCGCATCCTGCTCGGCCTTTGCGGAGGCTTCGAATTCCTCGGCCGGGCCGGTCAGCAAGCCCAGACGCTCACGAATCTTGACGTGCTCGTATTCCAGGTAACCGGCGGTCGGCGGCAGATCGTGCGTATTCACGGAGGCCAATGCGTACGGACGCCACTGGGAGGGGCGCGGAACACGCCGTCGCGCTGCTCGAACCATTCAACGGCGCAACCGAGAACACCGTGGCTCGACAGGGAATCGGCCACATGGTCCGGCACCACGCCGAGGTCCTCACCTACGACCACGCCGCCGGCGCGAGAGGCCTCGATGGCCAGAACGCCCAGCATGATGTCTGAGTCGTAGTACACGTAAGCGCCATCCATAGCCGAACGGTTCTCGGGAATCCACCACAGGCGGAACAAGCCAAGGATGTGGTCGATGCGCACCGCACCGGCACGGGCGAACATGCCATGCACCATATTGCGGTAGGTCTCGTAGCCGGTGGCCTCCAGATTGATCGGGCTCAGCGGCGGCTGGCTCCAGTTCTGGCCTTGCTGGTTGAACATGTCCGGCGGTGCGCCGACCGTGGCTCCCTTGGCGAAGCGCTCGGGATTCCACCACACGTCAGCGCCGGAGGGGTGCACGCCGACGGCCATATCGGACATGATGCCGATATGCATGCCGGCGTCCTTGGCTGTCTGCTGGGCGGAGGACAGCTGCTCGGCGGCAGTCCATTCCAGCCAGCGGTAGAAGTCCAAAGTGTCCGGGTACTGCTTGCGCAGATTGGCGATTTCCGGGGAGTTGCGGTTGAACTTGCGCTCCCAGTTGCTCTCCTCGCCGTTGGGCGCCCCCCACTTGTCGTAGCACAGGCACCACGTGGCATACGCCTCCAAGTCGGAACCGTAGTCCGCCTTGAATTGGTCGAACGCGCTTTGGCGTTCGGCGGTGCGGCCGGCCTTGAAGATAATCCACAGGGCGTGCATCTTGCTGTGCCACATGGCGTCACGGTCGATGAGCTGGGAATCACCGTTCAGCGGTTCGGTGTCGGCATGCAGCCCGTCGACGGCGTTCTTGTCGCCCTCGCTGAGCGTGGCATATTCGACGATCGCCTCGGGGCGGATGTACGTGAAGTTGATCAGGCGACGGCTTACCGGCAGATACGGCGACGGGGTGAGCGGGGACACCGGCTCGGCGGCATGCACCGGATTGATGAGCACGAAGTCGGCACCGGTCTTCTGCTTGGCATCCACCAGCATGGTCTTCAGATCCTCGTAATCGCCCACGCCCCAGGAGTTGGATGAGCGAATCGAGTACAGCTGGGCCATCCAGCCCCACAGACCGCCGCCCTTCATCGGGTCAAGCAGATCGACGCGATCAGGCGCACTGATCAAAGTGGCGTCTTGCACACGGTCGGCGACCTTGACATGCAGCGTATGGTAACCGATCGGCAGATCGGCGGGAATGACCACAGCCGCATTCGAAATGAACGTGCCATCCAAGTCGTAGGCCTGGGATCCATCTCCAGGACCAACTTCAACGGTGCCCTGATATGGCTCGCCATTCTCCAGCGTGATGCTCGCCGAAGGCACGTCCAGAATGCCGGTGTTCACCAGCACCCGGTCCTCGCTACCGGCGATATGCAGCACGGTGGGTGCCACCAATCGGGAGTAACGCTCGTTCAGAATGCGTCGGATGGCGATGAGTTGGGCGTTCTCGCTGGAGGCGTCGATGCCCAGCGCTGCCAGCACCTCGATCAGGACGTCATCGTCTATCTCGTGGTAGTCATGGCTCATGCCCACATAACTCGTGCCGACACCGACCAACTTGGCCAGTCGAATCAACGGACGGGCCAGACGCTCTTCACTCTCGGTAATCTCACTCATAGCCCCAGTCTAACGCCGTTTGATTGCGCCACACCGTAAGCAAAATGCCGTGATTCCGCCAAATTATGTACTTTTAGCCCTCACACAGTGAGATGTGAGCGCTCACAATGGTAGATAGGGGGTGATTGCCGCCCAAATTTGCGCGGCAAAACACAGCAACAGTGTGCTTAGCGGCGGCTTTCCACGGCGTGCCGCACTTCGGCCGAGGGGTCGTTGGCCAACTTGGCAAGCATCGCTTCGGACGTATTGGGATTCAGCGCCACGGCACGGCGGACCATCGAGGAAAGCACCGCCGGTGCTCCCTCTTCGGATTCGGTGCCAAGTACGCCCAAGAAATCCAATGTCTCCGCATCCGCAGTGGGGTCCTGCGCGCCCTCAAGCCGCATCTTCCAGCTGGTGCGCTTGTTTTTCAACGCCGTATCCCGGACCTCGGGCACCGGGTCCTTGGTCAGGCGGCCGACCAGCCAATTCTTGTCATCCCCGTTGGCGGCCACGGCTTGACGCACGGACGGTTCGGGGTCTTCGGAGAGTTTGACCAATACGTTCGGGAACGGCATGGTGTCGGCGAGGAACACGCGATCGGCCACCGGGGTGTGCGGGTTGCCGGCCACAGCCTCCAAAAGTGCGGTGGCGCGGGAGAACGCCGCCTGATCGGCACGGTCAGGCAACGGCCGACGGGCGAATTCGGACAGTTCGGCCGGGTCGGTGGAATGACGCAGACGCTCGTATGTAGCGGTCAGCGGTTCGAAATCCACCGGAGCGGCGGACTCGGCTGCGGCCCGCGCGCCTTGGTCCTGCTGCTGGGCGTCCGTGTCGGTTGCGGCCTCGGTTGCGGCCTCGGTGGGCTGGGTCTGCTGGCTGGTGGTGTTCTCGTCGGTCATGATGCCCAGCTTAGTCATACAGGCGTCACGCGAGCGGAACCGGAATGTTGACCATGTCAATCGGATCCGGCACCACCGCGGCATTGAACGCTTCCCGCACACGCTCCTCGAATCGCGCGCAATCATCCTGCGGCACCACCGCGGTCAACTCGACGTTCGCCGCATACGATTCATCCTCCTGACTGCCACCGAGCTGCGCCAGAATCTGCTGGAATCGGGCCAGCTGCGGGTATTCGAGGCGAACCCGGTATCGCTTGGCGGTCATGATGCGGGCGGCGCGGGCGGCTTTCATCGCCAATGATGCGGCGGATGAGTACGCGCGGACCAGACCACCGGAGCCCAGCAGAATACCACCGAAATATCTGGTGACGGCAACCACGCAATCGGTGGTGCCGGACTGCTTGAGTACGTCGAGAATCGGCTTGCCGGCGGTACCGGACGGCTCGCCGTCATCGCTCATGCGTTCGGACAGTCGCCCATCCGCGCCTCCGCACACGGCGGCATACGCCACGTGTCGGGCTTTCGGATGCTGCTCACGGATCGCGGCCACGAACGCGAGCGCCTCGTCGAGCGTATCGACATGGGCGGCGTCGCCGATGAATTCGGACTTTTTTTCGACGAGCGAATCGTGGGCGGGATCGTCGGGCGTGTTGAGAATCGTCTGCATGAGCGTGTTCCGGTGGTCGACTGGCTGGGTGTTCGACTGAGCGCGAGGCCAGGCAGGGCTATCAGCGTTCGGAGACGACGACGTTATAGTCCTCGCCGGCGAAGTAGGCGGTCAGGCAGGCGATCATCTGGCGGGTGAGCTCCTTGAACGCGCCGTCGGTACGCCAGCCGACGTGCGGGGTCAGGACGATGCCGGGCACATGGCAGATGGCGTCGTCGGCAGTCAGCGGCTCGTGGTCGAACACGTCGAGTGCGGCGGGAACATCGCCCTTTTGCAGTCGGGCAAGCAGCGCACCGGATTCGATGACTTCGGAGCGGGCGGTATTGATGAACAGGGTGCCGGGCTTCACATGCGCAAGGTTCTCGGCGGTGACGATGCCGCACGTGGCGTTGTTGAGCGGCAGATGGACGGAGATGACGTCGCTGGTTTCGATGAGCTCGTTGAGATCGTCGACCGGAGTGGCGCCGGAGCGTTCGAAATGTTCGGGCGGCACATGCGAATTCCATGCGGCGACCTCCATGCCGAAGGCGCGGGCGATGCCGGCCACGGTGGCGCCGATGCCGCCCAGTCCGATGATGCCCATGCGACGGCCGGCGAGTTGCAGTCCATCGCCGCCGGCCCACGCCCAGTTGCCGGCCTTGACGTCCTTATCGAGTTGGCCAACGCGGCGGATGAGCTCGAACAGAAGGGCGAAGGTGTGCTCGGCCACGGCGTGATCGCCATAATGTTCGGCGTTGCAGACGCGGATCTTCAGCTCGCGCGCCTTATCGAGATTGATGTAGCTGGCGACGCCGGTACCGCAGAACACGATGCACTTGACGTGCCCCTGCTCGCTGATGGCGTGCAGCAGATCATCCGAAATGTGGTAGCCGCCCACCAGCAGGGCGTCGGCATCCTTCAGACGCTCGGCTATGGTCGCCTCGTCGGACGTGAATTCCTCGAACATACGCACGCGGGCAACGTCGTGGAGCGCGGGGAACTGGGCCTTGATGGGCTCGATCATCGCGTCGAGCACGGACGGCATCACGACGAGGGGCAGATCGGTGCGTTCGCTCTGGGTTTCGTAGATCTCGGTCATACGCTCCACCTTAGAAGGGCGGCGGGAGATTGGAACGAAACGCACCGGACCTCGCATCGATCGGCGCGGCGGCCGACGCATCGGCCGACACACCGCCCTCAAACACGAAAAAGCCGGAAACCGTTGGAAATCAGCGGTTCCGGCTCTGCTCGCGGAGTCAGAGGGATTCGAACCCTCGAGCCGTTTACACGACTAACACCTTAGCAGGGTGCCCCTATCGGCCACTCAGGCATGACTCCACGTTACGCAATAATGCGCAACAGCAAATTACTGTACCACGTCCTGCGGATACGACGTGCCGAACGACACATTATTGGCCGTCCGCGGGCGCGGCATCGCCGGAGAACGTAACGATAACCGCGCAAATCACCAACACCACACCGATCACGATAAGCACCACGGGAACATGGTTGAGGATACCGACCACTGACTTCTTCATGAGGTTTACGCTACTCGGAGAGCAGGGACAGCGCGCAGTGGCTTGGAAGGCGTTGCGGACAGTGACGCAATGTGGACGATTCCGTGGAATCGCACCCACCATGCGAAACAGCCGCACAGTGCGCAAACCCTTGGAATTCCGGTGATATTCGGCATTATGACAATGAGCGCCGCGCCATGCGCGCCACATAGTGAGCATGACCTCGTTCGGCATTCCTACAATGGTGGTATGAGCACCGCACCGAGACTTGAGGCCGCCAAACGCGATTGGGGTCACGACGAGACCGGATGCACCGTGCTGCATATCGACATGGATGCCTTCTATGCCTCATTGGAGGTGGCGCGCAACCCCGGGTTCAAAGGCAAGCCGGTGATCATCGGCACCGGGCCGCGCGCGGTGGTGTCCGCCGCGAGCTACGAAGCCCGGAGATACGGCATCAATTCGGCGATGCCGGCCGCGCGCGCCCATCAGTTGTGTCCGAACGGCATTTTTCTGCCAGTGGATATGGCGTATTACCGCATGATGTCGCACCGAATCATGCATGAGGTGTTTTTGACCGTCACCGACCGGTTCGAGCAGGTTTCGGTGGACGAGGGCTATATGGATGTGTCCGCCGCACTGCTGGAGTGGGGGCGGCCGAGCGCGATCGGCGCGTGGATTCGCGCTCAGGTGGCCGAGCGCTTCCACGTGACGTGTTCAGTGGGTATCGCCTGTAACAAACTGGTGGCCAAAATGGCCTCGACCAATGCCAAGCCGGACGGCATGCTGCTGATTCCGGCGGCCCGCTCGGCTGAGTTCGTGCAGATGATGCCATTGCGTGGCATTCCGGGCATCGGGCCGTCTTTGGAGAAGCGGCTTAATGCTTGGGGCGTGCATTCGGTGGCTGAATTGGCTCAGCTGGATGAGGCTGCATTGACTCGTGCCACTGGCTCCCCGGCTGCGGCACGTGGATTATGGGCGGCCTCGCACGGGTTGGATTCCCGCAAAATTACCACGGTGCGCGAGGAGAAATCCATTGGGTCCGAGGAAACCTTGGCCGAGGATACGCGCGATATGCGCGTGGTGTGTGGGCTACTGCGTTCGGCCTGCGACGAAGTAGCCAGCACGCTGCGGCGCAAGGGGCTGGTGGCGCGCACGCTGACGGTGAAGTTGCGGTTCGCCGACCTGAGCTATCAGACCCGGTCTTTTACGATGGAGCGGCCGACCGATACGGCCGGCGTGCTGTACCCGGAATGCGTGCGGCAGCTGAAAGTCATGCTGGGGCTACCGGCCTCGGCGGAGTCTGCCACTCCCCTGCCCAAAACTATTCGCTTGGCCGGTATGAGCACGTCTTCGCTCAGTGAGGCGGCGGCTACGGCCGTGCAGCCTTCACTGGATGACATGCTCGAAGAGGCCGACAATGCCCGCGTCCAGACCTCACAGGCACGTTTGCATGATGCCGAGGCCGCACTGGACGCTGTGCGCCGCAAATTTGGCAGCAAGGCCGCCCAGTTTGGGGCGTGAACGGCTCAACGCCACTTGCGATCTCATTACGCCGTGAGACGTTCGCAGGCGGAGCGGATGGCCTCGTCGGTGGCGGTGGCGGAGAAACGCAGGTAGGCGGGAGCACCGTAGAATTCGCCGGGGCTGGGGATGATGCCGATCTTGGCGAGCTCGGCCATATCGGCCCAGCAGTCGCCGGACTTGGCCTTGACCCATACGTACAGCGCGCCGGAGGGCATTTGTGCCGAATAGCCATATGCCTTCAGTGCGTCAACCAGCGCGGATAGGCGGCGACGGTAACGCCCCCATTGCTCGTGCACAGCGGCTGTGCCCTTCAGACCTGCGGCCATGGCGGCCTGCACCGGGCCGGGGATAATCTGGCCGATCTGCTTGCGGTATTCGGCCATTTCCTTGACCAGCCGGTAATCGCCGGCAATCAGAGCCGTACGGTAGCCGGCCATGTTGGACTGCTTGGACAGCGAGTAGAGCACCAGGATGCCAGCTGCCGAACCTTCACACACATGTGGATTCAGGGCACATGGCGTGGCGGAGAGACTGAATGCGGTATCGGAGGCGGGCTCGTTGGATTCGGCCACCGGTGCGGCAGGCACAGACGCAGCAGATGCAGACGCGGCAGGCGCATAGGACGCGGCTGTATTGCGGCGCACCGAACGCCAGTCCATTAACGCATAGCATTCGTCGGAGAGCACCACGGCACCGATGCGACGGGCAGCAGCCACGATGTCGGTCAGCCAGTCAGCGGAGATGACCTCGCCGGAGGGATTACACGGCGAGTTGATCCAGATGGCCTTGACGTTCGGAATATTCACCCAGGAATCGATGTCGGTCACATCATCGACTTTGACCACGGTGGCGCCGGCAAGTTGGGTACCGATTTCGTAAGTCGGGTAGGAGACGGCCGGTTGGACGACCACATCGCCTTCGCCAAGGTGCAGCAGGCTGGCCATCAGCGCCACGGCCTCCTTGGAACCCACGGTGGGTACGGCGGCAGCGTTGATGGATTTCAGATCCACCCCGCGCAGTTCGCGGAACCATGTATCGATAGCGGCCTTAAGGTCGGCGGTGCCGGCGGTGACCGGGTATCCATGGGCGTTGGGGGCGTCTGCGCCGGCAACCAGCGCCTGCTGGACACTGCTCGGCACCGGGTCCACGGGGGAGCCTACGGACAGGTCGATCATGCCACCCGGCACGGTTTTGGCGGTGGTTTTGAAGCCGGCGATACGAGACCAGTCGTATGGCGACGAATATGCGTGGAAGCCCATGAGAACCCCTTTCTTGGACGGTATGTTCCTAAGATACGACGAACCCTCGGCCGTGATAGACCGAGGGTTCAATCCGAACTATGCGCTGTGTGCAGCGCTTATCCGCAAATCAGCTTACTGGTTCTGCGGCGGCAGCGCGGCGACCTGTTCCGGGTCTTTGCCGATTGGGCCATTGGCGGAAGCGCCGCCCAAATCGCCGACTTCAGCGAAGAAGTTGATAGCGGCATCCTTGTACCAAGCCCACTCGTCCGGCAGATCATCCTCATAGAAGATGGCCTCGGTGGGGCACACCGGTTCGCATGCACCGCAGTCGACGCACTCGTTGGGGTTGATGTACAGCGAGCGGGAACCCTCGTAGATGCAGTCGACGGGGCACTCGTCCACGCAAGCCTTGTCCTTGACATCCACGCAAGGCTGAGCGATCACATATGGCATGGAATCCTCCTTAACAGATACTGGTACGAGGGTACGCGCCCGTTGGGACGCTCCTCGCTCTCAGCCGTTAACGGCCTTATCGGTTTCGGCGGACAGCGTTTCGGTCAGGTCGCCCTTGCCGAGGCGCGCATGCCAGTAGCCGTAGCCGAAGTAGATGGCGACGCCGACCACGAGCCACACCACGAAACGAATCCAGGTGAGTACGGACAGGTTGAGCATCAACCAGAAGTTGGCCACGGCGATGAGGATCGGAATCCACGGGTTGCCGGGCATCTTGAAGGCACGCGGCAGGTCGGGGCGCTTCTTGCGCATAATCGGGATGGAGATGGCCACCAGCGTGAAGGCGGACAGGGTGCCGATGTTGACCATGTCGGAGAGCACGCCGATGTCGAAGAAGGCGGCCACGAGCGCCACCACCGCGCCGACGACGATCTGCAGAGCGGCCGGGGTGCCATGCTTGCCGGTCTTGGACAGACCGCGCGGCAGCAGACCATCGCGGCTCATGGCGAAGACGATACGGGTCAGGCCGAGCAACAGCACCATAACCACGGTGGCCAGGCCCAGCACGATGCCGAAGCTGATGATCTTGGCGGCCCAGTCGGCGCCCACCAGTTCGAAGGCGGTGGCCAGCGAGGGGCTGTCTTGCTTGGCGAGATCGGCATAGGAGACCATGCCGGTGGTCACCACGGCCACGAGCATGTACATGACGATGATGAGCAGCATGCCCACACCGATGCCGAGCGGCACGTTCTTGTGCGGGTTCTTGGTCTCCTCGGAAGCGGTGGCCACCACGTCGAAGCCGATGAACGCGAAGAACACGAGTGCCGCGCCCGAGAGGATGCCGGGCACGCCGTACACGGATGGGGTCATGCCGG
This sequence comes from Bifidobacterium sp. FKU, assembly GCF_026016385.1. NCBI lineage: Bacteria > Bacillati > Actinomycetota > Actinomycetes > Bifidobacteriales > Bifidobacteriaceae > Bifidobacterium > Bifidobacterium sp. FKU. Next base: position 2,210,525 of record NZ_CP092888.1, read on the forward strand.
TGGCGAACTGCCACAGCGGCTGGGTCATCAAACCAGTGACGGCGGAGGAGCCTTCCACGGTGGAGGCCGGCTGGCTCGGCGGAATGAACGGGGTGAAGTTGGAGGCCTTGACGTAGAAGAAGCCGACGATCACCACAAAGAACACGATGGCGATCTTGAGCACGGTCATAGCACCGTCCACGCGGGCGCCGATCTTGGTGCCGAATACGAGCAGCGTGGTAAAGAACGCCACGATGATAATCGGGGCGATATCGATATGGAAGGAGCCGAACGTCAGGTTGGTGTTGGCGTTCCAGCCCATCAGGCGCATGAAATCGTTGAGGTATACGCCCCAATACTTGGAAATCACGGAGCCGGCCATCAGCATCTCCAGGATCAGATCCCAGCCGACGATCCAGGCCATGATCTCGCCGACCGTGGTGTAGGTGAAGGTGTAGGCGGAGCCGGCCACCGGAATCATCGAAGCGAATTCGGCGTAGCACATCACGGCTGCGCCGCACACGATGCCGGCGATCAGGAAGCTGATGATTACGGCCGGGCCGGCGTGGAAGGCGGCGGCCTGCGCGCCCACCGAGAAGATGCCGGCACCCACGGCTACGGCCACGCCCATGATTGACAGATCCCACCAAGTCAGGTTGCGCTTGAGCTTGCGGCCCTCTTCACCCGTTTCGGCAATGGTCTGTTCGACGGATTTCGTACGGAACAGTTGCATAGTGCTCTTCTTTTTCTCTGTTGTTTGCGCACCGAATGCGCACAATACCGACAATCGAGTATAGAAGAGCCCGTGTGTCTTGTATATTAATAAGACTTAGAGTCCGCAATATATGGGATTAATACCCCACTCCATCGATCAATAGCGCGATTACAGCACACCGACGCAGACCGGTTCGGGCACCAAGTCCACTCCGAACGCGCTCTTGACTGCCTGCTGAACCGCGCGCGCCAAAGCTGCGATATCGGCCGCGCTCGCTCCCCCACGATTGGTCAAGGCCAGCGTGTGCTGCGTGGATAGACTGGCCGGCGCGTCCGCATCGACCTTATATCCCTTATGGCAGCCGGCATGGTCGATGAGCCAGGCAGCAGACGTCTTGGTGCCGGGAGTGCCGTCGGGCAGAGTCGCGTCAAACCTCGGCGCATCTTCGGGCAGGGCCGCCGCTTGGTCGGCGGTCAGAATCGGATTCATAAAGAACGAGCCGCAGCTGTGGCGATTGTAGTCGGGAGCAGGCAGGCCGTCATCGCCAACGGGAATGCCGGCGGCCTCATTGAGGGAGGCCAGACGCTCCAGATCGGTCAGGATATTGGCCTCGCGCTTGGCGGTGGCCATGTCGGGCAAGGCGTAGCGAGTGGGGTCCTCAAGCATGCCTTTGGCGGCACGTACTGCGAGCACGGCTTTGCGGATGTCGGCGGTGGCCATACGGTCGCCCACTTCGACGCCGAGCGCTTTGGCAAGCTGTCCGTAACCTACCGTGCCTTCGGCCGAGTGGGTCAGGGCAAAGGTGACGGAGAGCACCACGTAACGTGGCGTCGGGAAGAATCGGTCGGCCGGCTGGCCGGGACCGGCGTACATGCTGGCCTTCAGTGCGGAGTATCGATAGCCGAATCGAAGATCTGCTGGCGTGAGGTCGCGCGTGGCTTTGGTGTCTCGATCCCAGACTTCCACCGATTCGACCGAAGTGGCGACTTCCTGCCCGTAGGCGCCAATGTTCTGCACCACGGAAGCGCCGACTGTGCCGGGAATGCCGGACAGTCCCTCGACGCCCTCGAGCCCGAGCTCTACGGTGAAGGCCACGAAATCATCCCAATTGGCACCGGCCTCGGCATTGACATGCACGGTGCGATCCTCGCCCTCTACCGGCGCGGCTTCGTCCGGCACGGTGATGAGACGTCGGGCGTCTCGAACCACCACGCCGTCGAAAGGCTTATCGGAAACAAGCAGGTTGGACCCGCCACCGATGACGACCAGAGGCAGGCCTTTGGAATCGGCATCCTCCACGGCTTCGATGAGCTCCACGCGCGTGGTCGGCTCGATGAAATGGGCGATGGGTCCGCCCACGCCCATGGTGGTGATGTCTGCAAAGCTTGTCATGGCTTCCTATCTTAGTGGCGCAGGTGCGATATCGGGGCAATCATCAGCTGAAACGGCAGAACGCCCGCGCCACCTTCGTTCAGACGCGGGATCTCTGCCGTTTCTCATGCGATGCGGATACTGATTCCACACCCTGCCACTCGCCTCTGGAGCGAATACGCAAAAACCCGGCCGAATGGGCCGGGTTGTGTAAAGCTGTGATGCTTGCGATCAACGAGTCTCGCGGTGCACGGTCTGCTTGCCGCAGCGCGGGCAGAACTTCTTGAGCTCAAGACGGTCGGGCGTGTTACGACGGTTCTTAGTCGTAATGTAGTTACGCTCCTTGCACTCGGTGCAGGCCAGCGTGATGCCCGGACGGATGTCGGCGCTCTTAGCCATTGTCATTCACCTCTGTGTTCTTAGGTATAGTGCGCGCCCACCGGTTAGCAGGCGCGATTTGTAGCGAGGAAGAGGCTCGAACTCTTGACCTTACGATTATGAGTCGTACGCTCTAGCCAGCTGAGCTACCCCGCCAGAGAGCCCCGAGTGAGAATTGGACTCACGACCTCTTCCTTACCAAGGAAGTGCTCTACCACTGAGCTATCGGGGCGTGGCGGATAGTGGATTCGAACCACTGAAGCACGAAGCGGCTGATTTACAGTCAGCTCCCTTTGACCGCTTGGGAAATCCGCCAGTCTGTTTCCCGCCGCGGTGTTTGACCTCAACAGGCAACTTGGCTATATAACCACATATTTTCCAAGTACGCAAATCGACCTCTACGCGAACCTTGTTTTACCGCGGAATTCTGCGGTTTTATCGGCGTGTCTCACAGCGTGTTTTCAGGGTCCGCTTCGGCCCTGCAAACAGCCCCGACCAAGGCTGCACCCCGCACTTCACCCAATCATTTTTCTTATATGATGCTCCAGAACCTTGCAATGGCGCGGTTTTCGAGCGGCGTCGCCTGTTTGCGGCGGCACAGCGCATGCTGGCATGCTGGGTGCATGGCTTCTGATCTTGTACATCACGGATAATCATTCGACGACCAGCCGCTCGGATTCGGCACGCTGGCCATTCGCCTCGGTAACGGGGTCGACGCCAAAACCGGCGCGATCCGTCGCCCCATCACGCTGGCGAACACCTACGCGCTGTGCCCTACGACCCCTCGGCCTTGGCGATTGCCAAGCATCTCGAATCGCTGGATGTGGTGCGTTTCGTGGAGTACCCCGGTCTGGAATCGCACCCGCACCACGAGGTGGCGGTCAGCCAGCTGGCCCGCCCGGACTCCGGGTTCGGCGGCGTGCTGTCGTTCGGCCTCGACACCGATCATGACGGGCACAACCGGTTCGCTTCCAAGCTCAATGTGATTACGTCTGCCGTGTCGCTCGGCCATGACGAATCGCCGATCGTGTTCCTCGGCGAGGATGACGAGCGCCAATACCTGTGTACCCGTCTGAGTTCCACCGCGGCTTCTTCCGTCTGGCCGTGGGGCTGGAGAATACGGACGATTTGATTCGCGACATCGATCACGCGCTGGTGGAGGCCGGATTCGAGGTGTGAGACCGCATCGCGCGCACGATTTCGGCCTCTTCCGCCCTGCTGCCGCCGTCAGTGAGTCACAAGATGGCTCGGTGACGACGATGGCAGGGCTTCTACGTCGGCACAGGGACAATACCTGGCGGTCTGCCGACGATGACGGCACTTATCGTCGGCAGACCGCCAGTTTTTGGACCGTCGCCGACACAAAACGCCGATTTGCCGTTGGCAATGGTCCAAAGACTGGCCCGATAACGACACCAACGCGGCTCAGCATCGGCACATCGCCATTTCGTGGCCCACTGCCGACGCTGGCCTCAGGCCACGGCACTCAGCGTCGGTAGAGAGACAACCATTGGCACAGCGCGACGACACCACGAACCTGCGACACGGAAAAAACAACATACCGTCGATCCACTGCCGTCTTGTGCAAAATGTCTTAAGCCGCTCGGCCAAATCGCCGACTAAGCCTCTTCCATAGGGATCCCAATCCGTTCCCCAGTGCAGATGCGGTGCAACGCCGAACTCAACTACGTTGCACGCATGTACCTTTATGCATAGCAGGCATGGCTGGGCGTTTGGTGGGAGCGGTTTTCGGCTCCCCTCTCTGAGGGGAGCCCCTTTCCGCCTGGCAAGAGAAAACCCCGACTGTCCGCGGGAACAGTCGGGGTTGTTGAAGTTCGCTAGGCGACTAATCAGCCGAGGATGGCGAGAATGTCGCGGGCGCCGACGATGAGGTAGTCCTCACCCTCGTAGTGGACTTCGGTGCCGCCGTACTTGGAGTACAGCACCTTGTCGCCGACCTTGACATCCATCGGGATGCGCTCGCCCTTGTCGTCACGACGGCCCGGGCCAACGGCCAGGACTTCACCCTGCTGCGGCTTCTCCTTGGCGTTGTCCGGAATATACAGACCGGAAGCGGTCTGGGTCTGGGCCTCGGCCTGCTTGACGATGATCTTGTCTTCCAACGGTGTGAGCTTAATCGACACTGTGGGTCACCTCGTATCTACTTGTAGTTCGATAATGCCGCGCCAGAACGCCTCAAGAGGCTGACGATCACTTGCGTTGTCCCTTTGCGCTAGGACACATCGTAGCGCGATTATTAGCACTCTGCCAACTCGAGTGCTAACGCTGTGAGAGAAAATCGGCGAATCGCAACGCTCAGTTGCCGCGGCGGGCAAGAATGGAGTCCAAGCCTGCGCCCAACGAATCGGTGGTCGCCGCTGGCGCTTCGACGTCGGCACGCTCCTCGGATTCGTGGAATGCAGCTCGCTGGGCGGCGTTTGCAGCCTCGTCACCGGCGTCCGTAGCGACGTTCGTATCGGCATCATCGCGCTGCTCCGACTCAGTGTCTACAGCGTTTCCGGCGCCGACAGCCTTGCCCGCATCGGCGGCCTTGGCATCGTCCGCGGCCTTGACGGCTCGGGCCTCGTCAATCAACTTCTCCGCCACTGCGGGTTCGACAGGTTCCGCCTTGGACACCTGACGGGTCGACTTGATCTCCAAGCTCTCCGGAGCGTTGTCGGCGTTATGCTCTCCACCCAAAGTGAAGGAAATGAGATCCTGCGAGGTGGCCATATCGAAGACATCCAGTGCCCGGGCGGGGCGTACGCTGGCCAGTTCCGACGTAGCGTCGGCAGCGGCATCGTCGCGCTCATCACGCTCGTCACGCACCGTAAGCGATGGTTCAACTCGAGGGGCGACGGACTTATCCGACTTAGTCGACTTATCCGTGCGAGCGGAGGCATCGGGCGCGGCGGAAGATTCACTGGTTTCGGCAGCGGACTTACGGTCAGCGGATTCATCGACCATAGCAGACGGTTCGGCGGCAGGCTTATCGGCGGCGGACTGTGCAGTATCAGACTTATCAGGCTGTTTGGCGTGCTCTCCCGCGACCTGATATGCTGCGGCGGACTGACGCAACGCCTTGGCCTTGGCCTGCTCAATCTCGGCATCGCGTAATGCGCAGCGAATCTGCCGTTGTTCCATGACCTCGGTGACAGCATCCTCAATCTGCTCGGCAGGCGCAGTTACGGCCGCAACCGGTTCGGCCTTGTTCACGCGCTTGCTGTCCTTGGACTCGGCAGACGGTTTCTTGGACCAGCCCGTACCGCTATGGGTCCGCTCGTAGCGGACCACCTTGCGCTCCCATTGCCGGGCCTGGCGTGAGGCATTGGCTCCCAGCACCAGCAGCAGCAGCAACAGCACGAACGGAATAAGAGCAAGCAGCGGGCTGAAATGCAGGGGGAACGATACGGCAAACACCAACACGGTTATGGCAAGCAGGCATACGGCGAGAATCTGCCGGCGGCGGATGGCCGCGCGGCGCAGTTCCCGCACATGGGCGATGTGCTCAGGTGTCAGCCTCGCTGACGGTGTTGATGCTGGCATTGCTGCCCCTTTCGCCTTATACGGCTTGATGTCTCCGAATCGTCTGCCGTTCTCTGCATCAACGATATGCAGAGAAGGCGAATAACGATCCTGCCGATGCTCGTCCACACGTTTCATGCCGTTGGCCGTACGTACGGGCAGCCATACAACGATAATAATCGCCACAATCACCAGCACGACGACAGTGCTCAGTGACTCATAACCCATAGAGTCAAGAATAGGAGACGTACCGACGAACTGGGGCTTTCCGCCCGGGCGTGTCGGAGCGGAATTCTTCCGGTCGACGCTTATCTGGAACCGGCGGCGGCGAGTCTGGCAGAGAACCCTTGCCCCATATCTTCAGCCAACAGCGCAAACGTTACGTGATCGCGCCACTGACCATTTACATACATATACCGCTCGCGCAGTCCCTCATGATGGGCTCCGACCTTACGCACCACAGCCAAAGAACGCGCATTATCCGGCAGAATGGCGATTTCCAGCCGATGCAACGCGGGCCCGAATGGGTCTCCGAGCGCCCAATCGGCAAGCATGGCCAGTGCCATCGGCGCGAATCCGTGGCCGGCGTACCGTTGATCGACCCAATAGCCAACCACGCCGGTACGCATGGCACCATACGCTATGGCTCCCAACGAAATCTGGCCGACGATACGCATCTGGTATTCGATGGCGAAGATCACGCCGACGCCATGCTGCTCGTTACGGCGCTGCCGCTGCACCCATTGATTGAATGTGATGGAGCCGCCACGCATCGGGTCACCGGATTCCCAAGGTGCCAGCCAGTCGTTGTTGCGCCAGCGCACTTCGTTCCAGCCGTCCTCATCATCCATGGTCAGGGGGCGCAGGACTATCGGAAAACCGGGATGGGTGAGACGTGGCGGGCGAATCTGGTGGTCCAGCTTGAACGCCTCTTTAATCGACTGGAAAACTGACACGGCCTTTATTGTAGCCATATGAAGGTCTTGCGCCGCTACCGTGGCCACTTTCGTTTTACGGTGGAAACACTAGACTGTGCGGTATGAGCGAAGTGGGCAGTGGCATGAATATCGGCAGCGACCACAGCGGCACAGAGAAAACAGAGAAGACGGATAAAGCGACGCTGCGCCACCATATACTGTCTCGGCGCAAGCGCGTTCCAGCGGAAGAATGCGGAGCGGCCGGCGAATTGCTGGTGCGACGGTTCCCAGCACACATGATTCAGGATGGTCCCACAGTGGCGGCATATGTGTCGATGGGTTCGGAAATCGAAACCCGGCCACTGTTGCGATGGCTGCTGGCCCATGGCTGCCACGTGTTGGTGCCACGGTTGGGGTCTGGGTTGGAAATTGGCTGGAGTGTGCTGGATTCATTGGAATCCTTGCGCTCGATGGATGCAGTGGGTGGCGCGAACAATGCCGGTAGCTGCAGCTCTCCCAGCACCGTCCATCGCGGACCCGATGAGCCATCCTCTAGCACCGTCCATCACAGACCGGACGAGCCAACTGGCGCAGTTCTACCGCCCGAAGCGTTGGAGAAGGCCGATCTGGTCATCGCTCCGGCTTTGGCAGTGGACCCGCAGGGCAATCGTCTGGGGCGTGGTGCCGGCTGGTATGACCGGGCCTTGGCTCGCCGCAAGCCCGCATGTCCCCTGATTGCGGTGTGCTGGCCGTGGGAGGTGTTGGACACCGATTTGCCGGCCGAACCACATGATGTGCCGGCCGACGGAGTGCTGACGCCGGAGGGATACCGGCGGCTTAGCTCATCGGGCCGGTTGAGCTGACCGGCCGGCCAAGATACTCGGCGCAAGCCAGACTGACCAACCAGCCACGCACACTGGCCGATGGAACCAGAGTGGCAACAGCAAGCTGGCTAGTAAGACCGTAACGCCAATGTGTCAGGGCGGCGACTAGGATATGAACGGTTGCAAGGCATGGTGTTGCACGCCATGCGCGAGAAATATGACTTTGTTGGAGGAATCCGTTGCCTACCTATCATTACCGTTGCAAGAACTGCGGCTATGACTTCACCGAACAGCAGTCGTTCAATGACGACCCGATTACCGTGTGCCCCAAGTGCTCGCAGGAGCAGGTGCACAAGGTGTATTCCGCCGTGCCGATTGAGTTCAAGGGTCACGGATTCTACCGCACCGACAAATCCGGCAAGTAAGGTCGGCTCCCCGTTTTTCCTCGGTAAAAGATGGTGTCGACGGCGGTATGCCGCGGATATTGGCACTACGGGCACTGTCTGTTGCACGGGTTTGAAGCGTTGTGGATAACTTGGCAAGCTAGAACCACATAGGTCGATTCAGCTTGCGCTTACGAAAAACTTCAGGTCATCATGGTTGCATGGTGACCTTTTCGTTTATTAAGCCGCCTGCGCGCGGTTCATTGCGGCGACGGCGCATGGCGGATGCCTTGCGCCGACTTACTGCTGCGTTGTGCGTGGGACTCGCAGTGTTGTTTGGGCTTGAAGCCGTATTGGCCGTGGTAGAGACCGAGCCGATGGTGGTGGCCGCTCGTTCGATTCGACGGGGTGACATTATTCTGGCCGTCGACGTTCAGTTGGCTGCTATGCCGGTATCTGCGATAGGCCCGTCTTGGGCGGGCAATATTGAGGATGTGGTGGGCAAGGTGGCGCAAATCGATATCGAAGCAGCCGATCCCATTTCCACGCATATGGCCAGAGATGCGCCCGTAACACCGACCGGCACTACGGTGATTGAAGTCCGCTTGGCCAGTAGCGTCGACGATGTATTGGCCGGCGATCGGGTGAGACTGGTTTCCGCCGTCGGTTGCGAAGGTGCCGATTGCACGCTGGCCGAGAATGCCACGGTGATGAATGTCGGCAAACCGGATACGACTGGCGCATTGGGAGTCAACGACCGACTGGTGTCGTTCGCAATGCCACCGGAGGCCGCGGCCAAGGTTATGGAGCTGCAACAGGCCGGAGCGATTATGGCCGTTGTGCGCTAGGAAGCGGAATCGGCCTTCGGCCGATGCTGTGTTTTCCTCAGCCGTAGGGCTGCGGAAAACACAGAGTTGGGGCGCACAGAGTGCGCCCCAACTTCTACTCGCGCTCATTGAAAACAGCCCAGTGTGGCGGCAGTTCGCCGAGGATGCGTTTGTCGTCGTCGGATTGCCGTTGTTGGTTGGTCTGCATGTCTCCGGGCTCGAGTTTGACGCCGTCAGCGTCAAACTGCTCAGTGCCCTTCATCACCACGCGCTTGTGCTTGCGCGGTGTGCGCCGTGTAGCCGAGTATTCCGCCATGATTATTCAACCTCGCGGTAGATCTCGCCGATACGGCTGACGATACGGTCGACTTCCTTATCGGGGTTCACAAAGGCGGCGACACTCCAGACGGTCATCACATTCCAGCCCAAGGAAATGAGATCCTGTGCCGACAAACGATGACGCCTGCGCGTGGATTGCACGGACATAAAGTTCGCGTCATCGGTCTGCACGGCCAAGGCAAACGGCTTGTCCTTTAATCCCACCACGAGCGGAATCTTCACGCCCTTGTCGAATCCATAATCAACAGCAGCGTTCAGTCCTCGCGCGCGCAACCTGTCGGCGATATCGTCGAACAGCACGTTGCCGCCTGCCGCACCACGCAGTGGAAGCACCGGACGGTCGTCAAGCTGTTCGGCCCACGTCAACATGGTCTTCAGGAACCGAGAACCGGACTGGTGCAGTCGTTCTTCATCCAAATCTTCGGAACCAAAGGCCGACACAATATCCAAGCTGTGGTCCGCCAATGCCAGGGCATCCAACAACAGTCCGCGACCGCCTGTGCTTTCGAGCGGGCCGAACTGCTGAAGCAGACGTCCATGCGTGGTTTTCGCATAGCACATCGACAGAATCACGTCAGTGGCACGACCTCCGGCCACGTCACGCAAGGAAACCAGCCGCACATGGCGCAGGAATCGGCCCATCGCCTTGGATTTGCCTGCCAACGATTTCAATTCGGCACCCAAGCGTGTGCGGAATGCGTCGGTCAACGTCACGACCACAAGTCGATAGCTGGAAGGAACCACGGCAAAACCGGCGGCACGCTGTGTAATCAGACGCACCACTTCATCAATCTCCGGCTGGCTGGATTCCACCAGGCCAGAAGACATAACCGGCACACCGCTCGCTTCCACACGGTGGAATCGCACCTCACCGGCAGCCGGCTCGGTGGCCACATCATAGCGAACAGGACCATATCCCTCGGATTCAAGGAATGCGGACAGGCGCGGCGCACGGCGAGACGGGGCAGCATCCACCTCGATATGAGGCAACGTGTCGATCAGCTGCTTGACGCTTTCGCTGGTTACCGTCGCGCAGTGGGCGATCACCACCACCTGCTGCACGCGGCCGATGATGGACAGCAACTCGATAGCGGGAATGTGCGCGCACGCATCGAGAATCGCCACATCAGCCAGCACACCCGGCTCGGTGAGTGCGGCGAGCGTACCCGGTGCGGCCACCAGAATCGGCTTGGCCGCGGCCAGAATCTCCGGATGATCACGGCGAATCCTGCTCAGCGACACACTGGAGCGCCCTGCCAGCACGGTGTGCATCTGGTTGGCTTCCTGAGTGCGGGAGAACAGCATGTCGCACAGGCGGCGCATGGATTCCTGCGACACCATCGGTCCGATGGAGCGCACGTGCTCCACATCGACCTGTGCGAAGCGGTCGGATGCGGTCTGCAGCGCGGCACCATCCTGGTTGGAGATGATGGCGGACGAACGCACAATGTCCTCAAACACGGTGGTCCACCAGGCCAGCTGCACTTCGCCGCGCACCTGCTCAACGCTCACTCGGCGAGCGTTGAGATCGGCGACCAGCTCGTTCAGTCCGGCAGAGGCGAATTCCTGCTCCAGCAGGCAACGCTCCGGCAAGGTGTCCAGTGCCTTGCGATCATCCAGCAGTGCTTTCAGGCGTGCTTCCACCTTCTCGAAATCGGCGGTTTCCAGATTGCCACCAGCGGGTGTGGTGGAAAGCACGGTATCCAGCGCGGTCATATTGCTGACCAGCGCCTCTTGGGTGGAGATGATCTCGTCGAGCTTGCTGGGCAGCACCGGCCAACCGCCGTGAGGCACGAACTGATGCCACTGCTCCCCTTGCTTGGCGACTACCTTCAACGCTTCGTGCAAGTCCTCGACCTGCGCGCCGACGCGCAACAGATCCTTGGCTTCCTTGATGTGGCGGCGGCGCTCCCAGAATCCCATCGACGTGCCTTCGGCCTTGCGCTGGCTCTTCGGCTTGGTGGCCTCGATCATGGAGCTGATGTCTCGCTCGAAAATCTCCGGCTGGAACACGTCAAGCACTCGTCGCAGATTCTTCAAAACCGTAACCTGACGCTCCCACTCGCGGGTGGTGGGAGGAACCGGGAATCCGCAGGTCTGCACGGTGCGTGTCACCTGCTCACGGGTGGCGGGCAGGAAGCGACGCAGCAAATCGTCCACGCGCTGGTAGTCGGTTACTGCCTGTTCTTCAGTGGTGATGGACGCCTTGTACCATGCGGTGTCTTCCGGGCCGATGGTGTATTCGCCGAGCTCGCCGGCGCGTTCCATCTTGCCGATCCATGTGTCAATATCGTTGGCGATGCTCAGGGCACTTGACTCGTCAAGTCGAACGTGGGTGGCAGGGTGCGTCGGGAGCACGGAGATACGGGCCAGATTCTGAATGGTCTCGTATGCGGACACATTCCACTTATCGTTGCCCCCGTGCAGGTCGCCCAAGTAGCGGGTCAAGCGCGAGCGCACGCCCACGAGTTCGTCGGCCAGCTGGTCGAATCGCTGGGTGGCGACTCCGGGCTGGAATCCGACTGCGGCAATCAGCTGCTTATCAAGCGCGGCGTTGGCGTGTTCATCGGATACATCCAGTACCTGCGCCTTCATCTCATTGGCGGAGGCCGTCTGGATGAACAGACGCTTCTGCTCGGCCACGCCGGGCACGTACAGCACGGAACGACCATTCATCAGGCAGCGCGATGCGATGGCCACAGCCTGCTCCGCGGTGCCCTTCGGGAAGGTGCCGTCGACCACGATGCTATGGCCGTTGGCGGCAAGCGACGCGGCATATCGCACCGTATTGTCCACATCGCCGACTTCGTACTCGGCATGCGGGTCTACGTCGAAAGGACTGTATTGCGGAATATTGGCGTCTTTGAGCGCGGTGCGGGCGGATTCGTCGCCGGCAAGCGCGTCCAACAGCACATTGCCGGTGGGGCCGTTCTCCAGCTGGTCGATAAACTGTCGGCTTTCGCTGATCATCTGCGACGAGGGGTCCATGAAGCATCCGAGCACAATCTGGCGCTCGATGGCGAAGTCGGAAATACGCTCCGATGCTTCGGACGAAATACGGGCGAACATCGCGGAAGTTTCGGGAGTGCCACTGTCATAGCTGGCACCGTCAAACAGGGAATCCTCATCCAGGAACACCCCCTGCTCACGCAATGCATTGACGAACGCGGCGTTCAGGGTCACGCGACCGGTGAATCGAATGGTGGTCGACAAGCCATCATCCGCGATCGTGACGCTCACCGGGTACAACAGTACCGGCAGCGCGTTGCCCTTCCACGTGGCCACGCCGACCACGAGCGACAACTCCGCCACGCCGGAAATCCTGCGCTTGGCGGCCTGGTCATCCAGTACGCGCCCGATATGGCGTTCGGCGGCCTTAAGCACACCCGTGTCACGGAACAACGAATCCAACCGGACATGGCCGGAAGCGAACAGCTGGGCGATGCCGGAGGGATGGGCATGGGTCATCTCCAGCTTCGCGGCCAGCTGATTCACATCCTCGAGCGGCGATGGCGGCTGCATGCTGCGGTATTGGTCACGCCAGCGACGGATGCGATTCAGACCTTCCGTGAGATTCTGGTTCTGAGTCTGGCTCTGGGTCATCTCTCGACTCACTTTCCAACCGCTTCGCGGTATTCCTGATAGCCCTTGTTGTGAGACAGGGCTTCGTCAATATCGGCCTCGCCACGGGCGGCGAGCCAAGAATACATGTCATCGTACAGGTACGGATTCATGGCGAGGAACGCCAGCAATTCAGGATGACGGGCGACTTCGAACTGAACATTGAAATCTTGCGTGGTTTTTGCCTCGTCAGAGGTCAGGCCATCGACTTCGACTGCCGGCTCCTGTGCTTTCAGCTCGCCCTTGGCCACACGCTCGAACACCGAGCCGGGCTCGAAGACTGGGGTGTGTACGCCCGTGGAGTAGATATCAGACGCTTCGGAGACCGACTGCTGGGCGGTTTCGGTTTCGGCAGCCGGCTGCTGGTCTGCTACGCCTGCTGCGGTGGATTCTTGATATGCTTCGGCTGCGGTCCGCTGCTGATCGTCCGGTACGTCAGCTGCCGGCTGGTCGGTTTCAGACTGGGCGGTTGCCGGCTGAGCGGTCTCAGGCTGGGTGTTTTCAGACTGGACGTTTTCGGCTGACTTGCTTGCGCCAGCCGCTGCATCGGATTCAACAACCGCCGCCGATGCCACTGCCGGCTCGCTTGTGCTGGGAGAGTGCTTAACGACAGCATGGGCGATGGCATCTACCGGGACAATACCGGAGATTCTGCTGTGCTTGGACGCGGGCGCTACGGTCGACGACTCAGGCTCAGTTTGCTGCTTCGGCAGTACCACGGAGTCCATGGCCTGCTGGGTTTTGCGTTCGGTCTCCTGCTCGGCATGCTGGGCCAGCGCATCCGCGAACAGGTCACGGGGTATGGCCGGCTCATCGTTTTTCGTCACGGGCTGCGTGATATTCAGTGAGCCAAGTTCAAGTTCGTCAACCTTGCGTCGCACATTATCCGCGCTGAAGATGGCGGTCGGCTCGCCGGCCCGCAAATCAAGAATATCGTCGACGGACATATCCGCCGCATCCGGCTCCTGCGGTGCTTCGTGAACCGCATAGCCAAACAAATCAGGCACCTTGAGGTCGAGCGGCTTTGCCACTGGATCGTCGAGACGAATGAAGTCCGCAGGCACATCACCGAACTGCATGCGCATGGGAGACGCCGGCAACAGGAACTCGGTATTGGCCGGCAAGCGCAACAAATCGCCATTTTCCCGCACCACATACGATCCATTGGTCGATCCAAGATCGCGGACCGAGGCTGTACCGTTGCTCTTTACCGTGAACATGGCGTGCCGTTTGGACATCGATTTGGTTTGATCGGCGACGTCAAGGCGGGTGTTGCCATCATCGGCAAGGGGGCGTAACGGCTTACGGCCGATTTCCACGCACTCCCCCGGCTTGACGCTGATCCGGTCGACACCGTTGATCTTCACCGTCCACTCGCTCACCGTGACCGCCTTCCTGGACACACTATTTGAACACACTATGTGCCATTGTGTCATCTTTTACCGGCTTTTGGCGGATTACTGGGCACAGAATTGACAACTTTCGCTCATTGCCAGCTTTGTGATTCCACGCCGGATCGCGTTCTCCGCCTCGCCCTCGTCAACTAGTCTACTCAGTATGCGGAAACCCCGCAGCCTGAAACACAGGTGCGGGGTTCCTCGAAAAGCTGTGATTGCGGCTTATGCCGCACAAATCACTTGAGCTCGACGGAGGCACCAGCCTCTTCCAGCTGAGCCTTGGCCTTCTCGGCATCTTCCTTCTTGGCCTTCTCGAGGACGGCCTTCGGAGCGCCGTCGACAAGAGCCTTGGCCTCGGCCAGGCCGAGGGAGGTGATGGCGCGGACAGCCTTGATGACCTGGATCTTCTTGTCGCCGACGGCGGAGAGGATGACGTCGAACTCATCCTTCTCTTCCTCGGCCGGAGCGGCGGCACCGGCAACAGCGGCGACGGCGGCGACCGGAGCGGCGGCCTCGACGTCGAACTTCTCCTCGAAGGCCTTCACGAACTCGGAGAGCTCGACCAGGGTCATCTCGCCGAAGGCTTCCAGCAGCTCATCGTTGGTGTACTTAGCCATTATGGCTTCCTTTCAATCTTGGCGGCGGACGAAGTGGTAGATCCGCTGCCTAATAAACCTTATTGTTTAAATTATCGAAGCGACTGATTCATGCCGTGAGGGCGTAAATCAGGCAGCCTTCTCCTGCTTTTCGCGCAGGGCGTCGATCGTGCGCACAGCCTTGGTAGGCAGGGCGTTGAACAGGTACGCGGCCTTGGCCATCGATGCCTTGATGTCGCCGGCGAATTCGGCAAGCAGCTGCGGGCGAGACTTGAGGTCTGCCAGCTTCTTGGCGCCCTCGGCATCGTAGACAGTGCCGTCAGCGGCGGCACCCTTGATGACAAGAGCCTTATTGTCCTTGGCGAAGTCACGGATGACCTTCGCAGCCTCGATGAAGTCGCCCTTCACGAAGGTGATGGCGGTCGGGCCGGAGAGAATCTCGTCGAGACCCTCAATGCCCGCTTCCTTGGCGGCGATGCGTGCCAGCGTGTTCTTTGCCACGGTGTAGGAAGTATCGCGGCCTAGCTTTTCACGCAGATCGGAAATCTGCGGAACGGTAAGCCCGCGGTACTCGGTCAGGTAGACGGCGTCAGCGTTACGGAATTCTTCCGTAAGCTGAGCGACTACCGCTTCCTTTTCGGGCCTCTTCATGGCGTTCCTTCCTAAGTCGGCCGTTGACTTGGAGTTCGGAACTTTCGGCCGGGCAACAAAAAAGCCCTGCACACAGGCAGAGCAATACAATCTCGCGAAGCGACCTTCGCCGGCCCTTGACGGGCTTATATCTCTCAACCTGCGCTGGCTTGGCGAACCAAACTTCGGAAATGCGCTCGCGCGCACTTCAACCAACGGTCTGTGGTTTACAGATGATTAGACTACGGATGGTCAGCGACATTGCAGAATTCGGGCGTGTCGCGGGGCGTTACATCGCGGCGGCGTACTGGGCTACGGACGCGGTGACTTCCTTCAGATAGTCGAGCGAGCGACGCCAGTGGCCGGGCACCTCGATCGAATGGTTGGCATCCGGGCATTCGTGCACGTGCGGGGTGAGCGCGTTGGCGCGGGCTCGATCGTAGAACGGATCGGCGGTGCCGGCGCAGATCAGCGGTGCCGGGCCGGAGTATCGGGAGCTGGCGGCGTGCGACTGGCCGGCCAGTTCTGCGCGGATGATCGCCCTTGCTTCGGCCACGCTCGGGGCCTCGGATTCGGCGACGATATCATCGCCGACAGCCGGCACCGGAATCACCCGGGCGGATGGATCGAAGTCGGCGTGATGCAGCACCGGGGTCAGCAGCACGAACGGCAGACCGTAGTGTGAGGCCACATGTGGGTAGGTCATCGTCGTCAACGACTTGCCGATCAGCAACAGGCGAGGGCCGGACGGGGTGTCGGAATCACCGGCTTTACCCGCGCCGGACTCGCGCGCGGCGGCCACCCAGCCGTCAATCGCCTGATTGAGGACCGGAATCACCGTGGACAGGTCGTCGGAAGCGTTGCGTACGTTCATGCGGTCGATTCGCCAGCCGGCCTCGACCAGAGCCTGGGCCGACCAGTAGAGCAGCGGGCGGTCGCAGTTGTAGCCGGTGCCGGGCATCAGCAGTACGCGGCCGTACTCCTGGCCGGGTTTGACGACGTTCTTCTTCCAAGAGGTGATGCTGACTTCGACGGCCGGCTTCATCGCGCGCCTTCCTTCCACGGGTGTGCCCTGCGTGTCCCCTGAGTTGTTCCGAATTATTCTGGCAGTCAGTCTACTCCCGGACCCGTTCACGTTACCTTCACAAGCTATAATCGGCCACGGTTCTGATTGGGTGCGCAACACCTGACGCGCGTTGGGCAGGCCGATCAGGGCGAGTCGCAATTCTCGCCGGGGCCAGCCGCAGCATTATGCGCGCGGTGCGCAGCCCCGCATAAACCCAAGGAAGTAGAGAGTAGATGGAGAAATTCTTCCATTTGAAGGAAAACGGCACGACCGTCTCGACTGAGATTCTGGCCGGCCTGACCACGTTCTTCGCGATGGCCTACGTCATCGTCGTCAACCCGCAGATCCTGTCGCAGACGGGCATGCCGTGGGGCGGCGTGTTCCTGGCCACCATCATCGCCGCCATCATCGGCACCCTGGTCATGGGCCTGTTCGCCAACGTGCCGTACGCCCAGGCCGCCGGCATGGGTCTCAACGCGTTCTTCACCTACACCGTATGCTTCGGCCTCGGCTTCACCTGGCAGCAGACCATGTGCATGGTGTTCCTGTGCGGCCTGATCAACATCCTCATCACCGTCACCAGAATCCGCAAGATGATCATCCTGGCCATCCCCGAGCCTCTGCAGCGCGCCATCGGCGGCGGCATCGGCCTGTTCGTGGCCTACGTGGGCATGCTGAACGTCGGACTGATCAAGTTCACCCCCGGCGACCCGAAAGCCGCGGCCAAGGGAGGCGCCGTGGCGGCGACCCCGGGTCTGGCCGATTTCAACGACAAGGTGCTGTGGGTCTTCCTGATCGGCCTCGTACTGGCCATTGTGTTCACCGTGATGAAGGTTAAGGGCGGCATGCTGCTGGCCATCGCCATCACCACCGTGATTGGCATCCCGTTCGGCGTGACCACCTGGTCCAACTCGCAGTCCATCAGCGAAACCTTCTCCCAGCTGCCGCAGACCTTCGGCGCGATCTTCTCCGCTGAGGGCTTCCCGGCGCTGTTCTCCGACGTCTCTAAGCTGCCTCTGGTCATCGTGACCATCTTCGCCTTCTCCATGTCCGATACGTTCGACACCCTGGGCACTTTCATCGGCACCGGCCGCCGCACCGGCATCTTCTCCGCCGAGGATGAGAAGGCTCTGGAGAACGGCCACGGCTTCTCCTCCAAGATGGACAAGGCCCTGTTCGCCGACTCCATCGCCACCTCCATTGGCGCTATCTGCGGCACCTCGAACACCACCACCTACGTCGAGTCTTCCGCTGGCATCGCCGCAGGTGGCCGCACCGGCCTGACCTCCGTGGTTGTGGCGATCTGCTTCGCCCTGTCCGCGTTCCTGGCCCCGGTCGTCTCTGCCGTGCCGTCCGCCGCGACCGCCGGCGTGCTGGTGATCGTCGGCTGCATGATGGCCGCCTCCCTGAAGGAAGTCAGGTGGGACGACATCGCCGAGGCCATTCCGGCGTTCTTCGCCGCCGTGTTCATGGCCTTCTCCTACTCCATCTCCTACGGCATCGCCGGCGGCTTCATCATGTACTGCATCGTGAAGACCTGCAAGGGCAAGGCCAAGGAGGTTCACCCGATCATCTGGATTGTGGCCGCGCTGTTCATTCTGGACTTCGTGTGCATGGCGATTCTGTAACGCTGATTGACAACGGATTAGCCTTTAAGGATTAATCCGCCGCCATACGGCATAAAGGCCGGGCTCTCACAAGGGCCCGGCCTTTGTTGTTGCCACAGTGATCAACGCCCATGAGTACCTTCGATGATCATCCGCCATTCAATCAACGGCTGGCCATGACTCGGACATGGCGCGGCACGGCAAGCGGATTTTGCTGTTGGGCAACAACAGACGAGAGAATAGATCCGGTCGTGAGCAACAGGATAGGTGCCATGCGGTGCCGTGTACAAACTGTTGTCAGTTGTCAACGCTTTTTAGCGTGGCTCCAATCATCTTAATGGCTGTTTTCCGCCATTCTTGATGCATGAGAATAGTTGTCAACTGACAACTGAATGTACATGGCAGCAGCACGAGTGCCCTATTCAACATCGAAATATGTAGCGCGAAGAAGCCGAAAAACCAAAAGGCTTCTATACCGAATGAAACGGTATAGAAGCCTTTTGGTTTGCGATTAAGCTCTTCTCACCCGAGAGAAGCTAGAGAACGATCAGTCCTCGAATGCCGAACCGTTAAGCGGGAAGCCCGGTGGGCTTCCCGTAGGTGAGGGGAGCGGCTATGCCGCGACCGATCCGTGAGAGGGCTTTAGTCCTCGAACGGATCAAAGTCGCGACGGACGCGGCGACGCGGGCGCTCAGTACGCTCTTCGCGGTCAGCGCGGTAGTCGTCGTAGTTGTCGTCAGTGGCATAGCGCGGGTTGCGGTCCGAGCCACGGCCACGGCCGCCACGGAAACCGCCACGGCGGTCATCACGATCGCCACGGTCATCACGATCGGCAGAACGACGGCGACGCGGACGATCATCATCACGGGAGTCGCGAGCATCACGGTCATCACGATCATCGAAGTCACGGTCGGCAGAACGACGGCGACGCGGACGATCATCATCGCGATCATCGCGATCGAAGTCACGGTCATCGGAGCGACGGCGACGCGGACGGTCGTCGTAATCATCCTCGAAGTCATCGGAGCGACGGCGACGCGGACGGTCGTCACGATCGTCGAAGTCACGGTCATCGCGATCGGAGCGACGGCCACGGCCGCCACGGCGATCGTCACGATCACCACGGCCACGGCCGCCACGGCGGTCATCGCGATCGCCACGGCTCGGTCGGGCGTTGTTCTCCTGATCCTCGAAACCAGGGATGGCCAGGGAGATCTTGCCGCGATCATCGACACCCTGAACGATCACCTCAACGGTGTCGCCTTCCCTGAGCACGTCTTCGACGGCGTCAATACGCTCGCCGTTGGCCAGGTTGCGGATCTGGGAGATGTGCAGCAGGCCGTCGGTGCCGGGGGTGAGGTTCACGAAAGCGCCGAACGACGTGGTCTTGACGACCTTGCCGTTGTAGGTTTCGCCGGCCTCGGGCACGTGCGGGTTGGCGATGGAATCGATGATGGACTTGGCCTTCTTAGCGGCCTCGCCACCCTCGGAGGAGATGAAGACGGTACCGTCATCTTCGATGGCAATTTCAGCGCCGGTATCTTCCTGAATCTGGTTGATCATCTTGCCCTTCGGGCCGATGACTTCGCCGATCTTCTCAACCGGGACGGAGGTGGTGATGATGCGCGGAGCGAACTCGCTCATCTCGGCCGGGCCGTCGATGCACTCGTTGATGACCTCGAGAATCGTGGCGCGGGCTTCCCTGGCCTGCTGCAAAGCGGCGGCCAGGATATCGGCGGGGATGCCGTCGAGCTTGGTGTCGAGCTGCAGGGCAGTGATGAACTCGGAAGTACCGGCCACCTTGAAGTCCATGTCGCCGAAGGCATCCTCGGCACCCAGGATATCGGTGAGGGTCTTGAAGATGTGCTTGCCATCAACGTCGCCGGACACGAGGCCCATGGCGATGCCGGCAACCGGGGCCTTCAGCGGCACGCCGGCAGCCAAAAGGCTCAGCGTGGAGGCGCACACGGAACCCATCGAAGTGGAACCGTTGGAACCGATGGCCTCGGAGACCTGGCGGATGGCGTAGGGGAACTCTTCGCGGCTCGGCAGCACCGGCACGAGAGCCTTCTCGGCGAGGGCACCATGGCCGATTTCGCGGCGCTTCGGGGATCCGACGCGACCGGTCTCACCAGTGGAGTACGGCGGCATCTCGTAGTTGTGCATGTAGCGCTTGGACTGCGGACCGGACAGCGCGTCGATCTGCTGCTCCATCTTGAGCATGTTCAGGGTGGTGACGCCCAGAATCTGAGTCTCGCCACGCTGGAACAGGGCGGAACCGTGCACGCGAGGCACAATGTCCACCTCGGCGGACAGGGTGCGGATGTCGCGCAGGCCACGGCCGTCGATGCGGTAGTCCTCGGTCAGGATGCGGCGACGCACGATCTGGCGCTGCAGTTCCTTGAAGGCGTTGCCGAGTTCCTTGTCCTTCTCGGCGTCGTCCATGTCGGTGAACTCGTCCGCGAGCACCTCGCGCACGTGCTCCTTGATCTCGTGGATGCGGTCCTGGCGCGGCAGCTTCTCGGCGATGGAGAGGGCCTCGTTCAGATCCTGATGGGCGATCTCGTCGATGCGGGCATACAGCTCGTCGGTGTACTCCGGGAAGAGCTGGAATTCCTTGGTCTCCTTGGCGGCGATCTTCTTGAGCTCATCCTGAGCCTCGCAGATCACCTTGATGAACGGCTTGGCGGCTTCAAGACCACCGGCCACGACCTCCTCATCGGGCTTGGTCTGACCCTCGTCATAGATGAGGTGCCAGGCGTTCTTGCCGGCACCCGCCTCGATCATGGCGATGGCAACATCACCGTTCTCGATCACGCGGCCGGCGACCACGATCTCGAACACGGCGCGCTCACGCTCGCTCCAACGCGGGAAGGCGACCCACTGGCCGTCGATCAACGCCAGACGCACACCGGAGACCGGGCCTTCGAACGGCAGGCCGGAGATCATGGTGGAGGCGGAAGCGGCGTTCAGGGCGATGACATCGTAAGCGTCATCAGGGTTCACGGCGAGCACGGTCTCGACGACCTGCACTTCGTTGCGCAGGGTGTGCGGGAACAGCGGGCGCAGCGGGCGGTCGATGATGCGGCAGGCGAGGATGGCCTCGGAGCTCGGGCGGCCTTCACGGCGGAAGAACGAGCCCGGAATCTTGCCGGCAGCGTACATCTTCTCTTCAACATCGACGGTCAGCGGGAAGAAGTCGTAGTTCTCCTTCGGGCTGGAACCGGCGGTGGTGGTGGACAGAATCATGGAATCGTCGTCGAGGTAGGCGGCCACAGCGCCATCGGCCTGCTGGGCGAGGCGGCCGGTCTCGAAGCGCAGCGTGCGCTTGCCAAACGATCCATTGTCGATTACGGCCTCAACGGCCTTGATTTCGGGACCCTCCATAGGGTTCCTCCTTCTTTAATTTTCTAATTATTCCTACATACTGTGCTGCGGTTTGGCGACTCGCTTGAACCGCAACTGTCCTCTTCAGCGGACGTCACATACCTTGTTTCGACTGGCCCCTTGGCCGTCGTTCCTCGTGTCAACCCCTTCATTCGGGTTCTCCTGTCGGCCTTACCTGCTGGCCTATCCTCTAACCCTCTTGCCGTTGTTGCCGTTGGCTGGCGATATGTAAAACGCCCGAGCACCATCCTAGGTACTCGGGCGGAAGTCTTCAATTATCGACGCAGACCCAGACGCTCGATGAGGGAACGGTAACGGTTGATGTCAACGCGCTTGAGGTAGTCAAGCAGGCGACGACGGTCACCGATCATCAGCTGCATACCACGACGGGAGTGGTGGTCGTGCTTGTGCTCCTTGAGGTGCTCGGTCAGGTCGGCGATACGCTTGGACAGCAGAGCCACCTGGACCTCGGGGGAACCGGTGTCACCTTCGTGCGTCGCGTACTCGTTGATAATCTGGGTCTTCTCGTCAGCCGTCAGTGCCACGGCGTCCTCCTTATTGTGTCGTTGCGCGGTGTTTCGTGCAGGTTCGCTCGAAACGCTCTCTATCCGCGGGCGAAATTACGCCAAATGAAAACTATACGGCAGGGGCCGGACTGGGGCCTCATGAGCCGAGGGTGTAAGGGATAAGGTGTAAAGGGTAAAGGTTTAAAGGCGTAAGGGTGTAAGGGGACACTCACTCCTGCCGGTACAGCCGCGAATACAATCCGCCGGCCTGCAGCAGTTCGTCATGCGTACCGGATTCGACGATCTGCCCATGATCCATGACATGGATGCGGTCGAAATCCCGAATCGATGCGAGTCTGTGCGCCACGACGATGCACGCATTGTCGGAGTCGAGCAACGCCGTCATGACATGTCGCTCGGTATCGTTGTCCAGAGCACTGGTGGGTTCGTCCATAAGTAGGAAGTCCGGTCTTCCGACGACCGCACGCGCGATGGCGACCTTCTGCCGTTGGCCGCCGGACAGGTTCATGCCGCGTTCACTGACCATGGCGTCCAAGCCGACGACCGGATCCATCATCCCCTCGTTGATGCCGGCAACCTCGCACGCCCTGACGATGTCGTCATCCGTCAGCCACGGACGGTGCAGCGTGATATTGTCGCGCAAGGTTTCGTAGAACACCGTGGATTCCTGATGCACATACGCCAGCCTGCCGGCCTTCCATCGGCTGTCCGCGTCGTAAATCCGGCATCCGCCGTCGTTGATGGTCACCGTGCCACAGACGGGTTCGATGAGTCCGGCGAGCAGTTTCAGCAGCGAGGCAAGCAGCATCGTCGCGACCAACGGCGGGAAACCGCTTTGGGCGGCGAGCGACCCATGGTCGACCATATAGCCGGTGCCTGCGGGCACGATCAATGTCAGTCCCTGGACGACGAGCGAGGACAGCAGGCTCAGACCGATGGCGGGCATGTTCCGGCGGAGGAACCCGGTCAGGATGGAGACGGTTCCGCTACGAGGCCGTATGGGAATGGTTGCGCAGCCGTCGTTTGTCGGTTGCGGAATCAGCACCGCGCCAGAACAGTGGGCCGCGAGTTCGCCGGGCGTATAGGCATGGCGCCCATTCGCCGGGTCAGCGATGCGCCTTGTTCGATAAACGGGACACGGTGGCGATGCCATGATCTCATGCTTGCCGTCCGTGCGCGGGAAGGCCGAAGTCGACGTGCGTGCGGTCACGCCCGAGCGTGGACGCCTTGGTGAACGCCTCATAGTCGTCGAATTCGGCGAGCATCATATCCTTGACGAGGTGTTTGTCGTCAAGGATGATGATCCGGTCGGCCACATTCCAACAGTATTCGAGGTCATGGGTGACGGTGAGCAAAGTGCGCTCGTCGGCGCGAAGCTGGTTGACGTAATCGACGAGCAGCGAGCGGGTGATCGGATCGATGGCGTTGCTTGGCTCGTCGAGCATGATGACATGCGGGTCGAACAGCATGCCGGCGACGATGCCGACCCGTTTGCGCAGACCGGTCGAGAGTTCCGCCACCTTCTTGTCGAGATGCCCCTCCAATTCGAAGGCACGGACGAGCGGCTCATCCTCCAGCCGTTTCGAGTCGACGGTATGGCCGCCGTCCGCGATTCCCTTGCCGGACCGGAACAGCAGTTGCCGGAAGTGGATGTTGTCACGCACGGTCATCGTGCCGACGAGATTGCCGTTCTCGGTCATCTGGAACACGTCGCGCATCGACGGCACCCGACGCCTATCGATCACGCATCGCCCTTCACGTGGGCGCAGCAGTCCGACGATGAGTCTGAACAGCGTGGTCTTGCCGACGCCGTTGTATCCGAGGATCGCCAGCGACTGGCCTTCCGGCACGGTGAAGTCGATGTCCTCCAACACGGTCTGTTTCTTCTTGTAGCCGAAAGTGACGTGTTCGACGGCGATGATGGCATGTTCGCCGTTGTCGGTGCGGTCGGCGTGGTTGATGTGGTCGGCGGTCATATTGTCTTTCCTTGTCGTCGATTCGGTTGTGTTCGTATCCGTCATGTCCGGATGTCACAGCTCGATATTGGTGTTGATAAAATATCGACAGAATACTCCGGTTGAAATACCGATGGCGACCACTACCAATACGACATAACCAACCGAGAACAGGCACAGCGGCATCACGTTGACGACCACAAGCATATATGCCAATTGGAGCAGGACCGCAATCAACACCAAAACCAGTTGTGCCATTGTCGGATCGCTGTTCCGGGAGACATAAACCATCGGCATTGCGCCCAAAGAACAGACGATTGTTCCTAAGACTGATACGATAAGAGCACCAATTGCATCATCTGCTCCAGCGGTTATCTGAAAGCCTGATGACAAAACACGCATAAAAGCCAGATTTAAAAGCACGGAAATCACTGTCAGGATAACAGGAAACAGGCATTTACACCAGCAGTAGCTCCAATAGGAACGACCAGACTGTGTATAGAGCTCAAACAGTCCATCTCGGAAATCCTGATACAGGATGGAGACCATCACCGAGCATGACGAACAGATGAAAAACGGTCCAAACAAGACAGCCCAAGTAAATGGGTCTAGAATGCCTGCGCCACTGACACCCATCTCCACGAATATTGCCGTGACCATAAGGATAAGAACCATACCCCAGTTCTTGAATGACTGGAAACATGCCTTGCAGTCACGAAACAGAATCGCCTTCATGCCACTTCCCCTTAACGATAACAAGTGTCAGGTATGGGTAATCATCGTACTGATACGTTCTTCAGAAATGTATAATCGGTACGTTCTTCAGTATACAAGGCTTAAAAAAAAACAAATAAAACGGCTATTCGCTGTTTGTGGTGGGTGATGGTCAAGTGGTGGCGACGGCTTTGAGGTCGAGTCTGCCGCAGGTCAGGTAGATCATGGTGGCGGAGTGGTCCATGTTCCTGAAGCCGCGGGCCCGTCGTTTGACGTTCCGGATGACGCCGTCGGCGCCCTCGAGCACGGCGTTGGCGTACGGGTGCCCGAAGTAGGCGACGATCTCGGCGAAGCGGCGTCGGACCATGCGGGCGAAGTCCTTCATCGGCTCGAGCCCCGAGTGCATCATCCACGAGCACAGGCGATGCAGGCGCACCCACGCCTCGGACGGGGTGCGGCTGTCCGCGTAGACGTCCTGCAGGACCTCGCGCATCCGGCAGGCGCGGCCGGTCCTCAACCGTCGCCCCGTCAGGTTGCGCCTGGCCTCCACCTGCAGTTCGGCCAGGCTTTCCCCGTTCCTGAGCCACAGGTACTCGGCCCGTTTGAGCAGCGGGTCGGAGCGGCCCTCCGTCTTCCCGGCCTTGTCGACGGCCCCATTGGCGTGCCTGGCCACATGGAACCTGTCGACGATCCGCCGCGCATGGGGCAGATGCCCACGGATGCCCTTCCGGGGAGCCCGGGCTCATGTCGCAGGCGACCAGACGCACATACTCCGGGACCCCGTTGTGGCCCATGAAACCACGCGAGAACCGTTCGACCGTGGCCGGGTCCCTGCCCGGCGTCACGTTGACGACATCGTGCTCCACGAGACCGGCGACCACGGTGATGCAATCGCGGCCCCCGCGGCCGGTCCCGTCGATGCCGACGGCCTCCACACCCATGTAGCCCTCCAGCCTCCTCGCCTCGTCGACGTAACGGGCGACGGACCGCCACAAACGGGTATCGGTCTCGTCCAATTGCCCGGCGAGCGTGCCGGCGGGCAGGCGGCGGGCCACCTCCACCGCCCACGCCTCGAACAGGAGCGTGAACCCGCCGCCCGGCCTCGCCCACGGGACGGGCACCGTCCCCACCCCGTGCTCGGGACACGTGACGCGGGGCATGGCGGCGTGGATGAACGCCTTGCACCGGAAGAAGTCCGGATGCCGCCACACACGCCCCCGCCTGTCACGCACCGGGCAGGCGTCTTCCCGGCAGCCTGTCCCGGGACAATGGAAGCGGGCGCCGGGCTCGAAGCCGATCATGATGCGCAGCTCCCGCCGGCCGCCGTCGGCGTCACGGAAGTCCACGGACCCCACCTTCCAAGGTGACTGCAACCGAAGCGCGGCGGTGAACAGGTGAGAGGCATCCATGCCTCCAACCTACCCGACCGGCATCACCCCGCACCCAAACCACCCACCACAAACAGCGAAAGGCCAACAAATATAACACATCATATAAGTACTGAAGGGAGCAGCACACGGTTTGCGCGGTGGTGAGCAGTGAGTGGTGAGTACTGAGCGACGTACGGCGACTCACGTACGCTCACACAGTGGTGAGCAATCCGCCAAACAACACCACGAGCAGGGCGATGGTTTCAATCACGAAGTACAGAATGAAACTCGCCCAGCTTTTGGTCAGCACGTTCAGCGGCGAGGTCTTCCGGATAATCACCAGCAGACCAACAAACACCAGGGCATATACGGCGATGCCGATCGCCGCACCCATAATGCCCAGGTTCGCGGCATTCGCCAGGCCGGCCTGCTTGCCGTAGACCACGTACGTGGAATACCAGAAATTGAGATTGAGCATGCTGAGTCCCGCGATGAACTGCTCGCCGGCCAACCCGATCACAAATACAATCAGCCACGGCCAGGACGGCGAGACGACCACCGCCATCGCCAATCCGACGTACGCGATCACCACGGCCACCCAACCGACCAGCGCGATGCCTTGCGGAGACACTCCCCCGAGCACGGCCACAATGGAGTCAGTATTATTTACCGCCAACGAGCGACCGAACCAGTACGGCGCGATGATGGCGCACAGTACGGCAAGAATAATCAGCGCCCAACGCAACGGATGCGAACGACGGCGCTCGATATCCGCCAGAGACAAATCGGTCTCGGGTATGGAAGCCTCGGGGTGCTTGGAAACCTCGACGGTCTCTAGTTTGCCGCCCACGATTTCCGTCGCCTCGTTAGGTTCTTGCTCGTTGGATTCCTGCTCCATGCACCGCCTCGCCGATTACCTGCTCATTGCCGATTATTGCGATGCCCATCTTAGCGTGCGTGTTGGGCAAGTCTCCGATACGATCGATTACTCGCCCTGGTCCTCACCATGATCCTCGCTACGATTCTCCTTATCCGAATCCGCGGGAGCAACGTCATTATTGCCCGCAGACAAGCCCCGCTCGCCCGATTCGCGTTTCGGAAGCGAGAAAGATGATGCCCTGCTCCCCCGTCGCCCGCCATGCAGCAAAGCCTCGAGCATATCGACCTGCCGCTCCAGCTCATCGATACGCCGTATTTGCTGAACAATCAGCAGGTCACGTAAATCATTGTTCTGCTCTTTGCGGGAGATGGGGAAGATGATGGCGCGGCGTTCGGGGGATACGTGGAAATCGGATTCGCTGCCGGCTTTCGCCGTAATCGCGGCACCCTCCGCCTCACGCCACTCGTTCGAAGTATCTGACGTTCCAGCGGTTCCCGATCGATAAAACTTCGAATGTGATACCCCCCCCCCGACTGTTTTTCTCGGCGGGTTCCGGCGCTTCGGCACCCAGGATTTCATCCTGTGCCTCGCGCCAGCGGGCAAGGCAACGTTCGATGCGCTTGTACCCGATCAGGGCGGAATCGAGCCCGGCCTCACGGAACAAACGCACCGGTGAGGCACCTTCGTTATAACGGGTCACGCAATACCGTTTGAAGTCGTCAGTGTAGGTAATGCGTTTCGAAGTGGCTTCCGCCACCGCCGGCAACGACTTCAGGTACTTGATCTCTTCGGGGCTAAAGGCCCCTCCACCGACAGTCATTTTCATCCCCTACACTCTCTGGAAGGTTCGTCCGCACCCCTAAATATGGGGGCATGTCATAGTTTGGGATGATAGTACTTGTTATACGGACTTTTCTAACCCCTAGTAGGGTAGGTTTCATCCCCGATAAACTGCTCCTTGCCTCATTGCCGGCACTCCCCCCTATTATCACCCTTGCGGGAAGGTGCAACATATGCCGCTTTTCTTACGTGAACCGGTGGCCGGTAGATGACGGTGGCTCCGAAATTTCGGATGGAACAAGTTTTTGCGTCAATAACACAAGTTTCCCCTCAAACACGGCATTTCTAGTACCCATTGACACAAGTTTCTGCGTCAATAACACAAGTTTTAGGTACTATGACATAGATTTCTGTGTCATATGACACGAGTTTCGTCCCGATAGCATGCTTTTCACGTAAAATAACGTACGCTTCAAGCCGATAACACAAATTCTGGTTTTTCACTGTTTGTGTTGGAGGACTGTGGTGCGAGGCGATGGCTACGGAGTGAATTGGGAATCAGGGCCTTTCGCCTGTCCGTCACAGTTCCATGGCCGCAATCTCCGTAAGTTACCTTTCTCAATGAACAACGAATAACTCAAATTTCTGATACTACGACATCGCTTTCGTCGAGGAATAATACAAAAGATTGAATAGTATCTCACGTGTTTCGGATTACTATTCTACAAAGAATCAACCACTTATATGCAGTAAAAAAACTCTTATAATGGAAAGAGTGCCTCTAACTGCCTATGAACCCCTGTTCCGAAAGAGTTATGAAAGGGCTATTCCAGATTTGAAGCTCTTTATTGAACGGTGATTTTCAGCCTCATCAAGCCTTAATCTAATCAAGATCGACTCGATCAAATAGTAGGTGACTGTCAGTCCCAAGGAGTGACGGTCACCTTTTTAAGATATCACGATATCGATTTAAACGATTATTCGTCACTCGAATGAATCAATTCACTGGCAACCATAAAATCTGTTCGAGATCGATTATGCAAAGTTAGCACATCTTGAAGGCCAATAGTTGCATTGTCATCCCCCAGCAGACTTTTTACTAAATCCGCATAGGGATCCCCTGCCAACATATGAGGACAAAGTCGATGATTCGGTCTCATAAGACAGTCGAGATACAGGTATCCATAATAATTCATGTACGGGAATATCCTCGTAGCTGCAGGAATAGTCGAGGGACAATTATTACCGATATCTGCCACTCTTTTCTTATAGTCATTGAGGATCTTATCACGCTTCGATGTATTACGACCCGTTACTAATGCATTTTTATATTCATCCCATGCATCAGCCGTCAATTTTTCCAAGAGCACATTGAAATCATCAACTGTTTTTTATAAGATTTTTTCTTCGGCAGGCTTCCGAAGAAAATCCCAAATTGTTTCGACTTAAGAAATGCTAATAACGCATCAGCAGCCGTACGTTCCGCAATCTTCTTACAGCCATCAGTCTTTCCTGAAGCGAAATCCATCACACCTTTGAAGAACAGGTAGGGGATTTGCCCCCATTGCGAGGCATATCCAAGATGATTGCCTTCCATCTCATAGCCAATCGTCTTATATTTGCCTCTGCGAGCAACATTCTCCCAAAAAGCGTCATAATCTGCAATCTGCTCGCCACAAGCTACAGGGCCGATATGCACATTGAATGAACCGCCCGGCATAGTATTTTGCTGTTGCATCATTTCAATAACTTCTGGCTGAGTGGGAAGTTGATCAATTCTTGCATGCACCACAAAATCATTGACAACCTGATTAAGCTTTTTGTACACTGGAGATGTATTTATTTCCGGTAGAAATTCTCCGTTCTCTTTTTTTCCTGAATCAAGTGAATATACCGAATCTGCAACAATAACATCACACAAATGGGTACGTTCAGGATCTCCCGCACATACACCACACATGGTCAACATCGAAGGGTGATAAGTATCATTGATATGATTAATTACCGGCGCAACTGAACTTCCCTCATTGGCAGCTGAAGCTAACATAATTTTCAGCAAATGTGATGAATCCGTTTTTAAAACACCAATACGAACAACGCCAATTTGGCTATCACAATTGGTTTCCCAATTTATATCATAAAAATCTTGTCCTATTTTCTCGACGGCAACCCCCTCCTCAGCTAGGGCTGTAATAATCACAATATCTATATCATCCATTGCCATATTGCACCTTTGATTCTGGTTATGTCGAATTTGAAAAAAGGAGGCGAGCGAGGTTGGCACTTCACTCGCTTCCAATTGGGGTCAATTCACTGATGAATTAGACCACGCGTTCATTGCTCTCGATTCACGCGTTGAGGGCGCGCTTGGTGGAGCGGGACTTGGCGAACACGGTCGCGGCAACACCGGCGAGGAGCACGGCGACCACGGTGAACAGCATGGTTCCGGCGGCACCGGTGAGCGGCAGCTGGGTGATGGACTTGACGTTCAAGACCGTCTTGTTGGTCGTGTTGACCTGATGGAGCGTGTCAACGGCCAGAGTGCCCTCGCCGCCGTTCGTACCGATGGTCACGGTGAAGGTGACCTTGAAGTTCTCGGCGTAACCGGTCGGGGCCTTGGTCTCCTGAACGGTGTAGGTGCCTTCGGCGAGGCCGCGGACAGCGACCTTACCAAGGGTCTTCTGTGTTCCCTTGCCGTCGGCTGAGGTCAGGGTCTCGTTACCGTTGGCGTCCGGGTAGTAGACGCCGTTGGCGTCCTGGGAGAACTTGATGAAGGTCTTGCCTTTATCGGCGGAAACCTTGAACTCGGCACCGGCCAGGCCCGTGGCGTCGTTGCCGACACCGATCTTGGTGAAGTCGAACTTGCCGAGCTTCTTGACGACAGTCGTGCCTTCGCCGGTCTGGTCGTTATTGTTCTTCACGGTGGCCGTGTTGGTCACCTGGTCGACGGCGTCAGAGGTCACGACGCCCTTGTAGGTCACCTGGATGGTCTTGCCGGCGTAGTCCTTCACGTTCGGGAACGCGATGGTCGTCACGGTGCCGTTCTCGTCGGAGGCGGAACCGTTCTGGGTCAGCGTGTAGTCGGTGTCCTTGGCCAGGGTCTTGTCGGTGCCGTCGGTGTTGCCTTTCTTGACGACGACCGTGAAGTTGGCGTTGTCCTCGGCCACGTTGAGGCCCTTGGATGCGGCATCGGTGATGGTGTACTTGTAGGTGTCGTAGCCGGCTGCTGCGGGCGGGACGACGGCGGTGATCGTGTAGTTCACGGTGTCGCCCACGTTCACGGTGCCCTTGCCGTCAGCCGTCTTGGTCGGCGGCGTCGGGACGTTCTCGTCCTTGGCGTTGAACTGGCCCAGCGTGTCGATGTTGTGCTGGCCGTCCTCGGTGTTCAGCGTGATCTTCGTGTAGGTCTTGCCACCGTTGGTGATCTGGGTGGCAACCAAAGCGGACTTGCCGGCCGTCTTTGCCGTGCTGGTCACGAGGAACCAGCCCTCGGTGGCGGTGATCACGCCGTTCACGGCGGCAGTGCCCTGCTCGCCCGCGGGGATGCGCTTCGTCAGCTCGTCGGTGAACCTACGGGCGGTGGCGGCATCGAACGTGGCCACGTACGCGGCCGGGTTCTCGGCGTACTCGGCGGGAACATCGTTCTGCTGGCCGCCGTTGGCCGCGTCGGCCGCCTGGTACACGGCGTCCTTCCACGCGGCGACGGTGTTCACTTCGACGGACGTGGCATTCGGGGCCGTGCCCTGGACGTTATCGAACGTGGCGAACTTGTAACCCGTGTACGTGTAACCCGCCTGGGCGTTGTTCACCGTAATCGTGGCCTGGTCAGTATCCGCCGCGTTGGCGGTGGCGGCACCGAACGCCATGCCACCCAACAGGGTCGCCGCAGCAGCGACGCCCGCGAAAAGCTTCCTCAACTTCATGAGAAACCCTCTCTTCCTTAACTTGTTTACTACTTGTTTTCTGCAATCACGGAGGCTAAGAACCCTTTTTCACAAGGGGCTTCGCAATCCGCAAATCTTTAATTGCTCTTTTCGGTCTGAGGGAAGTCTCCTGCGCCCCCAGTCCGGCTCCGCCGGCCAGCTCCCCTCAGGGAGGGGAGCCAGGAACGGGCTAGACGAGTTGACGCTTGCGCCACACCGTGTAACCCGCAGCAGCCAACAAGGCCATCAGACCCAGGCCACCGCCACACACCAGCCAGTCACGGGCCGAACGACCACCGGTCAACGGCAGGGAAGACACAGCGATGTACTTGTTCATGAACGTCGGGTTGTTGTCGTTCACAGTCGCCGCCCACTGGCCGTCATCGTTCTTGGCAATGGTCACCGTCACCGTCTTCGTGCTGCCGTCGTAACGCCAGCCAGCTGGGACATTGGTACGGTCCTCCGTCACATTGAACTTGTAGACGAGCTGCGTGGCGTTACCGGTCGGAACCCTGAACTTCAGGTCCCCATTGCCGAAGCCAACCGTCGCGCTCGCGCCGCTAGCAGTCAATTCGCCCTTGGACACAGTCGTAGTCAGTCCATTGTTGACCAAGCCGGTAACGTCAGCACACTTACCAGCATTCGCATCCGTGCTATCCACGCACTTCAGGTTGAAGCTGAAGTCCGAATTAGCAGCATGTCCCTGCACAACCTTCGTCACCTTGACATCCGAAGCGGGCAAGGCCACGTAAGAAGGTGTGTTGGTTACCGTGAAGGCACCGGATTGTGCGGTCAGACCTTGTAGCTTGAGGTCAGTCTTATCGACCTTGGAGTCATAGCCTTCAACCTTGACCTCGGAAACCGAGTATGCGTGCCCCTCAGGGCCGGCAGACACCGTAAACTCGTGAGTCCAGTTGCCGGCGGCATTCAGCGTTGCTGAACCATTGGCATAATCCCTGCCGTCCTGCTTGAGCTGGACCTGCACGGAATCATCCGCGTGATTCTCGCTGCCGTCGGACCAAGTCTTCGTCACCGTGATCTTGGAGACCGGAAGGGTGATGGTCGGCTTCTGCGGGTAGAGGGCGGTCTGCGGATTGCTCGTCGTCGTGCCGCCCTGCGAGGAGGTCACCACGGTCCTGTAGCCGACAGTAGCCCCGGGGTTGTCGTTCGTGAAGTAGCTGTTCGCGTTACCCTTGTTTGGATCGTCCGTGTTCGCCTCATCACTCGCGGCGTCCTTCTCAGGGGTTGCCGAGGCAGCGTTGTCGAACGCAGCCTGCGTCGGCTTGACATTGAAGCTCACCGTGTAGGTGACGCCGTCCTCAAGCTTGCCGCCGTCGGACGTGACCGGCCAAGACACGGTGCCATCAGCCGCAACCGTCGCCTCCGGGGCACCAGCCCACGCCGCGGTCTGGCCGTGCTGGGTCTTCGTGTACGTGAAGCCCGCGGGCTCTCCATTCACGGAGGCGCCGTCGGAGCTCACGACCCAGCTGGACAGCTTGTCGTGAATCGTCACGTCGGCGTACTCTGCCGTCTTGGTGATCTCCTGGCGGATGGACTCGAAGATGTTGTTCAGCTGGTCGGCATCCGTGGCGGCCTTGTAGTAGCTGCTGTTGTCGGCGCGATTGCCAAGCCTGTTCCACGCCGTGGCATTCGGATAGTTACTGGAGACAGCGTGCATATAGGCGTTAAAGCGATTGTTCCAGTTGGTTGACGTGTTGTTCGGGTTCGCGTCGCCGAACACTCCGATGGAGTAGACGGTTGCTCCCGCATCCTTAAGCACCTTCGCGTTTCTCACCGCACCATTTGCAACCGAATTCTCGAACTCATTACTACTCGTCGGTTGTCCGTCCGTGAAGAAGATAATAACCTTTTTCGCATCGGTGCGCGCGTTCTGCAGTGCGACTCGAGCTTTCTGAAAACCGTAGTCAGCCTGCGTGGCTCCCGCAGCGTTCAGCGAGTCGACTGTACTTGTCAGACCATTAAGATTCGACGTCAGATTTGTCACAATCTGGGAGTTGTTATAGCGCTGCCCCCAACGATAATCCCAATAAGTGTCGTTACCCACATTATCGGAAGCAGTACCGGCAAACTTCACCAACGCGATGCGGTTCTGCAGGTTCTGGTCGGTAATCTTCGCGTTCTCGTCGGCCGTCGCCTTGATGAAGTTATTGACCGCGGTCTTGAGCGAGTCAATCTTCGTAGGCTGGTTCCAAGCAATCTTTTCGGCCATCGAACCGGACACATCCAGCACCAGCACGATGTCGAGCGGCTGGTTCGTCACGATCTCGCCCGTACCCGCGCTCTTCGCACCGGTGACGTTCAATGCCACCTTGTACGTGCCGTCTCCATTGGCGGTAACGGTCTTCTCGCGGGCCGGAGCAGACAACGTCGGATCATCTGGCACACCGTTTGTTCCCTCGGTGGAAAGAGGAGTGGGCACGCTGGCGGCCGCCTTCTCATCGGCGGTCTGCGATTGTGTTGTGGAGGCATTCCCATCGTCCGCCATGGCGGTGGCGCTTACCCCAGCCACGCCGGCGACGCCGCCGAGCATCGCCACGGCGGCAACGACGGCCACTAACCGCTTGCCTCTCCTGCCCGCTGCGGCCTCTACCGCTGCGAACCATTCTGCAATTCTCTTCATAGCCTTGTCCGTCTCTCTTACAATCGCGTACGCCAGAACCTGGCGTTACACGTACAAGGCGTTATGCTATTAATCAGAAAGTGCGAATGCGTCCACCCGGATAGGGGAAGATTCTTACCCGATATTGGTAAAGACCTTGGAATTTTCGGAAAGTGACACCCCGCCGCCCCCCCGCGATAACGCACCTTTTCTTCTCGACGGGGCGTGTCGTTCCCACCATCCGGGAACGGAGGCGGATTTGCCACCGCTACGTGGGGTACGGAGTTACCAACGACCGTCAGTATGCCACTGCTCCGTGTGCGTGCAGTATCACACACCATCACACACCGCTACGCATACGCGGAGACACACTACATGTAATTTCTGTGAACGCAAACATACGACTCACCGAGCGGTGTGTGATGCTGGTGATGGCTGGCGATGATGGCGCGGGCGGTGTTGCGAGCGACGCTTTGGTCGCGATCCTATATATGAGGTTCGTAAGGTACGGATCTACGTTACATCGCGGGCGGAAAAGGCCTTATTCCTTGGTATACCGCTGTTGGCTAATTCGTGCTACTGCCCTATATCCTGATTTTCGGTGTTTTCAGGGTATAGAAAAATCCCCGTAGAGCATACTATGCTCTGCTTTTGATGATTATCGAAACATAGAACATGCTTTGGCTCAATCGTCATATGCCCGAAGTGGCAACAATTACAAGTTATCCCGCACCATCGCAACGACATCATGATTGATTTTGTTGATGCCGGGGTCGGCAAGCATCTCATCAAGAGTCATCCAGCGGCAGTCCTTGGCACCAACATGGAACTCAGTGAAACGCCAGGCGTCAGGCATTACCGTTACGCTAGCGCGGTATAGCGTGTATTCGTAATAACGGAGGCTTCTGCTGTTTTCGTGGGTTAGATTGCGGGTTGTGGTAGGTGCATGTCGAGTCCGCCGTATCGGAGCCATGGTCAGGGCGATGAGGTTGTCGACGTGGTGGAAGCCGTAGGCCATGCGGATGGCGGCCTTGATCCGGTTGTCGGACGCCTCGAGCCTGGCGTTGGAGTAGCCGAGTTGGATGGTCCTGAGGATGTCGGGGCGTCAGCGTCGGATCTTTCTGGAGAGTTCGACGATCTCGGGTATGCGGCTGCGCGAGGCCCGGAACACCCAGTGGTCGAGTTCGCCGCGCGCCTGGTCGAGGGGGGTCTGAGCAGGATGCACAGGAGTTCCTTGAGCTGCCAGGCGCGGTAGAGCCGGCCCTTCGGGTCCGTGTTCCCGATGGCGCCGAGCGCGTCGTTCTGCCGGTCGGTCGGGTCGTCCGGGTTCTTCAGGACGGCGTACTTGGCGCCGCGCATGCGCTTGGTCACCTCCTCGTCGCCGGCGCGTCTCGCCTGGTTCCACAGGCGTCTGCGGACCTGGTCGAGCGCGCCGGTCATCCAGGAGACGATGTGGAACCCGTCGAGCACGCGTTCGGCGTTCGGGCAGTGCGCGGCGACGCATGAGTCGATCCAGCGGGCCCCGTCGCCGGCGACCACGCGGATGGACGCCTTCCGCTCCTCGGCGAGCCGCCGGAAGAACAGGTCGAACACGTCCCCGCCGTACCCGTCGTGCGCCCAGACCACGCGGTGACGCTCGTGGCCGACGACCACCGTGATGTACGTATGGCCTTTGCGGTGGCTGGTCCCGTCCACGCCGATCGCCGTCAGCCCGTCGAACGGCGACGGCATCGCCGTCCTGAGCCGATCCGCGACCCTGCGGGCGATGTCGCCCGCGGCGCGCCACGCCACGTGCAGGAACCGCTGACGGTCTTCCGGTTCGCGACGCCCATCAGCCACGCGCACTCCGCCTCGAAATCCCTCGTGAACCGGCTGCCCGGTTCCGCCCACGGCACCCAGGCGACCACGACGCCGCATTCCGGGCAGTCCACGCGCGGCATCGAGGCGACCAGTCCGACGCGCCAGCAGCCGAAATCCTGATGACGCCAGCGACGCACGCCGCCGCCTTGGCCGTAACCGTGGCGTCTCCTGCCGCCCCGGTCACATCTGCGAGCGCCAGGGCTTTTCATATCAGAAACTAGAAATCTTGTAAGAATAAACAAAAACACCCCGGTCGCTCATCTGCGAGCGCCGGGGCGTTTGTGACTGTTTGCCCTATCGAATGATTTTTGCTTTTGCGTTGAAGTATGGGGCAGACCCGAATTCATCGTGCTTGGTTGCGGTTAATTCTATTGTTCTACCGTCCAGGGCGGCGATGGTTTCATACGCTTTCATTCTGGAGCTGAATTCTGCGAGAATTTCGCCGTCCTGAGTTTTCAAAACGATGCTGGGCTTAGTTCTGTCATCGACGGCCAATACGCTGACTTCTTTCGCATCTAGGTTTCCGCTGGGTATTTCCAGAATCTTTTTGCAAGCTGGTTGCGTGATTTTGAATTTCAGTTGGCTTTGCGTTGGCGCTTGGGCGATGCTGTCCCCCAGCATGTCGTAGAACACGTCTTCGCTGATGATGTTGAGGTCTTGTCCGGCGAGTTGGAGTTTTTCGGCCTTGAGCCATTTGCTGCTTTTGGAGCCTTTGAGGGCGGCATTGTAGTCGGTGCTGCCGGTGATGAGGTAGTTGGTGTCTTTGGTGACGGTTTTACCGTTGATGCCACCGAGGTTGGTGACGGCCTGTTGTGCGTTGGCGCGGGTCATTTTCTTGAGTGCGCCGGTGAATACGAATGTGAGGTTTTCGAATGCGGGATCAGGGGTGACTTCGTCCTGTGGGGCTATCTGCAGCAGTTGATCTCCGCCACGGAATAGCGAAGATAAGCCTCTGCGGCTGCGGCCATCTCCGGCCGGGAAGGGAATGCCGTTCTCATTCATGTGCCGAATCATCCACCGATAGCACGCGATGGTCTGTTCCACATCGGCGAGCGCTCTATGCTCTTGGTCTTCGGCGATATCGAATCTGACGATGAGGTCTTGCAGTCGGTTGTGACGTTCTTCGGGGTAGAGGTATCTGGCGAGCCGGAGGGTGTCGATGAAGTCGTTGCCGACATACTTGCCACAGATATCTTCGGCGTTGTCATAGAGGAAATTGATGTCGAAGTTGACGTTGTGGCCGAGAATCAGGCCGTCGCCCATCCAGTCAAGGAATTCGGAGAGCACGTCGGCGAGCGTTGGCGCGTTTTTTTACCATGCCGTCGTCGATTCCATGGATTTCGGTAACGATATTCGGGATATGGCGACCAGGGTTGATGAGTTGTCCGTACCGGTCGATGGGTTGCCCGTTTCGGACTTTGATGGCACCGATTTCGATTATTTCGTCCAATCGTGGGTCATATCCCGTGGTTTCGAGGTCCAAGGCTACGTAATCTTTTCTGTCGGCCAGTACGCTGGCCCCTTTGTGTTCTCTGGGTATCATGCCTCCAACCTCGTTGTTCGTTCGGCCGACTCGATGCGGCTTGATTAGGTTCAAGCGCCGTATATACGGAATCGCCCCGGCCGCTCTTTGCGAGTGCCAGGGCGGTTTTCAGTATTTGGTGAGTCGACTTTTGGTGTCTTCTCGTTCGGGTCGTTGTGGCGGTGTGCCGCTGTCGAGGTATCCGTTTTGCGAGAGGGCTTGGTATGCGATGTCCGGGAATTCGCATACAAGGGCGCTGATTTGGCGGGTGCGGTATTCGG
This sequence comes from Bifidobacterium sp. FKU, assembly GCF_026016385.1. NCBI lineage: Bacteria > Bacillati > Actinomycetota > Actinomycetes > Bifidobacteriales > Bifidobacteriaceae > Bifidobacterium > Bifidobacterium sp. FKU. The sequence goes on from NZ_CP092888.1 coordinate 2,248,519, forward strand.
CCCGGCTCTGTTCGATGGCTTGCTGCCATTGCGGCTGTGCGTCGATGCCGAATTCGTAGATTGCCATTTGTAGGACGTCTTCGAGTCCGGGGCGGAATCGGTCTCCTCCTACCGGGAAGTGGAGGGAGGAGAATGTGGGGAAGGTTCCTTTTTCAAGGAACGCTTTTCGTCTGTTCTTGCCCTGGCTTTTGCTGCCGCATGCGAGCATCGCTTTCGTGGCGCTGTCGTTGCTGGCGTGAATGTTGATGTGGGCCGCGGGAATGGCGCTATGGGGGTCGCGCACGAAATCGTAGTGGATGATGGGTGCGGGGTCGCTTTCGGCTCGCAGCGTGATCGCAGACTCATCCACTTGGAGGTATGAATTCGAGTCGCGGCAGGAGCATTGGTAACGGTACGAGAGGCGGAGTATGGTGCTGCCGCCCACGGTGAGAGAAATGCCTTGCGGATCCCGCGTCTTGATCAGATAGCTGGCGCTGCGTTTTTTGCGTGCGCCCTGCGGGTCGGCGGTGTATTGCCCGTCCGACGGTTGGCCGAGAACCTCAGTGAGCATGTTCTCGAGTCTCTGGGCGAAATCGATGGCCTGTTCCTCGGTCTGGTCGGATTCCGTGCTCATCGGCCCTCTAGGAAGTCGAGATCCTCGAGGTCGTACAATGCGATGCGCTCCTCGAGAGTAAGTCCGATGAGGTCGCGCTTCTGAGAAAGCTGTTCACGAGTGCCGTACTTGCCTTCGAGGACATTCCTGCGCTTTCGGATTTCCTCGCTGTCCAGCATGACCGGCCTGCCGATTTTATGGGCCTTTGGAGCCACCGCCACTGCAGTCATGTCAGTCTCCTTTCGGCTTGTCATCACGTCTCCGTATGCTCAATTTACACACTTTTGATGAACTTATGCACATTTTCGGCCAAAATGTGCATAAGTTCGGCTCATTCAGGTCGCCCGCGCGTGTCGCAAAATGATACGGATGTGGCACCATGAGTAACGCATGTATGACGGTGAACTCCACCAGATGGCTGCCGAGCTCAACGCCCCTCGTTCTCTCACCCGCCTCTATGCGACATATTTAGATTCTACCGTTCGACAGGCGAGCGCTGGAGACGTTTTTATTTGTTCTGCTCCATTCGTTGTTTGAGTTGTTCTGGGGTGAGGCTTGACAGTGACGGGTCTCGTCTGAGTCTCTCCGCTACGTTGTGGTCTCTCTTGAATCTGATTATGTCCATTGTCTCGTATCCTTCATGTTTCAGGTATTCTTCGAGCAGTGTCATGGGGTATTCGAACTGGGCTCCGTCCCTGATGTAGGAGTCCGCTTCTTCCATGCTGTCCACTCCGAACCATTTACGGAGCAGTTCGTACATTTTCTGCTTGTCTGCGCCAAGCTCGGCGAATGCCGCGGTGGCTCGTTCCATATCACGGCGAAATTGGCGACTCGCCCCTTCGTTGCTCATATCGGCGTCATGCCGACCGGCCATTTCGCGTGCGAAGGCCAGACCATTGTCTTTGACCCATTTCACGATTTTGCCCATTTTTCCGTTCTCTCGTTCCGGCATCATGCCCCCAACCTCGTTGTTCTCTCGGCCGTCTCGATGCGGCTTGATTAGATTCTACCGCCGTATATACGGAATCGCCCCGATCGCTCTCTGCGGGCGCCGGGGCTTTGGCTTGACGGAATCAGGGTATTCAATGCGATGATCAGCGCGACTATTGTGCATGTCAGGAAATCGGTGCTCAATCCGCCAACGAAAATCAGCAGGGCGAATATCCATACTCCGATTGCCAGAATACGGAACATGACCATACCGATGGTTCGCCTTTGTCTGCCGATCGATCGGGCATGAAAAAACCCCGTCGCCAGTGGCAATCGGGGTGGGTACAATGGTAAATATACCTTGGTAGGCGTATGTCGTCAAGTATTCCAGCATGTCACCATTCTGCTGGCTTACGCGCAAACACGTATTTTCCGTCGACCATTCCGTTGACTTCATCGGGCAGTTGGTGAGCTTTAAAATCGGCTGGAGAGAGAGCTTTGTTCCAGCTGCCAATTCTGTTCTGCGCATTACGGAATGGTTTCAGACTGCCCGCGATCGGCCCTTTATGGGGATTCAACACTCCAACAGGTATACGTTCTCGCGCAATGCGTATGGGTTCCGACAGATCGGAGTCGTTAGTCAGAACGAGAGCTGCATCGATTGTGTTCTCGTACATGTCGCGCAACAGTCTTGAAGCCACATTTACATCGGAGCCCTTCTCCTCAATTCGTTGTATATCCACTCCGACATGGCCATTCCGGAGTGAGATGGGCCAATTCTGTGGACCGCGTGGCATTATCCTGCTGAACTGCTGCGCCGTTACGCTCAGCAGTTGAGGCACTCGGCTGCGTGATAACTTATCAACCATGAAGGCATAATTGCTGCGAACTACGTAATGCCCCAAAACGATTTCATCTACCGAACCAGACGCACGCAATGCTTTCAGATAGAAATTCTGGTCAATCGCCGCCGACTGCGAGGAAGAGGCGTTCACACGAGCGGTGCAATAGACCACCGTCAGAGAGGCGTTGGGATCCCAATACTGCGCATACGGCTGTAGCATTCCACGTATGTCAAGCCATCGCCATTCAGGCGTCGAACGCCCCATATGCGAACGCATTCCGTAATACAGATTAAAGCCATCTATATAGGTTCCCACGCGAAATTGACTCATAGTTAACAATTCTACTGGTTATTATTCTAAAATTCATCTCCACTTTTTCCGGCTGGCGTCCGACGCAAAAACAACGGCCAGACGCTTCCTTGTCGTCTTATCATTATCCTGATTTTCTACCGGTTTTACATGCACTTGTTACACCATGTGCGAGTAATGGAGAACATTCGAATAGGCACATCCAGATCTTTGCCGTTCTGACTTGCATAACTTACTTAGTTGAGCTATAATTATTATGTAAACAAAAACGGAACAGTGGAAGGAGGTGAGACATGGATGAGGTCTGGAAAGCGATAGAAGCCATCGGCTCCCTGCTTGTCGGAATCGCCGCAGTCATCGCGGCGGTGAAATCCAAAGGCGATGAGCCGTCACCCGTACCGAAGCCCAAGCCGCCGCATATACGGCGAAGGCCTCGCCGGTAGTACAAGAGCCGCAGATTCCGAATAGTCCTAGTATCCGGAGCTGCGGCTCCCTATCCCCAGACTAATCCATGGAACATCATGAACACAACAAACGCATACAGGCTCGTCTCGCTGATATGTGGCGCGATGTGCCTCATTCTCGCCATCGGCGGTCAGGCCATCGCGGCCGGAACCTTCGGCATGGCCGCCGGGGTGTTCGGCTATCTGTCGGGAGGCCGGAAATGAGCACCGCAAGATATCTCAGCCTCAAGGAGGTCGGCGAGCGCATCGGCACGAGCAATCCGGCCGCGAGGGGGTATCATCTGCCGGAACCGGACGCACTGATCGGCACGACTCGCGGCTGGCTTCCGGAGACAATCGATGCGTGGAACGCCGCCCGCCCCGGTCGTGGTGCGGGCGGCGGAAGGCCGCGCAAGAATCGCAATCAGGCCGATTCCCCCACCGCCTGACGAGCCTTGTCGGCGAGCGCCGCAAGGCTTGCGGCGGACCAGTGGGTGTATCCGGCCGTCGTGCTGATTTTTGCGTGGCCCATCATCGCTTTTCTCGCGTCTTCCGGGGCTCCGGCTTCGGCGAGGTGCGTGGAGAAGAAGTGGCGGGCGCTTCGGATGGTGACGTAGGGCAGTCCCGCGTCTTCGAGAGAGCGTTTCCAGCGCCGGCGTTCCACGGTGTTGGTGAGCGGGTGTCCCTCGCGCGTGAATATGAGCTGGCCGGGCTGGCGTTGCCTGCGTCCGACGAGCGCCCAGAGTCCGAGCCACGTCTGGTTGCTGACGGGAACGAACCGGTTGCCCTGCTTGCTTTTTGGTTCGACGAGCCAGAAGCATCCCTCGTAATGGCGGGAGCGGAGCCAGTTGGGCACTTCTGCATCGGATCTGAAGCGTTGGAGCTCCCACATGATCTGGATTCCGTGCACGCCGTCGACGGTGGCGAGCTCTTCGGGCAGGATGGCGAATCTTTCGGCCTCTCTCATGCCGGTCTCGAACATGATGTTCCACATGAGGCTCCACATTTCGCGGTCGTCGTCGGTATCTGCCAGGTGGCTGTATTTGCGACGCTTGGGGTCGAGTGCGGCCTGCGCCGCCCGGGCCGGCTGTCCGGGTTCGAGGATCTGGGTGGGCTGCAACTCATAGCGCGGCGGTGTTGCGGCGAGCGCCGGGTTCGATGGGATGAGGCGTTCGCGGACCGCTGCATCGAGCACCTGCCTGAGTCTGAGATAGTGGTTGTGGACGGTTTTGCTTCGGTGTTCCTTGGCGAGTTTGGCGCACATTCCGTCGATGGTGGCGGGGGTTATTCTGTCGAGTCGCATTCCGCCGATGACGCTGCGGATGGTGTTGCAGTCGGATCGGTAGGTTTCGAGGGTGCGGGGTTTGACGTTGGGCGCGATGGTGTTGAGCCATCGGTCTATCCACACGTCGAGGGTGGGGACGTCTGCGAGGGGCAGATCGCCTTCTCGTTGAAGTTTGTCGAGCTTGGTCTGGAGTTTTTGTCGGGCGGCGGTCTTGGTCTGCGCCTGCGCCTCGATCCAGCGGCGTCGTCCGGTTCGTGGATTGACGCCGGCGCTCTTCTTCGCGTGCCAGACTCCGTTGTCGTCGCGCCATTCGCTTCCGCTTCCGTTGGGTCGACGGGTGTTCTTCTGCTGTGTCATGGGCTTCAGGCCTCTTCCTTTTCGTGCGGTCGAGGTCAAACATTAGGTCAAACATTTCGGGCGGAAATTGGTGGACTTGGGCGGAAAACTTGCATCGGCATGTTTTCCGCACCGAAAACACCGAAGGCCGCAAACCCAAGTAATTCCAAGGGTTTGCGGCCTCTTTCAGTGGAGCGGATGACGGGAATCGAACCCGCGTAATCAGTTTGGAAGACTGAGGCTCTACCATTGAGCTACATCCGCGTTAAGCGTCGCTTTTGGCGACTTGAGTTATTATACATATTTCTTCGAGGATGGCAAACGCGTGTGGTTGCAGCAGGACCAGCCAATCTAGTTGATGGATTGCGGCTTTGCCGAGGACTCCCCTCAGTCGCCTACGGCGACAGCTCCCCTCAGAGAGGGGAGCTAGAAACCGTCGAAATCACAAATGGGTGAGCTGAGACTCGTATGGTTGGAGGTCGGCGTCCATCGCGTCCAGAATCACGAACCAGCAGTTTTCGGGCAGCGAGTCGAGCTTGTCGATTTGGTTCTTGAGCAGACGCACGTCGCGGCTGGCGAGCGCGCTCCACAGGTTGACCATGATGGAGACGTTGTATAGCATGTGGCACTCGGGGGCCTCGGGCGTGCCGAAGTAGGCGGCGAGGTCTTCGTTGGTGCCGAGCTTCGGGTCCACGGTGTCGAAGTCCTGGACCGCATAGCCACCGTCGTTGTTCGGGTGCGGCATGTCAATCAACGGCATCAAGTGCAGGTAAGTGAGCTTCTGCTCCTTCAAGTACGGAATCTTGTCGGCAAGTTTCTTGAGGTCGCCGGCGAACAGGTCGGTGTACATGGTCATGCCGAACATATCGCCGCGCTTGCACCAGTCCGGATCCTGCCTGTGCCGACTGGTTGCTTTGAGCCACCGGAAACTCCTTTGTCTCTATCCGTTGCCCGCATCAATCGTTTGACGTATTGTATTACAATACATCAAACCGGTTCGATAATCACAACCCAAGACTCGCCGAGCCACCGGCGCTATTCCACAGAAATCGTCACCACCGCGGAAGCAATCGGACCATCGTGGCTCAGAGAAATATGGATATGCGGCATCAACCCCGCACCGAGAGCCGAGCGCTGCGCCGAACGCGCATTCCGCCGCTCCTGCATCACTGCATAAGGCCCGTTATCGGAAGCAGGGGAACAAGCAGAGGAATAGCGAGCGCCGGCAGCCGAATTCGCGTAATCAGTTTGGAAGACTGACGCCGCCCCCTTACCCAGAGACACATGCGGCACACCACGGGAATCATCCAAGATCTCGATTTCAGGCCACGGGAAATTATCAAGCGTGAACGGATAGGGGGCATTGCCAAGATAATCGCACCACGCTTTGAGGAACGCCTCCTTGCCCGCCCATTTGGCGGCCAGATGGACGGCCTCGTCATCGTTCTTCAGCCGTGCACGATCCGCCGCCTGACGTACCTCACGAACGGAAAACAGCGAGCGCATGCGCGAGCCGGATTCAGACAGCTGCTCGGCGAATGCGGCGACGTCAACCACGTCATGACCCAAACCAAATGTGCCCATAGCACCCATTATCAGCCATTCAACACGTTTACAACACATCCAGAATAACGAGGTTCACACGGAACGCGGCATCCACAAACGAAAACCCTCGGCCACCCCGCAAGCTGAACTCTGAAAGTCAACACCAAGTCAAACTTTTGACCAACGGTTGGCACAGCGTAAAATGGTGATATTCCAACCGACACTCCGATACGTAAATCGATTGACGTCAAACGTTTGACTTTTTAACGTGGTTAACATAACGATCCAATGAAGGACAACTTCACAACAACCAACCACAACCAGCCAATGAAGCCAGCAAGGAGGTAGAACCGTGGTCACAATGAAGCAAATCGCCAATCGCGCCGGCGTTTCCATCTCCACCGTCTCTCTGGTGCTCAACAACCGCGATATCGGCCGCGTCAGCCCCGATGTCGCCGAGCGAGTCCGCGCCATCGCCGACGAACTCGGTTACCTGACCAACCGTCTGGCCAGCGGGCTACGCACCAGCAGTAGCCGCACCATCGGATTCCTCAGCGACGAAGTGGCCACCACGCCGTTTGCCGGCCGCATGATTGAGGGCGCGCAAGACGCCGCCCGCACACTCGGATATCTGCTGCTCACCGTGGGCATCAACAGCGGAGCCAAAAGCTCCGATCGCGAAATTCTCACGCTGCGGCAGTTCGGCGTGGACGGCTTCATCTACGCACGCATGTTTAACCAGAAGACGATGCTGCCTCAATCGTTGCAGGGCTGCAAAGTGGTGCTCGCCGATTCGACCGATGCCGCCGAAGTAGCGCCCAGCATCGTGCCCGACGAGCACAGCATTGGATTCAAGGCCACAAGCCATCTCATCGACGCCGGCTGCACCCGCATCGCCTACGTGGGCACCATGCACAATATGGTCGCTCAGCCCGGGCGAGTGTCCGGCTACATCGACGCCCTCTCCGAGCACGGCATCTCGTTCGACCCAGAACTCATGATCAACATGGACACCGGCAGCGACGCCGCCGCCCGCATGCCCGCGTTCTTCGACAAACACCCGGATGTCGACGGCTTCTTCTGCTTCAACGACACCCGCGCTTGGGCCATCTACACCGAGGCCACCCGTCGCGGGCTGATTATCGGCAAAGATATCGCGGTGGTTGGCGTCGACAACCACCAGGTTGTGGCCGAAGCGCTGGATCCGCCGCTTTCCACTGTGGAACTGCCGCATTACGAGATGGGCTACTGGGCAGTAGGTAAGCTGGCCTCGCTCATCGAAGGCGAGGCACCCGATCCCTTTCCTCGTGCCGGATACCCGGTCGAGAAGGTTCAGCCGCCGCCACTGAGCGAGCAGTCACCCCAGATTGAATGCCAGCTGCGCATCAAGCAATCCTGGGTCCGGCCCCACCCCCAGCGATAGCCTGCCCAAAAATCACGCATCTATCCTACTTGATCCGGTTTCGACTGTATGTCGAACCGGTTCGACCCCATTATTCAAGGAAGAAAGAAACAAGAGATAAGGAGGAGCATCATGCCCCATACCATCCGACGCTCAGCCGTCAAAGCTCTGGCCGCAACGCTTGCCATCGCAAGCCTTGTGACCGTGGGCGGCTGCGGTGAGGCGGAACGCGCGGCGGCGAAAGCCAACGCCAATGAAATCACCATCTGGACGCACACGGCAGGCAGCGAAGCCGAGCTTGCCGGCGTGCAGCAGATCATCGATGACTACAACGCCAGCCCAGACAAGAAGGCCACCGTCAAACTACAGTCCTTCCCGCAAAGCTCGTACAACGACTCGATCATCTCCGCCTCATCCGCCAACAACCTGCCCTGTCTGATCGACGTGGACCAGCCGAACACCCCGTACTGGGCGTGGGCCGGCATCCTCGCCCCGCTCACCGACAAGGACCTGTTGTCCCGCGCCGACGACCTGATGGAATCGGCCAAGGGCACGTGGAACGACGACCTGTACACCGTCGGCTATTTCGATGCCACCATCGCCCTGTTCGCCCGCAAGTCGGTGCTGGACAAGCTCGGCGTCCGCGTGGCTACGGTCGACGAGCCGTGGACCAAGGCCGAAATGGATGACGCATTGGCCAAGCTCAAGGCAAGCGGCGAATGGACCTACCCGTTTGAAATCGGCACGGCCGATAACAAAAGCGAATGGTATGCCTACGCTTACGCACCGATTTTGCAGTCCTTCGGCGGCGACCTGGTGAACCGCACGGACTACCAGTCGTCGGACGGCGTGCTCAACGGCAAGGAAGGCAAGGAATTCGCCCACTGGATGCGCGACCTCGTGGCCAAGGGCTACATCTCGTCCAAGGGCGGCTCCGACACCGCGCTCGACTTCGTGAACAATAAGTCCGGACTGCTGTACGGCGGCATTTGGTCGATGAGCACTTTCCAGAAGTACGCCAAGGATTACGACGACATCGTGGTTATGCCGATGACCGACTTCGGCCACGGCTCGGTGACCGGCGGCGGCTCGTGGACGGTCGGCATGACCCAATCCTGCCCCGCACCTGAAGCCGCGCAGGACTACATCCGATTCTCCCTGCAAGACAAGTACATCGCCAACATAGCCAAGGCCGGTATGAACATCCCGACCACCGAAGGCGCACAGAAGCTCGTGCCCGAGTTCTCCGACGGCGGCGACATGCAGATCTTCACCGAGATTTCGAAGAAGTACGTCAAAATGCGCCCCGAAACCCCGGCATACAATTTCATCTCCACCGAGTTCCGCAAGACCATCGGCGACATCATGAACGGTGCCGACGTGGACACCTGGCTCGACAAAGCAGTCAACCATATCGACGGCAACATCCAAGGCGCCGACGGCTACCGGAAGAACTGAGAGGGACCAACCATGACCACTGCAACATCAACCGCAACCACTCGCGGTACGTCCGGTACCGGAGTCGGTGCCGACAAAACCGGCACCCCCGGAACCAGCGCCGGCAAAACCGGCACCGTCGCCACGCGCCGGAAGTCCACCGCCGAACAGCGCCATGAGAACGCCGTCGGCTGGGCGATGCTTCTGCCCGCATCCATCCTCCTGCTGCTGTTCATCGGCATTCCGGTGATTCTGGCCTTCGGACTGGCATTCACCAACGCGCGCACAATCAGCCCGAACCCTACCCGGTTCATCGGCATCGACAATTTCACCCGACTGTTCTCCGACCCGACGTTCTGGTACGCGCTGCGTAACGTGGCCGTGTTCGCGGTCGTCGTGGTGCCCGTCCAAGCCGGGCTCGGCCTGCTGCTCGCCGTGCTGATCAACAAGCAGGTGCGCTCCTCCGTGTTCTTCCGCACGGTCTACTTCCTGCCCGTCGTCACCTCGATGGTGGTCGTCTCCCTGCTGTGGATGTTCATCTACCAGAACGACGGCATGCTCAACCAGGTCATGGCCAAACTCACCTTCGGGCACTGGCAGGCAGTCGACTGGCTGAACGACCCGCGCACCGCAATGGGCGCGATCATCGTCATGTCCATCTGGCAAGCGGTGGGCCAGCACATGCTGATCTGGCTGTCCGGCCTGCAGACCATCCCCGGCGAACTGTACGAGGCCGCCGAACTGGACGGCTGCAACGCCTGGGAGCAGTTCAAGAACGTGACCTGGCCGTGCCTGCGCTCCACGCGCAACATGATCCTCATCACCATCACCATCGCCGCGATGAGCCTGTTCACTCAGATCAACATGATGACGCAAGGCGGCCCGCGCGACGCCACCACCACCGTGGTGTTCGAGGCTGTGCGCTCCGGCTTCCAGCAGCAGGAGATGGGCTACGCCTCCGCGATCACACTCGTGTTCTTCTGCATCATCATGGTGATCACCGGCATCCAGCGTTATCTGACTCGAGAGAAGTAAGGAAAGGGACTGACGATGAGCAACGCAACAACTATGGCCGCATCCCCGCAGGCCGACCAAACCGCGCACGACAAGCGCACGTCGAAAGAAGCCAAGAAAGTCGCCTACAAGCACAACCGGCTGTCCGTGGGCGGGTGGATCGTACGCATCCTGTTCGCCTGCCTGTTCGCTTTCCCACTGATCTTCATGGTTGTCAGCTCGTTCAAACCGGACGATGAGATTATGGCGGACCTCGGCTCGTTCAAGGCGTTCCTGCCGGTGGGGCACATTTCGCTCGACAACTACGCGCAGGTATTCACCCGCGTGCCGGCCTCCACCTTCCTCATGAACTCGGTGATCATCACGCTGGTGACCGTGGTGCTTGGCGTAATCGTCAACTCGATGGCCGCCTTCGCCATCCAACGTCTGCAGGTGCGCGGCAAGAAGATCATCTTCACGTTCATTCTGGCCACATTGATGGTGCCGTTCGAGACCTACGCGATTCCGCTGCTGTGGTGGGTCAACCAGCTGCCGCGCCCGGTGGTGGACCAGTTCGGCCTGTACTTCACGCGCGGATGGATCGACACGCTGCCCGTGCAGATCGTGCCGTTCATCGCCAACGCCTTCTCCGTGTACCTGTACATGCAGTATTTCGAGACGATTCCTAAGGATCTCGACGAGGCCGCCCGCGTGGACGGTGCCGGCTGGTTCCGCATCTACTCGCGTATCGTGATGCCGCTGTCGGGCCCGGCCACCGCCACCGTGGTGATTTTGAGCTTCCTGCCCATGTGGAACCAGTACGTCTGGCCGCTGATGGTAGTGCAGTCCGAGAGCCTGAGGCCCGTGATGATCGGCGTGCAGTACTTCCAGCAGATGACCACGTCGTGGGGTCAGATCATGGCATACAGTTCACTGATCACCGTGCCGATCATCATCGTGTTCGTGATCTTTCAAAAGCAATTCGTCAGCTCAATCGCCTCTTCGGGAGTAAAGGGCTGACGCGTTAAGCAAACAGTCCTGTGGACTGTTTGTAGCGTCAGCCTGAGCGAGGCGAAAGCCAAGCGAAGGCAACACTGAGCCTCGCTGAAAGCGAACCCACAATTGCAGGGCCGAAGGCGAATCAATACGTGCTGGGTGGGATTTCCCTTTTTGCCCATCCGGCGCCTTTATATCCAGCAATTCCCGGTATCGAAAACTCAAGGAGTCCTCTTATGACCATCATCAATGCCGATGGCTACACCGCGTTCGAGGCGTTTGCCGAATATTCCGGAGGTGCCAATGCTGCCCCGGCAACCCTGCGCTTGACCCCGGCAAATCCGAACACACCACCGATCGAAGCCCACCTGACTGCCGCCGACCGTCGCATGCGACTCACCCTGCCAATCAAGCCCGGCGAGCAATACGCACTACGTTGCGAAGGCCTGACGCTGGGCTTTGCGTACCTGACTGGAGGCGCGAATCTGCTGGATCGAGGCATCCGCATCATCACCCCGGATACGCGCGCCACCGCGCACCGGCCGAGCGCACATTTCGAACCGGCCCAGCACTGGATGAACGACCCGAATGGACTGTGCCGTTTCCAAGGGCGCTACCACATGTTCTATCAGTTCAACCCGTACGGCTGGCAGTGGGACAGTATGCATTGGGGCCACGCGGTCAGCCGCGATTTGGTGCACTGGACAGATCTGCCGATCACGCTGCTCCCGCAAGAAGATCTGAGCCGTGACGGCTCGCTGAGCGGCGGGGCATTCTCCGGTTCGGCCGTAACCGTGGACGAGACCGGGCATATCGTGCCCGGCGATGAGGCGAGCGCCATTCGCATCTTCCTGACCCGTCACTGGGAGTGCCGCGGCGACCCCGGCTCTGTGGTGGAAACGCAGACCACAGCCATCAGCACCGACGGCCTGTCCTTCAGCCCGGAGACCACGGTGATTCGCCGCCCGAACGAAGATTTCGGCCTTGATTTCCGCGACCCGAAAGCTGATAACACGTTGTTCGATGGTACCGCGCTTGCGGGCACTCCCACTATTGTGGTGGCCACAAATCTACCATCCGGCGAGGCACCAGCCGCAGGAGACTCCGGCTCCACGCCGCGGCCGGAAGGCGAATACTGGTACGGCGATGGTGCGTTCGCCGCCGCCGGGGAGCAAGAGCCTGACCCAACCCGCACGCCTGCATTGGCATTGTTCCGTGCCACCGACACCAATTTAGGCAAGGCCGCATGGGAGTATGCCGGTCCACTGCTGTTCGAGACGGGACTCGCCGAAACCTATACCTACGAGTGCCCGGATGCCTTCTCGCTGGACGGCTCGGCGGTGGCGGTCGGATCGATGATGAAACTGCATGATTCGACCGGTCGTTTCCAGCCAATTCGCTGGTACACAGGCGTTATCGCGGATTCGCTCGACGCTCCGCGTCTGGACGTGCAGCACACCGGTTGGTGCGATTTCGGCTCATGCTATTACGCGGTGCAATCCTTCCTCGATCGTCATACGTCGGTGAACGGCACCGACGTGGACCGTCGTATTGCCATCGGCTGGTTGTGCGACTGGTTCGGCGTACGCATCGAACGGCCTGACTATGCCAATGGCGTGATGAGCCTGCCACGCGAACTGCACGTGGTCGATGGTCGGCTTATCTCTCGCCCGATCCAAGAGGTCTACGACCTGTTGGTGGGCGATGTTCTTACTGCAACGCCAGCAGGCAATAGCAATACGTTCCAAGTGCCCAATCACGCTTATTACGCGGATATCCGCCCCGAACTCGGCTCCGCGTTCTCTGCGACACTGGTTTCGGGCACACGCACTCAGCCGGATGGAGCCACGGCCGAGGTCTCGCTGCGATTGGTCAGCGACGGCGCTGCCGTGCACCTGACCTCCACCGGCCTACCGACTGACAGATTCGACTATGTGTCCGCCACCAAGCAGATCGAACGGGTCGAGGTCTTCTACGATCACGGTGTGGCCGAAGTGTTCGTCAACAACGGCGAAGACGCAGGCGCGATTCTCTTCGATTGCGACACTGTCAACGCCCCGGATTTCACCACCGAGCTGACCGTCACGGAGCTCAGCGGGACTATCACCGTCCACGAGCTGCGCAGCACCCGCTAAAACATAACCCATATCTCAGTCGAGGGGCGTGATCAGCGCCCCAGACATCTATCTGCGTTCAAAGAGGTACATTCGGGGTCTTGCGGAATGCTATCTGCTTTCAAAGGAGTACCTAGACTGCAAAACTGCGAGTATGGTCGTTGGAATATCAACGCTCATACTCGCGATGTCAGAGTTTCGATACCCCTTTGAAAGCAGATAGTATTCCGCAATCAGGCAAATGTACCTCTTTGAACGCAGAAAGACCCTCCTTTGAAGGAGGGGCTTTCGTATGTTCTGCATATTTCTCTCACTGAGTTTGTGCCAGCGAGAAAGCTCCAGGGGGAACTCCCCTCACCCGCTTCGCGGGAGCTCCCCTCAAAGAGGGGAGCCGAGATCCGGTGCGCTACTGGCTCCCCTCAACCGAGGGGAGCCAGAGGAATCAGGCCTCGTAGTAGCCGTCGGCACCGAGGCGGGCGTCCGGGTTGAGGAGCATCGCCTTTTCGACCTCGTGGTGGTCGTAGCCACGGTGATCCTCGCGGAAGCGACGGTTGTCGATCGGCTCGTAGAGCGCGGCGCGACCCATCATGCCTTCCTCGAGGTGACGCTGGCCGGCGGCCAGGCGGGCGTTGGCACGCTCACGCCAAGCTTCCAGCGCGGCCTCGCCATCGGCCTTGGCCACGGCCGCTTCGAAGGCACCCGGATGAACCAGGGCCACGAAGCCGGAAACATGTCCGAAGCCGAGCGAGGTGGCCAAACCGGCCTTGACCGGGCGACCAGCGGTCTCGCGACCGAACTCGTCCTCGCCACCGCCGATGCGCAGGGGCTTCCTAACCCAGACCATGTGGTCGTCGCGCTGGAGCTTCGGATCCACGCAATCGAGCGCCGCGTTCGCCGGAATCACGCCGGACTTGAACAGCTGCGTCAGACCGTTGACCTGGAAAATGCAGGCACCACCCTTGGCGTGGCCGGTAAGCGTCTTCTGCGAGATCACGAACAGCGGGTTGCCGTCGGTGCGGCCGATGGCGTGGGCCAGCGTGTTGTGCAGCTCGGATTCGTTCGGGTCGTTGGCGTTGGTGGACGTGTCGTGCTTGGAGACCACGGCGATGTCGTCGGCTGAGACGCCGAGCTTAGCCAGGTCGTGCACGAGCTTGGAGTCCTTGCCACCGAGGCCGGCAGCCAGGGCACCGAGGCCCGGAGCCGGGATCGAGGTGTGGGCACCATCCGCGTAGGAGTGGATGAAGCCGACCACGGCCGCGACCGGCAGGCCGAGCTTTTCGGCGATGTCACCGCGGGTCACGAGGATCGTGCCGCCGCCCTGGGATTCCAGGAAGCCGCCACGGCGACGATCGTTCGCGCGGCTGAAGAAGCGCGCGTCGATGCCCTTGCCGTACATTTCCTCTGAATTGGCGGTGGCGTTCATGTTGCCGAAGCCGATCACGGATTCCACGCCGATGTCGTCGATCGCGCCGGTGACCACGAAGTCGGCCTTGCCGAGGGCGATCTTGTCAACGCCCTCTTCAAGGGAGACGGCCGCGGTGGCGCAGGCGGAGACGGGCTGGATCATGTTGCCGTAACCGCCGATGTAGGACTGCATCACGTGAGCCGCGACCACGTTCGGCAGGGCTTCCTGCAGGATGTCGGTCGGGATCTCGTGGTTGAGGAAGCGGTCGAGGTACAGCTTGCGCATCGACATCATGCCGCCGAAGCCGGTGCCCTGGGTCGAAGCCACCAGCGAGGGGTGGATGGACTCGAGGATTTCGGCCGGAGTGAAGCCGGCGCCCAGGTAGGCGTCCACAGTGGTGACGATGTTCCACAGGGCGATCTTGTCGACGTCGCCGACCATCGAGGCGGGAATGCCCCATCGGGTCGGGTCGAAGCCCTTCGGGAACTGGCCGCCGACTGTGCGGGTCATGGTGGCGCGGCGCGGCACGCGGATCATCGAGCCGGCGTGGCGGGTCACGTTCCATTCGCCGGATTCCTCATCCGGGGCGATGGTGGTGTGAGCCTCGTCCAACTTGACGTATTCGGCGGCGACTTCGCGGGTGGGCACAGAGAAGGTGACGTCGTGGTCGAGGAAGACCTCAGCTTCTTCTGCGTCAGCACCGTCCTTGTAGTCGTTGCCCATGCCTTCCTCGAACGGGCGGATGCCGGAGCGGGCCACGACCTCGTCGTGGTAGCGCTCGGCGATGTCCTCTTCGGGCACGAGGTTGCCGTCGGTGTCGTACCAGCCGGGCTTCGGGCTGTCGGCCCAAGTCAGCAGACCCATGTTCCACGCAAGTTCGAGCACTGCGCCGGCGCTCAGGTCGACAGTGCCGTCCGAGTGGATGCCGAGCTCGGCCTGGGTGCGCGTACGACCGGAGCCCCACGGGCCCAGCTCACCGACGGAAACGATGACGATTTCGTCTTCCGGATTGGCGGTGACGTTGGTCCAGTCGTTGAGGTCGACCGAAGCCTGCTTGGTGACGATCGGGGTGGGCAGCGCCTTGATTTGCTGCCCACGCGAGGAGTCGGACAGTCCAGTGGACTGTCCGGCGACGGAGCCATCCGTTTCCTGAGACGAGGCCGCAGCAGCTTCCTTCTCCGCATCGGCCATGGCCTCCGCGCGCAACGCCTTGATGTCGATGGGCTCGGAGCCGAGGCCACCGGTCAGGTCCACATCGAGCGGGGCCTTGAGGGCCTGCTCGCGCGATTCGGCAGTGCACAGGTCGAGCAGCTTGGCCGCAATCTGTGCGGTGGAGTAGGTGTGGATGCCGTGACGCTCAACGACGGCGACCAGCGGGTCGTTACCGCCCATCAGGCCGGTGCCACGCACCCAGCCGATCTTCGGGTGAGCGAAGGTGACGCGGCTCGACCACACCTTTTCGGCGCGGGCACGGTTGACGATGGCGTCAAAGGCGCTCTTGACTTCGCCGTAGGCACCGTCGCCGCCGAATACGCCGCGGTTCGGGGAACCGGGCAGCACCACGTGGAGCTTGTGCTGCACGTTGGTGTCGGCACCGATGTGGCTGAAGCCGACGATGGCGCGTTCCACGCCCCACAGCATCAGTCGCGCCTGTGATTCGAACAGGTCGCCGGAGTCGGCGAGCGTGCCATGGACCGGCGGAGCGGCGAACGGGAAGAACAGGGTCGGCTCCCACGCGGGCTTCAGAATCGTGGTGGTGGCACCGGAGGTCTTCTTCTGCTCGTGGCCCACCCAGTCGACCAGAGCGTCGACGTCGCGGTAGCTGGAGAGGTTGGCAGGAACCAGCCACAGCTTGGCGTTGCCGGTGGCGTGCTCGCGGTAGGCCTGCTTGGCCCAAGCCTTGATGGACGGCTTGAAGCTGTGCGAGGTGGCCACCACAGTGGCGCCGCCTGCGAGCAGGCCTTCGACCACCTGAGCGGCAATCGAGTTCGGGCTCACGCCGGTGACAATGGCGATGTCGTTCGCGTAACGGGAGGCGTTCTTGTTGGAAGCGACCTGTTCGAGGGCCTCGGAGCCGGCCTTCTGGAAGGCGGCCTTAAGCTCCTCGCTCTCCGACTCGTTGGCGAACCACTGGGCTTCGGCGGCGATGGTCTTGCCAAGGCCGATGAAGCTGCCGTTCAAGGCGGCGGGGTCGTTGCCGTAGTAGGCGCGGGCGAGGTCTTCACGGGCGGAGGCCCACCGGTCATCGAAGAGGATGGCCTTGTTGGCGTCGAAGCGCGGAGCGACCTGCTTGGGCCAGTCGGAGCCAAGTTCGGCTTCGACCGCGGCCACGACGGCGGCGTTCTCGTCCTCGGATTCTTCCGGAGCCGGAGCGGTCACGCCGAGCTCGTTCAGCACGAAGCGGGCGGTGGCGGCGAGCACGCCGTTGGAACCGGTGACCTTCTCGGCGAAGGCGTCGAGCGCGGCGGAATCGACCACAGCGCCACCAGCGGCACCACCGGCGGACGGCAGGGCCACGGCAACACCCTTGAGCTGGGCGACGACCTCAACGGCCGCATCGATCAGCTTGTCGGCTTCCGGCTTGTTCTGCACGGCATCGGTGGGCAGCTTGGCCAGGTCGCCGCCACGGGAGCTGGCACCCTCGCGAGTGTCGAGCAGCAGTGCGGCGAGCACGCTGGCCACCCAGCCTTCGCCGAGCTGCCATACGTTGGCCACACGGTCGCGGATGTACTGCTGTTTGACGCCGGCGGCACCGAACAGCGAGCGCAGGCGGTCGCGCAGCGCCTCGGAGAGCACGGCACCGAACGGCTTGTAGTTCGGGGCGGCCTTGTTGACGATTTGGGCGAGCTTGTCGAGCGTCGCTTCAGCAGCACCGTCCACGCTGGCGACTCCCAGCTCGGAGCTGATGTCCATGAGCAGCTGGTTGCGGCGAGAAGAGACACCGTTGGTCAGGGTGTCGGTGGTGTCGTTGCTGCCGATCTGGTCGAGGCGTACCTTGGCGGAGTAGGCCATGAGTACGCCGATAGCATCGGAAGCCTTGAAGGGCAGGTCGGCGACGGCGGCACCAGACGGTGCGCCAGCAGCGGCCTGCCCTGATTGCAGGCCGCGCGAGGAGTCGGACAGTCCAGTGGACTGTCCGGCGACGGAGCCATCCGTTGTCTGAGCAGCCTCAGTCGCGGCATTTGCCGGAGCAGCACCCGAGCCAAGCTTGGCGACGGCGGAACCACCGGCAGGAGCGGTTTCGACCGGGGCCGAGGCCGCAGCCTCTTCCGGCTCGTCGTCGGGAACCAGCGAATCGGTGTCGGTCATGTAGACGCGGCCTTCATCGCGACCGACGTTGTAGACGACCGTATCGTTGCCGGCGAACTCGGGCAGACGCAGGGTCTTGGTACCGAGGTTGGCCAGGGTCGGGGCGTTGCCGAGGCCGACTTCGACGTATTCTTCCACGCCGAGGCCGCCCTGTTCGCGCTGACCGAAGAGCAGCGTCTGGGTTTCAATCCAACGCACCGGGGAGGCGAACTGCCAGGAGAGCAGTTCGGTCAAGAGCAGACGGCCGAGCTGCTGGTCGTCGGCGGCGTAGGAATCCCACACGGCCGGGTCGTCGAGCGCGGCCTTGATGCGTTCGGACGGCACGGCTTCGAGGATCTTGGCGGCGAATTCCTTGGTCATCTCGAACGGGGTGGCCACCAGGTTCGGGATGTAGCGGTCCACCAGACGGCCACGGTAGTCGATGTAAGCGGGAAGCAGCGCGTCGAGCTTGTCGCGGAATTCCGGCACGCCCTTGCGCAGCAGCGTGGAGTGGAACGGCACATCGATGCCGGGCACCAGCATGAACGCGGGCTTGCCACCGAATGCGGCCACGCGGCGGGCGGAATCGGCCTTCAGGGCCTTGAGTCCGGCGATCGTACCGGCGATGGCGTACTGCTGGCCGGCGAGGTTGTAGTTCACGATCTCCAGGAATTCGCCGGAGGCCTTGGCCACGGATTCCACGTATTCCTTGACGTGCGCGTCGTCCACACCGAACTGGTTCGGACGCAGGGCACCCATGCGGTAGTTGGAGCGACCCTGTGCGTCACGCTCGATGAGGTGGTGCATGGTGGAACCACGGTGGAACACGAGCTCCAGCACGGTTTCCAGCGGAATCACATCGGCGAACGCGGACAACGCATTGTATTCGCCGAGCGAGTGGCCGGCGAAGTAGGCGGGCCAGATGTCGGCGCCGGCTTCGCGCAGACGGGCGGTCTGGGCAAAAGCAACCGTCGCGAGCGCCACCTGCGTGAACTGCGTCAGGTTGAGCAGGCCTTCGGGGTGACGGTAGGTCACGCCGTTGGCGGTGAGCTCCTTCGGGTTATCGCGCACGAGGCCCAGGATCGAGAAGCCGAGCTTGGAGCGGGTGAGCTTGTCGGCGCG
Organism: Bifidobacterium sp. FKU; assembly: GCF_026016385.1. Classification (NCBI taxonomy): domain Bacteria; kingdom Bacillati; phylum Actinomycetota; class Actinomycetes; order Bifidobacteriales; family Bifidobacteriaceae; genus Bifidobacterium; species Bifidobacterium sp. FKU. Next base: position 2,267,561 of record NZ_CP092888.1, read on the forward strand.
CTCCCACACGTCGCGGGCGGCGGCGGACTTGGCGCGCTCGTCCAGAACCATGCCCTGCTTCTGGATGCCCTGGCCGGGGTAGACGAAGGCGGCGCGCGGCGCACGGACCAGTGCGGTGCCGCGGGAGACGAGCTGGCCGTCGATACGGCAGGTGACTTCGAGGGTCATGCCGCCGTGGCGCACTTTGCCGACGCGCTCGACGGAGATTTCGACGGTGTCGTCAAGCTGGACCATGCCGTACATGTTGTAGGTCCAGCCGGCAATCTCGTAGTGGGCACCCTTCTCGTCGGTCGCCTGCACGGCGTGCTGGGCGGTGGCGGACAGCCACATGCCGTGCACGAGCGGGGCGGCCAGGCCGGAGATGCGAGCGCCACGAGTGGAGGTGTGGATCGGGTTGAAGTCGCCGGAAGTGCGGGCGAAGGCGGTCATGTCGTGTGGGGCGACGACCTTCACGCGGCGCAGCAGACGGCGCGGAGTGGCCTGCACTACTTGCAGGCCGCGCGAGGAGGCGGACAGTCCAGTGGACTGTCCGGCGACGGAGCCATCCGCTTCCTTATTCAGGAGGGCACCACCATACTCGGGGGCGTCTGCCGGCAAAGCATCGGAGTAGACGCGGCCGCGGATCGCGAAACGCTCGGTTTCGCGGGCAAGCGGCGTGCCGTCGGCGGCGGTGTGGGTCACGTGGATGGTGACCACGCGGCCGGAGGCGGACTCGAAGTAATCCTCGGCCCAAGACTTCAGGGTGATGGTTTCGCCGGTGTGCTTGAGCAGGTCCTCCTCGTTCACCTCAAGTTCGATGAGGTGGTCGAGGTGGACGGCGTTGAGCAGGCCTTCAATCACCGGGTAGCCCTTGACGTACACGGAGCCGAGCGCCGTGTAGATTGCCGGCCAGGCAGGGCCGACCAGCGCATCGGGGGCGATGCGGCTGGGCTGCAGGGTGGTCGGCAGAGCGGCGCCAGTGGCCGCTTCGTGGTCGAAGCCGAGGTTGGCGGACAGGGTGTAGGTTGCGGTTGCGGTACCGAACGGACGCTCGTCAGAGGTCTTGCCGTCAAGCTGCGGCATCTCGGTGAGCTTGTCGCCGGTGATGGCGGTGTTGCCGATGCCTGCGGTGGCGGCGAGCATCGCGTAGACGTCCGGAATCAGGCGTTCGCGGTCCACGACCGGCACACGGCCGGGCTCGGTGCCTTCCACGATGAGCGGGATGACGATATCGCGCACGGCGTGCTTGGAGGTGCCGCCGTCCGGGTCGTTGTCCCAGTAGGTGTCGAGGTGGATGTCCAGATCGTACTTGCCGGCCGCGGCGTCAAACGCGCGGATCTCGTAGTACTGGTCGCCCAGGGCGGTGCCGTAGGCCGGGTTGTCGGTGATGTGGCCGACCCAGGAGATGTTCGGGGACTTGCGGATGAAGTCTTCGGCGCTGGTGGCCTCGCCAAGTGCGGCGAAATCGTCGTTCTCAGCGGCATCGGCGGCTTGCTGTTCGTCCTGCACGCGCTTGATGGCGGCGGTTTCGAAGCGGCCGAGGATGTCGGCGATCGGCTCGTCGATGGTGGTGATGCCGGCAACGGAGATCGGGCCGGGGATGGCACGCACGGAATCGGCGGAGTAGCGCTGGTCTTCGGACTGCCAGAGCTGGTCCTGACCCCACCAACGCAGCAGGTCGTTGTCGATGACGGGTACGAACGGCATGGGCTTGGGGTATTCGCGCACGAGCACCGGGAACCAAGCCACGTCGGTCGGGACCACCTTGAGTTCGGCGGTCTGCGGGTAGGCCAGTGCGAGCTTTTCGAGCGCGGGGGCCGGGTCGGCGAGAATGTCGTCGTGGGTCAGCAGGCCAGCGGCATCTGCCTCTTCAGCAGAAACGCCATCAGCGGCGAACAACTTGGAGGTGAATTCGCCGGAGTCCGTGTCGTTCACACGGGCTTCGATGCGCTGCAGCAGGTGCTGGAAGCGGTCGGCGTAAGTCGGGTCGACCCACGGGAAGGCGAGTTCGGCGAAGCGCCGCGCCCACTCAAGGTAGGTCATGGAGGCCAGGTCGCCGAAGTAAGGCTTGGCGGTCTTGTTCAGGGCTGCGATGATTTCCTTGCGGCGGGAGTCGAGCTCTTCGGGGTGCTTCATGACGCGCACGAGCAGACGGCCGCATTCGGCGGAGTCGTTCTCGAGCTCGTAAATGTCGGCGTGCAGGCGGCTCAGGCCGGAGGACATGCCACCGACGGACTTGCCGGACGGCACCCAGTGGGCGGCCTGCGGGGCGAACACGTCGTCGGACTTGGCGTCGGCCGGAATACCGGGCGTCTTGACGAGCAGCTGCTTGACTTCGGGGCTGGTGTGAGCCTCCTTGGCGGTCATCGCGGCGGTACCGATAAGCACGCCGTCGACCGGCATGTCGGGCAGGCCGTAGGCATGGGCCCACTGGCCGGAAATGTAGTCGGCCGCGCGTTCGGGGGTGCCGATGCCGCCGCCGGCGACCAGCACGAGGTTGTCGCAGGCGCGCACTTCGGCGTAGGTGGCGGCAAGCAGGTCATCCAGCGCTTCCCAGCTGTGGTGGCCGCCGGCTTCACCGCCCTCGACCTGAACCATGATGGTGGTGGGGGACACGGCCTTGGCGATGCGCACGACCTGGCGAATCTGGTCCACGGTGCCGGGCTTGAAGCTCACGTACGGCAGACCGTCCGCCTGCAGCGACTCGATCAGGGCCACGGCTTCGTCCAGCTCGGGGATGCCGGCGGAGACGACCACGCCGTCGATCGGCGCGCCGGAAGCACGCTTCTTGGGCACGATGCGGGAGGAACCGAACTGCAGGTTCCACAGGTAACGGTCCATGAACATCGCGTTGAATTCGACCGTGCGGCCTTCCTCCAGCTCGTCTTCGAGGGCGGCGATGTGGCGGTCGAACACTTCGGCGGTCACCTGGCCGCCGCCGGCGAGCTCGGCCCAGTAGCCGGCGTTGGCCGCGGCGGCCACGATTTCCGGTTCCACGGTGGTGGGGGTCATGCCGGGCAGCAGTACCGGCGGCTTGCCGGTGAGCTTGGAGAACTTGGTGACCAGCTTGGCGCCGGCCGGGGTGTTGATGACGCGCGGGGCGAACGCCTTCCAGTTCTGGGTGCGCTCAGGCTCGCTTTCCAGCGTGGAGAGCGTGGAGCGTTCGGACAGCGTGGTGGCTTCGACCACGCCGATGCCGGTGCCCTGCACCACGTTGCCGATCAGCTTGCCAAGCGTGTTGCCGGGGCCGAGGTCCACAATCCACAGCTTGGCCGGGTCGGCGGCGTTGAACAGCGCCTTGACGCGGGCATTCCAGTCCACATGGTTGAGCAGCACTTCCGCAGCGAGTGCGCGGGTGCGATCCTGGTCAAAGCCGCAGGCGCCGGCCCAAGACACGGTCCGCTCAACAGCTTCGGCCATGAGCGGAGAGTGGAAGGGCAGGGTGACTTCGAGGTATTCGAGAGTGGGGTTGAACACAGTGCCGCCGTGGAGCTTCTGTTCACGCAGCTTGGCCTGGTGCTTGTGCTCGCGCTCGGCTTCGAGGGCGAGTGCTGCCAGGTCTTCCGGGTAGCCGGAAAGCACGTGGTGGTTGTCGGAGTTGGTGACGGCGATGGAGATCGGGCCTCGGGCGTTGTTCACGCGCTTGACCAGAGCCTCAACCTGTTCGCGGGTGGCGCCCTTGACGGAGAGCATCGGACTGGCCTCGCCATACTTGGGGTTCAGGCCCAGTTCGCGCACGCGGCGGGTTCCGGCTGCACCGATCAGGGCGGCCACGGCCAGAATCTCGTCAAGCGTGGCGCCGGCGGCCTCGATGGAACCGGCGGCCTCGATGGCACGGGCCATGTGCACGGCGAGCACGCCCTGGGAGTGGCCGAGCACGGCAACCGGCTTGGCGGCGGCCACACTGTAGCCAAGGTGTTCCAAGTCGAGCAGGGCGCCGAGCTGGGTCAGGGCCACGCCTTCCACGGACGCGGTGGCGTCGGCTGCGGCGCCGAGGCGGGCCGGGTTCGGAGCGAAGCCGAACAGGTCGACCGGACGGCCGGTGGTGGTCAGCAGGTCGGCGGCGACCGGGGTGAGCAGTCGGTTGGCTGCGGCGATGTGGCCGCGCAGGGCCTCGTCAAGGCTGGGATCGGTGGTCTGGTCTGCCAGGGCTACCGGCCACGGGGTGGACTGGCCGGCGAAGGCGAGCGCATGGGGCTCGGTGGCCAGGCGATTGAGGAAGAAGGTGGTCATTGCTTTCCTTACTTGTGTTTGGTTGATGTCTTCAGAAATCAGAGGGGCTGGTTGCCGTGGTGTTTGGTGGTGCGCTTGACGCGCCGCTTGGTGGCGAGCGTGGCCAGCGATTCGACAATCACCTCACGGGTCTGTTCGGGGTCGATCATGCCGTCGATCTGCCCGATTTCCAGCGACAGGTTCGCGTTGACGGTGCTGGTCTCGTACTCCTTGATGTACTTGGCCCGCAGCGCATCGACGTCCTGCCCGGAGGCCTTGGCCTTGGCCAGGTCGTGACGGTGGATGATGTTCACCGCGCCGGCCGCGCCGAGCACCGCGATCTGGGAGGAGGGCCACGCGAAGTTCAGGTCCGCGCCGATGGCCTTGGAGCCCATCACGATGTACGCGCCGCCGAACGCCTTGCGCAACACCACGGTCACCATCGGCACTTGCGCGTTGGCGTAGGCGTAGATCACCTTCGCGCCGCGGCGGATGATGCCGGCGTGTTCCTGGTCGGAGCCGGGCTTGTAGCCGGGCACATCCACGAGGGTGACCACGGGCAGGTTGAACGCGTCGCACAGGCGTACGAATCGGGCGACTTTCTCGGACGAGTCGACGTCCAGGATGCCGGCGAGCACGTTCGGCTGGTTCGCCACGATGCCGACCGGCTTGCCGTCGAGACAGGCGAAGCCGACGAGCGCGGAGGCGCCGAACAGTTCCTGTACCTGCACGAATTCGCCGTAATCGACGATGCAACGAATCACTTCGAGCATGTCGTAGGGCTGACGTTCGTTGGCGGGCACGATGGTGGCGAGTCGCTTGGCGGTCTCGCGTTCGGCGCGGGTGACGGCGTAGGCGTAGACCGGCGGCTTGCTTTCGCTGTTGGACGGCAGGTAGGCGAGCACGGTGCGCGCATAGTCGATGGCGTCGGATTCGTCCTCGCCGAGGTAGTGGGCCACGCCGGACACCCGGTTATGCACTTCGCCGCCGCCAAGGTCGGCCATGGAGATGGTCTCGCCGGTCGAGGCCTTGACCACGTCCGGCCCGGTGACGAACATGTTCGAGTTCTCACGGGTCATGATGATGAGGTCCGTCAGAGCCGGGCAGTAGACGGCACCGCCGGCGCAGGGGCCGAGAATCAGGCTCAGCTGGGGCACGAAGCCGCTGGCCTCGCAAGTCTTGCGGAAGATACGGCCGTACTGGGTCAGAGCGGCCACGCCCTCCTGTATGCGGGCGCCGCCGGAGTCCACGATGGCCACGATCGGCACTTTGAGGTCGATGGCCATGTCCATCAGTCGGCAGATCTTCTCGCCTTCGGCGGTGCCGAGGGTGCCGCCCTTGACGGAGAAGTCCTGGGCGTAGACGGCCACTTTGCGGCCGTAGACCTGGCCGAAGCCGGTGATGACAGCTGCACCGGCGTTACCGCCGGCGATGTTGCCGCCCTGGAAGCGGCCGATCTCCTCGAACGTGCCGGTGTCGAAGAGCAGGTCGAGGCGTTCGCGCGCGGTTTTCTTGCCTTTGGCGTGCTGCTTGTCGCGGGCGCGCTCTTCGGCGGCGCGGGCCAGTTCGGCGGCCTTGACCACGGCGGTGCGCAGCGGCTGGTGGGCCGAGGGCTGGGCGGCGTTGGCGACCGAGGCCGCAGCCGTGGCCTTCACGGCCGGCGAATCCATGATGTCAGTCATTGCCACCCTCCTTCTTGACGTCGGCGGCCTTGGCCACGTCCAGCGTGACCAGCGTGTCGCCGGCCTCCACGCCGTCGGCCGGGCCAACGAAAATCTTCTTCACTTCGCCGGAGGCCGGCGCGTACACGTAGTTCTCCATCTTCATGGATTCGAGCACCACCAGAAGGTCGCCCTTGGCCACTTGCTGGCCTTCGGACACGTTGATGCGCGTGACCACGGCCTGCATCGGGGAGGCGATGATGCCGGACTTGGCGCCGTCGCCGGACTTGGCGGCACCGGAGGACACATTGTGCAGCCCCGCGCCGCGCAACGGCTGAGTGGGGCGCTTGGCACCGCGGGCGCGGGCCGAGCCGGTGATGTTCTCCACGATGTCGAGCGGCACGGTGAGCTTGACGCGGCGGTTGTTCATCTCGATGACGAACGTCTCCGACTTGGACCTGTCGGGCGCGGCCGGGGCAGCGGCACCCGGGGCGGCGGCCAAGGAGGCCGGCTGGCCGGAGGCGGCGGAAGCCGGTGTGCGGTTCAGGTACGTGCGTTCCAGCCACTTGGTGGACACGGCGAACGGATGGCCATGCTCGGCGGTGAAGTCGTCGTTGCGGAAGATTTCCTTGAACAACGGAATCGGCGTGGGCACGCCTTCGATCACAAGCTCATCGAGTACGCGACGCACACGGGCCACGGCATCGAGACGGTTCTGGGCGGTGACGATGACCTTGCCCATCATCGAATCGAACTTCGGGGAGATGGTGTCGCCCTGTTCCACACCGGTATCGATGCGCACGCCGGGGCCGGCCGGCCACTGGATCTTCTCCAAGGTGCCGGAGCCGGGGGTCAGGTTGGTGGCCGGGTCTTCGCTGGTGATGCGCAGTTCGAAGCTGTGGCCGCGCGGTTCGGGGGCACGGGTGAGCTCGCCGCCGGCGGCGATATTGAGCTGTTCGCGCACCAGGTCGAGGCCGCTGACCTCTTCGGAGACGGTGTGCTCCACCTGCAGACGCGGGTTGACTTCCAGGAAGTACACCTTGCCGTTCGGGGTCACCATGAATTCGCAGGTCCCGAGGCCCACGTAGCCGACCGTGGTGAACAGGCGGCGGGAGTATTCCTCGAGCGTGCTGATGATTTCCTCGGGCAGGAAGGGCGCGGGCGCCTCTTCCACAAGTTTCTGGTTGCGACGCTGCAACGAGCAGTCACGGGTGGAGTACACGGTGAAGTTGCCGTGCGAGTCGCGCCCGGACTGGGTCTCGACGTGGCGTGCCTTGTCCACGAACTTCTCGATGAAGTATTCCTTCAGATCGCCGCCTTGCAGCGCGTCGTGGTTCATGTAGAAGCGGCGCAGCTCCTCGTCGTCATGCACCACGGTGATGCCGTGGCCGCCACCGCCATCAGTGCGCTTCATCATGATCGGGTAGCCGTGGGTGTGTGCGAAGTCGAGCAGCGTTCGCACGTCGGTCACCGGTTCGGACAGGCCAGGCACCGGCGGCACTTTGGCGCGCAAGGCCACTCGGCGGGCGGTGATCTTGTCGCCCAAATCCACCAGCGCGGTGTGATGCGGACCCACCCAGATGGCACCGGCGTCCTCGACCTTCTGCGCGAAGCTCGGCACTTCGGAAAGGAATCCATAGCCAGGATGCACGGCGTCCGAACCGGTCTTGCGCAGGATGTCGATCAGCAGATCCTCGTTGAGGTACGTGTCCTTGTAGGTGTCGCCGGAGAGCAGGTATGCCTCGTCGGCCATGTCCACATAGCGGCTATTGCGGTCCTGTTCGGAGTAGACGGCCACGGTGGAGATACCCATCTCCTTGGCCGTGCGCACCACGCGAAGCGCAATCTCGCCTCGGTTCGCAATCAGCAGTTTTTTGACAGTATGAGCCATAGTGTCAAATTCTGCTTCTTATATAGGGAATAAGGCAATCCACGTTCTCACAAAAGCGTTCACGCCCTTTTGTAGGCATTAAACAAACGCGCACGTAGGTTTCAGCATCGTAACCGTTGGCAAAAATCGCCATCAAGACCGATATTGCAACGTTTGCAGCCATCAGAATCGACGTTACATAAGTTGACGCTACTACCCCATTCGTCAACTTACGACAAATCAAAATCGATAATTTTGTAACTTGATACGAAACCGCACGAAATCGAACACCTCTACGATGGCAACCGTAAGTTCAGGGGAAGGCTCACAGCAAGCGGGCGCAATGCGGCCGGCCAAGGCCGATTCGGCACAGGTCAGTTCGCATCGTATCCGCTTGATTTCGCATCATATGCAGTTTGCATGCGGTGTGGAGCGTCCGCAATATGGACAATCCGCACCGCCATCATGCCGCGAAACGACCGATCCCCTTCATTCATCGCATACCGTCCGCCATTCACGGCGATATCACGCAAACATAGGGGCGTACGCCTTCGGCTTCGTCATCCAGTCCGCGTTGACCGGTGCACCGCTCGCCGCCGTGGCCCTGGCCTCCATGGGCTTCGTTGTCGACGACGCCATCAAGGCCGTGGTGGTCTCTCTGGCCACCGCCGGCCTGTCCAAGCTCGGTCGCTGACCTAAGCTACTAGCTAGCTACTGGCCGGCTATTACAGCACTCCCACATCGGCGGTGCGGACCGTATGGTCCGTGCCGTCTTGTGTTCTCAGGATCAGTGAGGCGTCTTCGTTGAGGCCGATGGCTTCGCCGGTCAGCGTGGTGCCGTCCGTGAAGTGCGCCTCGACCTGACGGCCGCGCGCCCAGCACACCGCCTTCATTTCCTCGCGCAACGACTCGGCCTGGCCCTTCGGGTCGGCGATGAACTTCGCCAACCGCTCGCGGAAGCCCTCGACCTGACGTTCGGCCACCGCATCGCGCATCTCGCCGAACGACGGCAGCCCGGAGACATGCAGCTGCAGCGAGGTCGATTGCGGCGTGGGCAGCCGGCAGGCGCCCAAGGCCAAGTTCAGGCCGACGCCGAACACGATGACGACGTCGTCATCGGCATCAGCATCAGCATCAGCATCAGTACCGGTACCGGACGACGGCGGAATCACCAGCTCCGAGAGCAGCCCGCCCAGCTTGAGCCCGTGGCAGAACACATCATTCGGCCATTTGAGCTCAAGAAAGCAGTCCGACTGGTTTGGCGCAGCACCATACTCCTCGATCATGCCGTTCAGCGCATCCAGCGTGACCAGTCCGGCGATCATCTGCAACCAGCCGTTGACGGATTCATCGGTGGCGATCGCGCGCGGAATGCGCACGGCATAGGACATCGTCGAGCAACGGCCGGGCTGACTGACCCACTTGTGACCATTGCGGCCACGGCCGGCGGTCTGCCGGTCGGCGGCCACCACGACCACCGCCAGTTCGCCATCCTGGTGGTCGGGCAGCGTCAACGACCCGTCGCCGATCATCTGTGCGGCCAGCGCGTTGGTCGAATCGGTTTCGTCCACGGCGACCACATGATCCGCGACGGCTGTAGTTCTGGGTAGCTGCGGCGTTGCAGCTTTCAATGCAATCATCATGGACACTACGTTACCTCGGTTGCGCCGTTTTTTACCCGCGATATTCCATGGAAAGCGCAAAAAATCAACCACTTTCACCCACATAGCCCGTGTTAACGTTCACAACTTCGGAAATTCCGCATTCGCCGAACCCACGCATGCACCCGGCCGTCGTATTGGCTTGCGAACAATGGCAATGCCCGGCAGACATCGAATATCAACCGTTGACCTGTGCGGCTACCATATATTGTCATGACGTCACCAGCCACCGCGAAGCTTGCCGCCGTATCCAGCCGCCAATCCCACCCGCATCTTGCGCGCGTGGGCGCTGCCGCGCGCTGGACACTGGCCGCGCTGGCCTGCCTGTGGCTTGCACTGTGCACGGCGGTCGGCCCGCTGTACTGGGACGAGGAGAACGGCACCCTCGCCCATTGGAACTGGGCCAATACCGCAATATCCGTCGTGTCATTCCTGATATATCTCGGAATCATCACACTGATGGTGCGATTCGCAGCAGGCCAGCGCATACTGCCGAGGGCTATCGGCGAGCGCCTACGTCACCATCAGCAGAATAGCGAAACATCACGGCCCGCCGCCGATCAGCAGGCCAGCCAACCAGCCAAGACCCGTCGTACCGTTCGCGCTATCGTCACGTCCACCGTCACTGTTCTGGACCGCTGGATCACACGCGGCACGAACCGGTTCTGGAAGCTTATGCTGGTGTTTTTTGTCGGCTGGCTCTGGGTGCCTGCCACGCTGCTTGCCGCATTCGGCGCTGATGTTCGTTCACAGATCCGTGAATTCAGCTGGGCCTGGAACCAGTGGACCGGCCTGAAACAGCCCTATATCGGCTTCTTCTCCTTCGTGCCGATGGACATCTACCCCACTGCGCACTACATGTGGCCGTCCGATCCCACGTATCTGACCGACCAGCACAATGTGGTACTCACTGTGTTCTATGGCGCGATAGTCACGTTTGCGAGGCATCTGACCGGCTCAAACGATGCCGGCATCGTGACGTTGGCTGCCCTGCAGACGCTGTTCGCCGTGTTCTGCTGCGCTGCCGCCGCCAATCGATTCCTGAACCGGCCTTGGATAGGAAAAACGGCAACGGATTCCGCCGTTCCCCCACAGGCCGGAGGATTGGCTCGATTCCTGATTCTGCTGTTCTTCATGGTCTGCCCGCTGGCCGTGTTTTCCACTATCTCCATCACCAAATCGCCGCTGTTCGCGTTCTCGTTCGTCTGGTGGTTCAGCGTCTGGTATGAACTCGTCCAGACCTGGCACCCCGTCGGCACCCGCAAACATCCTCAGGCCACTGCCATCGCCACGCCCGTCCACTTGCCGCGCCACAGTTTCATCGCCTTTATCCTGGCCACATCGGTGATGCTGATTTCCGCGAAATATGCGTGGTACATCATCGCCCTACAAATCGTGCTGGCTCTGATCGCCGACCGCAAGCGCTGGGCGACTTACGTCGTGGCGCTGCTCATCCCCACCGTACTGATTCACGGCGGCATCTCCTTCGCCATCTCCTCTGGCGCGATCATCGGCGGCGACCCAATCGAAAGCCGCGGCGTACAGCTGCAGATGATCGCCCGCGTGGCCCAGCGCAATCCGGACGGCATTTCAGACGAAGCCAAAAAGAACCTCGCGCCCGTCTTCAATCTCGATCAGATGGCCGACGCTTACTCCCAGCAGGATGCCGACCCGGTGAAATCCTCCGGTATTCAGGCCAAGAAGGTCAGCTACAAGTGGCGCACGGTGACGCCCGAGGATATGACCAATTTCAACAAGGCATGGTTCGAAATCGTCAAGGACAATCCGATCATCGCGTTGGATGCGCTGCTGGCCAAATGCTTCGGATACTTCAATGTGAACGATCAGCCGTACGTATCGATGGATTATTACGTGACCAGCGATTACGTGCAGAAAAACTCCACATGGATCAAGGATTACAACCATGTCTGGCGTGAGCACATCGCCGGCTTCACTCGCATATGGGGCAGCATTCCCGTACTCGGCTGGCCCACGCACGGCAATTTCTACGTGGTGATGACATTGCTGATCGGCGCGGCCGAGGTGATTCGCCGACGTTGGCTCACCCTCATGACCCATATTCCGCTGCTACTGCTGATGGGCGTGATGATTACCGCGCCGGCCAATAATTTCGAGCGGCACATGTTGCCGGTTGCGTTTGTATTCGGATTCGTGGTGCTGACGTATTGGCGAGAGTCTTTGGCTGAAAGGCAACGCCAATCAGCGACGCTACACTAGTGACTATGTCAGATTTTCTCGAACTTCTTGCTGCCGACGTTGCCGATTCGTCCGGTGCGTCCGGTACGCCCAGTGCGCCCGATTCATCCGGTTCGACCGCACCCGGCATCGCCGCGACCAACCGCGTACGCACCGTGCTGTTCGAGTGCCTGTTCAATCATCTGGCCGACGAACGAGTGGAGTCCCTGTTCACCATCCTCGGCTTCGAGCATGACTTCGATTGTTATGCCATCGCCGGATACCCTGCCCGGTCCGCCGCACGTACGGCCAAGGAAATCGAGAAAATCGTGGCCGATTTCGGCGGTGTGTGTCTGACCGCCAAGCGCCCGATCGGCAACAGCACCGCCGTAGTGGCGTTGATTCGTCCGGTCGGTGCGGCCACGCCGGAAATCATCTGCAATACCATAGCCCCGTCGTTCGCCGCCGATCGGCCAATCGCCTTGGGTCCGCAGCGCACCGGTGCCGATGGCGCGATGCGTTCGATTCAGGCCACGCTCTACTGTCTTCAGGCCGCGCCGGCTCTGGCCGCCACCGTGCAGCCATTGCCGCGCCCGTTACGCACCGACGACGCCCTGCCCGAACGCGCGTTGATCGGCGACGCGGACGCCCGTGACGAACTGGTCCGCGTGGTCTACGGAAGCCTGACCGCGGCCGGCCCGGACGATCCGACGCTGCTCACCGTCTCCACATTCCTAAAGTTCGGTGGTTCGCTCGAAACCACGGCCAAGGAGCTCAACGTACATCCCAATACGATTCGCTACCGTTTGAAGCGCGCCGCCGAATCCACCGGCTGGGATGCCACCGACCCGCGCGAGGCGTACGTGCTGATCACCGCCATCGCGCTGGGGCTGATGGCGAACTGATAGCGAACTGACGTAGGAGTGAATACAGTGAATACTCTGAACCGCACCTCCAATCATCGGACATGAATTACTCCAGTCCAACAATTGGGATGCGGCTCACGCAGGTGATTGAAAATGGGATGGGTACGGAACAATTGATTTCGCCATACCGTACCTCAGGCAATATCTGCGCGAGCATGCCGTCTACATCCGCACGCATGGATGGCAGGACGTCCCTATCGCCGGGTCGACTCGCGTTCGATCAGACGGTAGCCGACGTTGACGGTTTGCGGGTAGAACTCGTCGTCGGGGTGCTCGATGCGGCGCATGAGCAGCGACACGGAGGTGTTGGTCACGCCGCGGAAGTCGGTCGCCACGGTGGTGAGGGTCGGCACGTTGTATTCGCCGGATGAGATGCCGTCGAAGCCGATCACGAGCACGTCGCCAGGCACGTTCACGCCGCCGGCGCCGCTCCGACCGTCGAAGCACTGCCGACCGGCACCAACGTTGCCGTCACCGTGGTGCGTACGGCCGACGAGGCGCGTGTGATCGTCACGTCGGAGGACGGTACCAACACCCGCGTCTACCACATCAACTTTTCCGAGAACTCCAAGTAAGTGAGGTGATGCCCATCAGACCAATCCCCGAGTTCCGCACCTCCGGTTTCCATCCTGCTTAGGATACGCAAGGCCCTTCCCCCACCTATGGAGAGGGGAAGGGCCTTGCGTATCCGGTCATCAGGTATCCGGTCACCGGCCCATGCCGAGCCGGCCCACCCGAACGGAGTCAGGCGAACAGGCCCTGCAGCGCCAGGAATGTCCTTCAGGCCGGCTTACGCGCCACAGCACGCTTGGCCGCTGCGACGATGTCCGCAGCGGCCAAGCCGTACTGTTCTGCCAGATAGTCGGCCTTGCCGACCTGGCCGAAGCGGTCGTGGACGCCGACGAATTCCATCGGCACCGGCTCATGGCGTACGACGACCTCGCTGACGGCTGCGGCCAAGCCGGTGGTGATGCTGTGGTTCTCAGCGGTCACGATCGCGCCGGTGTCGTAGGCTGCGTCGATAACGGCACGCTCGTCGAGCGGCTTCCAGGTGAACATGTCGAGCACGCGCACGACGATGCCTTCATGGTGCAGCAGTTCGACGGCCTTGAGGGATTCGACCACGCACCAACCGGAGGCGATGATAGTCACCTCGGCACCGGGCTCGGAAACCAGGGTGGACGCCTTGCCCACAGTGAACTGGGTACCGGTCTCGTACACCTTGGTGCAGGACTTGCGCACCAGACGCATGTACTGCATGCCATAGGTTCCGGCCATCCAATCCATGACGGAGTTGAGCATGGTCGCATCGGTGGGCTCGATCACCGTCATGGTGGGGATGGAACGCATGATGCCCATGTCCTCGAAGGGCATGTGGGTGCCGCCGTTGGTCTGGGCGGTGATGCCCGGATCGGAGCCGATGAGCTTGACGTTGGCTCCCTGATAGGCGCCGGAGATGAAGACCTGATCGGTGGCGCGGCGGGACATGAATGGAGCGAAGGTGTGTACGAAGGGCACCTTGCCGGTCAGGGACAGGCCTGCGGCCACGGAGACCATGTTGGCTTCCTGGATACCGCAGTCGATGGCGCGGTTGGGGAAGCGCTTCAGAAAGGGCTTGGTGCCCATGGCGCCCATCAGGTCGGCGTCCAGCACCACCAGGTCCGGATCGTTTTCCGCTAGGGCGATGAGCTTGTCGCAGAAGGCGTCGCGCATGGCCTGCGGCTCGGGAATGAGTTCATTGACGATCATGATGTTTCGTTTTCCTTGATTGTTCGACGTTGTGTTCGACTCGGGCGGATTGCCGCCCCGAGGTTCGGATTCGTGCAGGTGTCACTTGCCCAGCGGGCTGGATGCCTTGATCTTCGCCACCTCGGCCTCGGTCATCTGGTCGATCTGGCGGATGGCCTCATCGCGCTGTTCGGCGCTGATCGTGGTCGAATGGCCCTTGGGCTGGCCTTCGATGTCCTTCCATCCCAGACCCTTGAGCGTGTTAAGCACGATGACGTTCGGCTTGCCATCCGTCTGCTCCTTGGCGCGTTCGATGGCGTAGAGAATCACCTCCACGTCGTTGCCGTCCGTGAGGTTCTGCGCATACCAGCCGAAGGAGGCGAACTTGGCGGCCATGTCACCCATGTCGCAGATGTCGGCGCAGAAGCCGTCGAGCTGGAGCTTGTTGTAATCCACGAACACGGTGAGGTTGTCGAGTCGCTGCTGGGCGGCGAACAACGCCATCTCCCAGACCTGACCCTCCTGGCTCTCACCGTCGCCGACGATTGCGTACACGCGGTTGGACTTGCCGTTCATCTTCATCGCGGCGGCCACACCGGCGGCCACGGAGACACCCTGGCCGAGAGAACCGGCGGTGATGTCCACGCCGGGCACCTTGAGACGGTCGGCGTGACTGGGCAGATTGGTGCCGTTCTGGTTGAGCGTGGCGAGCCATTCCTTCGGGAAGAAGCCCTTCAGGGCGAGCGTGGCGTACAGGGCGGGGGCGCAGTGGCCCTTGGACAGAGCGAACCAGTCACGACCTTCCCAACGCGGATCGTCGACACGAACCTGCATCTCTTCGCCGTAGAGTACGGCGAGCACGTCCGCGATGGACAGCGAGCCGCCGATGTGTCCGGTGCCGAAGACGGAGATCTCCTTGACGGTCTCCTTGCGTATCTCACCGGCGAAACGCTTGAGTTCCACGAGTCGTTCGCGTGGAATGTTCGGCATGATCATTGATTTCCTCATCTCTTAGATAGGGGTGACAGGTGAATGCCCGGCCCGCTCGTCCTCACGCCCATCGGAAGGAAGGCTAAGCGGTCGGACGGGTGATGCGGGTCGGATGTGATCGTTGGTCCGTTCAGCGGCGCACGGGTGCGCGGCAGCCGATGGCCGCCTGAGCCGCAGCCAGTCGTGCGGCCGGTACGCGGAACGGCGAGCAGGAGATGTAGTCGAGTCCGGCCTGTTCGCAGAAAGCGATGGACTTCGGGTCGCCGCCGTGTTCGCCGCACACGCCGAGTCGCAGGTTCGGACGGGTGCGTCGGCCAAGCTTGGACGCGATTTCGATGAGATGGCCCACGCCCTTGGTGTCCAGGTGCGCGAACGGGTCCTCATCGAGGATGTGCTTGGCGTAGTAGTCGGGCAGGAAGCGTGCGGAATCGTCGCGGCTGAAGCCGAACGTCATCTGCGTCAGGTCGTTGGTGCCGAAGGAGAAGAACTCGGCGCTGGCGGCGATTTCGTCGGCGCGCAGTGCGGCTCGCGGCGTTTCGACCATGGTGCCAATCTGGCACACCATCGTCAGGTCGTCGGCCTGGGCGAGTATGCGGTTGACGGTCTCCTCGACCTGCTGCTTGACATAGTCAAGCTCGCAGCGGTTGACAACGAGCGGCACCATAATCTCCGGGGCGACCGTCCACTGCGGGTGGCGGCGCTTGACGTTGATCGCGGCCTCGATGACGGCCTGCGCCTGCATGCGCGCGATCTCCGGATAGGTGACGGCCAGGCGGCATCCGCGATGGCCCATCATCGGGTTGACCTCCTTGAGCTCCTCGACCACCTTGGTGATGTATTCGGCGTCATGGCCGGTCTGAGCGGCGAGTTCGGCCACAGCCTCTGCGGTCTTGGGAATGAACTCGTGCAGAGGCGGGTCGATGAGGCGCACGGTAACCGAACGGCCCTCCATCGCCTCGTAAAGGTTCTCAAAGTCCTCGCGCTGCATGGGCAGGAGCTTGTCGAGCGCGCGACGGCGCTCCTGCTCGTTGGAGGCCACAATCATCTCACGGATGGCGGCGATGCGGTCGGATTGGAAGAACATGTGCTCGGTGCGGCACAGGCCGATGCCTTCGGCACCGAATTCACGGGCCTGCTTGGCGTCGGCCGGGGTGTCGGCGTTGGCCCGCACCTCCAGACGGCGGAAGCGGTCAGCCCAGCCCATCACTCGGCCGAATGCGCCGGAGATAGAGGCCGGCACAGCGGCAATGCGCCCGGCGTACACCTTGCCGGCATTGCCGTCCAGGGAGATCCAGTCGCCTTCTGCCACGGGCGTGCCGCCGATCGCGCAGCCGGTGATATGACCCGTCTCGTCCTGTTCGAATTCGATGCCGGACAGACCGGACACGCAGCAACGGCCGATGCCGCGGGCCACTACGGCCGCATGGCTGGTCATGCCGCCGCGAGCGGTGAGCACGCCCTGTGCGTAGTGCATGCCGTCGATGTCTTCGGGCGTGGTGTCGAGGCGGACGAGAATCACCTGTTCGCCGCGCTTGGTCCATTCGACCGCGTCCTCGGCGCTGAACACCACACGCCCGGTGGCGGCTCCCGGCGAGGTGGGCAGGCCTGTGCCGAGCACGGTGCCACTGGCCAACGCCTTAGCGTCGAACTGCGGGTGCAGCAGCGCGGTGATGTACTTGGGGTCGACCGAGCAGACGGCTCCCTCCTGGGTAAGGATGCCCTCGTCGACGAAGTCGCTGGCGATGCGGAAGGCTGCCTGCGGCGTACGCTTGCCATTGCGCGTCTGCAGCATGTAGAGCTTGCCTTCCTCGATGGTGAACTCCATGTCCTGTATGTCCCGGTAGTGCAGCTCCAGCTTGTCGACGATGTGCGTGAACTGCTCGTAGACGGCCGGGTTCTGTTCCTTCAGGTGGCTGATGGCCTGCGGGGTGCGGATGCCGGCCACGACGTCCTCACCCTGCGCGTTCATCAGGTATTCGCCGAACAGGCCCTTCTCGCCGGTGGAGGGGTTGCGCGAGAACGCCACGCCGGTGCCCGAGTCGGCGGACATGTTGCCGAAGACCATGCGTTGCACGGTCACGGCGGTGCCCCAGGTGTCGGGAATCGAGTTCATGCGGCGGAAGTAGATGGCGCGTGGGTTGTCCCAGGAGCGGAACACAGCCTGCACGGCCTCCATAAGCTGCTCGATCGGGTCGGTGGGGAACGAGCGTCCCACCTGACGGCGGTATTCGTCGAGGAAGAGACGCACGAGGCCTTCGAGATCCTCGGCGGTCAGATCGGTGTCCTGCTCGGCGCCGCGTTCCCGCTTGAGCTCGTCGAGGGCTCCCTCGAAGCAGGCCTTGTCGAGACCCATGACCACGTCGGAGTACATCTGGATGAATCGACGGTAGGAGTCCCATGCCCAGCGGGCGTTGCCGGTCTTCTCGACGAGCGCGCGGACCACGTCCTCGTTGAGTCCGAGGTTGAGGATCGTGTCCATCATGCCGGGCATCGAGACGCGGGCGCCGGAGCGCACGGAGACCAGGAGCGGATTCTCAGGGTCACCAAGCCGCTTCCCCAAAGATTCTTGCATTTCAGACAAAGAATCAAAAATCTGGGACTTAATTTCGTCATCTACCTTGCCGCCGTCAGCAAAGTAACGCACGCACGCTTCGGTGCTGACGGTAAAGCCTTCCGGCACCGGCATGCCCAGCTTGGTCATTTCGGCCACGCCGGCACCCTTGCCGCCCAGAAGGTTGCGCATCGACGCGTCGCCTTCCGAGAACTTGTATACATACTGTTCGCCGCTGAAACGCATGTTCAGCCTCTCTTACTGTCGGTCTGGTGCTTTTGCGCACGGGTTGGATGAGCCCCGGCTGCCGTGCCGTGGACCAGGAGCCGTTCGGCTTGCTCTCCGGTCGGCCCCATGAAGAACAATCTACGCGCCACCACCACGACTGTCAAACCATTTTACGGACATCTTGTCCATAAAGTGCAAAAGTGACAGACAACCATAAAAACGCGTCACAACGCACGCGGACACGCCATCCCCGACGACATCTCACCGACATGGCGGCGCAACGGGAACCCGCCCAATGCAACCGCACGCAACGTTTCGGCGAAGAACACACCACACAGTGGAACCACCGCACGCACGGAACCGCCTCGCGAAGCATGGACACACCCCGCGGATCCGCACCGACGCAAAAGGGCCGCACCCGGCACATGCCAGATGCGGCGCCCCTATCTCTCTTAGGAAAATGATCCGGAGGTCAGCCCGCGACCGCGCTTCTCGCCTCACGCTCGATCTGCTCGAGGCTTTTGCCGCGCGTTTCGGGCACGAGGACCTTGACGAAGATCCAGCAGCCCACGTTGATCGCGGCAAACAGGAAGAACGTACCGGAACCGCCGATCAGGCTCAGCAGAATCGGGAATACCAGTGAAAGCAGACAGTTGGTGATGTTCATGGCGATGTTGGCGTAGCCCACGCCACGAGCACGAACCGCAGAGGGGAAGATCTCGGCGAGCAGCAGCCAGCAGACCGGAGCCACCATGCCCTGCACGAACACGAGGTAGATCATCATGAGCACGATCATCACCCACGCGGCCGCCTGAGAGCCGGGGTTGGCGTTGACGAAGATGTAGCTCACGCCGATGGCGACCAGGAAGACGACGGTGCCGGTCAGACCAACGAGCATGATCACGCGGCGGTCGATCTTGTCGATGAGGCCAAGGCCGCCGACGATGGCGGCGACGGCGGAGACCGCG
This sequence comes from Bifidobacterium sp. FKU, assembly GCF_026016385.1. Lineage (NCBI taxonomy): Bacteria > Bacillati > Actinomycetota > Actinomycetes > Bifidobacteriales > Bifidobacteriaceae > Bifidobacterium > Bifidobacterium sp. FKU. The sequence goes on from NZ_CP092888.1 coordinate 2,286,531, forward strand.
ATCACCGGGACGGTGGCCACGATGGACATGGACGAGTCGAAGCCGAGGGTGCTGGAGAAGATGGTCGGTGCGTAGTAGTTGATCATGTTCTGTCCGCCGACTTGGTTCATGAGAGCCACGCCGATGCCTACGATGAGCACGCGGCGCAGCCACGGTTCACGGAAGCTCATGCGCTTGGCCGGACGATCCGCATCCGCAGCGGGCTCGGTGTCGCTCATCGATTCGTAGGCGGCGCGGGCCTCCTCAAGGTCGCGGGTCTCGACGAGTTCGCGCACTGCGGCGGCGTCAAGTCCGTGACGGGCAAGGTAGTACGGACTGTCGTGGATGACGAGCGAGACGACGAGCAGCAGCACGGCGGGCACGGCTACGGCCCACATCATGGCTCGCCAACCGGCTCCGGACAGGTTGAGCACCGCGTTGACGGACACTGCAAGCAGCTGGAAGACCACAATCATCACCGAGTTGACGGACACCACGCGGCCGCGCTTGGTGGAGGAGGTCATCTCACCCAGATACAGCGGGATGATGGTGGAGGTGAAGCCGATGGCCAGACCCATCACGAGGCGACCGATGCACAGCACCACCAGATTCGGGCTGACCGCGCAGACGATGGTGCCGGGGACCGCGAGGGCCGCGCCGGCGAGAATCATCTTGCGGGGGCCGAGCACGTCGTTGAGCACTCCGGAGAGGAAGGACCCGATGACCGCGCCGAGCAGCAACAGGGATGTGATGACGCCCTGCTCCCCGGTAGTCAGCAGCCCACCTTCGCCCGAGCCGATGTTCATGGTGATCAACGCGCCGGAGAGTGCCGTCAGCGTGTAGCCATACAGGCCGCCGCCGAAGACGCCGAGTATCACCATCAGCGTGGTGTACCGACTGCGCTTCGCCGCGAGCGCGGCGAGGTCCATATCATCCGTTAGTTCAGCAAATGACGCCATTGCCATCATCCTCCCGATAGTCTTTCAACCGAAACAATCAGACTTCATTATCGATTTTCGGTCATTACGTTCATACTATATTAACAGTGAACCCAATTACGCCTTTTTCCTACTTTTTGGCACTCTAAACCGGATTTTATGTCCGTTTTTTATGAGGTAGCTTACATATAATGGAGACATCCAACCAATTCTGACCCATTCATCGTCGAAAGGAACCATCATGCAGGTCATCTACGCCACCGTCCACGTCAAGGACGAGAACAAGACCGAGTTCGTCCGCATCATGACCGAGCTGGTCACCAAGTCCGCCGCCGAGCCGGGCTGTGCCGGCTACAACCTGCTCCAGCGCGAGGACGATCCGAACGAATTCGCGTTCGTGGAGTTCTGGCCCACCGAAGAGGCCCATACCGCCCACTGCGACACCGAACACTTCCAGACCCTGTTCCCCCAGGCCTGCGCCCTAATCGAAGGCGAAGTCGAAGGCATCATCAGCAACGTGCTGGTCTGACCTCCTGCAATCTCTTCCCCGCGTTTATTCGCATATGGCCTCGCATATGACCTGTATAAGGTCACATGCGAGGCCATATATATAAGGTCATATGCATGCCGCGAACGACCGGTCACGGGTCGTCCACGGCAAACGGGTCAGCGTTCGCCGTAGCGAGAGATGAAGAAGTCGGCGATTCGTTCCAGCGGCACGCCCTTGGTCTCCGGCAGACGGACCATGACGAACAGGAAGCTCGCCACGCAGCATGTGGCGAAGATCAGGAACGTGGCACCCATGCCGATGGCCTCGCGCATCAGCGGGAAGACTAACGAGACCACGAAGTTCGCGGCCCACAGCGAGAACACGGAGATGCCGGTGCACGCGGCGCTGTACTGCGGTGGGAAGATCTCCGAGTTAAGTACCCAAGTGACCTGGCCGACCGTTGCCTGGAACACGAAGATGTAGATGAACACGATGACCAGAATCGTCATCGGCGCCCACGCCGCACCGCCGCACAGCATGCTGATGAGGGCCACGGCGAGCAGGCAGGCCGCGCAAATGGCGAGACCTCCGCATTCAAGGGTCTTACGGCCGAGGCGGTCGACGCTGACCAGACCGGCCGCGGCGGCCACGCAGGAGACCACGCCAATGACCACGTTGCCGATGAGCGCGGCCTGCTGGCCGAAGCCGCTGTCCTGCAGGATTTGCGTACCGTAATACATGATGGCGTTGATGCCTGCAAACTGCTGGGTGACGCCGAGCATGCAGCCGGTGATGAGGATCTGCAACACCCACGGATGGGAGACGGCCTGCTTGATGCTCGCATGTTTACCGGATTCCTCTTGAATGGAGGTGCGCAGCAACCGCAGATCGGTCTCCGCCTCTTCGGCGTTGCGGGTTCGCGCCAGAGACTCGAGCGCAGCCTCCTCCCGTCCCTTCGTCATAAGCCACCGCGGAGCTTCGGGCACGCGCATGAGGCCGATCCACAGGCCGATGGCAGGCAGCGAGGCCAACACGAATGCCACGCGCCACACCCAGGCTATGTCGGCGAAGGACACACCGAGCACAGCGTTGACGGAGAAGGCCACGAGCTGTCCGATCACGATCATCAGGCCGTTGAGCGAACTGATGGTGCCGCGCAGCACCGAAGGCGAAGTCTGCGCCAGATACATCGGAATGACGGAGGAGACCAGACCAACCATAAGGCCCACCGCGATGCGGAACAGGAGCATCATCGGCAGGTTGACGGACAACGCGCAACCGACCGCGCCGACGAGGAAGACGCCCGCGGCGGTGCCGAGCAGTCGCTTGAAGCCGAACTGGCCGGCCAGGGGACTGCCGAATACGGCGCCAAAGGCCGCACCCAAGGTCAGCGCTCCGGAAACCAGACCTTGGCCAAGGGAGTCGAGACCGAGCTGGCTGGGGTCGGCCATGAAGTCGAAGGACCCGTTGATGACGGCGGAATTGTAGCCGAACAGGAACGAGCCGAGGCAGATGATGAAGGCGATGCGCCAGATGGCACCGCGCGAGGTTTGTGTACGGGTATCGCCGGATGGCATGGGAATGGCCTTTCTTGCCGTGCTGATGGCATGCAACGCGATGTGGCCGCGTGCCCGCACCGGATGGCACGGGCGCGCGGCCACATCACTTGGGAAGGAAAGGAAAGTGTAAATGAGTTGACTTCAAGGGGAGGGAGCTCCCCGCCCGTTGAACAAGAAAGCATCAGACGGGAAGCTCCGAAAGAATGCACGCTGGCGGCAATCAAACGCCGAGCGTGTCCTTGATGTACTTGCGAGCGCGCAAAGCGTACTCGAACGGATCGGCCTTGGCCGGATCCTGCTCGGCCTCGACAAGGAACCATCCCTCGTAGTCGGACTCGACAATCGGGGTCAGGATGGTCTTGAAGTCGCCCTGGCCGTCGCCCGGGATGGTGAACACGCCGGCGAGCACCGCCTGCAGGAAGCTGAGCTTCTCATCCTTGACACGCTGCAGCACGTCCGGACGGATATCCTTGAGGTGGAAGTGGCCGATGCGGTCCTTGTAGCGGGTGACGATGTCGACCGGATCCTCGCCGGAGAACTGCAGGTGGCCGATGTCAACGAGCAGCTTGACCTTATCCGGGTCGGTGTTCTCCATGAGGCGGTCGATTTCGGCGGCGGTCTGCACGCCGGTACCCATGTGGTGGTGGTAGGAGACGATGGTGCCGGTGTCGGCGGCGATCTCACCGAGACGGTCGAGGCCCTTGGTGACCTTGTCCCACTCTTCGGCGGTGAACTCAGGCTTGCCGTCGAAGACCGGAACGTCCATCATTCCCTGGATGGTGTTGCCCTGCTCGCACAGGTTGATGTGGTCGGCGCCCAGGGAGTTCATGTAGTCGCGGAAGGCGATGAAGTCCTTCTCGACCTGTTCCAACGGCTGGGTGGTGAAGTAGGTGCCGAACCACGCGGAGGCGATGCGGATGCCGCGCAGTTCGAGCTGGTGCTTGAGGACCTTCGGGTCCTTCGGGTACTTGTTGCCGATCTCGGTGCCTTCGAAGCCGGCCAGAGCAGCCTCGCTGAGGATCTGCTGATACTGGGTCTCACCACCCAGCTCGGGAAGGTCGTCGTTGGTCCAGCCGATCGGGGCGATGCCCACGTTGATCTTGCTCATGATGTTGCCTTTCTGATTGTTTCCGATTGAGAACGGACCGCTCACTCAGCGGTGTAGAAGGCCGGGGCATCGATGAGCTCGATGGCCTCGGTGGTGCCGCCGTTGGCGATGGAGCGCAGAGCGGCGTCGGCGGTGACGGCGGCCTGGTAGCCGTCCCAGGCGTTTGGGCCGACCGGCGGCCGGCCGGCGGCGACGCGCTTCATGAAGTCCTCGAACTCGTAGTCGTAGGCGGTGATGAAGCGCTCCTTCCAATCGGTCAGGATGGCGGTGGAGTACCGGGCATCCTTTCGGATGGCGACCTGCGCGACGGTCGGCAGCTCGGCGACGCCCTTCTCGCCGATGATGTCGCACTTGATGTCGTAGCCGTACTGGCAACGAACGAAGGCGCGAAGCACGATGTTGATGCCGGTGGTGGTCTCAATGACGATCACCTGCGGGTCGTGGATGGACGGATCCTGCACGGCGCTGGTGGCCTTCGGCAGGTAGACCTTGACGTTCTTATAGGTGTCGTTGAGCAGCCAGTGCATGATGTCCATCTCATGGATGGCGGTCTCGACGATGTTGCGGGAGGAGTCGTAGTTGGCGGGCTGCATCTGGTTGAAGTGATGACAGTCGGCCATCAGCGGCAGACCGATCTCGCCGGAGTCGATGATCTTCTTGAGCTGCTGGTACTCCGGGGCGTAGTGGCGCATGAAGCCCACCTGCAGCAGGCGGCGGCCCTTGGACTGCTCCAGCTCCATGATCTTGAGGCACTCGTCGGCGGCCAGGGCCAGCGGCTTCTCGCAGAAGGTGTATTTCTCGGCTTCGAGGGAGGCCATGACGATCTCGAAGTGAGCCTCGTTGTTGGCGGTGATGACGACGGCCTCAACCTCGGGATCGTTGATCACCTCATGGTAGTCGGCGTAGTCCTTGGCCTCGATGCCAAACTTGTCGAGAGCGGCCTGGGCGCGGCCCGGCACAACATCGTTGACCGCCACGACCTCGACGTTCGGGATGGTGTTGGCCAGACGGTTGAGATGGTCAGAGCCGATGGCGCCGATGCCGATGATGCCGACCTTGATGGTGTTTGCCATGATATTGAACCTTTCCTGTTGACCCCGCCACGATGTGGGGCCTTAATATATTGTGTTGATTGGTGGGTTTTGCGGGGGTCTGGAGCCTGACGCCGCCGCCCGAGGCACCGGCGCCAGGAAATTCGGTGAATGGATCCGAGCCGTCTGACCGTTATGGTCGAATGCGACCGCCCGGACTCCGGCCCGTGACTACTCGACGGGCTTGACGTTGACCTTCTGGCCGGTCTTGAGGGCTTCGAGTGCGGCCTGGGCCAGACGGATGGCCTTGATGCCGTCCTCGAAGGTGCACTCCGGGGTGCCGCCGTTGCGGACCTTGTCGAAGAAGGAGACGATTTCGGTGCGGTAGGCCTCGCGGTAGCGCTCCAGGAAGAAGTGCTCGGGAACGTCGCCCACGACGCCGTCCTTGGTGGCCACCACAGTGGTGGAGGTGTGCACGTTGCCGGCCACGGCCACACCCTTGGAGCCAAACAGCTCGATGCGCTGGTCGTAACCGTAGGCTGCGCGGCGGGAGTTGTCGATCACGCCGATCATGCCGTCCTCGAATTCGAGGGTGACGATGGCGGTGTCGATGTCGCCCAGCTTGCCGATCTCGGGATCGACGAGCACGGCGCCGAGCACGGAGACGGTCTTGACGTCGCGGCCGGAGATGTAGCGCACGATATCGAAGTCATGAATCATCATGTCCATGAAGATGCCGCCGGAGATCTTCACATAGTCGGCGCTCGGCGGTTCCGGATCGCGGGAGGTGACCTTGAGCACTTCGCCCTTGCCCAGAGTGCCGGCGTCGCGCGCTTCGGCGATGCGGCGGAAGTTGTGGTCGTAACGACGGTTGAAGCCGGTCTGGAACAGGGTGCCGGTCTCCTTGACCACATGGTAGACGTCGAGGATTTCGGCGTCGTCGGTGCCGACCGGCTTCTCGCAGAAGATGGCCTTGCCGGCCAGGGCGGCGGCCTTGGCGATTTCCATGTGAACGTCGGTGGATGCGGTGATGAGCACGGCCTCGACCTGCGGGTCGGCGAGCACCTCACGGTAGTCGGTGGTGAACTTCTTGGCCGCCGGGAACTGCTCTGGATAGGTGTCGTCGGCCTTGAGATCGCAGATCCAGTCGATGACGACATCCGGCATAGTGGAGACGTTCAGGTAGTGCACGAGACCGATGCGGCCCAGGCCGATCATGCCGATATGGATGGGGTTCATGCGTTCCTCCTTTGGAACTTCCGGTATTCACTTGTCGCTGGTTTCCATGAGATGAACCGTTTTTGTTCTCTCACTTCATCGAAGCTGATACAAATAAACCGCATTTTCGAAGTGAATCCAAACTAGAACAGCGACACAAAACAATAAAAAACAGACATTACGTCCATAAAATGAAAATACTGTCATCAAACAGTACTTCCGGGACACAACAGCGCTTCGCCGCCCCGTCCGGCCGCCCAAGCCCGAAATAAGCCTAATAGGCGAGGCAATCCTCGAAACAACCGACTTCGAATCCACGCCAGATGCAATTACACTTAAGGTTATGAGGAACGCGATTCTCCTGATCAACCGCATGTGGTGCTACGACTTCAGCACCGTCCTTCAGGTGTTCGACGGCGACATCTCCCCCATCCAAAACACCGACAACCATCTGTCCATCCTGTCCCCGTTCGAGCATGTGCGACTCAATCACAATGTCGTGGTCACACCCGAAGCCCTTGGCGATCCGGAAGGATACGACCTGGTCATCACGCCGGGATTCTTCCATCCGACGCCGATGTTCAGCGAATCGAGCAACTTCCTTCAGCCGCTGTGGCACGGGCAGCCAGCCTGCGAGATGGCCCGCCAATGGCTGATACGGGCGCATGCCGCCGGGGCCGACGTGGCCTCGCTGGGCACCGGTACGTTCTTCCTAGGCTGGGCCGGGCTCATCGACGGCGTGGAGGTCACCACACACTGGATGTTCAGCGACATCCTGCAGCGTCGTTTCCCGCATGCCATCGTACGCCCCGAATCGCTGTTCGTGCACGATGAGGCGCATCGCATCTGGACATGCGGCGGCGGCACTTCGTCGCTGGATCTATGCCTGACGATAATGCGCCACCAGTACGGCCAGGGGCTCGCATCATCAGTCTCGCGCACGTTGCTGACCAGCGGCGCGCGCAGCAACAACAATCCCCAATGCATCCCCGAACGCAGCAGCGGAAGCGAGCGCAAGGACGTGGCGCTCAGCAAGATCACGGCGCCGGTGCTCGCGCATCCGGAAAAGCCATGGACGGTCGACTCGATCGCCGCGCTGGGCAACATGTCGGCTCGCACGCTGCAGCGACGCTTCCAGATGGAGTACGGCAAGTCCGCGATCCAGTGGCTGCTGGAACAGCGACTGGCGATAGCCCGGGAGCTGTTGGAGACCACCACGCTCACCACGAACATGATTGCCAAACGTGTGGGCATGTCCAGCAGCGATCTGCTGCGCAAGAACTTCCAGACGCATTTGGGGATGAGCCCGGCACAGTACCGCAAGCAGTACAACGCGCGGCGCAATTCGTCCGGCCGTGAGGCGTCCCACATCGGCAACAAATAGGCCACCCCGGCAGACACGCCATAAGGAGAGGCCTCAGCCACAGGAGCCCCTCAAGATATAGGAGGCCGGCAGATCGCGCAATGGAACGAAAAGCCGTGAGGCCCCCACACGCAGGCAGGAAGCGTGTGGGGGCCTCACAACGTTGACACAACCTCCGATCCGCACACAAAAAGAGTAAAAGAGTGCGGCGGGTGGACAGTCCCCGAGGGGACTGGGGAATCAGATGCGGGCTAGGATGCCCCGACCGACCTCATGCGTGGAGCGCTTCTTGGCGGAGTTCTCACGCGCGTCGGCCTCGACTGCGGCGTCGATGCGATCGGCGGCCTCATCGTAGCCGAAGTGACGCAAGAGCATGCCTGCGGACAGAATCGCCGCGGAGGGGTTGGCAATGCCCTTGCCGGCGATGTCCGGTGCGGAACCGTGAATCGGCTCGAACATGGACGGGTGTTCGTTGGTCACGTTGATGTTGGCGGATGCGGAGTAGCCGATGCCGCCAACGACCGCACCGGCCTCGTCGGTGAGGATGTCACCGAAGAGATTATCGGTGACGATCACGTCGAAGCGGGACGGGTTGGTCACCAGGAAGATCGTGCATGCGTCGGCATGCAGGTAGTCCCAAGTGACGTCCGGGTATTCGGCGGCGACCTTGTCCATGACGTCGAGCCACAGACCACCGGCGTAGACGAGCACGTTAGTCTTGTTGACCATGGTCACATGCTTCTTGCCGCCGCGCTTGCGGGCCAGTTCGAAGGCGTAGCGCACGGCGCGCTCAACGCCGAAACCGGTGTTCATGGAGATCTCGGTGGCCACGGCCTGTTCGGTACCGCTGCGGATGTAGCCGCCCATGCCCGAGTACAGGCCTTCGGTGCCTTCACGCACCACAGCGAAGTCGATCTCACCGGGGTTGGCGAGCGGGGACTTGACGCCGGGGTACAGCTTGGAGGGGCGCAGGTTGATGGCCTGATCGAACGCGAAGCGCAGCTTGATAAGCAGACCGCGTTCGAGGATACCGGACTTGACGCGCGGGTCGCCGACGGCGCCGAGGAGGATCGCGTCCTTCTCGCCGATGGACTCGAGGTCCTCGTCGGTCAGCAGGGTGCCATCGCGCAGATAGCGCTCGGCGCCGAGATCGTAATCAGTGAACTTGAACTCGACTTCATCACCGGCGGCCTTGACGAGGGCGGCCTGCGCCTCGGGCGTGACCTCCTTGCCGATGCCATCTCCAGCGATGACTGCGATGTTCAGAATCTTCTTTGATCTGTTTGTGGACATAGCCATCACGATAACCCCGTCTTCGCAAACGCGCAACTCATAATTTCAGCTTTTTGGGATCTTATTCCTATTTTTACTTTTATGTGTCCGTAATAATCGGAGTACAGCTGATTTGTCTACATTTTCTGGATATATATTGCCAGTTACGCAAAACCGTAATTATATACTGGGCTCGTCAGCGCGGCAATGCGCATCCCCTTCCAGAACGCACAGGAGCATTCCATGGACCACTATTCCCTCGCCATACGCGTCGCGGCCGAAGTCGTCGGCACCGCCATTCTTGTGTTGTTTGGCAACGGTGCCGTCGCAGGCGTCTCGTTGAAAGGCACCAAGACCTTCCACACCGAATGGACCGTCATCGCAGCCGCCTATGGCTTCGGCGTGACCATCCCGAGCTTGATGATCGGACCAATCTCCGGTGCGCACATCAATCCGGCCATGACCATCGCCCAGGCCACGCTCGGCCTGTTCCCCTGGTCCGAGGTGCTGTCGTACATCCTCGCGCAGTGCGCCGGCGCCACCATCGGCCAAATGCTGGTCTACATCGCCTATCTCCCCTTCTATCAGCGCACCCAGGACGCGGACGCGATCTTCGGCACGTTCGCCACATTCGACGCCGCGGAAAGCAAAGTCAATTACTTCGCCAACGAGTTCATCGGCACGATGGCGCTCGGCCTGTGCGCCATGGCCTGCCTGTCCAGCTCGTGGGGCCAGGAGAACCGGGCCGTGGCGATTCTCGTGGTCGGTCTGGTGATCTGGGGCCTGATCTATGCGCTCGGCGGCCCGACCGGACCGTGCCTGAACCCCGCCCGTGACCTGATGCCTCGATTGCTGCATACGATCCTGCCCATCGAGCACAAGGGTTCCTCACGATGGGCGGAAGCCTGGATTCCGGTCGTGGCGCCTACGCTCGGCGCGATCTGCGGCATGGCGCTCTTCACGGCGTTCGCCTGATCGCAGCCAGTCACAGACAAGTCAAGGAAACGCCAGAGCGCAAATCAGCAGTCGCCAAAACGTCGCGGCCACAATCGCACAGGCAGTCGCAATACAAGCAACACCGCGGCAAATAGTCGCGAACAAACAGCGACAAACCAAGGGCCCGTCCGTACATGTGGACGGGCCCAAATTTTTCGTAACGCAGCGTTACCAGCGATTATCGGCGATTCCCCCGATACATTCAGCGGCGTGCCGGCGGTCACAGCCCGGTCATCAGCCGGTCGGCGTACCGACGCAGTGCCTCGGCGAGACGGTCGCGGTTCGGTTTGACATAGTCGATGAATCCGCCGAGAGACAGGCTGGCCATGGCGTAGGGGGAATCGCCCCTGAACAGCGGCACGCCTACCGAACACACACCGATGGTCACGTCTTCATCAGAGAAGGCGTATCCCAGTTCACGGGTCCGTTCGATGTCCTGACGCAGCTCTGTCTCGGTCACCAGAGTGTTGAGATTGTATCCGCGGAAAGGAGCCTTGGCCAGATAAGCGTCGATGACGTCCGGATTGCTGTACGCCAGAGCCACACGCCCAGCCGCGCCGCCGTAGAACGGCAGTGTGCCGCCGGGACGCAGGATGAGTTCGTCGATGCCACGGCCCTGCGCGCATTCCACACAGATCGTCTCTTCACCGAACACCAAGGACAAGAACGAGGTGACCCCCACCTCGGCGGTGAGCTCGGCCAGCACTTCGGCGCTGCCCCGCCATTCGGTCAGCGAGCGCCGTGCCGCATCCGCAAGACCCAGCCAGCCCAAGGACAGCGAATAGGCCACCGCTCCGGAGGATTCCACCAATCCCACATTGGCCAGGCCGTCGAGGATGCGGTAGGCGGAGGAGCGGGGGATGTCGCATCGTTCCGTGATTTCGGACGGTTCGATGTCATTCTCGTCCGCAAGCACCTCCACGACCTTGCCGGCCTTGGCCAAAGCTCTGGTGGGCTCCTGATTCGACGCTTTTTGTGCCATCGTCGATTCCTCTCCCTCGATGTGCTATCCGTTAGGCTTCGTCGTCCGCGATGTCAGCGCCGCCGTCCGTGGCATCCACGGTGCCCCCGGCGTCTACGTCACTCATGTCATCCGCGCCATCATCCGCCGGCTTGTCTTCATCGTCCGACGACACCCCGACCTCGGGGACGATGCTGGGTATGAACTCGCCCACATGCACGTCACCGGTCGCATCCGGATCATAGCCGAGCCCGTGGGAGACTTCCGCGGCCACAGCCAGCAGTTTGCCCACCTCGTCCGGCGTTTCGCCCCGGAGTACGGCCTGTTCCAGCTCACGGGGAAAACCGCTGAGGCACACGGCGGCGCACAGTGCCCCCTGATGGTTGAACACCGGTGCCGCGATGGTCACGACGCCCGGCACGGTGAGTCCGAAATCGTAAGAGTATCCAGCCGCGCGAGTGACCTCACGCATCTGCGCCATGCGATGATGGAAGGTCGACTGTTCGCCGCCGGCTTCGGAGGCGAAGCGATAGTGTTCCACGGCCTCGTCGAAGCGTTCGTCACCAAGGAATGCGAGTAGCACTTCAGAGGGGGCTCCGGAACCCATCGGCAGCGAATAACCAGGCTGCGGCGCCTGCAGCAGATTCATGCCCGCGCGCCGCATTTCGATGCACACCGAACGCAAACCCCGACGCACGAACAGGCTCCATGTGCCCATATGGTCGCGGTGCCGGCGGAAGCTCACGCGCGCCACGTCCTGCACACCCAGCCGCGATTCGATCTGCCCGCCGATGCGCAGGCAGGCGAGCCCCAACCGGTATTCGCCGCGTTTGGCGGCGTGCTCCACCCAGCCAAGCGCCACGAGGTTCGCCAGAAGCCGGTACATGGAACTGGACGATTCGCCCACATAAGAGCTAATGGTCTTGATGTTGGACGGCCCCAGCTGCGCGAGTGCGTCAAGCACGGCTCTGGTCTTGACCAGCACTTCGACACTGCGTTCGTCGTTGGACGCCTTGTCTCTCACGATATCGTCTTCCTCATTCGTCATATTGCCTAACTATAGCCTGAAAAACAGGAAAGCAGTCCGAATTCCGGTATTCCCCGGATTTCGGACTGCGTATCCTTGTGGTTCGGCAATCACCGCCCGTCATGTCCGTCCCCTACAACAGGCGGCACGGCGACGGGTGGTGGAAATCAGGGAAGGTCAGGAGACCACCAGCGTGTACTTGGTGTTCATGTATTCGTAGATGCCTTCGGCACCGCCCTCACGACCCACGCCGGACTGCTTGACGCCGCCGAACGGCACACTGGCGTCGGAAAGCACGCCGGAGTTGATGGCCAGCACGCCCGCCTGGGCATGCCGCTGCACCCATTCACTGCGCTTGATGGAGGTGGTGAAGGCATAGAACGCAAGCCCGAACACCGTGTCGTTGGCCGCCGCCATACCCTCCTCGTCAGTGTCGAAACGGGAGATCGGCAGGACGGGACCGAAGATCTCGTCGGTGAATACCTCGGCATCGCGCGGCACGTTGTCGAGCACGGTCGGTTCGAAGAAGCACGGTCCATGGCCGTCCCGATGGCCTCCGGCGACCAGCGTGGCACCATGGTCGACGGCGTCGGCGACGATGCGCTCCATGCGCTCGACGGCCTGCTCGTTGATCAGGGCACTCACATCGACCTCTTCGCCCATGCCGTCGCCCACGGTGAAGTCCTCCACCGCCGCCTTGAGCTTGGCGACGAACGCCGGAGCGATGCCGTTCTGCACGAGGATTCGGTTGGCTGCCGTGCACGCCTGACCGTTGTTGCGGAACTTGGCGAGCAACACGCCCTCGACGGCCTTGTCCACGTCGGCGTCGTCGAACACGATGAACGGCGCGTTGCCACCGAGTTCCATCGACGTGCGCAGCACCTGGTTCGTGGCTCGGGCCATCAACGCCTTGCCCACGGAGGTGGAGCCGGTGAAGCTGATTTTGCGCAAGCGCGGGTCGTCGAGCAGCGTGTTCGAAATCGCGGTCGAATGCTTCGACGTGACGAGGTTGACCACGCCTGCCGGCACGCCGGCCTGACGCAGCACCTCGATGAGGGCAATCGTGGTCAGCGGGGTGGCGGAGGCTGGCTTGATGACCGCGGTGTCGCCGGCGGCGAGCGCCGGGCCGACCTTGCGCGTTCCCATAGCCAGCGGGAAGTTCCACGGGGTCACCAGATAGCAGGGGCCAACCGGATCGTGCGTGACCAGTCCCTTGCGGCCGTCAGGCAGATGGAAGGTGCGTCCATAGGTGCGCATTGCCTCTTCGGCGAACCACTTGAGGAATCCGGCGCCATAGTTGACCTCGCCGAGGGCTTCCTTGTAGGTCTTGCCCATCTCGCGGGTCATGAGTTCGGCGAAGATGGCCTTGTTGTCCATCACCGCCTCGTAGGCGGCTTCGAGCACCGTGCGGCGTTCGATCGGGCTGGAGGCGGCCCATACTTCAGCGGTGGAGGCCGCCGAGTCGAGGGCGCGCGTGGCATCCTCGGTGGTTCCGTCGCTCACGGCGAACAGCGTCTCGCCAGTGGAGGGGTTGTCGACGTCGAATGTGGCGCCGGAGGCCGTGGGCTCCCAACGGCCGTTGACGAACAGGGTGTTGCCGGGTTGCGGGAGCAAATCGGCAACGGGATTGGTCCAAGCCATGATGGTGTCCCTTACTTCGTTGTAATGAAAAACAAACGCGCCGGCGGAGGGGGGGGGGGGATAAGGTAGGTTGGAGAAGCACCTTCCGCCGGCCCGTTATGTGATGGATGACGCGAAACGTGTCCGGTTTATCGGAGGAGGACCAGGCGCGTGCGTCAAGATTAATCAGAACTCGATGACCTGGCGCAGCGCGCGGCCCTGATCGAGCTCGTCCATGGCCTCGTTGATGTCATCGAGGCGGATGTGGTGGGAGATGAGCTTCTCGACCGGCAACTTGCCGTCAAGCCACATCTGCGCGTACTTCGGGATGTCCACGGTAGGCACTGCGGAACCGAGGTAGCTTCCCATGATGGTACGGGCCTCACCGGTGATGGTGGCGGTGGTGAACGCGGCCTTGACGGTAGGCTTCGGGAAACCGACGGTAACGGTCTTGCCGCCGACGTCGGTGAGGTTGAAGGCGTTATCGAGCGCACCGGGCGCACCGGCCGCTTCGATGACGATCGGAGCCTTGATGCCCTTGGCCAGAGCCTCATCGATGGTGTACACCTCGGTGGCACCCATGTCGAGTGCGCGCCCGAACTTGGAAGTCGTTCGATCCACGCCGATAACGCGGCCCTTGCCCAGGCCGGCGGCGGTGAGCACTGCGCTCATGCCGACGCCGCCGAGGCCGACGACCATCACGTCCTCACCGTCCTGCGGGTTACCGGCGTTGAGCACGGCACCACCGCCGGTCAGGACCGCGCATCCGAGCACGGCCGCCACATCGGCGGGCACTTCGTCTGGAACCGGCACCACGGAGCGACGGTCGACCACGGCATAGGTGGCGAAACCGGAGACGCCGATGTGATGGTAGACGATCTCGCCGTCACGGTGCAGGCGGATGCCGCCGTTCATCAGCGTGCCTTCATTGTTGGCCTTGGAGCCCGGGATGCAGGGCAGCTTGCCGTTCGTCTTGCAGTTCTTGCACTCGCCGCAACGGGGCAGGAATGCGAGGGTCACATGCTGGCCAACATGGAAGCCGGTCACGCCCGGACCGAGCTTCTCGATGATGCCGGTGCTCTCATGACCGAGTAGCATCGGTGTCTGACGAGGGCGCACACCGTTGACGACGGACAGATCAGAATGGCAGATGCCGGAGGCGGTGATGCGGACGAGCAGCTCGTCCTCCTGCGGCTCATCCAGTTCCAACTGACATACGCTAATCGGACGGGACTTGCCATAGGGAGCGGGCATTTCCATGCGCTCGAGCACGGCACCGGTGATTTCCATGATGATTCCTTTCGTATTAGTTACGTTGTGATTGGATTGCCGTCGCGTCCGCGGCGGCGGTCGTGACGATGGTTGCGGATGGGTATGTGATGCACGGCGATGATGGTGACGTCGGCTGCAGCGTCAATCCGCTCCGGTCACGCCTCGCCGGCCCGGTCACATCGGCAGACGCGGATTGCGCGGCACGTCCTTGAGGGCCTCGTTGACCCATACCTGATCCTCGCGGATGGTCACGCGCCAGTCGCGTTCGCCGGCGCCGCCCATCACGTTCAGATAGTAGAGGTCGTAGCCGGGTACGGCGATCGAGGGGCCGTGCCAGCCGTACGGAATGAGCACGGTGTCGCCGGGGTGGACTTCGGTCATGATGTCGAGCGGGCGGTCGTCAGCGCTGGAGGCACCCTGATAGGCCATCGGGCGGGCGGCGTCGGTGGCGCCGTCGATCGGCTTCATGTCGAAGTAGTAGATCTCCTCCAGCGCGGTCTCGTGCTCGTTCTCCACGTCGTGCTTGTGCACCGGGTAGGAGGACCAGGAGCCGGACGGGGTAATGACTTCGCACACCAGGAAGCGTTCGGCGGCGATGCTGTTCATCATGCCGAAGTTGCGGGCCTGACGGGAGGTGGGACCATTGCCACGCAGCACGACCTCGTTGTCCTCGGCCTTGACCAGCTGGTCCGGATACTTCGTCGCGGCCGGAGAGGTGGCCACGGCCACGCGGCCATCGCCGAGCGCGGTGATGTCGATTGCGCTGCCCACGCCCACGTACACGACGTCCGTGGGACCGGAGAAGACGTCCTTGCGGCCTCGCAGATGATATGCGCCGTCGTCGGAGGTGACGTCGTAGCTTCCGGAGAGCGGAATGACCAGACGCTCCTCGTCGGCACCGTCGAGGTGCAGCACCTGACCCGCCTTGATGTCGGCCACCTTGAGGCCGGTGTACGCCCAGCCTTCCACCGGAGCGGAGTCCACCGTGCCGAGGGACACCTCCCAGTCGCCCTGAGCTGCACTGCCGTTCGGATACACCCATTGCGCCATTGCAGTCATCCTTTCATATTGCGAATTTCAGACATTCAGTCCATTAAGACTTCAACTAGCATACGACGCCTCTCCAGCCTCCGTGTCAAAAACACCGCTATTATTGCGATACAAGACGGTTTTTTCTGCTTTTTTGACAGAAAGCGTCGCTTGCATCAGAAAACACCCATCTTTATTTCTGTTTATTAAATTCCGCGTCTCATTAACTGTTATATTCTTCTTGGAGCTTACAGCACTGCGGGGCCCCTGCCCACAACCCATCGAAGGCAGACCATCCGAAGCACCGGCCCCAAGGCGACGAAGCTGATGACCGCCGCGACAACGAACGGTCGCGACACGCTTTCAGAAAGGAACAATACGATGGCAAGCAACGGGAAAGTCACCCTGACGGTCGGACAGGCGATTGTCCGATTCCTCGAGGTGCAGAAGGTCGAGCGCGACGGCAAGGACAACACATTCTTCGGCGGAGCACTCGGCATCTTCGGCCACGGCAACGTGGCCGGCATCGGTCAGGCTTTGCTGGAGGAAGTGGACCGCTTCCGCTTCATCCAAGGCAAGAACGAGCAGGGCATGGCGCATATCGCGGTCGGCTACGCCCGTCAGATGAACCGTCTCGGCGCGATGGCGGTGACCACATCCATCGGCCCGGGCGCGGCGAACATGGTCACCGCCGCCGGAACCGCCACCGTGAACCGTCTGCCGCTGCTGCTGTTGCCCAGCGACTACTTCTCCACCCGCCGTACCGGTTCCGTGCTGCAGCAGATCGAGAACGAGCAGTCCAACGACATCTCCGCCAACGATTCGTTTAAGGCCGTCAGCCGCTACTGGGACCGCATCGACCGCCCCGAACAGCTGGTGCCGGCGCTTATGCGCGCTATGGAGACGATGACCAATCCAGCTACGACCGGTGCCGTGACGCTGTGCCTTCCGCAGGATGTGCAGGCCGAGGCCTATGACTTCGATGAGGATCTGTTCCGCGAGCGCGTCTGGCGTGTGCCGCGCGTCCGCGCCGACGTCGATGCGCTGCGTGACGCCACCGAAGCGATTCGCGCCGCGAAGCGTCCTCTCATCATCGCCGGCGGCGGCGTGGTCTACTCCGAGGCCACCGAAGCGCTTGAGGCGTTCGCCGAGACCACCGGCATTCCGGTCGGCACCACGCAGGCCGGCAAGGGCTCCATCGCCTATGAGCACCCGCTCAACTCCGGCCCGATGGGCGCGCTCGGCTTGAGCTTCGCCAACAAGCTGGCTCACACCGCCGACCTGATCATCGGAGTTGGCACCCGCTACACCGATTTCACCTCCGCCTCGAACACCATGTTCCAGAACCCGGATGTGAAGTTCGTCAACATCAATGTTCAGTCCTTCGACGCGCACAAGGAGTCCGCGATCCCGGTCGTGGCCGATGCTCGCGAGGCCCTGAAGGAGTTGCAGGCCGAGCTCGCCGGCTGGAGCGTGCCGGACGAGTACCTGGCCGAGGCCAAGGAGGCAGCTATCGAGCAGCGCGAAGCCGTCGAAGAGCTCATCAAGCCGATTCCAGGCGATCATGAGCTGGGTCAGAAGGAGCTCATCGGCATCGTCAACTCCTTTGCCCGCAAGCAGGATGTGGCGGTGAACGCCGCAGGCTCCATGCCTTCCGACCTGCAGAAGCTGTGGAAGCCGGGCACGCCGCTCGGATACTCGGTCGAGTACGGCTACTCCTGCATGGGCTACGAGATCCCTGCCGCGCTCGGCATGCGTATCGCCGATCCGAATCGTGAGATCTTCACGTTCATCGGCGACGCCTCGTTCATCATGTACCATCAGGACGTGCTCACCGCCGTACAGGAACATGAGAAGATCATTCTGCTCGTGGTCGATAACGGTGGCTACGGATCCATCAGCTCACTGTCCGTCAAGGTCGGCTCGCAGGCTTTCGAGACGAAGTACTTCTACCGTGGCGAAGATGGTCGTCAGGACACCACCAAGCCGCTCAAGGTGGACTTCGTCAAGATTCTCGAAGGCTACGGTGTGAACACGTACACCGCTGCCACCGCCGCCGAGCTACGCGACGCGCTTGGCAAGGCAATGGACGCCGACGAGATCACCGCGATCTGCATCGAGACCGATCCGGTTGTGCGCGACGATACCGCCGACGCTTTCTGGGAGGTCGCCACTCCGCAGGTGGCCCACATCGAATCCTCGATCAAGGCTCATCAGGAGTACCAGAAGGTGCGCGACGAGGCTCAGCGCCTGTACCTGTAAGGTCCCGGCACCGCAGGGGCGGCAGGGCGTCTAGGAACGCGCCCGTCTGCCGGCCTCGTCTAGAGAAAGAGGAAGAAAGAGGGGCTGATTCCTTGGGTGAACTGCGCCCCGGAAGTTGGACGTGGTTTATTAAGGGTACCTGATTAGGCTATGAGGGACATGTTCCGGAATTCCTCCGGGGTGTGTCCCTCCAGTTGTTTTTGCCTTCGCTTGGTGTTCCAGTGGACCATGTACGCGTCCAGCCCGGTTCTGAACTCCTCGTACGAGGCGAACTCGCGGCCTGTGTAGAACTCGTCCTTGAGATGACCGAACACCTGCTCGGTGGCGGCGTTGTCGATGCAGTTGCCCTTCCTGCTCGCGGACCAGGGGGGGTAGGCCCAAGACGCTGAGGCCCAAGGACGCGAGATACCCCCCCCCACGCGCGAGTGTCCCGATATGCGGGAAGCCCCGGTACCTTCAAGGTATCGGGGCTTCCTGTACGTGTGATGCGGCGGCGTGCTACTCTCCCACACCCTGTCGAGTGCAGTACCATCGCCGTGCCAGGCCTTAGCTTCCGGGTTCGGAATGGGACCGGGCGTCTCACCTGGGCCATGACCGCCGCAAATCTTCTCTTATACGGTCAGACACCAAGGTCTGCCGGCCTTGTGGCGGCCCGGGAACCGGACAGGGGACGCGATTGCCGTTGATGTTGCTTCGTCTTGCGCCATTCCCGTGCTCATTGCCATACGGGATGGTTTGCAGGAGGATGATGCGGTCCCCGAACGAATCGGGGAATAATAGTGTTGCCTTTCGTCCGTTAGTACCGGTCGGCTCCACCCCTCGCGGGGCTTCCACGTCCGGCCTATCGACCACGTGTTCTGCATGGGGACTACAGCAGCTCGAGGCTGCACGGAATGCTTATCTTGGAGCAGGCTTCCCGCTTAGATGCTTTCAGCGGTTATCCCTTCCGAACGTAGCCAACCGGCCGTGCCACTGGCGTGACAACCGGCATACCAGAGGTTCGTCCACCCAGGTCCTCTCGTACTATGGGCAGGCCTCCTCAACATTCCAACGAGCGCAGAGGATAGAGACCAAACTGTCTCACGACGTTCTGAACCCAGCTCGCGTGCCGCTTTAATCGGCGAACAGCCGAACCCTTGGGACCTGCTCCAGCCCCAGGATGCGACGAGCCGACATCGAGGTGCCAAACCATCCCGTCGATATGGACTCTTGGGAATGATCAGCCTGTTATCCCCGGGGTACCTTTTATCCGTTGAGCGATGCCGCGTCCGTACACCGGCACCGGATCACTAGTCCCGACTTTCGTCCCTGCTCGGACCGTCGTCCTCGCAGTCAAGCCCGCTTGTGCACTTGCACTCGCCACCCGATTGCCAACCGGGCTGAGCGGACCTTTGGGCGCCTCCGTTACTCTTTGGGAGGCAACCGCCCCAGTTAAACTACCCGCCAGGCACTGTCCCTGAACAGGATCACTGTTCGAGGTTAGACATCCAATGCGAACAGAGCGGTATTTCACCTTGCGGCTCCGCACGATCTGGCGACCATGCCTCTCGGCCTCCCGCCTATGCTACACAATCCACACCGAATGCCAATACCAAGGTATAGTAAAGGTCCCGGGGTCTTTTCGTCCTTCTGCGCTTAACGAGCATCTTTACTCGTACTGCAATTTCGCCGAGCTCCTGGTCGAGACAGTGGGGAAGTCGTTACGCCATTCGTGCAGGTCGGAACTTACCCGACAAGGAATTTCGCTACCTTAGGATGGTTATAGTTACCACCGCCGTTTACCGGGGCTTGAATTCACCGCTTCACCCGAAGGCTGACGGATCCTCTTAACCTTCCGGCACCGGGCAGGCGTCAGTGCATATACAGCGGCTTGCGCCTTCGCATGCACCTGTGTTTTTGGTAAACAGTCGCTACCCCCTGGTCTGTGCCACCCCCAAAAGCTCCCCGCGCGAGGCGGATCACCATCGGGGGTCTCCCTTAAACCGAAGGAACGGGAGTGATTTGCCGAGTTCCTTGACCAGGATTCGCTCGATCGCTTTGGTATTCTCTACCTGACCACCAGTGTCGGTTTGGGGTACGGGCGGCTTCGAGCCTCACGCCGAAGCTTTTCTCGGCAGCCGGGATCACCGGATATCGGGCCATAAGGCCCCCACCATCGCACCTCGCCCACACGCCCCGCGGATTTGCCTACGGGACGGGCTGCGTGCTTGACCACGGAAAACCACCTCCGCGGCCGGCTACCCTTCTGCGTCACTCCTGCGCTGACCTACTACAAGGATCGGTCCCAACAGGCCCAGGCATCCCACCCCCGAAGGGGAAGCAAGCCCGGACCCGGAGGTTAGTACTCCAAGCCTCGGTTCTGGCGGCTGAAAGCCGGTACGGGAATATCGACCCGTTCATCCATTCGACTACGCCTGTCGGCCTCGCCTTAGGACCCGACTCACCCAGGGACGATGAACGTGGCCCTGGAACCCTTGGTCATCCAGCGGACGGGATCTTCACCCGTCTTTCGCTACTCATGTCTGCATTCTCACTCCCATGAAGTCCACGGCGCGTTCACACGGCCGCTTCGCCCCTCATGGGACGCTCTCCTACCCAGTACAAAATACTGCCGCGTCTTCGGTGGTGTGCTTGAGCCCCGCTACATTGTCGGCGCGGAACCACTAGACCAGTGAGCTGTTACGCACTCTTTCAAGGATGGCTGCTTCTGAGCCAACCTCCTGGCTGTCTATGCGACTCCACATCCTTTCCCACTTAGCACACGCTTCGGGACCTTAGACGACGGTCTGGGCTGTTTCCCTTTCGACGACGAAGCTTATCCCCCGCCGACTCACTGCCGGGATACACGTCACCGGTATTCGGAGTTTGGTTGCTGTTGGTACCCGATACGGGCCCGCAAGCATCCAGTAGCTCTACCCCCGGGACGCAATGACCCGACGCTGCACCCAAATGCATTTCGGAGAGAACCAGCTATCACGGAATTTGATTGGCCTTTCACCCCTAACCCCAAGTCATCCCCCCGGTTTTCAACCCAGGTGGGTTCGGTCCTCCACACGGTCTTACCCGCGCTTCAACCTGCTCAGGGCTAGATCATCCCGCTTCGGGTCCAGGACACGCGACTCAAACGCCTTTTAAGACTCGCCTTCGCTACGCATACCCCACACGGGTTATGCTCGCCACATGCCACTGACTCGCAGACTCATTTTTCGATAGGCACGCCGTCACCCCACGAAGAGGCTCCGACGGATTGTAGGCGCACGGTTTCAGAGACTGTTTCACTCCCCTCCCGGGGTACTTTTCACCTTTCCCTCACGGTACTCGTTCGCTATCGGTCAGACAGGAATATTCAGGCTTACCCGACGGTCCGGGCGGATTCGCACGGGGTTCCACGGGACCCGTGCTACTTGGGAGACGCGATCGGCAGACCATGCGCGTTCAGGTACGGGGCCCTCACCCTCTGCGGCCCGGTATTCAACCCGGTTCCCCTGACACATGGTTTTCTAAAACTGCCGGCCGGCCCGTCGGAGCCGGCGCACGCGATCCCGCAACACCCCACACGCAACCCCCGACGGGTATCACACGCGCAAGGTTTGGCCATCATCCGCTTTCGCTCGCCACTACTCACGGAATATCCTTTCCTGCAGGTACTGAGATGTTTCACTTCCCTGCGTACCCCCCGGCCGAAGCCGGTACCGACCCATGACGGCCGGTGGGTTCCCCCATTCGGAAATCCTCGGATCAAAGCCCTGTAGGCGGCTCCCCGAGGCTTATCGCAGCCTCAAACGTCCTTCATCGGTCCTGTCTGCCAAGGCATCCACCATACGCCCTTGCAAGCAACACACACCATGAAGGTGCATGGCCGCAAGATTCCTCTAGCAAATTCCCAGACGACAAATCATCACACTAAAAATGATCACAAAACGATCGAAACGAACAATAGAGTTCGATTCGAAATCAACAGCAAAACAAAGATTCAAAACCATTGTTTTGCTCGCGTCCACTATCCAGTTCTCAAGCCACCACGCACCGCCACGCCATCACGCCGGCACACGGCCGGCCCGCAGGCGCGACGGGCATCGAATCGCGCCAGGCAAAAGCCTGGGGTGGCGATCCGGGAGCCCAAAAGCGCATCCATACCACTCCGGCACCCACCGCACGACCGGCAGGGCAAAGCCAACGACGTCTTCCACACCAGCAACCCGTCCACACGCGACCATCGCGCGGGAGGGTCCGCACCGGACGCCGAACGGCATCCTGTATTCTCCGTAGAAAGGAGGTGATCCAGCCGCACCTTCCGGTACGGCTACCTTGTTACGACTTAGTCCCAATCACGAGCCTCACCTTAGACGGCTCCATCCCACAAGGGGTTAGGCCACCGGCTTCGGGTGCTGCCCACTTTCATGACTTGACGGGCGGTGTGTACAAGGCCCGGGAACGCATTCACCGCGACGTTGCTGATTCGCGATTACTAGCGACTCCGCCTTCACGCAGTCGAGTTGCAGACTGCGATCCGAACTGAGACCGGTTTTCAGGGATCCGCTCCGCGTCGCCGCGTCGCATCCCGTTGTACCGGCCATTGTAGCATGCGTGAAGCCCTGGACGTAAGGGGCATGATGATCTGACGTCATCCCCACCTTCCTCCGAGTTAACCCCGGCGGTCCCCCGTGAGTTCCCGGCACAATCCGCTGGCAACACGGGGCGAGGGTTGCGCTCGTTGCGGGACTTAACCCAACATCTCACGACACGAGCTGACGACGACCATGCACCACCTGTGAACCCGCCCCGAAGGGAAACCCCATCTCTGGGATCGTCGGGAACATGTCAAGCCCAGGTAAGGTTCTTCGCGTTGCATCGAATTAATCCGCATGCTCCGCCGCTTGTGCGGGCCCCCGTCAATTTCTTTGAGTTTTAGCCTTGCGGCCGTACTCCCCAGGCGGGATGCTTAACGCGTTAGCTCCGACACGGAACCCGTGGAACGGGCCCCACATCCAGCATCCACCGTTTACGGCGTGGACTACCAGGGTATCTAATCCTGTTCGCTCCCCACGCTTTCGCTCCTCAGCGTCAGTAACGGCCCAGAGACCTGCCTTCGCCATTGGTGTTCTTCCCGATATCTACACATTCCACCGTTACACCGGGAATTCCAGTCTCCCCTACCGCACTCAAGCCCGCCCGTACCCGGCGCGGATCCACCGTTAAGCGATGGACTTTCACACCGGACGCGACGAACCGCCTACGAGCCCTTTACGCCCAATAATTCCGGATAACGCTTGCACCCTACGTATTACCGCGGCTGCTGGCACGTAGTTAGCCGGTGCTTATTCAACGGGTAAACTCACTCACGCTTGCTCCCCGATAAAAGAGGTTTACAACCCGAAGGCCTCCATCCCTCACGCGGCGTCGCTGCATCAGGCTTGCGCCCATTGTGCAATATTCCCCACTGCTGCCTCCCGTAGGAGTCTGGGCCGTATCTCAGTCCCAATGTGGCCGGTCGCCCTCTCAGGCCGGCTACCCGTCGAAGCCACGGTGGGCCGTTACCCCGCCGTCAAGCTGATAGGACGCGACCCCATCCCATACCGCGAAAGCTTTCCCAGAAGACCATGCGATCAACTGGAACATCCGGCATTACCACCCGTTTCCAGGAGCTATTCCGGTGTATGGGGCAGGTCGGTCACGCATTACTCACCCGTTCGCCACTCTCACCACCAAGCAAGCTTGATGGATCCCGTTCGACTTGCATGTGTTAAGCACGCCGCCAGCGTTCATCCTGAGCCAGAATCGAACCCTCCACAAAAAGAATGCGAAGAGACATCGACAGATGACTCTCAAAACAAAAATTGACGAGCACGTCCTTAAGGAAGGACGCCCTCAAAAAACCTCACCCCTCATCAAACCCTCCCGGGTACCCGACCACCACGACAGGCGATCAGGCGAGGAATGAACTGGCAATCATTGACTATAAAGAAGTAGTACAAACACGCTCTTGAGTTCTCAAACCACCACCACTCACCCACCTCACAGCCCCCACCGAAGGGAACCACTCGCTGAGCGGCAGCAAGGAAATAACTTACACGCATGTTTGGATTCGCGCAAATCGAGGCGCGCAAAAGCCGAAGGAATCGTTGCAATCACACGGTTCCTTCGGCGTGTCGCAAGCAGCCTATTTGCACTGTTCTGATACCAGAATAATCCGTCTTTGCATTGCCGATGCGTAACAAATTCATGTGTTCACCGGCGTGTTGCAAGAATTCGATTGCGTGACCATCCAGGTTCACCTTCTCGCAACCGGTCATCGCATATGCAAAAAGGGACTTCCCTTTACGGGAAGTCCCTTTCACTAGCTATTGAAGCTCGCTAGCCTCAGGCCAGGGTGTTCGGGTCAACCGGAACGCCCGGGTTCATCGTGGAGGTGATGGTTGCCTTGGTCAGGTAACGGCCCTTCACGGTGGCGGGCTTCAGACGCTTGACTTCGTCGGCCACAGCCTTGAAGTTCTCATCCAGAGCGGACTCATCGAAGCTCATCTTGCCGATGAGGAAGCTCAGGTTGCCGTTCTTGTCGACACGGAACTCGATCTTGCCGCCCTTGATGTCCTTGACAGCCTTGGTGACATCCATGGTCACGGTGCCGGTCTTGGGGTTCGGCATCAGGCCACGCGGACCGAGCACACGGCCCAGACGGCCGACCTTGCCCATCATGTCCGGAGTAGCAACCACGGCGTCGAAGTCGAGGAAGCCGCCCTGAACCTTTGCGATCAGGTCGTCATCACCGACGATGTCGGCGCCAGCCTCGGTGGCCTCGGTAGCCTTCGGGCCACGGGCGAACACGAGGACCTTGGCGGTCTTACCAGTGCCGTGAGGCAGGTTGACGGTACCGCGCACGAGCTGGTCGGCCTTACGCGGGTCGACGCTCAGACGGAACACGGCCTCGACGGTCTGGTCGAAGTTGTAGGCAGGCATGCTCTTGAGCAGAGCGATGGCCTCGTTGGCGGTGTAGAGGTTGTTGCGATCGACGCGCTCAGCGGCTTCGCGGTACTTCTTGGAACGCTTTACCATCTGTCCTTCTCCTTATCAGTCCGTAACCGTGATGCCCATCGAGCGAGCGGTGCCCTCGATGATCTTCATGCCGGCCTCGATATCGCGAGCAGACAGATCTTCCATCTTGGTCTCGGCGATTTCGCGAACCTGCGCCTTGGTGACAGAGCCGACCTTGTGGGTCAGCGGGTTCTCGGTACCCTTCTCAATGCCAGCAGCCTTCTTCAGCAGAGCTGCAGCCGGCGGGGTCTTGAGAACGAAGGTGAAGGAACGATCTTCGTAAACGGTGATCTCGACAGGGATGACCTGACCCATCTTGTCCTGCGTCTGGGCATTGTATGCCTTGCAGAAGTCCATGATGTTCACGCCATGCGAACCCAGAGCCGGGCCCAGCGGCGGGGCCGGGTTGGCCTTGCCAGCCTGGATCTGGAGCTTGATCAGCGCCGAGACTTTCTTCTTGGGAGCCATATTATGGTTCTTCTTTCTATAACGCGGTTCGAATGGTCGCCGTCCTCAGGTTCGGCTGTCTGCCATCATGCTCGGTCTTGACTCATTATTTATCCGTGCATGCTGTAGGCAATCGGCCTGTGGTCGGTCTCCTCCCGCAACTTATATTGCTGTGCTGTGCTAGCGGGTCTTCCCTCCAGACACAAGCTTTCCTATTATGCAAATCCACCCGGACAACACAAAAAGCCCGACCACGATGGTCGGGCTCTGCAAAGTTTGGGGTTAATCTAGCTTCTGAACCTGGTGGAAGCCAAGCTCCACCGGCGTATCACGGCCGAAGATGGACACGAGCACGGTGAGCTTCTGAGTGGTGGGCTCCACGTCGGAAACAACGGCGGCCATGGTGGCGAAAGGCCCATCGGTGACGGTGACCTGATCGCCAACGGCGTAGGAGACTTCTACCTTGCGCTTCTTGGCGGCGGCGGGCTTGTCGCCGGCGGCCTTGAGTGCCTCGGAAGCGATCATCGGAGCCATCATCGCCACGACTTCCTTGCGGGAGAGCGGCGCCGGATCCTTGGTCGGGCCAACGAAGCCGGTCACGCCTTCGGTTTCGCGAACGATACGGCGGGCGTTCTCATCCGGCCACATACGAATCAGCACGTAGCCTGGAACACGCACGCGGGTGATGACCTTCTTGCCCTTTTCGGTGTGCTTCTCGACTTCTTCCATCGGCACCTCGACCTGGAAGATCTGGTCTTCCATGCCGAAGGAGGCGACGCGGGACTCGATATTGGTCTTCACGCGCTTCTCGTAGCCGGAGTAGGTGTGCAGCACGTACCACTTGCCATCAAGGGAACGCAGGGACTTGGAGAATTCGTCAACAGCCTGCTGACCTGCATCGGTTTCCTCGGCCTGCTCGGATTCGTTGACTTCTTCCTCGTCCTCATCCAGAGAAACGGTCTCGGTCTGAGTGGAAGCAACAGGAGCGGATTCAGTCACGGCCGGAGCGGCGGACTCAACATCTGCATTGTCGACGGATGCGTCAGATTCTGCGGAAAGGTCAGCAACCGGTTCAACCGGGGCAGCTGCCTCATCGGCAGCAGCTTCGGAAGCCTCGACAAGAGGCTCCTCAGCCGGCACGGCGTCGAGGTTCTCGAGATTCAGTTCATCACTCATGCGTTGTTATTCACCTTAGGTTGTGCGGATCAGCCGAACACCCACAGCACGAGCTTGCCCAGACCGAAGTCCATGCCCGTGACGAGGGCCATCAGCAGCAGCACGAAGATAAACACAGCCAGAGACCAGAAGAACAGTTCCTTGGCAGTAGGGGTTACGACCTTGCGAAGCTCGTCGATGATCTGCTTGATAAACAGACCGATACGCATGAAGACATTCGGCTTGACTACCTTTTCGCCGTTGTTCGTCTTAGCCATTCCGTACCTCGCGTCAGCTGCTTGATTATTGAAAACTTGGCAGGGAAGGCGGGACTCGAACCCACAACCTACGGTTTTGGAGACCGTTGCGCTACCAATTGCGCCACTTCCCTAGGTGAAAATCCACCTCGGCGTGCATTCCGTAGAGAACGCTTCGCCATGGCGAAACCGCCAAGTTGTTATAGTAACGGCTCCGGTGGATTATCGCAAATCGCGTGTCGCGCGCGTGGCATGTGCGGGGCACGCGACTCTTCTCAGTTAGCCCATTCCTTGAATCGACGCATGCCTTCGGCTAGGTCTTCGTCGGCCAGTGCGTAGGAGAAACGCAGGTAACCGGGAGCACCGAAGGCCTCGCCGGGGACGGCGGCCACGTGGGCCTCATCCAACAGTGCGGCGGCAAAGTCAGCGGACGTATCGGACACTGTGCCCTTGGGACCCAGCGGCTTGCCAAGCAAAGCGGTGATGTCCGCAAAAGCGTAGAACGCGCCGGTCGGAGTCGGGCAGTTGACGCCCTCGATATCGTTCAAGGCGGTCACAATCGCACGGCGGCGCGCGTCAAAGGCCTTACGCATCTCGTGCACCTCATCCAGCGGACCGGCCACAGCGGCCAAAGCAGCACGCTGGGAGATGTTGGCCACATTGGAGGTCATATGCCCCTGCAGCTTGGTGGCGGCCTTGGCCACCTCAAGCGGCGCGACCATCCAGCCGACACGCCAGCCAGGCATCGCATAGGTCTTGGCCACGCCGTTCAGCACCAGCAGCTGCCCGCGGCATTCCGGCACGGCGGCACCGATGTAGGTGGTGTGCGCGTCGTCGTAGTTCAGGTGCTCGTAGATCTCGTCGGAGATAACCCAGATGTGGTGCTCGACGGCCCAACGACCGATCGCTTCCACGGTTTCCGGCTTCCAGACGGCTCCGGTCGGGTTGTTCGGGGAGTTGACGATGATTGCCTTCGTATGCTCGGTACGGGCCGCTTCCAGCGCCTCAAGCGAGGGCTCGAAGTTCACGTCGGCACCGGCGAATACTTCGACCGGCACGCCACCCGCCAATTTGACGGCTTCAGGATAGCTGGTCCAGTACGGAGCGGGGATGATGACCTCATCGCCATCGTTGAGCAAGATCTGGAAGGATTCATACACGGCCTGCTTGCCACCGTTGGTCACCACAACCTGGTCGGCGGACACCTCGTAGCCGGAATCGCGCAGCACCTTAGCCGCAATCGCTTCGCGCAGCTCGGGCAGGCCCGGCGTAGGCGTGTACTTGTAATTCTTCGGGTCGAGGCAGGCATCTGCCGCAGCCTTGACCACGTTTGCGGGGGTCGGGAAATTCGGTTCACCTGCGCCGAAGCCGATAACGTCAAGTCCGGCGGCCTTCATGGCCTTGGCCTTGGAATCGACGGCGAGCGTAGCGCTCGGTGCCACAGTGTTGATACGGTCGGAAAGAGTCTGCCATTGCGCCATAGTCATGGCTTCCATGCTAAACCTACAGCACGAAAAATCGCCAGAGCCGCACTATGGTGATGGGATCTGTCGTGTGACAGATCCCATCAGTCACACAAGTACAAGATTGTCGCGATGAACCAGTGGGTGGGCGTACTGGGGGCCGAGGAAACGCTTGAGTTGGGCGGTGTTACGCCCGAGCATCTGCGGAATTTCTTCGGAATCGAAGCCGGCGAGGCCTCGGGCCAGGTGTTCGCCGCTTTCGGCATCGATCCAGACCGGATCGCCGGCGGAAAAATCGCCATGCACTTCGAGCGCGCCAGTAGCCAGCAGCGAGGCACGCCCGCCGCGAATAGCCTGGCCGGCACCCGCATCGACCACAATCGTGCCGCGCGGGTCGGCGGCAAAACCAATCCACAGACGGCGTGATGAGCCGCGGGCCTTAACCGGTGCGAACACGGTGCCCACCGGATCGCCCATCATCGCAGGGCCCGCGTTCGAGGCGCAGGTGAGCACCGTGGGGATGCCGGAGACGGCCGCCACGCGCGCGGCCTCAAGCTTGGTGACCATGCCACCGGTGCCGACCTTGGAGCCGGAGCCGGAAACCTGGATGTCGCCAAATGCATCGATAACGTTGGGCACATATTCCACACGGCGGGAGCCGGGCTGGGAAGGCGGTGCCGTGTATAGCGCGTCCACGTCGGTAAGCAATACCAAAGCTTCCGCGCGAACTAGGTTCGCAACCAATGCGGACAGACGGTCGTTATCGCCGAATCGAATCTCGTTGGACGCCAGCGAATCGTTTTCGTTGATAATGGGGACCACACCAAGGTCCAGCAATCGGTCCAGCGTGCGTTCCACATTGCGGTACTGGGTGGCACGAATCGTATCTTCGGCAGTGATCAGAATCTGGCCGACGCGAATACCGAAACGGCCAAAAGCAGTCTCGTAGCGAGCCATGAGCAAACCTTGGCCGACCGCTGCGGTGGCCTGCTGAGTAGCCACGTCGGCCGGGCGTTCGTCAAAGCCCAGCGGGCCGAAGCCGGCCGCAATAGCACCAGAGGAAACCAGTACTACACGCCCGCCCATCAGTCGTATTTGGGCAAGGGCGGCGACCAGAGCGTCGAGCTTGTCCGGGTCGAGGTGACCGCTCGGCTGGGTCAGCGAGCTGGAGCCGACTTTCACGACAATGGTTCCGGCTGCTGCGACCATGCGCCGCACCTCGGCCTGACTTGGAGTGCTCATTTATTCCTCGGTTTCACCATCTTCGCTGGACTCACCGTGGCCGAAGAGGCTGTTCTCATCATGGCGATCGTCGTCAACGGTCGGGTCGGCCCAGTGGCCGGCCTTGCGTTCGGCCATCATCGCGTCGCGCACGGCGGCACGGGCGTCCATCATCTCGTGGTATTGGGCACGACGTTCGGCGTTGGAGCGGCGGTGCGTGCGCGGGTCCTGCTCTTCGAGACGCAGATCCTTGCCTCGGGCACCGAGGTTGGAGCCGTCGAGCATTTCAGCACCGGCGGAGATGGTCGGATCCCAATCGAATTCGACCATACGGGCACCACGACCGATGCGCACCTCGTCACCAGGGTGGGCACCCTTGCGGCGCAGCTCATCTTCCACGCCCAGCTTGGCCAAGCGGTCGGCCAGATAGCCCACGGCCTCGTCGTTGTCGAAGTTGGTCTGCATGACCCAGCGCTCCGGCTTGACGCCACGCACCTCGAAGAACACTTCGCCATTGCCGAGTTCGCGGCGCTCGACCGTGAACTCAAGCGCACTGCCGCCCTCGTCAGCGCGACGCGGACGGCGGCCCTTGGTCTCCAATGGCTTGATAACCACGCGCGTCTCCTCTTCGGCCTGCTCGCGGTTGGCCACTTCCTCACGCATCTCATGCACCAGCGCAGACAACGCGAAGTTGAGCTCCTTCAGCCCCTCATGAGAGGCGGTGGAGATCTCAAAGACCTTCAGCCCGAGTTTCTCGAACTCCGGACGCACGAACTCGGCCAATTCCTTGGCCTCGGGCACATCGATCTTGTTCAGAATCACGATGCGCGGGCGTTCGGGAATCGGGATGGCGCCCAATGGCAGTTCGAGCTTGTCGGCGTAGAGTGCCAACTCGTTTTCCAGCGCGTGGTAGTCGGACATCGGGTCGCGGTCCGGTTCAAGCGTGGCACAATCAATCACGTGGGCGATGATTTCGGTACGTTCGATGTGGCGCAGGAACTCCAGTCCCAGGCCCTTGCCTTCAGAGGCACCAGGAATCAGTCCCGGCACATCGGCGATGGTGTATCGAGAGTCGCCGGCGATGACGACGCCGAGATTCGGCACCAGCGTGGTGAATGGGTAGTCGGCGATCTTCGGCTTGGCGGAGCTCATCGCCGCAATCAGGGACGACTTTCCGGCCGAGGGGAAACCGACCAGCGCCACGTCGGCGATGGACTTCAGTTCCAGAATCACGTCGCGCTCTTCACCGAGTTCGCCGAGCAGGGCGAAGCCGGGGGCGCGGCGGGTCTTGTTGGCCAGGGCGATGTTGCCGAGGCCGCCGGCACCGCCCTGGGCGACGACGCAGCGGTCGCCCTCGTGGCGCAAGTCGGCGAGCTGTGCGCCGGGATGCTTGGATTTGCCCTGTTCGCCGCGCGCCTCAAAGACGACGGTGCCGCAGGGCACGGGCAGAATCAGATCCTCGCCCTTGGAGCCGTCCTTATTGTCGCCCAAACCCATGGTGCCGCTGCCGGCGACACGATGCGGCATGAAACGATAGTCGAGCAGGCTGGTGGCGTTACGGTCGGCCACGAACACCACGGAACCGCCGTCGCCGCCATTGCCGCCGTTAGGACCGGCCAACGGCTTGTATTTCTCACGACGGATGCCGGCCGAACCGTTGCCCCCATCGCCGCCCTTGACATGGACGGTTACTCGATCCACAAAATCACTCATATTGATTACCTTACAAAAAAGCCGCGTCCTTACGGGCGCGGCTTGAAAAAGCTTGACGCTATATCGCTCAGGCGATGACGTCGACAACCTTGCGGTCGCGACGCACACCGAACTTCACGGAGCCATCGGTGAGGGCGAACAGCGTGTGGTCCTTGCCCATGCCGACGTTGTGGCCCGGGTGGAAGTTGGTGCCACGCTGGCGAACGATGATGTTGCCGGCCACGACGGCTTCGCCGCCGAACTTCTTCACGCCGAGGTATTGCGGGTTAGAATCGCGACCGTTGCGAGAGCTGGACGCACCCTTCTTATGTGCCATGATTCATGGTCCTTTCTATAACTCAGGCAATCGCCGTGATCTTGACGATAGTCAGCTTCTGGCGGTGACCCTTGCGGCGAGCAACACCAGTCTTGTTCTTGTACTTCTGGATGTCAATCTTCGGGCCCTTGGCTTCGTCGTTCACGACCTCAGCCTTGACGGACACCTTGGCCAGATCGGCGGCGGCAAGGGTGACCTTGTCACCATCGACAACGAGGGAGACCGGGAATTCCACGGTATCGCCCTTCTTGGCGTCGAGACGGTTCACGAGGATGACGTCGCCAACCTCGACCTTTTCCTGATGGCCACCGGCCTTCACAATCGCGTACATTATCGTTCCTTTTATGTTTTGGAAAGCTACCTTGCCTAACACGCACCGAGCCTGCGGTCAGACACCGAGTTTCGAATCTACACCACCATGCGGACTAAATCAAATGATTTTGTCCGCGTGTCAAGCACGACACACCTGTTACTCTTCCGCTTACTCTTCCGCCGTGTTGTTGGCAGCGACGGCAGCGGCGGCAATCTGAGCCAGTTTGGCTTTGACGTCGGCGCTGGAACCAGCCGGTTCGGGAGCGGGAGCGGTGCCGCGACCGTGCTTGTTGGTTTTGACGAACGGGTCGCCACCGCGAAGCGCGTAGGGATCGTCGTAGTCGGCCGAAACGGTCGGCTGATCATGCAGGATGAAACCACGGCCCTTGCAGGTCGGGCATTCCTCGGAGAACGCCTCGACCAGACCCTGGCCGATGCGCTTGCGGGTCATCTGCACCAAACCAAGCGAGGTGACTTCGGCCACCTGATGCTTGGTGCGGTCGCGTGCCAGGCATTCGACCAAGCGGCGCAGCACCAGATCGCGGTTGGCGGGCATGACCATATCCACATAGTCGATCATCACCATGCCGCCGATGTCGCGCAGACGAAGCTGGCGGGCGATCTCTTCGGACGCCTCCAGGTTGCAGCGCGTCACCGTTTCCTCCAAGGACTTGCCCCGGCCGATGAAGCGTCCGGTGTTCACGTCGATGGTGGTCATGGCTTCGGTGCGGTCGATGACGATCGAGCCGCCGGACGGCAGGTAGACCTGACGCTCCATGCCCTTACGCAGCTGGGAGTCGATGGACCACTTGTCGAACACGTCCTTGCCTTCATGTTCGGCCGGGTCCCACCGCTCCAGCTTGTCCTTCAGATCGGGGGCCATGGTGTCCAGGTATTCCTCGATGCGGCCGTAGACCTTGTCACCTTCCACGATGAGCTTGCTGAAGTCGTCGTTGAAGATGTCGCGCACCACGCGGATGGCCACGTCGGGCTCGCCCTGCAGGAGCTTCGGGCGCTTGCCGTGCCAGAATTCCTCGCGCTTGGCGTTGATGCGCTCCCACTGGCGGACCAGTGATTCAAGATCCTTGACGATGGCGTCTTCGGATGCGCCCTCGGCTGCGGTGCGGATGATCACGCCCATGTCTTTCGGGGCGATCTTGGAGACGATGTTCTTCAGACGGCTGCGTTCGCGCTCCGAAAGCTTGCGACTCACGCCGGTCATGCCGCCGGATGGCACGAGCACCAGGAAGCGGCCGGCGAGCGTGACCTGAGAGGTCAGGCGGGCACCCTTGTGGCCGATCGGGTCCTTAGTGACCTGCACGAGCACCGGGTCGCCGGACTTGAACGCCAGCTCGATGCGGCGCGGCTGGCCTTCGAGACGAGCGGCATCCCAGTTGACCTCGCCGGCGTAGAGCACGCCGTTGCGGGCCTGGCCGATATCCACGAATGCGGCCTCCATGCTGGGCAGCACGTTCTGCACGCGGCCAAGATAGATGTTGCCGACGGTCTGTACTTCCTGAATGTCGGAGACGTAATGCTCGACCAAAACATTGTCTTCCACCACGGAAATCTGGGTGTGCTGTTCCTTCTCACGCACCACCATCAGGCGGTCCACGTTCTCGCGGCGTGCAAGGAAGTCCTGCTCCATGAGCTGGCTCTGGCGGCTGCGCTCACGACGGTTGTCACGGCGGCGCTGCTTCTTGGCCTCAAGACGAGTGGAGCCCTCCACATCAGTGATCTCGTCGATGTACTGCTGTTTGCGGGAGCGGCGGACCAGCGGCTGTTCGCTGTTCTGACTCTGGTCGTCGGTGCCCTCGCCGTTCTTGCCGCCGCGGCGGCGACGGCGACGGCGAGTAACGGTCTGCTCCTCATCGTCCTCATCGCGATCACGGTCATGATCATCACGATCGGCACGATGGCGGGAACGCGTATCCTCGGCATCGTTCTCGGCGGTATCGTGCTCGCCGTTGGCACCGGTTTCGCCGCGTGAGCCGCGACGGCGGCGACGGCGCGAACGGGTGCGGATGGCGTCGGATTCTTCGTCGCCCTCCTCTTCGGCAATCGGCGAGTAGGCGATATCGTCCAGCTCGAGGTCTTCCTCAATCTGCTCGACTTCGGCGGCTGCACGGCGCTCCTGGGCGTTCAGGCGGCGGGAGCGACGGGAACGGCGAGAGTCGGAAGCGTCATTGGAATCGAAATCATCATGGTCCGCGTTGGCGCTGGCATTGGCGTCACCGGCGGCAGCGTTGCGGCCACGATCGTCACGGTCGTCACGGCGGCGGCTGCGCGGCTGCGCGTCGTCATCATCGTGGCTGCGCGAGCGGCGGGAGCGACGAGACGGACGTTCGTCGGCGTCAACATCGTCATCACGAGTGTCAGCGGTATCGTGCGCATCCACAGCGGCGGGCAGTACCGGTTCCTGGAAGAGCAGGGACGTCATCGGCTTGCCGCGGCGCACGGTCTCGTGACCAAAGGGCAGGGATTCGACCGCATCGAACAGGCGCTCATCCGGGGTGTCCTCGTGCGTATCCGCAACTGCACGGCGAGAGCGGCGGCGAACCGGGCGGTCCTCGTCGTAATCGTTATCGTCCACAACCGAACGGCGACGGGAACGTGGGGCGTCATCGTCATCGAAATCATCGACACTGACAGTGCGGCGCGAACGACGAGGACGATCATCCTCGCTATACGCGTTGACCACTGTGGAAGCGGCGCGGCGCGTACGGCGACGGGTTGGGCGTTCGGCGGAATCCTTGGAATCGCTGGATTCATCGGAATCGCTGGAATCGGCCGCAGTGCCGGCATCGGGAAGCGCGGGGGCTTCGAACAGCGGGGTGCGTTCCTGCACTTGCAGTTCCAGAGAAGCGCCGGCAGCACCGGTGCCGCGAACCACGCGACGGCCGCCGCGACGACGGCGAACAGGTTCGGCGGGCTGGGAGGCGGCGGCAGGCGCAGCGTTCACGGCTGCAGCCGAATCGGCATTGGATACGGTTGAATTATCGGTTCCGTCGTTGACGAAACCTTCACGGTTGTCAGTGGGCACAATGCTCCTCGCGGCGCGCTGCATCACGACGCCTATTTCCAGGCCTATACGCTTGGCTCACACCACGCTCTCACCGTGGCCGCGCGAAAACGCGCCGCGTAAAGGCAACTTCGTCTCAAGTCTGTCCTGCGGGTGGCGGACACCGGCGCTTGCGTTGTCTCATTCTCGAGAGCCGCAAGGGGATCGACGCCATCTCACACGCTGATGGTTATGCAGAACCACCATCCTTTAGTATGCCACATATTTTGTGCGGGCGTGGCCCGGCGAGGCTGACGTTCTCTCGGCTCCCCTCCCTGCGGTGACAGCTTCCCTCAGGGAGGGGAGCTAGAGAGGTGTCAGACCAGCCAGTCGGTAAGGATTGCGGCCATGGCGGTCAGATCGGATTCGGGCACCTGCTCGTCGTGCTTGTGAGCCAGCAGCGGATCGCCGGCACCGAGATTGACGGCCGGGATACCGAGCTGAGAGAAGCGCGCCACGTCGGTCCAGCCGAGCTTGGCCAGTGGGTCGCGGCCAGTGCGCTCCTTAACCAGTCGGACCAGATCCTGGGCGAGCGGGGCGTTCAGACCCGGGCGCGCGGAGGGGCTTTCGTCCTTCATTTCGATGCCGTAGTCCTCGAACACGCCGCCGGTGGCCACATGCTCGCCATTGCCGAGTTCGGCACCGGCGTCCGCGCCCATCATCAGGGCTTTGGCCTCGGCCAGCGACTTGTCCGGGGCGAAGCGGTAGTTGACGTGCACGCGGCATTCATCCGGAATGACGTTCGTGCCTTTGCCGCCGGAGATCAGCGTGGCGTTGAGGCCCTCGCGATAGTCGAGCCCGTCCACGTTCACGGTGGCCGGCTCGTAGGCGTTGAGTCGGTTCAGAATGTCGGCCGCCTTGTGGATGGCGTTCTCCCCCATCCACGCGCGGGCGGAGTGCGCGGCCACGCCGTGGGTCACGACGTCGAAACGAATCGTGCCGTTGCAGCCGCCCTCGATGCCGCTGTTGGTGGGCTCGCCGATGATGGCGAAATCGCCGGTGATCCAATCGGGATGGGCCTCGACGACTTTGCGTAGGCCATTATTTTCGGCGACGACTTCCTCATGGTCGTAGAAGACGTAGGTGAGGTCGACTTTCGGGGTGGTTTCCGGCGTGCGGCCGTCGAGCGTGGCGGCAAGGTAGAGCATCACTGCGTCGGAGGCCTTCATATCGGTGGCACCGCGGCCCCACAGCACGCGGTCTTCGGGATGAGCGTGGGCGATTTCTTCGCGAATCAGCGAATCGCCGGGCTCCAGCCACTTTGGTGGGAAATTGTCGATGACCGGCACAGTATCGAGGTGCCCGGCCAAGATCACACGGCTCGGCTTGCCGAAGTCGGTGCTGGCCACCACTGTGTCACCGTGACGGCGGACGGTCAGGTGTTCCTGCCCGCCCAGGAAGGCCTCAGCCTCGTCGGTGAGGGGGCCCTCGTGGTCGGACACGGAGAAGTTCTCCATGATCTGGGTGAGCAGGCTGTTCAGCTGCTCGGCAGTGGATGCGGTGCGGTTCAATTCAAGCGTCATGTGACCAGCGTACCGCGTGGGCGGCGGGCCCAGCACACCCACTACATGAGATTTTGCGGCCGAATACATTTTTATGTGCCACACTGGGGTGGCGAAAGGGAGGATTATGTCAGGTCTAATCAGCGCCATGCAAGGCTTCTGCGTTATCGGCATCGTGATTGCGGTGGGATATGTCGCCGCACGAATGCGAATCGGCGGGCCGTCCGCTCAGATGGTGCTCAACCGTTTCTCCTTCTTCGTATCAAGCCCGTGCCTGATGTTCGCGATTCTCTCCAAGGAGCCGATCTTCGACATCTTCCACCCCTCGATTATCGTGGCGTTCTTCTCCGCCGTGCTGGTGGGCGTGGTGTTCTTGGTGCTCAACCGCATGTTCTTCCACCTGAACGCCCCGGACGCCACCATCGGCGCCCTGAATTCGATGTACCTTAATTCCAATAACATCGGCCTGCCAATCGCCACCTACATTCTGGGCAATCCGGCTCTTGTGGCACCGATTCTGGTCATGCAGCAGGCCATCTTCACACCGGTGGGCCTGACCGTGCTGGACGTGACTACCAAGGGCAAGGTCTCCATCAAGGAAATCGCCAAGCAGCCACTGCATCAGCCGCTGCTTATCGGCTCGCTGCTAGGCATTGTGGTCTCTGCGATTTCCGCGAAAATCGGCTGGTTCCCGGTGCCGAAATTCATTTTCGACCCAATCGACATGATCGGCGATTCGGCTGTGCCGATGATCCTGATGGCGTTCGGCATGTCCCTGCACGGCACCAAGCCGCTGCAGCAGAAGGGCGATCGACCGGCCATCTTCACGGTCGCGGTCCTCAAGAACATCATCATGCCGATCATCGCGTTCCTGCTCGCCTACTTCGTGATGGGCTTCCGCGGCTCCGAGCTGTACGCCTGCGTGGTGCTCGCCGCTCTGCCCACCGGCCAGAACGTGTACAACTACGCGGCCCGCTACAACGTGGGCCTCACCTTCGCGCGCGACGGCATTCTGATGAGCACCATGACCAGCCCGGTGTTTATCGCGATCATCGCGGCGCTGCTGAGCTGATCTCAGTCATCGGCATGGCAATCGGCGAGGTTCACACCGGCGTCCATGAGAATGCCCATGATCTCGAGACCGCTTGAAGCGAATCCCCATGAAATCGAAGATGTGTTTGGAAAAAATTACCATCTGACATGGAATTTTTCGCTTACGCGAGGTAAACTAGTAGCACATCGACGGTTGCGGGAATGCCCTGCGGCCACGATTGACGCCGTGGCGGGGTTGCCGCGGCGTCAAGGCAACAAGCAAGGAGGCTTCATGCTCAAAGGTATTCCGAAAATCATCCCGCCGGAGCTGCTGAAAGTGCTGTGCGAGATGGGTCATGGCGATCAGCTGGTCATCGCGGACGGCAACTTCCCAGCCGAATCAATCGGCAAGAACGCAATCGTGGTTCGTATGGACGGCCACGGTGGCGGCGAGATCCTCAAAGCGATTCTGACGGTGTTCCCGCTTGACACGTATGTGGACAAGCCGGCGACGCTGATGGAAAAAGTGCCGGGCGATACGGTTGCGACGCCGATCTGGGATGTGTACGCGGGCCTCATCAAGGAGCATGACGAACGCGGTGCGGATGCGATTGGATCGCTTGAGCGCTTCGCGTTCTATGAGCAGGCGAAGAACGCCTACTGTGTGATTGCCAGCGGCGAGTCGGCGCAGTACGCGAACCTAATCCTGCAGAAGGGAGTCGTCTTCAACGCGGAATAACGCAAGATAACGCTTGACGGCGCTGACGGCACCGGAATATCAGCCGTCAGCCGCAGTACCGTTTACCAACACATACCGATACGGCGAGGAAAGGGAGACCTCGCAGTTGCGGACGAATGATTCCGTCCGCAACTGCGAGGTCTCCCTTTCCTCGTGCTTGCCTCCTCGTACTCGTCTGTTTGTGTACCGCACGAAATCGTTTGCGCTATTCGGCAAAGCACCCCCCTCATCAGAGGGGGCTTGGGTTTAGTCGATGTTGTACGCGCGACGGGCGTTGTTTTCGAAGAAGTCCTCGTCCTCGCCGAACGTGTCCAGCATGAGTTGGAAGTGCGTGGCAAAGGTCGAGTTGAGTTCCACGACCGGCCAGTTGGAGCTGTACAGCACCTTCTTCGGGCCGAATGTGTCCCGCACGTATTTCACGATGTCCGGGCCCACCGGGTTGTCGCCGGAAACCTTGATATACGAATTCGGCAGTTCGGCCAACGCTGCGAGCGCGGCGCACGATTCCTCATCAAGCCCGGGCACGTTGCCGAGATGATCGATGATGACCGTCACTTCGGGAACCTGCGCGAACGCCTTGGCCATGTCGCCCAGTTCCGGGCCACGGTTGCACAGCTCGAATGGCAATCCCTTGGCGGCCATCGCGCGTAGACCGGCGATGAATTCGGGTTCGAGCGCACGGCCCCGCGGCTCGGAATCCACATGCAGCGGTTCCCTAATGCCATCGGCATTAATCGGGACACGCATCCAAGGGCTTACCCGTCCTTGCAACATGCGCTTCAAGATCAGAGGACTTGCATTCTCGTACAGCAGCCGGTCCTCAAGCTCATGGTCGGCCGCGTCAACCTCCACGTATACGCCGCCGAGGAAATTCACGCCAAATTTGGCGTACTGTGCGGCTAGGTCTTCAATCGTGTACTTGTGTTGCAGCGAGGGCAATCCTGCCAGCCATGGCAGATCCTGCGCATCCGGATCCCAGATATGGAAGTGGGAATCGATTACGTTGAGTGTCATGTCAGGCCTCCTTCAGACCGATCTTGGAACCCCAGAATGCGTACCAAACCAGGAAGAGGAACAACGGAACGGTCGCCCAGAGCATCACGTTCATGCCGGCCGCATCGGTGATCGCACCGTAGACGAGCGGGATAATCGCGCCGCCGACGATAGACATCGTGATCAGACTGGAGCCGGTTTTGGCCGCGGCGCCCTTCAGATGAGTCAGAGCGAGGGCGAAAATCGTGCCGTAGGCGATGGACATGAAGAAGTACAGAGCGATAAACGTGATGACCGATATCTTACCCAATCCCATGGCGGTGAGAATCATGAGGATCGTGGCACCGATCATGTAGAAACCGAGGATCTTGCCTGGCTCGAACTTGGCCATGAACGGGGTGGTGACGAATCGGCCAATCGTGTACATCAGTGTAAGGACGGCGAGGAACGTGGCGGCCATGCCGGCGCTCATACCCTCCCACTGCTGCTGCGCGAACGTGGAGAACGTGGAGAAGCCGATGGTCTGCAGACCGACGTACACGAACTCGGCGATGACGCCGAGGACGACCCACGGCTTCTTGACGAGCGCGCCGATTGAGCTGTCCTGAGCAACGCCGCCGGCCGCTTCCTCCTCGTCGCCCGGGGGCGAAGGGAGCTTGGCGACGACGAACACGGCGATGACGATTGCGAGAATCACGCCGATGACGATGTAGAACATACGGGTCTGGCTCATGAAGGCGACCTTGGACTCCTCGAAGCCGGGGTCACCGGGCTTGGCGGAGGCGGTGTTGCCGAGAATCATGCCAAGGATCAGCGGGCTGACGACCGAGCCGACCGCATTGAAGCTCTGTGCGAGGTTCAGGCGGAAGGATTCGCCCTTCTCGTCGCCGAGCTTGATGATATAGGGATTGCAGTTCGCCTCGAGCGAGGCGGCGCCGAGCGCGATAACGAACATGGCGAGCAGGAATAGGCCGTAGCTCAGAGACGTGGTGGCGGGTATGGTCAGGAACGAGCCGATCACGAAGAAGATCAGGCCGCAGATCATACCGCCCTTATAGCCGAAGCGCTTGGCGACCATTGTCGCCGGAATGGCCATTACGAAGTAGGCGCCGAAGTAGGCGACCTGCAGCAGCGAGGATTCGGTGCTGTTGAGGTTGAGGTAAACGGCGAACGGATCGCGGATGGCGCTGACGAGGTTCATCGTCAGGCCCCAGGTGAAGAACAGTAGCGTGACCAGAGCGAATGCGATGATCCAGCTCTTGCCCCCGGTGGACTTCGACGTCGTCGTCGGAGTGTTGGATGCCATGGTTTCTCTCCTCCTTGAGAGTCACGCGCCGCATGGAGCATTCGGACGCGGCGCGCGATTCGGTGCTGCATTGTAAGGCTCCCCATAGAGGCGGAGCCGACGGTTCGGATGTGACCGGTACGAGTTTACCCTCCCCCGGTCACACCCCATGAAAATGGCCTATCAGGCCATATATGCCCCGTTTCGGACCATTTCGTATCTCTCGTAGGATGTGCGCCGGACCTCGAAGTCAGGCAAGCGCACGGTCAAGGTGGACGTAGCCGCCGTCGACGAACACCCACTGGCCGGTGGTGTGGCTGGAGCGGTCGGAGAGCAGGAATGCCGCTTCATTACCGATCTCTTCGGTGGTGGTCATGCGGTGCTCCAGCGGGATCTTGTCGGTGATCACCGACAGGCGCGCCTTCTGTGCGGCCTCGTCACCGAAGGTCTTGATCCAGTCGGCATACAGCGGGGTCCAGCATTCGGAGACAACGATGGCGTTGACACGCACCCGGTCCTTGACGAGAGCGGCGGCCCATTCGCGTGTGAGTCCCAGGATCGCGCCCTTGGCGGCCGCGTAGGCGCTGGTCTTGCCTTGGCCGGTAAGCGCGGTCTTCGAGGAGATGTTCACGACGGCGCCATGGCTTTCCTTGAGATACGGCACGGCCGCGTGGACCAGCTCGTAATAGTGAGTCAGGTTGCCGTGGATCGATTCCTCGAATTCGCGCCAAGTGGTGGTTTCGAGATCCTTGTTGTCGTTCTTGCCGGCGTTGTTCACGATGCCGTCGATATGGCCGTACTTCTTGTAGGTCTCCTCGACGATGCCGGCGATCTTGTCGGTGTCGTTCAGATCAAGCAGATGCACGTCGTATTCGGTCGTGTACTGCTCGATATCCTTCTTGAACTCCTCGAGCGCGCTGTCCGAGCGGTTGATCACCACCGGAATCGCGCCTTCCTGGGCCAGTTGCAGCGTGATGCCTTTGCCAATGCCCTTGAAGCCGCCGGTGATGATGATGACTTTGCCTTCGAGATGCAGATCCATGGGAACTCCTTCGTCCATCCTTATTCTGCGTTTCATGGGTGTTCCATGTCACGCCCGGCCGGGGCTTCGGCACCCCAGCCGGAGTGGTTGTGTGTTGTTGTGTTAAGTTGTGTTGTTCAGTTATGAATTTCCAGTTGCGGTCAGCCGCGATACAGGTACTTCTCGGCCGTCTCCAGCGTCATTTCGGTACCGTTGCCCGGAGCGGTCGGAGCGACGTAGTTGCCGTCCTTGATCTCGGTCGGGTGGACGAAATGTTCATGCTGGTTATCGACGTATTCGATCATGCGGCCGTCCATCGTGCCGGACACGGCCACGTAATCGAACATCGCGAAGTGGCATACGGCCTCGCACAGGCCCACGCCGCCGGCGTGCGGGCAGACGGGCTTGTTGAACTTCTTCGCGAGCAGGTATTCGAGCACGATCTCCTGCGGACCGGCCACGCGGGTGGCGTCGATCTGCATGATGCCGAAGGCGTTCGCCTGCAGATACTGCTTGTACAGGATGCGGCTCTGCATCTGCTCGCCGGTGGCCACCTTGATGGGGTTGATGGCGCGGGCGATGGTGGCGTGGCCGATCACGTCGTCGGGGCTGGTCGGCTCCTCCACCCAAGCCAGATCGAAGTCGTGGAACTTGTTGATCCAGTCGATGGCGGTGGGAACATCCCACACCTGGTTGGCGTCCACGGCAAGACGCACGTCGGGGCCGATGGCTTCGCGGGCCTTGGCCAGGCGACGCAGATCGTCGTCGATGTTCTGGCCGACCTTGAGCTTGATCTGCTTGAATCCCTTGACCTGCGTCTCCTCCTTGGCGAGCGCGACCATCTTCTCGTCGGAGTAGCCGAGCCAGCCGGGGGCGGTGGAGTAGCCGGGGTAGCCGACCTCGAGCAGGTGCTTGATACGCTCGGCCTTGCCCTTCTGCCCTTCCCGAAGAATCTCAACGGCTTCGGCGGGCGTGAGCGCGTCGGTCATGTAGCGGAAGTCGAGCGTGGAGACGAGTTCCTCGGGTTCCATCTCGCCCAACAGCAGCCACAACGGCTTGCCGGCACGCTTGGCCTTGATGTCCCACAGCGCGGAAAGCACGGCGCCGATGGCCATATGCTCCACGCCCTTCTCAGGGCCGAGCCAGCGCAATTGGGAATCATGCACGAACAGATCCCATGCAATGCGCATGTTGTCGAGCAGTTCCTCGGTGTTGCGCCCAATCAGCACCTGCGACATCGATTCGATGGCCTTGCAAACCACATCGTTGCCGCGGCCGATGGTGAACACGAAGCCGACGCCCTTGATACCGTCATCCGCGCTGGTGGAGATCTCCACGTATGCGGAGGAGTAGTCGGGATCGGGGTTCATCGCGTCCGAACCGGACAGCGTCTGAGAGGTGGGGAATCGGAAGTCATACGTCTTGACTTGGGTGATGGTACTCATGTGTTCGGGCTCCTTCGCCTTGGTGAACCATTGCCTTCAGCATACCCCTTGATTTAGAAATTTACAAACCCAATTACGAAAATTTTTCTCCCAGAACACGCGAAGTAAGGAAAACTACGAAAAAATGCGGCGTTATGGGCCATAATGGTGAACAGAGGCAATGGCAGAGAGGAGCGGTGATGGCCAACGACAATCCCACGCATAAGCTCAAGGTCGGTGATCTGGCGAAGATCGCCGGTGTCTCCCCCTCGACCGTCTCCAAGGTGATCAACGGCCGGCCCGGCATCTCCGACGAGACGCGACGTCAGGTCGAACAGGTGCTGCGCGAGCATGGTTACTCGCGCCCGCTGGTGAGTACCAAGCTCTCCCCCACCATCGAACTCGTCGTCGAGTACATCGCGCACAACGGCACGATGGAACTCATCAAATACGCCTCGCACTGGGCGCAGCAGGCGGGCCTCGCCATCACGGTCACCCAGACCAACCATGGCGATGCCACGGAAGACTGTTTCCGCGGCATCATCGATAGGAATCCCCAAGGCGTGATTATGCAGCAGATGGGCGGTCTGACCACTCAAGCGAAGTCTTTGTTGAAATCACGCAGTATTCCCGTGGTCATCATCGACCCAATCGATACCGTCGATTCGGATGTGATGAGCGTGTCCATCGATAACTGGACCGCAGGATACCAGGCCGGCAAACACCTGCTGTCGCTCGGCCATCGACGCATCGCCGTCATCCGGGGGCCGGCGAACCTACAGACCAGCATCGCGCGCTATAGCGGATTCACCGTCGCTCTGCAACAGGCCGGGGTGGATCTGCCGGAGTCCTATATCGAACAGGGCGACTACTTTCCCGCCGAAACAAGCTATGAAGCAGCCTGCCGGCTGCTGGAACTCCCCGACCGACCCACCGCGATTTTCTGCTGCAACGACTTGTCGGCGGTAAGCACGTATCGCGCGGCACGTGAACATAAGATTCCGTTGCCCAAACAGTTGTCCGTAATGGGGTTTGACGACATTTTCCCCGCTGATCAGCTCATGCCTTCGCTGACCAGCGTGCACCAGCCGTTCAGCGAAATCGCACAACGTGCCGTGCAGATGATCATCGACAACCGCAATGACAATCCGGGCGATATGCACGTCATCCTTCCCACCAGCGTCGTCATCCGGGAAAGTACCGTACCGCCTCAGTCATCAGCCCGATAATCGGCCAGATTCAAGCTGGCCGCCACCCGATTGGACGCGAACGCGCCGATGGAAACCAGCGCATAGCACAGCACAAGCCCGCCGAAGAAGCTGGCCAGCGTGGCCGGTTCGGTCATCGAAGCGGCGAACAGAGGGGCCATAAGCAGCATGGAACAGCCGCCGGCCACGATCACCACGATGTTGAGCGGGGTGAGTACCTCGATGAATCGCGCACGGTTCAAGGTCTTGACATCAGTGCCTTCCAGCACCAGCATGCGGTATTCGCCGGCTTGATCGTAGACGCTGCCAGCCTGCATCACACCGGAGCTGACCGCGGCAAGCACAGCGGCGAACACGAGGGTCAGGATGCCGCCCGTGCCGATATCGCGAATGAACACGGTGGATGGATCATTGGTGTCGCCCACCACAGCGGCCGAGCCAAGGAAGCCACAGATTGACGTGATGCCGGCGATGAACACGGCCAACGCAATACCGGACACATTGCGCCACGCACGCTTCGGATTGTCGAGAATCCTGCGCATGGCAATCATCGTGGCCGCATCCTTGGGCCGCTTGGCCTTGGCTTTGGCGCGAGCGGTGACCACCCAGGAGCCCACGAGGTTCACCAGCGCGAAGCACAGCAGTATGAAG
Source organism: Bifidobacterium sp. FKU (assembly GCF_026016385.1). Lineage (NCBI taxonomy): Bacteria > Bacillati > Actinomycetota > Actinomycetes > Bifidobacteriales > Bifidobacteriaceae > Bifidobacterium > Bifidobacterium sp. FKU. The sequence continues at coordinate 2,331,488 of NZ_CP092888.1, forward strand.
CCGATGATCACGCCGTACATCACTACTTCACCGGCCTGAGCCAGCACCATCGGATTCTTGAACAGAAGAACGGCAATCACCATGATGACGGCGAACACCACCACACGCCAGCCGGACGGCAGCGTAGTCGCAACGCGTGAAGTGACGCCGAGTGGCGTGATGGCCACGCGCCGAAGCGTGACCAGCGAAGAGATCAGCGCCAACACGGTCACGCCAACAAGCGTAATGATCAAGGCAATCGGCCCCACCCACAGTTGCTCGAACGTAAACGTCTGATTCTGGAAATGCAGCAACATGATTAGGGGGATCAACACGCAGTACCCCGCGATGCCAATCAGCGCCCCCACCAAGGCCTGCCCAGCCGCATCAAGCGCCGTAAGGCGAATAACTTGCCCCGTGGTCGCGCCTGCCAAGCGCAGGGATGCGAGCCGAGCGTCACGACGGGACGCAGCCAATCGCGCGGCGGAACCGGCAAGCGCCACGAACGGCACAATCAGCAGCAGGCAGGCAAAGAACGCCAGCACGACATATGCCGTGGCGTATTGATCCAGGCTGTGGGGATTGGCGATACGCTGCTTCCAGATTTCCGCTGTTCCGGGTTTGCAAGCGTCGAGATTGATTGCGCATCCAATGGTGTGGTCGGCGGAGGCGCGCCACATGAACCCATGCACGCCGCCCAAAACGGTGAGGAAGATAGTGGTGGCTGCGGCAAAAGCAATGATGGCCAACACCGAAGTATGACCCGCACTGCCACGCGAGCCGGGGCGATGGAACAGCCGCCACAGAGCGAATGTGCTCATCGTACGCCTCCCAGCTGGCCGTCCTGCATGGTCACGGTGCGCGAGCAGAACGAAGCGACGTTGGGGTCGTGGGTGACGACGACCACGGCGGAACCGTTGTCACGCGCTGCGGCCATCAGGATGCCCATCACCTCACGCCCGGTGGCCTGATCGAGGGCACCGGTCGGTTCGTCGGCGAAGACCACGGCAGGTTTGACGGCGAGCGCACGGGCGATGGCGATGCGCTGCATCTGTCCGCCGCTCATCTCCCCCGGCCGGTGCGTGGCGAGCGCGCGCAATCCCATGCGTTCCAGCCACAGGATCGCCGTGTCGGTGGCGGTGCGGTAGGGCATGCCGTCAAGCATCATCGGCAGGGCGATGTTTTCGACCGCCGGCAGTTCGGGCAGCAGCTGGCCGGATTGGAAGACGAAGCCGAAGGCGTTGCGGCGCAGTTTGGTGCGCTCGGCGTCGCTCATGCGGCTCAGGTCGGCACCACGGAAGGTCACTGTGCCGGCGGTCGGCTTAATGATGCCGGCGAGCGCGTGCAGCAAAGTGGATTTGCCGGAGCCGGACGGGCCCATCACTGCAACCGTCTCGCCCTCGCCCAGCACAAAGTTCACGTGGTTCAAGGCAAGCGTGTGCATGGTGGGCATGACGAAGCCCGGTTGGATGGGCTGATTCGGTTGCCCAGCACCGGGTATTCCTGCGGTGCCTTGGGCGGCGGGGTTTGCGGGAGCCGGTGCGTAGCCGGCACCTGTGCCGGCGGGAACCACACCGGTGACGCCGTGCCCGGCTTGCGCGCGGGCCATGCTGGCGGTGTAGTCCATGACCAGGTCGTGGGCCTCGATGACCGGGGCCCACTGCTGGGTGTGCGATGCCGGCTGCTGGAACTGTTGGGGTTGCTGAGAGTGCTGAGGCTGAGCCGCCGGTCCCGGCGCCGGCTGAGTCTGCTGCAATTGCGATGCTGCTGTATTCATACTCCCGAGCGTACGGAGCGAACGCCCAGCCGACCATCGGGCTGCGGTATGAACCTTTCTGGATTACCGGCCCGCTCCTCATCCGCAAGGATTAGAGATACGCAGTCGACGCGACAATCCATATATCAGATGTTCATTGCTCGAGAAGACGAGGAACAGTGGAAGACCGGTTCGGAAGCTGGAACCACATAGGCCGGTTCGGCTGGATATGCGAATCGCACGCACGGTATGTTCAGGGAACCAGCGCGCTGCGCGCCTGTACATCGAACAGACCAAGCAAAGGAGCCCACATGGCCATCGCAATCGACATCCCGCACACACCAATCGTGTCCGTACAAAAGTCGTACAACAGGAGTATGACTACAGAGAATAACAAGAACAGTCGTTTTGAAATGAGACTCACCTAAGAGCAACGTTCCAGAATCGACCAAGCGGCCGAGTCCAAAGGCATGACTTCGTTGCAATGGGCATTATCGAATCTGCTCGCCGCCGCAGATCGGGACATCCATGAAGCTCATATCATTCGGCTCAACAGTAAAGCGTGGAATGATTTCACCGCAGCATTAAACGAACCTATGGGCCTACGTCTGAATGAATTGTTGGAGCGTGATCCCATATGGACGTGACCAACTTCACTGAGCCTCGGCACCTGACTGCGAGCGAGGATATTTCTGGTTTCGACTGCGGCCTGCCATTGGTCAATGATTGGCTGGTTTCCACACACTAAGTGCATACAGCATTGAGCATTCGGAAGCTCCCGGTTGGCCGAACCCCATTCCCGTAATTTTGCTAGGCATGATGGGCGTGGATATCAGATTTCAAACCATGCACGTCGACAGTCAGTTACTCCGAGATGCGGTATTTCATTCTCTGAACGATATGATTTTCGGCATATCCCTGAATCATCTAGAATGTTTACTCCGCTCAATGTCCACAATCACCAATGATTAATGGCTGGAGACCGCTATTTGACGCCGACCATTGTCTGAATCGCATTCAGACACAACACTCCTCATTGCGCGCAGACCAGCGAGTTCCGCCGAGTCGGCGATGTGTCTCTTCGGCGGTTGATTTAGGATTTTCCGCATGCGACAGCTGACCACACCGCTAAAAATGCCATTTTCGCACTGACTTGGGGCGGAGGTCGTGGTGAAACGCACGAGGGAACGTGTGTCATCCGATATGGTCATGCCCGCCAGACATTGAAGCGTCCTGTCTATGCGCGGTTGATGTCCCGGTGGCGGGGTCAATCGATCGACATACGAACCGGGACAGATTCGGCTGTCCCGGTTCGGGATTTCGGCCTCTTTTGGCGAACCGGGACAGGCCCTTCCATGAACACCCGATATATGCAAATCCAAAACCCCGGAATTCCGCCATTCCCCGACGGCGACCATCACACGATAGGGCGTCAGGTGAATGAGATTCTGTCCCGGTTGCCCAAAAAGAGGCAAAATGACGAACCGGGACAGCAGAATCCGTCCCGGTCCACACGCGGTTCACACGGCATTACCCAAGTGAACTCATCGGCAAAACATTGGCCCAGCCAACACCACTACCGATGTCCAGCACAGGCCAGCTCGTCCAGGCGGGCGGCGAAGCGGGGCCAGTCGGTCTTCATAGCGGTGAGGAGCTTGCGGTTGGGCACGTCGTCAATCGGGACCCAGCAGATTTCCATGCTTTCGTCGTCGTTTGCCTTGGGCTCGACGGTGTGGCCGGGCTTTTCAAAGGCAAACACGGTGGTGTAGGCCCACGGGCCATGGTCCTCGCGGTAGGAGCCGACCACCTCGATGTCTTCGGGGGTGATGTTGGCTTCCTCGTAGCTTTCGCGCAGCGCGCCCTCGATGGACGATTCGCCGTCCGCAGTGGCACCGCCGGGGATACCCCACGTGCCGCCTTCGGCGCTCCACGCGGCGCGATGTTGCATGACCACGTGGGACACCTTGCCACTCACCGGGTCGCGGCGAGCCAGCAGGATACCGGAAGCACCGTTGGCGCCCCAATGCTTGCGGCCGCAGGCGCAGTCCACCCAGCCATCGCCGGGCTGGTGTACGTTTTCGACCGGCGGCAGAATGCCAGCGTGCTGGTTGCCCGATGCCTTGCTTTCCGGTTCCAGTTCACCACGGCCGACATTCCACAGGTCGGTCCACGTGATGCCCAGTTCGCCGGCCAGATGCCGGGCCAACGGCAGGCTGAGGCCGATGATGCCGTGCGGATCGCCCTCAATGCTGTCGATGAACGCACCACCGAAGCCTTCCAGCGTGAACGATCCGGCGACTTCCAGCGGCTCGCCAGTGGCAATGTACCGTTCGATGTCGGCATCGGTGAATTCGCCGAAATGGACTTTGGCGTGGCTTGCGCCGCGCACGGTACGTCCGGTCGCGAAATCGATCAGGCAGTGGCCGGTCCACAGTTCGCCGGTCGCGCCGCTCATGCGCTTCAGTCGTTCTCGGGCCACGGCTTCGCTGTGCGGCTTGCCGTAGCATTCGCCGTCCAAGAGGAACATCGAATCACAGCCGAGAATCAGCGGGCCGACTGTCGCCTCGGTCAGTCCCGGCTGTCCGGCAATAGCGGTGGCGATGGGTTCGGTGACGGTCGGCATATCGATGCCGGAGAAGTCGCGCGTGGTGGCGATTTCCGCCTTGGAATAGTCAATAGGCTTGCCGGCGGCGGCTTCACGCAGGTCTTCGACGGCAGCTTCGCGTTCCGAATCCTTGATCTCCTTGGCCTTGAGCGGGTAGGCGATCACGCGGTCACCGGTCGCGGCGGCGGCAGTATCGGCCACATCACGATACGCACGATGAACGGCCTCGGCCTTGGCCACGGCCAGAATCATCACGCGCTGCTTGATGCTCAGATCGTCGACGGTGACGCCTTCTTCACGGGCGGCCGCTTCCAGCGCAGCAGGCTCATCCACGTGCGAGACGCGAATTGTGGGGCAGATACCCGCCGAATACAGCACGTCACGGCGAGGCTTGGACTTGGAAGCAAGAATTAGCGGAATGGACATGACTTAATTCCTTATGCTCCCGCTGGCGGGAGCTGTCGAACGAAGTGAGACTGAGGGTGGTCTCTGCCGGTATGGCGGACCACCCTCAGACCGCCTGCGGCGGCCAGCTCCCGCCAGCGGGAGCCTTCTCCTCGACTTAGCGACGCTCGATTTCGACGCCGGCGGTGTTGATGGGCAGGTGAAGCACACGCCAATGGCCGGAAGCAAGCTGCTCCGATGCGATCTGGTCGATGGCTTCGCGGGCATTGCCGTAATGCAGCACGAGCACGCAGGGGCCGGCACCGGAGACTGCGGCGGCATAGCCCTTGGAGCGGAAGAGCGCAATGAGCTCGGTGGACGGCGGCATCAGGGCACCGCGATACGGCTGGTGCAGTTTGTCCTGCGTGGCGGTGAACAGTAGCGCGTTGGACTGGGCCTGGGCGGCCGCAAGCTCGTCGGCGAATGCCGATTCACGGGTTCCGTCAGCGCAAGCGCACGTATCGGTATCCTGAGCCGGGGCAGCGGCGACGCCGGACTTGCCCTGCTGGGCGGCCTGGGCCAGCACCACGGGATTCATCGCAGCGGGCAGCAGACCCACGCGAGACACGTTGTAGACGGCGTCCTTGTATGGCAGTTCCCTAGGCAGCGCCTGACGGGCCTTCTCAGTGGACAGCTCATAGTCGGGCACGAACACGGCGGCGGTGATGGACGGGTCCACCGGGTAGTTGACGGCGTGGAATCCGCCGTGCAGCGGTTCACCACCAGGAACGGCGACCGAGCCGACGCCTTCCGCGGTTTCGAAGTCCCAAGAGACGGTCAGGCCACCGAACACAGCCGGGGCCACATTGTCCGGGTGTCCTTCAATCTGGGCGGCCATATCGAAGATGGCCGGACGGTTGAGGTCACCGGTCTGGGCAAAGGCCGCGGCGGCGGCGATGCCGGCCACGATGGCCTCGGCGGAAGAGCCCATGCCACGAGCCTGAGGGATGTTGTTGGTCGCTTCCAGCGTGAAGCCGAGTCGGCCGAGGCCGAACGTGGCACAGGCACGGCGGAAGGTGGAGACCACGAGATGGGTTTCGTCGCGTGGGAGGGTGTCGGCACCCTCGCCGTGGATGATCACGTGGGCAATGCCGTCGTTCGGGTCGTCGTTGAGCGTGAAAGTGAGCTCGTCATGGTAGTCGAGCGCCAGACCCACGGTATCGAAGCCGGAGCCGAGGTTGGCGGACGTGGCGGGCACGCGCACGTGAACGCTATTGCAGATTGGATTCATGGTTGTTCCTTAAAAAGGAGCTCCCCTTGTCAGGGGAGCTTGGGTATTCAGCTTTCACCGTTCGACCGCCTCATCAGAGGGAGCTTAGGTTTGTCAGTCCAGCACGCGCAGGATGGACGGGTCGCCGGTGACGAAGTCGAGCGCCTGCACGGCCTTGACGGTGTTGCGCAGGGTTTCCTCGTCGGTCAGGTGGGTCACGACGCGCAGCTGCTGGATCTCGCCGTCGTAGCCGGGGTCGGTCATGGTGGGCTTCAAGTCCTGGTTCACACCGTTGATGGAGACGCCGTTCTTGGCGAACTCGGCGGCGATGGCGGCCAGCACGCCCGGCTTGTCGTGAATCAGGAAGCGCACGGCGAATGCAGCCTTGGAGGCGGTAATCGGAGCCTTCGGCAAATTCTTGTACAGCGGGATGGCCGGACCGGTGCAGCCGGCGGTGATGTGACGGGCTTCGGTCACCACGTCGCCCACAACGGCGGAGGCGGTCGGAGCGCCACCGGCACCACGTCCGTAGAACATGAGGTCGTCGGCGGCATCAGCCTTGACGAACACGGCGTTGAAGGAGCCGTGCACGGAGGCCAGCGGGTGGTTCTCGTCGATCAGGGCCGGGTAGACTCGGGCGGAAACGCCAGCCTCGCCGTTCTCGACCACGGCGAGCAGCTTGATGACCTTGTGTTCGGCGGTAGCTGCGGCGATATCGTCAGCGGTGATCTTGGTGATGCCTTCAACGGACACGTCGTCGATGGTCACGGAGGTGTGGAAGCCGAGGGTGGCCATGATGGCGGCCTTGTTGGCGGCATCGTAGCCTTCGATGTCGCCGGTCGGGTCGGCTTCGGCATAGCCTTTGGCCTGGGCGTCCCTCAGGACGTCATCGAACTGGAGACCCTTGGTGGTCATCTCATCGAGGATGTAGTTGGTGGTGCCGTTGACGATGCCGAGCATGCTGGTCACCCTGTCGCCGACCAGGGACTCGCGCAACGGCCGCAGGAACGGGATCGCGCCGCCCACGGCGGCTTCGAAGTAGATGTCGACGCCTTTGGCTTCGGCGGCGGCGTAGATCTCGGGACCGTATTTGGCCAGCAACGCCTTGTTGGCGGTGACCACGGAGGCACCGGATTCGATGGCGGCCAGCACGAATTCACGGGCCGCGGTGGTGCCTCCGATGAGTTCGATGACGATGTCCGAGTTGGTGGCCACGCTCATGGTGTCGGTGGTGACGATGGACTGGTCGATCCATGGGAACGCCTCGGTGGCCTTCGGATGGCGGCATGCGACGCCGGTGAGTTCGATCGGACGGCCGATGCGAGCGGACAGTTCGTCCTTCTGCTCGACGATCAGACGCGCCGTCTGGGAGCCGACGGTGCCGGCACCGAGCAGGCCGACGCGGATCGGGGTTTCATCGTTGCGAGCCAATTCAGGGTCCTTCCAAAAAGTTTTCTATATCCCACCGCTATTTTACGGATTATTTCCGACAGCAGTTGGGAGATTCCAATTGCTTCGCTGCTCCCCTCGGTCACCTACGCCTGACAGCTCCCCTCTTTGAGGGGAGCTGGCTCGCGCAGCGAGACTGAGGGGAATTCTCATTCGCTGACGTCGAGGTTAAGTAGGTCGTCTACGGTCTGGCGACGGAGCATGACGTGCGCGCCGGACTCGCTGACAGCAACCACCGCCGGGATCAGCGCCTGGTTGTAGTTGCTGGCCATGGTGCGGCCGTATGCGCCGGTAACCGGCACGGCGAGAATGTCACCGCGCTTCAAATCGGCGGGCAACTGCACCTCGTGAACCACAATGTCGCCGGATTCGCAGTGCATACCGCACACGCGGGCGAGCATCGTTTCAGCGGAACCGGTGCGATTCGCCAGACGCGCGGTGTAGTCGGCACCGTAGAGTGCCGGACGAATGTTGTCGGACATGCCGCCATCCACGGACACGTACACGCGCTCGGCAATCGGGTTGCCGGCACTGTCTTTGACATCGGACAAGTGCACGTGCTTGATGGCGCCCACGCGGTACAGGGTTACGCCGGCGGGCGCCACGATGTAGCGGCCGGGCTCGAAGCTGATGGCTGGCGCGGGCATGCCGAGCGCGCGGTTGGTGCTGTTGACCGCATCCGCCAAGCGAGTGAGTTCCACGTCAATGTCCATTGAATCTTCGCCATCGGTGTAGGCCACGGAGTAGCCGCCGCCGAGGTCGATTTCGGGCAGGATGTAGGCGTCGGTGGCCCACAGGGTCTTGCGCAGCAGCATCATGCGCTTGGCCGCGTGAATGAAGGCGTCCGCATCGTGGATGTTGGAGCCGATGTGCGAGTGGGCTCCGACCAGTTCGAGTACGTCCTGGTTGGCGAGGATGATCTTGAGCACGGCGATGGACGGACCGTCCGCAATGGCTTCCATCGCGGCGGCCAGCGCCTTGTCTGTGTCGGAGACTTCCTCGTGGCTCAGGTCGTACGGGTACTTGACGTCGTAGTGCAGCTCGCGCTCTGATTTCTCGGTCTTTTCCGCGCCATTTTCCGGGGAATGCGTCGCAGAGATACGCGCGTTGGTAGCGGCAGGAGTCACGTCTTTGAGGGCGTTCAGCACGTCGAGCACAGCGGCGTCGGCCCCGGCGGCCAGCAGCGGCACGCCGAACTTCTGGTCCTCGTGAGCAGTGGAGATGTACTCGTGGCCGCCGGCGTGGACACCGACGGTGACGCGCAGCATCACACGGGCGCGTTTGCCGAGCCTGCGGGCGATGGCAGCAACGCGCTCCGGCTCGTCGGGCTCGTCGATCACGATTTTGGCGAAGCCCTGTTCGATGGCCAGCGCGATTTCCTCATCGGACTTGTTGTTGCCGTGCAGCACCAGACGACGTCCGGGAACGCCAGCGGCGAGGGCGATTTTCATCTCGCCCATCGTGCAAGTGTCCACAAACATGCCGGCCTCGGTGACCAATCGCACGACTTCTTTGGACAGGAACGCCTTGCCGGCAAAGCTCACGTGCGTAGTGGAGGTGTCGAATGCTTCAGCGGCAGCGCGCACGAAGTGCCTGGCACGTGCGACTACTTCATCAGTGTCGATGAGATAGAGCGGCGAGCCGAACTCGTCAAGCAGCGATTCGGCGGTACGACCATGAAATTCGATGGAGCCTTCGGCATTCACAGCCGTAGCGGCCGGCCAAATTGGAGAAATAGGCATAATCACATCTTCTCGGGGGCGGTGACGCCGAGGAGGTCGAGGCCGTTGGCGATGACCTGCTGGACGGCGTCATTGAGCTTCAGGCGGGCGGCGGCACGGGCCGGCTCCGGGTTCTTGGCGATCTCCAAGGCCTTGCGAGCTTCGTCGTCGCCACGGGTTTCCGGATCAGTCAGGGCCATCGGCACCACGCGCTCCACGTTGTACCACTTGTGATAGGTGGCGGCCAGTTCTTCGAGGTAACGGGCCACCTTGTGCGGCTGGCGGTCGTCGGCCGCAGTGGCGAGCACGCTCGGGAACTGGGCGAGGGCGGCGAGCACTTCGCCGTCGGCCTCGGTGTCGAGCAGGGCCAAGTCGGCACCCTCGTAGCTGATGCCGGCAACGGCTGCGTTGCGGTCCACGTTCTTGGAGCGGGCGTGCGCGTACTGCACGTAGTACACCGGGTTGTCGTTGGTGTGCGAGGCGAGCAGGGCCAGGTCGATGTCGAAGTTCTGGTTGTAGTCGGAGCGGGCCAGCGAGTAGCGGGCGGCGTCCACGCCGACCACGGAGACCAGATCGTCGATGGTCACGACGTTGCCGGCGCGCTTGGACATGCGCACGGGCTTGCCGTCCTTCATCACGTTGACCAGCTGGCCGATGAGAATCTGCATGTTCTTGCCGGGCTCGTCGCCGAAGGCCGCGCACATGGCCATCATGCGGCCGATATATCCGTGGTGGTCGGCGCCAAGCATGTAGATGGCCACATCGGCCGGGTTTTCGCCACGGTGACGCTTGTCCCAGTAGTAGGCGATGTCGGCGGCGAAGTAGGCGAACTCACCATTGGACTTGATGATCACACGATCCTTGTCGTCGCCGTGCTTGGTGGATTCAAACCAAGTGGCGCCGTCCTTGTCGAAGATGTCGCCGCGGGACTTGAGCTCTTCGATGGCGGCGTCGACCTTGCCGTCGGCGTACAGGCTGTTCTCATGGAACCAGACGTCGAAGTTCACGCGGAAGTCCTTCATGGACTTCTGAATCTCGTCGAACATCATCGGTACAGCGCGCTTGCGGAATTCCTCGCGCACTTCGGTGTCGGCCTCGCCGAGCGGTTCGCCGTCGTCGTTCAGGCCTTGATCCTGGTGGGCCAGTGCGGTCAGGTCCACGCCGTCGGACTCGGCTTCGGCCTGAACACGGGCGGCGATCTCGTTGATGTAGGCACCCTTGTAGCCGTCGCACGGGGTTTCGGTCTGGTAGCCGGCCTCACCGAGGTTGTTGGCCTCAGCCCAAGCGGCGACCAGCGACTTGGCGAAGCGGTTGATCTGCTCGCCGTGGTCGTTGAAGTAGTATTCGCGCACCACCTTGGCGCCGTTGGCCTCAAGCACGCGGGCCATGGCGTCGCCCACCGCGGCCCAACGGGTGCCGCCGATGTGAATCGGACCAGTGGGGTTGGCGGAAACGAACTCGAGGTTCAGGGTTTGGCCGCCCAGATGGGCATTACGGCCGTATTCGTTGACCTTGTTGAGGTGCTTGTCGCCATCAACTGCTGGGGCTGCGGCAAGCACGGCATCCACCACGGCTGCAGCCGAGGCGGAATCAAGGGTGATGTTGATGAAGCCGGGGCCGGCCACCTCGACCGTGGCGATGCCGTCGGCTTCAGCGAGCGCGGCGGCGAACGGCTCAGCCAGATCACGCGGCTTCATGCCGGCCTTCTTGGCCAGCTGCATGGCGATGTTGGAGGCCCAGTCGCCATGCGCGCGGTCCTTCGGGCGCATCACGGCGAGCTTGTCGACGGGCGGAATCAGCTCGTCGGTCAGCGTACCGGCCTGGCCGGCGGCGACGAGGTTGTGGGCAATGCTGGAAATCAGTTCACTTAAGGCTTCAGGGCTCATTCTTCTAAGGATACCGAGAACGGCGACACTTGCGGCTCGGTATGCCTATATGCCGTCAATCGAAAGATATCGAGAAAATTCGGCAAACCGAAATCGCTGGAAACATTAAGTTTGCTGAAATGGCGCGAACGTCATGTAATGGTTCTGTCTTATAGTGACAGAACCACTAGTTCATACTGAACTGTCACTACACTTTTGTACCAAATAAGAATGGGTCAACCGTTCTGGCATAATACAGTGAAGTCGGAAACAGGATGGTATACGTTCACGAGGTCGCCCGGATCCGACTCGGCGACGAAGCGAGGTACGGGAACTGTGGTGGGGATGCGCGATGTCGCCAAAAAGGCTGGAGTATCGCTAAGTACAGTCTCACTGGTGATTAATAACGGTGAGCATGTGTCCGACGACGTGCGTTCACGCGTGGAATGGGCCATGGACGCATTAAATTATGTTCCCAACGAACTAGCGCGCAATCTCTCAAAAAATCGCACCAATATGGTCGGCGTAATCATGCCGACACTTCGGCATCCGTTTTTTGCGACATTGTTTGCTTCATTGCAGACTGCGCTTGAGGAGCGCGGCATGCTCGCTCTGCCATGTTCGACTAGCGACATGAAGCGTGGCGAGGAAGAATATATCGATATGCTCCGACGCCGCATGATGGACGGCATTATTATGGGCGCACATACGTCTCATTCTTCCGACTATTGGACGAGTATCGGTCGGCCCATCGTCGCTTTCGATCGATATCTTGGACCAGGAATACCAATGATCGGCTCAGACCATGGACTTGGCGCAAAGCTAGCCGCCGATATAATAATCCAGTCGGGAGCGAAGCATGTAGTCAATTTGTCCGGCCCCTTATCTCAGTTTCATGATTTACCCCGCGCAGTGGTGGATTTCGGCGGATTGACAGGGCTCAACACATCTTTCCCTTCGCTTGAATATTATGCCGAAATCGACGAATTGCTTAGGGAAGCAGGAATTCGTTGGAATTACATGGAAGCCGGCGAAGTTGATGACTTTGCAGCGCACGAACGCGCAGCGCACGAAGTTTTTGAACAATTTCCTGACGTGGATGCCATCGTATCGTCCGATATAGTGGCTTCACTTTGTATGCAGGAAGCCCTCCGCCGAAATATCAACATCCCCCATGATTTGCAGATCATCGCTTATGACGGCACATTCGTTGCGAAAATCGCCGGAATGCGAATGACCGCCATTCGTCAGGATTTTGATGCCATTGCTTCGACACTGTCCCGCTATTTGCTTGATGAGATTCAGGGGAAACCCACTAGCGAATTGGAAGATTCATACGCCCAAGTGCTACCTATGACCGTCCAACTTGGGGATACCACTCGCTGATATCGCCTTTATACTCATCCCGCGTATTTATTCACATTTGATCCCTGAATGCACGACACGCCGTCGAACCGGTTCGAGTTAAGCCATTTCAACCATTCAAGGACTTATTCAACTTGCATTCGAACCGGTTCGAATTTATCATGTAATCACCTGCTCAAGTGATCAGGGGATGGCGACTCCGCTAATCGCCAGTAAAACACACGGAAGTGTTTGCAAAGGAGATAATGATGAGAACCAAGAAAATCATAGCGTTCCTCGGATCGATGGTAATGCTCGCCGGCGTCTCGGCATGTGGCACAAATGACCCCACTGCGAGCACCACCTCTGATGGCAAGACAATTATCAAGATCCAGACATTCAACAACTACGGCTACGGTAAATCCACGGCAGAGCGCCCCGGCGCAAATTTGTGGGCCGAATACGAAAAGCAGAATCCGAACGTGAAAATTGAGGAAACGGTGGCCTCCAGTAGCGATGAAGCTCGCACGGCCTTCAATACCGCAATCTCCTCCGGCTCGAATGCATACGATATCTACGGCGTCGACATCTCTTGGATGCCCTCTATCCGAGCCATGGCGGACAAGTTCACGGATCTGAGTAGCTACACAAAAAACAACAGCTGGCCGGATTGGGTCCGTCAGGGCGGCGAATCCACAGATGGCAAGCTAATCGGAGCTGGAACGGATATCGGCCCAACCGCTCTATGCTACCGCAGCGATCTCTTTGAGAAAGCTGGCCTGCCAACGGATCGCGAACAGGTGAAAGAACTCTTCGGCGGAGACGACGCCACATGGGACAAATTCTTCGAAATCGGTCAATCATACACAGAAAAGACCGGTAAGCCTTTCATTGATTCATTGTCTGATATCTCCTACGTTATGAAAGCTCAGATGGAGGAAGTATACGTATCTAAGGATGATAAAGTCATTGCCGCGGATACGGACATGAAGAACATGTACGACATGCTCGCCAAGAATGTGAACATCTCCGCTGGTTTGTCCACCTGGTCTGATGATTGGAATGCCGCGTTCAAGGCCGACGATGGCTTCGCCGTGCTGACCTGCCCCGCTTGGGAATTGAACAACGTGAAGGGTAACTCCGGAGAGGACTTTACCGGCTGGGATGTTGCAGACGTAACACCCGGTGGTGCTGGTGCCAATCAGGGCGAATCCTGGTTGGTGGTTCCCGAATCGTCTCCGGTGAAAGGCGAGGCCGCTAAGCTCGTTGCCTGGTTGACCGCACCCGAACAGCAGGCCAAAGTATTCGCCGCTGCCTCCAACTTCCCAAGCTCGGCCGACGCTCAGAAACTCGACAAGGTTAGTGGCAAATTGGATGAATACTTCAACAACGCGCCCGTCGGCGAAATCTTTGCCAACCGCGCAGCCGCCATTAAGCATGTGCCGTACATGAATGGCCAGTATTACGACATCGACACTAAGTTCGCTGACGCTCTCAATCGTCTCGATGTGACGAAGGAGCAGAGTGCTTCCCAGTCTTGGAAACAATATGAGGATGATGTGAAGGCTCTGTCCTGAGCGCCTAAATCCACATAACTAAGAGCGTCGGTATGACATTCGTCTGAAATGCCATACCGACGCTCATCGATAATCCGTAGTTCATTGATCCTTTCGAGGAATCGGAGCCAATCATGAGTCTTATATCGCGTAAAGCCTCTCGCGGGGGAAGTACCAAATTCGCGAATCTTGCCTATAAAAGCACCCCCTATATGTATATCGCACCATTCTTCATCGTGTTTGCGGCAGTTGGTCTGTTCCCGCTGCTCTATACCATGTGGGTGGCTACAAGGAATTACAACACCATCACCGGAGACGCCGGCTGGGCCGTATGCGGCTCCACATGCGGTAGCAGCGATGCAACTTGGCTAGGCAACTTCCAATGGGTGCTTCAACAACGCGACTTTTGGGTTGCGCTTCGCAACACATTCTCGATCTTCTTCATTAGTACTATTCCTCAGCTAATTGCCGCGATATTCATCGCCTGGGTGCTTAATGCGAACCTTAAGGCAAAAACATTCTGGCGCATGGGCGTTTTGCTCCCATATGTCGTGGCTCCTTCTGCAGCCGGCATCATTTTCTCCCAGATCTTCTCCGACAAGATGGGCGCCTTCAACGTGCTGATTCAAGCCATTGGCATGCAGCCAATTGCTTGGCACGCTAACACTCTAGCCTCACACATCGCTATTGCTACCATAGTCAATTTCCGCTGGACCGGATATAACTCGCTAATCATCCTTGCCGCCATGCAGGCTATTCCCAATGATGTCATGGAGGCCGCCGTAGTGGATGGTGCCGGTAAATTAAGAACCTTCTTTTCCGTGACACTACCAATGCTGCGACCCACACTGATATTTGTCGTCATAAACTCCACTATCGGTGGCTTGCAGATATTCGACGAAGTCCAGATGTTCCATAATGGCACATCTGGGTACGGTGGACCGAACCGGCAATATCTCACTGTTTCGCTCTATCTATGGGACTTGGGTTTCAACAAAGTGACCATCGGCCAACCAAATCTTGGCCGCGCGGCAGCTGTTGCATGGCTACTATTCCTTGTAATCGTATTCGTCGCAATGATCAATTTCATGTTGACCAGATTGCTGGCAACCGGAGACTCTTCCGCAAAGTCTCGCAAGCCCAAGCGTTCGTGATTACACCAGCCTTCGCCTATATGTGAAAGGAGCATCCTATGTCTTTGATGTCGAATAAACGCAACAGTGGCGAAATGAGCGTTGCCGCTATCGACCAAATCTACGGCAAATCCGTTGCTAGAGCCGCTCGCAAAAAGCGCGGTTCACTAAGCATGTCAGGTGGCGAACGCCATCCAGGATGGGGAAGTTACGTAGTACTGGTGGTATTCATTCTGTTTTTCCTGTTCCCCTTCTATTACGCGATATCCATCGCCTCCCAAGACAGCCCTAGCAAGCAGTACGGCGTACAAGCATTGATTCCTGGCGGCGCCTTATTCGAGAATGTAGCTACTGCATTCAGAGAAATCAATTTCTGGCAGGCTCTAGGCGGCACGCTATTCGTGGCCACCATCACCTCATTCTCCACGGTTCTGTTCAGCACTCTTGCCGGCTTTGCTTTCGCTAAACTCCGCTTCCGCGGCCGCAATGGACTGCTGACTGCAGTAATCGCAACTATGACGATTCCTCAACAGCTTAGCGTTGTTCCCCTGTATCTTTTGGCCACCAAGGCCGGTCTCTACGGCTCTTTGTGGGCAGTGGCAATCCCTGCGCTGGTCAGCGCATTCGGAGTGTTCTGGATGACCCAATATCTGCAAGACGCACTGCCATACGAACTCGTTGAGGCAGCCAGAGTGGATGGAGCTTCGATGATTCGCACATTCTGGTCGATTGCACTGCCAGCAGCCCGACCGGCTGCCGCGATGTTGTTCCTCTTCACTTTCATCGGACAATGGACTAACTACTTCTGGCCGATGCTGATTTTGGGACCAAACAAGAACAGCATGCTCACAGTGGCGTCTTCCGCACTCAAGGGAGCACATTTTACCGACTATACATTGGTGATGTCAGGCGTTCTGCTGACCACTGCACCGCTACTCGTCCTATTCGTCATTGCAGGCAAGCAGCTGGTATCCGGCATCATGGCCGGTGCCGTGAAAGGCTGATATTAGTTGGTGCTGTGCTCGCTGACGAACGCAGCACCAACCGATTGTCATCGTAGACAGAAAATACAAGGAACATTATGACGACTTCATTGACTTATATGCCACTAAATGCACATTGGACATTGCACGCAATCGATTGCCGCAAGGCACCCAAATCATTGCGAGACGTTCTTCAGCATGGTATTCCAGCCGAGGTACCCGGCGAAGCCACGTTAGACTTGCTACGCGCCGGCATAATCGATGATCCATTCGACGGCGACAATGAGAGCAAGCAGCAGTGGATCGGCGATATGGATTGGTGCTTTACCTGCCGGTTCAACTGGCATAACGATGGCTCCCAACGTCATGACCTTGTGGCTCTTGGCCTTGATACATGCGCACATCTTGTGCTGAACGGAGTGCCAATTGCGTTCACAAACAATGCGTTTCGTTCATACCGTTGGGACGTGCGCGAACAACTTCACGAAGGCGAAAATGAATTAACCATCACTTTTCTCTCTCCAGTGCGAGAATCTGAGCGTAGACAAGCCCAGCTGGGAGCTTATCCACACGCCTATCCGCACGCTTTCAACCAAATTCGAAAACCCGCCAGTTCTTTCGGATGGGATTGGGGCATCGATGTGGCCAACGCTGGCATCATCCACAATATCGGCATTGAATCATGGTCGGGCGCTCGCGTTGCGTCCGTCCGCCCGATAGTAGACGTGAAGGCTGATGGCACTGGCGTACTGACTACATATGTCGACATCGAACGCGCCGACACAAGCAATGCCAATGCGATAAACATGACGGTGAGCCTGAACGGGTTCGAAACCGCCGAACAATCAACAACGCTGATTGACGAACACACTACACGTGGCATTATCTCCACTACAGTACGTAATGCGCATCTGTGGTGGCCAATCGGATATGGAAAACAGCCGTTATATGAAGCAACAGTTGTCATTGATTCTTCCTCCGATCAGGGACATGAAGCATACGACATGTGGAACGGACGCATTGGATTCCGATCAGTTCGACTGAATACCGAAGCTGATGAAATCGGCCGCGCTTGCGAAATCATCGTCAATGACGTTCCAATTCATGCACGCGGTTATAACTGGATTCCGGACGACGCTTTCATGTCGCGGCTCGACCACAAGACTTATGAGCGTTCGATTCAGGATTTGGTTGACTCCCATTCCAATATGGTGCGAGTATGGGGCGGCGGAACATACGAAACGGAAGACTTCTACGAACTTTGCGATAAGTATGGCATCATGGTTTGGCAAGATATGATGTTTGCCTGCGCCATGTATCCAGAGAATCCAGGTACCAAAGCCGAAGTCGAAGCTGAAATCCGTGAGCAGATCATCAGGCTGTCTCCCCATCCCAGTTTGGTGATGTGGAATGGTTCAAACGAAAACTACATGGCCTACGTAGATTGGCCGTGGTTCAAACCAGGGTTGCGGGATGATACGGAATGCCCCGATCAGTATGGACGCTCCGAAAAAGGCTGGGGTGACTACTATTACTCCGAGCTGTTCCCAACGCTGATGAAAGAATTGGATCCCACTCGTATTTACACTCCCAGCGCGCCAATGAGTTTCACGGACCATAAATCGCCAAACACAGATCGTGATGGCACGACACATATCTGGGATGTGTGGAATGACGAAGATTACTTCCGATACGCCGATTACATCCCTCGCTTTGCCGACGAATTCGGCTACCAGGCACCGCCCGCATGGAGTACGTTGACTCGTGCTGTTCACGATGCGCCTTTAGAGCCATTCGGTAAGCAAATGCTCGTACATCAAAAGGCCGAATTCGGCAATGAAAAACTTGCAAAGGGCATGCGTTCACATCTGACACCGGGAACTTTCGACGATGACTACATCGACGCTCAAGGTAATCATAGTTGGCTGATACCCTCCGATAAATGGGAGAACATCGAGGATTGGCATTGGGCTTGCCAACTGCAACAAGCGCAGGCGATTCGATTCGGCGTGGCACACATGCGATCGCTGGAACCAATAAATGCCGGAATTCTCATTTGGCAGTTAAACGATGATTGGCCTGTAATCTCATGGTCTGCCGTAGATTATGACGGGCATCGTAAGCCCTTATGGTACATTTCGCGTGAGTGCTTTGCTCCACGGTTCGCCAGTATCCAACGCAGCGTATCCAATGCGGCTCGCACCTCCCGTCAATGGGCAGCCAAACGATTGCCATATGACTGCTTGGCACTGCATATCGCGAACGACACTCGCGATTCGTGGAGCGGAACATGGGTCGTACAACGAGTTACTTTGAATGGCCAACAACTTGCAGAATGCCAATATCCGGTAGATATCGCGGCTGGGGGTCATGTACGCATCGAATTAGACGCAGCTCTCGCGGCATTCAGCTCCCTCTCAGATGAGATTCTGATCGCGAGGACAACAGACGGGAGCTTCGCTCGAATCATTTACAATCCCGCCGAAGTGATCGATCAAAATCTTGCCTCAGACCCTTTTACCGCAACGGCAATTCCCGTCGAGGAAGGATACCTGCTGACGGTAGAGGCTCATAACTATGTACGCGACCTATTCTGCATGGTGGATAAAGTCGATTCCAAGGCCAGAGTGAATGGTGGCATGGCCAGCCTGCTACCGGGCGAAACACTGCAATGGCTAATCCATTCCGATCACAACGTTCCCCCTGAAGCATGGACGAATCATCGCACACTAAGGTCGGCCAACGATCTCCATGAAGCTCAAATTCATAGAGAACTGACCGATATCGCCGGCATGACCGTCAAATAATCAGACGAATATTTCAAGGAGATGAGACAATGACGATATCATTCCCGCAGAATTTTATATGGGGAGTAGCGACCTCCGCATACCAGGTGGAAGGTGCGACGAGTGAGGATGGACGAGGAGAGTCAATCTGGGATCGGTTCTGTACGAAACCTGGTGCCATCAGCGACGGATCTTCGGGCGCAGTGGCATGCGACAGCTACCACAGATATGCCGAAGACATCACGATTGCACAGCAGTTGGGTGTAAAAGCCTATCGGTTGTCGATAGCTTGGCCACGCATCGTGCCTCAGAGAGACGGCAAGATTAATCAAGCGGGTATCGATTATTACCGCCGTCTACTCGATGCTTTACGAGAGGCTGGAATCGCCCCCTTTGTAACATTATATCACTGGGATTTACCTCAATATTTGGAAGACAACGGAGGCTGGTCTAATCGCGAAACCGCTCTGTGCTATGCGGATTATGTCAAAACCATGGCTGAGGCACTTGGCGACCGCATTGCAGTATGGACAACCCTGAATGAACCTTGGTGTACGGCATATCTGGGTTATGGCAACGGCATTCACGCTCCCGGAATTCAGGATTACGGCAAAGCTCTAGCGGCTGTACATCATCTGAATCTAGCCCATGGGCTGGGCGTCCAGGCCATTCGATCAGTTATAGGAGACACCGCACGTACCAATGTGGTGCTGAATTTGGCTACCAATGTCATAGATGAAGATACGGAAGAAAACCGGATTGCCAAGCATCGCGCGGACTTAATCGCCAATGAGGTATTCCTTGGACCGATGTTCGAGGGGTGTTACGATTCCGAGATTTTCAAAGTGACCGAAAACGACTCAGATTGGTCATTCATCGCTGACAATGATTTGAGCACAATCCATCAGCCGGTAGAATCACTCGGCATCAATTACTACTCCAGCGCACACGTACGTCATGCCGGTCTTTCGAGTACTCGAGTCAGTACACGAAACCCGTTGCCGGCACAGGACATAGTCGAAATTTTGCCGCCTACTGGGGAATTAACCGCCATGGGCTGGAACCAAGAACCACAAGTTCTGACTGCTGAATTGCTGGGGTTGAGTCGTCGCTTCGAAAATCTCAAACTGGTGGTGACGGAGAATGGCTCAGCATGGAATGATGTTGTGAGCGCTGATCCCGCGATGCCGAATGGGAAAATCATACATGACACACAGCGAGTGAATTATCTGAATCAGCATATCGCAGCTGTCGCCGAGGCAATGGACCAAGGAGCGAACGTCACCGGCTATTTCGCTTGGTCGTTGCTTGACAACTTCGAATGGTCATTAGGCTATGAGAAACGTTTCGGCATTATTGGCATCGATTACGCCACTCAAGAGCGCATATGGAAAGATTCAGCTTTGCGTTATCGTGAGATAATAGCCGCTAATGCCGTGTGACAGATGAATGGAACGTACTATCACGCCTACACCTATCACCACGACATAAGCTTCACTTTCACAAGCAAATAAATATCGCAACGAGCTCTGTAGATTGACGGCATAGTGCCGTACATGCAAAGCATGGCTGTGTTACCGCGGGGGCAGTGGATTGTGTGCAATCCACCGCCCCCCTGCAATGTTCCGAAACATACCAAGCGAAAATCGGCCATCAGCAATCCCCTGAAAACGTTGAGGGCTCGCCGGAACCGCTATACATACCGTCGATCGGTATGTATAGCGATCGGCAACGCCGCATACCGCATACCGGAGGGAGGCCAGCACGGCACGTAACGCACACCCCGAGGTGACGCGCAATCGCATTCTCGACGCCGCGCAACAGCTGTTCATGACCAAAGGCTACGAGCACACCTCCATCCAGAACATCGTGGACAAACTCGGCGACCTCTCCAAAGGCGCGATCTACCATCATTTCAAATCCAAGGAAGACATCCTCGAAGAGCTCACCAACCGGGACAGCGACGTGCAGGACGACTTCAACGAATCGGTAATGGGCCGCAGCGACCTCACCGCTCTCGAAAAGTTCCGCATATTGTGGCGCCATTCGATGACCGCACAGGACCATGTGCAGATCATGCGCGCCGCCATGCCCATGCTGAGCGACCCGGTTTCGTTCGCCGCAAACATGCGGATCTGGAGCAAGCACCTGCCCGAACGGTTCCTGCCGCTGATTGAAGAGGGCGTCAAGGACGGCTCCATCCCCACCGCATATCCGCGCGAGGCCGCCGAGCTGCTCTCGCTCCTGCCCAACTACTGGCTGATGCCGTATTTCTATCCGGCGACCTTGCCCGAGATGGAGCACCGCGTCCGGTGTCTGGCAGCCATGCTCAGCGCGATTGGCGTGCCGATTTTCGACGACGAACTTATCGAAATTACCGCCAGAGGCATGATGATATTCGACAGGCTCCCCTCAGTCGCCTGCGGCGACAGCTCCCCTCAGAGAGGGGAGCCAAGGAAAGGCTCACAATGAACACAGCAATAAAACGCAAGAACGACAACAGCACCCAGCGCCCGCTGCGTTCCCGCGACTTCGTGCTGTTGGTCGCCGGCCAGGGTATTTCGCTGTTCGGCAATATGATGCTGCAATTCGCGATGTCAATGTGGGTGCTGGACGAAACCGGCTCAGCCACCATCTTCGCCTCGGTGCTGGCAATCTCCATCGTGCCGACCATCCTGCTCTCCCCGTTCGGCGGTGTACTGGCCGACCGCGTCAACCGCCGCACCATCATGGTGGCGCTCGACGCCATCTCCGCCGTGCTCGTGCTGGCGAGCGCCATCGTCTTCGCCTCCACGGGCTTCCATATCGCGTCCATCGCCACCATGCAAGTGCTGCTCGCCGTGCTCGGTGCCTTCGAAACCCCGACCGTGCAGGCCGCGCTCCCCCAGATGTTCCGGCAGCACGGCCCGGCCACCATGCGCCAAGGCATGGCCGTGATCAATCAGGTCCAACAGCTGAGCAGTCTGCTGCCGAGCTTCCTCGGCGGCGTGCTGTACGCGATGTTCGGCATCCGCCTCATGATGATCATCACCATCGTGAGCTTCGCCGGAGCGGCCGCGCTCGAATGTTTCATTCGCCTCGGCGCCCCGGATCGCGGCGACGAGGAGCTGCCCACTCCACTTGAAGACCTCAAGGCAGGCGTACGATTCCTCATCAGAGACCGGCCGAATGTATTCAAGCTGCTACTGTTCGCGGCGGCACTCAATTTTGTGCTTATCGGCTATTCCGGCGTTGGCTTCCCGTACACGATTCGTACGGTGCTCGGCTTCGACGCCACCATCTATGGCATTGCCGACGGCCTGATCGGCGTATCCGGTGTGGCGGGCGCCTTCACCACCGCCCTGTTCACCGCGCTCACCGTGCTGATGGTTCCGCTCGCCGAGCAGTTCGAGGACTGACGATCGGCGCGCACGCCACATCCCGTCAGCCAGTCATATTCGTCGCCCATAATTGAATCACCGCACAAAAAGGCACGAAAGAGGTACCTATGGCCACGCTCAACCCCCAATCATTGGTCACGTTGTGGCAGATCGAACAGTATGGTTCGTTCTCCGCCACGGCCAAGGCCACGGGTTGGTCGCAGCCGGCCATCAGCCAGCAGATCAAAAAGCTGGAGACACAGTGCGGTTCGACTCTGGTGCAACGCACCTCGCATGGTGTGGAACTCACCGCCACCGGTTCGATGCTCGCCCGCCACGGCGAGGCCATCGCCGATCGGCTGGAGCGGGCGGCCCGTGAGGTCGAGGATTATCGGCATCATCGGTTTGCTCACCTGCATTTGGTGGCCCCACCATCAATCTGCTCTACTATCGCGGCCCGTACCGTGGTCAAGCTCAGTATGTTCACGGACATCGAGCTGAGCCTGATTCAGATGGAGCCGCCGGAGGCGATCGGTCTGATTTCCCAAGGCAAGGCCGATGCCGCCGCCGTGTTCCGCTACAGCAGCATCCCGAACTTCCTGCACATCGGCGACGACCTGACCTTCCATTCGCTGGGTTACGATCCGATGCGACTGCTGGTGCACCGCTCCAGCGGCATCGCCAAACGATTCGAGGAGACCGGCGAACCTGTGTCGCTGTCCGCCGCCAAAGACGAGCATTGGATCGCCGGTTGCCCCACCTGCCGCGCAAATTTGGTGAAACTGGCCACCCGTGCCGGATTCAAGCCGGATATCCGCCACTGCACGGATGATTACTGGGCCACGCAGAACCTGGTCGAGGTTGGTATGGGCGTCTCGCTGGTGCCGGCGCTCGATACGCATATCAACTTGCAGGGCGATCTGGTGGCCTGTCCCATTGCCGACGATTTTGCGGCGCGCGAGGTCGGCATCGTGACTCGCGCCGGCGACCATCGCCCAGCGCTTGGTTCATTGCTCGAGGAGCTCGAGCGCACGGCACTCAAATATTTGAGTGCCAAGTAGTCGCACAGCGATAAGCAAGCTTGCGAGCGCCATCACGATTTCGGGGAGCCAGACCGTTGAGCGGCCCTTCTGCACCGGGAACAATGGCATGTTATGAGCATGAACAACATTCCCCAGTCAACGACTGTGAGCAACGCAACCGCCGGCGCCTCTTGCTTTGATGCCAATCACATCGACGTGACGACCATCGAGGATCTGGAGCAGGTCGGTTCGGATAAATGGACCCGTTACCCCGGCTGCATCGGCGCATTCATCGCCGAGATGGATTACGGTCTGGCACCATGCGTGGCCGAAGCCATCGAAGAGGCCACTGAACGTGGCGCGCTCGGCTACATTCCCGACCCGTGGAAGAAGGAGGTCGCCCGCTCGTGCGCCGCATGGCAGCGCCGCTACGGCTGGGAGGTGGATCCAACGTGCATCCGCCCGGTGCCGGACGTGCTGGAGGCGTTCGAAGTGTTCCTGCGCGAGATCGTGCGCGCCGGTAACTCCATCGTGGTACCGACTCCGGCCTATATGCCGTTCCTAAGTGTGCCGCGTCTGTATGGCGTGGAGGTCCTTGAGATTCCGATGCTGTGCGCGGGCGCCGGCGAGAGCAGCGGGCGCAATGATGAATGGCTGTTCGATTTCGACGCCATTGAGCAGGCGTTCGCGAACGGCTGCCATGCCTTCGTGCTGTGCAACCCGCACAACCCGATCGGCAAGGTATTGACGCGCGAGGAAATGCTGCGATTGTCCGATCTGGCCGCCAAGTACGACGTGCGTATATTCTCCGATGAGATTCACGCGCCGTTCGTCTACCAAGGCCACACGCATGTGCCATTCGCCTCAATCAACCGGCAGACGGCCATGCAGGCTTTCACCTCCACTTCAGCCTCGAAGTCGTTCAACATTCCCGGCACCAAGTGCGCGCAGGTGATTCTCACCAATCCGGACGATCTGGAACTATGGATGAGGAACGCGGAATGGTCCGAACACCAGACGGCCACCATCGGTGCCATAGCCACCACTGCGGCCTATGACGGCGGCGCGGCATGGTTCGAGGGCGTGATGGCATATATCGAGCGCAATATCGCACTGGTCAACGAGCAGATGCGCACGAGATTCGCCAAGGTGCGCTATGTGGAGCCGCAGGGCACGTATATCGCGTGGCTGGATTTCTCGTCACTGGGCATCGATGACCCGGCCGACTATTTCTTCAAGAAGGCCAACGTGGCGTTGACAGACGGCCGTGAATGCGGCGAGGTCGGGCGCGGTTGCGTGCGTATGAACTTCGCCATGCCCTACCCGCTACTGGAGGAATGCTTCGACCGCATGGCCGCCGCGCTCGAGGCGGACGGGCTGTTGTAGAACAAAATCGCGGCTCCCCTCAAAGAGGGGAGCCGCGGAACGGCCGAATTAGTCGAAGTCGGCGCCGAGGGCTTCGAGTTTGCCGCGGAAGTCGGCGTAGCCTCGGTCGATCAGGCTGATGCCGTGCACGTCCGAGGGACCGGACGCGGCCAAGGCCGCGATCAGATGGCTGAACCCACCACGCAGGTCCGGCACGTCGATGTCGCGTCCGGTCAGCGGGGTCGGTCCGAAGATCACGGCGGAATGCTTGTAGTTGCGCTGCCGGAAACGGCACGGCAGCGAGCCCAGGCACTCGCGGTACAACTGGATGGTGGCACCCATCTCGACCAGCGGCTTGGTAAAGCCAAAGCGGTTCTCATACACGGTCTCGTGCACAATCGACAGGCCATTGGCTTGTGTCAGGGCCACCACGAGCGGCTGCTGCCAGTCGGTCATGAAGCCAGGGTGCACGTCGGTCTCGATAGCCACGGGCTTGAGGTCGCCGCCCGGATGCCAGAAGCGGATGCCCTTGTCCGTCACCTCGAACTTGCCGCCCACCTTGCGGAACACGTTCAGGAACGTGATCATCTCCGGCTGGGTCGCGCCCTTGACGAAGATGTCGCCGTGCGTGGCAAGCGCGGCGGACGCCCAGGACGCGGCCTCGATACGGTCGGTCAGTGACGTGTGCGTGTACCCCTGCAGCTCCTTGACGCCTTCAATGCGGAAGGTGCGGTCCACGTCCACGGAAATAATCGCGCCCATCTTCTGCAGCACGCATACCAAATCCATGATCTCCGGCTCGGTGGCCGCGCCCGACAGTTCGGTCTTGCCCTCGGCCAGCACGGCCGCCAGCAGCGTCTGCTCGGTGGCGCCCACCGACGGGTAGGGCAGGTGGATCTTCGCGCCATGCAGGCCGTTGGGCGCGGTGATGTGGATGCCGTCCTTGTGCTCCTTGTCCACCGTGGCGCCCAGCTTGCGCAGCGTCTCCAAATGGAAGTCGATCGGGCGCCCGCCGATTGCGCAGCCGCCCAATGCCGGAATGAACGCCTCGCCCAGACGGTGCACGAGCGGGCCGGAGAACAGGATCGGGATGCGCGAGGAGCCAGACAGCGTGTCCACGTCAGCCACATCGGCCAGCTGAACATGAGAGGCATCGATAGTCACAATGCCCTTTTCGCCGTCCACATCCACGTCCACGCCATGCAGGCGCAGCAAATCGGACACCACATGCACGTCACGGATCTCCGGCACGTTCTTCAGCACCGACTTGCCCGGCGCCAGCAACGCGGCGACCATCGCCTTGCTCACGAAGTTCTTCGCGCCGCGCACCTTAATCGTGCCAGCCAGCGGCTTGCCGCCTTCAACATGCAGCACGTCATCCGGGTTCTCAGCCACGCCACTCTCCTCAATCAATCAATCAAGATTCAAAAATGCTACCGTCCAGTTTGCCATAAGCCATGTGCCGACTCCGTGAAATGCCTCAGCCGAACTTTGATCACCGTGCACAACGGATTCCACACCCCGCCGAATCAAACCAATAACGTGATCTTCCTCACATTTGCCGCCACGGCGTTCTCCATACTTCTACGCTACGATTCAGGGCAATGGCATCAGACGCCATGGCCACAAGCAAAGGAGCATTTATGACCACAGTCGCCGTCATCGGCTGCACGCACGCCGGCACGTTCGCCACCACCTCGATTCTCGCCGAGCACCCCGATTGGACCGTCCATGTTTTCGAGCGCAACGGTACGCTGTCCTTCCTCTCCTGCGGCATCGCCCTGTGGGTGGGCGACCACGTGTCCGACCCGAAGAAAATGTTCTACTCCTCCCCTGCCGCTCTGGCCGAAGCCGGCGCGACCATGCACATGCGCACCGACGTGACGTCCGTGGACCTCGGCGCCAGAACCCTCACCTACCGCGCGCTGGACGAGGCCGGAGACCCCGCCGAGCAGACCCTCGCTTTCGACAAACTGGTCGTGACCACCGGATCGCGCCCGGTCATCCCGCCAATCCCCGGCATCGACAGCCCGCATGTGCTGCTGTGCAAGAACTGGGATCACGCCATCGCCATCAAGGAGAAGTCGAAAACCGCCAAGTCCGCGGTGGTGATCGGTTCGGGCTATATCGGCGCGGAAATCGCCGAGCAGTTCAGCGTCACCGGCGTCAAGACCACGCTGGTCGACGGCCTTGATCGCCCGCTGGCCAATAATTTCGATAAGACCATCACCGATCAGGTGGCGGCCGCGTTCGAGGAGCACGGCGTCACGCTCGCGCTCGGCCAGAAGGTGGTCGAGTTCCGCGACAATGACGACGACACCGTCACCGTGGTCACCGAAAAGGGCGAGTACACGGCCGAGATGGCGATTCTGGCCGTCGGCTTCCTGCCGAACACCGACCTGCTCAAGGGCAAGGTGGACATGCTGCCGAACGGCGCGATCGTGGTCGACGACTACATGCAGGCGTCCGTGCCGGGCGTGTACGCCGCCGGCGACTCCGCCACCGTGTTCTACAACCCCACCGGCCAGCACGATTACATTCCGCTGGCCACCAACGCGGTGCGCCAGGGCCTGCTGGTGGGCCGCAACATCGAGACGCCGACCGTGAAGTACATGGGCACGCAGGCCACGTCCGCCGTGCAGCTGTACGATCTCTCGCTCGCCGCCTCCGGCCTGACCTGCGCCGGTGCCGAACGCCGCGGGCTCACGGTCCGCGAAACCTCGCTCACCGAGGATTATCGCCCGGACTTCATGCTCATCACCACCCCAGTCACGTCGATTCTGACCTGGGACCCGGAAACCCGCAAGGTCAAGGGCGGCCAGTTCTGTTCCAAAGCCGATATCTCCGGCGCGGCAAATGTGATTTCCATGGCGATTCAGGCCGGCTTCACCATCGACCAGCTCGCCAACGTGGACTTCCTGTTCCAGCCGAACTTCGACAAGCCCGTCTATTACGTGGGTGCCGTGGCCATGAAGGCGGCGGCCGAGTAAGACGGCCGTACTCACCGCAAAAAGAAACCCCGGCGTGATGGGCGCCGGGGAGAGAAAGGAGAGAAGAAAGAGGTTAAGTTATGCAGCTTGTTCGGCCGTGATTACATATAACAGCAACAGGTTCAATGCAACGTGGGCACTGGCTGGGAATCGTCTGGGAATCACGGCCCGTACAGGCTGTTTCTTGTTTCTGGAGCCGATCTACCGGCCGGCTTTGATCTTGTGGGCCAGTTCGGCGTCCCACATCGCGCCGGTGGCGGACATCACCGAGTCCGCGCCGGCGTCACGGTACGCCTGGTAGTCGGCGGGCGAGACCACGCCGCCGACGCCGTTGATCGCGAAATCGAGCCCGAGCTTTTCACGAATCGCGGCCAGACGGGCGACCATGTCGAGGCCGGCGCCACGAATCGCATTGCCGCATACGCCTGAACGGTCACGGCCTGCACCGGGCAGTGCCTGATCGCCATTGGCATCGACCAGTTTGGCGGAAATCGTATTGATGGTGCTGAAACCCTGCACAGTGCCGTGGCCCACGGTGGAACGCACCATAAGCTCCAGAGCGTCGTCGCCGGGGATGTAGGCGAGCTTGACCATCAGCGGAATGTCGCCAATCTCCTGCTTCACGGCCTCAGTGATGCGGCCTACGAGCAGCGGATTGTGGCATAGCAAGCGGTTATGGCCCTCGTTGGGGCAGCTGGTGTTCATCACCATGAGCTTGGCACCGGTTTCTTTGACCAGGCGGGCGGTAGTGGCATGGTCGGCGATGTATTCCTCCTCGCTCATGCCCTCCACACGCGAGCCCTGGAAGCTCGGGACCAGCACTTGACCGGGACCGGCGGCCTCGATGGCGGCGCGCATGTCCGGCTGCCAGGTATCCGGGCTTTGCGAGGGCACGCCGAAGCTATTGGAGATGGAGATCGGAGTCTCGTAATTGGTGTCGGCGAGCACGCCCTCGTCCAGTTCGGCGCTGCCCGGTGTTAGTGAACCGTCCGCCGACTTGGGGTGTACGGCGAGCACGTTCGGGAACGGGTTGCAGCCCCAGGCGCGCGAACGCACGGTTTTGTAGGTCGCCAGATCGAAGCCCATGCGGAAGGCGGCCGTGGTGAAACGGCTGTTGAGCAGCGGGCCTGCGGGAATGCCGAAAGGCAGGTTGACCGGCTGGCCCAGAAAAGTGGCCAAGGCACCCTCGCTGGTGGTTCCGGCGGCATCGGCACCGTTGCCATCCTTCAGCGCCTCGGCAAACGCGCCGAACGGCCCTTGCTCATAGTTGTCTTCGTAGCTGCGGCTGACATCGTAAAACGGCTCAAAATCACTCATGCTTCAACGATAGGCCACGCCCCGGCCCACAACGCACGATGGGCCAGTCGCCCACGGCTACACGATGCCGCGGTCGGCCAACGGCCCTGGGCCTGCAATTATAGACTCGCCTTTCGGCGAGGCTCAATGCTGGCCTCGCTGCTGTCGCAGCTCGGCACAGGGCCTGCTGAAAGCCCACTGGGCTTTCAGCAGGCCGATCGCGGCTAAATAATGCCGCGATCGGCCAACGGCCCTGTCCAATCATCGTCCGGCTCGCGGGCGGACTCGATGGTCTCCTCGGGCCAGTGCTTGGCGGGAATGGTCTTGGGCTTGAAGGGGAACTTTTCGGCGCGCATCTTTTCGTAGGCGGCGATGTCGTCCTCGTGCTGCAGTGTCAGATCGATGTCGTCGTAGCCGTTCATCAGACGCCAACGCACGTAATCGTTCACCTCGAACGGCAGGGTCACATCACCGCAAGTGACGGTGCGAGTCTCCAGCGAGACAGTCATCTCGCGACCAGGCTCTTCCTCCAGCAGCTTCCACAGGAGCTCGACGGACTCCTGCGGCATAATCGCGGCCAGCACGCCGTTTTTGGCGGTGTTGCCGTAGAAGATGTCGGCGAAGCTCGGCGCGATGACCACGCGGAAACCGTAATCGTGCAGCGCCCACACGGCGTGCTCGCGGGAGGAGCCGATGCCGAATTCGGGGCCGGCGACCAGAATCTGGCCCTTACCGGCGTATTCCGGCTTGTTGAGCACGAAGTTCGGGTCTCGGCGCCATGCGTAGAACAGGGCGTCATCGAAGCCGGACTTGGTCACGCGCTTCAAGAACACAGCGGGAATGATCTGGTCGGTATCGACGTTGGAGCGGCGCAGCGGCACGCCCACGCCGGTCAGTGTGGTGAGTTTTTCCATAACAATTTTCCTTTCGGGGATCTCTCCCCCAGTCAGTCCTTGGCTGACAGCCCCCTCGTCAGAGGAGGCTCATGTGTATTGACTCAGAGATCGGCGGGGGACGAGATTGTGCCGCGGATGGCGGTGGCGGCGGCCACCGCCGGCGACGCCAAATGCGTGCGCGAGCCCTTGCCCTGACGGCCCTCGAAGTTACGATTCGAAGTGGAAATCGAGCGCTCGTTCGGTACCAGCTTGTCGGGGTTCATGCCCAGGCACATCGAGCAGCCGGCGTTGCGCCATTCGGCACCAAAGTCCTCGAACACCTTATCGAGGCCTTCCTTCTCCGCCTGCAGACGCACACGGGAGGAGGCCGGCACCACGAGCACGCGGTGAATGTTCGCGGCCTTGTGACGGCCTTTCATGATCGCGGCGGCCTGTCGCAAATCGTCGATACGGCCGTTGGTGCACGAACCAATGAACACGGTGTCCACGGCAATGTCCTTGATCGGCATGCCGGGCTTGAGCCCCATGTATGCGATCGCGCGTTCGGCGGCGGCGCGCTTGGTGGCGTCGGCGATCTTGTCCGGCTCCGGCACGGAGGCGGTGATCGGCAGACCTTGGCCGGGGTTGGTGCCCCACGTCACATATGGACCGAGCTTGGTGGCGTCGATGTCCACCACCTTGTCGAATACGGCGTCGTCATCGGTCTTCAGCGTCTTCCAGTACGCCACGGCCTGATCCCACAGTTCGCCTTCCGGCGCGTGCGGACGGCCCTTCAGGTACTCGAACGTGGTCTCGTCCGGCGCGATCATGCCGGCACGCGCACCAGCCTCGATGGACATGTTGCACACGGTCATGCGCTCGTCCATGGTGAGGTTGCGAATCGCCTCGCCACGGTATTCGATCACGTATCCCTGGCCGCCGCCGGTGCCGATCTTGGCGATGATCGCCAGAATGATGTCCTTGGCGGTCGCGTCCGCGGGCAGCTTGCCCTCGACGTTGATGGCCATGGTCTTGAACGGCTTCAGGGACAGCGTCTGCGTGGCCATCACGTGCTCGACTTCGGAAGTGCCGATGCCGAACGCCAGCGCACCGAACGCGCCGTGCGTCGACGTATGCGAATCACCGCACACGATGGTCATGCCCGGCTGAGTCAGGCCCAGAATCGGGGCGAACGCGTGGACGATGCCCTGATCGGCGTCGCCCAGCGGGTGCAGGCGCACGCCGAACTCCTTGCAGTTCTTCTCCAAAGTCGTCAACTGCAGTGCGCTTGTCTCGTCCGGGTTCGGGCGATCGATATCAACGGTCGGCGTGTTGTGGTCCTCGGTGGCGATGAGCTGGTCCACATGGCGCGGCTTGCGGCCGGCCAAGCGCAGGCCCTCAAACGCCTGCGGACTGGTGACCTCATGCATGAGCATCAGATCGATGTACAGCAAATCAGGAGCTCCGTCGCTGCCCTTGCGCACCAGATGATCGGCCCAGACCTTCTCGGCCAGTGTCGTTCCCATAGTGATTCCTCCAAAAAATATCGCGCGAGGCATTGTGTTCGCGCCTTGTTCGTGGTATTAGCCTATGTGCTTGCGATGGGCCCAGCCATGAGCATGCCGGATATTGAGATACGGTCAAATGACGGCCTCAATATGGCTCGGATACGACTCGAACATGACCTAGGCATGACTCGGTTCCGCTCCAGACATGTCTCTTCGGCATCCACGAACGCCCTTTCAACTTCATGACCACCCTGTGAGACACTTCCCTAATTTGCCATTTCACTATGTGAGATGGCATAATCGCCCTTATTATGACTGATTCCCAAGAAGAACCATTGAACAACAGCTTGACCGAGTCCGAGCCGGTTGAAGACACCACCACCAAGGACGATGGGGAAATCCATTCCGGCGTTGGCGTCCTTGATAAAACCGTAAAGATTCTTGACGCACTGGAGTCCGGCCCGTCCACGCTGGGACAGCTTGTGGCCGCCACCGGCCTCGCTCGACCGACCGCACATCGTTTGGCTATTGCATTGGAACGCCACCGTTTCGTACTGCGCGACCAGCATGGCCGATTCGTACTCGGCTCCCGTTTCGCCGAACTTGCCGCCGCAGCAGGCGAGGATCGTCTGCTGACCGCCGCCGGCCCTATCCTGCAGACCCTGCTCGATCGCACTGGCGAGTCTGCGCAGATTTACCGCCGCCAAGGCGATCAGCGCGTGTGCATCGCCGCTGTGGAACGCGCCTCCGGCCTGCGTGATTCCATTCCCGTGGGTGCCATGCTGTCGATGGAAGCCGGTTCCGCCGCCCAGATTCTTCTGGCTTGGGAGGATTCCGACCGTCTGCACCAGGGATTGCGCCACGCCAAATTCACCGCCACCAAGCTGGCCGCTGTACGCAAGCGCGGCTGGTCCGAGTCCGTGAACGAGCGCGAAGAGGGCGTGTGCTCGATTTCCGCCCCGATCCGCAACGCCTCCGG
Organism: Bifidobacterium sp. FKU; assembly: GCF_026016385.1. NCBI lineage: Bacteria > Bacillati > Actinomycetota > Actinomycetes > Bifidobacteriales > Bifidobacteriaceae > Bifidobacterium > Bifidobacterium sp. FKU. The sequence goes on from NZ_CP092888.1 coordinate 2,363,713, forward strand.
CCAGGTCATCGCCGCCATCTCGATTTCTGGCCCGACCGGCCGCATGGGCGCCGCCCCCGGACGCCGCTATGCGCCGCTGGTGATGGCCGCCGGCAAGTACCTCACCGAGGCACTGGTCAAAGCCGTTCGCTGAAACATACCAGTCAATCCAACCGATAGCCCAACCGGCAGAAATCCCGCGTCACAACGAAAGAGACGCGGGATTTCTGCCACTAATCGTCCAACACAGCGGAAGGCCACCGAAACCTCGAATACTTCGCGCCGCTTTCCGCCTCTATCAGGAACAGTTACCTGAATAAACCGGACAGTTGACTCCATAGCGACGGCTTGCGCAGCAAATCATCGCCCTCGCCCTCGCCAGGCGCGGTCTGATTCACCGCATAGGTATAGGCGCGTTTGGAACTGGGCTTGCCCACCAGTTCGCCAAACTCCAGCAATTGCGTACGCGGCTCGTAAGGGTGACGGATATCAAATTCGATCAATCGCGTGGCGCGTTTGGCCGGAGCCGGTCCGTACGTATTGAATCCGCAGGTTGGCGTAGCGATAAGCAACAGACCCTCATGTTCGCCGACGAAACCGTTGCGATGATCATGACCAGCTACGACGCCGAAATACCCCTCGCGCAGCAATTCGAATTCGCCTGACGTATCAGGGCAGGATATGCCTTCTCCCAAATATCCGCCGGGCTGGGTTTGCAATTCGTCCAGCACGTAGTAGGTATCGGCGTGCGAACGATAGCCCTGCATGGCAAACGCCGCGTTGGCCGCCACCGGCTTCAGCACGTTGTAATACTCGGGCATCGGCATGTGCTGGAACACCATTGATTTCGCACCGATACGGTCGGGCACGGCGTTCAGGAAGGCGAGCGCTGCGGGCGATGGTGTGCCGAAGCCGCCGCCATGCACGTAATCGCCGGAGTCAAGAATGACCAGACCCAGCACATTGCGCGTATGGTCAACGTCCATAACCGGCAGCGCGAAGGTGCCTGGTTCACCGGAGCCAGTGGCACCAGACAGCGTCTGCACAACACCACCCGCTCCACAGGTGTATGCAATCTGGTTCGGCAAGGTCTCACTCGGCGGATTGACACAACCGGGGAACTCGCGATAGATACCGTCCAGTTCCGCATTGCTTAGCCCGCATTGGAAATCATGGTTGCCGTACGTCACGGCCCACGGAATGCCGCGCGCCGCCAACGGCTCAGTGAACTGGCCAATGGCCTTGCGCACCAGCGCTCGGGTATGGTTCAGCGCGGATTCGGCAATAGGTTCGTCACACCAGCGACGTTTACGGAATGAATCGGCGAACGCCGGATCGTAGCCGGCGATCTGGTTGCCGGAGAAAATCACCAGATCAGGCCGTGCGGCATCAAGGCTGGCCTCAATCAGGGCGATGGTGTCTTTGGAGACTTTCGGCCCATCCTGAATGTCGGCAATCTGCAGCACGCGGAACTTGCCGGAATAGTGGAATTGCAGTCGTCCGAGACGCGCAGAGATAGAGACCGGGCGGCCGTCTTCGGCATCGGCCGGCTTGATACGGGGTTTCGACGACATCCCCTCTGGCGTACGCTGTGTTTCCGTCATGCCCTCCACTGTACACACAAACGAAAAGGCCCGCCGGAGCGAGCCTTTTCTACAAGTTCAACTACTGGAGCAGAATCTCTGCACAACATCATCGTTGTAACGGTAAGTCTTTCCAATGCCCGTCCAACGTAACAGTCCTCGTGACCATACACTATTTGTGGGCTCTGCTCTGTTCAGTTGTCCTTGTACCTCATAATCTATTCATCACTCCCGTTTCTCGCAACCTGCAGAGAGTCGTTGTGCGTTTTTTATCACAACTGTTCAATCGCACTTTCTGACTATCGGAAAACGAGCTGAACTGTTCACATCGAACCCGTCTGATGTTCGGTTTCGTTCGTTTCACCGCCGCTCACGGCGTGTCGCAAGCACGCTAGCACACTCAAAACCAACCAACACCGAACTAACATGAACACCCGTTGAATTCTGGCGCGTTCAGTCGTTTTCCGGCCACGCCAGAGCTTACGATATAGGCTATGGCACAGATATTTGACGCACCCTCGAAGGCAATTCTGCGCAGCCAAATCGCAGAGCATATTGCCGAAAACGACAACAACGACCGCCGCGTCGATCAGGAAGGCGAGGCACCGCTGCCCAAGGACCGTTTCTTCGACCGCGAGCTCAGCTGGCTCAAGTTCAACCAGCGCGTGCTCGAATGTGCGGAGAACGAAGACATGCCCCTGCTCGAGCGCGCCAACTTCGCCGCGATCTTCGCCTCGAACCTTGACGAGTTCTTCATGGTCCGCGTCGCCGGTCTGAAGCGCCGTATCGACTCGGGCATCGCCGTGCCGTCTGCCGCCGGCCTGAGCCCGCGTCAGCAGCTGCGCGCGATCAGCGAGACCGCACACCGTCTGCAAGACGAGCACGCACATTACGCGATCGACACCATTCTGCCGGAATTGGAGAAGGAGCGCATCGTCCTGCTGACGTGGGACAAGCTCACCTCCTCCGAGCAGGAGCGCCTCTCGCGCTACTACCGCCAGCAGGTGTTCCCGGTCCTGACGCCGCTCGCCGTGGATCCGGCCCACCCGTTCCCCTACATTTCCGGCGGTTCCATCAACCTGGCCGTGATTGTGGAGAACCCGGCTTCCGGCAAGTCGCACTTCGCCCGCGTCAAGATCCCGGGCAACCTGCCGCGCCTGGTGCCGGTGGACGACATGACCGACGAGGAGTCCAAGGACGAGCGTTACGGCTTCATCGCCATGGAAAAGCTCATCGCCGCGCATCTGGAATCCTTGTTCCCGGGCATGATCATCAAGGAGGCCTGCTCCTTCCGCGTGACTCGTAACGAGGACATCGACGTGGAAGAGGATGACGCCGAGAACCTGCTCAACGCCATGGAGAAGGAGCTGTTGCGCCGCCGCTTCGGACCGCCGATCCGCCTGGAGATCACGGACACCACGAGCCCGTTCCTCTCCCAGCTGCTCGCCGACCAGCTCGGCGTAAGCCAGGACGAGGTATACCGTCTGCCCAGCCCGCTGGACCTGACCGTGCTCTTTGAGCTCGGCAGCGTGGACCGCCCGGACCTGAAGAACCGTCCGTTCGTGCCGACCACGAACCGTCAGATCGCCGAGGTCGAGTCCTCCCGCGCACAGGATATTTTCGCCGCCATCCGCGAGCGCGACATCCTGCTGCATCACCCCTATGACTCCTTCTCCACTTCCGTGCAGGCCTTCCTTGCGCAGGCCGCCGCGGACCCGAAGGTGCTGGCCATCAAGCAGACCCTGTACCGCACCAGCTCCAACTCGCCGATCATCGACGCCCTGATCGACGCCGCTCATGCCGGCAAGCAGGTGCTGGCTTTGGTGGAAATCAAGGCTCGTTTCGACGAGGACGCCAACATCGCGTGGGCCCGCAAGCTCGAACGCGCCGGCGTGCACGTGGTGTACGGCATCGTGGGCTTGAAGACCCACTGCAAGCTCATCGAAGTCGTGCGTCAGGAAGCGGACGGTCTACGCCGCTACTGCCACGTAGGCACCGGTAACTACAACCCGAAGACCGCGCGACTGTACACCGATCTGGGTCTGCTGACCTGCGACCCGGTGGTCGGCCAGGATCTGACTCGTCTGTTCAACCAGCTCTCCGGTTACGCGCCGAAGTCCAGCTTCCACCGTTTGCTGGTGGCCCCGCGCACCGTGCGCACCGGTCTAATCCAGCGCATCCGCCGCGAGGAGGACGCCGCCCGCGCCGGCAAGGAGGCCTGGATCAAGATCAAGGTCAACTCCATCGTGGACGAGAAGACCATCGACGCCCTGTACCGTGCCTCTCAGGCCGGCGTGAAGATCGACATCGTGGAGCGCGGCATCTGCGCTCTGAAGCCCGGCGTTCCCGGTCTGTCCGAGAACATCCGCGTACGTTCGATTCTCGGCCGCTTCCTGGAGCACTCCCGCATCTACGCCTTCTGCAATGCGGACGGCCCGCAGATCGGCGAGGGTCCGGCTTCCGGCCCGGAGGTCTACATCGGTTCGGCTGACCTCATGCACCGTAACCTTGACCGCCGTGTGGAGGCTCTGGTGCGTGTCACCGCCCCGGAGCAGATTGACGGGCTCATCAAGTACGTGGACCTGCAGATGGCCGACTCCACCATGAGCTGGCACATGCAGCCCGACGGCACATATGTGCTGCACACCAAGGACGACGAGGGCCGCCCGCTGGTCGATAGTCAGGAATACCTGATTCGCAAGCACCAGCGCCGCCCCAATTCGCACAACTGATTTCACTCGATGCTCCCTGTCAACGCAAGCTGACTGAGGGTGGTTACGATGCCCGGCTCCTCTTTCGAGAGGATGCCGGGCATCGTCGTTCCATGCGCAAAACTACGTAGCAGCGGTCCAACGTGACCTACAATACAAGAGATGGGTACGAACAGTATGAGACGAATCGTGGAAGCCGCCGGCGGTATTCTGTACCGGTGGAAGGATGATGCCGAGCCGACGCAGGCATCATCTCCATCAGTGAAATCCAATATTGCCACCGATGGCACCATCATCGCGAACACCACGGATTCTGACGGCGAGACCACGGCAGCACCCGGCGCATCGGACGCGGCTCCCACCCCGGACCCGGCACAGGCCGACAGCCCAGCCACGGCGGACAACGTACTCAACCGCATCGAACTGTGCGTCGTGCATCGCCCGAAATACGACGACTGGAGCTGGCCGAAAGGCAAGGTCGATCCAAACGAATCACACCGGCATGCCGCCGTGCGCGAGATCGGCGAGGAATCGGGCCTGTCCGTGGAGCTTGGCCCCTATCTGGGTGACATCGAGTACCCGCTGTCCGAAGAGGGCATCAAACAGCGCCATACCAAGGATCGGTCGGCGGACACCAAGCACATCCAGTTCTGGATGGCCACGCCAATCAGCGCCATCGACAATCTGCGGCGCACCCATGCGTTCGGCCCGGTGCATCGGGCGGACATCGGCGAAATCGACGAAGTCCTGTGGTTGACGCCGGCTAAGGCCCGCAAGAAACTCAGCCATTCCACCGATAAGGACATCCTTGCGCTATTCGTTGACCGGGTGCAGGAGGGCGCGCTTGACGCCGTGCCGGTGATTATCGTGCGCCACGGCAAGGCAGAAGCGCGCAAGCTGTGGAAGGGCTCGGACGAGAACCGTCCGATCACGCCGCGCGGCGCGGCTGCGGCATACGCGCTGAACCGCGAGCTGGCGTGTTTCAATCCGACCCGACTGGCCACGTCGCCTTGGGTGCGCTGCCAGGAGACATTGGAGATGTTCGCGTGGCAGACCGGACGAGACATGGTTCATCTCGACCCGCTCACCGAAGATGCATACGCCGCTGCGCCGGACACCGCATGGGAGTGTCTACTCAGCGAAATCGAGTTCGCACTTGAGCGCCGTCAGCCTACAGCGATATGCATGCACCGGCCAGTGATTGGGGGTATGTTCGAACACCTGCGCAGCATGTGCGTTGCGCCGTCTCTGAGCAAACGCCTGATTGCCAAGACACCGTTTATGCCGACCGGCACGGCGGTGGCGCTGTTCATCACTCCGACGCCTCATGGTCCCAAAATCATCGATATTCAGAAGGTTCAACCGCTTGTCTACTAGACCCGCATTTCCTGATTCATCCAACTCCTCGGCCGCTGCCGCCGCGGCTCATGCCGCGCACAATGGTGCCGCCGGCAGTCTGGGCCCAGGCTTCGGCTCGCTGCGTGCGGCCGGAGCGGCATTCGGACCTGCTCGCATGGGTTCTTCACGCCCCTCGCGCCCGGCTCAGCTCGACCCGGCTGTGGCCGATGGATTGGCAGGTGGCATGGACCCGCAGGCGTTGAGCGAGATGAGCCATCTGTCCGCTGCCGCATTGCTGGATCGTGTGCGCCATAGCGAGGACCCGGCGGTTGTTGAGCGGGTGCTCACGTTGGTGGAGACGGTCGGCGTGGATGAAATCGCCGAACTGTGGAGCGATGCTGAGCCGGATTCGCTGCCTGGTGTGCTGTGGCGACTGTATATGCTGCGTACGTGGATGCGATCGAATCGCGACTCAATCGCGCATCTGTGGCGTTTGGGCGAGCCGGTGGCCACTACCGCCTCCGCCATCGCCGGCGTGGATCAGGCTCCCAGTGAAGATGACATCGTGCGATTGGCCGATTCGATTCTCTCCGGTGCTTTTGTGGGCGATTTTGCCGTGGCGCTTGAACGTGCGGCGGCGTTTACCGATGTGGTGGCGTTGGGCTTGCGTATGGAGGCGCGGCGCATGGTGACCCGGGCCGAGGCCAATGGCGCCTTCTCCTCGGATGCCGATGAAAAGGCGGTGCGCACCAAAGCCGCCCGCCTTATGCACACCGCCGGCAGCCTCATGGCCACCGCCAAGGATTTCCAGCACGGCGCCAACCTCTGGCGTCGCGGACGGTTGGAGTAAACCCTGCTCCGGGCTCCCTCTGATGAGAGAGCTGTCACGGGCGATGCCCGTGACTGAGGGAGAGACCCACCAACCGCACCCCAACAATCAGCTACCGGCCAACACCACCCCTTCCCCGGCGCGGCGAGACCCATCGCAAGCTATACTTGGTATCCGCGTCGGACCGTGCTTAAGCCCCGGGCTCCATTTTTTGCCGCCGCGAGCGGCCCTTGCGCCGACAGGCGCTTTCGCGGTTCGGCGCTTCTCTTCTTTTAGCTGGCATTCCTGCACAGCACAACTAAGCAGCCCATCAGCGAGAGACTGGGGGCGTGTGTCCATGACCGCCGATCGCAGGAACGAACAGGCCCGTCCGCTATGGACCGCATCTTGCGGTTCAGGCGGACGGGCCTTATGGGAGGATTGGGAGCGGGAGATTAGTTCTTGGCCGCCGGCGTCTCCTCGTTGATGGCCTCGACGGCCTCCACGGTCTGCGCCTCATCGTCGACGATCTCGCCGGAAGCGAGCTTGGCTTCGAGCTCGTCAACGATCTGCGCGTGCATCTTCTCGTCGATCTTGACCTTGAACCAGAACACGACGAGGCTGAGGATGATGAGAACAAGCGGGATGTAGAAGGCGAAGGTCTTGAACGTGGTGATGTTGGACGCGGTCATGTCGGCTGCCGTGGCATGACCGGTCATGCCAGCCGCGAGGGCAACGGCACCGACCACACCGTTGGACATCGCGCCGCCGATCTTGTCGAGCATGGGACGCACCGACAGGGTGACCGCCTCGTTGCGCTTGCCGTTCTTCAGCTGGCCGTACTCGATGGAGTCGGTCAGCGACAGGATCGCGGTCATCTGGATGAACTGCGCAGGCACATAGAAGAAGATCAGGGCGACGATGACGACCGGCAGGTTGCTGGAGAACAGGGCGAGCATCGTGTAGCCGATGATCATGGAGACCATGCCGCCGGCGAACAGGTAGCGACGGGGAATCCAGCGGTTGAGAATCGGGTACAGCGGCGCCATGATGAATCCGGCGATCAGCGGGATGATGCCGGTGACGGAGAAGGCGGCCGGCTCGTCAAGCACGAACACGAAGAGGTAGTACATCACACCGGTCGTGATGACGTTTGCGATGGCGTACAGCAGGTAGGACAGGGCGACCCACAACAGCTGGTCGTTCTGGAACAGGGCCTTGAACGCCTCGAACGGGTTGCCGTTCTTCTGGGCCTTGGCGCGCAGCGCGTTAGTGCTTTCCTTGGTGCCGAAGGCGACGGCCCAGGCGGTGATCAGGCCGAGGAGCGCGACGATGAAGCCGAAGGAGGTCCATCCGGCCTGGCCCTGGCCCTTGGCGCCGGTGAACGTCCAGGTGAAGTAGCTGACGATCGGGATGACGATGACGGTGATGCCGTTGTAGCCGATGGAGCCGGTGAAGGTGCCGAGGGCGGTGTAGGTGGAACGTTCGTGGGAGTCGGAGGACAACGCCGGAATCATGCCCCAGTAGGAGATGTCACGCAGGGAGTAGAACACGTCGAGCACGATGAACGTGATGACGAACAGCACGATGAACAGCGTGGTGTTCACGTTGACCAGTCCGAACATACCGGAGAAGATGAGCATGATCAGCACGGAGGAGACCAGACCGCCGATGAACTGCCACGGGCGGAAACGGCCCCACTTGGTGGTGGTGTTGTCCACGAGGTTGCCCAGCAACGGATCGATGAAGATCTCGGCGATGCGGATAACGACGATCAGGCCGGTGATGACGGCGATCATCTGGGCGGCGAGAGCCTTGCTGTAGCTGACGAACAGGCAGCTGGTGACGTACGTGACGAAGTACGTGCTCATTGCGTTGTAGAAGGCAGCCTGCCCCAAGTTGCCGCATGCGTAGGCGATGCGCTGGCCGAGCCCGCCCTTCTTGCGGACGTCGCCGACCGCGGTATTTTCGTTGCTCATTAGTCTCCTCCTTAAGAATCCAGAGCATGGAACTATCTCTATTAGATAATCACTTGCCGACAGGTGACACACCGCCGGCTCCGACCTCAAGGCCCGAACCAGCATGGGCATGGGCCTGGACATGACCGCCGATCGCAGGAACGAACAGGCCCGTCCGCTATGGACCGCATCTTGCGGTTCAGGCGGACGGGCCTTATGGGAGGGATGGGAACGGGAGATCAGTTCTTGACTGTCTGCGTCTCATCGCCGACGGCTGCGGCGGCTTCGGCGGCCGCCACGGGCTGCGCCTCATCGTCGACGATCTCGCCGGAAGCGAGCTTGGCTTCGAGCTCGTCAACGATCTGCGCGTGCATCTTCTCGGTGATCTTGACCTTGGAGACGAACACCACCAGGCTGAGCACGATCAGGATGAGCGGGGCATAGAACGCGCAGATCTTGAAGACGTGGATATTCGTCGGGGTCATATCGGCGGCGGTTGCGTCACCCGTCATGCCGGCCGCAAGGGCGATGAAGCCGACGATGCCGTTCGACAGAGCGCCGCCGATCTTATCGAGCATCGGGCGGATGGAAAGCGTAACGGCCTCGTTGCGCTTGCCGTTCTTCAGCTGGCCGTACTCGATGGAGTCGGTCAGGGAGAGGATGACCGTCATCATGATGAGCGTGCCGGGAACGTAGAAGAGCACCAGCGCGATGAAGACCAGGACGATGTTGCTGGAGAACAGGGCGAGCATCACATAAGCCACGATCATGGAGACCATGCCGCCGATGTACAGGTAGCGGCGCGGAATGTACCTGTTCAGAATCGGGTACAGCGGGGACATGACCAGGCCCGCGATCATGGCGATGACACCGGTCGCGGAGAAAGCGGCCTGATTGTCAAGGACGAACTTGAACAGGAAGAGAAGCACACCGGTGGTGGTCACGTTCGCGATGGCGTACAGCAGGTAGGACAGGGCGACCCACAGCAGCTGGTCGTTCTGGAACACAGCCTTGAACGCCTGCAACGGACCACCGTTGTCTTCGGCGTTGGCGCGAAGGGCGCTTTGGTTTTCCCTAGTGCCGAAGGCGACGGTCCAGGCGGTCATGATGCCGAGCACCGCGACGATGATGCCGAAAGCGGTCCAACCCGACTGGTGCTCGGCGTTCTCGCCGGTGAACACCCAGCTGAAATAGGTGACGACCGGAATCACGAGGATGGTGATGGCGTTGCCGCCGATGGAGCCGGTGAAGGAGCCGAGGGCAGTGTAGGTGGAACGTTCGTGGGAGTCGGAGGACAACGCCGGGATCATGCCCCAGTAGGAGATGTCGCGCAGGAAGTAGAACACGTCAAGCACGATGAACGTGATGACGAACAGCACGATGAACAATGTGGAGTTAACGTTCACCAAGCCAAACATGCCGCTGAAAACCACGGCAAGCAGCACGGAGGAGACCAGACCGCCGAAGAACTGCCACGGGCGGAAACGGCCCCACTTGGTGTTGGTGTTGTCCACCAGGTTGCCCAGCAGCGGATCGACGAAGATCTCGGCGATGCGGATGATCACCACGAGGCTGGTGATGACGCCGATCAGCTTGGCCGCCAGCGCCTTGTCAACGCCCGAGAACAGGCAGCTGGTGACATACACGATGAAGTACGTGCTCATCGCGTTGTAGAAGGCGGCCTGACCGAGGTTGCCGAACGCGTAGGCGATGCGCTGGCCTAACCCGCTCTTCCTGCGGACGTCACCGTCCGCGACATTTTCGTTGCTCATTAATCTTCTCCTTAAGAACCCAGAGCATGGAATCACTCATTGATTTTGTAAAGTAAGCATACAAGTTTTATCACCGAAAGTAAAAAACATTAGTAAACGGAGATAAACAGCGTGTCGCAAGGATGGGATAACATGAGCTGAACCGAGACATTGCATGGACGCGGCGCAGCGTCGACGGCAAGCAGTGCCAATGATTTGGAAGCGGTAAACGTGATTTGCGTTTTATATAAACACTGTTTATCCTTTTCGGTAAAGGAGGCCCCGGCCTCTTCCATAATATCATTCACAACGAGGTAATGACAGAAAGCAGGAGAACATGACAGACGTCACACATGTCGATCGCGCATCGCAGGCTTGGCTGACCGACCCGACGGTGTTCGAGGTGAACCGGACTCCGGCCCATTCCAGCCACAAGTGGTATGCCCGTGACCCCCAGAGCGGACAATGGTCCGATCTCAAGCAGAGCCTTGACGGCGAGTGGCGGGTCGAGGTCGTTCAGGCCGCCGACATCAACCTCGAAGAGGAACCCTCGACGGCCGAGTCGTTCGACGACTCCTCGTTCGAGCGTATCCAGGTTCCGGGCCACCTGCAGACGGCCGGTCTGATGAACCACAAGTACGTGAACGTCCAGTATCCGTGGGACGGCCACGAGAACCCGTTGGAACCGAACATCCCGGAAAACAATCACGTCGCGCTCTACCGCAGGAAGTTCACCGTCTCCACCCCCGTGGCAAACGCCAAGCAGGCCGGCGGATCGGTGTCGATCGTGTTCCACGGCATGGCCACGGCGATCTACGTGTGGGTCAACGGCGCGTTCGTCGGCTATGGCGAGGACGGCTTCACGCCCAACGAGTTCGACATCACCGGGCTGCTGCACGACGGGGAGAACGTCGTGGCCGTCGCCTGCTACGAATACTCCAGCGCCTCCTGGCTTGAGGATCAGGACTTCTGGCGTCTGCACGGCCTGTTCCGCTCCGTCGAACTCGCCGCCCGCCCGCATGTGCACATCGAGAACACGCAGATCGAAGCCGATTGGGATCCCGAGGCCGGCACCGCCTCCCTCGATGCCGCGCTGACCGTGCTCAACGCGACCGACGCGGCCACGGTCCGCGCGACCCTGAAGGACGCCGACGGCAACACGGTGTGGCAGACGACGGGCGACGCGGAGGCGCAGACCGCGATCTCCAGCGGGCCGCTGCCGGGCATCGAACCCTGGAGCGCCGAAAGCCCGACACTGTACGAACTTGACGTCGACGTCATCGACCAGGCGGGAGACGTCATCGAATGCACGTCCCAGAAGGTCGGTTTCCGCCGCTTCCGCATCGAGGACGGCATCCTGACCATCAACGGCAAGCGCATCGTGTTCAAGGGCGCCGACCGCCACGAGTTCGACGCCGAACGCGGCCGCGCCATCACCGAGCAGGACATGATCGATGACGTGGTCTTCTGCAAGCGCCACAACATCAACTCCATCCGCACCTCGCACTACCCGAACCAGGAACGCTGGTACGAACTGTGCGACGAGTACGGCATCTACCTGATCGACGAAGCCAACCTCGAAGCCCACGGCAGCTGGTCCCTGCCCGGAGACGTCCTCACCGAGGACACCATCGTGCCGGGCAGCAAGCGCGAATGGGAAGGCGCCTGCGTCGACCGCGTCAACAGCATGATGCGCCGTGACTACAACCACCCGAGCGTGCTGATCTGGTCGCTGGGCAACGAATCCTACGTGGGCGACGTGTTCCGCGCCATGTACAAGCACGTGCACGACATCGACCCGAACCGTCCGGTGCACTACGAGGGCGTGACCCACAACCGTGACTACGATGACGTCACCGACATCGAGACCCGCATGTACTCGCATGCCGACGAGATCGAGAAGTACCTGAAGGACGACCCGAAGAAGCCGTACCTCTCCTGCGAATACATGCACGCCATGGGCAACTCCGTGGGCAACATGGACGAATACACGGCGCTCGAACGCTACCCGAAGTATCAGGGCGGCTTCATCTGGGACTTCATCGACCAGGCCATCTACGCCACCCAGCCCGACGGCACCAGGAGCCTGCGCTACGGCGGAGACTTCGGCGACCGTCCGTCCGACTACGAGTTCTCCGGCGACGGCCTGCTGTTCGCCGACCGCAAGCCTTCCCCCAAGGCCCAGGAAGTCAAGCAGCTGTACTCGAACGTCCACATCGACGTGACGAAGGACTCGGTGTCCGTCAAGAACGACAACCTGTTCACCGCCACCGGCGACTACGTGTTCGTCCTGAGCGTTCTCGCCGACGGCAAGCCGGTCTGGCAGTCCACCCGACGTTTCGACGTGCCCGCCGGTGAGACCCGCACGTTCGATGTCGCATGGCCGGTGGCGGCGTACCGCGCCGACGCCCGCGAACTGGTGCTGCAGGTTTCGCAGCGTCTCGCCAAGGCGACCGATTGGGCCGAAAGCGGCTACGAGCTCGCCTTCGGACAGGCCGTGGTGCCCGCGGACGCCACCGCGACGCCCGACACGAAGCCGGCCGATGGGACCATCACCGTGGGCCGTTGGAACGCCGGCGTGCGAGGCGCCGGACGCGAGGTCCTGCTGTCGCGCACCCAGGGCGGCATGGTCTCCTACACCTTCGCCGGCAACGAGTTCGTGCTGCGCCGTCCCGCAATCACCACCTTCCGTCCGCTGACCGACAACGATCGCGGTGCCGGTCACGGCTTCGAGCGCGTCCAGTGGCTGGGCGCCGGACGCTACGCCCGTTGCGTGGACAACGTGCTCGAGCAGATCGACGACAGCACGCTCAAGGGCACGTACACGTACGAGCTCGCCACCGCGCAGCGCACCAAGGTGACCGTCTCCTACACGGCCCACACCGATGGCCGCGTGAACCTGCACGTCGAATACCCTGGAGAGCAGGGTGACCTGCCCACCATCCCGGCGTTCGGCATCGAATGGACGCTGCCTGTGCAGTACACGAACCTGAGGTTCTTCGGCACCGGCCCGGAGGAGACGTACCTGGACCGCAAACACGCCAAGCTCGGCGTGTGGAGCACCAACGCCTTCGCCGATCATGCGCCGTACCTCATGCCGCAGGAGACGGGCAACCATGAGGATGTGCGTTGGGCCGAGATTACCGACGATCACGGCCACGGCATGCGCGTCAGCCGCGCCGATGGCGCCGCGCCGTTCGCGGTAAGCCTGTTGCCGTACTCCAGCTTCATGCTCGAGGAGGCCCAGCATCAGGACGAGCTGCCGAAGCCGAAGCACATGTTCCTGCGCGTCCTTGCCGCACAGATGGGCGTCGGCGGTGATGATTCCTGGATGTCGCCGGTGCACCCCCAGTACCATATCCCGGCGGACAAGCCGATCAGCCTCGACGTCGATCTCGAGCTGATCTGATCAGAATTGATCCGATAATCCACCGCGCAAACGATGTGGCCCCCACCTCCTCACAGGAGGTGGGGGCCACATCGTTTGCGCGGTCCTCGTCAGTCCAGCGGATGCGCCGCGGGGACGAAGCCGTCTTGGACGGCCACCTTGGTCAGCTCATCCGTGCCGATATGGTTTTGGATGATCTACCTGCGGACAAGCCCCTTGAACGGCTCGTCGGGAGACAGTCGGACCTGCGTCGCGTCGGTGCCATCGACGATCAGGGTGATCGTCGCGGGCTTCGTGCAGCGCAGCGTGTATTCGATGGCGTCGTCCGTCCAGGAGGCATCCACCGAAAGGCCTCCCCTGGCGCGCAGGCCATGGAAGCTGCCTTCACGCCAATCCTCGGGCAACGCGGGCAGGATGCGCACCATGCCGTCATGACTCTGGACGAGCATCTCCGCCAGAGCCGCGGGGAAGCCCAGATTGCCGTCGATCTGGAATGGGGGATGCGCACACATGCCGCTGGCATACACGCCGCCGCCAAGCAGATCGGTTTCGGCGTCGGCTTCGACCGGGCGGAGGAACATGCCGATGATGCGTTCGGCGTGCTCAGCGTCCCGCAGACGCGCCCACATGATCATGCGCCACACGATGCTCCAGCCGGAACCGTCGTCGCCACGCACTTCGAGGGACTTTCTGGCGGCCTCCTCCAGACGCGGGGTGTTCGCGGTGATGCCTGCGCCCGGATGCAGTTCGTACAGGTGGGACAGGTGACGGTGATGCGGATCCGCCTCGACGAGTTCATCGTTCCATTCGAGGATCCTGCCATCGGATCCCACGCGGACAGCCGCCAGCTTCGCGCGGGTGGATTCCGCCTCCCGCACCAAGGCCTTGTCGCCGTCATCCAGGTCGGGCAGGGTTTGCGCCGCGTGGATCAGATCATCGAGCAGATTGCGCACGATGGCCGTGGTGTTTTCGCTGGTGTGGGCGACGGCGATCGTCTCGCCGTCCACGACGAAGTAGTTTTCCGGCGATGTCGCCGGAGCCGGGGCCAGACCGTGTTCCGTATCCGACAGAAAATCCATGCAGAATCGCGCGCTGTCCCGCATGATCGGCCAGATGGAAGCCAGATACGACTCATCCTGGTTGAACAGGTACTCATCGAACAGGTTCCGGCACATCCACGCCTGGCCGAACGGCCAGAACGCCCACGTCGGCTCTCCGTTCGCCGGCAGCGCCCTGCGCCAGATATCGACATTGTGGAAGACCGCGGAACCACCGCATCCGAGGATGGCGCCGGCCGCATCATGCCCCGGTTCCAGCAGCTCCCCGTTCATGGCGACGAGCGGTTCGATGAGCTCCTTGAGGGCGCATGGGCCGGTCATCCAATAGTTCATCTCGATGTTGATGTTCGTCGTGTAGGCGCTATACCAGTTCGGGAAGTCCTTGTGGTTCCAGATTCCCTGCAGATTCGACGGCTGGGTATGCGGCCTGGACGAGGAGATCAGCAGGTATCGGCCGAAATCGAACATCGCCTCGGAGAGCGTCTCCAGACGGTGCGGCGTATCCTCCTTGGAGCGCAGGATCTCGGCGAACGGCACCTCCTCGTCGTCGTCATGGGCCGGGCCGAGACGCACGCCGACCCGGTCGAAGAACCGGCGGTAGTCGGCGACGTGACGGTCAAGCATCGCCCGCGAATCGGACGGCCATGCGGCGACGGTCGCGCCCAGTCGATCGGCGAGCACCGTCATGTCCCGCTCCGGCTGTTCGGCGCTGCCCTTGAACCCGCTCAGGCTGCGGAACCGAAGCGACAAGCCGGTGACGCCCGAGCACTGCAGAATATCATCGATCACCGTGATCTCGCCGCCCGTGACGGTGAGGGAGAAGGCACCGGCATACGCCATCCCGATGCCGTTCTGCTCGTCCTCCCATGGATTATCGGTGACATGGGCCAATGATCCGACATTGAGCCCGGGCATCTGCCCCATGACGACGAGGGTGGCCTGACGCGCATCGGAATCAGACCCCGACGATATCCGGGTCTGCTTGAGAAAAGTGCCGGTGACGCTCACACTCGCATCGACCGGCGCGCTCGACGACATCTCATACACCAGCAGATCATCGGGAGCGCTGCACCATGCGTCGACATGGACGTCGGCGGCGCCCAGCCGGAACGATTCGCCGGCGAGGGCCCTCGCGAGGTCCAGGCTGCGCTTCACATGCTTCCGTTCGCCGGCCTCCGACGAGTACCGGATGCAGGCCGTGCCGAACGGCTCGTATATCTGCTCGTCCTTCTCCCGCTGCGTGGCGTCCTGGATGATCCGCGTGGCCGACACGTAATCGCCGCGCGACGACGCCTGACGGGCTTTGGCCACGATCTCGGGCGTCAACGGCGAGGTCTCCGCATGCGGATAGCCCGACCAGAGGGTGTCGTCGTTGAGGTACAGCACATCCGCGTCCGGTTCGGAGCACAGGACCGCCCCCATGCGACCGTTGCCGAACGGGATTCCTTCCTCCCAGTGCGGGGAAATCCCATCGAAAGTGAGTTTCATGGTGCTACCGCCTTTATATTCCTATACGCCCTCAGATGCGCACGGCAGCCGCGCGGCTGATCATCGGCGCAAGCCTCGAACCGTCCACGTGAAGGGTGACCGAGGACACCTCGACATCGTCGAAGCGGAGTATCCTCCGGTAACCCACCGTGCCGGCCTGGCCGAGCACGCGTTCGGTGCCGTCAGGCAGCGCACCCGTGACGCGCAGATGCTCGATGCGCTGACCGTGCTCTATGGCCTCCTCGATCACGATGGCGTTGATCGTCGTGGGCTGCGGGAGGGTGAGCGTGATGGCGGGGGCCGCATCGTCGGCGTCCGGGCGCCAGAACGTGTCCCGATTCCCGTCGACGAGATGCGCCGCGGCGTCGGAGGCGCTGCTGGTCTTGGCTTCGCAGCGGACCGAGGCCAGCGCTTCACGGAACTCGCTGACGCGGCGGCCCAATCCCTTGAGCGACTGCACATCCGGTTCGGCGAGCAGACCTTCCGGCGAGGGAGGAATGTTGAGCAGCAACGATGAATTGCCGCCTACCGCGGAAAGCCAGAGGTCGAACAGCTGATCGGCGCTCATGACCTTGTCGTCCTCGGACTGGTGGTAGAACCACCCGGGGCGGATGGAGGTGTCGACCTCGGCCGGGTACCAGCAGACGTTGTCCCCGTATCCGGCGACCGCCTCACGGCTGCCGAGGTCGTCGTCCTGGGAGCTGACCGTGGTGGCGAAGGATGCGTCATCCTCCTGCTGCGACTTCTCCATGGTCAGTTCCGCCGAACGCAGGCGGCGGGGCACGACGCTCCATTCGTTGTCGCGCACATGCCCGGCCTCGTTCCCGGCCCAGCGCACGTCGGGGCCGCACACGGAAATCACCGCATCGGGCTGGAGCGAACGGATGACGTTGTAGTAACGATCCCAGTCGTAGTACTGGGTCTTGCCGTTCTTGCCCTCGCCATTGGCGCCATCAAGCCAGACGGAGAAGATCGGCCCGTACTGGGTGAGCAGCTCGGTCAGCTGGCCGACGTAGAAGTCGTCGTACGCCTTGCCCTTGCCGTAGGATTCCTCGGTGCGGTCCCACGGGGACAGGTACACGCCGAACTTCAGTCCGTGACGCCTGGCGGACTCGCTGACCTCACGAACGAGGTCGCCCTTGCCTTCACGCCACGGCGACGAGGCGACGGTGTGCCGCGTCAATCGGGACGGCCACAGGCAGAATCCGTCGTGGTGCTTGCACGTCAGGATGACGCCGGCCATCCCGCCGGCCACCAGCGCGTCCATCCACTGGTCCACGTCCACGTTCCGCGGGTTGAACAGTGCCGGATCCTCATGCCCAAGACCCCACTCCCTGTCCGTCATGGTGTTCATGCCGAAGTGCAGGAAGGCGTACATCTCCATGCGCTGCCAGGCAAGCTGGCGCGACGATGGGCGCACGTTCGCGAGATAGTTCAGGTTGATGCCCGCATCTGCAGGATTGTTCATTATATTGCTCCTATTCGGTTATTAGCGAATGACGCCTTTTCTGATGATGATGTTCGCATACTGCGATTGTTCGCCGGTGGCGACGATGCAATAGGACCTGCCGGCCTCCTCGTAGAAGGTGAACCGTTCCAGCATCCCGATGCCCGCTTGCTTGCCGGGCTCGTGCCTGTCGATGACCTGACGGTACCGGTCC
Source organism: Bifidobacterium sp. FKU (assembly GCF_026016385.1). Classification (NCBI taxonomy): domain Bacteria; kingdom Bacillati; phylum Actinomycetota; class Actinomycetes; order Bifidobacteriales; family Bifidobacteriaceae; genus Bifidobacterium; species Bifidobacterium sp. FKU. Next base: position 2,381,436 of record NZ_CP092888.1, read on the forward strand.
CATATCGGGGTGTCCACGGTGTCTCCGGGAACCTTGTCCATCAGCAGCACCGGGTGTTCCGTGTATTGGTCCAGCGGTATCAGCTGCAGCACCGCGTCGAGCAGCGGCTCGATGGGCTGGCCGTCATACCTGATCACGTGGGATCGGACGCCCACCGATTCGGCGGGAAAGTGGGCGTCCGCAAGGACTATGGCATCGCCGTGGCCCATCTCGCTGAGTATCTTCAGCAGATCGGGCTGTATGATCGGCGGTATTCCCTTCAGCATCGTTCCTCCCTGTCCGTCTTCGGGACTATTCGACCGTCACTTGTCCAGGATGGCGCGGATGGTGCGATACTGCTCGTCGGTCAGCTGCACGGCGGGCTCGTGGACGGACGTGTCGATGGGCAGTCCCTTGGCCTTGACCGCGCCCTTGATGGCGCTGATGAACAGGTCGGCGGTGTCGTACAGGCGCATCAGGTAGGAGACGCGCTCGGCCGCTTCGACGACCGCGGCGTGATCGCCGGCCTCCCATGCGCGGTGCAGTTTGACGAACGTCTCGGGTTCCACGTTGGTCAGACCACTCAGCACGCCGTTGCCGCCGCTGATCCGGTTGACGATGTAATACTCGTCGAATCCGGACAGCACGCTGAACGACGGGTTCACCTTGCGGACGGCCGCGATGACCTTCCTGGTGTGGCTGATGGTGTCGACGGTGTCTTTGATGCCGACGATGTTCGGGTTCTCGCCGGCGAGTTCGGCCACCAGCTCGGGCGTGAGGTCGTTGCCCGTTCGGGCCGGGAAGTTGTACAGGACGACGGGCAGGGTCGTCGCCTTGGCCACCGCCGAGAAGTACCGTTTCGCGCAATCCGGGGACGGGCCGAAGTAGTACGGGGACACGGCGAGCAGCGCGTCGACTCCGGCCGCTTCGCTTTCCGCCGCCAACGCCTTCACGTTGTCCAGGTTGGTGTCTCCCACGCCGACGAGCACCTTCATGCGTCCGGCGACCTTCGAGACGGCGAAGCGAGCCGCTTCCGCCTTCGTCTTGACGTCGATGGCGTAGAATTCGCCGATGCTGCCGAACAGCAGCACGCCGTCGACGCCCGCGTCGACGAGGTGGTCGAGGTGCTTGCCCCAGTTGTCGTAATCTATGGTTCCGTCCGCGTTCATGATGGTGATGGAGGGGCAGAACACGCCTTCGAACATGGCGTTGCTGGTCATGATATTTTCCTTTCGACGATATGGTGGTCGTTGCGCTTGCGGCGGCGAAGAAATCCGCGGGCCGAGCGGTGTTGAAGCGATGAATCGAAAACAGGGGATCCGGACGCGCGAACACGAACCGATGATCCCCTGTGCGGTATCTCCTAGCCGAGTGCCCGATCGAGGTGGACGTATCCGCCGTCGGGGAAGACCCATTGTCCGGTGGTGTGCGACGACCTGTCGGACAGCAGGAACGCCACGGTGTCGGCGATCTCCGACGTCTCGGTCATGCGGTGGCCGAGCGGGATCTTGCTGGTGATCTTCTCAAGCTGCGCGCGCTGCGCCTGCTCGTCGCCGAACGTCTTGATCCACTGTGCGTACAGCGGTGTCCAGGCCTCGGCCACGACGACGGCGTTGACCCGGACCTCGTCCGGGGCGAGGGCGGCGGCCCATTCGCGGGTCAGTCCCAGAATCGCGCCCTTCGCGGCGGCGTAGGCGCTGGTCTTGCCCTGACCGGTCAATGCGGTCTTGGAACCGATATTGACCACCGAGCCCTTGCTGGCCTTGAGCGCCGGCACGCACTGATGGACCAGCTCGTAGTAGTGGGTCAGGTTGCCGTGAATCGACTCCTCGAACTGACGCCACGACGTGGTCTCGAGCGCGAGATTGTCGTTCCTTCCGGCGTTGTTGACCACGCCATCGATATGGCCGTGCTTCTCCATGACCGACTTGACGATGGGGGCGATGTCGTCGGTGTTGTTCAGGTCGATCAGATACGTGTCATACGAGTCGGTGATTCGTTCAATGTCCTGTCGGAATTCGTCGCCGGCACCGTCATCACGGTTCAGCACCACAGGAATGGCGCCCTCCTCGGCCAAGCGCAGCGTTATGCCCTTGCCGATGCCTTTGAAGCCTCCGGTGACGATGATCACCTTGTCTTTAAGATGCAGGTCCATCTCAGGTCCTCCCGACCGGTCAGTCCTTGTGCAGGTACTTCATGCATTCGTCGATCTTCATCTCCGTGCCGTTGCCCGGAGTGAGCGGAGCGACGTATCGTCCGTTCTTGATGACGGTCGGATGCACGAAGTATTCATGCTGGTTGTCCACGTATTCGACGACGCGGTCCTCCATCTCGCCGGAGACGGACACATAGTCGAACATCGCGAGCTGGCTGACGGCTTCGCACAGGCCGACGCCGCCCGCGTGAGGGCAGACCTTGACGCCGAACTTCTTGGCGAGCAGGTATTCGAGGACGATCTCCTGGGGACCGGCGACTCGGGTGGCGTCGATCTGCATGACCTTGAAGCTGCCGGCCTGCAGGTACTGCTTGTACATGACTCGGTTCTGCATCTGTTCGCCGGTGGCCACCGGAATGGGGTCGATGGCCTTCTGAATCGCGGCATGGCCGAGCACATCGTCCGGGCAGGTGGGCTCTTCGACCCATGCGAGGTCGTAGTCCTTGAATTTGCCAATCCATTCGATGGCCTGCGGCACGTCCCAGACCTGGTTGGCGTCGACGGCGATGGCGATGTCCGGGCCGACCGCTTCACGGGCGAGCTTCAGCCTGCGCAGGTCGTCCTCGAGGTTCTGGCCGACCTTGAGCTTGATCTGCTTGAAGCCCATGACCTCGGTCTCCTGCTTGGCCAGGCGGACCATCTTCTCGTCGGAGTATCCGAGCCAGCCGGCGGCGGTCGAATATCCCGGATAACCGACTTCCTTGAGGTGGGCGATACGCTCCGCCTTGCCTTCCTGGGCGGCGCGCAGGATATCGATGGCCTCCTGCGCAGTGAGGGCGTCGGTCAGGTAACGGAAGTCAAGCGTCGCGACGAGCTCTTCAGGCTCCATCTCGGAAAGGAGCAGCCAGAGCGGCTTGCCGGCGCGCTTGGCCTTGAGGTCCCACAGAGCCGAAAGCACGGCGCCGATGGCCATGTGCTCGACGCCCTTCTCAGGGCCGAGCCAGCGCAGCTGCGAATCGCGCACGAACAGATCCCATGCGAGACGCATGTTGTCGAGCAGTTCCTCGACGTTACGACCGATAAGGGTCTCGGACATGGAGTCGATGGCCCGGACGACGACATCGTTGCCACGGCCGATGGTGAAGACGAATCCATTGCCGGAGTCACCGGCATCCGTGGAGACGACGACGTAGGCGGAGGAGTAATCCGGATCGGGGTTCATGGCATCGGAGCCCGAGAACGTGGCCGATGTCGGGAACCGGAAATCATACGTGCTGACTTTGGTGATAACGCTCACAGTGCGCTTCCTTCCTTGGAATATTCATATCGTTTGAAACAGATGACAGACAATCAGGTTGCCATCAGGTATCGCCAAGCGGAATCAGTTTATTCATACTGAAAGACAACGGGGAATGAATCTGGCGACGTCGAATCCGTCGTCCTTGCCTCATCGTTTCTTCTCCAACGGCTCAATCACCCGCACGTCCATGCCCGGCATTTTGCCCCACGAATACACGGCCACCATGGTGAAGAAGATCGGCACCGCCGGCCCGAACGCCATCATCAGACCGGGCCACGTGTAGTAGGACCACACCGTGGCGAGGAAAAGAGCCAGCACAATGAAGCTGCACAACGGGCGTGCGACCACCATGACCAGCGACGTGCGCACCGTCCATAGCAGATTCTCATTGAAATTGATGTGCACGGACCAGCTGAGGAACACGAACAGGCCGTACAGCACGTTGAGCACCAACAGCACGCCGGATACGGCGGTCCCCACATAGCCCAGGTCGTTGTTCTGCACGAACCAGTATTCCCAGATGAGCAGCAGCCAGATGATCGTCTGCGGCCACCCCAGCTGATTCGCCGCGCCGATCTCCTCCAGCCATGCCTGATGGAACGTCGTCCATGTACGCTTGATGGTCCAGGAGCGATCTTCGACATCGAGCAGCCACTGGCGGAACACCGAATACGACGCGGCCACGGAGGGAAACAGCCCACCCAAGACAAAGCCAAGCAGCGTGTGCAGCACGAAGGCGACATTCACCACAGCCACCATCATGATGATCCGGCAGATGAACTCATACCCCACAGCCAGACGCTTCATAAAGCCCCTACCTCCTTCATGCGGGAAGCCGCATGGATCGCTACAAAACAATTGGCGGCATCCACTCTCATGGAGCCGCCAATGGCATTACACGTCACGGGCGGGTTTCGTTGTGTGTCGTGCAACGAAACCCCCGACGATCAGCCCTTCACGGCACCGATCATCACGCCCTTGTTGAAATACTTCTGCAGGAACGGATACAACACCAGCAACGGCAACGTCGACACGATGATCACGCCGTACTTGATCTGGTTCGCGAAATCACGCTGCTGCACCACGTCCATGCCACCCGAACTCTGACCGGTGATGTTCGTCTGGTTCGACAACAGGATGGAACGCAACACGTTCTGCAACGGCAGCTTGTCCGCGTCGCGGATGTACACCAAGCCAGTGAAGAAGTCGTTCCAATGACCCACGAAGTAATACAACGTCATCACCGCCAGGATCGCGGAGCTCAACGGCAGCACGATCCGCAGGAAATACCCGAAATACCCCAGGCCGTCGATCTGCGCGGCGTCGTGCAGGCTCTCCGGGATCGAGCTCTCGAAGAACGAACGCGCCACGATCAGGTTCCACACGCTCACCGCGCCCGGAAGGATGAACACCCACACCGAGTTCAGCAGACCCAGCTGCTTGTACAGCAGGAAGCTCGGGATCATGCCGCCCGAGAAGAACATCGTGAACGTCATCAGGAACAGGATCACGCGGCGCGGCTTGAACTCGCGGCGAGACAACGCGAACGCCGCCGGGATCGTGACCAGCATGTTCAGGGCCGTGCCCGCCACCGAATAGAAGATGGTGTTGCGGTAGCCGACCCAGATCCTCGAATCGGTGAACACCTTGGCGTAACCGCCGAAGTTCATCTTCGCGGGCAACAGGAACACCTTGCCCTGGCTGACCATCGTCTGGTCCGAGACCGAGGCGATCACGATGAACCAGATCGGATAGACGATCGCCACCACGACCAACGCGATCAACAGCCAGATCACGATGTCGACGACCCAGTCGGACACGCTCCTCCTCTGCCTCAGCTTCGGGTTGAACGGGATGTCGTCCGACCCCGCGCCGCGGACCGGCGCCGGATTGATGGATGTGCTTGTCATAATGGACCCTCCCGCCCGCTAGAAGATGCTGGTGTCCGACGCCCTCTTCGAAATGAAGTTGGCGAGCACCAGGAAGAAGAAGTTGACCACGGTGTTGAACAGGCCTATGGCCGTCGTGTAGCTGAACTGGTTGCCCAGAATACCCATGCGGTACGTGTACGTCGCGATGACCTCCGACACGGACAGGTTCATCGGGTTCTGCATCAACAGCACCTTCTCGAAGCCCACGTTGAGCACGGAACCCATGTTCATGATCAGCATGATGCCCACCGTCGGCATGATCGCCGGGATATCGACGTAGCGGATGAGCTGCAGACGACCGGCCCCGTCGATCTTCGCGGCCTCGTACAGGGACAGGTCCACCGAACTCAACGCCGCCAGATAGATGATGCAGTTCCAACCCATGTGCTGCCACACCTCGCTGATCCAGTAGATCGGCGTGAACAGCCCCGGCTCGCCCAACAGGTCGGTGCCCGGGAACAGGCGCCCGATCATGCCCGTGCTCGGCGACAGGAAGATGTTGATCATCGACACGATCACGACCGTCGAGATGAAGTGCGGCATATACGTCACCGTCTGCACGAACCCCTTGATCTTCGACGACGAGATCTGGTTGATCAGCAACGCCAGCACGATCGGGGCGATGAACCCCATGACCAGCGTCCACAGGCTGATCCGCAACGTGTTGACCATGATGTTCACGAACATGCCCGACCGGAAGAACTGCTCGAAATACCGCAGCCCCGCGAACCTGCCGCCCATCAGACCCTCGACCGGATCGAAATCATAGAACGCGAGACGAAGACCGTACATCGGCACGTACGCGAACAGACCGACGAACACCAACGCCGGCAACGTCATCAGCCACAACGCGCCGTACCGACGGAAATGACGCCCCAACCGCACCGGCAACGGCGCGGAACGAGCCGCCAACGCGTTATCCACCACTTCACCCTGCTTCACCACAGACATAAAAATCCTTCCCACGTCCGTCCCGCCCGCCACGCGAACGCGCGACGGACGGGACGACCCGCTCATGCAACGGCGGAACCGCTACATCACTTCTTCGTGTAGATGTCGTACCACTTCTGCCAGATCTTCACGTTCTCCTGCAGACCAAGGCTGTCGAGCTGCTTGCAATACGCATCCCACTCCTCGTCAATACCACCCTTGGACATCCAAGTAGCAGTCTTCTGCATGGCGACGTTGGAAATCTGGTTGTAGTTGCTGGCCAACGTGGTGTTGTCGTCCGCGTCCGGGTTCACGTAGTCCGGAATGTAGTCCTTGACGGGATCGAAGTTGCTGCGCTGCTTCTCATACACCTTGCTCGCCTGGTACAGGGCGTCGCTACCGGCATCGCCCTTGATGGTGACCTCGTCGGGAATCCAGCCGGCGGGGTAGGACAGGCTCGGGGAGGTGTTCTTCTTGCGCATCTCGATAAGCTTGTCGTTGTCCACGGTGTATTCGTGCTCACCGGTCTTGGTCACGGTCTTGCCGAAGGAGCCGTAGAACTGCTGCACGGAGTACTTCTCGGAGTACATCAGGTTGAGCAGCTTCAGCGTGGCGTCCTTGTTGGCGGCGCGCGCGGAGACGGCGGGGCCAGCGGCGTCGAATTCGCTCGAGGAGCCGTCCCACACGGTCTTGTCCGGGGAGACGCCCGGGGCGGACGGCACCGGGATGGGGATGTACTGATCCTTGAGTGTTCCGAAGCTCGCATCCTGGGACCATCCGAACGACACGCCGGTCTTCGCGGTCTTGCCGTCGCTGAGCTGGTCGGTATCGCACGCATCGAACGTCTTGGTGGCCCAGTCGGCGGGGATCAGGCCCTCGGAGATGAGCTTGTGGTAGTACTTGACGACCTCCTTGTATTCGTCGGAGGTCAGGAAGCTCTTGACCACGCCGTTCTTGGCGTAGAAGCCGGTCGGGGACGCGCCCTTGTTGAAGCCGGTGACGATGCCGGTGGAGTTGAGCAGCAGCATCGGGCTGTAGTAGGTGAAGTAGCTGTCGAGCTTCCTGATGTTCATCGGGATCTCGTCGGCCTGTCCGTTGCCGTTCGGGTCCTGGGTCTTGAACGCCTTGAGCACGTTCTCCAGCTCGTCCCACGTGGTCGGCACCTGCAGGCCCAGCTTGTCAAGCCAGGTCTTGTTGATGAACATGTGCTGGCCAGTGCCGGAGTAGGACTTGCCTCGGGACGAAGGCAGGGCGTACATGTGGCCTTCGGGATCGGTGGTGAGTTTCTGCGCGTCCGGCTTCTCCTTGAAGAACTGCTTGACGTTCGGCATCTTGTCGAGATCCTTGCTCAGATCCTCGAACAGGCCCGGGAACTGCGCGGCGTTGGCGGGAAAGAACGCATGGAGGCTGACGTCCGCAATCTTGCCCGCGGCCAGGGTGGCGTTCTTCTGCTGGGCCCAGGCGTCCTCGCTGACCTCCTGCCACTCGATCTTGCAGTCGCAGTCGGCCTCAAGGTCCTTGGCCCACTGCATGTTGGCGATCTTGTCCGTGGCCGGCCTCTTCACGACCAGAACGCTCACGATCGGCTTGCCGTCGGCGGTCGTGGTCGGCTCCTTGCTGCCGCCGCATGCAGCCAGCGAACCCAGCAAGGCGACGGCGCACGTGATGGCGCCCGCCTTCAATGCGGTTCTTCTTCTCATTGTCTCTCCTTTGAAATTATGATCCTGGATGCGCCCGCCACGTCTGCGAGGTGGACGCACCTAGGATAAGTCTCGGGAGATATTTTGTCAACGTCCTTAACATATATGAAATATCGGCACCGTTTCGCTATGCCTCAGCACCCTCCCTCACCAGACAGCGGAAAACCGCCGATTCCGTCGACGTTCAGCTGGCCGTTGAGCCAGTCGAGCGAGATACGGGTGTACATAATGTTATTATTATCACCTTCATACAGCAGGCCATAGCCGCCGCCGGCCTTGTGGCTCAATGCGGCGATCACCGAATACGCCATCGCCCCCGTCGTGAACCGTCGGCCGGCACTCCAGGTTTTGCCGTCATCGATCGAGACGCGCACGAGTCCATCGATCCTGTCCGAAGGCGACGAGGAGGAATACAGCAGGACCTTGGCCCGCGCCGACCCCTCGGGGGCATCGGGAAACGCACGGGCAATCTGCGCGTTGTTCTCTGGATCGGGCAGCTGCGTTTCACGGATCACCGGACCATACGTGGCGCCACCATCCCGGGAGATGGCGACGTAGCGGCAACCGTTTCCATCGGAGGAACGCGAGTTCAGCATCACACGACCATCGGAAAGTTCCACGACTTTGTTCTCGTCCATGTGATCGCCGACGGGGGTGCCCGCATGCCAGGTTGCGCCGTGATCGTCGGAGAAGACCGATACCGCACGGTAGCGGCCGTCGAGCTCCTTGATGGTGTACTGCTGGATCAGGCGCCCCGCATGCTCGCCATACGTGAGCTGGATGCCGGCACCGGAAGAAGCGAACCGTGAAATCCATGATTCGCTGTTCGTGATGTCGGCGGTGATGATGCGCGGCTCGCTCCACGTCACGCCATTGTCGATGGAACTGGTGACGGCGGCCTGAAGCACCGTACGCGCAGAGGGATCGACGCCCGCCTGGGAGGTTCCGAAACCGGCGTCATAGGATTTGACGAAGAACAGGAACACCTCTCCCGTCTGCCGGTCCACCACATAGGACGGATCGGAATACCCGTATTTGTCGACGCCATCATGCCCGGCGGCCACAACATGCTGTGGCTCGAATGAGCGGCCGCCGTCTTTGGAGATACGCTGCACGATCGAATTGGCTTGCGGGGCATCCTGGCAGTTATGGGGCCGCGCGTCGAACGCCGCGAGGATCCAGCCGTTGGGCGCCTCGGCAAGGGCCGGAATCCGGTAGCAGGCCACACCGTAATCGCCTGGAGCCGCCAGACTCATCGCTCCGTCATGGTTCGCGCCGCACACAGTATTGTTCGTATTCATCATCCCGTTCTCCGTCATATTCGCTCACTCCTGTTCATCGCCTTGATGCCGCCCGGCGTCCACGGGCAATCTCCGTTCACGGCCAAGCGGCACCCCGGCGCATTCCGCAACATTGCGGTGTGCCATCCCGCGGACCTACATGGGTTGGGGGAAGGAGAAGGTCCGCGGGATGGCACGTCATCATCACTCGGTGGACGCATCGACCTGTTCCACCGTGCGCGCAAGCTCGAAACCGCATGCACGCAACACGTTCGCAATGGCTTTCACATTGTCGCCATGCAACGCCAACACCGGTTCGGGCATCTGGTTGGTGTCGAACACGCCCAGCAACGCCATCGCGGTCTTGAACGCGCCCACGCCGGAACCGAATCCCTGGACGCCGGATGGCGCCAGGACAATCCGCATCAACGAGGCGAGCTTGTTCTGCTCCTTGCGCACCGAATCCCAATCACCGTTCCGGTAGGCGTTCCACATCGCAACATAGCCATATGGATCCACATTGGCCAAGCCGGGCACGCTGCCGTCCGCACCGGCCATATACGCGCCATCGACGACGACTTCCTGACCGGTCAGCAACGTCAGCGGATGACCGTTCTCCTCGTTGTCCCCAATCAGGAAACGGAACGCCACATCATCGTTCGACGAGTCCTTCACTCCGGCCAGCACGCCATCACGCCCCAAGCGGATCAGCAGATCATTGGGCAGCTTGGTATGCACGCATACGGGGATGTCGTATGCGAACAGCGGCAATTCAGGCACCGCGGCGTGAATCAGACGGAAATGCCTCTCGATCTCCGCCACGCCGCCCAATGCGTAGAACGGCGCCGTGGCCACGATGGCGGCGGCTCCCATCTCGCGAGCCGCACGAGCATGCTCGATCACACGATTGGTCTCCGTGTCGATGCACCCCGCCAGCACCGGCACTCGGCCGCCGGCAATCTCAATGGCCGCGGCCAGTATCTCACGACGTCGCTCATCCGTGGAGAACACGACTTCGCTTGAGGATCCGAGAACGAAAAGTCCATTGACCCCGGCCCCAATCATGCGGTCGATCGAGCGCCTGTAGCTCTCCACATCGAGACGATGATCCGCGGTCAATGGAGTGACGACCGGGGGAATGACCCCACGAAACTGATTCATAGTGTGAATCTCCTTGTTGTATTTGTGCTTGTCTGGTACGCGAGACAACACCGCATCCGCTCCGCATGAGCGAACCGCACCCGATCGTTGATCCGAATTCCTCCAGTTCAACAATTCGGGTGCGGCTCACATCTCGGAGTCGCAAGCACTGCCTCGCAGCAGGTCTGCGCTCACGGCACCATCACTTCGTGTAGGTGTCGTACCACTTCTGCCAGATCTTCACGTTCTCCCGCAGACCAAGACTGTCGAGCTGCTTGCAATACGCATCCCACTCCCCGTCAATACCACCCTTGGACATCCAAGTGGCAGTCTTCTGCATAACAACGTTGAGAATCTGGGTATTATTACTACTCAGCTTGTTATTGTCTTCGGGGCTGGGGTTCACATAGTCCGGAATGTAGTCCTTGACGGGATCGAAGTGGCTGCGCTGCTCATCATATGCTTTATTCACCTCAAGCAAATCATCAGCATTGGTATCGCCCTTAATGGAGACTTCGTCGGGAATCCAACCCGTAAACCGATCAGACAGACCAGGGAAGAGGTTGTCCTTCATCAGCTGACTGGTCTTCTCTGCATCCACGGTGTATTGATGATTGCCGTTATCAGTAACCAACTGTCCAAACGAGCCAAGGAACTGCTGCACGGAGTACTTCTCGGAGTACAGCAGGTTGGCCAGCTTCAGCGCAGCGTCTTTGTTCGCAACATGCGATGAGATGGAAAGTTTGTTGCCGTCAAATTCGCTGGACGAGCCATCCCACACGGTCTGGTCCGGGGAGACGCCCGGGGCGGACGGCACCGGCATGGCGATGTATTGATCCTTGAGCGTTCCGAAACTCGCATCCAGCGACCACCCGAACGACACGCCGGTCTTCGCGGTCTTGCCATCACTGGTCTGATCCGAATCATACGCGTCGAGAGCCTTGGTGGCCCAGTCGGCGGGGATCAGGCCCTCGGAGATGAGCTTGTGGTAGTACTTGATGACCTGCTTGTATTCGTCGGAGGTCAGGAAGCTTTTGACCACGCCGTTATCCGCATAATAGCCGGTAACCGTCGGCCCCTTGTTGAAACCAGTGACGATGCCGGTGGAGTTGAGCAGCAGCATCGGGCTATACCAAGAGAAGTAGCTGTCGAGCTTCTTGATGTTCATCGGGATCTCGTCGGCCTGTCCGTTACCGTTCGGGTCCTGGGTCTTGAACGCCTTGAGCACGTTCTCCAGCTCGTCCCACGTGGTCGGCACCTGCAGACCCAGCTTGTCAAGCCAGGCCTTGTTGATCATCATATTTTGACCAGATCCGGAATAGGACTTGCCTCGGGACGAAGGCAGGGCATATATGTGACCGTCAGGATCGGTGATAAGCTTCTTGGCATCCGGCTTCTGCTTAAAGAAGGCCTTGACGTTCGGCAGCTTGTCAAGATCCTTGCTCAGATCCTCAAACATGCTTGGATATTGAGCAGCATCAGGCACTCCAAAGGCGTGGAGGCTTACATCCGCAAGCTTGCCCGCGGCCAGGGTGGCGTTCTTCTGCTGGGCCCAGGCGTCCTCGCTGACCTCCTGCCACTCGATCTTGCAGTCGCAGTCGGCCTCCAGATCCTTGGCCCACTGCATGTTGGCGATTTTATCCGTACTGGGTCTCTTGACTATTAAGACACTTACAATCGGCTTGCCATCAGCGGTCGTGGTCGGCTCTTTGTCGCCGCACGCAGACAACGAACCCAGCAAGGCCACGGCGCACACAACGGCACCCGCCTTCATCACGGTTTGTCTCCTCATCGTCTCTCCTTTGACATGATGATATTTGAGCGCATCCGCCGCATCTGCGGGACGGACGCACTCATGATAGGCACGGGAGATGGAGTTCGTCAACATTCTTAACATATATGTGAGTCGCGCCACACATAGTCATTCCCGCCACCATGTAATCCACTAAACAGAACGCAGCACGTCAAAACCCGCTCCCGCGGCTTCGGGAACATGGACTGCTCCAGCACCATGATCTACCTGACCCGCGGCAGACCCGGCCTCAACACCGCATCCGCTCCGCATGAGCGAACCGCACCCGATCGTTGATCCGAATTCCTCCAGTTCAACGACTCGGGTGCGGCTCACATCTCGGAGTCGCAAGCACTGCCTTGCAACAAGGCTTGTACCCACGGAACCGTCACTTTACGCAAAGGTCGTACCACTTCTGCCAAATCTTGATGTTATCCTGAAGGCCAAGGCTGTCGAGCTGCTTGCAATACGCATCCCACTCCTCGTCAATACCACCCTTGGACATCCAAGTGGCAGTCTTCTGCATGACGGTATTGAAAATCTCAGCATTGCTTGTATTCAACTTTGCCGCATCAGCCGAATCCATATTGACGTAGTCGGGAATATAGTCCTTGACGGGATCGAAGTTGCTGCGCTGCTCCTCGTACACCTTGTTCACTTCAATCAGCTCATCGGCGTGACTATCGCCTTTGATGGTGACTTCATCAGGAATCCAACCCACCAGCAATTCCGATAGGCCAGGATACTGGTTATCACCGGTCAATTGGCTCAACTTGTCGTTATCCACGGTGTACTCGTGCTCACCGGTCTTGGTCAAGGTCTGCCCAAACGAACCGAGGAACTGCTGCACGGAGTACTTCTCGGAGTAGAGCAGGTTGGCCAGCTTCAGCGCAGCGTCCTTATTCGCGGCATGCGCGGAAATCGACAGTCCGGCAACAGACAGCTCACTGGAGGAGCCGTCCCACACGGTCTGGTCCGGCGAGACGCCCGGGGCGGACGGCACCGGCATGGCGATGTACTGGTCCTTGAGCTTGCCGAAATTGTCGGATGGAGACCAACCGAACACCACGCCGGTCTTCGCGGTCTGACCATCACTAATTTGGTCCGCGTTGTAGGCGTCATCGTCCTTGGTGGCCCAGTCGGCGGGGATCAGGCCCTCGGAGATGAGCTTGTGGTAGTACTTGATGACCTGCTTGTATTCGTCGGAGGTCATGAAGCTCTTGACCACGCCGTTCTTGGCGTAGAAGCCGGTTTCGGACGCCGCGCTCATATTAAATCCGGTCGAAATACCGGTGGAGTTGAGCAGCAGCATCGGGCTATACCAGGTGTAGTAGCTGCTTTCGAGCTTCTTAATGTTCATCGGGATCTCGTCGGCCTGGCCGTTGCCGTTCGGATCCTGGGTCTTGAACGCCTTGAGCACGTTCTCCAGCTCGTCCCACGTGGTCGGCACCTGCAGACCCAGCTTGTCGAGCCAGGCCTTGTTGATCAGCATATGCTGGCCCGTGCCGGAATAGGACTTGCCGCGCCCTGTAGCTATCGAATAAATCTTTCCCTTGGTATCAGCAGAGAATTTTTCAGCTTCCGGCTTCTGCTTAAAGAATGCCTTGACGTTTGGCAGCTTGTCAAGATCCTTGCTCAGATCCTCGAGCATACCGGGATATTGGTAAGCATCAACGGCACCGTACCCATTCAGGTTCACGTCCGCGATATCCCCAGAGGCCAAGGTGGCGTTCTTCTGCTGCCCCCAAGCTTCTCGAGTCACTTCCTGCCACTCGATCTTGCAATCGCAGTCGGCCTCCAGGTCCTTGGCCCACTGCATATCAGCCATCTTTTCCTGATTGGCGTTCTTCTTGACCAGAACCGTCACAATCGGCTTGCCGTCAGCCGTCGTGGTCGGCTTCTTGCTGCCCCCACACGCAGACAGCGACCCCAACAAGGCCACGGCACACACAACGGCACCCGCCTTCACCATAGTTTGTCTTCTCATCGTCTCTCCTTTGACATGATGATATTTGAGCGTATCCGCCGCATCTGCGGGACGGACGCACTCATGATAGGCACGGGAGATGGAGTTCGTCAACATTCTTAACATATATGTGAGTCGCGCCACACATCGCCGCTGCCGCCACCACGTAACCTGTTAAATGGAACGCAGCACGTCCGCCGCGCGCCATACCACACGTTGGATGCGGAACAGCGGGGCGATATCCTTGGCTGCATCGTCAAGCTTGCCCTGCGTGGCGCCGGGCAAGGACTCGGCCACGGTGAAACGGTTCGCGACGGACCCGCGGCAGACCCAGCCTCAACATCGCATCCGCTCCGCATGAGCGAACCGCACCCGATCGTTGATCCGAATTCCTCCAGTTCAACAATTCGGGTGCGGCTCACATCTTGGAGTCGCAAGCACTGCCTTGCAACAGGTCCGCGCTCACGACACCGTCACTTCGTGTAGGTGTCGTACCACTTCTGCCAGATCTTGATGTTATCCTGAAGGCCAATGCTGTCGAGCTGCTTGCAATAGGCATCCCATTCCTCGTCGATGCCGCCCTTGGACATCCAAGCAGCAGTCTTCTGCATAACGGTGTTGTTAATCTCCGCATTGCTTGTACTCAACTTCGCGGAATCGGAAGGATCCATATTATCCATATTGACGTAGTCGGGAATATAGTCCTTGACGGGATCGAAGTGGCTGCGCTGCTCCTCGTACACCTTGTTCACCTCAATCAGTTCATCGGCGTGAGTATCACCCTTAATGATGACTTCATTGGGAATCCAACCCACCAGCAATTCCGACAAACCAGGGTAAAGATTATCCTTAGTCAGCTTGTCTAACTTGGCGCTGTCCACAGTATACTTATGCTCACCGGTCTTAGTCAAAGTCTGACCAAACGATCCGAGGAACTGCTGCACGGAGTACTTCTCGGAGTAGAGCAGGTTGGCCAGCTTCAGCGCGGCGTCCTTGTTCGCGGCATGCGCGGAAATGGTCAGCCCAGCAGGAGCCAATTCGCTAGAGGAACCATCCCACACGGTCTCATCCGGGGAAACGCCCGGAGCAGAAGGTGCCGGCATAGCGATGTACTGGTCCTTAAGCTTGCCGAAATTGTCAGTCGGAGACCAACCGAACACCACGCCGGTTTTCGCGATCTGGCCGTCACTAATCTGGTTCGCGTTGTAGGCGTCATCGTCCTTGGTGGCCCAGTCGGCGGGAATCAGCCCCTCGGAGATGAGTTTGTGGTAGTACTTGACGACCTCCTTGTATTCGTCGGAGGTCAGGAAGCTCTTGACCACGCCGTTCTTGACATAATAACCAGAAGTGGATACGCCTTTGTTGAAGCCGGTCGGGATGCCGGTGGAATTGAGCAGCAGCATCGGGCTATACCAGGAGAAACCGCTTCCAAGCTTCTGTATGTTCATCGGGATCTCGTCGGCCTGTCCGTTGCCGTTCGGGTCCTGGGTCTTGAACGCCATAAGCACGTTCTCCAGCTCGTCCCACGTGGTCGGCACCTGCAGACCCAGCTTGTCGAGCCAGGCCTTGTTGATCAGCATGTGCTGGCCCGTGCCGGAATAGGACTTGCCGCGCGCAGTGGCTATTGCATAGACTCTACCCTTGGAATCAGTCGAGAATTTCTTAGCTTCCGGCTTCTCCTTAAAGAACGCCTTGATATTTGGCAACTTGTCGAGACTCTTGCCTAGATCCTCAAACATTCCCGAATACTGGTAGGCGTCAAGGGAATTAAATCCGTTAAGGTTCACGTCCGCGATATCCCCAGAGGCCAAGGTGGCGTTCTTCTGCTGTGACCAAGCTTCTCGAGTCACTTCCTGCCACTCGATCTTGCAATCGCAGTCGGCCTCCAAGTCCTTGGCCCACTGCATATTGGCGATCTTGTCCTGATTGGCGTTCTTCTTGACCAGAACCGTCACAATCGGCTTGCCGTCAGCCGTCGTGGTCGACTTCTTATTGCCACACGCAGACAGCGAACCCAGCAAGGCCACGGCGCATACCGCAGCACCCACCTTCATCGCGACATTCCTCATTGTCTCTCCTTTGAGTCGATGATGACTTCGGTTGCGTCCATCACGCCTATGAGATGGACGCAACCATGATAAGTACGGGAGCCCGCATTGTCAACAGCCTTAACATATTTGCATCAGGCCCGCTCGCACCGCCGCTCCCGTCACCACGCAACCGGCTAAATGGAACGCAGCACGTCCGCCGCGCGCCATACCACGTGTTGGATGCGGGCCAGTTCCGACTGCCGGCTGACCTCATGCCAGAGCCTCGAATACCGTTCGGTCCAGCATTCCAGTTCATCGGCCAACTTCGCCGCATCGATTCCGGCCTCATCCTGCCGCACCACGCCATGCGCAGCCAACAACGCCAACCCGACACGGTTCAGCAGACGCTGACCGTCGATGGCTAACGACCAGACCGCAGCGGAGGAGGGATCACCGGCCACGCGGAACAGCTGAGTGATATCCTTGGCTGCATCGTCAAGCTTGCCGTTCAATTCCCGGCCCGCGAGAATGGAGTCACGCAACGTCCGCAGCATCGAAACGCGAGCATCCGCCAACCTTGCCTGACCAGACTGCGGCAAATCATTCCGATACGCTTCCAGACAGCCCATGACCCGCACGATCTCCGTATTGCATCCGCCACGGCCGTCATCCAGTTCCAGGTAGGTGACGAGATCGCTCCACGAGAATCCGCCTTTGGCAGAAGCGCCCCTGAGCGCACCGACCACGCTACCAGTATGGTCGCCGTATTCGATGGTGGATATGCGTGACAGCATATCGGCTTCGCTGAGCTCGGCATCCGGATTCCAGGATTGCTGCGCACCGAAGATCATGCCCGGAACCGACATGCGGGGATCGTTGACGTGTCCGAAATCCCCCCAATCAGTGACCAGCATCCCCGAAACATCATGGGCGCGGCCATGGCGCGCCATCCTGGTGATGTTATTCCACGCATCGTCGATCCGCGGAATCAGCGCATTCCAGCACCACACCGCCGGGCACACCATCTGCGTCGCGCCGGCATCGGCGAGAGCTGCCGTTGTGCCATCATCCACGTTGGGCTCATACTGCCAATTCAGCCAGGTGATGTTCTTGGGAAGCGTATCGATGATCTCAGGGTGCTCGAGCGCGACATCGGCCCACACCATGACATCATGCCCACGATCATCAACATGGCGGCACAGTCGCTCGACGAAATCGGCATACATCGCGCCAACGCCACGTTTCGCCGATTCCTGCTTCGACCTCCCCTTGCCGAGATCAAACGTCTCATCGGCGCAGATATTGAACTTCCGCGAACGGAACAACGGCATCAGCTCATCAATCAATGATGTCGAAAACTCATAGGACCGCTCATCGGTGATGTTGAGCGTATGGTGCGTCATTCGCTCGATCAGGCTGAAAGGACGATCCGCGTCCTCCGGAAACTCTCCCAGATCACGTAGTTGCCGCGTCCGCAGCGCGGTGTAATGATGCCCGAACGTCGACACGGAGGGCACGAGCTCTATGCCACGCGCCGCGCAATAGGAATCAAGCTCGAGAATGTCGGACGAAGTCAGCGGATCGGCGCCACGCCACACTTCGCTAAGACCATTGAACTGGAACGTATGCTCGATGTACAACTGGAATTGGTTGTACTTGTAGAAGCACAGGCGATCCACCCACGATTTCAGCCAAGCCATAGAGGGCACACGGCCACGAGTCACGTCCAGATAGTAACCGCGGGTCGAGAACGCCGGCCGATCCCTGATGACCATGCACGGTATCGTCAAACCAATCTGGCGAATAATCTGACGCAATGTCTGCACGCCATCGCGAACGCCTTCGAACCCCGAACCGGTGATCACAACACCATCCGGCGAGACCTCAAGCACATACGACCAGTCATCGAGCGAAGGACTGGTCCGCAAAGTCACCTCCCGCTGAACTTCTCCGGAGGCCACCTGCCAGCGGCCTCCGCATACGCGCTTA
Source organism: Bifidobacterium sp. FKU (assembly GCF_026016385.1). NCBI lineage: Bacteria > Bacillati > Actinomycetota > Actinomycetes > Bifidobacteriales > Bifidobacteriaceae > Bifidobacterium > Bifidobacterium sp. FKU. Next base: position 2,399,628 of record NZ_CP092888.1, read on the forward strand.
ATGTCGTCGGCAAGCTGACGCGCAAACACGGCCTCCGCATCATCCGCGCCTCGTTGCTCCACAACCGTTCCCGACAACGGCAACGAGCATGTTCCCACCAGCGGCTCGACATTCGTCGGCTCCGGTATGACATGCCATTCCAATGTTGGTTCCTGCACCATAGCAGCCACATATCCTTTCGACCTCTGCATCGAGATAGAGCCTTCTGGCCCTCAGGACATGATAGCCGTCAACGGGGTCAACGGACACGGTTGCGGTCAGTCCCGGAAAGTGGCCCCGACCCCACCGGCATCCGCCGACGCGGCAGCGCATACATCCACAATGTCATCGACCATCTGCCGCAAGGTAGGGGCGGTGATGGTCGCAGGCAAGGATGGATCAGGCTCGTGGATGAACGCGGTAAGTCCACCGGCGGCACGCACCGGAGCGATATCGTTCGTCCAGTAGTCGCCGATGCTCATCACACCCAGCTCGCCCGTCCGTCGGCGAACCGCCGACAGCCTTTCGATCACCTTCGGCCATCCGCCTGGCTTGGCGGCACCGGCGATGATGCCATCGAATCCTTCGAGCACGCCCAGACGGTCCAACGTCTCACGCAGCCCGATCATCGGCGAGTTCGTGACCAGCACGCGGCGGCAACCCAACACGCCCAACCGCTCCAAGAGGGATTCCAACCCCTCGGGCGGACGCACGTCGAACGTGCCTTCGGCCAACATTCGACGCGAACGCATATACGCATCCTGCGACTGCTCGGCGGTCAGACGCCCTGCCGCATGAGCCTGCACGACGTCATAGGCATCCGAATACTTCGGCATATCCACCGGACATGCCAGAAACCGCTCCAGCTCATCGTTCAACGTGGCCGCGTCATCACGATCAAGATGCGCGCACACCGCCTCGGCGTAGGCCTTGACCGGACCATCGCCGAGGCATACCGTGCCGTCGAAATCGAAAGCCACCGCGAATGCCGAATCACCGTTCACAGCTCTACCATCCAATCCTGCATCGCACCATTCGCCGGAATACAGCGGTCACTGTTCCCAATCCGAATCGAACGTCGGCTTGAGCGTGCTCAGCGAAGACTTGACGTCACCCGCACCGGAAAGCACGCTCTCCAAGGACTTCTGCACATCGTCGCTGGCCTGTTGCATGCCGGGCGTCAACGGAATGGTGAACAGGTTCTTGGAGGCATCAGCCAAGATGGGCGCAATGGCACTGCCCGAGTTGGCATACTTGGCATCGGCGATCGCGGACTTGCGCACAGGAATGTAACCGGTACCGATCGCCCACTCGATCTGGCTGTCCTTGGACGTCAGGAACTTCTCATACAAATAGGCCGCCGTGCGCTGTTCGGGGCTGGCCGAGGAGAACATGTAGATATCGGTGCCCTGCTGCATCGTGTGCTTCGCCGGATACGGCACCACACCATATTCAAACTTGCCCTCGGCGCCCTTCTTAACGAAGGATTCACCGGCGTTGGACCCAACATACATGGCGACCTTCTGGTTGGAGAACGGACCGGACATGTACTTGTCGGTGCCGGCGATGCGGAAGTAGCCATCCTTGACGCCTTTGTCGTAGTAGTCGAAGGCCTTGGCGGACTTCTCGCCGGTCACATCGAGGCCCTTGCCGAACGTCACCCCCTCGTTCTTCATATAGGTGATGTAGTAGTTCGACAGCGAGTCGAAGCCCGCGCCGGGAATGCCCTTCGCGCTCTCGATTTTCTTGGAGGTTTCGGCGAGCTCGTCATACGTGGTGGGCACCTTGAGTCCCAGCTCGTCGAGCATGGTCTTGTTGTACCACAGCACCTCAGTGGACTTGTTGAACGGCATGCCATACGTCTTGCCGTCGATCTTCACGCCATCGCGCAGGCCGGGCAGCACATCATCCCAGTTGTCGAATGCAAGATTGCCGTCCTTGGACGTGATGTAGGGGTCAAGGTCAACGACCTGATCATCGGAGATCGCGTCGACCAGCCAGCTCGGGTACGCCTGAGTGATGGTCGGCAAATCCTTCGGGCTCTGCATCGTGGCGGTGAGCTTCTGCTGCAGGTCACTGTAGCTGGACTGGTTCTGCAAAGTCACCTTGATGTTCGGGTTCTGTTTCATGAACGTATCGGTCAGGCTCTGCAGGGTCTTCTCCTGGTTGCCTGTCATGCCGTGCCAGAACGTGATCTCAACGTTTCCTTTGATGTCGGAGACGATCTTGTCGGATTGTCCACCATCGCTCGCCGCGTTGGTCGAGCCGCATCCAGATAAGGCTAGCACGCCAGCCATCAATGCGGTCAGCACCGCTTTCGCACGCATATTACCGTGTAGTGTCATGATTCCATTCCTTTTCTGATTCCATTGGTTTCCGTTTGCTTGTTTCTTTTCCTGTTTCCCGTGGAACGTTCCCCGGAAAAGTCTCGGCAAGGACGCAACCGGCAACACGCCGGTTCACAGCTCACAGCTCAACAGTCAACCCCGGTTCGGGCAAGACCATCGCTCCATAATCGTTGCGATACCGTTCGGGATGCTCGCCATGCACCGGGAACAGCAGACGGGGACGCACCGCATCGATGATCTCGAACGCCTTCTCCACCGTGGCGTGCCCGGAGCACGAAATCGTGACGGCTTCGACATCCTGATCGGCGAATCCTTGGAAGAACGGCTTATACGCGGGGTCGTATTCTCCGAGAGGCGCGGCACCCGTGTGCACATACAATCCGTTGCGTCGAAGATCGTGCAGATGTGCGGCTCTCGCACGATCGTCGAGCTGCCACAGATACGCATCCTGATCGGACAGCAGTTCATCGAACGGAATCTCCAGCGTCGAGTCGAGCGCCGAATAATCACGGTCATCATTCAGACGGTAGTAATGCACGGGGTCACCGGTCACGGAAGTGTAGACGAAAGCCGCGTACGCACTGAGCACGACGGTGCGCGGACTGGACGCGATGATGTGCTGGATTCGTTCGATGTTCGTCAGATAGTAGTTGAACGTGATCTGACGATGCGGATTGTCCCGAACGAGCGCCTCGATGCGATCGCACACCTGCTGCTCGGTGGTCTCCGGGCGGTCGACGGGATCGCCTGGCTTGCGGAAGGAGATCGACGTGCCTTCCATGATGAGCGCATCGGCACCCGCGTTCGCCTGGAGGAACGCACGGGTGTCATGCTCAAGAAATCCGTGGAAACGAATGTCGCCCGTGTACGCGATGACCGCGTCAGGCGTGACGACGCGCAGACCGGACGCACCGTAGGCATCGTGGTCTACGGGCATGACCGTGACCGAGATGGAACCGACACGCACGACGCCGTTGGGCTCCACGCCGGTGATCGGCCGAGTATGGCTGCAATCCTTGCGATACGGCGGGAAATCGAAATCGTCGTTCACGTTCATGGCTTCGAGCACCCTCTTGGTGTTCTGCGAAGCGTAGACGGGGATGGCGGAATCGATATAGTTGAGCATCTTGGAATGGTCGAGATGCGCATGCGAGACGAAGACCGCACTGTGCGCATACGGGTCCGCAGACCAATGGTGACCGGGCACGTCTATCGTGCGGTCGAATATCGCCGGCAGATACGGTACGTAGCCTTGCGAGATGAGATCGGCGAGATCTCGGGGCTGCTTGGGAGCGGCAGGGTTATATTCGCAACCGCAGTCGAACACGATGCGGCTATCGCCATAGGACACCTCGATGAGATTGCCTCCGATCGTGCGGATGCCCCGGTAGAACGTGATGCGCGTTTTGTCGCGCAAATCGTTATCCCTTGATGCCATTGCTGGACACTCCTTCGATGATTTGCTTATGGAAGATGAAGTACAGCACCAATATCGGCACAATCGTGGCCGTGCTGGCCGCCATCTGAAGTTGTACCGCCGTACCGGTCTCAGTAGCGAACGCGCTCAGACCGTTGCTGATCAGACGCATATCCGTGCTGTTGGTGACGAGAATCGGCCAGAGGAACGAATTCCAGCCGCCGATGAACAGCAGCAACGCCATGGTGAACAGAGCGGGCCTGCTCATCGGAATCATCACTTTCCAGATGAATTCGAGATCACCGCACCCGTCGACCTTCGCCGCGTTGTAATATGCCGCCGGCATGGACGACAGGTACTGCTGCAGATAGAAGATGTAGAACACGCTTGCCAAGGAGGGCAAGATCAACGCCCAATACGTGTCCAGCAAACCCAGCTGGTTGATCGTGCGATAGTTGGTGAACACAACGACCTCATACGGCACCATGAGCAACGCCATCATGCCCATCATCAACGCCTTCTTGAAACGGAAACGCAACCTTACCAAGGCGAAGGCCGCAAGTACGGTGGTGATGATCGTGCCCAGCGTCGACAACCCGGACACCAGTACCGTGTTGAGAAAATAACGGGGGAACGGCGCCTGCCTCATGGCTTCGACGAAATTGTGCCACTGCGGGACGTGAGGCACTATCGTCGGCGGGATGCTCGTAACCTCCTGATAGGTCATCAGGCTGCTGGACAGCATGTACAGGAACGGGAAGAGCGTAAGCGCCGCCATGACGATGACGAACACGTAGACCAGACCCTTACCGAGAAACCTCACTTCGCCAGCCTCCTCAATACGATGCCTTGGATGATGGTGAAAGCCAGAATCACCAGGAACAGCACCACCGCCGCGGCCATGCCCTGCCCATACTTGTTGTCCACGTAGAACTTGTTGAACACGTAGAACACCGCCGTCGTGGCGCTATCGCCGATACCGGCCTTCCCGTTGAACAAGGCGTACACCTCCGTATACACCTTGAAGGAATTGATGAAATCCACGATGGACAGGAACGTCAGAATCGGCACCATCTGCGGCAACGTGATCCGGCGGAACTTCTCCCAGGCCGTGGCACCGAACATGTCGGCCACCTTGTAATATTCCTCGTCTATGCCGCGCAGGCCCGACAACAGAATGATGATGTTGAACGCCAGGGACGACCATATGCCGAAGATGATGAGCGTGGGCATATTGAACTTCGGATCGTTGAGAAAATCATAGGGTCCAAGGCCACACAGACCCAACACGTAATTGACAAAACCGTAATCGCCGTTGAACAGATACCGGAACACCATGCCGATGGCGATCACCGAGGTCAGATAGGGGATGAAGAACAGGATTTCGAAAACCCTGCCTCCGCGAAGCTTTCCATTGATGGCCACGGCCACCGCCATTGACAGCACCAGCCCGACCGACACCACGACGAATGCAAACAGCGCCGTATTGGCGATGGCCTTGCGGAATTCGGGATCCGCGAACACGAAAACAAAATTACGCATTCCCACAAACCGTTGACGGGTCAACGTCCCGCCCTGCAGCGACATGATGAAGATACGCACCAGGGGAAGCAGATTGAACACGGTGATCAGCGCCAAGGCCGGGAACAGCAACAGCCACGCATGGGGCTGCCGCTCGGCGGAATATCGACCCGAGCGATGAGATTTCCCTCCCCCGCCCTCATTCAGGGCAGTCACCGCAATCGACTTCTCGCGCCTCTCTTCCATATCAGTACACCCTCGTTCCATCCTCGGAGAACAGATATATATCGTCATACCCGATGGCGAACGCGACCCGTTGCCCTTGGCGGATTCCCGTGCGTGCATCGACCACGCTGCGCGCATGTTGCCCGCCGGCGTCAAAATGCAGGACGGCATAACGGCCAATCATTTCCAAAGACTCGATCTCGGCCTCAAACGCCGGCTTGAATCCATCGGCATGCCCTTTCACGGGCTCCGTCAGGAAATATTCAGGACGAATGCCGACCTTGTAGCGCTCCTCCGTCAGCATTCCGCCCGCGGCGCCGGCGCGGAACCGGGAACCATCAAGATCCGCGAGCGCGATGTCGAAGGCCTTTCCCCGCAGCATGCCGTCAGAACGGTCGAATCTCATGTCGAAGATATTGATGATCGGACTGCCCATGAACTGCGCCACAAACAGGTTGGCCGGGTCGAGATAGAGTTTTTGCGGATTGTCGTACTGCTGCACCACACCCTCGTTCATCAGCACGATGCGATCGGAAATCGACAGCGCCTCCTCCTGATCGTGAGTGACGAAGATCGTGGTGATGCCCGTCCCCTTGACCAGACGGCGAATCTCCTCGCGAATATGCAACCGTAGACGCGCGTCCAAATTGCTCAACGGCTCGTCGAGCAGCAGCACCCGGGGAGTCTGCACGAGTGCACGAGCGATGGCCACACGCTGCTGCTGCCCGCCCGACAACGCGGAAGGTTTCTTGTCCGCCAGATTCTCGATGTTCGTCATGTCCATGAACTTGTGGGCGATCTTCGCCGCCTCTTCCCTGCTGCGGCGATGTTCTCCCACACGCAGCGGAAACATGACGTTCTCCAATACCGTCATATGCGGGTAGAGGGCATAATTCTGGAAGACCATCCCGATGTTGCGATTCTTGGGATGCAGTCCGACGACGGATTGGCCGTCGATGGCGATATCGCCGGAAGTGGGATCCAAAAGACCCGCGATGATGTTCAACGTAGTGCTTTTGCCACAGCCGCTGGGACCAAGCAGGCAGACCAGTTCCCCGTCTTGAATATCAAGGCTGATATCCTTCAGGGCCTCATATCCGTTCTCATACACCTTCCTGAGATTCTTGATTGAGATTCCCATATCCACCCACTCCCATATTTCGGCGTTTCGGCGGCGATCAGCACCAGCATGACACGAGGAGATACAGCGGGGGGAGAAATTCATCAGGACTATACGCGCACAAGTCAGAGAATTCATTTTGTTCACATGAAGTTCAGACGGCCCCGGACACCCGCCCGCCACTGACGTCACGGCATCCGCCGGACTGATACAATGCTCGTATCGTCGCAGCGACACATGGCGGCCGGGAGGTGCATAGTGAGAACATACGAGAACGCGCAGGAGCTCAAAAAGGAGATCGGCGCGACGTTTCGAAAATACATTGCGGAGTTCGACGACATTCCGGAAGCCCTGAAAGACAAGCGCATCGACGAGGTCGAGAGGACCCCGGCGGAAAACCTCGCCTATCAGGTTGGTTGGACCACCCTGCTGCTGCAATGGGAGGATCGCGAACGGAAGGGCCTTCCGGTGCGAACGCCGTCGGACGAGTTCAAGTGGAACCAACTCGGAAAGCTGTACCAGTGGTTCACCGACACCTACGCCCACCTTTCGCTGCGGGAGCTGAAGGGCATGTTGACCGACAACGTCGACGCCATATACGCCATGATCGATGCGATGAGCGAGGATGAGCTGTTCAAGCCGCATATGAGGCAATGGGCCGACGACGCCACCAAAACGGCGGTATGGGAAGTGTACAGGTTCATTCATGTGAACACCGTCGCCCCGTTCGGATCGTTCAGGACGAAGATCCGCAAGTGGAAGCGGATGGCCCTATAGGTTCGGCGCGGCCTACAACCGTTGCAAACTAGTTTGTTTTGGTTTGTAGGACGGTCTTGCGATCGTCCGCTCCAAGTCTCACGCCGCTTGCGTGGCTGCTTGGTTCGCACTTCACCGGGATCTGCGTTGCACGACGTGATGCGTCGTTCCGTCTTCCGTCCCCTCCATGCGCGTTTACGGTCTCCGGGGCACTCCCGGCGACCTGGATGTTGACGGCCGCGTTCAAATCACGGTCGATGGACAGTCCGCACTCCTCGCAATGGTAGACGCACTCGGACAGGGACAGTTTGGTTTTCACCGTCCCGCAGTTCGAGCAGGTCTTCGAGCTTGGATACCAGCGGCCGATGATGTGGAGTCCAGCGCCGGTGCGTGCGGTCTTGTAGGTCAGTTGGCGTCGGAACTCCGCGAATGCGGCGTCCTGAATCGATTGGGCGAGCCTGTGGTTTTTGACCATGCCCGCCACGTTCAGATCCTCGATGCTGATGTCCGAGTACGTGTCGGCGAGCCATGTGGTCAGCTTGTCCAACATGTCGCGGCGCTGATTGGCGACACGCGCGTGCAGTCGGACGACTCGTTCCCGCGCGTGGGCGCGCCGATGCGAGCCGGGCTGTCTGCGGCTCAGCGAGCGTCGCGCCCGCTTAAGACGGCGTTCATTGGCCTTGAGCGTGTGCGGGTTGGCGATCGTGGTGCCGTCCGAGAGCGTCGCCAAGGATTTCACGCCCAGATCGATGCCGACCGCCCCTTCCCTCGGCGTTCGTCTCGCCGTTGGGTCGGCGCGTTCGACGGTCAACGCGGCGTGCCAGCGTCCCGCACGGCACGACACCGTCATGCGCAGCGCCCTGGCCCCGTCCACGCGTCCTGCGACGTTCTCCATGCAGTGCACGCGGCCGATGCGCGGCAGTCTGAGCGCCTTCGGATCGGCCCTGACAAGGCCGAAGCTGCCGGTCGTGTACGCGAACCGCGGCGTCTCCCGATCCTTCGCCTTGAATCTCGGGAACCCGACCCTGCGGCCCTTCCGTTCGCCCTTGCGGCTTTTCGACCAGTTCGACAGGGCGTCGGACAATGCCTCCAGACCACTGTTGTAGGCTTCCTTACTGTTCTCCCGCCACCACGGCGTCCCGTCCGCATCCACGGCCAGCGTGCCCTTGTTCGCGTTCCACCAGCGGCGCAGCGCATACAATGTCCATTCCAGCTTCCCGCCGGTTTCGATGGTCTCCTTGACGTGGGCGAGCCCCGCATTGTACGCGAACCTGGCCGCCCCCGCGTGCGACAGTATCAGGCGTTCCTGCACGGGCGTCGGATCCAACGCCACCTTGACGGCCTCAAGCATCATGCGCCGCCTTCAACGCGGCCTTCGCCTTGTTCCTCGCCGCGCGCCGACCGTACAGGCGGGCGCAGAACGAGGCCAGCACCTCGGTCATGTCCCGCACGAGATCGTCGTCCAGCTCGGAATCGTCCACGACGATGAGCCGCTGCCCCTGCGCCGTCAACGCGGATTCGACCAGTCCCGCGTTCATGCGGGCCAGGCGGTCGCGATGCTCCACGACGATCGTGCCCACGGTCGGGTCGGCGAGGGTGCGGTTCAACTTGCGGCGTTTGTCGTCCATGCCGGAACCGGTCTCCGACACCATCTCGACGTCCGACGCGCCCAGATCGATGGCGAACGCCTTACGCGCGATTCTGTTGAAGCACGGCGTGGCAGCGGACGAGATGTATTACGAGCCGTTTGCGATGTGATGTTCGGGAGCGCGGGAGCGTAGCGTATCGAACGTATAGGTAACGAAGTGGGAGGTGTCTCGCCGGCTGATTGCTTGGCGAGACACCTCCCACTTGGCATTGCTCCCCTCAGCCTCACCTCGTTCGGCAGCTCCCCTCAGAGAGGGAGCAATATGGGTCATATCATGGTTCTGGAATCTCCAGCGGGAAGCTACGCAGACGCCTTAGCCCAAACGCAGTGTTGGCTCCTCCTCGGAGAGGGAAGCCAACACTGAGATGGGAATTAGTGCTGACATGAGTCAGCAATCATTCTTAGTGGCGGAGCATTTTACGGGCGGTGGCGAGGGCGGCACCTGCGGCGAGGAACAGCACGGTGATGCCGGCGAAGACGCTCACGTCAGCGCCAGAGTTGGCCAGCTTGCCGTTGGCCTTGGACGCGTTCTTGGACGTGCTCGGCTTCTTGTTGCCGTTGTTCTGGTTCTGGCTGTTGGAGCCGGCGTTGTTCTGGTCGTTGCCGGTGTTGGAACCATTGTTGGAACCGTTGTTGTTTTCGTTGCCGTTGTTGTTGCCACCGTTGTTGTTCGGGGCCTCCTGCTTGACGACTTCAGCCTTCTGACCGGGCTCGACGCTCACCACGTTGCCGTTGGCGTCAAGGGTGACCTTAGAGCTGAAGGCGACGGCGAGGTTCAGGCGCTGCCAGCCGTCGGAAGTGGAGTCGAGCGGGTAGCCGGACTGGATTTCAGTGCGGGCCAGCACTTCGCGGCGCTGGTCGGCGCTCAGGGTCGGGAACACGGTACGCAGCAGAGCCTCGGCGCCAGCAGGCACGCGGGCGGCCTGATCGGTGGGGCCGACCGGGTCGAAGCCGTAGGTGAGGCGCTCGGTGTACACGTCCACGGCGGACTTGACATCGGTGACGGGCTCAGTGGCGACCTGATCGGTGTTGAGGTTCTTGTAGCCGTTGGTGGTGGTGGCCTTCGTGTTGGCGATAATCTCGTCAAGGGTGTTGCCGTATCCGGCTTCTTGGCCGCGCTTGGTCAGGTAGTCGCGCAGTTCCTGCTGGGCGGGCTTGACGACCTGCTCGAAGAAGACGTCGTCGTTCAGACGGCCGGCGGCGGAAGCCTCACCGACGATACGGCCGCCCATGATGTCCATCGGGTAGTGCACACCAAGCACGATGCGGTTGTTGCCACCCTCGGCGGCACGGGCTGCAATCTGCGGGGCGAGCTCAGGCATCAGGGCAGCCAGGGTCAGGCCGGACGTGTAGAACGCCATCGTGTGGCCGGACGGGAAGGACTCGGACTGCACCAGACCGCCATAGCCATTGGCACGGTCGACATTGCGGAAATCATCGTGGAAGCCGGCCACGCGCTTCAGAGCGAGCGCAGGAGCCAGTCCCTTCAGGTCGTTTTCACCGTTGGCGCTGCGGTCGATAGAGTCGCCTTCAGCGGTGTTAAGCGACGGACGCGGGTAGTTGAAACCATGCTTGGCGCCAGTCACCGGGATGTAGCCGACCATGTCGTTGAGCAGCTTGCCGGTCTTGGCCAGCGGCACATTGCCATTGGCATCTGCTTCGTAGCCTTCATAGAACCATTCGCCGATAATCGGACCGAAGGCATCCCAGTAGGTTTCGCGATTGTTCTGGGCACCATCAATGACGGCACGCTGCTGCTGGGTGTAGTGGTCGTCCACCTTCACACCATTGGTGTTATCGGCGTCAGCCTTGTTGTTGATAGCCACGGTCAGGTCATCGCTCTTGCCAAGCACTGCAACGCCGGCATCAGTGACGCTGCCGTGGGATGCAGTGGTCTCGTCATTGTTCGGGTTGGCCACCGGAGTCCAGTAGTTGTTGAACTCCTTGAGCAGTACCTGCGGATCGGCCTTAGCGATGTCAGACGGGTAGGTCGGCTGGTCGTCGGCCATGGCGGCCGGCACCACAGCCGCGAAGCTGGCGGCGATGGTGGCAACGGCGGCGATCCCGGCAAGCGCACGCTCGCACTGAGTGAATACGGACATTGTCCCTCCTCATCAATATCGGTCTGTATTGATGCCCTTCCTCTTGGCATCGATCGACGAAAACGCCGGCACCCAAATGCATGAGCGCTGATGGGAACGCTTTCGCTGACCAACGTTAGCGAATGCGACATGGCCGCAATGGTTAAGAACCATGAATGTCATATGGCCGCTAATTGAACAGCACGAGCCAACAATGTAGTCATGGTTCAGCGACTACTGCCTGTGGCCAAGGTGTTTTCCGGCAGAGCTGCGGGTAGGCTGGGAGCTATGGAATTGCATGTACTGAATCATCCGCTGGTCGAGCACAAGCTCACCGTGCTGCGCGACAAGAACACCCCTTCCTCCATTTTCCGCGAGCTCGTCTCGGAGCTTGTGATGCTTGAAGCCTACGAGGCCACGCGCAACCTGTCCGTGGTCGCCGCGCCGATCGAGACGCCGGTCGCCCCGATGACCGGCAAGAAACTGGCCGAACCCCGTCCGATCATCGTGCCGGTGCTGCGCGCGGGCCTCGGCATGCTCGACGGCATGACCCGCCTCATGCCCACCGCCGAAGTCGGCTTCCTTGGCATGAAGCGCGACGAGGAGCATCCCACCCAGCAGGTGACGTATGCGAACCGCCTGCCCGATGATCTGTCCGGCCGCCAGTGCTTCCTGATCGATCCGATGCTCGCCACCGGCGGCACGCTGGTCGCCGCCACGCACTATCTGGCCGAACGCGGCGCCAAGGACGTGACCGCGATCAACATCATCGCGGCGCCTGAAGGCATCAAGTACGTCGAGGAGCACATCGACCCGTCCATCGAATTCAAGGTCGTGGTGTGCGCGGTGGACGAGAAGCTCAACGACAAGTGCTACATCGTGCCGGGGCTGGGCGATGCCGGCGATCGTCTCTACGGCGTCATCGACTGACGCATGAACATCGACATCGTCTGCGTCGGTCGGATCAAGGAACGGTATCTGACCGACGCCATCGCCGAATATTCCAAGCGGCTCTCGCGCTACTGCAAGCTCAACATCATCGAGGTGGCGGATGAGAAGACGCCCGAACACGCCTCTGAAGGCGTTGACCGACAGATCAAGGCCAAAGAAGGCGAACGCATCGCCAAGCATCTGAAACCGGGCGCGTTCGTGATCGCCTTGGCCATCGACGGCCAGATGCTTTCCTCCGAAGGTCTGGCCGCGAAAGTCAGCCAGCTCGGCATCCAAGGGGTCAGCCATATCCAGTTGGTGATCGGCGGATCCATCGGTCTTGACGAGGCGGTGCTCAAACGCGCCGATTACAAGCTGAGCTTCTCGAAGATGACGTTCCCCCATCAGCTCATGCGCGTGATTCTGCTCGAACAGATTTATCGCGCTTATAAAATCAACGCTGGCGAGCCGTATCACAAGTAAAACACCATACCTCATGGGGCGGGAAATCCCCCATGGGGCGGTAATTGCCCCATGGGGCCGTAAAACCCTCATGGGGTGGTATCCCAAAATGGCTTAATTCCGCGGTTTCACATATTCTTCAAACCGCCCCATGGGCAAGTTACCGCCCGATGAGCCTGTAACCGCCCCATGGGCACATCAATAACGCCCTCAACCTCACACTGCGTCGGGGCCGAACGCTTCGAAGATGTGGCGGTCGAAGTAGGGGGCGCACTGGGCGAGTTCATCGCTGCTGCGCACGGTCCATGAAACCGGCATCGCACCCATCGAACGAGCGAGCCTGACTTGCGGCGAAGCGCCACCGGTCCAGTCATAAGCCACGAAATCAGGACGAGACAGCCAGTCGAACGCCAGTAAGCCGGCGGCCCATTCAGCCGCACCATTCTTGCTCAGCTTCGCCGGCCAGCTCAGCTGACCGCGGCACACCTCAGGGTGATGCTCCTTGTACCAATTCACCGCGCCCGGGTGGAAGGATTCGATCACGTACGGGCCGTCATACGCCTCAAGCAAGGCGTGGCCCTTTTCCATGAGCTCTTCGCTACGCTCATCCCAAGCCCTGTTGTTGCTGAACTTGTATTCCACAATCAGCGGAGCCCGGCCGGCCACCACGTCCAGCACATCGGAGAACAGCGGCACATGCTGGTAGTGCCCCCTTCGGCGCGGCGGACGTCGTGACCGCCAGCGGCGGGTTCGCATCGGCGCCCGGCAAGGGCTCGGCCTTCAAGTCACCGGACTTGCCGTTCGGGAACAGCGGAATACGGGTCAGATCTTCGATGCGGCGCGGTGCTCAAACGCGCCGATTACAAGCTGAGCTTTTCGAAGATGACGTTCCCCCATCAGCTCATGCGCGTGATCCTGTTGGAGCAGATCTATCGCGCATACAAGATCAACGCTGGCGAGCCGTATCACAAGTAACAGCGCGCGCCCCGATCATGCGGGGCATGGCAAACGGCCCGCAGCTCCGAAAACCTCCGGGGCGGCGGGCCGTCGTCATTGTCGCGGCATAGGGACCGCGACCACATCACTTCTGGGACAGCGAGTTATTGTAATCGTCCAAATCCGTCTGCAACGCCTTGACCTGATCGCTCAAAGCCTTCTTGGGATCGGTGCCTTCGAAGATCTGTTCGACGGCCTTCTCCACGCCCTTGCGGGCCTGCGGCATCACACCTGCGGAGCACCCCTGGGTGGCGGGAGTGAGCTTGGTGTTCTGCAACTGCTTGACCGCCACATCGAACTGCGGGTACTGCTGACGCCACTGGGCGTCCGCCGGCTCCTCGAGCGCCTTCTTCGAGGTCGGGAAGTAACCGGTGCCGGTGTGCCATTCGGCCTGACGCTTCGGGTCGGAAAGGAACTTGACGAACTGCCAAGCCGCCTGCTGCTCCTCGTCGGAATGCTTCACGTTGGAAATCCACAGGGAGCCGCCGCCGATGATCGGGCCGGAGTTGTTCTTCTTGATCTTCGGGTAGTTCCCCACACCGACTTCGAAGCCCTTCTGCTTGGCGGCGTCCATCACACCGGCCAGATCGGCGGTGGATTCGATGGTGATGCCGATGTTGCCGGTTTCAAAGGCGTTGATGGCCGCCGTGGTATCGGAACCGGTGTTGCCGGAGACGCCGGAGTCGACCATATCCTTCCACCACTTCATGAACGTGACTGCGGCGTCGTTGTCGAAGTCGAACTTCGACACGCGATCCTTGCCACGGCCGTTGTCGGGACCGCAGTACTGCTCGCCACTGGCGGCGATCTCCTGCTCCAGGTACCAGCCGTAGACGGCGGCGTTGAAGCCGTACTGTGCGGGTCCGCCATTCTTCTCGGAAAGCTTCTCGGCGGCGGCCTTCACTTCATCCAGCGTTTCCGGTGCCTTGTTCGGGTCGAGCCCGGCCTTCTCGAACAACGTCTTGTTGTAGTACAGCACCGGCATGGAGGTGTTGAACGGCATCGAATACAGCTTGCCGTTCACGGTGTAGTACCCGGCCACGTTCGGCTGCAGATCGGAGGTGTCGTACTTGTCTTTATCGATGAAATTCTGCATCGGCGTGATGGTGCCGGAATCCATCATGAAGCGCGAACCAATGTCGTAGATCTGCATCAGCGTCGGCGTGGACTGCGACTGCACGGCCGACTTGTATTTGGTGATCGCTTCATCATACTTGCCTTGGTACAAGCCTTTGACGGTGATCTTGCCCTTGTTCTGCGCGTTGAACTCATTGATCATCTTGTCCAGCACCTGACCGTTCGTGCCGGACATGGAGTGCCAGAAGTTCACGGTCACGGAACCGTCGGACTCTTTGGGCGTAGGGACGTTGGCGTTCGAAGCGGTATCCGATCCGCATGCCGCCAAGGAAACCATGGAACCCACCGCCGCGATGATGGCGATGGCACGGGTGGCAATCTTGTTCATTCTTATTCGTTCTCCTCATAAGCCGCCCGCATGCCGGATACGACACGGCCGACGGACGGTGATTGGTGACAGTCGGCCAGCGAGCGCCGGCCGAGGGATGGTGATTGACGTCAACATTCAGCTCGGCCAATGGTCGGCGACGTCAATGGTTGGTTGTTGTCGGTATTGAGTTATGAATCACAAATCATTTGGTCGAACCAGCAGTCAGACCGCGCACGATCTGGCGCTGCCCGAACACGATGATGAACAGCGTGGGGATGACGGCCAGAACGGCGCCGGCCATTACCAGTCCCGGGTTGAAGGCATCGGGCGACTGCAGCTGCGTGATGCCGATCTGGATGGTCTGCATCTGCGGTGTCTCCGTGACCAGCAAGGGCCAGAAGAAGGCGTTCCAGTGAGTCAGGAAGGTGTAGATGGCCAGCGAGGCGATGGCCGGGCGGCTTAGCGGAAGCACTACGGACCATAGCAGACGCAGGTTCGAGGCGCCGTCGATGCGCGCGGCTTCCACCAGCTCCATCGGGAACTGGCGCATGAACGAATGCATCATGAACACGCCGAATCCACTGGCGAGGAACGGAAGCACCAGCGCGAGGAAGGTGTTGCGCAGCCCGAGCGAAGAGATGGTCAGATAGTTCGGGATGATCACGGATTCACCCGGAATCATCATCGTGGACAGGAACAGCACGAACCACACGCGACGGCCCTTGACTTTGAGGATCACCAGCGCATACGCCACCAAAGTGGAGGTGAGCACCTGCGCCACGGTGATCACCAGCGTGGCCCCCAGCGAGTTGACGTACTGGCGCATGAGCGGAATGATCTGCGCCGCGGTGGCGAGATTATTCCAGGTGATGCCATGCACCGGCCAGACGGCGGGCGGATAGCTGGCGATGTCCTCCTGCTTCATCAGCGAACCGGCGAACGAGTAGTACACCGGGAAGACCACGAGGAAGGCAAGAAACAACAGCATCAGCACGCCGAAGATTTTCGAGGCGATGTATTTGGCGCGGGAAAGGCTCAGCGAGCCGGTCGCGCCGCGCGACACGGTACCGGAGGGAACGGAAGCGGTCATTGGTTATCCACCTGCTTTCCAACAGTGAGGAACTGGATCAGGGTGATGACGGCGACCACCACGATCAGCACCAACGCCTCGGCCGAAGCGTAGCCGAAATTGGAGCTGTTGTTGGCGAAACCGTGCATGTAGATGTCGTACACCAGCGTGGTGGTGGAGGCGTTCGGGCCACCCTTGGTGAGCACATGAATCTGGCCGAAGCTTTCCAACGACTGGATGGTGTCGGTGATGATCAGGAAGAACAACTGCGGCATGATCAGCGGAATCATGATCGAGGTCTGCAGGCGTAGACCGGAAGCACCGTCCAGACGAGCCGCTTCGACGATTTCCTTCGGAACCGAACCAAGACCGGCAAGCAACACCAGCACGTTGTAGCCGATGTTCATCCACACCGTGGTCATGGCGATGGCCGGCATCGCGAATTTCGGGTCGGTGAGCCAACCCACCGGCTGCATGCCGATTTTCTGCAGTGCGGCGTTGAACAGGCCAGTGGCCGGATTGAAGAAGGCGGAGAAGATGATGGACGCGGCCGACACCGAGTAGGCGAACGGCAGCGCGAAAATCGTGCGGAACACACGATTGACGGTGGATTCCTTGTTCAGCATCAACGCAATGACCAGCGACAGCAGAATCGTGGGAATCACCGTGTATACGGCGAACATCAACGTATTGAGCATGATTTTGCCGAATTCGGGATCGCTGAACACGCGCTGGAAATTGCGCAGTCCCACGAACGTGCTCTGTCGGCCGAGAATGTCGGTGCCCGACATGGACAGCACGAACGTGCGAATCAGCGGATATACCACGAATACGAGGAACACGATGGCCGCGGGCGCAAGATACAGCGACGACGTCACGTCGCGCAGGGTGAATCGCGCCTTGGCACGGGAACCCGCGCCATATGACGGCGGGGATTGGCTAGGTTTTTGGATGTGTGCGACTGCCTGAGACATGCAAAGGCCCCTTCCGGTCGAAGACCGTTTATGCATTTTTCCTATGGACGGTTACCTCGTTCAGTGGTACCCCAGCAGTCGACGCCCCTGGATCGATATCACTGAGAATTCAATATGGCTTCATCGCCATTACGTCTGATATTCGCCTCGTTCACCGCCCCGTCACGGCATGCCAATAAACAGGCCGCCCACCACGACAAATGTGGTGGGCGGCCTGTCGGGAACCAGTAAAGCGGTTTACCGTTCGTCGGGCACGAACGCCTCGAAGATATGACGGTCGAAGTAAGCGTCGCATTGGGCGAGTTCGTCACGGCTGCGCACGGTCCACGACACGGCGGTCGCGCCCATCGCGCGCGCGAGCCTGACCTGCGGTGACGAGCCGCCGACCCAGTCGTAGGCCACGAAATCGGGGCGGGACATCCAGTCGAACACGAG
Source organism: Bifidobacterium sp. FKU (assembly GCF_026016385.1). Lineage (NCBI taxonomy): Bacteria > Bacillati > Actinomycetota > Actinomycetes > Bifidobacteriales > Bifidobacteriaceae > Bifidobacterium > Bifidobacterium sp. FKU. The sequence goes on from NZ_CP092888.1 coordinate 2,417,036, forward strand.
CAGGCCGGCGGCCCATTCGGTCACACCGTCCTCCTTGATGGTGGCGGGCCAGCTCAACTGTCCGCGATTCACTTCGGGATGGTTGACCTTGTACCATTCCACGGCACGGGGGTTGAACGATTCAATCACGTACGGGCCTTCGTACTGGGCGAGCAGCGCGGCACCCTTGTCCATCAGTTCGTCGCAGCGCCCGTCCCAATGGGCGTTGTCGTCGAACTTGTATTCCACGATCAGCGGAACGCGGCCATTCACCACCGCAAGCACGTCGGAGAACAGCGGCACATGCTGGTAGTAGCCGTCCGGCGCGGCGGACGGCGTGGTGACCAGCGCCGGCACCTCCTCGGCGCCGGGCAATGGTTCGGCGACGGCATCGCCGGGCCGGGCCGTGGGGAACAACGGGATGCGCGTCAACTCGCCGTAGGTGAGGTCTTCGATGCGGCGCGGATCGCCGGCCACGCGCTTCAGGTCGGGGTCATGCACGACGACCACCTGACCGTCGAGTGTCAGCTGCAGATCGAGTTCTATGCCATACCCGGCCTCGCAGGCGGCGGCGAAGGAGGCCAGCGAATTCTCGGGGGCGATCGGGCCGGCCTCGTTGGCGGAACCGTAGCCGGCTTTCTCGGCCATGCGGCGGGCGAGCGCCACATAGTCGCCGGATTCGGCGGCGTACCGATGGGTCAGGCCGGAACCGGCGTCGTGCAGACCACGGTGGGCGTACCACGCATCGGGCACCGAAGGCACGAAGTTGCGGCGCTTGTCGTTGAACGAGCGCGGCGCAAGCGCCCAGGCCGCGGTGCCCGCGGCAACGGCGCCGCCGATGATCACATTTCTGAACAGTTTCGATGAAGACATACGTTCCTCCCGTGTCGGACCAATCATCCACGCTCAGCCTACCGCGGTCCGTCACCTCGGCACGCAACGTCACGCCGGCTGACGGCACGTTTTTGCGCGGCCCGGCGGCCCGCGCTCACAAGGCTTCGGCCAGCCATGCCGGCGTGTGCGGCGAGGCCGGATCCAGGATGCGATCGTCATGCGCGCCGCGCAGCGGCGTCCAGCTGAAATCGGCCAGCAGATCGGCGGGCGGACAGGCGATGGGATCGGGCCGTAGGCGAAGCAGCCACGCACAGTAGCCGATGATCTGCTCGGGGCGGACGCCGCGCGCCCGCAGGGCGCCCATGTCGAGCGACCGCTCTCGTTTGGCGAGGCGGCGTCCGGCCGCATTGTCGATCAGCGGCAGATGCGCGTATGCGGGGCACGCGGCGCAACGGCTTGCGGGCCGACCGGCGGCGCACGGGTCGATGCCGCCATGTTCCGGTTCAAAGCCGCCCTCCAGCAGGCACCTGCGAATCCGCATCTGCAATGCGGTGGAGCGCAGCAGGTCACGCCCGCGCACGATGTCGTCCACGCCCATGTCGAGATCATCGACCACCACGGCCAACTGGTATCCGAACAACCCATCGGCCCGGCGAATCACGCAATCGCCCACTTCCCGGGCCAGGTCGTATCGACGCGGCCCGTAGACGCCATCGGCGAAGGCGACGGCCTCCTCAGGCATGGCGATGCGGATGGAGTGACGGTCGCCGCGCGTCAGGCGGGCGCGCACCTGCTCGGGATGCTCGCGCAGCAGGCGGCGGCATGTGCCCGGATACACCGTGAAGCCGTCTCCCTCGTTGGGCGCCGACGCCGCGCGGATATCCGCGCGCGAACAGAAGCAGGGATACAGCACGCCTTGCGAGCGCAGGCATTCCAGCGCATACTCGTATCGTTCGGTGCGCTGGGACTGGAACATCGGCTCACCATCCCAGTCGAGCCCGAGCCAATGCAGGTCGTCCATCATGAGCCGGTCGGCGCCGGCGACCACGCGGGGCCCGTCCACGTCTTCGATGCGCATCATCATGCGTTCGCCACGGGAACGGGCCGAGAGCCATGCGCCCAGCATGGCGTATATGTTGCCGATGTGCATGCGTCCCGACGGCGTGGGGGCGAATCGTCCGGTCACCGGTCTTCCTGAATCCCGTCCACGCTCACGGACTGGTCGTCGCCGGACGGATCGTCGCCGCCCGAACGTGCGGTGAGCTCCAGATGCTCGCCGCCGGTCTGGTCGACGAGCACGGTGTCGCCGTCGTGGACCTTGCCGGCCAGCAGCATGCGGGCCAGCTGGTCGCCCACTTCGGTCTGCACCAGCCTGCGCAGCGGACGGGCGCCATACGCCGGATCATACCCGGTGTTCGACAGCCATTCGCGGGCCGCCGCGGTGACGTCCAGCGTGATACGCCGGTCGGTCAGGCGCTGAGCCACCCCGGCCACCTGAATGTCCACGATGCCGCCGAGCTCATCGCGGGTCAGCGGGTGGAACATGACGATGTCGTCCAGACGGTTCAGGAACTCCTGCTTGAAGCTCATGTGGACGGCGTCCATCACGGCCTTCTTCTTGGCGTCGGCGTCCATGTCGTCGTTCACGAGGAACTGCGAGCCGAGATTGGAGGTCATGATCAGAATCGTGTTCTTGAAGTCCACGGTCCTGCCCTGGCCATCGGTCAGGCGGCCGTCGTCGAGCACCTGCAGCAGCACGTCGAAGATCTCCGGGTTGGCTTTCTCGACCTCGTCGAACAACACCACGGAGTACGGGCGGCGGCGCACGGCTTCGGTCAGCTGGCCGCCCTGCTCGTAGCCCACGTAGCCCGGAGCCGCACCGATCAGGCGCGAGACTGAAGCCTTCTCCATGTATTCGGACATGTCGATGCGGACCATGGCCTTCTCGTCGTCGAGCAGGAAGTCGGCGAGCGCCTTGGCCAGTTCGGTCTTGCCCACGCCGGTGGGGCCGAGGAACAGGAACGAGCCGGTCGGACGGTTCGGGTCGGAGATGCCGGCGCGAGAACGGCGCACCGCGTCGGATACGGCGGCGATGGCTTCCTTCTGTCCGATCACACGCTTGCCGAGGTAATCCTCCATGTGGAGCAGCTTCTCGTTTTCGCCCTGCATCAGGCGTCCGACGGGGATGCCGGTCCAGTCGGAGACGATGCCGGCCACTGAATCGGCGTCCACGCGGTCCGGGACCATCGGTTCGGCGCTCGGCTGCCCGGCGCCGGAGTCTTGGGTTTCGGCGTCGGCGTTCTCCGCTGCGGCAAGTTCCTTTTGGATGGATGGGATCTCGCCGTAGAGAATCTTCGAGGCTTCCGCGAGGTTGCCTTCACGGGTGTACTTATCCGCCTGCACACGCAGGTCATCGAGCTTGGCACGCAGGTCGCCGACCTTGTTGTGGCCGGCCTGTTCCGCATCCCAACGCGCCTTGAGACCGCTGAGCTTCTCGCGGGTGTCCGCGAGTTCGGCCTGCAGCTTGCCCAGACGCTCCTTGGACGCGGGGTCCTCGGCTTTCCTGAGCTGCATCTCCTCCATTTCGAGACGGGTCACCCTGCGTTGCAGTTCGTCGATCTCCTCGGGCGAGGAGTCGAGTTCCATGCGCAGGTGGGCGGCGGCTTCGTCGACCAGGTCGATGGCCTTGTCCGGCAGTTGACGGCCTGAGATGTACCGGTTCGAGAGGGTCGCGGCGGCAACCAGCGCGTCGTCGCCGATCGTCACCTTGTGGTGCGCCTCGTAACGCTGTTTGAGGCCACGCAGGATGGCGATGGTGTCCTCCACGCTTGGCTCGCCCACGAACACCTGCTGGAAACGGCGTTCCAATGCCGGATCCTTCTCGATGTTCTCGCGGTATTCGTCCAGCGTGGTCGCGCCGATCAGGCGCAGTTCGCCGCGGGCCAGCATGGGCTTCAGCATATTGCCGGCGTCCATCGAGCCCTCGGCCGCGCCGGCGCCGACGATGGTGTGGATCTCGTCGATGAAGGTGATGATCTGGCCGTCCGCGTTCTTGATCTCGTTCAGGACGCTCTTCAGGCGCTCTTCGAATTCGCCGCGGTACTTCGAGCCGGCCACCATGGAGCCCAGGTCGAGGGAGATGAGCTTCTTGCCTTGCAGCGTGGTGGGCACGTCGCCCGCCACGATGCGCTGGGCCAGGCCTTCGACGACGGCAGTTTTGCCCACGCCCGGCTCGCCGATCAGCACCGGATTGTTCTTGGTACGACGGGAGAGGATCTGAATCACGCGGCGGATCTCCTGGTCGCGGCCGATGACCGGGTCCAGCTTGCCTTCCTTGGCGGCGGCCGTCAGGTCGGTGGAGTACTTCTCCAGGGCCTTGTATGAGCCTTCCGCGTCCGGGCTGGTGACTTTCGCGCCGCCACGCACACCGGGCACGGCCTTGCGCAGGGAGGCGGCGGTGACGCCGTTCTTCTCCAGGATTTCGGCCGACTGGTTCGGCTTGCTGGCCGCGATGCCGATGAGCAGATGTTCGGTGGAGACGTATTCGTCGCCCATCTGCTGCATTTCCTTCTCGGCCTGGGCGATGGCGGCGGTCAGCTGACGACTGGCCTGCGGCTGTGATGTGCTGGAACCGGATGCGCTTGGCAGGGCGACCAAGGCGTTGCGCACCGCCGCGCCGATGGCCTGCGGGTCTCCGCCCGCGGCTTCGATCAGCGAACGCACCACGCCGTTCTCCTGGCGCAGCAGCGCGTCCATGACGTGCAGGGTTTCGACCTGCGCGTTTCCCGCGGCGGACGCACTCTGGATGGCGTCGCCGACGGCCTCCTGGGCCATGGTGGTGAACTTCTGTTCCATATCGTATTCCTCCATATCATGCGGTCCGCGCAGTGCGGCTCGCAGGCTTCGAAAGTCCTGCGAGCGTTGCGGCAGACCGCAACTTGTCGTTGTCTGATATGGTCAACCGACCTGGAACCCATTCTATTCCCAAAACTTGAGTGCATGTGACTCAAGTTTTCATGTTTCGCAATATCCCACCCCCCTCTTCCACAAGATCAGACGAATCTTTGCCACATTGCCCAGTGAAGAATCCATAGAAGCATTCCTGCGGTAGAGCGGAATACTGCTGGTTGTCTTATGAACCTGGAATGAAGTTGCCAGTCAGTTATACTACCTGTCTGGATTTGTTGGAACCGAGGAAAAGGATGGAGATGAACTGATTGCTACTCTGAAACCGTAAGAACAGATTCGGAATCCGTAAAGGAGATATTAAGATGCGTATCAGAAAAGCAGCAGTAGATGATTTATCAAGAATCGCTGAGATATATGTATTCAATAACAGGATAAACTTCTTCCCCATATTCAAAGATGAAAGCTTTTCTTTTGGGGAGTTACAAGTTGTTTCATTGATAGATAGTTACTTCAAAAAAGACGAAATCATCAATAACATATATGTATCCGATGATGGACTGATAAAAGGTTTCATTCAAATGAACAGAACAGAAATCTGTAAACTATATGTAGATACGTCTTTCCAAAGTGAGGGGATCGGCAATGAACTGATCGAATTCGCAATTAAAGAGCTCCATGCGAATAATCTATGGGCATTAGAGAAGAATTTTAGGGCAATTTCTTTCTACCAGAAGCATGGCTTTCATTTGACAGGTCAGAAGAAGTTTGAAGAAGACACCACCGAATATCTTGTTAAGTTAGAAAGGTGATACCGATAAGGCCCGAAATCCTCACCATGACTGACACTGTGGAGTATGGTCAGTTGAAAACCGGCAAGCGCAACGAGGCAGTCATCCTCTCCGTCAGGCCCATGCCTGACAAAATCGCGGGCGTTCCACGCCCACAAGCCGCACCCCGATCACCGGTCCGGGAAACCCGGATTCGATTAATCGCGGGTGCGGCTTTTTCGTACGCGTAAAATCGCGTGCGGCAGCGGCGTGGATCGGACGGCACGCCCCACATGATGCAGGTGCCAAACTCACGCACGCACCACAACGTTGCGCAGATCGCCTATGCCCTCGACGTGCACGATGGTCTCGTCGCCTGGGTCGAGGTGGCCGGAGGCGTTCGGGGTGCCGGTCATGATGACGTCACCAGGCAGCAGCGTGGAGAACGACGAAATCGCGGCAATCTGCTCGGGGATGCCGTGAATCAGGTTCGCGGTGGTGCCAGACGCCATCGGCACATCCTCGCCGTTCAGCGTGAAGGAAATCTTGGCGTCCCTCCAGTCGAGGTCGTCGCGCATCACAATCCACGGGCCAAGCGGGCAGGAGGTATCGAAGCCCTTGGCGCGAGTCCACGTGGGGTCGATGCCCTGCAGATCGCGCAACGTCACGTCGTTCACGCAGGTGAAGCCGAGCACGTAATCCATCGCGTTCTCGACGGTCACGTTCTTGGCGATGCGTCCCATCACCACGGCCACTTCCGGCTCGAAGTTCATGTCCTTGGAGCAGACCGGGTACACGATCGGATCGTCGGGGCCGATCACCGAGGTGGACGGCTTGGTGAAGATCACCATGTCCTCCGGCGCGTGGGCGATCTCGGACCGTCCGGCCTCGTGCATGAACTGGGCGTGCGCCTCATAGTTCTTGGCCAGGCCGTAGACCTTGGAGGGGATGACCGGGGAGAGCAGGCGGATGCCGTCGCCGTCGACCGGGTAACGAGTGCCGGTGGGCTTGACCTGGTCGCCGGCCAGCGGGTGGCCGTCCAGTTCGATGAGGTAGTCCTTGCCGTCCGTTTCGTCCTTCTGCACGAAGGCGTAGCGCGGCGAATCATTCAAAGAAAAACGTGCGAGTCTCATGGTGCCAAGCCTACTCCTTGGCGGTTCCTTCCGCAGAAGCATCCGTCCAAGGAGCAAGCAGACCGGCCTTCAATCGACCAAAACGCACGTTCGCTGGGATTGCTACTTTTCGGTCCAGGTTTTGTCGTACAGCGACTGGCCGCTTTGCGTGTGCATGATGACGCGCAACGATGCCTTGCCGCTGGAGGCCTTGCACATCGAGCCCAGCAGATTCGCGGTGGATTGATAGGTGCTGTCCATAGCATCCAGTGAGGAAGCGAAGGTATCGCCTAGCGAGGCGTAGCTGTCGTCGAGCACGTACTCGTACACCAAGGTGTCACCGTCGACACGGTAGTTGAAGGTGATGCCGGTGTCTGCAAACGTATCCGCTTTGGATTCAATAGAGTCCTTGAATTCCGAAGAGTCGACGAAATCCTGAATCGAATCGTACAGCCCATAATCACCGTCGGCTAAATCGTCATGGGTTTCGCCCAACGTATCGTCCAGCGCATCGTCAAGATTATCTTGAGCTTTGCTCTTATCGCTGCTATCACCGTTGCCCGAAGAGGACTGACTATAGGAGGAATCGGTTTTCGCCTCATCTATAGCCTTGATGGCATACGAGGCACCGCCGACAATCAGCGCGATGACCAGTATTACCTGTATCACCATGCCCGCCGCACTGATGATGATGCCGGCGATGGCCAAGCCCTTTCCCTTGCCGCCCTGTTTCTTAATCTGGTCGAGGCCCACGATGCTCAGGATCAGACCGAGGAGTGAGACAAGGAACGAGCAGATAAAACCGGCAATAGCCAGGCCGTTGTACTTCCGGTTCGCTTCAGGCGGCACACTGCCGTAAGAACCAGACCATCCCGGCTGGCCGTTCGGTTGGCCGCCTTGCATATACGGGTTATAGGGCGTTTGCGGAGGCACGGCCCCGCCGCCCGGATATACCGGAGCACTACCGCTGCCATAGACCGGAGGAACCGATCCGCTTGCCGGAGCCGCCCCCGGATAGGGCGAATTGGGTGCTGCCGGTGCGGGCGCAGGCGCAGGTGCTGCCGGTGCGGGCGCAGGCGCAGCGGCAGGAGTCACTGGTGGCAAAGCCTGCGTAGGCGGTACCGGCTTATTGGCCTGCGCAAAAGGCTGGGTGGGCTGCTCGGCAGGTGTAAACGCCTGCGTAGGCTGCCTAGCAGGAGTGAACGCTTGAGTGGGCTGTTCGCCCGCTGCGATTGCTTGGGTTGGAGCATTGTTGGCGGCGGTTCCCGTTTCCGCTGTCATCGCATTTAACGGCTCAGTCGGATTGGCGTCAGCTTGCTGCCCTGGCACCTGGCCGTTCGGATTGACATTCGGATCAGTCATGACATGCACTCCTTCAACTGCATCGCACCCTACTTGCGAGATGCGCCCCTCGTCTTACGCGCCACATTGTGCGTTACAGACAACTGTACTCCTCGTGGCGAGCCTTAAGTACCCCAGGAAATTTGTCCCCGTCATCGACGCGACGTGGCACTTTACCAATTCAGTCAAATAATTTGCGAATTCCCGCACGATATCATATTCGCGCCCAAACATCAGCAATCCAGCAATAGTTGGATGCAACTGATTATCTTTGGTAGAACGAGCGAGCGCCTGTAGACGCACGAGAAAATCGTCGTCATTCAAATTACGCCATGGATGGTTTGGCCGAATCCGCTGAAAATAAGAACGGTACGAGACAATCGTGCCTGAATCCAATGCAGCACTACCCAAATCTTCCACGATACGAAGATCCTGAGGAGTGTCACTGCCATCGCGAAACATTGCTTTGACTTCATCCCGGTCGCAATGGTAGTCACCCATAGACTGTCTGGTAATTTGTCTTTGGCCTTTTTCGCCTCAATACAATTATCTTCTCGAAGTAGCCTCACATCCGACTCGGAAAGGCCGGCAAAAGAAATCAACTCAATAACGTCAGAATTCGCCACTGTATACGCCTTTCCGCCAGTTTACCGCCACTTTATACGCCTTTCCGCCAGTTTTTCATTCTGGGGAAGCCGAGCCATGTTCGAGCAGCGCCACCCCCCCCACTTGCAACGTTAAAAACACAGAAGCCCGAAACCGGCTATTGCCTCAGCAATATTCAGTCGGTTTCAGGCTCAATCGTTAATCCTCTGGCGAAACGCTGGTCTACTTCTTCAGCAGCGGGGCGACCTGCTCCTCGTAGGCGGTCAGGGCGGTGTCGATCACCTGGTGCATGTCGTAGTACTTGTACGTGCCGAGTCGCCCGCCGAACACGGTCTTCGGCTCGGCCGCGGCCTTGGCCTCGTACCGCGCGTACAGGGCCTTGTCCGCATCGGTGTTGATCGGATAATACGGCTCGTCGCCACGCTCGGCAAAACGGCTGTACTCCTCCCACACCACCGTCTTGTCCGGATTCTGCCGCTCGCGACGCTCCGGATTGAAGTTCTTGAACTCGATAGCACGAGTGTACGGCACGTCCGCGTCCGAGAAATTCATCACCGGGCAACCGAAATGGTCGCCCTCATCGTAACGGACCTCCTTGAAGTCCACCGTCCTCCACTTCAAGTCGCCAAGCTCGTAACCGAAGTAACGGTCCACCGGACCCGTGTACACCACCGGCACGCCCGCGGCCCGCAGGGCCTTCCTGTTGTACGGCTGGGATTCGTCGAAGAAATCCACGCCCAGCGAAACCGTGATGCGCGGATCGTCGATCATGCGCTCCATCCACTTCGTGTAGCCGTCCGCGGGCAGACCCTCCCACGTGTCCTTGAAATAGCGGTTGTCGTAGTTGAAGCGCACCGGCAGACGCTTGACGATCGACGCGGGCAGCTCGGCAGGATCGGTCTGCCACTGCTTGCCCGTGTAGTTCTTGATGAACGCCTCGTACAGGGGACGTCCGATGAGCTGGATGCCCTTGTCGTTGAGGTTCTGCGGATCGGTGCCGGCCAGCTCGCCCGCCTGCTCGGCGATAAGCTTCTGCGCCTCGGCCGGCGTGTAACGCGCGTGGAAGAACTGGTTGATGGTGCCCAGGTTGATCGGCAGCGGATAGACCTCGCCGTCATGCGTGGCATACACGCGATGCACGTAGTCGGTGAACGAGGTGAAACGATTCACGTAATCCCACACACGCTTGTTGGACGTGTGGAACAGGTGCGCCCCGTACTTGTGGATCTCCGCGCCGGTCTCCTCATCCATATACGAGTAGGCGTTGCCGCCGATGTGGTCGCGCACGTCGATGATATGCACACGGGCACCCGCATGCTCCACCGCCTGCTGCGCCACCGTCAGACCAAACAACCCAGCACCCACAACAACCAAATCAGGATACTTCACGGAATCAGTACGCGCGTCTGCCATGCCTCGCGTTCCTTTCAATACGAAACTTCTAAATACGATGTTCGGATTACCACCATACTATCGCCACGGCCATGACGGTACTCGCCGGAGCCGCCGACGTGCGGCGGCCACGGCGCTCACCGCGCATCCAGCTCCGCGAAGGATGAGTCGGAGACGGCGGTGTAGTATTTCGCCCCATGCGGCTCATCGTCGGTTTCAAGCCGCGTGACGCCGAGCCGCCGCAGCGCTTCGCCGTCACGGGCGGTCGCCGAGGTGACGAGCGTGGGCCGGGCGCCTTCGGCATGCAGCCGCATCCACCGTTCGAAGATCGAGCCGCCCGGGCCGCAGGCGCCACGGTTGAGCGGGTTGCCGTTCTCATCGACTTCGATGACGACGGCGGCGTCATTGCCTCCGGCTGCGGGCTTGTCCCGATACTCCTGCGCCATCTCGGCGAAGGCGCGGCCGATTGGTTTGATGTTGCCGTGTTCGTCGAAGAGGCCGAGAGCGTGCTCGAAGGGCGGGAAATCACTCATGCGCGAGTCCACGTCATGCGAGCACCACCATGTGACGCCCCACAGATTCGGGCATTGCGCCGCCTTGGCGATGGTGTCGCGGCAGAATTCCGGGGTCTGCTCGGCTTCGAGCACGTTCTGCGGGGCGCCGACCTCCTGCAGCCATACGGGCCTGTCGGGGTTCCGGGCGAAGGCTCGGGAAAGCTCGGCCAAGTAGAGCGCATGCGCGGTGCATTCCTCGCTCATTGCGCCATAGCCTTGCGCGGTGCCGTTGAACACCCACGAGTGGATCGTGGTCATGTCGCCCAGGTTCGCGGCCTGCATCGGCGTGAACGGATGATGGTCGAGATACCATACGCCGTCGTTTTCGCTGTGCAACGCCACGTGCTTCCTGCGGTCGACGACGGCCAGCAGATCGGCCAGCCAGGCGTCGATGCGCCGGGATGAGGTCGCCATTTTGGCGGGATGCGGACGGTCGGAGAACTGATTGAGTTCGTTGCCCAGGGTGAGCCCCCGGAACGCCGGCTCCTGGGCCAGCTCCCCGTACAGTTCGGCGACGAGCGTTTTCTCCGCCTTGACGGCATCGGCATCCTCGAACATGTTGCCGCGATGCCAGGTGACCAGCCATGACGGCAGGAAGTCGAAGCTGGACAGATGCCCTTGGAACACGTCCACATAGGCGTCCATCCCCTGCTCGCCGGCGATGTGCACCATGCGGCGTACATCGGCGATGGCCTTGCGATTGATCCATGTGCGGTTGGGTTGCAGGTAGGGCCACACCGGGAAGACGCGCACATGGTCCATGCCCAGGTTCCTGATGCGGCGCATGTCTTCCTCGACGCTCGGCCAGTTGGGGTCGAGCCAGAAGTGGAACCAGCCGTGGGATGGGGTGTAGTTGACGCCGAATCTCATGCGCATCATCCTTTCATCCTTTGATGCCACCGGACTCCACGCCCTTGAAGAAGTAGCGCTGGAAGACCAGGAAGAAGATCACGATCGGCACGAGCGCGATGACCGTGCCCGCGGCGATCAGGCGCGGATCGGAGACGAACTGGTTCTTGAGCCGGTTCAGTCCCACGGTCAGCGTGTACACCTTGTCATCGGACAGGATGATCAACGGCCACAGGAAGTCGTTCCATGCGCCGACGAAGGCGAAGATCGTCACGACGGTCATCGTCCCCTTGACTTGGGGAACGCAGATGTTCCAGAATCGTTGCCACACGTTGGCGCCATCCACCTTGGCGGATTCCTCGAGCTCGTTGGGGATGCCGGCGAAGGCGTTCATCATGAGCAGCACGTTCATCGCGCCGCACAGGCCGGGCAGCGCCGCGCCGATCAGCGTGTTCTGCAGACCCATGTTCTTGACGATGATGAACTGGGAAATCAGCAGGGTTTCGCCGGGGATCAACATGGCGCTGAAGATCAACAGCACGACCAGACGCTTGCCTTTGAAGGTCAGGCGCGAGAGCGCGTAACCGGCGCAGGTGGACCCCACGACGTTGCCGCATACGGCGATGGCGGCCACGATCAGCGAGTTCTTGAAATAGCTCAGGACGGGAATGCGGTTGAACGCCTCGACGAAGTTGCTCCACGTCGGATCCCGGGGAAACACGTAGGGCGGGACGGCGTAGATGTCGTCTCCCTTGCCTTTGAAGGCCAGGGTGAGCTGCCAGAACAACGGGCCGATCAGCACGAGGAAGAACAGGGTCAGCAACGCATACTGCGCGACTTTGTTCGATGTCTTACGCATCCTTGCTCATCTTCCTTTCGATGAGGAACTCGATGGCGATCAGGCTGCCGACGATCAGGAAGATCAGCATGCTGACCGCTCCGGCATAGCCGTATTTGGCATTGAGTCCGGTGCCGTAGTTCTTGACCAGCATGGTCATCGTGACGTCTTGGCCGCCCACGCCGCCGGTTCCGCCGGTAAGCACGTATATTTCGTTGAACACGCGGAAGGCCGCGGCGCTGGACAACAGCATGATGAGCACCATGGTGGAGCGCACGCCCGGCACGGTGACGTGCAGGAAGCGGCGGACCACGCCGGCGCCGTCGATCTCGGCGGCCTCATAGAGACCGGGGTCGATGTTGGCCAGCGCGGCCAGGTAGATGATCATGTAGTAGCCCAAGCCGGTCCAGATGGTGATCATCATCGCGCTGAACAGCAATAGCCAGCGATCGGTGAGGAACGGGATATAGTCCTTGATTGCGTTGACGGACTTCAGCGCGGCATTGACCACTCCCTTCGGGGCCAGGATATTGGTCCACACCAACCCGACGATGACCGTGGAAACGACCACGGGCAGGTAGAAGGAGGCCCGGAAGAACGAGAGGATCTTGGAATTGCCCGAGACCAGGGAGGCCAGAATCAGCGGCAGGATGACCATGAAGGGCACCACGCAGACCACGTAGAGCGACGAGTTGAGCAGGCCGGTGTGCACGGCCGGATCGGCCAGCATCTTGCGGTATTGCTCCAGTCCGACGAACGAGCCGGGACGGGCGAAGGTGGCGTCGGTGAACGACAGGCGCACCGTGTTGATGAACGGCGCGATGACGAACACCAGGGCCACGGCGAGCGCGGGCAGCACGAACAGCCATGCGGCGAAGCCCGTGCCTTCGTGGATGCGGTGCCCCTCATCCACGACGTCCACGCCGGCATGGCGGCGAGAACCGCCGCGCGCGGCGGCTTTGGAGGAGCTGCCGCGCGCGGAGGTCGTGGATCCGGTTGGAGTGGATTCACTCATGAGTTCAAGTCCTCATTGGCGATCTTGACGACCTTGTCGAGGGCTTCCTGGGCGGACTGCTTGCCCTGGATGGCGAGGGCGATCTGTTCGCGCAGGCTGTTCTTCGCGTTCTCGGAGAACGGGGCCGGGGAGGCGAACCAGTCATCGTCGAGCACGGCCTTGGAGGCGAGTTTGACGGCCTGATCCTGCATGGAGTCGCCGGTCGGGGAGAATGCCGGGTCTTCGACGGCCCCCTTGGCGGACGGGAAGGTGTGCGAGGACTTGCAGAACTTGGTCTGGTTCTCCTTGTTCGTCACGAACTCGGCGAACTTCAGGGCCTCTTCCTTGTTCTTGGCGTTCTTGGAGACGACGAGGGTCTCCATGGCGACGTTCATCTTGCCGCCTTCGCCGAGCAGACGCTCGGTGATGCCGAGATTCTTGTAGAGTTCCTTGGCGTTCTCCTCGAAGTCGGAGACCGAGTAGGCCGAACCCGCCAGCGAGGCGACCGACCCTTGCTTGAAGGCGTCGCCTTCGCCGGTCCACAGGTTGTTGAGCGCATCGGCGGACAGGGACTTCTCGTTGTACATGTCGATGTAATGCTGGACCAGCTCAACGCCCTTGGCGTCGTTGAAGGTGAATGCGGTCTGGTCGCCGTTCATGAGTTTGGCGCCGTACTGGCCGAGCGATTCGATCGTCGGGGTGGAAGCCACCATCGTGGTGCCGGCGCAGTTCTTGCCGAGCGTGGAGGCTGCGGCGAAGAACTCGTCCATGTTCTGCGGCAAGGCGTCGATGCCGCACTGGGTCAGGACCTTCTTGTTGTAGTACTGCACACCGGAGTTGAGGTACCACGGGAAGGCGTAGGCGCCTTTCTCGATGTTCTCGCCTTTGAAGGTCACGGCATCCCATGACGACTTGGTGAACTGTTTGGCGGCGTCGGGCGCCTCCGTGCTCAGGTTCATCAGCACCCCCGCTTTGGCGAGGCTGTAGGCGCCATTGGGGCTCATGTCCACGATGTCGGGCAGGGTGCCGGCTGCGGCGTCGGCGTTGATCTTGTCGGTGTATCCGTCGGCGGGCTGATCGATCCACTTGATCTTGACGTCCGGGTTCTCCTTCTCGAACGCGGCGATAAGGTCGTTGAAATACGGCGTGTAGGTATCGTTCTTCAGGTTCCAGGTCTGGAAGGAGACTTCTTTCTTACCGTCCGCCGTTGTCCCTCCGCCCGACGAACCGCAGGCGGAGACGCTTACCAGCGCCGCTACGGCGCAGGTGATGCCGAGAATTTTCTTAGTGACGTGCATGGGTTCTTCCTTTCCTTGATGAGACTCGTCCGATGCGCCGAGCTTCATTGATCGGGGCGTTTGGCCGGTGCCCCACGGCTTGGCACCCACCAGCTGTTGTTCGTCGTTGAACCGGTGGGTAACTAAACCGCTTTAGTATCATCTTACACCACACCGCCCAAGCATCGAGACATCCTGCGGAAACAGCGGAAAATCCCGGACGCGCCACCCCTCTTCGGCGTGTCGCCCTCCCCCACCCAAGAAGCATCCCTCATCGGCGCGGCATCGGTGCCGGGACAACAAAAAGCTAACGAACCGTGCGACCGTGAAGCAAATACCCTCCCCCGGCATGGCCGACGGTCGGCAGCGACCACAGTCGCAGACCCGCATCCAGGCAAGAAGGCATTCGTCGTCTGCGCGTATGGCGCGTTGAGCCTGATGCCATGACAAAGAGGGGCGCGATAGCGCTTACAACGCCATCACACCCCTCAAGGAAGTTGCATCATCTAGCGTACCAATGCGGCACCTTGTTCCCGGCACGGTACTCGCAAATTATGGGCGTCCCATCGGCATCCGTTCTTTGCTGGCCGACTTCGCTCTTCTTGCAGTATTGTCCACGAATGTTGTGTCCTCCGGCGTTTCCGCCGGCGCCCGAATCGGTATTACCGACATATCGACCGGTCACGGAATCAAACGTTGCATACGAGTTCCATTCAGGCACCCATGCGCTTCCATGTGCCATTGCGCCCGTATTCTGATCGAAATAGTAGTAGGCGCCATCCTGATAATGCAGCCCCTTCACCATTTTCCCGGTCACTCGATCATAGCGGACCCACTTCCCTCCGTTTGAACGGACATAGGTATCACCGTGATACATGGCACCCGTGGATGCATCAAACAAATACCAGCCCGTGTGATCGCCATCGTAATTCACGAAGGTCTCGCCATGCGCCATCCTGCCGGTCGACCAGTCGTAATACACCCATTTTCCTCCATTGGAATTGATGTACTTCATACCTTTCGCCATCGCGCCAGTCGTCTGATCGAAGTAGTACCAGCCGCCATACCGGTAATCCTCACCTTTGATCATATGGCCGTCGCCGTCATATCTGACCCACTTGTCCTCAGAAGAGAGATAGACATCCTTATCGTGAGCCATGGTTCCATCAGCATCAAACCAGTACCACGCATCACTATTCGGGTCATACACTTCCTTCGACCGCGCCATGGTACCGGAATCAAACCAGTAGCGTTCGCCATTCTGGTACATCCAGCCCGTATAGCCGGACTGCGATGCCGTCGCTAGTTCTTCCGCATCGGCTGCGGCAATGGGGACGGCAAACAATATGAAAGCCATAACTGCCGCGATAATCCCGCGAACGGTTTTCTTCGTCATGATAACCGCGATTTTCCTTTCATCGAATACACTGCGTACACGTTTGCAAGAGCACAGGCGCAACTCCCATGCCGCTCTACACTTACCGCGATATCCTACCAGCGTCGGTCTTCGTTTTCTTCTATCCAGAAGCGCCGAAAATCATAGGGGGTGCATAATTCACATGAAAAAGCACAGAAGAGCTACTCCCCACAAGAGACACAAGCATGGCTCATTGCCTTAGACCGTCTCAACTGACGTTGCTTGACCAGCTGAGGATAGAACCACTCATTGATCACCGGAACGCGATACAGCAACGCAGCACCGACAAGATCGATTGGCAAACGTACGATAAAGCTCAATAGGACTAGTGGCATATGGGGGAAAGCCGCGCGTAAGAAGCCAAGATACATCTGCCACGGCAATACATCATCTTCGACAAGATGCACGCACAGAATAGCTAGACTTGCTTGGCCAAGCTTACTGAGCCCCCCCGAGAAACATGTGATCCAGCAACTGAGAAATACCGATGACGCATAGCGTACCAGCCATACTGCCAACCACAGCCAGAACAGGGTGCGACCCATAATCATTCATGGCCATACTCATGCCGCCGAAAGAAACAACGTCGATTATCCAGATCAGAAGAGCAGCAACCCAAATATAAGGAATGCGTTTCACGCGACCAAGCACGTCATATTTCTTCGCAAGATAACCAAGATATAGAAACGCAACCGCACACATCCCCGATTGCACACTCCAAGGCAAGCACACATATCGGGATGAAATATATCCAAAAACAAAGCATGCAGCTACCCAGAACACGGTATGGGGAAGCTTGGCAAAAATATGCAGCAAAAGCCGAGCCCAAAACATGGCCAGCAAAAACCAGATTGCGCCAATACGGAACCCAACCGGCCAAAGTGTCAGGTTAGACACGTCACCGTTGCCGTACAATGCAGTCATCCCCCACGTTTGCAAGGCAAGTGCGCGACTCTCATGACGGAGGGTCGCCATGCAGGTTACACCAGCAAGAACACATAACGCGGTTACCGCATATGTGCACAATAATTGTCTTGATTCCTTCGCCCAACGGAATGCACGTTCTGGATGCATAAAATAACCGGCGAGTATAAAGAAAAGCGGCATATGAAAAGAAAAACAGAGCGAGATAGCAACCTGTGCGGCCCTATGGGGAATACAAAGATTGGCCTCAATCGCGCTATGCCCCAGTATCACAGCCAATATTGCAATACCTTTGGCAATATCAAAAAATCTAAAACGTTGCATACGCCATAAACCAATCACAGTAGCGAACATGTCTGCAAGCACAGGTAAACGCAATGAAGAGAATACCCCGCAGAAAACATATCCACAATTATGAGAACCTGCCCCTAATGGTATTGCCGAAGCAAATGAGACTTTGAATACCATAGGCCGCGACCGGAAGCAGCAATATGAAGAACGGCAGGGTGTAAATCCCTTTCGCTTCCCAGAACAGGTAACAAAGGAAGCCGCCGATAAAGGAAGCGCATACTAAAACTCTTGCATAAATCTGGGACGCATGATCGCCAATCGCCTTTTCCCTCATCATGGAATGGATAAGGCCGATCAATCCCACCAACGCCAGAAGATACACAACCGTTTGGAAAACATTCTCGTACCTGAGCAGGATTTCCGACCCTCGTCCTATCAGAAGGAACGAACCCAGTCCGGAAAAATGCCGAGCGGAATCACCTATCTCCGAATACAAAGACGTCATAAATGAGGGCTCCGACCACTCCGACGCGAGTTTCCCCAAGAAAAAGCGCAATCCTTCCTTCGGAGATTCCATAAATCCCATCACCCTCTCTCTGATGAAATCCTTTGAAATCTGCGTCTGAAGGGCATAGTTGTTACCTGTTTGATAAAACGCATCCAAAGAGAATCTGCTCCACCATCCAGGCGGCCTAGTATCCGGGCTCCCCAGTCCGAGGGCAATCCATGAAAGCATCGGCAACCCCTTGCCGAAATTCTCTCCGGTCCGAGCCTGCAACCAGACAGTTGGCAGCTTGGAAGAAGCATACATCACCAGAGCGGAGACCACGGAAACCGGCAGCTGCCATATGCGGCGGCTGTTCCAGACCGCAAAAACAACCGCCACGAGCACCGCCAGCACCACTATCTGATATGTTGTCTTGAAGATGGTGCCGATTCCACAGATGAGGAATCCGACAACAATCGTCAACGCACTAAGCCAGACCTTCTGCAGACGAAGCCCTTCCGCAATCACCCAAGCACCGCATATCGCGATAAAGAAACCAACGGCGTTGGGGTACACGAAGGCTGAAAACATCAGCAGGGGCACGCACATTGACACTAGAACAACGAAAGCCCCATGCCCTCGTTCATCCAAGCCCAGCAAGCTTCCCAAACGCCACAAGACCGCAACCAGTGCGGTGATAGAGACCGCGCTTACGATCTGAAAAGCAAGGATATTGTCTGTTCCAAACAGCGCAAACACTATGAGATACCACAGCATCGGTCCACTTTGGAACGGATAATAGCTAAAATACGAATAGGCGCTGGGAATGCTTCGACCGACACATTCCGCCTGCGTGGCACCCCTCGCGCAATAGCTTTCACTAAACTGCCTGAGGTCTCCCTTGAGCAGGATATCGGCGGCATCCATCAGACTTCGCGAATCCTGATACGTATATGACACCAGATTCAGTGATGTGAGCCAGATGATCTGCATCAGCATCACATACACCAAGAGCGCGATCAAAGCCCATCGTTTGGGTAACTTGGAAACCACAACCGCAAGCACGACAATTAAACCGCATAGCAGAATCGAACCCAGAAGAAACGCTATCGAAGGTGCACCAAAATGATAATCGACCTGTTCCGTAATACTGCCGAGCTGCGGACTGGCTCTTTTAAACGTCACAGTGAAGCAGATCGACAACGCAAGCAACAACAACACGACGGTAACTTGCAGCCCTAGGGCAATCTCAACAAGCCACCGCGGAAGCACGCAGCCGAAAAACGATCGCTCCTTATGCGCTTTTCTTTGCCTAACCATTACAACAATATCCCCTATACACCCGGAATATTCACTTCATTACAGCGTTGTTTCAACGATATACCGAGGACGAGCCTTGACCTCCAAGTATATTTTCGCAATATATTCACCAGTAATTCCGAGCGCAAGCAAAATGAAACCGCCTAAAATCCACATAGAACACATCATCGATCCCCAGCCGGCTACAGCATGCCCTGAAAAAACAGAGACGAGAGTATAGACCAGCATTGCGATTCCAACAAACACCGAGAACAAACCCAATCCGGTAATCATCGTCAACGGCTTCGTCGAGAAAGAGGTCACACCCTCCACCGCAAAAGCAACCATCTTCCTCAGCGGATATTTGGACTCTCCGGCAACTCGCGTTCCTCTTTTGTAGTACACCTTGGCCGTCTTGAATCCAAGCGAAGGAACCAATCCCCGTAGGAACAGATTCGATTCCTTGTACTGCGACAGGGCCTGCAGCGCCGTACGGCTCATCAACCGGTAATCGGCATGATCCGGCACGGTTTCCGTTCCAAGCCACTTCATCAGAGCATAAAACGCATGGGCCGTGCCACGCTTGAACGCGGTATCCGTTTCACGGTTGTCTCGCACACCATAAACGATTTCCGCTCCTTGCATATATTCCTGGACCATAGCGTCCACGGCATCGGGATCATCCTGCAGGTCTGCATCCATGGAGACCGCGGTATCGACATCCAGACTAAGCGCCCGCATCAGGCCGGCGAACAAGGCATTCTGATGTCCCCTATTGTGGGCGAGCTTAACGCCATGGAATACAACGGGATCATCTCTGTGCAGACCCTCGATCACGTTCCATGTCTCGTCAGAGGAACCATCATCAACAAAAATGACGATGCTGTCCTTGGCGATAGCATGAGAATTCTCGAGCTGACGAATCTTCGTCTTCAACGCACCAGCCGTCACATGCAATGCCGCTTCCTCGTTATAACAAGGAATCACAAACGCCAACGTCGGCTCACGTTTCACGCGGGAATTCTGTCCGTTCATCTTCACATCACTCGTCATGCTTGCAGTGTATACCACACCGACAACCCGGCCAAGAAGACTTCTACGACTTCGCCAACACCGTCCGCTTTTCGGCTGGAACGGTATTGCTGTGCCGCACAAGAATCGTGCGACACAGTCCATTCACGATATCGGTTATTTGGTGAGCATCGGGGCGACCTGCTCCTCGTAGGCGGTCAGGGCGGTGTCGATCACCTGGTGCATGTCGTAGTACTTGTACGTGCCGAGCCGCCCGCCGAACACGGTCTTCGGCTCGGCCGCGGCCTTGGCCTCGTACCGCGCGTACAGGGCCTTGTCCGCATCGGTGTTGATCGGATAATACGGCTCGTCGCCACGACGCGCGAAACGGCTGTACTCCTCCCCACACCACCGTCTTGTCCGGATTCTGCCGGTCCCGGCGCTCCGGATTGAAGTTCTTGAACTCGATAGCACGAGTGTACGGCACGTCCGCGTCGGAGAAGTTCATCACCGGGCAACCGAAATGGTCGCCCTCATCGTAACGGACCTCCTTGAAGTCCACCGTCCTCCACTTCAGGTCGCCAAGCTCGTAACCGAAGTAACGGTCGACCGGACCCGTGTACACCACCGGCACGCCCGCGGCCCGCAGGGCCTTCCTGTTGTACGGCTGGGATTCGTCGAAGAAATCCACGCCCAGCGAAACCGTGATGCGCGGATCGTCGATCATGCGCTCCATCCACTTCGTGTAGCCGTCCGCGGGCAGACCCTCCCACGTGTCCTTGAAATAGCGGTTGTCGTAGTTGAAGCGCACCGGCAGACGCTTGACGATCGACGCGGGCAGCTCGGCAGGATCGGTCTGCCACTGCTTGCCCGTGTAGTTCTTGATGAACGCCTCGTACAGGGGACGTCCGATGAGCTGGATGCCCTTGTCGTTGAGGTTCTGCGGATCGGTGCCGGCCAGCTCGCCCGCCTGCTCGGCGATAAGCTTCTGCGCCTCGGCCGGCGTGTAACGCGCGTGGAAGAACTGGTTGATGGTGCCCAGGTTGATCGGCAGCGGATAGACCTCGCCGTCATGCGTGGCATACACGCGATGCACGTAGTCGGTGAACGAGGTGAAACGATTCACGTAATCCCACACACGCTTGTTGGACGTGTGGAACAGGTGCGCGCCATACTTGTGGATCTCCGCGCCGGTCTCCTCATCCATATACGAGTAGGCGTTGCCGCCGATGTGGTCGCGCACGTCGATGATATGCACACGGGCACCCGCATGCTCCACCGCCTGCTGCGCCACCGTCAGGCCAAACAGGCCCGCGCCGACAACAACCAAATCAGGATACTTCACCGTATCAGCCATCTCACAACCTTTCAAACAACATTCACGCACGCAATACGCATTCTCACGTTCATATTACCGCTCATAGCGGAACGCGCACTGGAGGACCCTTTCACCCTTCGAAAATACGCGCCCACGTCTCCATGGAGGAAATTCCGTACGCGCGATACTGGGCCGACAGGCGCCTCCAATTCCTCAGAATCCGCCGAGTAAGGCGATATCCTTCAAGCATGCCTTGGCGGAAACGTTTGTTGTCACGTTTCAGCCACACCACCCCATTGCCATCCGCAGTAGTGACCAATGCGGAATTGACGTGGTCGAAGGCGAGCCACGTCCAAGCGGCATCTCGCGCGGAGATAGCCGCGTCCGGCCGCATGGCCTTATCGGGGTCAACGTTCCTGACGAAACTCGCGGCAATAAGACCGACTGCGGCCTTGTACCGACTTTTCATGGTGGAAGGATGATTCTTGGGGGACTCGACTTCGCTAACGGGCTCAGGGAACGCCTCAAAACTATCCTCGACCTGCGCATCGGGATACTGTGCACGCAACTCACGCACTTCGCCAAGCTTTGTCGGCAGACAATCGACCAGATATTGCGGCCCACGCATAATATCTTTCAACGCCATATGATGAAGCGCCATGGCCGAATAGACAAAGCGCAGACCCAAGCTGGCATCACCGTACAGGGTCTCCAACAGCATGCGAGGCGGCGTATCGGGGTACGTCAGCAAAGCCGCGATCCATCGGTTACGTTCGGTGAAGTACTCCTCCCAGGATCGGGCTGGATCTTTGTCATGCCACGCTTGGTGCCATACGGCCACACCCGGCAGGCAGACCGTCGGAAATCCCGCCTTCCCGGCCCGTAGACCGTATTCGATGTCATCGAACTTGATGAACACCGGCAGCGAAAGACCGATCTTCTTCATCACGGCGACCGGAATCAGGCACATCCACCAACCATTGAAATCCTCATCAATGCGTTGGTGCCGATCCGGCGAATCACGAAGTGGCTCCACCGAGAAATCATGGTTATACCCCATGCTCTTGGATGGATACATCCACATTCGTTGCGGATTGATACGTTCTCCCTGTGTATACAGCATGGTGCGATTATCCAGATGGAACATGCCCCCGCCGACGAGAACTGGACGAATCGTGTAATCGGAGAACTGGATGGAGCGAAGTATCGATTCCGGCTCGCTGACGGCATCATCATCCAGCAGCAAAACAAAATCACTGTCCCCGGCCTTCACCGTCTCATACATGCCACGTGAAAAACCGCCGGAACCACCTAGATTGGCCTGTTGGATATACGTAAGTTGTTTCCCAAGATCGGCGGAAACCTCCGTAAAACCTTCCTGCTCACACACCAAATCACTGCCCTGATCGGTGCAGTACACCGTGTCCAGCCTCTTTCGCAGCGCAGACGAACCCGCGATAGCTCGCAATTGATTCATGCAGTATGCGGCACGGTTGAATGTGGTGATCGCGATGGACATGGAAGTGTCATGTTCGGCGGTTCGCGCACTCCTGGGAACGGCCCAAGCGGCGTCCGTCACGGTCACCGGACCATCGAGAGATTCCGCGTCGAACCAGAAATAGCCACCGTCCATAAGACCGACCATCGGCACATCCACGCATACCGAAACAGCTGAATCCTCGGTCTGTACGACCCGTTCCGCCACCGGATAAATCAGACCGCGACCCGTTGAACGGAAGACGCTGATTTTCGCGTTTCCCACGATGGAGACAGTGAAACGTACAGTCTTCGCGGCCGTCCATCGCCGCCAATACGACGCCGGGAACGCATTGAAAAACGTGCACCCGGACATATGGCCACGATCGTTCAGCGTCAATGACGTGCGTCCAGTGATCGAGAACGAATCACAAGTGACGCCGGCCGAAGATCCCGCGCCGCGCAACAGCCGTTGCAACGTGGACTGATTCATGGAACCGAATTCCAGACGACGCATGTCAATACGGGAATCCAATGTGGTCTCCGCCGCATGCGGGCGGGTCCAGTCAATCGCATACAGGGGGAGGGTCTGTTCGGCATCCTTGACCGGATACACGACGCGCATCACCGTTTCCCAGACTACATTGTCATTCATCAACCGCACTCCCTCGACAACATGCCATCCACCGCCGCACCGTGCCGCAGATACGTTCTCTCCGGGATTCGCATATTCCCGGAGAGGAAGCGTCCACGAACGCGAATCGGGGATGACGTCCAACCGCTAATTCTTTGGTTCCTCGATCTGCGTAATCGTCAACGCCCTATCGCTCAACAACGCGTAATTACGATTGCGGGAATCGCGAATCACGAAGGTGCACGCATTGTCATCCAATGCCACGGCCACGGCATCGGTCATGCGATCGTCGCCGGGCGCGGGCGTACGCAGCGACGTGATGAGCCTGAACTCGCCATCATTGAACAGATTCAAAGGCATCTCGAAGTATACCGTCTGGTGCCCATGCTTCTCCATTTTGATTGTCTTTGCGCCGGTATCGTAGGTGATGCCGCCACGTCGAACATCATGCATGGCGATGGCCAGATAGAAATCACCGGGTTCATCATACTGATACTCGACGGCGAACGTAAACGTGTCCGAACTCTTAAGAATCAGGGGCGAGACACCGTATGTCCGCAACAACGGGCATCGGGCATTCAAGCCGTTGGGGTACTCGTCCTTGTTTTCGGAAACGATCTTCCTGCGCTGCTCCTGCTTTCGCTCTTCCGCTTCCAGATTGGCGAGAGTGTACTGTTCGGCGACCGTCTCCCTGTCACCGATCGCGGCGACGACGCCGTCCTGGATGAACATGGCACGAGTGCAGTATCGTTTGATGGCGCTCATGTCATGGGTGACAAGAATCACGGTTTTGGTCGGATCCTTTTTGATCTCCGTGAAATAATCATTGCACTTGCGTTGGAACGCCTCGTCTCCAACCGCCAGCACCTCGTCCAGCACCAGGATGTCACCCTGTGCTTTGATGGCCACGGAGAACGCCAGTCGGACCTGCATGCCCGAGGAATAGTTCTTGAGCTTCTGATCCATGAACTCATCAAGCTCCGCGAAATCGACGATGTCGTCGTACATCGCGTCGACTTGCTCACGAGAGAATCCCAGCAGGGCACCATTAAGGTACACATTCTCCCGGCCCGTCAATTCAGGATTGAATCCAACTCCAAGCTCAATGAATGGAACCAACTTGCCATGAACCCGAATCTCGCCATCATTGGGATAGTAGATCTGCGAAATCAGCTTCAACAGAGTCGACTTGCCGCCGCCATTGCGACCTACGATGCCAAAGAACTCGCCCTGATGGACTTCAAAGCTGACATCCTTGAGTACCGTCTGTTTTTTGTAGCCCTTCACGCCCTTGGTCCAGTTTATGACAGCCTGCTTAAGACCGGTCGCCTGCTCCGTTGGCAGCTTGAAGCTCTTGGAGACATGGTCCGCCGACAGCACAACCGGGGCCTTGGTGTAATCGTATTTCTTCACTGCACTGTTCTCAGCCATCACATGACCTCCGCAAACTTGCGACTATTCCGGCGGAAAAGATATATGCCGAGCCAAAGCAACGCGACCGTGAGAGCTATGGGGAACAATCTGACCCCCCAATTGCCGAACTGGTTCCAAATCGTCGGCTGCGTCTCCGGCGCAATGAAATTATGCCGGATATCCTGAATGGTCTGGGCAAACGGATTCAGCAACTCCAGACGAGCCGCATCAGCGATCCATCCTCCTCGATCAGTCACATACGTAAGAGGGTAGATGATAGGCATGCTGTAAAACACCAACTGCTGGAGCACTTCCCAAATATGGGCAATGTCTCGGAAATACACGTACATGGTGGCCATGAGCAGCGTCAGAGCCAGTGTAACGGCATACAGCTCCACGATATTGAACGGCAATAGCACGACACGCCAAGTGAGCCTCACTCCCGAAATCAGCGCAAAGACAAGGACAACCACCAAATTGATGGCATAGCCGATCAAAGCGCCGATAGTCGCGGAAACGACCACGATATAGTTGGGGAAGTGCACCTTGCGCAGCAAATCACCACGATCGACGACCGCACGCAAACCGACGTTCGTGGACTCGGTCACGAATTGCCATGAGCTGATGCCCAGAAGCAACACCACCGGATATGTGGACGTTCCGTCGGACATCCGCAGGAATTTGCCGAAGACCACGTACATCACGCAGAACATCATCAATGGTTTCAGAACCGACCAAGCGATGCCCAGGAAAGACCCCTGATAGCGCAGCTTGAAGTCCGTTTTCACCAAGCCACGCAGAACGGTCCATGCATAACCGTATCTGTTTCTTATCTTCTGTACCAACTGTTCCACGAATAGCATCCTATCAACGACGATTCCACCAGAAGCAAATGAGCATGAACCTGAGACGGACAAGTACTCCGACCCATTATTTTCGACGACGAAGATCTTCGCACTCGAATTCATCGTGAAGGGGCCTTGCCCTATCGAGACCCCTTCACGACAAACGACATCAGTTCATCTTCAGGTAGTTTTTCCAGTATTCCAGCGAGGTCAGTTCCGAACGCGCAGCGGCGTATTCCTTACGAAGACGCTCGATATTGGCCTTGTAGTACTTAAGGTCGTGGGCGTAACGCTTCTTGATCTCCTTGTAACGTTCCGCGTCCTTGGTGCGAATGATGCCCTTCCGGTTGTACCAGTCAAGAACAACAAGCTTGTGCTTCCCCCGGATGACCCCAGCGGGGTACAGCCATCCCTGCAACGGGATGATCGCATACCCGGAACCATCCTTCTTGAAATAACGCTGGTTGTTGTCGGAAATCAGGTCCTCGATACGCTCCGGAAGGCTGCGCGGCTTGTCCCCGTCGATCAGCTGGCGATCGACACCCGCGATACGCAGTCCATCCAGCTCGGGATCAGCGTCGATCTGCGACTGAAGCGTTGCGAAATCAACGAGCTGCTCCTTGTTCCGGTTTGCGGCCATGAAGCTCTGTTCCGCCTGTCCCGGCTTCTTGATGAAGGACGGTCCCTTCAGGAAATCCTCGAAGGCGTCCAGACAGAGCTCGGCGTTCCTATAACCGAACTTCTTGAGTTCGAGACGAATATTGTTGTGCAGCTCATACATGAAATCCGCCTTCGGAGCCATGCCGCAAGTCGCCTGGGCGATCATGGTGTTGCGCGTGGTCTGATACCGTTCCACAGCCGGGTTATAGCGCTCGAAGAACGACATATGCCATACGCAAAGGCTGTTCATGGTGATGAAACCGGTCTTGCAACGAATACCGTACTCGGCGTCATCGCAACGGACAAACACCGGCAAAGGCAGGCCGTTCTTTTCGATGACCGAGATCGGAATGCAGCAGTACCACCAAGCGGCATACATGTTCTTCTTCTGCCACTTTGTGGGAATGTACAGTTCGTTGTACACAAGATCCTCGAACAAGGTCAGACGCAGAGGCGGCTTGCACCCGGCGAAGGTACCCTGCGGGGTCATGTTGCCGATGTCTTCCCACTGGTCTTCGCCGACCTCGTAGTTCAGCATCGCGCCACTGATCATATCCCCGCGATATTCAGGCTTGAGAATGCGAAGCAGATTGTAGGTACGCTTTATGCTTTCGGGGGAAACGGCCACGTCATCGTCCATAAGCAGAATGTTCGTGGCCTTCGGTTCCTGCTCCATGGCGGTGATCATGCCCCGGGTGAATCCGCCGGCCCCACCGACATTATCGTTCGGAACCACCTGAACACGATCGTCGCTCAGCTTCTCCGCATCCAGTGTGCGCCCATTATCCATCACATACATGTGGAAATGCTCGGCGATGGAATCACCCGAGTTGATGATCTGGTCCTTGACCAAACCGATGTTCCGTTCGATGAACGCTTCCTTTTTGAACGTGGTCGTGGACAGCACCAGCTCTATGTCGTTCAGCGCCGCACTGGTCTCAAGAACGTAATAGCTATTGCGAATGGCCACCGCCCCTTCGGTCTTCACGAGAAAACCGAGGATCACCATATCGTCCGTGACTTCCAGCGGCAGGTCGACGGTCTGCCAATCGTCAGAAGCCATCAGTTCCGAGGAAACACCCTCAACGGGAATCGAACTATGCGCGAACGCATCGCCCATGGTCTGCTGCACCTTGCATGCCGCACCCTTGAGCTCAAGGTGCAACGCGAACTTGGCCGCAGTGGTGTACTTCCTCAGCTTCATCACGGACAGGGAATTGAAATACGTGCTGAAATCAAAGGTTCCGGCACCGGTCATCGTCCACTCGCCAAGATGGTCGTCAAACACGACGGGATGGTCGGAACGACAGTACAGCGACGGATAGGCGACAGAACGAGGATTGGTCTCCAGAAGGATATTCGCAAATTTCAAAGTCGGCATTCGACTACCACCTCATCTTTTTCAGGCCGTTACTTCTCAATCCAACAAAACAACTGTACAAAGCCTACTTCAATCATTATCGTCGTGCAATTCCGCCGCTTTCCCGATCGGCCCCGTCCCAACCCGCGCCAACGGTGCCGCGGGGGCCGCAAACGTCGCCGGTCGCTAAGCCGAATCACCGCAGATCAGGGTATATCGCGGCGGTACTCCGCCTGATCTGCGCAGAATACCGTTGAGCCAGTGCCGCACTCACGAATCCGCCCCCCGCAGGAGGCGCCGGGTGCCCGATTACGTTTCTGGTCCAGTGGGAACCCATCCGTATAACAGCCTCGTGCTTGACGTCGTAATATCCGGCATCCACCGATATGTATGAGCCTCCACAACCCTTCGCGGCCGCAAGGATGTGCGGATGGTAGCGAGTAGACAACCATCGTTGCCCGGCGCGAGCTGGAAAACCCTTTTCCAACACGTCAATGACCGGGAAGAAACGAAGATTCGAGTAACCGTGCCGGGCAAGATACGGCAATATCGGATAGTCGATCCGAGGATTGCATTCGACCACGCCCACGGCCTCGTCTTTCTTGACTCCCCAACGTTCCAGCGTGCGTTCAACCTGTTCGAACAGGGCACCGTCGTTCTCCACAAAGTCGGACTGCACGCACACCATCACATCGGGAAGACCCTCCGAAGATGAATAACAGCCTCTCAGCCCGTTGACGAAGCAATCATCCGGCGCCACGACGATATCAGCCTCTCCGCGACCGTCACTGCCCCTCTGCAACGCATGTCGAGTGGGCACGTCTCGGACGGTGAACATGTCGAACGACGATGCCGCCGACCTCGCGAATTCCAAGGAGGCTCCGCTGATCGGCATGAGCCCGAGACCAGTCGCGACCACCGGTATATTACGCGAGCGAGCCCACGGACCTACGGCCAGACGCGATAGATTGCACGTCCAGTCGCCACGCATATAACCGCCTCCGAGCATGTGCACGCTGCGGGCGCCGCGTTGCAATAATCTGATTCCACTCGCATAGTTCGGAGCAATGGATTCATCATCCAGCGCCCGCCTTACAAAAGCGGCTATATCGTTGATCGGCCCATCATAAGGCAGTGAATTTTCCGTGCCCAGCCTTCGCAATGTGTCCGTGAAAATGGCGTGCGGGTGCTTATCTTTCAGAATCACAGCGGCAGGACCCGGACGGGCGCAATCCACGACAACCGGCACGTCAGGATACCGCTCCCCGAGTAATTTGAGCCATTCTCCAGCGATTAGCTCATCGCCGTAATTCGGGTACCCCGGCTCCGCCACCAGATAAAAAACTCTTCCGCCTTGGCTCGCCTCGGCATCCTGCACGGACTTTCCGATACGCGAACGTAATGCGCGCAGCATGGACTTCATCGTTTCGCTTCCTCGAGGTACGTATGCCAGAACTCAAAAGAAGTCATCTCGTCACGGCATTTTCGATACGCCTGCCGAACATCGGTATCGTCCAGCAGTGTTTGGGCCAGTCGTTCGAAACGCTCTCGCAATTGCCCGTTGCGCGCCTCGTCCCGCACGCGCAACGCTCCACGCCTTCCGGTCGTGTCAACGGCCAAGGCTTTGCCCGCATCATGCAAGATTCGCCAAGGCCGGCACCATCCATCATTGGGAATGATCACCATCTTGTCATCGGATATCGGTTGTTCCTGAATCTGATGCGCTTCCACTGCCTCGCCCCTCTGCAAAACACGCCGGAGCTTATGACGGACACGGGCCATGAGGCGTGCGCGATCCCGTGAATCGGGAATGTCGGGCTTCTCGATGGCCTCGACGTTCTCGTCATTGGCGTTCAATTCCAGTGCAAAGATATCGATGGCATCGGGAGCATCGGGAATTTCCTCCAAGGGCGTCAAACGCTCTGCCTTATCCCGGGCTTTCCTGAACAAGTCTTCGCCCACAGGGCGACGATAATAATCAGGTCCCCTAAGATAATCTTCAATCGCATCACAGGTAAGCTCCATGGAAGCGTAGTCGAAGCGGCGACCGTGATTGATCACATTATCCCGCATGAGTTGAATCATGGTGGACATGCTGTGATGCGGATCCGGCGTAAAAGCCTCTTGGATCAACATGTTACGTGTGGCAAGATACACTTCCACCGCGGCGTTCCAGCGCAGGTCAAAAGCATCATGCCATACGCATACACCATTTATCGTGATGAATTTCAACGGTTCTTTCTCTTGAATGCGTGTCGCATATTCAACGTCATCCCTACGGTAGAACAACGGGATCGGCAGACCATAATCCGTGATGCGTCGTGCGGGGAAGCAGGAATACCACCATGCGGAGTACAGACCATCCGCATCGGATGCGGGAATAAGCTCCTCATTAAACGAGATGTCGTATTCGCGATCCATGATCAGACGCGGCTTGAAAGGTCGTAGATTCCGTTCAGGGGTTATCACACCGATATCTTCTTGCTGCATCTCAAAGTTTGCAGTAGAGAGCATCGCACCGGCAATGGTGGCCTCCTGATATTCAGGCCCTGCGTATTCCAACAATCGCAGAGAGCGCTTGAACGATTCCGGACAGACGGTAACGTCATCATCCATCAACAGCACATGCGTGGCCCAACCCGATTCCACGGCGTGCAGCATGCCTGCCGCGAATCCTCCGGCACCGCCCACATTCCCGTTGGGAATCAGCGTTACGGCAGGGTTATCGGCGCACACCGCCTCGGACAGGGTACGGCCGTTATCCACCACCGTCAGGCGGAAATGATCCCCCCACGCGACGTTGTCCAGCAGTTCTTTGCGAATCAGCTCGATGTTACGTGCGACTTGCCGTTCTTTTCGGTAAGTCGTTGTAATGATCTCGATACGGGTTTCTTGAGGCGACGGCAAGTCGGCATAGTACGCTGCATTCCGCACCGTGGCGGGATATGCATTCGTTGTTATTGTAAATGCGACCAACTGCGCGTCAAGTTCCTTGGGATAAGCGATGGTGTAGCGGTACCAACCATCTTGAGTTTGGGAAGGAGCATGGTCCGACTCACAGATGACACGCTTCTCGAGACGCCGATAGATCATCTCCGTCAAGGTGATATGAACCGGAGCGCTCGTCTCGACGATCAACGTCGGCGTCAGATCGTCGATTCCCGTGTAGCGCCGCCACTTCTTCAACGAAAAAGCGCCGAAATAAGTCATGAAATCCGCATAACTATATGCTCCGACAGTGAGTGTTCCATCACCGACCCCGGAATATGACGGTGACTTCACGTACAGCGGCAGAATCGCGCAGGACGAAAGAGACGGCTTCCAAACTGGACGGCTCAAGTCGACGAGCATAAACGGCACCTTCTAGATAAAAACCCTGTAACGGATTCAGATTACCATCAGGCCATTCGCACCGTCCATCCCTGCCGTCTCAATGCCGACCCCCCAGCCGTTGGCATGCGACGGTATGCTGGAATGGTGAACAGCATGGCGTGCGGCGGCGTATTCGGGCCGCGTAATATTCTGGTGACCGGCGGATGCGGCTTCATTGGCGCGAACTTCGTGCGATACGTGGCGCGGAACCATCCGCACGTGCACATCACCGTGCTCGACAAGCTGACGTACGCCGGCAATCCGGAGAACATCGCCGGCCTGCCACCGTCGCAGGTCGATCTTGTCGTGGGGGACATCTGCGACGTCGCGCTGTTGGAGCGTATCGTGCCCGGTCATGACGCCATCGTCCACTTCGCCGCGGAATCGCACAACGACAACTCCATCGCCAATCCGGAACCGTTCATCCGCACGAACGTGGAAGGCACGATGCGGCTGTTGGAGGCCGCCCGGAAACACGACGTGCGCTTCCACCACATCAGCACCGACGAGGTATACGGCGATCTGGCGTTGGATGATCCGGCGCGTTTCACGGAAGACACGCCGTATCGCCCCTCAAGCCCGTACAGCGCTTCGAAAGCGTCGTCCGACCATCTGGTGCGCGCATGGGTGCGTACATACGGCCTGCGCGCCACCATCTCCAACTGCTCCAACAACTACGGCCCATACCAGCATGTGGAGAAGTTCATTCCACGGCAGATCACCTCCATCATGGAGGGCGCGCGGCCGAAACTGTACGGCACCGGCGAGAACGTGCGCGACTGGATACATACGGAAGACCACTCCCGCGCGGTGTGGGCGATCCTCACCCGCGGGCGCATCGGCGAAACGTATCTGATCGGAGCTGATGGCGAGATGAGCAACATCGCCGTGCTGCGCATGATCCTGCAGCTGATGGGCCAGCCGGAGGATGCGTTCGACTGGGTGCGGGACCGTCCCGGGCACGACAGGCGATACGCAATCGACGCATCCAAACTGCGCGCCGAACTGGGCTGGTCGCCGATGCACACCGATTTCGCCGGCGGACTGCGCAACGTCATCGATTGGTATACGGAACACCGCGACTGGTGGGCGCCGACCAAGGAGGCCACCGAGGCCCGCTACCGCGCGCAAGGGCAGTGAAACGACGGCTGCTACAGGCGGCCCTTCCGCGGCAGAGCGACGTTGCGCAGCAGACGCTGCACGGGCTTGAGCACCACGGTATCGGCAATCACCGCAAATAGCAACGCCGCGAGCAGCGTGGCTGCGAACATCAGCACGCTGATGCCCGCGTACGACCATCCATCCGTGGGCGCGGGAATCCGCGGGCCGATCAGCACCTTGGACAGGGGCGAATGCACCAGATAGATCGTGTAGGAGTACCCCGCCAGCCAGGTGATCGCCCTGCGCATCCGCGCCGACGCCGGATGCACGTCGTACCGGAAGAACAGGAACACCGCGGCCACCACCACCGCGAAGGAAACCGTGAGCGTGCGGCCGACCTGGATCTGCTGGCCGGCGAACAGGTACGGCGTGGCGACGGTCCACGCCAGGGCGAACGGAGCCAACGCGTACAAACCATGCCGCATCCGCGTGGACGGCGGATAGTATTCCAGCACGAAACCGAGCAGATAGTAGACCAGCAGTCCCCGCCAGGGGAACGACTGCAGGAACGTCAACGGGTATCCGGCAAGATTGCAGATCTGCTCGGCGGCGGCCACGGCAGCGGCCAGGCCGATCAGCAGCCAGACACCCGACCGGCCTATCGCGCGCATCATCGCGGCCAGGAACGGCGTCGCCAACACAAACCCGGCAAGCATGAATACGAACCAATAGACGGAATCGTCATACCCGGAGAACAGGTCAAACAACGTTCCAGACACAGCGCCGCCAACCGAACGATGATCGATCACCAGGTAGGCGACGAATCCCATGCCGCCCGCATACAGCAGATACGGCACAATCAGCGAGACGAAACGTTTGTAGTAGTAGCGCACGTACGGCGCGAGGCTACCGGGATCGGCTTGGCCGGCACCGCCGCCTGTCCGGGCATCAGAGCCAGAACCCGGCAGGTTGCCCGACGAGCGGGTGCTCCCCAGCCGGCCGGCGTCGCACGTCAGGTTGAACCGGCCGGACACAATGATGAACAGCGGATTGCAGACCATGAACAACGCGAACAGCACGGATCGCACCGTTTCCGCGCCGCCGGTGAGAGCCATCTTGACGGGCATGTAGTTGTTGATCACGTGGACGCCGATGACCAGGCACATCGCCACCACGCGCAGCAGATCGTAGTTCACGTCGCGCGGCCGGCCGGCGGCACCGACAGCACCGGCGACACCGGCCGTACCGGCGGCGTCGGAAACGGAATCGGGCATGGTCATCACATGGATCCCGCCAGGGACTTCAGATCGACCGGGCAGCTGATCTGGCTCTTCAGATTGTCCAAGGTGTCCAGGCCGGCCGAGGGATCGGAGGACGCGCCCTTATGCGCGTCGTTCTTGCCGCCGTTCGCACCATCGGCGCCGTTCGCACCATCGGCGCCGTTCGTATCCGCCGAGCACTCATCGGTCACCTTGCCGTTGGAGCCCGTCTCGATGCCATCCGCATTCACCACCGGCGTGGTTACCGCGTTCAGTGGATGTGTGGCATCGCTGCTGACCCGAACGGTATAAGCAATCGTCAATTCTTTTCCGGGCTCGATCCACTGCTGGTTGAACATAATGTACTGACGGTCATACAGGCTCGCGGTGTTGGTATCCCATGAATCTATATCAGCCTGCACAGCGGTGATTTCGCCACCGTACGGGGCGGTAAGCACCACGCGGTACAACATGCCGCCGAGCACTGGATTCTCCGAGCCGCCATTAACGAAATCAGGCAACGATTCGGCCTTAGCCTTAGTCAGCGTGTTCTTCATGGTGAAGGTGACCGTGTATTCGTCGCCGAGCTGATCTTCCGTAAACTGACCCAGCTGCGTGTTACGCACGGCTGTCGTGATGCGCTTATCCAGCACGCCAGAATACAGGGCGTTCTGGCTGGCCGAGACGTCACCGCAAGTCTTTGTGACCGTGGTGGAGGTCTTCAGATACCAATCCTGCTTGCCTTGCTGCAACTCCGAAAGATAGATGCCGGTTTCAGGCACCTGACTGTCAGCAGACAGCTCACCACTGGCCTTATCGTCGATAAGTCCGGTGGCAATCAGCGCCTCCTGCTCATCCGGATCAGCCATCCATAGCTTGAAATGACCGCTAGCGCTGGTATCTCTGATTGCCTTCAACAGCGGGGATGCGGTAGAAGCATTCGCGTTACCAAGCACGTGGTTCATAATTGCTTGAGCCGCTTCGGAAACGAAGTTGTTCTGCTGCTCGAAGTCCGGGTAATCCGTGTACAGGTCCGAGGCGAAGAACGGCACCGTGGTGGTGCCATCCAGCACTCGGCCGTCCGAAAGCTTGACCTTGCCTGTGGCTCCCAGCAATGCCTGGAGGAATACGGGATCGAATGACAATACACCCGCTACGTTCTTGTCTTCGTTGCCTTTCTGATACAGCCACATGTATTTGTTCATCTGTGCCACACGCTGGAATTCGGGGTCGATGGTCGTGGTGGCCGGGTACTGGTCAAAAGTGTCGCCAAATACCTGGCGCTCCTTCAGCACCGTAGCATCCATTGGCTTCTCAGGAATGTCCCAACCAGAAGTGGTGGCGAAATCACCGATGGTAATCGTGCCCTTATCTGCCGTGATTGCGGCGATGGTGCCCACCATGCCGCCCGCCGAACGCAGCTCGGCCGGGTTCTGCACCATCACCAAATACGTGCGCTTGCCGTCCTCGCCAAGCAGCTGCGGTAGCAAGTTAATGAGGCCATCGTATTCGCTGAGCATCGAATCCACGGTCTTGAGCGCAGCCTTTTCGGATTCGAGCACGGTGGCCACCTTGGCGACGCTCGGAGTCGGCACCTTGTTGAGCTTGGTGAGCTGCTGCGAGATATCCTTATGCGCCTGCTTGACGATATCCGGCATATCCATCAGGGCGCTGACGTCCACCGAGCCATTCTTCAGGGAGAAGCCCTGCAATCGTTTGGACAGGTTCAGCAGATCAGTGAACGGACCGTTGACCAGCGTATCCACGGAAGCCAGCATTTCGCGGGCAGCGGTGATGTCGCTGCCAAATCGCGAATGGTCGCGGAAGAAGTCCCACTGCGGGCCGTTCAGCTCCTCGTTGAGATCATTGGTGGCATTGACCAACTCTTGGGAGATGTCCGACAGACTCTTATCGCTGCCGCAGCCAAGTGCCGAATTGGCCAGACCTTCGGCGGATGTCAGCACACGCTGCGCATCCGCGGCCATTCTCGAGACGGATGCCGCGTAGAGCGTGCCCACACAGGTGACGCTGGCCAGCAACGTCAGCAGCAGTACAACCACCACTCGCGCCCATATCGGTGTACGGCTGACCAGCGAACGGCCGTTGCCACCCACGTGCTGGGGAGTCAGGTTTACGGGACCCGTCTGCTGATTTGCAGCGCTATTCGTAGATGCGGAGCGATTGGATTTCCCGTTATCGGCATGGCGGCTTCTCCTACGCCCCACAGCCTTATGGCTCGAATGCCCTGAAGTGAATCGCATACTTATCCTACCCGAAAATCTGCTCAGCTCATACTCTTATCCAACGGCGCAAGGCCACGCTTCCGGATGCCGGACTCCGGGCGAATCCGGAATCGCAGACATGCCGGAGCACACGTGACGCCACGCATATCTCATGCCAGTGTACCGATGCCACCGAAATAGACCGAGGGTTTATCCCATACCGGGTGCAAATCCCCTCATGACCACCACATCGCTGTCAGAATGTTCTCAGACTTCATTGAGGGGTATAACAGTATTGCGCAAGAAAACGGTCACTAAACGCAACAATAGTTAAAGCCGTATTGATCTGTTCGGCTTAGGAGAACGGGAGAGGTAATTACATGTTCGTCCTCAGCAACGCCTGGCGGGCCCTGACACGTTCTAAAGGACGTACGGCCCTGACCGCGTTCATCACCTTGGCGGTCACCTTCGGCACAGTCGCCGGACTGGCCATCATTCAGGAAGATACCAACGCACACACCACCGCGTACGATCAGCAGAAGGCCACGTTGGCCATTCGCCCGACTGCGGCTACGTGGAAGAAGGTCTCCGCTACCGATCAGTCCTCCACCAGGCATTACATGACGTGGTCCACCTACAACGAGTACGCCGCACTCATCCAGTCGGCCGTCAGCTCGCTGAACTTCACGTTCACCGAGACCGCGCCGGCGCGCGTGAACGGCGACCTGAAGGCCCTCGACGGCGGTTCGCTGGGCACGGCCGGAGACGATGCGACCGGCGGACGGCTCATCTGGCGGGCGTTCTGGACCAAGGACGCCGCCACGGCCAGCGACCTCGGCGCCTACGCCATCGTGGACGGCAAGAACCTGACCTACGACACCCAGTCCTCCAACCCGGACGCCACCAGCGCACTGGTGTCGAAGGCGTTCGCCTCCGCCAACGGCCTGAAGGTGGGCGACACGTTCAAGGTGGCGACCGCCTCGGATCCCTCGACCACGGCCGAACTCAAGGTGCGCGGCATCTACCGGTACACGTCCGGATCCACCGTCGACAATCCGGTGACGGCCGCCCGCAACCGCGAGAACGCGATCTTCACCGCCTATCCGGCCTTCTCCAAGGCCGGACTCGACCCGCAAAGCGTCGACCAGAACACCCCCGGCTGGAAAGTGCCCGACCTGGACGTGACGTTTGACGTCAACAGCCCCGCCACATACCGGGCCTTGGTCGCCAACCTCAAGAAGGCCAAGCTGCCCGCCAAGGGTTACGCCGTGTCCTCCCCCTCGCTGGAGGCCTACACCGCCTCGCTGAAGCCGTTGGACAAGCTGGCCTCGCGGGCGAGGACCTATACGGCCATACTGGCCGGCGTGGGCGGCGTGCTGTTGCTCATCCTCGTGCTGTCAGGCGTGTGGGCGCCCAAGCGTGACGACGAAATCGGCATGGCACTGGTGTCCGGCGTCACTCGCGGGCGTTTGGGATGGCAGTTCATGCTGGAAGTGTTCATCGTCACCCTGCCCTTCTACGTAATTGGTCTGGTCGGAGGCGCGTTCGCCGCCAAGCCGATCGGACCTGCTCTGGCATCCGGCCATGCCATCCCGGTGACATCGGACCTGATTTGGACCATGGTCTGGTATGGACTGGGTTCAATCCTGATCCTGGCGATTCTTGCCGCCCTGCGCCTTGCGTTCTTCAGCGCGAACAAGCTGTTCGCCGCCGATGGCGACTGGGGCACCGTGAGCGAGACTGAGGCGATTGAAACGGCCGAAACCACTGGCGCTGCTGAGACCGATGAAGCTGCTGAGGCCACCGCTCATGATGCCGGCGAGGCCAATAAGACGACCACCACAACCGACGATGCGGAGGCACAGGCATGAGCGACAAGAACAACGATCAGGAACTCGAGAAGACCACTGACGCAACGGCTGACGAAGTGACTTCTGAGACTGAGACGAACGACGCCATTGAATCCGTTCCAGCTGGCTCCGTGCAGTTCAGCGTGACCTTCGATGACGTTGATGACGAAGGCACTGTTGACGATGGTATTTACAGCGCACTGGCATCTGCCGAAACCGGAGCAACCGACGAGACCAGCGAGGCCGAAGCAGACGCCATCGCTTCGGCCAACGCATCCGCCGAAGTGACCGAGCGCAATGCCGCCCGCGTCAACGAAACACTCCGACTGGCCAGAACCGATCACAAAGACGCATTGGCCGAGCATGCGGAGCCTCAGGGCAAAGCGACCGATCCCACCATGACGCTGGCCTCGCGTATCGATCGCGTGTTGGTGGGCGGCGGTTCCGACGACATTCTGCTCAAGACCTACCCGACCTTTGCCCTGAACAAGGTGACGGTCGCCGGCCCCAAGGGCAAGGTCAACATCCTCGATGACGCGAATTTCTCCTGCTATTCCGGGCACGCATACGCGCTGCTGATCAGCGACGACCCCGATTCGGGCATCACCGCCGACGCCAAGCGTCGCGCGCTGATGGGCGTGATGAGCGGTTTGACCACACCGGCGTCTGGCACGGTGATGAACAAGAGCGCCAACATTGTTGAGCTCGAGCCCGTGGAACTACGCGGCCACCGTCTGGGCATCGTACCGCAGCTGCACGCCGTGCAACCGAATCTCGACGCCGAACAAAACGTGCTGTACGCCATGAATGCGTCCAACCGCAACTTCCTGAAGCCCAAGCCGGTGATCGCCCGCGAACTGCTGGCCAAGGTCGGCTTCTCCGAGGCCACCAGTGGCGTGGCCGTCGGCACGTTGCCTTTGGTGCAGCAGCGTTTGGTGGCCATCGCCCGTGCAATCAGCACCGAGGCCGAAGTGCTGATCCTCGACGAGCCGACACGAGGGCTGAACGCGGATGACGAGGTGACCGTGTTCGCCGCGCTGGCCAAGCTGGCGCACACCGGTGACCCGAAGCATTGCGTTATCGTGCTCACTGTGTCACGCGAGATCGCCGAAGCAGCCGACACACTCTTCAAGATCTGATCTGTCCGGCAGCAATACACACCAGACACACCAGCACAGGCTCCTGAAGCTCACGATGTTCGGATACATACCAAACATCGTGAGCTTTTTCGATTTCGAGGGGCTGATTTGCGTGTTCCGGGAGGTCTACTTCCGTTTCAAGGGGCTGGTCATCCGCCAAACCCCGAGTATAAACGGCTTCATGCCAACGTCATTCCGCCGTTTTTACGCCGCGTATACTTGGGCACCAGCCCCTTGAAACGGAAGTAGACCTCAGGAGGATGCCGAATCAGCCCCTTGAAACGGAGATAGGCATGTCGAGATGTCCGAATCAGCTCCTGACAATCCTGATGCGGCTCATTGCCGCGCTAATCTGAGGATGAATCTGACCGTACGAGGCGAAACCTGATAATCATGACCGGATATATTCCCACACTGGAGCAGATCGACGAATTGCACCGCAAAATCGCGCCGTCCAAGGCGGCGTACGAGCTGGTGCACACGCATTGCGTGATTGTGGCGACCATCGGCTGCCAGATCGTGCGCCGGCAGAACGCGCTGTTCACGCGCCGCTGCACATTACCGAAGGACGCGGAGGTACCGCCCACCGCAGGCGTCACCGGCGGTCAGGTGCCGCCGCGTCTGCTTGACGAGCATTTGGTACTCATCGGCGGACTGCTGCATGACATCGGCACCTACCGCGTGTTCAAGCATGACGGCTCTGACGGCGAACCGCTCAAATTCAGCAAGAAACGCTACATTCTACACGGTCTTAAGGGCTACGAGTATCTGCTCGACGAGGGCGTGGACGAGTCCATCGCCCAGTTCTGCTGCAACCATACCGGCGTGGGACTTACGCGCGAGGATGTGGTGTGCCAGGAGCTGCCGTTGCCACCAGCCGACTATGTGCCGATGAATCTCGAGCAGGAAGTGGTGATGTACGCCGACAAGTTCCATAGTAAGTCAGTGCCGCCGAAGTTCCTGCAGGTCGAGGCGTATACGGCCCGAGCCGAGCGATTTGGCGGAGAGAACAAACAGCGATGGCTGGATCTGGTGGCCAAGTATGGCATGCCGGATATTCCGGCGTTGGCGGAGAAGTATGGGATGCGGATGATCTGAGGCTCAAGGCCCCTCGTCAGAGACGGCTTATGAAGCTATTTCAGATGGAACGGAGACGGTAGGTGCCGTTGCGGTTGGAGGCGATGATCATCTGGTCGTTCTCCAGCACGTTCCAGCCTTCCTGCTCATAGCCGGAAGAGGAGACCACCACACCGGCGGAGTCGCCGTTGTCGTCGCGCAGCTCACGGTAGCGCATCACACGGTAGTCGGCGGCCTGCTCGCCACGGCCATACTCATCGTAGATTTCCACGATGCGCGGGCTGGTCTTCTCACGACCGGCGGCGCACAGGGCGATGAGCTGGTCCTCGGACTGAATCATGCAGTTGTAGCTGGACTTCGGGTAGGCTTGGCGCAGTTCGCGCACGGCCTGGGCCACGGCCTCGTCGAGCGGGAAGCCGAAGCCGATGTATTCCAGAATCACCGCGAAGAAGATAGCGGAGTCGGAACGGCCGCCGGTGGAGAGGAACACGCTGTGGTTCACCGGGTATGAACGGTTGGTGACGATGTTGCGGCCATTGGCGTCCGAGATATCGCCGTTGTGGATGAAGCTCAGGCCGTTCGCATAGAACGGGTGCTGGTTCTCCATGATGAGCGGCAGATTGGAGCTTGCCAAGCGCAGGTGCCAGATGGCACCGCGAGACGGTTCGTCGGCCAGCGCCTCAAACGTGCTGTCATGACGGGCCGCGATGGTCGACTTGTAGATTCGGGTACCGGTTTCCGGAGTGGGTGCGCCGCCGTCGCGCACGTGCGGTGCTTCGGCGGGATCGGAAAGCTGGGCTACACCCCAGCCATCATTGTGGATTTCAGACAGTTCGCGGAAATCGCCGACATTGTCCCGACCCAACACCGCGTTGAGGCTCAGGTTGAAGCCTGCCGTCGCGTATCCCAGTAATCTGCACATGGCATTTCAACTTACCGAAACCGTGCGGCGACGTGCGGCGACTGTTATAGGCATTCTTTATAGAGCGCATCAGCGCCGCTGCAAACTGGTATGTTATCGCTTCTGTTTGGCGGAGCGCTGAGGCTTGGCGGCGGGTTTGCCGTTCTTGGCCTTGCCCTTATCGCCCTGCTCAGCGACCGCAGCGGCGGCAGCGGTCTCAGCGATCTTCCGCTCCTCGGCCGATACGGCGGCATCGAGCTCCTGTACCAATCGCCCGAGCCCGGACGTGGTGTCCATCGGGTCGGGGACGGCGGCCGGGTCGGCCACTGCACGAGTCGGCGTGGGCGTCGGGATGGTCTTGGCCGTATCGGTGCGCTTCAGACGCGGTGGGCGGCGGGTGGAGACGAACAGCGGCTGCACCTCGACCAGCGGGTTGTAAGGTGCCAGACCGAACCACTTAACCGGCGAGCCGGCCATGCGGCGGATTGCGTACTTGGCTTGCAACGACAGGGCACCGCGTGCGGAAACCTTGGATTCCGGCATCAGGGCCTTGTGAATCAGCACGTACCGGATGGTGCCGATGTCCGGATCGGCGTCGACCTTGGGGTAAATCGACTTCTGCTTAGGCAGTTCGCCGGTTTTGGACAGGTCGTGCATGATTTGGTGGATGTACGCAGGGATGGACTGCGAAACCTTGAATCCCAAACGGAAGCGCACGCGGTAGATGTAGTTCGTGCCGAAGTTCTCCACCGAGTATTCACGGGTGAACGGCTCGTCGGTGGTTTCCACGCTGACTGCCCACCAAGCACGGGCGCGCTTGGGGTGGTCGGCGAAGATGGAGAAGAAGATGTCCGTGTCGAGTCGCTTGGTTTCCGAGTCGGAGGTCAGGTACACGATGTTGTCCGCAAAATACGGGATGCGGAAATCACTGTGCAGCTTGTCGAGCGCGGGTAGGAAGTCGTTGGGCCGCATGTGACGGCGTTGCGCACGTTCGAGCTTGGTGCCCTCATTCCACGTGTACATGACGAACAGAATCGCGGCGGTCAGCAACATGGTGAACCAACCACCATGCAGGAATTTGGCCATAGACGCGATGAAGAACATAGCCTGAATCGCCAAGAACAGCACGGTGAACACGATGGCACCGACCCGCTTGCCGGAATGCCAGATGTGCACGCCGAGCAGCACGGTGGTGGTAATCATCGTAATGGTCAACGCCAGGCCGTACGCGGCGGAGATATGCTCGGAATCCTTGAAGATGGCGAGCACGGCGAGCGTGGCCACGCACAACACGCCGTTGACCACCGGAATGTACAGCTGGCCGCGCGTACGGGCCGGGTAACGCACCTGCAGATGGGGCATCCAGTTGAGGCGGGTGGCCTCGGAAACCATGGTGAACGCGCCCGTGATCAGGGCCTGGGAGGCGATCACGCCGGCCGTGACGGACAGGATCACGGCCAGGTACCGCACGTTCGGGGTCATCATCTGGAAGAACGGGTTGAGCGACTTCATCGCGGTGTATTGCTGGTTATCGCTATTGGCCAGCATCCACGCGCCTTGGCCGAAGTAGTTGAGCACCAGCGCAACCTTAATGAATGGCCAGGTGAAGTAGATGTTGCCGCGCCCCACGTGGCCCATGTCGGAGTACAGTGCCTCGGCACCGGTGGTCGAGAGGAACACAGTGCCCATAAGGGCGATGCCGGCAGCATTGTCCGGGCTGAACAGGAATTTGATGCCGTACACCGGGTTCAGGGCCGCGAACACAGACCAGTCGTTAGAGAGATTCGTGACGCCCACGATGGCGAGGAAGCTGAACCAGACCAGCACCATCGAGCCGAATACTTTGCCGATGCGTTCGGTGCCGCGCGACTGCACGGAGAAGAGAATCACGATGATCACGACGGTAATCATCAGGGTCAGGCTTGGGTTTTCGTCGAACAACCCTTCCAATGGCGGCAGGGTCTGCAAGCCTTCGACTGCGGAACTGATGGAAACCGCCGGAGTAAGTACCGAATCCGCGAGGAATGCCGCACCGCCGAGCATGGCGGGAATCGCGAGCCATGCGCCGTACTTGCGAATCAACGAGTACAGTGCGAAGATGCCGCCTTCGCCATTGTTGTCGATACGCATGGCGATGAGCACATATTTGACGGTAGTGATTAGTGTAATCGACCAGAAGACCAGCGACAGCATGCCGAGCACGGCCTCTCGGTTTACGCTGCCAAGCCCTCCCTGACCGGCAAGGAAGGTCTGCGCGGTGTAGAGGGGCGAGGCGCCGATGTCGCCGTACACCACGCCGAGCGCCACAATCGCCATGCCCCAGGTAACCTTGTCTGGACTGGATTGCAAGCGGGCCCACCATCGGCCGAGGCCGCCTTTCGACCATGCGCTGGCGATTTTCTCGGCTTCCTTGGTTTCGGCTTCCCTCTGCTTGGCGAGTGCCGCGCGCTCCTCCTTGGTGAGAGTGCGGCGGGACACCTTGGGAGCGTTGGTAAAGGTGTCGGCCCTCAGCAGTGCTTCTTTTTCCTGTCGGGCCTTGGCTTTGGCGGCGCCAGCCTGGGCTTTCTGGGCCTTTGAGGCTTCTTGGGCGCGTGCGGTCCTTTGGTTCGACTCAGCCATACGTTCAGTCCTCCATTGAGGTGGAGATCATCCCCCTCGCTTATGTCAGGTACATCATGGTAGACCTCGTTCACAATTCTGACAAATTTTACAAGTCAACACATCGTCTCTACACGCGCCGCGACGGCCGCACACCCGGCCCTCACAGTCCGTATACGGCGCGGGCGGTATCGCGGGTGCCGCGCGCCACATCCGCGATGGACAGGTCGAGCGTATCGGCCATGGCCCGCAAGGTGTAGGGGATCATATACGGCGCGTTGGTGCGCCCGCGGTAGGGCATGGGCGTCAGGTACGGCGCGTCGGTTTCGACCATCGCATGGTCCAGACCCACGATTCGCAGCGATTCGCGGATGCCGTCGTTGCCCTTGTAGCTCACGGTGCCGGAGAAGCTCAGATACCAGCCATGTTCGCGCGCGATCTCGGCCATCTCACGGTCGCCGGAATACGAGTGGAATACGGTGCGTTCGGGCGCGCCGTCGGCCAGCAGGGTTTCGATGACCTCGCGATGGGAGTCGCGGTCGTGAATCTGCATGGGCAGGCCCAGTTCCTTGGCTAGGGCGATATGCGCGCGGAAGGCCTCACGCTGCAGTTCCTTCGCACCTTCGCCGGTGCGGAAGAGGTCCATGCCGGTCTCGCCGATAGCCACCACTTGCTCGGGGTATGTGGTGGCGAGGCGATGTACTTCGGCGAGCGCGTCCTCGAAAGACGTGTCATGGTAAGGCTTGTATTTGAGGGGCAGACCATCCGGCCCCGGCACACCGCGATGCCCGTGGAGCACGGACTCATTGGGGTGTATTGCGAGCGCCGCGTGCACGTTACCTGGATGATCGAGGGCCATCTGGACGGCGGTCATCAGGTGCGGCAGCTCGCAACCGCAGTCGATGATACCCCCAATGCCGACAGATTGCGCCTGCGCCAGCAATTGGTCGACGTCGTACACCGGGACTTCGGGCTGTCCC
The DNA here is from genome assembly GCF_026016385.1 of Bifidobacterium sp. FKU. Lineage (NCBI taxonomy): Bacteria > Bacillati > Actinomycetota > Actinomycetes > Bifidobacteriales > Bifidobacteriaceae > Bifidobacterium > Bifidobacterium sp. FKU. Next base: position 2,461,122 of record NZ_CP092888.1, read on the forward strand.
TTCTCCTGCGCCTCATGGCTCATAGCGCGCGCGAAAGGGATTACGGAGGCCACGTGAGTGTGGTTGTCGATGGTCTGGGCGTCGTCCGGCAATGCTTCAGGTGCCGGGGCCCAGCTACGGTCGCGATGGTGGTGCTTGCTCATGGTTTCTCAGTGTAGGCTGTTTCTCAGTGTAGGCTACCGCCAGCAGGTGAACACGGCGAGTGCAAAAAGCACGATGGTGACGATGGGATTGGTGATGAGACTGAGCGCCTGACGCGTGGTGCCGTGGGTCATGCTTTCTGTTGGAGTGATGTTGAGGATGCCGCCGCAGTCATCGTCTTTTCGCGATTGCGGCGGCAATGTCATCTACACACTCGCCGTAAGCGATGTGCGCGGTGATAGATGCTCGCGGAAGAACGCCATCATTGCGTCATTGAGTTCTCCGCTGCCGGAATCCCACGTCATCAAGGGATAGTCATGAGGAATACGCTTGCCGTTGACAGACCGCAGATCATGCAGTTCATGATCGCAGTTCATCGAGCGCAGTAGCATCGTTGCGTACAGCGCATCGTTTTCCAGAAAATCATCGGTACTGGTGGAAAGCCATACCGGCGGATATGCGATTGCTCGCATCAACGATTCAGTACGCTCATATGGTGTTCCCTCCAATCGTGATATCAATGTTCGGAACGCTGGCCGCAGCTTCTCGAACAGCTCGCCGGAATCCGGGTAGAACGCATCGAACAGATGGTCATACACCAGCATGCCGGAGGTGAAACCGACTGATTGGAACCGCACATGATTACTATCAATCCCCAGAAGAGAGGACAGCTCCTCATTGGTCTCACACGCCAACAGGAACGTTCCCAGCAATGCGCCGGCAGAATCGCTGACCAGGAACAGTTGCTCAGCCGACAGCTGCCACCCATCACCATTGCTTACTAGCCATCGCAAGGCCGTCGACACATCAGTCAACATATCGAGGAAATCGCCCCCGGGTGCCAACGTATAGTTGGGGCACACCACGGCAAATCCTCGGCTGGCAAGCTGAGCGGCATACGCATTCTGAATTTCCTTGAATGAATAGAAGAACGCGCCACCGTGAATGTTGAAAATAACCGGAATATCACCGTCGCCGCGCAAGTATGCGTCCTTCGGCAGGAAAATATCCAACTTATGAGCACGCCCGCCATCGGTCATATAGTCGATATCCGGAAATTTCATCACGGTATCAGGCAACGCACTGCGGAAGTCCAGTCGGCGTACGTCACTGAACGCGTAGCTTGCCCGATGCTGCCGCACATAATCGATAAAGACTCGATACTCATCATCATCGGGTATGTCTGCGGTATCGGGAAGATCCTCGTCAAGGTAGGTCCATGTTCGGGCCAACCGTTCCTGTAGCGGCGTCAAAACACAAGTTCCATTCGTAGCGTGAATATCATTCAACGTGAAAGGAATTCCGTTGACAGAGAACGTCATTGCATCGTCGTCTTGATAACGCATCATTCCCCACCTCACTTCAGCTCAGCCTTCATATCCTCAAGCTCCACACCGTTGGTTTCCGGCAGAAACTTGACGACAAAGAAGAAGCCCAGCAATGCCATCAGCGTGTAGAAGCCGTACGTCCATCCAAGACCGATGCCATCACGCATAGGAGGATAAATCGTAGTGATAAGGAAGTTGAACATCCAGTTCGCGGCAGTCGCCACGGCCTCCCCCTTGGCACGGATACGATTCGGGAAAATTTCGCTGATGATGACCCAGACGGTGACGTTCGTAGTGGCACAGCAAACCAGGAAGAACGCGTAGGTGCATACGATGGAAATCCACGTCCACGTAATCGACAGGCTCAGAGTACCGTCAGCACTCAACTGTCCTTGGCCGAAGCCAATGGCCGTGATGCCCAGGAATACCGTCATCAGCAAAGTTCCGTATTTCATAAGATTACGGCGACCGACTCGATCGATAAGCACCATACCTACCACCGTGGCAACGGCGGCGAGCGTCGCACGTACAACAGCGATGGTCAGCGACGCCTGCTCGCTGAAGCCCAGCATGTTCCAAAGGCTGGAATCGTACAGCATGATGATATTCTGCCCGTTGGCCTGAGCCAGCAGAACGAAGATGATGGAAATCCAGACCACGCCCTTGAGACCGAACGTCTTACCGCGCAGTTCCCTGAAGGAAACCTTCTTCTCGTTCTCCTCGTTCTGGAACGACTTCTGGATTTTGGCGATGGTCACATCGGCATTGTTGTCACCGATGACGTCAATCAGAATGGTCTTGGCCTTTGCAATCTCGCCCTTCATAACCAGATAACGAGGAGTCTCTGGCAAAGCGAAGCATAGGAAGAACATGATAACGCCAGGCAGGGCTGTTGTCACTAGCATCCAACGCCATGCGTCTATCCCCATCCAGAATGGCATTTCAGCGCCACCGGATGCCACGACATAGATATCGTTGACGACCAGCGATGCGATGATGCCCAATGCGATGGCCATCTGCTGGAAGCTGGTGAAGAAGCCGCGTCTTGCTGCTGGAGAAATCTCCGAAATGTAAGCGGGGCCGATTGCCGAGGTGAATCCGACACCAAGGCCTCCGACGATACGGAAGATGATAAATATGGTGAAATTCGTCGTCAGACCTGTCACCAAAGAAGCTGCCACAAACAATATGGCGGCAAGCTCCAGTACACGAATTCGTCCCATACGATCGGCGACCACACCGGCGAACCATGCGCCGAACACACATCCCAGCAATGCGCTGGAGACCGAGAATCCGCTCATGGTACTGCTGAGTGCAAAACCGGAATCCGGACTGGCGATTGCGGTCACGGCGCCGTTGATGACCGACGTATCGTATCCGAACAGGAAGCCACCCACGGCTCCGATCGTACAGACGGCAATTAACTTGCCTTTAAGCTTGCCATCGATTTGAGACTGAGTCTGTTGGCTCATGATATTCTCCTTTGCCCGATGATGGACCTCGTCGCCCACCAGTAAGCCCCTATCGTATTGAGCGAGCATTTGCCGGTCATTGGCAACAGGGCTATGGGCGTGATAAAAATGAATGATTTTGTGACCGATGGTTCAAGGCGTCGTTGTCGTACTCGGAGGAAGCCTGATAACAATAAAAGCGGAGGCGAACTGACGCAGTGCAGTCGCCCATACCGCTTAATCACACCAACGGAGATGCCTATGAGTTTTGCAAGCATAATCCATCAGCATACGGTGATATCCGTGGACATCGGCGGCACCAAAATCGCCGCTGGTCTCATGTGCGTAGACCTCGACGAACAAGGAAGACCGCGGGACATGCCAGCGTTGATTCGACGGTACGTCATACCGACGAAAGCACGTCTCGGCGGCACCTCCGTATTGCAACGCGTCGTTCAAGCCATTCGCCAGTGTCTGGACGATGGTGAGATTCCTTTCCCACTATTGGGGATCGGTGTAGCGAGCGCAGGAGTCATTGACGGCAACGGTTCGGTGGTATCAGCCACTTCGTTGATTCCCGGTTGGGCCGGTATTCAACTGCAAGCCGAATTATCGGCAACGTTCAACGTGCCTGCCATCGTCATCGGAGATGTTCAGGCACACGCCCTTGGTGAAGCGCACTGGGGATGCGGACGACAATACCAATCACTACTGGTCGCCGCCATCGGCACCGGTATCGGAGGCGCGATAATCATCGACGGGAAACTGGTACGCGGCGTCCACGGAGCCTGTGGCCATATCGGCCATCTGCCGCATCCCGACGCCATTGGTATATCCTGCTCATGTGGATGTAAGGGCCATGTGGAGTCAATCGCCTCAGGTACCGGCATTGCCGATAATTATCGACGTGCTCTGCAACAGAACGGACACAATACTCTCCCCACCGACATCAGTGGACGCACTATCGCCGAACTGGCCAGTCAAGGTAGTACGGAAGCCGTAACCAGTATCACTCTGGCCGGCACGAGTCTCGGCGATGTTCTTGGCGGACTAATCAATGCCCTTGATCCCGATGCCGTGATCCTTTCCGGTTCCGTAGTCCATTCTGGAGAACTATGGATGAAATCTGTGAAACAAGGCATCCAAAGACAGACCTTGGGCATTCTTTCCCGAACACCGGTTTTGACAGGAACACTCGGCGGCAGAGCCCCTCTCATCGGAGCAACATCAGCTCTGTGCGCCGACCTCAGATCAAATAAGGAGCAGAAATATGAATACTAACGATACTTATTCGAAACGTCTTATCGATTCGCTCCACGGCAAACTGATAGTCAGCTGTCAAGCATATCCCGGCGAGCCAATGCGGCATCCCGAAACCATGGCCCAAGTCGCTCAATCAGTAGAAATCGGCGGCGCTGCCGCCATTCGATGCCAAGGTCTTGCCGATATCAGCGCCATCAAAGGCCAAGTAAAAGTTCCAGTCATCGGCATATGGAAGGAAGGCGATAACGGCGTATACATCACGCCAACGTTACGCCACGCCAGAGCCTGCATTATGGCGGGAGCCGACATTGTGGCACTCGATGCTACAGATCGGCCCCGGCCAGACGGTCTAACTCTGCAGCAGACCGCGCGGCAACTCAAAAGCGAGGGCGCAATACTGATGGCCGACTGCGGCTGCATCGAAGACTCCGATGCAGCCGTGGATGCAGGATTCGACATCATCTCCACCACGCTGGCTGGATACACCGATTCCCGCGCCAAAACAGAAGGACCGGATTACGAGCTCCTCGCTCAAATGCTGGAGCGGCACCCCCACGTACCGGTGATATGCGAGGGTAGGATACATACTCCGTCCGATGCGGCCAAAGCCATAGAAATGGGTGCCTGGGCAGCCGTAGTCGGTACCGCCATCACCCACCCCATGACGATAACGTCATGGTTCGCCGATGCAGTAAGGTCCTGATGGCGCACAAACCAACAGCGACCTAAGTAGGAGGCGATATGCAGTACGTTAAGGGCACCAATCAGGAACTATTGACCACATCACCGCAGTTCCCTGCCCTGGTCATCGCACATCAGGGATTCGACAAAGCCAGGTTGCATTGGCATGAAGGCTTCGAGGTGGTATACGTCCGACGCTGTCGGGCCACAGTGATGAAAGGCACCCAACGTTCGATGTATCATGCCGGTGATGTAGTACTGATTCCTCCACGCTGCCTGCATAGCATCGAACTTATTCAGGATCTTCGGCAACCATCAGCTGTACCGCAGGCGCTTTCCGTAACGATCTCGCCCACGGAGTTGCTACCGTCATATCCGTATATTACCCAAATCCAACAACAGCTGGATTACGACTACATTGGCGAAAAAGATCATCAACAATTGCTGAAATGCTGCGAACAAATGTTTGCGGCACTGATCAGCGGCAAGCAGACACGGTTCCTTGAAGCGAATTCCTGGTTCTATACCATGCTTACCAATGTTTTTGACTGCGCCAAACCATTGGCTGCAGCGAACCAAGAAGACACCGAGGATGAAACCATACTCCAGGATGGACGAGTCATTAGACGAATACGCCACTACGTGCAACGTCATTATCGCGAGCTCCTATCCACCGCACAGGTGTCGCAGAAATTCGGATATTCACGAGAGCATTTTTCAAGGATATTCAGCAAATATTCTGGAGTGACATTTAAAGACTACGTAACGCGTGTACGTCTGCTGGCGGCCTGCGATTTGCTCACCAACACGGATATGCCAATCAATCAAATCGTCCGGGAATCCGGATTCCCCAGTTCTCAAACCATGCGAGGATCGTTTGACCGCGAATTCGCATGCACGCCCAGCGAATATCGCTCTCGTTCGATGGAAGAATAATCGAGAATCATCTCCATTCTTACGAAGCGCGATATGGACGATACTGCAGTAGGAGTCCAATATGTCGCAGTCCCTCAAAAACGAACAAATCCGGTAGTGACTGAGAATCTTGGCATTACTACAACCATGGCACGAAGTTACTAATCCTCGCTCACTCCCGTCGAGAGGATGCTTTTCAACGATTCCGACGTCTGTATCTTCAGCGGGCGTTTCCCGGACTGAACGACGAGACCCGCATCCAGTATCTCCCCCACGTATGTTCTCGCACTTTGCTTGGATAGTCCGATTTGGCGGGCGGCGTCGTCCAGCGATATGGACTCGGTCGAATCGAACATCTCCTCCTGGATTACGCCGTATAGTATCGAGGCCGCTTTCGCAGACAGACCGTGCTTCTGCCTAAGCTGTTCGCAAATCGTCTCGCCCTTGTCAAGCTGGTCAACCATGATTTCGAGCTCGTCAATCAGCTCGTCCTGGGCTTCACGGATGAACCCGAGGAGGGTGTTCACGAAAAGCGTGAGCTCTCCGCAGTTCAGCTTAGCCTCCGCTTCCACGAACGCCTTGTAGTAGGCGTTTTTGTTCTCCGCAATGGTGCGCGACAAAGACAGTACCGTAGGCATGGTCAGATCATGATTCAGGTAAAGGGCCAGGAGATACCGCCCGGTCCTGCCGTTGCCGTCGTAGAACGGGTGAATGTACTCGAATAGGAAATGCGACATGATAGCCGCCTGCAGGCGAGGAATCTCGTCGGAGGTTGCGAGATGAATCATATCCGCGAGAAGCGCGCTGATATTGCCTTCGCCACTGACGCCGTTATGAATTGCAAGACCGTGCGGCCGCCTTGGCACCACCGTTGCGCAAACGGGTGATTTCAGCCAGAACGATGGATCAGTGCGCTTGTCGATACTCAGGTGAGCGGAAATAATCCAGCAGACGATCATCGCACAGGCGAACCAGCCGAGCAGCACCGCGCCCAGAATCGCGCAACCGGCAAGCGAGATGGCCGCCATCCTGCCGCCTTTTCTGCCTCATCAGCCCATTTTCTGCCTCATTTTGATAAAATATGATGCAGAAAAGTTCGTATGATGCAGAAAATGAGGCGGTATGAGATCATTCGACTACATCGAATCAGGTAAGACGTTGCTCACCCCGCACACCACGAGTTTGCTTGCCGCGATTCACGAGGCAAAAGGGCGCCAAAGCATACAGACAACGATCAGACCGGATATATTGGAGACGCTGGTTGCCGTCGCGCGCATCCAAAGCACAGATGCCTCAAACCGCATCGAAGGTATTTCCACCAGCGATAGCAGGCTCAACGATCTCGTCTCGGAGAAAGTCACACCGCGCAATCGCAATGAAGAAGAGATTGCCGGCTACCGTGACGTGCTATCGGCTATTCACGAAAGCCACGACTATATTCCGATTACCCCGAACGTCATTCTTCAACTGCACCGCGACCTCTTCCGGCACACACCACTGACCTTTGCGGGGCATTTCAAGGACAGTGACAACGTCATCATCGAACGAGATGCACACGGGACCAGCACCGTACGATTCGCCCCACCGTCCGCACTTGTCACACCGGAACTGATCGAACGCGCGTGTTCCGCCTACACGCAAGCAATCCGAGATGGACATACCGATCCATTGCTTGCCATCGCCATGTTCATTCTCGATTTCACCTGCATACATCCGTTCAATGACGGCAACGGCCGCATGAGTCGGCTACTCACGCTCCTGATGTTGTACCGCAATGGCTATATGGTCGGCAAATACATCAGTATCGAACACCTTATCGAGCAAAGTAAAAGCACTTATTATGAGGCGCTGGCCGCAAGCACCCAAGGATGGGACGACAACGCCAATGATTATGCGCCATTCACGAACTACCTGCTTGGCATCATACTGTCCGCGTGCAAGGAATTCGACGAACGCATCAATCTCACGGCAGGCGGCAGAGCGCAGGGAGCACCGCGAGTAGCCACCAAGGGAACGCGGATTGAAGCACTGCTTGATCGATCCCTAGTTCCACTCTCCAAGGCCGATATTCTCGCTCGCATGCCCGATACCAGCACCACCACCATTGAGCGCACGCTGAAATCACTGTTGGACTCCGGTACGATCATCAAAATCGGTGCCGGTCGCAGCACCCGCTATGTGAAACGCCGCTAAACGCATCCTTGTGCGCAACATCTCGTCACTCCTCCGGCGCCCCGCTGGCCACGCGAATCATCGCGTACTGCGACTCGTAGAGGCGGTAGTACGCGCCCTTGGCGGCGAGCAGCTGCGCGTGCGAGCCGTGCTCGACGATCTGGCCGTGATCGATGTAGAAGATCTCATCCGCGTTCTCGATCGTCGACAGACGGTGCGCGATGATGAAGCTCGTACGCCCCTTGAGCAGATGCTGCAGGCCGGCCTGCAGCGCCTCTTCGGTGCGCGTGTCGATGTTGCTCGTCGCCTCGTCCAGGATTAGGATACGCGGGTCGGCGAGCAGCACGCGCGCGAAGGCGATGAGCTGGCGCTGGCCGGCCGACAGGGTCGATCCGCGCTCCTCCACCACCGTGTCGTACCCGTCGGGCAGTTCCATGATGAACTCGTGCGCGTGCACGGCCTTCGCCGCCGCCCCGATTTCCTCGTCGGTGGCGTCGAGCTTGCCGTAGCGGATGTTCTCACGCACGTTGCCAGAGAAGATGAAGGTGTCCTGCAGCATCACGCCCATCTGCCGGCGCAGCGATGCGAGCGTCACGTCGCGCACGTCGTGGCCGTCGATCGTCACCGAGCCCTCGGACACGTCGTAGAAGCGCGACAGCAGGTTGATGATCGTCGTCTTGCCGGCGCCCGTCGGGCCGACCAGCGCGATCGTGCGCCCCGGTTCGACGTGGAAGTCCACGAGGTTGAGGATGTTGCGGCCGTCCTTCTCGTAGCGGAACACCACGTCGTTGAAGTCGACGCGCCCGCGGATCTGCGGCAGGTCCGCCGCGTCGGGCTTGTCGCGGATCTCCGGCGTGACGTCGAGCGTCTCGAAGATGCGCTCGAGGTACGCCGAGCAGGTGATGAGCTGGTTGTAGAAGTTGCCTATGTTGATCACCGGATTCCAGAAGTTGTTCGCGTAGCCGACGAACGCGATGAGCACGCCGGTGGTCACGTTCACGCCCCCGAAGCCCATCACGCCGACGAAGTAGATGAACGAGATGGTCATCACGGAGATGGTCTGCACGCCCGGCCACATGAGGAACTGGATGTGCACGGCGTGCATCCACGCGGAACGCACCTCGCCCTGCTGCTCCTGGAAGGTCCTGAACTGGGCCTGCTCCTGCGCGAAGGTCTGCGTGGTCTTCACGCCGGCGATCGACTCGTGGATGTAGGCGTTCAGGTTGCTCTGCTTGTTGGAGAGCTTCTGGAAGGCGCGCCGCTGGAAGATCTGCAGCACGCGCACCCAGATGATGAGCACCGGGAACAGGATCAGGCTCCACAGGGCCAGCTGCCAGTCGATCACGAACATCACGATCAGAGTGATCACGAAGGTGAACACGTCGGAGATCACGTTGATCAGACCGGAGCTCAGCGTGTCCGAAAGCGTGTTCACATAGTTGACCACGCGGATCAGGATCTTGCCGTGCGGGCGCGAATCGAAGTAGCTGAAGGGCAGCGTCTGGATATGCGTGAAGATATCGCGGCGCATGTCCTTGAGCATGAGCTGGCCGACGCGCGTGATCGCCACCGTGCGGTAGCGCAGCCCGAACTCGTACAGCACGATCAGCGCGGCGAGGATTACGGCGAGGATGCCGAGCTTGCCGAGGTCCTTGTTCGGGATCGCCTCGTCGATCATGATCTTGGTCAGGTACGGCACGGCGACGACGATGCAGCTCATCGAGATGACGACGACGAGAATGCGCGCCACCTGTGCCATATACGGTTTGAGATATTTGCCGACGCGAGCGATGTCGTGGAGGTTGATGGACTCCTCCAGCTCCTCATCCTCGCGGAATGTATTGCGTTGTGTCATAAGTCCTCTTCTAAAATCCCTGTGCAGCGCCGGACTGGAGTCCGAGCTGCTTGTGGTAGATGTCCCAGTAGCGGCCGTGTGCGGCCACGAGTTCGGCGTGGGTGCCGCGTTCGACGATACGTCCGTGCTCGAGCACCAGAATCAGGTCGGCATCCTTGACCGACGAGATGCGGTGGGCGATGGTGACGATGGTCTTGCCGCCGTCCATCTCCTTGAGGTGCTTCTGGATCTCCGCCTCGGTCTCCATATCGACGGCCGAAGTCGTATCGTCCATAATCAGGATCGACGGATCGTCCGCGAGCGCGCGGGCCAGCGACAGGCGCTGCTTCTGCCCGCCGGACAGGCCCACGCCGCGTTCGCCCACGACGGTGTCATAACCCTGCGGCATCGACCTGATGAAATTGTCCGCGCCGGCGATCTGGGCCATTTTCCGGATATATCGTTCGTCGCTATCATCGCCGGCACCAAAGCCGATGTTGCCGCCGATGGTGTCGGAGAACAGGAAGGTATCCTGTGCCACGATGCACACCTGCGAGCGCAAGGCGGCCAGCGGCCAGTCGCGTGCGTCGATGCCGTCGATGAGCACATGGCCCACGGTTGGGTCGTAGAAGCGGGAGATGAGGCTGACGAGCGTGGACTTGCCCGCGCCGGTTTCGCCGAGGATGCCGAGCTTGGAGCCGGCGGGCACGGTGAAGCCGAGGTCCTTGAGGATCGGGGTCTCCGGGTCGTCCGGGAAGGCGAAGCTGACGTGGTCGAAGCGGATGTCGCCCTTGATATGCAGCGGGCAGGACTTGCGTTCGGCGGACTGCTGGGCACCGGATGTTCCGGAAGCCCCGGGCGCTCCGGTAGCCCCGGTAGCCTCATCATCGTGCTTGACTTGCTCGACGATCGTGACCGCCTGCTTGACGGCTTCGACCGCGTCGGGCTTCTCCACGATGCGCGGCTGTTCGTTGAGCAGCTTGCGGATCTTGATGCAGCTGGCGTTGAATCGCTGCCAGTCGTTGATGAGCCAGCCGGACTGGCGCACCGGGCCGTCGATCATCCACAGGAAGGAGTTGAAACTCACCAGATTGCCGAGGGTCATGTAGCCCTTGATGACCAGAAAGCCACCGAGGCCGAGCGTGATGAGCTGCAGCGAGAAGCCGAGACCGTCCAGCCAGGGCATGTACCTGCGCGAGTTGTAGGCCAGGGCCATGTTGCGCTGCATGTAGTCGTCGTTGTGCTCGTCGAACTTTTCGGTCTCGTACGGTTCGCGCACGAATGCCTTGACCACACGGTTGCCCTCGATGTTCTCTTCGACCATGGAGTTGAGGGAGGCCAGCGAGTTGCGGATGGCGAAGAACAGCGGGTGGGCGTGCGTGGACAGGCCGCGCGTGAGCACAAAAATGAACGGCGTGACGCAGGCCAGGACGAGCGCGAGTCGCCAATCGATGGCGAACATCACACACAGGGCACCGATGAACATGACCACGCAGTCGGCGATCTGATAGCTCACCCAACTCAGGCAGTGGCGGATCGCGTCGGTGTCGGAGGTCAGGCGGCTCATGATGTCGCCGGTGCGTGTGTGGTTGAAGTACGTGAAGTCGAGCTCGTGCAGCTTCTCGTATTCGTCGGAGACGAGGCGGTAGACCGAGTTCTGGCCGAAACGCTCCATCCACATCTGGTAGCCGTATCGCGCGCCCACGCGGATGATGGTCATGAGGATCATCAGTCCACACAGACGTGGCAGTTCGTCGGCATGTCCGCCGACGATGACGCGGTCCACGATGATACCGGACAGAATCGGAATGGTCAGGGCCATCGTGTTATTGGCGATGAACAGTAGGAGCGCGCCTACCACGCGGGGCAGGTCTGGTTTGCAGTATGGCAGCACCCATTTGAGGTTGCTTGCACTGGTATTGATTCCCGGATCGACGTACATGTGAGGGGATCACCGTTTCTTGGGGATTGTTTGCTTATGGTATGGTGCGGCATGCTCCTGCGCCGCACGCGGCAATCGCTGCCGCCACGATTCACGATCAGCCGTGCTTCGCACTGCGCCTGTCATTGGCCGCACGACCGGAGCTCTCCTTCATCGGTCGAAGCACGTTCGACTTTCGCAAACGCGTACTAGTCTAGACGGCCTGCGTCCAATCGCAACAGCCCACAACTCTGCGTGTTCCCCGCATTAGCAACGCGGCACGGCCCGCTAAGCGCAACATTCCCCGGAATGTGTCGCTGCGCCCCCAAACAGGCCCAATTCGCGAAGCAGTCCCCGGAATGTGTCGCGCGAAACGTTGCGCATGCGGCAATGCACGCTCGAGACCTGTTGCATACCAGTCGACCAAATTATAGAATCATAATTAAGTAAATTACGATTCTATAATTTGCGCGTGTGCGCCAGGGCAGACAGCAAAGCAAGGAGACAAGGGCCATGTTCGTCGGGCGAGATAAGGAGCTTTCGGCACTGGAACGCCGCTGGAGCTCACAGCAGTTCGAGTGCGTCGTGGTCTACGGCCGTCGCCGCGTGGGCAAGACCACACTCATCAACCGCTTCCTCGAAGATCGCCCCACGATTTTCTTTTCGGCAATCGAATCCAGCGCTTCCAAGAATCTCGAATCGCTAAGCCGCAGCATTGCTCTGTATGAAAAGGGCTCAGAGGCGTTCGAGACAACGCCCGTATACCGCAGCTTTGAATCCGCACTGGAAGCGGTGTTCGCGCTGGCCGCAAAGCAACGCATCGCCTTCGTCATCGACGAGTACCCATATCTGGCTAAAGCAGACCGGACCATCAATTCGGTCCTGCAGCATGCCATCGACCGCCATAAGGATGACAGTCAGCTCATGATGGTGTTATGCGGCTCTTCCATGTCGTTCATGGAGCGCCAGGTGCTTGGGTATGAGAGCCCTCTATACGGCAGACGCACCGCTCAAATCAAAGTGGAGCCATTCGGCTACGCCGATGTCCGCAAGTTCTTGCCAAGATACAGCAACGAGGACGCCGCTATTGCTTACGGACTTACCGACGGTATCCCGCAGTATCTTCGGCAACTGGACGACGGCATCAGCATCCGAGACAACATCCGTTGGAACATCCTCGACCCAAGCTGCTATCTGTTTGAGGAGCCAGACAACTTGCTGAAGCAGGAGCTGCGCAGTCCGGCCGAGTACAACGCCGTAATCCAGGCCATTGCCTCCGGGGCATCTCGGTCGAACACCATCGCCACCGCATGCCATATGGAATCGTCCTCATGCGCCACCTATTTGCGCAATCTCATCGATCTGGGAATCGTTCGCAAGGAGACACCTTTCGGCGAGGACGCTCCTCGCAAGACGATCTACCGTATCGAGGACTCGTTCTTCCGATTCTGGTACCGATATGTGCCGAACAACATGTCCCTCATTCAATCCGGTCATGCCGATCTCACCGCCGACCGTGTTATGCGCACTATCTCCGACTTTATGGGGCAGGTGTTCGAAGACATCTGCGTTCAGTGGATATGGTCCCATAACGGTACCGAGGCATTGCCTTTCCTCATGCTTGATGCCGGACGTTGGTGGGGCGCCAATCCGACCACCCGCAGCCAGGAGGAAATTGACATCGTGGCTTCAGGAGAAAAACCGAAAACTCTCCTATTCTGCGAATGCAAATGGCGCAGCGTGCCATCCGGCCTGCAGCAGTTGGAAGTGCTGCGCAATCGCGCCAGACTGCTGCACCCCGAAACCAGCCATTACATGCTGTTCTCCAAATCAGGCTTCGACGAGCATGTCGCCGCCCGCGCGGCGCAAGACGGTACAGTGACGCTTGTCGATTTTGCGGATATGGATTAGTCGGTTCACTCCATTGCGGACGGTAAGGGTGAAGTAACAGGCTGGGTCAATGGACCGAACCGCTAGACCGGGCAACAGGCCCAATCCGTGACACATTCCCGGGAAAGCGGTGCGCGTTACATCACGCTCAAACAACCCAGCATATATATGGGCAGGTATTCGGTTCGGCCAACAGTCTCCACGTTGCCATCATGGAACACGTAGGCATGGGCAAACCGATAATTGTCGGTATCCAGTAGGTTGTTCATGGCCCGATGCCGCGTATAGTCCTTGCCCGATTTGATTTCAACCAGTGAAATATCATCCAGACCTTGCTGCACCACAAAATCAACTTCACCAATACGGTTCTGGTTGAAGTAATGCAGTTCCAATCCCTGTGCAAACAGTTCCTGAGCCGCTGCATTCTCGAAAATCGACCCGTAATTCATACTGGATCGGTGATTCACAATCTCTAAGTCCACACTGCGCATCAAACGGGAGGTCAGCAAACCGACATCGTTCATGTACAGTTTAAACGTGTTCTCGTCGGCATGCTCCGTCAGCGGGTATTCAGGGTCCTGCACGCGCGAAGTAGGCAAGGCGATACCTGCGTTCGCCAACCAATCGAACGCCGTCTGCATATGAGCGAACCTGATATTCTTGCCCAACTTGGAGAACTTGAATCGTTTGTTTTCCGCATTGAGCTGACTTGGAATCGCCTCGTAAATGCTCTTGATATGACGACGTTCCACCAAATCGGAGACATATTTGGTGATGTCGTATTCATAGGTATCGAATATGGCTTGCTGAGTATTGCGGACCTTGACAATATCGGCAGAATCCACGAATGACTGCACTGCGTCGGGCATGCCACCAATCAGCAGATACTTGTACCACAGGTCGGTGAGCCGTTCATGTAGATAATCGGGAACCTCCCGTCGATCCACATAACATTCACGCAGGGTATCGAGAGCGGACTGAGGCAGCCGGTATGCAGCGCAGAACTCATAGAAATTGAGCGGATACATACGCATCGTCTGCAGGAATCCCACCGGGATCGAGCGCACATTGAACACATCAATGCCCAGCAGGGAGCCAGAAACAATGACATCCAATCCTTTGGCGCCAGACAGGAATTTGGTCCACGTGAGCATGTCCTCACACGCCTGTATCTCGTCAAGAAACAGCAGAGTCTTGCCCGGCGTAATTTCCGTGCCGGAAAGTACCGATAACCGCAGTATCAGGTCTTCGGTGTCCTTGGCCTTGCTTACCGTTTCGGCCGCCTGAGGCATCTCGATGAAATTCACCTCAGCCACATGCTCATAATGGTCTGCACCGAACTGCTCAATCAGCGTGGTCTTGCCCACCTGCCGGGCACCCGTGACCAGCAAGCCCTGCTTGGTTTTACGGTTCTTCCAATTCAGCAACTGGTCATATGCATGGCGCTTGAGCATATTCCCCTCCTCTTTTGTGGAGAATGACTGAAAACACGCAGGTCATCACACAATCACATACTGATATCATCTTAGCATTCACGTTTTTACATATGCAAAACGCGCTTTGAGTCACAAAAAACACAAGAATAGTGAATGGTTCATTCACGTTTTACGTATTGTGCGCCGGGTCCTGTTCGAACGCACGCGCAACCCGTACGCCTCCGCCTACGAGGTGCTGCGTACCGACAACGACCAGCAGTGGTCGTACGTGGGGTCGCTGACCGATATTCTCGGCAATGGCCGTTACTCCTGGATGCACCTGGAAGGACCGGGATTGTTCCGCTACAACGATGCCGATGTCAAGACCATCAACGGCCGCAAGATGCGCTTCGGTCTGATGTGCGATCAGTACGCCGAGGCCGCCTTCAAGCTGTAAGCCTTAAGGCTTCGCCACTACAGGCCGGTTGCGGGCCATATCCCAAGTCAGCAACCGGCCGAACCATATCTCGCGGCTTCAGTCATCCTTCATCATCAGTATTCGGTAGCGGCCCTAAATCAGCTCCGCCATCCGGCTCATAATCACTCGCCAACCACGGGCGGAAGTAGCTCCCGACTATCCACAGTGGGACATTGGTCAGCCAATCCTGCTCCTTGTAATTCCGCATCGACGTACGGTAACCGCAAATCCCGTATTTGTCGCACAGCCACCTCAAGCTACGCTTATGACGCTCGGTACCAGCTTTGGCCTCCAACGGAATGATTGCGCCATTACCTGCAAAGACAAAATCAACTGCTCCCGTACTGTTCGCATTCGACCAGTACATCGGTGTGATGCCGGCGGCCACTAATTGCTGGCAAACATACTGTTCCGTTAACGCACCACGGAATTCGGTCAGCCCGTCATCACCAAGGACCACGCTTGCGGGAGTCAGATCCAGGGCCGCTGCCAGCAGCCCAACATCATGGAGATACAGTTTGAACGCGGAATCATCACGGTATGACGGCAATGGTGCCGCAGGTTTTTCGACGCGATACACCCGCAACGCAAGACCAGAATCGACAATCTGCTGAATCGCGGATTCATATTGCGCCGCCCGAGCGCCACGAGCGATGTGGCCGAAAATAAATTTATGATTCTCACGCGCCAGATGGGACGGAATCAAGGAAAACACCAAACGCATTTTCTCACTATCCACACCGGTTCTGGGATGTTTGGAAAAGTCCATGTCGTAATTGGATAACAATTCTTTCTGCACGGCACGCGCATGCTGATAGCCATCTTCTACAAATGTCTCAACGACTTCGGGCATGCCGCCAACAAAACAGTACTGACGAACCCTTCGCTCTAAACGTTCCGCAAATCCCCCAAGTGTCTCAATACGCTGGTTCCGGATGCGTTCGGCTATCACTCCATCACCGACCGCTTCCAAGAACTCCACAAACGTCATCGGATACATATCGATGGAGGTGACACTGCCAACCGGGAATGACAGGTCTTCGTGCTGAGCCATGCCCAGATAGGAGCCCGCTACAGCGACATGGAGATCCGGCATTTCCTCATGGAGCGCTTTCAACAGAGTCAGTAAATCAGGGATTTCCTGTATCTCGTCGATGCACAGCAGCGTCTTGCCAGGCCGAACGCGAACCCCATTAAACGCCTCCATGGAATCAAGCAACATGTGCACCGAATCCACACCTGTCAACGCAGCCTTTGCACCGCCATCGAACAAGTTGACATAAGAAAATGACTCGAACTTGTCCCGACCCAGCACCTTAAGCACATGAGTCTTGCCTACCTGTCTCGCGCCGCACAGCACTATCGGCTTGTGCTCCGTCGCTTCAGCCCATGCCGACAACCTGGTATAGAATATCTCAAGCATCGATGAATAGGGAGATGATCACAATGGCTGATTCCATCGGAACAGTCAACAACCAATCTTCAATACAGCCCAACGGTCACAGTTCACATAGCAACACCACCGAGTCGCTATGGCGCGGCACGGATTATGGCAAATGGTTCGTAGCGGATTCATGCACGTCGCTGTCATCAAGTATCCAAGGTTTCGCACTGCCACTCATCGCGCAGACCGTCACGGGCTCACCGGCACAGGCGACGCTGCTGGATTCAATCATGACCATGATATCGTCGGTATTGCGGCTGCCAGGTGGCGTGGTACAAGATAAGTACGACCGCAAAAAACTTATGATTGCGTTTGGCCTGATTGGTTTCGCACTGTTCGGCATATGCGCGGCCCTAGGATGGGCGGGATTACTCATATACCCGGTGCTGATGGTACTTGCGATATGCCTCGGCATACGCTCAGGCCTCCTAGGAACCACGAGCAACACGATGCTACGAGGCATCGTTCCCGATCAATTGCTGCCCAAGGCGTCAAGCCTCAATGATGGCCGCGATGCCGCCCTCGAACTCGCCGGCGCACCAGTAGGTGGCGTATTGATCGGCGGCGGTCTATGGCTGCCATTCGCAGTCAGCGCGCTGCTGAATCTATTGGAAACCGCGGCGGCGATGCGGATCACAAAATACTGGCATCGTGGCGGGCGGACCAATGCGGAGGGCCGCGCCCTTGCCGACGATGAGGCCGATGAGAATGGCGATGCGGCCAACATCACTCAGGCCGCTGACGAGCAGGCAACGACCACGACATCATCCGCGTCACAGTATTGGCGTGAGATGTTTTCCGGATTCCGCTGGCTTCTTAGCGAGCGATTCGAACGTCGCCTGATTTTGTCGAGCGCGCTGGCGTTCGCGTGCTTCAACTCGTTCCTGCTGATTACGGTGCTCTCGATCGGCTCCGACCCATCACATGTGGTGTCAGCCAGTTTCATGAACGTTTCTGTGTCTGTGGGCGTCATCGTTGGCTCGCTCATCTCTTCCGTGCTGGTTCAGCATGTGCGCGGCGGCATAGTCGCCGTATCGTTCTACGTGCTGATGAGCATCGGCGCGCTCGGCGCAGCGCTGGCTCCGTGGATTCTTGCGCGTATGGCGTTTCTGGCAATTTCGCTGCTGGCCCTACCGGCCGGCAATGCGGTAATCAACGGATTCCAATCATTGCTCATCAACAAGGAGCATATGGGCCGCGTATTCGCCGGCATGGGCATGATTGAGACGATTGCTGCCCCGGTGATCACATTTCTGTCCGGCATCGCCATGCAACACTGGGGTTACTCAGTCACGTCCGTGGCTTTGGGCTTGTGCATCGTGGCGGCCGCGATCCCTGCCGTGACAATGAGGGAATTGGTCACACTGCCTAAGCCGGATGGCTGGGAGGACCATATCCGCAAATCCGGGCTCACCAAGTTCTGACAACAAGTAAGGGCGACTATCTCCCG
Organism: Bifidobacterium sp. FKU; assembly: GCF_026016385.1. Taxonomy (NCBI): domain Bacteria; kingdom Bacillati; phylum Actinomycetota; class Actinomycetes; order Bifidobacteriales; family Bifidobacteriaceae; genus Bifidobacterium; species Bifidobacterium sp. FKU. Next base: position 2,479,505 of record NZ_CP092888.1, read on the forward strand.
GATTTGTGACGCTCGGCAACCGTCAGCGTCACAAATCCGGGAAGAGGAAGGTGGATACGGTTTCAGCCGCGCGGGCAGCAAGGTGGACAAATCGTTGCCGGGGTGGAATCGCGGCAAGTATGCAAAAGCCTCCCGTTCGCGCGCGACGCATAAGCGCGCAAACGGGAGGCTTCCCAACCGCAGCATCATATGCAGAAATAAGGAGAGTAAGGCATATGCTGCCGCGGTCACACCCCGCCGGGAACCTGCCGCAGGCCGCGTCCGGCATCGAAAGCCTTGCAGTCGATGCGTGCGGCCGGCCGTTCCCGGCGCGGTGGCCATGTCAGACGTCAGTCAGACGTCATCACTTCTGCCAGCCGATGTCCTGCGGCAGGTTGCCGGCGAAGCCGGACGGGCCGTAGTTGGCCAGGCCCTTCTTCGCACCGAGGTACGAAGCCGGGTTGGAGACCGGGATGGTGCCGTACAGCTTGAGGGCTTCCTTCTCGGCGGCGTTGACGGCCTTGGTCTGCTCGTCGTAGTCGGAGAGGCCACCGGCCACCTTGACGAGCTTGTCGATCTTCTCGTTGCCCACGTAGGTGAAGTTGGACGGACCGTCGGAGGTGTACAGCTGCGGGGCGGACACCACGAAGGTCATGGCGCTCGGAGCCTGCCAAGCCATCGGCAGCACCTGGTAGTTGCCGGAAGTCATGGTGTCGGAGAACTTGGACTCGGCCACGTTCACGACCTTGACCTTGATGCCGGCCTTCTTCATCATCGCCTGGTAGGCGTTGGCGAGGGCCTGCTGGGTGGCGTCGTCACCGAAGAAGGTGAAGGAGATCTCAAGGGTCTTGCCGCCCTTGGCGTAGTAGCCGTCCTTACCCATCTTGTAGCCGTCGGCCTCAAGGGTCTTCTTGGCGTTGTCCACGTTGTACTTGGCTTCGGCGGGCAGGTTGTTCTCGTAACCCTTCTGGAACGGCAGCAGCAGCTCGGAGCCCGGCTGCTCGGCCTTCCAGTTCAGGCCTTGGAACTGCACGTTGTTGTAGGTGTTCACGTCGAAGGCCTGGGTGATGGCCTTGCGCACCTGCAGGTCGTCGAGCGGCTTGGACTTGCCGTTGTACTGGAGCACGCGGGTCTTGGTGCTGTAGCCGATGCGCAGCTGGGCGTCCTTGACGGAGCGGATGGCCTTGATGTCGTCCTTGGTGGAGGCGCTCACGGCGTCGATTTCACCGTTCTGGAAGGCGTTGAGGGAGGCGGTGTCGGCCATCTGCTTGTAGACGATCTTGTCCAGCTTCGGCTTGTTGCCCCACCACTTCTCGTTCGGCACGAAGGTGACCTGGGAGTCGGAGAAGGAGTCGACCTTGTACGGACCGGCTGCCCACTCGTTGTGCGGGTTCTTGACCCAGCCCTGGGTGAAGGTCTTCGGGTCGGCGGCCTTCGGGTTCACCAGAGTGCCGAAGACTTGCTGCCACGGGTAGTACGGGGTCTTGTAGGTCACCTTGACCTGCTTCGGGCTGTCGCCCTGCTCAACGCTGGCGATACGGTCGAAGCCGTCGGTGCTCGGCGGGTTGTAGTCCGGGTTGGAGCCGTTGTTGGCTTCCCACGTGGCCTTGAAGGCGGTCCAGTCGATGTCGGAGCCGTCGTTCCACTTGGCCTTCGGGTTGATGTCGTACTGCACGACCATCGGGTCCTTGCTCACGAGCTTCATGTCGGTCAGGAAGTCCGGGTTCACCTTAATCGGGGAGCCATTGACCTGGTCGGTCATGAGCAGGCTGGGCTGGTACCAGCTCCACAGCTCGGACATGTAGCCGGTGTTGCCGTCGGAAGACAGGTAGTTCCAGTTCGGGCCGACTTCGGTGATGGACAGGGTCAGCGTGCCGCCGTCCTTGACGTTGTCACGGCTCTGGTGGTTGTCGTAGCGCTCGGTGACCTTCGGCATGGGCAGGTCGCCGGTGTACGACGAATCGATGCCGGCCGGCGGTTCGGTGGCGCTCGAGGCGTTGCTGGAACCGTTGCCATTGCCCGCGCCGCAGCCGGCAAGCAGCATGGCAAGCGCCGCAGTGGCCGCGGCGAGCGCGGTCAGCTTACGTGTCTTGTTCATTGTTATTTCCTCCTCTATATGGTTCCGACCGTCATGCGAAATGGCATGCAACCTGATGGCCGCTCGGTCGGGAAGTGTCATACGGCCGCAGCGCCGGGCGTTCGCCGCGGCAGCGGGCCTGTTGTTCGGCGCTCAGCTTGGGCATGAGCGGGCAGCGGCCCATGAACGGGCAGCCTTCGAACGTCTCGGTGGGGCTGGGCACCTCGCCCTGCAGCACGATGCGCTGGCGGGTGCGTTCCGCCTTCGGGTCCGGCACCGGCACGGCGCTGATGAGCGCCTGGGTGTACGGGTGCAACGGGTGCTCGAACACGTCTTCGGTGTCGCCGGATTCCACGATGCGGCCCAGGTACATCACCGCCACGCGGCTGGAGATGTGGCGTACCACCGACAGGTTGTGGGCCACGAACAGGTAGGCCACGCCCAGCTTGTTCTGCAGGTCCTCAAGCAGGTTGATCACGCCGGCCTGGATGGACACGTCCAGTGCGGAGACCGGCTCGTCGAGCAGCACGAGCTTCGGGTTGACCGACAGCGCACGCGCGATGGCGATGCGCTGGCGCTGACCGCCGGAGAACTGCGTGGGGAAGCGGTCCACCTGGTCGGGGTTCAGCTCCACCAGACGCATGAGTTCACCGATGCGTTCGCGGATCTGCTCTTTGGAGTAGTGCTGGACCTTCATCGGCTCGGCCAGGATGTCGTAGATCGGCAGGCGCGGGTCGAGCGAACTCATCGGGTCCTGGAAGACGTACTGCACGGACGAACGCAGCTCGCGGCGCTTCTCGCGCGGAATCTTGTGTTCGAGCTTGGTGCCGAACATCTCGATCTCGCCGTCCTGCGGCTGCTTGAACTCCATGATCTCCATGAGCGTGGTGGACTTGCCCGAGCCGGACTCGCCCACGAGCGCCACGGTCTCGCCTTCGCGCACGTCCAGCGTCACGTCGTCCACGGCCTTGACCTCGCCGATCTTGCGACGCAGGAAGCCGCCGGCGGTCAGCGGGAAGGTCTTGCGCATGTGCTTGACGTCGAGCACCATCTTGCGTTCGTCGCGCGGGATGCCGGCGAACTTCGACTTGGCGGCCTCGGCCACCGTGTACACGTCGTGGAAGGTCAGGCCCTTGTCCACGATCTCCTGGGTGCGGTGGCAGGCCACGAACTGGCCCGGGCGGCCCGGCACCGGCTCCATGGCCGGCTCAGTGGTGTGGCATATGTCGGTGGCCAGCGGGCAGCGCGGCGCGAACGGGCAGCCCTTGGGCATGTTGACCAGGTTCATCGGGGAGCCCGGAATCGGCACCAGACGGCTGTTGCGTTCGCGGTCGGAACGCGGCACGGCACCCAGCAGGCCCATGGTGTACGGCATGGCCGGGTGGTCGAAGATGGAGTCGACGTCCGCCTTCTCGACCGGGCGGCCGGCGTACATGACGACGATGTCGTCGGCCACGCCGGCGATCACGCCCAGATCGTGGGTGATGAAGATGACGGCCGCGCCGGTTTCACGTTGGGCCTTGCGCAGCACTTCGAGCACCTGGGCCTGGATCGTCACGTCCAGTGCGGTGGTCGGTTCGTCGGCGATGATCACGTCCGGGTCGTTGGCGATGGCCATGGCAATCATCACGCGCTGGCGCATGCCGCCGGAGAACTCGTGCGGGAAGGACTTCAGGCGGTCCTCCGGGTCCGGGATGCCGACCAGGTTCATGAGCTCGATGGAGCGGTCGTGAATCTGCTGTTCGGTCATCTTCGGATTGTGGGTGACCAGCGCTTCCTTGATCTGGTCGCCGATGGAGAACACCGGGGTCAGAGCGGAGAGCGGGTCCTGGAAGACCATGGCGATGCCCTTGCCACGAATCTCGCTCATCTCAAGATCGGACTTGCTGAGCAATTCCTCGCCGTGGTAGGTGATGGAGCCCTTGACGCTGGCGTTCTTGTCCAGCAGGCCCATGATGGCCATGGAGGTCACGGACTTGCCGGAGCCGGACTCGCCCACGATGCCGAGGGTCTTGCCGGGGTACAGGTCGAAGTTCATGCCGCGCACCGCGCGCACAGTGCCGGCTTCGGAAGCGAAGCTGACGGTGAGGTCGCGTACTGAAATCACCGGTTCGGATGCCATGCCTTGCGCTCCTGTGGTGTCGGGGTTGGTGTTGGTTGTTACGTTGCTTGCGTTGCGTTCGTCGCTCATGATGTCCGTCTCCCCTCTCACTCGGCCTTGCCGCCGGAGCGGGAGTACGGGTCGATGGCGTCGCGCAGGCCGTCGCCGATCAGCTGCACGGAGAAGGTCAGGACGATCAGCACCACGGACGGGAAGACCAGCACCCACGGCGAGGTCTGCACCACGGACTGGCCGGCGTTGAGCAGCGTACCGAGCGAGGTGTCGGGCGCCTTGATGCCCAGGCCCAGGAAGCTCAGCGAGGTCTCGCTGTTGACCGCGCCGATCACGCCGAGCACGGTGTTGATGACCAGCACCGAACCCAGGTTCGGCACCAGGTGGCGCACGATGATGGTGAAGGACGGCACGCCCATGAACTTCGCCGCGCGGATGTATTCGCGGTCGCGCAGGCTCAGGGTCAGCGTGCGCAGCGTACGCGCATAGCCAACCCAGCCGAACGCGGTCAGGCCGATGGCCAGCCACAGCCAGTCGCTGCCGCCGGCCGCCATGCCGACGATCAGGGCGATGAGCAGGAAGGACGGCACGACGAGCAGCATATCCAGCAGCCACATGCCGACCTTCTCGAACCAGCCTTCGAAGAACGCCACGGCCGTGCCCACCAGGGCGGCGATGATCGTGGTGCCGATGGAGCTGAAGATACCGATGGTCAGCGAGCGGCCGAGGCCACGGATAATCATCGCGTACATATCCGAGCCACCGACCGTGGTGCCCAGCCAGTGCTGGGCGGACGGCGGCGAGGCGAGGGCGGCGAAATCGGGCTCGTCGTAGCTCCACTGGGAGAATTTCGAGCCGAAAATCGCCAAGAGAATCAGCAGGATCAGCACCACCAGACCTACCACGGCCGAGGGGCGGCGCATGAAGCGGCGCACGTACAGCTGCATGCGGCCGGTGCGGTGGAAGTCGTCGTTGCTGGAAGCCTCCTGGGCGTTCTTGGCGTCGGCGGACTGCGGTTCGCTGCCCTGCGGATCGGTGAGTTCCATATCCTGGGCGACGGCGTCGGAGACCATGTTCTCGTTGTCGTTCATCATGTTTGATCGTCCTTTGCGCGGGGCTCAGCTCAGTCGGATGCGCGGGTCAAGCCAGGCGGAGAAGATATCCGCCAGCAGCGCGCCGGTCAGCGTGCACACGCCACCGAACGCGGCCACGGCCACGGCACCGTTGATGTCGTTGTTGGCGATGGTCTGGGTGAAGTACATGCCCAAGCCGTTGATAGCGAACACGTTTTCGGTGATCACCGCGCCGGTGAACACACCGGCGATGGAGAAGGCCACGTCCACGGCGGTCGGAATCAGCGAGGTGCGCAGCGCGTGGCGGCGGATGGCCGCGTTGAGCGTCAGGCCCTTGGCGCGGGCGGTGCGCACGTAGTCGGCGTTCATGGTGTCGAGCAGGTACGTGCGCTGGGTGAGGTGGTAGCCCACCATGCCCGGAATCGTCATCACGATGGTGGGCAGGATCAGGTGCTGCAGATAGTCAAACACCCAGAGCACCGGGTTGGAACCTTGGTAGGAGTGCAGGCCGGTCACGAAGAACGCGCGGCTGCCCACGATATTGTTGAAGTTGATGGCCAGCAGCACCACCATCAGGCCCATGACGGCGGCCGGAACCACCAGGAAGAACGTTGCGGTGGTGTTGAGCACGCGGTCCTGCCACTTGTACTGGCGGATGGCCGTGTACACGCCGATGCTCACGCCGAAGAGGATGGAGAGCACGGTGGCGAGCGTCACCAACTGCAGCGAAGCGGAGATACGGGAGGCGATGGCCGGCGCCACCGGCGACTGATCCGGGCTCAGGCCCCAGTTCCACTGGGTGAGGATGCCCTTGAGCCAGCGGAAGTAACGGATGACGACCGGCGTCTGGTCGTTGATGTTGGCCAGATCGAGCGACCGGTTGATCGACGCGATCGGCGGATGCGGATTGCGCGACATGTAGTTCGAACGCGGATCCATGAATGCGCTGGCCAGGAAATACGTCATCGATACTGCCACAAACAGCATGATCACGTAGTTCACAATGCGTTTGATGATGTACTTGAACACCCAATCACCTCCCAAATAACTGAAAAAGTGATACCCCCCCCCGCTCAAATACCCAAATCAAGTTCATTATGTGGAATCTGGGTATTGACTTCTTTGACCTTTTTCTGTAATGGAAATCGTTAAGAAACCTTACTGGATATTGGGCAAACGCTGGATAAACATCCGTTTGTTAATTTTGTATTTCCCGAGCTTTTGCTGGACATGCTTTATACTTCCGTGTCAGTAGTCCGCCGACTCGGATGGTGACAGTCCCCGCCGCCGGCAGCAGAATATCCATCAGCATCATCAGCATCAGACAGGGGCATCATGACGACAGACGCCAGCGCACGGGCCATCAAACCCGAACTTCTGCGTACGTACACCGAAGACTTCAACAAGGACCGCGCCAACCTGATCGCGGCGAACGCGGCGGTTTCGGCCGGCGTGCTCAAGGCGGCCACCGACTATCGCGGCGTACGTGCGCTGCCGCGCGACTTCTCCATCGAACTCAAGCAGGGTTCGATCACCAATCAGGAGCGTTCCGGCCGTTGCTGGATGTTCGCCTCCCTGAACACGCTGCGTTACGAACTCATGCATCGCTGGAATCTTGAGGATTTCGAGTTCTCCGAGACCTACCTGTTCTTCTGGGACGCGATGGAGAAGTCGAACACCTACCTGGAGAACGTGCTGCGCACGCTCGACGAGGCGACCGATTCGCGTCTGTTCGAAGCCATCAACTGGGGCCCGTCCGACGACGGCGGCTGGTGGCAAATGTTCGCCGCCCTGGTGAACAAGTACGGCCTGGTGCCCAAGAGCGCCTACCCAGAGTCCGAGAACTCCCGTAATTCCGATGATTTCAAGCAGTACCTCAACTCCAAGCTGCGCGAGTTCGCAGCCGAGCTGCGCCGCCGTTCGGTTGCGGGGGCGTCTGAGGACGAGTTGCGCGCGTTGAAGGACGAATACATGGGCACCGTGTACCGCATCTGCGCCGTGTCGCTCGGCGAGCCGCCGGAGAAGTTCGACTTCTTCGCACGCACCAAGGATGACGCCGAGGCCGACGCAGACGGCAAGGCCGAATCCTGCAAGTGCGAGGGCAAATCCGACGCCAAGGCCTGCAAGTGCGGTAAGGACAAGTCCGACAAGCCGAAAACCGGCAAGGACGAGCGCACGCAGATTCGCGAGATCGGTATCACCCCGCTTGAGTTCTACAAGAAGTACGTGCCGGTGGACGTCAACGATTTCGTGACGCTGGCCAACGCCCCGCTCAAGAACCGCCCGTTCAACCAGCGCTACCGCATCCGCTTCAGCGCGAACGTGGCCGAGGCTGGCGATATGGAATTCGTCAACGTGCCGCTGGACGTGTTCAAGAAGGCCGCGCTTGACCAGCTCACCGCCGGCCACCCGATCTGGTTCGCCTGCGACTGCACGCAGTTCGCCCTGCGCAAGGACGGTTTCTTCGACCAGTCCGTGGTGCGCGTCGACCAGCTGTTCGGCACCGAATTCACCGGCGACAAGGCCACGGCCTCGAATACGGCGACAGCCCGAGCAACCACGCGATGACCTTCACCGGCGTGAACCTCGGCGAGGACGGCAAGCCGAACCGCTGGAAGGTGGAGAACAGCTGGGGCAAGGACGCCGGCAAGGACGGCTACTACGTCATGTCCGACGCCTGGTTCGACCGCTACGTCACCGAGCTCATCATCCGCAAGGAATACCTCGATGACGCCACCCGCGCCCTGCTCGCCGCCGAACCGGTCGAGCTCGACCCCTGGCAGCCCCTCACCCGCCGCTGCCGCTGACGTTCCGCTGGCGGGAGCATATATTCGAATGCCCCTTCTCCCTGTTCAGAGAGAAGGGGCATTACGTTATGCGAGTACGCCCGGCCGCACCTATTCGAGACTATCGCGGCTGAGCTGAGCAAAAGTGCCGTCATCATCGGCCAATTGCCGGTAGGTTCCGGCCTCGCTAATTGTTCCGAACTAGTTATCCACAGAGTTATCCACATCTCCCGCAAGCTAGAGCCACATACCCCGGTTTTCATAGCGAGCACGTGACCGCTGCGTTACGGTGGCGTCATGAACGACATATTGCCCACTCCACCGCCCGGCGTATTCGACGACGAACCGTCCGACTGGACCCGGCCCCGCACACCGCGCACCATCAATCCTGAGCTACGTTCATCACCACGTATGGTGAGTTCCGCGCCAACTGTGATTACAGGCCCTGTGTCGCCAGCAATGAGCGAAACCCTCACCCAACGTAAGCGGGAAATGCTTAAACGATGCACGGACGCCGCGCAACAGCTCGGGCAACCGGTGCTCTTCGGCATGACCACATCGCTGATACTGCAATCCGTGCCGCTTCCCAAGGATTGCGATATCAACCCCGCCGAGCTCCATACCGTCTCCGACTCACACCGCACACGAATACGTGCCATCGTGCCGCCAACGACACCACACATCTGGAAGCCGCTGAGCGATGCGCACAATGTGCGTATCAACAAACATGTGTACACACTGGATCTGATACACACTTGGGCACAACTCGCCACTCATATATCGCTCGAATCGCTGGTCATACTTGGCGACGCAATCCTTACGGCAATCGCCCGCAAGCCGGGTCTGGCGAACGGCCGCACTGCTGACGGCATTTATCAGGACTTCGTGCGGCAAGTCACCGAACTCCCGAAATTCAACGCAAAATCCAAGTGCATGATCGCTCTTGCATTCATTACGCCCCGCGTGGACTCTCCAATGGAATCAAAGACCCGCATCGCAACGACGAAATACGGGCTTCCGCCAGCCGTGACAAATTACACGGTGCCCGGCGCGACATTCAGCAACGGTGCGCCGATAACGCTCGATCTCGCTTGGCCCGAATTTCGCGTCGCCATCGAATATGACGGCGATCATCATCGCACCGACAAAAACCAGTGGCGGCGGGACAACGACAAGCGCGAACTGCTGCGACATCATCATTGGATCGTCATCATCGCCACTGCCGCGAACATGGCCGATGAGCCATCCCAAGCCGAACTCGCCTACCGGGTCGGGCGGCAGTTGGCATTGCGAGGTGCCGTATTCGATTTCACTTTGACGGCAACGCCACTCGATGAGATCGCCCGGAGGAGGCGACGAAGAGTATAACGTTTATCGCGAAAGTCGTACAGTATCCATGTTGCGCCGACGCTGCGCGACTCGGTGTCCGTGTCCGATGTCCCGGTAGCGATGTCAATCGATTTATGTGTGGACCGGGCCAGATTTCGCTGTCCCGGTTCTCCATTTCGCCCCTTTTTGAGCAACCAAGACAAAATTTCATTCACCTATCACCCCACCGTGCAATATTCGCCATCGTACATCGGTGGAATTCCGGGGTTTTGGGATTACGGATAATGGGCGTTTACAAGGGGGGCTGTCCCGGTTCCCAAAAAGAAGCCGAAATCACGAACCGGGACAGCGAAATCTGTCCCGGTAATCGCGTCAATCGGTTGCCGTCATCACCGGAACATCAACAGCGCATAGATCGAACGCTTCAATGCTCAACAGGCATGCGACCATACCGCGATAGCGATATTCCGACGGAAGTATGGGACTCACCACGCGACCAATATTATTTACTGAGCCTTGGTGCCTCGTGCTGGATGTGGCGGATCACGGCATCGGGGAAACCGGCGTGGATGTAGTCGGACAGCATCCGCAATAGCCTCTCGTCAAAGGTGTGCCGCTCATCGCTGCTGGCATCGACCAGGATAAAATCCCATGAGTATTCGGTGTCACCGTCGTTGATGATGAGCCCGCGGCCAGTGATTTTTGCGGCCAGCAACGCGGCGATCTGCATGGAGCCCCGCTTGATAAGGGCTGATTCCGCTTGGGTCAGATTGCCCGAAAATGTGACGGTATACATCATTAGTCCCCCCTTCTTTGTTATTTTCTAGAACAGCAATGCCTTATTGTAAACAGACAACACTCTGCCATAATCCTTTTTTCAATATGCGACCCTGGCATTCCCAGCATTAAAAAAGAAACCCGGCGGAGGGGGCCGCCGGGTGAGAGAGAAGAGAGAAGAAGAGTTCAGTTATGGGGTTCGAAGAACCTCGCCACCGGTATGAACTTCATTCCGTTGACATCTTCTATGTAACCGCCCCATGCTTGGCGAATTGATGTGCTTGTCTGGGAAAAGTCTTGGCGGAGTGTGACGAATTTGTGACGCCCGCCGACAACCGGCCTCGCTTTGTCGGGGCTTGGCCGCACATACGGCAACGGACCACCTCGCAACACTTCATGTGCGAGGTGGCCCGTCAGCTACGAGCTAGCAATGCCGAATCATTCAGCGGCGAGCTTGGCCTTCTCGGCGGCCAGACGCTCGGCTTCGGCGGCACGGCGAGCAGCCAACGCTTCATCGAAGCGAGCCAGCTCCTCTTCCACGGCCTCGGTCGGAATCTTGGCGAAGATCGGCGCGGGCTTAGGCACCACGGCGCCGACCTCGATTGCCTCGCTCTTCCACGGGTGCACGTTCACACCGAGCTCGTAATCGCCGGTGATAATCGGATACGTGAAGCCGGGCTTGTCGAGATCCTCGACTTCCTTGAGCTCAGGCAGCGGCGAGAAGGTGCCGGTGCCGCCGAGCGCCTCCCACACCTTCTGTGCGGAGTGCGGCAGGAACGGCGCAAGCAGGTGGTTCGCGTCAGACACGGCCTGAGCGGCCACGTGCAGCACGGTGCCGAGACGAGCCTGGTCGTCCTTAATCTTCCACGGTTCGGTGGCGGAAATGTACTTGTTGATGTCGCCGACCACACGCATCGCCTCGGACAGGGCGTGCTTCTGGTGGTGGGTTTCGATGGAGGAGCCGACCACGTCGAACGCGGCGGAAGCCTCTTCCAGAAGGCCACGGTCTTCGTTGGTCATCGAATCCTCGTCCAGCGGCGGAATCTCGCCGAAGTTCTTGTTGATGAGGTTGGCCACGCGGTTCACCAGATTGCCCCACGAGGAGGCGAGCTCCTCGTTGTTGTGGCGCACGAACTCGGCCCACGTGAAGTCGGAATCCGAGGATTCGGGGCCAGCCACGGAAATGTAGTAGCGCACGGCGTCCACGGGGTAGCGGGCGAGGATGTCCTTGACGTAGATCACGATGCCGCGGGAGGAACTGAACTTCTTGCCTTCCATGGTCATGAACTCGCTGGCCACCACCTGCTCAGGCAGGTTGAGCGGACCCATCGGGCCGGTTTCGCCGCCCTTGGAGCCCTTGCCGTTGTACGCCAGCATTTCGGACGGCCAGATCTGGGAGTGGAAGGTGATGTTGTCCTTTCCCATGAAGTAGTAGGCCGGGCACTTCGGGTCGTTCCACCATTCGCGCCACTTCTCCGGGTCGCCCTGGCGGCGGGCCCATTCGATGGAGGCCGACAGGTAGCCGATCACGGCGTCGAACCACACGTACAGCTTCTTGTTCGGGTTGTCGATCCAGCCCTTCACCGGCACCGGGATACCCCAGTCGATGTCACGGGTGATGGCGCGCGGCTTGACTTCCTTGAACAGGCCGAGCGAGAAGTTGATGACGTTGGTACGCCAGCCCTTGCGGGTCTCCAGCCATGCCTTGTTCGCTTCGGCGAGCGCCGGCAGGTCGAGGAAATAATGCTCGGTCTGTTCAAAACGTGGGGTCTCGCCGTTGATCTTGGAGACGGGGTTGATGAGCTCGTCCGGGTCGAGCTCGTTGCCGCAGGCGTCGCACTGGTCGCCGCGCGCGCCCTCGGCGTGGCAGATCGGGCATTCGCCCTCGATGTAACGGTCGGGCAGGGTGCGGCCGGTGGACGGGCTAATCGCCACCTGCTGGGTGCCCTTGTAGATGTAGCCGTTCTCCAGGCACTGCTTGAACATCTCCTGCACCACGTGCTCGTGGTTACCGGTGGTGGTGCGGGTGAACAGGTCGTAGCTCAAGCCGAGGTCGCACAGGTCCTTGGCGATCACGCGGTTGTAACGGTTGGCCAGTTCCTGGGCGGTGAGACCTTCCTTCTCCGCCTCGACGAGAATCGGGGTGCCGTGCTCGTCGGTGCCGGACACCATGAGCACATCATTGCCCTTCATGCGCTCGTAGCGCGCGTAGACGTCGGAGGGCACGCCGAATCCCGCGACGTGGCCGATATGACGGGGGCCGTTTGCATACGGCCAAGCAACATTCACCAAAACATGACTCATAAGGCTTGATTATCCGGCGCGGCGGGGACACGCCCGGATAGCTGCCACGCCGCCATCCTCATCCCACTCACCTATTCGCCCGCAACTCCCCCACATACTTATCCGTACACCTCTTGCGCGCTTATCCACATACGCATTCGCACACGTATCCGTACGCACATCCGCACGCACTTCCGCGCACATCCGCACACACTTCCGCCTGTCGATATCCACCGAGTTATCCACATCATTCGCGCACCTAGTGAAGTTATGCACTTATCCACCGTTTTCGCCTATCCGGTGGCGCGCAAGCCGCATTTCTGCATATTGTTCGGTCATGGATATCACAGCAGGTCCGATGACGGACATCACAACAGTCGCCTCGCCGGCAACCGCGCAGCCTGCGGTGCCGCCGATACTGTTTACCAAGGATCTGCCGGGACCGCTCAGCCTTAACCGTCTGGCCGACTTTGGCGCGTTACGTAAGCTCGACGATTCCGCCGGCTACTGGATCGAGCATTCGGGCACACTGTATGGTCGCGCAAAAATCGTCGCGGAGGTCGCCCCGTTTGGCACTGTGGTGTGTTCGATGACCGCCGCTTGGGTATGGCTGGGAGGCCCCGACTTTCCGAGCACCATAGACGTGATCTCCACATCGCACTTCCGCTCGGCATCCGTCAGCCGCCGCATCCGCGTATTCAAAAGATTGACGTTGCCGGAGCAAATCATCAAGCTCGGCGGGCTGCCTGTCACCACGCCAGCCCGTACGGCTTGCGACCTGGTGATGAGTCCTGAAGACATCCCCGATCCTTCCACCGTCAACGCACTGGTGTGTCAGCTGATGTCCGCGTACCAGTTTCGGCCAAACGACTGTCTGCAAATCGTCAAGGAGCATCGGCATCACAAGTATGCCGGACGCGCACGCATGTTTTTTGAATCGGTGCAGAAGGAGATTGACGAACCGGCTTTGGAGCAATGCGCATGACGAGGGGATTCATTGCCAGAGGCCATCGCAGAGGCCGCCATGCCGCTCACCGTTTACGGCATTTGCGGCAGGCGCAACGGTTGCCTCGCCACGCGGCGGCGGCACACTCATCCGAATCCGCATCTCGCGCAATCTCGGATATGACCGCACCACCTGAACCACCCATCAGACTTACGCCCGCGGTGGCATGTTCGCCCGATACGGATGTTGCCGTGCTCTGGCACATCGCATATCACGTGCCCGAACTGCGTAAATGGCTGGTTGCCAATCCCAAAGCCGACGCGCCTTTGCTGGAATTGGTCTCGCAGCGTGGTGGGCCTGGGGTCCGGCAGGCGTTGGAAATATTGTTCGAGTCGATGGAAGCGTAACGGGGAGATAATCGCCGGCTGCTGCGCTATCCCTTGATTTTCAGCACAGCCGCATACACCTGCTTGCGATTGGCCAACGATCCGTCAGCCAATGGATGCTCCTGCACCACTTGCGCGATGGCGTCCTTGATACGCAGGCCGTCCTCCAAAGCACGGTCGATGGCCAGCACGGCCATGTCCTCCACGCTCAGCGTGCTGGGCGCGGCCGCTTCGGCCTCCTCGTTGGACGCGCCGCCGATGACCAGCACCATCTCGCCACGGGGCGGATCATCAATCACACTTTGGCGAATCTCGCCAATCGGGCCGCGACGAATCTGCTCATAATCCTTGGTGAGTTCGCGGCACAGGGCCATCGGGCGATTCGGGCCGAACGCGTCCAGCAGATCGTCCATCGAATCGGCAATGCGATGAGGCGTCTCGTAGAACACGATGGTGCGGCGTTCGGGCAACAGCGTGCGCAGATACTGCACGCGCTCGGAATGCTTTCGCGGTAGGAAGCCTTCGTAGCAGAAGCGGTCGGTGGGCAGGCCGGAGAGGGCGAGCGCGTCGAGCACAGCGGAGGGGCCGGGCGCGCAGGTGACGGGCAGGCCGCGTTCGATGGCACGGCGCACGATGGCCAAGCCGGGGTCGTTGATGGTGGGCATGCCGGCATCGGACACGACGAGCACGGTGGCGCCGGTTTCGACCTGGTCGAGCAGGCCGTCGGCCTTGTCGCGCTCGTTGTGGTCGTGATAGGCGATGACGCGACCGTTCACATAGACGCCGAGGCGACGGGCGAGATCGTAGAGGCGGCGCGTGTCTTCGGCGGCCACGATATCGGCCCGCTCCAAGAGGGCCACCAGACGGGCGGAGGCGTCGCCAACGTTGCCGATCGGGGTGGCGGCGAGCACCACGGTGCCGGCGGGGATGGTCACGGCCGATTCGCGGGATTGGGCGACGGCGGATTCGCCGGCATGAACTTCATCATTGCGTTCAGGCACCTGCGTCACGCTACCGTCAGCGTCATACTGCTCATTCAACTCATCTGCGCTTGTCATACTCCCAGTATTGCCCATGCCACAGAGCAATCCACGACAATCCATGGCGGAATCGAGGCATTCTCCCTTTGCAGGGGCTGATTTCACATGTTCCGGAGGTCTACTTCCGTTTCAAGGGGCTCCTCATCCGGTGAAGCACCAGCACAAACGGCTTTGACGCAACGCTATTCCGCCATTTTGGCGGCATATCTACTTGACCATCAGCCCCTCGAAACGCAAGTAGACCTCCGGCAAACCCCAAATCAGCCCCTTGAAACGCGAGATGGCACAATACCAACGAAGACAAATGAAAAGACCCTCTGCGGTGGAATGAATGCAGAGGGTCTCGTGGAGCTGACGGTAGTCGAAACCGCGACCTCTTCGATGCGAACGAAGCGCTCTACCAACTGAGCTACAGCCCCTTGGATGTTACTTTGCTCCGCAAAGCAACTCGCAACAATATAGTACGGAGTGCGGTCAAACGCAATTTGACGCCGAAGTGTCGCACACATGTCGGCACGGTAACGTTTCGGTGCAGGCACCCGGATCAAGCGCCGACGCGCCGCACGCTCTACGATGGTGGCATGACTGGCCCGACACAACGACCGCACGACCGACCGCCGCACGACCGACCGCACGTGCGGCTGACCGACCGTCTGCCGCACGTCGCTGCTTTCCCCGATGCGCTGGGCACCGGGTTGCTGCTGCATACCGATGTCGCGCTGGATGACGGGCTCAGTAACCGCATCGATATGTTCATCAGCACCTATGAAGCCGCATTGTCCCGGTTTAAGGATGATTCGACGGTCGGCCGGATGCGCACGGCCACGCATGGCGGCACGTTCGATTTTCCCGACTGGACATCGGGTCTGTTTTGCCTGTACGACCGCCTGTTTGCGGCAACCGATGGGGCGATCGACCCGTGCGTGGGCGAGGATTTGATTCGGCTTGGCTATGACGAGTCGTATTCGTTTACGACTGCGCCAGATGCCGCCGAACATGCAGGCGCGATCCACGGACGAGCCGTTTGGTCAGCCGACGTTGAGCGGCACGGCACCACACTTATCACCCACAGCCCAGTCGCGCTCGATTTCGGCGCGTGCGGTAAGGGGTATTTGGCGGATTTGCTTGCGGGGATGCTGGGTGATGGCGCGGGTCACCCTCAACCCATTCAATACGTCATCGACGCCGGGGGTGATTTGCTAGTGCACACGGACGAACCAATCACCATCGCCCTTGAAGATCCTGCCGATCCGGCCAACGCCGTAGGTGTGGTCGAAATCAGCCAAGGTGCATTCTGCGCGAGCTCCCCCAGCCGCCGCCACTGGTCCGACGCCGCCGGCCACCAGCTCCACCATCTGCTCAACGCCATCGACGGTCTGCCGGTTGACGATGTAGCCGCCACATGGGTGGCCGTCATGCCGCACGCAGCATCTTTGAGCACCGCACTGGCCGACGGACTCGCCACAGCCCTGTTCACTACCTCGGCCGCCCAGTTACGCGCTCACTTCGATTTCGAATGCGCCATCCTCAACGCCAATCGTGCCGCCGCACAATCCCCCAATTTTCCGGGCGGTTTTTTCACACACTAATGTACGAAATCATCAGTATCACATCCAGTGGAGCATTCCCTCGGGCGGACCGATGGGTTGCTCCCTTCAGTCAGCTACGCTGACAGCTCCCCTCGGAGAGGGGAGCCGAGTATAGCTAATCCGCTAATCCGCTAACGCAGGAAACAATCCGTCAGTCAGCGAGTGCGAACTGGCTGTTGTACAGATCGGCGTAAAAACCGCCCGCAGCCAGCAGCTCGTCATGGGTGCCGCGTTCGATCACATCGCCGTGGTTCATGACGAGAATCATGTCGGCGTCACGGATCGTGGAGAGGCGATGGGCGATCACGAACGACGTGCGCCCCACGGTCAGCGCGTCCATGGCCTTCTGGATCAGCTCTTCAGTACGGGTATCGACCGAGGACGTGGCCTCGTCGAGAATCAGGATCGGCGCATCCTGCACCATCGCGCGGGCGATGGTGAGCAGCTGCTTCTGCCCCTGGGACAGCGACGACTTGTCATCGAGCACGGTGTCGTAGCCGTCCGGCAGCGAACGGATGAAGTGGTCAAGACCCACGGCCTTGCACGCATCCTCGATCTGCTTGTCGGTCACGCCGGGCTTGGAGTAGGCGATGTTCTCGCGCACGGTTCCGCGGAACACCCACGTATCCTGCAGCACCATGGAGAACTGGTCGTGCACGTTCCAGCGCGGCACGGACTTGGTGTCCACGCCGTCAATCGCAATCGAGCCGCCGGAAATCTCATAGAAGCGCATGAGCAGGTTGACCATGGTGGTCTTGCCGGCACCGGTCGGGCCGACGATGGCGACCTTCTGCCCGGCCTTGACGGAGGCGGAGAAGTCGTGGATGATCGGCTTGCCCGGCTCGTAGCCGAACTGCACGTGGCTGAATTCCACGTCGCCCTTCACGTCGCGCCCGCCCGCATGGTCCGTGCCGAGCAGGGCCTGCTTGCCGGATTCGTCCTCCATCTCCGGCTCCTCAAGGAAGCCGAACACGCGCTCGGCGGCCGCCGCGCAACGCTGCAGGTTCTGGAAGGCTTGGGCGAACTGCGCCAACGGCTGGGTGAACAGGCGGATGTACATCATGAACGCCACGATCACGCCGAACTCGATCTGGCCGTTGAGTGCGAGCGCCGCGCCCACCACGCACACCACCACGTAGCCGAAGTTGCCCACGAAGTTCATGAGCGGCATCATCAGGCCGGAGAGGAACTGCGACTTCCAACCCGACTCGTAGAGGTCCGCGTTGTACCGTTCGAAGCGGCGGATGGAATCCGCCTCGCCGTTGTACGCCTTGACGATGAGGTGACCGGCGTACATCTCCTCGACGTGGCCGTTGACGTCGCCCAGAGCCGTCTGCTGCCGGGCGAAGTACTTCTGGGAGGCCTTCATGATGACCATCATGATGATCAGGCCGATGAGGCTGGCACCGATGGCGCACAGGGTCATGATCACGTTGTTGTAGAACATCATCACCAGCGCGCCCACGAACAACGTCGCCGAGGTGATCAGCGAGCCGAGCGACTGGCCCAGCGTCTGGCCGATGGCGTCCACATCGTTGGTGATGCGGGACAGCACGTCGCCGTAGCTGACCTTGTCGAAGTATTTGAGCGGCAACCGGTTGATCTTGACCGAGATCGATTCGCGCAGCCGCTGGGCGGTGCGCTGGGTGACGTTGGCCATCATCCAGCTCTGCACATAGCCGAGCACGGCGTATCCCGCGTACAGGGCCACCAACGTCCAGGCGATGTGGCCCACCGCGCCGAAATCGACCGAGCGCATCACCGGCCTACCGTTGACGATGGCGGGCAGGCCTTTGACGATCTCGTTGGTCATGTCCTTGAGCTTGTCCGGGCCGACGATCTGACAGACGGTGCCGATCGCGCCCAGGATGAGTGCGACGATGATGACGGGAAGATAGTTGCGGCAGTAGTTCACGAGTTTGCCCATGACTTTGCCGAAATCATGGGGCTTTTCGACGGCGCGCCTGCCGCCCATTGGTCCTCTTGGCATGGTGTTCAGTCCTTTTCGTTGTGCCTTGCCCCTCCGGTGAGGGGATGTCCGCGTGGGGGGGGAAAAAAAATGCCTTACGCCGTAAGCTCCGACTGGCTGAGCTGGGATTCGGCGATCTGGCGGTATACGTCGCAGTGTTCGAGCAGTTCCCGGTGCGTGCCCTGGCCCACGACCTTGCCGTCGTCGAGCACGACGATGCGGTCGGCGTTCATGATGGTGCCGATGCGCTGGGCCACGATGAGTTTGGTGGAGTCCTTGGCTTCGCGGGCGAGCGCGTCGCGCACCTCGCGGTCAGTCTTGAAGTCGAGCGCGGAGAACGAGTCGTCGAAGATCAGGATCTCCGGATGCCGGTACACCGCGCGTGCGATGGACAGTCGCTGCTTCTGGCCGCCGGACACGTTCGAGCCGCCCTGTGCGATCGCGGCGGCGTATCCGCCGTCCATGCGCGCCACGAATTCGCTGGCCTGCGCCACGTCGGCGGCGGCCTTGACGCGCTCCATCCGCTCGGCCGGCAGGCCGGCGTCCTGCGCGGCCTTGTCCGCGGAGAGCAGTGCGGTCTCGTGCTTGCGGCCGGAGGCGGTGGAGCTGTCCGTCATCTCGACCTCCGCCGGGTCGCCCGGCTGATCGCCGTAGCTCACGTTGGAGGCCACGGTGCCCTTGAACAGCACGGACTGCTGCGGCACGTAGCCGATCTTGTCGCGCAGGGTCTTCAGGTCGTAGTCGCGCACGTCCACGCCGTCGACCAGCACCTGGCCTTCGCTGACGTCATAGAAGCGCGGCACGAGGTTGATCAGCGACGATTTGCCGGAGCCGGTGGAGCCGATGAACGCCACGGTCTGGCCTTGCGTGGCGGTGAAGCTGATGCCTTCGAGCATCGCTTCGCGCGAGTCCGGGTAGGTGAAGCCGACGTTGCGGAATTCCACGGTGCCGCGCTGGCCGGTCTTGGCCACGTCGGCGGCGGTCTTGGTGCCGTTGCCGACGATCGGCTCGGTGTCGAGCACTTCCATGATGCGCTGCGCCGAAACGTCGGCGCGCGGCCAGAGCACGAACACCATGCTCATGAGCAGGAAGCTCATGATGACCTGCACGGAGTAGTTGGAGAACACGACCATGTTGGAGAACACGGTGAGCTTGTCCTTGAGCCCGGCGGCGTCGATCAGGTAGGCGCCGATCCAGTAGACGGCGAGCATCAGACCATTCAGGACGGTGTTCATCAGCGGCATCATGAACGCCATGACGCGGTTGGTGAACAGCTGGGTTTCGGTGAGGTCCTTGTTGGCCTTGGTGAACTTGGACTCCTGGTAGTCCTCGGCATTGTAGGCGCGCACCACGCGCAGGCCGGTGAGGTTTTCGCGGGCCACGAGGTTGATGTTGTCGGTCAGGGCCTGCATCGCCTTGAACTTCGGCATGACCATGGCCATCATGATGGTGATGGACACCAGCAGGACCGCCACGGCGATGCCGGTGGCGAGCGTCCATTCGAAGCCTTCGCCGGCGATCTTGCATACGGCCCATACGGCCATGATCGGCGACTTGACGATGAGCTGCAGACCCATGGTGATGAACATCTGCACCTGCGTGATGTCGTTGGTGGAGCGGGTGATGAGGCTGGCCGTGGAGAACTTGCTCATCTCGGCCGGTCCGAAGGATTCGACCTTGCGGAATTCGAGCGAGCGCAGACGCTGGGTGAACGAGGCGGCCACGCGCGCGGCTATGTAGCCGGTGACGACGGCGCACGCCACGGAGCCGAGCGAGATGAGCAGCATCTTGCCGCCCGCGATCCAGATGTCCTTCATGTCGCTGCCCGGCGTCTCGACCAAGGTGGTGATGTCTGACATGTAGTCGGGCAGTTTCAGGTCGAAGTAGACCTGCCCGACGATGGTCAGCAGGGCGACAAGCATCTGACCGATCTCCGCTTTGGAGAGGTATTTCATGATGCGGAACATTGATTTCCCCTTGTATTGGTGTGGTTGACGTGAATGTGGTGTGGTGTTCGGTTGGTTGGATTAGTGGTGTTGATCGGTTTCCGTTGTCTGAATAGTTTCCACGGTTTGGTTACTTACACTGTGAGATATTACGCATGACTCTGGGCATTCGCTGTGAGCCCCCGGGATTACGCTCTGCGCTCAACCGAGGGGCGAACGGGGCCGCCCGCGCCCGGCGCGGGGCAGACGGAGCCTCTACCGTTCGTCGCCCCGCGCCCGTCCGTCCTGCATATGCTCGGCCACGCGCCGGTCCCGTTCGGCGAACGCCTCGCTCACCTGCTCCGCGGTCGGCCTCGGCTGGCCCGGATGGCAGATCGACATGTACGTGGTGAATTCCGAGAGCAGTTCGACGAACGCGCGCGTGCGCCGCTCCCCCATCTGCGAGAAGATCCAGCAGATCGCCGAACGCATCTCGTCCATCATCCGGCGGGACTGCTCGCGGCCGGAATCGGTAAGGTTCACGCGGATGATGCGGCGATCATCGGGGTCGATGTCGCGCGTGACCCAGCCTTTCTTCTCCAACGCCGACAACACCGTGGAGATGCGGCCGGAACTGGTCTGGAGCGCGGCGGCCAGCTGCGATGGCGACTGGGTTCCCTTGATGGACAGCTCCCGGAGCACGAACTGCTCGCCGTGGGCCCCGCGGGTGAATTCCCTCTGCATCTTCGAACGGTTGCCGCATACGCTGGCATACAGTTCGCTGACCGCCTCCTGTTCGAATCCCATGCGGGCACCATCCGTTTCCGTTCATTGTGCGGCGAAGCGCCGCGGACGCCCCCACAATAGCTCACACCGTAAACAATTCAACACCGCAAGCCAATTATCGGCGCCGCAGGGCGGGGCGGCGCGGCGGCGAACCCCGGCGCCCGTCACCGTCCGCGGTTCAGCGCGGCCTTGAGATCACGGCTGCGGTAATGCTCGCGCAGCATCGAGAACCCGCCGAACCCGATCAGCCACACCAGACCGGCGATGGCCGAACTGCGGGTGTCGTCCGCCAGGAACAGCGTCAGGTAAATGAACACGAAGAACACGATCGCCACCGTGTTGAGCACCTTCCACGCGGGCATGACGAACCCGTCCGCGATGAAATCGGCGGAACGGCGGTACCTGCGATGCGCCAGCAGCGTCAGGATGTAGATGAACAGGAACACCGCGGAACTGGCGGACGAGAACAGCACGAACGCCCCCGAGATACCGGGGATGGCGTTGACGATCGGTGACAGCAGTATCAGCGCCGCGGACACCAGGATGGCGCGGGCCGGCACCTTGCGATCGGACACCTTGCCGAGCTTGTTCAGCATCGGGTTCGGCGACACCTCGGACAGCTGGTACAGGTGGCGGCCGGCGGAATACAACAGCGAATTGAGCGACGAGGACGCGGCGGTGATCACCACGAAGAACACCAGGGCGGACGCCCAGTTCAACCCGGCATACTGGAACACCATGATGAACGGGGAGGCGAAGGAGCCGTCCTCGTTCGGCTTGAACGAGGTCCACGGCACGATGCACATGATGGCCACGAGCGCGCCCACGTAGAAGATGAGCACACGCACGATGATCTCGTTGACGGCTTTGGGCAGCACCTCACGAGGATTCTTGGTCTCGGAGACGGTGACGCCCACGAACTCGAGCAGCTCATAGGCGAAGAACACCATCTGGAAGCTCATGAGGAAGGCCATCCAGCCGTTCGGGGCGAACGAGAAGCCGGCGAACAGGTTGTCGAGTCCGGCGTGGCCCGCCGGGCTCACATGATCCACGCCATGAATCCGCGCGGCCGGGTAATGGTAGCCGATCACGATCATGACCACGGCGGTGACGATCATCGCGCCGATCAGCGTGATCTTGATCATCGAGAACCAGAATTCCACCTCGCCGAACACCTTGACGGCGATCAGGTTGACGGACACCAGCGACACCAGGAAACACAGCTCGATCAGCCATTTCCAATGGGTCAGGTCGATGCCGAACGTGTCGAAGAAGGTGATGAAGTACGTGGAGACGGCCGTGATCTCGGTCATGCCCAGCAGCACGAGCGCGGCCCAATACGTCCAGCCGGCGAAATGCCCCCATCCGTTGCCAAGGTAACGGGTGATGAAATTGATGAAGGTGTGCTGGCTGGGGTCGCGGTACATCATCTCGCCGATGGCGCGCATCAGGAAGAACATGATGACGCCGACCAGGATATACACGAAGACGATCGAGGGGCCGGTCAGCGCCAGCGACTTGCCGGACCCCAGGAACAATCCGGTGCCGATGGTGCCGCCGATGGCGATGAACTGCACGTGGCGGTTGTTCAGGCCGCGCTCCATCTCGTTGGTCCGGTCCAGGCTTTCGACAGACTTGAGTTTGCCCGTAGCCTGCTGTGCACCACCATTCACATTCGTATCGGCCATACTGATTTCATTTCTCTTCTCCGCCGCCCGATTGTTACGCACCGGACGCGATACTCGTTCAAAACAAGTTCAGACTGTATCACCGAAATATGTCACGAAAACGCTCAGCTCAAGAATACATGCGATGATGCTGTAAGTATTCCGCCAAAAAAGTTCAATTCACCAACACCAAATTGAACTTCCGTCTCTATTCCACGGACTTGAGCGAGCTGACCGGGTCTACGCGATCGAGCACTGGGTTGGTGAACAGCTGCACCAGCAGCGCGAACGCCAGCGTCGCCACCACGGCAATCGCATAGCTGTACCAGTGCACTTCCACTTCGAAATACAGCGACGGCATATTCAACGCAGCAGTCAGTAATCCGCCTATCCACCTGCCAAGCGGCAGACCAACCACCACACCCATACCGGTCAATATCATCATCTCGCGGTTCACGTAGTTGTGCACCTCGCGGTCATAGAAGCCCAGCACCTTCAGTGTGGCCATCTCGCGGATGCGTTCGGACACGTTCGTATTGGCCAACGTAAACAGCACCACCAGCGCCAGACCGCCGGCGAGCCCCACAATCAGCGCCACCACGGCACCCATCAGATCGAACTTAAACGTGGCGGCCAGATGCGCACAGCTCACGGCCTTGAGCACCGACGATTCCTCGCCCAACCGATCCGCATATTCGGCCTGTTCGGTCTCGGAACCTTTCAGCTTGACGAGCATCGCGTTCCACGTCAAGGTCGAGGCAGTGCCATCCCCCGAAGCCGAAGACGTCACACCGTCGGCCGCAAACTTCTGGTCGTACAGTCGCTCACTGATGTACACATCAGAGCCAACAAGATTGCGCGTCACGGCCGCGACCTGCACCTTGGCCCGGCTGCTGCCGCCATTGCCCAGCGTGACGGTGTCGCCGGCATGAATATTCAGCGAGTTGGCGGCGGACTGCGACACAATCACGCCACTATCGTCCAACGCTACAGTGCCACCACCCGCTTTGCCGAAGATATTGGGCAGTCCGAACCATTCATCATCGCCGGCTTGTTCCAACGTGACCATATCGTTCAAGATATTCAGCGAATCGTTGGGCACGGTCATCAGCTGCACGGTTTCGCTTTCCTGCGCCGCATTGCTCATTTCGCCGCTATCCACGCGCAGATTCAGCGTTTCGGTGGCCTGGCCATCTTCTGCCACCTGCTTGCGCATCGCGGCGGCGTTATCGTCATTGGCCACCACCATCAAGTCATACTGGTAGATCTGCTCATATTGCTTGACGCCAATCGTGTCGACGGTGTCGTTAATCGCAAATCCGCAGATAATCAGCGCTGTGCAACCGGCCACGCCGCCCACGGTCATAATCAAACGTGACTTGAATCGGAAGATATTGCGCGCAGTGACTTTGCCGAGGAAGTTCAGCCGGCTCCATACCGGGCGAATTCGCTCCAACAATATGCGAGCGCCCGTCTTCGGCGCCTTCGGCCGCATCAGCGCGGCGGGCGTGTGCCGTATCTCCTCGCGGCAGACGAGCGCGGTGACCACTCCCACACCGACCACGAACAGCACGATGCCGGCCGAGCCGTACAGCCAGTCGTATTCGAGTCGTACACCGGGCAATATATACAGTCCCTCAATCACCACCAGCAGGAATGCCGGGATGCCGAGGAATCCGACCAGCAGACCGATGCCGCCGCCGAGCAGGCAGGCGAGCAACGCGAACAGCAGATACCGGCTGGACACGGCGAGTCCGCCATAGCCGAGGCCAAGGTAGGTACCGATGAGTCCGCGGTCTTCCTCGACCATGCGGGTCATGGTGGTCAGGCTCATGAGCACGGCGACCAGCAGGAACACAATCGGGAATGCGCGGCCGATGGATTCGATGGAACTGACATCTGATTTGAGCGAGCTGAATCCGTCGATCGAGGCGCGCGTCTGCACATACCAACGTGCGTTGGCCACATCGTCGATGCGCCGTTGCTGCTTGGCGAATTCGCTTTCCGCTTCGCTTCGCTTCGCATCGAGTGCAGACTGCGCATCATCCAGTTTCGCCTTGCCGTCCGCGAGCTGTTGTTCGCCTTCTTTCAGCTGCCGCTCGCCTTCTTCGAGCTGCTGCTTGCCGCTGGCCAGTTGGGCGGCCTGCGCTTCAAGTTGCGCCGACTGGGTTTCGAGGGTTGCGGCATTCGCTTCGAGTTCCGCGGATTTGGTATTGAGCTGTGCCTCTCCTGCAGCCGCTTCCTGTTCCTTGGCGGTCAGTTGCGCGTTCTGCTGGTCCAAGGTGGATTGTGCGGGGGCAATGGTTTCGTTTAATGTGCGCTGCAAATCGGCTTTCTGCTGGGCCAGACTGTCTCGCTGCGTTTGCAGTTCCGTTTGCTTGGCGGCCAGCTGTTGCCGCAGCTCACTGATTGACGGCACTTCAGGCAGGGTAATGCCAAGGCGCGCGAGCAGTTGCTTGATGGCCTGCCATGTGGGTGAGTTGAAGTCGATATTCGGGTCAAGTTGCGCCAGTAGATTGTCGGCCTGTTGAATCATGGACAGCATCTGATCAATTTGTGCCACGCCTTGGTCGATTTGGATGATGCCCTGTTCGATTTTCGTGCGATTGGCGGTCAGTTCCGTTTGCGCCGCATCGAGCTGTTTGCGAGCCGAGGTGAGCTGCGCTTTGCCCGATTCGAGCTGGGTGCGCGCTTCGGCTATCTGCTGGCGACCTTGCGCGATCTGTTGACGGGCCGATGCAATCTGCGCACGTCCATCGGCGAGCTGCCGTTCGCCATCGGTAATGGTTGTCCTGTTGTTCTCCAATTCGGTACGGCTATCTTGCAATGTCGTTTCGTTGGCTTCCAGCTCGGCCCAGTTGTCGTCGATCTGCTTCTGGGCTTCGTCCAGCTGCTCGTTGGCCTCGTCTTTGGCATCGTCCAGTCTGCGCTGCGCGCTGGAGACGATCTGTTGACGACGGGCTTTCTGGCGTGTGGCCTGTATCTGATGCTCGATATGGTCGGCCACGGTTTTGACGGCTTCATCGTAGGCATCGGAAAACGTGTCAAAATCGGACGCACCAGTGACGGCAACCGATATCGCAGTGTATATATTGCCGGTCACGCCGTCGCTGGGTGCAAAGAACGTATAGTCCTCGGATGAGGTGGACCGGAAGGAGGTCATGCCCGAATAGCCGTCTGGATTGTTGAGGTCGCGCGGGTCGAGTACGACGCCGGTGATGGTGAGTTTCGTGGGGAACTGCGGGGATTGCTCGGCGTCGGCGTCCGTATTGGCATCGTCAGTCTCCGTGGCCGCTACCGATATGACGGATGAAGAGGTGTCTTGTGGCGTCACAGTAATGGTGCCGCCAATCTTGAGTCCGCTATCGTTCAGGAATTGCTGCGTAACCGCCACTTCGCCGGCCTTGTTCGGCAGTTTGCCCTGCCGTATGTACGGCTGATTAAGCCCTTCGGTACCGATTTCCTGCATGGTCACGGTTTTCTTGGTGCCGTCCACCAACGTGGTCACCGTCTGAGAACGTTCGGGCTGCACGGTTTGCACACCGTCGATTCGGCGCAGTGCCGCTGCATCATCACCGGTCAGGCCGTATGTGGATAGCACCTGCAGGTCATGCAGTCCCTGCTGATCGTAAAAACGACCGGCCGCCAGAAAAGCATCGCGGCATCCGGCGTAGATGCCGGTCAGCACGGCCACGCCAAGCAGCGTAATGACGGCGATCGAGACGAACCTCTTCCAGCTGCGCAGCCAGCAACGCAACGTATCTTTGGCAAATACCGCAGAAACGCCCACTCCTCGACCGCCGCTATCGTCGAGGGTCCGCCGTTTCACAGAATGTTTCACAGGTTGTTTCACGAATCGCCTCGCTTGTTTCACGGGGCGTTTCACAGAGTGTCTTGCAGTGAGCATCGCCAATCACCTACCATTCGATATCGGCGATGGGCTGCGGCGTTGCGTTGACCTCCTCGCTGGTCACCTTGCCGGAGCGGAAGCGAATCACTTTATGAGCCATCGGTGCAAGCGCGGAATTATGCGTGATGATCATCACGGTCATGCCTTGCGTTTGGCAAATATCCTGCAGCAGTTGCAGTACTTCCTTACCGGTCTCGTAATCGAGCGCACCGGTCGGCTCGTCACACAACAGCAGCTTCGGCTTTTTGGCAATCGTGCGGGCGATGGATACACGCTGTTGTTCGCCGCCGGACAGTTGCGCTGGGAAGTTCCCCATGCGCTCCCCCAACCCGACCTTGCACAAGGTTTCCACCGGGTCGAAATGGTCGGGACAAATCTGTGAGGCAAGCTCCACGTTTTCCAGCGCGGTAAGGTTCGGCACAAGATTGTAGAACTGGAAAACGAAGCCGATGTCGTTGCGCCGATAGGTCACCAAATCGCGCTTGCGCAATCCGGTGATATCGCGATCGCCCACAATAACACGGCCGGAAGTCGCGGCATCCATGCCGCCCAGAATGTTCAACGCCGTGGTCTTGCCTGCGCCCGACTGGCCGAGGATGACGCTTAGCTCACCTTGATCGGCGGTGAAACTCGCCTCGTCGAGCGCTCGAATCACACTGCTGCCGGAGGGGTATTCCTTGACCACATGATCGAATTCGATATACGCCATCACGCACCTCCGACAGTTCCCACCACGGCGCGTCACATCGGCGAAGCCGTCTGCGTTCCCTTGTTCCCTTCCAGTAAAACAACACCATGACGGTTGCGCAACCAGCATATGGATCGTGAGTCGCCGGTCTCGCCCAGTGGCGGTGGGCGTTGCTATCACGCCATACGGCGTTTTACAATGGCGGGCATCGCGCATGGCGGGGTCGCCATCCATGCCGATAGTCAGAGGAACCTGGGGAAGGGCATCATGAGCACCAACGATACGTCCGAACAACCGCGCGAAACCGACGATGTGCCGGTGCCGGCCACGCTGCGCAAGTCACTGAAGAACCGTCATATCCAGCTGATTGCACTGGGCGGCGCCATCGGAACCGGCCTGTTCTATGGTTCCAGCGAAGCCATCGCGCTGGCCGGCCCCTCGATTCTGCTCGCCTACTTGGTCGGCGGCTTCGCAATCTTCATGATCGTGCGCGCGCTGAGCGAAATGTCCGTTGAGGATCCGGAGGCGGGCGCGTTCAGCTACTACGCCACTCGCTACTGGTCCAAGCGCGCCGGCTTCATCTCCGGTTGGAACTACTGGTTCAATTACATCCTCGTCTCCATGGTGGAGCTGTCAGTGGTGGGGTCGTTTGTGAACTACTGGTTCCCGGCGATTCCGACATGGGTGTCGGCGGCCGTGTTCTTGGTGATTATCTGCGCCGCCAACCTGCTGGGCGTCTCCAAGTTCGGCGAGTTCGAGTTCTGGTTCGCCATTATCAAGATTGTGGCCGTGATCGCCATGATTATCGGCGGCCTGGCCGTCATCATCTTCGCTCTGCCCACCACATCCGGTATCAAAGCGAGCTTTGCCAACTGGTTCACCTTGGAAGGGGGCTTCTTCCCGAACGGTCTCATGGAGCAGACTAAGGACGGCACCTGGACCGGTCTGTTGATGGCGCTTGTCGTGGTGATGTTCAGCTTCGGCGGCACCGAGCTCATCGGCATCGCCGCCGGCGAAACCGAGGACCCTCGTCGTACGATTCCCCGCGCCACCAATGACATTATCTGGCGAATTCTCGTGTTTTACATTGGCGCGCTCGGCGTAATCATGGCCGTAATACCGTGGAACACCATCGGCGGAGACGATGCTCCCAGCCCGTTCGTGCAAATCTTCGATTCCGTGGGCATCCACGCGGCCGCCGGCATCCTCAACTTCGTGTGCCTGACCGCCGTGATGAGCGTCTACAACTCCGGCCTGTACGCCAACTCCCGCATGCTGTATTCGCTGGCCAAGCAAGGCAATGCGCCCGCGTATCTGGGCAAGCTCAACGCTAAGGGCGTGCCGGTGGCCGGCGTGCTGACGTCCGCCGTGATCACCGCCATCGCCGTGGTCGTGGTGTTCGTGTGGCCCGAGTTCGCGTTCAACTATCTGATGTCGATTGCCACCATCGCCGGCATCATCAACTGGACGATGATCATGTTCACCGAGATGAAGTTCCGTAAGGTGGTCGCCGCGGGCGGCGCTCCCGAGGATTCCGAGCTGGCCGGCAAGTCCGGCAAGGAAGCGCTCGACGCGATTCACTTCAAGCTGCCGTTCGCTAAGGTGACCCCGTGGGTGGTGTTGGCGTTCTTGGCACTGGTGGTGGTGCTCATGTGCTTCTCCGCCAGCTACCGCGTCGCCGTCATCGCCGGCGTGATTTGGCTCGCCATTCTCTTTGCGGCCTACCAGCTCACTCAGGCGAAGAAGTAGAGCCTCATTTGCGAATAGCTCTCAGAATACGCCGCTTGACATTTGCATCTATGGTCTCATTTGGGTCAAATTCCTCTAGGTAACGCGGGATACCGCCCAGTATCGCGTAGGCCAGCGCCTTATCCTCGTTGACTGTCCGCTAGCTGCTTAGCGTTGCATACTATCGGGAGAATCCACAGGATCGGCGAGATATGGCTTGAAGACGCGCTCGGTGACGGGGATATGGAGCATCAGCATGGTGCCGTAACCAAGGATCACCAGCAGGAACAGTCCACCGGGCATGTAGAACCAGCTGGCCACCAGCAGCGCCACGAACACGGCATCCACGATGACCAGGGCCACGGTCATCGCGATGTGGGAGATGCCGAAGATGAAGGCGTTCTTCAAGGTGCCGGCCGCGGTGTTCTCGAAGCGTGCCTGAAGCGCGAACACCCATTCGAAGCCGATAAGCCAGAGGATGGTCAGCGCGAATTTGATGATGAGCAGCGGCGTGATCTGCAGGACGATCCATGACCAGACCAGTGCAATCAGCACCACCAAGAACGGCAGCCACAGCAGCGTGGCTTTGATGAAGTTGGTTTTGAATGACTTGAAGTAGTTGGCGGTTACGCCTTTGCCCTCGCCCTCGATGGAGCGGCGGCAAGCATCATGGCCGGCAGTCAAGGCCGCACCGATGGTGATGAGCGGAATCGAAGTGACCAGCATCAGAATGTTGATCCATACGCCGTCAACAAGATTGCTCCACGCGCGCATGAATTTCGAGTCCGGTGCCAGCCAGTTCATCAACTACTCCTTGTGCTGCTCTTGGCTCCCCGCCAGATTGTCGGGCTCAACCCTTGACCGCGCCGCCTTCGGCCCTGCAATTACGGACTCGCCTACGACGAGGCTCATCATTAGCTTCGCCGCTGTCGCGGCTCAGCCTGGAGCCTGCTGGAAGCCCACTGGGCTTCCAGCCATGGGCTGACGACGCGAGTCGTCAGCCCTTGACGGCTCCCGCCATGACACCAGAGACTATATACTTCTGGCATACCAAGTAGAAGACGATGATGGGGATGATGGCCAGCACCAGGCAGGCCATCATGGCGCCCATATCCACGGAACCGTAGCCGCCCTTGAGGTATTGCACGGCGACCGAGATGGTCTTGTACTTGCCGAGGTCGAGCGTCAGGTACGGCAGCAGGTAATCGTTCCAGATCCACATGGCTTCGAGGATGGCCACCGAGACGATCGACGGCTTCATGATTGGCACCACGATCTGGAAGAAGATGCGCGGCACTGACGCGCCGTCGATCATGGCGGACTCCTCAAGCTCCTGCGGGATGCCCTTGATCACGCCGGTGAAGATGAACACGGCCAGACCGGCCCCGAAACCGAGGTACACGATGCACAGGCCCCACGGGGTATTGAGCTTCAGCATGTCGGCGATCTTGGAGAGGGTGAACATCACCATCTGGAACGGCACGATCATGTTGAACAGGAACAGGGTGTAGAGCAGCTTCGCAGCCCAGTTGTTCACGCGCACGATCCACCATGCGCACATCGAGGTGCACACCAGAATCAGCACCACCGAGCCGACGGTGATAAGCAGCGTCCAGCCGAAGGAGGCGAAGAACTGCGTGGTCTCGATGCCACGCACATAGTTCTCAAGTCCTACAAACGCCTTGCCGGTCGGCAGGGAGAAGGCGTTCTTGGAGATGTACGCCTTCTGCTTGAAGGAGTTGATCAGCACCAGGACGATCGGGAAAACCCAGAACAGGGAGACGACGGCAAACAGCACGGTCCATAATGCGCCATGCTTCACAGGCTTGTTCTCGTTCATCAGGCTGCCACCTCCTTGCTCGTGGTGAGCTTGTTCTGAATCAGGGCGATGACCGCAACCAGGATGAAGAACAGCACGGCCTTCGCCTGGCCGACGCCTTCCCAGCCCATACGGCCGTAGAAGGTGCGGGTGATGTTCAGCGCCAGACCTTCAGACATGTTGCTCGGCGCACCGTTGGTCAATGCGAGGTTCTGGTCGTAGAGCTTGAAACCGTTGGTCACGGTCAGGAAGGAGCACACGGTGATGGACGGCATCATCAGCGGGATGATGATGCGGAACATGGTCTGCCGTCCGTTGGCGCCGTCCACGGCCGCGGCCTCCAGCACGTCGGTGGGCAGGGCCTGCAGGCCGGCGATGTAGATGATCATCATGTAGCCGATCTGCTGCCAGCACACCAGGATGACCAAACCCCAGAACCCGTAGGACGCCTTATAGGTCAGGGCGCGGCCCCAGTGGGCCAGTACGCCGTTCAGGAGCAGCAGCCAGATGTAGCCCAGGATGATGCCGCCGATAAGGTTCGGCATGAAAAATACCGAGCGGAACAGCGTGGATCCCTTGATCGCCTTGGTCAGCATGTAGGCGATGGTGAAGGCGATCACGTTGATCACGATGGTGGTCACGATGGTGAACGCGGTGGAGAAGCCGAGCGCGTGCAGGAATTCCTTGTCCTTCAGCGCTTTGCCGTAGTTCTTAAGCCCCGCCCATTCACCGTCGGTAACGGTGGTGAATTCGCAGAAGCTTAAGTAGATGCCCATGATGAAGGGCACCAGGAACCCGATGATGAATGCGGCGAATGTGGGGAGCGCGAACAGCGCCCACCATCTGCGTATCGCCTTGCCAGCCATGCTGATCATGACTTTTCCTCCTCCTTGAGTCCGCTGCGTTGCGACACTGCATCGTGCGCCGGCTGCGGAGTTCAACTCAATGCGAGCCTGCCGATCGAGAACCGCATGCACGGCCTGTTCTCATTCAAGCCTATGTTCATAGTAAACGTCGAATCATTATATGTCAAACGTTGTCATTTTCAGCGTTTCAAGCTCGAGCATACTCCAGCTCCAGCAATCTTCTTTCAACTAAGATGATGCCTATATAAAGCCAATCTGACGCCGTCATAGACACTTTGCAAACGTTTGTAATACAATCGTTGTCATCACCGCAAATCAATCAATCAGCATGTACACTGGAGTCAGTTGTGCATGTGTATTGCGATTTTCCATTCAACGCAAGGGGGCTGCAATGGCTACGAGCATTCAGGATGTCGCCCGCGAGGCCGGCGTCTCCATCTCCACCGTCTCACGTTCCTTCACCAGACCGGATCTGGTGTCGGCCAAGACCCGCGAGCGCGTGCTCGCCATCGCCGACAAACTCAATTTCTCACTCTCCCGCTCGGCTGCGGCCCTGAAATCCGGCCGCGCCCTGCGCATCGCAGTACTGATGAGCGGCCATATCCGCCTGTGGTTCACCGCCTCGGTCATCGAGGGGCTCAACGAGGTGCTGCACGCGCAGGGCTACGATATTTCGGTATTCCAGATTTCCAGCATCGAGGAGCGCAAGGAATTCTTCGAGATGTTGCCGGTACGCCGTAACGCCGATGCCGTGATTGTGGCGTCTTTCGATATCGACAACAACGAAATCGCGCAACTGGCTTCGGTCGGCGTGCCGATCGTCGGCATCAATTCGGTCGAGCCCGAAGCCCGCGGCTTTACCGCCGCCGTCAATATCGACGACGTGCAGGGCTCCACGCTGGCCGCCCGCCATCTTATCAATCTCGGACATCGCCGCATCACCTATATCAGCACCAATCGCGAGGTGTCGCTGAGCTTCTCCGTGCAAAGCCGATTCGACTCATTCACCGCCTGCTGCCGCAGGGAAGGCATCGAGCCGCAGGTCATCGTCTGCAAGGTCGATGACGATGGACGTTATGAAATCAGCGACGTGGTCGACCAACTCATGAGCCAAGACGAGATGCCCACCGCCATCGCATGCCAGGAGGATGGCATCGCTTTGCCGCTTATGTTCCAGCTGGAGCGCAATGGATTCTCCGTGCCCGGCGACGTCTCGCTGGTCGGCTACGACGATAGTTTCTACACCGGCGATATCGGCCTGACCACCATCCGCCAGGATCCGGCGGAGATGGCCCGCGTGGCAGCCCGCATGACGCTCGACCTCATTGACGAGAAGCCGATTGAGCAACCCTATATCGTGTTCCCGGCCCAGCTGAAGGTCCGCTCCTCCACCTCCCGCGTTAAGTAGGCTCACACAACAAAGCCCACCATAGAAAAAGCGTGAGGCAACCGCACAATAACGCTCAATCGCACATTGTGGGAAATGGCGAAAAATCGCCAATCCATGGACCCACAGTGTGCGATTGGCCGGGTGTGTGCCTCACACTTTTTCTGCGGCGGCCGATTTTGTGCAAGACTCAGCAATACAAAGCGGCGCCCCTGGAGAAGGAAAGGCAGGGGCGCCGCGGATTGTCACTTATCGGCTATGGGACTCTATGAGACTCAGTGCGAGGCCTCGTATTCGGAAGCCCAACCGTCCACGAAGGCGGTCTTGACGGCATCCCACTTGCCGGTGCCCTGCGCGTACTCGAGCAGCGCCTGGCCGACCTTGTTCTTCCATTCCTCGGACGGCATCATGGTGAAGTTCCAAGAAACCTGGGTCTTGCCGGACTCCTGGTCTTCCACGGCGGCCTCGGTCAGCGGGTTGTCGCTTTTGACGTCATCGAAGGTCTTGAACGGGGTGGTGAAGCCCATGTCCTGAGAGAGGGCCTTCTTGCCGGTATCCGAGGTGATCACCCACTTGAGGAAGTCCTCGGTGGCCTTCTTGTCGGCGTCGGAGGCCTTGTCATTGATACACCAGTAGTTCTCGGAACCGGTGGTCAGACCCTGCTTCTCCTCGCCCTTGACGCCGATGTAGATCGGCATCATGCCTACCTGATCGGCGGTCATGCCGGCCTTCTGCAGGTCGGTCCAGGCCCAGGTGCCGTTCTGGTAGAAGGCGGCCTCGCCGAGCGCGAACTCGGAGTTCGCATCATCTCCGGTCTTGGCGCTCAGCTGGGTGGGTTCGGTGGTGGAGTCGGTGATGTACAGGTCGAAGATCTTCTTGTAGTTCGGCAGGTAGGTGCCCTTGATCTTGGCCGGCTGCTCGGTGACGTTGCCATCCTTGAACTCGTAGTAAAGCGGCAGATTGGCCAGGTGGGTCTTGAAGCGCCAGTCGGAGCTGGAGTCGAAGCCGGCGGAGGTGAACGCGCCCTTGATGCCGAGCTCGTCCTTGCGGGCCTGCATGTCGTCGGCCACGGCCTTCAGGGTGTCGAAGTTGTCGATTTCGTCCATGGACGTGGCCTTGGCGCCATCCAGCGCGAAGTACTTGTTGAGGATGTCCTTGTTGTAGATCAGGCCGTAGGTTTCCATCACATACGGCACGCCGACCACCTTGTCGCCATCCTTCAGGGCCACATCCTGGTTGGCGAGCTCCTTGTACACATCCGTATTGGACATGTCGGCGGTGTACTTCTTCCAGTTCTGGTAGCCGACCGGGCCGTTGACCTGGAACAAGGTCGGGGCGTCGGTTTTGGCGATTTCGGACTTCAGGGTCTGCTCGTAGGTACCGGAGGCCGCGGTCTGCACCTTGACCTCAACGCCCTTTTCCTTGGCGTATTCCTTGGCCAGAGCAGTCCACTGGTCAGCCGCTTCCGGCTTGAAGTTCAGGTAGTAGACCTTGCCCTTGGCGTCATCGCCGGAGGTCGAGCTTCCGCAGGCCGCCAAAGTGCCGAGGGACATCGCAGCGACAGCCGCCATCGCGACTGCTGACTTGACTGTACGATTCATCATCGAACCTTTCTCTTTCATCGTCGATCCCGGCCGTCCCCGGTCGGGACAGGTACGCTAGCACGCACCTTTACGACTATCGACATGCACTATTATGCAACGGTTTGCTTCTTTTTGCAAACGATAGCAATAGTGGCGCGTCATAAATCATCATTTTCAGGCCATTGTCAACAGATATTCTATTACTTCAGCCTTTTTGCCTCATTATCGCAATGCAAGCGTTCGCAATCATGAGAGCGCTAACATATCTTTCATGGCAATCGATTGCCACTTATACCCATCAAAAACAACACGCCGACGCTATCGTTTGCAAATCATTTATCGACATACCGCAATTCCCACCACAAACAATAAAGGCCCGCCCGCAGTAGCGGGCAGGCCAGCGTAATCACAGCGCAACCGGGGCTAGGCGTTCCACCGTTCGATGACGTTATCTCCCTTATAGACGCTGAGCACCGAGTAGTGCGCCGTATCCAAACGCAGCAACCGCGCGAAATGCGGGTCCACGCCCAGCCATTGCGAGGTGAGGATGCGCAGGATGTGCGCATGAGCCACCAACAGCACATTATGGCCGTCTTTCAGAAGCGGCGTAATCTCATCGATGGCGCTCTTGGCGCGTGCCGCTGCTTCTTCCAGCGTCTCGCCAGGCCCGGCATGAACCGGCACCTGCTCGCCCGAAGGCAAGGTCTCGACCCAATCGCCCTCCAGCGTGGGCGTCAGCGATCGCGGCCCGTCACGCCACACATCCCATTCAAAACCGCTGGCCTCACTCACCTGCTGGCGCGTACGCCCCTCGGCTCGGCCGTAATCCCATTCAGCGATGCCGTCCAACACACCATGGTCCGCAAAACCAGCCAATTCAGCGGTTTGGCACGCCCGCTTCAGCGGACTGGAAAACACACAGCCCTGGCTGAATCCTTCGGGGAAAGCTTCGCGCAGGCGCCTTCCGGCATCTGCTGCCTGCTGCTCGCCGACCGCGGTCAACGGGATGTTCGTGCGCCCGGTATGCTGCCCGGATTCGCTCCACACGGTCTGGCCGTGGCGCAGCAACACCAAAAATCCGTTGCCGCCACGAGAGTTCTCGACGGCAACGGTGCCGTTCACGTTCTGTTCGCTCATGCCTCCACTCTAGTCTGCGCTCGTTCATGACTCCACCATTAACGCCCATCTTTTGCGCTGAGATGATTGAGATGCTATTAGACTGAGAGTCATGAGCGACGAAACGAACACCGACTTCCCCTCCAGCGCCGACCGCGCGGTCGACAGCCTGCACCGCATCGACGAGAAGGTCAATAAGTTGCGCGAGGACCGACTCAACGACCCTGATTCTCTGGGCGACAAGCTCATCAAGTCGGCAGCCCCAGCGCTGGCAGGCTTGGTTGCCGGTAAAGTATTCCAGATGATATGGGACAAGGGCACGAGCAAACGCAATCTGCGCAAGGGACTGGCGGCAGACGCGCCGCAAGGTCTGGCAATGAGTCTGGCATTCGCCGCCGTTTCGGCCGCACTCGGCGCAGTGGTTTCGCAGCTGTCGGATCGGGGCTCCAAGGCGTTCGTCGACCACCGCCATCGCAAGCCCAGCCGCTAATCCCCCGGTTGGATGATGGTTTCTGTTGGTTGACTGATGGCTCATCGCTGGAATTTCGTCAAGGAACCATCAGCCAATCGACAGGAACCATCAGTCCAGCACAGTTCCGCCACACAATATCGGCATTTCACTGTGAGGTAATTCACCGTGGCGTCCGGCGTCTGCCGTGCGACAATAAAGCCATGGTTACCAACGCAACAATCGAGGCTCTTCTGGGCCGCCGCTCCATCCGTAAGTTCAAGGACGAGGCCATCGACGACGATACCCGCGCCACGCTCGAAACCGTCGCCCAGCATGCCGCGTCCAGCCAGTTCCTTAACGACTGGTCCGCCATCCGCATCACCGATCCGGTCATCAAAGCCAAGCTCGCCGAATTCGGCCATCAGCCGTATATTGCCACTGCGCCGCTGCTGTACGTGTTCGTCATCGACGAGCACCGCAACGCGCGCATCGCCGAACGCAAGGGCATCGATCCCGCTTCCGACGAATTCCATCTCAAGTACAGTTATCGCTTTACCCAAGCTCAGAACGACGCAGTGCTGGCCCTGCACGCCATGGAGACCGCCGCCTATTCGCTGGGACTGGGCTGCGTGATTCTCGGCTCTCTACTCAACAACATCCCCGGCCTTATCGACGTGCTGAATCTGCCGGAATACACGTATCCGGTGCTGGGTCTGGCCATCGGCAAGCCTGATCAGAACCCGACCGTCAAGCCGCGCATGCCGCGCACGATGCAGTTCTTCGAGAACACCTACCCGGCTGACGCCGATGGAGTACTCGACCAGCTGCCCGCCTTCGACGAAGAAGTTCACCGGTACTACGATCTGCGCCAAGCCGACCGTCCGGTGGACGCCTTCAGCGATCAGGTCGTCACAATCAGTCGGCAGGATGTCAGCCATCAGACGCTGCTCGACAAGGCCGCCGCTCAGGGCTTCCGTCTGGTTTAGTGAGACCAGGACCAACGAGATAGGCTCGGATGGGCTCGTCACTGAGTCGTCTCAGTCTCAGCACTGCGACGACTCAGTCCCAACACCTCAACATTTCATCACCGGATACCGGCAAAATTGCACAACCATCCCGCCGGTGTCGCACTATCAATGAGCGTCCACATATCAGTCCCATTATGCGGACAATCAAGGGTCAGTTTTGCAAGAAAACCCGCCAAACCAGCAGTATCCGCACCAGTGGTGGGAATAGACTGCATGTGGCTGCAATGACTACGAACCGGAAAAGAGGGACTGGATGCGGACAGTTTGGCAAGTCTTTCTGCGCGATTGCAGACGTATCTTACGCAATCCCGTTGCCGTTGTGGTGACGCTCGGCGTAGCAATACTGCCCTCGCTGTACGCATGGTTCAATATTCTCGCCAACTGGGATCCCTATTCAGCCACCGGCAATCTGCAAGTGGCCGTAGCCAATGAAGACCAAGGCACCACCAACGATCTGGTCGGCCATCTCGATGCGGGCCGGCAGGTCGTCAAGAAACTCAAGCAGAACGACGAACTCGGCTGGCGCTTCGTAGACAATGAGGAACAGGCCGTACACGGCGTGGAGACCGGCGAATACTATGCAGCCATCGTGCTGCCCAAGGATTTCAGCGCCAGCTTGGTCGAATCGGTGACCGGAACCTCCAAACAGCCGAAAATCAAGTATTACGTCAATGAGAAGAAGAACGCGATCGCGCCGAAAATCACCGACACCGGTGCCACCACCATCGATGAGCAGATCAACTCCGCCTTCGTCACCACGGTAGCCACCACCGTTGCCTCGGCCGTTTCCGAAGCGGGAGACGATCTCGACCAAGTCACCGGCAAAGTCCAGCACGATACGATCGATGATCTCAATACGGTGATGTCCACGCTGAACACCGTTCAGGATTCACTCACCGACTTACAGGACACGCTGGCCCAGTCAGACACGATTCTCGCCGACGCCAAACAGACCACCGCCTCACTCAAGCAGACCGTCGCGGCCGCTCAGAAGGCCTCCCGCCAGTCCGGCACACTGTTGGCGGAAACACAGGCCGGGTCACAAGCCTTCTCCACCACACTGGTCGGCGCGCTCGACACCAGTTCAGCGCAACTCTCCGGACTGGCCGTTCACGTCAACAACGCCGCCGGCAGCATCACCGGCTCCTTCAACAGCGCGCAGAACTCCGTCGACACCATCACCAACACACTTTCGGCTCCACTGAACGCCACCCAAACGTCAATCAGCGATCTGAAAAACGCACTGACCAAAGCCGGCATCGGCAAAGACACCACCGACCCGGTCGGCCAGAACATCTGGAAACAAATCGATGCGCTCGACTCATTGATCAGCACACAGCAGACACAGCTCAACACCTTCCATACCGACACCACACAGTTCATCAACTCCGGCAAAGACGCCACCACGAATCTTTCCGGAGCCATGACCAACACCACCACCGGCGGCATCGCGGCGCTGAATACCGCGCGCGGCTCGCTGACCGGCACCGTGATGCCATCGCTCACCTCATCATTGAACAGTTTCGCCGCCCTGAACGGCACGCTGGATGGCACGTTGACTTCGTTGTCCGGCACCTTGGATCAGGCCGACGGGCTGTTCGACCAGCTTGTCGATACCCTGAACCAAACGAAAACCACCATCAGCAGCACGCAGGATTCGCTGCGCCAGGTGGCCAGCGATGTCGCCACCGTACGCACCGATATCGCCACGCTCGATAGTTCCGCCGCTTACCAGAAAATCCGGGATACGCTGCATCTGGATGACAAGGGATTCGGCGAGTTCATGGGCAATCCCGTCGCTCTGACCACGAAAGTCGTGTACGCCATCGACAATTACGGGTCCGCAGTCACCCCGTTCTACACGAATCTGGCACTGTGGGTAGGCGGTTTCGTGCTGATTGCCATCTACAAGCTTGAGGTCGACCGCAAGGGCATTCGCCGTATCACCGCTACGCAAGCATATCTTGGCCGCTGGCTGCTGCTGGTCACCATCGGATTCCTGCAAGCCGTCATCGCCACCATCGGCGATTTGGTGCTCGGCATCCAATGCGAGCATCCGCTGCTGTTCATCTTGGCCGGAATCTTCTGTTCGTTCGTCTACATCAACATTATTTATGCACTGGCCGTGGCATTCCGCCATATCGGCAAAGCCATCGCCGTAATTCTGGTCATTGTGCAGATACCCGGTGCCTCCGGCCTGTATCCGATTGAAATGATGCCGAACTTCTTCCGCGAACTGCACCCGTGGCTGCCCTTTACCTACGGCATCAACGCGATGCGCGGCCCGATCGCCGGCCTGTACGCGAACCATTACTGGCTCGACATGCTGCACCTGTTCTGGTATCTGCCGGCGGCGCTTTTCGTGGGACTTGTCGTACGCCGGTATGCGATGAACCTGAACGCGCTGTTCGACCGTCGTTTGGGAGATACCGACCTGATGATCACCGAGCACAACAGCATGGTGAACGAACAGGTGAGCTTGAACTCCGTATTCCGCACGGTGTCCGACAGCAAGGAACTGCGCGATATCATCGCCCATCGCGCGCACCGGTTCTTCGCACGGTACCCAAAGATGATCGTTGCCGGCCTGGCATTGCTGACCGTACTCCCGTTCGTATTCCTGGTGCTGCTGTTCGTCACCCAAGAGAAAATCGCCATGCTGACCTCCTGGATTCTGTCGATTATTCTTATCGACGCCTATCTCATTGTGGTTGAATACGCACGCGAAACCTACGCCGTGCAGCTTGGCGTCAGCGCCATGAGTGCCGACGAGTTCCGCAATGTGATGCTCAACGGATATGTGTGGCGGCGTTTCCACGGCCACGGACGTCACGAAGCGGCGATGGACAGCGATCCGGATATCGGCGAAACCACTGAACGACTCACACTGTTCGGCGATCAGGCCGCCGAGCCGACTGCGCACACCGCACAGTCCGAGCAGTCCGGTCAATCTGGGCAGCCTGAGCAACCCGGTCAGTCCGGGCAGTCTGGGCAAGGAGGCGCACGATGAAGCTTATCTGGAAAATATTCGTACGTGACGTGCGCCAAGCCACCCGCAATGTGATCGCCGTAATCGTGGCTATGGGATTGGTGATTGTGCCGGCACTGTACGCCTGGTACAACATCGCCGCCAGCTGGGACCCGTACGGCAACACCAAGGCCTTGAAGGTCGCCGTGGCAAACGTGGATAAGGGCTATAAGTCCGATCTGATGCCGATCACCATCAACGTCGGCGAAACCGTGACCAATACGCTCAGGGCCAATCATGACCTTGACTGGCAGTTTGTGGATCGTGCTAAGGCCATCGATGGCGTGAACTCAGGCGAATACTATGCCGCGCTGATTATTCCAAAGAGCTTCAGCTCCGATATGATGACGCTGTTTTCACCGAAGATCAAGCACGCCAAGCTCGAATACTATCTCAATGAGAAAATCAATCCAATCGCTCCGCATATCACCGACCAGGGTGCTACCACCGTGGCCACGACCATCGACCAGACATTCGTGAAGACCTTGGCGAGCGTGGCGCTGGATTTGGTTTCCAACGTGGCCGATTACGCGCAAAGCCCGCAAATGGAGCAGTACGTCAACAACGCCACCAGTCATATTGCTACCATGTCGTCTCGTTCGACCGGCACTGCGTCGCAGATGGATTCCTATGCCAATCTGCTCGGGGCCGCCAACAGCATCATTGATTCCACCGATAAGCTGCTGGGGTCAACAGGCTCAGCTGCGGACACAACCAAAAAGGCGTTGAAACAGACCCGCAACGGCGTCTCCAGCCTTGACAAGGCATTGTCCGGAGCCACCGATGGCGTCGGTACGGCATTGCAGCAGGCCGGTTCATCCTACGACACCATTGCCAAGCAAATCGATGCCGCTTTTGCCGATGTGGGCTCACAATCCTCACAGATATCAAACAAGCTAACCGATATGCAATCCAAAGTGGAGGCTCAGGCCGACAGCTTTGGAAAGTATGCCGCCGCTTTACGAGATCTCGCCAAACAAGCGGCTTCACTGCCCGTGGGCGGAGATACCGTTGCCGCTCAACTGAACGCGGCTGCAGACCAAGCCACAAAGGCGCAGCAGAGCATGC
Source organism: Bifidobacterium sp. FKU (assembly GCF_026016385.1). NCBI lineage: Bacteria > Bacillati > Actinomycetota > Actinomycetes > Bifidobacteriales > Bifidobacteriaceae > Bifidobacterium > Bifidobacterium sp. FKU. The sequence goes on from NZ_CP092888.1 coordinate 2,520,902, forward strand.
AGCAAGCCGCCACCGCGTTGGGCGATGCGGCCACGCACATAGCAAACGGCACTGCCGATGCCGATACAGCGCGTCGAGATCTGAAATCACAAATCGCCGCCGCCAAACAATCGATTACTCAGGCTTCAGACACGTACAAGAGCACGCTGAAACCGCAACTGAACAATCTGACCTCGTCCATGGACGAAGTGGCCACGCAGGCAAGTTCCGTAATCGACGGGCTTGCGTCGACCGTCAGCAGCGTGTCAGGTCTTTCTGGCGGCGTTTCAGACAGCCTGACGGACATCCAGTCGGCCTTGACTGACGCAGCTAACGCTTTGACCCGTTCGGCGAAGAAACTCGACAACTTGTCTTCCCAACTCGCCTCTATCACCAGTGGCGGCACCAACGACCTGTCTGTGATTTCCTCTGCGAAGCCCGATGCCATTGCTTCCATGCTGGCGGCACCCGTAGCGGTCGACCGCATCGCGCTCTATCCCGTTGCCAACTATGGTTCCGCGATGGCTCCGTTCTACACGATTTTGTCTATTTGGGTCGGTGCGATCATTCTGGTCGCCATGTTGAAAGTATCGATTTCCGACCATGAGAAGGCTCGTATCTTAGGATTGGGCAATGATCTGCCGCTCGGTTCGGGAGTGGGTCTTCGCGAGGCCATGATTGCCGGGCGGATTGCCGGACCGGCCGCCGCGTTGGATGTGCTGAAGAAGCCGCGTGCCGAGTCTTCCGGCAATGCGCGGCAGTTCGGTTTACGCTTGCACCACGAATATTTCGGCCGATACATGATTTTCGGTTTCCTTGCTTTGCTGCAGGGCACGCTGGTGTGCCTCGGCGACATGTTCTACCTCGGCGTGCAGTGCGAGCACCCGATCCGGTTCATGATGGTCGGCTGGCTGACCGCGCTGGTGTTCTCGAACATCGTGTACACGTTGGCCCTGTCGTTCGGCGATATCGGCAAAGCCATCGCCGTGGTGCTGCTGGTGATGCAGGTGGCCGGCTCCGGTGGCACGTTCCCCATCGAGACGTTGCCCCCGTTCTTCCAGGCCGTTTCCAAATGGCTGCTGTTCCCCTATGCGGTGGACGCGATGCACTCGGCCATGGCCGGCTCGTTCGGCATGGAGTATTGGGTTTCCATGGGCAAACTCGCGTTGTTCCTTGTTCCTTCGCTGCTTCTGGGGCTTATGCTGCGCAAGCCGGTGATCCGCCTGAACGATTGGATCATCCGCAATCTGGAAAGCACCAAGGTGATGTAAGTGCTGGACGGAGTGTGTCCGAGCGCCCTGAACGCTTAGCAGCCTACGACCTGGCGTGTTTGGACCGTAACCTGTCTCAGACACGGCGTTGGCGAGGCCTGTGGAGCTTCTGACGCTAACGTCTACGTGGCTTGTAGCCCTTTTTACGACTGTGTGGTTTGAGTTGCTGGTTCAGCGGCACATGCCGGTAACTGGATTGTGGATCGCGATGCGTGAGGTGCCAGCATCCGCAGTATTCGCAACGGTACACCCATAGCTCGGCTCCGCGCTCGATCAGGCTTTGATCAGCGGCACGCTGAGCCTGTGCCTTATCGTGATACATGATTTTATTCGACGTAGCGCAACGTTTAGGGGTGAAGTAATGCATAGCAGAAGCCAGTGTAGAGCGACCCCATAACCAAGCCAGTTTCTGGCTTTCCTCTGGAGGGGAGCTGTCTGCGCGGCGGACCAGGGTGAGGCCCAAGACGCTGAGGCCCAAGGACGCGAGATACACCCCCCCGACGCGCGCGAGTGTCCTGATATGCGGGAAGCCCCGGTACCTTCAAGGTATCGGGGCTTCCTGTACGTGTGATGCGGCGGCGTGCTACTCTCCCACACCCTGTCGAGTGCAGTACCATCGCCGTGCCAGGCCTTAGCTTCCGGGTTCGGAATGGGACCGGGCGTCTCACCTGGGCCATGACCGCCGCAAATCTTCTCTTATACGGTCAGACACCAAGGTCTGCCGGCCTTGTGGCGGCCCGGGAACCGGACAGGGGACGCGATTGCCGTTGATGTTGCTTCGTCTTGCGCCATTCCCGTGCTCATTGCCATACGGGATGGTTTGCAGGAGGATGATGCGGTCCCCGAACGAATCGGGGAATAATAGTGTTGCCTTTCGTCCGTTAGTACCGGTCGGCTCCACCCCTCGCGGGGCTTCCACGTCCGGCCTATCGACCACGTGTTCTGCATGGGGACTACAGCAGCTCGAGGCTGCACGGAATGCTTATCTTGGAGCAGGCTTCCCGCTTAGATGCTTTCAGCGGTTATCCCTTCCGAACGTAGCCAACCGGCCGTGCCACTGGCGTGACAACCGGCATACCAGAGGTTCGTCCACCCAGGTCCTCTCGTACTATGGGCAGGCCTCCTCAACATTCCAACGAGCGCAGAGGATAGAGACCAAACTGTCTCACGACGTTCTGAACCCAGCTCGCGTGCCGCTTTAATCGGCGAACAGCCGAACCCTTGGGACCTGCTCCAGCCCCAGGATGCGACGAGCCGACATCGAGGTGCCAAACCATCCCGTCGATATGGACTCTTGGGAATGATCAGCCTGTTATCCCCGGGGTACCTTTTATCCGTTGAGCGATGCCGCGTCCGTACACCGGCACCGGATCACTAGTCCCGACTTTCGTCCCTGCTCGGACCGTCGTCCTCGCAGTCAAGCCCGCTTGTGCACTTGCACTCGCCACCCGATTGCCAACCGGGCTGAGCGGACCTTTGGGCGCCTCCGTTACTCTTTGGGAGGCAACCGCCCCAGTTAAACTACCCGCCAGGCACTGTCCCTGAACAGGATCACTGTTCGAGGTTAGACATCCAATGCGAACAGAGCGGTATTTCACCTTGCGGCTCCGCACGATCTGGCGACCATGCCTCTCGGCCTCCCGCCTATGCTACACAATCCACACCGAATGCCAATACCAAGGTATAGTAAAGGTCCCGGGGTCTTTTCGTCCTTCTGCGCTTAACGAGCATCTTTACTCGTACTGCAATTTCGCCGAGCTCCTGGTCGAGACAGTGGGGAAGTCGTTACGCCATTCGTGCAGGTCGGAACTTACCCGACAAGGAATTTCGCTACCTTAGGATGGTTATAGTTACCACCGCCGTTTACCGGGGCTTGAATTCACCGCTTCACCCGAAGGCTGACGGATCCTCTTAACCTTCCGGCACCGGGCAGGCGTCAGTGCATATACAGCGGCTTGCGCCTTCGCATGCACCTGTGTTTTTGGTAAACAGTCGCTACCCCCTGGTCTGTGCCACCCCCAAAAGCTCCCCGCGCGAGGCGGATCACCATCGGGGGTCTCCCTTAAACCGAAGGAACGGGAGTGATTTGCCGAGTTCCTTGACCAGGATTCGCTCGATCGCTTTGGTATTCTCTACCTGACCACCAGTGTCGGTTTGGGGTACGGGCGGCTTCGAGCCTCACGCCGAAGCTTTTCTCGGCAGCCGGGATCACCGGATATCGGGCCATAAGGCCCCCACCATCGCACCTCGCCCACACGCCCCGCGGATTTGCCTACGGGACGGGCTGCGTGCTTGACCACGGAAAACCACCTCCGCGGCCGGCTACCCTTCTGCGTCACTCCTGCGCTGACCTACTACAAGGATCGGTCCCAACAGGCCCAGGCATCCCACCCCCGAAGGGGAAGCAAGCCCGGACCCGGAGGTTAGTACTCCAAGCCTCGGTTCTGGCGGCTGAAAGCCGGTACGGGAATATCGACCCGTTCATCCATTCGACTACGCCTGTCGGCCTCGCCTTAGGACCCGACTCACCCAGGGACGATGAACGTGGCCCTGGAACCCTTGGTCATCCAGCGGACGGGATCTTCACCCGTCTTTCGCTACTCATGTCTGCATTCTCACTCCCATGAAGTCCACGGCGCGTTCACACGGCCGCTTCGCCCCTCATGGGACGCTCTCCTACCCAGTACAAAATACTGCCGCGTCTTCGGTGGTGTGCTTGAGCCCCGCTACATTGTCGGCGCGGAACCACTAGACCAGTGAGCTGTTACGCACTCTTTCAAGGATGGCTGCTTCTGAGCCAACCTCCTGGCTGTCTATGCGACTCCACATCCTTTCCCACTTAGCACACGCTTCGGGACCTTAGACGACGGTCTGGGCTGTTTCCCTTTCGACGACGAAGCTTATCCCCCGCCGACTCACTGCCGGGATACACGTCACCGGTATTCGGAGTTTGGTTGCTGTTGGTACCCGATACGGGCCCGCAAGCATCCAGTAGCTCTACCCCCGGGACGCAATGACCCGACGCTGCACCCAAATGCATTTCGGAGAGAACCAGCTATCACGGAATTTGATTGGCCTTTCACCCCTAACCCCAAGTCATCCCCCCGGTTTTCAACCCAGGTGGGTTCGGTCCTCCACACGGTCTTACCCGCGCTTCAACCTGCTCAGGGCTAGATCATCCCGCTTCGGGTCCAGGACACGCGACTCAAACGCCTTTTAAGACTCGCCTTCGCTACGCATACCCCACACGGGTTATGCTCGCCACATGCCACTGACTCGCAGACTCATTTTTCGATAGGCACGCCGTCACCCCACGAAGAGGCTCCGACGGATTGTAGGCGCACGGTTTCAGAGACTGTTTCACTCCCCTCCCGGGGTACTTTTCACCTTTCCCTCACGGTACTCGTTCGCTATCGGTCAGACAGGAATATTCAGGCTTACCCGACGGTCCGGGCGGATTCGCACGGGGTTCCACGGGACCCGTGCTACTTGGGAGACGCGATCGGCAGACCATGCGCGTTCAGGTACGGGGCCCTCACCCTCTGCGGCCCGGTATTCAACCCGGTTCCCCTGACACATGGTTTTCTAAAACTGCCGGCCGGCCCGTCGGAGCCGGCGCACGCGATCCCGCAACACCCCACACGCAACCCCCGACGGGTATCACACGCGCAAGGTTTGGCCATCATCCGCTTTCGCTCGCCACTACTCACGGAATATCCTTTCCTGCAGGTACTGAGATGTTTCACTTCCCTGCGTACCCCCCGGCCGAAGCCGGTACCGACCCATGACGGCCGGTGGGTTCCCCCATTCGGAAATCCTCGGATCAAAGCCCTGTAGGCGGCTCCCCGAGGCTTATCGCAGCCTCAAACGTCCTTCATCGGTCCTGTCTGCCAAGGCATCCACCATACGCCCTTGCAAGCAACACACACCATGAAGGTGCATGGCCGCAAGATTCCTCTAGCAAATTCCCAGACGACAAATCATCACACTAAAAATGATCACAAAACGATCGAAACGAACAATAGAGTTCGATTCGAAATCAACAGCAAAACAAAGATTCAAAACCATTGTTTTGCTCGCGTCCACTATCCAGTTCTCAAGCCACCACGCACCGCCACGCCATCACGCCGGCACACGGCCGGCCCGCAGGCGCGACGGGCATCGAATCGCGCCAGGCAAAAGCCTGGGGTGGCGATCCGGGAGCCCAAAAGCGCATCCATACCACTCCGGCACCCACCGCACGACCGGCAGGGCAAAGCCAACGACGTCTTCCACACCAGCAACCCGTCCACACGCGACCATCGCGCGGGAGGGTCCGCACCGGACGCCGAACGGCATCCTGTATTCTCCGTAGAAAGGAGGTGATCCAGCCGCACCTTCCGGTACGGCTACCTTGTTACGACTTAGTCCCAATCACGAGCCTCACCTTAGACGGCTCCATCCCACAAGGGGTTAGGCCACCGGCTTCGGGTGCTGCCCACTTTCATGACTTGACGGGCGGTGTGTACAAGGCCCGGGAACGCATTCACCGCGACGTTGCTGATTCGCGATTACTAGCGACTCCGCCTTCACGCAGTCGAGTTGCAGACTGCGATCCGAACTGAGACCGGTTTTCAGGGATCCGCTCCGCGTCGCCGCGTCGCATCCCGTTGTACCGGCCATTGTAGCATGCGTGAAGCCCTGGACGTAAGGGGCATGATGATCTGACGTCATCCCCACCTTCCTCCGAGTTAACCCCGGCGGTCCCCCGTGAGTTCCCGGCACAATCCGCTGGCAACACGGGGCGAGGGTTGCGCTCGTTGCGGGACTTAACCCAACATCTCACGACACGAGCTGACGACGACCATGCACCACCTGTGAACCCGCCCCGAAGGGAAACCCCATCTCTGGGATCGTCGGGAACATGTCAAGCCCAGGTAAGGTTCTTCGCGTTGCATCGAATTAATCCGCATGCTCCGCCGCTTGTGCGGGCCCCCGTCAATTTCTTTGAGTTTTAGCCTTGCGGCCGTACTCCCCAGGCGGGATGCTTAACGCGTTAGCTCCGACACGGAACCCGTGGAACGGGCCCCACATCCAGCATCCACCGTTTACGGCGTGGACTACCAGGGTATCTAATCCTGTTCGCTCCCCACGCTTTCGCTCCTCAGCGTCAGTAACGGCCCAGAGACCTGCCTTCGCCATTGGTGTTCTTCCCGATATCTACACATTCCACCGTTACACCGGGAATTCCAGTCTCCCCTACCGCACTCAAGCCCGCCCGTACCCGGCGCGGATCCACCGTTAAGCGATGGACTTTCACACCGGACGCGACGAACCGCCTACGAGCCCTTTACGCCCAATAATTCCGGATAACGCTTGCACCCTACGTATTACCGCGGCTGCTGGCACGTAGTTAGCCGGTGCTTATTCAACGGGTAAACTCACTCACGCTTGCTCCCCGATAAAAGAGGTTTACAACCCGAAGGCCTCCATCCCTCACGCGGCGTCGCTGCATCAGGCTTGCGCCCATTGTGCAATATTCCCCACTGCTGCCTCCCGTAGGAGTCTGGGCCGTATCTCAGTCCCAATGTGGCCGGTCGCCCTCTCAGGCCGGCTACCCGTCGAAGCCACGGTGGGCCGTTACCCCGCCGTCAAGCTGATAGGACGCGACCCCATCCCATACCGCGAAAGCTTTCCCAGAAGACCATGCGATCAACTGGAACATCCGGCATTACCACCCGTTTCCAGGAGCTATTCCGGTGTATGGGGCAGGTCGGTCACGCATTACTCACCCGTTCGCCACTCTCACCACCAAGCAAGCTTGATGGATCCCGTTCGACTTGCATGTGTTAAGCACGCCGCCAGCGTTCATCCTGAGCCAGAATCGAACCCTCCACAAAAAGAATGCGAAGAGACATCGACAGATGACTCTCAAAACAAAAATTGACGAGCACGTCCTTAAGGAAGGACGCCCTCAAAAAACCTCACCCCTCATCAAACCCTCCCGGGTACCCGACCACCACGACAGGCGATCAGGCGAGGAATGAACTGGCAATCATTGACTATAAAGAAGTAGTACAAACACGCTCTTGAGTTCTCAAACCACCACCACTCACCCACCTCACAGCCCCCTAGGAAGGGAACCACTCGCTGAGCGGCAGCAAGGAAATAACTTACACGCATTCGCAGACTCGCGCAAATCGGGCGCACGAAGATAAGCCCAAATCGTTGAAACGACAGGCTTCGCTCGGCGTGTCGAAATCGACGTTTCGCACGTCCATATCTTCAGTCTAGAACTAGATATCGTCGAAAAATGGATTGAAAATTTTGGTCGATGGGCGTGTCGCGAATTACCTCTTACGGCGCATGTGATGCACCGCCAATTACCGGAATCATCATTGATCCAGTACACCAATAAGGACCATTATGTTCGGATTACTATATGCTCGCCAGTCGTGCACCAATCAACCGCCTGGTAGCGATGCAGTTGCCGTATTGCTTGCCTTGGCACGACCAACGACTGAATGGCATCAGCACATTCAGAGTCGCCGATTCAATCCATGCATCGCAGCACAGATCAGTCGTGGTCTCACGGGTATGGGGAGGCTCCGTTGCCGTGTGGGTGCCGGGGGTGTCCTGTTTGTGTCCGGGTATGCGGGGAGGTCCCGGTGCCTGTGTGGGTTTGGGTCGGGGTTGGTTTCGGATATGCGGGAAGCCCCGGTACCTTCAAGGTATCGGGGCTTCCTGTACGTGTGATGCGGCGGCGTGCTACTCTCCCACACCCTGTCGAGTGCAGTACCATCGCCGTGCCAGGCCTTAGCTTCCGGGTTCGGAATGGGACCGGGCGTCTCACCTGGGCCATGACCGCCGCAAATCTTCTCTTATACGGTCAGACACCAAGGTCTGCCGGCCTTGTGGCGGCCCGGGAACCGGACAGGGGACGCGATTGCCGTTGATGTTGCTTCGTCTTGCGCCATTCCCGTGCTCATTGCCATACGGGATGGTTTGCAGGAGGATGATGCGGTCCCCGAACGAATCGGGGAATAATAGTGTTGCCTTTCGTCCGTTAGTACCGGTCGGCTCCACCCCTCGCGGGGCTTCCACGTCCGGCCTATCGACCACGTGTTCTGCATGGGGACTACAGCAGCTCGAGGCTGCACGGAATGCTTATCTTGGAGCAGGCTTCCCGCTTAGATGCTTTCAGCGGTTATCCCTTCCGAACGTAGCCAACCGGCCGTGCCACTGGCGTGACAACCGGCATACCAGAGGTTCGTCCACCCAGGTCCTCTCGTACTATGGGCAGGCCTCCTCAACATTCCAACGAGCGCAGAGGATAGAGACCAAACTGTCTCACGACGTTCTGAACCCAGCTCGCGTGCCGCTTTAATCGGCGAACAGCCGAACCCTTGGGACCTGCTCCAGCCCCAGGATGCGACGAGCCGACATCGAGGTGCCAAACCATCCCGTCGATATGGACTCTTGGGAATGATCAGCCTGTTATCCCCGGGGTACCTTTTATCCGTTGAGCGATGCCGCGTCCGTACACCGGCACCGGATCACTAGTCCCGACTTTCGTCCCTGCTCGGACCGTCGTCCTCGCAGTCAAGCCCGCTTGTGCACTTGCACTCGCCACCCGATTGCCAACCGGGCTGAGCGGACCTTTGGGCGCCTCCGTTACTCTTTGGGAGGCAACCGCCCCAGTTAAACTACCCGCCAGGCACTGTCCCTGAACAGGATCACTGTTCGAGGTTAGACATCCAATGCGAACAGAGCGGTATTTCACCTTGCGGCTCCGCACGATCTGGCGACCATGCCTCTCGGCCTCCCGCCTATGCTACACAATCCACACCGAATGCCAATACCAAGGTATAGTAAAGGTCCCGGGGTCTTTTCGTCCTTCTGCGCTTAACGAGCATCTTTACTCGTACTGCAATTTCGCCGAGCTCCTGGTCGAGACAGTGGGGAAGTCGTTACGCCATTCGTGCAGGTCGGAACTTACCCGACAAGGAATTTCGCTACCTTAGGATGGTTATAGTTACCACCGCCGTTTACCGGGGCTTGAATTCACCGCTTCACCCGAAGGCTGACGGATCCTCTTAACCTTCCGGCACCGGGCAGGCGTCAGTGCATATACAGCGGCTTGCGCCTTCGCATGCACCTGTGTTTTTGGTAAACAGTCGCTACCCCCTGGTCTGTGCCACCCCCAAAAGCTCCCCGCGCGAGGCGGATCACCATCGGGGGTCTCCCTTAAACCGAAGGAACGGGAGTGATTTGCCGAGTTCCTTGACCAGGATTCGCTCGATCGCTTTGGTATTCTCTACCTGACCACCAGTGTCGGTTTGGGGTACGGGCGGCTTCGAGCCTCACGCCGAAGCTTTTCTCGGCAGCCGGGATCACCGGATATCGGGCCATAAGGCCCCCACCATCGCACCTCGCCCACACGCCCCGCGGATTTGCCTACGGGACGGGCTGCGTGCTTGACCACGGAAAACCACCTCCGCGGCCGGCTACCCTTCTGCGTCACTCCTGCGCTGACCTACTACAAGGATCGGTCCCAACAGGCCCAGGCATCCCACCCCCGAAGGGGAAGCAAGCCCGGACCCGGAGGTTAGTACTCCAAGCCTCGGTTCTGGCGGCTGAAAGCCGGTACGGGAATATCGACCCGTTCATCCATTCGACTACGCCTGTCGGCCTCGCCTTAGGACCCGACTCACCCAGGGACGATGAACGTGGCCCTGGAACCCTTGGTCATCCAGCGGACGGGATCTTCACCCGTCTTTCGCTACTCATGTCTGCATTCTCACTCCCATGAAGTCCACGGCGCGTTCACACGGCCGCTTCGCCCCTCATGGGACGCTCTCCTACCCAGTACAAAATACTGCCGCGTCTTCGGTGGTGTGCTTGAGCCCCGCTACATTGTCGGCGCGGAACCACTAGACCAGTGAGCTGTTACGCACTCTTTCAAGGATGGCTGCTTCTGAGCCAACCTCCTGGCTGTCTATGCGACTCCACATCCTTTCCCACTTAGCACACGCTTCGGGACCTTAGACGACGGTCTGGGCTGTTTCCCTTTCGACGACGAAGCTTATCCCCCGCCGACTCACTGCCGGGATACACGTCACCGGTATTCGGAGTTTGGTTGCTGTTGGTACCCGATACGGGCCCGCAAGCATCCAGTAGCTCTACCCCCGGGACGCAATGACCCGACGCTGCACCCAAATGCATTTCGGAGAGAACCAGCTATCACGGAATTTGATTGGCCTTTCACCCCTAACCCCAAGTCATCCCCCCGGTTTTCAACCCAGGTGGGTTCGGTCCTCCACACGGTCTTACCCGCGCTTCAACCTGCTCAGGGCTAGATCATCCCGCTTCGGGTCCAGGACACGCGACTCAAACGCCTTTTAAGACTCGCCTTCGCTACGCATACCCCACACGGGTTATGCTCGCCACATGCCACTGACTCGCAGACTCATTTTTCGATAGGCACGCCGTCACCCCACGAAGAGGCTCCGACGGATTGTAGGCGCACGGTTTCAGAGACTGTTTCACTCCCCTCCCGGGGTACTTTTCACCTTTCCCTCACGGTACTCGTTCGCTATCGGTCAGACAGGAATATTCAGGCTTACCCGACGGTCCGGGCGGATTCGCACGGGGTTCCACGGGACCCGTGCTACTTGGGAGACGCGATCGGCAGACCATGCGCGTTCAGGTACGGGGCCCTCACCCTCTGCGGCCCGGTATTCAACCCGGTTCCCCTGACACATGGTTTTCTAAAACTGCCGGCCGGCCCGTCGGAGCCGGCGCACGCGATCCCGCAACACCCCACACGCAACCCCCGACGGGTATCACACGCGCAAGGTTTGGCCATCATCCGCTTTCGCTCGCCACTACTCACGGAATATCCTTTCCTGCAGGTACTGAGATGTTTCACTTCCCTGCGTACCCCCCGGCCGAAGCCGGTACCGACCCATGACGGCCGGTGGGTTCCCCCATTCGGAAATCCTCGGATCAAAGCCCTGTAGGCGGCTCCCCGAGGCTTATCGCAGCCTCAAACGTCCTTCATCGGTCCTGTCTGCCAAGGCATCCACCATACGCCCTTGCAAGCAACACACACCATGAAGGTGCATGGCCGCAAGATTCCTCTAGCAAATTCCCAGACGACAAATCATCACACTAAAAATGATCACAAAACGATCGAAACGAACAATAGAGTTCGATTCGAAATCAACAGCAAAACAAAGATTCAAAACCATTGTTTTGCTCGCGTCCACTATCCAGTTCTCAAGCCACCACGCACCGCCACGCCATCACGCCGGCACACGGCCGGCCCGCAGGCGCGACGGGCATCGAATCGCGCCAGGCAAAAGCCTGGGGTGGCGATCCGGGAGCCCAAAAGCGCATCCATACCACTCCGGCACCCACCGCACGACCGGCAGGGCAAAGCCAACGACGTCTTCCACACCAGCAACCCGTCCACACGCGACCATCGCGCGGGAGGGTCCGCACCGGACGCCGAACGGCATCCTGTATTCTCCGTAGAAAGGAGGTGATCCAGCCGCACCTTCCGGTACGGCTACCTTGTTACGACTTAGTCCCAATCACGAGCCTCACCTTAGACGGCTCCATCCCACAAGGGGTTAGGCCACCGGCTTCGGGTGCTGCCCACTTTCATGACTTGACGGGCGGTGTGTACAAGGCCCGGGAACGCATTCACCGCGACGTTGCTGATTCGCGATTACTAGCGACTCCGCCTTCACGCAGTCGAGTTGCAGACTGCGATCCGAACTGAGACCGGTTTTCAGGGATCCGCTCCGCGTCGCCGCGTCGCATCCCGTTGTACCGGCCATTGTAGCATGCGTGAAGCCCTGGACGTAAGGGGCATGATGATCTGACGTCATCCCCACCTTCCTCCGAGTTAACCCCGGCGGTCCCCCGTGAGTTCCCGGCACAATCCGCTGGCAACACGGGGCGAGGGTTGCGCTCGTTGCGGGACTTAACCCAACATCTCACGACACGAGCTGACGACGACCATGCACCACCTGTGAACCCGCCCCGAAGGGAAACCCCATCTCTGGGATCGTCGGGAACATGTCAAGCCCAGGTAAGGTTCTTCGCGTTGCATCGAATTAATCCGCATGCTCCGCCGCTTGTGCGGGCCCCCGTCAATTTCTTTGAGTTTTAGCCTTGCGGCCGTACTCCCCAGGCGGGATGCTTAACGCGTTAGCTCCGACACGGAACCCGTGGAACGGGCCCCACATCCAGCATCCACCGTTTACGGCGTGGACTACCAGGGTATCTAATCCTGTTCGCTCCCCACGCTTTCGCTCCTCAGCGTCAGTAACGGCCCAGAGACCTGCCTTCGCCATTGGTGTTCTTCCCGATATCTACACATTCCACCGTTACACCGGGAATTCCAGTCTCCCCTACCGCACTCAAGCCCGCCCGTACCCGGCGCGGATCCACCGTTAAGCGATGGACTTTCACACCGGACGCGACGAACCGCCTACGAGCCCTTTACGCCCAATAATTCCGGATAACGCTTGCACCCTACGTATTACCGCGGCTGCTGGCACGTAGTTAGCCGGTGCTTATTCAACGGGTAAACTCACTCACGCTTGCTCCCCGATAAAAGAGGTTTACAACCCGAAGGCCTCCATCCCTCACGCGGCGTCGCTGCATCAGGCTTGCGCCCATTGTGCAATATTCCCCACTGCTGCCTCCCGTAGGAGTCTGGGCCGTATCTCAGTCCCAATGTGGCCGGTCGCCCTCTCAGGCCGGCTACCCGTCGAAGCCACGGTGGGCCGTTACCCCGCCGTCAAGCTGATAGGACGCGACCCCATCCCATACCGCGAAAGCTTTCCCAGAAGACCATGCGATCAACTGGAACATCCGGCATTACCACCCGTTTCCAGGAGCTATTCCGGTGTATGGGGCAGGTCGGTCACGCATTACTCACCCGTTCGCCACTCTCACCACCAAGCAAGCTTGATGGATCCCGTTCGACTTGCATGTGTTAAGCACGCCGCCAGCGTTCATCCTGAGCCAGAATCGAACCCTCCACAAAAAGAATGCGAAGAGACATCGACAGATGACTCTCAAAACAAAAATTGACGAGCACGTCCTTAAGGAAGGACGCCCTCAAAAAACCTCACCCCTCATCAAACCCTCCCGGGTACCCGACCACCACGACAGGCGATCAGGCGAGGAATGAACTGGCAATCATTGACTATAAAGAAGTAGTACAAACACGCTCTTGAGTTCTCAAACCACCACCACACCAGCAAGACGGAAAACCAACCAGAGGAAGGAACCCGCCGCGCCGAGCGGCAACAGGTGAATAACTTACACGAACACACGAACACACGCAAATCGAAGCGCGCAAGAACCTAAGGAATCGGCGGAATAGCGCGGTTCCCTCGGCGTGTCGCACAGAGCCCACTTTGCTCTGATGAGGCTAGGTTAACTCCTCAAATGTTTCTGAAAAGCATCAAATCCACTATGCGGCTGGCGTGTCGCGAGAGTTTTCAGCTAGTCGGCCCTGCGTTCATCTCTCGGCAACCACACTGCCGGCGCACAATCGGCACATGACAGCGCTCCGTCATCGGATTTCGTTCATGAATCGCGGGTATACCTGTGGTTATGACCAAGAAGATTGCTGTATTAACCGGGGCGGGCATTTCCACGTCCGCCGGCATCCCTGATTTCCGCGGTCCGGACGGTGTGTGGACCAAGCATCCTGACCAAATGAGCGTTTACGACATCGATCTGTTCCTGCGCAACAAAGAGGACCGCGAGTACTCCTGGCGCTGGCAAAAGGAATCGCCAGTATGGAATGCGCAGCCCGGCACTGCGCATAAGGCGCTGGTCAAGCTGGAACAAGCCGGCATGTTGACGCTGCTGGCCACGCAGAACTTCGATGCACTGCATGAGAAGGCCGGCAACAGCGACAACGTCATCGTGAACCTGCACGGCACTATCGGCACCTCGCATTGCATGAAGTGCCATCAGGAATATGCCACGGCGGACATCATGGCCCGTTTGGATGAAGAACCCGATCCACATTGCCATCGCAAACTGAAGTATCGTGGCGATATGCCATGCAATGGCATTATCAAAACCGATGTGGTGTATTTCGGTGAGGCGCTGCCGGACGGAGCGATGGAGAAGTCGTACAGCCTGGCCACCAAAGCCGACGAACTATGGGTAATCGGATCGACCCTTGAGGTATACCCGGCGGCGAGCATTGTGCCGGTGGCCGCGCAGGCGGGCGTGCCCATCACCATTATGAATATGGGTCACACGCAATATGACCATCTTGCGAGCCGCTTGATTCATGAGGATATCGCCGTCGCGCTGCCGAAGTTGGTGGACGAGACGATTGCGGAGAACAAGTAGCTACTGTCGGCGAAGCCGACTGAGGGGAGCTCCAGTCCGAAGCTCCCCTCAAAGAGGGGAACCAGATTATCCCACCTTGTCTCAGTCGGCTCCGCCGGCAGTGACGAACAATTCATGATTATTGTTCAGCCACCCACCTGCGTTCCGCGCTATCTCCCGCCAGCGGGAGATATTGGACATCAGTAGATGCGCTTAGGGCTAAAGCCAGCTTCGCGCAGAGCCGCAAGGATGCGGTCAATATGGTCAGGGCCGTTGGTCTCGACCGTGACGCCGAGAGACACTGCGTTGGTGTAGTGGCCGGATGCCTTGAACTGGTCGTGATCAAGCTGAATGACGTTGGCGCGCTGCTCGGCAAGCAGGGTGGCCACCTTGACGAGCTGACCCGGAGTATCCGGCAGCTCGACCTCGAAGTTCATGATGCGGCCGCGGGCGATCATACCTTTCTGAATCACAGCACCCATGGTCACGGTGTCGATGTTGCCGCCGGACATAATCGGCACCACCACGTGCGGGCCGGTGGCGGCGGCGAACTTGCGCGAACGCAGGTTCAGGTGTTCCAGCGCAGCCAGCGAAACGGCGCCGGCCGCCTCGACCACCAGCTTGTGCTTCTCGAGCATGAGCAGAATCATTTCGTTGATGTCACGCTCGGTGACGGTGACCAGATCGTCCAGGAACTCGTTGATCAGAGCGAAGGGCAGGTCGCCGGGGTGCTTGACTGCAACACCTTCGGCGGAGGTAACCACATGGTCAGCCGGAGACACACGACCCGCGGCCAGCGAGTCCTTCCATGCCGGGGAGCCCTCCGGAATCGCACCGATTACGCGCACTTCAGGCTTGAATGTCTTGATGGCGAGCGCCACGCCGGCACCCAGGCCACCGCCACCGAGCGGCACGACCACGTCAGTGACGTTCGGCACGTCTTCGAGGATCTCCAGACCGATGGTGCCTTGGCCGCAGATGACTTCGTAATCGTCGAACGGCGGCACGTAAATCATGCCTTCCTTGTCGGCGAGCTCAGCAGCGTGGGCGGCGGATTCGTCGAACACATCGCCGTACAGCACCACATCGGCGCCGTAGGCCTTGGTGGCATCGACCTTCAGCGGCGGGGTGATCTGCGGCATGCAGATGGTGGCCTTCGCACCACGCTCACGGGCCGCATAGGCCACGCCCTGGGCATGGTTGCCTGCGGATGCGGTGACGATGCCACGGGCGATCTGCTCTTCGGTGAGCGATGCGATCTTGTTGTACGCGCCGCGAATCTTGAAGGAACCGGTGACCTGCAGGTTTTCCGGCTTCAGGAGAATCTCATGACCGGTCATCTCGCTCAATACCGGCGAAGGGATAATTTCCGTATGACGGGCAGTCCCTTTGAGACGTTTGGCGGCCAGCTTCAGTTCGGCTGCATGATCACGCTGCAGCGCCTTCAAAACATCCTTTTGTTCCATAGCTTTTAATTGTATGGCGCGGGGACACCGAAAACAGTGGCTTATCTCGCTAACGAGCGCTCATTTACGGTAATTCCCGTTCGTAATCAGCTTTCGAGGGGCTGATTTGGCTTCGCGGGGAGGTCTATCTCCTCTTCGAGGGGCTGCCCGATCGTGCAATGCGTGAGTATGACACATCATTTGCAGCGGTATTATGCGGTTTTCGGAGCCCGGCTATTCAGGCACCAACCCCTTGAAACGGAGATAGACCTCCCCGCGAAGCCAAATCAGCCCCTTGAAACGGAGATACCGCCTAGCAACACTTATAGGCTGACGACGACGCCCTCCCATGGTGCAAGCTCACGGCCGGCAAGAGCGGCCACAGCGTGCGGGGCATCATACGTGCTGATTACCACGTTCGACTCGGTGATTCCGGCGGCGGCCAGTTCGGCGGTTTCGCGCGGTAGATCAACGGTTCGGCCGGACATGTTGACCACGACCAGCAGCTTCTCATCGCCGAGGGTGCGGGTGAAGGCATACACATGCGCGTCATCCGCATCGAGCAGATGCCAGTCGCCGGCCGCCACGACAGGCATGTCGTGGCGCAGCGCGATGAGCCGCTTGTAGAAGGAGTACACCGAATCCGGATCATCGAATTCGCCGGCGGCGTTGATCTCGGCATGATTCGGATTCACGGAAATCCATGGCTCCTTAGCGGCATCCGGCGCAGTGAAACCGGCATAGACAGAGCCGTCCCATTGCATCGGGGTACGCGAATTATCACGACCGCGCGCGGCGATACCCGCCAACATCGATTCGGGCGACTGCACTTTGGCTTCCTCAACCCTTTGACGGTAAGCGTTCAGGGACTCGAGGTCACGGTACTGGTCTAGGCGCGTGAAGTGGGCGTCGGTCATGCCCAATTCTTCACCCTGATATATGTACGGGGTGCCGCGATGCATGTGCAGCATCAGGCCAAGTGCCTTGGCCGAACGCACACGAGATTCCTCCGAGGAGTCATCACCCCAACGAGAAACGACGCGAGGCTGGTCGTGGTTACCAGTAAACAGGCTTGCCCAGCCTGCATTCTTCACGGCCGCTTGATAACCGGCCATAATGCTCTTGAGCTTCGGCAGGTCAAGTGGCAGTGGCTTCCATTTGACGCCTTCGCAGTCAAAATCAACGTGCTCGAATAGGAAGAGCATGTCCAGCTCGCCGTTGGCGGGGTCGGTGATGTATTCGTTGCGCTGTGCGGTAACGCCGGGAGCCTCTCCCACGGTGAGGAAGCCCTCACGGCCTTCGAACACTTCACGGCGCATTTCGGCCAGGAATTCGTCTTGGCGAGGGCCGTCCGCGCAGAACGGATTCGGGTTGGAATAGCCTTCCTCACCCACGGGCAGATCGTCCAGCTCGGAACCGTACTCGCCGGGCAGCTTGCCAGACAGGTCCGTGCGCTTGGAAATCAGCGTAATCACATCCATGCGGAAGCCGTCAACGCCGCGGTCAAGCCACCAGTTCATCATGTCGTATACCGCGCGGCGCACAGCCGGATTTTCCCAGTTGAGGTCCGGCTGCTTCTTCGAGAACTGATGCAGGTAGTATTCGCCACGCTCAGGGCAATACTCCCATGCAGAACCGCCAAAGTAGGAGCCCCACTGGTTGGGCTCGGCACCGGGCTCGCCGGCAGTGGTGCCGGGACGGGCGGGACGCCACCAATACCAGTCGGCGTGCTCATCATCCTTGTTTTTGGACGCTTCAAACCAGGCGTGTTCATCGGAAGTGTGATTGACAACAAGATCCATCACGATCTTGAGCCCGCGCTTGTGGGCCTCGGCCAGCAGCTCATCCATGTCGTCGAGTGTGCCGAACAGAGGATCAATGTCCTGATAGTCGGAAATATCGTAGCCATTGTCGTCTTGCGGAGACTTGTATACCGGGGATAGCCACAGCACATCCACGCCGAGGTCGGCCAGATAGTCGAGCCGTGACGTAATGCCCTTGAGATCGCCGAGGCCGTCGCCGTTGGTGTCTTGGAAGGAACGCGGGTAAATCTGGTAAACGACCGCATTGGACCACCACGGATTTGGGGTGGCACCGTTGGTGCGGATGGAATCTGGAATTACTGTGCGTTGTGAAGTGGTCATCGTTGGCTCCTCCATTATTTATGGTCTACATTGCCTGTTGCTCATAGTCTAAAAAGCGCTGAATTACATTTCCATTGGGGAACTGCGTTGGTGTGCCGGAAACAAAAACTGCAAAGAGCCGGAAGGCACTGCTACGGCTCAATTCTCATAAGCTGCACATGCTATTTAGCAACATATGGGCCCTTTCGCTGTTTGTGGTGGGCGACTGTGCCGTGGGGTGATGTTGGTCGGGTAGGTTGGAGGCATGGATGCCTCTCACCTGTTCACCGCCGCGCTTCGGCTGCGGTCGCCTTGGAGGGTCGGGTCTGCGGACTTCCGTGACGCCGACGGCGACGGGCGGGAGCCGCACATCACGATCGGCTTCGAGCCCGGCAGAGGGTTCATGCTCCTGTTCGAGGCGTGGGTGTGGCTATATCGCCTGTGCTCGTGGATGATGCACTCGAGGCTCGAACCTATGAAGGGGCTCGCCCGCTTGTTCCGCCGCCACTTCGCCACCATAATCTACCTGACCTGCGGCAGCTCACATATTAACGGTTCTTCTGATTGCGACGCGCAAGAGCAACTTCGGGCGCGCTTGGATTGCCTGCTTGAACCCACTGGTGCGGGGATAGATGATTTAGTTGACACGCCTGCGGGAATCTGGTGGGGATTTCGCTGGCACACCGGATTTCAAGCAAACCCCGCCTCGGGAACCGCTCCGGACTTCGGCGTTGGCCCGGTTCGTATGTCAATCGATTGCCGTCTGAACCGGGACAGAATCCGCTGTCCCGGTTCGCGATTTTTGTCCTTTTTTACAAACAGGGACAAGCCAATCTCCGCAGTTCATATGCTCCGTAATACAAAATCGGCGGAATAGAGCCGATCCCGGAATCAACATGTTGTCCCGGTTTTCACATAAAACGATTGACATTCATACCGGGACAATGAAAATTGTCCCGGTTCGTGAAAATCGCCCGAAACCGCGAACCGGGACAGCGGATTCTGTCCCGGTTCGCGCGTCAAACGGTTGATATGTGGACCGGGACAAGCCAGCGGCACGGCGACACAGCAGATGCGCTCAATTGCACCGTAAGCCGTACGGTTTCGTCACTTTTTCATTCGCACAACGAGCAAAACCACATGACCTTTGTGCGCCACCGCCACATCAACCGACCGTCGCCTTTATTGTGGCGGTTTCCAGTATGGCAACAGGACAGAAAAGCCTCCTCCGGTGAGAGCCGGAGGAGGCTTGGGTGGAAGCGGACCTTTACTTCACAGAGTCCTGCAATTCAGGACTGGCCTACGGCCAGACCCAACATGACCTCGCGAGTACGCGACCTATCCGGCCGCCCGGGCCGGGAAACAGCCCACGGGGCTGTTTCCTTAATCGGCTCGTCTCGCTCGACGCGGTGAAGTAAAGCAGCGCCTGCGCTGTTTTACTTCACCGCTCCCCTCATCACACCACCGACGACCCACTTTTGGGCGAAGATGTAGACGATGAGGATCGGGGCCATGGCCATCAGGTAGCTGGAGAAGGCCATCGGGTAGTTGGTGGCGAACTGCGAGCTGAAGACGTACTGGGCGAGCGGGATGGTCTGGTTCGACTGGTCGGTCAGAATGATCAACGGCAGGAGGAAGTCGTTCCAGGCCCACAGCGCGGTCAGAATGGCGATGGTGGCGTTAATCGGGCTCATCAGCGGGAAGATGATGGTCCAGAAAATGCGCCACGTGGATGCGCCATCGATTCGGGCCGCCTCTTCCAGCGAAACCGGAATCGAACGGATGAAGCCAGTGGCGATGAACAGGTTCGTGCCCAGGCCGAGCACCGTGTACAGGATGATCAGGCCGACCTGGTTGTCCAGGTGCAGGGAGCCCATCTGCTTCGCAATCGGCAGCATGACGACCGGGAACGGCACGAACATGGCGGCGATGAAGAAGTAGTACAGGAAGCGGAAGAAGCGCTTATCCATGTTGCGGGCCACAGCGTAGGCCACGAAGGTGTTGGTCAGCAAGGTGAGCACCACGGCGGCCACCGTGATGATCGCGGAGTTGAGCGCGGCCTTCGGGTAGTTGACCTTGGCGGAGGCGTCGGCGAAGTTGTGCCACTGCCACGAGGTGGGCAGGGCGAAGGTGCCGGCTTCGGCCGGAGTCTTCAGCGCGGTGACGATGGTGAAGTAGAGCGGGATCAGAATGGTCAGGCTCAGCACGGCCACGGCGGCGGTCAGCCACCAGTTGATCTTGTGGTCCCTGCGGAACTTGGCGGGCTTGCCGGACTTGGACGGGGTAACTGTTGCAGTAGTCATTTCTTATCCTCCCCTAAATCAGATCTGTTCCTGGCTGCGGGAGATGCGCAGCTGTACGAAGGCGATGATCGCCAGCACGATGAAGAAGAGCACGGCGTTTGCGGTCTGGTAGGCGTACTCGCCACCGGTCAGGCCACCCTTCCAGATGAGGTAGGTGACGGTTTCGGTGGAGGAGTTCGGACCGCCCTCGGTCAAGGCGACGACCTGATCGAAGGTGCCGAGCGCGTTCTTCATGGACAGCACGAGGTTGATGGTGAAGAACGGTCCGATCAGCGGGAATGTGATCTTCCAGAACTTCTGCCAGGCGTTGACGCCGTCGATGGCGGCGGCCTCGTAGATTTCGTCGTCGATGGTCTGCAGGCCGGCGAGGTAGATGAGTACCGAGTAGGCGATGCCCTGCCAGACGGCGAGGAAGACGATTGGGATCCAGCTGAGTTGCTCATTGGTCAACAGCGAGGTGGACAGCCACTTGATGCCCAGCGCCTTGCCGAGCTCGGGCAGCGGGTTCATGAAGATGTACTTGAACACGTAGCCGATGACCAGCACGGAGAGGGTGTAGGGGATGAAGAAGACGGCTCGGAAGCCATTCTTGAAGGCGATCTTCGAGTTCAGCAGCACCGACAGGAACAGGGCGATCACATTAATCAGCACCGTGATGAGAATGGCGATGAGGAACGTGAACAGGTAGGCGTGGCCCACGCGGTTGTCTTGGAAGAGGGCGATGTAGTTCTTCAGGCCGATGAACTTGTAATCGCCGTAGCCCTGCGAGTTGGTGAAGGAATACTTTACGCCGTCAAGAAATGGCAGGTACAGGAAGAAGGCGAAAATGATAGCCGCCGGAACCACCATCCAGTAGTAGGCGGGGTCCACCTTGCGGGTGGAGAAGGCGGAGACCTTCTTCTTGGCCGGTTTCTTGGCAGCGGTCTTGGTTGCGGTTGCGTGTGACATGATGTTCTCCTCTCCTACCGATCACTCGAAGGTCCTGGCTTGGACCTTGTCCCATTCGGTCTGCATCTGGTTCAGAAAGCGGCCGGTGTTGCCGGAGGTCACCATGGTCTGCAGGTAGCCGCCGATATTGATGGACGAAGGAATGTAGTGATCGCAGAAGTCGGCCACTCGGTTTTCCTCGAAGAACGGGCGCACGGTTTCCAGCGCCTCATTGCCGAAGTGGGTGTCCTTGAGCGGGGTGATGGCGGACTGCGCATCGGCGTAGGCGTCGAGCTGATCCTTCTGCATGAGGAATTCGACGAGTTTCATCGATTCTTCGGGGTACTTGGTGTTTGCGCCGATGGTCAGCATCACATCGTCGCCTGCGGTGAGGATCTGTTCGCTGGCGTCATCGGTGGCCGGCATCTGGGCGAAACCAAGTTCAATGTCCGGGTTGATGAGCAGGATCTGTGGAATGGCGTAGGTACCGAGCGGAATGATTGCGGCCTTGCCTTGGGCGAAGTTCTGCGTGCCCTGCTGGTAGGTGACGCCAGTATCGGCAGTGGAGTAGGTGAAGAGTTCGGATTCCTTCTCGACTGCGGTTTTCCACAGTTCCTGGAATGTGGTCTTGCCTTGCTTGAGCTCGGTGTACTTCGACTCGGGAACCAGCGTACCGGTCAGCGAGGCGAGCGGGGCCTGGGTGGTCCAGGCGTCGGCCACTGTGCCCTGCAACGGATTGATGCCGGCGTCCTTGAAGGTGTTGAGCATGTCGGTGAACTCGGCCCACGTGGTCGGCGGGTTCTCCGGGTCGAGACCTACCTTGCGGAACAGCGCCTTGTTGTAGATGTAACCGGAGGCGTTGCCGGCAAAGGGCAGACCATACAGGCGCTTCTTGGAGGAATCGGTGGTCTGCACCAGGTTTTTGGCGATCTGCACCATGCCGGGGTTGAGGGTGTCCACGATGGGCTCGTCGGTGAAGTCGTAGAAAACACCGGATGCGGCGAAGTTGCCGAAGCTGATGTCGCCGTTGAAGGTGATTACGTCCGGCACGCGGTTCTTGACGAAGCGGGTGCGTAGATCGGTCTGGGCGTTGGCGGAGTTGTTGATGTTGACCTTGATGGTCGGGTTCTGCTTTTCGAAGTCGGCGACCATGGATTTGAACTGGTCTGCAGCCTCGGACTTGAACTGGAAGAAATCCAGCGTAACGGTACCTGCGGTGCTCGATCCGCAGCCTGCCAGGCCGAAGCCGACGGCGATAGCGCACACCACAGCAGCAGTGCGCACGGCCAGACGCTTCAGTCTAGGCGTTGAATGTGGGGAATCGGACAGCATATTGTTGACTCCTTTATCTCTTTCCTTCCGGCTTCAGCGCCGGCGGCTCTTCCACTTTCAAAAGTAACGATTGCGCCATTTCATTCCCAGCGCCAGCGAGCCCGCTTGCACAAGAAACAAAAAGCGCGGTATTTTGTGATTAACGCAATAAATAATGCAAAGGGGCTTAAGCATGTCTGACGCCAATGCGATTCCGCAATGGTTTTCCGGATCCGAGCATACGCATCGCGTGGCGGCAGCCATCGCCCAATATGGGCCGATTGCGCGCACCACATTGGCACAGATGCTGGGATTGAGCCAGGGTGCGCTCTCCCGCATTACCAGCGATTTGATTTATGCCGGAGTCATCGAAGAACTGCCGTCTGTGGCCGGAACTACAGGCAAGCTGCCTGAACGGTTTACTCCCAAGGAGAGCTCGGATCGTCGCGGCCGGCCGCAGACCGCATTGGTATTATGCTCGAACGCACGCACCTTCGTAGGCGTCAAAGTGCACGGCACATCCATTGTGTCGGCCGCCGTGAACGCGCATGGCGAGGTGGTTTCCGGCCGGCATGAGATACCAATTGGTGCTGATCAGTCGGCAGAATATGTGACATCGTCGATAGCCACGCTGGTTCGTGAATGCTCTGATGATGTCGCCGCCACCGGCCTGCCCGCTCCCACTGCCGTGGGCGTAGCGGTCGGAGGTCACGTGATCGATGATTCCATCGTCACGTTCGCCCCATTCCTGCACTGGGAGGGCACCACAGATTTAGGCGCAATGGTGTACGAGGCCACCGGATTGCCATGCGGCGTATTCAACGATATCGATTCGCTGCTGGTGGATGCCTCCTGGTTCGGGCCGGGAGTGGGCGTGGATACGTTCGCCGTAGTGACCATTGGCGTGGGCGTGGGCTATTCGCTGGCTGTGCATGGCGAACCGGTCAGTTACCCGGACAAGAGTTTTGGCCTAGTGGGGCATGTGCTCATCGACCCGGAGGGCCCGCGCTGCACCAGTGGGCATATCGGGTGTTCGCAATGCCTGACTGACGATTCGATTGCGGAACAGTATTCGGCGATCATCGGCCGCGCAGCGACCTTCGATGATTTTGCGCACGATGCCAGAGCCCATGTGCCGCAAGCCTCTCAGCTAGTGCACCGCACTTGCTTCCGATTGGGATCGCTGGTGGCCACCGTGGCGAACATCGCTATGCCGGGGCATGTAATGATCGCCGGCGAATCGGCATTTTTGGCCAAGCTCGGCACCGATTCGCTGCGCGACGGCATTCGTTTCTACCGTCACAGCCAGACCCAGCCGGTCAAGTTCACGATTATGGATCACGACTGGCAGCTCTGGGCCAAAGCCGCTGCCAGTCGCGTGATTGTGAAGCATATTGGGTAGGCCGTTCTTGGCTCCCCTCTCTGAGGGGAACCAAGAACGTTGCTTCGCCACAGTCACTCCGCCACGACCAGCAATTACGGACTTGCCTATCGGCAAGGCTCAATCCCACCTTCGCTCAGCTGTCGCTTCGCTCAGGCCGTGGCTACTGACAGCCTACTAGGCTGTCAGCTTAACGCCACAGCCTTGAGCAATACTGCCTGCTGAGGGTGGAGGGACGGGGGACGGATGCCGTAGCGCTGCAGGGCTTCGCCGGTCAGGACTACGCCTTCCTCGTTCCACCAGCCGAGAGTGCTCTGGCCGTTGGTCAGACCGGTCAAATCCAAGCTCGGGTCAAGCGGGCTGACACGGTAGGTGCGCTCGGGGTCAAGTCCGGGCAGATGCACGGGCGCGGCCGGATAGGTCTGGCTGGTGGTCAGCTGGGTGAAGCGGTAGATGGCGGCGTCGCGGTTCGGCATCACCATGCCATCCAAGCGCACGGCCGGATCGTTGGAGTCGGCGTGCACGCAGGTGTCGATGGCGAACCAGTCGCGGTGCTTCTTGAATTCGGCCACCCACACGGCCAGCTTGGCGAGCGCCTCGTCCGGCTCCTTCAACAGGTTCCATTCGATGCCCATGTGGCCGAAGAACGCCATGGCCATGCGCAGTTCCTGGCTGGTGGCGCGCTGGGTGGAGTGTGCGGGGCTGGCACCCACGTGCTCGCCCATCATCGCCGGTGGCACCAGCAGCGAGGTGTAGCGCTGGATGTCCGCGCGCTCGACCGGGTCCACGCAGTCGGAGACCCAGATACGATCGGCGTGCTCTAGGATGCCAAGATCCACGCGGCCGCCACCAGAGGAGCAGCTTTCGATCTCAAGGCCCGAATGTGCGGTCTTGAGGCCCTTGAAGATGTTGTAGATGGCAAGGGTCTGCGCGTGCACGGCCGGGCGGCCGGAGCGGCGGGAACCTGGCTCGGTGACGAGCTTGTTGTGGTCCCACTTGATGTAATCGATACCAAGCTCGCCGACAAGCTGGTCCATGCAGCCGTAGATGTAGTCGAACGCATCCGGATTGGTCAGATCGAGCACCTGCTGAGTGCGGCCCTGCAGCGGCAGTCGGCCAGCGGTGGGCGAGAGAATCCAATCGGGGTGGTTACGGGCCACATCGGAATCGGGGTTGACCATTTCCGGCTCGAACCACAAGCCGAATTCCATACCCTTGGCGTGCACGTAGTCGGCGAGCGCCTTCAGGGACTTCGGGCCATCGGGCCAGACGTCCTGCGCAATCTGCCAATCGCCGAGGCCGGAGGTGTCGTCGCGGCGGGAACCGAACCAACCGTCATCCACCACGAATCGTTCCACGCCGGAGTCGGCGGCCTTGTCGGCGAGCGCCTTCAGCGTATCGAAGTTGTGGTCGAAGTACACGGCTTCCCACGTGTTGAGGATCACCGGACGGCCGTGCGAGAACAGGCGCGGATGCAGGGAGCGCACGTAGGAGTGGAAGCGGGCGGCGATCTCATTGAGGCCATCGCCATAGGAGCCGAACAGCCACGGGGTGTCGTAGGAGTTCTGGCCTTCGCCGGGGCCGGCGAGCGTCACTTCGCCGCCGAACAGGAGTTCGCCGCCGCCGATTACGCCGGTCGTGTAGGGCAGACGTTCGGCGGACAGTACGGAGTTGCCGCTCCAGCCCACGTGCACCGAATAAGCGTCGCCATGCTCGAAGCCGAAACCGGGCACGCCGGCGGTCAGGAGCAGGGATGCGTCGAAGTCAGGGCGGCCAGCGAGCTGCGGCTTTTCGAAACGGCCGACGGTCAGCGGCTGGCGCTGCGGGCTGCGTTCACGTAGATGGTGACCGGTGGTGGTGAGGATTTCGCCGGCGGATTCGGGCAGCGGGAAGCCGAGCTCGATCTTGCCGATCTCGAGCGGGGCTCCGGCGTCTGCACCGAACAGGTTGGTTACGGTGGCCTTCTGACGGGCCAGGCCGCCGGGGAGCAGTTCGAGGTGCCATTCGACTTCCACGCCCTGCTCCTCATCGCGCGCGGTGACTATGACGCCGGGCACGCGGTCCGGGCCGGTGGCGTGGGCGTGGCCGGCCACATCGGTGTAGCTTTCGCCGGACACGGCATCGAGGGTGGCTTCCAGCACGCCGCCGGTCTCGATGTTGGTCACGGTGAACTTGGGGAAGAGCTCGATGCCTGCGCGGCGCAGCACCACACGTTGCTCGCCGATCCAGCTTTCGGCCTGGGTGGGCAGGATGGACGGCCAAGCGGTGTCGTCGAGCGCGCCGGACACGCGCTGCGGCTTGAGCGCATCGTACGCAGCGAGCAAGGTCTCAGGATTGCTCAGCGGACGACCCCAATGAATGATACGCGGCAGGTCATCGCCGGCAGCGACCAGACCGATTGCCACGTTGGCATCGGGCTCTGCAAGATAGATGGCGGTGAGCACGGTTCCGTCAGCGGCGGTACCGGTGAAGGTGGCGGTGTTCTGGGCCATAGTGTCTCCTTCGACGTATACGGAATGCATTGAACTACTGATTGTGATGGTAGAAGAAATGGAATATGTTGCCTTGGTGCCGCGTGTTGGATGGATGAAGTAAGTATTTGAGCGATTTACCGCCGATGAGCGAAGAACGCGCTGAGGAGAGCCTGGCAATCGGCTTCTGCCACACCGCCATGCACTTCAGGGGCGTGACCAATATGGGGATCGCGCGGGATATCCCAGATTGACCCGCAAGCGCCAAGCTTGGAGTCCCACGCGCCAAACACGATGGTGCCGATATGGGTTTGGATGCATGCGCCGGCGCACATCGGGCAAGGCTCAAGCGTAACAGCCAGTGTGCAATCGGAGAGATTCCAAGCGCCCAAGGCTTGGGCCGCCTGACGCATGGCGATGATTTCGGCATGTGCCAATGGATCGCCATCGGCCTCGCGTGTGTTGTATCCTCGCCCGATAATCTGGCCGTCGGCGTTCACCACCACTGCGCCAACCGGCACATCGCCGGCTGCCGCGGCCCTTTTGGCGAGCTCCAGAGCGCCGTGCATCATCTCGTCATATCCCATATGCCCCATATGAACGAGTGTATGCCTTTTTCTCATATCGTCTCATGATGTGCATAATCGGCCGCAATCTTAACGTTTTTCTTCATGGTTCCCATATACTTTTGGTGGAGAAGAGATACGAGAAGGCGGCAACATGGCGGTATTTGAGCTCATCCTATGCATCATTGCGGCGGTGGTGGTGAGCTCGTTTGCCAGTCGCTTCGTGCCCAAAGTCTCCACGCCGCTGGTCCAGATTGTGCTGGGCGTGCTGGTTACGTATCTGCCGTTTTTCCCGGATGCAAAGCTCGACCCGGAACTGTTCATGGTGCTGTTTATCGCGCCATTGCTGTATTTGGAAGCCCACGAAATCGATAAGTCGGCGTTGCTGAAAACGCTGGATCTGAGCCTATCGCTGGCTATCGGACTGGCTATCGTCACGATGGCGGCGGTCGGATTCACTTTGCATGCCGTCTGGCCGTCCATCACCTTAGCCTCAGCCTTAGCACTCGGCGCGGCACTCGGCCCGACCGATGCGGTGGCCGTCAGCTCCCTCGGTAAAGAAGCCTCGCTGACGCAGCGTCAGCGCAGCGTGCTGAAAGGCGAATCACTCTTCAATGACGCTTCCGGCATCGTCGGCTTCCAGTTCGCACTGGCCGCCGCCTTCACCGGAGAATTCGCCGTGGGGCAGGCCGCCGGCGAATTCGTGATCTCCTTCTTGGGCGGCACCTTATTTGGCCTGGTCATAGCGGCGGCGGCCAACTGGCTGTTCGAAACCGTGCGGTCCCTGGGCTGGGAGACCACCACCACACGCATTCTGATGGAGCTGTTCCTGCCCTTCCTGCTGTATCTGGGCGCGGAGGAATGTCACGTGTCCGGCATCCTGTCGGTGGTGGCCGCCGGCCTGTTCATCCGATTCGACCGTACCGGCGTGGGGCCGAATGTGGCACGGACGAATATCGTGTCCTCCTCGGTGTGGGGCGTACTGAGCTTCTCGCTCAACGGCGCGGTGTTCATTCTGCTGGGCATGCAGCTGCCGCGCGCCATGAGGGCCAGCTGGTCCGACCCGTATATCAGCAACCTGAAACTCATCGGCATCATCCTGCTGGTGACGCTTGTGGTGATCGCACTGCGGTTCTTCTGGATAGTGGCCATGCTGCGCGTGGCGCGCGACGTGCATACACGGCGACGGCGCAAGATGACCCCCGAACGTTGGCGGTCCGCGACGGTCATGACCTTCGGCGGACCCAAAGGCACCATCACCCTGTCGCTGATGTTCACCATCCCGTATTATCTCGCCGGGGGCGCGCCGTTCCCCATGCGCAACGAGTTGATCTTCATCGCATCGGGCGTCATCGTCGTGACGCTGATGCTGGCCAATTTCTTGCTGCCTTTGCTTGCACCGAACCACGGCAAGGACCCGGTCGCCGAGATGATTCCGGTGACCATCGATGTGTTACGCGCCACCGTGGAGGAACTGACCGGACGCATCACGCCAGAGAATCGCCGTGCGATTCTGATGGTAATCGACCAGTACACCAAACGCATCGGGCGATTGCAGCAGCGCATCGGCGATACCGATCCTCAGGGATTCGAGCAATTGCAGATCGAAGCGCTGCATTGGGAAAAGGAATTCGTGCGCGACCGGCTTGCCGACACCAAGGCGCATCCAGCGGCGGATACGGCCACGCAAGAGCTGAACGTCGAAGCCTGCGAGCGCATGCTTGACCAGATTATGAATACGCTGCGTCACACTTCCACTGATCCTACTTCGGGGCATGCGGTATCGCAGATTCGCGGTCGCTTACGCATGTTCCAGCGGCAGATGAGCAACTACGCCAAACGCACGGTGTCCAAGATTCGCCATACCACGCCATTGGTGAGCGAGGATCGGATTTTCGCGCGCACCCGCGAACTGCAGGTCGAGGCGATTCATCATGTTATCGGCCAGCTTATTGACGAGATGGGCCAGGATACGTACAACACCGAGCATTGTTCGGCGCTGTTGCTGGATTATCGTCGCGCGGCGGCTTCATTGCAGGCACGTCCGAATATGAGCGGCACTACGGAAACCATCACGCAGGTCGAGGACGTAAAGCGCGAGAGCTACGGCATCGAACTCGGTGTGATTCAGGACATGTACGAAGCCGGCGACATCAACCGAACCCAAGCCCGCTCCCTGAGGCGCAACATCTACGTTATGCAGGTCGATGCTGATTCCGGCATCTAGTTTCCTTGGCTCCCTTCTCTGAGGGGAGCCAAGTTGGGGATTGCTATTTCCGTGTGATTCTCTTCAGTATGTGCAGTAGTGCTTGCAGTGCTCACTTCGCCCATGGGAGAACAGTCTATGACCGAGTCAGCCACAAGCGCCCTCGATGTCCGATTGCTGCGACGGCCGCGCCAATTCCAGTGACGGCGGCTGACTACAGCACGCCAGAAGTAATGTCGTTGTCAAGTAGCCACTGGCGCAAATCGGCGAACTCCTCAAGACTCACATTGTGATCCAGACCGTGGTAGCTCTTGGTCTTCAGCCACGTATGCTCTTCCAGCCAAGCGGCGGTGGCGAACAGTTCGTATTTCGGGATTACGCCATCGTTCTTGCCGTACGTATAGAACACGGGGATATCGTAATCGGCCAGGCGAGAGTCGGCGGGGGCCGTGCCGGGCACCTGACCGGGTGTATTGAAGCCGGACAGGGAGACGACGGCCCGGTACCGCTCGGGATTGATACGCAACAAATGCACGGCGACCAGCCCACCTTGTGAAAACCCAAGCGGCACCACGTCACGGTCGGCGGGAATGTTGTCGGCCACCCATCGGTCGACTGCTGTGGCGGCGGCATACGCGTCGTAGTCACGATCATCGCCGATAGGCAGGGCATCGTGGAACCACGCGTAGTTGCCGGGGTCGGGACTGCCCTCACGGGCCGACGCGAGTGTCAGCGGCCCGCGCAATGCCACGAAATCGTTATATGGAGCGATGAGGCGCATGATGTCCGCCATGTCTTCTTCGCTGGATCCCCATCCATGCAGGCACAGGAACAGCGGATGCGTGGCATGCTGGTCGAAGCCGCCGCGCGAGGTGACGCTGTGTTCCACGGTGAGTGGCTCGCCAAAACGTCCGGGTACAGTGGTGGATTCGCGGCCGATCAGGGGCTGGCTGGCATTCGCTTCTTTGCTCATACCAATCCAATATAGAGGTCTTGCGCGCTGTACGAAAAACGATGGACCATGATTTCAATCACATTGGGTAATCCGCGCCGACTCGCCTTGGGACTTTCCAAGGGATACCGGCAATCTATCAGGCGTTACCGCTGTTTGCGGCTGCGGTGTCTGCGGCTGCGGTGATTGTCTCAAGTTCGCCGCCCCACTGCTGCTGCAGTGCGGTCATCTTGCTGGCCTCGCCGAACACCATCCAACGTTTGCCGCTCAGCAATCGCCAATCACCTTTCGTTTGCTCATTATCAGCGTATTGGCTCAGCAGTTCGGAAATCTTGCTTTCGATAGGTGCCCGGCTGATGGCTGCGGACGATTCCGATTCAAAGGACACGAAGGCCACTCTCGGATCAGTGCACATCTGTACGGTGGTGATGCCTGGCAAACCGCCCGTATCAAGCCCCTGCCATCCTTCTTTGCACGCGCCGGCAGCTTGTTCTATGCCTTGCTCCATCTGTGCGGTATCTTCGACGGGTGCCTTGTCGTTCGACTGCTGAATCAGTCCTTCCGGGAACAATACGCCCATGGCCACGCCGATAACCAAGCAAACTATGGCGCACACCAGTGCGATGATGCCGCCCGCACCCACTCCCCCGTGAGTGGCGTACCGAGGCATGGTAGCTCGCGCAGCGATGACCAGAATCAGGGTGATGCCGATAAGCACCGCCGCCGTCAACGCAATGTATCGTCCTGGCACTGCCGTCATAAAGGAAATGGCGTAAGGCGCGATTTCATGAACCGCCGAGGTGGCCGATATCACGACGGCTAGCAGTCCGCTGACAACGGCAAGTCTGCGGCACAACATCGACGTTGGGCTGCTGGCTTTTGTAGCGGCAAATCGCCGGCCGGCATTCCGCCTGGATGGGCGTCGATTCTGTGCACGACGTGAGCTGCGCGAATCGTCATACTGACCATCGCCGAAGAAATCGTAGTCCTCATCGTTGCGCGCCATCGGTGCCCCTTCCTGCCGATTACACAGCTAGTGTACCGCTATGGCTTGGGAATGGCGGTCATTCGGGGGAATGATTCAGGGCACAAAAAAGAACCCCGGCGGTTGCCCGCCGGGGAGAGAAAGGAGAGAGAAGAAGAAAGGGATTCAATTGTCGGGAACTGCTGCGGCTCCTGATCAGCTTTCCGCTGACATTTATTAGGTAACCACCCGTTTCTGTATCTAACTAGGGGTTTGTCTGGGAATAACCTGAGAGTTTTTACCCTTTTGGTTTTGACGCACAAAGTATGAGAGCGGGGGCGACATTTCCTTCTTCCCTCCACGTCATCCCATGACCATATAAAAAATGTACATACCATTTTTGCGGGTCGCAACCCTCAATAGCTGCTTGCAATGATGAGTACTGGATTATCCAACCGGGGCGCATAAAATGCGTTATTGCCGCAACCACCCGATACCAAAACGTTCCCCGGCACGCTCCCAGAATTTTGCGCCCAGCAAGGGAATGGCCATAACTCGGTTGAAGAAGTCAACCAGCGGACCCATGCAAAAAGCAGTAATCACCGTTCCGACTCCTACTATCGCGCCGCAAGAGAAACCAATGCCCACGCACAACAAATCAGTGCCGATACGACAAAAACGGAACGGCCATCCAAGCCGCTGATGCAGGCCGAGCGCACAAGCATCGTACGCGGATACTCCGAGATTACCTGTGTAGTACAACGCGGTGGCAAGGCACTGTAGGACAATGCCACTACCGATAAGAACAATACGAACCATCAGCCCCGGTTCTGGCAGACACCGATTCAACAAGAATATACAACCCTCAGTGACGAACCCGCTAAGAAAAATCGTAACAGGGGTGGCTAGACCGATATTCTGTCTAGCCACTAATGCTACGACTGCGATGATTCCCAGATTGATCAAGGTGTACATCATTCCATACCGAGCCCCGACTACCTTAGTAACACCCAGCACGAACGTGGTAAACGGATCAGTACCAAACGCTGATTTCGTGAACATCGCAATACTGGCCGCGGTCAGAAGCACACCCACACACGACATGACGAACCGACGAGGCAGACGCTGCTGTGGAGCAGGCATGTCACGTACTTGTGCCGAGGCTTTTTCACCCATATCTCATTCGTTCCCACAGTGCCGTGTCAGATACCTTGCCAAGCTGGCTTATGAGCGTACGCGTACCGATAGTAATCTTTGTGGCGCAGCCGGAATGCGGCGTCCTCGTCCACAATGATCGTCGCATGCGGATGCATTTGTAACGCTGACGCAGGACAGAACGCACTTACGCCTCCCTCCACTGTCTCTGCCACGGCCTCCGCTTTGCCCGCGCCGAATGCCAACAGCACCAAATGACGCGCACGCATAATCGTTCCGATTCCCTGCGTGATGCAGTGTGTCGGCACTTTGGTTACATCGTCGTCGAAGAATCGCGCATTATCTATACGCGTCTGTTCCGCTAAGGTTTTGATACGTGTGCCAGATGCCAGAGATGATCCTGGCTCGTTGAAGCCCACATGCCCATCCGCGCCAATCCCAAGAATCTGTATATCAACACCGCCTGCCGCCGCGATTGCACGGTCATATGCCACGCCCGCCGCCATACGCGTCCCGTCTGACAAAGGTGCACCTGCCAGAGTGTCACCCGGTACATGTACATTCTCTGAATTCAGCCCTAGAGGTTCAACCACCGTGCGTTGGATTACTGAGTGATAAGACTCTGGATGGGACAGGGGCAAACCTATATACTCATCCAACGCGAATCCGCGTACCTGAGATATGTCAATTGACTTTTCCACCACCAGATTCGCCAAATGGCGATATGCCACTAGCGGGCTTGACCCCGTTGCCAACCCCAGTACTGCGTCCAATTTCACGCTGACCAAATCGGCCACGCACTGTGCGTAAATTTCACCAGCCTCATCCTCATCACGAACAATGATTACTTCCATAACAACTCCTTTTTTCATTTCAAAATATTGGTTACCGATTCGCATCTCGGTAAGAAATCACCGCAGAAGCGATGGAGACAACGATCCCCCCTAGAAAGACCGTCAACGCTTAAAACGAAGCGTCACAATCTGATAAGGCCTAAGCTCTAGTTCGATGTCAGAAGCTGTGGCGTCGACGTTCACCAGTGCAGGACGGACAGCATCGCATTCCTCCTCCAGCAGACCGACCTCACGCACTTCGCTCCACTCGAAGTCCATGTGGAGTCGCGCCTTACTACGTCCTCCCAAGGATTCATACAGTCGAACGACAACATCTCCCGACTCGTCTTCGGCGAGTTTCACCGCTTCGACAATCACGCCACTACCATCCAAGCTAATCAATGGAAGCACTTCGTGATCTCCGCACACCGGCAGAGACGGAACGTTAAGCCTGTATCCCTGACGAATTGCCTCAGATATCGTGGAACCGACACTGAACGAAACGGTTAACACATGATCCCCAACATCTGTCTGCGGATCCGGGTAATGCGTAGAACGCAGCAACGAAACACGAATCTGGGTACCTATACCACCATCAGACAGACGAATCTGCCGAATATCATGCCCATAGCTGCCATCGTTGGCAACGGTGATGCCAAAGCCGAATTCGCCGACGTGGACCCAACGTTGGGCAGAAGTCTCGAACCGGGCCTCATCCCAAGTAGTGTTTTCTGTAATCGGCCGAGTTAGATGGCCATACTGAATTTCCGAATCGGCGGTGGACGAACGCACATTGGATGGGAAGGCAAGCTTGAGCAACCTGTTACTCTCTTTCCACTCGACGGCGGTACGCACGACCAATGAACTCACATCAGGATCAAGCCAAATACGTTGTGTATACGAAGAATTACCAATGATTCCTTTCACGATAAGGACATTGTCTTCCAAATCAATAGTCCTCACTACCGCAGGTGCAAGGGGACTTTCCAGATAGCTACGATCAATGTCCCACGCATCCCATTGAGCAGGAAAATCAACGAACAGCTGCAATACGTTTGCCGGCGAGGCTGGGTCAATCGATTCGCGCCCAGTGACATTGTCCACAGCGGATACAATCCGTCCACGATCATCCACCACATACCGAACACGCCCATTGGAAAACACGAACCCCTCATCAGTTTTTTCTGGCACTACTGATGCGCATGCTCCAGAAGCCTTGATGGACCCAGCAGGCACGCCAAGTTGTTCGAATGGACCGGCGTTGGCATAAAACTGATGGGTTCCCTCACCAACAAGGGAGCGAATAGCCTCATCAATGATTGTGCGAGTCTCCTCACTAATACGCTCATGCATCTGGGCAGACTGCTCATGTACCCAAGCGATTGAGGATCCCGGAAGCACATCATGGAACTGCAGAAGAAGCAGCTGTTGCCATAACTCTTCGATTTGCCGATACGGATACTCATACCGAGTACGGACAGAAGCAGTAGTGGCCCACATCTCAGCAGCGCGTAACAACGACTCGTTTCGCCGATTCCCCATTTTCATATGTTTTTGAGTCGTATATGTACCACGGTGCAGCTCTAGATACAGTTCCCCCTCCCATACCGGTGGTTCCTCGAGTTCTGACTCAGCTTGTTCGAAGAATTCGATCGGAGTCGACATCGTGATTTTCGGGCTACCTGCAAGATTGCTTTGCAAGCGAATGGCCTCCAGCATCTCACGAGTGGGCCCGCCTCCCCCATCACCCCAGCCGAACAGCATAAGACTGGAACGTCCCTTGCCTTTTTCGGAGTAATGTCTCTCCCCAATTGCGATTTCTTCCGGTGTCATTTCGGCGCTATATGTATCGGAAGGAGGGAAATGAGTGAATACTTCAGTACCGTCAATGCCTCTCCAAAGGAAAGTATTATGAGGGAACCTGTTGGTATCATTCCACGAGATCTTCTGGGTAAGGAAATACCGATTACCCGCGAGGCGCACAATCTGTGGCAACGTCGCTGAATATCCAAAACTGTCCGGCAACCAAGCAACTGGCTGTAACTCACCAAATTCATGGCGGAAGAACTTCGTTCCGTATAAGAACTGACGGGTCAGTGACTCGCCTGATGGAAGATTCGCATCACATTCGACCCACATTCCTCCGATTGGAATGAACGTTCCCTTTGCGATCATCTCCTTGACGCGGGCGAACAAATCGGGATACTTCTGTTTTAGCCACTGATACTGCTGCGCCGATGAAGCCGCAAATACAAACTTGTCTCCACGATGCTGCAGATCCACAACATTGCTGAATGTGCGCGCAACCTTGCGTTTCGTTTCACGGAACGGCCATAACCATGCCGTATCAATATGGGCCTGTCCCACGGCGTGCACAATGTGGGCGCGATCAGATGCAGGATCAGACAGCACAGGGGCTAAACATGCGCGCGCATCAACCGCGGTACCGGCTATGTTCGACGGATCCAATGTCTCCATCGACCGTTCAAGCGCCATCATGATATCCGCATGCCGGGTGCGGTCTCCGTCAAGCTCACGCGCCAGCCCGGAAAGAACTTTAAGCTCCTGGATGAGGTGCCAAACTTCAATATCTCGTAGTCGCAGCTCGAGTGTCGATAGCCTGTACAGTTCCGGCATATTCTTGGAATCTCGACTGCCCAGCGTAGTGGGCGCAAAGCTTCCGGCATCCTGATTGATATCGGGATTGGCTGCAGCTTCGATGTAGTAACGGAAACCATGTCCCGGCTTCGGCACTGGAACCCAGCTATTCATTGGTTCGACTGCTTTTACAATCCGCCCCTCGCTATCATAGACCAGTCCTTCAGCCTGAAAACCAATCGCAGTGGAACTGTTTTCAGTCAATCGAACCACTAACTCGGGCTCACATTGCTCAGCCTTGGACCATGTTTGGGGAACCTCTCCATCAACGCGCAACCACCATGTATCCCAAGGAGATCCCCATTGGTCACCTACATGGAATACTTGGTATTCCGCTTCCCGCGCCACACTGAATGGCACAGGCTCATCATGCACCGCCCACGCGGCAATCTCAACTGCTGCTGAATCACGGTACAGTGCCTTGGCTAATTGCTCGGAGAGTGCTCGTTCAACACGGTGGAACACTTTTTCATCATTGGATGCCATCGTCGTCTCCTCTGGCTCTTTAGCTCATCTCATTGATGATTACGCGGCAAATCATTTTTCACAGACGCTGTGCGGAACCACAGAATATGTCTAAAATCTCTGATTGTCCTCATCACCCCTTGGTGCCGCCTGCCATAGAATAAGTACCGCCAACGAAACGAGTAGATAGGGTGTACAGAACCACAGGAGGCAGAGAATACAAGACCGCGAATGCAGCTAGTTGGCCGTACTGAATGCTGCCATGCTGACCGAAGAAGTTGTAAATTGCAACGGAGGCCGGCAACTTTTCAGGATCCATAAGAAGAATGTACGGAGTGAAGAAATCTCCCCATGCTCCCATGAATACAAACACTGCAACGACCACCAAACCGGGACGCATCAATGGAACAACTATCTGCCAAATAGTACGCATCTTAGAAGCGCCATCGACCCATGCTGCCTCTTCCACATCAATCGGCACTCCGTCCATATAGCCTTTGACCAGCCATACCGCCATTGGCAGCGAAGTTGCCGACAAAAAGAGTATGACACCAATCGTCGAATCCAGCAGATTCAGTGACACGAATAGCGAATAAACCGGCACCATAATGGCGGTGATCGGCAAACATGTACCGAACAGAATGATATACATGAATGGACAGTTGAAACGTGATTCATACCGCGAGATCGGATATGCGACAAGCACGGCACAAACCAAAACGATGACCGTAACGGCGATAGAGATAATCAGACTATTCCCCAACGGCCGCAACGACATATCCGGAGTCAGCACCGCACGATAGTTTTCCAAGGAAAATATCTTAGGTATCCTTGTCGTGAATGTCGCCTGATCATCGAATGAGGCGAAGAACACCCATACCAGCGGCAGCAGGAACGCAGCAGCAACGATCGTCATGCCAATCCATGACATAGCCGCAGCTACACCAGTTCGCGGGGTACTTGGGATATTGAGACGACGACGTCCGAACGGATGTGAAGCGTTGGTCATCATTACTCCTTATTCGTCTTCAATGCACGGATATATACCACGCCGAAAATGGCCCCGACGAGCAACATGACCACGGAGATGGCAGTGCCATACCCGATGTCGCCGAAACGGAATGCGGTTTCGTAGGTATACAGCGCCAGCGTCATGCTTTTGTTACCTGGCCCACCGGCTGTCATCACATAAATCAATGTGAAGCAGGCAAGAGTCTGCAACGTTATAAGCATCAAGTTGGTGACAACCGTTTGCTTGATAATCGGTAGTTTTATTAAGAAGAAATCCTGAACCGCGTTAGCTCCGTCCAGTGCAGAAGCCTCGGAAAGTGACAAATCGACATCGCCTAGCGCCGCCTGATAGTTCATCATCGAGAACGCCGTGCCTCGCCACACATTGGCCAAAATAATAGCGAACATCGGGAAGTAATACAGCCAGTCAGTCACGCTGCCGCCGAACGCCTGAACGATCTGGTTAAGCGTGCCATCTTTGTTGAAAAACGCGTAACAAACAAAACTAGCAGCGGTTTCAGGAAGCATCCACGCAGCAATTACCGTGGTACTCACAAATGAACATGCAGCTTTGGGCATACGGGTCAGCAGCAAGGCGAGCGCAATTCCCAATGTGTTTTGCGCAACGATAGCGCTCATCAGCACGAATACAAATGTGAGCCAAAGCGATTTGGGAAATTCAGCATCAGTAAACAAATGG
This sequence comes from Bifidobacterium sp. FKU, assembly GCF_026016385.1. Classification (NCBI taxonomy): domain Bacteria; kingdom Bacillati; phylum Actinomycetota; class Actinomycetes; order Bifidobacteriales; family Bifidobacteriaceae; genus Bifidobacterium; species Bifidobacterium sp. FKU. Next base: position 2,558,976 of record NZ_CP092888.1, read on the forward strand.
TTGTAATTGTCCAAACCCACGAATTGCGGATTGACGGCTGCCGCTCCCGTCAGAGAAGTGTTAGTGAGCGAACCATACAGGGACCAGAGGATAGGCCCCAACATGAACACGCAGAGCAGGATAATGCACGGCAGTGTTGTCCAATATTGTCTAGCAAATTTTTTCATCGTGCCGACCTTGTAAAAACCAATATGATATGGGTGCCGGTGACAGTCCTTATGGGAGGAACGCCACCGGCAGAACGGTGCGAGCCGAGAGATAATGTCATTCCTTGATGACGTTATCCTCGCCAACGATCTCGGCTACTGCCTGGTCATAGGTTTGCGCTGCCTGATCGGCGGAGGCTTTCCCAGTAATCACACTTTCCGTAGCCTTTTGCACTTCATTGGAGACCTTGGAGTACACGCTCAAGCCGGGACGATAATGCGTGTACTGCACAAGGTTAGTCGCATCTTTCACATAAGGATTCTCAGGCTGATTTTCAGGATCCGAAGTGACATCGGAACGCGGGTTTATGTCCAACGTGTAGTTGGTGTAGTACTCCATCGAGTTCTTAGCACTCGTAGCCTCTTGCACGAACTCGAACGCAAGTTTCGGGTTCTTGCTCTTGCTACCCACACCAATGGCCCATCCACCAGACATGGAAACGAATCCAGGATCTCCCCCGTTCTCGGTCGGGAACGCAGCCACCGCCATGGTCTTGTCGTACCCATCCCATTCGTAGGAGCCACCTTTTGCCCAGGAACTGGGATACCAGCTGCCTTCCACAGTAGCTGCCATCTTGCCGTTCGGGAACCAATCACTTTGCATTTTCTTGGAAAGGTTAGTATCAAGCGCGTCTGACACAGAAGGTGCATATCCCTTCTCATACAGCGTCTTAGTGAACTCCAACGAATCTTTGAACCCCTGGGAACCAATCACCCACTTCTTTTTAGCACTGTCATACAATGCGTTATCACCTAGCTTCGTGCCAAACAACAGCTGGTAGAAGCCCTGCATAACAGTTCCTTCCCCCTGGGTAGTGCCCGCATATATATTGAAAGGAGTGATGCTTGCATCGTATGCTTTGACCTTCACTGCCATGTCAAGAATATCGTCCCAGCTCTTGGGCTGCCAAGGCACTTCAACTCCAGCTTTCTGGAGGATGTCTTTGTTGTACCAAATGGCGCGGGTATCGGTAGATAGCGGGACTCCATAGATCTTGCCGTCATAGGTAACGGATTTTTTTGTCGAATCAATGAATTTGTCCCAATCATTCCATTGATCCACATAGCTTCCGATGTCCATCAGATATCCGGCCTCTACATCAGCGCCCATCTGAGACGTATCTTCATAAATCACATCGGGAGCAGTCGAAGCCGAGCGGAATGCTAACGCGACTTTAGTGTTATAGTCTTCCTCGCTACCAGCAACGACTTGCAGCTGAATATTCGCATCAGGATATTTTTTCTCCATGTCTTTTTTGACCTGCTTGAATAGGCGGTCCGAATCCGGAGCCGAGGATGTGCTCCAGTACATTACCTTGATGCTGTTATCGCTACTGGATGAACCGGCACCACAGCCACTGAAGACAAGTGAAGCAGCCGCCGTTGCGGCTAGTACCCCCATAAGCTTTCCATACGATTTCCTGGACATGTTGGCTCTCCTTCGATTAACGGGAATAGGTATAGCCGAATGAATCCAATAAGCAATCACCTCATTGCGACTTTCTCATTGGAATCAATCATAGTTTATCATATATTTCAATTATTTGTCATCTGAATAGATGTTCATTAATCAAGCTCAGTAAAAGTCGCTCATTATCAGGACCAAAACTACTCCTACGATGCAAGAAACCCAAATGTGTCCGTATTCTAATCACGAGAGATCAGGGAGAGTTGACAAAAGTCGGGCTCTCCCTGAACCAGAAAGGAGTTAAGACGCATCTTTGCTCGAGTTTGCGCGACTTTGTAAGCGCGATGCAGATTAAATTCCGAAACAGATTTTCATGTCTCAGAATATTATGACGTCATCGTCATCGAGAGAGCGCAGCGGCGACGCCCGGAATACGTGTCTTGTATCCCTCAAGCAGCTGGCGTGCAATCGGCACGGAACCCACCAATGGATGCTCTGCAAATGCCAGCAGCGCCTCTTTGTTCGATCCGGTCAAACCAGCGGCGATAGCATGACGCTCAACCGATTTGACACTCTGCATCAAACCAATCTGATGAAGATCCGGCTGCGCATATAGCGACAGCGGATGCATACCGTTAGCGTCGACCATGGTTGGCACCTCAACTACAGCGCCGTCGGGCAGATCGACAACAGTACCTCTATTGCGCACGTTGAGAATCATGATCTGGCGGTCATTGCGGCTGATGGCCATCATAACGCCGAGCGCGACGCCAGCATAGCCCAGCTGCGCGGGGTCAAGATCCAAATCTCGCTCAGTGGCAGGCGCCCCTTGAACTCCGCCAAGCGCTTCTGCCATGTAACTGGCATCACGCTCTTTCACTGTGCGCCACCACAGAGTGGCAACATCGTCGCCTTTCTGCGCGACATGTGCGGCATCATGGTAGAACTTGGTCTGCGTAGTCTTGAGAAAATCTCCACGAGTCTGCGGCGATTCCAAAATCCTGCGCACAGCATCTTTGTTGTCATAATAGTAATAAAGATACTCGTTCGGCAATGCGCCTAGTTCACGAATCCAGTCTTTGTCGAAGATGTGGGCCTCTTCCATCTTGTTAAGGCGTTCATCATCCGCGAGAAGATCAGGAAGCAAATCTTTCCCATCCACTACCACGCGGCGCATCCAGCCCAAGTGATTCAGGCCAACGTAATCCATCTGAGCGCGCCGATAATCAGCGCCCAAAACACCGGCCACACGACGACCAAGACCAGACGGCGTATCGCAGATACCGACCACACGATCACCGAGAACAGTCTGCATCGCTTCAGTGATAATACCAGCCGGATTGGTAAAGTTCACGAAGTAGGCGTCCGGTGCTAGTCTCTTCACCTTTTCGGCGATATGGACCATCACCGGAACCGTACGTATCGCGTAGGCAATCCCACCAGGTCCTGTAGTCTCTTGCCCAAGTACATTAAGATCAAGCGCAACATGTTCGTCGCAACAGCGGCCGTCCAACCCGCCCTCACGTATGGCGGCAAAAATGAAATCAGCGCCTTCGATGACGGGTTCCAATTTCGTAGAGACCGTGAGCTTGGGCACATCCTCAAATCCCTCGGCAAGCTCCCGGAGGATAGCTTCAATAACCAATAGACGAGATTGATCGATATCGTACAATGCGACCTCGGTAATCCTCGGCTCCCCATGGTCGCGAAGCAACGCCTCCCAGACGAATGGAGTACGGAATCCGCCTCCACCCAAAATAGCCAGTTTCATGCGATTATCACCTTTCTGCCGGCAAGCCGGCTCTTGTCAATCACATCCTCCGGAGCCCCGGATGTTGTGATCATTGTGTCGACCTGGTCTAGGCCACACAACTGCATGCCCCCTGTTCCGGGCATTTTCTTCTCGCTGGCGAGAAGAACAACTTTTCCCGATGCGACGATTAGCGCTCGCTTGATGGGCGTTTCGACTGCCATATCGTCTACCACTGAATTACGTCGCACGCCCGTACAGCTCAAGAACATGATGTCAGAACTGATCTGTTGTGCGGCCTGTTCAGTTAGAGGTCCGACCAATGACTGATTGTTACGTCGAAGTACGCCTCCAATGAGTACCACATCGATGGCCTCATCTTCACGCACCACATCCAGCACCGCGAGATTTGACGTAACGATTGTCAGAGGTCGTCCAAGCAATTCTCGCGCGATCAACGGCGTAGTCGAGCCTACGTCCAGAACGACGATGTCCCGGTCGTTGACCAATTTTGCCGCCTCTTTAGCCATACGCTTTCGAAGGCCGAAATCTGAGCGCTGGTCCGAATCAGACAAAGGATCCTCTACTATGCCAGAATCGGTCGTGTTCTCTCGGCTGCCTAAGGTGAGCATGGCACCACCATATTTGCGAGACAACAACCCTTCATTTTGCAGGATTGACAAATCCCTGCGAATAGTGGATTCGCTCACGCCCAGTTGCTCTGCAAGATCTGCGACTTTCCTGCCGCCGTCAGCAAGTGTGTTAAGAATCTGCTTGTGACGTTGCGCCATTAACAAAGTCATGTGTTCTCCATCGTTGTGGGAATAGTCTTTAAAGTCGAGCATATATTTTCATGCCGTTCATGCACAAGATTTGGTCCGGAGAGGTAGCAATATGCTCTTCTCATACAGTCATTCACGATTATGTGTAGACTGCCTTGTCGCCCAGTCCTTGAGAAACATCCACCGTCGGACGAATCGCTCGCCTTGCTCATATTCTAGTTGATCGATTAGTTCTGAAATCCTTTGTGAGCTCGGCGCACTTATAGCACCGCCAGGCTGCTGCACACAGCACGCTGCGACGGCCGTCGCCAAAAGCAAGCTCTGTTCCAGGGTCCACCCCCAAGCCATCCCGACCATAACCGCTGCGCTAAAGGTATCTCCAGCCCCAGTCGGGTCAACGGCTTGAACTGGAAGCGCAGGAACTTTAAGCCGGTTACCCCCCTCAGCAGCAGTAACGCCTTCACTGCCCAAAGTGACAATCGCCATGTGCGTGTATTGCATGAGTATGTCCAATGCTTTCTCGACAGATTGGCTACCGGTATAGGCGGTTGCTTCCATCTCATTCATCAGAACCACATCGACCTGGCGCAACCGCTCCAGTAAATGCTTGTCCCATTCCCCAGCGGAATCCCAACCCAGCCCGGCAAACAATATGGCGCCCTTTTCCCGGAGCTTTAAAGCCCAGTCAGGAATGGTACTGGCGGAGCCGAGATCAACAAATACCGTGCCTGCCGCTGTATCGTCGTCATGCCATTTAGCGTCAGGAAGAGCCTCTTGATAAGTCACAAATGCACGGTCCTCACCATCCGTAATTGATACAGTGATTGGATTACTCGCGCCGGCACAGAATACGCAATGAGACAAATCAAGATTGGGCTCTTTCTTAAGTTTTTCCACCGCAAGCATCCCAATTGGGTCATCCCCAAATGGCGCCAACAAACTTGTTCTTGCTCCCAATCGAGCTGCAGCAACGGCTCGGTTCGCAGCACCACCGGGAGAAATGATCAAATCCTTGGCAAACTCCTCTGTTCCAGGCGCCGGGATTCGGCATCCTGAAAATACAAGATCAGCGAATACATCGCCGGAAACCAGCACATCCACCTTGCCGCACATAACCCCTCCTTCATCGTCGTTGATTGCCGAATGAGCAACTGTGACTGAGTTTAACTGATTTTGCTCATTTGCGCAAATCGATAATTCAAAAATGCAAGCTAATTACATTGCAGAAAGGCAAGAACCACGAAAACTCATGCACGAATGAGTGTTTACGGCTATGACAGGCGCTGTATTCACATATGGGAGCCAAGCCTTCAGACCTGTTTCCGGTGCGAGCGCTAGACTTGGGGGCAGTATCCCGTTATGCCGCAAGGAGTGTATATGCTGCTGTCCGATCGCGATATTCTCGCCGCACAGTCCGCAGGTCATATCTCACTTGATCCGTGGACCCCCGAAATGGTGCAGCCCGCTTCCATCGACGTGCGATTGGATCGGTACTTCCGTTTGTTCAATAACCACGCCTACACATATGTCGATCCGGCGGAAAACCAAGGCGCACTTACCGAACAGTTCGAGGTGGCTCCCGACGAACCGTGGATTTTGCACCCCGGCGAGTTCGCACTGGGTTCCACGTGGGAATACGTCAAGTTGGACCCGTCCATTGCCGCCCGCTTGGAAGGCAAGAGCTCACTGGGTCGATTGGGTATTCTGACCCATTCGACTGCGGGCTTCATTGACCCCGGTTTCGAGGGGCATATTACGCTTGAGCTGTCTAATGTGTCGACGCTGCCGGTCAAACTATGGCCTGGCATGAAGATCGGCCAGATGTGCTTCTTCCAGCTGAGCTCGCCCGCTGAGCACCCTTATGGCTCCAAGGGCACCGGCTCGCATTATCAGGGCCAGCGGGGTCCGACGCCGAGCCGTTCCTACGAGAATTTCTACCGCGCGCACATCGACGACTGAGCGTTGCGACGTACCATTCGGCCGGCGATGCCGGCCATTTGCTTAATCCCAAGGAGATGTCATGACCAACAGCGATGGTGGGTTCCAGTTCGACTTCCAGCAGCACGAAAAGCCGGTCAGGCCAACGGTTCCTCCGATTCCCGGGCAAGAGACGGCAGCATATAGCACGGAACCCACGGCACAGGCCACACCGGCTCTGCAGTTCCCGCAGTCTGTGCAGTCTGTGCAGTCTGTGCAGCCGACGCAGTTTGCACAGCCCACACAGCCCGCACAGCCGACGCAGCCCATCGATCAGGCCATGACGCAACCGTTCTCGCCGCAATTCCCGGCTGCGGTTGCCGCACAAGCACCACAGCCGGCGGCAGCCACACAGCCAGCAGTATCCGAAACACCAATCGCCGCTGCGCCCGGCCAGCAGCAATACGTTTGGGATCAGGCGACGCAAAGCTTCCGCCCGGTGGAACCGACAGCGCCGGTGACACCAGCAGCACCAGCGGCACCGGCGACATCGCCTGTTTCGGCAGCTTCAAACGCCGCGACACAAGCGTTCCAGCCCAATCAGGCCGAGCAGCCTGCGGTAGATGCCGAGGCAACACAGGTGTTCCAACCTGATTCAGCTGCGGCCACACAGGCATATGGCGCATCATCCACCGTATCCGGTGAGACCGTTGCCATGCCTGCAACGCAAGTAGCGTCTGCCGATGATGCCGCAGCCACACAGGTGTTCCAACCGGCCGCCCTGGCCGCTTCGGCACAGGCTCAGCCTGCTGTGATGCCTCCCTCCATTCCGTTGGCTCAGGTCTCCGATGAGGACGATTCCGATGGCGCCGAGCCTCGTCACGGCGGTAGCGGCAAAAAGAACACCCTCAAAATCGTCGGCATTGCCGTAGCGGTAGTCGCCGTGATAGCGCTGGTTGTCGCCGGCCTGCTCTGGTGGCATTCCAACAGCAGTAAGGCGAGCCAAGCCGTGGCATTGGCCGAGTGCAAGGTAGCGGCCAAGCAGTACACGAATGCGCAGAAGAAGCTCACCACCGCCATATCCAATGGCCAAACCAGCGCGCAAACATCCACCAGCGATGTGGCCGATGCCAATACGCTCACCACGCTGAATCAGGCGTTGCAAGACGCCGGCAACCCGGCTGACACCGCCAAGTGCGATTCCAGCCTCAACGCCACTGAGTTGAAGTCTCACATTAAAGAGCTGCAGAATGATGCCAGCGACATGGCTGACAAGACGGATGCCATCAACAATGCGATCAAGGCCGTTAACACTTCAAAGGCGACGGCCGATACCGACACACTGAAATCGAACCTGAGCTCGGCTATTTCGCAGGCGCAAGGCACGCTAGATAATTCCGCGGGCAGTGTGGCCGATGAAAACACCCGCACCGCGCTGCAAAACACCATCACCGAGGCCAATACGGTGATGAACGGGACCAGTCCGTCCGAATCCGACGTCAACAATGCGATTTCTAAACTGCAGAAGGCCGAGTCCGACGTCACCGCCTCGATGCAGGCCAAGCAGCAGGCAGATGCCGCCAAGCAGGCCCAGGAGAAGGCCAAGCAGCAAGCCCGGCAGGAGGCGCAACAACAGGCCCAGAAGAAGCCCGGCGACAACGGGACCGACAACGACAACGGCAACGGGACCGACACCAACTCCCAACACACCGGCAACTAAAATCCACGCACGCCCCACATACGGCACCGCCCATGGAGGCGGAATGGCCCGAAGCGCCGCTCTGATAGGCGACTATAGGAAACGGCGATAACCACAGGGCGTTGCGTCAACGATGCGACGGATAGATTGATTCCAACATGAAACGGATCGTCCCGCACGGACACATCCTGATTTTCAGAGAAGGGAACATCATGTCCGACATCGCATACGACTGGCTCACTTTGGGTGCGGCCGCCGTCCTATTCGCCATCCTGTCATTCCTCAAACGCAAGAAGAACGCGGGATTCACCACACGGGTGCTGCTGGCAACGGCATTCGGCGTCGTTCTCGGCATCGCATGCAAAGGCCATACCGGGTACGTCGGCGCGGTGGGTTCCATCTGGTCCAGCGTGATCACCGCGCTGGTGGTGCCGCTGCTCGTGTTCAGCATCATCTCCAGCATCACCAACCTCGGAGAATCCATCCGATTGAAGAACATCGGCGTGAAGACCGTGTTCTTCCTGCTGCTCAACACCACCACCGCCTCACTGCTCACGCTGCTTCTGGCGCAAGCGTTCCAGTTGGGGCGCGGCTTCCACTACACCTTGTCCGGCGACTACACGCCACACGACGTTCCCGCGGTCCTCGACACCATCGTGAACCTGTTCCCGCGAAACCTCGCGGACAACTGGGTCAACAACCAGGTGGTGCCCATCGTGCTGTTCGCCATCCTGACCGCACTCGCCTACAACGCCGCCGCCTCCACGGACAAAGGCCGTTCCGCGGTCGCGCCGTTCAAGACCTTCATCGACGCGGGCAACGTGGTCTTCTCCAAAGCAACCCAAATCGTGGTCGGATACACCCCGTATGCGGTGCTCGCCCTCATCGCCGAAGCGGTGAGCGGCAGTGATGCGGCCACCCTGCTGCCGCTGGTGCTCGCCTTGGCCGTCGCCTACATCGCAATCGCCCTGCAGCTGTTCCTGGTGCAGCCGCTTGTGCTCGCGACCGTGACGAGACTGAACCCGATCCGATTCTTCAAGGCGTTCTTCCCCGCCGGAGTGGTCGCGTTCACGTCGGAGAGCAGCATCGGCACGATTCCCGTCACCGTTCGCCAGCTACGCAGCGCCGGCGTTCCGGGCGACATCGCCTCGTTCGTGGCCGGACTGGGCGCCAATCTCGGCATGCCCGGATGCGCCGGCGTGTGGCCGATGCTGCTGGCGGTGTTCGCCGTCCACGCTCAGGGACTGAACTACTCTCCCGCACAGTATCTGTTCCTCGTGGTGCTCACGCTCCTGGTCTCGATCGGAACCGTGGGCGTGCCCGGCACCGCCACCATCACCGCGACCTCGTTGTTCGCCGCCGCCGGCCTGCCGATTCCATTCATCGCCATCAGCCAGCCGATCAGCCAGATCGTGGATATGGGCCGCACCGCATTGAACGTCGCCGGCGCCGCCAACACCGCGGTGATCGTCGCGCAGACCGAACATCAACTGGATGCCGACCTGTATTACGGGCGTAAGGAGTATTCCGACGAACTCGACGTCGACGGGTCCGACGCCGGTCCGGCCCCCACGCCGACGACGGCACCGGCAGTGCCCCCGCGCCTGCCGAATGCGGTGCTTCTCGCCAGCGGAGGCGACGCCTGCTGCGGCATCAGACCCGGCAAGTGATTAGTATTCAAGATTTGTCGTGCCTCCTGTTCTGTGCCCTGCATGAACAGGCACAGAACAGGAGGCATGGTTTTTCATATTCACGGCATTGGCCGTACTTCCGTCCATTCGTGTACAAGATTTCGATGATGAACGACGATATGTCAACATCACAAGAACATCGCGGGGACGTCAGGATGAGCGAGACATCCCCGCGAAAATCAGGAGAGCTTACGTGATAGAGACAGAGCCACCCCTGCGATGGCAAGAGTCACGCCTACGGCAACGATAATATCCGTCGAGATGCCGGTCGCACTCAGTTGCTTCGGTTGGCCTTGCACTTTGTGATTGGTAACCTTGTCACGGTTGCCATTCTGATCGGTGGAATCTGGCGTCGGAACCGGCACGGTGGCATCAAGCGCCGCCTTCAATGCCTGCGACCACGCTGATACTTGGTCCGCTGTGTAGATCTTGCCGGTCAAACCATCGATGGCGGCATCACGTGCCATACGGAGTGCAGTTTTTGCATCCGATTCCGCCGTATCGGCACCAATGATCTCACTGGATTTATCAATCTGCTGTTGCAACACGGAGATGTCAATCCCTAATAATCCAGCTTCCAATGTCGGATCATATGTGTTGGAGAAACCTTCTCCGTAGTCACCACCAAGGACTGCTTTATTTGTCTCGTATAGGTTAGCGGCCTTCCCCACCATATCCCGCGCCTTATCCGCGGATGCGGCGTTGTCGTCAATCACCTGACGCAACGACATGCGATCAAGGTAATGGTTCGCTGCAGTCTTTGCCGTATCCAACGCCATGCCCTCGCTCTCCGCAATGGCGGTCTTGGTCCACAGCAAGTTGGACGGTACAATCCGACGCAGGTCTTCATCATAGTTGCGACCGTCTCGGTCGAGCGCGTAAACGAACATGCCGCCAAGATTATGCTCACGCACATATGACGCCACTTGATAGAAATGGCTTTCTTCATACGGCTCGGTGGCATCATACCAGCGATTGTTCATGTCCCCTTCTTCGGGGAACGTCAGGCCCGGCACAAACTCGTTGCCGATATAAGGCTGATAATCGGCGGCGGCCCTAGCGGTGCGATCGGAGGAAGAACCGTACTGCTGGTATGCCACGTAGTCAAAGCATTCCGCCACATTCTTGAACGGATTGAGATAAGATCCATTCGTGTCATAAAGGAACATCGTGGTATCCGGCTTGGCGGATTTGGGACCGATGTGTTTGGACAGTGCACGAATCACATTGTCGGAGATCTTCACATCGGCATCATTCGGGTGCGCCTCCATGTCGATATCCAGACCATCCAAGCCAACGGAGATCATGTATTTATCGATTACTTGCTTAGCATAGGCATCATAATCAGCTTCGGTCGCCTCGCTCTCGGTTTTGTTCTGCTCTTTCATGAAAGTACGAAAACCATTGACCGCCACGCCGGTGTAATCAATGCCCCGAACCAGCTTGATGCCACGCGAATGCAAGTACGGTGCATAATCAGATTTGAGCTTATCGTAGAACGGTTGCGCCTGTTCTTCCTGTCCCGATGGAACATAGCTGAATATATTGACCACGTCGACGCCGTACGGAATATCGTACATCGAAATCCAGTTATCGTCTGGAAGGTCGGTGTTGACACCCTTCATCGTGACATCACGCCACGCGCGGTAGTACACCATGAAATGGCGACCGGTCGATTGTATGGTTTCCTGTGTCGGAGAAACGGCGTCCGCATTCGCTACCGGTGCAAACGCGCATGTTGCGGCCATCGCTGCCGCTACGATGCCTGCGGTCATAGACGCCACATAACGCGGCATCATCTGTTTGATGAAAGTCATAGTTCCGCTTTCCTTACTGTTATGGTTTTAATCTTCCTCATCAATCGAGGAAAAGGCGACGCCCCGATGGCAGATCGGACCATCTTTGGCACCATTGCCGGTCGGAACTAAATCGCTTTAGTATAAGGATAGGCGCTGATCAAGACACTCTGAAACATCGGCATGTACATCTCCACGAATCCAAGCACAAGACCGCCAGAATACCCTACGAACGACCTCCCGAACAAGAACGGCATTGTCTATTTCAGTAAATCCAGCGAACCGCTACGCTATATTTAGCCAACCAAAACAACGGTGGGCCGGACTCACGCCCGACCCACCGTTGTTTGATTGCCCGACAATCAGGCCAATACGATGATCACCGCCTTGCCATCGCGCGCAACACAATCTTACGTAGCTCGGAGGCAATCAGCACGATTGCGGCCAGGCAGATGCACTCCACCCACGCCATCGGGCTCAGCGCCACGGTGCCGAACGGACCATTGAGGAACGGCACGTAAATCACCACGAGCTGCAGCGCCACGGACAAACCAATCGCACCCCATAGCCACTTGTTGGAGAACAGACCCACGAATGCGGACTGCAGATGTGAACGGGATGCCAGCGCGTTGAACAGCTGGGCGAACACCAGAATCGTGAAGCCCATCGTACGGGCCTCGGTCATCTGCGCCTCATGGCCGATGGCCTCCACCGAACGATCGGTGAACAATCCGCCGGACAGATGCATGTCCATACCAATCAGCGTAACCACCGCCATAATGATGCCGACGAAGATGATGTCGCCCCACATCGAAGCATCGATCACACGATCCGTCATCTTGCGGGGTTTGCGGCCCATCACATCATCGGTCTGAGGATCGACGCCCATGGCCAACGCCGGAGCGGCATCGGTCAGCAGGTTGATCCACAGCAGCTGAGTGGCAAGCAACGGCACCGTGACGCCCACGGTCTCCGGCTGGCGGATGCCGAGGAAGCCGGCAAACACCACGCCAAGAAACACGGTGAACACTTCGCCCACATTGGAGCTCAGCAGGTAGCGCAGGAACTTGCGGATGTTGTCGAAGATCACGCGGCCCTCACGCACGGCGGCCACGATGGTGGAGAAGTTATCATCCGCCAGAATCATCTTGGCGCTCTGCTTGGTCACCTCGGTGCCGGTGATGCCCATGGCCACGCCGATATCCGCGGACTTGACGGCCGGCGCGTCGTTCACGCCGTCACCGGTCATGGCCACGATATTGCCTTGGCGCTGCAAGGATTCGACGATCTTGAGCTTGTGCTCGGGGGCCACGCGCGCGTACACGGACACTTCGGACGTGGCCTTGTCGAGTGCGGCCTCATCGGGCAGCTGGTCGAGCTGGTCGCCGGTCAGGGCCTTGCCGTCCTTGGCGATGATGCCAAGGTCGGAGGCGATGCGGGCGGCGGTCAGCGGGTGGTCGCCGGTGATCATCACCGTGCGGATGCCGGCACGATGGGCCTCGGTCACGGAGTCGCGCACCTCAGTACGCGGCGGATCGATAATGCCGACCATGCCATTCCAGATGAGATCGGTTTCGATGGCTTCGGCCTGATCGGCGATGTCGGACACCTGGCCTGCAGCGTTGACGCTTACACCGGGCACATCAGCCAAAGAACTGGTTTCCAGCGGACGGCAGGCCTCGCCAAGCGTACGGTAGGCCTCGGAGGAGAGACGTTCGACGGTGGCGAGAATCGACTGGCGATCGCCTTCGGTGAGCTTACGGACCTGACCACCCACGCGGATGCGCGTGCAGTAGCTCAACAGCACGTCGGGCGCGCCCTTGGCGAACACGGTGAGCTTATCTGAATCGGTGCTGTCCTTGGCGATGATGGACATGCGCTTGCGTTCGGAGGTGAACGGAATCTCGCCAACGCGCATGTAGCGCTTGATCTTGCGATCGGCCTTGACCTTGCGGGCGGCCACGATAAGCGAGACTTCGGTGGGGTCGCCCACAATCTCCCAGTGGCCGTTCTCCTCACGCAGTTCACCGTCATTCGCAAGCGTGCCGGCCACAAGCGTGGCGACGACCTCATCGGCCATGATCCGGGCCTGCTCGGACTCGGGATCGACGCCGCCGGCCAGTACCATACGCCCTTCCGGCGCGTAACCGGTGCCGGTGATCTGCACTTCGCCGGACGGGGTGACCACACGTTCCACGGTCATCTCGTTGCGGGTCAGCGTGCCGGTCTTATCCGAGCAGATCACGGAAGCGGAGCCCAGGGTTTCCACCGAATGCAGCTTCTTGACGATCGCGTTGTGGGCCGCCATGCGCTGCACGCCAAGCGCCAGCACCACGGTCAGAATGGCGGCCAAACCTTCCGGCACGGCGGCCACGGCAAGCGAAACGGCCAGCAGCAAGGAATCAATCACGTCATGGACGTCGTTGAAGCCTTCCAGCACGGCGAGCGCCACCAGCACCACGACGGCGATGACGCACACCGCAATGCCGAGGATCTTGGAGACGTAATCCATCTCCTTCTGCAACGGGGTTTTCTCGTCCTCTGTGGCGGAGAGCATGTCGGCGATCTTGCCGACCTGCGTATTCATACCGGTGCCGGTCACGATTGCGCGGCCGGTGCCTTGCGTCACGGAAGTGCCGTTGAAGATCATGTTGGCGCGGTCGCCCAGCGCCTTGGCCTCGGTGAGTGTGTCCGGCTTCTTGCCAACCGGCACGGATTCGCCGGTCAGTGAAGCCTCGGCGATGCGCAGGCTGGCCGCGTTGACCAGTCGGCCATCAGCGGAGACCGAATCGCCTTCCGCAAGGACGATGATGTCGCCGGGAACCACGTCGGCGGTGTTGATGCGCATGACCTTGCCATCGCGCAGCACCGAGGTCTGCGGGGCCGTCATTTGTGCGAGCGCTTCGACGGCCGCCTCGGCCTTGGCTTCTTGCATGTAGCCGAGCACAGCATTGACAATCAGGATCAAGATGATCACGATGGCGTCGAACGGAAGCGCCTCGCCGCCTTCCGCGCCGGGCTGCGCATTGGCTTTTTCGATGAACCAAGCGATCACCGAGATAATAGTGGCCGCGATCAGCAGGTAGACCAGCGGATCTTGGAATTGGGCCAGGAATTTCTTCCATTTCGGTACGGGCGGGGCGCTGGCGAGCTCGTTCGGGCCGAATTTGGCCAGTCGACGCTTGGCTTCTTCCTCGCTCAGGCCCTGGGATGGGTCGACGTTCAGGGCTTTGGCCACGTCGTCGGCGCTGGTCAGACTTGGATCCGTATCCCCCAATAGCGCTTCCTGTGCGCGCACTTCTTCCGATTCCACGACCCCGTTCGTTGCGGTCGCGGACTTTGCGGATTGATCGTTACGATCATCCATGGTGTTCTCCTTGGTATCGCCGCGGAGTAGTCAGCCTCGCGCCGGCACCGGGTTGTCTCTCCCGGGCGGCGCAGGACTGCGCGGTTATGGGCATCGACGCAATTGCAGCCGATGCGTACGATGCCATTATTCCATAACCCGGCGGCACACTGGTCAAGCCATGACGGGCGAGCTGGGCGCGGACATCGTCGAGCGGTACAACGACTCGCCCATCGCTGCGGCCGCGCTGCCCGCCCTGACCTCGGTGCGTCCGCCGTACGCGCGTATCGTCACCGAGGTCTTGCGTCTCATCGAAATCGGGCCCGGGAATCCCACGCACATCTCGTTGCCACCGGAACTCGTCGTGCGCGCCTCGAGCTCGAATCGGCTTATCTGACGGCGAGGGTGCCCACTTGCGCGCCGACGGCCACCGTACCGGAACCGGTAAGATCCAAAGCGGCGATGGTGGCCGGGTTGGTGAACACCACGATGACGTCGGTGGCTTTGCCAGCGGCCTTGACCGCATCGAGATCGACCTTCTCGATGGGATCGCCGGCTGAGACCGTCTGCCCGGCACTCACCAGCATCGTGAAAGGCGCGCCCTTGAGTTGCACGGTATCGACGCCGATATGCACCAACACCTCGACACCGCCCGGAGTGGTGATGCCCACGGCGTGTTTGGCGTCGGCCACGGTGGTCACCGTTCCGGAAACAGGGGCGACGACCAGCCCGGAGGACGGCACCACGCCGAACCCATCGCCCAGAATCTTGGCGGCGAACGTGTCGTCGGGCACTTTCTCGATGGACTCCCAGACACCATCGCATGGGGCGAGAACCGACATCGCTGCGGGGGCGGGCGCCACCTCATCGCTGTTGTGGAACAAACCGGAGAACAATCCCATAATGACTCCTTGAAAACCAATGATGGACGATAACGGACGACTGCGTGACGCCGATCATGTCGACGTCACGCAGCCCAGTCATCATGCCATGCGCCAGACTGCCAAGCGCTAGGCTTTATGCAGCTCTTCCATGGCATCGGCCACAGCCTGCACCTGCGTGCCGACCACAACCTGGACATTCCTGTCGTCGATGACCTTCACGCCGGGCACCAGCTTGCGGATGGCGTCCACATCCACCTTGGCGGTGTCCTTGACGCCCAGACGCAGACGGGTCACGCAGTTCTCAATGTCGACGATATTGGCCTTGCCACCAAGCAGCGCGTAGAGCTTCGCGGCCAGCGCGGCGTACTTGTCGCGGGAGACCGCGGCGGCCGGGGCGGCGCCGGTGTCGAGAATGCCCGCCACGGCGGCGGCGCCCTCATCGTCAACGCCATCGCCACGGCCCGGGGTCTTGAGGTCGAACTTCTTGATCATGAACGTGAACACGAAGTAGTAGATGACCGCAAAGACCAGGCCCTGCACGATAAGCATCCACGGCATATGCGCCTGCGGCACACGCAGCGAGAGGAACCAATCGATGAAGCCGGCGGAGAAGTTGAAGCCGGCGATCCACTGGAAGGATGCGGCGATGAACACCGACAGGGCGGTGAGCAGCGCGTGCACCACGTACAGCGGGAAGGCGGCGAACATGAAGGAGAACTCCAGGGGCTCGGTCACACCGGTGAGGAAGGCGGCCAGACCACCGGCGAGCATCAGGGAGCCGACGGTACGACGGTTCTCCGGCTTGGCGCAGCGGTAGATGGCAAACGCGCCCGCAGGCAAGCCGAACATCATGATCGGGAAGAAGCCGGCCTGGTACATGCCGGTGACGTACTCGCCCCACGGCTGGAATCCGCCGGTGGCCAGCACGGCCTTGGTGGTGCCGTTGAGACCGCCCACACCGTTCCAGAACTTGGTGATGTCATCAATGCCGGCAAGGTTGAACCAGAACACGTTGTTGAGGGCGTGGTGCAGACCCGTGGGGATGAGCAGACGGTTGAAGAAGGCGTAGATGCCGGCGCCGACCGCGCCCATGCCCATCAGGGACTCGCCGAAGGCGACCAGACCGTTGTAGACCAGCGGCCACACGAACAGCAGCACCAGGGAAATGACCGACATCAGCGCGGCGGTCAGGATCGGCACGCAGCGACGGCCGGAGAAGAAGGCCAGGAAGTCGGGCAACTTGGTCTTGCTGAAACGGTTGTACAGCGCACCGGACACGCAGCCGACCATGATGCCGAAGAACACGTTCTTGTTGCCGATGGCGCCAGGAGCAAAGGCGGCCGGCGGGTTCTCGGCGTCGAAGCCCAGGAACATGGAGGCCGAGCCCATGATCGTGGTGATGGTCATGAAACCGACCAGACCGGACAGGGCCGAGGCGCCGTCCTTGTCACGGGCCATGCCGACGGCCACGCCAACGGCGAACAGCAAGCCCAGATTGTCGAGGATCGCCGAACCCGTCTTGCACAGATAGGCGGCGATGACGTTGCCGCCACCCCAACCGCTCGGATCGATCCAATAGCCGATGCCCAGGAAGAGCGCCGCGGCGGGCAGGCAGGCGACGGGCAGCATCAGCGCGCGGCCTAGTCGCTGAATATAGGCTTTCATTTCTTTCTCCCTTCATGCGGGTTTTCCAGCGGTGGAGTACTTCTCTGTGCCCTGCTCCGCCGTCACGCGCCGACCCTCCATTGGACCGGCCGATATCCGGCGGGGCGAGTACCGCTTTCAACGGATAATAGTACGCCACAGACGTCATGCGCCGCAACTCAGCACACTGAAATCAAGGCTCGGAGAACCGTGCGCGGATTTCGGAAACCTAATCGAACATGCAAAGCGTCTGAGCCGCGGAATGCCGCCATTTTCGGTCATGTTCGTTTGTGTGGAAACAGTTCGGATGGGTGCACGGTTCTTACTGAGAATCGTCCTCTGCACCCATCGCGGCGGCCATGGCGGCGTCTCGGGAACCCTTGGTGACCCGCAGGCCCACGGTGACGCCGACCAACACCACCGTGCAGGCGATCCACAGCATCCGCCCGTCGAAGCCGCCGATTACCCAGCCGCCGATCAGCGGTGCCAATGCGATCGACACCGACCACACCACGTTATAGACGCCCTGGTACGTGCCGCGGGCGGTGGCGGGCGCCATGGCGGCGACCGTGGTGGTGGCGATGGGGAACGTGCCCAGCTCGCCCAGCGTCCACAGCACTACGGCAAGCGCGAACCCGCCCCATGAATGGGCCACGGCCTGCACCGCATAGCCGATGGCGGTCACCGCAAGGCCCATCACGAGCACACGCGAATTGCCCATGCGCGCGAACAGTTTCATGGCGGGAATCTGCAGCAGACACAGCATGCCGCCGTTGATGGTCAACAGCACCGAATAGTCGCCCAACCCCAGACCAAGGTCCGTCATGGCAATGGGCAGGCCGGAGGTGCTTTGGAAGTACACCAGGAAGTAGCCGAACATCAGCAGGGAGAAGCCGAGGAACGGCATATCGGCAAGCACTCGACGCCAGTTGCGCGCCATGGAACCCTCGGGGCGGGCCGCCGGCGCCGAAGTCGTCAGATGCCTCACTTCGCGGAAGAACACGATCAGCAATATCGTGACGGCGATCATCACCGCCGCCTCGACGTAGAACATCAGCGAATAGGAGATCTTGATCAGCTGATTGGCCACAATCGGGCCGATCGCATACCCGAAATTGATGGCCCATGATTGCAGCACATAGGCGCGCTGTTGCCTCTTGGGAGGCACCACGTCGGCGATGTATGCGGCGATGGCCGGACTGGGCAGCGAGGCGAACGCACCGTATACGAACAGGGCCGCGCCCAACGCCACGGGATCGGCGAGGACGGAGACGACCAGAAGAGCGGCGGCCGCGCCGATTTCACCGATGATGATCATCGACTGGCGGCCGAACCGGTCGGACAGCGCGCCGCCGAACAGGCAGCCGATGATTGCGCCGAAACCGTACATGGCCACGACCGCGCCCACAACGCCTTCGTCGAGGTGCAGCGCGGAGACCAGGTAGATCGACAGGAACGACGTCACGAAGCGGCCCATCCACAGAATCAGAATCGCCAACCACAATCCCCAATACAGCGGGGATAGTCCGAATATCATGCGTTGCGTCTTCACTCCCAATACCTTACCGGCTTCCGATGGCGGAATGGCCGTGTCTTGGCGCGGGGTGCTGGGACAATGGCACCTATGGCTAACAAAAAAGGACCGACCAAGGGGTCGGGTGGCAAGCATCGCAACAAACTGAAGGGTTACGGCCCCACTCCGAAGGCCGAGGACCGCGTCTACCACAAGGCATACAAGGCCAAGAAGGCGGCGGAACGCCGGCAGATGGCCGACCCGCGTCTGGCGGCTCGCCGCCGAGTGGACAAGTTCGCTTCGGCGGACACCTCGGATCTGGTGTACGGCCGCAATTCCGTGCTGGAGGCACTGCGTGTGGGCGTGCCATCCTCCACGCTGTACATCATGTCGCGCATCGAGCATGACGACCGCACCCGCGAAATCGTGAAAATCGCTGGTATGAACGGCCTGCACATGCTGGAGGCCGACCGTCTGGAGATGGATCGTATCGCCCGCTCCGGCAACCATCAGGGCGTGATTCTGAAGGTCGATCCGTTCCAGTACTCCTCGTTGAACGAACTGGCCGATCGCGCGGAGAAGAAGGCCAAGGCTATGGAGGCCGCGAATTCGTCGGCCGCCCGCATCGCCGCCCGCCCGCTGTTTATTGCATTGGACGGCGTGACCGATCCGCAGAACCTGGGTGCCGTGATTCGTTCGGCGGCCGCGTTCGGTGCCAATGGTGTGATTCTGCCGGAACGCCGTTCCGCTTCGGTGAACGCCGCCGCCTGGAAGGTGTCTGCCGGTGCGGCCGCGCATATGCCGGTGGCGCGCGTGGTGAACCTGACTAAGGCACTTGAGGGCTTGAAGGAGCGTGGATACTACGTTGTCGGCCTTGACGGTGGCGGCGATAAGCTCGTCGGCGAGACCGGCTTTGAATCCGATCCGCTCGTTGTAGTGCTCGGTTCGGAAGGCAGCGGTTTGGGCCGACTGGTGCGCGAAACCTGCGACGCGATTGCCGGCATCCCGATCAGCTCGTCTGTTGAGTCGCTGAACGCTTCAGTAGCGGCGGGTATCAGCCTGTACGCGGTGTCCAACGCACGGCGCAAGGCTGCGGCGGAGTGATTGTCGCTTGAGGCCGTAATAGGTTGTACATACACGGAAGCCCCTCGATTTGAGGGGCTTCTTTGTGTGATGGGCTCACCGACAGACAGTCCATTGGATTGTCCGCTTAATGACTCCACACTGCCGCATCCGGATCGTCATCGGGGTTGTAGCCGTCGTCGTCCGGGTCACTGTAGGTGGATTCGTCGTCAATGACGCCGGAATCGGCCTCTTCATTAAGTTCGGCGAGTGCCTTGGAATCAAGGTTGTAGCTCGGCAGAACGTTTTCGATATAGCTGGTCACAGCCTCGCCCATCGGCACGTCGTGGCCGGCCTTCTCCGCCAAGAACCAGCGATGGTCGAGCACTTCGTGGAAGAACTGGGCGGGCTCGATCTGGGAACGATATTCACGCGGAATCATACGCACGGTCGGCTCGAACACCTCGCGCATCCAATCGGTGGCCACGATCTCCAGCTCCTCGCCCTCACGCCACGTGGAGGCACGGTAGGCATCAAGATCGTTGAGCAGACGACGGGCCTGGTTCTCCTGCACGTCAAGGCCGGTGAGACGCAGCAGTTTGCGGTTGGCGTATCCGGCGTCCACCACGCGCGGACGGACCAGCACACGCTTGCCGTCCTCGGCGGTCTTCATCTCCAACTCGTCCACATCAAAGCCCAGATCGTTGAGCTTGTTGACACGCTGCTCGATCTTCCACATTTCGTCCGGGTTGAACTTGTCGGTGTCGGTCAGGGCGCTCCACAACGAGTGGTAGCGTTCGACCAGCCGGTTGCCCACCTCGATCTCATCCACGTCGCCGGGCAGCAGCTTGCCGGACGCCAAATCCATAAGTTCGCCGATGATGTTGGTGCGGGCCAAGTCGATATCGTATTCGCGCTGGCCATCGGTGAGCTGGACTTGCAGGTCACCGGTTTCGGCGTCCACCAGGAAGGCGGAGAAAGCGTCGGCGTCGCGCAGGAACAGGACGTTCGACAGCGACACATCGCCCCAGTAGAAGCCGGCCAGGTGCAGGCGAACCAGCAGCACGGCGAGGGCGTCAATCAGTCGTTCGGCGGTGTCCGGACGCAGGTTGCGGGCGAACAACGCACGGTACGGCAGCGAGAACTTCAAGTGCCGGGTGACCAGAATCGCCTCCAGCGGCTCCCCTTCACGGGTGTGACGACCGGTGACCACGGCGATCGGGGTGACGGTGGGCAGTTCGAGCTTCTGCAGCCGGCGCAGAATCTCATACTCTCGTTCGGCCACCTGGCGCGTGATCTCCTTCATGGCATACACCTCGTCGCCCACGTGCACGAATCGCACGACGTGGCGGGAGATGCCTCGCGGCAGGTTGGCCAGCAAGTCCTCAGGCCAGGTGGCCAAGGGCTTGTGCCAGGGCAGCGTGAACATCTTCGGGTTCGAGCTGGCGGCGGTGATCTTCAATGCTTGCGGCTCAGCTGAACTGGCATGTTCGTCTTCGGCTTTGACAGACGTGGCCTTCAGCGCGCGCGGATCCATCTGGGGCAAATCGTTCAACTCCATGTGTTCGATTTTACGTGTCGTTCGCGATGTGTGCTCCTTGGCCACGACTTCGGCGCGTTATGTTTACGGGAAAACACTGTTTGGTCTCTCCCTCAGACCGTCTAGAAGGCAAAAGAAAAGCCCCGCAGCTATGCAGGGCTTTTCCAACGAGGCCATAAGAGAGGAAGAGAATAACCTCGTTTAATGGTTGACGAAGCGATTAGACCTCGCCAAGTATCTACTAGTTCAGACGCAGCTCAGTCGACGGAGCGAACAGGTGCATCTTGGCCGGGTCGATCTTGATCTTGACGGTCGCGCCAACCTTCGGCAGCGCACGCGGATTCACACGAATCGTGGTGAGCTTGTTCTGGTCGGACATGACCTGGGAAGCCTCAGCGGCGGATCCATCGGTGACGATGGTACCGTAGATGTAGCCATCGGAGCCCAGATCCTCGACGTTCACAACCTTCAGGGAGAAGGCGTTCGGGTCATCGACCGGGGCCAGACCAGCGTCCTCAGGACGGAAGCCGACCACGATCTGGCCGTTGTCTTCGGCGGTGAGCTTGTTGACGGCCTCGGCCGGCAGGTCGACGGTGTCCTCACCGATCTTCGCCTTGCCGTTGACCACCGGGTGAGTATTCAGGTTCATCGACGGGGAGCCGATGAAGCCGGCGACGAACACGTTGGCCGGACGATCGTACAGTTCGGTCGGGGCGCCGACCTGCTGCAGGATGCCGAGCTTGATGACGGCGATGCGATCGCCCATCGTCAGGGCCTCGGTCTGATCGTGGGTCACGTACAGGGTGGTGACACCCAGCTGGCGCTGCAGAGCAGCAATCTGGGTACGGGTCTGGACACGGAGCTTGGCGTCCAAGTTGGACAGCGGCTCATCCATGAGGAAGACCTTCGGCTCACGGACGATTGCACGACCCATGGCCACACGCTGACGCTGTCCACCGGACAGAGCCTTCGGCTTGCGGTCGAGGTACTCGGTCAGGTCGAGGATCTCAGCGGCCTTCTCGACGCGCTTGCGGATCTCGTCCTTCGGAGTGCCGGCGATCTTCAGGGCGAAGCCCATGTTGTCGGCAACGGTCATGTGCGGGTACAGAGCGTAGTTCTGGAACACCATTGCGATGTCGCGGTCCTTCGGCTGCATCGTGGTGACATCCTTGCCACCGATGAGGATGCGGCCCTTGTTGACCTCTTCCAGGCCGGCGAGCATACGAAGGGTCGTAGACTTACCACAGCCAGAAGGGCCGACGAGGACGAGGAACTCGCCATCCTTGATATCAAGATTCAGGTCATCCACGGAGGGCTTATCGTTGCCCGGGTAGATACGAGTGACGTGGTCGAAAACGACTTCTGCCATAGTTACTAATCCTTTCAGAGGCAGGTACGTGCCTCACGATCCGTTGTAAAGGGATTCGTTCTTTACTGTGCTTCCGCCCTCGTCACCGACGTACAACTTTGCTTTCGGAAACTGCAAGCTTCAGCGTTTACTTTTTTCCGGTTCAGTGAAGGTTCTCTTCGTTGAGCCGAGAACTACTATACACGGGCCGTGGGCCAAGGCAAGTGGCGTGTCTGAATGTAGGTAACATTATGGGCGTTTCTGGGGGTGTTGTGTGGTTCGGCCCATGACACGCCTGTTTCTCGAACGTGCGAACCGGTACACCCGACGTAGAGCAGGCCTGCTCTTCCCGGACTGATGGATTCCATCAGTCGCCGACTAATGCGACACAGACTCGAAGGTGACGCCGTTGCGGGCGGCTTTGCGCTCGGCCTTGCGCTCCTCGGCGTCTTCGATACGCTGTATGCGCAGCTGGCGCCAGTCCTCGCGCATGTCGCGGAAACGGTCGGCCAGCGTTACGTCATCGTTCTCGGCATCGTCATCAGTACTGCTGCCATCGGCCTTACCGAACGTGCCATCGGCCACCTTGGTGATGCCCAGCTTGAGCAGTCCGAGCAACTCACGCAACGTTTCCGGTACTGGCTCATCGCCCTCATCGGCGGACTTGGTCAGGCCCTCGATGCGGCGACGAAGCGCATCGGCGTCCTCGGGATCGATCTTGAGCCCGGCGATCAGCGACTGGCGCATGGTCTCGTAATCGAGGTTGGCAAAGAAATTCAGCTGTTGCAGCGTCATGAAGCCCTTGAGCTCGGGGAATCGGTGGACGATGTATTCCTCGCGGTCGTCGGCGGCGCGGGTCCAGTCGCGGGTGAGCTGCGGATCCCAGCTGGCGGTAATCGACCCCTCGCGCATGCGGTAGTGGTACAGCGCCTTGGGCAGACGGACCACGCGCGTGGCCTCGCCGATCACGTTGCAGATACGGGAGAGATCCTCGATTTTGCGACCCACCGGGAAGGAGAATCCGGTGCCCTGATAGGTGGAGGCGGGTGCCAGGAAGGCCCAGAAATAGCCGTCGATCTCAGCCTTGACTTGCTTTTTGATGGCCTCGACCGGGGTCAGAACCTGCACCTCGGTGAAGTCGTTGTGGCGATAGTTGGACAGCAGCGGCTTGTTGTTCTCGGAGATGGTGTCGAACTGGAACATCACCAGATCGGCATCGTATTCACGCATGGCATTCAGGCAGTCTTCCACCAGCGTGGGCGCCACAGTGTCATCCGAATCCGCAAAGTAGATGTATGAGCCGGTCGCCTGGGCGATGCCGGCGTTGCGTGCGTCGGACAGGCCGCCGTTGGGCTTGTGAATCACCCGCACGCGCGGGTCGCGGGTGGCCCAAGCGTCGCACATGGCCGGGCAGTCGTCAGGCGAGCCATCATCCACCAGCAGAATCTCGAGGTTGCGATAGGTCTGCGCAACCACAGACTTCACGCATTCATCAAGGAATTTCTCGACCTTATATACCGGGATGATGATGCTGACCAACGGCTCCTGTTCCATGCCTCCAGCGTAGCGCCGTCGTGCGAACGCGGCGGCGCTACGGGTTCGCGGACCGCGAAACCCTTAGAAGTCCCAGTCGTCGTCATCGGTTTCTTCGGCTTTGCCCATCACGTAGGAGGAGCCGGAACCGGAGAAGAAGTCATGGTTCTCGTCGGCATTCGGGCTCAGGGAGGCCAGAATCGCGGGGTTCACATCGCAAATCTCAGCCGGGAACAAAGCCGGGTAGCCGAGGTTCATCAGCGCCTTGTTACCGTTGTACCGCAGGAACTTCTCGACGTCATCGGTCAGGCCCACGCGGTCGTACAGCGACTGGGTGTACTCCACCTCGTTGTCGTACAGCTCGTTGAGCAGGTCGTACGTGTAGTCCTGCAGATCCAGACGCTCGGCATCGCTCAGCTGGGCGATGCCCTTCTGGTACTTGTAGCCGATGTAGTAGCCGTGCACGGCCTCATCGCGGATGATCAGGCGGATCACGTCGGCGGTGTTCGTCAGCTTGGCGTGCGCGGAGAAGTACATCGGCAGATAGAAGCCGGAGTAGAAGAGGAAGGATTCGAGCAGGGTGGAGGCCACCTTGCGCTTGTACGGGTTGTCGCCCTCGTAGTAGTCGAGCACGATTTCCGCCTTCTTCTGCAGGAACTCGTTGTTCTCGCTCCAGTCGAATGCGGCATCGATCTGTTCGGTGGAGCACAGGGTGGAGAAGATGGACGAGTAGCTTTTGGCGTGCACGGATTCCATGAAGGCGATGTTGGTGTACACGGCCTCCTCGTGCGGGGTGAGCGCGTCCGGAATCAGGGAGACGGCGCCGACCGTGCCCTGGATGGTGTCAAGCAGGGTCAGGCCGGTGAAGACGCGCATGGTGAGCGTGTGCTCGTCCTCGGTCATCTTCTGCCAGCTGGGGATGTCGTTGGAGACGGGAACTTTTTCGGGCAGCCAGAAGTTGCCGGTCAGGCGGTCCCAGACCTCAAGGTCTTTCTCATCTTCGAGGCGGTTCCAGTTGATTGCGGAGACGCGGTCGATGAGTTTCAGCGGTTTGCGCGGAATGGAAATCGGTGCCATGAGTGTTCCTTATTACTCGTTGTCGTTATCGTTATCGTCGTTGGACTTGTTTTCGAACTCCTCCGGCGCGGTCAGCCGGAGCAGTGCTCTATAGATGGTTCGTGACATTGTGGGTTCCTTAGAGTGGCCTCTGGTCGTTCGATGTGTGCGGAGACCGCCGTCTGAGGCCGAAGGCGTACGAAGGTACGTCGAGTGCCGAAGAAAGGCGGTATACGCTCCATCGAACGATCAGAGCATGCAGCTGACGCAGCCTTGGACTTCAGTGCCTTCCAGGGCTTGCTGGCGGATGCGGATGTAGTAGAGGGTCTTGATGCCCTTGCGCCAGGCGTAGATCTGAGCCTTGTTGAGGTCGCGGGTGGTGGCGGTGTCCGGGAAGAACAGCGTGAGCGACAATCCCTGATCAACATGCTGCGTGGCCTCGGCGTACGTGTCGACGATGGCCTTCCAGCCAATCTCGTAGGCGTCCTTGTAGTACTCGAGGTTGTCGTTGGTCATGTAGGCGGCCGGGTAGTACACGCGCCCGATCTTGCCTTCCTTACGAATCTCGATCTTGGAGGCAATCGGGTGAATCGAGCTCGTGGAATGGTTGATGTATGAGATCGAGCCTGTGGGCGGCACGGCCTGCAGGTTCTGGTTGTAGATGCCATCCTTCAGAATCGCGTCGCGCAGGGCCTCCCAATCGGCCGCAGTCGGAATCGCGATGCCGTACTTGGCGAACAGTTCGCGGATCTTGGCGGTGCGCGGTTCCAGCGAACGGCGGCCATCGGTGTACTTGTCGAAGTAGTTGCCCTGACCGGCCGGCTTGGCGTAATCGGATGTGGCGAAGCTCTTGAAGGCCTGCCCGTGTTCCACGGCGAGCGCGTGCGAGGCACGGTAGGCGTGGTAGGCCACGGTCATGAAGTACATGTCGGTGAAGTCGAGGCCCTCTTCAGAACCGTAGTGGATGCCTTCGCGGGCCAGGAAGCCATGCAGGTTCATCTGGCCGAGGCCGATGGCGTGGCCCTCCTCATTAGCGCGGCGAATCGAAGGCACCGCGTTGATGCTGGTGTGCTCGGCCACCGAGGTGAGTGCGCGGATCGCGGTCTCCACCGTGTGGGCCAAGCCACCATCCATCGCCTTGGCGATGTTGAGCGAACCCAGATTGCAGGAGATGTCGCGGCCGACATGCGCATACGTGAGGTCCTCGTTGTATGCGCTCGGCTCCTGAACCTGCAGGATTTCCGAGCACAGGTTGGACATGGTCACGCGGCCCTCAATCGGATTCGCGCGGTTGACCGTGTCCTCGAACACAATGTACGGGTAGCCGGATTCGAACTGCAGTTCGGCGATGGTGGTGAAGAACTTACGGGCGTCGATGTAGGTCTTCTTGATGCGATCGTCGGCCACCATCTCGTCATAATGCTCGGTAACGGAGATGTCGGCGAACGGCTTGCCGTACACGCGCTCCACGTCGTACGGGCTGAACAGCGCCATCTGGGCCTTCTGTTTGGCCAGTTCGAACGTGATGTCCGGAATCACTACGCCAAGAGCCAGCGACTTGATGCGGATCTTCTCGTCCGCGTTCTCTCGCTTGGTATCCAGGAAGCGCAGGATATCAGGGTGGTGGGCGTTGAGGTACACCGCGCCCGCGCCCTGACGTGCGCCGAGCTGGTTGGCATAGGAGAAGGAGTCCTCCAGCAGCTTCATGACCGGAATCACGCCGCTGGACTGGTTCTCGATGTGCTTGATCGGGGCGCCGAGCTCACGCAGGTTGCTCAGCAGCAGGGCCACGCCGCCGCCGCGCTTGGAGAGCTGGAGGGCCGCGTTGATGCCGCGCGAAATCGACTCCATGTTGTCTTCGATGCGCACCAGGAAGCAGCTGACCGGTTCGCCACGCTGGGCCTTGCCGAGGTTCAGGAAGGTCGGGGTGGCGGGCTGGAAGCGGCCGGCAAGCATTTCGTCGGCGTATTCGATGGCCTGCTGCTCATTGCCGGCGGCGAGTTCCAAGGCCACTGCCGCACAACGCTGCGGGAAGTCTTCAAGGTAGAGACGGCCGTCGAATGTTTTGAGGGCGTAGGACGTGTAGAACTTGAAAGCGCCGAGGAAAGTGCCGAACTCAAAGCCGGCGGATTCCACGTGCTCGTAGAAGCGATCGAGGAATTCAGCGGAGTACTGGGCGAAGACGTCGGGGTTGTAGTACTGGTTGCTGATGAGGTAGTCGAGGCGTTCGGCGGTGGAGGCGAACTGCTTGCTGTTGGTGGCCACGTGCCCTGTCACGTATTCGCGTTCGGCGGCCTTGTCTTTGTCGAACTGGATCTTGCCGTCGGCGTCATAGAGGTTGAGCATCGCGTTGAGCGCGTGGTAATCGTGCGCCGGGTCGTACTGTTCCGCTGCGGTGTCGGCAGTATTGTCGAGCGGCAGGCCGGTGGCGGTGAGGTCAGTCATTGGAAATCCTTGGAATATGGCAGAAGTGTGTTTACTCAGACAGTTGCCCCCCAGTCAACTTCGTTGACAGCTCCCCTCGGAGAGGGGAGCCAATGCCTCGAGGGGGTCAAGATTTACTGTTCGGTGAAGAAGCGGACGAGGCCGTTTCGCACGGCGGCAGTGTCTTCCGGGGTGCCCATGAGTTCATAGCGGTAAAGGTATGGAACGTGGCATTTGGCCGAGATGATATCTCCGGCGGCGCAGTACGCCTCGCCGAAATTGGTGTTGCCTGAGGCGATGACGCCGCGAATCCACTCGCGGTTGGCTGGATCGTTGAGGAAGCGTTTGACCTGAATCGGCACTGCTTTCTTGACCACGCCGCCGCCATAGGTGGGCACCATGATGACGTACGGTTCGCGGACGTTTAGCGCCGGGTCGGCGGCCCGCAACGGGATGCGGTAGACGTTGATGCCTTCGTCCTGCAAACGGCATCCGGCCACGAACCGTGCGGTGTTTTCGGAGGCCGACGAGAAGTAGACCAATGCGCCGATCGTCTTGCCTTCGGCCGCGAACTCGGCCTGGCTCACGCGGACACCGTGGCGGCGGCGCGGTTGTCGGCGGCCACCTGCTGGGCGACTTCGCGAATCAGGTCGGGGCGGTAGCCGGTCCAGGAGTTGTCCGGCGTGATGACCACCGGAGCCTGCTGGAAACCGGCGGCCTGCAGCTGCTCAAGGGTGGAGGGGTTCTGCGTCAGGTCCACGGTTTCAAACGGCACACCCAGCTTGGTGAGCTGGCGCTTGGTGGCATCGCACTGCGGGCAATGCGGCTTGGTGAACACGGTGACGGTCATGGCGACTCCCCTTAATGTGGTTCTGATGGACAGTGAAGCGAAGGCCATATTACAGCGATGTGATTTGAAATCAAGGCACTATATGTAGTGGCGTGTACCATGCAACAAACCTAGATATAGTGATTTCGTTGATATTCCGCCATTCCTAAGCAGCCCCGAAAATCGGCGTGCAGCGACCCGCCCAATCACATGTGGCATTGTTCACATTTGCGCTTCAACCGCCATACTCGCGTTTCGAGGGGCTGATTTGGCCTTTTCCGGAGATCTATCTCCGTTTCGAGGGGCTGGTACTCAAGTAAGCGCATCCCCAAAATGGCGGAATGACGGTGGGGCGAAGCCGTTTATACCCGTGTTCTAGCGGGCCACCAGCCCCTCGAAACGGGAGTAAACCTCTACGGAAGGCCAAATCAGCCCCTCGAAGCGGAGAACGGATACCTCGGCACCCCGTGTGGAGCCAGAAGGCCCGGCCGGATGTCCAAACGAGCATCCGGCCGGGCCTTAAAAGTAGTTGTTCAGTTATCAGAATCGATGCGGCGCGATACTACTCCGCGTCTTTACGGCTCCAACAGATCTTCGATGCGGCAGCCAAGCGTGCGGGCTAAAGCGAGCACGGTGGAGACGGCAGCTTTGCCGAGGTCTTTGCGGCGCTGCTCGTACATTTGGATGGAGCGTAGGGCAACGCCGGAGTGACGGGACAGTTCGGATTGGCTGAGTCCGGCGCGAACGCGGACTGTGTGCAGCCGGGAGTCGCCCTCGGTGCGATTATGGGCGGCCCGCTCGTCGTACACGTCGACGAATCGGCTTTCGTCGGCTTCGTGCAGAGTCGGGTACAGTCGCACGATATCGTCGAACGACAGCACATCGAGAATGTCCGAGAACCGCACTCCCCTGGCCCATTGGCAGTATGCGAGTACCCATCCGGCCCAGTATTCGGGTGTTGAGCCGGCGCGCAGTGCGGCTGACGGCATATCGAAAATGCGCGCCCAACCGGTTTGCCGCATGATTTCGGCCACCAGCTCCTCGCCGGACATGCCACACACGTATTTGGGCGTGCCTCGCCCGAAAAGCGCGGCCGCCTCGGAGGTGGCGAAGAAGTCCATGAATAGGCCGACCGGCAACCCGCAATCGTTCAGCGCATAATCGAAGGCGCCGGCCAAGTTGGCCATGGCGTCCGGCAAGTATGTCTCATCATAGGCGGGGATCATCGTTGGTCACTTTCTCGCGGATGATGTCGCGCATGAACAGGCCGTCGAGATCGGCTTCTGCACTTTTGCGGCGGTAGGCTTCGCGAGCTGTGCGGTCGCGCTCGTTACGCAATCCGTGGTAGGTCGAAGCGCGGGCGATTTCGCAGCCTTGGAACCGCAGTGCCGCGAATGCCTGAGGACTGGCGAGTACGATCTGCTTGCCGAGCTCACCCAACCGCATCGCCTCGGCGAGTTGGTCGAGAGAAATCGCGTTATTGACAAAAGCGCGGGCGAACGAAAAATACGAATCGTCGGCACGATATCCGACGATGACGTCAGCCTGACTGGCATCCGGCAGAAACACTTGTTTCAGATATTCGATGCCTTGCGCGGCGACGGCGGTGGTCGGCTGGAAACGACGGTTTTCGACCAGCATGGCCAGCCAGTTCAGGATGGTGTAGGGCGGCTGGGACAGGTCCAGGAAGAGGAGCCCGTCCGTGGTCAACGTGTACCGATTCGCGAAACCGTCATCCATTCCCGCGCACGCCCATTCCTTGGCCAGCTCGACGCTGCGCGTGCAATAGAATCCGCGGCCATAATCGTTGTTCGGCTTGACCAGCCCGTATTCAGGATGCTTGATGACATGCGAAGAGCCATGCCACAGTTCGATCGATGCGGTCTCCATTGGCCGGCTCCTTCTCTCTCCTTACATATTCTTGATTATATCACTGTGGTGATAGTCATAAGGGAAATACGAGATGAAAAATACCGTTGTATACGTTCGTACACAATGTGAAATGTATACGAACGTATACAACACTGATGTCCGGAGTCATGCTCCGCAGTGGCGCAGCGGACGCGCCACTACAATCGGAATATGGGACTGAAGACGTGGAAGAAGTGGACGGACTGGCCGCTGATGGTGCTGTCCGTGGTGTTTCTGGTGGTGTATTCGTGGGAAATTCTCTCCCGCACGCATATCGCGCTGTGTGAAACCGTCATCAACGTGATCTGGGTGGTGTTCGTCGTCGATTATGTGGTCTCGCTGTGGTTGGCCGACGATCGCTGGCGGTGGTTCAAGCACAACCTGTTCACGCTGCTGACCATCGCGCTGCCGATGCTCCGGCCCTTGCGACTGTTGCGTTTGCTGACCGTGCTGCACGTGCTGAACCGCACCTCCGGCATGGCGGTGCGCGGGCGCATCACCGTATACGCGGTCGGCGCGGTGGGAATGCTCATGTACGTGGGCGCGCTGGCCGTGTATTCCGTGGAGCGCGGGGCGTCCGGATCCACGATCACCGACTTCGGCACGGCGTTGTGGTGGGCGTTCGTGACCGTGACCACCGTGGGATATGGCGACTTCTCGCCGGTCACCTTCCAAGGCAAGATCATTGCGGTGGTGCTGATGTTCACCGGCATCGCGTTGATCGGTATTGTGACGGCCACGCTGGCTTCGTGGATCGTGGATCAGGTCAATCTGGAGACGGATCGGCGCGAGGACGCTCGGGAGAAGGAAGTGGCCAAGGAAGCCGCGCAAGAGGCTATTGCAACATCAGCCAATCCCGAAATCGACCTATTGCGCGAGGAAGTGCGTGAGCTGACCGCTACGGTAGCCGGTCTGCGCACCGAACTTGAGCGACGTTGATTGGCGAAGCGGGACAAACAACGATTCTGCCAAGAAGGTCCGCGTCAGTTGTTGTCACCGCGGATTGCGGCAGAATCATTGTCGCCACGGCTGTTTTCTTCAGTCGGCTCAACCCAACTTTTGATAATTTTTATTTTTTTGATATTTTTGATAATCTTTATTTTAGGTTGATTCAGCGAGGAGGCGGTCCACATGAAGGCAAAGGAAAACCCATTCAAGCCAACGGCAGGAGGGGAACCGCCCCACTCCATACCGATGTAGTTGAAGGCGCTCATCACGGCACCCGCGCCGCCCTGCTTGACGCTCATCTCGAAGGGCTTCAGGTAGATCTCGCGAATCGACTGCTCGTTGGCCCAGGTGGCGAGCTCGCTCAGTCGGTTGGTCTCCTGGTCGTTCAGCGCGAAGTGCTTCATGAAGGCGTACACGCCCTTGGCCTGAGCGCCAGACCTGCTGGGAGGCCATCACGCCGAACAGGTAGCCGTCTTCGGAGAAGTATTCGAAGGTACGACCGGCGAAGTCGCGGCATTCGAATCTGATATCGTTATCGATTCGATCAGCGGCTCACGATACTGCCCTTGCATCGCTGTGCCACTGTTGAATGTGCCCGGCTGGCTCACCTTTGGGTCACCGCCGACACATCCTTGATGCCGATGGTTATAGAGTCGCAAATTCACGACTGGCGCACCTGCCCACGCACCTATCCTGTCATTTCGAGCGCATAATTTGCTACCACATCCGGTCAGGGCAATCGACCTTAATGGCGTAAACGGCACTTCTCAATACGTAAACGGCACTTATTCTTGGCTCCCCTCTCAGAGAGGGGAGCCAAGAAATATCAAGCTCGGCCTCCCAGGAGAGAGCCAGAATAATGCACCAGCAAGGCATTAGGATGGAGGGCATGAGCGATTTGAACGCGTTGAATCTTGAGCCCGGCGAAGTGGTTGGTGGGTACACGCTGATCTCCCGGCTCGGCTCAGGAGCTATGGGGTCGGTGTGGCGTGTCCGCGACGGCGGTGGCACCACCTATGCGATGAAGATTCTGCGCGATTCGCTGGCCGACGAGTCGGTGGCAGGCTCCGGCTCTGCGTCCGCGGCCCTGCACGACCCCGACCTCAAGCCCGATGTCACGCCGCGCGAACGTCTGCGGCGCGAGGCCATGGCCTTGAAGAAGGTCAATCATCCAGGCGTATGCGGCATCGTGGATATGGAACTCGACGATACGTTGGCGTTCATCGTCACTGAACTCATCGAGGGCAAGAATCTTAAGGATGATGTGGCCGCCAATGGCCGGTATGTGGGCGACGATCTGGAACGCTTGGCCCGCAAGCTCATCGAAGCCACCAAAGCCGTACATGCGGCCGACATCGTCCATCGCGACATCAAACCCACCAATGTGATGGTCTCAGCAGCCGGCCCGGTGCTGGTCGACTTCGGTATCGCGATGGGCGAAGGAGAAAGCCATGTGACCCGTACCGGCCTAGTGATGGGCACTCCGGGATTCATAGCCCCCGAAATCATCGACGGCGCCGAGTCCGATGAGGCGACCGATTGGTGGTCAGTGGCTTCCGTACTTGCCTTCGCCGCAACCGGCGCACCGGTATTCGGCACCAAGCCGATGATGGCGGTACTTGAGCGCGAGGCCTCGGGCAACGCGAATCTTTCCGGATTGCCGGCCGGCACATTGGCTGCCTTCCGTTCTGCACTGGACCCGGATCGCAGGGATCGTTGCACGCCGGATCAATTGCTGAATGCCATCGCCTTGGATGCGTTGAATCCCAACGCTTGGCAGGGCGAGCAGGCGGGACCGTTCGCCGCGGGAGCCGTGGCTGGACAACCGGCTGCGATCGTTGCCGAAGCCGCGGAGGCGATGCCCCCTTTTGGCGCGGCCGGCGGCGTTGACCGCAATAATCCCCGAACCATCTGGCGCGCGGCCGAGGAAGCCGCTGAGGCTCCCACCATGGCCGTGTTCTCCGGCAATAAGGGCGATAACGGCGATGGCGAAACCGCCGTATTCTCGCCGGCTGGCGCCGCTACCGCCACGCTGCCCTTAGCCGATATGCCGCCACGTCCGCCGGCCGGTGCGGAGCAGGCCACGCAACTGTTGCCCGACGCTGCTGCCGATTTCACCGACGACGCCGGCACACAGGTACTCACCGGCGCGACCACACCGATGCCGGACCAAACCACACCAATGGCCGGCGCCACCACACCAATGACCAACACCGATTCGACTCCGGCCCCGACCACGCCGCTGGCCGAGCGCACCACCGTACTCCCCACGCCGCAGCCGTCATCATTCCCCCCGTCCGGCACCGCCCAGAGCAGCTGGGATCCCGCAAGCAACCAGCCCACAGCGGTGGACCCCGCCATTCGCCCGGCATTGCAGCGCATCATCGACCAAACCGCCCAAGCGGCCCCCACCGAAACCATGGTCCAAAATCCTCCCATGCCCAATCCGGTGGACGTGAAGCGAGGGGAATATCTGCAGCGCGGCACCCTGCCATTGATCCTGCTGGCGGCGCCGCTGGCGGCACTGGCGGCAAATGCTCCGCTCGTGGCCATCATCGCGGCCACTGCGTTGTTGTGGCTACTGCTCACCCTGGCCTATAACACCGAACCCCAGCTTGAGCGCGAGGGCAAACGCGGCGGCGAGCGCAAAAACTCCGATTCGTGGATTCGCGTGGCGACTTTTCCCTGGCATCTGGTCAAAGCCCTGCTGCTGGCCATTCCCCGCATACTGCTGCTAGTCATCATCTATATGGCGGGAACCGCCGTGGCCACCGCGGCTCTGGCACTGCCCGTTCACACCATCTCCTGGTATTTCACCGCGGATTGGGGTATTCCGGTGCCGTTGCTCAATGATGTGCCGTTCTCCGCTTCCGGGCTGGCGCTGGGCGGTTTCATGGCCATCGGCTGGCTGGTCACTGTGTTCGCCCCACAGTCGATGATGATTCGGCTGGGGGGCGGCGTACTGCGCGGGCTCAAACACAGTCGCCCGGCGGGCGCGCCATCCACCGAAGTGGGTGGGGCTCCACCTGCTCCAGTGGCGCCGGCGCCCAAGGGCGGCGGGCGCGGCACCGTGCTGTTCACCATATGGGCCATCATCACCGTGGCCTTGTGCGCGATGCCGATTCTGGGCATGCCGATCAACTGGATGCCGTTCGCCTAGAGCGGGGCGGAATCTCACACATCAGCCATCCGCACACATGGCCTTTGTGTATCCGATACGTTCGTTCCGTCACACTTTTACAGGGAATTCACCTCAGATCAGCTCTGGGCGCAGTCCTCCTCAGGCCCGGTCATTATGATGGGGCCCAAACATTGAAGCGATTGCAAGGGGATAGCTATGTCAGATCCGAAGCGTCAGGCCAAGCGTGCCACACGCGCTGAGCGCCGAGCGGCCGAGGAGGCCGCCCAGCAGGCACGGGCCGAGCAGGCGGCTAAGGAACGTAAGCAGCAGACCATCATCGGCTGCATTGTGGTGGCCATTATTGTGGTGCTGGTGGCCATCGCTGGATTCGCCGTATACAAGGCTATGCGGCCGTCCAACACCAGCAGCAGTAGCCAGCAAAGCAACATGACCGTGGACGAGGCCTATAGCAAGCTCAAGAAAGTCAGTACCCAGCCGGCCAACGCCGATGACAAGGCCGGCTTCGTGATCTCGAGCAAGGGGTACGGTCAGAAGGCCGAAGGGGCGCCCACCGTTTCCATCTACATGGAGCCGCTGTGCCCCGGCTGCGCCTCGGTGAACCGCCAGCTTGACCCGACGCTCGTCAAGCTGATGAACGCCGGCCAGCTCAACATCGATTTGCACTTCCTCAATTTCCAGGACAACAAGAGCTCCGACAACTACTCCAACCGCGCGTTCAACGGTGCCATCTACATTGCCGAGCATGATGACAATCCCGATCACCTCATGAGCTACCTCTCCAACATCTACGCTGAGGATTTCCAGCCGGGCGAATTGTCCAATTACGAGCCGGTAAGCAACGCCAAGCTGGAGAAGCAGGCCGTCAATGCCGGCGTGAGCGAGGATGTGGCCACCGCGGCATTCAGTGGTAAGAACGAATACGTCAAGTGGCTCACCGCCTCCAACAACTACACGATCCTACGCCCCGAACTGTTCAACAGCTCCGGCGCGTTCTCCTCCCCCACGCTCACCATCAATGGCGAATACTGGGATCTGAAGCAGCTCACGCTGGCGGACACCAGCATGGTGGACGGATTCCTCAAGTCCATCGGCTTGGACTCCGATCAGGTGGGCGTGGAAGGCCAGATGCCATCGATCGGCGCCAACAAGAAGCCGATTTCGCTGGCCGATTAATTACCGGCGCGGCTTGGCCCGAATTGACCACTCGGGAACTACCGGTATACTAGAGATTTGTTCAAAACGATTTACGCGTTAAGAACAATCGCCTCTTTAGCTCAGATGGCCAGAGCGGCCGCCTTGTAAGCGGCAGGTCGTCGGTTCGATCCCGACAAGAGGCTCGTCGCGCAGAAAAAATGGCGTATTATGTGATACGTAGGCTTTTCTACGCATATAATTCTTACCTTGGGTAAGTACTCCAGGAGCCTTCCCCCAATTATGGGCTTCCTGGAATGAGGGCGGAGCGTCCCCCAACCAGCTCCGCACCTTCAAGGGGGCGGGAACATCCCCTTCTCTCCCGCCCCCTTTTTTCTTTTTTTGAGTTCAGAACAATCTGACGAGCAGGAATGGTGACGGTGGCCGGTGAAACCGCAGTACGGGTCCGAACAACCGTTACGATGGGTGGCGTAATCGTTCACCCAGCAGGAAGAGTATGGCAATGGCACGGCGTTGGACCCCGCAGCGGTTTGTTACACTGCGTCGCATCCGCGTAATCGCCTGTATCGCGGCGACCAGTATCGCGCTGGCTGGATCATTCGCGTTCACCGCGCGTAAATCCGTAGCCCTGAACATCAACGGGCAAACCACCCAAGTCACCACATATGCGATGACGGCCACCCGTCTTCTGGAGGAACAAGGGGTGGATATCAAGACCCACGATATCGTCACTACCTCGTCCGGCGACCAACTCGCCAATCATGCCGTGGTCACCGTACAGTCCGCCTACCAGACCACTATCAACATCGACGGCACGTCCGTTCCCTTCTGGACCGTGGCCACCAGTGCCGACCAGCTGCTGGGATTTTTCGAGGAAAACCAGAACAACGCCACAAAAATCACCGTCGACATCGACAATGTGTACAACCAGCTCACCGGCGGACTGGTCATCAATCAGGATGGCCCGGTCACCGTCATTGCGGACGGCAAGACTTCCGTGGCCCCCAACGGCAAACTGCCCGCGGCCTCCATTCTTGACTCCAAAGGCATCGTGCTGAACAAAGAGGACCGTGTGAGCGTCGAAAAGGACGGCGATACCACTATCCTGCGCGTACGGCGCGTGACGCATGGCGAGGAAACACGCACAGCCATAGTGCCATACTCCACACAAACCATCATCGACTCCAATCTTCCTGAAGGCCAGTCGGAGATCCGCCAGCAAGGCGTCAATGGCGAGAAAACCCAGGTGTATAACGTCACGTATGTCGATGGCGTGGCCGAATCGGAGACGCTGAAATCCGAGACCGTCACCACGATGGCCATCGACCAGATCATCGCCGTAGGCGCCGCCAAGTCTGATACCGATAAAGGTTCCGACAAAAAATCCGACTCCGCCGATAACGGCAAGGCCGATTCCGGTTTCAACAATCAGCACGAGTCGTCCGGTAACAATGCCAACAACACAGGCGACAAGAACAACAGCAGCTCTGGCAACAACACGAACACCGATACCAACAACAATGCCGGCAACACCGGCGGCAACAACTCCGGTAACACCGGCAACACCGGCAACACCGGCAATTCCGGTAACACTGGTAATTCCGGTAACACCGGCGGCGGTACGAACAACAATTCCGGCTCTTCCGGCTCCGATTCAGGAACAACCACCACGCCCTCCGGCCGACTCTGGCACGCCACCGTAGCCCAGGCTCAGGCCTATGCCGCCGGTGCCGCCGCGCAGCGCGGGTGGACAGGCAACGACTGGGATTGCCTGGTCAAACTATGGAACCGCGAGTCCAGGTGGCTGTGGTATGCCGAAAACGCAAGCTCCGGTGCCTACGGCATTCCTCAGTCGCGACCAGCAGACAAAATGGCTGCGTTCGGCGCCAATTACCGTGACGATGCCGCCGTACAGATCGATTGGGGTCTGTGGTACATCGCACAAACCTACGGCAGCCCGTCCAAGGCATGGCAACATTCCGAACAAATCGGTTGGTACTGATCGGTTACGAAGCCCACAAGGAACACACGCTTATGAACGACACCATTCCCGCCACCGGTCACCTGTTAGGTGCCGCCGATATCCGTCGTATCGCGGCCGATGCCGGCATCAGCCCCACCAAGAAATTCGGGCAGAACTTCGTCATCGACCCCGGCACGGTCCGTCGTATCGTACGCGAGGCGGGAGTGACCGCTGCCGATCATGTCATGGAAGTCGGCCCCGGCCTGGGATCGTTGACGCTGGCGATTCTGGAAACCGGCGCCACCATGACCGCAGTCGAAATCGATCCGCCGTTGGCCGAACGACTGCCGGGCACAGTCGCCGAATTCATGCCCGAAGCCACGTCACGACTCACCGTCGTCAATCGGGATGCCTTAACCGTCACCCCGGAGAACGTGCCTGATTTCAGCGATGACGCATCGTTTACGCTGGTCGCCAATCTGCCGTACAACGTGGCCACGCCGATTCTGCTCACGCTGTTGGAGCGTTTCGACAACCTCGGCTCGTTCTTGGTGATGGTGCAAAAAGAGGTGGCCGACAGACTCGCCGCCAAGCCCGGTTCCAAGATCTACGGCACGCCGAGCGTGAAGCTCGCCTGGTATGGCACCGCCGAACGGGTGGGCACCATCGGCCGCAATGTGTTCTGGCCGGCTCCCAATGTGGATTCCGCGCTCGTCAGATTCACCCGGTATCAGGCCGATGACCCGGCTACCCCGGGAACTGCGAACAGCACAGACGACGGCACACAACGGGAACTCGTATTTCGTCTGATCGATGCGGCATTCGGTCAGCGTCGCAAGACCCTGCACGCGGCATTGAAGACCATTGCGCCTTCCGAGGCATTCTCCATCGCCGGCATCGATCCGACCCGTCGAGGAGAGACGCTCACCATCGCCGAATTCACCGCTCTGGCCAAGGCCATCGAATCGTGTGGAGATGGAGATGAGGCACAATGAGTCCGGTAATTTCACATCCACGCCCAGCCGCTGCCCGACATCAGTTCGATGAGCTCTCCCCCATCACCATTACGGTGGATTGCCCGGCGAAAACCAATCTCACCTTGGAAGTGGGGCCTGCTCACGACGAATGGGGCGGACGCCACGAACTGGACACCACCTACTGTGCAATCGGCGTATACGACACCGTCACCGCAACCGCCAAGCAACCCGGAGCGGGATTCTCTCTGGAGCTCGAAGGCGCTTATTTGGGCGACTTGGCCTCCTCACGCAGCGACATGCGCCGCAACCATGCGGTACTGGCCCTCTTCGCCATGGCCCAGGCGGCCGAGCGCGAGCCGGATGTGGCGTTGACCATCACCAAGCGCATTCCCGTGGGTGCCGGACTAGGCGGCGGTTCAGCCGACGCCGCGGCGACCATGCTGGCGGTCAATCGTCTCTGGGATCTGAACTGGCCTATAGAGCGCCTGCGCACCATTGCCGCCACGTTGGGCGCGGACATGCCGTTCTGCCTGACCGGTGGCCTTGCATACGGCACCGGTTTCGGTGAACGCATCACGGATATCACCCCCGGCAGCCGCGATGAGCTGGCGCTGATAGAACAGGGATTCAGCGGCGAAGTATTGGTCGGCGCATACCAGTCGCAACTCAGCACTCCTGAGGTCTACCACACCTTTGACATCGTGGGAGCCGCAGAAGGCGACCGCAATCATCTGCAGGCTGCGGCAATCAGCCTGCATCCCCGCAGCGGGCAGGCCATCGACGCCGCCACGCAGGCGGGTGCCAGCCATGCATTCGTCTCCGGATCCGGCCCCTCAGTGGTCGCTTTCGCCGCCGACGAGGCAGCGGCACAACGCATCATCGATGGGTGGCGCGATACGGCTGTGGTCGATCGCATTATTCGAGCCAAATCTCCCGCACACCCCAATATCGGCGTCAGACAGTGACGCTAAGGTAGCAACCAGCCACCCGACCCATGAAAGAAGTCCACCGATGACGTATCAGGTTGATGAACGTGAAGCCCGCAAGGCGTACGTGCGCCGCCGCCAGACCACCGTCTTTTCCATCAGCGGCGCGGCATTGGCAGTAGTGCTGGTCATAGCCCTACTGTTCAATTTCCACGTTTTCGGCCTCGGCGAAGTGGAGACTCCGGCCCGCCAGCCGAATTACGGCAACGCGGCGCCGTGCGCGGTCAAGGACAGCAGCGGCAAAGCGCAATACGTGTCCAACGCTTCGGTCGGCATTCGCGTGATGAACGGCACCTCTCACGGCCAATTCGCCAAGGCCGTGGGTGAAGCTTTGGCCAATCGTGGATTCAGCGTGCAGAAAATCGATAACTATTCCAGCACCAACGTTGAACGCACCACCATCTACTTCGGCAAGAACGCCATTAATCAGGCGTATACGCTGATCGGCAATTTCACCGACGCCACCATGATCATGACGGCTCGCGAGGATCAGCTCATCGATGTGGTCATCGGCGCCACGTTCAACGATCTGC
The DNA here is from genome assembly GCF_026016385.1 of Bifidobacterium sp. FKU. Classification (NCBI taxonomy): domain Bacteria; kingdom Bacillati; phylum Actinomycetota; class Actinomycetes; order Bifidobacteriales; family Bifidobacteriaceae; genus Bifidobacterium; species Bifidobacterium sp. FKU. Next base: position 2,599,016 of record NZ_CP092888.1, read on the forward strand.
AGGACACCAAATCCTCCCCGCAATCCGGTAAGACCATCACCAATATCGAGGGTTGCAAGGCCGCCGATAGCATGACCAAGCTGCCCGCCGACACCAAACACGACGCATACACGGCGAAGTAAGGCGCATACAGCTTCATCTTCGCGAAAAACCGTACGCTGACACGTATTCAGCGTACGGTTTTTTGGTATCGGGCTAGTATCGGACTACTGAATCTCGGCGTACCAGCGCTTGAGTTCTTCGACGGCCACATCGTGGTCCACCGGACCGTTATCCAGACGGTATTCCAGCATGTGCTTGTAGGCGCGGCCGATCATCGGGCCAGGCTCCAGGCCCAGCAACTCCATAATTTCGTTGCCGTCCAGATCCGGGCGAATCGCGTCGAAGTCCTCTTTCTTCTTGAGTTCGCGGACGCGCTCCTCCATCTCATCCATGGCCTGGGAGAAGATCATCGCCTTGCGCTTGTTTTGTGTGGTGGCATCCGCGCGCGTGAGCCTGTTCAGCCGCTCGTAGAGGTGCCCGGCATCCTTGACATACCGGCGTACGGCCGAATCGGTCCACGGCTCGTCCACATAGCCGTGGAAGCGCAGGTGCATATTCACCAGTTCCGAGACGTCCTCGACCAGATGGTGGTCAAAACGCAGCGCCTTCAAGCGCTTGCGGGTCATTTTGGCACCCACCGCGTCATGGTGGTGGAAGCTCACCTTGCCGCCCGGCTCGAACCGGCGGGTCTTCGGCTTGCCGATATCGTGCATCACGGCGGCCAAGCGCAGCGTCAGGTCGGGGGCGGGCACCGGGCCGTCCGGGCCGGTTTCCAGGGCGATCGCGCGTTCGAGCACAATCATCGTGTGCTCGAAGACGTCCTTGTGGCGGTGGTGTTCGTCGATCTGCAATTGCAGGGCCGGAATCTCCGGGAAGACGATGTCCGCAAGACCGGATTCGACCAACGCCTCAAGGCCGGCGCGCGGACGGTCGGAGAGCAGCAGCTTGGTCAGTTCGTCGCGCACGCGCTCGGCGGATACGATGTCGATGCGGTCGCGCATCGAGGTGATCGCCTCGGCCGCGTCCGGCGCGATACGGAAGCCCAGCTGGGCCACGAATCGCACGGCGCGCATCATACGCAACGGATCGTCGTCAAAGGACTGTCGCGGGTCCACCGGCGTGCGCAACACACCCTTGGACAGATCGCTGGCACCACCGAACGGGTCCACGAATTGCAGGTCGGGCACACGCAGGGCCATCGCGTTGACGGTGAAGTCGCGGCGGGACAGGTCGCCCTCAAGCGTGTCGCCATAATTGACCTCGGGCTTACGCGAGTCCGTGTCGTACGTGTCGGAGCGATAGGTGGTGACCTCCACCTTGACCTCGGTGCCGTCCGGGCGGCGGCGCATGGCACCCAGCGTGCCGAACTTGCGCCCCATGTCCCAGAAGCCGTCATGCCCCCACCGGCGCAGTATCGGCTCGAACTGCTCAGGCCGTGCGGATGAGCAGAAGTCCAAATCGTGGCTCTTTCTATGGAGCAGCAAATCCCTGACCGGGCCGCCGACCAATGCCAGCTCGTAACCCTGTTCGGCGAACAGTCGACCAAGTTCGATGGCTTCGGGCCATACTTCGAAATTCAATGGGCACCTTCCCGCGTGCGACGTTTTTCTGCCCTACCAGCATACCGTTACCCCACCTGCACACGGGGTTGAGTAAGGTGGAGAATATGATTACGCCCGCCGACCTTGCCCGCATACTGGGGCAAACACCAGATTCGGCGGATAGCCATACCCAAGACCACCTGCTGTATACGTCCGAAACTCCGCATCATTCCGCCGATTCGGGCGATTCTCCCGATGCCGGCGGCACCGCGAGCCACTCCACCAATCAGGCCGTTCATCAAGACGAAGTAGACGCAGTACCGACTGCGCAACATTCCGGTGTACCCGGCACACCCGCAACGCCCGCCACACCCGCACCATCCGAATCCGAAATATCGGACGCCGCCAGCGACATGCCCACACCGAAGCCGATGATGCCCACACCGGCCACCGTCTTCGGCATGCATGCCACCGTCACCATCGCCACTACCAGCGGCACTATCGAGGGGCAGGCCGATGGTATCGCCGGCGAGGCCGGTGCCGAGACGATTGCCGAGGTCGAGCCGATTATCGCCACGGCACAAACGTCCGTAACCATCGTCACGAACGATCCCGCGGCGACCGCCCACGCGGCCGTAGATGCTGCCGTTGCGGTCGCCAAGGCCGCCGTCGCGCACACCACAGCGATACCGACTCCGCGCGACGTGCTGATGCCGCCTGCGGCACGTACCGCACCGGCCGCAGTGCCGGCCACCATGCCGGTCTCAGCGCCGTCTGCAGCACCAGTGAGGCCCGTAACGTCAGCGCATCCCACGCCGGCCACGGTCTTCGGCCGGCATCCGTCCGCGGATGTTGCCTCGCCGGAACCGGCAGTGCCAGTAGAACCGGTGACGCCATCCGGCCCGACTCCGGCCATGATGCCGCAACGCCGTACGTCGGACGGTCCGACCACATTCGCTTCACTGGATGCCCAGGAACTGCCGGTCGTACGCGAATATTCGGCAGGCGGTCTGATCTTCGATGACCAGAACCGCGTGGCCATTATCGCCCGTCATTCCCGCTCCGGCCATCTCGAATGGTGCTTGCCGAAGGGGCATATTGAGAAAGGCGAGACCCCGCAGCAGACCGCTGTGCGCGAAGTGCATGAAGAGACCGGCATCCTGGGCGAGGTGATCGATTCCATCGCCACCATCGACTGCTGGTTCACCGGCACCACGCAGCGCGTGCATAAGCTGGTCCATCACTTCGCGCTCAAACAGACCGGCGGCGAACTGACGGTGGAAGGAGACCCGGATCATGAGGCGGAAGACGCCCTCTGGGTACGTTTTGAAGATTTGGATGACGTGTTGAGCTATCCCAACGAACGCAAAATCGCGTGGCTCTACGCCAGGAAGAAGAACAGGCAGGCAAACGAGTGAACCTACCCGGAGTCTTACGACATTGCACACGTCTGGCACACGCACTGGCGGCTGGCGTCGCCGTTGTGGCGATGCTGGCCGCTCCATTGACCGTCTACGCGAACGATACGACGGACACGACCGATTCATCATCCGATACGACGGACGCAACGGGCAATCAGACCGAGAATCAGCCCAAGCAGAGCATTGCCATCACGCAAAGCACCCCCATCGTCACCTCCAAATCGGGCTATCATGTCACCGCGGTCATCAGCAATACGGACAGCACGGCCACGTCAAGCGGCACACTGCACCTGACCACCAATACGCTGTTCACCTTTGTCTCGCGCACCGATATTCAGAACTGGGCCGAGAACAACGCCCCCATCCCCACCCCCAACGAGTTGGGTTCCGTTGACGTGCCATCGATTCCCGCCGGCGGCACTGCCACCGTTACCGTCGAGGTGAACGCCAATCAGCAGACCCTTGCCTCCATAGGGAGCTGGGGGCCGAAGCCGCTGATGCTGTCGTATATCGTTGGCAATCGGATACTCGCCGATTTGCCGAGTTTTCTGACCCGATCTTCGGATGGGCTCAACACCGCGACGACACCGGCCATGAACCTGACCGTGGCCATGCCCTACACCGCCAGCGGCTGGCAGGTCGATAACAAGGCCATCAGCAATCGCATTGCCGAAACCGCCACTTCCTCGACATCAACATCGTCCAAGTCCAACAGCACGGACAAGGCCGACAAGTCCGATAACGCCGACGCCGGCAACGCGGCCAAAGCCACTGATACGCCAGCCATATCCTTATCCGGTCAGGATGCCGATACCGCGCGATCCCTTGGGCAGACATTCGCCAAGCACCGCTCGCTGCAAGTGATCGCGGATCCTCTGTATTGGCGTCAGTCCGCAGTGCAACCGTCCATTGCCGGCATCATGCAGCCCGCCGACTTTGACATCACCGCCTATACCGCGCTGGGTGATACCGCGGCCTACGAAAAGGCCGGCATCACCACTGAGCAGTGGAACGCCAAGCAGGCGGCCGCATGGTATGCCGCCGGAAACGACTCCGAAACACCCTCCGCGTACGCATGGCAGGGCAACAACTGTTGGACGTTGGATGCGCTGACCGCGGCACGCGAGCAGGGCTATGACACGGTGATTGCCGATGCCTCTTTCGATGCCGACCAGACTGAAGCCGTACACACAGGCACCTACGTGGTGGATACGCCTGCCGGCGATGTCACCGTGCTGAAGGAGCAATCGACCTTGGGCACGCTGGCCAAGGGCCAACCCACCAGCACGGACGCGCAGGCCGAGTCCAGCGATGCCGGTCGGTTAGCCCGACTGGTCGCTCAGAGCGCGTTCTACCAGATGGAACAGCCCTATACATCCCGATACCTGCTTATGACGTTCTCCCGCACCACGGAGGCCAGCTGGATCGATCAGGTGATGAGCGCCTTCGAGCAGGCCTCTTGGTTGAATCTGACGGATCTGAAGACCATGGCCAAGGCCGATCCGTACAATGTCAGCGATTCGGTCAATCCCGACAAGGCCGATGATGCCAACACCGCCAATACCCGGTCGGCATTGAGACAGTTGGCCGACAGCCGGCATGACATCATGCGCATGGCCACCTCCATATTGAGGAACGAGATTGATTCCGACGAGGTCTCGTCGTTGGACCCGCGGGCCCTGGCCCGGCAGGACGCCAATGACACCGCCTCGCATAGCAACGATCCGATGCAATGGATTGGCTCTCTACTGGTGCTGCATGACGATATGGCGCTGCGGTCCATGTCTGGCTCCCCCCAGCCGACAGCCACGCGAAAAGCCATGGTCAACGCCGCGAAAACACTGGCCAGCGATCTTCTGAACGGCGTACGCATCAACCCATCGGAATCGGTATCCGTGTTCAGCGAATCCGCGAAAATGCCAATCACCATCAGCAATGACCTTCCCTACGCCGTCAGCGTGCAGGTCAACTCACTGACTGACTCCATGCAGATCGTCACCTCGCGAACCGCTGACATCGATATTCCCGCGCATAGCGACGCTCAGGTGACCTTCACCATCCGCGTTTCCACTTCCGGCTCATCGACGGCCCATGTGTCGTTGACCGACCGGGAAGGCAACAGATTCGGCAACACGCAGGACACCGCGATCACCAGTGTGATGCGCATCAGTGATGCCAGCGGCTTCATTATCATTGGCTTCGCCGTGCTATTGGGCATTATCGGCCTGTGGCGGCAGTTCCATCGGAAGAAGGACCCCGACGAATGAGTTCAACCGTAGGTCGTAATTCCCTGATCATGGCCACGGGAACTGCTGCTTCCCGTGTGACCGGTCAGCTCCGCACGATTCTTCTCGCTGCGGCCATCGGCACCACCGGATTGGCGGCCAACGCCTATCAGGCCGGTTCCATGATTCCCCAATCCGTGTTCACGCTGGTGTCCGGTGGTATTTTCAACGCCGTGCTGGTGCCCCAGATCGTGCGCACGTTGAAAGAAAAAGACGCCCAAGAACGACTGAATCGTCTGGTTACGTTGGCCATCGGCATCCTGTTGGCCATGACCGTGGTGATGGCGGCGGCCAGCCCTCTGCTTGCCCGCCTGTACGTGGGTAGCGACGATCACCAGATGATAGCCCTGACTACCTCGTTCACCCTGTGGTGTATGCCTCAGGTGTTCTTCTACGGCCTGTATACGGTATTGGGTCAGATCCTGGCCGCCAAAGACCATTTCCTCACGTATGCGTGGAGCTCAACCGGTGCCAACATTATTAGTTGCGCCGGTTTTACTGGTTTTATTCTGCTGTTCAGCAAGGCCAATGAACAGCCCCTCGAATTCTGGACCGCCGACAAGATCGCGCTTACCGCAGGCACCTGGACTTTGGGCGTGGCCTTCCAAGCGCTGATACTGTTCCTGCCACTGGCCCGTATCGGGTTCAAGTACAGACCCAGCTTCGGGCTTGGCGGCTTTGGACTCAGGTCTATGGGTCCCGTGGCGTTAGGCTCTTTGGGCGTGGTGGTCGCCAGCGAGATCTGCGGCATTATCCTTACCCGTATCGCCACATCCGCACCGCAGCGCACCCACGAACTGACGGGTGCCAGCCTGTTCAGCGTGGCAGGCAACGCGACCTATCAGAATGCGTACACACTGTTCATCCTGCCCTATTCGCTCATCGCCGTATCGGTATCCACGGCTATGTTCCCCAAAATCTCCCGTTCTGTCGCAGCTGCGAATCTGGATGAGGCACGGCACGACCTAGTCAACGCACTGAATAATGTGGGCCTGCTCATCATATTTTTCGCCGCCGCCATGATTGTGTTCCCCGAACCGATTATCCGCGCATTGCTTCCGTCCGTCTCGATGGACGAGACCATGCTGATTTCCTACGCGCTTATCGCCCTATCTGTGGGCACTCCTTTGGGATCGGCGTTCCTGCTGATTCAACGTACATTCTATGCCTTTGAGGACGGCCTGCACCCCTTCTTGTCCGCGGTGATGCAGTATGGGTTCACCTCGGTATTCATGATCATCGGCATGATGGTACTTCCTCCTGAGCATTGGGTACTCGGCATCGCCTGCTCGGTGACACTCGGCGGATTACTGGCGTTGCCGCTGACGTTGATGATGTTGCGCCGCAAGTTCGAAGGCGATCTTGGCGGTCGGGAGATCACGAGGACATATGCCAAGGCTATTGTGGCGGCACTGGCTTCCGGAGTTGTGGTCTGGCTGATCAAACGACCGGTAGTCGCACTGTTCGACGCGGATATTCGACCAGTAGGCGGGCACATGAGCTGGTGGTCTGCGCTGGCCATCTGCGTGGTGCTCACCATCGTGCTGACCATAGTATATGTGGCTGTGTTGTGGGTGGTACGCACCCCGGAACTCATCAGCGCCTATCACTCGATACTGGCCCGTCTACACAAGACTCCGGCCAGTGAGGACGTTGCTGTGACAGCCCAGCCGGAAAAAGTCGACGATACGCAAATCAATCCTGAGACGGAGCCCGTCAAGGATAGCCCCGCACGTAGAATATCTAAGACCAGTCTCGAACACCAATCACACGGAGCCGAACGCACTATGAAACCGCAACTCGGAGACACAATTCTCAACCGATACACCTTGGTATCATCGTTGCGTGCGGAGCCTGGCATTCAGGCATGGAAAGCCAACGACCGTGTGCTGGCAAAGGATTGCCAGCTGTTCATCATTACCAATCGCAGCGCTTTCGCCGCAATCGATGAGATCGCTGGTCGTATCGCCGCCACTCGCCCTGATCGTGTGATTCCCGTACTGAAATACCGTATGGAATCCGACGTACTTCTCATTGTCATGCCGGTGGATAGCGGCCAATGCCTGACTGACTACATGGTGGATACCGCCAAGCCGCTCAGCTACAGCGCCATCCGATCGATTATCGGAGAATGCGCCAACGTGCTGCGCGAGATCATTGCGGATACTCCCAGCAGCATCGTCATCACAACCGACACCGTTCGAGTGACTACCTCCGGTGTGCAAATTGCCGATGCACCATGTGCCACGATGCTGGCCGATACGTCCGCTACCGATCTGCGTACGGACGGTCCTGAACGGTATGCGATTCGCCAGCTTGCGGCATTACTCTATACCCTGCTGACACGCACGCCAAGCCAAGCGACACCCACATTCAATCTGCGTGCCATGCCACAAGACACCCCTGGCGAATTCCGCGTGATTTGCAAGCGTGGATTGGCCTTGAGCGAGCCCGACGAGCATACGTTGCCAATGGCTGCCCTTGTAGAACTCGACGCCTTGTTGGGTAATTGGAAACCGCTCTCTGAACTGAGCGATGCTGATATTGCTTTGCCGAGCGTGGAAAGCGATTGCTCGATTACCAAGGCGATACTGAAGCCTGCCAACGAGACTGATATCGTGCCTATTCCCAGCACGTTGATTAACAGCAGCAGTCTTCCGGAATTGTCTATTACACCTTCCCTGCCGGTTCAGCCGGCCTCCATCCTCGCTCCGCACGTGATGTCACCGGTTCCTTTGCCGGATGGGTCCAGTATTGCTGACGGCAACCAGTCTCAGTCTGATGCCCACCGTCTGTTTGACTTCAACCTTTCTGACGCCTGGGAGCACGAGAATCTTTCCGGTGAAGACACCGGTGACTGGTACAGCGAAATGAATCCGGCCCCCATCGGCGGTCCGAGTGATAATACTCGGTTGACAGTGCCTATTGTTACCGGCGGTATTTCCGACGCCACCGTGGGAGAGACAACCAGTCGTATTCCCATGTTCCTCGCCAGCGGCCGTGCTGTGGCTCCTGGTGAGGAATCGCTGCGTGCCTTGGAAGAGGAGCAGGCCCGCATTGCCGAAGTAAGCGCCATTCCTCCGAGCTTCACACCGAAGGATGTGCCGGATGACGAGGATGACAGCAAGCTGCCCGATGAACATCTGTTCGGTAAACTGTCGACCAAGGTCGTTGCCATCATTGTGGCTCTGATATTGGTAGTGGCAGCGGCTGTTTGGGCAGTGTATGCGTTCCGATCCTCCGGAGGCAATCCTGCCGATGCTTCCAACAACTCCAGTGAAGGTGACTGGCCTGATATCAATGCTGACGCTGTGCCATTCGGTGGCAGCAAGAACGCGACGAACGGTGGCACCACTGACGATTCTTCAAAGTCAAGTGATGCCACTCAGAGCGAATCCAAGGACTCGGCATCAGACAAGTCCAAGAAGTCCGAGACTGCTGATTCGTCGTCCAAGAAGACCAAGGCCAAAAAGTCCGGCGATAAGGATTCCAGCGCTGCTCCGCAACCGCGCCATGAGAACAACACGGCGTTTACGATTTCCAGCGCCAACTTCCTGTCGAATCCTGGCGGCCAATCCGGGTACGCATACTACATGCACCTTGACCAGCCGCAGGATGCGTACCGCATGGTTATCACCATCCGCACATCCGGTGGTAAGGGCTATATTCGCGCGAATACCACTGGAGACCCCACTCAGGGCAAGCAGGTGGCCGAATTCACCTTTGCTGAAGGTGGCACTACTGAAGTGAAGTTCACCAAAGCCGTCAATACGCAGGATCTGCTGCTGTGGGTGCCATCGGATAGCCTGCCGCAGAACCAGCTGTACATCGAGAAGGTGGAGGTCTTCTAATCGGCATCTATGCCGATAACTGACCCAAGAAGGGGCGGCACCGTTCGCATACATTCGACGGTGCCGCCCTTTCTTCGCGTCTGGCTGAATGACACGGAATATCGTATGGGGGTGTGACAATGTTTCACGTGAAACATAACGTCATCATTATCGGTTCTGGTCCCGCTGGCTACACGGCCGCCATCTATCTTGGCCGCGCAGGTCTTAATCCTGTTATGGTCACTGGTGCGTTGTCGCCAGGTGGACAGTTGGTCAACACCACTGAGGTGGAGAACTTCCCTGGATTCCCGGAAGGTATTCTTGGCCCGGATCTTATGGATCGCATGAAGGAACAGGCCAAGCGCTTCGGTACAACCTATATCGCAGACGATGTCTCTTCCATCGAGGCGTGTGAAAGTGATTCGGTCAAGCCGACCTATCGTGTAACGCTCTCCGATGACTCCCAGTTGGAGGCATCGGCGCTTATCATCGCCACAGGGTCGTCATTCCGTAAGCTTGGGGTGCCTGGCGAACAGGAGCTGTCCGGACATGGCGTCTCGTACTGCGCCACCTGCGATGGCTTCTTCTTCAAGAACAAGCCTATCGTGGTCGTAGGCGGTGGCGATTCGGCTTTTGAAGAGGCATTATTCCTGACCCGGTTCGGTTCTTCAGTCACCTTGATTCACCGACGCGATAGCTTCCGTGCCTCGCAGATCATGGTGGACCGAGCCAAAGCCAATCCGACCATCACCCTGCTGACCAACACAGTGGTGACCTCCATTACCGGCACCTCCTCCCCCACACAGAACACCGGTGCACCTATTGCCATTCCTGGCTTGACAATCAAACGACCGGCTGTGGCACCGGCCAGTGTCAGCAGCATTGCCGTACGTAATGTGGTGACCGGAGAAGAAAGCACGCTGGACACCAACGCCGTGTTCGTGGCTATCGGCCATACGCCAGCCACTGATTTTGCGGCCGGTGTTGTGGACCGTGACGATGATGGGTATGTCGTGGTGCAGGGTGCCAGCACGGTGACCAGTGCGCCAGGCATCTTTGCTGCAGGCGATTGCGTGGATCGTACTTATCGTCAGGCGATCAGTGCAGCGGGCATGGGCTGCCGTGCAGCGCTGGATGCGCAGGCCTATCTTACGGACTGATTGCGGCGGACTGATGGTGGCTTGCTGTTCTGTCTGCTGCCTGTGACATAGGAGCAACGTTAGGTCAGTGTTACAGCATGCCGCCCTTGGATAGTACGTGCCAGTCAGAGGCATAGAAAAACCTCTCAGGCGACAGAGAATCATGATGTGTGATGATTGTCCGTCGCCTGAGGGGTTTTTCCTATTGCGACAGGGGCTACAGCGCAGGCATACGCCCCTGCCAGGAATCACGCAGAGGCTATACGTCTTGTGTTGTACACCGCACTGCACAGCAATAATGCCAGCGACAACACGAATGTTCTTATCGCGTTACACCCATTTGGAATCGGCATCGCCTTGGCTCGGCACCAGCAGCTGCAGGATACGATCCATATCCTCTGGTGACGAGAAGACGATTTCGATGCGACCATGCTTGGTGCTGCCCTTAATCGACACCTTGGTATCGAAATGATTTTCCAAACTCTGCTGGATGGCGGAACCAACCCAAGGATTGGTCTTAGACGTCTTAGGCTTCTTCGGCTGCTCCCCCGACGCAACCTTCATGGCGACGATTTCTTCGGTGCTGCGTACAGAAAGACCTTCCGCAATAATACGAGAAGCCAGCTTGTCCATTTCCTCCGGATCGCTCAGGCCCAATAGCGCACGCGCATGACCGGACGATAGCACACCGGCAGCCACTCTCTTTTGCACAGAGGCCGGCAGGTTCAGCAGTCGCAAGGTATTGGCGATTTGCGGGCGAGACTTGGACACCGACTTGGACAGTTGTGCTTGCGTCAACCCGAACTCTTCGATCATCTGCTGGTAGGCAGCCGCCTCTTCCAGCGGATTCAAGGCCACACGGTGCAAGTTTTCCAGCAACGCATCGCGGAGCATATCATCATCCGCAGTGGTTTTGACGATGGCGGGAATCGTCTCCAACCCAGCCAACTGAGAAGCACGCCAACGGCGTTCACCCATAATGAGCTCATACGGGCTGTCCAAATGACCGGCAAACGGATTCGTGCTGGATTCCGTCTCGTCGTGCTTGGCGGCTTTGGCCGCAGCAATCCGGCTTGCCGGACGCTTGCGCACGACTATCGGTTGCAGCACACCAACTTCCTTAATGGAAGCAGACAGCTCATTCAACTCATCCTCGTCGAAGATGGTACGAGGCTGATGTGCATTGGGCCCGATATCAGACAGTTTGAGTTCAGCCAGATAACCACCGGCTACCGGCTTGAGCTCGTCCTTCTTATCTGTGTCAGCGGTCTTTGCCGCCGATGCAGTCTGAGATGTTTCACGTGAAACATCTTTGACAATGACGGATGTACGATGTGCCGTCTGAGGCGCAGACGACTTGCCGCCCTGCTGAGGCGCGGCGACCTTACCGGTTTGAGGTTTCTCCGTACCGAAAAACAGGTCGCTAGGATGAGTAATGATGTCCAATGCGGGCATGGATGCGCGTTTACCGGCGGCTTTCTTGGCTGCCTTGCTGGATGATACCGTCTGAGGCGCGGCAGACTTTGATTCCTGCTGGGCAGTAGCCTTCTTGGCGGGGGTTATGTCAGCAGTGGCCGCCGGAGTAGACGAATCCTCCGCAATCATTGCGGGCTGCTCCGCCACTGGTTCCTCCCCTGGCAATGTGGGGAACAAAGCGCCAAGGCCCTTACCGAGTCGTGATTTTGATGCCATTACTTGTTCCTCCTCGCATCAATGGTGTCAAGGACTTGTTGCGAACGCTGTGCGATTTCCAAAGCTGCTTCACCATACGATATGGCACCTATGCCACGAGGATCATAGGCAATCACCGATTGGGAGAAACTCGGCGCTTCGGAGATCTTGACTGAACGCGGGATGGTAGTATTCAGCACAATGCTGGGATAGTGTCCCTTAACCTCGTTATATACTTCACGGCTCAATAACGTTCGGCGATCAAACATCGTGACGAGCATGGTGGACACCAGCAGTACGGGATTGAAATGCTCTTGCACCAAACCAATCGTGTTAATCAGCTGGCCAAGACCCTCCAATGCGTAATACTCAGCCTGGATAGGAATCAGCATCTCGGTCACTGCACACATGGCGTTGATGACCAACAGGCCCAAGCTGGGCGGGCAATCAATGAACACGTAATCATAGTGTTTATCTGATTGACGTAGGTAGAGGTCTAGGGCCTCCTTCAGCAAGGTGTTTCGGTTGGGCAGATCGGCCACTTCCAACTCAGCACCGCTGAGATCGATTGATGCAGGCACAACATCAAGTGTGGGAAAATCAGGACAGACCGTGATGACATCCCCCAGATCGGAACGCCCCTCGATAACGTCATAGACCGAGGGCTCTCCCGATGCATGAGATACACCCAACGCCGTAGAGGCATTGCCCTGCGGGTCCATATCGATGACCAACACCTGCGCGCCCTTGTCTGCCAGCGCCGCAGCGGTGTTCACCGTGGATGTGGTTTTACCCACTCCCCCCTTCTGGTTGGCCACGGCAATACGACGGGTACGTTTAGGTTTGGGGAAATCGGTTTTCTTGAGTACATCGTAGCGTGAGCTTTCATCAGCCATCTGGCTACCAAGCACTGAACCGTGACCATCGAATATTCGCTGAAGCGTTTCGGAAGCCGATTCTATAGGTTCCGACTGATGATCCTTGGTGGCCATCGCTCCTCCTTGCACAGACGTAAGTTCCAGTGTTCTCATTCGTATGGACATGATGCTCGTTATCCACAATTGCGATATGCAATGTGGATAAGTGTGGATAAGTGTGAATGACGTTGAGTGTTAGATTGTGTATTCACAGACGAAAAGCATTGAAAAATCAATGTTTCCATCATTGTGCACATCGTCCCGTAAAAATGTGGATAATTTTTACGCACATATGGAAATGTGGATAACTTAATCAGTACTCCACTCATCGCTTATCCACAATCACCACGTGCGTAGGCTCAAGATCCGGTCCGACAGCCGCTTCAACGACGCGTGGATGACGACCACCGAATTTTGCAATCTCCTTGCCGGCCTTGTCGATTTCAGCCTGAGCAGACCGTCCCTTCAATGCGATCAACTGTCCTGACGGTTTCAGCAACGGCAACGTCCAGCCAGAAAGTTTGGTCATAGGAGCAACCGCACGACACGTGACAACAGCGAACGGATGAATTTCCCGCTTCCGTACCTGCTGAATGACGGCATCGGAGCGTCCACGAATAATCTCAACGTTCTGCAGTTGCATCAGGTCAACACATTCATGCAACCATTCGATTCGCCGCTCCATCGGTTCAATCAGCGTGAAGTCATGATCCGGCAAACACGCGGCAGCCACCAATCCGGGAAAACCACCACCACTGCCGACGTCGGCAACTGTTTTGAAGCGAATACCATTCGTTGCATTCCGAACGTACGGCACAATCGCAGCGGAATTCAGAATATGCCGTTCCCAAATGATATCGACGTCACGGGGGCCGATCAATCCACGAGGTTCACCCTCTTCGGCAATCTTGGCATGGAAACGCTCCAACTTCGGCAACGCATCACCCAAGACCTCAGCAAGTACAGGTGACTCCTGCAGCTGATCCGTCATAGCCATCTCCCTCACCATGTTTCACGTGAAACAATCAACATGGAAAAGGCGTCGCTCATTACGACGCCATTCCCCCCTGCGGTCACTCTTGTCTGTTTAGAGACGACATCCGTTGAACGTCCCTGTCATCTCAAAAACTCGTCGACCTATTACTCCTGATCAACCTCGTCGTCTTCGGCAACATCCTCGACTTTGTTCTTGAGATACACCGTCACGTAACGATGAGGCTCCTCACCGTGCGAGCGAGACTTCAGCCCCTCTTCCCGAACCACATCGTGAACGACTTTACGTTCGAAGGAATTCATCGGCTTCAAGTCATACGGCTCGCCGGAATCCCTCACTGCGTCAATGGCATCCAGGGCGATATCACAGAGGTGCTGACGCTTGCGCTTCAGGAAACCGTCGACATCCACAATCAGATGAGAACGCTCGCCGGTCTTCTGCTGTACAGCCAGACGAGTCAATTGCTGCAGAGCATCAACGACTTCACCATTACGGCCAATAAGATGTTTGATGTCGGTATCGTCATCAGCAACGATTTGCACGGTGGGGCGGTCATTACGCACGCCCATCTCAATGTCGCCCTCATAGTCGGCGATATCCAGTAGGCCCTCAAGGTAATCCGCGGCGATATCAGCCTCTTCGTTGAGCTGATCAATCGACTTCACGTCATCCTGTGCCATACGCTACTCCTTCATGTCGTGTTTGAATTACAAGTCTAAGCCCTGCTCCCCCGAACAGAGAAAGTAATGTCGGTGCGTGTTCGATGTTTCACGTGAAACACCGAACACGCACCGACATAGTCGTCACTTCTTTCTGCGCTTACGCACGGGCTGTTGACGCTGATAGCCATGAGTGGCCTTACGCTCGGCCTCTTCCTTGGCCTTGGCCAATGCTTCTTCTTCCAGAGAGGGCAGGCCGGCCTTTGCGCGGCGAGCATTCTCATTACGATGATCGCGCTTTTCCTTGTCCGCCGCAGCCGGAGAGCCAGGGGTCGGGAATGCGTACACCTGCCACAATGTGCGGCAGAGGTTGCACACGTTGTTGGTCAGCCAGTAGACCAGCACGGCGAACGGCATGGTGGCACCAGAGAAGATGTACATCACCGGGAAGAGCCACAGCATAGCCTTCTGCATGGTCTCGGCCTGTTTGTTCATCGATGCGGCGGGCATGTTGCGCTTCATGTTGAAGTACTGCATAAACCACAGGCAGAAGCACATCAGGAACACGAAGGTACCGATGACCACCTTGCCACTAGTGGCAGCCCTAGAGAAGTTATCGGTCACGCTGACAATGCCGAACACATCGGTTTGGGTGAATTGCTTGGCGGTTGCTACGTCGAACGCGCCCAACGCACCGCGTTTACCGTTGGCAATGTAGGGAATGGCCGACAGCGTATAGAACATGGACATGAACACCGGGCCCTGAATGAGCATAGGCAAGCAGGAGCCAGCCGGATTGGCGTCATTGTCTTGATACAGTTTCATGGTTTCACGGCTCATGGCCTCCTTGGAAGCCTGATCCGTCTTGCCTTTGTACTTGTTCTGGATGCGCTTCATCTTCGGCGCCAACGCCTGCATCTTGCGCATCGACTTCATCTGCTTGCAGAACAGCGGGAAGATACACGCCTGCACCACCAGCACCAGGATGATAATGGCAAGCACCCATGAGACACCAATCGGGCTCATGCCCAGCATCACGAAGAAGTCATGCACGATCTTCATGATCCAGGTCTGTAACCACTCAACGGGAGTCAGGATTTTATATAGAAATCCCCAAAACCCGCTATCAAGCAGAAATTCATTTGAGTTCATCGTTGGGCCTCTCTTTGGGTTGTGGCCAATGGTGTCAGTCGGGGCTCTTCATGAGCCTTCGACCACGAAAATCTGTAAAAAATGGAATACCGTTGTGGAACATCGTCGATTCCCCCACGACTCCACGGCCGGCAACGCAGTAATCTCAGCACGGCGAGCACTCCCCCTTTGAACGCGCCATACCGTTCCAACGCCTCAATGGCATAATTCGAGCACGTTGGATAATACTTGCAACAAGGCGGTGTGTTTGCCGAGATGCGCTGTTGATACCAGCGCACCCCACCAATCATCACCGCCTTGAAAGAAGCTGTCATGCCTCAGCCACCTTATGCGCCACTGTGGCAAAAGCCTTCGCGATCTGCTGATCTAGCGAAGCGAACGATGCGGTCGCAGCACTGGGCTTGGCGCGCAAAACGATATCGCAATGCGCGGGCAACAGATCCTCATGGGCTCTGGCCAATACACGAAACCTACGCTTCACCGTATTACGGGTGACCGCATGTCCTACCGATTTGGAGACAGCTAATCCCAAACGGCGATGCACCGTCCGGTCGTCATCATCATGATGGTCGTCGGGCACCAAATAGTGCACGACGATATCCTTGCCACCTGCTTTGCGCCGGCGTTTCAGCACGGTGACGAAATCACGATGGCTTTGAAGCCGCTCCACCTCGACTATGCCTGTGGCACTGATCGGAATGATCAGGCGGAGAGGGACTTGCGGCCCTTGGCACGGCGACGGTTGATCACCGCACGGCCAGAACGGGTGCGCATGCGCAGGCGGAAGCCGTGCTTCATGTGGCGACGACGGTTGTTCGGCTGGAACGTCCTCTTCATAATCCATTGCTCCTAGGTCTATTCGGCAACGCTTCGCGCTGCCCTCACGTGAGTCAAGCTATATCAAAGTACTCTCACCCCTACCCTCAAGTCAAAACGGACGGAGTATTTTCACATTTCGACACGTTGCGAGACACGCCTCAGATCTCTTATAATCGGCGGAATACCAACCATTCACGGCCAAAAGTTATCCACAAATTACATGTTTGTTATTCACA